>NZ_CALSAL010000001.1:0-1249204 GCF_943372955.1 Polaromonas sp. YR568
GTGCAGCCGCCGGATCTTTGCCAGTGTTCCCACTTTGATCACTCCTTGGTCCCTCCTGCTTAAAAAGTAAGCAGGAAACTTTACTCAAGGGGTCAAATTTCGATGAAAAAACTCAGCTCAAAGGGGTCAATTTCATCTGGAAATCAACACTCTATGACGTGCATGGTGTCAGGTTGTCAGCAGAGACAAGGCGGGCAATGCTGGAAACTGGCTTCGCCGCGTGGGGTTGATATGGATACCGAAAGCATTGATTTCAGGCTCCAGAAAGCTGCCGATCTGATTGCCGATGCAGATTCGCTGGTGATTGCGGCCGGCGCCGGCATGGGAGTAGACTCGGGCCTTCCTGATTTTCGGGGTAACGAGGGATTTTGGCGCACCTACCCAGCCTTGGCCAGGGCCAATCTCAATTTCGCAGAGGTCGCCAGTCCACGGACTTTTGAGGAGAATCCACGCCTTGCCTGGGGCTTCTATGGGCACCGTCTTTCGCTGTACCGCAAGACTATTCCGCACGCTGGTTTTGACATTCTGAGGCGGTGGGCTGAACGTATGCCGCTCGGCGCTCGGGTCTTCACAAGCAACGTCGACGGGCAGTTTCAGAAGGCTGGCTTTTCAGAAGACCAGATTCACGAATGCCACGGGTCTATTCATCATCTACAGTGCATTAACCAATGTACATCTACAGTCTGGAGCGCTGACGGGTTCGATCCTGAAGTGGACGATGAAAGCTGTTGCCTCCTGAATGCACCGCCACTTTGTCCTCATTGCGGGGCACTGGCGCGACCGAACGTCCTCATGTTTAACGACTCGAGTTGGGTTGAGGATCGAACCCAGTCACAGGCACGACTCGAATCGACGTGGCTTGCAAAGATTGCAGAGAATCAGGCACGCGTGGTGGTGGTGGAGATAGGGGCTGGAACAGCGATCCCGTCTGTAAGGCGTTTCAGCCACCGAATTAGCCACGAATTCGATGGCTGCATCATCCGTATCAACCCACGGGAACCTCAAGTACCGAGCTCGAGAGACATCAGCCTACCTTCCGGCTCGCTTGAAGCGTTGTGCGGCATCGATGCGATTCTGAAGTCGGGCTGAAATTAATTAGGGCAGCTGCGTCACGGCCGATCACGCTGTGGACAGCCACGCCGGGATGGCAGTCCCGATTTAATCACCACTCTCTGCGAGAGCCCATCAGATACATTCCGCTTATCGAAACTGAAGAAGATTACTATCGGCGCTTACCCAGTCAGGCCGTCATACTGGTCTGACTTAAGCCACCGGGTCTCCATCAAACTCAGGGCGATTCACTCATACGCCGGCGTCTTTGCTGAGAAGAGAAGTTCTTCGAGCGCGGCAATATCTAGTTCAAGGGACCTTGCGCCAGAATCCCTTCGTTCGTAGTAGCGCTCTAGCGCGCTGGTCCAGAGCGGATTTTCGGCCCAATGCCGGATCTGATCGTTCATCGTTAGATTTTGCAGCGGTGCGCTGATTGACGCAAATAGACCAGCGCAATGAGCTAAGTCGATCGGGAGAACATGGCTTGAATGGTAGCCCCATCAGAAAAATTGTCTACGGATCGTGAGCGTATTTTCTGGCGGGAAGCAATCGAATCAGATGCAGGCCGACAACATGAGATCGATGACGCTACATCTAAACCCTTGGCTGGTATTTCCGAAGACGCCATGAAGCCATCAGGTGATCGATTCGCGTGGGCGAGACTAAAGATTCGCAGCTCCTCTGTACTTACTTAAGCACACAGCGATTAACAAATCCTCGTTCTGTTGAGGCGTAGGTTTTGGCGTAGGTTTTGCTGGAAATTACGAGGCGACAGAAGAGGGCGTCGTTCTGCCAGTGAACTTCAAGCCGAGATAAACAAATTCAACGTGGCTAACTATGCGCCGATTGCCGTACTCATAGAGCAAATGCGTCACCGCGCGAGTGGCAATGGGCCTGCGATAGAACTGATGCGGCAACGATGCGGCAATTACTCGCAAAAACATAGCAGAAAAGCTATGGTGCCCGCGGCCGGAATCGAACCGGCACGACTTTCGTCGGGGGATTTTGAGTCCCCTGCTGTTGAGCGATCAATTCACGGAGGTGCCGACTCGCTAACTGTGCCACTGATACAAACTCGGCCTACAAAATTTGCTTACATCCATAGTTACATCGGCACAAAAGAAAAAAGCCAGCTATCAAAATGATAGCTGGCTTTTCTTTATTTACTGGTGCCGGAGAGATGAATCGAACACCCGACCTTCTCATTACGAATGAGCTGCTCTACCGACTGAGCTACACCGGCGTTATTTTTCAGTACAGCCTGAGATTATATCCGGCTAATTCTTCGCGGCGTGGTAGGCCGTGACGCGCTCGACCTCGTTCTTGCTGCCCAGGATGACGCTGACGCGCTCGTGCAGCTTGGTGGGTTGAAGATCGAGAATGCGCTGCTTGCCGTTGGTGGCGGCGCCGCCAGCCTGCTCGATGAGCCAGCTCATGGGATTGGCTTCGTACATCAGCCGCAGCTTGCCGGCCTTTTCGGGTTCGCGCTTGTCCCAGGGGTACATGAAGATGCCGCCGCGGGTCAGGATGCGGTGCACGTCGGCCACCATGGAGGCGATCCAGCGCATGTTGAAGTCCTTGCCGCGCGGGCCGTCTTTGCCTTGCAGGCATTCGTCGATGTAGCGCTTGACGGGCTCGTCCCAGTGGCGCATGTTGCTCATGTTGATGGCGAACTCTTTGGTGTCTTCGGGCACGCGTACGTTCTCTTCGATCAGCACGAATGAGCCCTGCTCGCGGTCGAGCGTGAACATGGCCACGCCGTCGCCCACCGTCAGTACCAGCGTGGTTTGGGGGCCGTACACGCAGTAGCCAGCGGCGACCTGCTTGCAACCGGGCTGCAGGAAGTCGCTTTCTGATACGCCACTGCTGCCGTCCGGCTTTTTGAGCACGCTGAAGATGGTGCCGATGCTCACGTTCACATCGATGTTGCTGGAGCCGTCGAGTGGGTCAAACAGCAGCAGGTACTCGCCCTGCGGGTAGCGGTTGGGCACCAGATAGATGCTGTCCATCTCTTCCGAGGCCATGGCCGCCAGGTGGCCGCCCCATTCGTTGGCCTCGATCAGCACCTCATTGGCGATGATGTCGAGCTTTTTCTGCACCTCGCCCTGCACGTTCTCGCTACCGGCTGTGCCCAGCACCCCACCGAGGGCACCCTTGTTCACGGCCTGGCTGATGCTTTTGCAGGCGCGGGCCACCACTTCCAGCAGCAGGCGCAGATGCGAGGGGATATGGCCTTCAGATCGCTGCTGCTCGACCAGGTAGCGGGTGAGGGAGATTTTCTGGGACATGGCGGAATCCTTTGGGGTCTAGCGGGGCTGTCGTGTCGAAACGGTCATGAACGCGTGATGAAGGGCTTCGACAGGCTCAGCCTGAACGGTAAGGCGGTTTGATCTGCGCACTATGCATCAATCCGAATCAGGTGTCAGTTGCCGAGGGCACGGCTCACGACTTCCTGCGTGTCCTTGCTCAGGTCAGGTCGGGCAGCAACGCGGGCAATGGCTTCGCGGGCGGCGCTGCGGTACGGCTCTGCCAGCTTGCTCCAGCGGTCCAGCGCGCGGGCCAGGCGTGCGGCCACTTGCGGATTGATGGCGTCGAGCTCGATCACCCGCTCGCTCCAGAACACATAGCCTGCTGCGTCGGCACGGTGAAAGCCGGCCGGGTTGGCATGGCAGTAGGTGCTGATCACACTGCGGGCGCGGTTGGGGTTGCGCAGGCTGAAGTCGCCGTGCTTCATCAGCTGCTTCACGGCAGGCAGGATGTTGCCGCCGCGGTCTGGCGAGCCGGCCTGCAACGCAAACCACTTGTCGATGACGAGAGCCTCGTCCCTGAACATGGTGTGGAAGCGCGTCAGCGCCTCAGCCGCCAGCGGATGGCCACTGGACACCAGCGCGGCCAGCGCATTGAAGCGGTCCGTCATATTGGCGGCGTCCTTGAAGCGCTGCAGGGTCTTGCCAGGCCACACCGCGTCGCCACTTGCATTGGCGGCCAGACACAGGTGCGTGAGCGCCATGCCGGCCAGTGCGCGGCGGCCTGAAGAGGTCGGGTCTGGCGTGTAGGCGCCGGTGTTCTCACAGGCGGCGTAGGCGGCTTCCCAGTCGGGTTGCAGTGCGGTGGCCAGTTGCTGGCGCATGGCTTCGCGTACCGCATGGATTTGCTGTGGGTCCACCACATCCAGCTGCTCGGCCAGATAGGTTTCCGACGGCAGCGTGAGCACCAGCTCCTTGAAGGCGGCGTCGAGCGTGGGGTGGTTGAGCACCTGACGCATCGCGCCGATGTAGGCCTCGTCCAGCAGGTGGGTGGTGGGGGCTGATGGATTGACAGCAAGCGACTGGATGGCTGCAATCGCGCGGTTGACCGCGAGGCGCTGGCCAGCTTCCCAGCGGTTGAAGGGGTCGCTGTCGTGGGCCAGCAGGTGCAGCAGCTGTGCATCGGAATAGTCAAACGACAACACCACCGGTGCGCTGAAGCCGCGCAGGATGGACGGCACAGGCTCGCTGTCGATGCCGACAAAGGTGAAGCTCTGGCTGGCTTCGGTGAGCACCAGCGTTTGCGTGCCGGTAATGACCTCACTGTGGCCTTGCTGCTGCAGGGGCAGGTCGCGGCCATCGGCGCCCAGCAGGCCCAAGCCCACCGGAATCACAAACGGCTGTTTGTCGGCCTGGCCCGGCGTGGGGGCGCAGCTCTGGCTGAGCGTGAGCGTGTAGCTGCGCGCAGCCACGTCGTACACGCCCTGCGCCTGCACGCGCGGTGTGCCGGCCTGGCTGTACCAGCGCTTGAACTGCGGCAGCAGGCTGGCGAGCGGTGAGCCGGGGTTGGCGTCGGCAATCGCTTGTGCGAAATCGTCGCAGGTCACGGCCTGGCCGTCGTGGCGCTCGAAGTAGAGCGTCATGCCCTTCTCGAAGCCCGCTCTGCCGACCAAAGTCTGCATCATGCGGACCACTTCGGCACCTTTTTCGTAAATGGTGACGGTGTAGAAGTTGCTGATCTCGATGTAGCTGTCTGGCCGCACCGGGTGCGCCATCGGGCCAGCGTCTTCGGGGAACTGGGCGGTGCGCAGCACGCGAACGTCTTCAATGCGTTTCACGGCGCGGGCCGAGGCCTCGGCGCACAGGTCCTGACTGAATTCCTGGTCGCGGAAAACGGTCAGGCCTTCCTTCAGGCTCAGCTGGAACCAGTCGCGGCAGGTGATGCGGTTGCCCGTCCAGTTGTGGAAGTACTCATGCCCGACCACGCTTTCGATGTTCGAGAAATCCGTGTCGGTCGCGGTGGCCTGATTGGCCAGCACGTACTTGGTGTTGAAGATGTTCAGGCCCTTGTTCTCCATCGCGCCCATGTTGAAGTCGCTGGTGGCGACGATCATGAAACGCTCCAGATCCAGCGGCAGGCCGAAGCGCGCTTCGTCCCAGGCCACGCTGGCCATGAGCGAGTTCATCGCGTGTTCGGTCTTGTCGAGGTCGCCGGGGCGCACATAGACCTGCAACAGGTGGTCCTTGCCACCGCGCGAGGTGATGCGTTGCTCACGCGCCACTAGCTTGCCCGCTACCAGTGCGAACAGGTAGCTGGGCTTCTTATGTGGATCAACCCACTTGGCAAAGTGACGACCATCGTCGAGCGTGCCCTGGTCCACCAGATTGCCGTTGGAGAGCAGCACCGGGTACTTGGCCTTGTCGGCGCGCAGCGTCACGGTGTAGCTAGCCATCACGTCGGGCCGGTCAAGGAAGTAGGTGATGCGGCGGAAACCCTCGGCTTCACACTGGGTGAAGAAGGAGTCGTTGCTCACGTACAGGCCCATCAGCTTGGTGTTCTTCGCCGGGCAGGTGGTGGTGAAGATTTCCAGCTCGATGGGCTCAGGGCCTTCGGGCAGATTCTCCAGCACCAGCTGGTTGCCGTCCATCTTGAAGCTGGTGCCCTGGCCGTTGACCAGCACGCGCGCCAGATTCAGCTCTTCGCCATCGAGGCGCAAGGCCTGCGCTGGAACGTCAGGGTTGCGGCGCAGCGTCATCTTGTTGAGCACGCGCGTTTTGGCCGGGTCGAGGTCAAAGCACAGGTCGACCGTATCAATCCAGAAGGCGGGGGCGAGGTAGTCCGCACGGTGAATGACTGCAGGCGCGGCTGGCCCTGTTCCCCGGTCGTCAAGCATTTGCAACATGGAGATGTCCTAAAGGTGTGGAGATAAAAACGGATTCCTGGTCTGTGGGCCGGGCGGGGCTTCAGACGCCCTGCTTCAGTGAGGCTTCAATGAACGGATCGAGATCGCCGTCGAGCACTTTCTGCGTGGCCGAGGTTTCGTAGTTGGTGCGCAGGTCCTTGATCCGGCTCTGGTCCAGCACGTAGCTGCGAATCTGGTGGCCCCAGCCCACGTCGGTCTTGCTGTCTTCCAGTTTCTGCTGCTCGGCCTGGCGCTTGCGCATTTCGTGGTCATACAGGCGCGAGCGCAGGCGCTTCCACGCCACGTCGCGGTTGCTGTGCTGGCTGCGGCCGTCCTGACATTGCACAACGATGCCGGTCGGGATGTGCGTCAGGCGCACGGCCGAGTCGGTCTTGTTGATGTGCTGGCCGCCAGCGCCGCTGGCGCGGAAGGTGTCGGTGCGCACGTCCGACGGGTTGATGTCGATCTCGATCGAGTCGTCGATCTCGGGGTACACAAACACCGAAGCAAACGAGGTGTGGCGCCCGCCAGATGAATCAAACGGCGACTTGCGCACCAGGCGGTGCACGCCGGTTTCGGTGCGCAGCAGTCCGAAGGCGTACTCGCCCTCGATCTTGATGGTGGCGCCCTTGATGCCGGCGGTGTCGCCCGCGGTTTCGTCTTCGATGGTGGTCTTGAAGCCCTTGCGCTCTGCGTACTTGAGGTACTGGCGCAGCAGCATGCTGGCCCAGTCGCAGGCTTCGGTGCCGCCGGCGCCAGCCTGTATGTCGAGAAAGCAGGGCAGGGGGTCGGCCGGGTTGTTGAACATCCGGCGAAATTCCATCTTCTCGACTTCGGTGGCCACCTTGACGGCTTCGCCCTCGATGGCCTGCATGCCGGCCTCGTCGCCTTCGAGCTTGGACATCTCGAACAGCTCGCTGTTATCAGCCAGTTCGGACGAGAGCCGGTCGATGACGTGCACCACGTCTTCGAGCGATTTCTTTTCCTTACCGAGTTCCTGTGCGCGCTTGGGGTTGTCCCAGACCTTCGGGTCTTCCAGCGCGGCGTTGACTTCGTTCAGTTTTCGTTCTTTGGCAGGGTAGTCAAAGATACCCCCGAAGCTCGTTGACCCGGTTGCTCAGGTCAGCGAGCTGGTTGCCGATGATGTTGATGCGTTCTGCGTCCATGGTGTTCAATCCTGAAAAGTGTGTGTGGGGCGCCGGGCCTTGAGGTGGCTTCCATACGGCGACCGGAATCCGGTGAGTGGTCTGGCCAAGGGCTGGCGCCCAAAGCCGCAACCCATGATTTTCTCATGCTCTGGCGCGCCAGGGCGCCGGGGCGGGATTTACAGAAACGACTCGATCAGCGCCGCCAGCCGCTCTGGCTGGTCGTGGTGCAGCATGTGCCCGGCGTCTTCCACCACCGCCACCCGGGCGTCCGGCAGTTTTTTGAGGCGCTCGTGGTACTCGGCCAGGGTGTAGGTGCCCTTGTACCAGGTGGTGAGGGAGTCGTCTGATGCCTCCACCGCCAGCGTGGGCGCGGTGATGCGCTGGTAAATCTCCAGCACCTCGTCGAGCCGATACAGCTGCGCGCTGGTGACCTTGTGCGAGGCCTCGCCCAGAATGCGCCACTGGCCCTCAGCGTCTGGTGCGGCCCAGTGGGCGGCCAGCCAGGCGGCTTTTTCAAGCGAGAGGCGGGGGTTGGTTTTCATCAGCCGCTGGGCCACGCCGCCGACGTCGGCATAGGCCTTGAGGGCCATTTTCCCGCGATGCAGGCTTTTGAGCTCGTCGATCCATTTGGCGTAGCGCCCCGGGGCCTGGCTGGGGCGACTGGCGGGCAGGCCAAAGCCTTCCAGATTGACCAGACGGCGAATGCGTGCCGGCCGGATGCCCGCGTACAGCATGGCCACATTGCCGCCCATGCTGTGGCCGACCAGGTCCACGGGCTGATCAACCGCATAGTGATCGAGCAGGAAGTCCAGGTCGGCCAGGTAGTCGGCAAACACGTAGTGGTCATTGCCCACGGTGTGTGGTTCGATCTGATCGCCCCGGCGGGTCAGGCCGAAGCCGCGCCAGTCGGGTGCGATGACCTGGCGGCCTGCCATGAATGCATCTGACAGCGCATCCACCATGAACTGGTAAGACGCACCCACGTCCATCCAGCCATGCACCAGCACCAGCGGCGGCTTGTCAGGGTTGGCCGGCCCCCAGACGCGCACGTGGTACTGCAAGCCACGGATAGGGACAAACTCGCTTCGGGAAGGGCGCTTTTCTTTGTACATTGGTCGGAATCATAAGGAGACCGATTCGGATGCGCAGTCAAAACAGGGACAAGCTCAGTCCCGCCCCAGATGCCTATGCCGCCATGCACAGCAGTTTCCGCTGGCAGGTGGACGAGTACTTCAACATGGCCGAGGTCTGCTGCAGGCGCTGGGCCGCCCGCCCGGATGGCGACGAGCGCATCGCGCTGATCGGGCACCACCCGGAGGGCTACGGCCCGCGCATCAGCTATGCCCAGCTGCAGGATGCGGCCAACCGCCTGTCGGCGCTGCTCACGCGGCTGGGCGTGCGGCGCGGCGATCGCGTAGCCGTCGTGCTGCCGCAGTGCTTTGAAACCGCCGTGGCCTATATCGCGGTGCTGCAAATGGGGGCGGTGGCGATGCCGCTGTCCACGCTGTTCGGGCCCGAGGCGCTCTCGTACCGGCTGCAGGACAGCGAGGCCCGGGTGGCCCTGTGCGATGACATCAGCATCGACGCCATCAACCAGGTGCGCCACCAGTGCCCTCATCTGGAGGTGGTGATCGGCGCGGGTGACGCACGCCGCCTGGCCGACATGGACTTCGACTTTGCACTGGCCCACGAGTCCGGCCAGTTTGAGCCGGTGCCGACGCGGGCCGATGACGCCGCCATACTGATCTACACCAGCGGCACCACGGGCCAGCCCAAGGGCGCACTGATTCCGCACCGCGCGCTGATTGGCAACCTGAGCGGCTTTGTCTGCAGCCAGAACTGGTTCGGCTTTGACGGTGTGCGCAACGAGTCGTCCGATGCGGTGTTCTGGAGCCCGGCGGACTGGGCCTGGACCGGCGGCCTGATGGACGCGCTGCTGCCCACGCTGTATTTTGGCCGGCCCATCGTGGGCTGGAGGGGGCGCTTCAGCCCCGAGCTGGCGTTCTCGCTGATGCAGCAGTACGGGGTGACGCACAGCTTTTTGTTCCCCACTGCGCTCAAAGCCATGATGAAGGCCTACCCCAAGCCACGCCGGCAGTTCAAGCTGCAGTTGCAGGCGATCATGAGCGCTGGCGAAGCGGTGGGCGACGCCGTGTTCGCCTACTGCCGCGACGAACTGGGCGTAGTCGTCAATGAAATGTTCGGCCAGACGGAGATCAACTACGTCGTCGGAAATTGCCACCGGTTTTGGCCTGCCAAGCCGGGCAGCATGGGCAAGGGCTACCCCGGCCATCGTGTGGCGGTGATTGACGACGAGGGCCATGAATGCCCCGTCGGTGTGCCAGGCGATGTGGCCGTCAACCGCTTCGATGTGCATGGCGACCCGGACCCGATTTTCTTTCTGGGTTACTGGAAGAACCCGGCTGCCACACAGGCCAAGTACACCGGCGACTGGTGCCGCACCGGCGACCTGGCCCGGCGCGATGCCGATGGCTATCTCTGGTACGAAGGCCGCGCCGACGACGTGTTCAAGGCCGCCGGCTACCGCATCGGACCGGGGGAGATCGAGAATTGCCTGGTCAAACACCCGGCAGTGGCCAACGCCGCCGTGGTGCCCAAGCCTGACAAGGAACGCGGCGCAGTGGTCAAGGCCTATGTGGTGCTGTCGCCCGACTTCGCCGCAGCGCGTGCGCGTGACGCCGGCAAGAAGGCCAGCTTTGACCAGAAGCTGGTGGCCCAACTCCAGGCCCACGTGAAGACCATGCTGGCGCCCTACGAATACCCCAAGGAAATCGAGTTCATCGACGCACTGCCGATGACCACCACCGGCAAGGTGCAAAGGCGGGTGTTGCGACTGCAAGAGGAAGAGCGCTTCAAAGCCACCACCTGAGCCGCGTGAGAAACGAAAAAAGCACCTCAAGAGGTGCTTTTTGTATTCCCCAGCAGGCGCCGCGGAACTGGCTATGCCAGGCCGCAGGCGCCGTCCCCTGCAAGGGGAGAAGGGGCTACACGCAGTGAGCCCCGACAGGGGTGTTCAATCAGCGGGTAGCGACTTGCTCAGCAACATAGATTTCAACACGGCGGTTCTTGTCACGGCCCTGCTGGGTGCTGTTGTCGGCAATCGGTTCGCGTGAGCCGCGGCCGTCGGTCATGATGCGGGTGCGGGCCACGCCGCGGCTGACCAGGTAGTCACGGGCGGCATCGGCGCGGTCCACCGACAGCGGGTTGTTGATCGCGTCAGAGCCGGTGTTGTCGGTGTGGCCGATGATGGTCACCGTCGTCACGTTGTTCTGGTTCAGGCTGGTGGCGAACTGGTTCAGCACCGGTGCAAAGTTGGGTTTGATGGCTGAACGGCCCACGTCAAACGACACATCGCTCGGGATATCGAGCTTCAGGCGGTTGTCGGCGGTCTGGCTCACGGCCACGCCGGTTCCTGCAGTGGCTTGCTCCATGGCAACTTTCTGGTCCTGCATTTTCTTGGACCAGATGTAGCCGCCACCTGCACCGACTGCACCGCCGAGGACGGCGCCGGTGGCCGCACCTTTGGAGCCGCCGGTGGCCGCACCCAGCAGGGCACCTGCCACTGCGCCAATGCCAGCGCCTTGCGCGGTGCCCTTCTGGGTTTCGCTCATGTTGGCGCAACCAGACAGGACGGCCAGCGCCAGGGCGACGCAGGTCAGGGATTTGATGGGCATGAATTTGGTGGATGTATGGGTCATGAAATGGCTCCTCGAATCAGGGTATGAATTCAGTCGGCAACGAGATGTTGGCGCTGGTGTGTGAATGCTAGGCCTGCAAATGGTGAGCAGTTGTAAGACAAAAGCGCGATCGGGATGAGGTACTTGCCTGCAAACGACCCGGCACCCATCGCACAGGCGTGACCCATTAAACTAAGGAACCTAAGAGTGCCAGAGAGTGCCAGAAGTGACGCGGGCACGGCCCGGGCTGCGACACCCTCCGCCGAATCGCTGAGCGGTGCCTTGCTGTCCTGCATCTGTTCGTTCTGTTATTTGGCATTTCGCGCCCGGTATTTCCCTCATTTCACGGATTCACATGAAACACGTTCAACTCGGCAGCAGCGACCTGCATGTCACCCCCATCTGCCTGGGCACCATGACCTTTGGCGAACAGGTCAACGAAGCGTCGGCCCACAGCATCCTTGACCGCGCACTGGAGCGCGGCATCAATTTTCTCGACACCGCCGAGATGTACTCGGTGCCGGCGCGCGCCGAAACGTTTGGCGCTACCGAAACCATCCTCGGCAACTGGTTCGCGAAGAATCCCTCAGCCCGCAGCCGCGTGGTACTGGCCACCAAGGTCGCCGGCCCGTCGCGCGGTATGCCCTGGATTCGCAACGGCAGCACCGACCTGACCGCCGAAGACATCGTGGGCGCCTGCAACGACAGCCTCAAGCGCATGAAGACCGACGTGATCGACCTGTACCAGATCCACTGGCCGGTGCGGCATGTGCCAGCTTTTGGCATGGTGTACTTTGACCCGGCCAAGGACAAGCCCGTGTCGTCCATCCACACCCAGCTCGAAGCGCTGGCCGGGCTGGTGAAGGCGGGCAAGATCCGCGCGATCGGCCTGTCGAACGAGTCGCCCTACGGCGTGCACGAATTTGTGCGACTGGCCGAGCAGCACGGCCTGCCACGCGTGGCCACGGTGCAGAACCCGTACTGCCTGATCAACCGCACGGTAGAAAACGGACTGGATGAAACCATGTACCGATTGGGCGTGTCCCTGCTGGCGTATTCACCGCTGGGCTTCGGTCTGCTGACCGGCAAGTACGACGATTCGGGCATTGAAGGCCCGGCAGCGCCGCAAGAGGCGCGCATCGGCAAGTTTGAGTCGATGCGCAAGCAGCGTTGGGGCCGACCAGAAGCGCTGGTCGCCGCGCGCCGCTACAACGCGCTGGCCCGCGCCAACGGCCTCACGCCGACGCAGATGGCACTGGCATTTTGCTACACCAAATGGCAGGTGGCCAGCACCATCATCGGCGTGACGTCGATGGCGCAGCTCGACGAAGATCTCGATGCTTGGGGCATCACGCTCACACCCGAGGTCTTGGAAGAGATCGACAAAATTCGTTGGGACGCACGCGATCCTGCGTTGTAGAAAATGAACTCCCCCCGAAGCGCCTTCGGCGCCTCCCCCCGGGGGGCGCCACCTGCGGCCCGGCGAAGCCGGTTCCGCGCTGGCCCGCGCATGGATACATCGCAGTGAGCAGGAGGGACCACATCAGCGAGACACCAGCCACGCAGTTGTTGAAGGCCAATAAAGTGCCCTTCACAGAACATCCCTACGACTACCTCGAGCATGGCGGTGCGCAGCACAGCGCCGAGGTGCTGGGCTTTGATCCGTTCACGGTGGTGAAGACGCTGGTGATGCAGGACCAGGACGCGAAACCGCTGCTGGTGCTGATGCACGGCAACCGCAAGGTGTCCACCAAGAATCTGGCCCGCCAGATCGGTGCCAAGAGCGTTGAGCCCTGCAAGCCCGAAGTGGCCAATCGCCACAGTGGCTATCTGGTGGGTGGCACCTCGCCGTTTGGCACGCGCAAGACCATGCCGGTTTACATTGAAGAGACGATTCTGGCCTTGCCTAAAATCGCCATCAACGGAGGCCGCCGGGGCTACCTGGTGGGAATCGATCCACAGGTCTGTGTGTCGCTGCTGGGTGCCAAGCCGGTGCAATGTGCGTTGGCTGAATAATCGAAGATGCCCGTTCACGGAATGAGACCCCCAAGCTGGCGCTGATGCCACTGGTTGAGAACGAAGACTGTTCAGGAGAACTCAATGAGTGGATGGTGGACTGAAGTCGGCACAACGCTGGCGGCCGAGTTTTCGGATATTGCCGACGCGTCGGAGCTGACCATCATCTGTACGCGGCTGTTGATGGCCGCACTTTTGGGCGGTTTGCTCGGATTTGAGCGGGAGCACAGCGGCAAAGCGGCAGGCATTCGCACCCACATGCTGGTGTGCATGGGTGCAGCGCTTTTTGTGCTGGTGCCCTCGCAGGTGGCGGGCGGTGCCGGAGAGATGGGGCGGGTGATTCAGGGCATCGCGGCGGGTATTGGCTTCATTGGCGCGGGCACCATCCTCAAAGGGGCTGGTGATGAAAGCCAGGTCAAAGGCCTGACGACGGCGGCCGGTCTGTGGCTCACTGCCGCGATTGGTGTGGCGGTCGGCACTGGGCTTGAAGCGACGGCGGTGCTCAGCACCTTGCTGGCCCTGCTGATTCTGGGTGTGGTGCCGTGGCTCGCCACGCGCTTGTTGAAGAAGAAAGATGAGAGCGACCGGTGATTCCTGTTGGTACGCAAACCCAAGCGATAAACCCAAGCGTTGATCGGATCATGAAGAATCGCAGAGAGTCAAAAATTTTTACAGGAGTTGAGGCTTGCCTACCGTTTACATGATTGCCGCGACTGTTGCGGCTTACCTGATTGGCTCCTTGTCTTTCGCGGTCATCGTGAGCAGGGTAATGGGTCTGAGCGACCCGCGCAGCTACGGTAGCAAGAACCCGGGGGCCACCAATGTGTTGCGCTCGGGCAGCAAGAAGGCAGCCATCGCCACACTGCTGCTGGACGCCCTCAAGGGCTGGGTGCCGGTGGTGCTGGTCAAGTGGTTCGGCGCCGATTACGGGCTGGGCGACGGCACCGTGGCCGCAGTCGGCCTGGCTGCGTTCCTCGGGCATCTGTACCCGGTGTTTTTCCAGTTCAAAGGCGGCAAGGGCGTTGCCACAGCAGCCGGCGTGCTGATGGGCGTGAGCTGGATACTCGGCGTGGCCACGCTCGCCACCTGGGTCATTGTGGCCTTCTTTTCGCGCTACTCGTCACTGGCATCGCTGGTGGCTGCCGCGTTTGCGCCGCTTTACTACCTGTTCGGCGACCGTGCCGCCTGGTATGTCGACAAGGGTTTGCTGGTGGTGATGTTTGCCATCAGCGCGCTGCTGGCCTGGCGTCACCGCGAAAACATCAACAAGCTGATCAAGGGAACCGAGTCGCGCCTCGGCGGGGCCAAACCGGCCGGCAAGGCGGCGGGCAAGTAGCTGCCACGTTGCCGCGCGGGCTGACGCGTCAGTAGCGTTTGTCCAGCGTCATCTGGTTGTTTTCGCGGCGCATCTGGAAGCGGCCGAGAAAGCTGTTGCCCAGCAGCAAATACGGCATGGGCTGCGGCGTGACCACAGCATCGACGTCAAACACTTCCACATCGCCCACGCGCACAGTGTTGAGCTTGACGCGGTAGCCCATGGTGTTGCCGTTGGCCGTGGAAATGCCGACCGGCTGCCCGGCCTTGTAGTCGATGCCTGCGCGCTCGGCATCGGCCACGCTCATGGCCACGCTGGTGGCACCGGTGTCCACCATGAACTGAACCGCGCGGCCATTGATCTGCCCCGGGGTCACGAAGTGGCCACCGCTGCTTTCTGACAGCACGATGCGGGTCCCGCGCCCGGCGCTGGCGCCAACGTTGCCGGTCCTCACAGGTGCATCGCCCACACGCAGCGTCACGCGCTTGCCGGCTTGCTCAATCACCGCCTGATCGCCTGCCGTGGAGAGTACCTTGATGCCCTGGTGAGTCTCGCCCGGGCCTACGGACTTGGGCGCACCGCCATCGACCACCAGCAGTGCCTTGCTGCCCATCATGCCGGCCAGGGCCACCGACTGGGCGTGGGCTGTACCGGCCAGAAGCATCCACGCAGTGACAATCGGAACGATGAGCCAGCGCCTCGCCGGGGCAACCCGAGCAAACGAGGACACGCCAGTGCAGAGCGTGGGGGCCAATGTTTCGACGCTGGGCCGTTCCAAGGCGAAACGCGCCCCATCTTCAGTGAAAGGGGCAGCGCGCCGCAGGCTCGAAGCGGGGAGCGTGGGGGCCATATCCTCAGTCGCGGAAGTTGTTGAAACTGAGCGGAAATTCGCTGATTTCCGCCCGGATCATCGCCATCGCCGCCTGCAGGTCGTCGCGTTTGGCGCCAGTCACGCGCACCGCATCGCCCTGGATGGAGGCCTGCACCTTGACCTTGCTGCCCTTGATGAGCTGCTGGATCTTCTTGGCCTGCTCGCTCTCGATGCCGTTGCGCACCTTGGAGACCTGCTTGACCTTGTCGCCGCCAATTTTTTCGACTTTGCCGATGTCCAGAAAGCGGATGTCCACGCCGGCCTTGGTCAGCTTGTTGCGCAGGATGTCGTTGATCTGGTCGAGCTGGAAATCGCTGTCGCCGATCAGGGTGATGTCCTTGTCCTTCAGCTCGATGGAGGCAGACGTGCCCTTGAAGTCAAAACGGGTGCCAATTTCCTTGGCGCTGTTTTCCACCGCGTTTTTGACCTTGACGAGATCGGCTTCGAGGACGGTATCAAAGGAGGGCATGGGTAATGGCTTTGCAGAAAGTTGAACGGCGGGGAAGGGCTGAAAAGGGCGGGGAAGGCCAGTAAAACAGTGGGTGTCCTAACGGCAGTCTCAAGGGCTGGGGTGAGACAATCCGTGGATGTTAGTCGAGAAAAACGTTCCGCTCCAGCCCTCCAACACCTTTGGCATTGTGGCCAAGGCGCTCCGCCTGGTGCATGTGCGCAGCGAGGCGGATGTGGCCGAGGCGCTGCAGGACGCCGACCTTCAGTCAGCACCGAAGTTTGTGCTCGGTGGCGGCAGCAATATCGTGCTCACCGGCGACGTCAAGCCACTGGTGCTCAAGGTCGAGATCATGGGCAAGCGCCTGGTGTCTGAATCGGCCCGGGGCTGGGTGGTGGAGGCGGGCGCTGGCGAGAACTGGCACGAACTGGTGACCTGGACACTGCAGAACGGCTACCCGGGGCTGGAAAATCTGGCATTGATTCCCGGAACCGTCGGCGCCTCACCGGTGCAGAACATCGGTGCCTACGGTGTGGAACTGCAAGACCGCTTTGATTCGCTTGATGCGGTTGATCTGGCCACCGGCCAGCCCTTCACGCTGAATGCCGCGCAGTGCGCCTTTGGCTACCGCGACTCGGTCTTCAAGCACAGTGCCGAGTCGCGCAGCGGCGGGCCCCAGGGCTTCGGTCTGGCGGGCAAGGCGCTGATCACCCGTGTGCGTTTCTTTTTGCCCAAGCCATGGAAAGCGGTGCTGGGCTACGCCGACATCGACAAGAAAATGCAGCAATCAGGCGTCACCACGCCCGATGCGCAGCAAATTTACGACTGGATCTGCGAGATCCGCCGCGCCAAGCTGCCCGACCCGAAGGTGATTGGCAACGCGGGCAGCTTTTTCAAGAACCCCACGGTCTCGCCCGAGCAGTGCGCCGACATCATCCAGCGCGAGCCCAAGATCGTGCACTACCTGCTGGCCGATGGCTCGGTCAAGCTGGCGGCAGGCTGGCTGATTGACGCCTGCGGCTGGAAGGGCAAGTCCATCGGCAACGCCGGTGTGTACGACAAGCAGGCGCTGGTGCTGGTCAACCGCGGTGGCAGCGCCAACCCGGTGACTGGCGGCGAGGTGATGACGCTGGCCAAGGCCATCCAGACCAGTGTTTACGAGCGCTTTGGCATCCTGCTGGAGCATGAGCCCGTCGTCGTTTAGACGGTCATCCGGAAGAGTGCCAAAAAAAAGCCGCCCCACAGCTGCTTGCGCAGGTCAGTCGGTCGTTTCCGGCAGTTTTGATAACTGAAAACAGCCTTTTAGAGGCCGGTTAAGCGACTTTGAAGGTGGCAGTAGCCTCCCGGGTCGGTTTTGGGCTTATCTGCGGTTATTTTGACCAGTGTCCGGCCCTCCCGTAACCCACCAACGCTGCGCTACAGTCAGAGCACAACAACGCCAAGTAGGGTAGTCATGCTCATCAAATCAGCCGACGACAAAAGCAAACGCTTGGCAATGCTGCAGGACCTACAGCAGTCACCCCTGCTAGACGTCCGCCAAAAAGAGTGGCTCCGCGTTGAACTGCGCAATCTGACTGCCGGCATCAAAGGCGAACGAGAAGCCGCCTTCCACCTCGACGGCCACTACAAGGATGGGCAAAACAACGTGCTGTTGCACGACCTGCGGCTCCAGATCGACGGCGAGGTGGCCCAAATTGATCATTTGGTCATCAACCGCACCGGCTACATGGTGCTGATTGAAACCAAGAACTACTCAGGCGATCTGGAAGTCAACGCCCATGGCGAATTCACCGTGCGCTACGGCAAAGAGCGCTACGGCATTCCATCACCCTACGAGCAAAGCCGCCGTCACGCCCGCATCCTGGGCAAACTTCTGGAGCGGCTGGAGATCAGCACCCGCACCGACAAATTGCCCGAGTTCCATAACGTGGTGCTGATGCACCCGCAAGCCATCATCCAGCGGCCGGACGTCAAGGCGTTTGACACCAGCTTCCTTATCAAGGCAGACCAGTTCCGCGCCTGGCATGAAAAGCTGGTGGATCGCACCGGTACGGGTGGCGTGCTCAAAGCCATGCTCAACATCCGCAGCCCAGACACCATTAAGGAGTGGGGCGAAAAGCTCAAGCGCCAGCACCGCCCGCAAGACCTGCTGGACCTGCCCGATTTCATGCAACCCAAACGGCAACCGGCCAAGGCTGTGATGGAGCCCACGCCCCCAGTGCCAGTGTTTGCAGCGGCACCCGCCACCCCGGCACCCACACAGGCCGATGCCTCATTGGCCAAAAAGCTGATCTGCGCGCATTGCCGTGAGAAGATCAGCTTCCCCGAAGGCAAGTTTTGCTGGAACAACGCCAAGCGCTTTGGTGGGTTGCAGTATTGCCGGGAGCATCAAGGGCTGTTTGGATGAGTCCTATGTGGAATATGACAGGCTCATCGGATCACACGTTATGCACATAGTGACCTGAACATGCAGTTCATATCCAATGGCCCCGACATTCCGGATGCGCTTTTGCAGGCGCACGAAGAAGGCCGCGTCGTGTTTTTCTGTGGTGCGGGCATCTCCTATCCCGCTGGCTTGCCGGGTTTCAAGGGGTTGGTGGAACAGATCTATCGGCTGAACGGGACGCCTCTTTCTGACATTGAGCGCGAGGCCTTCGAACGAGGGCAGTTCGATGCCACGCTTGATCTGCTTGAGCGGCGCCTGCCGGGACAGCGTCTGGCCGTCCGTCGCGCACTGGCTCAAGCCCTGAAGCCGAAGCTCCGCAGAAAGGGTGCCATCGATACGCAGACAGCGCTGTTGCGTCTGGCTCTCAGCCGCGAGGGTGCGCTACGACTGGTCACCACTAATTTCGACCGCCTCTTTCACGTGGCGGCCAAACGTACGGGCCAAGCGTTTCAAGCCCACGCAGCCCCGATGCTGCCTATTCCAAAGAACAGCCGCTGGAACGGGCTGGCCTACCTACACGGCTTTCTACCCGAAAAGCTGGACGACACAGCCTTAAACCGTTTAGTAGTGACCAGCGGTGATTTCGGTTTGGCGTATCTGACTGAGCGGTGGGCGGCACGCTTTGTGAGCGAGCTGTTTCGCAACTACGTGGTCTGCTTTGTGGGCTACAGCATCAACGACCCAGTGCTGCGCTACATGATGGATGCGCTTGCCGCTGACCGGATGCTGGGCGAAGTCACACCTCAGGCCTGGGCACTGGGTGATTGCGAACCGGGGCAAGAGCACCGGAAAACCATCGAATGGGAAGCCAAGGGTGTCACCCCCATTCTCTACACTGTGCCCGCTGGCACTAACGACCATTCCGCGCTTCACCAGACCCTGCACGCTTGGGCAGAAACCTACCGTGACGGCGTGCAGGGCAAAGAAGCCATCGTTGTTAAAAACGCCCTGACGCGCCCACAGGAAAGCACGCGGCAGGATGATTTCGTCGGGCGGATGCTTTGGGCTTTGTCGGATAAATCAGGCTTACCGGCGAAACGCTTTGCCGACTTCAATCCCGTTCCTTCACTGGACTGGCTGCTGGAGCCCTTCGCGCACGAACATTTTGGGCACGGCGATCTGTCTCGCTTTGGCGTGCAGCCCCGTGACGAAGTGGACACCAAGCTGCGCTTCAGCCTGATTCGACGGCCTGCGCCCTATGACCGTGCACCGCCGATGCTGCTTGCCTCCGGTGGGATTATTGGCAGTCAGTGGGATGACGTGATGTTCCATCTGGCCCGATGGCTTGTACGCCACCTGGATGACCCAAGGTTGGTCATCTGGATTGCGGAGCGCGGCGGGCAGTTGCACGACCGTTGGCCGTGGCTGATCGAACATGAGCTGGATCGCTTTGCTTCAATGGAGCGTGAGGGAAAAACGTCCGAGCTCAATGAAATCCGCTTGCACGCACCCAATGCCATTCCTGGCCCACTGATGCGCACCTTGTGGCGCCTGCTGCTCAGCAACCGGGTGAAATCGCCGTGGCACGACCCCGATTTGTATCGATGGAAAAGACGTCTTAAGCGGGAGGGACTGACCGCCACTTTGCGTCTGGAGTTGCGTGAGTTGCTCGCACCCAAGATTGTCTTGAAAAAGCCGTTTCGCTGGGGAGCGGACGATGCGAGCAGCGCTGACGAGCCCGCGCGGATCAAGCAATTGGTGGATTGGGAGCTCGTCCTAGCCGCTGATCACGTGCATTCCGCCCTGCGCGATTTGGCTGATGAGCACTGGACGTCGGCCTTGCCAGAACTGCTGGATGATTTTCAACAGCTGTTGCGTGATGCACTCGACCTGCTGTGTGAGTTGGGAGAGGCTGACGACCACAGCGACCGATCACACTGGGATCTGCCCTCCATCACGCCCCACTGGCAGAACCGCGGGTTCCGCGACTGGGTGAGACTGATCGAATTGCTGCGCGATGCATGGCTTGCGGTGCGTGCCAACGGCAGTGTGCGTGCGACACGCATCGCGCAGAGCTGGTTTGAATTGCCGTATCCCACCTTTAAGCGTCTTGCTCTGTTTGCTTCCAGTCAGGATGGTTGCATCTCACCTGAGCAGTGGGTGAATTGGTTGTTGGCCGATGACGCGTGGTGGTTGTGGTCCACAGATACGGGGCGGGAGGTGTTCAGGTTGCTCGTCCTGCAGGGGCGGCATTTGACAGGAGCCGAGCAGCAACGCCTGGAGGCAGCCATTTTGGCGGGTCCGCCGCGTGAGATGTACCGGGACGATCTCGAGGAGGATCGGTGGCAAGACTTGGTGGCCCGCTCGGTCTGGCTGCATCTGGCTAAACTGAACAAATCGGGCGTCGCGCTGGGAGCGTCTGCAGCAGCACGATTGGCGGAAATTTCCAATACCTACCCACAATGGCAACTGGCGACGAACGAGCGCGACGAGTTCTCGCATTGGATGAGTGGCACTAGTGATCCGGACTACGAGGACAGTCGGGATGTCGACATTGCCCCCCGCAAGCGGCAGGAACTGGTGCAATGGCTCGCCAAGCCAATGCCAGAGCGGCGACCGTTCTATGAAGACACTTGGCGGGAGGTTTGCCGAACACGCTTCTTTCACAGTTGGTCTGCGCTGTGCGATCTGGCAAAGGATGACGTGTGGCCTGCTGGCCGATGGCGCGAAGCTCTTCAGGCTTGGGCTGAAGAAGGCATGGTGTTGCGCTCTTGGCGATACGCTGCGCCGCTGGTGCAGACCATGCCCGATGCTGTTCTTCAGGAGATTGATCATGCAGTCACTTGGTGGGCAGAGGCCGCGTCCAAGTCGATCAATTGCCATGAGGACATCCTGCTGGACCTTTGCTGCCGTGTGCTGGCCTTGCCGCTAGAAGCAGGCTCAGGGTCTCGCATCATTCGCAATGGCGTCGAAACCTACGACCCCGTTGGCTCTGCAATCAACCACCCAATTGGGCATGTCACGCAGGCCCTGATCAATCTATGGTTCAAGCAGAACCCGAATGACAACGATCTTCTTCCTGCTGAATTAAAGTCCGCCTTTACCTCGTTGTGCGACGTGCAGATAGATCGATTCCGCCACGGTCGGGTACTAATGGGGTCGCGGCTGATCGCGTTTTTCCGTGTGGATCGTCCTTGGGCCGAGCAGTACCTTCTGCCGTTGTTTGGCTGGGCCAACCCAGTTGAAGCAAAAGCCGTTTGGGAGGGCTTCCTCTGGTCGCCACGCCTTTACCTGCCGTTGTTGACAGCTTTCAAGTCTCAGTTCCTCGATAGCGCAAATCACTATGCCGATCTTGGCGAGCACCGCCAGCAATTCGCAACATTCCTCACCTACGCTGCTTTGGGCCCTACTGAGGGATACACCGTGGACGAGTTCCGATCTGCGATTGGTTCGCTTCCACAAGAAGGCCTCGAGGAATCTGCGCAGGCGCTTTCCCAGGCGCTTGAAGGCTCAGCCGATCAGCGCGAGGATTACTGGAAAAACCGTGCGCAGCCGTTCTGGCAAAAAATCTGGCCAAAATCCCGTGACCTAGCCACCCGGCGAATCGCTGAGTCTTTGACTCGTCTGGTTATTGCCGCCCGAGGTGAATTACCAGCCGCCTTGGCTGCGGTGCAGGACTGGCTGCAACCGATTGAGCATCCGAACTACGTCGTGCATCTGCTTCACGAATCAGGTTTGTGCGGCAGATACCCAGCGGATGCATTGAGCCTGCTGAGTGCGGTGATTGCCGACCAGCAGTGGGCGCCGAGGGAACTGGGGCAATGCCTGGATCAAATTGCTCAGGCCGCGCCAAATCTTGCACAAGATACCCGCTGCAAGAGATTGCGCGACTACTTTCGACGCAAGGGGATGTGATCCATATTTTGTAAACAACAAAGCCCGTCAAGCTTTTACTTGGCGGGCTTTGTCTTTGCAGCTTGGACTGACTTACTTACCCAACTTCAAAAAGTCCTCTCCCTTACCCAGCTCCAGCATCCCAGCATTGGAATAAATCCCAAGCTTGGCCCGCGTATCGGTGATGTCCAGATTACGCATCGTCAGCTGCCCAATGCGGTCCAGCGGCGAGAACGGTGCGTCCTCCACCTTTTCCATGCTCAGGCGTTCAGGCGCATAGGTCAGGTTGGGTGATTCAGTGTTCAGCAGGCTGTAATCGTTGCCGCGGCGCAGTTCCAGCGTCACGGTGCCGGTGATGGCGCTGGCCACCCAGCGCTGCGCAGTCTCACGAAGCATGATGGCCTGGCTGTCGAACCAGCGGCCCTGGTACAGCAGGCGGCCCAGCTTGCGGCCGTTGTCCCGGTATTGCTCGATGGTGTCTTCGTTGTGGATGCCGGTGACCAAGCGCTCGTAGGCGATGAACAGCAGGGCCAGACCCGGGGCTTCGTAGATGCCGCGGCTCTTGGCTTCGATAATGCGGTTCTCGATCTGGTCGCTCATGCCCAGGCCATGGCGGCCGCCGATTTCGTTGGCCTTGAGGATCAGGCTGACCAGGTCGGGGTACTGCACGCCGTTCAGCGCGACGGGGCGACCTTCTTCAAAGGTCACGCTCACTTCTTCTGCCTTGACGACGCAGTCATCCCTCCAGAACGGCACGCCCATGATGGGGTTGACGATCTTGATGCCGCTGTTGAGGTTTTCCAGGTCTTTGGCTTCGTGCGTGGCGCCCAGCATGTTGCTGTCGGTGCTGTAGGCCTTTTCGGCGCTCATCTTGTAGCCAAAGCCGTTGGCCGTCATGAAGGCGCTCATTTCGGCGCGGCCGCCCAGCTCGTCGATGAACTGCTGGTCCAGCCAGGGCTTGTAGATCTTCAGCGCGGGGTTGGTCAGCAGGCCGTAGCGGTAAAAGCGCTCGATGTCGTTGCCCTTGAACGTGCTGCCGTCGCCCCAGATGTTCACGTCGTCCTGCTTCATCGCGCTGACCAGCATGGTGCCGGTCACGGCGCGGCCCAGCGGCGTGGTGTTGAAGTAGGTCACGCCGGCGGTGGTGATGTGGAACGCGCCGCTTTGCAGCGCGGCAATGC
This sequence comes from Polaromonas sp. YR568, assembly GCF_943372955.1. GTDB lineage: Bacteria > Pseudomonadota > Gammaproteobacteria > Burkholderiales > Burkholderiaceae_C > Polaromonas. The sequence continues at coordinate 23,157 of NZ_CALSAL010000001.1, forward strand.
CTTCGGCAGCGAGCTGCGGGCGGCAATCGACCAGGCGCGCCTTGATCGCGCCGTATTCCATGGCCTTGCGCGGGATCTCGTCGTAGTCGGCTTCGTCGGGCTGGCCTAGGTTGGCGGTATAGGCGTAGGGCAGGGCGCCCTTTTGTTTCATCCACAACAGCGCGGCGCTGGTGTCCAGGCCGCCAGAGAACGCGATGCCGACCTTTTGGCCGGCGGGAATGTTTTGGAGAATGGTGTTGGACATGTTTTAGGCCTGAATATCGCTTTAGCCCCGGCAGAATTTGCGCAAGCAGCTATGAAAAAAGGAGCGGATTGGGGTGGCTCCAGACGCTTGTCAACCGAAGTGACATATGTAGTGGTAAGCCGCTTCACCAGCCGCCACGCGAATCTCGAACTGGGCATTGCCCGGCACGCTGAACTTTTCGCCGGCAGATGATTTGACCCAGACGTCGCTGCCCGCCAGCTTGTATTCGCAGGCGCCGGCTACGCATTCCATGATTTCCGGGGCGCCGGTGTTGAAGGTCAGCGTGGCGGGCAGGATCACGCCCACAGACTTTTTGGTGCCGTCAGCCAGCGTGATGCCGTGGCTGACGCACTTGCCGTCAAAGTAGACATTGGCTTGGGTGGTCACGCTGACCTGGTCGATTTTTTCGGTGGGCATGGGGCGGGAGGGGAGTGAATGGATGAAATGAGGAAACCGGGATGCCGCGCCGGGCAGGGGCCCACGGAAGGCGGCGGAACCCGTAATTTTAGGGCACCCCGCGTCGCCTGAGCGGATGGGGCGGTGAATCCGTTTGGATGTTCACAGCGTATCTGTTAATACCGGACAATACCGTCCATGAAGCCAGAAAGCCCGGATACCGCATTGATCGCCTTGATTGACCGAGTTGCCCAGGCCGATGAGTCGGCCCTGCGGGAGCTGTACGACCTCACTTCGTCCAAGCTGTACGGCGTGGCGGTGCGGGTGGTCAGCAACCGCGAATGGGCCGAAGACGTGCTGCAAGAGGCGTACCTCAACATCTGGCGCATTGCCGGCGACTACAAGGCCAGCCTCTCGCCACCGATGGCCTGGATGGGCCTGGTGGTGCGCAGCCGCGGTCTCGACTTTCTGCGGCGCCGCGCCTCTGACCGCGCCGACCTCGCGCAGGAGCTCGACGACGTGATCTCCGACACCGTGGCTGGCGACTCGCCCAACCCCATGGATACCGCCTTGGCCAGCGAACAGGCGTGGGCCCTGCACCAGTGCCTGAGCCAGCTCGACCACAAACAGCGCGAGGTGGTGAGCCTGGCCTACCTGCGGGATTTGAGCCACGGCGAACTGGCCGAACAGCTCAAGCTGCCGCTGGGCACCGTCAAGACCTGGATTCGCCGGGGTCTTGAACAACTGCGCGGCTGCATGACCCGATTTGCATCATGAACATTCAAAACAACCCTTCCCTTATGGAGCAACTGGCGGCCAGTTACGCGCTGGGCAGCCTGCGCGGTGGCGCGCGTCGCCGCTTCGAGGCACTGGCCCGCGACAATGCCACGCTGCGCGCTGCGGCGCTCATCTGGCAAAGCCGTCTGGCCTCGGTGGCTGAACTGCAGCCGCAGACGGCGCCCAGTGCCGCCGTCTGGAAGCGGATCGAGAACCTGTTGCAGGCCGAGAAGGAATCGCGCGCCATGCAGTCGGCTCGTGCGTCGGCTAGCTCGGCTGCATCGGCTTCATCGACCTCCTCGGCTGCTTCTGGCGGTTGGTGGGCCAGCCTGGGGATATGGCGCGGCGCGTCGTTTGCGGGAGCGCTGGCCACCGTGGTGGCTGTGGTGACCGGGTTGAATGCCAACGGCCAGTTGCAGGGTCAGGTGCAGGAACTCAGTGCCAAGCTCTCTGCAGCGCCCGACATTCAGTACGTGGCGGTTTTGGCGGACGACAAGGCCTCGGCGTCAATGCTGGTCACTTTCGATCCGCGCAACCGCAAGCTGCTGCTCAAGCGGGTGGGCGACTTCCGCGAGCAGCCCGACAAATCCCTTGAGTTGTGGGCCTTGCCGCCCGGTGCGGCGCCCAAATCGCTGGGTGTGCTATCGGGTGACCCGGTGGTGCGCCTGACGGCAGCCAGCAACGACATTCGTGAAGTGCCAACTCTGGCCATTTCACTCGAGCCCAAGGGCGGTGTTCCGCCGGGCAGCGGACCGACCGGGCCGGTGCTGTTCAAGGGCGCCCTCATTCAGACCGCGCAGTAAGTTGGTGCCAACAAAAAAGGGACGCTGCGGCGTCCCTTTTTCATGGCCGGTCAGACCCGAGGCTCAGCGCCAGTGCCGGTGGCCGTGGCCGTGACCTCTGCTGTATCCAAAATTGAACGACAGACCGACGGGCGGGTAGTAGGCTGGGGCGTAATACCGCGGCCGAGGGGCGTACACCGGGTAAGGCTGATACACCACGGGCGGTGCGAGTACAGGCTGCACATACACCGGTTGCTGGACCACTGGTGCCTGGTAAATCTGCTGTGGCTGCTGCTGTTGCTGCTGAGGCTGGAAAGGCGACTGGGCCTGTGGCGTGATGGCGCCCACCGGGGTCACCTGCAGGCGCACATAGGGGCCCGGGTCTGTGGCCAGCTGCGTGGTGTACTGGGTGCCCTGGTATTCGTAGACCACATTGAAATGGCTGGGCCGGTTTTCGTAGAAGGTCTGCGTGGTGCACTGCTGCACGTTCTGCACCTGGTTGTTGGTGCCCTCGATGCGGTCACCGACGATGGCACCACCGAACAGCCCAATCATGGTGGCCAGTGCACGCCCACCGCCATCGCCAATCGCATTGCCCGCCGCACCACCGGCCAGAGCGCCCATCAGCGCACCCGCGCCGGAGTTGGGCGACTGGACAATCATGGGCTGGTTGTTGCAGACCTGCCGCGGTACTGCCACCTGCTGAACCACCGGCGTGCTGGAAATCACCCGCGCCAGAATGTCCGTGGCCGAGGCGGGCAGACACGCCAGCACAGCCATGGTGCCGAGCGCAGAAATCAGATGTGTTTTTTTCATGAGGAGACCCCCTTTGCAGTGCCGGGCTGAATGGACATGTCGGTGCGACAGTGCCAAACCCGCAGAACCAATTTTAGTAATTCAGAGCAGTTTTGGGGTCACTGGTTCAGTCAAACCTGTGTAAAGCTTGGGCCCCTCATGCCCGCTTTAGACGATCTGCCCACGCGGTGGCGTCGAAGCCGACCGAAAAGCCCGGGCCCCAATCCACCACGGGCCGCTTGATCACGCTGGGTTGGGCCAGCATCAGCGCCTGGGCACTTGCGCTATCGGTCACGCTGGCCTGGGTCGCCGCGTCCAGCTTGCGCCAGGTGGTGCCCTGGCGATTGAGCAGCTTTTCCCAGCCCACGGCATCGGCCCACTGAGCCAGTTCTGCAGGCGGCACGCCCGCCTTTTTGAAATCATGAAATCCGTGCGCTTGCCCCTGCGCAGTCAGCCAGGCGCGGGCTTTTTTGACGGTGTCGCAATTGGGGATGCCGTAAACAGTGATCATGGGCTGATTTTCCCACGCCATCCCACGGGGCTTGGGCTTGCGCGACAATCCGGGCCACCATGAAAGAGCATTTGCAAAAGCCCGAGCCGGGCACGCCGTCACCCCAGACGCTGAACGACTGGCTGACCTACTGCGAAAGCCTGCATCCGGTTGGCATTGACATGGGGCTGACCCGCATCAGTGCCGTGGCCCGCCGCATGGGGCTGGCTTTTGACTGCCCCATCATCATCGTGGCTGGCACCAACGGCAAGGGTTCCACCTGCGCGATGCTGGAAGCCATCTTGCTGCAGGCCGGTTACCGCACCGGCGTGTTCACGTCGCCGCATCTGGTGCACTTTGAAGAGCGTTGCCGGGTTCGGGGCGACATCGTGTCGGCGGCCGATCTGGTGCCGCAGTTCGCCCGCGTTGAAGCCGCCCGCACCAGCCAGGGCGAAGCCATTTCGCTCACCTATTTCGAATTCACCACGCTGGCCATCCTGCAGTTGCTGGCCGATGCGAAGCTCGACGTCGTCATTCTGGAAGTGGGTCTGGGCGGCCGTCTGGATGCGGTGAACATGCTCGACGCCGACTGCGCCGTCATCACCAGCATTGACCTGGACCACATGGAATACCTCGGGCCCGACCGCGAAAGCATCGGGCGCGAAAAGGCCGGCATCATGCGCGCCGGCAAGCCGGTGGTGGTGAGCGACCCCATGCCGCCGCAAAGCGTGGTGGATCATGCCGCAGCCGTGGGCGCTGACCTTTGGCGTTTTGGCGCAGACTTCAATTTCTCCGGTGACAAGCAGCAGTGGGGCTGGGCAGGCCGCGGTCGTCGCTACGCCGGGCTGGCTTACCCGGCGCTGCGCGGCGCCAACCAGCTGGTGAACGCGAGCGGCGTGCTGGCGGCGCTGACCGCCCTGCGCGACCGCTTGCCAGTCACCGCGCAGGCGGTGCGCAATGGCTTGTCGATGGTCGAGCTGCCGGGGCGCTTCCAGATCATTCCGGGCCAGCCGACGTTGGTGCTGGACGTGGCGCACAACCCGCATTCCGTGGCGGCGCTGACCGAGAACCTCGACGCGATGGGTTTTTACCCCTGCACCCATGCTGTTTTCGGTGCCATGGCCGACAAGGACCTCGCCCCCATGTTGGCCCGTATTGGCCCGCTGATTGACAAGTGGTACTTCACCGATCTGCCCACGCCGCGTGCCGCCAGCGCCGCCGATTTGCAGGCGCGCTGGAAGGCTGGCGTGACCCGTAGCGATGTGTCGGCAACCACCCACGCCAGCCCGCAGCAAGCCCTTCAGGCAGCAGTCGCCGCTGCAGACCCCACTGATAGAATTGTGGTGTTTGGTTCGTTCTACGCGGTGGGCGGGATTCTGAAAGACGGCACCCCGCGGCTTTCGGCCCCCCATCTGGCCGCCTGATGGTCAGGCACGGTGCCTGTGCGGGGCAGCTGCCGGACGGCCAGTTGCTGTGACCAGACGCACCGTCACTGCCCCTCTACTGCCCCTCTGAACCGATCTGACCCTTAACGGATTCAACCCACACCATGCCGCTTTTCAACTTCCGCCGGGGTGGCGCTGGCGCCGCTCCTCTTGCCGGGTCAGCCGCTCAAACCGAGAGCGTGGAAGTCATGCGCAAGCGCGCCAAACACCGGCTCATCGGTGCTTCGGTGCTGGTGCTGATCGGCGTGGTCGGGTTCCCGCTGCTGTTTGACACCCAGCCGCGCCCGATACCGGTCGACATCCCGATTGAAATTCCGGCGAAAAATGCGGTCAAGCCGCTCACGGTGCCGGGTCAGGGTACCGCCGCCGTGTCGCCCGCTGCATCGCCTGCCACATCGCCCGCAGTTTCCGCTGCGCCGTCTGCCAAGGCAGAGGAAAAAGTTGCCGCCTCGTCGAGTCTGGCGCCCAAGGAAGAAATCGTGGCGCCTGCCAAACCAGCAGCCAGCGCTGCAGTGGCGGCCAAGCCAGACAGCAAACCGGCTGAACCCAAGCCTGCAGAGACCAAAGCCGCAGCCAAGCCCGCCGCCAGTGACGACGCGGCGCGGGCGAGTGCGCTTTTGAATGGCGGCACGCCAGCTGTAGCGGCCAAGGCCAACTCTCCAGCGGCCGACGCTGCCGACGCCCGTCTGGTGGTTCAGGTGGGTGCTTTCGCCGAAGTTGAAAAAGCCCGTGAAGTACGCCTGAAGCTCGAAAGAGCCGGCCTGAAAACCTACACGCAGGTGGCGGAGACCAAAGACGGCAAGCGCATTCGCGTCCGCGTCGGGCCGTTTGCGACCCGTGCAGAGGCCGACAAAGCCGCCAGCAAGATCAAGACCCTTGATTTGCCGGCCGCCATCCTGACCTTGTGATGGTGGGGCGGGGAGTCATTAGCGGCGCCGAGGTGCTGACATGACGGGGTTGGACTGGATTTTGTTGGCGGTGCTGATGTTCTCAATGTTGCTTGGCGCCTGGCGCGGGCTGGTTTACGAGGTGTTGTCGGTGCTCGGTTGGGCGGCGTCGTTTTATCTGGCGCAGTGGCTGGCGCCTGATGTGGCGGCGCGGTTGCCCCTGCAGTCGGCGTCGGACCCGGTGCGTTACGCGGCGGCCTTTGTGCTGGTGTTTGTGGCAGCGGTATTTTTGGCGGGCCTGCTGGCGTTTTTGCTCAAGAAGCTGGTGGAAGCGGTTGGCCTCAGGCCGGTGGATCGCACTCTGGGCGCAGCTTTCGGCCTGGTACGCGGTGTGATTTTGCTTTTGGCAGCGGCGGTGGTGATCAACATGACGGCGCTCAAGACCAGTGACTGGTGGGTCCAGTCCCACGGTGCTTCGGTGTTGACTGCAGCGCTGAAGGGCCTCAAGCCGGTGTTGCCTGAAAAGTTTGGCCGCTACCTTGATTAGTTTTTCTGAATCTGTCCTTATGAATCAACTTACCCCGATCGGATCACCATGTGCGGCATAGTCGGCGTCGTCAGCAAAGCCCCGGTCAACCAGCTGATCTATGACGGCCTGCTGCTGCTGCAGCACCGTGGTCAGGATGCGGCAGGCATCGTCACCCAGCAGGGCCGCAAGTTCTACATGCACAAGGCCAAGGGCATGGTGCGTGACGTGTTCCGTACCCGCAACATGCGCGCGCTGCCCGGCACGGTGGGGCTGGGTCAGGTGCGCTACCCCACGGCCGGCAACGCCTACAGCGAAGATGAGGCGCAGCCCTTTTACGTCAACGCGCCGTTTGGCCTGGTGCTCTCGCACAACGGTAACCTGACCAACGCCGCCGAGCTCAAGACCGAACTGTTCAACACCGACCATCGCCACATCAATACCGACAGCGATTCCGAAGTGCTGTTGAACGTGCTGGCCCACGAGCTGGAAAAAACCACACGCGGCCTGCCGCTCAACCCGGTTGATGTGTTTGCAGCCGTGCGCGGCGTGCACAAACGCGTGAAGGGTTCCTATGCCGTGGTGGCGCTGATTGCCGGGCATGGCCTGCTGGCTTTCCGTGACCCTTTCGGCATCCGCCCCCTGTGCATCGGCCATGGTCAGAACGAAGGCGGCAAGACCGTCATGGTGGCCAGCGAGTCGGTGGCGCTGGAGGGCACCTCGCACCAGTTCGAACGCGATATCGCACCTGGCGAAGCCGTGTTTGTGGACCTGGATGGCAAGGTCCACGCCGAGCAGTGTGCGGCCTCGCCCAAGCTCAACCCCTGTATTTTTGAATTCGTGTACCTGGCCCGGCCTGATTCGGTGCTGGACGGCATCTCGGTCTACCAGGCGCGACTCAACTTGGGCGAGACACTGGCCAAGCGTGTGGTCTCCACCGTACCGCCGAGCGAGATCGATGTGATCATCCCGATCCCTGAGTCCAGCCGCCCCAGCGCCACGCAGTTGGCGCACCTGCTGGGCATCCCGTACCGCGAAGGCTTCGTGAAAAACCGCTACGTGGGCCGTACCTTCATCATGCCGGGGCAAGGCGTGCGCAAGAAATCAGTGCGCCAGAAGCTCAACGTGATTGCCAGCGAGTTCAAGGACCGCAACGTGCTGCTGGTCGACGACTCCATCGTGCGCGGCACCACCAGCCGCGAAATCGTGCAGATGGCCCGCGACGCCGGTGCGCGCAAGGTCTATCTGGCCAGCGCCGCGCCGCCGGTGCGTTACCCCAATGTGTATGGCATTGACATGCCCACCCCAGGTGAACTGGTCGCGCACGACCGCACGGTAGAAGAAATCCGTCAGGTCATTGGCTGCGACGCGCTGATTTACCAGGACGTCGAAGGCATGAAGCGCGCCATCGGCTCGCTCAGCACCCACCTCGACGGCTTTGATGCCTCGTGCTTTGACGGCGTGTACATCACCGGCGACGTGACGCCTGAAACCATCGCCGCCATGAATTCGGAGCGCGCCGACACCGCCGCGAAGGCCAGTGAAGACAGCGACGCCGATGTGTCGCGCCTGGCGCTGCCCAACCCGCAGGAGGCTTGAGCATGGCGGAAAACATGACACAAAACACGACACAGAAAGAATTGCCAGACAACTTGCACCGTGACACCCTGGCCGTGCGCGTGGCGGTGGACCGCAGCCAGCACGGTGAAAACTCCGAAGCGCTGTACCTGACCAGCGGCTTTGTGCAGCCCGACGCCGAGACCTCGGCACGGCGCTTTGCCAACCCACAAGAGGGCTACACCTACGCCCGCACCTCCAACCCCACCGTGACCAGCTTCGAGCGGCGACTCGCGGCGATGGAGGGCACCGAAGCCGCGATTGGCTCCTCAACCGGCATGAGCGCAATCCTGATGATGTGCATGGGCTTGCTGAAGGCGGGCGACCATGTGGTGTGCTCGCGCTCGATGTTCGGCTCGACCATCGCATTGATCGGCCGCGAGTTCGGCAAGTTCGGCGTCGAGACCACGTTTGTCTCGCAAACCGATGTGAGCGAGTGGAAGGCGGCACTGCGCCCCACCACCAAGCTGCTGTTTGCCGAAACGCCCACCAACCCGCTGACCGAGGTGTGCGACATTGCCGCGCTGGCCGACCTGGCGCACAGCGTGGGCGCTCTGCTGGCCGTGGACAACTGCTTTTGCTCGCCTGCCCTGCAGCGGCCGGTCGAGTTCGGTGCCGACCTCATCATCCATTCCGGCACCAAGTACCTCGACGGTCAGGGCCGTGTGATGGCCGGCGCGATTTGCGGTCCGTCGAAAATCATCACCGAGGTGTTCAGCCCCATGGTGCGCACCGCCGGCATGACGCTGGCGCCCTTCAATGCCTGGGTGGTGCTCAAGGGTCTGGAAACACTGGGCATCCGCATGCAGGCGCAAAGCGCCAATGCGCTCGCTCTGGCGCAGTGGCTGGAAACGCAGCCCGCGGTCAAACGCGTGTACTACCCCGGTCTGGCTTCTCATCCGCAGCATGCGCTGGCGATGCGCCAGCAGTCAGGGCAGGGCGGCGCCGTGCTGTCGTTCGATGTGCCCGGCGACACGCCAGAGGCTGCGCGCGCCAACGCCTTCCATGTGATCAACAGCACGCAGGTGCTCAGCGTGGCCACCAACCTCGGTGACACCAAGACCACCATCAGTCATTCGGCCACCACCTCGCACGGGCGCCTCAGCGAAGCGCAGCGGCAGGCTGCTGGCATCGGCCAAAGTCTGGTGCGCGTGGCCGTGGGCCTGGACCATATTGACGACATCAAGGCCGACCTGCTGCGCGGGCTGCAGAGCCTGCCCGCCTGACGACATTCCTCACCGACTTCATGACCGATCTGCCCACCAAAAAAACGCGAACGCGCTTCGCCCCCTCGCCCACCGGTTTCATTCACCTCGGCAACATTCGCTCTGCCTTGTACCCTTGGGCGTTTGCGCGCGCGACGGGCGGCGACTTCATTCTGCGCATTGAAGACACCGACCTGGAGCGTTCGAGCCAAGAGGCGGTGGACGTCATCATCGAAGGCATGCGCTGGCTCGGGCTGGACCACGACGAAGGCCCGTTCTACCAGATGCAGCGCATGGACCGCTACAAGACGGTGCTGGCTGAAATGCAGGACGCTGGCCATGTGTACCCGTGCTACATGAGCGTGGCCGAGCTCGACGCGCTGCGCGAAAAGCAGATGGCCGCCAAGGAGAAACCACGCTACGACGGCACCTGGCGCCCTGAGCCCGGCAAGACCTTGCCACCCATTCCCGCTGGCGTGCAGCCGGTGCTGCGCTTCAAGAACCCGCAAGGCGGATCGGTGGTGTGGGAAGACAAGGTCAAGGGCCGCATCGAGATCAGCAACGACGAGCTCGACGACCTGGTGATCGCCCGGCCAGATGGAACGCCCACCTACAACTTCTGCGTGGTGGTCGATGACATCGACATGGCCATCACCCATGTCATCCGCGGTGATGACCATGTGAATAACACGCCGCGGCAGATCAACATCTTCCGCGCGCTCGGGCACGACGTCCCCGTCTATGCGCACCTGCCCACCGTACTCAATGAGCAGGGCGAGAAGATGAGCAAGCGCAACGGTGCCAAGCCCGTGACGCAGTACGCCGCCGAAGGCTATCTGCCCGATGCCATGGTGAACTATCTGGCGCGTCTGGGATGGAGCCACGGCGACGACGAAATCTTCAGCCGCGCGCAGTTCATCGACTGGTTCAACCTTGACCACCTTGGCAAGAGCGCGGCGCAGTTTGATGAAGCCAAATTGCGCTGGGTGAATGCCCAGCACCTCAAGGCCACGGCCGACGATGTGCTGGCAGGCATGGTTCAGCCTTTCCTGTTGACGCTGGGCGTGACCGGGCAGGACTCGGCCTGGGTGGCCCGTGCCTGTGGCCTTTTCAAGGACCGCTGCAGCACGCTGGTGGAACTGGCCAGCTGGCTGCAGTTGCTGGTGACTGGTGGCGTGCCGACCAGCGACGATCTGGCAACCCATGTGACCGACGCGGTGAAGCCTGCGATTGCGCGGTTGAGCACGGCTCTAGCGGCCTGTGAGTGGAGCCGACCGGCGATTGCCGCAGCCATCAAGCAGGTGCTGGCCGACAGCAACATGAAGATGCCGCAACTCGCCATGCCAGTGCGTGTGCTGGTGATGGGTACACCGCAAACCCCCTCGCTGGACGCGATTCTGGAACTGATGACCCGCGACGATGTACTGACGCGACTGAAAGTCTGAAACGGAGTTTGATACGGGCTGAATTTTCGGGCTATAATTCAAGGCTCGACGGTTTGCAGGGAAACTTGCAGCATCTGACAGTCCGGGGGTATAGCTCAGCTGGGAGAGCGCTTGCATGGCATGCAAGAGGTCAGCGGTTCGATCCCGCTTACCTCCACCAAGGTTTGTCGGAAATTGTCGGGAAGTTTTAAGAGAGTTTTGGGCGGGTAACAGGTCTTTGATCTGGCACCTGCTTCCGGAAGTCCAAGGTTTTGACCCCATCGTCTAGAGGCCTAGGACATCACCCTTTCACGGTGAGTACCGGGGTTCGAATCCCCGTGGGGTCGCCAAAATTCATCACACCATGCGTGTGATGCGCCAGGCGCAAGTCGGTAACAGTCTGCCCGCAAGGGCAGGCGACTTGGCTCGTAAGAGCAAACGTTACGTCTACCAGGAGTGGTAGTTCAGTTGGTTAGAATACCGGCCTGTCACGCCGGGGGTCGCGGGTTCGAGTCCCGTCCACTCCGCCAGTATCAAAGGGTTTGCTGCTATCAATATCGCAGCAAGCCCTTTTTTCTTTTCTGCTTCACGCCGGGAACGGATGAGCGCATCGCCTTGTTGATTCGACAAAGTTGAGTCTGCGACTCGTTCGGCCCCACAATCCCCCATGCACAAACACCTGTCTGAAACCACCGGGCCGCAGCGGCTGCTGATCGGGCTGGTGGTGGGCGCAGCCACTGCGGCCTTGCCTTTGCCCACCGTGTGGCAGTTCCGTGGCTTGCTGGGGTGGTGTGTCGGTGTCGGGGTGTACCTGCTGCTGGCCTGGTGGCTGTGCGTGCGTTTCGATGCAGCGCGCACACGCGCCCGGGCGCAGGCGCAGGACGAGCCCAATATCGTGCTGTTTCTTTTGATGCTGCTAGCCACCGGCATGTGCCTGGCAGCGATCACGGTGATGATGCAGCAGTCGCGCGGGCTGACGGGCGCCGAGCAGGCCATGCACATTGCAGTGGCACTGGCGGCGCTGGCTTTTTCATGGCTTTTCATCCAGACGATATTTGCCTTCCGCTACGCCCATCGGTACTACCAGGAAGAAAAACTCGGTGAGCCTGATGGCCCCGGTTTGCTGTTTCCCGGGGGTCTGGACCCGGATTACTTTGACTTTCTGTACTACGCCCATGTCGTCGGCATGACATCGCAAGTGTCGGATGTGCAGGTCACGTCACGCGAGATGCGGCGCCTGACCTTGCTGCACAGCGTACTGTCTTTTGGGTTCAACATGCTGGTGCTTGCGCTCAGCATCAATGTGGTGGCTGGCGTGCTGAAGTGAATCCCTCAGGGGCAGGATCGATGAGCCTGCTCAGGGCCTGGGCGCGGTCCGTGTGACGTAAGCACCGTAAAGCCGCCCGGCCAGCGCCATCATGGCGTCTTCGGTATTCGGTGTGGCGACGTTGGTGAGCACCACCACGGTCGCATCGCGCACGGTGTCCACCCAGATGTAGGCCTTGTTCATGGTGTTGGAGCCGCCATGGAACACCAGGGGCTGATCGGCCCACGACATCTTCACGCTTGCCCAGCCCAGCGCGTAGCCCGCCGCGCCGCTGACTGTGGTGGACGTGGTGGACTGGATGGGCATCGAAATCACCGGCGTCACCAATTTTTGCATGTTGGCCGGTTTGACCAGAGCGGGGGCGCGTTTGCCCTGACCGGCAACCCAGCTTCCCCAGCGCGCGAAATCGATGACCGACATGTGTGCCGTGCCAGCCGGGCCCATCTGCGCCGGGTTGTCGCCCTCGGGGCCGCTCAGGATGGCCTGGAGCTTGCCGTCCACCATGCGATGGCCGAGCGGCGCATCCACGCGGCCCATGCTGGCTTGCGGACCGAGTCCAGCGTTCTTGAGCCCCAGCGGCGTGAACAGGCGCTCGACCATGAGCTCTTCCCAGGTCTTGCCGGTGACGCGTTCAATCATCGAGCCCGCAATCATGAAGCCGAGGTTGGAATAGGCGAAGCGTGTGCCGGGTGTGGCTTCCAGCGGTTTGGGTGCCGTCTGCTGCACCATCCAGTAGCGTTGCTCGTCCAGGTTGCCGTTCTGCAGGCTCGACTTGAGCAGCAGTTCGCCAAAGGCCTCGTTGTCTGCGGCCAGACCGCTGGAGTGCGACAGCAGCTGTGTCAGCGTCACGCGCTGCAGGCCCGCGTCCATGCGCGGCGCCAGTTCCGGGAACACGCTGGCCAAGGTGCTGTCCCATTGCAGCTTGCCTTCATCGACCAGCATGGCTGCCAGCGTGGCGGTCATCGCCTTGGTGTCAGAGCCCAGATGAAAGCGGTCATTACGTTGCACGGGGATGTTGGTGCCGACGCGGCGGGTGCCTGCCGTGCCGACGGCCAGCAGTTTGCCTTTCACGACCACGGCGGCGGCCATGGCGGGGAAGTTGTTCTTCTGTGCCTCGGTCTGGAGCAAGCGGTCCAGCGACGCCTGGGCAAGCGCGCCGCTTGCTGTAACAGACAGGCCGAGCGCCAGCAGCAGGTAGCGAGCAGGGCTCAGGAGGGTTTGAAGCGGCGTTGCAGCGGGGTGGGCTCTGGTCACGGCGGTTCCTTGTCTGGTCATTGTCTGAAGAGGCTGGTGTGATTTTGACTGAGTCATGCAGCGCCTGCCAGCCCCTGGCGAACAGCGCTCAGCGCCAGAGCTTCAGCAGACCGGTGGACAGTGCGGTACCGCAGACGATCACTGCGGCGCACAGCAGCATCCAGGGCGTGACGGATTCGCCCAGGAACAGCACGCCATACAGCACCGCAAAGACCGGCACGAGGAACGTGACTGACAGCGCGCGCGGTGGCCCGGCGCTTTCAATCAGCCGGAAAAAGAGGATGTAGGCCAGGCCCGTGCACAGCACGCCCACAGCCAGCAGCGCCAGCCACGCGTGGGTGCCCGGCATCTGCTGGGGCCACAGCCACACGGCGGGCAGCGCCAAACCCAGCGTTGCGCCGATCTGGCTGCCGGCGGCAGTGACGAGCGGCGGCAGGCCGCCCAGGTAGCGTTTGGTGTAACTCGCCGAAATGCCGTAGCAAATACAGGCAAACAGGCAGGCCAGCACCGCCCAGCCCGGCGCGATGACAGAGGCGTCAGGTTTGAAGGTGGCCTTGTCCCATGCCAGCATGGCGACACCGGCAAATCCGATGACCAGACCCAGCACGCGCGAGGCGGTGGGTTTGTCTTTCAGCCACAGCCAGGCCACCAGCGCGCCAAACATCGGGACGGTGGCATTCAGGATGGCCGACAGCCCCGTGGTGATGGAGAGCAGCGCGAACGAGAAGCAGACAAAGGGAATGCCAGAGTTGAGCATGCCGATGATGAAGACGCGGCGCCAGTTTCTGCGCAGCTCGGGCAGCAGGCCGCGCAGCCACACGATGGGCAGCAGGAAGAGGGCAGCAATCGTGACCCGCACCGCCGCCGTGGGCAGTGGCCCGAACTCCACCGCACCGATGCGCATGAAAAGAAAAGACGAGCCCCAGATGGCCGCCAGCACGACGAAATCAACCATCCAGTTCTTCGGCGCCACGACTGTAGCTGCCCCGGCAATTCGCGTGGCGGGTGCGGTCAAACCAGAGCCTCCTCGATGGCGCGTTGTGTCGTGCTGCTTCGTGCACCTTCGAGCGTGAGCAGGGCTGTCTTGCGGTCCAGCCCGCTGGCATAGCCTGTGAGCGAACCATCGGCGCCCATCACGCGGTGGCAGGGCACGATCACGCTGACCGGGTTGCGCCCCACCGCCGCACCGACGGCGCGCACAGCGGCCGGTTTGCCGATGCGGCTACTGAGCGTGCCATAGCTGGTGGTGGTGCCTGGCGGAATGGCCAGCAGCGCTTGCCAAACCGATTGCTGGAAGGGCGTGCCACCCGACAGGTCCAGTGGCACATCAAAGTGCTGGCGTTGGCCGGCGAAGTATTCGCGCAATTGGGCTGCCGTCTGTTTCAGTACCGGGTGCGCTGCGTTCTCTGGCCAGACGGGTGGCGCGACCAGTTCAGGCGGCAGATGCTTCTGGCCTTCGAACCACACGCCCGCGAGACCTTTGTCCGTGGCGGCCAGGATCATGGCGCCCAGTGGGCTGTGGAAGGTGGTTTGAACAATGCTGCTGTTGAATTTCATCGGGGTCACCTTGGAATGGTGGGGGTGCTCGCTGGGGTTTTGCCGGCTGGTGGCACACCACATTCCATTGGACTCCGATGGTCGTGTGAGCCGGCATGCTTGTCCAATGAAATGGACGGGCGGGATTGATTCCATGGCCGCATCAGTGGGGCTCCTCTGCGGTTGGCCCGGGACTGGCCAAGGTGCCGCTCCAGGCGCGGATCACCGCGTAGCTGCGCCAGGGCTTCCACATCTGTGAGGCCGCTTCGGCTTCTTTTGCGGGTTGCTTCCTGTCCTGCACACCCAGCGCCTTGTGCAAGGCCACATCGCCTGCCGGAAAGGCGTCTGGCCAGCGCAAAGCACGCATCGCGATGTACTGGGCCGTCCAGTCACCAATGCCGGGCAGGGCTTTCAGGGCGGCAATGGTGGCCTGCACATCGGCACCGCCGTGCAGCTGCAGTTGCTGGCTGGCGACGGCACGCGCAATGCCGGTGATGGCCGTTTGACGCTGGCGCACGATGCCCAGTTGCCCGAGCGTATCGCCGCTGGCCGCGGCCAGCACGGCAGGCGAGGGGAACAGCCGGTTGAGTGTGGGCCACGGGGTTTCAATCGGCTCGCCCAAGTGGTCCACCAGGCGCTGCGCCAGCGTGCGCGCAGCCGCCACGGTGATCTGTTGACCGAGCACAGCCCGCACGGCCAACTCGTAACCATCGAGTGCGCCGGGCACACGCAGACCGTCACCGTCGGGGAAGCTGTCATGCAGTACCGCATTGATGGCCTGCGGGTCGGCGTCGAGGTCAAAGGTGGCGCGCACCCGGCGGATCACCAGCGGCAGCACCTCGCGCAGCGAATCGCTCACCTGCAGCAGCAACTGGTGCCGTGCGGTGTCAAAGGCCACTGCCAGCCATCCGGCGTGCACTTGGCCACCAGACTCAATGCGGCAGGTGCGCTGAATCCCCGGCATGGCCGCCTCTGGCGTGACGCACTCCATCGCCGGAATGACCCGCTGGCTGAAAAAGCGCAGCATGGCCGGTACGTCATAAGGTGGCCGGTAACCCAGCCGCACCGCAATGCCTTGCCCGCCAACGGGCGCGCCCTGACGTCGCAGCGCGGTTGGGTTCAGGCCATAGTGTGAAAGAAAGGCCGCGTTGAAGCGCCGCACGCTGCCAAAACCACTGATCAGAGCGACCTGCGTGATGGGCAGGCCGGTATCGGCCAGCAACTGCTTAGCCGTCAACAGGCGGCGCGTCTGCAGGTACTGCAGTGGAGAGACACCGAACTGCGCCTCAAAGATACGCCGCACATGCCGGTCGCTCACGCCCAGGCGCGCGGCGAGTGTTGAGACGGTGGGGGCGTCATCGCCCAGGGCTTCTGGTTCATCAAGCAATCGGGCTGCCTGGTGCGCGAGGATGTACGAAGCGTCCTGAATCGACCATACCACCGACTGCGGTGCCAGCTCGGGCCGGCAGCGCAGGCAGGGCCTGAAGCCCGCACTCTCGGCCTGGGCGGCCAGCCCAAAAAAGCGGCAGTTCTCGCGCCGCGGCGTTTTCACGCTGCAGACCGGCCGACAGTAAATGCCGGTGGAGGTAACGCCGGTGAAAAAGCTGCCGTCAAAGCGCGCGTCGCGGGCTTTCAGCGCGAGGTACCGGGCATCGTCGATCACCGCTTCGTTAGCGGCGATGGGAGGGGCGGTGCGGTCGGCAGGCATGAGAGGAATCATACGGCGGGGACCGATATCAACCAGCCATTTCCGGACATGTTCCCGCGCACCCCACCGCCTACAATCCGCACATTCATCCCCACCCGCCAAAGACCTCTCCATGCAAGTGAGCGCATCCATTTTCAAGGCCTATGACATCCGCGGGGTGGTGCCTTCGGGCATTGACGAGAACCTGGCCTTTGCGCTCGGCAAGGCGTTCGGCATGGCCGCCCGCTCCGAAGGCGAGCGCGTGGTGGCTGTGGGGCGCGACGGCCGCCTCAGCGGGCCGGGTCTGGCCAGCGCGCT
Organism: Polaromonas sp. YR568; assembly: GCF_943372955.1. Classification (GTDB taxonomy): domain Bacteria; phylum Pseudomonadota; class Gammaproteobacteria; order Burkholderiales; family Burkholderiaceae_C; genus Polaromonas. The sequence goes on from NZ_CALSAL010000001.1 coordinate 39,867, forward strand.
GATGCGCGGCCTGGCTGCAGTGGGTGTGGATGTGCTGGACGTCGGCATGGTCACCACGCCCATGCTTTACTTTGCCGCCAACACGCTGGCGCGTTCGGGCATCCAGATCACCGGCAGCCACAACCCCAAGGATTACAACGGCTTCAAGATGGTGCTGGCAGGGCGGGCCATTTACGGTGAGGAAATTCAAGCTCTGCGACGGACCATCGAGGCAGAGGACTGGACCGTGCCTCAAGAGCCTCACAAGGCCGGGCAGATCACCGCATTCGACGTGGAGCAGGCCTACCGCGAGCGCATTGTGGGCGGCATCACACTGGCACGGCCGATGAAGGTCGTGATCGACTCCGGCAACGGCATTGCGGGTGCCTCGGCGCCGGCGATTTTCCGCGCGCTCGGCTGCGAGGTGACCGAGCTCTTCAGCGATGTGGACGGCAACTTTCCCAACCACCACCCCGACCCGAGCAAGCCCGAGAACCTGCAGGATCTCATCAACGTATTGAAAGCCAGTGACGCGGAACTGGGTCTAGCCTTTGATGGCGACGGTGACCGGCTGGGAATTGTCACCAGGGACGGCCAGAACATCTACCCGGATCGGCAGATGATGCTGTTCGCCCGCGATGTGCTTTCGCGTGTACCCGGAGGCACCATCCTGTTCGATGTGAAATGCTCGCAGCGTCTGGCGCCGGAGATCGAGGCGGCCGGCGGCGTACCCCTGATGTTCAAGACCGGCCACTCGCTCATCAAGGCGAAGATGAAGGAAGTTGATTCGCCGCTGGGTGGCGAGATGAGCGGCCACATCTTCTTCAAGGAGCGCTGGTACGGTTTTGACGACGGCACCTATGCCGGTGCCCGTTTGCTGGAGATTCTCAGCCGCTCGCCAGATGCAAGCATAGTGCTCAATGCCTTGCCGACGAGTTTCAGCACGCCGGAATTGAACGTGCCCTGCCAGGAAGGCGAGCCGCACATGGTGGTGGACGCACTGACCAAGGCGGCGCGCTTTGCGGCGCCCGCCAAAATGTCAACGATTGACGGCGTACGTGTCGATTGGCCAGACGGCTTTGGGCTGATCCGCGCCTCCAACACCACACCGGTGCTGGTACTGCGTTTTGAAGGCCACACGCCGGAAGCGCTGGCGCGCATTCAGGCCGACATGCTGGCACTGCTGCACACGGTGAAGCCGGACGCCAACTTTGCGGCACCTGCTCACTGACGCCGATCACGACACAGCACTTGTGAAAATTCTTCTGGTCAAACTGTCATCGCTCGGCGATGTGGTGCATGCGCTGCCGGTGGTGCAGGACATCCACGTGGCGCTGCAGGGAGCGCAGGTCGATTGGGTGGTGGAAAAATCGTTTGCGCCGCTGCTTGCGATGTGCCCTGGCGTGCACCGCGTGATTCCGTGTGAGATACGGCGCTGGCGCCAGTCCTTCTGGACATCGGCCACGCGCGCCGAGTGGCGCCACTTCCGCCATGACTTGAAGCGCACGCGCTACGACGCGGTCATTGACCTGCAGGGCCTGACCAAGTCCGCACTGGTGGCTCGCGTAGCCGCACTGGCGCCGGCTGGCCGCCGTTACGCCCTCGCCAACCAGACCGAGGGCTCCGGCTACGAGGCGCCCACGCGCTGGGTGGCCGATGTGGCGATTGACATGACGCCGCACATCCACGCCGTGCAGCGCTCACGCGAGCTGGCTGCACGTGCGCTGGGCTACACGCTGCAGGGCGCGGCCCACTTTGGCCTCAAACCGATCCGGACGGCCTTGATTACTGCCGACGCTTCCCGGCCCACCGTGGTACTGGTGCATGGCACCTCGCGCGCCGACAAGGAGTGGCCGCTGGCGCATTGGGTGCAACTCGCTGAGCGGTTGATTGCTGACGGCTTTGCTGTGGCCTTGGCGCACGGCAACCCACGGGAGCTGGCCACCAGCGAAGCCATTCGTGATGGCATTCATGCGGGTGTTCATCGGGGGATGGCGCAGGTACCTGTGATGGTGTGGCCCCTGCTGGCGCTCGATGCCTTGTCGGCACAGCTGGCCAGAAGCAGCGGCGTGATCGGCGTGGACAGTGGCGTGAGCCACATCGCGGTCGCGCTGGATTTGCCGCATGTGCAGATCTACAACTTTGATACTGCGTGGCGCACCGGCCCCGGCGAGGCGGTGGGTAGCGGCCGGCAGCTCAGCGTGTATGCCCAGCCGGTGCCGACGGTCGATTCGGCCTGGCAGGCATGGCAGACTTGCCGCGCTGTGCAAGGCGGGAAGGCATCGGCGTGATGAGTGCCATCGCCTTGCGCCTTTATTCGGTGCTGATGTGGCTGGGCCAGCCGCTGCTGCGCCGCAAGCTGGCCAGTCGCGGCCAGGCCGAGCCGGGCTATCTGCACGGTGTGGAAGAGCGCTTCGGGCATTACACGCAGCCGGCAGAAAGCCGCTCGGAACTGGTGTGGGTGCACGCTGTGTCGCTGGGTGAAACCCGCACGGCTAGCCTTCTGCTGCAGGGCTTGCGCGAGCAGCAACCGGGCATCCGCATCCTGCTCACCCACGGAACCGCCACGGGGCGCAGCGAAGGTGCAGCCCTGCTGCAGCCCGGTGACGTGCAGGTCTGGCAGCCCTGGGACAGCGCGGGCGCGGTGCGGCGTTTCATGGCCCACTTCCAGCCCCGCGTCGGCTTGCTGATGGAAACCGAAATCTGGCCCAACTTGGTGGCCGTGGCGGCGGAGCGTTCGGTGCCTCTGGTGCTGGTGAATGGCCGTTTGTCCGAAAAGTCCTTGCTGCAGGCGCTGCGGGTGGCGCCACTGTCAATGCCGGCCTATGGCGCGCTGACGGCGGTGTACGCGCAGACCGATGACGACGCCCGGCGCTTCCGTCAGGCCGGCGCGCATGTCACCGGCATTCTGGGCAACCTGAAGTTCGATGCCACGCCCGATGCCGCGCAGTGCGCGCGGGGCACAGCGTGGCGCGAGATGCCGACGCGCCCCGTCCTCATGTTCGCCAGTTCCCGCGAAGGCGAAGAGGCCCTGCTGCTTGACGCCATGAAAAATACCACCCTGTCAAACGCGGCCGACCGGCCCGTATTGCTGGTGGTGCCACGCCATCCACAGCGCTTTGATGAAGTGGCGGCGTTGGCGCAGTCGCGCGGGCTCACCGTGTCGCGGCGCTCTGCGTGGATCGATGGCCCTGCGCCAGACCATGAAGCGATGGCGGCCGATGTGTGGCTGGGCGACTCGCTCGGGGAGATGGCGCTTTACTATTCTCTGAGCGAGGTGGCGCTGTTGGGCGGCAGCTTTGCGCCAGTGGGTGGGCAGAATCTGATTGAGGCGGCGGCTTGCGGCTGCCCTGTGGTGATGGGCCCGCACACCTTCAATTTCGCTGATGCGGCAGAGCTGGCCGAATCGACAGGCGCTGCGTTCCGGGTAGGCGACATGGAAGCGGCGCTGCAGGGCGCGCTGCAGCTGGTGGCTGATCCGGCGGCGCAGAAACGTGCCTCCCGCGCCGGGCTGGCCTTTGCGGCGCACCACCGGGGCGCCACGGTGAGAACCGTGGCGGCGCTGAAGGTTTATCTGGACCGGGCAGCGGGCAGTGCGCAGCAGCCAGCCGTGGTTCGTTGATACAGGTGTTTCCCGCGCCGGTTACAGCGGCAAAATGAGCGGCAGGTTTTGACACAGATCGGCATACAGATCGACACACACATCGGCACACGGATTGGTATCAGATGGCAAGTCCAAATATGTCTCCCGGCGCGACCCCTCCTGTGACCCTTGTGACCCCTGTGATTCCGGCGGCCCGGCCCCGGGTGGTGTTCGTGCCTGCTCCGCTGCTGGCGCAACTGAATGCCAGGGTTCGCCAGGGCCTGCTGCTTCAGCAGCAGGGCCGATTTGAAGAAGCCAGAACGCTTTACCAGGACATCCTGCAGATTCACCCCGAGCATGTGGACGCGCTCCACCTGTCGGGTGTAGTGGCTTTTCAGACTGGGCGGGCTGCCGATGCGATTGCACCCATCAACCGCGCCATCGCGCTTCAGCCCGGCGATGCCTCGTTTCACTTCAACCTCGGCTTGGCACAGGCACAACTGGGCCGGCACGACGCGGCGCTGGCGAGCCACGAGCAGGCGATTGCGCTCAAGCCGGATTTTGTCGACGCGCATGTTCATCGCGGACAGGCCTTACGCGCACTGGGCCAACACCAGGCGGCGCTGGCCAGTTATGACCGCGCCCTGGCACTGCGACCGCAGGACGCCGAGACGCACTTTCGCCGCGCCGCGGTGCTGCGGGACTTGCAGCAACCCGAATCAGCTGTGGCCGCCTACGACACGGCCGTCAGCATCCGGCCCGACTACCCCGACGCCCACTTCAACCGCGGCAACCTGCTGCGGGAACTCAAGCGGCCAGAGCAAGCGGTCGCCAGCTACGACCTCGCCATCGCCCAGAAGCCCGATTACGCAAAGGCCTGTCTGAACCGAGGGGTGGCGCTGTACGAATTGAATCGCCTCGAAGACGCCCTGGCCAGCTACGACCGGGCGATCCGGTACAACGCCGGCTACGCCGATGCCTTTGTGAACCGCGGCATCTGCCTGTACGAACTGCGGCGGCTGGACGAAGCCGTGGCCAGCTATGACCAGGCACTGGCACTGCAACCCGACTACCCGGAAGCGATGCTCAACAAGTCGCTGACGCTGCTTCTGCAGGGCAAGCTGCTGCAGGGCTGGGATCTGTATGAGTGGCGCTGGCGCCTTCCGGCCTCGGCGCCTTACCGGCCAGCCTTTGCGCAACCCTGTTGGAGCGGGCGGGAGCCGGTCGAGGGGAAAACCATTCTTCTGGTGGGTGAGCAGGGCTTTGGCGACTTTGTGCAGTTTTCGCGCTATGCCAGCCTGCTGTCGGCCCGCGGCGCCACCGTGGTGTTGCAGGCACCGCCTTCACTGGCTTCGGTGCTGAAGGATCTTGCGGGCGTGTCGCGCATTGTCGTGAAAGGCGAACCGCTGCCGCCCTTTGACCTTTACTGTCCACTGCTCAGTCTGCCCAAGGCCTTTGGCACCGACATGGATACCATTCCGTCGGCGCCACGCTACCTGCAGGCAGACCCGCGCAAGGTGGCGCACTGGCGCGCGGAGCTGGACCGGCGGACGGGTGACAAGACCCGGCTGCGCATCGGGCTGGTCTGGAGCGGCAACCCCACGCAGGGCAATGACCGCAACCGCAGCATGGCGCTGTCGGCGCTGGTGCCGCATCTGCCGGTGAACCACCAGTATGTGAGCCTGCAGAAAGACGTGCGCCCGGCGGACCGGCTCACGCTGGAGCGGCACAGCCACATCCTGCATCTCGGTGATGAGTTGAAGGATTTCTCAGACACTGCCGTGCTGTGCGAGCTGATGGACCTGGTGCTCACGGTGGACACCAGCGTGGCCCATCTCAGCGGCGCATTGGGTCGGCCCACCTGGGTCATGGTGGCATTTGTTCCAGACTGGCGCTGGCTGCTGGAGCGGGAGGGCAGCCCCTGGTACCCCAGCATCAAGCTCTACCGGCAGCCCGCGCGTGACCATTGGGCGAATGTGTTCTCAAGGCTGTGGGTTGACCTGAAGCAGCTTCAGGCCTGACGCTGGCTCTACTGGCCCCCACGGCCCGGCAGCACCTGGTGGCAGGTGCAATTGCCCCAGGCATACAGCCGCAAGTGGTGCGCCCAGTCGCGCAGCGTGGCCCAGGCGCCGCCGGTGGCGACTTCCGACGGCGTGAGCCCGAACATGCCCAGGCTGATGGAGGGCTCGCGTGACACCACCGAGTGCCAGGTGCGGCGGGGCACAAAGAGCGCATCACCCGCTTCCACCCGGGCGTAGAAGCCATGCGCTTTTTCGAACGCGGCCTCTTCGCGGGGCTGCTCATGCAGTCGCGACACATTGATGTCGCTCAGCGTCGCGCCCCAGTCGTATTTTTTGGCCGGGCACATGTGTGCGCGCTGGTCGGGCGGGAACAGGATGAACTCCTTGGTGCCGGTGATCTGGCAGAACCAGTTGTGCGGAAAGTCGTTGTGCAGACCGGTCACCGTGTTCGACGGGCCGAGGAACACATACTCCCAGGTCAGGCGGCGGCCTGGCCACAGGCTCTTGATCAGCAGGTCTTTGCGCAGCGCCGGAAAGTGCTCCAGGATGTCCCACTGCGCCAGATAGAGCGTGGTCGGCCGGAACGATTGCATGTGGCCCCAGTTCAGGTGAAAGCGCTCGCCCGGTTGCTTGCGAAGACGGGCCAACTCCGCCACGGGTAACAGTCCCGCTTCGGGGTCGGCTGGCTTCAGCGCGGCCTTGCCAAGCTCGCGCAGGTAAGGTGCCACCGGCAGAAAGGGGCGACCTTTGGTGACACCCTGCTCAACCAGTCCATCGGTGAATTTGACTGGTGCCTTGGAGTCACCGCTTTCACAGACCGTGGCGAGGTGCTCGAAAGACCACTGGCGGAAGGCCGGCCAGTGCTTCACGCCGCCCTTGACCAGCACGGGCTGCGCGAAGGGCAACTGGCGCCCTGATGCAGCAAGCGCTTCCCAGGTGGTCTCTTCAATAAGCTCAAAGCTGGGGCCCAGGGGTATGTGGCGGGGCGGCTCGACAACGCGCTCTGCCTCAATCGGCAGGGGGACAGCAGACAAAGACATCAGGCAAACATCAGGCAATACAGGATCGTGTCATTTGACCAGCAAAGCGTTGATTTTCTGCAGGTCTTCCGGCTGCAGCGTGCCGTTGGCCTGGCGCAGTTTCAGGTCGCCCAGCAACACGTTGTAGCGGGCCTGAGCCAAGTCACGTTTGGTCTGGAACAACTGGCTTTGCGAGTTCAGCACATCGATGTTGATGCGCACACCGACCTGGTAGCCGAGCTTGTTGGCGTCGAGCGCGCTCTGGCTGGACAGCTCGGCGGCCTCCAGCGCCTTCACCTGCCCCTGGCCGGAGAGAACGCCGAAGTAGGCGGTGCGCGTGGCTTGTGCGACGGTACGGCGCGCGCCTTCCAGATCGCTCTGCGCCTTGTCGCGCAGGGACAGCGTTTCGCGCACGCGATTCTGCGTCGCAAAGCCCGCAAACAGCGGCACGTTGAGCACCAGACCGACGCTGCTGGTGTTGGTTCGCGAGGTGATGCCGTTCTGCGCTGAGCCGCTGGGGTTGCGCGTGGCGTTGTAGCTGGCGGTCACGTCCAGTGTCGGCTTGTGACCCGCCTCGGCCTTTTTGACTTCCAGCTCGGCAATGTCGAGGCTGGAGAGCGCCTGCCGGATGCTCGGGTGCGCGCCATCGGATTGCTGCACCCAGGCATTCACATCGGCAGGCGTCACTGTGGGAAGGACCACCGGTGCGAGCAGCGGCCGTGGCTGCGACTCCTGCCTGCCCACCAGCTGGTCGAGGGCGATGCGTTTCACACGCAGATCGTTTTCGGCTGCAATTTCCTGGGCAATCACCAGGTCGTAGCGTGCTTGCGCTTCGCGGGTGTCGGTGATGGTGGAGGTGCCCACCTCGAAGTTGCGCTTGGCCGAGGCCAGCTGCTCGGCCACGGCGGCCTTCTGGGCCTGCACGAAAGTCAGCGTGTCCCGCGCAGCCAGCACATCGAAGTAGGCCTGGCTGGTCCGCACGATCAGGTCCTGCTCGGCGGCGTCGAGTTGCGCCTTGGCCTGCGTCACCTGCTTGAGCCCCTGCTCGTAGGTCGCCCAGTTCCCCGGCCGGTACAGCGGCTGGGTGGCTGTCAGCGTGGCGCCTTGCTGGTTGAAGTTCTGGTTGGTGACCGGGTTGGTGTTCTCGAATCCGATGCGCGTGGCATTCGCAGAAATGCCTGCCGTGGGCAGGATGCCAGCCTTGGCCTGTTCGGCCCTGGCGAGGTTCGCGTCGTACTGCAGCTTGGCCGACTGGTAGGTGGCATCGAAGGAACGGGCCGACTCGTACAGCTCGACCAGACTTTGCGCCTGGGCGCCGGAGGCCAGCGTCAGCCAAGCGGCAGCCAGCGCCATCGACAGGGGACGCCGGCTGGATAGAGGCCAGATCGTCGGGGGATGTCGCACCGGGGTGAGGCTTGGCGTGGTCATGGAGGTCCCTGAAGATGAGTGAATCAGAAAATCGTTGGCGTCGGTCTGTGGTGTCAGTAGACGGGAACCGAGCGGTCCAGCTGCTGCGACCAGGCGTCAATGCCGCCTTGCAGATTGACGACCGCGGTGAAGCCGTTTTGCACCAAGTAGTTGGCCACCTGCAGGCTGCGCATGCCGTGGTGGCAGAGGCAGGCGATGGGCGGCTGGTCACCGCCGGCGGCCGCCTGCAGCTCTGCCAAGCGGGCCGGCACTTCGCGCATCGGGATGTGCACCAGGCGAAAGCCGTCTTCACGCACCGAAGCGGTTTGCAGCTCCCAGGGCTCACGCACATCCAGCACCACCGGCAGTGCGCCTGCCGCAGCGCTGTCGCGCCAGGCCGGGAAGTCGGAGGGGCTCAGTTGGTCAATCATGGTGGGTGCTTTCAGTGGCGACTCGGGGACGATGGCATTGCAGGGCGGCTCAGAAACTGAATCGTGAAGGCTCAGGAAAGTTCAACATGCGTGGGGCCACGGTGTCCCAGGCCTGTGTGGTGCGCCAGGCGTCTTCGCCGGCACGGGTCACCAGCGTGGCGCGCATCACCGGCTCGGAGCCGACGATGGCGCTCAGGCGGCCGCCCACCTTCAGCATGGACAGCAGCGAAGCGGGTACTTCGGCCACCGAGCCGCTGAGCACGATCACGTCAAACGGGCCACGCAGCGGGTCGTTGCTGGAAACCGCCTGCGCCAGATTGGCCGCGCCATCACCCGTGCGCACCTCGGCGTTGTAAATACCGGCGCGCTGCAGGTTGTCCCGCGCCATCTGGGCCAGAGCGGGGTCGATCTCCAGCGAGATCACCTGTTGGCCTCGGTGCGCCAGCAGGGCGGCGAAATAGCCCGAACCGGTGCCGATTTCCAGCACCTTCTCGTGCTTCTGCACGGCCAGTTCCTGCAGGATGCGTGCCTCGACCTTGGGGGCCAGCATGCACTGACTGAGGTTGGTTTGTGGAGGCAACGGAATTTCCATGTCGACAAAGGCCAGCGCCTTGTGGGCAGGTGGCACGAAGTCTTCGCGCTTGACCACGGCCAGCAGCGAGAGCACCTGGTTGTCCAGCACTTCCCAGGGGCGGATCTGCTGTTCGATCATATTGAAACGGGCTTGTTCGTAGTTCATGGTGGACCTGTGTGATCTGTGTGATGGCGATGCCACTGCCGGATGGGCAACAGGGGCTTCGCGGCTTGCGTGTGACATGGAGATAAACCCTTAATTTTAGCGGTCGGACGTGACGGCAGCAGTGGCCACGGCGGGGGATGCGTCCACGGCCGTCGGCGTGCCAAACCGCCGCTTGAACCATTGCGCCAGATCATCGAGGTAGCAGTACGTCACCGGCACCACCACCAGGGTGAGCAGCGACGACGTGATCACGCCGCCGATCACGGCCTGCCCCATGGGCGCGCGCTGCTCGGAGCCTTCCGTCAGGGCGAAGGCCAGCGGCACCATGCCGAAAATCATGGCCAGCGTGGTCATCAGGATGGGGCGCAGCCGAACCTTGGCAGCGTGCAGCAGGGCTTCGCTGCGCTCCATGCCGGGTAGGCGGTGCCCATCCACATCCACCTGATCGGCCCGCATGCGGATCGCAAAGTCCACCAGCAGGATGGCGTTTTTCGTCACCAGACCCATCAGCATCACCACGCCGATGATGGAGAACATCGAGAGCGTCGAGCCGAACATCAGCAGCGCCAGCACCACGCCGATCAGTGTGAGCGGCAGCGAGGTCATCAGTGCCATCGGCTGCAGAAAGCTCTTGAACTGGCTGGCCAGAATCATGTAAATGAACAGGACTGCCATCACCAGTGCCGACACCGCGTAGCCGAAGGATTCGGCCATGTTCTTGGTCGAGCCGCTGAACTGGTAGCGGTAACCGGGGGGCAGGGCGGTGCTGTCGAGCACCTTGCGAATGTCTGCCGACACCTCGCCAGCCGAGCGGTTGGACACATTGGCGTTGACCGCCACTTCGCGTGCGAGGTCTCGCCGGTTGATCTGGTTGGGACCGGTCGATTCCTTCACGCTGGCGATCTGGTTCAGGCGCACGATGCTGCGGCTGCCGTCGGCATTGGTGGCTGTGCCAGTCATCAGGGGCAGGCGTTCGAGGTCCTGCGGCGCGGTACGCGCGTCCGGGGCCAGACGCACGTTGACGTTATAGGTCTGGTCGTCCGGTGCGCGCCAGTTGCCTACGGTTTCACCGGCCACCAGCGTGCGCAGCGCGTCGCCCACCTGCGAGACCGAAAGGCCCAGGTCAGACGCTGCCTCACGGCGCACATCAATCTGCACGACCGGCTTGTCGGCCTTGACGCTGGAGTCCAGATCCACCAGGCCGGGGATGGTGCGTATCTTCTCGGTGACTTGTCTTGCGAGGCGTTCCAGCTCCCTCAAGTCCGGGCCCTGAAGCGAGAACTCAACCTGCTTGTTGCCCCCCACCGCGTCCAGCAGGCCCACCTGTGTGACGGTGATGCCGGGCACTTCCTTGAGCCGGTCGCGCAGCACGGCCGACATCTGGTCCACGCTGCGGCTTCGCGCCTTGCGGTCCACCAGCCGCACATACAGGCTCGCATACATCTTGCCCTGTGCATTGCCAGTGTTGATGGTGGCCAGGGTGTAGCGCACTTCGGGCAGCTCGCGGATGATGGCCTCGACCTGGCGCGCCTTGGCTTCGGTGGCTTCCAGCGAAGAGCCAACTGGCGTGTAGAAGTTGACGGTGGTTTCCGAGAAGTCAGCCTTGGGCACGAACTCGGTGCCGAGCAGTGGCACCATGAAAATGCTGGTCACAAAAATCACCACAGCTGCCGCCAGCGTGGTCAGCTTGTGGGCCAGCGACCAACGCAGGATGCCCTGATAGCTGTCGCCCAGGGATTCGGTGGCGCGGTCAAACCAGCCGGTGACGCGGCCGATGGTGCGGTCGTAGAGGTTGGGCTTTCCGGCGGGCTGGCCTTCGTCGCCAGGCGCCTTGATCGACGGGTCATGCCAGACGCTGGAAAGCATCGGGTCCAGCGTGAAACTGACAAACATCGAGATCAGCACCGCCGCCACGATGGTGATGCCGAACTCGTGAAAGAACTTGCCGATGATGCCGCCCATGAAGCCGATCGGCAGGAACACCGCGACGATGGAAAACGTGGTGGCCAGCACGGCCAGGCCAATTTCCTGCGTGCCATCGAGCGATGCCTGATACGGCGTCTTGCCCATCTGCACATGGCGCACGATGTTTTCCCGCACCACGATGGCGTCGTCAATCAGCAGGCCGACGCACAGCGACAGCGCCATCAGCGTGATCATGTTGATGGTGAAGCCGAACAGGTTCATGAACAGGAAGGTGCCGATGATGGAGATCGGCAGCGTCAGCCCGGTGATGACGGTGGAGCGCCACGAATTGAGGAACAGGAACACGATCAGCACTGTGAGCAGCGCGCCTTCGATCAGCGTGCGGCGCACGTTTTCGACCGCCACGCGGATCGGCCGGGAGCCGTCGGCAATCAGCTCCAGCCGGATCCCGGGCGGCAATTGCGACTGGAGCTCCGTGATCGCCTGGTTCAGGCCATCCACCACGGCGATGGTGTTCTCGTCCTGCGCCTTTTGTACCGTCAGCAACAAGGTGCGCTGGCCGTTGTAGAGGGCCAGGCTCTCAAGCTCCTGCGCGCCGTCGGCCACACGTGCGACCTGATCCAGCGTGATGGCATTGCCGCTGGCGGCCCCTCTGCGCGCGACAATGATCTTTCCGAAATCCTCGGGCCTCTGCATGCGCGCGTCGATCTTGACGACGCGCTCCTGGTCCAGCGAGCGCACAGCGCCGACCGGCAGATCCCGGTTTTCATTGCGCACCGCGTTCACCACCTGCTCGGCGCTGACGCCCAGCGACTCCATGGCCTGCGGATTCAGATAAATGTTGATCTCGCGTTTGGTGCCGCCCACCAGCGTGACCGAGCCCGCACCGCGGACGTTTTCCAGCCGTTTCTTCAGCACCTGGTCAGCCCAGTTGGTCAGTTCTATGGCTGACATCGCTGGCGCTGCAGCCTGCCCCGCGGTTTGCCAGTTTGTCGCTGGCAACACCGCAATCGACCAGATCGCACGGCTCGCCGGATCGAAGCGCAGCACGCGCGGCTCTTTCACTTCGTCGCGCAGGGTGGGGCGGATGGCCGAGATTTTCTCGCGCACGTCTTCTGCGGCACGGCGACCGTCGATGTAGAGCTGGAACTCGATGATGACAATCGACTGGCCTTCGTAGCTGCGCGAGGTCAGCGCGTTGATGCCGGCAATCGAGTTGACGCCTTCCTCAATCTTCTTGGTGACTTCGCTTTCGACAATTTCCGGTGAGGCGCCCGGGTATTCGGCGGTGATGACTACGACAGGAAAGTCGATGTTGGGAAACTGGTCCACCTGCATGCGCTGGTAGGAGAACAGACCCAGCACCACAATGGCCAGCATGGCCATGGTCGCAAAGACCGGGTTCCTGAGGCTGACCTGGGTGAACCACATGCTGGTGGTGGCTCAGGGGGCGGGTTTGCCGTTGGCAGGCAGTTGTGCGGGCAGCTTTGCAGGTGCAGCGGTGAGCGCCGTGACGCGGACCTTGGTGCCTTCGCGCAGTGCGCCGATGGCGCCGCGGATCACCAGCGCTTCTTCAGCCAGTCCGGTGACGCTGACCACCGGCTCTGCGGCCGACGTTGCGCTGCCGGCGACGGTGCCGCGGGGGCCGGTTTGTACGGTGCGGTGAACGACCTGTCCGTTTTCCACCGTCTGCACATAAGGCGAGGGCTTGTCAGTCCGCACCGCAGTGACCGGCACCACGCGCAGCTGGCTGCGGGCAGTGCCCAACGTGCCTTGTGCAAACAGCCCTTGTCTTAAGCCGCTGGGCGCGCCTGCCGGGCCGTTGGCGTTGTTGATGCCGAGGTAGGCCAACACGCTGCGGCTGCCGGCCTGCGCGGCTGGGTTGATGCGGACCACCGTGGCCTCGATGGTCTGGCGGCTGCCTTCAATTTGGAGGTCGGCCTTCTGGCCAACCCGCACGTCCATGGCGTCGGCTGCACTCAGTGCCGCTTCCAGTTCCAGCTGTCGCAGGTCCACGATTTCGACGATGCGGGCATCCACGCCCACGCGCTCGCCGGGCTGGGCCAGGCGCTGCGAGACCTGTCCATCAATCGGTGAGCGGAGCACGGTGTCCTGCACCGACTTGCGCGTCACATCGGTGCCGGCTACGGCGGCCTGGTAGCTGGACCGCGCGGCATTCAGATTGGCCAGCGAGGTGTCCAGCGCGGTCTTTGAAATGAAGCCCTGGTCCACCAGGGCCTTGTTGTTGTCGTACTGGCGCTGCGCCACATCGACCTGCGCCCGCGCCGACTCGGCCTGCTGCATCGCCTGGCGCATGCGTGACTGGAACTCGGCGTCGTCGATGCGCGCAATCACCTGGCCGGCCTTGACGGTATCGCCTTCGCGGACCTTGAGGTCTTTCAGTTCCCCGGCGACGCGCGCCTTGATGACGGCCGAATTCACCGCCTTGAGAGCGCCCGAAATCGGCAATCCCTGAATCAGTTCGCGGGTGCTGGCCTTGACCAGATCGGTGTCGGCCAGCTCCACCGAGCCGATGTCTTTCGTTGCACTGGCATCGGCCAGCGCCTGTTTCTGCGCCTGCCGGCCCGACAACGCGCGCACCACGCCGCCGGCAATCAACAGCAGCACCAGCGCCCCCACAATCCATTTCGTCCGGCTGGTCATGGCCTGGCTTTCCTGGGCTGTGGCGCGGTCGTCGACACTTCCGGCAAGGGGGCCCGCTGGGCCCGGGCGGGGGGTGTGCTCAGCCCGTAGAGGATGGTGCGCAGTTGCGACTGGATGTACTGGGCTGGGTCGAGATTCATGTCGGCCCGCACGCAGACACCGCCCGAGTGCTTCGACAGAATCAGGAAGATCATCGGTGCAATCACGGCGTAGATCGCGTAGTCGAGGTCCATGGGTTCCAGCTCGCCCCGGTCAATGCCGCGCTGCAGGATGTGCCGGATCAGCGTCTGCCCCGGCAGGATGACTTCCTGCTGATAAAAAGCGGCCAGTTCGGGGAAGTTGCAGGCCTCGCTCATCATCAGTTTGGTGATGCCTGAGGCGCGGGTGGCGCCCACGCGCTCCCACCAGCTGGTCATGCAGTAGGTCAACAGCTCGGCGGTGTTGCCCTCGAACACATCCAATTCGGCCCGCCATTCGGTAAAGCGGCCCGAAATGTTCTCGCGCACGACGGCCTTGAACAGTTCTTCCTTGCTGGGGAAATAAAGAAACAGGGTGCCTTTGGAGACGCCGGCCCGGGCGGCGACCTCTTCTGAGCGGGTGGCTGCAAAGCCTTTTTCCACAAACAGGTCCAGCGCCGCGTCGAGCAATTCCCCCGGGCGCGCCTCCTTGCGGCGTTCGCGCTTGGCGGTGGCACTGCCGGTGTTGTCGCAAAAGAATTTGGAAAGAGGCATAGTTAATGACTGACTGGTTAGTAATATATCTTGCAGGTTCGGGACCGTCAACCCGACCGGACAAGGTACCCGGCGAGACTACACGGACTGAGGGACGTCGAGGCCCGACGTGGGTAAAAGCCCTGTAAAGCCAGGAAGCCTGGCTGGGCTGGGGTGGGGTGGGCTGGGCGCGTCAGACGAGAATCAGTCGCCCTACCCACCAGCCCAGCACCTCGTGCAGCACCTGGCGCGAGGCCAGCAAGCCGCTGGCCGAGGGAATCCACTCGAGCAGATCGCGTCGCTGCGGCAGGGTGTAGCTCACTGGTGCGGCCACCACCACCAGCCCGGCGCGCTCGAAGGCCCGCACTGCACGGGGCATGTGCGAAGCGTCGGTGACCAAGGCGATGCGTTGTACCCCATCGCGCTGGAGCAGCGGCGCCAGCCACTGTGCGTTCTCGTGGGTGTCGCGAGAGCGGCTTTCACTCCATCGCAGGCGCAGGCCGTAATCCTGCAGCGCCATCCGGGCCGCCACATCGGCTTCCGGCTGCCCCTGCTTGCCGTTGGCTCCCCAGCCATAGCCGCCGCTGAAGGCCACCGGCAGGCCAGACTGGCGCGCCAGCCACACGCCGTAGCGCAGGCGCGCGGCCGTGTGTGCGTTGGGCTGGCTGTCGCCATACTCGGGCGCCTCCGGCAGTGCACCGCCACCCAGCACCACGATGGCCTGCACCTTGCTGGTCTGCAGCGCCTGCAGGGTCAGTGGTGGGAATTGCGGCAAGGCGTTCCGGGCCAGCCAGACGGCGCTGCCATGGCAGCTGAGCACCGCCAGAAGCAGCCCCGACAGCGCCGTCAACGCCCACCCGCCACGCCACTTAAGGCGGGCCATCCACAACCCCATGGCCGCGAGCAGCAGCAGCGACGTGGGCGGCATGGCCAGCGCTGTCAGAACAGGTTTGAGCGCGCCGAATTCCATGCGGAATGGTGTCTTGTCAGCAGGTCAGTCGCGCCGGTTGGCTTGGGCCGGAATCAATAAAAAGCCTGCAGACCGGTCTGGGCCCGGCCGAGGATCAGCGCGTGCACATCATGTGTGCCCTCGTAGGTGTTCACGGTTTCGAGGTTGATCATGTGGCGGATCACATGGTATTCGTCGTGGATGCCGTTGCCGCCGTGCATGTCGCGCGCCATGCGGGCAATGTCGAGTGCTTTGCCACAGCTGTTGCGCTTGATCAGCGAAATCATCTCGGGTGCAGCCTTGTCTTCGTCCATCAAGCGGCCCACGCGCAGGCAGGCCTGCAGGCCCAGGGTGATCTCGGTCTGCATGTCGGCCAGCTTCTTCTGGATCAGCTGGTTTTGCGCCAGAGGGCGGCCGAACTGCACGCGGTCCAGGGTGTACTGGCGGGCGCGGAACCAGCAGTCTTCTGCGGCACCCAGGGCGCCCCAAGCGATGCCGTAGCGCGCCTTGTTCAGGCAGCCGAAGGGGCCCTTCAGGCCGCTCACATTCGGCAGCAGGTTGGCCTCGGGCACGAACACATCGTCCATCACGATCTCGCCGGTGATGGAGGCGCGCAGGCTCATCTTGCCTTCGATTTTGGGCGCCGTCAGTCCCTTCATGCCTTTTTCAAGAATGAAGCCGCGAATGCTTTCCTGGCCACCGACTTTGCCATCCGGGTCTTCCAGCTTCGCCCAGACCACAAACACGTCGGCAATCGGGCTGTTGGTGATCCACATCTTGGCGCCCTTCAGCACGAAGCCGCCATCGACTGGCTTGGCACGCGTCAGCATGCTGGCCGGGTCGGAGCCGTGGTTGGGTTCGGTCAGGCCAAAGCAGCCGACCCATTCGCCAGTGGCCAGCTTGGGCAGGTACTTCTGTTTCTGCGCCTCGCTGCCATAGGCGTTTATCGGATGCATCACCAGCGAGGACTGCACACTGATGGCGCTGCGGTAGCCGCTGTCCACACGCTCGACTTCGCGGGCGATCAGGCCGTAGGCCACGTAGCTGAGGCCGGCGCAGCCATAGCCGTCGATGGTGGAGCCGAGAAAACCCATGGCACCGGCCTCGTTCATGATCTCGCGGTCAAACTTTTCATGGCGGGCAGCCATCAGCACGCGGGTCTGCAGCTTGTCCTGGCAGAAGGTGTGCGCGGCTTCGGCAATGGCGCGTTCGTCATCGCTGAGTTGCTCCATCAGGAAAAACGGGTCTTGCCAGTTGAATCGGGTGCTCATGGGGTGTTTCCTTGTGTCTCGGGGGCGCGTGGCCAGAGTGTAGGCCTTGGGCCGGCAACAGGTGCCAGCCGCTGGATTGTTGGGCATGCATGAATACTTGTCTAATATCAAATAACGATTCAACGATATAAAATTTGTATTGATGGAGTTCAGGCACCTTCGCTATTTTCTGGTTCTGGCCGAGGAGCTGCACTTCGGCCGGGCAGCACGGCGCCTGTCGATTTCACAGCCGCCGCTGTCGCTCAACATCCAGCAGCTCGAAGCCTCGGTCGGCACGCAGCTGTTCGTGCGCAGCAGCAAGTCGGTGCAGCTCACGGCCGCCGGGCGCGCCTTCGTGCCCGAGGCGCGCGCGCTGCTGGACCGTGCGGCCCAGGCGGCCGGCCATGCTCGGGATGTGGGCGAGGGACTGGCGGGCAGCCTCACCATTGGTTTTGCTGGCACCATGCTCTACAGCGGCCTGCCGAAAATTCTGGAGCGCTTTCAGGTGCAGCACCCCCATCTGCGTCTGATGCTGCGCGAGCTGAGCTCCAGAGAGCAGTTGATCGAGCTCAGCCATGACCGGCTGGACCTGGGCTTTGTGCACACCACCCGGGTGCCACCGGAGCTGTCGCAGATTCTGGTGGCCAGCCAGCGCTTTGTCTGCTGTGTTCCGGCAGGCCATGCGCTGGCGCGCAAGCGCAGCGTTTCGGTCGCCCAGTTGCAGGGTGAGCCCTTCGCCGTGGTGTCACGCGATGTGTCACCCGACTACCACGACCGCATTGTCTCGATGTGTGCCGACGCGGGTTTTTATCCACAGATTCGGTATGAACTGCAGCATTGGCTCAGCGTGGTCTCGCTGGTGTCGCAGGGCATGGGCGTGGCACTGGTGCCGGCGGCGCTGCGGCAGTCGGCACTGGCAGGCGCAGCCTTTGTGCCGCTCGCTTCAATCACCACGCCGTATGACACCCATTGCCTATGGAAGCCGGTGCGTGCGGGTGCTGCGCTCCATGCCTTTGTAAAAGCTGTGCAGGCAGTAGCGCCGCAAGCGGGTTCCGCTGAGAGAGTCTTGGCCTGAAGAGCCTACCCCGCTGGTGTCATGGACAAGACCTGACGCGTAAGATTCTTGTGAATTCAGCGACTCACTTCATCATTCACCCTTCAAGGCAGAGATCTCCATGTCCTCATCCCCTCAAAGCAGCCCTCCAACCGGTCTCCAGACCATCACCCTGGGCGGTGGGTGCTTTTGGTGCACCGAGGCGGTGTATGTCAAGGTTCGCGGTGTGACCGACGTCGAGTCGGGCTACAGCAACGGCCAGGCTGCACGCCCCAGCTACGAAGAGGTTTGCACCGGCCGCACCGGCTGCAACGAGGTGGTCAAGCTCGAATACGACCCGGCCGAGATCACGCTGAAGGAAATTCTGGCGATCTTCTTCGTAATTCATGACCCGACCAGCCTGAACCGTCAGGGCAACGACGCGGGCACGCAGTACCGCAGCGGCATCTACTACAGCACCGAGGAGCAAAAGGCGGTCATTGAGGATTTCATCCGCGAAGCCACCGACAACAAGCTGTTCGGCAAACCCATCGTGACCGAGGTGCAACCGCTGGCCAACTACTGGCCAGCCGAGGCCTATCACCAGGATTACTTCGAGAACAATCCCAATCAGGGCTATTGCGCGTTTGTGGTCGGGCCAAAGGTCGAGAAATTCCGCAAGACCTTCGCCTCACGCGTCAAGGCGTGAATCGGTTGCGGCGAGCAGTCAGGCCCTGCGCTGGGCGAAGTAGAACCACTCCTGTCCGACCTCGCTGCGCGGGTTGGGGAACACCACAAAACCGTCCGCCGGTGCTGTGACCGGTGTACCGCTGTGGCGTGTGCCGATCACGTCGCCCGCGTTCACCGCATCGAAGCTGCGCCATTCGCGCGTGAACTGGTCGCCGGTGTGCTCGCGGTCAGTCACATCCACCAGCCGCAAAATCTCGCGCGATGCGGGCTCTGGCAACAGAGTCCCGTTGCTGATGCCGAGCAGCGCCAGCGTCTGCAGGATGGCGTGGCGTGCAACCCCCACCGCCTGCGGGTCATCATGCTGACCGCATTCCAGCGTGACGCCATAGCCACCGCGTGAACGCATGTATTCCGTGGTGCCGACGCCGTAGTTGGGGTTGGTTACCAGGGTCTGGGCTCGAACACCATTGGCCGGCGACGGTGCTGCTGCACGGCGCTGAACCCCACGCGCGTAGGTGTCCAGCCAGCCTTCAACGATGCGGTACGGGCCGGTGTGCAGTGCCAGCTGCATCTCTTCGGCCGCATGGGAGAAAGGCTCCAGCGTGCCCCTGTTGTTCTGCGGGCCGATCATCACGAACGGGCTGCCGCCGGTGTGGAAAGAATGCAAATCCAGCAGCACATCGTGTGCATCGAGCAGCGGGCACAGGACGTTGGCAATGCGGTCCTCGAAATCCTGCGGAATCGCGCTGGGGGCCATGTTGCGGTTGAGGTTGCGGTCACCTACGCGTTGGCCGAGCTGGAAGGCCAGGGGGTTGGTCACCGGCACAAAGGTCACGGTGCCGCGTTCAATCGCCACGGCGCCCGCGTCGATGTCCTGCAGCAGCTGCAGGATGGCGCGGGTGCCGCAGGTCTCGTTGCCGTGCACCGCGCCGGTCACCAGCAGCCTTGGGCCGGGTGCCAGCCCGTGGTAGCAATGACTGCGCAGATGGGTGGGCCGTTGTACTGGTGGCGTGGAGGCAGGAGTCGTCGTGTTCATCTGCCCTTTATACCGCTGATGCATACCGGGTTCCGTTCGTCAGGTCATGGCCAGCCACAGCAGTTCATCGCAGCTCATGGGTCAGGGGCCGCGTGGCGGACAGGCTCTAAGATCGCACGATGAATTCGCTGGTGTTTGTCTCCCTGTGCCCGATTGTTTTGTTGATAGCCTGCGGATTCATCGCTGGCCGCGCCAGCTGGATCAGGCCGGTGGCGATCCGGGATCTTTCCAACCTGATTTTTCTGTTGCTGACACCCGCGCTGCTGTTCCGCACCATGAGCAAGGTGCGTGTGGAGCAGCTGGATTTTCGGCCAGTGCTCGCTTACTTCCTCGCAGTGGCCATCCTGTTCGGCGGTACTCTGCTGGTGCAGGGCTTCAATCGCCGCGCGGCCGTGCTGGCGCTGGCCAGTACGTTCTCGAACACCGTGATGATCGGCATCGCGCTGATTGGCCTGATGTACGGACCGCAGGGGCTGGTGACGCTCTTCACATTGGTGTCGGTGCACTCGCTGGTACTTCTGACCAGTGCCACCGTGGTGCTGGAGCTGGCTGTGGCCAGGGAGGCCCGCCAAGGAGCGCCTGATTCAGCCGAGGCGCCCCCGCATCCGGTCAAGACGGTGCTGATGGCCATTCGCAGTTCATTGCTTCACCCCGTGCCGCTGCCCATCATGGCCGGGCTGCTGTTTGCGCAGACAGGCTGGGTGATGCCCGCCGTGATTGACAAACCGCTTGAGCTGCTGGCGACCGCATTCGGTCCGCTGGCTCTGGTGCTGGTGGGGGTGACGCTGGCCAACACACCAGTGGGTGTGCATTGGCGACCCGCGCTTGCGCTTGCTGCTGCAAAAAACCTGTTGCACCCGTTGCTGGTGTTCGGCCTGTGCAAGCTGCTCGGCGTGACGGGTTTGCCGATGAACGTCATGGTGCTGGCGGCCGCATTGCCGATTGGTGCCAACGTGTTCCTGTTTTCCCAGCGCTACAAGGTGGCCGAAGAGCTGACGACCGCCAGCGTGGTGGTTTCCACGGTGCTGGCGCTCGGCACGCTGACGCTGGTGCTGACACTGGTGGGTTAGTGGCGGCGGTGATGGTGCAGCGCGTGCTGGGGCACGGTTAAACTCCCGCCTGTCATTAAATTGTCATATTTCAGACAAATTTCAGGAGATTCCATGCTGTTTGGCAAGTTGTTGCCCCGCGAAGGCAATTTTTTCGAGCTGTTCAATCAGCATGCTGACCGGATCGTCGAGGCTGCGCGGGCCTTCTCCAACATGGTGGCCAACTACAGCGATGTGGAAAAACGCGAGGCGTTCAACCGTGAGGTTGACAACGCCGAGCGCGCGGCGGACCGCATCACGCAGGAGGTCAACCGCATGCTGCACAAGACCTTCATCACGCCGATTGATCGCGAGCACATTCACTCGCTGATCAACACCATGGACGATGTGGCCGACCTGATTCAGGACTCGGCGGAAACGATGGCGCTCTATGACGTGCGCCACATGACGGAAGAAATCACGCGCCTCACGGATCTGAGCGTGAAATGCTGCGAGCGCCTCAAGGATGCTGTGGGGTTGATTGGCAAGGTCAGCGACCCCGCCACGGCCGAAGCGGCGCTGAAGACCTGCGAGGAGATCGACAAGCTGGAGTCGGACGCCGACCGGGTCATGCGCTCTGCCATGAGCCGCTTGTTCCGCGAGGAACCCGATGTGCGTGAGGTGATCAAGCTCAAGGCTGTTTACGAACTGCTCGAAACCATCACTGACAAATGTGAGGATGTGGCCAATCTGATCGAGGGCATCGTCCTCGAGAACTCCTGATCCTGGGCTGAACGCGATGGAAACAATGCAGGCAGCGCTGTGGATTGTGGTGTTGCTGGTGATCCTGGCGATTGCCTTCGACTTCATGAATGGCTTTCATGATGCGGCCAACTCCATTGCCACGGTGGTCTCCACCGGGGTGCTCAAGCCGGGGCAGGCCGTGATGTTTGCGGCCTTTTTCAACCTGATTGCGATCTTCGTTTTTCATCTGAGTGTGGCGGCCACCGTGGGCAAAGGCATCGTGCAGCCTGGTGTGGTGGACATCCACGTGGTGTTCGGCGCGCTGGTCGGTGCCATCACCTGGAACCTGGTCACCTGGTATTACGGCATTCCGAGCAGCTCTTCGCATGCGCTGATTGGTGGCATCGTTGGCGCCGTGATCGCCAAGTCCGGCACCCAGGCCCTGCTCGCCGGCGGTGTCATGAAAACCGTGGCCTTTATCTTCGTTTCCCCGACGCTCGGCTTCCTGCTGGGCTCGCTGATGATGGTGGGGGTGTCATGGGTCTGCCGGCGTGCCACCCCTTCAAAGGTCGATCGCTGGTTCCGGCGCCTTCAGCTGGTGTCTGCCGGTGCCTACAGTCTGGGGCATGGCGGCAACGATGCCCAGAAGACCATCGGCATCATCTGGATGCTGTTGATCGCTACCGGCTACACGGCGGCTTCAGACCCCTTGCCGCCATCGTGGGTCATCGTGGTTTGTTATGTGGCCATCGCGGCTGGCACCCTGTTTGGAGGCTGGCGAATCGTGAAAACCATGGGTCAGAAAATCACCAAGCTCAAGCCCGTGGGTGGCTTTTGTGCCGAAACGGGCGGGGCGCTGACGCTGTTCCTCGCCACCGCACTGGGCATTCCAGTGTCTACCACGCACACCATCACTGGCGCGATTGTGGGGGTCGGATCCACGCAGCGCGCATCTGCGGTTCGCTGGGGCGTGGCGGGCAACATTGTCTGGGCCTGGATTTTCACCATCCCCGCCTCCGCGTTTGTCGCTGCCGTCGCCTACTGGTTCAGTCTTTACCTGTTCTGACCAGTCAGCGATCAGCGGAACATCAGCGGAACACAAGAAAAAAGGGCTGTGCACGATGCACAGCCCTTTTTGTAAGCGCCTTCATGCAGGCGCCGGCGTTGTGACGCCAGCCCCTGCGCAGCCGTGGCCTCAGGCCTTCTTGGCGTAGGCGCTGCACCAGCCTTTGCCGGCGACCTGCTTGCCTGCGAACAGCGGGCAGCCTGCAGCGGCGTCAGTGACCTTGCCCTGATAGAGCGCGCAGTTGTTGCACAGCTGGCCAGCGGCGTACTTGGGGAACTTGGCCTTGTCGACTTTGGTGGCGTCAGCCTTGTAACCCAGGGCTGCAGCCTGTGCATCGGCTTCGGCCAACATGGGTTGTGCGTGAGCGACGCCCGCCAGGCTCATGGCGGAAAGGGCGCCAGCGCCGGTGAGGGTGTGCACGACGAATGTTCTGCGGTTGGTTTTCATGTTGTCAGTTCCTTTGAATATGGCGACGGGTTTCAACAGTGTTGATGCATGTGTTGACGAACCCGCGCCAGCATGTCATGCCGACATAGGCGAGACTGACTGTATTACGACCCATTAAACCAACGCTTGCACTTGGTATTTATGCGTAGCCTTTTTGGCAAGCGCGCGCGTTGAGACTTGCAACTGACGCATTTCTGACGAATTTCGTGACCAATTCCTCGGCCTGCCGGCGCTCGACCTGTTGACTCCATCACTGGCTGATCTTGCGTGCTTCTTCCACCTGGTATTCAAAGTAGCGCTGGAAGCTGAACACAATGCTGGACATCATTGAAATGGTGCCGAACAGCAGGGCGAACACCACGGCACCGATGGTCAGCCAGTTGGTATGGCCAGCGCGCGAGTCGGGGTGGCCGGGGTTGTAACGCGCGTTCCATTTCTCCGCCGAGGTCAGCCCGTAAACAATGGCCGTCAGTGCTGCTGCTGCGACCGTAAAGCCCAGCAGGGGAACCAGCAGCCAGGCCAACTGGTCGTCCTGGCCGTAGGTGCGCACACGAATCACGCCCCACCAGCCCAGTGCGGCGGCCACGGGGTGCAACCAGGCCCACACATCGCGCATGCCGAACAGGTAAAAGCGGTGAAGGCCGAGTTGACCGCCAATGAAAGCCAGCCATGTGGTGACCGTCTTGTTTTTGATGGCAGCGTGCGCCGGGGCAAGTGGCAGGGTGGATGGGGATGTCATCGCCTGATTATCAAACCTTGGCGCATTAACCCGCTTGTTCAGGGGGGCTGGCATCCCCCGCGCCGAGGGTTTTTTCCATGATGACAATGTCGCGCCAGGCGCCGAACTTCCATCCGCAGGACTTGACCGTGCCGACCTCGGTAAAGCCCAGTGAGCGGTGAACACCGATCGAGCCGGCATTGGCCGAGTCGCCGATGACCGCCATGGCCTTGCGGATGCCCGCCGCTTCCAGCCGCGCCAACAGCTCTGCCAGCAGGGCGCGCCCGAGGCCCTTGCGGTGCAGGCCGGGCGCCATGTAGATCGAGTCTTCCACCGAAAAACGGTAGGCGGGCCGCGGCTTGAACCAGTTCGCATAGGCGAAACCAATGACCTCGCCGTCTTGCTCCACCACCAGGTAGGGCAAGCCTTTGGCCAGCACGTCGGCGCGCCGGTTGGTCATGTCGGCTGCGCTGGGGGGCTCGGTTTCAAACGTACCGGTGCCATTCAGGACGTGGTGGGCGTAAATGGCGGTGACGGCCGGGATATCCTGGTCCTGGCTGGGGCGTATCAGAGGCATGGTGAGGTTCGCGAGGGTTGTTTGTGGGGGTCCGTACGGCGGGGACAGTCCGATTTTGTGGAAAAACGCACCGCCGGGCTATAATCTCAGGCTTTGCAGCAATTCGCTGGCCGGGTGGCCATGTCGTGTGTCTCAAGCGCTGCAGAACATTCCGGGGTTCGTGTCTCCAAGGCCTTCAGGGCTATTTGATAGGCTGTCCCCCCACCCGAAGGATAAATCATGGTCGTCATTCGACTCTCCCGCGGCGGTTCCAAGCACCGTCCTTTTTTCAATATCGTTGTGGCTGACAAACGTGTTCGCCGCGATGGCCGTTTCATCGAACGCATCGGTTTTTACAACCCGATCGCCAAAGGTGGCGAAGAAGGCCTGCGCATTGCGCAAGACCGTCTGACCCACTGGATCGGTGTGGGCGCCCAGCCTTCGCCGACCGTCGAGCGCCTCGTCAAGCAAGGCGCCGCCAAGGCCGCCTGAGCGCCAGGCAGCCTGAAGTCCTGATGTCGTCCGGCCTCAAGTCGTCGGCGGGTTTGAGCCCCTCAAGCCTGCCGCACGATGCGATTGAAGTCGGACGCGTCCTGGACGCATGGGGAGTGAAAGGGTGGGTGAAAATCCTGCCCCACAGCACCGACCCGGCTGCCCTGTTCACCGCCCCCTTCTGGTTTCTGGAGGCGCCTGAAGCCAAATTCAGGCCCGGCTTTTCGGCTTTCTCCGGCACACAGTCCGTGCAGGTGGAGGAGGTCAAAACCCATTCCGATTCCGTCGTCGCCAAGTTTGCTGGCATGGACGACCGCAACGTCGCCGAAGCGATTCGCGGGACGCGCATTTTCCTGCCGCGCAGTGCTTTCCCGGCCGCTTCCAAAGACGAGTACTACTGGGTCGACCTGATTGGCCTCGATGTGGTCAACCGCGAAGGCGTGGTTCTGGGCACCGTGCGCGATCTGATGACCACCGGCCCGCAGTCGGTGCTGTGTGTGGAGTACAGCGTGATCCGCGAAGACGGCTCCAGCGCAGCTGCCGAGCGCATGATTCCGTTTGTTTCGGTCTACGTCGACAACGTTGATCTGCCGGCCCGGCGCATCACCGTCGATTGGCAGCCTGATTACTGACACTGCATTCGGGCGTCGTGCGTGCTGGGCACGCAGTGCTTTGCAAAGCCAGTGCTAAATTGCGGTTCCACCATGCGCTTTGACGTCATCACCCTCTTCCCTGAACTGTTTGCGCCGTTTTTGCTGTGCGGCGTGACGCGCCGCGCCTATGAGTCGGGTCAGGTCGAGGTCAAGCTGTGGAACCCGCGTGATTTTGCCGATGGCAGCTACCGCCGCGTGGATGACCGCCCCTTCGGCGGCGGGCCTGGCATGGTGATGATGGCCGAGCCGCTGGCCCTGTGTCTGGACGCCGCGCGCGCTGAGCGTGCCGGGGCGGGCTCCGAGCCGGCGCCAACCGTGCTTTTTTCCCCCGTGGGCGAGGTGCTGAGCCATGCTGCGGTGGAGCGCTGGTCGGCAAGTGGCGGTGCGGTGCTGATCTGCGGCCGCTACGAGGGGCTGGACCAGCGATTCATTGATAACCATGTCGACGTGCAGATCAGTCTGGGTGATTTCGTGTTGTCAGGTGGCGAAATTGCCGCGATGGCGCTGCTGGACGCTGTGGCCCGACTGCAGCCCGGTGTACTGAACGACGAAGGCAGCCACCAGATGGACAGCTTCAATCCCGCGCTCGACGGACTGCTGGACTGCCCGCACTACACCCGCCCCGAGGCCTGGCGCGGGCATGTGGTTCCACCGGTGCTGATGTCCGGCAACCATGCGCACATTGAACGCTGGCGGCGTGAGCAACGGCTGGCTTTTACCCAGTCAAGGCGCCCCGAACTGGTGCAACAAGCGCGCAGCCGTGGTGTTTTGACCGCACAGGACGAGGCTTTTCTGGCGGGCTTGCCCCAAATCCCGGGCTGATTTGCCCGGCAAGTGCCCGAATTGCTATAATCAAAGGCTTTTCGATCCTCTGGCGGCCACTGCGACCATGAGCGACTTCCCCGGAAGTCCCTGGAATTGCGGTCTTTAGCGTAGCGCGTGAATGAACGAAAAAGTGAAATGGAAACAACCATGAATCTGATCCAGACCCTTGAGCAGGAAGAAATTGCCCGTCTCAACAAGACCATCCCCGTGTACGCACCTGGTGACACCGTCATCGTGAGCGTGAACGTGGTTGAAGGTAACCGCAAGCGCGTGCAGGCATTTGAAGGCGTGGTGATTGCCAAGCGCAATCGCGGCCTCAATTCCAGCTTCATCGTGCGCAAGATTTCGAATGGCGAAGGCGTGGAGCGTACGTTCCAGGTCTACAGCCCGCTGATTGCCGGCATCGAAGTCAAGCGCCGTGGTGATGTGCGCCGCGCCAAGCTGTACTACCTGCGCAGCCGCAGCGGTAAGTCGGCACGTATCAAGGAAAAGCTGGGCGCCAAGGCAGCCTGAGCCCACTTGCGCGTTCCCTGAAAGCCGCCCTCGAGGCGGCTTTTTCATGTCTGCTCCGATCCACTCCGGTCACGGGATGCCTGCTAATCTGGAGGACTGATGAACGTTTCCAAACCCCTGCCCAAATTCGATCCGCGCAGCATCCCCGTGCTGGGCACCGATGCCCACTTGGAAGGCGTCACGGCCGACCGGCTGCAGCCGCAGGCTCTTCGTGACCGCTTTCGCCACCCCCCGGTCTGGACGCCTGAGCACAGCGTGGAAAAGAAGTTCACCGACCGCACGCCTGCACTGGCGGCCGTGCTGTTGCCGCTGGTCATGCGTGACGAACTCACCTTGCTGCTCACCGAGCGCACCACCAACCTCTCCACCCATTCGGGCCAGATCGCACTACCGGGCGGCCGCACGGACGATGCCGACCGTGATGCTATCGACACCGCCTTGCGTGAGGCGCGCGAAGAGATCGGCCTTCCTGCCGCGCATGTAGAAGTGCTGGGCACGTTGCCGACTTACGTCACGGGCACAGCGTTCATCATCACGCCGGTGGTGGCGCTGGTGGAGCCGGGGTTCAAGTTGCAGCCCAACCCCGGTGAGGTGGCCGATGTGTTCGAGGTGCCCTTGTGGTACCTGATGAACCCTGCTCACCATCGCCGCCACGAGGTGGAGTTCGATGGCGTGCTGAGGCAATGGCTGTCGATGCCTTATCTGGAGCCTACCCCGGGCGGCGAGGACGCAGAGTCTCGCGAGCGCTATATCTGGGGCGCTACGGCGGGTATGCTGCGCAATCTCTATCGCTTCCTCAGTGCATAGATAAACACCCCCGTCCAGCCTCACTGCGTGTAGGCTGTTCCCCCCTCAAGGGGGCGGCGCCTGCGGTCTGGCGGAGCCAGTCCCGCGGCGCCTGCTGGTGAAGACCAGCCACAGCGGTCTTTGTGGAGTCTTAAAAGCCAGCGGAGCCGCGGAACCGGCTTTGCCGGGCCGCAGGCGGACGGCCCCCGAGGGGCTGACGACTGCGGCTCCAAACCTGCCTGCGCAGGTTTGGACGGGAGGAAGAGCTCACGCCTCAGGCGTGGGCACGTCCAGGGAGCTACACGAAGTGAGCGACCGTGGGGGCCTATTGATCCAGGGCAGTATCATTAACCATGAGTTTTTTAGCAGTGCTGTTTGCGCTTCTGGTGGAACAGGCCCGACCGTTGGCCCGGGGCAACTGGGTTCATGCGGGTTTTCGGGCCTGGGCGCGCTGGACTAATCGCAGTCTGGATGCTGGCAAGCCGCATCACGGCTGGATCGCGTGGACGGTGGCTGTGGTGGTGCCGGCGCTGATGACCCTGGCCATCCACTGGCTGCTCTGGGCCGTGACCCCTTTGCTGGCATTTGTCTGGAGCGTGGTAATCCTGTACGTCACCCTCGGCTTCCGGCAGTTCAGTCACCACTTCACCGACATCCGTGACGCCCTCGACGATGGCGATGAAACCACCGCGCGCGACCTGCTGGCCCAGTGGCGTCAGGTCGATGCCAGTGAGTTGCCACGCAGCGAGATCGTCCGTCACGTGATCGAGTATTCGGTACTGGCCGCACACAGACATGTGTTTGGCGTGCTGGGCTGGTTTTCGGTACTGGCGGCGCTGGGCCTGGGGCCTGCGGGCGCTGTTTTTTACCGCATGAGCGAGTTTGTGTCGCGCTACTGGGCCTACAAGCGGCAGTCTGCGGCGGCGGCCGGCGAGGGCGCCAGTTCGGCACTGCAGCAGGTGGCCAGCCAGGCCTGGGGCATGATTGATTTTGTACCTGCACGGGTCACCTCGCTGGGTTTTGCCGTGGTCGGGAGCTTTGAGGATGCCATCGACGCGTGGCGCAACTACACCCAGCGCCTGCAGGTAGCTGAGCCAATGGCAGCAGAGAGCCACAACGACGGCATCATCCTTGCGGCCACTTCGGGCGCGGTGAACGTGCGCCTCGGTGGTGAGGTGCTGAAGCCGGCTTTCTCGCCCGACGCCTCACAGGCCTTTCAGGCGGAGGGCCTGAACGCACTGGATGGCCCGGCGGTCACCGAGACCACGCCCGGTCGTGAGCCCGAGGTCGCGCATCTGCGCAGCATCGTGGGGCTGGTCTGGCGTTCGGTGGTGCTCTGGATGGTGCTGCTAGCGCTGCTGACCTTGGCGCGTTTGCTGGGATAGCGCACCAGAGCGGACCGCTGGCTCAGTACCGCGACTGCGACAGCTCGGCAAACAACTCGCCGTACAGGCGATAGCGATGACCACTGATGACGCTGATGCCTGGCGCCGCGTTCACGTTGGTAATCACCCCACAACCCGGCTCATGCAGATGCGTGCAGTTGTAGAACTTGCAGGCTTGCGCGTGGGCTTTGAGGTCCGGCATGTAGCCCGCCAGTTGCATCGGGTCGATGTGATGCAGACCGAACTCCTGAAAACCCGGTGAGTCGATCAGCGCGGTGGTACGACCGGCATCCAGCCAGTACAGCGTGGTGCTGGTGGTGGTGTGTTTACCGGAGTTGAGTGCCTGCGAAATCTCGGCAGTGAGGACCTTGGCCTCGGGCACCAGAAGATTGGTGAGGCTGCTCTTGCCGGCGCCTGAGGGCCCTAGCACCAGCGTTTTTTTGCCCTGGAGCAACTGCATCAGCTCGGTGTGCTGGGCCTGCTGAGCCATGTCGGTCGATGGCTGGCTTTTCGGCTTGATGGCCAGTTTCAGCATGCGGTAGCCCATCTGCCGATAGGGTGCGAGACGGTCCCATGCGCGGGCAAAGGGCTCAGTCAGGTCGCTTTTGTTCAGGGCGATGATGGGGGCGATGCGCTCCGCCTCGGCGGCAATCAGCGCGCGGGTGAGCTGGCTTTCCGAGAACTCTGGCTCGGCTGCCATCAGGATCAGCACCTGATCGAGGTTGGCTGCAAACGACTTGGTGCGCAGTTCGTCTTGCCGATAAAAAAGGTTGTCGCGTATCTCGACTTTTTCAATCGTCCCTTCGTCCTCCGAAGGCAGCCAGCGGATCCGGTCACCCACCACCGCCTGGCTTTTCTTGCCGCGAGGGTGGCAGATGACGCGTTCGCCGGACGGCGTTTCCACCAGCACGTGCCGGCCGAAACCGGCAACCACCAGACCGGGCAGGGTACCCGCTACGGGCGCTGCAGAGGGCCGAGCGGGTTTGCTCAAGCCAGCAGCGCGTCAACCTTGGACGCGCAGAAAAAGTCGCTTACCGACACACCTTTGACGTCGTGCGTGTTGAACCGCACGGTGCACTGGCTGTAGCTCACCGCCAGATCGGGGTGGTGGTCTTCCGCATTGGCAATGAAGGCAATGGCGTTGACGAAGGCCATCGTCTCGTAATAGTTCTTGAAGCGGAAGGTCTTCTCCAACGCGCCGTCGATCAGGCGCCAGCCCAGTGCCTGCTCGCCGTTGAGCTTGCTCAGCTGGGTGACGATTTCGGTCGCGCTGAGGGCGCGGCGGTTCTGGTGGACAGGGTTGCTCATGGGGTGGCGGGGGAAGCTGAGGAGGAAGAAGGGGAAGAGGACAGCATGCGGCCGAGCCGTTCGGAAGCTGGTGGGTGGGAGTAGTAGAACTTCACGAAGACCGGGTCAGGCGTCAGCGTGCTGGCGTTGTCCTGGTAGAGCTTGAGCAGCGCGCTTTGCAGCGCCGAGCCATCGGTTTGCGAGACGGCGTAGGCGTCGGCTTCAAACTCGTGCTTGCGGGAGAACTGCGCGAACACCGGGGAGATAAAGAAGCTGAACAGCGGCACCACCAGCATGAACAGCAGCAGCGCCAGTGCATCGTTCGGGGTCCCGCCCGAGGCGGCCGCAAGGCTCGGCGTGACACCCAGGCCGGTATAGAACCAGACCTGTGACGAGAGCCATCCCAGCAGGGCAAAGCCGGCCAGGCTCATGGCGAACATGGCGACGATGCGCTTGATGATGTGCTTGTGCTTGAAGTGACCGAGTTCATGGGCCAGCACCGCATCGACTTCATCGGGGTCGAGCTGCTTGAGGAGCGTGTCGTAGAACACCACTCGCTTGGCAGCACCAAAGCCGGTGAAGTAGGCATTGGCGTGTGCAGAGCGCTTGCTGCCGTCCATCACGAACAGTCCCTTGGCGGCAAAGCCGCAGCGCGTCATCAGCGCCGTCACACGGGCCTTCAGCGCCTCGTCGTCAAGGGGCTTGAACTGGTTGAACATCGGTGCAATCACCGTCGGGTAAAGCACCAGCACCAGCAGGTTGAAACCCATCCAGGCACCCCAGGCCCACAGCCACCACAGGCTGCCGGCACTGCCCATCAGCCAGAGAATCAGCGCCACGATGGGCAGGCCGATCACCACGCCCACCGCGGTGGATTTCAGCAGGTCGGTGACCCACAGCCGCAGCGTCATCTTGTTGAAACCAAATCGCTCTTCAATTCGGAAGGTGCTGTAAAGCGCCGTCGGCAGGTCAAGCAGGCCGCTGATCAGGCCAAAAGCGGCCAGCAGCGCCAGCTGCGGAAGCAGTGGGCCATAGGCGGCGATGCCTGACTCGGCAATCGCGCCGTTCAATGCGTCAATGCCGCCCAGCAGTGTCCAGCCCAGCAATACGGCCGATGCAAACGCGGTTTCCAGCAGGCCGAAGCGCGTCTTGGCGATGGTGTAGTCCGCCGCTTTCTGGTGGGCTTGCAGCGTGATGTTGGCGGCAAAGGCCGCCGGTACCGCGTCACGGTGGCGTGCGACGTGGCGGATTTGTCGGGTGGCCAGGTAGAACCGGGTGATCAGTCCGAGGACGATCAAGCTCGCAAACACCAGCGTGAATGCAAGAGAGTAGTTGGGCGGCATGTCGGGCATGAAGTGAAGTTTAGGCTATCGGCGAGAATCGCAAGATGCCTGAAATTGAAACCGTACTGAAGAAATCCGACCAGAACCTCGTGTGGCTGGACTGCGAAATGACCGGGCTGGACCCGGAAAAAGAGCGTGTGATCGAGATCGCCGTCATTGTGACGGGGCCGCAACTCACGCCGCGCATTGAGGGCCCGGTGATCGCCATCCACCAGAGCGATGAACTGCTGGACCAGATGGACGCCTGGAACAAGGGCACGCACGGCCGCAGTGGGCTCATCGACAAGGTCAAGGCGAGCACCGTGACTGAGGAAGAGGCCGAGGCGCAGTTGCTGGCCTTTCTGGCGCAGTACGTGCCCAAAGGCGCTTCGCCGCTGTGCGGCAACACCATCAGCCAGGACCGCCGCTTTCTCGTGAAGTACATGCCCCGCCTCGAAGCCTTCCTGCATTACCGCAACATCGATGTGAGCACCTTCAAGGAGCTGGCCAAGCGCTGGCGCCCGGAGGTCTACAGCGCCTTCAAGAAGCGCCAGAGTCATACGGCGCTGGCCGATGTGCACGAGTCCATTGACGAACTGGAGCACTACCGCGAACACTTCCTGAAGTGATCGCCAACCGCTGGTCGGAAGGCTCCGAGGGCTCTTCTTTCCGTCCCGTGAAATGAGTGCTTGGTGAAAACCCGCAAAGCATGGCATAATCATGGGCTTGCAGACGCACAGGGGTGCGCAGCATTTGTACATCTACCTCACACTTTTGGACTCCACCTTCGGAGTCACCGCTTCACGCTGAATTACCAGCTGAACCGCATATTCGTTTGATGGTTGATGTTTTATTAACCACGAACGAAGCCTTCCGCCACGCGGAGGGTTGAGTTGTCCTGTTGCAGTCTTTCTGGCTTGATGGCTTTTAAGCCGGCCGAGACGCGCGCAGGTGATCAGTGAGAAAAACATGACCGATTCTTTTGAGACTCGCGGCGACTTTTTGCCCGAAACCATTTCATCCGACGCTGCTGAGGCGTCTTTCCATGCCGTACCGGATTTTTCTGGTGAGACCGATTCGACGGAAGCGCCGACGTCTCTTGATGCCGTCATCGCAGAGCCGAACGGCTTCGTGAAGCTGGGCCTGGCCAAGGAACTGCTGCAGGCCGTGGCCGACATGGGTTTCACCCAGCCGACCGCCGTGCAGATGGCGACCATCCCCAAGGCCATGCAAGCCCTGGATCACGACGTCAAGGCCGATCCCAAAGCGAAGTTCACTGACTTGCTGGTGTCCAGCCAGACCGGCAGTGGCAAGACCGCCGCCTTCCTGCTGCCTGTGCTGCACACCCTGCTGAAGCAACAGGAAGAAGCCGAGCGCCATGAGCGCGCCGAGTTCGAGCGCCTGAGCGCCGAAGCCGTTGCACGTGGCGAGCCACCGTTGAAAAAACCCAAGCGCAAGGACCCGACCAGCCCGCGCAACTTCAAGGCTGCCACGCCTGGTGCCCTGATTTTGTGCCCCACACGCGAACTGGCCCAGCAGGTCTGCGCCGACGCAATCGACCTCGTGCGTCATTGCCGCGGCCTGCGCATCGCCAACGTGGTGGGCGGCATTCCTTACCAGTTGCAGATCGCCAAGCTGCAGAACGCCGACCTCGTGGTGGCCACGCCCGGCCGTC
This sequence comes from Polaromonas sp. YR568, assembly GCF_943372955.1. Classification (GTDB taxonomy): domain Bacteria; phylum Pseudomonadota; class Gammaproteobacteria; order Burkholderiales; family Burkholderiaceae_C; genus Polaromonas. The sequence goes on from NZ_CALSAL010000001.1 coordinate 72,801, forward strand.
TGCTGGACCTGCAGCGCAGCATGCAGATCAAGCTGGACCAGGTGCAATTCCTCGTGGTGGACGAAGCCGACCGCATGCTGGACCTCGGCTTTGCCGATGACCTGACCGAAGTCAACCAGCTCACCATCGAGCGCAAGCAGACCATGATGTTCAGCGCCACGTTTGCGCCGCGCATCATGCAACTGGCCACGCGCGTCATGCGCACGCCGCAGCGCGTCGAGATCGACTCGCCGCACGAAAAGCACACCTCGATCACGCAGTCGCTGCTGTGGGCCGACAACATGACCCACAAGCGCAAGCTGCTCGATCACCTGCTGCGCGACACCACCATGAACCAGGCGATTGTTTTTGCCTGCACCCAGGTGGAATGTGACGGCCTGGCCAACGATCTGGTGCAGGAAGGCTTCAGTGCCGTGGCACTGCATGGCGCGCTCGGTCAGGGCCTGCGCAACCGCCGCCTGATGGCGTTCCGCGATGGCCGCGTGCAGGTGCTGGTGGCCACCGATGTGGCCGCCCGCGGTCTGGACGTACCCACCATCACGCACGTGATCAACTACGGCCTGCCGATGAAATCGGAAGACTATGTGCACCGCATTGGCCGCACGGGTCGTGCTGGTCGTGAAGGCTCGGCCGTCACGATTGCCGAGTTCCGTGATCGCCGCAAGATCCAGGACATCGAGCACTACATGCAGCAGAACCTCAAGCCCAGCGTGATTGCCGGTCTCGAGCCGCAGCAGCGCTTTGCCCCGACTTCAGATCGCCCTCGCGGTAACTTCGGCGGCGGACGTGATGACCGTGGTGGTCGCAGCTTCGGCGGCGGTGGTGGCTATGCAGGCCGCAAGCCGGCCGGTGGCTTTGGTGGTGGCGACCGATTCGGTGGCGCGGGTGGCGGCTTCGGCGGCAACCGTGATGACCGCAGCGCGTCTTTTCAGGGCCGTCCTCCGGCACCGCAAGGCCATCAGTACGCAGACCGTTCCGGTTTCAATGACCGCGGTCCCCGCCGTCAGGACGACCGTGGTTTCGGCGGCGGCAACGCTGGCTTTGCACCACGTGATGACCGCGGCTTCGGCAACCGCGACGGTTTTGCACCGCGCCCTGACTTTGCGGACCGCAAGCCGGCTTTTGCCAGGCCAGCCAAGCCTGCCGGCAAGGTGTTTGTGCCGCGCGATGCTGCCAAGAAAGCTGGCAAGTTTTCCAAACCTGTGCGTGACTGATCTGTCCTGAGCAACAGTTGACTGCCTTGGCGGTCACAGCATAGAAAAAAGCCGCTGCAGGCTCTAACCTGCAGCGGCTTTTTTTATTCCTGGCGGGAGATCACTCAACCTTGATGCCTATCTCCTTGACCACTTTGCCCCAGCGGTCCATTTCCTTGACCATGTAGGCAGACATGGCTTCAGGCGTGGAAGGTGTGGGGTCCACACCGGCGTCATACAGGGCTTTCTTGGTATCGGGCTCGGCCATGACCTTGGCGATTTCCGAGTTGAGCTTGTTCACGATGTCACGTGGCGTGCCGGCCGGTGCCAGCAAGGCCAGCCAGACCGAAGCCTCGTAACCTGCCACGCCGGCTTCCTGCATCGTGGGCACATCGGGCAGCTGCGGAATGCGCTTGGCAGTCGTCACGGCCAGCGCTTTCAGGCGGCCCTGGGGCACCTGTGCGAGTGCGTTGGGCACACCGGCAAAACTGGTTTCCACCACGCCTGCAACCAGGTCGTTGGCTGCGCCACTGCTGCCGCGATACGGCACGTGCTTAAGCGGTGCCCCGGTCATTGCCGCAAACATGCCACCCATCAGGTGCTGGGAGCTGCCGTTGCCAGACGATGCGTAGTGAATCGTGTCAGGTGCAGCCTTGGCCAGTGCGATCAGTTCCTGCACGTTCTTGGCCGGCACTTTCGGGTTGGCCAGCAGCACGTAAGGGGAGTCGACCAGCTTGGTCACCACCGTGAAGCCCTTGATCGGGTCGTACGGGATGTTCTTGTAAATCCAGGGGCTGATGACGTGGGTGGTCGACACCATCACCAGCGTGTAGCCATCAGGTGCAGCTTTGGCCACAAAGTCGGTGCCGATGGTGGAGCCGGCGCCGGCCTTGTTCTCGATCACGAACTGTTGACCCAGCGAGACCGACAGCTTCTGCCCCAGGATACGGGCCACGACGTCGGTGAAACCGCCAGGTGCGAAGGGCACGATCAGCTTGATCGGCTTGTTGGGATAGGCCTGGGCGAAGGCGCCTGCCGAAGACAGTGACAGGGCAGCGGCGACAAGAACGGAGCGAAAGATGAATTTCATGGTGGTTCAGCCTTTATAAACAGGATCGGGCATGGTGAAGAAACTGTGCAGGATTTGATAGACCATCATGTAGTTCTTCTGCTGGAAGCTGGCATGTGAAATGCCGCGCATCACGCTGAACTGCTTGTTCATGTTGGGCAGAAGCTTGAAGTAGTCAATCAGGTCGTCCATGCCGGCGATACCGTCGTACTCGCCGCGCAGGATGATGGTGGGCACCGTCAGCTTTTTCGGGTCCAACAGAGGAAGCTTGGAGCACATGTCCACATAGGTGCCGGTGGGCATGGAGTCGTCCAGCGTCAGGATGGCGTCTGCAAAGGCCTCGACCACGGCTGTTTCCACCGTGTCGGGATGGTCGCGCTGGAAGATGCTGTGCACGAAGGGGCGGTCAATGGGGCGGCGGTTCTTGGCCAGAAACTCCGGCAGTTTTTTCTTGCGCTGCTCCAGCGTGTGGCTGCCTTTGCCAGTCCATACAAAAGCATCAAGTGCCACTTTGGCGATGCGTTCCGGATGGCGCTCGGTGAAGAGGCCGGCCTTCAGCGCGCCCGACGAAATGCCGTACATCAGCAGCGAGGTGGCGCCGGAGACCTTCATCGCGTACTCGGTGCCGGCGGCGAGGTCATCGGCGCCGTTGCTGATGTCGAAGTTGATGTTGCGGTCCTTGTCCGAGCGGCCGTAACCCTCGTTGTCCATGGTCCAGGTGTCGAAGCCCTTGTCGGCGAACCAGTCCATGGCCGATGACCAGGGGCGGCCCGGCACATGGAGGTCAAACGTCGGCTGCGATGCCATCGACGAGCCATGCACAAAGAAAATCGTGCCGAGTTTGGGTACTTTCGGCGAGGCTTTTTTCTCCCAGAGAAAGAGTTTCACCTTGCCTTCGGGGGTGTCCTTGTGGGTCCAGTGTTCAACACCGCCGGTCCATGTCACATTGCTCATTCTTGTTTTTTCCTTTTGTTTATTTTGGGTATTCGGTTGTAGGTCACGCAGTGAATTCAAACGAATCGGTTCTCGATACTGCCGATGCCATCAATTTCAATGCGGACCACGTCGCCGGCCTTGAGGTACTGCGGCGGATTCAGACCCATGCCCACGCCAGCAGGCGTGCCGGTGGCAATGATGTCGCCGGGGTAGAGCGTGATGCCGCGCGAGCAGGTCTCAATCAACGTCGGAATATCAAAGATCAGGTCGGTGGTCAGCGCATCCTGGCGCAGCTCGCCATTGACCCAGCCGCGCACGCGGGTATTGGTGCCATCGAGTTCGTCGGCGGTGACAACCCACGGACCCATCGGGCAGAAGGTGTCGAACGACTTGCCCAGATCCCACTGCGAGTGGCGCATCTGCACGTCACGTGCCGTGACATCGTTGACGATGGTGTAGCCGAACACATGGCCCATGGCCTTGTCGCGGGCGATGTTGCGGCCACCACGGCCGATCACCACGGCCAGCTCCGATTCGTAATCAATCTGCTCTGACACGCCGACCGGCAGGGTCACATCGGCCGAGGGACCGACCACACACTCAGGCACCTTGGTGAAGACGATGGGCCAGGCTTCCGGGTTGGTGTTGTTGTTCTTGAAGACCGAGCCCGACAGTTCCTTGGCATGGGCGTGGTAGTTGCGGCCCACGCAGAACACATTGCGGCGGGGCACGGGCACGGGTGCTTCCAGTTGCACATCGCTGATGGCCAGGGGGGTGCCACGGCCTCCACCACTATCTGGCAGCACCAGATCGCCGTCAGGTCCGATCAGCGCGAGCACGCCGCGCTGGGCTTGTTGGGGGTCCATCCGGACCGGTGTCACGGACTGGCCATCGGCGGCGACGACACCGACATGGCGTTGTCCGTTCCATTGAAAGGTAGCGAGACGCAAAGTGATTCCTTGTGGGGATAAAAGCAGAATTGGTAATTTCACCCAAAATCACCCAATAATCAACCAATTGAATGCGTCAGTAAGGGCATTCTCGGGAAAACACTGAGGAGAAAGCTCTCATTGCTACGCAAAATGTCGAACCAATAACAACCAATTTGTCTGAACTGCCGGCCTTTTGGGGGCCCAGCCCTCCTTCTGGATGGCCGGCTTGAACTGTTCACCTCTGAGCCCATGCGAACCACCGACCACGCCCTGGCCCTGCAGGAATCGATTCTGGAAAACCTGAAGTCACGCCGCTGGCGTGCGGGCCACCGCATTCCGACCGAACGTGACTTCAGTGCCGAGAGCGGACTGAGCCGCTCGGCTGTGCGCCGGGTGCTGGCCGCGCTCAAGGCGCGTGGGCTGATCACACAGACGGTGGGTAGTGGTACCTATGTCAGCGAACGCATCACGGAACTGCTCGGCACGCTGCCAGACACCGGCGCTGGAAGTGCAGGCAGCGCCACCAGCCCCGCCGACCTGATGAGTGCGCGTCTGGTGCTGGAGCCGGCGATCATCGACATGGTGATTGGCAACGCCACCTCGGCAGATTTTGTGCGAATGGACGAGTGCTGCACCCGCGCTGAAGCGGCGACCACGCTGGAGGATTTCGAGCACTGGGACAGCCGGCTGCACGAGGTGATTGCCGAGGCGGCGCACAACACGTTTGTGGCCAGCGTGTTTCAGCTGATGAACCAGGCCCGCTCAGAAGCCGAGTGGGGCATGCTCAAGCGCCGCAGCGCCACGCCCGAGCGTCGGCTGGAATACCAGCAGGAGCACCGGGCGCTGGTAGCGGCGCTCAAGCAGCGCGATGCCGATCAGGCCAAGTCGCTGTGCATGGCGCATCTGGTGCACGTGCGCAGCAACATGCTGGGGTACTGAAGCGCCGCACGGGGCACGCTGAAAGCGTGACCCGATTCGTGTTTAGTTCATGCCGTTGCGGCTGGCCAGCTCGACAAACAGGCCCGAGTGGTCCAGGTCGGTCAGGCCGTGCTCCACGCCGTCGGCATAGAGCTGCTCAAAGAGTTGCGTGATTGGTGCTTCAAAGCCGATTTCCTCGGCTGTGGCCAGGGCGTTGCGCATGTCCTTGAGCTGGATGGACAGGCGGGCACGCGCCGCGAAGTCGCGCTCCACCATGCGCTGGCCGTGCACCTGCAGGATGCGGCTGTCGGCGAAGCCGCCGGTGATGGCTTCCTTGACCTTGGCCATGTCGGCGCCACCCTTGGTGGCAAACAGCAGCGCTTCGGCCACCGCGCCGATGGTGATGCCCACAATCATCTGGTTGGCCAGCTTGGTGAGCTGGCCCGCGCCGTGCGACCCGACGTGCGTGGCCCGGCCAAACACCTGGAAGATGGGCAGGGCGCGTTCAAACTCGCTGGCCTTACCGCCGACCATGATGACCAGCGTGCCAGCCTCGGCGCCGCCGGTACCGCCGGACACTGGGGCATCCAGATGCGCGACATGGCTTGCGCCCAGGCGCGCCGCGTGGTCCCGGGCTTCGCGGGGCTTGATGGAGGCCATGTCGATGAACAGCGAGCCCGGTTTCATCGCGGCGGCCACGCCTTGCGCGAACAGCACGTTTTCCACCACGGCGCCGTTTTCGAGAATCGCCACAACGATGTCGGCATCGGCTACCGCGTGCCGGGCTTCAGAGTGAACCGTTGCGCCCAGCGTTGCCAATGGCGCCGCCTTGTCAATGGAGCGGTTCCATACCTGAAGTGCGTGGCCGGCTGCGCACAGGCGACGCGCCATGGGCAGGCCCATGGCGCCGGTTCCGAGAAAAGCAATGGTCAGTGGTTGGGAGTCACGTGCAGTGGTCATGTTGTTTCATTCCGAATGGCACGCCATCATGGCGCACGCCTACAGCGAAGGCTGTCAGGCAGCTTTCTGTCCAGCCTGACGAAAAGTAAGAAGTGAATTGACCTGAACCAACCTGAACCGGCTGGAAAGGCGTCCTGTCGTTTGCAGCCGGTCAGGTCGGGTGGTGGAGTCTGGCTCAGGCCGCTTTCTTCATCGCAGGCGAGAACATGCTTTCCATTTCGTGGCGCACCTTGTACGCGTCGGTCTGCGTGTCCATCGCCACATCGGCCCACGACAAGCTCTGGCCCTTCTTCACCGGCCGAACCACCTTGACCTGATGCGCCAGACCCAGCGGCAGCCCGCCCATCTTCAGCGAGGTGGCAGCGGGCAGCAGCTTGCCCCACACGGTGTAGCCGCCTTCGCCATCCAGCATTTCGCCCGGCTGCAGGTCGCGCTTGGCGGTGGCCACCACGTCAGCGTTCCAGCAGGTGGCGACGCCGGTAGGCTCGCCGCGCAGCGCCACGCTGGCCACTGACACACCGACTTCCAGCCCGATCAGGTGCCAGCGCTTGTACAGAGTGAAGTAACGGCCGCTCGGATCGGTGTGGGCGTTGTATTCCTCAAAGCAGTTCTTGATGTACTCGGTCTCCGCTTCCACGGTGACCCAGACGCCCATGCGGATGTCGTAGGGAATCTTGCGGCCGTTGGCTTCGAGCGAGGAAATCACTTCCACCATGCCCTTGCGCTCCAGCACGCCGCCTTCACTGATGGGTCGGGTCACAAACGGAATATCTTCCACACTCGCCGGTGGGTAGAGCAGGCCGTTGCTGGGTACCGTCAGGCCGGTGGCGTTGGCCACGGCGGTGGATTCAATCGACGGCTTGGAGCCATCGAGAAAGCTGTTGAACATCTTTGGGTTGAGCCCGCCGCGCGTGGCCTGTTCGGGCGTGAGGCCGTAGTTGCCCCACACGGTGTCGGGCGTGGATTCGCTGAAGTGCGGCAGCCACTTGTGGCCACGGCCAGCGGCTACCACCGGGAAGCCGCAGGTGCGGGCCCAGTCCACCAGATCGCAGATCAGCGCAGGCTGGTCGCCGAATGCGAGCGAATACACCACGCCAGCCTCGGCCGCCTTGCGCGCCAGCAGTGGCCCGCAGAAGGCATCGGCCTCCACCGTCACGTTGACCACATGCTTGCCATGGGCGAAGGCCTTCAGGCAGTGCTCAACCGCTGCAATCGGGTTACCGGTGCACTCCACGATGATGTCGATTTGCGGGTGCGTCACCACCGCCTGCCAGTCGTCGGTGATCCAGGTCGCCCCGGTCTTGATGGCGGCTTGCGCCGATTCGGCCTGCGTCATGGCCGGGTCCCAGCCGACGCGCGCGAGGTTCACCTTTGCGGCGGCGGGTGACAGGTCGGCAATCGCGACCAGATGCACACCCGGTGTGCGCGGAACCTGCGCGAGGTACATGGAGCCGAATTTGCCGGCGCCAATCAGGCCGATGCGGACGGGCTTGCCGCCTGCGGCGCGTTGCTGGAGTTTGGTGTAAAGGTTCATGTCACTTTCTCTGATGCGCTCTGCGCAACCTGGACGTTGATGTGGTGTGTAAATCCTGCCGTGCGATCACCGTGGAACTGGCTCTGCCAGGCCACTGGTGATGCCCCTTGAGCGGGAGGCTGCTACACGAAGTGAGCGGCAACGGGGGGAGCCATGTCAAGCTGCCTTGCGCTCCGGTGCAATTTCTTCCATCGAGGTCTGCAGTGCACTCGCGGGAATGCCGTTTTTCCAGGGCAGATCGACCGGGTAGTCCTTCAACAGGCAATCGTCCGGCAGCGTGGTGATCGGGGTGAAGTCGCGGTGCGCGATGTATTCCGGCCGCTTGTGGCGGCAGATGTGGTTGCTGACCGCACACAGGCTTAGGTAAACGCTCACCCGGTTGAAAGGCGAGAGGTTGCTGCCCGAGGCGTGCACCAGGCAGGAGTGGAAAAGAATCATCGAGCCAGCCGGGCCCTTGGGGCTGACGATGCCGCCTTGCTTGCCGCCAGCGCGCTGCACCAGCTGGCGGATCAGGTCGTTGTCGACCGTCCACAGCGGATAGCTGGTGGTGGTGAGGTCGTGTTTCGCATCGACCACGCCCTTTTTGTGGCTGCCGGGGATGAACATCAACGGGCCGTTGTGCTCGGTCACGTCATCGAGAAAGATCGCGACGTTCATCGCGCGCTCGGTGGGCATCATGTCGTCGTTCAGCCAGGTGCCGTAGTCCTGGTGCCACTGCCACACATCGCCCTCGAAGGCCATCTTGCCGTTGATCTTGAACTGGTGCATGTAGAGCTGTTCGCCAAGCAGGTCTTCCACCGGCTCGATCATGCGCGGGTGGCGGCCCAGTTTGGCGAAGGGCTCGCTGTACATGTGCGCCGCAAAGTTAGTGCGTACGGCGTCCTTGCCTTTTTCGCGCACGTTGTAGGCCTCGCGCCGGCTGTAAAGCTCCGGTACCGCTTCGTTGAGTGTCTGTGTCTCTTCTGGCGTGAACAGCCCGGGAAAGAAGAGGTAGCCCTCGCGGTCGAATTCGGCCAATTGTTCGGGGGTGAGTCGCATGGTGTCTCCTGGTGTGTGGTGTGGTGGCGTATTGGTGTGTTGGTGTTCAGGGGGCCGCTTGTGCTGGCTGTTGCAGCGCGCTGGTGAGCAGACGGGCCAGGTTGTAGCCGGCGTCTTCCCCGTGCTGGCGGATCATGGATTCGGCGCGGTCCTCGTCGCCGGCGGCAATTGCCCTGGCAATCGCCTCGTGCTCATCCCAGATCGATTCGCGCATGGTCGAGACCTGCAGTACCGCGCCCATGGCCCGGCGGATGTGGTGCCAGTGCAGCTGCGCGCTCTGGGCGATCAGCGGGTTGCCCGAGGCGGTGTAGATCGCGCCGTGGAAGTCGGCGTCGGCGGTCATCATGGCCTTGACGTTGTCGCCGCGTGCGGCGGCCCGTCCGCGTGTGATGAGTGCCGGGTCCAGCTGGGCCCGGCTGCGGGCGGCCAGTCGCGCGGCCAGCGCATCCAGCGCGCTGCGGACCTGGTAAATCTGCGCCAGCCAGCCCACGTTGAGTGGCGCCACCAGCACGCCACGGCCGGGTGCGTCCAGCACGAAACCGTCTTTTTTGAGCAGCCGCAGGGCCTGCAGCACCGGCTGGCGGGACACGGCTAGACTCTCGGCAATGTCTTCCTGCGTCAGGCGGGTGCCAGGCGTGATCACGCCTTCGCTGATGGCGTCCAGCAGGCTGCGATAGACCTGGTCCACCAGATCGGGCGTGGTTTCAATTTGGGTGAGCGGTGTCATGAAGTCATCTCTGTATACAGAATACAGTGTGCTCAATGCAGGGGTTTGCGGGTTTACCCGTGGCCATGCGATCTGGTGGATCGCGTGACAAGTCGTGTGACAAGATAAGGCGGTTGCGGTTGCTCGCCGACCGCCACCCATCAAACTTCAGGATTCAGGAGACCCGATGACCGCTTACGACCCCGCCTGGCTGGACCGCATGTACAACAACCGCGCCCTTGTGCCGGAGCATGCCGCCTACTTCACCCGCTGGAAGGAAAGCTCCGCAGCGGTGCGCAGTTCGCAGCCGTGCACGTTGGACGTGGCCTTCGGCGACAGCGCAGGCCAGAAGCTCGACGTGTTTCCCGCCGCCCCCACCGGTAAAGCAGCCGCGCGGGGCGCACCGGTCATGGTGTTCATTCACGGCGGCTACTGGCGCTCACTCGACAAGGCGGATCATTCTTTTGTCGTGCCAGCCTTCACCTCGGCCGGCGTGTGCGTGGTGGTGCCCAATTACGACCTGTGCCCGGCGGTGACGATCCCCGACATCACCCTGCAGATGGTGCGTGCGCTGGCATGGACATGGCGGCATGTGGCCGAATTCGGCGGTGACCCGAACCGCATCACCGTCGTCGGGCATTCAGCAGGCGGGCATCTGGCCGCGATGATGCTGGCCTGCCTGTGGCCACAGCATGCAAAGGACCTGCCCAAAGACCTGGTGAAGAACGCGCTGTCGATCTCCGGCCTCTACGATCTTGAGCCGGTGATGCACACGCCTTTTCTCAAGGACTCGCTGCGCTTGACGCCGCAGCAGGTGCTGCAGGCCAGCCCGGCCTGGATGCCAGCGCCACCGCGCGGTTTGCTCTACACCGTGGCAGGCGCCAGCGAGAGCGACGAGTTCCTGCGCCACAACGTATTGATCGAGAAAGCCTGGGGACCGAAGACGGTGCCGGTGCGCGAAGCCCTGCTGGGGCTGGACCACTTCAGCGTGGTCGATGCGCTGGCGCAGTCGCCACACCGCTTGCACCAGCTGGCGATGGATCTGATCGGAAAGACGGCGTGACAGACCTGCGCCAGTGAGCGCCTGATGCCACGGCAGTCAATGCCTCACATCAGCAGGTGCTCACCCGCGTTGTCGCCGCCCAGAATCACGTAGTTGACCTTGCGGATATCCATCAGCCGGGTGCCGCCGGCGTAGCTGATGGAGGACTGCACGTCTTCCTCCATCTCGCGCAGCGTGTCGGCCAGCTTGCCCTTGATCGGCTCCAGGATGCGCTTGCCTTCGACGTGCTTGTACTCGCCCTTGTTGAAGTCGCTGGCGCTGCCGTAGTACTCCTTGAACAGTTCGCCGTCCACCTCGACCGTGCGGCCGGGTGATTCCTCGTGGCCCGCGAACAGCGAGCCGATCATCACCATGGTGGCGCCGAAACGCACGCTCTTGGCGATGTCGCCATGGCTGCGGATGCCGCCGTCGGCAATGATGGGTTTGGTCGCCACGCGGGCACACCACTTGAGCGCGCTGAGCTGCCAGCCACCGGTGCCAAAGCCGGTCTTGAGCTTGGTGATGCACACCTTGCCCGGGCCCACGCCGACCTTGGTGGCGTCGGCGCCCCAGTTCTCCAGATCGATCACGGCCTCGGGTGTGGCCACGTTGCCGGCGATCACGAAGGCTTTCGGCATGTGCTGCTTGAGGTAGCCGATCATGTTCTTCACGCTGTCGGCATGGCCGTGGGCGATGTCGATGGTGATGTATTCGGGTGTCAGGCCGGCGGCGACCAGCTGGTCCACCGTGTCGTAGTCGGGTTTCTTCACGCCCAGCGAGATTGATGCATACACAGCCTTGGCGTGCATGTCCTTGACGAACTGCACGTTGTCCAGGTCGAAGCGATGCATCACGTAGAAGTAGCCGGCCTGGGCCATCCAGGTACAGATGGACTCGTCCACCACCGTTTTCATGTTGGCCGGCACCACCGGAATGCGGAAGGTGCGCCCGCCCAGCGTCACGCCGGCGTCGCATTCCGAGCGGCTGTCCACGCGGCATTTGCGCGGCAGCAGCAGGACGTTGTCGTAGTCAAAAATTTCCATGATCCCAAGCTCCTGAAAAACTGTTGATGAACAGAAGGCGCTTGGACTGGTCCGGTGCTGTGATGCGCTGCTGTCCCGTGTGCGGGGAAAGCGCAAAAACAAAACCGGGCGCAATTGCTTGGGCCCGGTGATTGATTCTAGGCCTGTGCGGCCCGGTGTGGGATTGCGCCTGTCGTATAGCCTTTATATGGGTTGCGCGATGGCCTAGGGCCTGTTAACGCTATTTTTGCAAATGCGAACGGCATGAAAGCGGTGCCAATCAAGGCGCAGGGCGCAGCCCAGACCGGGCGTCTGGGCAAGCCGTGCAACGCCGAGTGGCGCGGCTTTCATGCCGTTCCCTCCGGGTTGTGATCAAAAAGACACTGGGCGGCGTTGCAAAGCCTTGTCGGGGGCGTACCCCGACGGCGTTTTGCGCCTAGCCCATCGCCTTTTTGACTCGCAACGCATCTTGCAAAAATAGCGTTAACGGGCCCTAGTTGGTAGTCTCGCAGCGCGACTGTGCGGCGGCCACCACCTGCCCGCGGGCATCTTCCACCCAGCCAATCACGCGCAGCCGCTCCGACTTGGCGCCCGGCGGGATGTTCATGGCACGGGATTCGAAAAATCGGTCAGGTGCATCGGCAGCCAGTGGTTTGCGGCCGTCAAACGGCGTTTGCAGCAGGTTGCGGACCAGGTTGCGCTCTGTGGGTGAACCCTCGGTGCCTGCGGGCAGTGTTTCCACCAGCGCCAGCCAGGCAGTCCATTGCTGGCCTTTGGCGCTCTTGGGAATGGGTTGCAGCTCGATGGAGGCGCCCACGTAATCGGCGACCGGTGTGCCATGCGAAACACGCAGCGCGCTGCCTTGCACAGGCTTTACGGTTCGTACGGCGGTACTGGTTTTAGCCGGCAGCTTTTGCCGCAGGGCCTGCAGGCGCAGCAGCGCATCGCGTGTTGCCACCGCAGACAGCGGCGCGTCCTCGCCCTTGCTACCGGGTGCCACCCAGTCCAGTGCCACCTGATTCGCGGCGGCTTTCGGCGTGTCGGGCGCGATCCAGCAACTGGCGCAATCGGCGTTGATGAAGCGCTCCATCAGTTGCACTGGCTGCGCCTGGCCGTCGCTGGCGCAGAAGGATTGGGCGTTCACGCCCGTGCTGATGGCAGTCAGGGCGACCAGGGCGAGGGTACCGATCAGGGTTGAAGCGGAAGTGCGCAAGGTGTTCATCGGGGCTTTCCACACTTTCTACAATGAGGGATGTCTTCAGCAGTCGCGCCAAACTCTCCGCTCTTACAAAATCTTAACCCGGAGCAGCTTGCGGCGGTGACCCTGCCGGCCACCCACGCCCTGATCCTGGCGGGCGCCGGCTCGGGCAAGACGCGGGTGCTGACCACCCGCATCGCCTGGCTGCTGCAGACCGGGCAGGTGTCGCCCGGCGGCATTCTGGCGGTGACCTTCACCAACAAGGCCGCCAAGGAAATGCTGGCCCGCCTGTCGGCCATGCTGCCAGTCAATGTACGCGGCATGTGGATCGGCACCTTTCACGGCCTGTGCAACCGGTTTTTGCGCGCCCATTACAAGCTCGCCAACCTGCCTTCGACCTTCCAGATACTGGACACGCAGGACCAGCTCTCGGCCATCAAGCGCCTGTGCAAGCAGTTCAACATCGACGACGAGCGCTTTCCGCCCAAGCAGCTGATGTGGTTCATTGCCGGCAGCAAGGAAGACGGCCTGCGCGCCAAGGACATTCCGGCGCGTGACGAGGAAAGCCGCAAGAAGGTCGAAATTTACGCGCTCTATGAAGAGCAATGCCAGCGCGAAGGTGTGGTCGATTTCGGCGAGCTGATGCTGCGCAGCTACGAGCTGCTGCGTGACAACGCCGCCGTGCGCGAGCACTACCAGCGGCGCTTTCGTCACATCCTGATCGACGAGTTCCAGGACACCAACAAGCTGCAGTACGCGTGGATCAAGATGCTGGCCGGGCAGGGCGCCGATGCCGCGCCGGCGAGCGCGGGCATGCCAGGTGGGTCAGTCGTGGCAGTGGGCGATGACGACCAGAGCATTTACGCCTTTCGCGGCGCGCGGGTTGGCAACATGGCCGACTTTGTGCGCGAGTTCAGCGTGCAGCAGCAGATCAAGCTGGAGCGCAATTACCGCAGCTTCGGCAACATTCTCGATTCGGCCAACGAGCTGATCAGCCACAACAGCAAGCGCTTGGGCAAGAACCTGCGCACCGAGGCCGGGCCCGGCGAGCCGGTGCGGGTTTATGAGTCGACCAGCGATTTTGCCGAAGCCCAGTGGTTTGTTGACGAGGTCAAGCAACTGGTGCGTGATGGCAGCGAACGCAAAGAGATCGCACTGCTCTACCGCAGCAATGCGCAAAGCCGCGTGATGGAAACTGCGCTCTTCAATGCCGGCGTGCCTTATCGCGTGTACGGTGGCCTGCGCTTTTTCGAGCGTGCCGAGATCAAGCATGCGCTGGCCTACCTTCGCTTGCTGGAGAACCCGCACGACGACACCAGCTTTCTGCGTGTGGTCAATTTCCCGCCGCGCGGCATTGGCGCGCGCAGCATCGAACAGTTGCAGGACTTGGCGCGCAGTTCGGGCTGCTCGCTGCACGATGGTGTGAGCGCCGTGCCCGGCAAGGCTGGCGCCAACCTCGGCGCCTTTGTGGCCAAGCTGGATGTGCTGCGCGAGCAGACCACCGGCGCCACGCTGCGCGAAATCATTGAGCTCGTGCTGCAGCACAGCGGCCTGGAAGAACACTACAAGCTGGACAAGGAAGGCCAGGACCGGCTGGAAAATCTGGCCGAGCTGGTGAACGCTGCCGAGTCCTTCGTCAGCCAGGAAGGTTTTGGCCGGGACGCGGTGGCGCTGCCGGTCGATGAGTTGGGCGGCCGTGGCGTGACCCCGCGAGCGATCACGCAGTCACCGGCCAGCCAGGGGCTGGATGCCGCGTCGCCGGTGATCGACGAACCCTTGCCCGAAGCGCTGGCACCCGATATGGAAACCGGCGAAACACTGTCGCCGCTGGCGGCTTTCCTCACGCATGCCGCGCTGGAGTCGGGCGATAACCAGGCCCAGGCCGGGCAGGATGCGGTGCAACTGATGACGGTGCATTCGTCGAAAGGCCTGGAGTTTGACTGCGTGTTCATCACCGGTCTGGAGGAAGGGCTGTTCCCGCACGAGAACTCTATGAGCGACCCCGACGGGCTGGAGGAAGAGCGCCGCCTGATGTACGTGGCCATCACCCGGGCCCGCAAGCGCCTCTACCTCAGCCATTCCCAGACGCGCATGCTGCACGGGCAGACTCGCTACAACCTCAAGAGCCGGTTTTTCGACGAGTTGCCCGAAGCGGCGCTCAAATGGATCACGCCGAAGAACCAGGGCTTCGCATCCGGCCTGGGCGGCAGCTCAGACGGCTGGCGCGGTGCTGGCCACACTGGCGCATCGGGCGGGCGTGGGGACTGGGCCAGCAGCGTGTTTTCTTCACGGGCAGGCGGCGGCGAGCGCTTTGCCAACCCGCCGGTTCCACCGCAGAAAAACGAGCCAGCGCACGGCCTCAAGAGCGGCATGAATGTGTTTCACGCCAAGTTCGGCGAGGGCAAGGTGATGATGCTGGAAGGCAGTGGCGACGACGCGCGTGCACAGATCAACTTCACCCGGCACGGCGTGAAGTGGCTGGCCCTGAGCGTGGCCAAACTCACGGTGGTGTGACCGCGGCCTCGCCGCAGTCACCGTGGGTACTTACTTGTTCTTGGCCTTGTAGTCGGCCACTGCCTTGGCCAGGTCAACGTATTCCTCGCAGGTATCGTTGCCGCAGATCAGCTTGAGCTGCGCCAGGTGTTCTTCGGCCTTGGCGGGCTGTTTGGACATCAGGTAAGCCTCGCCGATGTACTCGTGAGCACCCTTGTGCTTGGGGTTCAGCTTCAGCGCGGTGTTGTAGTGCTCGAAAGCCTTGGGCAGATCGGGCGTGGCCTGCTTGCGATAGGAGTAGGCCAGCAGATTGTGGGCATCGGCGTTGCCCGGTCGCTCGCGGACTTCCACCGTCAGTTCGGCAATCGACTTGCGCCAGTCACCAGCGCGGACCGCGTCTCGCGCTGCGCTCATGCGGTCGGGCTTGGCCGCCGGGGCAGGCTCTGCCGCGGGTGCGGAAGTCCAGCCGTCGGCAGCCATGGCCGGGCCGGCCAGCAGGGTGGCTGCGAGGGCGCAGGCCATCCAGGCGCGGTGCGGCGCCGGGGAAGTGGTGCGATGCGTTGGAGCGGGCATGAAAACTCTCCTTCAAAGGCGTTGGCGTTGTGGGCAAGAACAGAAACCGGGGCTAGGAAG
Organism: Polaromonas sp. YR568; assembly: GCF_943372955.1. Lineage (GTDB taxonomy): Bacteria > Pseudomonadota > Gammaproteobacteria > Burkholderiales > Burkholderiaceae_C > Polaromonas. Next base: position 88,475 of record NZ_CALSAL010000001.1, read on the forward strand.
CTGGCCGTGTGACCAGCCATTTGCTGCGCAGCTTACCCGGTGGATACGCCAGCTGTAGCCCGGCGGTTTCGATACCTCAGTAACCCATGGTGCCTTTGCCGTCGGGTGTGCCTTTGCGGCCCATGACTTGCCAGTAGGTGCGCTGGTTGATCAGCCCAGCCAGCAATTCCAGTTCTTCGTCGGTGTGGTTCAGATAGCCTGCGGGACGGATGACGGGCGTCGCGCCAGCAGGCGCCTCGGCCCAGAACGACTGGTGGTAGTCCGACCGCGACACGGCTTTGGTGCCGCCGGCGTCAAGGTCCACGGTGCCGTAGCAGTTGCAGAAATAGGTGCGGTCTTCGCCAGGGGGAATCTCGGTGTAGACCCCGGTGCCGCGTATGCCGGCGGTGAGCGTCGGCGTGATGATGCTGCGGCTGCCGCCCTTGTTCCAGACGCTGGCGACGGCGCCGGTCAGGATGCGCAGCATGCTGACCGCGCGGAGCGTGCTGCCCCGCTCGACCGTCATGCGCGTGTTCTGCCGTACCAGAAACGACGCATTGCCCAGCGCAAACACCAGGCGAGAACCCGGCCCGGTCTGGATCTGGTCGCCGGTTTGTATCGTCTGGCCGGGTACCAGCCGGTTGCCGTTGAGCAAAGCATCGCCGCTGAGCTCCACGATGTTGCTGCGCTGCTGCGCGATGGCCGCCGGCAGACCCCCCATCGCCAGCCAGGCCGCAGCGGCGCGCAAGGTGTCGCGCCGCTGGAACCACAGAACTTCTTTTTCGTCGCGGCCTCGCAGCAGGTGCTGGGTCATGCAGGGTCTCCCGGGTTGATGGCGCTGGTTTATTGCGCTGTCGCAGGTGCGTCTTCAGGGGGCTGGTCAGACGTGGCCACGAAGCTATCACGAAACGTGAAGTAAATCGAGGTGAAAAACATCGCCACGATCACCAGTGCAATCGGGAACATGGCCAGTGTGGCAAACGTCGGGTTGCCGAGTGCAATCGACAGCAGCGCGACGACGATGGCCGCACCGACAAACACGCCCACCCATGCCAGACCGAACACGGTGAGCGCGGCAAAATTTTTGTAGCAGGCCATCAGGCTGAAGAACAGGCTCTTGACCGGCGAAATGCCGTGCCAGTGAACCAGTGCAGGCGCGTGCCAGAACAGCAGGGACAGCGGCAGATAAAGCAGCATGGATGCCCACATGGCCGCCTGAAAATTGCCTTGCCTCACCATGTCTTCTGTGATTTTTCCGCCCACCAGATAGAGCTTGGCAAACTGGCCACCGTCAAAAAGCGCCGAAATCGCCATCAGTGCCAGGAACCCGACCGCGTACAGGGCGCCCAGCACCATCATGGCCCGCACCCGCTGCTGCCCGGCACGGAAGGCACTGATGAGGATGGACGGCATCGGGAACTTGCCTTTGGTCGCCTCCTGCGTGGCGGCCATCAGCCCCAGTGTGGCTGCAGGCAGCAGCGCCAGCGCGAGCGCTGCCCCCAGAAACGGCAACAGGCTGGCCAGCGAGAGCATCGCCATGAACATGAAGAACAGTCCCGTCATGGCCAGTGGCTGCTGGGCAAAGGTCTTGATGCCCAATTTGACCCAGACCAGGCCGGTGCGGGCGGGAACGATGTTGAGTTTCATGGTGGGAACTGGTTGGTGTGGTGGAGGCCGATTTGGTTCCGGCCGAGGCACGGCAGACCAGAAGTCGCAACCCTCCAGTTTGCCTGATGGTTGGCCGGCGAACCGTTACAGCATGAAAGGCTGCAACTGGCGCTGACGCAGCACGCGCTCGAAATGGGTGGGGTCGTGCGCCTTCAGCACCGCCGCTTCGCGCGGCAGATGAAAGTCCCACAGCCGCGAAATCCAGAAACGCAGGGCGCCAGCGCGCTGCAGGGCTGGCAGCAAGGTGCGCTCCTGTGCGGTGAGAGGTCGCACGCTTTCGTAGGCAGACACAAAGGTCTGGGCCCGGTCGGCTGCAAGTGCACCGGTGTCCAGATCCACGCACCAGTCGTTCAGGCACACGCCGATATCAAACAGGAAGGTGTCGCAGCCGGCGAAGTAGAAGTCAAAAAAGCCGGTGAGCTGGCCATCTTCAAACATCACGTTGTCACGGAACAGGTCGGCATGCACCGGGCCACGCGGCAGGCTGCGGTAGGCCGATGAGGCGGCAATGTGGTTCTGGTAGGCCAGCTCGCCAAGAATCAGGCTGCGCTGCTCGGGCGTGATGTGCGGCAGGACCACCGGCACGGTCTCGTTCCACCAGGGCAGGCCGCGCAGGTTGGGTTGCTGGCGCGGGTAATCGAGGCCTGCCAGGTGCATGCGGGCCAGCATCTCGCCCACGCCCGCGCAATGGGCGGTGGTGGGTGCCAGTTCACTGTGGCCGCGCAGCCGGTTCACCACGGCGGCGGGCTTGTCTTTGAGTCGGTGAAGAATCTCGCCCCTGGCGTTGGCTGCCGGGTCGGGCACCGGAATGCCGCGGCCGGCCAGATGCTTCATCAAGTGCAGGTAAAAGGGCAGTTGCTCAAAAGTCAGCCGTTCGAACAGCGTCAACACATGCCGACCCTGGTCGGTGTCGACAAAGTAATTGGTGTTCTCGATGCCGCCCGATGCGCCCTGGATGGCCTGCAATTGCCCCAGATCGAGTGTGTGAAGAAAGGCGGCAGCCTCGTCAAACGAGACTTCGGTGAATACGGCCATGCCTGAAACTGAATCCTGAACGGGGGAGCGGGGAAATCCGGAAGCTGAAGGAGAAACGAAGGTCGAACGCGCGACGCTCAGAACTTCAGGAAATTCCAGACGCGCTTGCCGTTGGTTTCGCCGCCAGCAGCTGCCGGTGCGGTTCCGCGGGCGCCTTCGGCTGGCTTGACCTCATAGGCAGGCACATCGGTCTTGGGCTGCACGGTGATCTGCTGGGTTTCGCCGCCCACGCGCAGTTCATCGATGCGCGAGCCGGCGTCTTCGGTGCGAATGCGCTTGATGGTCTGATTCGCCTTGCCAGCGCTGCTGGGGGCCGGTGCGTCTGCGGCCGGGGTGACCGCCGCCCTGGCGGGCGCCTGTGCTGGTGCTGGTACCGGTGCCTGTGCCCATGCACCCCCTACAGACGCCATGGACGCGAGTGCGAACGCTGCGAGCAGCGGAAGGCGGAGCAGGGTGCGTGGAGCGGTCTTCATGCCTGCATTGTAGGCTGGCCTGCCACCTGTGGCCATGGATCGGCCGCCCTCTGGTTTGGGTGGGCTCACCCCCGGAACAGGGCCCCGGATATCCCTGACAATGCCAGCATGAGTTCCGACAAGAAAACCTTGCTGTTGGTGGATGGCTCCAGCTACCTGTACCGCGCTTTTCACGCCATGCCCGACCTGCGGGCCGTGCCAGGCGACCCGACCAGTCCGGCCACAGGCGCCATCCGCGGCATGATCAACATGATGCAGAGCCTGCGCAAGGAGGTGCGGGCCGATTACGTGGCCTGCGTTTTCGATGCCAAAGGCCCGACCTTCCGCGACGCGCTGTACCCGCAATACAAGGCCAACCGCTCGCCCATGCCGGACGACCTGCGCGCGCAGATCGAGCCGATCCACGAGGTGGTGCGCATTCTGGGCTGGAAGGTGCTCGACGTCCCTGGTGTCGAGGCCGACGACGTGATTGGTACGCTGGCCGTCACGGCCGCCAATCAGGGCATCGAGGTGATTGTCTCTAGCGGAGACAAGGACCTGAGCCAGCTGGTCAACGAGCACATCACCATCATCGACACCATGAACGGCAAGCGGCGTGACGTCGCCGGTGTGACCACCGAGTTCGGCGTGCCGCCATCGCTGATGGTGGATTACCAGACGCTGGTCGGCGACGCGGTGGACAACGTGCCCGGCGTCGAGAAGGTTGGTCCCAAGACGGCGGCCAAGTGGCTACAGGAATACGGCTCGCTCGATGCACTGGTGGCACGGGCTGGCGAGATCAAGGGCGTGGCGGGCGAAAACCTGCGCAAGGCGCTGGACTGGCTGCCCCAGGGGCGGGCTTTGCTGACGATCAAGACCGATTGCGAACTCGACGGCTACATCGACGGCTTGCCGGCGCTGGATGCGATTCGCATCGGCGCGATGGATGGTGAGGCCCTCAAAGCCTTCGGTGAGCGCTACGGCTTCAAGGGTCTGGTACGGTCGCTGGGCGGGGATGAATCGGCGCGCGCCGAGCCTGCTGAAGTTGCTGCAAAGAGCGCTCCCAAAGACTCTGCAAAACCCTCGGCCAGCCATTCACCGGGGCTGTTTGACGAACCGGCAGAGATCAGCGAATCGACACTGCCGGTGGCACCGCGTGTGTCCAGCCTGAAGTACGACACGGTGCTGACCTGGGAATCATTTGACGCGTGGCTGGCCAGGCTCGACAGCGCCGAGCTGGTGGCCCTGGACACCGAAACCACCTCGCTCGACGAGATGCAGGCGCAGATTGTGGGCATCAGCTTCAGTGTGACGCCCGGCGAGGCCGCCTACATTCCGCTGACGCACGACTACCCCGATGCACCGGCGCAACTGCCGCGTGACGAGGTGCTGGCGCGTCTCAAGCCCTGGCTGGAGAACCCCGCCAAAGCCAAGCTCGGCCAGCACGTCAAGTACGACCGCCACGTGTTTGCCAACCATGGCATCGAGGTGCAGGGCTATGTTCACGACACCATGCTGCAGAGCTATGTGCTCGAAGTGCACAAGCCGCATGGTCTGGCCAGTCTGGCTGAGCGGCATGTGGGACGCAGCGGCATCAATTACGAAGACCTGTGCGGCAAGGGCGTGCACCAGATCAAGTTCAACCAGGTCGATATCGCCAAGGCGGCCGAGTATTCGTGTGAAGACTCGGACCAGACGCTGGACGTGCACCGCGTGCTGTGGCCGCAGCTGCAAGCCGACGACAAGCTGCGTTTCGTTTACGAGCTGGAAATGCAGAGCAGCGAAACGCTGTACCGCATCGAGCGCAACGGCGTGCTGATTGACGCCCCGACGCTGGCCAAACAGAGCGGCGAACTGGGTGCCCGCATCCTGCAGCTGGAGACCGAGGCGCATGAGCTGGCCGGCCAGCCGTTCAACTTGGGCAGCCCCAAGCAGATTGGCGAGATCTTCTTCACCAAGCTTGGCCTGCCGGTGGTGAAGAAAACGCCCAGCGGCGCACCCAGCACCGACGAGGAAGTGCTCGAAAAGCTGGCAGAAGACTACCCGCTGCCCGCGAAAATTCTGGAGCACCGGGGGCTGTCCAAACTCAAGGGCACCTACACCGACAAGCTGGCCCAGCTGGCGCATCCGCGCACCGGCCGTGTGCACACCCACTATGCGCAGGCGGTGGCGGTGACGGGCCGGCTGTCCAGCAACGACCCGAACCTGCAGAACATTCCGGTCAAGACGGCCGAGGGCCGGCGTGTCCGCGAAGCCTTTGTGGCGCCTACCGGCAGCGTGATCGCCAGCGCCGACTACTCGCAGATCGAGCTGCGCATCATGGCCCACATCAGCGAGGACGTGGCCTTGCTGCACGCCTTCACCGACGGTCTGGATGTGCACCGCGCCACCGCTGCGGAGGTGTTCGGTGTGCCGGTGGACCAAGTCAGCAGCGAGCAGCGCCGTTACGCCAAGGTCATCAACTTCGGGCTGATCTACGGCATGAGCAGCTTTGGCCTGGCGCGCAACCTCGGTATCGAGACCAAGGCCGCAGCGGCTTACATCGACAAGTACTTCCAGCGCTACCCGGGGGTGAAGCGCTACATGGATGAAACCCGGCTGTCGGCCAAGAGCAAGGGCTATGTCGAGACCGTCGTTGGCCGGCGCCTGTATTTGCCCGAGATCAACTCACCTAACGGCCCACGTCGCGGCGGCGCCGAGCGGGCTGCCATCAACGCGCCCATGCAGGGCACGGCAGCCGACCTGATCAAGCTCAGCATGAACAAGGTGCAACAGGTGCTCGACAACGAAAAGCGCGCCACCAAAATGATCATGCAGGTGCACGACGAACTGGTGTTCGAGGTGCCTGAAGCGGAAGTCGAGTGGGTACGAACCGAAATTCCGCGGCTGATGGCGGGCGTGGCTGACCTGAAAGTGCCCCTGCTTGCGGAAATCGGGTTCGGGCCCAACTGGGATAAGGCCCATTAATAAAGACCATGGATTAAGCCAATTGACGGGCGGCCGTCGCGGCCCCGGCAGTTCCCCCCGGGCATCACCTGAAAACTGACCGGTATTTCCTTGTACTGGCAAAAACTTTTGTGACCGCATAGACTACTAAGGTTTGAGGCAGGCCAACGGCTGCCGTTTCGTCGTTTCCGTTTCCTCCAACCACCCGATCCCGAAGGATTTTCCATGCTCGACCAGAATCAACGCAGTGAATTCGACTCACTGTTGCCCGGCCAGTCCACCGAGGCCGGCGCCAGTCGCCGCACCGCCCTGAAAGCTGCGCTGGGCGTGGGTTACGCCGCGACAGCCATGCCCATCATGGCGCAAACGGCCATCAAAACCTCCTCCGACGGGCTGCGCACCGGCGAGACCACGTATGAAGTCAACGGCTTCAAGGTGCCGGCCTTTTTTGCAGCGCCGGCCGGCAAGACCAATCTGCCCGTGATCCTGGTGATCCAGGAAATCTTCGGCGTGCACGAGTACATCGCCGACACCGCTCGCCGCTTTGCCAAAGCGGGCTATCTGGCCATCGCGCCCGAACTGTTTGCGCGCCAGGGCGACCCCAGCAATTACAACGAAGTGGCCAAGCTGATCGCCGAGATCGTCTCCAAGGTGCCCGATGCACAGGTGATGGCTGACCTTGACGGCGCCGTCAAATGGGCCGGCGCCAACGGTGGCAACACCAAGAAGGTGGGCATCACCGGTTTCTGCTGGGGCGGCCGCATCACCTGGCTGTACTCCCAGCAGAGCAAGAACGTGAAGGCGGGCGTGGCCTGGTACGGCCGTCTGGTGGGCGCCTCGACGGCGGTGACGCCCAGGCACCCGGTGGAACTGGCAGGCTCCATCAGCGCGCCGGTGCTCGGCCTGTATGGCGGTCAGGACACCGGCATTCCACTGACCACCGTCAACGAGATGAAAGACGCCTTGGCCGCCGCTGCTGACAAGGGCAACAAGGCAGCGAAAGCCAGCCAGTTCGTGGTGTACCCGCAAGCGCCTCATGCTTTCCACGCCGACTACCGTCCGAGCTACCGCAAGGAAGCGGCTGACGATGGCTTCAAGCGTGCGCTGGAGTGGTTCAAGACCCACGGCGTGGCCTGAAAATCCTGACGGTGCCGTTGATCGGCACCTCAGCCTGACGGCACCCCGGACCTCTGTGGTCTGGTGTGCCGTTTTTTTTATGGTGCCCGTCAGTTCGATGCGCGCGCGTTGAGCATCCTGCTCAGCAGAATCACCGGGATCAGACCCACCAGCACCAGCGCCAGCGATGGCAAGGCGGCTTCGCCCAGGCGCTCGTCGCGTGCCAGTTGGTAGGCCACCACCGCCAGCGTGTCGGTGTTGAAGGGGCGCAGCACCAGCGTGGCCGGCAGCTCCTTCATCACATCGACCAGCACCAGCAGGCCGGCTGCAGCAGTGCTGCGCTTGAGCAGCGGCCAGTGCACCCGGGTCATCAGGGCCGCTCCATGCACACCAAGCATGCGCGCTGAATCGTCCATGCTGGCCGGAATGCGCGCATAGCCACTCTGCACTGACTGCAGCGCCACCGCGCAAAAGCGCACCAGGTACGCCCAGACGATGCCCAGCACCGTGCCGGTGACCCAGAAGCCGATGCCGGTTTGCGGCGCTACCGATTGCAGCCAGCCGACCGGGAGCAGCAAGCCAACCACAATCACCGCGCCGGGCACGGCGTAGCCGAGGCTGGCGAGTTGCACCACGCTGCGCGTGAGCCGGCTCGGTTGTGTGCGCTGGCCAAACGCCAGTGCCAGCGCCACGGCGCAGGCCAGCGCGGCGGTACCGGCACCCAGGAAGATGCTGTTGAGCGACCACTTGACAAAAGAGTCCCACGGAAGGACTGCCCAGTCGGCAGTCAGTGGGCGCAACATGAAAGCCACCGGCAGCACGAAACCGGCCAGCACCGGCACGGCACACAGCAGCCAGGCCAGCACGGCAGCCCGGCCGCGCAGGGCGACCGGTCGCGCTTCGTTGGCTGCGGCATGGCCCGTCTTGCTGGCGAAGCGCATGCGCTTCTGGGCGCGCTGCTCCAGCTGAAGCAGGATCACTACAGCCAGAAGCAGCAGGGTGGCCAGCTGGGCGGCGGCGATGCGGTTGTCCATCGACAGCCAGGCCTTGTAAATGCCCGTGGTCAGCGTCTGGATGCCAAAGTAGCTGCCCACGCCAAAGTCGGCCAGCGTCTCCATCAGTGCCAGCGCCACGCCGGCCGCGACCGCAGGGCGGGCCAGCGGCAAGGCGATCGCCCGGATGCGCCGAGGCAGCGTGGCGCCCAGCAGCCGCGCGGATTCCATCAGATGGGCGGCGCGCTCGCTGAGTGCGCTACGGGCCAGCACGTACACATAGGGATAGAGCGAAAACACAAACACCCAGACGGCGCCGCCCAGGCTGCGGACCTCGGGAAACACCCGGCCTTCCAGCCCGGTCGCGGCCCGCACGGCGGTTTGCAACGGGCCACCGAACTGCAGGAGGTCGGTATAGGCATAGGCCACCACGTAGGCCGGTACGGCCAGCGGCAGCAGCAGTGCCCACTCCAGCACACGCCGGCCCGGAAAATCAAACAGCGTGATGGCCACGGCGGTGGCGCTGCCGACCACCGCGACGCCCACGCCGACCATCAGGCACAGGCGCAGTGAGGTCCATGCGTACTCTGGCAACACGGTCTGGGCCATTTCGCTAAGGATCTGGCCGCTTTCGGCGTTCCACTGGAACCACGATGCCAACACCGCCATGACCGGCAGCGCGATCAGGCAGGCCAGCAGCAGCAGGCAGGCGCGGGAGACAAAACGCATGGGCGGTGGCTTGCTCGGGTGAATTGGGGGTCGGAAGGCCGTGCCGGGCACGGTTCAGGGAAACAGACGGTCAGGCGGCGCAAGGCATTACCTGCCCGAAGCCCATGTCACTCTGGATACAAATGAGAATTGTACGCATCTACAATAGCATCATGAGCCAAGCGCAGAGCCAGCCCCCTAGCCGAGAGCATTTTCTGGAGGTTTCCAACCTGCAGGTGACCTACCCCGGCCGTGGTCAGGCGGCGGTGGCGGGCGTGTCGCTCGGGTTGGCGCAGGGCGACCTCGGGGTGTTGATTGGCCCTTCTGGCTGTGGCAAGACCACACTGCTGCGCGCGGTGGCGGGGCTGGAGCGGGTCTCGGGTGGCGAAATCCGTCTGGGTGGTGAACTGGTCAGCGGTGCCGCCTTGCACCTGCCACCCGAGCAGCGCCGCATCGGCATGGTGTTCCAGGACTATGCGCTGTTTCCCCACATGGACGTGGCGCACAACGTGGCGTTTGGCATCCACCATTTGCCAGCCGCCGAACGCAAGGCGCGTGTGCAGGAGATGCTGACGCTGGTGGGGCTGGACAACGCCCACAGGCGCCACCCGCATGAGCTTTCAGGCGGCCAGCAGCAGCGTGTGGCGCTGGCGCGTGCGCTCGCCCCCCGGCCTGGCCTGCTGCTGCTCGACGAGCCTTTTTCCAGCCTCGATGTGGACCTGCGTGAACGCCTGGCGCATGAGCTGCGCGGCATCCTCAAAGCCGCCCACGCCACGGCGCTGTTCGTCACGCATGACCAGTTGGAGGCCTTCGCCATGGGCGACGTGATCGGCGTGATGAACGACGGCACGCTGCACCAGTGGGATGGCGCCTACAACCTCTACCACCGCCCTGCGACGCGCTTTGTGGCGGACTTCATCGGCCACGGTGTGTTCACGCCCGCCACGGTCAGTTCGGTCAACAACCAGGTGGTGGTGCACACCGCACTGGGCGATCTGACGGATCTGGCCGCGGCTCCGCTGAACTGCTCGCCAGCCGGTGACCGAGACGACGCAGGGGCAGGGCAGGCGTGCGATGTGCTGCTGCGGGCCGACGACATCGTGCACGACGATGACGCCCCGGTGAAAGCCGAAATCCTGCGCAAGGCCTTCCGTGGCTCGGAGTTTCTCTACACCCTGCGCCTGGCCAGTGGCGAAACCGTGCTGGCGCTGGTGCCCAGCCACCACGACCACCGGATCGGCGAGTGGATCGGCATTCGCGCCCAGGTGGATCATGTGGTCACCTTCAACCGCCAATGCGTGGCGGCGCAGCGCGAGCTGTGCCAGCTGCCCTGTGTGCACGGCAATGCAGCAGGTCAGGCAACGCAGACCTTGCCTGGCCGGGAACACCCCTCAGTCGCACAGAGTTAGTGCAATTGATAATGATTCGCATTTGTATGCTAAGATGCGGACATCATCCACTTCACCACTGACCATCATGCTGAAAAAACTCGTGCTTTCCGCTTCGCTGGCCCTGATCGCTGCAAGCGGTGTGATGGCCCAGGAACAGGTGCTCAACCTGTACTCGGCGCGTCACTACTCCACCGATGAAGCGCTGTACAGCAACTTCACCAAAGCCACCGGCATCAAGATCAACCGCGTAGACGCCGATGACGCCGGCATCCTGGCCCGGTTGAAAGCCGAAGGTGCCGCCTCTCCGGCAGACGTCATTCTGCTGGTGGACGCCGCGCGCCTCTACAAGGCTGAAGTGGACGGGCTGTTCCTGCCGGTCAAGTCCAGCCTGCTCGAAAGCAGCATCCCCGCGCAGTACCGTGCCCCGGCAACCGGCGCTGGCACAGCCTGGTTCGGTTTTTCCACCCGCGGCCGTGTGGTGGTTTATGACAAGCTGCGTGTCAAACGCGAAGACGTGGACACCTACGAAGAGCTTGCCGATGCCAAAAACAAAGGCAAGCTGTGCATCCGATCCGGCTCTCATCCTTACAACCTGAGCCTGTTCGGCGCCGTGACCGAGCATCTGGGTGCGGCAAAAGCCGAAGAATGGCTCAAGGGCCTCGTAGCCAACCTGGCCCGCGCACCCAAGGGCGGCGACACCGACCAGATCAAGGGCGTAGCCTCGGGCGAATGCCAGATTGCGGTGACCAACACCTACTACATGGCGCGCATCCTGCGTTCGACCAGCGCTGAAGACAAAGCCATTGCAGACAAGGTCGGCGTGGTGTTTCCCAATCAGGCCTCGTGGGGCACGCACCTGAACATCGCTGGTGGCGGCGTGGCCAAGAATGCCAAGAATGCGGCCAACGCGGTCAAATTCCTGGAATACCTCGCCAGCCCGCAGGCGCAAGACTATTTCGCCAACGGCAACAACGAGTGGCCCACGGTACCGAGCGTGAAGGTGGCCAACCCGGCGCTGCAGGCCATGAGCGGCGGCTCGTTCAAGAGCGAAACCATCCCGGTCAGCGTGATCGGTGCCAACCAGACCAAAGTGCAGCAGATGCTGGACCGCGTCGGCTTCAAATAAGCCGCTCCAAGCCGAGGCATCCAGGGCGCTGACGGTTTTGCGTCAGCCCCCCTTGACACGCTTGATAAGATAACCAGAACCCCGCAAATCGGTTTTACCGGTTGCGGGGTTTCTTTGTTGCCTTGGCGCTTTTGATGCGCTTTCAGGCACTTCGGTTTCGGCGTAAGGGGGCTCAGCAAGTGCCGGGCCCATGACTCACATCAGCAAATGGACATCAGCAAACAGCCATGACTTTGATTGCAATTTTGGCCGGCACCCTGCTCGCAGGCATTGGCAGCGTGTGGCTGGCGGCCTTACTCAGCTTCGGCCTGCTGGCTCGCTACACGCAGCACATGCTCAGCCTCGCGGCTGGTGCCCTGCTGGCCACCGCCTTCATGCATTTGTTGCCCGAGGCTTTTGAGGCCCAGGCCAGCGCGCACGAGCTGTTCACCGTACTGCTGGCGGGGCTGGTGTTTTTCTTCCTGCTCGACAAGGCCGAGCTTTGGCACCACGGGCATGAGCACCACGGCAGTGGCGGGGACGGGCATGACCATGCGCACGTTCATGCTCACGATCATGGACACGATCATGGACACGATCACGCCCATGGCAGCAAGTCAGGCGGCTGGGCCATCCTGGCGGGCGACAGCGTACATGCCTTCGGCGACGGCATCCTGATCGCCTCGGCCTTCATGGCCGATCTGCGGCTGGGCTTTGTGGCGGCGCTGGCGGTGCTGGTGCATGAGGTGCCGCATCACATGGGCGATCTGGTGGTGTTGCGGCAGAGCTCCAACAACAACCGGCGGGCCGCATTGATCAAGGTGTCGCTGGCAGGTGCGGTGACGGCGCTGGGCGGTGTGGTGGGCTACGCGCTGGTGGAGCAGCTCTACGACTACCTGCCGTTCTTCCTGATCGTGGCGTCCAGTAGCTTCATTTACGTGGCACTGGCCGATTTGATCCCGCAGCTGCAAAAACGCGTCAGCGCCCGTGCCACAGCGGCCCAGATCGCTTGGCTGGCGGTGGGCATCGGCATGGTGATGCTGGTAAGCGGCTTCGCGCACCAGCACTGATCGCCAGGCGGCTCTGCCTGGCGCGGCAGATCAGCCCTTGGCGACAGGCCGGTCTGGCACGCTGCACCAGTCGCTCCAGCTGCCGGCGTACAGCGCAGAAGTACCCAGGCCCGCGATTTCCATCGCCAGCAGGTTGGGCACCGCGCTCACACCGCTGCCGCACTGGTGAACCACAGTGGCCGGGTCACGACCGCCCAGCAGTGCGTCGAACTCTTCCTTGAGCTGACCAGCAGATTTGAATTTGCCGTCGGGGCCGATGTTCTGGCTGAACGGGCGGTTCAGCGCCCCAGGAATGTGGCCGGCCACCGGGTCAAGCGGCTCCACTTCGCCCTTGAAGCGGGGTGTGGCCCGAGCGTCGATCACGGTCTGGGTGGGGCGACCCAGTTCCCGCGACACCGCATCCGCATCCACCAGCTTGGCGAGCGGCGGCGACAGCAGAAAGTTGGCCTGGAAATGCGCCGGCTCCTCGCCATGGCTGACAGCGCCGCCTGCGGCCTGCCACGCCTGCAAGCCGCCATCGAGTACCGCCACGCGCTCGTGGCCAGCCCACTTGAGCATCCACCAGAGGCGGCCGCAGTAGTTGGCACCGTTGCGGTCATAGACCACCGCCTGCATGTCATTGCCAAAGCCCACGCTGGACAGCCACATGGCGAACTTCTCCCGGTTGGGTAGTGGGTGCCTGCCACCCGACGCAGGTGCGTCGGCGCCGGTCGCGGTGATCAGCGCCTCGGCACCGGTCTTGGCGGGGTTCACGCCGTGGCGGGCGCTCAGCGCGGTGTCGAGGTTGGCGTACACCGCGCCGGTAATATGGGCCTCCAGGTACTGCGCCTGGCCCAACTGCGGCTTCATCAGGTCAAAGGTGCAGTCGAACACCCGCAGGGGCTGGCCACTGGCCATCAGGGCTTGCAGTGCCTCAGCAGAAATTAGGGTGGTGTACGTCATCTCGGAACTCCTTTGACAAGTCAGGCTGCGTATCGCAGCGACATCAGTGCTCTTCGGCGGGTGCGTTCGGTGCCGCCCGGGCGCGCAGCACCGTGGCTGCAATCGCGCTGACGATGATCAGTGCCATGCCAGCCCAGCCGATCAGGGGAATATCGTCGCCAAAAAGAATCAGGCTGTAAATCGCCGCGAACACGATGCCGGAGTATTGCAGGTTGGCCACCATCAGCGTGCCGCCATGGTTTTCCGACATCGAATACGCCTTGGTCATGGCAAGCTGGCCCAGCGAGGCCAGCAGCCCCAGGGGCAGCAGCCACAGCGCGTGCTGCCAGTTCCACGGCGTGACGCCCATCACCCCCATGCCCAGCCCACCTGCCACTGCCGTGCCAACGGCAAAATAAAACACGGTACGCGTTTCAGGCTCGCCCATGCGCGAGATAGCCATGACCTGCATGTAGGCAAAGGCAGAGCCCAAGCCGGACATCAATCCGACCAGCCCCGCAAAAGTCTGGTTTTGGTCAATGGCCGGTCGCAGCAGCATGATGACGCCGACAAAGCTCGCCAGAATCGCTACGACAAGCGGTCCCTGACTTGGCCCCTTTTGTCCGGCCTTGCCCAGCATCAGTGCGCCGCCGACGAGAAAAGCCGCGATCCACACGCTGCTCATGTAATTGAGCGTCATCGCGGTGGCCAGCGGCAAATGAGCGATGGCGTAAAACCAGGCTGCGAGCGACATCACCCCGATCACGCTGCGCCAGGCGTGCATGGCCGGGTAGCGGGTGGCCAGCGTCACGCCGCGGGCCCGTGCATAGGCCGCCATGAACACGATGCCCAGCACGCCCCGGTAAAACACCAGCTCGGCACTGTTGAAGTGCTCCGATGCGTACTTCACGCACACCCCCATGGTGGCAAACAGGAAAGCGGACAGGATCATCCAGACGGCTTGCATGGGGAAGCGTCTCAGCGGAGGGAGAGCAGGGGGAATATCCCCCGGGCGCTCAACGCTGCTGGGGGCGAGGCGGTCCGCACCACGTCAGATCATCTGCGTGGTCTTGCTTGCACCCATCTCGCGGCGGTACCACTCGTGGAAGTGCTGCATGCCGTCTTCCATCGGGCTCTGGTAGGGGCCGAACTCGTTGTCGCCGCGCAGCATCAGGGCCTTGCGACCAGCGTCCATGCGCAGGGCGATTTCGTCGTCCTCCACACAGGTTTCCATGTAGGCGGCCTGCTGCGCTTCGATGAACTCGCGCTCGAAGGCGCAGATTTCCTCGGGGTAGAAAAATTCCACCACATTAAGCGTCTTGTCCGGGCCCTGTGGGTGCAGCGTGCTGACCACCAGCACATGCGGGTACCACTCGACCATCACATGCGGGTAGTAGGTGAGCCAGATGGCGCCGTACTTGGGCGGCTCGCCCTTGCGGTACTGCAGCACCACGTCGTGCCATTTCTTGTAGGTGTCGGTGCCGGGCTTGCCCAGCTTGTCGGACACGCCCACCGTCTGCACCGAGTAGTGGGGTGCCAGCTGCCAGCGCAGGTCATCGGTGGTCACAAAGGCGCCCAGACCCGGGTGGAACGGGCCGACGTGGTAGTCCTCCAGATAGACCTCGATGAAGGTTTTCCAGTTGTAGTTGCACTCGTGCAGGTGCACCTTGTCAAGCTGGTAGCCGGTGAAGTCGAGGTCGGGCAGGGTGAGCATGCCATCCAGCTCGGCCTTGATGTTGCGCCCGTTGTCCTCGAACACCAGCCCGTTCCAGGTGGTGGTCTTGTAGCGGTTCAGGTTCAGGCAGGGGTCAATCTCGAAGTGCGGCGCACCAATCAGCTCGCCCGAGGTGTTGTAGGTCCACCGGTGCAGTGGGCACACGATGTTGCTGGCCGGGCCACTGCCCAGCGAGCCACGCCCCTGCAGCATGGTGGACTGGCGGTGGCGGCAGACGTTGGAGATCAGCTCGATCCCGCCGCTGTTGCGCACCAGGGTGCGACCTTCACCCTCGTGCGGCAGGGCGTAGTAGTCGCCCATCTGCGGTACAGCCAGTTCGTGCCCGAGGTAGCGCGGCCCGCGGGCGAAGAGCTTTTGCTGCTCCCGATCGAACAAGCTGGCGTCGAAGTAACTGGAGATGGGGAGCTGGCTGGTGGCCTGCAGCAGGCGAAGGCTGAGATCTGGCATGTAATTTCAATGGACACGCCAGCCGGCAGGCGCCGGTCAGGCAAAGCAGAAAAACGCAAATTGGGCGGGCCCCACAGGGGGCGCCACCGGGTCAGTGCGCACCCAAAATTGTACCCCCGCGGGGGGCTGGAGGCCGTGCTGCCAGCAGCCTATTGCCCGTGGCGCCGGCGGGAAGCCGCCGGGCCGCCGCCAAGCGCCTAAAATCAAAGTCAACCCCGGATTGCCATGCCCAAAAGCGCCTCTTCCAACTCATCCCAGCCGACCTCTGCGCCAGCCGCTGCTGCGCGGCCGCTGCCAGCGACCTACGAGGCGGCGCTCGCCGAACTGGAGCAGCTGGTCAGTGGTCTGGAGTCGGGCCAGTTGCCGCTAGACCAGCTGCTCAGCGGCTATCAGCGCGGCGCGCAGTTACTGAAGTTCTGCCGCGACCAGCTGGAAGCGGTGGAGACCCAGGTCAAGGTGCTGGAGGGCGCGGAACTCAAGCCCTGGGCCCAGGAATAGCGCCTTCCGACAGCACGCCGAATTCATTCAATAACCCCGAAAGACCATCGCTTGAACGCTCCCGAGACATTCCCCGGATTCGCCCTTGGCGCGTGGAGCGCTCAGCAGCTGGCCACGGTCGAGCAGGCCCTGTCGCGCTGGGTCGCACCGAGCGACGCACCGGCAGGCCTCGGTGACGCGATGCGCTATGCGGTGCTCGATGGCGGGAAACGCCTGCGGCCTTTGCTGGTCATGGCCGCCTGCGACGCGGTGGGCGGCAACACACAGGCCGCCCTGCGCGCCGCGTGTGCCGTGGAGCTGATTCACGCCTATTCGCTGGTGCACGACGACATGCCCTGCATGGACAACGATGTGTTGCGTCGGGGAAAACCCACGGTGCATGTGCAGTTTGGCGAGGCCCAGGCCTTGCTGGCCGGTGACGCCCTGCAGGCCCTGGCGTTTGATTTGCTGACGCCTGACGACGGATCAGTCGATGCCGCTACCCAGGCGCGCCTGTGCCGCATGCTGGCCAAGGCGGCGGGCTATCAGGGCATGGCCGGCGGGCAGGCGATTGATCTGGCCAGCGTCGGCAAACCGCTGGACTCAAAGCAGCTCCATGAAATGCACCGACTCAAGACCGGGGCGCTGCTGCAGGCCAGCGTGCTGATGGGCGCTGCCTGCGGGCAGGTGAGTCCCGCCGCACAGGAGGCTCTGGGCCAGTACGGCGCTGCGGTGGGCCTGAGCTTTCAGGTGGTCGATGACATTCTGGATGTGGTCGCCGATTCCGCCACCCTGGGCAAGACCGCTGGCAAGGACGCCGCCCAGGACAAGCCCACCTTCGTGTCGCTGATGGGACTGGATGCTTCCCGGGCCTACGCGCAGCAGCTGCTGGCGCAGGCGCTGGCCAGCCTCGATGCCACCGGACTCGGGAACACCCATGCCCTGCGTGCGCTGGCCGACATGCTGGTCAACCGCGCCCATTGATGCCTCGGGGACACAACTCAACGCACACTAGGGCTAACGCGCTGGTCACATCTGTTTTTTTGCTGAATATTCGCTGATCAAGGCCTGTCAATTTTCATTCCATGACCTATCCGCTGCTCGAAACCATCCAAAGCCCCGGCGACCTGCGCCGCATGCCGCGTACCCAGCTCAAGGCCGTGGCCGACGAAGTGCGTGCCTGCCTGCTGGACAACGTGTCCAAGACCGGAGGCCATCTAAGCTCCAATCTGGGCACCGTCGAACTCACCGTGGCCTTGCATTACGTCTTCAACACGCCGGAAGATCGGCTGGTGTGGGACGTGGGCCATCAGACCTATCCCCACAAGATTTTGACCGGCCGGCGTGAGCGCATGGGCAGCCTGCGCCAGCTGGGTGGCCTCGCGGGTTTTCCGCGCCGCGACGAGAGCCCCTACGACACCTTTGGCACCGCGCACTCTTCCACTTCCATCTCGGCGGCGCTGGGCATGGCGCTGGCGGCGCAGCAAAAAGGCGAAGACCGGCATGCGGTGGCCATCATCGGTGACGGCGCAATGAGCGCAGGTATGGCCTTCGAGGCACTGAACAATGCCGGCGTGCACGATGAGTGCAAGCTGCTGGTGGTGCTGAACGACAACGACATGAGCATCAGCCCGCCGGTGGGTGCGCTCAACCGTTACTTGGCCCAGTTGATGAGCGGACGTTTCTATGCATCGGCCAAGAATGTGGGCAAGCAGGTGCTGCGCGTGGCGCCGCCGCTGTTTGAACTGGCACGCCGGCTGGAGACGCACGCCAAAGGCATGGTTGTGCCCGCCACGCTGTTCGAGAACTTCGGCTTCAACTACATCGGCCCGATTGACGGGCACGACCTCGAGTCCCTCATTCCCACACTGGAGAACCTGCGTAATCTCAAGGGGCCGCAGTTCCTGCATGTGGTGACCAAAAAAGGACAGGGCTACAAGCTCGCCGAGGCGGACCCGATTGCCTACCACGGGCCCGGCAAATTCGACCCGGCCACCGGCCTGCAGAAGGCAGCGACGCCGGCCAAACAGACCTTCACCCAGGTCTTTGGCCGCTGGCTGTGCGACATGGCCGAGCAGGACAAGCGACTGGTCGGCATCACGCCCGCCATGCGCGAAGGCTCGGGCATGGTCGAGTTTCATCAGCGCTTCCCGGAGCGCTACCACGACGTCGGCATTGCCGAGCAGCATGCCGTCACTTTTGCAGCTGGCATGGCCTGCGAAGGCCTCAAGCCGGTGGTCGCGATTTATTCGACCTTTTTGCAGCGCGGTTACGACCAGCTCATCCACGATGTGGCGCTGCAGAACCTGCCGGTGGTGTTTGCACTCGACCGTGCGGGCCTCGTCGGCGCTGACGGCCCCACGCATGCGGGTGCCTACGACATTCCCTATCTGCGCTGCATTCCCAACATGAGCGTGGCCTGCCCGGCTGATGAGAAGGAGTGCCGTCAGTTGCTGAGCTCGGCCTTCGAGCAGAGCCATCCGGTGGCGGTGCGCTACCCGCGCGGCGCTGGTGCCGGCGTGGAGCCGGAGTCTGGTTTGAAGTCCTTGCCTTTTGGCAAGGGTGAAGTGCGGCGTGAAGGCAGGGGCGTGGCCATTCTTGCGTTCGGTACCCTGTTGTATCCGGCGCTGGACGCGGCGGAGAAGCTGGACGCCACCGTGGTCAACATGCGCTGGGCCAAGCCGCTGGACACCGAGTTGCTGCTCAAGATCGCCGCCAGTCACGATGCGCTGGTCACGGTGGAAGAGGGCGCCATCATGGGCGGCGCGGGCAGTGCCATCAGTGAGGCGCTTCAGGCCGCCGGCGTGGTGCGGCCGCTGTTGCAACTGGGCCTTCAGGACATCTTCACCGAGCACGGTGATCCGGCCAAGCTGCTGTCCATGCAGGGGCTGGATGCCGCCGGTATCGAGCGCGCGATCAGTTCGCGTTTTGCCGCAGTGCCCCTGCCCGGCAAGGCATCAAAACCGGTATTGAAGTCGGTCGGCTAGCCGCGAATCCTGCTCGCGCGGCCTCATGCGCCTGTCATGCGCCTGTCATGTGGGGCGCGCGGGAAAACCCGTGAGGGTGTGTGCTCGTGGCTTTCTACAATCGCGGCAAGGCGATGTGTCGCAATCTTGCGCTGACGCTTGCTTGTTCACACAGACCGGTTTTCCCCTTCGGAGTGTTTCATGAATCGTCGAGCCCTGATCAGACATGCCGGCATCTCCGGTGTGCTTGCGGCCGGCGTGGCGCCTGCCGTTCTGGCCCAGGCATCGGTCCGCTGGCGCCTGGCATCCAGTTTCCCCAAGTCGCTGGACACGATTTATGGCGCGGCAGAAAGTTTCGCCCAGCATGTGCGAGCGGCGTCCGGCGGCAAGTTCGAGATATCGGTGCATGCGGCTGGCGAGCTGATGTCGGCCTTCGATGTCCTGGACAACGTGCGCAGCGGATCTATTGAGGCGGCCCATACTGCACCGTATTATTTTGCGGACAAGGACGAGACTTTCGCCATCGGCGGTGCCATCCCCTTTGGCATGAACAGCCGGCAGATGACTGCCTGGACTTTCGAGGGCAACGGCCTGAAGCTGATGCGCGAGTTTTACGCGCAGTACAACATCATCAACTTTGCCTGCGGCAACACTGGTGCGCAGATGGGCGGCTGGTTCCGCAAGGAGATCCGCTCGCTTTCGGACATGAAGGGCCTGAAATTCCGTGTCGGTGGTTTTACCAGCAAGGTCATCGAGCGCATGGGTGCCGTTCCGCAGACCCTTGCTGGCGGCGACATCTACCAGGCGCTGGAGCAGCGCACCATAGACGCTGCCGAATGGATAGGCCCCTACGACGATCAGAAGCTGGGCATCAACAAGGTGGCACCCAACTACTACTACCCTGGCTGGTGGGAGGGTGGCCTGCAGCTCGATCTTTACATCAACCGCAAGGCCTATGAGGCCTTGAGCAGTGTCAACAAGGCGATCGTGAAAATCGCCAGTGCGGCAGCCCATGTAGAGATGCAGGCCAAATACGATGCCCGGAATCCGACGGCGCTCAAGCAATTGGTCGGGGCCGGCGCCAAGCTCAGGCCTTTCCCTCCAGACGTGATGAACGCGGCTTTCAAGGAGTCCATGGCGCTTTACGCGGAGCTGTCGGTGAGCAATCCCAACTGGCGTCGGTTGTATGCAGACTACGCCCGTTTTAGGGGCGATCAGAACCTCTGGTTCCGTTTCACCGAGTCGACTTTCGACCGCTTCATGCAGAGCCAAAAGCTTTGAATGAGGCGGGCTGACAACTGGCTGACTGTGTGTTTGAAAGGCCGTTTTCCGCAGGGAAAACCCGCCCTTAGGCTGCAAAAAGCGAGTTCTAGAATTAAGGGCAACTTTCAAAAGTTGAAGGCCCGGTCATAAGCCGTGCTCCCTCAAATCACCTGGAGTCTATTCATGGATCGTCGTTCTCTTATCAAAAATGCCGGTATTGCCGGTGTGCTTGCCGCTGGCGTAGCACCGGCCGTGCATGCCCAGGAAGCCATTCGCTGGCGCCTGGCATCGAGCTTTCCGAAAGCCCTCGACACCATTTACGGTGCTGCGGAAGTCTTTGCGAAAAAAGTGGGCGAAATGTCTGGCGGCAAGTTCCAGATCTCCGTGCACCCTGGTGGCGAGCTGATGCCTCCGATTGCCGGCATGATCGACAACATCCAGAAGGGCACGACCGAAATGGTCCACACCGCGCCCTACTATTTCTTCGGCGTGAACGACGTTTTCGCTCTGGGATGTGCCATTCCCTTCGGCCTCAACAGCCGCCAGATGACGGCGTGGATGTACCAGGGCAACGGCCTGAAACTGATGCGCGAGTTTTACGGCAAGTACAACATCGTCAACTTCCCCATGGGCAACACCGGCGCACAGATGGGCGGCTGGTACCGCAAGGAAATCAAGGGCGTTGCCGACATCAAGGGCCTGAAGTTCCGGGTCGGCGGCTTCGCCGGCAAGGTGCTCACCCGCATGGGTGCCGTTCCGCAAAACATCCCCGGCGGCGAGATTTATCAGGCGCTGGAGAAGGGCACCATTGACGCCGCCGAGTGGGTGGGACCTTACGACGACCAGAAACTGGGCTTCAACAAGGTCGCGCCTTTCTATTACTACCCTGGCTGGTGGGAAGGTGGTCCGCAGCTGGACGCCTTTGTCAACAAGACTGCCTATGACAAGCTGTCCGCCGAGAACAAGGCTATCCTGGAGTCTGCTGCCGCTTACGCGCACACCGACATGCAGGCCAAGTACGACGCGAGGAACCCCGAGGCGCTCAAACAGCTCGTGGCGGCCAAAACCAAGGTCCTGCCTTTCCCCAAAACCGTGATGGATGCGGCCTTCAAGGAGTCGATGGCCCTCTATGCCGAGATCGGTAACAGCAATCCCGACTGGAAGAAGATTTACGCCGACTACGCTGCCTTCCGCAAGGACCAGAACCTGTGGTTCCGGTTCACGGAAATGCGCTTCGACCAGTTCATGCAGGGCCAGAAGCTGTAAGTCCAGCTGGTCTGTCCAAACCCCGCTCCGGCGGGGTTTTTTTATGGCTGGCCCAAGAAGGGGGCCCCGGCTGGGTCAGGGTCAGGGCCAGGGTTCTGGGGCATGGACTGCTGCTCTGGCAATGCCAGCGTCCATCGTCAGCCCAGGGATATCGCGGCATCAACCTTTGCGCGTGCCCCTGAATTGCAGCCAGCGACAGCAAAAAAAAGGCTCGCATGCGCGAGCCTCTTCAGAAAGCCAGGGGAGCCGGAGTTTATGGCTTCGTCGCATCCTTCGGCTTCGTGGCTTCCTCCAGGGCTTTCATCGGGTCTTCTTCCTTGCCAGCCTCTTCGGTCGTCTGAGCCGCTTCGGCCTCCTCGGCCTCTTGCTTGATCTCTTCTTCCGATTTCGGCATTTGCAGCTGCTCCAGCACCTGATCGGCATTGAGTTTGTCTACCTTTTCAATGCCACCTGTCACCAGGCTGGGGAAGATCATGATGGCGGCCACCATGATCAGCTGCAGGATGATGAAGGCAATCGAACCCTTGTAAATCTGGGCCGTGGTCACTGCTGGAATGGTGGCGCCGGTGACGCGGTCGCGGTAGTCGAACTTCGCCGCCACGCTGCGCAGGTAAAACAGGGCAAAGCCGAAGGGCGGTGTCAGGAACGAGGTCTGCAGGTTCATGGCGATGATCACGCCGAACCAGATCATCGCGTCATCGGCGGTCATGCCCGGGACCAGGCCCGGCAGGATTTTCTCGGCCACCGGCGCCAGCAGCGGAATCACGATGAAAGCGATCTCGAAGAAGTCGATGAACATGCCCAGAATGAACACCAGCACATTGACCACAATCAGGAAGCCCCAGGCACCGCCCGGGACACCCTCGAACAGGCGTTCCACCCAGAAGTGACCATCAGCGGCATTGAAGGTAAAGCTGAATACGGTGGAGCCGATCAGGATGAACATCACAAAGGAAGCGAGCTTGGCGGTGTTTTCCAGCGCCTGCTTGAGCAAGGACTTGTCCATGCGGCGTTTGCCGATGGCCAGGATCAGTGCCCCCAAAGCACCCATGGCGCCACCCTCGGTCGGCGTCGCGACGCCCAGAAAGATGGTGCCCAGCACCAGAAAGATCAGGATCAGCGGCGGCATCAGCACAAAGGTCACGCGCTCGGCCAGTTTGGACAGCAGACCCATTCCGGTGACACGGTTGATGATGGCCAGGGCCAGACCCAGCAGGGAAGCCAGCGTCATTGACAGGATGACAATTTCATCGCCGGGCGCAGGCAAGGGGCGCTCGAGCAGTGGGGTAAGCACGGCGTTGTGTACTTGGGCCCAAGCCATGCCGGCAACCGCGCACAGGATGACCAGGAACATCAGCGACTTGTGCCCCGAGGCTCCGTCCGGCTCCTTGTAGATGCGCGCTTCGACCGGCAGCGGCGGTACCATGGCCGGTTTGACAAAGGAAACCACGACGATGAAGACAATGTACAGGCCAACCAGCAACAGGCCAGGCACCAGCGCGCCCGAGTACATGTCACCCACCGAGCGGCCCAGCTGGTCGGCCAGAACGATCAGCACCAGCGAGGGTGGAATGGCCTGAGCCAAAGTGCCCGAGGCCGTAATCACGCCAGTCGCGATAACGCGGCTGTAACCATAACGCAGCATGATGGGCAGGGAGATCAGGCCCATCGAGATCACGGCAGCGGCAACCACGCCGGTGGTCGCGGCAAGCAGCGCGCCCACCAGAATCACGGCAATTGCCAAGCCGCCGCGCAGCGGGCCGAACACTTGGCCCACCGTTTCCAGCAGGTCCTCGGCCATGCCCGAACGTTCCAGGATGATGCCCATGAAGGTGAAGAAGGGAATGGCCAGCAGCGTGTCATTCTGCATGATGCCGAAAATGCGCGAGGGCAGCGCCTGGAAGAGGGTGGCAGGAAAAAGGCCCGCCTCCATACCGATAAAACCGAAAGCCAGACCGGTGGCGGCCAACCCGAAGGCGACAGGAAAACCGGTCAGCAGCAATAGAAACAGGCCGGCGAACATGAGGGGCACAAAGTTCTGTGCCAGAAAGGTGGTTTCCATCTTATTTTTCTCCGGCCAGGCGGGCAGCGGCAATGCGCTCCAGCTCTTCAATGTGTTTTTGCTCGTCCGATTTGGCAGATTCGCCGCCAATCGGGTCCTCGATCACGCCGCGCAGAAAGGCGATGCGCTTGATCAGTTCAGAGATGCCCTGAATCGCCAGGATCGTGAAGCCGACTGGCACCAGCAGGTAGACCGGCCAGCGGATCAAACCGCCAGCGTTTTGCGACATTTCGCCGTTGCTGTAGGCGCCCATGAAGAAAGGCCAGCTCAAGGTCACCATCAGAATACAGAACGGGAACAACACAAACACAATGCCCAGGAGGTCGATCCAGTTGCGCATGCGGTCGGACAGCCGTGAGGAGATGAAGTCAATGCGGACATGCGAGTTGCGAAGAAACCCGTAACCTGCACCCAGCATGAACACGGCTGCAAACAGGTACCACTGGATTTCCAGCAGGCCATTGGAACTCGTGTCGAAGGCCTTGCGCACGATGGCGTTGCCAGCGCTGATCAGGGTGGTCGCCAGAATCAGCCACATGGTGAGTTTGCCGATCCAGGTGCTGATTGTGTCAATCAGGCGGGACAGCGAGAGAAGGTTTTGCATGGTGCTCCCAAGGAAAAATGTCCACGCATGAAAAGCATCCGACGGCCTTCTTGGTGAGAAGGCGTGCCGGATGCGGGTGTGCGTGGAGCGGATTCTATAAAGGACTATAGAAGGCTAGCTGACAGCTTTGTGACGGTGTTATCCCGAAGCAGGCCAGGGTTCCGCATGGCGAGCGGAGGCGAAACTAGATGAAACTAGACAATTGCCACGCCACTGCCCGATGACATATGACCAATCACCCGCGCGTCGGCAAAGCCCTGGGTGTGAAAGCAGGCCAACACATCGTCAGCAATGGCTGGATCACAGGACACCAGCAGGCCACCACTGGTTTGTGGATCACTGAGCAGCGCTTGCTGGGCGGGGCTGATCTGGGCAGACAGGCTGACTTCGGCGCCATAGCTGGCCCAATTGCGGCCTGAGGCGCCCGTCACCATGCCCTGCGCGGCCAACTCCAGCACGCCGGGCAGCAGCGGAATGCGGTCCATCTGCAACTCCATCTTCAGCTTCGCGCCGCGCGCCAGCTCCAATCCGTGACCGAGCAGTCCAAAGCCGGTGATGTCAGTCAGCGCGTGCACGCCGTCCATCTGTGCAAGCGTGATCCCGGGCTTGTTGAGCTGGGTGGTGGTGGCAATCATCTGTGCGTAACCCTCGGCACTGAGCTGCTCTTTCTTGAGCGCCGCCGAGAGAATGCCCACGCCCAGCGGCTTGCCGAGCACCAGCACATCGCCCGCCCGCGCGCCAGAATTCTTCTTCACGCGCGAGGGATGCACCAGCCCCAGCACCACCAGGCCGTAAATGGGCTCCACCGAATCGATGGTGTGACCGCCGGCAATCGGAATGCCGGCATCGCGGCACACGTCCTGGCCGCCGCGCAGGATGGCGCCTATGGTTTCCAGCGGCAGTACGTTGATCGGCATGCCAACCAGCCCCAGCGCCATGATGGGTGTGCCGCCCATGGCATACACATCGCTGATGGCGTTGGTCGCGGCAATGCGTCCAAAGTCGTAGGGATCGTCGACGATGGGCATGAAGAAGTCGGTCGTGGCGATCAGGGCCTGCTCGTCGTTGAGCAGGTACACGGCCGCGTCGTCGGCGGTTTCAATGCCCACCAGCAACTGCGGCGGGATCGGAAGATTGCTGGAGTTCTTCAGAATCTCGCTCAGCACGCCGGGGGCAATCTTGCAGCCACAGCCCCCACCATGGGACAGGCTGGTCAGCCGGGGCGAGGCGGGGAGGGATGTAGCGGGTGCGGTCATGCGGACTTTCGGTGAGGGTGTGTTTCGGTGAGAGTGTGGTCAGTGCGGCTGGCGCAGCAGCTTCGGCGCTGCTTCAGCTTCGCTCGAGGTCTTGGCGCGCTGGATGAATCGCCGTTTCAAGCAAGTTTATGACAAGCGCCCGTTCCCGTTCAGGAGCAAACAGGAAAGCGCGTCCCCGGCATTGCCGCTGTAAATGAGCATAAAAAGCCGGATCGCTGGCGCAACGCTGCACCAGGGCGGCCAACCCGGCGTCGTCGCCGACCTCGAAATAGCCGGCATAGTCGGCGTCCAGCATCCCGACATTGCCCCCCACACGGGTGGCCAGCACGGGGGTGTCGCACTGAATGGCCTCCAGAATCACCTGCGCACCGCCCTCCATGATGGAGGTGTTCACCAGCAAATGGGCGCGTTTCATGCGCTGGCGTGTGGCGGCACGCGGCAGCTCGCCCAGCCAGCGGTAGGCAGCTGTGGCTGCTTCGGTGGCCCGCGCGGCATCGGCCAGTGGGGTCGTCAGCGCCCGGCCAATATGCAGCCACCGCGCGTGGGCATGGCGGCCAGCTGCGCGCATGAAGGTCAGCGGGTCTTTTTCATCACGCAGGTGCCCCACGTTGAGCACACTGAACAGCCGGTTGCGCTGCGCCGCCGGCTTCAGGCGCGGTGCCGATTGGTAGATCACACGCGTCTTCTTGCGCCACTGCGCTGGCAGGGCATCAAGGCCATCGTCCTGCAACACCACCAGATGGGTGGCCAGTGCGAGCGACTGTTGTGCCGTAGCGTCGTGGTGAATGTCGCGGTAGAGGTCGGTGCCGGTCAGCACCACGATCAGGGGACGGTCTGGAAATGCCTTGGCCCAGGCGTGGATGGAATCGGCCGAGCGCCGCGCGTGCAGGGCTACCATGGCTTGCGGTGCGTCTGGCGCCGATCCAGACCATCGTGGCACCACGGCGATGTCACAATGCCCGGAAAGAAAACGCGCCCAGCGTTGCGCCGTGTGCCAGTTGCCGTTGTTGGATTCGGCCATCGCCGGGCTTACCAGGACTGCCGTTGTGGCTTCAGATTTCATGCCCGATTCGTCACGCCGCTTGCCGGGTTCGGCCGCTGACGGACACCCCGATCTGATTGATTCACCCCTGATTCGTCAGGCGGGCCGCGATGTGCTGTCGCTCGCGCTGATGGATTCCCGAAATCATACGCTGCACCTGATGGGGCAGTACCAGCGGGCGCTGGAGGCGGCGAATTTTGCAGTGCCCCTGCTGGCCACAGTCAACCCGCCCCTGTGGGAGCTCGGACACATTGGCTGGTTTCAGGAGTGGTGGATTGCGCGCAACATGCAACGCGGCATGGGCACGCGCTGCGAGCCGGCACATGCGCGGCTGGCGTCTATTGAGCCACACGCCGACCGCTGGTGGAACTCAGACGAGGTGGCGCATGACAGCCGGTGGTCGCTGGACCTGCCTGGTGCCAGCGACTGCCGGGCCTATCTGCTGAACACGCTGGAGACCACGCTGGAGCTGCTGGACCGGACCGACGACGGACCCGGCCGCGACGACGCCCTGTATTTCTTCCGGCTCGCGCTGTTTCACGAAGACATGCACGGTGAAGCGTTTGCCTACATGGCCCAGACGCTGGGGATTGCGCTCGATCCGCCGCTGCGCACTGCCCTGACTCCGGGGCCGATGACGATCCGTGAGCCACTGGTGATTCCTGCCGCCGTCTGGCGCACGGGAAGCCCGCCAGCCGATGAAGCCGGGTTCTCATTCGACAACGAATTACCCTCGCATCAGGTCAGCGTGCCCGAGTTCGAGATTGACGCCCAACCCGTCAGCTGGGCGCAGTATGTGGAGTTTGTGGACGACGGTGGCTACGACCGTGAGGACCTCTGGCACCCGCAAGGCTGGCAGTGGCTGCAGGCGCTGGCGCGAGGTGAAGGGCGGCGTGGCCCGCGTTATGTCGAGCAGATCGGCGTGGCCAGTGGTGCTGTCACGCAGACACGCTTTGGCCAGCCCACGCGTATGCAGGGCAATCAGGCTGCGACCCATGTGAGCTGGTGGGAGGCCGACGCGTGGTGCCGTTGGGCAGGCCGACGCCTGCCCGCCGAAGTGGAATGGGAACTGGCCGCGCACACGGCAGCGCGGCGTGGCTTTGCGTGGGGACAGGTCTGGGAGTGGATGGGAACCACCTTCCGGCCTTATCCTGGCTTCACGCCTCATCCGTACGAAAACTATTCCGCCCCCTGGTTTGGCACGCACAAGGTGCTCAAGGGCGGCTCGTTTGCCACCCGCGCACGCATGAAGCACGTGCGCTATCGCAATTTCTACCTGCCGGAGCGGGACGACATCTTCAGCGGCTTTCGCTCCTGCGCGCTATAGCTCCAGACTGCGATGGTGTCATCCCGTCAGGTGGTTCGTACCGGCTTGGTCTTGCGGTAGTTCCACCATGGCAAGGTGGCGCGCATCGACAGCACCTTGCCTGGCTGCGCGTCGTCGGCGCTGTAGCCCGGCAGGTTCTCCAATGTTTCCGACCAGCCCGGGCTGAGCAGTTCCTGCAGCAATCCCTGCACCGGTGGGGTGGGCAGCTCCGACTTCAGGCACACCAGGTGGTAGCGCTCCCGCACCAGTGGCACAAAGCCCAGCCCGCGTTCCCGGGCCGCGGCTTCAATGCCCAGGCCGGCATCGGCAGCGCCGCTGGCAATCGTTTGCGCCACCGCGGTGTGTGAGGGTTCCAGTGTGTCGTAGCCGCTGATGGTTGCCGGGGCAATGCCTGCGGTCTCCAGCAGTTCATCCAGCAGCACACGGGTGCCCGTGCCCTGTGCCCGGTTGACGTAGCGCAGCCCCGGCGCAGTGAGGTCCTGCAAAGTCTTGATGCGCTTGGGGTTGCCCTTGGCCACCATCAGCCCTTGCATGCGGTGCGCAAAGCCAATCAGCTTGTGAATGCCCGGCTTGAGCAGGCTGCGGTACGTTTGTGCCGACACGGAACGCACGGCAGGTGCATCCAGCGTGTGGAAGCCCGCCATCATGCATCGCCCGGCGTTGAGGGCCGCAATCGCATCCACACTGCCCATGAAGCGGATGTCCAGATGCAGCCCACGACCGGCGGCCTGATCGCGCAGTGCCGAGAGCGCTGCGTCATGGCTGGCGTAGATCGTCAGCACATGGGTGTCGTCGTCAAACGCGGTGGAAAAAGCCCGTTCGATGTCGCCGCGCAGCGACTCGATCTGCGGCGCCAGCCGCGCCTGCGCCTGGCGTTCGGCCCACAGCAGCTTCTCGCCGAATTCGGTCAGGCGTGCACGTTGCCCCTTGTCCCAGACGATGAGGGTCCTGCCTAGCGCCTGCTCCCAGTCCTTGAGCGCGCCCCACACATGGCGGTAAGACAGGTCGAGCGCCCGCGAGGCCTTGGAGATGGAGCCCTGCTCGCGCACGGCGTGCAGCATGTCCATCAGCGGATTGCGGATCAGCGTGTGCTTGCTGCGCGTGGGCGACAGCAGGTAAGACAGTTCGACTTTGTGCATGGGATGGGTGGGCTGCCTCAATTATCGGCCTTGCCGATTGAACCGATGCAGGCAGGCTGCAGCCTATGCAAATCGATTCATAGCGATCAATCCCGATGACGGGCGAAGGCCATCGGCCTACGCTACATTCCGCGCAGCTTAAAAAATCAAGGCGGCTTTCACCACCCGGCATCAGTCGCGTGAGATCTCGCTGACCGACCCGACCCGTCACTCCATCTCCTGTGAACACCTTCTCCGAAAGCATTGCGACCGCCGCCCAGTTGATCCTGTCCTTCGACCCGGTGCTGGGCGCCATTGCACTGCGGTCCCTGGCGGTCAGCGCCGTGGCGTGTGTGATCGCGTGCAGTCTGGGCCTGCTGCTGGGCGCGTGGCTGGGCGTGGCGAGATTCCGGGGGCGTGGTCTGGTGCTGGCCCTGCTCAACACCGCGCTGGCCCTGCCTTCGGTGGTGGTCGGGCTGGTGGTCTACCTGCTGCTGTCGCGCAGCGGGCCGCTCGGGTTCTTGGGTTGGCTTTTTTCGTTCAAGGCCATGGTGTTGGCGCAGGCGGTCCTCGTTTTGCCCGTGGTGACTGCCCTGGTGCGGCAATTGATTGAGGACGCTGATCGCCTGCACGGTGAGCAGCTTCGCTCACTCGGCGCTGGTCGCCTCACACGCAGCCTGCTGCTTCTGTGGGACGAGCGTTACGCCTTACTTACCGTCCTGATCGCTGCGTTTGGTCGCGCCATTTCCGAGGTGGGTGCGGTGATGATTGTGGGCGGCAACATCGACGGCTTTACCCGTGTGATGACCACCGCCATCGCGCTGGAAACCAGCAAGGGTGACCTGCCGCTGGCGCTGGCGCTGGGCATGGTGCTGCTGGCCATCGTGCTGCTGCTCAATCTGGCGATTGCCCTGATCCGGCGCTGGCGGGAGCGGCGCGACGGGCCCTCCGCCGACGTGGCTGCGGGGCTGACTGCCCAGGGGGCGACCTCGTGACCGCGCTGTTTGATCTGCAGGACGTGAGCGTGCAGCTCGGGCACATCACCGCGCTGCACGGTCTTCGCCTGTCCATCACGCGCGGCGAACGCGTTGCGCTGGTGGGTGCCAACGGCAGCGGCAAAAGCACGCTGCTGCGAACCCTGCACGGGCTGGTGCCGCCTTCCAGCGGCCGACTTCTGTGCGGCGCCAGCCAGCCGGTGCGGCAGGCAATGCTGTTCCAGCGGCCCCACATGCTGCGCGCCAGTGTGCAGAACAACGTGGCTTTGGGGCTGTGGTTGCGCGGCGCCGGGTGGCGACAGGCGCGCGTGCGGGCGCTGGAGGCCCTGGAGCGCGTGGGGCTGCGAGCGCTGGCCGGACGCAATGCGCGGGCGCTGTCCGGCGGCCAGCAGCAGCGCGTGGCACTGGCCCGCGCCTGGGCCCTGCAGCCCGAGGTGTTGTTGCTGGACGAGCCCACCGCCAGTCTTGACCCGAGTGCCAAGCGCGAGGTCGAACGGCTGATGGCGGAGTTTGCGGCCACCGGCATGACCCTGATTTTCGCCAGTCACAACCTCGGGCAGGTCAAGCGTCTGGCCACACGCGTGATCTGTCTGGAGCACGGAGCGCTGGTGGCGGATTTGCCCACAGATGATTTTTTCAACGGGCCACTGACGCCCACCGCAGATAACTTTCTTAAAGGAGACCTTGTATGAACCGTACCACCTTGATCTCATCGCTGTCTGCGATCGCACGATCGCTGGCCGCTACCGGTATCGCCACGCTTGCGATGGCTGCGACGGTGAGCTTTGCACAAGCGCCGTCGATGGTGATGGCGTCCACCACCTCCACCGAGCAGTCGGGCCTGTTCACCTACCTGTTGCCCGAGTTCAAGAAAGTCACTGGCATCGACGTCAAGGTGGTGGCTGTCGGCACCGGTCAGGCGATTGACATGGGGCGTCGGGGTGATGCCGACATCCTGTTTGTGCACGACCAGGTGGCAGAGGAGAAAGTGGTGGCCGAGGGCTTTGCCATCAAACGTTTTCCGGTCATGTACAACGATTTCGTGCTGGTCGGTCCGGCAAGCGACCCTGCGAAGACCCGCGGCAAGGACATCACGGAGGCACTGAAGAAGCTCAATGCCACCAATGCCAACTTTGTCTCCCGCGGTGACAAGAGCGGCACGCACGCAGCCGAGCTGCGCTACTGGAAGGCCGCCGGTGTGGATGCGCCCGCGTTCGCCGGTTACAAGGCATGCGGCTGCGGCATGGGGCCTGCACTGAACATTGCCGCCAGCACCGGCGGCTACGCGTTGACCGACCGAGGTACCTGGCTGTCGTTCAAGAACCGTGCGGACCTGGCAGTGCTGGTCGAAGGCGACGTGAAGCTCTTCAACCAGTACGGCGTGATGGTGGTGAATCCGGCCAAGCATCCGCAAGTCAAGGCCGATCTGGCGCAGAAGTTTGTCGACTGGATCATTTCACCCGCTGGCCAGGCAGTGATTGCCGGCTACAAGATCAACGGCGAGCAACTCTTCTTCGCCAACGCCAAGCCGTGATCGGGCAGCGGCCGCCAACACTCAAGGTGTATGCGGCCGGCAGTCTTCGCGGGCCACTGACCGAAATTGCAGCGTCTTATGCCGCTGAAACAGGCGAACGACCGCAGCTGACCTTCGGCGCATCAGGTCTGCTGCGCGAGCGCATCGAAAAGGGCGAGACGGCGCATGTGTTCGCTTCGGCCGACACACAGCATCCCAGGACATTGGCCTCTGCCATGGGCGACTGGAACATGCCCCGTGTTGTTGTGCGCAACAGTTTGTGTGCCCTGGTGGGACCGTCGGTGGAGGTCACGACCGAAACGCTGCTCGTCCGCATGCTGGATCCATCGGTCAAATTGGGTACGTCAACGCCCGGTGCGGACCCGTCGGGCGACTATGCGTGGGAACTCTTCCGAAAGGCAGAGCGGCTGCACAGCGGCGCTTACGCCGTCCTGGATGCGAAGGCACTGAAACTGACCGGGTCGGCAGGCACCCCCGCGCCACCGGCGGGACGAAGCACCTATGCTTGGAACATGGACGCGGGCCGCGCGGACATCTTTCTCACCTACTGCACCAACGCCTTTGCTGCGTGCTGCGAGTCGCCACAGCTGCGGGTGGCAGAGGTGCCTGCAGCCCTGCAGGTCAGTGCGGCCTACGGCGTGATCTCGCGGCAGGGGCATGAAGGCGCACATCGGTTTGAGCGCCATCTTCTGTCCGCTCAGGCGCAGCAGGTTTTTCTGCGTTTCGGGTTTGCTGCACCCTGAACGCTTCTGCGAGCGTGCTGGAGGGCTGTTTCTATAATCCGGGTCTTCGGAACGCGCTGGCAGACCACTGCTGGTGTGTACGGTTTTCCGTGTTTTCCTCCGGTTTTCAAGCCGCCAACCTGCCGGGTGCATCCCCAAGAGATGCCCTCT
Organism: Polaromonas sp. YR568; assembly: GCF_943372955.1. GTDB lineage: Bacteria > Pseudomonadota > Gammaproteobacteria > Burkholderiales > Burkholderiaceae_C > Polaromonas. Next base: position 120,843 of record NZ_CALSAL010000001.1, read on the forward strand.
CGACTTTCATGACACTCAAACTCCTTCCATCCGTTCGCACGCTTGTTTCCTGCGCCACTTTCCTGCTGGGGTGTGCTGCAACACATGCGCAGACCACAGCCGCCGTCGATGTGAGCCAGGCATGGGTGCGTGCGACCGGCCCCGGCCAGATGGCCACCGGCGGCTTCATGCACCTCACTGCCAGAACGACCTTGCAACTGGTTGCTGTCTCTACGCCTGCTGCTGGCGTGGCCGAGGTGCATGAGATGAAGATGGAAGGCGACATCATGAAGATGCGCGCGGTGAAAGCGCTGGAGCTGCCTGCCGGCAAGACCGTGGAGCTCAAGCCCGGCGGTTACCACCTGATGCTGATGGACCTGAAGCAGCCGTTTGCCAAAGGCAGCACCGTGCCGGTGACTCTGCACTTCCGCGATACCAAAGGGGTGGCAAGCCACCTGGACCTGAAAGTGGCCGTGGGCTCTGCAGCGCCTGCAGGCGCCGCTCACAAGCACTGAAACTAGCACTGAACATCGCCAGAGGTTCCCTCTGGTCTGCGCAGTCAGCCCGCGCGCCGCTTGGCCGGGTTGAGGCGCCGGTACACCGTGGCGCGGCTCACCCCCAGCGCGCGCGCCGCTTGCACCACATTGCCCCGGGCGTCGTCCACGGCCTTGCGGATCAACGCTGTCTCCAGCTCTTTCAAGGGCTGGGCGGGCAGCGCAGGCTGCGGCAGGCGCGCCGCCAGCGTGGGTGCGGTTTGCCCCGGCAGCAGCGGCAGTGCCTGCAGGCGCAGACCGCTCCACAGCGGCACCTCGACGACGCGCGCAGACACCTGGCTGCGTCGCGCCGCATCAAACAGCATTTCAAACGGCAGGGCAAACAGCTCGCTGCAATGGGGCATGCGCGTGCTGAAGGCAGCCAGCGATGGCAGCAGCTCACGCGCGATCTGGTTGGCCCCGGTGATGCAGCCATCGGCATCCAGACACAGCAGGCCGTCGGATTCATCGCCCAGGGTGCGGCCCGGCCAGCTCAAGCGCACCATCAGCGCGTGCGGCTGGCCCAGCAGCAGCGCGTTCTCGATGCTGCGGGCCGACTGGCTGACAAGGTGCTTGAGCTCGGGCCGCTCCGCCACCTCAATGCCGGTCAGGTCCAGCATGCCCATGCACCGACCATCGGGCGCGAACAGTGGTGCGCCGGCGCAGCTGTAGTCGGAGGTGGCCTCGAAAAAATGTTCGCCGCGATGTAGCCACACCGGCTGCAGCTCGGTGAGTGCAGCGCCAATCGCGGTGGTGCCCACTTCCTGCTCCGAGAGATCGGTGCCGATGCGCGTCAGCAGGTCGGCCCGGCGGTCGCTGCGGTCGATGGGGCCGTTCACATCAATCACCACACCGCGGTGGTTGGTCAGGATGGCGAAGTAGCGGGTGTCTTCAATGGCCCGGCCCAGTCGCTGCAGCACGGGGCGAGCGGCTTGCACGAGCTGGTGGTTTTCCTCCAGCGTACGGCGCAACAGCGGCACCGAGACCTGGTTGAAGACGGGTGCGCGGTCTGGCCGGTGGCCTTGCGAGAGGCAGCGTTGCCAGGAGCGTTCAATCCAGCCGTCTACGCTGGCGGAAAGGGCATGCGCAGGACGATCACCGTAGAGCAGCGTCTGCCTGGCCTGTCCGATCTGTGCCAGCCGGTTGTGGGCAAGCATCGGGGCCGCAGATGAGCTCTGCGCCGAAGCGGCGAGGGAAGACGGGGAGGACAGAGGAGAGGACTGCTGCGCCATGCGTCATTGTGGCCATTTCCGGGCTGGGCTGCTGCCCTTGCTTTTTGCCTGAGCGGCCCAGTGCGGCAAGTTGGCGCCCGGCACCCCTCAGCGCGCGCCTTGCGCCATGACAAAGAGCGCGGTTTTCAGGCCGGCCACGGTCATCAGCAGCGACCCTGCCACATGCAGCAGCGCGGTCAATGCCGCGAGGCCGTAGCGCTCCTCGGTCAGGTAAATCACCACCTCGGCAGAAAACGAGGAGAAGGTGGTCAGCCCGCCGAGAAAACCTGTGACCAGCAGCAGGCGCCAGACCGGGTCGATTTGCGGCATGGACTGGAACACACCCAGGCAGATGCCGATCAGGTAGCCGCCCACCAGGTTGGCGACCAGCGTGCCCCAGGGAATGAGGCCGCCCGGCGTGAGCCACAGGCTCAACCCCCAGCGGGCTAGGGCACCGATGCTGGCGCCGATGCAGATGGCAATGACCTGAGGCATGTTGCGCTGGCGCCTACTTCATCATTTGCTGCGGCAGCCAGGTCACGATGCCGGGGAAGATGTAGATGAGTGCGATCGCCACACACATCAGGAAAAACATCGGCAGCGTGACCTTGGCAATCCACGTCAGTTCGCGGCCCGTCATGCCTTGCAGCACAAACAGGTTGAAGCCTACCGGCGGTGTGATCTGCGCCATCTCGACCACCAGCACCACGAAAATGCCAAACCAGATCGGGTCGATGCCAGCCTTGGCCACCGTGGGCATGATGACGCCCATGGTCAGCACCACCATCGAGATGCCGTCGAGAAAGCAGCCGAGGATGATGTAGAACACCGCCAGCGCCATGATCAGCTGCGCCTGGCTCAGGCCCAGCGAAGCAATCCATTCGGCGAGGTGCCGCGGCAGACCGATGTAGCCCATGCTCAGGGTCAGGAAGGCCGCGCCAGCAAGGATCAGCGCGATCATGCAGTAGAGGCGGGTGGCGCCCATCAGCGAGTCCCTGAAGGTGGCCCAGCTCATCGAACCCTGCACCGCGGAGATCACGAGCGAGCCCACCACGCCCACGGCGGCGGCTTCGGTGGCGGTGGCGATGCCGCTATAAATGGAGCCCAGCACCGCGGTGATCAGCAGCACCACCGGGATCAGGCTGCGCGACTCGGCCAGCTTCTCCATGAAGGTGAAGCTGCGGTCGGCCGCCGGTACCTTGCCCGGGTTGGCCAGGGCCCACGCGGCGATGTAGCCGGAGAACAGTACCGCCAGCAGCAGGCCGGGCAGCACCCCCGCGATGAACAGGCGGGAGATCGACACCTCGGCCGTCACGCCGTAAACAATCATGATGATGGATGGCGGAATCAGAAGGCCCAGCGTGCTGGCCCCCGCGAGCGTTCCGATCACCATGTTCTCGGGGTATCCACGTCGGGCCAGTTCGGGCAGGGTCATCTTGCCGATGGTGGCGCAGGTGGCCGCACTGGAGCCGGACACCGCTGCAAAAATGGTGCAGCCCACCACGTTGGTGTGCAGCAACCGGCCCGGCAGACTTTGCACCCACGGCGCCAGGCCCTTGAACATGTCGTTGCTCAGCCGGGTGCGGAACAGGATTTCACCCATCCATACAAAGAGGGGCAGGGCGGTCAGCGTCCAGCTGCTGGCCGAGCCCCAGATGGTGACGGCCATCGCGTCGCCCGCCGGGCGCGAGCTGAATAATTGCATACCGATCCACGCCACGCCCGACAGCGTGAGCCCGATCCACACGCCGCTGCCCAGAATCAGGAACAACGACAGGACCAGCAGGCCGGTGATGGCGAGGTCACTCATTGCGCAGGGCCTCGGCAGGGTTCTGAAGCGCGCGGCGGCCGCGGATTTCAAGTACCAGCTCGTCAATGAACGCGATCGCCAGCACCACTGTGCCCAGGGCCATCGCGATCTGCGGGATCCACAGCGGCGTGGCGTCACTGGCCGTGGAAATGTCGTGGAAGGTGTACGACTGCCAGGACAGCCGTACGCTGTAAAACGCAAACAGCAGGGCCAGCAGCGTCGCGGCACCGAGCGCCCAGATTTCAATGCCCCGCTTCCATCGACCCTTGAGCATGTTGATCACCAGCGTGACGCGGATGTGTTCCCCGCGCTTGAGCGTGTGCGCCAGCGCGAGAAAGCCGCTGGCTGCCATGAAGTAGCCCGCATACGCGTCGGTGCCGGGCACATGAAACTGGAACTGCCGGCTGATGATGGACAGCAGCACCATCGCCAGCAGGCCCACCATGAAAAGCGCCGCCAGTGCGGCGGCGCTGAGGTAGATCGCGTCGAGAAAGCGGCGCATCCGGGCTTACTTGCGGAAAGCGTCCACCAGTTGCTGGCCCTCGGGCCCCGCCTTGTCCAGCCATTCCTTGAGCATGGTGTCACCGACCTTTTTCATGTCGGCCTTGAGGGCAGCCGACGGCGGGAGGATCTGCATGCCATTGGCCTTGAGTTTGTCGAGGGAGTCGTTGTTGGCCTTTTTGCTGGCGGCGAGGCCGCGCACCTCGGCATCTGCTGCCGCCTTGAGCAGCGCGTCCTGCGTGGGCTTGTCGAGTGCGTCAAACGCCTTCTTGTTCACGATGACGGCGTTCTTGGGCAGCCAGGCCTGGGTGTCGTACCAGTACTTGATGTGCTCATAGGTCTTGGTGTCAAAACCGGTGGAACCGGACGACATGTAGCTTTCGATCACGCCGGTGGCCATGGCTTGCGACAGTTCTGCCGCCTGCACGGTGACCGGCTGCGCGCCAACCAGTTCCGCGATGCGTGCGGTGGCCGGGCTGTAGGCGCGCCACTTCATGCCTTTCAGGTCAGCGGCAGAGGCCAGGGGCCGCTTGGCATAGATGCCCTGCGGAGGCCATGGCACGGCATACAGTGCCATCATGCCGTCGGCGGCGAGCTTCTTGTCGAGCATCGGCTTTTGCACCTTCCAGAGCTTGAGGGCATCGTCGTAGCTGTCGGCGAGGAAGGGAATGCCGTCCGCGCCAAAAATCTGCCATTCGTTCTGGAAGTTGACCAGCAGCATTTCGCCAATCTGGGCCTGGCCACCCTGCACGGCGCGCTTGATCTCCGGCGCCTTGAACAGCGCGGCGTTGGGGTGCACCGTGATTTTGAGTTTGCCGCCGGTGGCCTTGTCCACATCGTTGGCAAACTGCACGAGGTTTTCACTGTGAAAATTGGTGGCCGGATAGGCGGCAGGCAAATCCCATTTGGTCTGGGCGAACGCACTGGCGGTGAGCAGCAGGGCTGCGCCGCCGAGAATCAGTTTGAATTTCATGGTGACTCCTGGAAAATGGTCAAGACAGATCACATCCCCATGGTAGACGCAAAAGCTGCGCCAACTCAACGGGCCTATCCCGAAAATCAGGGTCCCCCTGCAAGCCGACCGGCAGAAAGTACCCCATGAACCTGCGCTTTGTTGAAGCCTTCTACTGGGTGGCTTCCCTCAAGAGCATCTCCCGGGCTGCCGACAAGCTCTACCTGACGCAGTCTGCCATGTCCAGCCGCATCGCGACCCTGGAAGAGGAACTGGGCGTGCTGCTGCTGGACCGGCGCGACAAGCAGTTCAAGCTGACGGGCGCCGGCGTGCGCTTTCTGATGTACGCCGAGAAACTGTTGGAGCTGCAGCGCGAGGTCAAGGCGGAAATGGGCTCGGGCGAGGCGATGGCGGTGTCCATGCGCATCGGCGCCATCGAGTCGGTGCTTCACTCGTGGTTGATTCCGTGGCTGGAGAGCCTGCGTACCGAGCACCCCGGTCTGGAGCTGGAACTGACGGTGGAAACCACCCCGATTCTGGTGGACCAGATCCAGCGCGGTACGCTGGACCTCGTCTTTGCCGTGCTGCCGGCCTCAGCTGACGGTGTGCGCAACCAGGCGCTTCCGACCATGGACATGGTGTTTGTCGGGAATCCACAGCTTCACACCAAACGCAGTTACAAACTTTCCGAGCTGGCCAGCATGGAACTGCTGACCTTCCAGAAAGGCTCGCAGCCACATGTGACCCTGCTGGACCTGTTTCGCCAGCACCAGATGGAACCCAAAAAGGTGCATGCGATCTCGTCGATTTCGGCCATGGTGCAGCTGGTGCAGGGCGGCTTTGGCGTCGCGCTGCTGCCGCGCGCTGCGGTGGAGCGGCTCACCGGATTTGCACCGCTTCGCCCCCTGTCGTGCGACGTGAAACTGCAGTCCCTGCCCATCCACGCCAGCTACCGCACAGACCCCGCCACCAAGACGGTGGAGACGGTGGTTCGCTCGGCCATGAGGTTCGCGCAGCAGCAGGGCCATGCACCAAAACGGCGGCCTTCAAAAGCCATTTCGGGTAAACCTGTAACATCGAAAAAATCGATGATGTAAGCGAAATATTTTGAATTTGCCGACGGCTGGAGTCGCTCCCACAATTCGCCCATCGTCATCACGGTGACATACGAAGCAGGGGAATTTCTGGTGAGCCTTCCGACTGAAACATCTGCCGAAACGGCTTTCATGGGTGGCGACATCGCTCGCGCCACGCATGTTCGCCAGGTGATCCGGCAGGGGCGCTGGACCCGCCACACCAGCGGTCTGGCCAGCCAGCATGTGCAGGGCAATGTGGTGATTCTCCCTTCGTCGGATGCGGGCGACTTCCTGCTCTACTGCCAGCGCAACCCCAAGGCCTGCCCGGTGCTGGCCGTCTCCAATGCAGGAGAAGCGGCGCTGCCCACCCTCGGTCATGACATCGACATCCGCACTGATCTGCCGCGCTACCGCGTATGGCACCACGGCGCGGTGGTTGACGAACCCACAGACATCACAGCGCTCTGGCGCGACGATCTCGTCACCTTCGTGATTGGCTGTTCGTTCTCGTTCGAGCAGGCGCTGATGGAGGCCGGCGTGCCCCTGCGGCACATTGACCAGGGCAAGAACGTGGCGATGTACCGCACGGGCATTGCCACCGAGTCAGCCGGTATCTATGGCGGGCCGATGGTGGTCTCGATGCGCCCCATGAAGGCGGCTGCCGCGATACGCGCCGTGCAGATCACCTCCCGCTTCCCGAATGTGCACGGTGCGCCGGTTCACATCGGCGATCCGGCACTGATTGGAATCAAAGACATTGGCGCGCCTGACTACGGAGACGCGGTCGAGGTGCTGCCCGATGAAGTACCTGTGTTCTGGGCCTGCGGCGTGACGCCGCAAGCGGCGCTGATGCAGGCTCGACCCGCGTTCTGCATCACACATGCCCCCGGGGCCATGCTGATCACGGACCTGCTCAACCATGAACTTGCCAGTTCCTGATTTTTTCCCTTCCACCAAGGAGTCATTCATGAAGTCATTTATTTTTGGAGTGGTCGTTGCCTGCGCAGGTGCCGCCCAGGCACAGACGCCCGTCAAGTGGGACTTGCCCACCGGCTACAGCGCCAACAGCTTCCAGACCCAGAACGTGCAGCAGTTCGCCACCGAGGTGGATCAGCTCACTGGCGGCAAACTCAAGATCACGCTGCACCCGGGCGGCTCCCTCTACAAGGCCAACGAGATCAAGCGAGCGGTGCAGACCGGCCAGGTGCCATCGGCCGAATTCATCCTCTCGGGTGCTGCGAACGAGAATCCGCTTTTCGGCGTGGACTCGATCCCGTTTCTCGCCACCAGCTACAGCGACGCCAGACGTCTGTACCAGGCGGCCAAACCGGCGCAGGACAAACTGCTTGCGTCTCAGGGCATGAAGTTGCTGTTCACCGTGCCATGGCCCGGCCAGTCGCTGTACTCACTCAAGCCGGTCAACACGCCAGCCGACTTTGCGGGCACCAAGATGCGTGCCTACAACCCGGCCACCACACGCATCGCGCAGCTGCTGAAAGCGCAACCGGTGACCATCCAGCTGGCTGAGTTGGGCCAGGCGCTGGCCACCGGTGGCGTGCAGAACTTTCTGACGTCGAGCGCCAGCGGTGTGGAAAGCAAGCTGCACGAGCAGGTGAAGTACTTCTACCCCGTCAGTGCCTGGCTGCCACGCAACGCCACCGTGGTGAACCAGAAGGCGTTTGACGCGCTCGACAAGCCCACCCAGGAGGCGGTGCTCAAGGCCGCCGCGGCCGCCGAAGCACGCGGCTGGGCCACCAGTGAGAAGCTGGATGGCGAGTACATCAAGGAACTGGGCGCCAAGGGCATGACCATTGCTGCACCGTCGGATGCCATCAAGAAAACCCTGGCCGACATTGGTGACACCATGACCGCCGAATGGCTCAAGACGGCTGGTGCCGAAGGCCAGGCCGTGATCGACGCTTACCGCAAGCCGTAAGCGGCCTCCCCCGGCGGGAAGCGCCCTTTGCCTTCCCTCTCTGCTTCCCGCCAGTTTCCTTCTCCCTCTTTTTTCCGAACCAGGAGCGTACGGTGGCCAAACTCGCCCTCAATTTCTACAAACTGCTGATGGCGCTGTCGTGTGTGGCCATGGTGGCCGCCTTTGGCACCGTCCTGCTCGGGGTGATCGCCCGTGAAGTGCAGTGGGACATCGGTGGGCTGGACGCCTACGCGGGCTATGCGATTGCCGCGGCGCTGTTCCTCGCGCTGCCCGCCACGCTCAAGCATGGCGATCACATCCGCGTGACCTTGCTGCTGGACCGCGTACCTGCACGGCTGCGCGGTGCGCTGGAGTGGTGGTGTCTGGCCGTGGCGTTCAGCCTGTCGCTCTACATCGCCTGGTACGCCCTGCGATTGGTCTGGGTGTCGTACACAACGCACGACATCTCGCCAGCGGCAGATGCCTCCCCGCTGTGGATTCCACAGATCAGCATGGCGCTGGGCTGCATCGGCTTTGCCCTGTCGTTTGGCCACGCGCTTGTCGAGCGCTGGCGCGGTGGCAGCTTCATTGCCGCCTCTGCCGAAGCCTCCCACGTCGAATAAGAACAGGACACCATCATGGACGTCGTGATTGCATTTGCCCTGATCGTGCTGCTGTTTGCAGTGCTGGGCTCGGGGCTGTGGATTGGCCTGTCGCTGCTGGCGGTGGCACTGATTGGCATGGAGCTGTTCACCAGCCGGCCGGTGGGCGACAGCATGATGCTGACCATCTGGGGCTCCACCTCCAGCTGGACGCTGACCGCCTTGCCGCTGTTCCTGTGGATGGGGGAAATCCTGTTTCGCAGCAAGCTGTCGGAAGACATGTTCAAGGGCCTCGCCCCTTGGCTCAATCGCCTGCCTGGGCGCCTGCTGCACACCAACGTGGTGGGGTGCACCATCTTCGCGGCCATCTCCGGCTCCAGCGCCGCCACCTGCGCCACCATAGGCAAGATCACCCTGCCCGAGCTCAAGAAACGCGGCTATCCGGACGACATCTCCATCGGCACCCTTGCAGGGGCGGGCACGCTGGGCCTCTTGATTCCACCCTCGATCATCATGATCGTTTACGGGGTGGCAGCGAATGTATCGATTGCCAAGCTGTTTCTGGCGGGCGTGATTCCCGGGCTGCTGCTGGCCGCCTTGTTCATGGGCTACATCATGGTTTGGGCCCTATTCAACAAGGACAAGGTGCCCGCCGCCGATGCCGCCATGAGCTTCGGGCAAAAGATTCACGCCTCACGTCATCTGATTCCCGTGGTGTCGCTGATTGTGGTGGTGCTGGGCGGCATCTACAGTGGGATCGCCACGGCCACAGAAGCTGCTGCGCTCGGGGTGGCGGGTGCCCTCGTGCTGGCGAAGATCGAAGGCTCACTGAACTGGGCGCGTTTCAGAGAGGGGCTGGTGGCGGCCTGCCGCGTCTACTGCATGATTGGCCTCATCCTCGCAGGCGCCGCCTTTCTCACGCTGGCCATGGGCTTCATCGGCCTGCCGCGGCACCTGGCCGAGTTCATCGGTGCGCTGCAGCTGTCGCCCTTCGCGCTCATGCTGCTGCTGATCGTTTTCTTCATCATTCTGGGCTGCTTTCTCGATGGCATCTCCATGGTGGTGCTGACCATTGCGGTGCTGCTGCCCACGGTGGAGGCTGCAGGCTTTGACCTGATCTGGTTCGGTATCTTCATCGTTCTGGTGGTCGAGATGGCGCAGATCACGCCGCCGGTCGGCTTCAACCTGTTCGTGTTGCAGGGCCTCACCAAGCGCGAGGTGACCTGGATCGCACGCACCGCCATGCCGCTGTTCTTCCTCATGATCGCGGCCGTGATCGCGACCTACTTTTTCCCCGACGTGGTTCTGTGGCTGCCACGCCAGATGCAGGGTTGAGTCAGCTGTCAGCCACTTCACACCTTCTGCAAGGAGTTCACCATGAAGCACCTGTTGATTACCGCACTCGCGTCTTTTGTGTCGCTTGCGGCGGTACCGGTTACGCATGCCCAGACCAGCTGGAAACTGGCGACAGGCTACCGCGCCGAGTCGTTTCACACCCAGAACATCGCCCAGTTCGCACGGGACGTGGAGCAGGTGTCAGCCGGGGCGCTGCGCATCGAGCTTCATCCCAACAACACCCTGGTGAAGCTGGCCGACATTCGGCAGGCGGTGGAAGAGGGCAAGGTGCAGGCCGGTGAAACCATCATGACCAGTATGGTCAAGGAGATTCCGCTGGCAGGTGCCGACTCGATTCCCTTTGTGGTCGCGTCTTACAAGGATGCCCAGCGGCTGTGGAAGCTGCAGCGCCCAGGCATCGAGAAGCACTTTGCCGCGCGAGGCCTGACGCTTCTCTACACCGTGCCGTGGCCACCGCAAGGCCTGCATTCGAGCAAACCGATTCGCAGCATCGGCGATTTTCGCGGCACCCAGATGCGCACCTACAACCAGACCACGCAGCGGATTGCCGAATTGCTGGGCGCCAAGCCGGTGGATGTGCCCATGGTCGATGTGGGCAAGGCGCTCGCTGATGGCCGCATGGACAACATGATCACCTCGGCCCTCACGGGAGTCGAAAACAAGGTCTGGGGCGCCATCAAGCACTACTATGAGATCAATGCCTGGTTTCCCAAAAACGCGGTGTTTGTCAGTACCAAGGCGTTTGATTCACTCAAGCCACCAGTGCGTGCGGCCGTGCTCAAGGCCGCCAGCGAGGCCGAGACGCGTGGCTGGGCTGCCAGCCAGGCGCTGGCTACCAGTGCCACCGAGGAGCTGCGTCAGAACGGTATCAAGATTGAGCGCATTCCAGCTGATCTGGAGCATGAGATCAAGCGCATGGGCGAACGCTTTTCACGAGAGTGGGTACGATCTGTGGGTAACGAGGCCAACAGTATTTTTGTACCGTACTACGTCATGCCCTGACAGGGCACACACCAGAAATTTTTCATCAACAGTCTCCAATCAATGACTTCACAAGACATCAAACCTGCTGCGACCAACGGCGTGACGGGCAGTGGCCGCTGGCAATTCTGGATTGACCGTGGCGGCACGTTCACCGACATCGTGGCCAAGAAACCTGACGGCTCGCTCGTCACGCACAAGCTGCTGTCCGAGAACCCGGAGCAGTACCGCGACGCGGCAGTGGCGGGCATCCGACATCTGCTGGGCCTGAAGGTGGGCGAGCCCATCCGCGCCGATGTGGTGGACTGCGTGAAGATGGGCACCACGGTGGCCACCAATGCGCTGCTGGAGCGCAAGGGCGAGCCGACGCTGCTGGTTACCACGCGGGGCTTTCGCGATGCGCTGCGCATTGCTTACCAGAACCGTCCCCGGCTGTTCGACCGGAACATCGTGTTGCCCGAGTTGCTCTACAGCGCGGTGATCGAGGCGCAGGAGCGTGTGGGCGCGCAGGGCGAAGTGCTGCAGGCGCTGGACGAAGCGCTGCTGCAAAGGGAACTGGAGGCGCATTACCAGAAGGGCCTGCGCAGCGTAGCGGTGGTGTTCATGCACGGCTACCGCTATAGCGACCACGAAAAAGCCGCCAAACGCATTGCTGCTGCGGTGGGCTTCACGCAGGTCAGCACCTCGCATGAAACCAGCCCAATGATGAAGTTTGTCAGCCGTGGCGACACGACTGTGGTGGACGCCTACCTGTCGCCGATTCTGCGGCGCTATGTGGACCAGGTGGCCAGCGAGATGCCCGGTGTGCGCCTGTTCTTCATGCAGTCGTCTGGCGGGCTGACGGATGCGCATGTGTTCCAGGGCAAGGACGCCATCCTGAGCGGTCCCGCAGGGGGCATTGTGGGCATGGCGCGTACGGCGGCGATTGCCGGGCACACCAAGGTGATTGGTTTTGACATGGGCGGGACGTCCACCGATGTGTCGCACTACGCCGGTGAATTTGAGCGCGAGTTCGAGACGCAGGTTGCAGGCGTGCGCATGCGCGCGCCCATGATGAGCATTCACACTGTGGCGGCAGGCGGTGGCTCCATCCTCAAGTTCGACGGCGAGCGTTTTCGCGTTGGCCCGCAAAGCGCTGGTGCCAACCCCGGGCCGGCAAGCTACCGGCGGGGAGGGCGGCTGGCGGTGACCGATGCCAACGTCATGGTCGGCAAGATCCAGCCACGCTACTTTCCCAAGGTGTTCGGTCCCAATGCCGATGAGCCACTCAGTTTTGAGGCGGTGCAGGCCCAGTTCAATGACCTGGCGGGGCAGACCGGGCGCAGCGCTGAGGTGGTGGCTGAAGGCTTCATCAATATCGCCGTACAGCAGATGGCCAATGCCATCAAGAAGATTTCGGTGGCGCGCGGCTATGACGTGACGCGCTATACGCTGCAGTGCTTTGGTGGCGCTGGTGGCCAGCACGCCTGCCTGGTGGCTGATGCGCTGGGCATGACCCGCGTGTTCGTGCATCCGCTGGCCGGTGTGCTCAGTGCCTACGGCATGGGCCTGGCCGACCAGAACGTGATCCGCGAGCAGGCGGTGGAAGTCAAGCTCAGCAGCGCAGCCTTGGATGAAATCTCCGACAAGCTGCACGCGCTGGCGGCTGCCGCGCGGAGCGAATTGCAGCGCCAGCAGGTGAGCAAGGGGGGCATCACGATTCACCACCGCGTGCATGTGCGCTATGAGGGCAGCGATTCGGCACTCGTGGTGCCCTTCGGTACGCTGGACCAGATCGAGGCGGGTTTTGAAGACGCGTACCGCCGCCGCTTTGCGTTCCTGATGCAGGGCAAGGGGCTGGTGGTCGAGGCGGTGTCGGTCGAGGCCGTGGTGGCAGGCGATGCACCTGCCGAGCCACGCCATCCCACGCACGAGCCGCGCGAGGTGCCGCGTCGCGAGACGGTGCGCATGTACTCCGGCGGCCAGTGGCACGACGCCGCCCTGGTGGTGCGCGAAGACCTGCAACCGGGCGACATCATTTCCGGCCCGGCCATCATTGCCGAGAAAAATGCCACCACCGTGGTGGAGCCTGGCTGGGAGGCGGCACTCACCGCACTCGACCATCTGGTGCTGGACAGGCGCGCCGAGCGTGCGGTGACGTTTGCTGCCGGGACATCTGTAGACCCGGTGTTGCTGGAGGTCTTCAACAACCTCTTCATGAACATCGCCGAGCAGATGGGTCTGCAGCTGCAGAACACCGCCTATTCCGTCAACATCAAGGAGCGGCTCGACTTCAGCTGTGCGCTGTTCGACACCCAGGGCAACCTGATTGCCAACGCGCCGCACATGCCAGTGCATCTGGGCTCCATGGGCGAAAGCATCAAGACGGTGATTCGAGAGAACGCAGGGAAGATGCAGCCGGGTGACGTGTATGTGCTCAATGACCCGTACCACGGTGGCACGCATTTGCCGGACATCACCGTCATCACCCCGGTGTATCTGGGCACAGCGGGCGAGCCGACGTTCTATGTGGGTTCTCGCGGCCACCACGCCGACATTGGTGGCACCACGCCGGGCTCCATGCCGCCGTTTTCGACGCTGATCGAAGAAGAGGGCGTGCAGATCAACAACGTCAAGCTGGTGGAGCGCGGCGTGCTGCGCGAGGCCGAGATGGTGGCGTTGCTCAAGAGCGGCAAGTACCCCAGCCGCAATCCGCAGCAGAACATGGCCGACCTGAAGGCACAGATTGCCGCCAACGAGAAGGGCGTGCAGGAACTGCGCAAGATGGTGGAGCAGTTCAGTCTGGAGGTGGTGCTGGCCTACATGCGCCATGTGCAGGACAACGCCGAGGAATCCGTGCGGCGGGTGATCACCCGCCTGAAGGATGGTCAGTTCACACTGCCACTGGACAACGGCGCGCAGATCCAGGTGGCGATACGCGTCAACAGTGCTGCGCGCAGCGCCGAGATTGACTTCACCGGCACCTCGCCGCAGCAGACCAACAACTTCAACGCGCCGACGGCTGTCTGCATGGCGGCGGTGCTCTATGTTTTCCGTACGCTGGTGGATGACGACATCCCGCTCAATGCGGGTTGCCTCAAGCCGCTGAAGGTGATCATCCCGCCCGGGTCCATGCTCAACCCGAACCCACCCGCTTCGGTGGTGGCGGGCAATGTGGAAACCTCGACCTGCATCACCAATGCGCTTTACGGTGCGCTGGGTGTGATGGCAGCCAGCCAGTGCACGATGAACAACTTCACTTTCGGCAATGCCCGCCATCAGTATTACGAAACGATTTCCGGTGGCTCGGGCGCCGGTGGCAAGCTGGACGAGACAGGCAAGCTGGTGTCGGGCTTTGATGGCACCTCGGTGGTTCAGACCCACATGACGAACTCCCGGCTTACCGACCCGGAGGTGCTGGAGTTTCGGTTTCCGGTGCGTCTGGAGAGCTATGAGATTCGCCAGAACTCCGGCGGTGCCGGTCGCTGGCACGGTGGCAATGGCGGGGTGCGGCGTGTGCGCTTCCTGGAAGCCATGACCGCCAGCATCCTGTCCAATGGCCGCAAGCACGGTGCCTTCGGTATGGCGGGCGGTCAGCCCGGCGAGGTGGGGAAAAACCGGGTCGTCCGCGCCGATGGCCGCGTGGAAACGCTGGACCACATCGGCCAGGCAGACATGCAGCCCGGTGATGTGTTTGAAATTCACACGCCGGGCGGTGGGGGGTTTGGTCCGGCCTGAGTCACAGGAGTTCCGCGATGGAAAAAAGCTCACGTCTTCAGCGGTGGTTTGGCACGGTCCCTCCTGCGGAAGAAGCTGCCGGGAGCCGTGCCCCCAGTGCTATCGATACGTCGCTGGCAGAGGCCAGGCGGGCGTTGCTGGAGGCGGTGGCCCCCTGCACCGAACACCACAGGATCAGAGCGAGCTGGCAAATTACACAGGCCTCGTCTGCGATGGAGCTCTGGCTGCTGCGGGCCGATCTTTTTGACTATCTCGCCCAGGATGTGGGGGAGATGCAGGCGGCCCAGCGCATCGCACTGGTGTTGCCTTGTTTCCATGGTCTTGTCCCTGCTGCTTCGGTCTCGCTTCGCCAGACGATCCGACATCGCAGCCGGGCTACGGGTCTGCGCTGACAGCACTGGGTGACACCGGTTGCTTAGTCGCTTGCTGGCCAGGCCCGCTGCAAACAGCAGCTACAAAAAACCCGCCATCAGGCGGGTTTCCCGAGACATTGCTGTCGCTTATTTTTTCACGGTGCTTGCAGTGGGCTTGATCGCCTCGGACTTGATGTCTTTCTTGGCGGGGCTGGGTGCTGAGCCTTTGTAGCTGGCCCCACCGACCGTCAGACCCTCAGCCGAGAATTTGGCGGCATTGCCGTCGCCGATGCCTTTGACGCGTTCGATGAAGTCGCCCCAGTCCTTGAAGTTGCCTTTCTTGCGCTCATCGAGGATCTTGCCGGACATCGTCGGACCAATGCCCTTGATGCCATCCAGCTCAGCCGGCGTGGCCTTGTTGACATCGACCGCCGCAAACGCCATCGCGGCAGACATGGCCACTGCGAACACCATCATTTTTTTGAACATGAAATTCCTCCCTGATTTGATGTGTGAAACAGACTTGCGGAAGGTGCCCGAGGGCTGTCCTTCCGCTCACACAATGTAGGGGGTGTTATGGCCTTGGCTGCTGTGAATATTCACGAAGCCAATGCGTTGACCAGGAGGCTCAAGCGCTGGTGAGCAGTGAAGCCATGTAGGCCGCCACGCCCGCCTGCACATTCGCGAAGGCGTGATCGCATCCGGCAGCGCGCAGGTGGCTGAGGTCGGCCTGGGTATAGCTCTGGTACTTGCCGACCAGCGCAGCGGGGAAGTCGATGTAATCAATCAGCCCGCCGCGTACCGCGTCTTCCAGGCTCAATGCACTGCCACCATCGACCGCGCGGAGTGTGTTGACGACCGTCAGTGCCACATCATTGAAGGGCTGCGCGTGACCGGTACCGAGATTGAAAATCCCTGATGCTTCCGGGTGGTCGAGAAACCACAGGTTGACCGCGACCACGTCATCGATGAACACAAAATCACGCATTTGCCCGCCAGCGTCATAACCGCCGTACGCGCCGAACAGCTTGACCTTGCCTTCCTTTCGGAACTGGTTGAACTGGTGAAAGGCAACGCTGGCCATGCGCCCCTTGTGCTGCTCGCGGGGGCCATAGACATTGAAGTAACGAAAGCCTGCAACCTGCGTCTGGGCGTTCTCGAAACGCGGTCCCAGTTCGCGGCGCATGCGCTGGTCGAACAGCAGCTTGGAGTAGCCGTAGACGTTCAGTGGTTTCTCGAATTCGGGCGATTCCCGGAAGGTGTCGGAGCCACCATAGGTGGCTGCCGACGAGGCATAGAGCAGACGCGTGCCTTGTGCCTGGCAGGACTCGAACAACTCGCACGACAGGGTGTAGTTGTTGTCCATCATGTACTTGCCATCGGTCTCCATGGTGTCGCTGCAGGCACCTTCATGAAATACCGCTTCAACTTCGCCAAAAGCCCCTTCCGCGAAAAGATCGTAGAAGTCATCGGCGTCCACATAGTCGGCAATCTGCAGATCGGCTAGATTGCGGAATTTGTCGCCTTCCTTCAGGTCATCGACGGCAATGATGTCGTCAATGCCACGGGCATTCAGCCCCCTGACGAGGTTGCTGCCAATAAAGCCTGCGGCGCCGGTCACAACGATTTTCATGAGAAGTCCTTCAACTTGTGCTGCGATTCAGTGCGCGGCAAACAGTTCGTCGTAGCTCACGGTGGCTGTACCAAACTTGCCCACCACAATGCCGCCTGCGCGATTGGCAATCGGTACCGCCTCACGCAGCGTCATGCCGGTGGCAGCCATGGCGGCCAGCGTGGCAATTACCGTGTCGCCAGCGCCCGTGACATCAAACACCTCGCGGGCCACGGCTGGCACGTGCAGTTCACCTTCGGCATCAAACAGGGTCATGCCTTCCTCGCTGCGGGTCAGCAGCAGGGCTTCAAGGTTCAGCGCGGTGCGCAGGTTATGGGCTTTGGTGCGCAAATCAGACTCACTGGACCACGAGCCGATGACGTGTTCCAGTTCGGCCCGGTTGGGCGTGATCACGGTGGCGTTCCGGTAGCGCTCGTAGTCATCGCCCTTGGGGTCGATCAGCACTACCTTGCCAGCCTTGCGGGCGGCGGCAATCATCAGCACGATGTGCGCAAGGCCGCCCTTGCCGTAGTCGGAGAACAGCACCGCGTTGTGCGCGGGATACAACTGCTCGAAGGTGGCAGATTGCGAGGCCAGCACTTCGTTTTCAGGGGTGTTCTCGAAGTCCAGCCGCAGCAGTTGCTGCTGCCTGCCGATGACGCGAAGCTTCACCGTGGTCTTGAGCCGTGCATCGCGACCGAACGAGGGCGTGATACCAGACGCTGCCACCAGTGCTTCAAGGTGGTGACTGGCATCGTCGTCACCGACCACACTCAGCAGCGAGGCGCGCGCGCCGACGGTGACGATGTTGTAAGCCACATTGGCCGCACCGCCCATGCGCTCTTCCTCACGCGTGATCCGCACCACAGGCACTGGCGCCTCTGGCGAAATGCGATCCACCGCACCGTACCAGTAGCGGTCCAGCATCACATCGCCCACCACCAGCACACGGGCTTTGGCAAGGTGTTCAGGGGAAGGTGTTGAAACAGTTGTCATTCGCGTGATTTTCTTCAATTCAGTGGACGCCGCGGAACCGGCTTAGCCGGGCCGCAGGCGTCGCCCCTTGCAAGGGGCTGAGAGACGCGGCTCCAAGCCAGCAAGTGCTGGCTTGGACGTCTCGAAGGGGAAGGCCTCTGGCCGCACCACGGAAGTCTTACACGCAGTGAGCATCCGACGGGGGTGTTCATAGCTCTTCTATCCGGCGCGCAGGATAACTGTCCCACGCCTGGCAGCCCGGGCAGTGCCAGAAATGCTGGGTCGCCTCGAAGCCGCAGGCGGCGCAGCGGTAGCGCATCAAGGGCTTGGTGGCCTGGTCCAGCGCGCGTTGGACCAGTACGTGCTGATGCTCGTCATCCCGTCTGTCTCCGGCAATCCATTTGCTGGCCGCCACCAGTGACTGCTGGTTCTCAAGATGCCGCATGTACCACTGCCGGGCGGATGAAGGATCGCTTTCCAGTTTGACAATCGCCTCCACCAGGTCGATGCAGGGCATTTGTGCGTAGCTGCCCTTGAGCGATGCGAGAGCAGCCTGCTGCTCGCCACTGGCCTGGGCCACGTTGGCCATCAGACCTGCGGCAAGCGGCAGTCCCTGGGGCGCGGTTTTCTCCAGTCTGAAAAGCGTCTGCAGGGCATCGTGTGCCTTGCCGATCTGGTGCTGCAGCTTGGCCATGTCCAGCAGGGGACGTGGTGAGGCGGGCGCCATGTCGGCTGCGCGCTGCAGGGCTTCCATCGCACCATTGGTGTCACCGGCGGCGGCCATCGTGCCGGCCTGCTCACACAGGTAATGCGCCTGGCGATTGCCGAAACTCCCGTGATTGGCGCTGTCCAGCCGGGCTGCAATGTCGGTGGCATTGACCCAGTCCCGGGAGCGCTCGTAAATCGAGAGCAGGGCCAGTCTGGCCTCTTCTTCAAACGGTGTGCCTTCCAGCTTACGCAGAGCGGTTTCTGCGCGGTCCAGCAAGCCCGCCTTCAGGTAGTCGAGGGCAATCGCATGCTGTGCCCGGTCGCGCTCGGGCTGGGTCAGGTCGCCGCGGGACATCAGGTGTTCGTGAACCCGCACGGCGCGCTCGTATTCGCCGCGGCGGCGAAACAGGTTGCCCAGTGCGAAGTGCAGCTCCGATGTGTCCGGGTCGTTCTGCACGGCCTCGATGAAGGCATCGATGGCCTGGTCCTGCTGCTCGTTGAGCAGGAAGTTCAGGCCCTTGAAGTAGGCCTTGGGGGCCTGGCGGTTCTCGATGCGGAGCTGGCGCAGGTCGATGCGTGAGGCAAGCCAGCCCAGGGTAAAGGCAACTGGAAAGCCGAGCAGAACCCAGGTGAAATCAAATTCCATGGTGAAGTGTGGACGGATCGTCGGTGACGGATTGTGCGTGGCCCGGCGAATGGTCGCGGGCTGCCTGCCGTTTTTTCCACCACCGGGGCATCATGACCAGCACACCAAGCGCCAGACCACAGGCAAACGCTGCCAGCACGACCAGAACCAAGGGCGCCTGCCACAAGGTGCCGAAGAAGAAGTACACCGACACCGTCTGCTGGTTATTCAGCGCAAACGCGAACAAGGTAAAAAAAATGGCTGCCTTGAGCAGCCACATGAGGTATTTCATTGGGTCATCCCCCGGTTGCTCTGGCATTGTAGCCAGCGCAGGGGTCAAGCCAGTCTGACATCCAGCCGGAGATCACTCCGGTTTGGAGGCAGACAACAGCACCTGTGTGCGTGCATCCACGGCCTCGCGCAATGCCTTGCCGGGCTTGAAATGCGGCACCCGTTTTTCGGGAATGGCCACGCTCTCGCCGGAGCGGGGATTGCGTCCCATCCGGGGCGGCCTACGGTTGATCGAGAAACTGCCGAACCCCCTGATTTCAATCCTGTGGCCGCGCACGAGTGCGTCGCTCATGGCATCAAGAATGGTCTTGACGGCATATTCGGCGTCGCGGTGCGTCAGCTGGCTGAAACGGGCGGCCAGTTCTTCGACAAGATCGCTGCGGGTCATGGCGTGAAGGGAGTCTGAATGAAGGAAACCGCCCGGAGGCGGCTTCCGTTCATCGGTACCCGATTACTTCTCTGCGTTGTCCATCTTGGCGCGCAGCAGTGCGCCCAAGTTGGTCAGACCGGCGTTGTCGCGCGAGGACTGCTGGCTCAGGTTGGCCATGGCCTCCTGCTGGTCCGCGTTGTCCTTGGCCTTGACCGACAGCTGGATATTGCGGGTCTTGCGATCCACGTTCACCACGACTGCGGACACTTCGTCGCCTTCTTTCAGCACGTTGCGCGCGTCTTCAACGCGGTCACGGCTGATTTCGCTGGCACGCAGGTAGCCAATGATGTCTTCGCCCAGATCGATCTCGGCGCCTTTGGCGTCAACCGTCTTGACCTTGCCGGTCACAATCGCGCCCTTGTCGTTGATCGACACGAACGTGGTGAACGGATCGGAATCCAACTGCTTGATGCCCAGCGAGATGCGCTCGCGGTCAACGTCAACAGCCAGCACGATCGCTTCGACTTCCTGACCCTTTTTGTAGTTGCGAACAGCGGCTTCGCCGGGTTCGTTCCACGACAGGTCAGACAGGTGCACGAGGCCGTCGATGCCGGCAGCCAAGCCCACAAAGACGCCGAAGTCGGTGATTGACTTGATCGGGCCCTTGACGCGGTCGCCGCGCTTGGTGTCCTGTGCAAACTCTTGCCATGGGTTGGCCTTGCACTGCTTCATGCCCAGGCTGATGCGGCGCTTGTCTTCGTCGATCTCGAGGACCATGACTTCGACTTCGTCGCCCAGCGCCACGAGCTTACTCGGGGCCACGTTCTTGTTGGTCCAGTCCATTTCGGACACGTGGACCAGGCCTTCGATGCCGGGTTCGAGTTCCACAAACGCGCCGTAGTCGGCGATGTTGGTGATCTTGCCGAACAGGCGGGTGCCCTGTGGGTAGCGGCGGTTCACGCCCATCCACGGGTCGTCGCCCATCTGCTTCAGACCCAGCGAGACACGGTTTTTCTCGGTGTCGAACTTCAGGATCTTGGCCACGATTTCCTGGCCAGCCGTCACCACTTCGCTTGGGTGACGCACGCGGCGCCATGCCATGTCGGTGATGTGCAGCAGGCCGTCGATGCCGCCGAGGTCAACGAATGCGCCGTACTCGGTGATGTTCTTGACCACGCCCTTGACGGCAGTGCCTTCTTTGAGGGTTTCCATCAGCTTGGCGCGCTCTTCGCCCATGCTGGCTTCCACCACGGCGCGGCGGCTCAGCACCACGTTGTTGCGCTTGCGGTCGAGCTTGATGACCTTGAATTCCATGGTCTTGTTCTCGTACGGAGACAAGTCCTTGATGGGGCGGGTGTCGATGAGCGAACCGGGCAGGAAGGCGCGGATGCCGTTGACGAGGACGGTCAGGCCGCCCTTGACCTTGCCGCTGGTCTGGCCGGTGACGAATTCGCCGGATTCCAGGGCTTTTTCCAGGCTCATCCACGAAGCCAGGCGCTTGGCCTTGTCGCGGGACAGCAGGGTGTCGCCATAACCGTTTTCGACGGAGTCGATGGCCACGGAGACAAAGTCGCCGACCTGGACTTCGAGTTCGCCCTGGTCGTTCTTGAATTCTTCGAGGGGGACATAAGCCTCGGATTTGAGTCCGGCGTTCACAACCACATGGTTGTGATCGATGCGCACCACTTCGGCGGTGATGACTTCGCCGGTACGCATTTCAGAGCGTTGCAGCGATTCGTTGAACAGGTCGGCAAAAGATTCAGACATGATTTTCCTCATCCACAAATCAGGGTTCCAGCCGCACCATTGCTGCTGTTTTTAGATCTGCTTGCGGCGGTTTTTTGCAGTCAGCCAAAGGGCGTGACCGCGGGGGTTACGTTAATGAACCTGTTGACCGAAGCACTGGCGTGCCCACAAATGAATGTGCGGGGGTCAAAAGGGCCGGGTACCTTGCCACCATTCAAGCACCTGATCGACCGACTTTTCAATCGACAGATAAGAGTTGTCCAGCGGTTTGGCGTCATCAGCAGGCTTCAGAGGGGCTGCTTTTCGCGACGAATCGCGCGCATCACGTGCCTCTAAATCTTGCTGAATCTGCGCGATTGTAGCCGAATTTCCCTTTGAAATCAATTGCTTATGTCTGCGTTCCGCCCTGTGCAGGGCGCTCGCTGTCAGGAAAATCTTTAGCGGCGCATCAGGGAAGATGACGGTGCCCATGTCCCGCCCGTCGGCTACCAGCCCCGGCAGGCGGCGAAAACTGTGTTGCAGCTCCAGCAGGGCAGTGCGAACTTCAGGGTGCACCGACACCCGGGAGGCAGCCATGCCAGCTGCTTCGGTGCGGATGGCGTCCGACACATCGTCGTGCCCGAGAAAGATGCGGTCTCCCCGGAAGCGGACTGGCAAGGTGCGCGCCACGCGGGCAACGCCAGCACCATCGTCCAGCGACACACCGACGGCTGTGGCGGCGTGCGCGCTGAGCCGGTACAGCGCACCGGAATCCAGGTAGTGGTAGCCGAGCTTCTGGGCGGTCAGGGCCGCCAGCGTTCCCTTGCCCGAAGCGGTCGGGCCGTCAATACAGATGACGGGGATCAGGGCCGGGCTGGTTTGCGTGACGTCAAACAGGGCTTCGAAGTAGTCCGGGAAGGTTTTGGCCACGCAGTGGGGTTCGAGAATGCGCACCGGCAGCTGTGCCGGGTTGAACGCCGCCAGCGAAAAACACATCGCCACGCGGTGGTCGTCGTAGGTGCGGATGGCGCCTGTGGTCCAGTGTGCGGGTGGGCTGATCTTCAGGTAATCGGCCCCTTCTTCCACGACAGCACCGAACTTTTGCAGCTCGCAGGCCATGGCCGCAATCCGGTCGGTTTCCTTGACGCGCCAGCTGGCGATGTTGCGCAGCGTTGTCGTGCCGTCGGCATACAGCGCCATCACCGCCAGCGTCATGGCAGCGTCGGGGATGTGGTTGCAGTCGAGTGACTCGATGGCCTTGAGGGGCCATGCCCCACGCCGCACGGTCAAATGGTTGGGGCCGGCTTCAACGATGGCGCCCATCATCCTGGCAGCGTCGATGAAACTGATGTCACCCTGAATGGAGTCGGCGCCCACGCCTTCAATCCGCACGCCCGCCCCTGGGGCGATGGCGCCCAGGGCGATGAAATAGCTGGCCGAGGACGCGTCGGCCTCCACATGCAGCACGCCGGGTGACTGGTAGTGGCTGCCAGCGGGGATGGTGAAGCGTTCCCAGTTGTCACGCCGCACGTGAATCCCGTAGCGGGCCAGCAGGTTGAGCGTGATTTCGATGTAGGGCTTGCTGATCAGATCGCCCGTGACCTGGATGACGATGTCGCTGTCCTTGGCGACCAGTGGCAGCGACATGAGAAGTGCAGTCAGAAACTGGCTGGAGACATCCCCGCGCACGAGGATTGGCGCTTTCAGGTCCAGCTTGGGCTGACCAATGCGCAGCGGTGGAAAGCCGTCCTGTCCCAGATAGTCAATGTGGCAGCCCAGCTGGCGCAGCGCGTCAACCAGATCGCCAATCGGGCGCTCATGCATGCGAGGCACGCCATGCAATTTGAAATCTCCGCCCAGCACCGCGAGGGCGGCGGTGAGCGGGCGCATGGCGGTGCCGGCGTTGCCCATGAACAGGTCGGCCTGCGGGTTTGGGATGACACCGCCCAGGCCGTCAATCTCGACCGTGGTGCCACCCAGGCCTATCTGGCGCACGCCACAGCCCAGCTCGCGCAGGGCGTTCAGCATGACGCGCGTATCGTCTGAATCAAGCAGGTCGTGCAGGGTGGTGGTGCCGGTGCACAGGGCAGACAGCAACAGGACGCGGTTGGAAATGCTCTTGGAGCCGGGCAGGCGGACGGTGCCTCCCGCGCCAGTCAGTGGGGGGATGTCCAGAAACTCGGTATCGAACATGGACCGGCGTTATTTGGGGGGCTTGTGTGCCGAAATGCGCCAGTTGGCGCGCGTCTCGCTGGCTTGCTCGATCAGCACTTCCAGCATGTCGCCGCTGCCTGCCGCGATCAGCTGTTCGAGTGACTGCAGGGTTTGCTGGAAGATTTTCGATTGGGCGAGCAGCTCTTCCCGGTTGGCGATCAGGATGTCGCGCCAGACTTTCGGGTCGCTGGCAGCGATCCGCGTGAAGTCGCGGAAACCCGGTCCCGCCAGGGAGAGGTATTCCTTGCCGTGGTCCTGCCCGGCGATGCCGTTCATCAGAGCGAACGCAATCAGGTGGGGCAGGTGGCTGACGGCAGCGTACGCGGCATCGTGCGCCTGCGGCGACATTTTTGACACATGGCAGCCCAGCCTGGTCCAGAGGTCTTCGGCCTTCTGGAGCTGAACCGTGAAGGTGCGCTCGATCGGCGTGAGGATGACCTGCTTGCCGGCGTACAGGTCCACATCGGCGTGTTCAACGCCTGAAACCTCCTTGCCGGTGATCGGGTGGCAAGGCACAAAGGCGCCCACGTTGCCCTGCAGTACACGCCGGGCGGCGTCCACCACGTCGCGCTTGGTCGATCCCACATCCATGATCAGCGTGTTGGGCCCCACCAGATGCCGGATCGCCTTGAAGGTGGCTTCGGTGGCCGACACGGGAACCGCCAGCAGCACGATGTCGGCGCCCGACACGGCCAGCAGGGCGGACGGTGCCTCGACGTCAATCACGCCCATCTGCCGCGCGCGCTCGGTGGTTGACGGCGATTTGCTGTAACCGACCACACGCTTGACGAGTCCTGCACGCTTGAGGGCCAGCGCGAAAGAGCCGCCCATCAGGCCGCAGCCAATGAGACCTAGCTGTTCAAACATGTCGTGTGACCGGAAAAGTGACCGGGAAATCTGTGAAACATTGCATCAATCGCTGACCGGGTAGGTGCCAAGAACTTTGTAGAAAGCGCAGAGCTGCTGCAGGTCCGCTAGCGCGGCTTGCACGGCGGGCTGCGAAGGATGACCCTGCAGGTCGATATAAAAATAATATTCCCATTGACCGGAACGTGCCGGACGCGACTCGAAACGGGTCATGGAGACGCCATGGGTCTTCAGCGGCACCAGAATGTCATGCACCGCGCCCGGCCGGTTGGGAACCGACACCACCAGACTCACGCAGTCCTTGCCCGAAGGCGGGGGCGGCGGCAGGGTTTGCGGCAGGCAGACCACGGCAAAGCGGGTCCGGTTGAAGGCGTCATCCTGAATGGCGTGCGCTGCGGTGTGCAGGCCGAACTGGGTGGCGGCGCGGTCGCCCGCAATGCCAGCCCATGCCGGGTTGGTGGTGGCAAGTCGCGCGCCTTCCGCATTGCTGGACGCGGCGCGGCGCTCGACGTGCGGCAGGTGCGTGGTCAGCCAGCCCTGACACTGGGCCAGCGCCTGTGGATGCGCCAGCACGATCTCAATGTTTTCCAGCGAGTCGGACAGGCGCAGCAGGTTGTGGCGCACCATCAGGCTGACTTCGCCGACGATGTGCAGCGGTGAGTTCAGGAACAGGTCCAGCGAGCGCGACACCACGCCTTCGGTCGAGTTCTCGACCGGCACCACGCCGTAGCTGGCGCTGCCGGCCGCGGTGGCCCGGAACACTTCATCGATGCTGATGCAAGGCACATGTTCAATGCTGGCGCCGAAGAACTGCAGGGCGGCCTGTTCGGAAAACGTCCCGACCGGTCCGAGATAGGCCACGCGGATGGGGGCCTCCAAGGCCAGGCAGGCCGACATGATTTCGCGCCAGACGGCTTCGACGTGCTCGTCCTTGAGCGGTCCCTTGTTGGCCTTCTGGATCTGCTCGATCACCTGGGCCACGCGGTCTGGCCTGAAAAACGGCGTGCCTTCGCGTTTTTTGACCTCTCCGACTTCCTGTGCCACCTGCGCACGCTGGTTCAGCAGCGCCAGCAGTTGCCGGTCCAGCGCATCGATTTGCAGGCGCAGGTCAGCCAGACTCGCGTTCATGGCAACCCCTGCTGAACGGGGTGGGTCGGGATGCCGGCCGAGGGCATGGGCCGAGCGAGTAGGGGGCTGGAATACATGTCGTCCTAGGCTTGTTTTTGTTCGAATTCTCGCATGTAGGCCACCAGCGCTTCGACGCCTGCCATGGGCATGGCGTTGTAAATGCTGGCCCGCATGCCGCCAACCGACTTGTGGCCCTTGAGCTGCAGCAGTCCTCGGGCCTTGGCGCCACTCAGGAAGGCCTCGTTGCGGGACTCGTCACGCAGGTAGAAAGGCACGTTCATGCGCGAGCGGCAGCCGCGGTCCACCTTGTTGAAGTACAGGCTGGAGCTGTCGATGGCGTCATAGAGCAACTGGGCTTTTGCCATGTTGCGGCGCTCGATGGCGGCAACGCCGCTGACTTCGGTCCCGGCCTGGCCTTCGCGCTGGCGTTTGAGCCACTGGAAGGTCAAGCCAGCAATATAGATGGCATAGGTTGGCGGTGTGTTGAACATCGAGCCGTGATCTGCCACCGTTTTGTAATCGAACGCGCTGGGGCAGATGGGCAAGGCATGACCGAGCAGGTCTTCGCGCACAACTACCATCGTCACGCCGGCCGGCCCGAGATTTTTCTGCGCACCGCCGAAAGCCAATCCGACGCGCGACCAGTCCACGGAACGGGACGCAACGTGGGAGGAAAAGTCGATCACCAGCGGCGCGTCGCTTCCCAGCGCCTTCAGGTCTGGTAAATCATGGAACTCCACGCCGTGGATGGTTTCGTTGGAGCACAGGTGCACATAGGCTGCATCCCGCTGCAAACGCCAGCTGGCTGGCGCAGGCGCATGGGTGAACCCGGAGTCCGCAGCCGTGGCCGCGACGTGCGTGGTGCAGTACTTGCGCGCCTCTTTTTCCGATTTCTCGCTCCAGCTGCCGGTGAGGACGAAGTCGACCTTGCCGCCGCGCGAGAGGTTCAAGGGGGCGATGGCGTTCTCGGCCAGACCGCCGCCCTGCATGAAGAGAATCCGGAATTCATCCGGCACCGCCATCAGCTCACGAAAATCTGCTTCTGCGGCGTCATGAATCGCGATGAACTCCTTGCCGCGGTGGCTCATCTCCATCACGCTCATGCCACTGCCGTTCCAGTCCAGCATTTCAGCGGCGGCCTGCTGCAGCACTTCTTCAGGGAGTGCGGCCGGTCCCGCTGAAAAGTTGAACGGCCGGGTCATTTCTTCGCGGGAGGGGCGGCTTTGGGTGGGGTTGCTGCAGCAGGCTTGGTGCCGATGAGTTTCTCTGCAACAACATCAAACTCGCGGGCACGTGCCTGTATGTCGCTGCGCGAAGCCTCGATCAGTTTCTGGACGAAGGCATTGCCCAGTTCAGGCGATGCGGCCTGGTATTTCTTGATCGCGGGCGACTCGAAGAAGGCGGCAATCTGCTTGAGCTCTTCAAGGGTGAAGCGCTCGGCATAGGCTGGCACCAGCGTATCGGCGCTGACTTTGGCCACCTGTTTGGAAATCAGGGAGCTGGCATCGTTGCCGTACTTCTGCAGTTCGGCGTTGAGTGTTTCTGACGTCTTGGCTTGTGCGTCTTTGGCAACGTTGGCCTGAAGCCTGGGCCCCCATTTGGCGATCAACTCTTGGGCTGAACCCCCGGCAAGCTGGTTCACCAGTCGGTCAAGTTCCGGGCCCTGCTGCAGTGCGACCACTTTGGCCGCCCACTCGTTTTTGTTGTCGGTGGCTTGTGCGTAAACAGCGGTGGAACAGGCCAGCGTCGCCAGCGTGAGTGTGGCAATCAGTTTTTTCATCAGTTGGTTTCCGGGTTGGCGGCGTCGTTGCCGTCGGTGGGAGGGGTGTCGGTGTCGTCCAGGGACGCATCGTTTTCCACAATGCGTTGCAGACCGCTCAATTGTGAGCCTTCATCCAGGCCAATCAGCGTAACACCCTGTGTCGCCCTGCCCATTTCGCGGATTTCGCTGACGCGGGTGCGCACCAGCACACCTTTGTCGGTGATCAGCATGATTTCGTCGTCGGCGTGCACCAGTGTTGCGGCAACGACCTTGCCGTTACGCTCGCTCTGCTGGATGGCAATCATGCCTTTGGTTCCGCGGCCGTGGCGGGTGTACTCGGTGATCGAGGTGCGCTTGCCGAAGCCGTTCTGGGTGGCGGTGAGCACGCTTTGCTGCTCGTCCTCGGCGACCAGCATGGCGATCACGCCCTGGCCGTCTTCCAGCGTCATGCCTCGCACGCCCCGCGCATTGCGGCCCATGGGGCGGACATCGTTTTCATCGAAGCGCACGGCCTTGCCGCCATCGCTGAACAGCATCACGTCATGCTTGCCATCGGTCAGCGACGCGCCAATCAGGTAATCGCCCGGGTCGAGGTCGACGGCGATGATACCGGCCTTGCGCGGGTTGCTGAATTCGTCGAGCGCGGTTTTCTTCACGGTGCCCATCGAGGTGGCCATGAAGACATACTGGTCGGCAGGGAAGCTGCGCTTCTCGCCAGTCAGTGGCAGAACGACGGTGATCTTTTCGCCTTCCTGCAGAGGGAACATGTTGACGATCGGGCGACCGCGCGACCCGCGGGAGCCTGCCGGCACCTCCCACACCTTGAGCCAGTACAGCCGGCCCCGGTTGGAGAAGCACAGGATGTAGTCGTGGGTGTTGGCAATGAAGAGCTGGTCCACCCAGTCGTCTTCCTTGGTGGCTGTGGCCAGCTTGCCGCGACCGCCGCGCTTTTGTGCCCGGTATTCAGACAGTGGCTGACTCTTGATGTAGCCGGTGTGCGAGAGCGTGACCACCATGTCGGTCGGGGTGATCAGGTCTTCGGTGCTCAGGTCGAACGAGCTGTGCTCGATCTGGCTGCGACGCGCGCCCAGCTTGGTCTGGCCGAACTCGGCCTTGATGGCCGACAACTCTTCGCCAATGATGATGGAGACGCGCTCGGGCCTGGCCAGGATGTCGAGCAGGTCGTCGATCTCGGCCATGACCTCTTTGTATTCAGCAACGATCTTGTCCTGCTCCAGCCCGGTCAGGCGCTGCAGGCGCATCTGCAGGATTTCCTGCGCTTGCGTTTCGGACAGTCGGTACAGCCCGTCGCTGCCCATGCCAAAGGCTTTTTCGAGGCCGTCGGGCCGGTAGTCGTCTGCATTGACCACGCCACCGTCGGCGCGGGTACGGGTGAGCATTTCGCGCACCAAAGTGCTGTCCCATGGCCTGAGCATCAGTTCGGCCTTGGCGACTGGCGGCGTCGGGGCATTGCGGATGATGGCGATGAAGTCGTCAATGTTGGCCAGCGCCACAGCGAGGCCTTCCAGCACATGGCCGCGTTCCCGGGCCTTGCGCAGGTTGAACACCGTGCGGCGGGTGACCACTTCGCGGCGATGCGACAGGAAAACCTGGATCAGGTCCTTCAGGTTGCACAGTTTGGGCTGGCCGTTGACCAGCGCCACCATGTTGATGCCGAAGGTGTCCTGGAGCTGCGTCTGCTTGTAGAGGTTGTTCAGCACGACCTCGGGCACTTCACCGCGCTTGAGCTCGATCACCAGGCGCATGCCGGACTTGTCGCTCTCGTCCTGGATGTGGCTGATGCCCTCGATCTTCTTCTCGTGCACCAGCTCAGCCATGCGCTCCTGCAGGGTCTTCTTGTTCACCTGATAAGGGAGCTCGTCGACGATGATCGATTGGCGTTGGCCCTTGTCGATCTCCTCAAAATGGCACTTAGCGCGCATCACCACCTTGCCGCGACCGGTGCGGTAGCCGTCCTTCACGCCGTTGATGCCATAAATAATGCCGCCGGTGGGGAAGTCGGGCGCCGGCACGATCTCCATCAGCTCGTCGATGGATGCCTCGGGGTTCTTCAGCAGGTGAAGGCAGGCGTCTACCACCTCATTGAGGTTGTGGGGCGGGATGTTGGTGGCCATGCCGACGGCAATGCCGCCGGAGCCGTTGACCAGCAGATTGGGAAGCCGGGTCGGCAGAACTAGCGGCTCCTGCTCGCTGCCGTCGTAGTTAGGGCCGAAGTCGACCGTTTCCTTGTCCAGGTCGGCCAGCAACTCATGGGCGATCTTGGACAGACGGATTTCGGTGTACCGCATTGCGGCGGCGTTGTCGCCATCGACCGAGCCGAAGTTGCCCTGGCCGTCCACCAGAAGATGCCGCAGGGAAAAATCCTGGGCCATCCGCACAATGGTGTCGTAAACCGACTGGTCGCCGTGCGGGTGGTATTTACCGATCACGTCACCCACGATACGAGCTGACTTTTTGTAAGGCCGGTTCCAGTCGTTGTTCAGCTCGTGCATCGCAAACAAGACACGGCGATGGACGGGCTTGAGGCCATCCCGTGCATCCGGCAGTGCGCGTCCCACGATCACGCTCATCGCGTAATCCAGATAGCTTCTGCGCATTTCCTCTTCAAGACTGATGGGCAGGGTTTCTTTGGCGAACTGGGTCATGCGAGGCCTGGGTGGAGTATTTTTTCTGGAAGTGGGAAGCGCAACCGCGCATTTTACGGTGTGGTGCTGCCTTGTCTTGCTGTGGCGGTGCAGCAACAAATGCCGGAGAATCGCGAAACTGTGTCAGACGGATTCCAGTGCTGGGTTGAAGGGCCCGGCAGGTGTGGCACAATCAATGTAACGCTTTGAGTGATGGTCACTCACGGCGTGTAAATTATCAATCGCAGCCAGTCTGCGGCTTTTCTCTAGAGGAGAACCATGAAGAAACTCAACAAAGTGGCAATGTTGTTTGCTTCCGCAGCGCTCGTTACCGCCGCCGGTGCACAAACTATCGACAACTGGAAGAACGGCTCTAACGAACTGGTCTGGAAAAACGGCACCAACGAACTGTGCTGGCGCGATGCCAACTGGACGCCTGCCACTGCAGCTCCTGGTTGCGACGGTGCCATCGTTCCTCAGGCCGCTGCTCCTGCCGCTGCTGCGCCAGCACCTGCTGCTGCCGCTCCTCGCCCAGCCGCTGCACCTCCTGCACCTCCTGCCGCCACCAAGGTGACCTACGCTGCTGACGCGTTCTTCGACTTCAACAAGTCGGTGATCAAGCCAGAAGGCAAAGCCAAGCTGGACGATCTGGTTGGCAAGATCAAGGACATCAACCTGGAAGTCATTATTGCCGTGGGTCACACTGACTCCGTCGGTAGCGATGGTTACAACCAGCAACTGTCGGTCCGTCGTTCTGAAGCCGTCAAGGCCTATCTCGTGTCCAAAGGCATCGAGAAGAACCGCGTGTACACCGAAGGCAAAGGCGAGAAGCAGCCTGTTGCTGACAACAAGACCGCCGAAGGCCGCGCGAAGAACCGTCGCGTTGAAATCGAAGTCGTTGGCACCCGCGCCAACAAGTAATCCTTCCGGATCCACTGAAAACCGCGCTCCGGCGCGGTTTTTTTATGCCCGGGCGATAATCGGGCGATGTCTATTTCCGATAACTTCGATCCTGCCGAACTGGCCAAATTTTCCGACCTGGCCCACCGCTGGTGGGACACCGAAAGCGAGTTCCGACCCCTGCACCAGATCAATCCCCTGCGATTGGACTGGATAGATAACCTGGTGCCACTCAAAGGCCAGCGTGTCCTGGATGTGGGTTGTGGGGGTGGGATTCTCGCCGACGCCATGGCGCGCAAAGGGGCCGATGTCCTGGGGATTGATCTTGCTTCCAAGGCTTTGAAGGTGGCCCAGTTGCATGCGCTGGAGGCGAATACACAAGGCGTGGCCTACCGGGAAATCAGCGCAGAGGCCCTCGCTGCAGAGCAGCCTGCGAGTTTTGACGTGGTGACCTGCATGGAAATGCTGGAGCACGTCCCCGATCCGTCCAAGGTTGTCAAAGCCTGTACCGAACTGGTCAAACCTGGCGGCTGGGTGTTTTTCTCGACCATCAACCGCAACCCGAAGTCCTTCCTGTTCGCCATTGTGGGGGCCGAATACGTGCTGAATCTGCTGCCTCGCGGGACACACGAGTATGCGAAGCTGATCAAGCCCAGCGAACTGGCGGCTCACTGCCGGAGTGCGGGCCTGACGCTGGAGCACACCCGGGGCATGGAATACAACCCGTTCACACGCCATTACTGGCTGAGCGCCGACACCAGCGTCAATTACATGCTGGCGACCCGCAAAGTCTGAAGGGGTATTACCGATGTTTCATCCCGTTGAAGCGGTCCTGTTCGATCTGGACGGCACACTGATCGACAGCGCCCCGGACCTGGGCGCTGCCGCTGACAAGATGCGTACCGACCGGGGCATGGCATCGCTGCCTTTGTCTGAATACCGGCCCATGGCCGGTGCCGGCGCGCGAGGCATGATCGGCATCGCCTTTGGGCTCACTCCCCAGGACGAGGGCTACGAGGCGCTCAAGGAAGAGTTTTTTGTCAACTACGAAGCCTGCATGACCGAGCGCACCTATGCGTTCGACGGTGTGGCCGAGTTGATTGCAGCGCTGGACCGCGCCGGTCTGAAATGGGGCGTGGTCACCAACAAGTCCGAGCGCTTCACGGTGCCGCTGACGCGGCGCATGCCGCTCTTTGGGACGGCCCAAACCATTGTCAGCGGCGACACCACGCCGCACGCCAAACCGCACCCGGCCCCTTTGCTGGAGGCCGCGCGGCAACTGGACATCGACCCCGGGCGCTGCGTCTATGTGGGTGACGACGAGCGTGACATCGTGGCGGGCCGCGCGGCTGGCATGCCGACAGTGGCCGCCGCCTACGGCTATCTGGGCGCCACGGCGGACACCGACGTCTGGAAAGCCGACGCCACCATCTCCACGCCAGGGGCGCTCTTGAATTTGTTGCGAATGCCTTAAACTAGGTCGCTTGGGGCTGCATTGGTTTCGACGTGGGTTCGGACGCGGTGTGGTGCATGTCGAGCTGAGTGTGCTCGTAAAACAGATTCAAACAAACTAACTGCAAACGACGAACGTTTCGCACTCGCTGCTTAATTGCCAGTGAGCTTTACAACAGCAGGCCGATGGGCTGGGCAAGGGGTGTTTAGCGCAAGCTGAATGCTCCCGGCTGTAAAGATAATTTCATCGGCTGGCTCCGGGCTGGGTACCTTAACCCGGGGCAAGACAATAGGGTGCTGGCGTCCTGTGTAGCGTGCGACTGCGCGGCACAGGTGGCGAGACTCAAATCAGACCGCTAAACATGTAGATCTGCCCGAACAAGGCTTGCGGACGGGGGTTCAAATCCCCCCAGCTCCACCATCCAAAAAGACCAAGGCCGTTGACTGAATTTCAGTCAACGGCCTTTTTCATCGGCGCATGGGTGGCGTTGGTGGCTGCGGCGCCTGTATGGACAGGCTCGCCGGGTTGGTTACAGAGCAGTGTCAGTGCAAATCACCTGCGCGGCTGTCCAGCGGGGCGATGAAGGAATTGTGCTCCTGCCACACCCCTGCAAAGTCGCTGTCTGGTCGCATCTGGCTGTCCAGGCTGGACACGGATTCGGGGCCGAACCCGGAGGAGTTGCCAGAGAACTCGCTGTGGCGGCTGTGGCGCTGGCGGTCAATCTCTGAGTGCAGCTTGGCGCGTGCGGCTGCGACCCGTTCTTCATCGCGCTTGCGCTGCAGTTCGCGGGCTGCTGCTGCCGATTCGCCCAGGAACTCCAGCCGGATTTCTGCCACCGTTGGTGGATTGCTTGATTTGACAACGCGGTAGCCCACACCGCATTGCGACAGCAGGGTCATTTTGAGTTGACGGTTGCTTCGGGAGATGCCCTTGGGGCCGGGAACATCGACGCAACCGACCACGATGCCGGCGGTGGTGCACACGGTGAAGGTGCAGTACACGCCGCTGAGAAGGTTGTACCAGTGCTGCCCGGTTTTGCGGTTTTCCGGGATGGTGAAGCGCGTCACAGGCAACTTGATCATCACATGATGGTCAAAAAACACCCGGCTCAGCCACAGCCAGACCTGACGCTCCTCGGTGTTGAGCAGGCCGCGCGGATTCAAAGGCCAGTGCCGTGGAATCTGCTTGTTCTTTTTGGCCGCGTAGCGAACCTTCCAGAGGCACAACAGGGCGCCGGCCAGCATTCCACCGCAGGCTGAACCGGCAATCCACCATCCAAGTGTTGTGGCCATGTTTGTGTCCTGTGAAACGCTAGATGTTGCGAAAGTAACAAATAGATACAAAGTATCAAAGGCACAAGTTCACGAAGTTGCTGCTGTTTGATGCGATTTCGCGTGAGCTTGCCCAGTAGCGTGATGGTTTTCACGTTTTAGGGGTATGGGCTGGCCTGCCCCGGGTGATGGCCTGGGTGGCAGGGAAGGGGCTGAAAGTGGCGGCTTGGACTGCCCGCTGGCCGTGGCAGAGGCCCGACAATGCCGCATGGCCAACATGCAATTACATGACATTCTTTATTCACAGGGGTTCGGCACGCGCCGCGTCTGTGCAGGGCTGGTGCAACAGGGGTGGGTGACCGTCTCGGGTTTGCCGTGCACAGATGCTTTGGCGGAATTTGATGCGACGGGTCTGACGTTCTCCGTACAGGGCGTGACCTGGGGCTATCATGAGAAAGCCTACCTGATGCTGCACAAGCCAGCCGGTTACGAGTGTTCGCAAAAGCCCAGCACCTATCCCAGCATCTACACCTTGCTGCCGGCACCCATCCGGCAGCGCGGCGGCGGGGCGGCGGCTGGCGTTCAGGCGGTAGGGCGGCTCGATCAGGACACGACGGGCCTGCTGCTGCTGTCCGACGACGGAAAGTTCATTCACCGGATGAGTTCCCCGAAGCACCATGTGCCCAAGGTCTATGACGTGACTGCCAAACATCCGGTGGATGACAGGCAGATTCAAAAGCTGCTGGCAGGCGTGGTGCTGGATGACGACCCCAAACCGGTTCGCGCTGCGGCGTGCGAGAAAACCGGCGAACAGCAGTTGCGGCTGACCCTGACGGAGGGCAAGTACCACCAGGTCAAACGCATGATTGCGGCGGTCGGCAACCGGGTGGAAGAGGTGGGCGGGCTGCATCGTTCGCGCATCGGGTCACTGGATTTGCCGGCAGATCTGGGGCCTGGGGAGTGGCGCTGGCTCACTGCCGATGACTTGAAGCGCATTTCAGCGTGAACCTTCGGACAGCCTCACCTGCGGCTATCTCAGCTCCGCGGGTCGCGTGTTGTCCTGAATCAGAAACGAGTCGTTCCAGTGGCTCGGCATGCTGCTGGTTTCCGGGCCGAACATGCTGGGCTCCTTGATTTTTCTTCGACCCCGCTGGACCACCAGGGTTTGCTGCAAGTTGGCTTTTGCCATTCGCACGACCGCCTCTTCCCGCTTGGCGCTTCTGATCCTGGCGGCCTCATCACCGAGGAATTCCTGGAGGATGGCGTCGGGCTCCGGCAGCAGGGTGGGCGATACGACCGTGTAGCCGATGCCGCATTGCGCCAGCAGGTTCTCCTTGAGCAGCCGGACCTTGCGCGACGCACCAAATGTCCTGGGCACATCCACGCAGCCCAGCACCTGGCCGATTTCGTTGCAGACCGTGAACGTGCAGTAAATTCCCTTGAGCAGTTCGTACCAGAACAAGCCGCTTTCTGTCGGGTTCGGCTTGGTGAACCGGGTGACCGGTGTCTTGATCATGATGTGGTAACCCTCGAACGTGGTGTTGAGCCATCGCCAGACGCGCAATTCTTCCTCGCTGAGCAGCTCTCTGGCGTGAATGGGCCAGTGGCGGGGAATGCGCCGCTTTCTTCGGGACATCCAGAGCCTGTAAAGCCAGGCCCCCAGGGCCAGCAGAAGCACAAGCACCAGAAGGGCCAGAAGAGCCAGAAGAGCCAGTCCCGGGATTGTCAGGTCTTGGTAGGCATTCATGCGAATCCCCTTTATTGTTGGGTCGGTCAATAGGCTACTGATCGGGCGGGGCGGTCGCCGTGATGTAAATCAAAAGAACACAAAAACAGGCGCAATTCAGTAACATTCACGGCGCGCGACAGTTGAGAGCGGCCGATTGAATACGATTGCGCCAGTGACCCGTGACTCAGACCATGGAGGGTTTTGTGATGGACAAACGAAAGTTTCTCAGCCTTGCAGCATGCGGCGCGGCCGTCCTGCCGCCAGCGTTTAGTGCGCAGGCGGCATCCAGACCCTTGCGCGGTCCGGCCTTGCTGACGGTCAGCGGTTTGATTGGGGTGGGCGGCAATCGCGGTGCTTTGGACCCCGCACTGGACCAGATGATGGTCAAGCAGAAGATCCGGTTTGACAAGGCGCAGGTCTTCGACTTTGCGGCGCTCACTGCCATGCCGGCTGTGACCATCAAGCCGACGCTGGAGTACGACAACCAGGCCCACACCCTCAAAGGACCGCTGTTGATGGACGTCATGAAAGCCAGCGGCGTGAAAGTGACCGACAGGACGGCGCTATTCCTGCGCGCAGTGGATGGCTATGCGGCGCAGGTCAATGCGACCGATGCCGCGAAATACCGCTTCATTGTGGCCACCCATCTTGATGGCCAGCCCATGGCGCTGGGCGGTCTCGGCCCGCTGTGGGCGGTCTTTGATGCCGACCGGTTTGCCGATATGGCCGCCAAGCCCGTGACCGCGCGGTTTGCGTCCTGCCCTTGGGCCACGTACCACATTGAGGTCAAGAACACCTGATCCGCCTGTGTCGGTGGAGCGGGCGGTCTCAAGGCATCAATCGATGTCTGCAAGAAATGCGGTGATCGCCTCGAGGGGCAGTTCGGGCTGATCTCGTTGGGGTGAATGCCCGCAGTCAGCGAGCCGCAGTTGCCGCGCATGTGGGACCGCGGCGGCGATTTCATCGAGCTGGCGCAGCGTGCCGTATTCGTCATCCAGCCCCTGAATCAGCAACAGCGGTGCAGAGATGCACGCACATTCAGGCCGGATATCGAAGGCGCGGAAGGCTTCAGACAACCACACATCGTTCCATTGCCAGAAGGCGCTATCTACATCGGCGTGGTAACGCGCGAGCCTCTCGCGCAGGCCGCCCGATTCAAAAGCGGTGCGGGCCTGTGTGATGGCCGCAATCGCAACGTCTTCCACCAGCACGTGCGGCGCCATGGCCACGCAGCCTGACACGGGTAGCGCGCTGGCGTACAACAGGGCGATGGTGGCGCCGTCAGAGTGGCCGATCAAGACCGGGCGTTGCATGCCCACGGCTTCCAGCAACGCCGGCAGCACCTCCAGTGCCTCGCGGTGCATGTAGTCCGGCTGCAGGCGGCCCGTGCGTTGCCCATTCTGCATGCGGGGTTCACCGCGAACATCCGGAACCGGATCAGAGTGGCCATAACCCTGCCTCGAATACACCAGGCCAGACCGGCCAGCGGCCCTGCACACATCCAGCGGCCAATTCAGGCCGCGCTGGGTCCAGAGGCTGACCGAGCCCAGACCCTCATGCAGAAACACGAGGGGCGCGCGGTCAGCAGGTCCCTCAAGGCGCTGGACTTCCAGCCGGATGCCTTGGACGTCGATGGTGTTGAAGGGGGCCTGCATGCGGGAATCGTAAAGGATGTCCGCCACAACGGGTGCTGGCGCGTTGCTCTGGAGCGCAGGTCTGAAGCGTGCAGTTTTGAGAGGGAGATTGTTCCCCTCCCGGTACACTAGACAGTTGCGTGTAGAAAGACAGTGTTTGTGAATTTTCAAGTTCGTTTTGTGACCGTTTGCCTGGCTTTTCTGGGATCAGCAAGCGGTTTGTGGGGTGTTGATGCTTTCGCGCAGAAGGCGTCTGTCGCAGTACCGGTTGCAACGCCGGTCGCAGCCGCCCCGGCGCCGTTGGTGGCTCAGCCGTTTGGCTCGGGTGCGCTTCAGTCGCCGGTGTTCGTGCTCAATTCGCTTGACGACAGTGTGAGCG
This sequence comes from Polaromonas sp. YR568, assembly GCF_943372955.1. GTDB lineage: Bacteria > Pseudomonadota > Gammaproteobacteria > Burkholderiales > Burkholderiaceae_C > Polaromonas. The sequence goes on from NZ_CALSAL010000001.1 coordinate 158,117, forward strand.
TCATCAATCCCGCAAGCTGGACCGAAACGCGCCGCATTTCCACTGGCAAGCAGCCCCACCACCTCTACCTCACGCCGGATGAGAAATCGGTGATCGTTGCCAATGCGCTGTCTGATTCGCTGACCTTCATCGACCCGAGAACGGCGGAGGTGCAGCGAACAGTCCGCGGCGTCATCGATCCTTACCAGCTGCGCTTTTCGCCCGACATGAAATGGTTTGTGACGGCGGCCAACCGACTCAACCACATTGACATCTACAAATGGGACGGTAAGAATCTGGCGCTCGTCAAGCGCATACCGACCGGGCGTACGCCGAGCCACCTGTGGATCGACTCCAGAAGCACCGTGGTGTATTCGACGATGCAGGACAGCGACGAGTTGATCGCCATTGACCTCGCAAGCCAGTCGGTGAAGTGGCGCACACCGACCGGTTCGATCCCAGCCGATGTGTATGGCACTGCGGATGACCGGCTGTTGCTGGTCGGGCTCACGGGTGGTGATGCGGTGGAGGTCTATGACGTGAGTGGCAAGGAGCCGCAACGCATCAAGACCATCAAGACGGGCGCAGGTGCGCACGCCTTCCGCGCGTTCGGCGACCGGCGGCATGTGCTGGTCAGCAACCGGGTCGCGAACACCATCAGCCGGCTCGATCTGCAGACCCTGGAGGTGGTGGACAACTACCCCGCACCCGGTGGGCCGGACTGTATTGATGTCAGCCGCGACGGCAAGCAGATTCTGGTGACCTCGCGGTGGGCACGCAAGCTCACGGTCATCGATGTGGCCAGCCGGAAAGTCGTGCAGCAGGTCAAAGTTGGAAAGAGCCCCCATGGCGTCTGGACGCTGGATCACGCCGCGAGATAGGCCCCCACGCTGGGTGTGGCCCCCACGGTCACTCACTGCGTGTAGTTCCCTGCCCCCCGAGGGGGCCGCTCCGCCTGCGGTCTGGCAGAGCCAGTCCCGCGGCTCCTGCTGGCGGGAGATGTACTTTCGCTTGCCGGCTATTTTTTCTATTGTCATCCTCAGCCATATGGCTTTGGCTGCCGATCCCAACGTGGACAAGGCGCCGTCGACTGTTGCCGCGTGCAAACCCGTTTACCTGACACTGGACACGGGCCACATGGCGGTGGCGCCGCTGATCGCGGACATCCTGAACCGGCATCAGGTCAAGGTGACCTTCTTCGCTGCCAATGAGCGCACGCAGACGGGCAATGGCAGTCTGGGCAGTGACTGGGCCCCTTGGTGGAAGGTGAGGGCGGCTGAGGGCCACGAGTTCGCTTCCCACACCTGGGACCACGTGTATTGGCGTGCTGACCTGCCTGACGGTTTCAGAATGCAGCCCTCCGCCGGCCCGTCCGAAGGCAAGAGCCTGCAATGGACGGCCGATCAGTACTGCGAGGAGCTCGGAAAGTCCGCGAGACATTTGGAAGCCATCACCGGGAAGAAAGCACTGCCATTGTTTCGGGCGCCAGGCGGGAAAACCTCACCGGCCTTGCTGGCTGCGGCCAAGTCCTGCGGGTACGCACACGTGGGCTGGTCGCCCGCCGGATTTCTGGGAGATGAGTTGCCCAGCGACAGATACCCGAACAACGACCTGTTGAAAAAAGCGCTGCGCGACATCCGCGCCGGTGACGTACTCGTCGCCCACCTGGGCATCTGGTCGCGCAAGGACCCGTGGGCGCCGGCGGTGCTGGAGCCCTTGATCACCGGCTTGCAGTCGCGCGGGTTCTGCTTCAAAACGCTGCGCGAGCATCCCGACTACAGGGCGTGGATCGAATCGCGTGGCAGTCGCCCCGTCGGTGCGCCGGCAAAATAAGCACCATGGACTGGTTGGCAGAATTTTTCTCTGGTGTGCAGCAGGCGCTGTTCGAGTCAGCCGTGGTACCGGTGCTGTTCGCGGTGGGTTTGGGTAACTTCCTTGAAGACGGATACGAGGCAACTGCGTGGTTCCTGGTGGGCCTGATCCAGATCATTGTCCTGCTGGCGGTGATCGGTCCGTTGCAACGCTGGCGGCCTGTGGAGGCGATCACGGATCGCGCCACCATCCGCACCGACGTGCTGTACACGCTGATCCACCGGCTTGGCGTGTTCCGGCTGGCATTGTTCTTCACGCTGGAGCCGCTGTTTGACGAGGGCTTCGGTGCCTTGCGCGCCGCCGGTGTGGGCACCTGGCATCTCGACCAGCTCTGGCCGGGCGTGACCGACCACGCGGTCATCAGCTTCCTTCTGTATCTCGTGGTGTTTGATTTTGTTGCCTACTGGACCCACCGGGGCCAGCACCAGTTTGAATGGTGGTGGCGTCTGCATTCGCTGCACCACGCCCAGCGACAGATGACGATGTGGAGCGACAACCGCAACCACCTTCTTGACGACATCGTGGTCGATGCCATCATGGTGGTGGTGGCCCAGCTGATCGGCGTGCCGCCGGCGCAGTTCGTGGCGATTGTGGCTTTCACCCAGCTCAGCGAGAGCTTCCAGCACGCCAATGTCCGCATCTGGTTTGGCCAGATCGGTGAGCGGCTGTGGGTCAGCCCGCGCTTTCACCGGCTGCACCATGCCGTCGGTATCGGGCATGAAAGCGACGGCCCCAAAACCCTTGGCGGGCACAATTTCGGTGTGCTGCTGCCGTGGTGGGACATGCTTTTCGGCACCGCCAATTTCCAGCTGCGGTACGACGCCACAGGCGTGCGCGACCAGATCGAGCAGCAGCGCGACTATGGCCGCGGCTTCTGGTCGCAGCAGTGGATGGGCCTCAAGCGGCTGGCCGGCAAAGCCTGAACAGCCGAGTGGCCACGCACGGATTTCCATTCGGTTTATCCTCGCAGGCATGAGCAAGCTTCTTGATTCATTCTGGCGGGCCGCCATGTACTGCCTGCACCCCCGGGTGATTGCGCTGTCGGTTCTTCCGCTGGTGATCATGGCTGCGCTGTCGCTCGGGCTGGGTTACTGGTTCTGGAGTGACGCAGTGGAGGCGATTCGCAGCCAGCTCGGCGCTTACGAAATGGTCAACACCATGGTCGGATGGCTGGAAGGGCTGGGCCTGAGCGGGTTGCGTCTGGTGCTTGCGCCGGCCTTGCTGCTCTTCATGGCCATCCCCGTCATCGTGATTGTTTCGCTGCTCTTCGTGGCCATCTTCATGACACCCGCGATGGTGGCCTTGGTGGCTGAGCGGCGTTTTCCACAGCTGGAGCGCAAGAAGGGGGGCTCGCTGGTTGCCAGCCTGTTCTGGTCGCTGGGCTCGACATTGCTGGCCATTGTTGCCATGGTGGTATCGATCCCGCTGTGGCTGATTCCGCCGCTGATCCTGATCCTGCCGCCGCTGATCTGGGGCTGGCTGACCTACCGGGTGATGTCCTATGACGCATTGGTAGACCATGCCAGCAGTGACGAGCGGCGCCAGATTTTCCGCGAGCACCGCGGTGCACTGCTGGGGATTGGTGTGCTCAGCGGCTATCTGGGCGCGGCACCCAGCGTGATCTGGGCCTCGGGCGCGATGTTTGTGGCGATGGCGCCAATTCTGGTGCCGGTGGCGATCTGGATCTACACGCTGGTGTTTGCGTTCTCGTCGCTGTGGTTTTCGCATTACGCGCTGGCAGCGCTCGAGGCGCTTCGCAGCAGGAACAACGGGACTTCACCTCCAGACATCACGCCGCTGACGATTGAATCGGCGGCATCAGGTGCACCCCCGACATTGCCAGCGCCTTCGGGTGCCACTGTCGGCCCTGCCTGAACTGACCGTACCCACCTCTCTCTTACTTTCTCTTTTCTTCATTGATCTCGCATGCCCACCCATTTCGGACTCATCATCGTCGGGGATGAAATCCTCTCCGGCAAACGCACTGACAAGCACCTGCCCAAAACCATCGAATTGCTGGCCGAACGCGGCCTGTCGCTGGCCTACGCCGACTACGTGGGGGACGACCCGGCGCGCATCACCTCCACACTTGAGCGTGCATTCGCAGCCGCGCGCGATCATGGCGATGTGGTGTTCTCGTGTGGCGGCATCGGTGCGACACCGGACGATCACACCCGCCAGTGCGCGGCCAAGGCGCTTGGGCGTGAACTGGTCCTGCATCCGCAAGCCAAAGACCTGATCATCGAGCGCATGAAGGATGTGGCGAAGGAGCAGGGCACCGCCTACGAGCCGGACCGCCACGACAACATCCACCGCCTGAACATGGGGGTGTTTCCGGTCGGCGCGCAGATCATCCCCAACCCGTACAACAAGATCCCCGGCTTTTTCTGTGGGGCGGAACTGTCTGCGGCCGCCAGCACGCCCGGGGCCGGCGTTCATTTTCTTCCCGGTTTCCCTGTGATGGCGTGGCCCATGATGGCCTGGGTGCTCGACACGCACTACGCCCATTTGCACCAAAAGGCAGCTCACGTCGAAAAATCCGTGATCGTCTTTGGTTCCATGGAGGCCATGCTCACCCCACTGATGATCGACATCGAGGCAGCCCATCCGGAGGTCAAGGTATTCAGTCTCCCCAGTGTGGACCATCCCCAGCACGGGCGGCATATCGAACTGGGCGTCAAAGGCCACCCGGCGGCGGTCGAGAAGGCCTATCCGGCACTTTTGAGCGGACTGGGCACCTTCGATTTGACGCTGGGCCCTGAATTGGTGCGTTGAGGTGTTGCACTGAAATGGTGCAATTCTTTGATGCACTTTACTTGTGCGCGAGTAAAAACTGACTTTTTGGCCCTCCCGCCGGGGATGGGCCGAAATTGAGGTCAGTTGACGGCACAATCCAAGCTGGAGCTCCAAACAGAGCAGGGAATAGCTTTGGCATAAAAAGTGCATTCAGCCCTTCCGAAGACAATTTTTCACCCACCATCCAACACAGGAGAATTTGATGGCAAAGACCGTCGCAGACGTCATGACAATGGTCAAGGAAAACGAGGTCAAGTTCGTTGACTTCCGCTTCACCGACACCCGGGGCAAGGAACAGCACGTGACCGTGCCCGTGTCTGCCTTCAGCGAAGACAAATTCACCTCCGGCCACGCGTTTGACGGCTCGTCAATCGCCGGCTGGAAAGGCATTGAGGCTTCGGACATGCAGCTCATGCCCGACCCCAACACCGCCAACATCGACCCGTTCTTCGAAGAGACCACGCTGTTCCTGCAGTGCGATGTGGTGGAGCCGAGCGACGGCAAGGCCTACGACCGCGACCCGCGTTCCATCGCCAAGCGCGCTGAAGCCTACCTGAAGGCCTCTGGCCTGGGCGACACCGCTTACTTCGGACCAGAGCCTGAATTCTTCATCTTCGACGGCGTGCGCTGGAGCAACGAACCCGGCAACGTGCATTTCGCCATCGACGAATACGAAGCACCATGGAACAGCGGCAAAGTCCTCGAAGGCGGCAACCGCGGCCACCGTCCGACCACCAAGGGCGGCTACTTCCCTGTGCCACCGGTCGACAGCACGCAGGACATGCGCGCCGAAATGTCCCTGATTCTCGAATCGCTGGGCATTCCGGTTGAAGTGTTCCACCACGAGGTGGCAGGCGCTGGCCAGAACGAGATCGGCACCAAGTTCAGCACGCTGGTTGAGCGCGCCGACTGGACGCAGAACCTGAAGTACGTGGTGTGGAACGTGGCCAATGCCTACGGCAAGACCGCCACCTTCATGCCCAAGCCCTACGCTGGCGACAACGGCTCCGGTATGCACGTGCACCAGTCGATCTGGAAAGATGGCAAGAACCTGTTTGCAGGCGACGGCTACGCTGGACTGTCTGACTTTGCGCTGTACTACATCGGCGGCATCATCAAGCACGCCCGTGCATTGAACGCTATCACCAACCCCGGCACCAACAGCTACAAGCGTCTGGTTCCCGGCTTCGAAGCCCCGGTGAAACTGGCCTACAGCTCGCGCAACCGTTCCGCATCGATCCGCATTCCTTATGTGGCCAACCCCAAAGGCCGCCGCATTGAGGCACGCTTCCCCGATCCATCGGCCAACCCTTACCTCGCCTTCTCGGCGCTGATGATGGCCGGTCTCGACGGCGTGGAAAACAAGATCCATCCGGGCGAAGCCGCCACCAAGGACCTCTACCATCTGCCACCCGAGGAAGATGCAAAAGTGCCAACCGTGTGCCACAGCCTCGACCAGGCGCTGGAGTACCTGGACAAGGACCGCGGCTTCCTGACCAAAGGCGGCGTCTTCACCGATTCGATGCTCGATGCCTACATCGAACTGAAGATGACCGAAGTCACGCGCTTCCGCATGGCGCCGCACCCGGTCGAGTACGACATGTACTACTCGCTGTAATCCACGGCAGCAGCAAGCCGCTTACCGTTTCTTACGGTTTGTGGCCAAAAAAGGACGGCATCTGCCGTCCTTTTTTCATTGGCCACAGCCTGCGGGTGGGCTCTCTTTGTGATTTCCGGTGTTTGCCGCATACTCACAGACCGACCTTGCCTTGGCGGGCATTGGGGGTTCCAGATGAAACATACGTTACTGCTTTCGATTTTTTCCGTTTTGCTGATTTGCGTTTCCGGCACCAGCTGGGCCCAGCAGGTGTACCGATGTGCCGGTGCGGCCGGTGCTCCACCCGAGTACACCAACAACGCCAAAGACGCGCAGGTGCGCAATTGCAAACAAATCTCTGGCGGCAACGTGACGGTGGTGCAAAGCACGCCAGTGCCGAAAGCGCCGGTCCGCGTGGCTGCCGCGCCCAGCAGCAGTGGTACACGGACCGACGGCAGTCCCGAACAGAAAGCGCGCGACAGCGACTCCCGCGCGATCCTGGAAGCAGAGCTGCGCAAGGCCGAGGCCAAGCTGGCCGAGCAGCAAAAGGAATACAACAACGGCGAGCCCGACAAGCAGGGCATCGAGGGACGCAACTACCAGCGTTACCTGGATCGTGTGGCCGAGCTCAAGGAAAGCATTTCACGCCAGCAGAGCGACATCGCCGGCCTCAAGCGTGAAATTTCACGGTTGCCCGCCACGAATTAAAGGCGGTGGCCCGGCTTCTGGGCCAAAATGAAAGCTTGAACAAGCTTTTTTCTCCGACCTCCCGATCATCCTCTCCCGCTATGGGCGCGGCTTCCCGCTTCCAGTCTTTCGATCTGCTCGCCACCCTGGTGGCTGTGGTGCGGACCAACGGGGTCGTGGTCTATGCCAACGCGGCGCTGGAAGACGCGCTCGGCATTTCACGCCGCACGATTGAGGGCTCGCAGCTGCCCGAGTGCTTCACCGAACCGGTCATCCTGCAGAACGCCCTGGAAGGCGCGGGCAGCAACGAGTTTGCCGCCCTGCGCTACGACGCCTGGTTGCGCCGCCTGAACCACGAACCGCTGCCCGTCCATGTGGTGGTCGCCCAGACTGATACCGCGGGGGAGGCGATTGTCGAGTTGCTGCCGCTGGAACAACAAGCCAAGCAGGACCGCGAAGAGCGACTGATCGACCAGGCCCAGGCCAACAAGGAGCTGATCCGCAATCTGGCCCATGAAATCAAGAACCCGCTGGGTGGTATTCGCGGCGCGGCGCAGCTGCTGCAAATGGAAATTGGCAAGGACCTGACCGAGTACACCCAGGTCATCATCCACGAGGCTGACCGCTTGCAGACGCTGGTGGACCGCCTGCTGGCGCCGCACCGCCGGCCGCACCTGGTCGGCGATGTCAATATTCACGAGGTGTGTGAGCGGGTGCGTTCGCTGATCGTGGCGGAGTTCCCGCGCGGCCTGCGCGTCATGCGCGACTACGACACCTCGATTCCCGAGTTCCGCGGCGACCGGGAGCAGCTGATTCAGGCCGTACTGAACATTGCCCACAACGCTGCGCAAGCCCTGGCCGAGCGCATTGCAGCAGGTGATGGACTGATCACTTTCCGGACACGCGTGGTGCGACAGGTAACTTTCGGCAAGCAGCGCTATCGCTTGGCACTGGAATTGCATGTTATCGACAATGGGCCGGGTGTGCCGGACTCCATCAAAGACAGGATCTTCTATCCCCTGGTGTCAGGGCGAGAGGGTGGTTCGGGGTTGGGGCTGACATTGGCGCAAACTTTTGTCCAGCAACACCACGGTTTGATCGAGTGCGAAAGCAGACCCGGTTCTACAGACTTCAAGCTGCTGATACCGCTGCCTTGAGGCCTTTGTAGCCATGGTTTGACACAGAAGATGCCCGGTGCCACCCGCACTGGCAACAAGAAAGGGACTGCACGACATGAAACCGATCTGGATCGTTGATGATGACCAGTCCATCCGGTTTGTTCTGGAAAAGGCCCTGCTCCGCGAAGACCTGCCGACCCGCAGCTTCACCAACCCGCGCGAAGTTCTCGCCGCACTTGAAAACGCCACTGAAGAAGACGGCCCCCAGATCCTGGTCAGCGACATCCGCATGCCGGGCGGCTCGGGCCTTGATCTGCTGGAGAAAGTCAAAGAAAAGCTCCCCGGCTTACCGGTGATCATCATGACGGCGTTCTCGGACCTCGATAGTGCGGTTTCCGCCTTTCAGGGCGGCGCCTTCGAATACCTGCCCAAGCCCTTTGACCTGCCCAAGGCGGTCGAACTGATCCGGCGCGCCGTCGAGGAAAGTCAGCGTGAGGAAGTCGCTGAAGAGCGCATGGCCGCCACACCCGAAATGCTCGGGCAGGCGCCCGCGATGCAGGACGTATTCCGCGCGATTGGCCGCCTGAGCCAGAGCATGGTCACAGTGATGATCACCGGCGAATCTGGCTCCGGCAAGGAGCTGGTGGCGCGCGCACTGCACAAGCATTCACCGCGGGCCAATGGTCCATTTGTGGCCATTAACACGGCGGCCATCCCCAAGGACCTGCTGGAGAGCGAACTGTTCGGCCATGAACGCGGCGCCTTCACCGGCGCGCAGACCATGCGCCGCGGCCGCTTCGAGCAGGCCGAGGGCGGCACGCTGTTCCTCGATGAAATCGGCGACATGCCTTTTGACTTGCAGACGCGCCTGCTGCGCGTGCTGAGCGACGGGCATTTCTATCGCGTGGGTGGTCACAACGCCGTCAAGGCTAATGTGCGCGTGATCGCTGCGACCCATCAGGATCTGGAGCAGCGGGTGAAAGAGGGCGGATTCCGCGAAGACCTGTTCCACCGCCTCAACGTGATCCGCTTGCGCCTGCCCGCGCTGCGCGAGCGGCGCGAAGACGTGTTCATGCTGGCCCGCCACTTCTTGCAGCAAAGCGCCAAGCAGCTTGGCGTGGAGCCCAAGCGCATTTCCGATGCTGCCTTGCAGCAGCTGAGTAACTTCGGCTTTCCCGGCAATGTGCGTCAGCTGGAAAACATCTGCCACTGGCTGACCGTGATGGCGCCGGCTCAGGTGATTGAGCCCAAGGATCTGCCGCCTGAGGTGCTGGGTTCGACCACTGAAGTGGCAAAGGTGGTGGTTGCTGCCGACAAGCCCGAGATGAGCAGTCACGCGATGCCGGTTGAGCGAGCTGTGGTGTCGGATGCGTTGGCACCGTCGCCATCCACTTCTTCACCTTCTGCTTCCAGCACCATCGGTCTGGCGATGAGCTGGGAGACAGGTCTCGAAGCAGAAGCGCTGGCCTTGCTCGCCACCGGACGCAGCGATGTGTGGGACGTGCTGACCCGCCGTTTCGAGTCCAAACTCATCCAGACGGCATTGATCAACACCCGTGGCCGACGCATCGAGGCAGCGCAGAAGCTGGGCATTGGCCGTAACACCATCACGCGGAAGATTCAGGAGCTCAATCTGGAGTGATTGGCCCCCACGCTTGTCACTGCGTGTACTGCGCTGCCCCCCCGAGGGGGCCGTCCGCCTGTGGCCCGGCGAAGCCGGTTCCACGGCTCCGCTGGTCTAAATGCCTGTCTGCTTCAAGCTTGTTGAATTCCGCTCGCCCTGAGCTTGTCGAAGGGTGCTCCACGGGAGGGCGCAACCAGCGGGTGTAGTGGGACTCGCTTCGCCAGCCCGCAGGCGCTATCCCTCGAGAGGGAGATAGGCCACGCGCAGTGAGCCTGGACGGGGGTCAGCCGATCTCTACGGTGACAGGTGCGTGGTCGCTGGGCTTTTCCCATTTGCGTGGGACCCGGTCTATCGTGCACCCTTTGACCTGCGGCTTCAGTGGCTCGCTGACGAGAATATGGTCGATTCGCAGCCCCCGGTTTTTCTGATAGCCGAGCATCCGGTAGTCCCACCAGGAAAAACTTTTGGGGGGCTGTTCAAACATCCGGAAGGCGTCGGTCAGGCCGAGCGCCAGCAACTGACGGAAATGCTCGCGCTCTTCCCGGGTGTGGTGAATCGTGTCGCGCAGCCCGTCAGGGTCAAACGAATCCCGGTCTTCCGGTGCGATGTTGAAATCACCCAGCAGCACCAGCTGTGGATGGGCTGACAGTTCGGCGCGCACATAAGCCTGCAAGCCATCCAGCCATCGCATCTTGTAGGTGAACTTTTCGCTGCCCGGTTCCTGGCCGTTCACAAAGTAGCCGTTCACCACGCGGATGGGACCGGCTGGTCCGTCCACCGTGGCGGCAATCACCCGCGAATGTTCGTCCTTAAACCCGGTGATGTTTTTCACCACATCCCGCAGCGGCGTGCGCGACAGGATGGCGACGCCGTTGTAGGTTTTCTGGCCGAAGAAAGCCGCTTCATAGCCCGCGGACCGGAGCGCCTCCATCGGAAATTTGTCATCCGTCATCTTCAGTTCCTGCAGGCACAGCACATCGACGGGATTGGCGGCGAGCCAGTCCAGGACATGCGTGAGCCGCGCAGTCAGAGAGTTGACGTTCCAGGTGGCAATTTTCATGGACTGCTTTTCGGTTGCTGTCTTCGGTAGGTGATGAAGCTGAACGCCATGCCGCCGGTCGAGGTGTGGTCTTCGCGGGCCGTCTCCTGCCAGTCGGCCCCCAGTGCGGGTGCGTGGGCGTCGCCTTCAAAGTCCTGTTCGATCTGCGTCATTTCGATGCGCTCTGCCAGCGGTTCGGCCTGTCGGTAAATCTGCGCACCACCGATCACCCAGACCTCGTCGGAACCAGCGCAGCTGGCGAGTGCAGCGTCCAGACTGGCAGCGGTGGTGGCGCCCGGCGCCGACCATTGCGCTTGCCTGGTGATCACGATGTTCTGGCGCCCGGGCAAGGGACGAAAGCGGGGTGGCAGCGAGTCCCAGGTCTTGCGGCCCATGATGACCGGCCAGCCGTGTGTGTGGCGTTTGAAATGCGCCAGGTCTTCCGGCAGATGCCAGGGCATCACGCCGTCTTTGCCGATCACGCCATTGCGGGCCTGCGCCCAGATCAGGTGGATGCGACTCATGATTTCACCGCCCTGCGTTGGCCAGCGGGACGATTGACGCCTGATGTCGTCGAGTTTTGCGAGGCGTTCTCCAGCTCAACCAACAGCGACAGGCGATGCGCCTGCGCGATCTGTTGCCAGGGCTGATCGGTCAACGCGCCTTCCAGCGCCCACAGCAGATTCAGCGATGGCCGGGCGCCGCTCAGCTGCACCTGGCGATAGGCACGCACAGCCCCAAGCTCTCGCAGGCGGGTGACGGAGTCAATGCCGGCCTTTTCCAACATGGTCATTGACGCTGGCCCCAGATTCCGGAGTCTGGTCTGCACGGCGTCACACGGCCACCGGCGCCTTGATCGGCGCATGGTGCTGGTAGTCCAGAAACTCGAAGTCCTCGAATGCGTAGTCAAAGATGGAGTCGGGCTTGCGCTTGATGTGGAGCGTGGGGTAGGGGAAGGGCGCGCGGCTCAACTGCAGCGCCACCTGCTCGGCATGGTTGCTGTAGATGTGGCAGTCGCCGCCGGTCCAGATGAAGTCGCCTACGTCCAGCCCGCACTGCTGCGCCACCATGTGGGTGAGCAGCGCATAGCTGGCGATGTTGAAGGGCACACCGAGAAAAATGTCGGCACTGCGTTGGTAGAGCTGGCAACTGAGCTTGCCGGGCTGGCCGGGTGCGGCTGCAGGTGCCACATAGAACTGGAAGAAGGCATGGCAGGGCATCAGTGCCATCTTCGAGAGGTCGGCCACGTTCCATGCGCTGACGATGATGCGGCGCGAATCGGGGTTGTTCTTCAGGGTCTTGATGACTTCGGCGATCTGGTCGATGTGACCCCCATCGGGTGTGGGCCAGCTGCGCCACTGCACGCCATACACCGGGCCCAGGTCGCCGTCGGGGCGGGCCCACTCGTCCCAGATCGTGACGCCGCGCTCCTTGAGCCAGTTGTTGTCGCTGGAGCCCTGCAGAAACCAGAGCAGTTCCAGCACGATGGACTTCAGGTGCACTTTCTTGGTGGTGACCAGCGGAAAACCCTCGTTCAGGTCAAACCGCATCTGGTGACCGAACACGCTTTTGGTGCCGGTGCCGGTGCGGTCGGCCTTGAACACGCCATGGGTGTCCACATGGCGCATGAAATCTTCGTATTGGGAGCGGATGGGCCGCGCGGTCGGGGTGGTCATGTCAACGGTTTCCAGCAAGGTCGGGCCATGGCGGCAGGGCGATTTCGGATTCTAGGCGCATCGCTTTGCCGGGCGTTCCTGAGCCCGGCGATTGGATATGTCACCGTCACAACTGTATATCCAGGGTTATGCAAAAACGGCCTGAACGACAGCCACGTGCCGGAGGACAATTGCGTTCCCTCCGAGCAGATCCACCCGTGGACCACCATGAACAAACAACAGACATCCGGTGACGCACCTGCAGCGTCCTCCAGCCAGCAACAGCAGTTTCAGCCAGCGGATGCAAGTGCCAGCTTGCGCGAGGCGGCACTCGCTTACCACCGTCCGCAAAACGCCGATGACATCGGCGGCAAGATCGGTATCGCCGTCACCAAGCGCGTCGGCTCGATGGACGACCTGTCGCTGGCCTACTCGCCGGGCGTTGCCGCGCCTTGCGTCGAGATCGCGCGCGATGCCGCCATGGCCTACGACTACACCGCCAAGGGCAATCTCGTGGCGGTCATCACCAACGGCACCGCCGTGCTGGGACTGGGCAATATCGGCGCCCTTGCCGGCAAGCCGGTGATGGAAGGCAAATCGGTGCTGTTCAAGCGCTTTGCCGGCATTGATGCGTTTGACATCGAGATCGACGAGACCGATCCCAAGAAGCTGATCGAGATCATCGCCAGCCTGCACCCGACCTTCGGCGGTATCAACCTGGAAGACATCAAGGCGCCCGAGTGCTTTGAAATCGAACGGGCCTTGCGCGCACGCCTGCCGATCCCGGTGTTCCACGATGACCAGCACGGCACAGCCATCGTGGTGGCCGCCGGTCTGATGAACGCGCTGCACCTGCAGGGCAAGACACTGGAGACCGTCAAGCTGGTCTGCAACGGTGCTGGCGCTGCAGCGGTGGCCTGTCTGGAGCTGCTGGTGGCCTTGGGTCTGAAGCATTCGAATATTTTGGTGTGTGACTCCAAGGGCGTGCTCTACACCGGTCGCGGCGCCAAGGGCGACGACGGTGAAAAGGCCGCCTGGGCGCGCGATACCGCCGCACGCACACTTGGTGATGCGATGCAGGGCGCCGATGTGTTCCTCGGCCTGTCCGGCCCCGGCGTGGTGAGTCAGGACATGATCAAGAGCATGGCTGCCAAACCGGTGGTATTTGCACTAGCCAACCCTGACCCTGAAATCCGCCCCGAGCATGTAATGGCCGTGGCTGCCGATGCCATCACGGCCACGGGCCGGTCGGACTACGCCAACCAGGTCAATAACGCGTTGTGCTTCCCGTATCTGTTCCGCGCTGCGCTTGACGTGGGCGCGCCGCAGATCAATGAGGCGATGAAGAAGGCCGCCGTGCTGGCGCTGGCCGATCTGGCCCGCAGTGACACGGCTTTCGGTGCCACCAAGCTGCTGCCGACGCTGCTGGACAACCGCTTGCTGGAGACGGTATCGCTGCGTGTGGCGCAGGCTGCTGCAGACAGTGGTTCAGCCCGCCGCGGCTTCGATGCCAAGCTGTACCGCGAGCGACTGGCCCGCCTGGCGCAGCGGCTGATCGGCTGATCGGCTGGCTCTGAGTGTCCAGTCAGCGTGCGGCCAGCACGCGCCCCGGGTTCATGATGTTCTGCGGGTCCAGCGCCTGCTTGATGGCGCGCATCATATGCAGCGCCACCGGCGATTTGTAGTCGGACAGCTTGGCGGCCTTCAGGTCACCCACGCCATGCTCGGCTGAAATCGAGCCATCGAAGACCTTGACCGAGTCGTACACCAGCGTGTTGATCCGGTCTTCCCACTCGCGCAAAAAGCCCGCGCCATCGTTGGCGTAGTCGCCCGTTGCGGGTGCCTGCACGTTGTAGTGCAGGTTGCCATCACCCAGGTGGCCAAAGTTGACCAGTCGTACCCCTAGAATTTCGCGCTGCAGCAGGGCATCAGTGGCCTCGCAAAACGCCGGGATGCGTGAGACGGGAATCGAGATGTCGTGCTTGATGTTCAGACCTTCCTCGGCCTGCGCCAGCGGAATGCTCTCGCGAATGTGCCAGAGCTGATGGGCCTGCGTCAGGTTTTCAGCCACCACGGCATCGGCAACGCAGCCGTGTTCCATGGCGGTTTCCAGCAGGGCTTCGAAGCGCTCTCGGGCATGGGCTTCGGATTCGCTGTCGGAGTTTTCCAATAGCACGCAGTACGGTGCAGTCTCGTAAAACGGAACACGCATCTGCGGATAGTGCCTGGCCACCAGACCGAGCGCGAACTGGCCCATCACCTCAAAGCCGGTGAGGCCCGCGCCCAGATGCCGGTGGGCCAGCCCCAGCAAGGCCACGGCCTGTGCCAGCGAAGGCACCGCCGCAAACGCGGTCAGTGTGGCGGCTGGCAAGGGGTAGAGCTTCATCGTGGCGGCGGTGATGACGCCGAGCGTGCCTTCACTGCCGATGAAGAGATCACGCAGGTCGTAGCCGGTGTTGTCCTTGCGCAGGCCGGTCAGCCCGTGCCACACCTCGCCCTGCGCGTTGACCACCTCCAGCCCCAGACACAGCTCGCGTGCATTGCCGTAGCGCACCACTTGCGTGCCGCCAGCGTTGGTGCCGAGGTTACCCCCTATCGTGCAACTGCCTTCGGCGGCCAGACTGAGGGGGAAGAGGAAACCGGCTTTTTCGGCCTGCTCCTGCACACTCTGCAAAATGCAGCCGGCCTCCATCGTGATCGTCAGGTTGGCCGAGTCGATGGCGCGCACGGCGCTGAGCCGGGTGAGGCTCAGCACCACCTGTGTGCCCGATGTATCGGGTGTGGAACCCACCACCAGACCGGTGTTGCCGCCCTGCGGCACCAGGCTCACGCCCGCCGCCGCGCAGGCCTTGACCACTGCAGCCACCTCGGCGGTGTTGCCGGGCCTGACCACGGCCAGTGCCTTGCCATGTACCCGCTTGCGCCAGTCCTGCTCCCAGGCGCTGAGGTCCCCTTCGGTCAACACATGGGGCGCGCCGACGGCCGCGCGCAGCGAATCGAGGAAGGCGTGCCTGTCGTTCATGGGGCGTCCTGCGCCACGGCGGCGGTCTGGTTCTGTGCCGCGACATTCTTGAACCGGGCCCGCACATGCAGGGCGCAGGCGGCAAACAGCGACAGACACAGCGCCACTTCAATGCCTGCCAGCAGGTTGCCGGGGTAGCGGTCGCTCCAGGCCCGGACCACGCCCTCAATGAAATACAGCCACACCATCAGGCTGACCCAGCGGTAGGTGTAGAGGCGGTTCCGCATGATGCCGGCCAGTGGAATCACCAGCGGCAGCACCTTCAGGGCCAGCAGTGAACCACCAGGGCGAATCGGGGCCAGCCACATTTCCCAGGCCAGTCCCAGCACGATCAGGCCGACAAGGCTGCCAGTGGCGAGCCAGCGGGTGAGGTCAATTTGCGTTGTTTTGTTCATGGGTGCTCAAGTGTCAGTGGCATGATACCGGGGATGAAATTTCAGCATTCCCTTCAGCAGTACTTGAAGGAGTTCTGGGACAACCTGTCCCGCTTCCCCTGGCAGGACACGGCCTTCACCCTGCGCAACCGTTTCCGTGAAGACCACATGGGCCTGACGGCCAGCAGCCTGACGTTCACGACATCCATTGCCCTGGTGCCGTTCTTCACGGTGGCACTGGCCATTTTCACGGCGTTCCCGATGTTCTCGCAGATGCAGGGGGCATTGCAGGCGTGGCTGGTGCAGAGCCTGATTCCGGACAACATCGCCCGTCAGGTGCTGGGCTACCTCACGCAGTTCAGCCGGCAGGCCAACAAGCTGGGCATTGCCGGGCTGGCCGTGCTGCTGGTGACTGCGATTGCGCTGATCCTGACGATAGACCGTACGCTCAATGGCATCTGGCGGGTCAAGAAGGCCCGCCCATTGACGCAGCGAATCCTGATGTACTGGGCCGCCATCACGCTGGGGCCACTGTTACTCGCCGCAAGTCTGGCGCTGACCTCGTACGTGCTGTCGGCCTCGAAGGGGCTGGTGGGCGCGCTGCCGGGTAGCTTGCGGTTTTTGCTTGATGTGCTGCAGTTCTTTCTGGTGGCGGGGGGCGTGGCGGCGCTTTACCGTTTCGTGCCCAACACCTATGTGCGTTGGTCGCATGCCTGGACGGGCGGCCTTTTCGTGGCGGCCGGCATCGAGCTGGCCAAGCGGGCGTTGACTTACTACCTGAGCGCGGTACCGACCTATTCGCTGGTGTACGGCGCGTTCGCGACCTTGCCGATCCTGCTGGTCTGGATTTACCTGTCGTGGGTCATTGTGCTGATGGGTGCGGTGATTGCGGCTTACCTGCCCAGCCTGCTGGCGGGCGTGGCGCGCCGCGGCAGCGCGCACGGCTGGCAGTTCCAGCTGGCGGTGGAGGTGCTTCAGGCACTCGACAAAGCGCTGCTCACGCCGCGACGGGGCTTTACCGGCTCAGAGCTGGCGGTGCGCCTGCAGGTGGATGTGCTGCAGCTGGAGCCGGTGCTGGAAACGCTGGTCGCGCTCGACTGGATTGGGCAGGTGCAGAGCAGCGATGAAGACGCCGAGGCGCGCTATCTGCTGCTGGCGCACCCCGACACCACCTCGCTGGAGCCGCTGATGCAGCGCCTGCTGCTCGACAAGGCGCCGTCGGTGCTGCCGCTGTGGCAAAAGGCGCGCTGGCCGGAGCTGATGTTGCGGGATGCCCTGGGGCGATAAAAGGGGGCAGACCCCGACGTTCAGGCCTGTCGCGTGTTCACGGCGCGGTGACGCTTCACGCCCGGTGCGCGCAAGGCGGCGTGCTTGGTGGCTCGCGCCATCACACGGGCCCGCCAGAGCTTGAAGCTCGGACGCCTGAGCTCGCGCCGCATCAGCTCAATCACCGCCGACTCGTTCAGGCCGAACTGCATTTCGATGGCTTCAAACGGCGTGCGGTCTTCCCAGGCCATTTCAATGACGCGCGAGATATCAGAAGGGCTCATGGCGGGCGAGCTCACCATCTCAACGTCCCAGAAAGTCACGCAGCGCAGCCAGCGTGGCCTCGGGCGCTTCGGTCATCTGGTGGTGACCCACGTCCAGCATGGCCACCTGCACGGTCTTGCCGCTGCTACGGGCCTTGGCGATCAGGGCCTGTGCGGCTTTGGGGGTGGTCATCTGGTCCTGCGCGCCGAGGATGAACAGCACCGGGCAGGTGATCTGGGCGATGGCGGCCTCGCCATTGGCATAGCTGTCGCAGGCCTTGAAGCCGCGGTGGAACAGATTGACGGTGCGGTTGCTGGCCAGCACGCGGCGGTTGAGTGCCATGGCGCTGCCATAGACCCAGGTGCCCGGGCCGAGCGCAGAGGGCGGCGCGGCCAGCGTGCTGCGTGAAAACACATTGATCATCGTGATGGCCTTCATCGACTCATGGAGCGAGCTCTCGAGCAGCGCCTCCGACACCTTCATTGGGAACGCGGTACCCACCAGCACCAGATGGCTCACGCGGTCCTTCAGTTGTGCGGCCGCTTCCAGCGCAATCAGCGAGCCCCAGCTGTGACCGATCAGCGCTGCGCGCTTCACGCCGGCGGCATCGAGCAGCGCGACCACAAAGCCCGACGCTTCTTCCACGGTGGAGGGCGCCTCGCCGGCGCTGCGGCAGTGACCGGGCAGGTCGATCGCCAGCACGTTCCAGCCGTGGTTGGCGAGGTAGCGGCTTTGCAGTGCCCAGACGCTGTGGTCATTGAGCACACCGTGAATGAACACGGCAGTAGGCAAGGCGGCGTCAAACGCCTTGCCGCCGGTGTAGCAGTAGGTGGTGTGGCCGTTGACGAGCAGCTCCATGGTCAGGCCCCCGCTTTCGTTGCCGCTTTTTCAGCGACTTTCAGGGCACGCTTCAGGTCGTCAATCAGGTCTGCAGCGTCCTCCAGGCCAATCGACAGGCGGATGGTGCCCTGTGCGATGCCGGCACCGGCCAGCGCCTCGTCCGACATGCGGAAGTGCGTGGTGCTGGCGGGGTGTATCACCAGGCTGCGGCAATCGCCCACATTGGCGAGGTGGCTGAACACCTTGAGCGCGTCGATGAAGGCCTTGCCCTGCTGGCGGTTGCCCTTGATGTCAAAGCTGAACACCGAGCCGGCGCCGCGAGGCAACAGTTTTTTGGCCAAGGCGTAGCTGGGGTGTGATTCGAGCAGCGGATGACCGACGCGCGATACCAGCGGATGGCTGGCGAGGAACTCCACCACCTTCGCCGTGTTCTCCATGTGCCGCGCCATGCGCAGCGGCAGGGTCTCGATGCCCTGCAGGATCAGCCATGCCGAATGCGGGCTCATGCAGGCGCCGAAGTCACGCAGGCCTTCACGACGGGCGCGCAGCAGGAAGGCGCCCACGGTGCTTTCCTCGGTGAACACCATGTTATGAAAGCCCTCATAGGCTTCGGTCAGGCCGGTGAACTTGCCCGCCGCTGCCGGGCCGCCCCAGTCGAAGCTGCCGCCGTCCACCACAATGCCGCCAATCACCGTGCCATGCCCGCTGAGGAACTTGGTGGCCGAGTGATAGACGAGGTCGGCGCCATGCTCGAAGGGCTTGATCAGCCACGGCGAGGTGAGAGTGGAATCCACCAGCAGCGGTACACCGGCGTCGTGGGCGATGGCCGCCACCGCCTCGATGTCCAGCACATCCAGGCCCGGGTTGCCGACTGTCTCTCCGAAAAAGAGTTTGGTGTTGGGGCGCACTGCCGCCTTCCAGCTATCGAGGTCGCCCGGCTTGACGAAGGTGGTCTCGATGCCAAAGCGCCGTAAGGTGTAGTGCAGCAGGTTCTGCGAGCCACCATACAGCGCCGTGCTGGCCACGATGTGGTCGCCGGCGCCCATCAGGGTGGCAATAGACAGGTGCAGCGCCGCTTGCCCGCTGGCGGTGGCTATCGCGCCGATGCCGCCCTCGAGGGCCGAGACGCGCTGCTCCAGCACCGCATTGGTCGGGTTGCTGATGCGCGAATACACATGGCCGGCGCGTTCGAGGTTGAAGAGGCTGGCTGCGTGGTCACTCGACTCGAACACGAAGGAGGTCGTGAGGTGAATCGGTACGGCGCGTGCGCCGGTGGCAGGGTCGGGTGCAGCACCGGCGTGCAGTGCCAGGGTGTCAAAGCCGGGGTCGGAATAGCCGGGCATGGTGGTGTCTCCAGGGAATCGTCGCAGGGCCAGTGATCGCGGCCGCTGCGCTGGTTTCAGGATCGGGAAATCATTACAGTCAGTGGTGTGATTGTGGGCTATATTCAATTCGAGTCCGCAACCGGACAAGCGGACAGACAACAGCGCAAACAACTGAGAAAGCAACAGAGGAAAAGGCCATGAAAGTACTGGACATTCTGCGGGTCAAGGGCAATACCCTCTACACCGTGCAGCCCGATGAGCCGCTGGCGGCTGCGGTGCAGATCATGGCCGAGAAGGACATCGGCTCACTGGTGGTGATGGAGCACGGCGATCTGGTTGGCATGCTCACCTTCCGTGAGGTCATCGTCTGCATCGTCAAGAACGGTGGTGCGATTGGCAGCACCCTGGTGCGCACGGCCATGGACGACCATCCGCTGACCTGCACCTCGGAAACCGAGCTCGATGAGGTGCGGCGCATGATGCTGGAGCGCCATGCACGCTACATGCCGGTGATGAACCAGAAGGTGCTGATGGGTGTCATCAGCCTGTATGACGTCGCCAAGGCCGTGGTGGACAGCCAGAACTTCGAGAACCAGATGCTCAAGGCCTACATCCGCGACTGGCCGGCCGAAGAAGAAGCGCGCGACGCCAAGGGCGCCTGAGGTCCGCGCACTGCAAGGGCGCAAGTGCCTGCGTCGTCGGGGATAATCAGGCCCCATGAGCGGCAACACCTTTGGCACCCTTTTCGCAGTCACCAACTTTGGTGAATCCCACGGCCCGGCCATCGGCTGCGTGATCGACGGTTGCCCACCGGGCATGGCGCTGAGCGAGGCCGACATTCAGGGCGACCTGGACCGCCGCCGCCCCGGCACCAGCCGCCACGTCACCCAACGCAATGAGCCCGACGCGGTGGAAATCCTCTCCGGCGTGTACCAGGGCAAAACCACCGGCACCCCCATCTGCCTGCTGATCCGCAACACCGACCAGCGCAGCAAGGACTACGGCAACATCCTTGAAACCTTTCGCCCGGGCCATGCCGATTACACCTATCTGCACAAGTACGGCCTGCGCGACCCGCGTGGCGGTGGCCGCTCCTCGGCGCGGCTGACGGCGCCCATGGTGGCGGCCGGCGCGGTGGCCAAGAAATGGCTGGCTGAGAAATACGGCACCGTGTTCCGCGGCTGCATGACGCAGATCGGCGACATCGGCATTCCGTTCGAGTCGTGGGAGCATGTCCCGAACAACCCGTTCTTCGCCCCGGTGGCCGATGTGTCGGCGCTGGAAGACTACATGGACTCGCTGCGCAAGGCGGGTGACTCCTGCGGTGCGCGCATCCGCGTCACGGCGTCACGCGTGCCGGTGGGCCTGGGCGAGCCGCTGTTTGACAAGATGGACGCCGACATCGCCTACGCGATGATGGGCATTAACGCTGTCAAGGGCGTGGAGATCGGTGCTGGTTTCGCCAGCGTCACCCAGCGCGGCACCACGCATGGCGATTCGCTGTCGCCCGAGGGCTTCCTGTCGAACAATGCCGGTGGCGTGCTGGGCGGCATCAGCACCGGGCAGGATCTGGAAGTGTCGATTGCCATCAAGCCGACCAGCTCCATCATCACACCGCGCCAGTCCATCGACACCGCTGGCAACTCGGCCGAGGTGGTGACCAAGGGTCGGCACGACCCCTGCGTCGGCATCCGCGCGACGCCGATTGCCGAGGCCATGTTGGCGCTG
Source organism: Polaromonas sp. YR568 (assembly GCF_943372955.1). Lineage (GTDB taxonomy): Bacteria > Pseudomonadota > Gammaproteobacteria > Burkholderiales > Burkholderiaceae_C > Polaromonas. The sequence goes on from NZ_CALSAL010000001.1 coordinate 179,303, forward strand.
GTGGTGATGGACCACGCGCTGCGGCAGCGGGCGCAGAACGCCGACGTGGTGGTGGCCACGCCGGACATCAGCCGCTCTGGCCGTTAAGCGGCTCAGGGTTCTGGTGGCGCGCCGCGAAACGGGTTGAAGCCCGTCACCAGCACCGTGGCCGACAGGATCAGCAGACAGCCGGGCAGCATGCTCGCGGTGACGGGCTCACCGAGGAAGAGGGCGCCCCAGGTCACGCCAAACAGCGGAATCATGAAGGCGGCAGACGTCGCTGCGCTGGCGGGAATCTCCCGCATCAGCCGCATGCTGACCCAGTACATGAAGCCCGAGGTGACCATGCCCAGCACCAGAATCGCGAACACCGCACCGGGAGTGATCTTCGCGTCGGGAGCAGCGATGCCCATGGGCGCGAACAGGATGAGGGCCGCCGCGATGTGCACCACCGCCGACGAGGGCAGGGGCCCGTGCTTGAGCGTGGCGCGCTTCATCAGGATGGCGCCCACGCCGTAGCTGGCTGATGCACCGATGCAAGCCAGCGCCGCCAGCAGCACCTTGGGCGTGACGGCCACCGGCCCCAGTTGCACCAGCAGCGCCACGCCGGCAAAACCCACCGCACAACCGAACAGACGCCGGCCCGTGAGCCGCTCTTCGCCCATGGCGGCTGCGCCCAGCACGCCGAACAGCGGCACCGTGGCATTGAGCACCGCCGAGTAGCCGGACGGAATCACCAGCGCGGCCCAGTTGTAGAGCATGAAGGGAATGCCCACCGTCAGGGTGCTGAGCCAGGTCAGGCTGGCCCATGTTTGCCGGGCCGGCCAGCGCTCCCGCAGCAGGCGCATCAGCACCGTGAGCACCAGGGCGGCCAGCAGACAGCGCATGCCGGCCACAACCCACGGGCCCAGCGCCGGGCTGGCGATGCGCAGCAGCGGAAACGAGGCGCCCCACAGGGCCGACAGGCCGACGAGTTGCGCGAAGTGACGGGTTTGCATGAGCGGTGGGCTGCTGTCAGATCAGGTTGCGCATGGCCTGGGCGGTTTCCTGCAGGACCGACAGCACGCGGGAAACAGCATCTTCGCTCGACTCATGGCCCATCGGCATGGTCACGCTGAGTGCACCGGCGACATTGCCATGCCGGTCGCGCAGCGGCACGGCGATGCCGCGGTAGTTCAGTTCCAGCTGCTGCTCGGAGATGGCCCAGCCCTGCGCGCGCACCCGGGCCAGCTCGATGCGCAGGCGGTCCTTGCTGGAGATGGTGTACGAGGTGTAGGCCTTCAGCTCATGCGTGGCCAGCCAGTTCTCCATCCACGAGGCCTCGCGCATCGAGAGCATCAGCAGCCCGGCCGCCGTGACCTGCGCCTGCACCCGCGCGCCCAGCACGTAGCCGGTGTTCATCGCCCGGTTGGAGCCGTTACGCGCGATGTAAACGATGTCGTCTCCGTCCATCACGCTGACAAATGCGCTCTCCTGGGTGCCGGCCGTCACACGCTGCAAAAAGGGCTGCACGATGCGTGGCAGCCGGGCCGATTCCAGATACGACTGACCGAGGCGCAGCACCCGGGGCGTCAGCCAGAACAGCTTGCCATCGGTGGCCACGTAACCGAGGTGCTCCAGTGTCAGCAGGTAGCGGCGGGCCGCAGTGCGCGTAAGGCCGCAGCGCACGCCGGCCTGGCTGGCGGTCAGGCGCGGGTTGACGTCGTCAAAACATTCAATGATGGATAACCCTTTTTCGAGGCCAGCAATCCAGTCCCGCTTGTTCAGCGCCGAGCCCTCGGGCGCTCGCGCTGGAGTATCGGCGGTGCCGGGTGCGTGGGTTGGGGGGCTCATGGGGACAAGCGGTAATTGGTCGTCGGTAATCGGATGATGGATGACCCAAGGGTGACTCAATGTCTCGTCAGCACAGGTCATACAGAATCAGGTCAAACCCTGCTTGCGTTCGATCATTGAACTTGATTGCGCGATTATCGTACATAAGACGAAAAAATAGATTCTTGTTCCGGGGGCAAGTCGATAAAGTTCAGGCCAGCAGACCGAATTTAATCGATTATCGAACGTTTAGGACGATTGACGCCATGCTTCCTGCCATTCAAGGCTCCACCGATGTGTATCTGATTCCCGGCGACCCGGTGGAGCAGGTGAAGGCGCCCGAGGTGTTCAACCTGATCTTCCGGACGTTGGGTATCAACGCGGTGCTGGTGCCTGCGCATGTGGCGGCAACCGATATTGAAGCCTTTGTGCGCACTGCCTTTCTGGCGAAAAACATCAAGGGCATGTTTCTGGCGATTCCCCACAAGTCACTGGTCATGGGGCTGCTGGCCAAGTGCAACGACTATGGGCTGGTCGCCGGCGCGGTGAACGGCATCCGCCGCAATCCGGGGGGTGAGCTGGAAGGCGGCCTGTTCGACGGCAAGGGCTGCGTGTCGGCACTCGACTATTTCGGCATGGCGTACGCCGGCCAGCGTGTGCTGATTCTGGGCGCGGGCGGCGGCGCTTCCGCGATTGCCGCCTCGCTGGCGATTGCCGGCAGCCGTGCGCCGGCGCACATTGCGCTGTATGACCCGGTCCCCGGCAAGGCGGAGGCAGTGGCCAGCCACATTGCGCAGGCGCCGCAGGTCGCGGGCACACGCGTGACGGCAGCGGTCAGCAGCGATCCGTCTGGTTATGACGTGGTGATCAATGCCTCCCCGCTGGGTCTGCAGACCAGCGACCCACTGCCCTGCGATGTCACTCGCCTGGCGCCACACGCGGCGGTGCTGGACATCCTGATGAAAAACCAGCCCACGCCGCTGGTGCGCGCCGTGCGGGAGCGCGGGCAGACGGCGCAGCCGGGCTTCGAGATGCTGATCCAGCAGGCGCCTGACTATCTGGAGTTTTTCGGTTACGCCGAGGCAGCCGAGACGGTTCGCCGTGATGCGACCTTTATCCGTGAACATCTGTACCCACAGACCATGAGGCAGGAAATCCGGCCCGTGGCTGGCAAGCCCGTAGCCTGAACCATCAGGCTTTTTCAACCCGACGACCTGCAATGATTTTCAACCCAGAGGAGACAAAGATGCACAAACGATTCGCACTCAAACTGGTGGCCGCCTGCGCGCTGTCGCTCGGCGCCACGGGCGCCTTTTCACAGGACGTGATCAAGATCGCCAACATCGTGGAGCTGTCCGGTGGCGGGGCCACGGCGGGTACCAACTTCAAGAACGGTGTAGAACTGGCCGTCAAGGAAATCAATGCCAGCGGCGGCATTCTGGGCAAGAAAATCCAGACCACCACGGCCGACACACAGAGCAACCCGGGCGTGGCCAAGGGTCTGACGCAAAAAGCTATTGACGACAACGTCTTTGCCATCTTCGGTCCGGTGTTCTCCGGCTCCATCATGGTCAGCATGGCCGAGTCGCGCCGCGCAGAGGTGCCCAACTTCACTGGCGGTGAAGCGGCCAGCATTACCGAGCAGGGCAACCCCTATGTGTTCCGCACCAGCTTCACGCAGGCCACCGCCATGCCCAAGGTGGCGCGCTATATCAGCGACCAGGCCAAGCTCAAAAGCATCGCTGTCATTTATGTGAACAACGACTTCGGCAAGGGCGGTCTCGATTCGATCAAGAAGGCGCTGGCCAATTCGCCCACCAAGGTGCTGGCGGAGATTTCCACCGAGCCCGGCCAGGTCGACTTCTCGGCCGCCGTGCTGCGCGCCAAGCAGAGCAATGCTGACGGCGTGTTTGCGTATTCCAACGAGGAAGAGTCCGCCCGCCTGCTGCGCGAGTTGCGCAAGCAGGGCTGGAACAAGCCCATCATCGGTGAGACAACGCTGACGGGCCAGAAGGTGATTGAGCTGGCCGGTGAAGCCGCCAACGGCGCCGTCGCTCATGTGGGTCTGACGGTCGATGCACCGCAGCCGGCGATTCGCGCCTTCCGCGCCAAGTTCGAGAAGGAATACAAATACGTCTCCGACCACAACGGCATGAAAGGCTATTCAGGCATTTACGTGCTGAAGGCGGCGATTGAGAAAGTCGGCAAGCTGGACCGCAAGGCAGTAGCCGCCACCCTGCACACCCTGAAGGTCAAGGCGGCCGATCAGCCCGGCGTGTTGATGGATGTCTCGTTTGACAGCAAGGGCGACCTGGACCGTGAAAGTTTCATGGTCGAAGTGAAAAACGGCAAGCAGGAAGTCGTTGCGATCGTGCCAGCACTGGGTGCGGCCAGCCCGGCAGCCAAAAAGTAAGCCTGCGGGCGTGTTGCCAGCCCGGCTGGTTGCCGGGTTGGCAGCGCCACGCGTGTGCAACGTCGATTCCTCATTTTTTCGGGCGGTATCGCGATGACCGACTTTCTCCAGCTTTTCTTTTCCGGTCTGGCGACCGGCAGCATTTATGCCGTGGCCGCCCTGGGCTTTACCTTGCTCTGGCAGGCGTCGGGCACCATCAACTTCGCCCAAGGTGAATTTGTCATGCTGCCGGCGTTCATGATGCTGGGCTTCATGGCCATCGGCGCCCCCTTGCTGGTGAGCTTTGTCTGCACCATCCTGCTGGCCATGCTGTTGCTGGGCTGGATCTTCAAGCGTGGCGTGGTCGATCCCCTGTTCCGCTACGGGATGATGCCGATCGTGGTGGCCACCATCGGCCTGTCGATCGCCATGCGCAACGGCGTGCGTGCCGGTTACAGCGCCGAGGCCCATCCGTTCCCGAGTCTTTTTGCCGACAAGCTCTTCAACATTGCGGGCGTCACAGTGACGCTGCAGGACGTCGGCACCTTCGTGCTGGCCATGGTGGTCGTGATGGCCACGCAGGCCTTTCTCGCGAAAACCGTCACTGGGCGTGCCATGCAGGCGGTAGCGCAGAACACCGAGAGCGCTTCGGTGCTTGGCATCAATGTGCCGCGCATGATTCTCTACACCTTTGCCATCAACGCCGTGCTGGCGGTGGTGGCCGCGCTGCTGGTCACCCCCACCTATCTTGCCAAGTTCGACATGGGCGAGGGGCTGGGCACCAAGGCGTTTTTCGCTGCCATCATCGGCGGCTTCAACAACTCCCGTGGTGCGCTGCTGGGCGGGCTGATTGTGGGGGTGTGCGAGAACCTCGCGGCCGCCTACATCTCGCCGGCCTACAAGGATGCGGTGGCCCTGATCATCTTCATGGTGGTCATCCTGTTCAAGCCCCAGGGCCTGCTGGGCAAGAAAGAGGAGCGCAAGGTATGAAGTCCTCTGCCATGAAAATTTCAACAGTGATCGCCGTGCTGGGTGCTTTGCTGGTGCTGGTGGCGCCGCAGTTCCTCAAGAACTACGGCATCTACCTGATGACCTACTGGCTGGTCTTCATCATCGCCACCATGGGTCTCAACCTCACGATTGGTTATGCGGGGCAAAAGTCGCTGGGGCATGCCGCGTTCTTCGGCATTGGCGCCTACACGGTGGCCATCATGATGAAGGCGGGCATCAGCTTCTGGCTGGGGCTGCCCACGGCCGCGCTGATCTGTTTTGCGGTCGGCATCGTGCTGGGATTCCCGGCGCTGCGCGTGCAAGCCATCTACCTGGCGTTTGCCACCCTGGGGTTCAACACGGCGGTCTGGCTGGTGATGCGCAACGAGGAGTGGCTCACCGGTGGCACCTTCGGTATCAACAACATTGCGCGGCCCTCGCTGTTCGGTTACTCGCTCGACAAGAACCTGCCTTACTACTACTTCGTGCTGGCTGTCACAGTGGTGCTGGCCGGCCTGCTCTGGGGTCTGCTGCGCTCCCCGTGGGGCAAGGCGTTCACGGCGCTGCGCGACAACCCGATTCGCGCCGAAAGCCTCGGCGTGAACATCCGCAACTACACCCTGCTCAGCTTTGCCATTGGTGCGGCTTATGCCGGCGTCGCTGGGGCGCTGTTTGCCTCGCTGGTGCAGTTCATCGAGCCCGCGCCGTTCACGGTCGCGGCGTCCATCATGATGTACCTGATGGTGGTGGTGGGCGGGGCTGGTTATTTTTTCGGGCCCATCGTCGGCGCAGCCGTTGGTGTGGTGCTGCCGGAGTGGTTCCGCGATGTGCCGGGCGTGTCCAACTGGTACCTGCCGATGTTCGGCGCCGCCGTGGTGCTGCTGATGGTGTGGCTGCCTGACGGCCTGCTCAGTATTCCTGACCGCATCCGCGACCGGCGCGCTGCCCGCGCGGCGTCCGCCCTGCGGGCAGCGGCTGCGGGTCGCATGGGAGCGTCGTCATGAGTCAGGCGGTACTGAAAGTCACGGGCTTGAAGAAGGCCTATGGCGCCATCCAGGCGGTGGACGGCGTGTCGTTCGAGGTGATGCCCGGAGAGATCTTCGGCGTCATCGGCCCCAACGGATCGGGCAAGACCACCATGTTCAACAGCGTGCTTGGCCAGATCACCCCCAACGAGGGGGCGATTGAGCTCAACGGGAAGAACATCACCGGCTTGTCACCGCTGGAGCTGAGCCGTCGTGGCGTGGGTCGGACCTTCCAGACGCTGCAGGTGTTCGGCAAGATGACGGTGCGCGACAACCTGATCGTGGCCGCGCAGGAGCACCAGGGCAGCATGCTGAGCCGCATGTTCGCCCCCAGCGATTCAGGCTTGGGCGCCAAGGCCGATGCCCTGATTGACCAGTTCCGCATCCGCCATGTGGCCGACAAGCTGGCCGGCACGCTGAGCTATGGCCAGCAGAAGCTGGTGGACATCGCGATGGCCTTCATGGCCGAACCCGATCTGGTGCTGCTTGACGAGCCTTGCGCGGGCGTCAACCCCAGCCTGGTGGGCGGCATCTCATCGCTGCTCAAGGAGCTGAACCAGAATCCGAAGTTCGGCCGCAGGAGCTCTTTCGTCGTGATTGAGCACAACATGGATTTTGTGATGGACCTGTGCCACCGCATCATGGTGATGGTGGAAGGCAAGGTGATGGCCATCGGCACGCCGGCGGAGATTCGTGCCAACAGGCAGGTGCTGGATGCTTATCTTGGGAACTAGCCTTGGGCTAGCCCCCCTGTCTCGGCTCACTGCGTGTAGCCGGAATCCCCCTCAGGGGGACAACACCTGCGGCCCGGCACAGCCGGTTCCGCGGTGTTACTGAAATGGAGCATTGAGATGACGAGTGACATCTGTATTGAGTTTGACGACGTGGTGGCGGGCTACAAGGACTTCATGATCCTGAACAACCTGTCGTTCAAGGTCAAACAGGGTTCCATCACCTTGCTGCTGGGGCCCAACGGTGCCGGTAAATCCACGGTGCTCAAGACCTTGTTCGGACTGCTCAAGCCGCGCCAGGGCCGTATCCTGCTGGACGGCGTGGAGATCGGCGGCGCCTCGCAAAAAGAACTGCTGGCCAAGGGCATCGCCTTTGTGCCACAAGGCCGCAACCTGTTCGGGCAGCTGACGGTGTTCCAGAATCTGGAGCTGGGCGGCATCACGCTGGGGACCAAAACCACGCATGAGCGCATTCCCGAAGTGCTGGAGTTTTTTCCGCGCGTGAAGGAGCGTTTGCACTCGCAGGCCTCGGCTTTGTCGGGTGGCGAGCAAAAGCAGCTGGAGATCGGCCGCGCGCTGTTGCTGCGGCCCAAGGTGCTGCTGATCGACGAGCCGTCTATCGGCCTCTCGCCGCTGGTGGTGCAGGACGTCTTCAAGCTGCTGCAGAAACTGGCCTCCCAGGGCACCACGGTGCTGATGGTGGAGCAGAATGTCAAGAGCGCACTGAAGATCTCCGACGACGCGATTGCACTCGAATCAGGGCAGCTGGTGTTGCACAAGAAGGCGTCTGAGCTTCTGGCCGACCCGCACATCGAGCGGCTTTTCCTCGGTGGTGGTCATGTGCCGGGCACAGCCAGTACACCGGGCCACGCGCTGCCGGCCTGAACACCCAATACCTTTTCAGACACCCCTAATTTCACCGGAGAGTTCCATGAGCAATCAGGCGCAAACCCTCAGCACCGACCGGGAAGCAATCCCCGAGGCTGCGAACCCGCTGGGTATGGACGGCATCGAGTTCATTGAATACGCCACCTCCAAGCCGCAGGCCCTTGGGCAGGTGCTGGAGATGATGGGTTTCCGGCCGGTGGCCCGGCACCGCTCACGTGAAGTGCTGCTGTACCGACAGGGCGCCATGAATGTGATCGTCAACGCCCACAGCCCGGGCGTGGCCCACGCGGCCATGCCGACCGACAAGCCGGTGATTGCGGCGCTGGCCTTGCGGGTGCGCGATGCCGCCGAGGCTTACCACCATGCGCTGGCGCGCGGTGCGTGGGCCGTGCCGTCGCGGGTGGAGGTGATGGAGCTGAACATCCCGGCGATCCACGGCGTGGGCAGCAGCCGGATTTACTTCGTCGACCGCTACGACAAGTTCTCCATTTTTGACGTGGACTTCGTACCGATCCCGACAGTGGAGCAGTACCCGCCCGCCACCACAGGCCTGCATTTTTTCGGCGTGGTGCAGTACATCGGCAACGACCGCAGTGAAGACTGGACCGAGTTCTACCGCACGCTGTTCGGGTTCACCGAGTTGCCTGAGAGCCAGCGTTTCGGTGTGCTGCCCAAGGGCCGCATCCTGCGCAGTCCGTGCTCTGCGGCTTCGCGTTTTTACCTGCAGTTGATCGAGCCCGAAAGCGGTGTTCTGGACGTGGAGGGTGATGAGTTGCTGCACCGGATCGGTCTCGGTTGCCCCGATGTGCTGGCGTCTGCGGCCCTGCTGCGCCAGCGTGGCGTGGAGTTTGTGGAATCCCGCGGAGTCCACACCGAAGACCGTGGTGCACTCACCCGCACCTGGATGGGCAGTGTCAGTTTCGAGCTGGTCCACGACGACCGCTCCACGGCGGCGCGCTGAGCGCCCAAGGCTGATTCATCATGAGTCACTACAGCGGCAACATTGACGATTTCGGGATGGACACCATCTCGCTGGCGGGGCCACTGGAGGCCAAGCTTAAGGCGGTGCGCGAGGCCGGCTTCACGCAGATCATGCTGGCGGCCCGCGACATCGTGGGGCATCCTGATGGCATGGAGGCGGCAGTGGCGGCTGTGCGCGCCAGCGGCCTGCGCGTCACCGGCTTTCAGGTGCTGCGCGATTTTGAGGGCCTGTCTGGTCATCTGCACGAGTACAAGGTGGATATCGCCAAAGCCATGCTGGAGATGTGCCACGCGCTCGACTGCCGGCTGCTGCTGATCTGTTCGTCGACCTCCGTGCACGCCACCGACGACAAGGCCGCACTGGTGGCCGACCTGCGCAAGCTGGCGATGCTGGCGATCCCCATGAACATCCGCATTGCCTACGAAGCACTGTCGTGGGGCCGTGTCGTCAATGAGTTCCCGCAGGCCTGGGACCTCATTTGCGAAGCCGACATGCCCAACCTTGGGCTGGGCTTTGACTCCTTTCACATGTTTGCCACCGGCACCTCGCTGGACGAGCTGGACCTGCTGGACCCGAACCGCATTTTTCTGGTGCAACTCGCTGACTTCATGTGGACCGAAATCAAGTCGGTGGAAGAGCGCATTGCCACTGCCCGCCATTTCCGTGTGTTCCCCGGTGAAGGCGTGCACAGTGAGGCGCTGGCCAGCCTGGTCAGCCGTCTGCACCAGCTCGGCTACCGGGGCGACTACAGCTTCGAGGTATTCAACGACGACTACCAGCAGATGCCCCTGCCGTCGGTCGCGCAGCGCGCGTGGCGCTCTGCTGTGTGGCTGGGCGAGGATGTGCTGCGACGCTCCGTGCCGCTGCCCAACCAGATGCGGCTGAAGCAGACGCGCCCGCAGCGATGACTTTTACGATTCAGTCGCGCGGCGCGTTTGCTGCCGGACGAAGAACACCGCCATTGGTTTCTGAGGGGACATCCACCGCATGAGCAGTATTTTTGAAGGTTTCCTGTCGACGCCTGAAATCCTGGAGGCATTCAACGAGCGCAATTTCGTCGACGCGATGTTGCGCTTTGAGGCGTCGCTGGCCCGGGCGCAAGCCAAGGCGGGGCTGATTCCGGAAGCGGCTGCCCAGTCGATCATCGGCACCTGCAAGGTCGAGCTTTTCGACGTGGCGAAGATCGTCCGCGAGAGCGGGCGGGCCGGCAGCATCGCCATCCCGCTGGTGAAGAACCTCAAGGACACGGTCGGCCTCTTCAACCAGGAGGCCGCCGGTTATGTGCATTTCGGCTCGACCTCGCAGGACGTGATCGACACCGCCCTGGCGCTGGTCACGCGCCGCGCGCTGGACCTGATTGAGGCCGACATCCGCAAGGCGGTGCATGCGCTGCTGGTGCTGGCGCGTCGCCATGCGGCCGATCCGGTACTGGCGCGCACCTTGATGCAACCTGCGTCGGTCACCAGCTTTGGCTTCAAGTGCGCGGGCTGGGCCGCACCGCTGGCGCGCAGTCTCAAGCGTCTGCAGTATGCCGGTCATCAGGCGCTTGCTGTGCAATTGGGCGGTGCCGTCGGCACGCTGGCACAAATGAACGGCAAGGGCCCGCAAATCGTTTCCCACATCGCCAGCGAGCTCAAGCTCAAGCCAGCGGCCTTTCCGTGGCACACCCAGCGCGACGAATGGGTGGCGCTGGGCTGCGAACTGGCTTTGCTGGTGGGCAGCCTCGGCAAGATTGCCAAAGACATTTCGCTGATGGGGCAGTACGAGGTGGGCGAGTTGGCCGAGCCGACCGAGCCCGGGCGCGGTGGCTCGTCGGCGATGCCGCACAAGCGCAACCCGGTGGCCTGCATGGTGGCGCTGGCGGCTGCCCAGCGCGCGCCGCAGCGGGTGGCCGCGCTGCTGGCGGCCATGCCTCAGGAGCACGAGCGCGCACTGGGCAACTGGCAGGCAGAGCTGGCCGAGTGGCCGGGCCTGCTGATGTCGGCGCATGGCTCGGTTCGCGCGATGGCGCACGCGCTGCCCGGCCTGCAGGTGGACACCACACGCATGCGTGCCAACCTCGACGCGCTGCGCGCCGTGTTACCCAGCGATGCGGCCAACGAGTGGTTCAGCCCGGAGCTGGCAGGTCATGCCGCCGGCCTTGCGCTGGCGCAAGCCGATGCGGTCGATGCGCTGCTGGCATCCACGCCCTCACACTAGTACCCGATTCCGGAGAACACCATGAACGACCACGACAAGGGAATGATCAACCGCCGCCGCGTGCTGGGTGACGCGTGGGTCGACCAATCCATTGCCAAGCGCAACGCCTTCAACGGCGAGTTCCAGGAACTCATCACCCGCTATGCATGGAACGAGGTCTGGGGGCGGCCCGCTTTGGGCGACAAGACGCGGCGGCTGATGGTGCTGTCGACCATGATTGCACTCAAGGCCTATGAAGAGTTTGCGATGCATGTACGCGCTGCGCTCGATGGCCCGCCCGAGTCGCGGCTCACGCCCGATGACATCAAGGAAGTCATCCTTCAAGCCGCGATTTACTGCGGCGTGCCGGCGGCCAACCATGCGTTTTCCGTGGCGGGCGCTATTCTGCGCGAAAAAGGCCTGCTGCCAGATTGACCGGCCAATCCTGATGAACCACCGCATGACCTCACCTACGAAAGCTGGCGCATGACCACACCGCACCTTCACTGGATCAAGCAGGGGCAGGGGCCCGTAGTGGTGCTGAGCCATGCACTGGGCTGCGATGTATCGATGTGGGACGGCGTGGCCGAAATCCTGCAGGCCCGCTTCACCGTGCTGCGGTACGACCACCGCGGCCACGGCAAGTCCGAGGCGGTGCCCGGCCCTTACAGCCTTGACATGCTGGCAGACGACGTCGCCGGCATCATCCGTGCGCAAGCTGCAGGGCCTGTTCATTTTGTGGGCCTGAGCATGGGCGGCATGACCGGCCAGGCACTCGCCGCGCGTCACCCGGAGCTGCTGAGCAGCCTGGTGATCGCCAATTCGGCGATGGTGTACGACGAGGCGGCCCGCGCGATGTGGACGGCCCGCGTGGGTACGGTGCTGGCGCAAGGCGTGGCCGTCATCGCCGACGGCGCGATGCAGCGCTGGTTCACGCCCGCCTTCCGCGCAGATGCTGCGGGCGGCGGCATGCAGTGCGTGGCAGCGCTGCGAGCGCAACTGGAGAGAACCGATGCCCCTGCCTACGCGGCCAGTTGCGCAGCGGTGTCTGCGATTGATTTTCGCGCCAGCAACCCGGCGATCAGATGCCCCACGCTGGTGATTGCCGGCACGCTCGACGAAGCCACACCGGTGGTGATGTCCGATGCCATCGCGCAGAGCATTCCCGGCGCGCAGCTGCGTAGCTTGCCTGCGGCGCACCTCAGCGCTGTCGAGCAGCCGGCCGCGTTTGCCGCCTTGCTGCAGGAATTCATTTCCGGCTTGCCGCCCGTCGCAGGTGCGCAGCCATAATTGAAAGCGGCGCAGCCTGACCGCTGCCCGTGAAGGCAGCCTGAGTCTGCCGCTGCCGAGCAACCGACACTGAAAGACCTGTCCCATGAAAACCGTCCTGGTCCTCAACGGCCCCAACCTCAACCTGCTGGGCACGCGCGAGCCTGCTGTCTATGGCGCGCAAACGCTGGCCGATGTGGAGGCGCTGTGTGCCACCGCCTGCGCCTCGCACGGGCTGGCGCTGGACTTCCGCCAGAGCAACCACGAAGGCGTGATGATCGACGCCATTCAGGAGGCCGGACGCGCACAGGCGGCAGGAACGTTGATCGGTGTGGTGCTCAACGCCGGGGCCTACACCCACACCAGCGTGGCGTTGCATGACGCCATCAAGGGATCGGGTGTGACGCTGATCGAGCTGCACATCAGCAACGTCCACGCCCGCGAGGCGTTCCGTCACCACTCCTTCATCTCGCCCGTGGCCAAGGCCGTGATGGCCGGCTTCGGCGTGAAGGGCTATGCGCTTGCGATCTCCGGTTTGGCCGGGCTGGCGGGCTGAACGCCCAGCGAACCATGGCCACCGCACCGAAGTTTCCGGTGGACGAGCGCGAGGTGGAGTTCAGCGCCATCCGTGCGCAGGGGGCGGGTGGGCAGAACGTCAACAAGGTGTCGAGCGCGGTGCATCTGCGCTTTGACATCGGCGCGTCTTCCTTGCCAGACGACGTCAAGGCGCGCCTGCTGGCCTCCAGCGATGGTCGGATTACTCAGGAAGGCGTGCTGGTGCTCAAGGCCCAGCAGCACCGCACGCAGGAGATGAACCGCGCCGATGCGCTGGCGCGGCTGCAGGAGGTCATCGATGCGGTGTCCAGTCCGCCCAAGGCGCGGCGTGCCACCAAGCCCACCTACGGCTCCCGGCAGCGGCGGCTCGAAGGCAAAAGCCAGCGGTCGGAAACCAAGGCGCTGCGCGGCAAGGTGCTTTGACGGTGGGCATGCTCGATGCGCTCACGTGGCCTGAGGGCGTTGAGGCACTGCAGCGGCAGGCGACCCGGGTCGAAACGCCGATGGACGGCGGAGCCGTTGTCTGGCACGTGTGGGGTTCACACGCGGCAGGCGATGCCGCTGCCAAGCACGCCCCCGTGGTGTTGCTGCACGGCGGCAGTGGCAGCTGGATGCACTGGCTGAAAAACATTCCCGCGCTGGTCGCTGCCGGGCGGTGTGTACTGGTGCCTGATTTGCCGGGGTTTGGCGACTCTTCAGCGCCGCTCACGGGCACCGACGCCGATGTCCTGCCTGAGCCAGTAGAGGCGGGCCTTCAGCAACTGCTGGGGCCAGCGGCCTGCGATCTGGTGGGTTTTTCTTTTGGTGGCCTGGTCGCCGGCTTCATCGCGCAGCGTTTTCCAGCGCGGGTGAAACAACTGGTGCTGGTGGGCGCACCCGGCATGGGGATTGACCCGCTGCAGCCCGTGCAATTGCGCGGCTGGCGCCATCTGGACGAACCGCTGGCGCGTGATGCGATTCACCGCAGCAACCTGGCGGCGCTGATGCTTCACAGCGAGGCGTCCATCACCGAATTGGCCGTGCGCGTGCAAAGCGCCAATGCGCTGCGCGACCGCATGCTGCGCCGCAGTCTGGCCCGCACCGATGTGCTGGCCCGCACGCTACAGACGCTGCACTGCCCGGTACAGGCCATCTATGGCGGCGAGGATGTGCTGTACCGTGGCCGGGCCGATGCGCTGCAATCAGCGTTGGCGCATGCGCCCGGGTTCCGGGGACTGCAGTGGATTGCCAACGCGGGGCACTGGGTGCAGTTTGAGCAGCCTGCGCTGTTTGACGCAGCGCTCGCGTCAGCATTGCAAGCTGGTGACTAGGCTTTATTTTTCGATCGCCAGCAACTCGACCTCGAAAGTCAGCGTGGCATTCGGCGGCACCACGCCGCCAGCACCTCGGTCGCCATAGGCAGTGGCGGGTGGGCAGGTCAGCGTGGCCTTGCCGCCGACCTTGATTTTCTGCATGCCTTCGGTCCAGCACGGCACCACGCGCGAGAGCGGGAAGGTGGCTGGCGTGCCGCGCTTGTAGGAGCTGTCAAATTCCGTGCCGTTGGCCAGCGTGCCGCGGTAGTGCACCTTCACGGCGTCCGACGCCTTGGGCTGCGCGCCGGTGCCGTCGACGGTGTGCACGATCTTCACCCCACTCGGCAGGGTCTCGGCGGGAGCGGCTGCCAGCGTGCTGGTGGACAGTGCGATGGAGGCAGTAAGGGTGAGCAGTGATTTCATGGTGTCCAAAGGTTGGGGTGTGAAAAACAGAACTGAGGAATATTTAAGAGGGTGGTGTATCGCCAGGTGATTGACCAGCTGAGTTGACCAATCACGTATCGCTTTCACGAACCGGCTTCACGCTCTTGATTGCAACCACTGCAGCTTACTGCATCAAATTCGGGGATGCACCAAGGTGATGCAAATTGACGGCTGTTTGGAGGTGATTTCTTCCTGATTCAGCGCGACCTGCGTTGCTTTTGCTTACAGCTGCGATTAGTATGAAGCGGTGAGTTCATTTCGAACTCGACTGTGGCCGCTCAGGGCCCAACCGGAACTCAAATCACCATGGTGACCAGTCTTTGGCAGCGTGGGATGTCTCTCAGGCGCCGCCTGATGCTGTTCGCCATGCTGTCGGCCTTGCCTGCGCTGGTGGTGGTGGCCGTGCAGTTCGCGCAGGAGAGCCGACGCACCAGTCATCGTGCGGCTTCCAATGCCGCTGTGGTCGCCGATCAACTGGCCTCTGACCTCGGCAAGCTGCTGCTCTCGGTCGAGAGCGTGGTGCACGCGGTGGGAACCCTGGGCTCCGAAGCCAATGTATCCGCACAGCAATGCAGCACCGCGCTGGCCCGCGTGCTGCAGTCCTACAGCAATGTGATCAACCTCTCCATGGTGGGAGCGACCGGCGGGGTGCTGTGCAGCGCCGTGCCGCCACCGCCCGGCGTGAACTTCTCGGACCGGCCGTATTTCCAGGAGGTGATGAAGACCGGCAACAGCGTGCTCAGCGGCTACACGCTGGGCCGCGTCACGAAGAAGATCACCGTGCAATTGGCGGTTCCCATCAAGGGGGCAGACGGCAGTGTCAAGGCAATGGCGATTGCCGCCATCGAGGGGCCCGAGCTGATTCCACGCTTGCTCGGCCCTGAAGCGCAGGCCCTGACGATTGCCTTGCTGGACCGCGATGGCGTGCTGCTGGGCCGTGTGCCGCAGCCCCTGCCTGCCAGCGTCGTTTTGGGCAAGTCCTACACGGCAACCGCCTTGTTCGCTGCGTTTCCCGCCCAGCGTGGCACCCAGCCTGCTGACACCCTTGAGATGCAAGGCCTGGATGGCGTGGAGCGCATCTACGCGCTGCGGCAGGTGATGCTGGGCCCGCAGGTGGCTTTTCATCTGGCGGTGGGCAGTGATCTGTCTGCGCAGGCGGCGGCCGTCAAGCGCCAGGCGATGCTGTATGTGCTGGCGGTGCTGCTCACGGCGGCGGTGGTGGTGTCAGTGGCTGTGGCTACCACGCGCCCGCTGGTGCTGGAGCGCACCGTGCCCCTTCTGGGCGTGGCGCGCCGTGCCCAGCAGGGCGACTACAGCGGTCGCACGCCAGTGACCGTGCGCGACGATCTGACCCCCATCGAGGAGGCCATCAACGGCATGCTGGCCTCGATGGAGTCCGACAAGGCGCGGGTGCTGGCCCTGTCAGAGCGCAACCGCCTGATTGCTGAGGCTACCAACGACGCCATTTACGACTGGAACCTGTCCACCGGCGAGTTCTGGTGCAACCACTTGCCCTGCCAGCCGGTGCTGGCCGACCCCGACCAGGCCATGCCCACGCGGCAGGACTGGCTGGCCACGGTGCACCCGGACGACCAGGCGCGTGTGCGCGCATCGCTTGATGCCGCGATAGAGCGCAGTGACGACGACTGGCATTGCCGCTACAGGGTCTTGCGGCCCGAAGGTGCCACCGCCTATTTTGTTGAGCAGGCCCGGCTGTTCAGGGACGGTACGGGGCGGGTCACACGCCTGGCCAGCGGCGCAAGGAATGTGACTGACGAGGTTCGTGCAGAGCTGGCGCTGCGTGACAGCGAAGCGCGCTATCGCCTGCTGTTCCAGAACAGCCTTGACGGTGTGCTGCAGACGGGAGTCGATGGCTCCATCATCAGCGCCAACCCGGCCTTCTGCACGATGCTGGGCTACACCGAGGCGCAGATCCAGTCGCTCGGGCGGGGCGGACTGGTGGACACCAGTGACCCGCGGCTCCCGGTGTTGCTGGAAGCGCGCCAGAAATACGGCCACGCCCGTGGTGAGTTGCGCATGGTCCGCAGCGACGGCACCAAGATCGAGGTGGAGCTGACCTCCAGCGTGTACGACGACAGCGATGGGCACCATGTCTCCAGCATGGTGGTCAGGGACAACAGCGACAAGAAGGCAGCCGAAGAAAAAATCCTCCAGCTCAACCGCGAACTGGAAGCCCGCGTGCGCAGCCGCACCGCTCAACTGGAACTGGCCAACCGCGAACTGGAGGCGTTTTCGTATTCCGTCTCGCACGACTTGCGCGGACCTCTGAGCACGTTGAGCGGGTTCAGCAAGCTGCTGGAAGATGCGGTGAACAAGGAGGGCAACCCGCGCATGAAGCACCTGACGCAGCGCATCCAGCACGCTGCGCGCGACATGGGTGAACTGATCGAGGGGCTTCTGTCACTGGCCTATGTGTCGCGTGCAGAACTGCAGCGCGGCAGCGTCGACCTGAGCGCACTGGCCAACACGGTGGTGCATGAACACCGGGAACGGGAGCCGCAGCGGCAGGTGGATGTGCGGATTGAAGCCGGATTGGCCTCGGTCGGTGATGCGCGCCTGCTGCGCGTGGTGTTGAACAACCTGATTGGCAACGCGTGGAAGTTCACCGCGCGCAGCAGCGCTGCATCCATTCAGGTCGGTCAGCGTACGGATACAGATCAGGGCCGCGTGTTTTTTGTGCGCGACAACGGCGCCGGGTTCGACATGGCCTATGCCAACAAGCTGTTCGGCACCTTTCAGCGCCTGCATGCAGCGTCTGAATACTCCGGCTCGGGGATTGGTCTTGCCACCGTGCAGCGCATTGTGCAGCGCCATGGTGGCAAGGTCTGGGCCGAGGCCAGCCCGGGGCAGGGCGCGACCTTCTACTTCACCCTCAACGACGCTGAATTCCCTGCAGATGAGGTGGCAATGCCGTCGGCCAATAGCGCGACTTAACGCCCGACCAGCTCTGACACCAGCATCGCCACACCCGATACGCTGAGCAGGCCGAGAACAATCTTTCTGAAAGTCGCTGGACTCAGTCCGATGTACACCCGCGCGCCCAGCAGCGAGGGCACCAGCATCGCCGGCAACACCATGGCCAGCCAGGGCAGGGTGCTGGCGTTGATGAGACCGGTGGCCACATAGGTCAGCGTCGTCACCATCAGCACGGTGAGGTTAAAGGTCTGGATGACGGCGCGCTGGGCATCCTTGTCGTAACCGCGCAGGGTGCACCACAGCGTGGGCGCAATGCCCGAGAAGCCGCCAATCCCGCTCATCGCGCCGCCTATCCAGCCCGCCATCGCGTCGCCCCAGCGCCCACCCCAGGTCAGGCGCGGCAGGTGGTCGGCCATCAGCATGGCCGGGCAGCACAGCACCAGAATCAGACCGAGCACGATCTTGAACAGGTGCACGTCGAGCAGCGGCAACACCATCAGCCCAACCGGAATGCCGAGCAGGCCGCCCAGGATAAAGGGCCAGAGCCGCTGCAGGTCAAAGCCGCGCCGCACCGTGAGGGCCGCCACCACCTGGCCGGTGCAGCCGCCGCACACGGCCAGCACGGCGGCGAGCTGGGGGTCCAGCGTCCAGGCCCAGACCGACATGGCCACCAGGCCAAAGCCGAAGCCCGACAGGCCCTGCACAAAGCCGGCCAGTGCCGCGCCGATCAGGACAACGGCGGTTTGCGAATCCATGCGGAACGGTCGCTCAGTTCAGGGCTGTTCAGTTCAGATGATCAGACGGATGAACTCAGGCGTAGTCGCTCACCGGCACGCAACTGCAGAACAGGTTGCGGTCGCCATAGACATTGTCCACACGGCCCACCGGCGGCCAGTACTTCACTTGCTTGAGCGAGGCCAGCGGGAAGGCGCCGGTTTCGCGCGAATACGGACGGTCCCACTCTGCCCCCAGCAGGCTGGCCGCGGTGTGCGGTGCATGCTTGAGCGGGTTGTTGTCCTGCGGCCAGACGCCGGATTCAACCTGGCGAATCTCCTCGCGGATGGCGATCATCGCGTGGATGAAGCGGTCCAGCTCGGCCAGCGTCTCGCTCTCGGTCGGCTCCACCATCAGCGTGCCGGGCACCGGAAAGCTCAGCGTCGGCGCATGAAAGCCGTAGTCCATCAGGCGCTTGGCCACGTCTTCGGCGCTCACGCCGCTGGTTTCTTTCAGCGGGCGCAGATCCAGAATGCATTCGTGCGCGACATGGCCGTTCTCGCTCGCGTACAGCGTGGGGTAGTGGTCCTTGAGTTTGGAGCTGACGTAGTTGGCGCTGAGAATCGCAATCTCGGTCGCCTGCTTCAGGCCCTCGGGGCCCATCATGCGGCAGTACATCCAGCTGATCGGAAGCACCGCCGCATTGCCGAGCGGTGCGGCGGAAATGGCACCCACGCCATTGACGGGAACGCCCGCCGTGGCATGGCCAGGCAGGTAGGGCACCAGGTCTTCCACCACGCACACCGGGCCCACGCCGGGGCCGCCGCCGCCATGCGGAATGCAGAAGGTCTTGTGCAGGTTCAGGTGGCTCACGTCGCCACCGAACTCACCCGGTGCAGCCACGCCGACCAGCGCGTTCAGGTTGGCGCCGTCCACATAGACGCGGCCACCGTGCGAATGCACCAGCTGGCAGAGTTCCTTCACGCGGGTCTCGAACACGCCGTGCGTGCTGGGGTAGGTGATCATCATCGCGGCCAGGCGGTCGCTGTACTGCTCGCACTTGGCCTTCAGGTCGGCCATGTCCACATTGCCCTGCTCATCGCAGGCGGTGACCACCACCGTCATGCCGACCATCTGCGCGCTGGCCGGGTTGGTCCCGTGGGCCGATGAGGGGATCAGGCAGATGTTGCGGTGGCCCTGACCTTTGGCCTCATGGAAGGCCTTGATGACCAGCAAGCCTGCGTATTCGCCCTGCGAACCGGCATTGGGCTGCAGGCTGATGCCCGCATAGCCGGTGGCCTGGCACAGCCAGTCGCGCAATTGCTGGTCAAGCTCTGCATAGCCCTGCAGCTGGTCGGCCGGTGCGAACGGGTGCACGTTGGCAAATTCCGGCCAGGTGATGGGAATCATCTCGCTGGTGGCGTTGAGCTTCATGGTGCAGCTGCCCAGCGGGATCATCGTGCGGTCCAGCGCCAGATCCTTGTCGCTCAGCATGCGGATGTAGCGCAGCATGCCGGTTTCGGAGTGGTGGGTGTTGAACACCGGGTGCGTGAGGAAGTCGCTGGTGCGGCGCAGGTCGGCAGGAATCAGCGACTCGATGCCTTTTTCAAATGCGCTCACCACTGGCAGGGTCTGCCCGGGCTTGGCAAAGAAAGACCAGAGCTTCTCGATGTCTGTGCGGGTGGTGGTTTCGTCCAGCGACACGCCCAGGTGGTTGTTGAGGCGGCAGCGCAGGTTGGCACCGCCTTCGCGGGCACGCTCTGCAATCGCAGCAGTGGCGTCACCGGTACGCACCGTCACTGAATCAAATGCGCCGGTGTTGCTGATCTCATAGCCCAGTTCCTGCAGACCGCGCACAAAGATCGCCGTGTAGGCCGCAATGCGCTCGGCAATGCGCTTGAGGCCCTGCGGCCCGTGGTAGACCGCGTACATGCTGGCAATCACCGCCGGCAGCACCTGTGCGGTGCAGATGTTGGAGGTGGCTTTTTCGCGGCGGATATGCTGCTCGCGCGTCTGCAGCGCCAGCCGGTAGGTGGGGTGGCCGTGTGAATCGACACTGACGCCGACCAGTCGGCCGGGCAGTGAGCGCTTGAACTCGTCCCGGCAAGCCAGGTAAGCCGCGTGCGGGCCGCCATTGCCCATCGGCATGCCAAAGCGCTGGGTGGTGCCGAGCACGATGTCGGCATCCCACTCGCCGGGCGGCGTGAGCAGCGTCAGTGCCAGCAGGTCAGCCGCCACGCACAGGGCGGCGTTGTCCACATGGGCCTGCCCGGCCAGCGGGCGCAGGTCGTGAATGCTGCCGGTGGTGGCCGGGTACTGCACCAGCACGCCAAAGTAGTCGCCAGTGGTCATCAGCTGCGGCACGGTCTCGGTCACCGAGCTGATGCGCACCTCGATGCCCAGCGGTTTGGCGCGCGTCTGGATCACCTCGATGGTCTGCGGGTGGCAGTCGCCCGAGACGATGAAAACATTGCTCTTGCTCTTCACGCTGCGTTTGGCCAGCGTCATCGCCTCGGCCGCGGCGGTGGCTTCGTCCAGCATCGAGGCGTTGGCAATCGGCATGCCGGTCAGGTCGCACACCATGGTCTGGAAGTTGATGAGGGCTTCCATGCGGCCCTGCGAAATCTCGGCCTGGTAAGGCGTGTAGGCGGTGTACCAGGCGGGGTTTTCGAGGATGTTGCGCAGGATCACGCCGGGCGTGTGGGTGCCGTAATAGCCCTGGCCGATGTAGCTTTTAAGCACCTGATTTTTGGACGCAATCGCCTTGAGCTGCTTGAGCGCGGCGGCTTCCGTGACCGGCATCGGAATCGCCATCGCGGTGCTGCGTGCAATCGAGCGCGGCACGATGCCCTCGATCAGCGCGCGGCGCGACGCGGCGCCGACCACGCTGAGCATGTGCGCCTCGTCGGCGTCGTCGATGCCGATGTGGCGGGCGATGAATTCAGCCGGGTTTTCAAGGTCGCCCAGCGGCTTGGCGGATTGCATCAACATGGTGGGAATTCCATTTTCGAAGTGAGGTGGTGCGTCCTGTACCCGATCACGGGCTCAGCAGACTCAGGCCGAGAAAGAGGTGTAGGCGGTTTCGTCCATCAGCGCATCGAGCTGCGACTTGTCCGACAGCTTGATCTTGAAGAACCAGCCGGCGCCCAGCGGGTCGCTGTTGGCGAGCGACGGGTCGTCGCGCAGCGCTTCATTGACTTCGGTGACTTCACCGCTGACCGGCATGTACACATCGGCCGCCGCCTTGACGGACTCGACCACGCCAGCGGTTTCCTTTTGCGCGAAGGTGGTGCCGACGGCGGGCAGGTCCACAAACACCACATCGCCCAGCGCGTCCTGCGCGTGCACGGTGATGCCGACGGTGGCGGTGTCGCCTTCAATCTTCAGCCATTCATGGTCTTCGGTGTACTTGATGGTCATGGTGTTCTCCTGGGGTTCAATGTGAAAAAAGGGGTGAAAAATCAGCCGCGGAAGTAGCGGTTCGGAACAAATGGCATGGAACTGACCTCCATGGGGACCGGCTTGCCGCGCACCATGGCGTTGACCTTTGTGCCCAGCGCCGCAAAGCCGGGCGGCACATAGCCCATGGCCACGGGCTGGTTGATGGTGGGGCCGAGCAGGCCGCTGGTGACTTCACCAATCAGTGTGCCGTCTGGTGCATGCAGCGGTGTGTGGTCGCGCACCGGCACGCGCTCCAGGGCCTTGAGGCCCACGCGCTTGCGGGTGAGAGTGCCTGGGTTGTCCAGTTGGGCAAGTACCTTGTCGGCACCGGGGAAGCCGCCCGCCCGCGCACCACCGGTGCGGCGCACTTTCTGGATCGCCCAGTTGAGGCTGGCTTCAATCGGTGTGGTGCTGGTGTCGATGTCGTTGCCGTAGAGGCAAAGACCCGCCTCCAGTCGCAGCGAGTTGCGGGCGCCGAGGCCAATCGGCTTGACTTCCGGTTGGGCGAGCAGGGCGCGCGCCAGTGTCTCGGCCTGCGAGGCGTGCACGGAAATCTCGAAGCCGTCTTCACCGGTGTAGCCGCTGCGGGTGAGAAAGCAGTCGCACCCTGCCACTTCGAAGCGGCCGCCGTTCATGAACACCAGTTTGTCGACGCCGGGCGCCAGCCGCGCCAGCGCGGTCACTGCCTGCGGCCCCTGCAGCGCCATCAGCGCCATCTCGGGCATGGGAATCACCTCGCAGCGACTGCCAATGCGCTGCTGGATATGGGCGATGTCGCCAACCTTGCAGGCGCCATTGACGATGATGAACAGGTCGCCGCCGTTGGCCACATCGCGGTTGAAGAACATCAGGTCGTCGATGATGCCGCCGTCGTCATTGAGCAGCAGACCGTAGCGCTGCTTGCCGGCGGGCAGGTCGATCACATCGACCGGAATCAGGCTTTCCAGCGCAGCGGCAGCATCGGGGCCGACCAGGCGCAGCTGCCCCATGTGCGAAACGTCAAAGAGGCCTGCGCTGCTGCGGGTGTGCAGATGTTCGGCCATCAGGCCGGCGGGGTATTGCACCGGCATGCTGTAGCCAGCAAACGGCACCATGCGGGCGCCCAGTTCCAGATGCAGCGCATGCAGTGGGGTTTTCAGCAATGATTCCTGAGCAGAAGAAGAGGGGTCGGACAAGGCGTTCTCCGGGGGCAAACACGATTCCACGACGGCTGCCTTGCGGCATCGGTCATGCGCTGCCCCTGCTGTCCTCTTTACCTGAGAGATTCGCCTGGCGATACAGGTTTGCTCCTTCGGTGGACCGCCCTGACGGCGGCCTCTCTCCAGTAGGGAACGTCATCCGGCAGCACGCTGCCAGACCACGGTTGCCAGTCCTTTTGCCTGAGCGTTCAGGACACCGTGAGGGTGTCGCCTGCGCCTTCGGCGGCTTCCGCGAAAGAAGCTCTCTCCTAGCAACTAAGATTCTACCGCGCGGCCTTGGCTCGGGACCCGGTTCCTTGCCAGCACGAGCCGCGGAACCGACTTTGCCGGGCTACAGGCGCGGGCAAGTAAAGGGAGCTTTGTCTTCACCAGCGGAGCCGTGGAACCGGCTTCGCCGGGCCACAGGCGGACGGCCCCCTCTGGGGGCAGCGACCCACACGAAGTGGGGAAGCGTGGGGGCCTATTTACTTTGCGTAAACAATGTCCCGCAGGAACAGCGACAGCTGCGGCACAAAGGTGATCAGCATCAGACAGCCCAGAATCACCAGCACGAAGGGAATCAGGTGCGGGATGATGCGGTCCAGCGATATTCGGGCCACCGTACAGGCGGCAAACAGGTTCACGCCAAAGGGTGGCGTGATCATGCCCAGGGCGAGATTGACCACCATCACCAGCCCGAAATGCACCGGGTCAACGCCGAAATGCATCGCCACCGGCGCCAGAATGGGCGCCAGCACAATGATGGCGGCACTGGTTTCGATGAACATGCCAATCACGAACAGCGCTGCGTTCACACCCAGCAGGAACATCACCGGTGACTGGAGCACTTGCTGCAACCACACGCCAATCGCTTCGGGCACCCCTGCACGCGTGAGCAGGAAGGCGAACAGCCCGGCATTGGCGATGATGAACATGATCACCGCGCTGGACAGCACCGACTTGCGCAGAATGACGTACAGGTCCTTCAGCTGGATCTCGCGGTAAATGACCACGCCGACGATCAACGCGTAGAAAACGGCCACTGCCGACGCCTCGGTGGGCGTGAAGATGCCACCGTAAATGCCACCCAGAATGATGACTGGCATCATCAACGCCCAGCCGGCCTGCAGGGTGGCCTTGCCAAAGCCGAGGCGGCCGTCACCGTCGTTCTTGCCCCAGCCCTTGTAGCGGCAGTACAGGTGCACAAACAGCATCAACGCCAGGCCAATCAGCAGGCCGGGGCCAAACCCGGCGATGAACAGCTCGCCAATCGACACCTCGGCGCTCACGCCGTACAGGATCATCGGGATGGACGGCGGGATGATCACGCCCAGCTCGGCGCTGGTGGCCTGCAGGGCCGCCGCATAGCCCGTGGGGTAGCCGTGCTTGATGAGCGCCGGAATCAGGATGGCGCCGATGGCAAACGTGGTGGCCACCGACGAGCCGGAGACCGCCGCAAAGATCATGCAGGTCAGCACGCAGGTCATCGGCAGACCGCCTTGCACGCCGCCGACAATGCTTTTCGCGAACTCGACCAGCCGGCGCGAGATGCCGCCGGTTTCCATCAGGTTACCGGCGAGGATGAAGAAGGGAATGGCGGCCAGCGGAAACTTGTTGATGGAGTTGAACATCTCCTTCACCGAGATCAGCATGTTGGCGTTGGAGGCCTGGATACCCAGCACCGAGGCCAGGCCAATCGACACCGCCACAGAGATGGTGAGTGCAAAGCACAGCACCATTGTGGTAATCATCACTGGGGTCATTGCGCTGTCTCCAGTTCGTTACGCTTTGGGTCGATCAGGTTGCCGATGATGCCGATGGCGGCAAACACGCCACCCACAGGCATGGCCACATAGCCCCAGAACATGGAGATCGATTCGAGTCCGGCCATCGATTGCACCCTTCCGCGCAGCGAATAATCAAGGCCCCACCAGATGATCACCGCAATCAGGGCCAGTGCAGCGATGCAGACCACCCAGTCCAGCACGCGGCGGATTTTCGGCGGGCTCCAGCGGTACAACACATCCACGCTGACCATGGCACCTTGCCGGAAGGCCATGGGGATGCCCATGAACACCATCCAGATCAGGCTCAGGCGAATCAGGATCTCCGACCACTCCGCCGGTTGCTCCAGAACGAAGCGGGTCACGATCTGGAACATGCCCAGCGCCGAGGCAATCGCGAGCATCAGGCAGGCAACGAGCGTTGAGAACTCGGTTGTCCAGTGCTCGAACTTGAGAAAAGTCTTTTTCATGAACCGTGTCCCGTGTGGGTTTGCTGCATTGTCCTGCTTGTCACGAACTGTCACGAATGAAAACGCCCGCCAATCTTGCGATCGCGGGCGCCATGCGCGGCCGGTTGTGATCAACCGCCGCAGCGAACCACCGCTTACTTGAAGTTACGGATGGCGTCGATGTTGGCCTTGCCGAACTGCTTTTCAAACTCGGCGTTGACCGGTGCCAGCATCGCCACGAACTTGGACTTGTCCACGTTCTCGATCACGGTCATGCCCTTGCTGCGCAGCTCGGCCACACCGTTGGCGTCGTCCTGGTCCACGCGGGCGCGGTTGGCCTTGGTGGCCTCTTTGGCGGCTTCGAGGAAGGCGGTTTTGTCGGCTGCGGACAGCTTGTCAAAAGCGGGCTTGCTCATCAGGATGAGGCAGGGCGAGTAAACGTGACCGGTGAGGGACAGGTGTTTTTGAACCTGGTCAAACTTGGAGGCCATGATCACGGACAGCGGGTTCTCCTGGCCGTCCACCGTGCCCTGCTGCAGGGCGGTGAACACTTCAGGGAAGGCCATTGGCGTGGTCACGATGCCGAGGCCCTTGTAGGCGGCAATGTGCACCGGGTTTTCCATGGTGCGCATCTTCAGGCCCTTGAGGTCTTCAGGGCCTTTCACATCGCGCTTGCTGTTGGTCATGTGGCGGAAGCCGTTCTCGGCCCAGGCCAGTGCCTTGAAGCCCTTGGCGTCGAACTTCTTCAGCATCTCCTGACCGATCGGGCCATCGAGCACGGCGCGTGCATGGGCCTTGTCGCGGAACAGGAAAGGCACGTCGAGGATTTTGGTCTCAGGCACAAAGTTGGGCACCGGGCCGGTGGACGTCAGCGTGAGTTCCTGGGTGCCGAGCTGCACCGCTTCGATGCTTTCGCGCTCGCCGCCCAATGCGCCGCTGTAGAAGGTCTGGATTTTGTAGCGCCCGTTGGTGCGCTTCTCGACTTCGCGTGCGAAGGTGTCGATGCCCACGCCCTGGTGCGAGTTCTGGGCCGTGGAGATGCTGATCTTCATCACGGTCTGTGCGCTGGCAGACGCGACGAAGCCCAGTGCCAGGGTGAGGCTGAGAAGCAGTTTCGAGAATTTCATGGAGTCTCCTGTCGTTGTTCCGAGGTGGGTAATGACACAAAGCCTGTCACGCAGCGTGCAGGCCCTAAGCACGCATATTATTACTGTGTGCGGGCGTCCGCTGTGCGCGGGTTTTCGCTTAAGTAGGCGGCAATGATGGCGTCAAAGTCGGTATCTGGCTGTAAACCGAGCTGCCGTGCGCGCGCGGCGTCGATCTGCGAAGGCCAGTTGGTCACAATATTTGCGATCACCGGGTCCGGGCGCCAGTCGATCAGGTCGGCGACGGCCTTGCCGGCCTGTCGCTCCAGCGCCGCTGCCATATTGCCCACCGTGGTGGTGATGGCCGGCAGATTGATGGCGGTGCGGGCGCCCCAATCGCTGTCGCTGGCCTCCGCCGCGCGGATCAGCCCCTCAATGGTGCGGGCAGGCGACGACAGGGCCACAGCAGTCTCGGGCGACACCGGACACACCGCGCGCACGCCGGCCAGTGGCTCGCGGATCATGCCGCTCAAAAAGCTCGACGCGGCGCCATTGGGTTTGCCGGGGCGCACGCTCACCGTCATCAGCCGCACGTTGCGGCCTCGAATGAATTTCTTGCGGGCGTAGTCGGCCACCAGTTGTTCGCCAATGAACTTCTGGATGCCGTAGCTGTTTTGTGGCGTGGGCAGCGTGCGATCGTCAATCACGGCGGGCAGGGGCTGCTCGGGCGAATTGCCGAACACGGCGAGCGAACTGGCGAACACCACGGTGGGCGTGGTTTTCAGGGCGCGGCAGGCTTCCAGCAGCGCGCGCGTGGCATCCACATTGCTGCGCATGCCGAGGTCGAAGTTGGCTTCACATTCGCCGCTCACGGCGGCCGCCAGATGAAACACCACATGGTCTTCCGGCCGCACCACGCGGTCATCGGCGGCGGTGCTGCCGAGCAGCTGGTTCAGGTCGCCAATCAGCACGCGAATGCGTGGATCGGCGGCCAGCGCGCCCGTGGGTGCTGCGCGGTCGACGAGCGTGATGGTATCGATGCGCTGCGCCGGCCCGCCGGCCAGCGATAGCTCGCCAAGCGCAAGAAGCTTTTGTGCGAGTCGGGCGCCGAGGAATCCGGCGCCGCCGGTGATGACGATGTTCATGGCTCTTTTGTCTCCGGACTGTCTTGTTAGGGCAGCAGCGTCAGCCTTGACGCCCTGCATTCCAGAGTTTAGTGCCCGCCAGTGCCCGGCGATGTACCTTGTTGGTAACCAAGTGCGGGACGTACTGGATCAACCCGGTCTACGCCGCTTACATGCCTGCGTAGTTGGGGCCGCCGCCGCCCTCGGGCGTGACCCAGACGATGTTCTGCGTCGGGTCCTTGATGTCGCAGGTCTTGCAGTGCACGCAGTTCTGCGCATTGATCTGCAGGCGGTCGGTGTTGTCTTCGTTTTTCACGTACTCATAGACGCCGGCCGGGCAGTAGCGGCTCTCGGGGCCGGCGTACTTCGCCAGATTGATCTGCACTGGCACGCTGTTGTTCTTCAGGGTCAGGTGCGCCGGCTGGTTCTCTTCGTGGTTGGTATTGCTCACAAACACGCTGGAGAGCCGGTCGAAGCTGAGCT
The DNA here is from genome assembly GCF_943372955.1 of Polaromonas sp. YR568. GTDB lineage: Bacteria > Pseudomonadota > Gammaproteobacteria > Burkholderiales > Burkholderiaceae_C > Polaromonas. The sequence goes on from NZ_CALSAL010000001.1 coordinate 207,035, forward strand.
TGCCGTCGGGCTTGGGGTAGGTGATCTGCGGCATCTCGGCAGCCGGACGCAAATACATGTGGTCGGGCTGGTCGCGGTGCAGCGTCCAGGGTGGCGCTGACACACCGATCTTGGGCAGGAACCACTGCTCGATGCCCGTCATCAGCTTGCCCATCAGTGGGCCCTTCTTGAACCAGTGCTTGAAGTTGCGCGTCTGCCAGAGTTCTTCATGCAGCCAGCTTTTCTCGAATGCGGCGGGGTAGGCAGCGAGCTCGTCGCCGCTGCGGCCGGCGGTCACGGCCTCGTAGGCGGCTTCTGCGCACAGCATGCCGCTCTTGATCGCCGCGTGGCTGCCCTTGATGCGCGCCGCGTTCAGATAACCCGCATCGCATCCGACCAGCGCGCCGCCGGGGAACACGGTTTTGGGCAGGGCTTGCGGCGTGCCGTTGTTGATCGCGCGGGCGCCGTAACCGAGCCGTTTGCCGCCCTCAATGTGGGCGCGGATGGACGGATGCGTCTTCCAGCGCTGCATCTCGTCAAAAGGCGACATCCACGGGTTCTGGTAATCGAGCCCGATCACAAAGCCCAGCGTGACCTTGTTGCCTTCAAGGTGGTAAAGAAAGCCACCGCCAAAGGTGTTGTCGTCCATCGGCCAGCCGGCGGTGTGCACCACCAGACCGGGCCTGGCCTTGTCGGCAGGCACTTCCCACAGCTCCTTGATGCCGATGGCGTAGCTCTGTGCGTCCTTGCCAGCGTCGAGCTTGTATTTGGCAATCAACTGCTTGCCGAGGTGGCCGCGTGCGCCTTCGGCAAACACGGTGTACTTGGCGTGCAGCTCCATGCCGAGCTGGAAGTTGTCGGTGGGCTCGCCGTCCTTGCCGATGCCCAGGTTGCCGGTGGCCACGCCTTTGACGGAACCGTCGTCGTTGTAGAGCACTTCGGCCGCCGCAAAGCCGGGGAAAATCTCGACACCCAGCGCCTCAGCCTGCTCACCCAGCCACTTGGTCACCGCGCCCAGGCTGATGACATAACAGCCGTGGTTGTGGAAGTTGCGCGGCACCAGAAAGTCAGGCGTACGACTCGCGCCGGTTTCGCTCAGCACCAGCAGGTCATCGCCCTCAACCGGCTGATTCAGCGGCGCGCCGCGTTCCTTCCAGTCGGGGAACAGTTCGGTGATGGCGCGCGGGTCCATCACGGCGCCCGAGAGAATGTGCGCGCCGGGCTCTGAGCCTTTTTCCAGCACGACCACCGACACGTCGTTTCCCTTTTCGGCGGCGAGCTGTTTCAGACGGATGGCTGTGGCTAGTCCACCGGGGCCGCCACCGACCACGACCACGTCGTACTCCATCGCTTCGCGGGGGCCGAACTGGGCCAGAATGTCTTGGGTGTTCATCGGTGACTCGCTGATAATGATTTTTGAACAAGGGGCTTGATGCCCTCTTGGATCGCTTTGATTTTATGCCCCTGTGCAGGGATTGCGGCCCTTGCCCGCACCCTGTGATCTGTTTATCGAGAGGAGCCCCTAATGGCTTACAGCCTGGATCTTTCTGGCCGTGTCGCGCTGGTGACCGGCGCATCCGGCGGTCTGGGTGCGCAGTTTGCGCGCACCCTCAGTCGTGCCGGTGCGGCCGTCGTGCTGGCCAGCCGCCGCATGGACAAACTCAAGGAGCTGCGCGCGCAGATTGAAGCCGAGGGCGGCGACGCGCATGTGGTTGCGCTTGATGTGACCGACCACGACAGCATCAAGGCCGGTGTGGCCCATGCCGAGACCGAGGTCGGCCCCATCGACATCCTGGTCAACAACTCGGGTGTCAGCACCACGCAGCGCATTCAGGATGTGGCCGAGGCTGATTACGACTTCATCTTCAACACCAATGTGAAGGGCGCCTTCTTTGTGGCGCAGGAAGTCGGCAAGCGCATGCTGGCGCGTGCCAAAGGCGCTGCCCCCGGCACCTATGGCGGTGGCCGCATCATCAACATCGCATCGATGGCTGGCCTGCGCGTGCTGCCGCAGATCGGCGTGTACTGCATGAGCAAGGCAGCCGTGGTGCAGATGACCAAGGCGATGGCGCTGGAGTGGGGCAAGTTCGGCATCAATGTCAACGCCATCTGCCCGGGCTACATCGACACCGAAATCAACCACCACCACTGGGAAACCGAGCAGGGCAAGAAGCTGGTGCAGATGCTGCCGCGCAAGCGCATCGGCAAGCCGGAAGACCTTGACGCCCTGCTGGTGATGCTGGCCAGTGGCGAAAGCCACTTCGTCAACGGCGCGGTGATTGCGGCGGACGATGGTTTTGGTGCCTGATCACCTTCATCACGCATGCTGACCGGGATTCTGGCGGGCCTCGCAGCCGGGGCGCTGTGGGGCATCGCGTTCGTCACGCCGCGCATGCTCAGCGTGGACGGCGGCGGCTTCTCGTCGGTTGACCTCGCGTCGGGCCGCTTTGTGGTGTATGGCTTGGTTGCTGCCGCAGTGATGCTCGCTGGCTGGCGCAGCCGGCGCCTGCCCACCTGGCGCCAGGCCGGTGCCGCGCTGGTGATGAGCGTGCTGGGCTTTACCGGCTACTACCTGCTGCTGGTGCTGGCCATTCGCGACGCGGGCACCGAAGTGCCTTCGCTGGTGATTGGCACCATACCGATCTGGATCATGCTGCTGGGCAAGCCGCACGGCTTGCGCTGGGCAGCCTTGCTGCCGGGGCTAACGTTCACTGCTGTGGGCCTCGCCTTGATGATGTACTCAAGCCATGCGGGCGGCGTGGCCACTGGTGAAGCTGTGGATGTGTCGGCCACCCACTTCTGGCGGGGTGTGGTGTTTGCGCTGGCGTCGCTGGTGTGCTGGACGATTTTCGCCATCCTCAACTCCTCGTGGCTCAAACGCCATCCGGAAGTCAACGCCACCGACTGGGCCAACTGGCTGGGCATTGCGGCTGGCCTGGGCGCTTTGCTGATGTGGGGCGCGACCGGTTCTGATGTGTCGGCCATGGCCGCACGGCCCGACCTTGCCACCTTTGTGCTGCTGTGCCTCGTGGTGGGTGCCGGCTCCACCTGGCTGGCCACCATCCTCTGGAACATGGCCAGCCAGCGGCTGAGTGCCAGCCTGTGCGGGCAGCTCATCGTGAGCGAAACCATTTTTGCGCTGCTGTACTCTTTTGCCTGGGACGGTCACTGGCCCACGGCGGTGCAACTCGCGGCCTGCGTGCTGTTCACGCTGGGCATCCTGGCGTCCATCCGGGCGCATCGCTAATCACTGCGGATCACCGCTGACCACCTTCCACTTCGTCAGGACGTTGTACACACCATGAAGATCGAGATTCCGGAAAAGAAAAAACTCGTTCACCAGATGCACATTCCCATCCGCTGGGGCGACATGGACGCGATGGGGCACCTCAACAACGGCAGTTACTTTCGTTACCTTGAAACCGTTCGCATCGACTGGATGTACAGCATCGGCTGCATGCCCGACCCGCTGGGCGAGGGGCCGGTCATCGTCAATGCGTTCTGCAACTTTTACAAACAGCTGGAATACCCGGGCGACGTGCTGGCGAAGATGTATGTGAGCGACCCGGGGCGTACCACCTTTGAAAGCTGGTGCACCCTGGAACGCGTGGACCAGCCCGGCGTGATTTACGCCGCAGGCGGTGCCACCACGATCTGGGTGGACTTTCCGGCGCAGAAATCCAAAACCTTGCCAGACTGGATGCGCAAGTTCATTGAGGACTGAAACTCGCGGGTGTCATGCCGCTTCCGGTGGTTTGGGCGGCTTTGGCACACGGCCCATCAGATAGAACTCGGGGTTAGGCTGCATGCCGCTGAAACTGGCCATGCGGTTCGACAAGCCGAAGAAGGCGGTGATGGCCGCAATGTCCCAGGCGTCTTCGTCGTCGAAGCCATGCGCATGCAGCGCGTCAATGTCGGCGTCATTCACTTCGTCGGACTGCAGGCACACCTTCATGGCAAAGTCGAGCATGGCGCGCTGGCGCGGCGTGATGTCGGCCTTGCGGTAGTTCACCGCCACCTGGTCTGCCACCAGAGGTTTCTTTTCGTAAATGCGCAGGATCGCGCCATGGGCCACCACGCAGTACAGGCACTTGTTCGCGGCGCTGGTGGTGGTCACGATCATCTCGCGGTCACCTTTGGTCAGGTTGCTGCTGCGCCCCACCGTTTCCGGCGTCATCAGCGCGTCGTGGTACGCAAAGAACGCCCGCCACTCCGCAGGGCGGCGCGCCAGGCCCAGAAACACATTCGGCACAAACCCGGCTTTTTCCTGCACCTCCAGAATTTTGGCCCGGATGTCGTCGGGCAGGTCTGCCAGCTGCGGGGCTGGGTAGCGGGGCGGAGTGGTCGACACAGGTGAACTTGTCATGATGCGGCCTTGAAAAGCTTGATAAATTGAGGCGAAGAAATGACGAGCCTGCAAGGGTAACCGTTGCGCCTGAATGCCCGAATGGCAGTTCACCCGAGTTGTTTGATTAATAAATACTATCAACTCTATTTTTGTAATTGTCTTTATTTATTTTCTAACGGCGTTCAAACTCTCGCCATCAAGTCATCGTTTCCCCGTCACCGGGCCTCTGCGTCCGGTTTTCCCGCAACTGTTTCTGAGCCAAAGGAGCCACCATGCCAGAACGCCAAATGCAAGCTGAAGCCCAATGCCCCTTCTCGGGCCACGCCACCGCGCACACCAAAGCTGCTGCGCCCAGCAACGCCAGCTGGTGGCCCAATCAGCTGAAGCTGAACATCCTGCACCAGCACTCTGAAAAGTCTGACCCGATGGGCGCGGCGTTCAACTACGCCGAAGAGTTCAAGACGCTCGATCTGAATGCAGTTGTCAACGACCTCAAAGCCCTGATGACCGACTCGCAGGACTGGTGGCCCGCCGACTGGGGCCACTACGGTGGCCTCTTTGTGCGCATGACCTGGCACGCCGCAGGCACCTACCGCATCCACGACGGGCGCGGTGGCGCCGGCACGGGCAACCAGCGCTTTGCCCCGCTGAACAGCTGGCCCGACAACGGCAACCTCGACAAGGCCCGTCGCCTGCTCTGGCCCATCAAACAGAAGTACGGCCGCAAGCTGTCGTGGGCCGACCTGATGGTGCTGGCTGGCAATGTGGCCATGGAAACCATGGGCTTCAAGACCTTCGGTTTCGGCGGCGGCCGCCCCGACATCTGGGCGCCGGAGGAGGACGTTTACTGGGGCCCCGAGGCCACCTGGCTGGGCGACGAGCGCTACAGCGGTGACCGCGAGCTGGCCAACCCGCTGGCCGCCGTGCAGATGGGCCTGATCTATGTGAACCCGGAAGGCCCCAACGGCAAGCCCGACCCGGTGGCTTCGGGTCGCGACGTGCGCGAAACCTTCGCCCGCATGGCCATGGACGACGAGGAAACCGTGGCGCTGGTGGCTGGCGGCCACACCTTCGGCAAGGCGCATGGCGCAGGCGATCCATCGCTGGTGGGCAAGGAGCCCGAAGGCGCCAGCATTGAAGAGCAGGGCCTGGGCTGGACCAACAAGTTTGGCAGCGGCAAGGGCGTGCACACCACCACCAGTGGCATCGAGGGCGCATGGAAGCCCAACCCCACCACATGGGACAACGGCTACTTCGACATGCTCTTCGGCTACGAGTGGGAGCTGACCAAGAGCCCCGCAGGCGCCCACCAGTGGACGCCGAAGAACTGCAAGCCCGAGCACATGATCCCGGACGCGCACGACCCGAGCAAGAAGCATCCGCCGATGATGACCACCGCCGACCTGTCGCTGCGCATGGACCCGGCTTATGAAAAAATCTCGCGCCGCTTCCACCAGAACCCGGCCGAGTTTGCAGACGCGTTTGCCCGCGCCTGGTTCAAGCTCACGCACCGCGACATGGGCCCGCGCGCCCGCTACCTGGGCCCGCTGGTTCCGAAGGAAGAACTCATCTGGCAAGACCCGGTGCCTGCCGTCGATCACAAGCTGGTGGACGCCGCCGACGTGGCGGCGCTGAAAGCCAAGGTGCTGGCCTCTGGCCTGAGTACCAGCCAGCTGGTGGGTGCTGCATGGGCCTCTGCGAGCACCTTCCGCGGCAGCGACAAGCGCGGCGGTGCCAACGGTGCGCGCATTCGCCTGGCGCCGCAGAAAGACTGGGCGGCAAACAACCCGGCAGACCTTGCCAAAGTGCTGGCCACGCTCGAAGGCATCCAGAAGGACTTCAACGCGGCTCAAAGCGGCGGCAAGAAAGTCTCGCTGGCTGACCTGATCGTGCTGGCCGGTGGCGCCGCCATCGAAGCGGCCGCAGCCAAAGCAGGCCAGAGCGTGACCGTGCCCTTCACCCCGGGCCGTACCGACGCCACGCAGGAACAGACCGACGTGGAATCATTCGCGGTGCTGGAGCCGGTGGCCGACGGCTTCCGCAACTACGCCCGCAAGGGTGCAGAAGCGGCCGCTGCCGAGCTGCTGGTCGACAAGGCCCAGCTGCTCACCCTGAGCGCCCCCGAGATGACGGTGCTGGTCGGTGGCCTGCGCGCGCTGGATGCCAACACCGGTGGCGCCAAACACGGTGTGTTCACCCAGCGCCCTGGCGTGCTGACCAACGACTTCTTCGTCAACCTGCTCGACATGCGCACCCAGTGGCAAAAGACCGCCACCGAAGGCGTGCTGGAAGGCCGCGATCGCAAGACCGGTGCCGTGAAGTGGACCGGCACCGTGGTGGATCTGGTGTTTGGCAGCAACTCCCAGTTGCGCGCGCTTGCCGAGGTCTATGCCGCGTCAGACGCACAAGGCAAGTTTGTCAATGACTTTGTCGCGGCCTGGGTGAAGGTGATGGAGCTGGACCGCTTCGATCTCGCCTGATCCTCTTTTCGTTCGCCACAACCGGGCGCCGTCTGTGCAAACAGGCGGCGCCTTTTTCATGGTCGTATTGTGGTGGGCTCATGATGGTTGCAGAAGCGCTGCGCTATCCTTTGCACTCGTAAACGTCGACACCAACACACAGCATCACAGGAGACAGCACCCATGGATTCCGCATTCGACAAAGGCCTGGCCACCCGCAAACAGGTGATGGGCGAGGAGTTTGTCGCCAACGCGTTTGGCAAGATGACCGAGTTCACCCGTCCCATCCAGGAGCACATCACGGCCAAGGCCTGGGGTGACGTGTGGCAGCGGCCGGGGCTGGACCTGAAAACCCGCAGCCTGATCACCGTGGCGATGCTCACGGCGCTCGGGAAGCAACACGAACTCAAAGGCCATCTGCGCGGCGCGTTGAACAACGGCGCCACGCCTGCCGAGTTGCAGGAGGTGCTTCTGCATGCAGCGGTCTACTGCGGCGTGCCGACGGCGGTGGACGCCTTTCGCACCGCCAGCGAAGTGGTTGACGGCCCGAAAACCTAGGCGTCCGACAGTTCCTCGCTACCGATCCGCGCGTTCGCGCTCACACCGCCATCAACCGATGCACCAGATCGGCCGTGGTGGAGGCCTTGTACTTGCGCATCAGCCGGGCGCGGTAAATCTCCACCGTGCGGTGGCTGATGGCCAGCGTGCGGCCGATTTCCTTGGAAGTCATGCCCTCCATCAGGTGCGCGGCCACCTCGCGTTCGCGCGCGGTGAGTTCGGCGGTGACCGGGCGGCGTGAGCTGAGGTCTTCAAAGGTCCAGATGCCCGCCTCGTGCGGCGCGCTGCGGTTGAGGGCACGGCCCGTCACGTGGCACCAGAAGGGCTCACCCTTGTGGCGGCCGTCCACCCGCTTCATGATGCGGTTGTCGGAATAAAGACCCTTGGCGTTGAGGATGGGAATCATGCGCGCCCCGATGCGTTCGTACTCGTCCACGCTGGGGTAGAGGATGAGAAAGGACTGCCCCGCCAGCTGCTCGCGCGTGGCCCCGAACATCTCGCAAAGATGCTGATTGCAGTCCACAATCGAGCGGTTGCGCGACAGCACCAGCCCCACCGGGGCCAGGTCAAAAGCCAACTGGTAATCTACTTTCATGGCATCCACCTCCACGGGACTAACCTTTACGGGGAACTACGTAACTCGATAGGTAGTATCGTAACGGGTGGTCAGGACACTGAACCGGGTATTGAACGACTCCAAGGAGATCATTTGTGAACAAAATTTTTCCCTCCGCTGCAGAGGCCCTGAAAGGCATCGTGAAGGACGGCCAGTTGATGGCTGTTGGCGGCTTCGGCCTGTGCGGCATTCCCGAGGCACTGATCGACGCATTGCGCGACAGCGGCGTCAAGAACCTCACCGTGATTTCCAACAACGCGGGTGTGGACGGCTTTGGCCTCGGCAAGCTGCTCGAGACGCGGCAGATCAAAAAAATGATTTCCAGCTACGTGGGCGAGAACAAGGAGTTCGAGCGCCAGTTCCTCGCGGGCGAACTGGAACTGGACTTCACGCCGCAGGGCACGCTGGCCGAAAAGCTGCGCGCAGGCGGTGCCGGCATTCCGGCCTTCTTCACCAAGACGGGTGTCGGCACCCAGGTGGCCGATGGCAAGGAACTGCGTGAGTTCGACGGAGAAACCTATGTGATGGAGCGCTCGCTGGTGCCCGATGTGTCGCTGGTCAAGGCGCACGTGGCCGACAAGTCCGGCAACCTGCAGTTCCGCCTGACAGCGCGCAACTTCAACCCGGCCGCTGCGATGGCCGGCAAGATCTGCATCGTCGAGGTGGAGCATGTGGTGGAAACCGGCGAACTCGCCCCGGACGCCATTCACCTGCCGGGCATTTATGTGCACCGCATCGTGCACAACCCGAACCCTGAAAAACGCATCGAGAAACGCACCATCACTGAAAAGGCGGGGGTTTAACCATGAGCTGGAGTCAAGACCAAATGGCCGCACGTGCGGCGCAGGAACTGCAGGACGGCTTCTACGTGAACCTCGGTATTGGCATCCCGACGTTGGTGGCCAACCATGTGCCGAGCAACATCGAGGTATGGCTGCAGAGCGAGAACGGCATGCTGGGCATTGGTGCCTTCCCGACGGAAGACGAGGTCGATGCCGATCTCATCAACGCCGGCAAGCAGACGGTGACCACCATCAAGGGCTCGTCGATTTTCGGCAGCCACGACAGCTTCGCGATGATCCGCGGCGGCAAGATCAATCTCTCCATCCTCGGCGCGATGCAGGTGAGTGAGAAGGGCGATCTGGCCAACTGGATGATTCCGGGCAAGATGGTCAAGGGCATGGGCGGCGCGATGGATCTGGTGGCGGGCGTGAAGCGGGTCATCATCCTGATGGAACACGTGGCCAAGAAGAAGGACGGCACCGAGGACCTGAAAATCCTGCCGAAATGCACGCTGCCACTGACCGGGGTCGGCGTGGTGGACCGCATCATCACCGACCTGGCCGTGATGGACGTGACGCCCGAGGGCCTCAAGGTGATTGAGCTGGCACCCGGCGTGACGCGCGAGGCGCTGCAGGCCAAGACTGGCGTCAAGCTGATCTGACCCAACAACCGGGCAACTGCTTTTCGGCAGCTGCCCGGCTGATTCGCTGCAGTGCTGCTACGTGGTTTTTCGGAAAACCTGCTGCAGCCCCAGCAGGATCGTCAGCATGCCCGCGAGGCTCAACGGTGCGAGGCGGTTGCCGAGCACCACATAGTCGAGCAGGGCGGTGCCCACCGGCACCAGATAGAACAGACTGGTCACGTTGACCAGATTGCCCGCGTGGATCAGCCGGTAAAGCAGCAGCGTGGCCACTACGGACATCACCACCCCCATCCACACCAGCGCCACCCAGAAATCGAGGCTGAGGTCGGCAGTCATGGGCTGAAAGGGCGCAAACAGCAGACACAGCAGCAGACTGCACCCCAACTGCAGGGGCAGTACCTCGCGAGGCGCCTGCCGGATGGACTTTTGCAGGATGGCCCCCAGCGTTACGCAAACCAGTGCGCCAAACGCAAACAGCATGCCGATGACGGTGAAGTTTGCGCGGGCAATGCTTTCATAGACCACTAGGACCAGGCCGGCCAGTGCCAGCCCCAGGCCAGTCAGGCGTCTGCCTGAAAAGGCCTGCCGCTCCGTCAGCGCCAGCGTCAGGATGGGCTGTACGCCCAACACCGTGGCGAGCACCCCCGGCGTGAGCCCGTGGTCCAGCGCCAGCAAATGGCAGATCGAATAGCTGCCAATCATCAGCAGGCCCGTGAGTGCGACCTGCACCCGTGTGCCGCGTGCCGGCAAGTAGCGCCGCGTTGCCAGTCCGAGTGCCAGCAGAACAGCCAGTGCAAGGGCAAACCGCAAGCTCAGGAAGGCAAAGGGGCTGGCATGTTGCAAGCCGAGCTTGGAGAAAAGCGCGCCGCTGCTCCACAGCAGAACGAAAAGCGAAGTCGGGCCGAAGGTGGCCCAGGCCGTTTTGTTTGAAATCATGAAAATCACCTGCCAAAAGAAGGACAAGCTCCAGCGAGCGCACGTGGCGCAGACGCGCCATGTGGCTGAACCGAAAGGGGCTGGAGAGTGAGCCGGCTGGAACTCAGCCGTGAACGTGCGCGGCCGGTGGGTAAGCGCCGGAAGCGACCACGTTGCGCGGAGGTGCGGCAGGTGGGGGAGCGGTGGAGGTGAAGGCAGAGCCGCCAGTCAGGCGCACAGCATCAGGCAGCAGGGCTGTCGATCGGGTGTGGCTTGAAAGAGGCGAAGTCATGCCGGAACTATACCCGCGAACAGTGGCGGGAAAAGCTGTTTCTGCAGTAGCGGCGCGGGTTCAGGCGGTGGGGTCAGGCAGCAGCTTCAGGCAGCAGATTTCTTGTCGCGCTTGCTGTCCGCCGTAACGGTGCTCCGGTATGCCATGGCGGCGCGAGCGAGCGGCTTGGTTGATGGCTTGCGTGCGCTGGCGGTCGGCGTTTGCAGCAGCTCATCTTTCGCGAGGTTTTCAATCATGGCCAGCAGCACGCGCCGCGTGGTCTTGAGCTCATCACCTGAAATGCCTTCGATGCTGACGTTGTTGGTTTCCTCGGCCAGAGGCACCAGCAGTTTCTTCAGTGCCCGGCCCTGGGCCGTCAGGTGCACATACATGTTCTTCTTGTTGGTGGGCAGCTGCCGCCGCTCGATGTAGCCCAGTGCCTCCATGGCCTTCATGGCCGAGAAAGTGGTGGGCTCCATCACGCCGGCGCGTTCGCTTAACTCTTTTTGCGTCAGACCGTCAGACTCCCACAGGATGCGAAGAAAAGTCCAGTGACCAAAGGGCACGCCGTGCTGCGCCAGCCGCACCTGCAGCGCGCGGTGAAAGGCGCGGGCCGCGTCGCGGATCAGGTGGGCGAGACGATCATTCGGAACGGCCTCGCGCCAGTGGTGAAGGATGTTTTGCGTGTCGTGCGTCATGAGGCGGCATTATCCGATGCGGCGCAGGCGATCTGGAACGCTGGCACCACGTCGCGGCTGCTCTCCGCCGACTCCAGCATCGCCAGGCACACCGCCGTGGTGGCGCGGGCCCACTCGCCGCTGTGAACCGCTGCCCGGCCGTTCACGACGCTGTTGTAGAGCTCGTCAATCACTTCCTGGCGCGCGATGGCGGGCGGGGGGAGGGCCTCAAACCGCCTCTCGCTGTCGGTGTAGATGGCTATGCCTTGCGGCGTGGGGCGCAGATCGGCGGTGTCGCAGCTGACGACCAGGTGCCCGAAGTGCTGGTGGGCTAACGTGCCCGGTGGCATGCCGGGAGCGGGATTGGCCGGCGTGTAGAGGCTGCCGCCGTAGTTGCGCGCGGCCTTCAGGCGAGATTCTTCCGCCGGATTGGCCGTCGCGGCAAGGCGCCTGCGGGCTGCGCCGTAGTCGCTGGCGGTCTTGGTCTGGCCCATCTCGCCAATATGGTCCAGCAGCTCATCGGAATCGTAGTGGCCGTAGCCGCTGTAAGTGGCCGACGCAAAGGCGCCGCCCTCGAAACCCAGCAGTGCGCTGTAGGCGCCTTCGGTGGGCCGTTTGGCATCCCAGCGGCCGGTGTGGGCTCGCACGCTGGTCACCAGCCCGCCGCCGAGCAGCCGCAGGATGTCGATCTGGTGCGTGGCCTGGCTGTGAATCACGCCGCCGCCAGCGGCGGTGTCCAGTTCCTCTGGCCGACGCGGCCGGTAGAGGAAGTCGGTGTAGTTCAGCGCGTGAATCATGCGCACCGGGCCGTACACACCGCTCTCGATGAGCTCGCGGGTGCGGCGAATCGGGGTGTTAAAGCTGTGGCTGTGGCCGACGATCAGGTGCACGCCAGCGCGGCGGGTGGCCTCGATCATGCAGGTGCATTCATCGAGCGTGAGGGCCATCGGTTTTTCGACCATCACATGCTTGCCTGCCGCTGCGGCCATGCACACATGATCGGCATGGAACTGGTGCGGCGAAGCGATGTAGAGCGCCTCCACTGACTTGTCGGCGCACAGCGCTTCAATGGTGGGGTAGGCGGGTGCGCCAAAGTCTTTTTCGAACTGTGCACGGGCATCTGCCAGCGGGTCTGTTGCGGCGACCAGCTTCACCCTCGTATCCTGCTGGAAGGTCGGCAGCATCAGCGTGAAGGCGCGGCCCAGACCGACCACACCCAGCCTGAGTACGCGGGTTGTCACAGGTCCAGCACCAGTTCAGCCGACGCTTCAGGGCGTGCCCGTGACACACAGACCATGATGCAGCTGGCCTTTTCTTCATCGGTCAGCACCATGTCGCGGTGCTCCACGTCGCCGCTGAGCAGGCGTGTTTTGCAGGAGCCGCAGGTGCCGCTTTCGCAGGAACTCGTCACGTGCACGCCCTGGCCGCGCAGCGCCTCCAGCAAGGTTTGCTCGGCGCTGACCTGCACCACGCCGCCGCTGCGTGCCAGACGAACCGTGAACGGGGTATTGGCCGCAAAGGCCTTGGCGTCCACACCAAAGCTTTCAAAGTGCACCGTGCCTGAGGGCCAGTGGCCCGACATGTCGGCCACGCTGTCCATCAGGCCTTGCGGGCCGCAGCAGTACACATGGGCGCCGCTGGGCTTTTCAAACACGTCCCACAGGTCCAGCGCCTGGTTGATGTCGCCATGGTCATGGTGGATCTGGGCCTGACCGGGAAACTCGGCAGCGATCTCGTCCATGAATGCGGTGCCTGCTGCATCCCGCGTGCAATAGTAGAGCTTGAAGTCGTTGCGCCCCGCGGCCTTCAGTGCCCGCATCATCGACAGGATGGGCGTGATGCCGATGCCGCCTGCGATGAAGATGGCCGAGGGGGCACGCTCGTCGAGCTCGAAGTTGTTGCGCGGCGGGCTGACCAGCAGTGTCTGCCCTTCCTGTACGTCGTCGGCCATGCTGATGGAGCCGCCCCGGCCTTTGGCATCGCGCTTGACGGCGATCTGGTAGCGCTGCGTGTCCAGCGGACTGCTGCAGAGCGAGTAATTGCGACGCACGCCGCTCGGCACCTGCACGGTGAGGTGAGATCCGGCCGTGAAGGGCGGCAGCGTGCGCCCATCGGGGTCGCACAGCTCAAACAGATAGATGCCGTCGGCCACGGCACGCTTGTGGGTGACTGTGAGGCGGAGGAAATCCGCCTCGCCCGAGTCCCCACCAGCGTCGGCGGCGCCTGCCTGCGGGTTAACGCTCATCGTTGTCTCCATGAATTTTCTTGACAAAAGTCAAAATGGTGAATAATCTTAGTTGACTAAGAATAATATGACCATTCTGGTTTTGCAAGCTGTATTTTGATGAACTGGCCGATGTGCCAGCCCGCGCCGCGCTGTAAAGCGGTGCCGGGCCGTTGAAGGAATCTCCGTATGTTGACCGCTGAAGAAAACGATTTGCTTTGCCGCGTGGAGGGCCAGGCCCCGATGGGCCAGCTGATGCGCCGCCACTGGACGCCTGTCTGCCTGATTGAAGAAGTCAGCGAGCCTGACGGCGCGCCGATCAAGGCCCGCGTATTTGGCGAAGACCTGGTGGTGTTCCGCGACACCAAGGGTCGTGTGGGTGTGATGGATGAATACTGCCCGCACCGCCGCGTCTCGCTGGTGTTTGGCCGCAATGAAGACTGCGGCCTGCGTTGTCTGTACCACGGCTGGAAGATGGACGTGCAGGGCAACGTGCTGGAGATGGTCTCCGAGCCCGCTGCCAGCGGCATGGCGCAGAAGGTCAAGCACCTCGCTTATCCGACGCACGAGTGGGGCGGTTTTGTGTGGGCCTACATGGGCCCGCCTGAGACCAAGCCGGAGTTTGTGCCGCCGGCCTGGGCGCCAACCGCCGAAACGCGGGTAACGATTGCCAAGGCCATCATCCCCTGCAACTGGGCGCAGATTCTGGAAGGCGCCATCGACTCGGCGCACAGCTCCAGCCTGCATTCGTCCGACATGGTGCCGGCACGCGTCGATGGCGCCGAGGCGACCGAGACCAACTGGCTGCGCCCCTCTACCGACAAGGCGCCGCGCATGCAGGTGGAACGGGGCAGCTATGGCTTTCGCTACGCCGCGATACGCCGCCCCATCAAGAACGCGGCGGCTAACGACTACATCCGCTCCACGGTGTTCGTGGCGCCAGCCACCGCGTTGATTCCGCCGAACAACCTGTACAACGTGGCCAACATCAATGTGCCGGTGGACGACACCCACACCGCGTTCTACTTCATGGCCTGGGGCCACCCTTCCCAGACGCCGGACACCGCCAGCTGGCGCAAGTTTCTCGGTCAGGAGGTCGGCGTCGATCTGGACGACAAATACCAGCCCCTGCGCAACCGCGACAACCATTTCTGGCAGGACCGCGAAGCGATGAAGGCCGGTAACTTCACCGGCATCACCGGCTTTCCAAACCAGGACATCGCGATGTGGGTCACCATGGGCCCGATTGCCGACCGCACCCATGAGCGTCTGGGCGCCAGCGATCAGGCGGTGGTGGAGTTCCGCAAGCAGATGCTCGAGGCGGTAAGGGCTTTCCAGGCCGGCGGCCCGGCGATTGGCACTGGCGACCTGCGCATTCCGTCTGACGTGTGTGCCTACCAGGCCATCGTGCCGAAGACGACCGACTGGCGTGCGCACCAGGCGACCTATGTGTGGGATTCAAAGCAGCCGGCGCTGGAGCCGTCGTATTCGACACCTGAAAGCACGGGTAACGCGACAACCGCTACCGCGTGACCAGCGCTTTCCACAATGGCTTTCCCCTAAGGGCTTGACCCCTTCCCCGAATCCTGTTTCTTTCCTACGCTGCAACTTTATTCATTCCAATAACTGACCGGAGACAAGACATGATGCTTCACAGAATCCTTCGCAGAAAAATCCTGATGACCAGCCTGCTGGCTGCCAGCGCACTGGCCACACCGCTGATGGCCCAGGCGCAGGGCGCCTATCCCAACAAGCCCATCAAGTTTGTGGTGCCGTATTCGCCGGGCGGCTTGCCCGATACCGTGGCCCGGATTTTTGCGCAGCGACTGGGCGACAAGCTGGGTCAATCGGTGGTGGTCGACAACCGGCCCGGCGCCAACGGCGTGGTGGCCGCGCAGGTGCTGGCCACCTCGCCAAAAGACGGCTACACCTTTCTGGTGACCGATGGCTCCATGTTCTCCATCAACCCCGCGATCTACCGCAACCTGGGCTATGACTACAAGCGCGACTTCATGCCGGTGTCGCTCGCTGCCCGCGCGCCGCTGTACCTGGCAGTCAATCCAAAAGTACCCGTCAACAATTTCCAGGAACTCGTCGCGCTTGCCAGGTCCAAACCCGGCACCCTCAACTACGGCTCGTCCGGCATCGGCAGCACCCACCACCTGACCATGGAAGCGCTCAAGGCTACCCTGGGCCTGCAAATCACCCATGTGCCTTTCAAGGGCACCGGCCAGTCGGTACCCGCACTCATTGGCGGCCAGGTCGAGATGCTGTGGTCAGCTCTGCCTTCGCTTGTCGGATTTGTGAAAACGGGTCAGGTCAGACTGGTGGCCAACAATTCGGCTCAGCGCTCACAGCAGGAACCCAATGTACCGACGATTGCCGAAGTGTTGCCAGGCTTTGACTTCGCACCCCTCGTGGGTGTGCTTGCCGCCACCGGAACACCCGCCAGCGTCATCGACCGAATCAGCGCCGAAATGGCGCTGATTGCGAAGATGCCCGAGGTCATTCAGACTTTGAACAATGCCGGCATCGAGCCCATCGGCAGCAGTCCGGCCGACTACAACAAGGCCATTCTTGGCGAGAACGAGCGCCTGGCCAAAGCCATTGTGGCGGCAGGAATCAAGCCCGAATAAGAGACCCGACCCCTGTCGCCAGAGGCTTCGGCTCTCCGGCGGCTCCACAAACCCGGGCGCCTGCAGGCGGGTGACCCGGGTTTTCTTTCTGACCCCTGAACTTCATGTCCAAACTCAAACTCACTTTCGGCTGCTGGAACTACGACCGCACACGCGCCCTGATGGACGGCAGCGTGCAGCCCGACGGCATCGACCTCAACTACCTCAACATGCCGGTGGAAGAAACCTTCTTCCGCATGCTGCGGCACAAGGAGTTCGACGTGGCGGAGATGTCGCTGTCGTCGTACTCCGTATCGATGTTCAACGAGGCGCGCCCGTTTGTGGCGATTCCGGTGTTTCCGTCGCGCTTTTTCCGGCACTCGTGCATCTACGTGAACGCCAACTCGGGCATCCGTGAAGCCAAAGACCTGATTGGCAAGCGCGTGGGTAATCCGGAATACCAGATGACCGCGCCGGTGTGGATTCGCGGCATTTTGTCTGACCACTATGGCGTGCCGGTGGACAGCGTGACCTATGTCACCGGTGGCGAGGAAGAGCCCGGCCGCTCCGAGAAAATCAAGCTCAACCTGCCACCCAACATCAAGGTGGAGCAGATCGGCCCCGAGCAGACGCTGGCGCAGATGCTGCTGGATGGCGAGATTGACGCGCTGTACACCGCGCGCATGCCGTCGAGCTTTCTCAAGGGCGGCGGCAAGGTCAAGCGCCTGTTCGAAGACTACGAACAGATTGAGCGCAACTACTTCAAGGAAACCGGTATTTTCCCCATCATGCACACCGTGGCCATTCGCCGTGATGTGTATGAAGCCAACCGCTGGGTGGCCCGCTCGCTGATGAAGGCGCTGGAGCAGTCGCAGCGCCGCACCTATGAAGACCTGTACGAGACGGCGGCACTCAAGACCATGTTGCCCTGGCTGACCTCGCACGTCGAGCAGGTGCGCCGCGAAATGGGTGAGGACTTCTGGCCCTACGGCTACGAGAAGAACGTGGCCACGCTGCAGACTTTTCTGCGCTACCACCATGAGCAGGGGCTCTCCAAACGTCTGCTGACACCGGGCGAACTGTTCGCGCCCGAGGCGATGGAAGCGTTCAAGATCTGATGTCCCAAGCCTTGCCGGGGTATCTGCTGTCGGGCGGTGCCCTGCTGTTTTTCACCACGGCGATTCTGGTCACGCGGCTGGCCTCCAACCGGATTCCGCTGGCGCTGGGCTTTGTGATTGCCACACTGACCAATGTGGTGTTCTCGGGCCTGGCTTTTGCGGTGCAGGGCGTGCTGAGCGATCAGCCGGTCACATGGAACACCCGGTCATTCTGGTTGTTTGCAGTTGCAGGGGTTTTCTCGACCTATCTGGGGCGCTGGTTCTTTTATGAATCGGTGGTGCGCTTCGGGCCGGCCAAGGCGAGCGTTTTTCAGGTCAGCAGCCCGCTGTTTACCGCCGCGATGGCCCTCGTACTGCTGGGTGAGCGGCTGACGCTGCCGGTGGCGATGGGCATGGTGCTCACGGTGGGTGGGTTGATCCTGGTGAGTTACAAGCCGGGTGCTTGCGGCAACGGCAGTGTCGCCCCCGCTGAACCGGCCGGGCTGGTGGTTCCCGTCAAGGCGGACAGCGCCACGCCCCCCCTCACATTGCACCAGCGGTTACTGAAGTCGGTATTGCTGCTCGGGCTGGCCAGCTCGCTGGCCTACGCGATTGGCAATGTGCTGCGTGGCTCGGCAGTGCGCGAGTGGAACGAGCCCATTTTGGGCGGCTTGATCGGTGCGGGGTTCGGGCTGGCAATGCACCTGCTGTTCATGCCGGCCAAGTCGGCGCTGTGGATCAGCCTCCGACAAGCCGACCGGCGCGGCGTATGGCTCTATGCGCTGATTGGCGTCTGCACGATCTCGGGGCAGATCTGCACCATCGGCGCGATGCGCTTCATTCCACTGTCGATTGCCACACTGGTGACGCTGTGCACGCCGCTGCTGGTGTTCCCGCTGAGTTATTTCCTTCTCAAGAGCCGCGATGGCGTGACACGCGCCACCGTAGCCGGTTGCGGGCTCACCCTGGTGGGCATTTTCATCATCGTGTTGCGCTGATCGGCGGGTACCGGGCCGCTTCGCTGCGCTGTGCCCTCTGGCGGGACCTGCGTGCTATGCTGAAAAACTCATGTACCGCTTTTCCCGTGCAACGAGGTGGTCGCTGGTCCTTGCTGGATGGCCTGCTCTCGTTTGCCTGGTACTGGTTTTGTTTGTTTCCGGTAGCGGTGCCGCAGTGGCGGCCGGCCGCAACTTCCCTGCAGAGCCCAAAGCCGTAACGCTGCAGCTCAAGTGGTACCACCAGTTCCAGTTCGCTGGCTATTACGCGGCGCTGAACAAGGGCTTTTACCGCGAAGAGGGGCTTGATGTCACCCTTCTCGAAGGCGGCGCCGACAAATCGGCCCTTGCCATGGTCACACAAGGCCGGGCGCACTTCGGCATTGGCGATTCGGACCTGCTGATTCAGCGCATCAACGGCGAGCCGCTGGTGGCGCTGGCGGCCATCTTCCAGCATTCGCCCTACGTCATCATGAGCCGGCAGGACCGCAACATCCGCTCACCCAGCGATCTGGTAGGCGCCCGCGTGATGCTGTCGAACGACCAGGGCGGCATCCAGCTGCGCGCCATGCTGCAGCGGGAGGGCATTGATCCCGCGCGCGTCAACATCCTGCCGCAGACCTGGAATCTGCAGGACCTGGTCGATGGCCGGGTGGATGCCGTGTCGGCCTATGCCACCGTGGAGCCGGCGTGGATGCGCGAGCGCGGCGTGGTACCGAGCATCATGCGCAGCGTGGACTACGGCGTTGATTTCTATGGCGACCTCATCTTCACGACAGAAGCGGTGCTGGAGGACAACCGGGCAGAGACCGCTGCCTTTCTGCGCGCCACACGCAGAGGCTGGGAGTACGCCTTCGCCAACGAGCAGGAACTGGTCGACGCCATACTGACCATGCCCGGCGTCGTGCAGCGCGGCGTGACGCGCGACAAGCTGCTGCAGGAGGCAGCCGACATGCGCCCTTATGTCCTGCCCGACGTGGTGGAGATCGGCCATTTGAATGCCGGCCGCCTGGAGGCCATCGGCCGCACACTGGCTGATCTGGGCATGGTGAAAAAAGACCATTCGCTGTCCGACTTCATGTACCAGCCGGAATCCGAGGCGCGGGCACTGATGGTCCGGTGGGTGATCGGCGGGTCGGTTGGCGTGTTGCTGATACTGGCGCTGGTGTTGCTCTGGAACCTGCAGATCCGCAGCCGCGTGCGGGAACGGACGCGGGCGCTTCAGCAGGAGATTCAGCGCCGTGCAGAAATAGAACAGCAGCTCAAGGACAGCCAGGAGATGGTGCAGCTGGTGTTTGGCACCACCGCAGCAGGTATCGTGATGAACACCCCGGATGGCCGGCTGGTGATGGCCAACCCCGCGTACTACGCCACCGTCGGGTACTCTGAAGCCGAATTGCGGGCCATGGACACGCGCGAGCTGACCCATCCCGACGACCGCAGCCGCTACACCGCGCTGCGCGAGCGCCTGCTGCGCGGCGAGCTGGAGTCGTTCACCGAGGAAAAGCGTTACCTGAAGAAGGGCGGAGATACCGTCTGGGTCCGCTCCACGGTGTCAATGGTGCGCGGCGCCGATGGCACGCCGTCACGGGTGATTGCAGTGACCGAGGACATCACCAAGCGCCGCGAAACAGAAGACCGGCTGCGCCAGAGCGAGGCGCTGCTCGCCATTGCCGGCCGCACCGCACACCTGGGCGGCTGGTCGCTTGATCTGAAGACACGCTAGCTGTTGTGGTCAGACGAAGTGTGCGCGCTGCATGGGGTGCCGTTCGGCAGTCGCCCCTATCTGGATGACGCACTGGCCTGTTTCGCGCCGCCCTGGCAGGCGCACATGCAGGCCGCCTTCAACCGCTGCATCACTCTGGGTCTGCCGATTGACGAGGAGCTGGAAATCATCACCACCGCAGGCAAGCGGCTGTGGGTGCGCGTGGTGGCCCAGGCCTTGCGCAATGACGACGGCCACATCAGCCGCGTGCAGGGGGCCTATCAGGACATCACCGAGCGCAAGCTGGCACAGCAGAACATTCTGTTGCTCAATGCCAGCCTGGAAGACCGGGTGCGCAGGCGCACCGCCGAGCTGGAGGCGGCCAACGCCGAACTGGAGGCCTTTTCCTATTCGGTCTCACATGACCTGCGTTCGCCGCTGAACACGATTGACGGCTTCAGTCAATTGCTGGAGCGCGCTGCCGGCGAGCAGCTGGACGACAAGTCGCGCCACTACCTCACCCGCATCAAGGCTGGCGCGCAGCAGATGGGCTCATTGATTGAAGGCCTGCTGTTGCTGGCCAAGGTGTCGCGTGACCGTCTGCGGTTTGAAGCCGTGGATGTGTCGGCGCTGGCCGAACTGGCCATCCGCGACTGCCGGGAGCGCGAGCCCGGCCGGCAGGTCGAGGTTCATATCCAGCCGGGCTTGGTGGCCCATGGCGATCCCTTGCTGCTGTCGGTTGTGATGCAGAACCTGGTTGGCAACGCATGGAAGTTCACGGCCCGCCAGCCACACGCACGCATAGACGTGGGCAGTGCGCAGGGCGCCGATGGCCAGACCGTGTACCACGTCAAGGACAACGGCGCCGGTTTCGACATGGTCTACGCCGACAAGCTGTTCGGCACATTTCAGCGGCTGCATTCACCTGCGGATTTTTCTGGTACCGGTGTCGGGCTGGCCACCGTTCACCGCATCGTGGCCCGGCATGGCGGAAGGGTATGGGCAGATGCCACCACGGGTGGCGGCGCGCAGTTCTATTTCACACTGGCCACGGTACCGGCGGTGGATTGAGAGGTCTGCGGGAGGGGCTTGGAGCGATGGAGCGGCTAGAGAACGGGTTTGGAGCGGGTGAAGGGAATCGAACCCTCGTATGAAGCTTGGGAAGCTGCCGTTCTGCCATTGAACTACACCCGCACTGGCTGAATTCTATCGCGCTGATCCTGGCAAGGATCAGCGTCGCCAACCCGTCGCGTACCCGCAAGTCTTACTTGTTGATATCACCTAGGCACAGGTACTTCATCTCCACGTACTCTTCCATGCCGTGGCTGGAGCCTTCGCGGCCCAGGCCTGACTGCTTCACGCCGCCGAAGGGCACGTGCTCGGTGGCGATCACGCCGACGTTGATGCCGACCATGCCGTATTCCAGCGCTTCTGCAATGCGGTAGATACGGCCGATGTCGCGGCTGTAGAAGTAGCTGGCGAGGCCAAACTCGGTGTTGTTGGCAGCGTCGACGGCTTCCTGCTCGGCCTTGAAGCGGAACACCGGTGCGAAGGGGCCAAAGGTTTCTTCCTTCGCGCACAGCATGTCGCCCGTGGCTTCGGAAATCACCGTCGGTTCAAAGAACTGGCCTTCCAGCTTGTGGCCACCCACCAGCAGCTTGCCGCCCTTGGCAATTGCGTCAGCCACATGGCGCTGCACCTTGTCGACTGCGGCGTCCTCGATCAGCGGGCCCTGCACCACGCCTTCTTCAAAGCCGTTGCCGACTTTCAGCGTCTTGACCTTGGAGGCGAACTTCTGCACGAACTCGTCGTACACGCCGTCCTGCACATAGATGCGGTTGGCGCAGACGCACGTCTGGCCAGCGTTGCGGTATTTGCTGGCCATCGCGCCCTCGACGGCCGAGTCCACATCGGCGTCGTCGAACACGATGAAGGGCGCGTTGCCACCCAGTTCCAGAGAAAGCTTCTTCACGGACGGCGCGCTCTGCGCCATCAGGATGCGGCCCACTTCGGTGGAGCCGGTGAAACTGATGTGGCGCACCGTGTCGCTGGCGCAGAACACCTTGCCAATCGCGATGGAATTGGCCGAGTCGGCCGTCAGCACATTCAGCACGCCGGCAGGAATGCCGGCACGCACGGCCAGCTCGGCGGCAGCCAGGGCCGTGAGGGGTGTGAGTTCAGCGGGCTTGATGACCACCGGGCAGCCGGCAGCCAGCGCGGGCGCCACCTTGCGGGTGATCATCGCCAGCGGGAAGTTCCAGGGCGTGATGGCGGCGCACACACCAATCGGCTGCTTGATGACCATCAGGCGGCGGCTGTTGTCGAACTGGGGCAGGGTTTCGCCGTTCACGCGCTTGGCTTCTTCGGCAAACCATTCGACAAAACTCGCACCGTAGGCGACTTCGCCCTTGGCCTCGGCGAACGGTTTGCCCTGCTCGGCGGTCATGATGCGGCCCAGGTCCTCCTGGTTGGCCATCAGCAGGTGGAACCACTTCATCAGCAGCGCGTGGCGCTCCTTGCCGGTCTTGTTGCGCCATGCGGGCCATGCGGCGTTAGCGGCGGCGATGGCTGCCTCGGCATCTAGAGGGCCCAGATTGGCCACGTCGGCCAGCTTGCGGCCATTGGAGGGGTCGTTCACGTCAAAGCGGGCACTGCCGGCGACCCACTGGCCGTTGATCAGGGCGTCGGTCTTGAGCAGGCTGGGGTCTTTCAGCAGGGAAATGGGGGAGGTCTTCATGTCCATGGTTGTCTCTTTGCGTGGGTGTTTTGGCGTTGTTGGGCGTGGGGCGTGGGGCGTGGCTGGCTCCGGGAGGGGCGCAGAACGCACAGCCGTACAGCATAGCGCGTCCGGGGAATTTGTGTCGAGGGTTGCTGGCGCGGGGCTGCCTGTGCCCCAACCAACGCCAACAGCGCCGGTGGCGGACCGAGCGGTCTGCGGCAATGCCCTGCAAACTTATAATCTCCACTCCAGACTGCGCAAAGCACCGGCAACGGTGCGTGGTCTCCCCCGTACCGATCTGAACGCCCTTGCCGGCAGCCTTGTGCTGGCCTGCGGGAGTGTTCGCAGCCCCAACCAGCACACCATGAGCCCAACGACTCCCGCCAGCTTCACCGTTGCAGACATCCGCAAGACCTTTCTGGACTTCTTCGCGTCCAAGGGCCACACGGTGGTCGCGTCCAGCTCACTGGTACCGGGCAACGACCCGACGCTGATGTTCACCAACTCCGGCATGGTGCAGTTCAAGGACGTGTTCCTTGGCACCGACAAGCGCTCCTACGTGCGTGCGGCATCCGTGCAGGCCTGTCTGCGCGCCGGCGGCAAGCACAACGATCTGGAAAACGTGGGCTACACCGCGCGCCACCACACCTTCTTCGAGATGCTGGGCAACTGGTCGTTCGGCGACTACTTCAAGCGCGACTCGCTCAAGTGGGGCTGGGAGCTGCTGACCGAGGTCTACAAGCTGCCCAAGGAAAAGCTCTGGGCCACCGTCTACATCGACGACGACGAGGCCTATGACATCTGGACCAAGGAAATTGGCCTGCCGCCCGAGCGCGTGGTGCGCATTGGCGACAACAAGGGCGCCAAGTACGCCAGCGACAACTTCTGGATGATGGCCGACACCGGCCCTTGCGGCCCCTGCTCGGAAATCTTCTACGACCACGGCCCGCACATTGCTGGCGGCCCTCCGGGCAGCCCCGAGGCCGACGGCGACCGCTACATCGAAATCTGGAACCATGTGTTCATGCAGTTCGACATGCAGCCCGATGGCAGCGTGAAGAAGCTGCCGGCGCCCTGCGTCGACACCGGCATGGGCCTGGAGCGTCTGGCCGCCATCCTGCAGCATGTCCACAGCAACTACGAGATCGACATCTTTGACCAGCTGATCAAGGCCGCTTCCCGTGAAACCGGTGAGCAGGACCTCAGCAACAAGTCGCTGCGCGTGATTGCCGACCACATCCGCGCCACCGCCTTTTTGGTGAGCGACGGCGTGAACCCCTCCAACGAAGGCCGCGGCTATGTGCAGCGCCGCATCGTGCGCCGCGCGATTCGCCATGGCTACAAGCTGGGCAAGAAGACGCCGTTTTTCCATAAGCTGGTGGCCGATCTGGTCCGCCTGATGGGCGACGCCTACCCCAAACTCAGGGACGAGCAGCAGCGCATCACGGCGGTGCTGAAAGCCGAGGAAGAGCGCTTCTTCGAGACGCTGGAAATCGGCATGACCATCCTTGACACGGCGCTGGCTGGTGGCGCCAAGGTGCTGCCGGGCGACGTGGCCTTCAAGCTGCACGACACCTATGGCTTCCCGCTGGATTTGTCAGCCGATGTCTGCCGTGAGCGCGGTGTGGATGTGGACGAGGCTGGCTTCAACGCCGCGATGGAAAAGCAGAAGAACCAGGCCCGCGCTGCTGGCAAATTCAAGATGGACCGCGCGCTGGAGTACGCCGGCTCAGGCCATGCCTTCACTGGTTACGACCTGCTGGAGGAAGCTGCCAAAGTGGTCGCGCTCTATGCCGACGGCGTGGCGGTGCAGGCACTGAATGCAGGGCAGAGCGGCGTGGTGGTGCTCAGCACCACACCGTTTTATGCCGAAAGCGGCGGTCAGGTGGGCGACCAGGGCCGTCTGGTGGCGGGTGAGACCACCAAAGACGCGCAATTTGAAGTGCAGGACACCCAGAAGATCAAGTCCGATGTGTTTGGCCACCACGGCATGGTGAGCTACGGCACGCTGAAGGTGGGCGATCAGGTGATGGCGCAGGTCAACACCGCCGTGCGCGCAGCCACGGTGCGCAACCACAGCGCCACGCACCTGATGCACAAGGCCCTGCGCGAAGTGCTGGGCAGCCACGTGCAGCAAAAGGGCTCGCTGGTGAACGCCGACCGCACGCGGTTTGACTTTGCACACAACGCCCCAGTCACCGACGACGAGATCCGCCGCATTGAAGCCCTGGTGAATGCCGAGATTCTGGCCAACGCTGCCACCGACGCGAGCGTGATGGACATGGAATCGGCACAGAAGTCGGGCGCCATGATGCTGTTCGGCGAGAAATACGGCGATGAAGTGCGTGTGCTCAGCATCGGCTCCAGCAAGGAGCTGTGCGGCGGCACGCACGTGGGCCGCACCGGTGACATCGGCCTCTTCAAGATCGTCGCTGAAAGCGGCGTGGCGGCCGGTGTGCGTCGCGTCGAGGCAGTGACAGGTGCCAACGCGCTGGCCTATCTGCAGTCGCTCGAATCCACGGTGGAGGCGGCTGCCGGCTCGCTGAAAGCCAACCCGGCCGAATTGCAGAGCCGCATCACGCAGGTGCTGGATCAGGTCAAGGCGCTGGAGAAGGAAATCGCGGCGCTCAAGGGCAAGCTGGCATCGTCGCAGGGCGACGAGCTGATGGCCCAGGCCATCGATGTCAAGGGTCTCAAGGTGCTCGCGGCTCGTCTTGAAGGCGCTGACGCCAAGACCCTGCGCGACACCATGGACAAGCTCAAAGACAAGCTCAAGACCGCCGTGATCGTGCTTGCTGCGGTCGATGGCGACAAGGTCCAGATCGCTGCCGGCGTCACGGCTGACAGCGTGGGCAAGGTCAAGGCGGGCGAACTCGTCAACTTTGTGGCCCAGCAGGTGGGCGGCAAGGGCGGCGGCAAGGCCGACATGGCGATGGCTGGCGGTACCGATGCGACCAAGCTGGGCGAGGCCCTGAAGTCGGTTCAGCCTTGGGTGGCTGAACGGGTTTGATGCGTGTAGTGATGCGGGTGAGCCGCCTTCTTCCTTTTTAGACGGTAGCCCAGAACACAGCGAACCATTGCTTCGGGTCGGTCCAGTGCCGCACCTGCGAAAAACCGGCCTGGTGCAACAGCGCCTGCATGCCGTCCAGCGTGTATTTGTACGAGCATTCGGTGTGAATGCGCTCCCCCGCGCGGAAGCGCCGCTGCTGGCCTGGCCAGCTCACCTGCAGGTCCATGCGGGCCTCCAGATGCATCTCGATGCGTGACAGCGCCCGGTCGAAAAACGCCACGTGCTGCCACTGGCTGACCGAGAAGTCCGAGCCCAGCAGTCGGTTCACATTCAGCAGCAGGTTTTTGTTGAAGGCGGCGGTCACGCCCAGCGCATCGGCGTAGGCGGCTTCCAGCGTGGCGCTGTCCTTGACCAGATCAATCCCCAGCAGCAGGCCACGCGCATGCCCCTCGGCCGGGTCGGCGATGTGCTGCAGAAAACCCCTTGCCTCGTCGGGATGGAAATTGCCTAGGCTGGAGCCGGGGTAGAAAAACACCCGGTCATGCGGCTGCACTTCGGCAGGCAGCTGCAGGCCCGAAGAAAAATCCATGCCGACGCCCACGATGTCGAGCGCCGGAAAGCTGTTCTGCACCTGCGCTGCGGCATCGCGCATGAACTCGACCGAAATATCGACTGGCACATACTGCCGCGGCTGCAGCGCCGGCATCAGGCTGGCGGCCTTGGCGCAGTTGCCGGCGCCCAGATCAATCAGGCAGGGGCTGCGGATGCCAGCGTCCACCAGCGCTTGTGCCATGTCCGCGCGTGAGGCTTCGAAAATCGCCGCTTCGGTGCGGGTGGGGTAGTACTCGTCCAGCAACGTGATCGCTTCAAACAGCTTGGAGCCGAGTGCATCGTAAAAAAACTTGGGCGACAGGCTCGCTGCTGGTTTGAGCAGGTTGGCTGTCAGTTCTTGCTGGATACCAGATGTGGTTGATGCGCTTTGAGCAGCGTTGATGAACTGTGGTGTCAAGCTAGGGGCGGGGATTGTGTTCACGACGGCTTTTTTCAATAGACGGAGAGGAAGGTGGATGACAAAGCCGGCAGCCTACACCGACAGCCAGCGGCGGCTGGCAAAACTCAGGGCATCGACGAGAGCGACCAGCACCAGCATGGCCAGCAAAATGCTGCCAGTTTCACCCATCTGGAACAGGCCCATATGAAAAGCGAGCATTTGACCCAAGCCCCCAGCACCCACCACGCCCAGCACGGCGGCGGCACGGATGTTGTTTTCCCAGCGGTACAAGGTGTAGCTAACGAGCTGCGGCAAGATTTGCGGGAAAGTGGCATACCAAAAAATTTTGGCCTCTGTGATGCCGCGACAACGCAGCGCAAACGCCGGGCCTGCGCCCGCGTTTTCAATGCTTTCAGCAAACAAGCGGCCCAGCACGCCTGACGTGTGCAGCGCCAAAGCCAGCGTACCAGCCAGTGGCCCCAAGCCCGCGCTGATCAGCAGCAGCGCTGCCCACACCAGCTCAGGAATGCTGCGCAGCATATTCAACACCGCGCGGCTGATGCCGCGCCACCGGGCTGGATCGTCGTGGTGCGTTTTGCTGGCGGGCACGGCCAGGGCCAAGCCAAAAATGACCGCCAGCAATGTGCCCAGTGCGCTCATGGCCAGCGTTTCTAGCGCAGCCCAAATGAGTTTGGTCAAGAATTTGCTGCTGGTTTCAGGCACCAACAATTCGCCAACGAACTTGCCCATTCGGCCGGCAGCATCCACACTGAAGAACTGCGCCCACTTCAAGTCAAGCGTCCAAAAGCTGGCAACTGTGAGGCAGACCAGACCGAACACAAACCAGCATGCCTTGCAGCGCGCAGCGAACAGCGGCGGCGGCATCTTACGGGGTGATACGCGTGACGTTTGCACGCTCACCCCAGCTTTTTACGCAACCAAGCGCTGGTGGCATCTGCCAGCCACACCAGCAACATAAAAACAATCAGCATGGTGGCGACTTCAGAACCATTGAACATCTTCATCGATGCATCCATTTGCTGACCCAGGCCACCCGCGCCCACAAAACCCAGCACGGCTGACGAACGGATGGCGCACTCCCAGCGGTACACCGAATAGCTGGTCAACTCGGCAGCGTTTTGTGGCAACAGGCCGTAAAAAAACGCCTGGAGGCGTCCCGCGCCGTTGCGGAGCAGACTCTGCGTGACTTGCGCATCGCCGCTTTCCAGAATTTCGGCATAGACCTTGCCCAACATGCCGCCGTAGGTCAGTGCAATCGCGATCACGCCCGCCGTTGGCCCCAGGCCGACCACCCGCACAAAGATCAGTGCCCAAATCAATTCTGGGACGCTGCGCAGCAACACCATGACCCAGCGCAGCAGTGTGCGCAACACCGAGGGAAGCTTGTTCATCTTTCCGGTCAACGCGGACACCGACAAAACCCGCACCGACAGCAGCGCCAGCGGCACGGCCAGCACCATTGCCAGAGCTATACCGGCAGTGGCAATGGCAACCGTACGCCAGGTTTCCTTGGCGACCAGCAGTAAAAATTCACCTTCTATTTTTGGCGGAAAGAAGTCACCCAAAAATTTCAAGGTCGGCTTTAAATTACTGGCCTCAAACAGTGTCCAGACTTTGAATTCAGTCAGTACAAGCGCAGGCCACAGCAGTGCCAACCCAGCCAGTAGCCAGAACAGGCGACCCATCCAGGCCGGGTCGCGCTTGGCGGTTTGCGAAAGCACCGTCTGCATCAGCGGCAGTGCATCACAGCGGGAAGTGAAGGTGCATCAGGTACATGATCAGCTGCTACCGGCGGGCCATCGAGCTCATGCAAGTGCTGCGCGTACAGGTCATGCAGGTGCTGGGGTGAAACTTGTGCGGCAGGAAGGTCAAAAACAAGCTGACCATCGCGCAGACCAATAATGCGCGGAAATGACCGCAGTGCCATGTCAACATGGTGCAAGGTTGCCACCAGCGTTGCGCCGCGCTCGGCCGCGATATCGGTCAGTGCCTGGATGGCCTGCTCACTGCGCGCTGGATCCAGCGCTGACAGTGGTTCGTCAACCAGCAGCAACTGCGCGTTTGACGCCAAAATGCGCGCCAGCCCGACACGTTGCCGCTCACCGCCTGACAGGCGGTCAACCCGCTCAAAAAGCTTGTCAGCCAAATCAAACCTTGCCAGGGCTGCATCAGCCGTTTCAATATGCCTCGGATAAAACAGGCTGCGAAGGCTTGCCCAAATACCCATTTGCGGCAAAAGTCCCGCCAGCACTGCCGTCACCACACGCTGGCGCGGCGGCAATGGCGGCACTTGCGGAGCCAAAAATAATTTGGCTCGCAACTTTTGAAGCCCACGGATCGGTAGGCCCCAAGGGTCAACGTCGCCCAGCTGGAGCGCCCCCGTGGTGGGCTTTAACGCGCATGCAGTCAATTGCAGCAAGGTGGTTTTGCCTGCGCCGGACGGACCAATAATGGCCACTTGCTCGCCAGACTGCACTTTTAAAGAGACATGCCGCAGTGCATCAGGCACATTGCCTTTGGCGGCGGGATGGCGCGCCGATACATCGGCCAGAAGAACCTGCACGTTGTTGATCAGCCTGTTGATGGGTCTGTTTATTTAAGCAAGCCGGCACTGCGGGCAGCAGCTTCGATGCCGCGGTAGTTCTCAGGCACTGTTGCAATGTATTTGGTCGCGCGGTTCAAATCCAGAATTTCTTTGCCTTCAGGTGTCTTAGGGTCAATGTCCAGCAGCGCTTTTTTAACGCGTTCGCGCTGGGCGGCTGGCATGTCTGCGTGCACTGACCAGTTGTAGTTGAAGTAACCCGGCGTGGAGAAGAACACCACCGCGTCTTTGTCCGACACCTTGCCTTCTTTCACAAACTTGTTCCAAACGGTGATGTCAAGCGCAGCAGCGTCAACCTTTCCGCTGACAACGGATGCAATGGTGGCGTCGTGCGCGCCCGAATAAGCCACCCGCTTGAAGTCTTTGTCAGGGTCAATTTTGGCGTCGAGTAAAAAGCTGCGCGGCATCAAATGCCCAGACGTTGATGATTGCGAACCAAAACTGACCTGTTTGCCTTTGAGGTCGGCCAGCGTTTTGATACCTGAGCCAGGTTTGGTGATGAACACCGATTGAAACTTGGTGTCTTCCTCGCGCTGGGCGATCGGCACAATTTTGCCGCCTGAACGCACGCTTGCCTGCACAAACGTGAAGCCGCCAAACCAGACCATGTCGACCTGCTTATTGACCAGCGCTTCCACTGCAGCGGGGTAGTCAGATACCGGAATAAACTCAACTTTTTGACCCAGCTTGCTCTCCAGGTATTTCACAATCGGGCCAAATTTGCGGGTCTGCTCTGTGGCTGCTTCCTCGGGGATGGTGGTGACGCGGAAAATAGTCTGCGCGTACGAGGTACTTGTCAAAGCGGTTGCTGCGGTCAGAGCGGCGACGCTTAGCAGTGATTTGAAGTTTTGAAAAGAAAAATAAGCCATGTTGGGAGTTCTTTCTGGGCAGGGATGGAGAGAAAGGGCTTGGACAGAACGTTACCCGCTAGTTTCGCTGAAAGACGACGCGCTCTCTCAACGATGTGCAATAACCGTAGAACCCCTCGTCACCTCAGTTGCAAGGCCTGTCACGCCAGCGTGCGCTGGCTTTGAAAATACCGCGCCTGGCCTGTCACAGGGTCGGGAAACGCAATCGACCTGGCCAGCAACTGCAGGGGCAAGCTGTAGTCATCAATCGGGGTATCAGCCACAGGAGGGTACATCCGGTCATTCAGAATCGGCAAGCCTAGTGCGTTCATATGGACGCGCAACTGGTGTTTTTTACCAGTCACCGGACTTAGCGCGTATCTGGCCAGGTCGCCATTTTTTTCAATCACATCCATGTGGGTTTCGCTGTTGGGCTGGCCCGGTACCTCGCGCTGCCTGAAGAACGGTTCGTCTTCAACGATTCGGCTTTTACGGGTGATGGGCCATGTCAAATCTTTCCGCCAAGGTGCGATGGCCTCGTAGTGCTTGGTCACTGCATGGTCTCGGAACAGCGCCTGGTAGGCATTGCGTTCGCCGGGGCTGACGCTGAACAGCACCAGCCCGGCTGTTTCGCGGTCGATGCGGTGAATCGGCGCCAGCGTGTCGATGGCCAGCTTGTTTTTGAGGCGCACCAGCAGCGTTTCCTGCAGGTAGTGGCCCGAGGGCGTGACGGGCAGAAAGTGCGGTTTGTCGGCCACCACCAGATGCGCGTCCTGGTAGAGCACGGTTTCCTCAAAGGGGATGCGGGGTTCCGCAGGCAAGTCGCGGTAGTAGTACACACGCATGTGGCCCCGGTAGGGCCGCTCGGGGGTGACCGGGGTGCCGAACTCATCGGCGACCAGGCCCGCCTGCATGCGCGCCAGCCAGGTAGTGCGTGAAATCGCGGGGAAGCGCTCGACCAGAAAATCCGTCATGGTTGGCCAGTCGCCTGCGGGCAGCCCGACGCAGCTGGGGCTCACGCCTTGCCGGGTGGGCAGGCCGTGAGTCACTTGGCCCCCACGCTGGCCACTGCGTATGGCTCCCTGTACGTGCCCACGTCTGAGACGTGGGCCCTTCCTCCCGTCCCAACCTGCGCAGGCAGGTTTGGAGCCGCGGTCGTCAGCCCCGAGGGGGCTGTCCGACCTTGGGGCGGCCCGGCGGTCGGACCATCCTGTTTGACTTGTTGCTTTGAAGGTTCAGGCACGGGCGAACACCACATCCCACACACCATGGCCTAGCTTGATGCCGCGGTTCTCAAATTTGGTCAGCGGCCGGTAGTCGGGCTTGGGCGCGTAACCGCCTTGCGACTCGTCTGCCGAGTTGCGCAGCAGCGGCTCGGCGCTCAGCACTTCCAGAATCTGCTCGGCGTAGGGCTGCCAGTCGGTCGCGCAGTGCAGGTAGCCACCGGGCTTGAGCCTGGCGGCCAGCTTGGCAATCAGCGGTGGCTGGATCAGGCGGCGCTTGTTGTGTTTTTTCTTGTGCCACGGGTCTGGAAAAAAAATGTGCACACCGTCGAGCAGCGCCCCGTCGCCGGCGGGCAGCATGTGGTCCATGACTTCTACTGCGTCGTGCTGCAGGATGCGGATGTTCTGCAGTGACTGCTCGGCAATGCGCTTGAGCAGGGCGCCCACGCCGGGCGTGTGCACTTCGCAACAGAGGAAGTTTTTCTCCGGCATCAGCGCCGCGATGTGCGCGGTGGCCTCGCCCATGCCAAAGCCGATTTCCAGAATCGTCGGCGCGGTACGCCCAAAGGCCCCGGCGATGTCGAGTGGTGCTGGCTCGTAAGGCAGCAGGAACTGCGGGCCCACATCGGCAAAGGCCTTGGCCTGGCCGACGGTGGTGCGGCCAGTGCGCCGCACAAAGCTGCGGATGGCGCGTGGCGGGAAATTCGCGGGAGGCGGAGTGGGGGCGTCAGTCACCGAATGATTTTAGTCGGCCGGCTTGATGCATCTTCTCGATATAGATGCCCAATGCGGCAGTGCGTGCCGCAGCCAGTCGGCCGCTGTGGCTGCATGCTGGTCGTCTGGAATGCCCAGTACCCGACCCGCAGCGGCAAGGGCCTGCAGGGGCTGCGTCAGGTCCAGCGCCGTGGCGCCGTTTTGTTTGGAGAGCTTCTCGCCGTTCGCGCCCAGCACCAGCGGGGTGTGCAGATAGCGCGGTGTGGGCAGACCCAGTGCCCACTGCAGCAGGATTTGCCGCGCGGTGTTGTTGGCCAGGTCTTCACCACGGACCACATCGGTCACCCCTTGCGCCGCATCGTCCACCACCACCGCCAACTGGTAGGCCCAGTAACCGTCGGCACGCCTGAGCACGAAGTCACCCACTTCCTGAGCGACATCCTGCGTCTGCTCGCCTAGCCATTGATCGTGCCAGTGCAACACGTCGCGCGACGGGCCCACCGCAAATCGCCAGGCCCGGGCGGCACGGCCGTTCAGGCCATTTCGACAAGTGCCGGGATAGACCAGTTCGCCGTGTCGATGCCGGGGGTGTCCGAGATTTTCCAGTGCGCGCTCAATGTCCTGCCGGCTGCACGCGCAGGGGTAGGCGAGTCCATCGGTCACGAGTTGATCCAGCGCCTGCTGGTAAAGCGCCCCGCGCTGTGACTGGTACACCGGCGCTTCGTCTGGCACCAGGCCGCAGGCTGCGAGCTGTTGCAGGATCAGGCTGTCTGCACCAGGCACGAAGCGCGGCGTGTCGACATCTTCAATGCGCACCAGCCATCGGCCCTGATGGACTCTCGCGTCGAGCCAGCTGGCCAGCGCCGCAACCAGCGAGCCCGCGTGCAGCGGCCCGGTGGGAGAGGGCGCAAAGCGCCCCACGTAGGGCGCGCGATCAGGCTGACTTCCCACCTCCGCGCGGGTTCAGCAAATGGCCAGTGCCATTTCGAGCCCGGAAATGAAACCATCCTCCACTCGATGGCCAATGCACCAGTCACCACAGGCGCCGATGTGGGATTGGGCATCCCACAAATGGCTTTTGCCCAGGGGCTTGGTGGTTTGCGCATAGCGCCAGCGGTGCACGGCCGCGTGGGGCGGTTCGGCGCGAATGCCGGTCACTTCGGTGAAGGCTCTCAGCAGCTTGGCCTTCACGCGCTCGGCGTCGTCTTCCAGGTGGCGCACCGACCAGTCAGGGCTGGCCTGTACGGTCCAGCGTTCAATCGGGCCGTGGCCAGGCTTGGACGACTCGCGTGCCAGCCAGGCGATGCGGTGGTGGGTGCTGCGCGCTGCATTCCAGTGCGGGCCCAGGTGCGACAGCGTCGGCTGGTTCGCCTGCGGAAAGGCCAGCATCAGCGTCCAGCAGGGCGCAACGCTTACGCTGGCGATCGGTGCGATCAGCGGCTTGGCTTGCTGCGAGCTGAGCAGCAGGGCATGGGCCTGCACCGAGGGAATGGCCAGCACCACATCATCAAAACCAGAGTGAACACGGCTGTCGGCGCCCGGGCCTTCTGTCTGCAGCTGCCAGCGCTCGGGGTGCAGCTTGTCTTTCTCGATGCGGACCACCTGCGTCTGCAGCATCAGTTGCCCGGCGCTGACCAGCGGCTCCGCCCATTGCCGCACCAGCGCGTTCATGCCGGGTGTGGCGACCCAATGGGGCTCTTTCGGCGGCAACGCCGCTGCCACGACGCGGCCTAGCTCGTCGAGGATGCGCACGGTGTTGGCGCTCCAGGGGCGTACGCGGCCCGGCACAGTAGCCAGGGCCATTTCAAACCGCGCATCGCGAACGGTGAAGTACTGCGCGCCATGGTCGAACCCGCCAAATTCCGTGTTGCGTGTGGACATGCGCCCGCCCGTTCCGCGGCTTTTCTCGAACACCGTGACCTTGTGCCCTGCCTGCACCAGGGTGCGCGCGCAGGCGATGCCGGCAATCCCGGCGCCAATCACTGCGATGTGCCGCGGCGCTGCGGGCTGTGCGGAGGCTTGGGGTGGGGATGTTCGCTTGCGGGTTGTTTTTGTCATGTTCTGGTCTGTCTTGTTCTGGTTTGTCTTGCTTGTGGTGGTGAACGCAAAGCCGTCCATGCACACACTCTACACGCAGCAGAGGCCAATGCCTACGCTGTGTTGGCCCCTGCGGTTGATCTTCGGGTTTTAACGGATCTGGTCGTACGACAGCAGGGCCTGCCGCGTGGCCGGGCGAGCCAGCTGCTCCAGCCACCACTGCAACGCGCGGCCTGTCGGCAGGTCATCGTGCCTTCGCCACGCGTAGCTGGGCGCCACGGTGCGTGTGGGGCGCTGCACGCGCTTTTCGACCAGCCGGCCTGCGGTGATGTGCGGGCGGGCCAGATACTCGGGCAAAAAGCCGACGCCCAGACCACGCAGCTGCGCATCGAGCTTTTCCTGCATGCCGGGCACAGTGAAGATGTTCTGCCCACCCATCAGCCCGACGGTTAGGCCGCTGCCGCGCTGCACGGAATCGGCCACCGCCACGGCGCGGTGTTGCATCAGCATCGCATCGGTCAGTGGTTCCGGTGCGCTGGCCAGCGGGTGATGTGGGGCGACGGCATACACAAACGGGATGCTGCCCAGTGGCTTGCTCTGCACCGAGCGGTCGGTGGCGGGCTCCATGGCCACCCCGATGGCCAGATCGGCCTGCCCTGAGGTCAGCGCCTGCAGCGTGCCGGACAGGGCCTCGCTGCGAATGCGCAGGCGGGTCGGTGGGTCCAGCGAGAAAAAGGCCTCGCACAGCTCCATGACGGTGGTGCGCGAGATCACGCGGTCCACCGCCAACGTGAGCTCGGGTTCCCAGCCGGTGGCCACGCGCTTGACGCGATTGGCCACCGCGTCAAGCTCGGTCAGCAGCCGGTCGCCTTCGCGCAGGAGTTCGCGCCCGGCGGCGGTGAGCTTGGCCTGCCGTGATGAGCGGTCAAACAGCAGAACATCGAGCGCGTCTTCCACCAGCCGGATGCGGTAGGTGAGGGCGCTGGGCACCACGCCCAGCTGCCGTGCCGCCGCAGCCATGCTGCCCGCGCTGTGCACGGCCGCGATCAGCCCCAGTGTTTCGGGCGTCAGGGTGTCCCGGATCGGGTTGGTGATGATGCTCATGGCAGTTTGATCATGATTTAATAGTTCAATTAATTTGAATGATGCCATCAAATCCGTGCAACGAAAAGAGTGGTATCGGCTTCTACAGTAGAGGCATTGAAAGCAGCGCCCCGGCAGCTTTCCCAACAGCCCCTGAAAGGAGCCCATCATGGTCACTCTGAGAGCCTCCAGCGAACGCGGTTATGCCGACCACGGCTGGCTGAAGTCCTTCCATTCCTTTTCTTTCGCCGGTTACTACGACCCTGCCCACATGGGTTTTGGCAACCTGCGCGTGATCAACGAAGACCGCGTGGCCGCTGGTCGCGGCTTCGGCACGCACGGCCACCGTGACATGGAAATCATCAGCTACGTGCTGAGCGGTGAGCTGGCGCACAAGGACAGCATGGGCAACGTCAAGGGCATTCCGCCCGGCGATGTGCAGCGCATGAGCGCCGGCACCGGCGTGCAGCACAGCGAGTTCAATCATGCCGAGGGCCAGACCACGCATTTCCTGCAGATCTGGATCGAGCCCAACGTGACGGGCATTCCGCCCAGCTACGAGCAGAAGTCCTTCAGTGACGCTGAAAAGCGCGGCCAGCTGCGCCTGGTGGCCTCGCCCGACGGTGCCCAGGGCTCGGTGACCATTCATGCCGATGCGCGGCTCTATGCGGGCCTGCTCGACGGTGAGGAGTCGGTCGAACTGGCGCTGGACCCGAAGCGCAAGACCTATGTGCATCTGGTGCGCGGCGAACTGGAGGTCAATGGCCAGCGGCTGAAGACCGGTGACGCCGCCAAATTGGAGTCAGAGCCCCGCCTGCAACTGGCTCACGGCCAATCGGCCGAGGTGCTGGTGTTCGATCTCGAAGCCTGAGTTTTCCCCTGCGGTGTGCTGGCTTGCTGGTCACCGTGTTTTCATCCATCATCTTCAAGCTGTCAAAAGCCCACTGTCTCGAAAGGACTCATCATGTTCAACTCTCTCCAAAACCCGTTTTCCCTGATTGGCCGCCTGCTGCTGGCCCTGCTATTTGTGCCTGCCGGCTTCAGCAAGATTGCTGGCTTCACTGGCACCGTGGGCTACATCGCCTCAAAGGGCGTGCCATTGCCTGAAGTGGCCGCAGCGATTGCCGTCGCTGCCGAGCTGGGCCTTGGCCTGCTGCTGGTGGTGGGCTTCCAGACCCGACTGGCCGCGTTGCTGCTTGCGATCTTCACTTTCGTCATCACCTTCATCTTCCACAACTACTGGGCCATGCCGGCTGACATGCAGATGATGCAGTCGTTGATGTTCTTCAAGAACATGGCTGTGGTGGGTGGTTTGCTGGTGATCACGGCTTTCGGTGCCGGCGCCTGGAGCCTGGACGGCAAGCGCGGCGCCTGAGTTTTCACGGTTTCTCTTTTACTTTTTTGACCCTCAAGGAGTTCACACATGTCTCAAGTTGTTGTGGTTTACCACTCGGGCTACGGCCATACCCAGCGCATGGCGCAATCGGTGGCCAATGGCGCCGGTGCAGAGCTGATCGCGATTGACGCCGATGGCAACCTGCCGGAAGGTGCGTGGGAAAAGCTCGCGGCGGCCGACGCCATCATCATGGGAAGCCCGACCTACATGGGCAGCGTCAGCTGGCAGTTCAAGAAATTTGCCGATGCGTCGTCCAAGCCCTGGTTCGGCCAGGCCTGGAAGGACAAGCTGTTTGCCGGCTTCACCAACAGCGCCAGCATGAATGGCGACAAGCTGTCCACGCTGCACTACCTGTTCACGCTGGCCATGCAGCACGGCGGCGTGTGGGTGGGCACTGGCATGATGCCCAGCAACAGCAAGGCTGCCAAGCGCGACGACAACAATTACATGGGTTCGTTCAGCGGCGCGATGGCGCAGTCGCCTTCCGATGCCGGCGCAGCCGAGATGAGCGCTGGCGATCTGGAGACGGCGCGTCTGTTCGGCGCGCGCGTGGCAGAGACCGCTGCGCGCCTGCGCAAGTAATCCGTCGGGCCCGATGTGTACTGCCCCGTGAGGCAGCACACCAGAATGTCATCACTTCAGGAGTTGCCCATGTCCGTGCTCATCCAGAAGAAGCCGTCCGCGCCCATGGCGCAGACCATCGCGATCCGCGACCATGTGCTGAGTGCCGATGTGAGCGCCGCCGAAGGCGGTGAAGACGCAGGCCCCAGTCCGCACGACCTGTACGACGCGGCGCTGGGTGCCTGCAAGGCTCTGACGGTGATGTGGTACGCCCGCAAGAAGGGCATTCCTGTGGACGATGTCCGTACGGTGATTGACCGCGACGACTCCGGTGAACGCACTGGCGTGTACCGGCTCAGTGCGCGCATGCAGGTGCAGGGCACGCTGACCGATGCGCAGGTGCGCGAGCTGGAATCTGTGGCGCAGAAATGTCCGGTTCATAAATTGATGACCACGGTCACCACCGACATCACCACCTCACTGGAGCGCATGCCATGACGGTTCAACGTGTACTGACGGGCCACCACAAGGACCTGGGCGGTGGCTTCATGGTGCGGCGCCTTTTGCCGGCTGCGCAACAGCAGTCGGTGGGCCCCTTCATTTTCTTTGATCACTTCGGACCGGTGACCGAGCAGCCCGGCACCAATCACGATGTGCGGCCCCATCCGCACATCGGACTGGCCACCGTGACCTACCTGTTTGAAGGCGCCATGATGCACCGCGACAGCGTCGGTTCCAGTCAGCGCATTGAGCCCGGCGCCATCAACTGGATGACGGCAGGGCGCGGCATTGTGCATTCAGAGCGTGCGCCGGAAGACCTGCGCAGCACGGCTTATGTCAACCACGGCCTGCAGCTGTGGGCGGCGCTGCCCAAGGCATTTGAAGAGGTGGCGCCTGACTTCACGCACACCCCGGCCGATGCGATTCCTGTGGTCACGCTACCGGGCGTTGAAGTGCGTGTGCTGATCGGCGACGCATTTGGCAAGACATCGCCGGTCAAGACGTTCTCCAAAACGGTTTACCTCGACATCCGGCTCGCTACGGGTGCCAGTGTGGAACTGCCGGCGCTGGCAGAGGAGCTGGCGGTGTATGTGGTGAGCGGTGGCGTGGTCGTGGCCGGCGATGCGGTACCCACCAACGCCTTGTGCACTCTGACCTCGGGCCTGCCCACCACGCTGCACGCCACGACTGATGTGCGACTGGTCGTGGTCGGCGGAGAGCCACTCGATGGGCACCGCTATATGTGGTGGAACTTTGTCTCCAGCCGCAAGGAGCGCATCGTTCAGGCCTCGAACGACTGGCTGGCGCAGGGCATGGGCCAGGTGCCCGGCGAGACCGAGTTCATTCCCTTGCCGGAGCGGCGCTTTACAGCCGATTGACGAGGCTAGGCGGCATCACGCGCCAGCCGCAGCCCGCTGAACTGCCACTGCGCCTCGGGCGGGAAGAAGTTGCGGTAGCTGGCGCGGATGTGGCTTTGCGGCGTGGCGCACGACCCGCCGCGCAGCACAAACTGGTTGCACATGAACTTGCCGTTGTACTCGCCCACCAGTCCCTCCCAGGGGCGGTAGCCCGGGTAGGGGTTGTAGTTCGACTGCGTCCACTCCCACACGTCGCCCGCCATCTGCACCGGCGCGTGGCCGTGGTCGGCCTGCGTGGGCAAGGGATGAAAGGCCGCCGCTTCGGAAAAGTTGCCATTGCGCCAGTGAGCCGCCGGCTGGCGCCGCGCAGCCAGCTCCCATTCAAACTCCGTCGGCAGGCGCGCGCCTGACCAGCGCGCAAACGCGTCGGCTTCGAAATAGCTCAGATGGCAGGCGGGGGTGTTGGGGTCTACCTCGACCTGCCCGTGCAGCGTGAAGTTGATATAACGACCCGGCGCTGAGTCTGGCGCCTCCTGCCAGTAGAGCGGCAAGCGGCGCTGGCCCGCCTGTACCCAGTCCCAGCCCATGGCCAGCCACAGCTCAGGGCGCTCGTAGCCGCCGTCGGCGATGAAGCCCATCCACTCGGCGTTGGTCACCAGCCGGCTGGCCAGCTCGAACGGCGCGACGTAGACCTTGTGGCGCGGTGTTTCGTTGTCGAACGCAAAAGCGCCGTCCTCGGCAGGCAGGTGGCCGTGCTCGACCAGTCCGCCTTCAAACCCATGCCACTGCAGTGGCTGCAGGTGAATGCCTGTGAGCGGCCAGCGCTGGGCGTAGGCGGGCCGCTGGGGGTTGAAAGAGAGCGCGTGCTTGATGTCGGTGAGCAGCAGCTCCTGGTGCTGCTGCTCATGGTGCAGGCCCAGCGTGACGAGCTGCGCGAGGCTGGCATCGCCTTTGGCTGAGGGGGCGGACAGCAGGGCCAGCATGCGCTCATTGACCTGCGCCCGGTAGGCCATCACCTCACCCAGCGTAGGCCGGCTGATCAGCCCGCGCTGGGGGCGTGGGTGTTTGTCGCCGACGCCGTTGTAATAGCTGTTGAAGAGCACCCGGAAGCTCGCGTCGAACGGCTGGAAGTCATGCTCATGGCGTTCGAGGATGAAGGTCTCGAAGAACCAGGTCAGATGCGCCAGATGCCACTTGGTGGGGCTGGCATCCGGCATCGATTGCAGCTGGCAGTCTTCGGCGCTCAGTGGCGCGGCCAGTGCCTCGGTGCGGGCCCGCACCTGCTCGAACGCATGGGCCAGCGCCGAGGGCTGAAAGGCGGATTGCACGGAGGCTGGGCGGGATGGGGTTGGCATGGGCGTTGGCATTGGGGCGCTCGACGTGAGTGGATTGCGGCGTGCGGATGGACTTGCTTGGTGAAGCGTCATCGGCCTCGCCGTATCAACAGTTTTCGTCAGGATGGGCGAGGCGTCTGTCAGACGCTGACCCTGTTGGTCGCGCGCCGCCTTCAAATCTTGCATCGGATGCCGGTTGTCCAGGGTTGATTCGTGGCTGCAATGCCGCGTCAACCGCCCGTCGGTCGTCAAACACAAAGCATTCCCCGGTGAAATGCCGGTGACCGCAGGTTTCAAAGTATTTCAGGATGCCGCCGTCGAGCTGGTACACATTTTCCAGGCCTGTCTCGCGCATCAGGATCGCCGCCTTCTCGCAGCGGATGCCGCCAGTGCAAAAACTCACCACGGTTTTGCCCGCCAGCTCATCCCGGTGTGCCTGCAGGGCTTGCGGAAATTCAGTGAACTTGTCGATGCGCCAGTCGATGGCGTGGTCGAAGGTACCCACGTCGACCTCGAAGGCGTTGCGCGTGTCGAGTGTGACCACTGGCCGCCCCGCGTCGTCGTGGCCCTGGTCCAGCCAGCGCTGCAGGGTGGGTGCGTCCACGGCAGGGGCGCGGCCCGCTGCGGGCTGGATGGCCGGGTGGTTCATGCGGATGATTTCCGGCTTGATTTTCACGAGCAGCTTGCGAAAGGGCTGCACGGCCGACCAGCTCTTCTTGACTTCCAGATCGTGAAAACAAGGGTCCTGCCGCAGCCAGTTCAAGAAATCGTCGATGTCGGCCCGCGTCCCCGCCAGAAAAAGATTGATGCCTTCCTCGGCCAGCAGCACCGTTCCCCTGATGCCGCGCACTGCCAGTTGCTCCCGCAGCTCGCTTTGCCGCGTCGGCAGGCGGTCGAGCGCTATGAATTTGTAGGCGGCAATGTTCAGGGTCTGCATGGTGCCTAAATTGTAGGCAGGCGCATGGGAATTCAGGGGCTGTGCTCCGTGCCTGGGGTCCTAAAATGATTTGCATGTTTGTTCATTTAAGAATTCACACCGAGTTTTCGGTGGTCGATGGTACCAACCGCATCGACGAAATCGTGGGGGCTGCCGCCACCGACCAGCAGCCGGCGCTGGCCATCACCGATCTGAGCAACCTGTTCGGTACCGTCAAGTTCTACAAGGAATGCCGCGGTGCCGGCGTTAAGCCGCTGATCGGTGCCGATGTGTGGGTTCAGGTGCCGGGCAAGGAGGCCAATGCGCCCGCTGCCCGCCTGCTGCTGCTGGTGCAGAACCGGCAGGGTTATCTCAATCTGTCAGAACTGATCACCCGCGCCTGGACGCGCAATGTGGTGCGCGACCAGGCGGTGATTCGCCTGGAGTGGTTGGCCGAGCTGAACGAGGGGTTGATTGCCCTCTCAGGGGCGCAGGGCGGCGCGGTTGGCCAGGCGCTGCTACAGGGTGATGACACCCGTGCCGTCGAGTGTGCGCTGCATCTGGCGGGCATGTTCCCGCACCGTTTTTACCTGGAGCTGCAGCGTGCCCAGCGACCCGACGACGAGCGCCACGTCGCCGCTGCCGTGCAATTGGCAGCCCGGCTCAAGCTGCCGGTGGTGGCCACGCACCCGGTGCAGTTTCTGACCTACGACGACTACGAGGCGCATGAGGCTCGGGTGTGCATTTCCGAGGGCGAGATCCTGGGCAACGCGCGCCGGGTGCGCAAGTTCACCCGCGAGCAGTACTTCAAGTCGGCCGCGCAGATGGAAGCGCTGTTCGCCGATGTGCCCTCGGCACTGGCCAACACGCTGGAGATCGCCAAGCGCTGCAGCCTGACGCTGGAGCTTGGCAAGCCCATGCTGCCGGACTACCCGACGCCCGAGGTCAATGGCGCCCGAATGCCGATTGACGACTACTTCCGCCACGCCTCGTTCGAGGGGCTGGAGGCGCGACTGGCTCACCTCTACCCCGACGCGGCGGTCCGTGACGCCAAGCGCCCGGTGTATGTCGAGCGGCTGGAGTTCGAGATCAACACCATCCTCAAGATGGGCTTCCCGGGCTACTTCCTCATCGTGGGTGACTTCATCAACTGGGCCAAGAACAACGGTTGTCCGGTGGGCCCGGGCCGGGGCTCAGGTGCCGGCTCGCTGGTGGCCTACGCGCTGAAGATCACTGATCTGGACCCGCTGCAGTACAACCTGCTGTTCGAGCGATTCCTCAACCCGGAGCGGGTGTCCATGCCCGACTTCGACATTGACTTCTGCCAGCTCAACCGCGACCGCGTCATCGACTATGTGAAAGACAAGTACGGCAAGGACGCGGTGAGCCAGATCGTCACCTTTGGCACCATGGCGGCGCGCGCGGCCATCCGCGACGTGGGCCGGGTGCTGGACTTTCCCTATGGTTTTTGCGACGGCATTTCCAAGCTGATTCCGAACAAGCCCGGCCAGCACATCACCATCGAGAAGGCCAAGGAGGTCGAGCCCATTCTGGCCGAGCGCGAACGCAAGGAAGAAGACGTGCGCACGCTGCTGGAGCTGGCGCAAAAGCTCGAAGGCCTGACGCGCAATGTCGGCATGCATGCCGGTGGCGTGCTGATCGCGCCGAGCAAGCTTACCGACTTTTGCCCACTCTACGCGCAGCCCGGCAGCGATTCGGCAGTGAGCCAGTTCGACAAGGACGACGTGGAGGCGATTGGCCTTGTGAAGTTCGACTTTCTGGGGCTGGCCACGCTCACCATTCTGGAGATGGCCAAGGACTTCATCATCGCCCGGCATCCGGCGCAGAAGGACTTCAGCTTCGAGAACCTGCCGCTCAATGACAAGAAGGTCTATGAGCTGTTCGGGCGCGGCCAGACCGAAGCCGTGTTCCAGTTTGAAAGTATCGGCATGCAGCGCATGCTGAAAGACGCCAAGCCGGATCGCCTGGAAGACCTGATCGCGATGAACGCGCTCTACCGCCCCGGGCCGATGGAGCTGATTCCGACCTACATCGCGCGTAAGCAGGGCAAGGAAGAGCCCGAGTACCCCGACCCGCGCGTCAAGGCGATTCTGGAAGAGACCTACGGCATCATGGTGTACCAGGAGCAGGTGATGCAGACTGCGCAGATTCTGGGCGGCTATTCGCTGGGCGGCGCTGACCTGCTGCGCCGCGCCATGGGCAAGAAGAAGAAAGAGGAGATGGACGCCCAGCGCGAGGTGTTCCGCAAGGGCGCAGGCGAGGGTGGCCTCACCGAAGAGAAGGCCGACGAGGTCTTCGACCTGATGGAAAAGTTCGCGGGCTACGGCTTCAACAAGTCGCACTCCGCTGCCTATGCCCTGCTGGCCTACCACACCGCCTGGCTCAAGGTGCACTACACCGCCGAGTTCTTTGCCGCCAACATGACGGTGGAGATGGACGACACCGACAAGCTCAAGGTGCTGTTTGGCGATGCGCTGAAGATGGGCATCCAGTTCGAGTCGCCCGACATCAACCGCGGCGACTACCGCTTCGAGCCCACTGGCAACACCAGCGTGCGTTATGGACTCGGTGCTATCAAGGGCACCGGCCAGCAGGCGATTGCCGCCATCGTGGCTGCCCGCAAGGAGGGTGGCCCCTTCACCTCGCTCTATGACTTTTGCGTGCGCGTCGACCGCAGCAAGCTGAACAAGCGCACGGTGGAGGCGCTGATCAAGGGCGGCGCCTTCGACAACCTGCACCTCAACCGCGCGTCGCTGCTGGCCTCGGTCGACCGGGCATTCGAGTTTGCCGCTGCCACTGAAGCCAACGCCAACCAGGGCGGCCTGTTCGACATGGGCGACTCGCATGCCGCCAGCACGCAGGAGCCGCCGCTGGTTGAGGCTGTGCCCTTTGGCGTGAAGGCACGGCTGGTGCATGAAAAAACTGCCATCGGTTTTTACCTGTCGGGTCACCTGTTCGACGAGGTGGAAACCGAGGTGCGGCAGTTTGCCAAGCGCCGCATCGATGACCTGATCGACTCGCGCGAGCAGCAACTGCTGGCCGCCATCGTGGGCGATCTGCGCGTCATCAACGGTAACCGCGGCAAGCTCATCATCTTCAAGCTCGACGACAAGACCGATGTGCTGGAAGCCTCGGTGGACGAGGCGGTCTACAACGCCAACCGCAACCTGCTGAAAGACGACGAACTGGTCATCGTGCAGGGCACGCTGCAGGGCGCTTCAGAACGCTTCGGCCGGCGCTTCAAGGTCACGCAGGTGTGGGACCTGGAGACGGCGCGCTGCAAGTTCGGCAAGTATCTGCGTGTGGCTGTGAACGGCACGGCACCAGACATCTCACGTATGGTGAGGGATTTCCCGCCGCGCAAGGAGATGTCGGAGCAGGGCGAGCTGCTGCGCGGCCTGCCGGTGCGCCTGAGCCTGCGCCGCCACAGTGATGGTGAGGGGCTGGGCGCAGCGGCCGAATTGCAACTGGGCGATGCCGCCCGTTTCTACCCGACCGACGCGGCGCTGGCCAGCTGGATGGCGCAAGCCGACCGGGGCCTGGCGCAGATCGTTTACGAGTAATAGTGCGCTGGTTTCTGCGCCAGCAGCGTCGTTTTCAATCCCTGAGCCGGAATTCCAGAATCATCGGTGTGGGGACACGCCCATCCACATCGCGGGGCATGGTGCCGGTGC
Organism: Polaromonas sp. YR568; assembly: GCF_943372955.1. Classification (GTDB taxonomy): domain Bacteria; phylum Pseudomonadota; class Gammaproteobacteria; order Burkholderiales; family Burkholderiaceae_C; genus Polaromonas. The sequence goes on from NZ_CALSAL010000001.1 coordinate 251,428, forward strand.
GGATGATGGCCTTGATGACCGCGTCGTCCCATGCCTTGTTGCCGCTGGACTTGACGAGCCGCTGACCGAGAATGGTGCCGTCGGGTGCGGTGCGTACTTCCACCTCGGCTGTGGGGTTACCGATGGCATCGTCAGTGAACACCACGTTGGGTTTGACCTTGGCCCGAACCTTCCCGCCGTAGCTGGCAGACGGCCCGCCAGACTTCTGTGCCGTGCCCTTGGCATCTGCTCCGCCCGTGGCGCCTGCCAGGCCCATCATGCGGTTCAGCGCTTCCTGCCGCTGCCTGGCCAGTGCGGCTTCGGCCTGCTTTTCCTTCGCCTCGTCTTTCGCATCCTGCTTGCGGGCGTCGGCTTTTTTGGCTTCTTCGGCAGCCTTGCGCTTGGCCAGTTCTTCTTTGGCTTTCAGTTCCTTTTCTTTCTTGGCCTGCTCGGCCTTGAGCTTCGCCTGCTTTTGCGCCTCGGCTTCTTTCTGCTGAGCCAGCTTGCGTTTCTTCTCCTGCTCCAGCGCAATCTCGGCGTCGGGCGTGGGCGGAGGCGGAGCGACCTGGGGTTGCGGAGGGATGACCTCGGGCGGCGGTGGTGGCGGGGGCGGTGCTTCGACCACAGGGGGGGCGGCTTCCTGAGGCGTGCTGGACCACAGCTCGGCTTCGAACGCAATGTCCGGATTGCTGCGCTTCCAGTTCAGGCCCCATGTGAGCGCTGCAATCAGCAGCGCGTGCACCACCAGCGCCAGGCCAAACGACCGCAGCGCACCATCGGCGCGGGGCGGGCCAAATTCAAGTCGGTCGGCGGCGCTGGGCATGGTGTGTCAGGGCTTGCGACGGATCATCGGTGAGGGTGCCGCAGCCAGTGCATCACTTTCCGGGCTGCACCGACAGGCCGACACGGGTGACCCCCGCTTCCTGCAGCGCGCCCATGACTTTCACCACCGTCTCATAGCGGATGCTCTTGTCCGCACTGATGACCACCGGCACTGCCTCTGCAGCGGCGGCCTTGACGCCCGGTTCGAACTTGATGACGTCCGCCGCCACGTTGGCCACATTGCTGGGCCGTGCATCGGCCTTGATGCGGATCTGTACCGTTTCGTCCTTCTGGATTTCGATCTGCACCGGATTGGCTGGCTGCCGCGGCAGGTTGGCCTTGCCGACCTTGGGCAGCGCAATCAGGCTGGGCGTGATCAGCGGCGCCGTGACCATGAAGATGATCAATAGCACCAGCATGACGTCGATGAACGGCACCATGTTGATCTCACTGATATTGCGGCGACCCCGGCCGCGGGAGGTGACTGCTGGCATGGCGGCTCCTTTCAGGCTGGCGGACGCCGCGAAGGGCCGCCCCGAGCAAGTCCAGCCCCCTCGGGGGGCAGCGCATTACGCGAAGCGAAAAGCGTGGGGGCTGACATTTTTAATGACCCGATGGGGATTGCGCGCCGAGGTTGCGCTGCAGGATATTGGAGAACTCTTCAATGAATGTCTCCAGCCGGTTCGCCACGCGGTCGATGTCGTGGGCGAAGCGGTTGTAGGCCACCACAGCCGGAATGGCGGCAAACAGGCCGATGGCGGTGGCGACCAGTGCCTCGGCAATGCCGGGCGCCACGGTGGCCAGCGTGACCTGTTCCAGTGCAGCCAGACCGGTGAAGGCATGCATGATGCCCCACACCGTGCCGAACAGGCCCACATAGGGCGACACCGAGCCGACAGTGGCCAGAAAGGACAGGTTGGCCTCGATGGCATCGACCTCGCGCTGGTAACTGGCCCGCATCGCGCGGCGGGCGCCGTCCATCAGGGTGCCGGCGTCGGCGATGCGGCGCTCGCGCAGCTTCTGGTATTCGCGCATGCCACTGGCAAAGATACGCTCCATCGGTCCGGAATATTTGGCGTTCTGCGCCGCGCCGGCAAACAGGTCGTTCAGGCTGGTGCCCGACCAGAACTCGCGGTCAAATGCATCGTTGAGCGTCTGCACCTTCTTGAGCGCCACCACTTTGCGGAAGATGGCAGCCCAGCTGGCAATCGAGACGCCAACCAGCAGTGCCACGACGGCCTGCACGACCCAGCTGGCATTAAGTAGAAGACTGACGATGGAGAGGTCTTGGTTCATGGGGTGGCACTCTGGGGTGGGGACAGACTGTCGAGAATGGATGCAGGGATACGCATGGGCTGGAGAGTGCTTGCATTCACCCACCCAATGCGGATTTTTCCTTCACACAGCATGGGCAGATTTTCCTCCTGGAGAATTTCTGACTGCTCCGTTTTTAATAGCGCTCGCTGCCCGATTATCAATGAAGCACGCCCTTTTTCGATCACGGTGGCGGTAACAATCAGTTCATCGTCAAGACGAGCGGGGCGGTGGTAGCGGAGTTGGGTATCGGTCACGACGAACATGCCACCCACTTCTTCCTTCAGTCGCTGCTGGCCAATGCCCAAAGATCGGAGCCACTCAGTGCGTGAACGTTCAAAAAATTTCAGATAGTTGGCGTAAAACACGATGCCACCCGCATCGGTGTCTTCCCAATACACACGCAATGGCCACTGGAATATGGCCCCCACGCTTTTCACTTCACCTTCGGCTGCGTGTAATGCGCTGCCCCCCGAGGGGGCCGCTGCGCCTGCGGTCTGGCGAAGCCAGTCCCGCGGCTCCTGCTTGATGAAGGAGTCGTCGACGTTTGACTTCATCGATTTCAGATCAGGCAAGAACAGACTCCAAACGGGCGACCACTTCTCTCAACTGCTCCATCGAATTCGCAGTGGAAAAGCGCACAAAGCGTTCAGGTGCAGACTGCCCAAAGTCGCGACCCGGTGTGACGGCGAGGTGAGCACGCTTCATCAGTTCGAACGCGAAATCCCAGCTGCCGCTGACGCCCAGTCGCGCTGCGGCATCGGTGCAGTCGGCGTAGGCGTAGAACGCGCCGTCCGGCATCACGGGGACGGTCAGGCCGAGGCGATTGAGTTCGGGAATGAAGTAGTCGCGCCGCGCCTTGAACTCGGCGCGGCGGCGTTCGTATTCGGCGAGGCTTGCGGGCTCGAAGCAGGCGAGGGCTGCCTGTTGGGCAACCGTGCTGGCGCAGATGAAGAGGTTTTGCGCCATGCGTTCGATCACGGGCGCCAGTGCTTCCGGCAGAACCAGCCAGCCCAGCCGCCAGCCGGTCATGTTGAAGTACTTGCTGAAGCTGTTGATGCTGATGACGCTGTCGCCCAGTCCGCCGGGCATGGCCAGTGCGGAGTGGCCGAAGTGTTCTTCGTAGCTGAGGCCGAGATAAATCTCGTCGATCAGCGTAATGCCGCCTTTGCTGTGCACGAACTCGTGGATGCGCTGCAGCTCCTCTGGCGCAATCGAGGTGCCCGTGGGGTTGGATGGCGAAGCCAGCAGCACGCCGCGGGTGCTTGCGGTCCACGCGGCTTCGACCTTCGCGCGGGTGAGCTGGAAGCGCTCCTCGGCGGTGGTGGGAATCAGCACCGCATTGCCTTCGGCTGCGCTGACAAAGTGGCGGTTGCAGGGGTAGCTGGGGTCCGGCATCAGGATGTCGTCGCCTGCTTCAATCAGTGCCAGGCACGCCAGATGCAGCGCCGCAGAGGCACCGGCGGTGATGATGATGCGGCCAGGCGCCACCTGCGCGCCGAAGCGGCTGGCGTACCAGTCGCTGATGCGCTCGCGCAGCGCCGGCAGGCCCATGGCCTGGGTGTACTGCGTGCTGCCGTCGACGATGGCGCGCGCTGCGGCCTGTTGCACCAGCGGAGGCGCAGTGAAGTCCGGTTCGCCGATATTGAGAAAAATCATTGGCGAGGCGGTGTGGGCGAACTCCTTAGACATGGCCGCCGCCGCCTTGGCCACCTCCATCACGTAAAACGGCTCGATCCGCTCAGCCCGCCGCGCGATCTTCACTGGCGCGCCCTCAGGAACGCGGGCCAGCGTCGGCCGAGCGGGACTTGTCGGCTGCCACTTCAGCCGGGCGCAGCGACGGGGCCAGCTTGTGCAGCACCCCGTTGACGTACTTGTGCCCGTCGGTGCCGCCAAAGGCCTTGGCCAGCTCGATGCATTCGTTGATTACCACGCGGTAGGGCACGTCGAGGCAATGGGTGAATTCGTAGGCGCCAATCCACAGCACGGCGTGCTCGACGGGCGAGATTTCTGCCATGGGGCGGTCCAGCAGCGGGGTGATACCGGCGTCCAGCGTGGTTGCGCCTTCAATGCAGCCGTGCAACAGCGCGTCGTAGTGGGCCGAATCGGCCTTGTGGAAGCCGACCAGGTCGCGTGTGAACGCGTCAATCGCATCCGACGGGTTGCGACCCACCAGGTGCTGATAGAGCGCCTGCAGGGCGAATTCGCGCGCGCGGGTGCGAGCCGATTTATCAGCCGCTTTCTTGACGCCGGTGTCGGTGAGGCCGGTGCGGGTTTGAGGCGGGCGCTTGGCTTTCGCGGTGGTTTTTGAAGTGGGTTCAGCCATGGATGTGCAATCGGTGGGGGAGGCAATGAGTGTGTGCGTACGGCATGGCGTCAATCGGTGTCGGCAAGGTGGCCGGCGGGCTGACCGGTGGGGTCAACCCAGTTCCTCCAAAAGGTTGGCCATTTCGACGGCCACGCGGGCGGCGTCCTGCCCTTTTTCATGCTGCCGGGCCTCGGCTTGTGCGAGGTTCTCCGTGGTGAGAATCGCGTTGGCAATCGGCAGCTGGTAATCCAGCGCCAGTCGGGTGACGGCCGAGCCGCTTTCGTTGGCGACCAGCTCGAAGTGGTAGGTCTCGCCACGGATGATGCAGCCCAGCGCAATCAGCGCGTCGTACTTGCTGCTCTCGGCCATGGCCTGCAGGGCACATGGCACTTCCAGGGCGCCTGGCACCTTCACGTGGGTGATGTTTTTCTCCTGCACGCCCAGCGCCAGCAGCTCGTCGCGGCAGGCGGTGGCCAGTGCATTGGTCACGCTTTCGTTGAAGCGTGCCTGGACAATGCCGATGGACAGCTTGTGGCCATCGAGCTTGTCAGCGGTTCCCTTGTCGGCTCCGAACACGGTGTACTCCCTTTTTCCGGTTTTTATGAAGTTGGTTCAGTCTTTGGTGATGTAGCCCACGATTTCGAGGCCATAGCCCGTCATGCTGGGCATGCGGCGCGGGTTGCCCATGAGGTTCATCCTCAAGGCGCCGCACTCGCGCAGGATTTGCGCGCCCACGCCATAGGTGCGCAGGTCCATGCGGCCCCGTTCGGGTGCCTGGCTGGCGCGTGCGGTTCCCTCAAACTGCGCCAGCAGCTGTGCGCTGCTCTCGCCGCAATTGAGCAGCACGGCCACACCTTTGCCCTCTTTGGCGATGCGTTGCAGGCTTTCTTCCAGGCTCCACGAATGCATGGAACGGCCGGTTTCGAGCACGTCCAGCACCGAGAGTGGTTCATGCACGCGGGCCACTACCGCATCGCCCGGATTCCATTGGCCCAGTACCAGCGCCAGGTGCAGACCCTGGCTGGTCTTGTCGCGGAAGGCGTGGGCGGTGAACTCGCCGAAAGCGGTCTTGAGCGGGCGGCAGCCGATCTTCTCGATCAGCGAGTCGTTGCGGCTGCGGTGTTCAATCAGGTCGGCAATGGTGCCGATCTTCAGGCCGTGCTCGGCGGCAAACACCTGCAGGTCGGGCAGGCGGGCCATGGTGCCGTCGTCCTTCATGATTTCGCAGATCACGGCGGCGGGCGAGCAGCCGGCCATGCCGGCCAGGTCGCAACCGGCTTCGGTGTGGCCGGCGCGCATCAGCACACCGCCATCGACCGCCTGCAGCGGAAAGACGTGACCGGGCTGGACCAAGTCGCTCACCTTGGCGCTCTTTGCGACGGCGGCCTGCACAGTGCGGGCCCGGTCGGCGGCCGAGATGCCGGTGGTCACGCCTTCGGCGGCTTCAATCGAGACAGTAAACGCCGTGGAATGCTTGGTGCCGTTGCGAGTGGCCATGGGTGGCAGCTGCAGCAGCTCGCAGCGCTCGCGTGTGAGCGTCAGGCAGATCAGGCCACGACCGTAGCGGGCCATGAAATTGATCGCTTCCGGGGTGACGTGGTCTGCGGCGAGCACCAGATCACCTTCATTTTCGCGGTCTTCCTCGTCAATCAGGATGACCATGCGTCCGGCACGCATGTCGGCCACGATGTCCTCCACGGGCGAGATGGTCGTCGGGGCGGCAGTAGCGGCGTGCTGTGTCATGGTTCAGTGCTTCATTCAATGTGTCGGTGGGGTGGCTGCGCCCGCGAGCATGCGCTCGACATAGCGCGCAATCAGGTCGATTTCAAGATTGACCTGCGAGCCGCGCTGCAGGCGACCCAGGGCGGTGTTTTGTACGGTGTGGGGGATGAGGTTGATGCTGACCTCGCAACCGCCCGCGTGTTCGGCGGTCGCGGCCAAGTCGGTCACACGGTTCACGGTCAGGCTCACGCCGTTGACGGTGATCGAGCCTTTATAGGCCAGGTATTTGCCCAGTTCGGCTGGGGCGAGGATACGCAGTTCCCAGCTTTCGCCCACTTCCGCGAAATGCGTCACCGTGCCGATGCCATCCACATGGCCAGAGACGATATGCCCGCCCAGCCGGTCATGGGCGCGCAGCGCTTTTTCGAGGTTGATGGTGCCGGTTTCGGCTAGCCCGGTCGTTTTGGCCAGCGATTCGGCAGAAATATCGATAGAAAACCGTTGCTGCGCCAGGTCAATGGCGGTGGCCGTCATGCACGCGCCATTGAGCGCAATGCTGTCACCGAGACCTACATCATCAAGGTAACCCGCAGGCGCCTCGATGGTGAGTCGCTTGCCATGGTCTGAAGAGCTGCCCAGGCTGTGGATGGCGACGATGCGCCCCACGCCGGTGATGATTCCGGTAAACATGGCACTATTTTCGCAGGGAATCGTGACACCCGAGCCGAGAAGGGTCTCGGTAGCGCAAAAGTGCGAAAAAAGACTGTCAACGGGTGGTGGCGCCCTAGAACGGGTCCTTCCCAGCCACCCGGGCGAGGATCCGAAGGTCCTGGCCCACGGCTTCTGTGGACCGGAACTCCAGCGCCAGCCCCTCCGTGAGGGCTTGTAGCGGCCCCCAGGCGGCCATGCCTGCGCCGGTGCCAAGCAGGGTGGGTGCGAGGTAAATCAGGAATTCGTCGACCAGCTTCGCACGGATCAGCGAGCCATTGAGCTTGCTGCCGGCTTCGATATGCAGTTCATTGACTTCGCGGCGGGCGAGGTCTTTCATCATCGCGCGCAGGTCCACTTTGCCGTTCGGGTCGGGCAGGCAGGTGACCGTGGCGCCGCGGGCCCTCAGCGCCGCTGACCGGGTGGGGTCATCCATCGCCGTGTAAATCCAGACCGGGCCGCCTGCGTCAAAAATCCGGGCGGTGGTGGGCGTCTGCAACTGGCTGTCCACAATCACCCGGCTGGGTTGGCGGGCCGTCTCGACAAGGCGGACGTCGAGTTGCGGGTTGTCTTCCAGCAGCGTACCGATGCCGGTCAGCACGGCGCTGGCGCGGGCGCGCCAGGAATGGCCGTCGGCGCGGGCCTCAGGCGACGTGATCCACTGGCTTTGGCCATTGGGCAGGGCAGTCACGCCGTCCAGCGAGGCGGCTATCTTCATTCGCACCCATGGCGTTTGACGGACCATGCGGCTGAAAAATCCGATGTTCAGCTCCCGCACGGCCACCGCAGACGGGTGCTCTGGCGGCAGCACCTCTACGTCAATGCCTGCAGCCCGCATGCGCGCAAGCCCCTTGCCGGCTACCAGTGCGTTGGGGTCTTGCTGCACCACCACGGCCCTGGCAATGCCTGCCTCAATCAGCGCATCACAGCAGGGTGGGGTGCGCCCGTGGTGGGCGCAGGGCTCCAGGGTGACGAAAGCGGTGGCGCCGCGAACATCACGCCCTTTGGCGGCTGCGTCGCGCAAGGCCATGACTTCTGCGTGTGCCTCGCCCACCCTCTGGGTGTGTCCCAGCCCAAAGACTTCACCCGATGGCGAGGTGATGACGCAGCCCACCCGGGGATTTGGGTCGCTCAGGCGGGTCGCCTGCTGCGCCTGCTCCATGGCCAACCGGACCATGGATTCGTGTGAAAAAGTGGACGCCATGTCACGATTTTTACCATTTGTCTGAAGAACCCTACCAGTTGTCTGCCGGGTCTGGCTGGTTGGGGTGCCAAGTCAGACACTGCCGGGTATGAGAAAACCACCGTTTCCCCAAGCCTCGTCTTCCGCGAAAGCCCGTCGCCAGCGGGGTTTCACGCTGCTGGAGCTTTTGATCACAGTGGCCATCATCGGTATCCTGTCCGCGATTGCCTACCCGTCCTACACCAAGTACATCGCCCGTGCCAACCGGACGGCTGTGCAGAGTTACATGTACACGCTCAGCAACAAGCAGGAGCAGTACATTCTTGACGCGCGCAGTTATGCGGCCAATCTGGCGGCTTTGAACGTGCCTGCGCCCAAAGAGATCGATGGCAAGTATGCCGTGACGGTGACTGCCGACATGACCACAACGCCGCCGAGCTACCTGATCACGGCCACCCCCCAAGGTGCGCAGGCCGTACAGGACGCGGCCTGTGGAACCCTGACGCTCAATCAGACCGGAACCAAAACCAAGTCGGGTGCTGGCACCGGCGTTTCCGATTGCTGGTGACAAAGGTCGGTATGCGACAGCATTCCTCTGGTTTCACTCTCATTGAGCTGTTGACGGTTGTGGCCCTGGCCAGCGTGATGATGGCCGTGGGGATTCCTTCATTCAAAAGTTTTGTTGCCGGGCAGCGTGTGAAGACCGCTACGGGGGAGTTTTCCAGCGCTGCCACGTTCGCGCGGTCGGAGGCCATCAAGCGCAATGCAGAGGTAGGCCTTTTCGCGGCCACCGGCGGTTGGGGCAACGGCTGGAGTGTGAAGGTCGGTACAACCTCGCTGGGCGAGCAACTGGCTTATTCGGGGATCACCATGAGCAGTGGTGTCACCGAGGTTGTCTACCTGGGCAGCGGGCGACTGAAGGAGCAGGCCACTGCAACCAGTGTCCAGGTCAACGGCACTGGAACGGATGCTGTTCGTTGTGTGGCTTTCGAGCTCAGTGGGTTGCCCAAGACCCGTTTGGGAGCGTGTTCATGATGGTGAGCGGCAGGTTTTTTCATCGTCCCTCGCGGCGTGACCAGCAAGGGTCCAGCATGATCGAGGTGTTGATCACCATGGTGATCCTGATGCTCGGGCTTCTCGGTCTGGTGGGGCTGATGGTCCAGAGCCAGCGCTCGCAGCTGGAGTCGTATCAACGCGTGCAGGCAGTGGTGGTAGCGCAGGACATGGTCAATCGCATCAATACCAATCGCAAGGTCGCTGTTTGCTACGTGGTGACTACCGGAGCGGATGGCACGCCTTATCTGGGAACCAACTCCACTTTGAGCCCGGCGTGCACGTCAGGAACCGCAGATCAGAATGCGCGCGCCGTCCAGGATCTGACCGACTGGAATAACCTGTTGTTGGGCAGTGCGGAAAAGATAGGCACCAACGACGCGGGTGCCATGTTGGGCGCACGCGGTTGCGTGAGCCAGGTCTCGGCTGGCGTGTACCAGGTCAGCGTGGTATGGCAGGGCACCGGTAAAACCGCAGCTCCTGCTGGCGTGACATGCGGCACCAACCTGTACGGTGATGACACCCAGCGCCGTGCCGTGTCGGTTCCAGTCCAGATTGCCAGCCTGAGCTGAGGACCTTACTCCATGACAAACTTGTCCCAGCCAGCGCGCTCCCGCCGTACCCTGCACAGCCAGCGAGGGATGACTCTGGTCGAGTGGATGATCTCCCTGACGATCGGATTGATTCTGCTTGCAGGACTCACCACGCTGATCGCCCGACAAAGCAGTACGCAGGCAGAGCTTGAAAAATCAAGCCGGCAAATTGAGAACGGGCGCTACGCCATGCAATTGCTGCAGGAGGACCTTCAACTGGCGGGTTACTACGGCGAGTTTTCCGCCGTATCCACGTTGACGGTGCCGACTACGCTGCCCGATCCATGCAGTGTGGCTGCTGCGGATTTGTCGAGCGCAATGCCTTTTTCCGTGCAGGGATACGACTCGCCGGGCGGGACTTTGCCAGCCGAGTTTGCAGCTTGCCCGTTGCTTGCCGCCAATCATCTGGACGGTACGGACATTCTGGTTGTGCGTCGGGCAGATACAGCCGTCGTCAGTGGGGCACTGGTTCCGGGTCAGGCTTATTTTCAGGCGGGGCTGAGCGCCTCGGGGCTCGAGTTCAACCGCGTGATCAGCGTCGCGACCAGTACGGCTGTGGACACCGCCGTGTTCACGCTTAAGAAGAAAGACACCCTCACGACCGCTGCATTGCGGAAGTATCTGGTGCATATCTATTACGTCAGCCCTTGCAGCGTTCCGGCGTCCGGCTCAGTCTGCTCGGCAGCTAATACCGATGATGGGGGTACCTCAGTCCCGACGCTCAAGCGCATGGAGTTGTCGGTACAGGGTGGGGCGACGAGGTTTGTGACAACGCCCCTCGTCGAGGGCATTGAAAAACTGCAACTTGATTATGGTTTCGACACCACCGGTGACGGTGCGCCGGACAGCTATGCCAAAGATGCTGCCACGGTGGGCGCCTGGGCTGATGTGGTGGCAATACGGGTCAATGTTCTGGCCCGAAACAACGAACGGACTGTCGGCTATCAGGACAACAAAACCTACACCCTTGGGCTTGACGGTACCACCACAGCGACCAACGACGCCTTCAAGCGGCGCGTTTTCAGCCAGTTGATCCGGCTTGTGAATCCCAGCGCACGGAGAGAGCAATGAATCGCCATCAGACTCAGAAGGGCTCCACTCTGCTCATCAGCATGATCATGCTGGTGGTGCTGACACTGCTGGTGGTGTTCAGCCTCAAGTCCGGCAATACCAATCTGCGAATCGCCGGCAACATGCAGACGCAGGCGGAGGCCTCTGCTGCGACGCAGGAAGCCATCGAAAAGGTGATCGAGCAGATCAAGGTGACCGAAGACCTGAGCCTGATTGCCGCGCAGACCGTGACGGTGGCTACCGGACCGGCAACCTACAACGTGCAGGTGCAGGCCATGAATACCTGTCTGGTTGAGGTTCCCATTTTGAGTTCCTCGCTGGACCCTTCCAAGGCCAATGACGTTGCCTGTTTCGAGGGCGGCGATGGCGACAATGCGATCAAGGCCGATGGCACCATGGTTTCCAAGCCTTCTGCATGCAAGCAGCAGCAGTGGGACATCCAGGCCAGCGTGACGGACGCGGCAACCGGCACCACATCCAGCCAGGTCCAGGGTATTTCGATCCGTGTTCCCTCAACCGTCAATTGCACCTAGCGTATTCAGCCCTCACAGGTTGCGGAGTCAGCACCATGAAAAAAATCCAGCTCTTTGTCGTTTGTTTGATCACCTGCCTGTTTGGTGCGTCTTTTCTCGTCCATGCGGAAGACATTGACGTCTACGCGGATAACAGCGGTGCGACTGGCGTGCCCAATGTCCTGCTGATACTTGATAACGCTGCGAACTTTTCATCCAACGCAGGCACCTGCACCTATTCCGACGGCACAGCGCCATCGCTCAACGGAACAGCGGGTGGTATTGAGCAGTGCGCCATCTACAACGTGATTTCCTCCCTGCCCGCTGATACGGTGAACATCGGATTGATGGTTTACAACGCCAACAACATCCGGGACATCAACAACGCCAACTGCGGTGGATCTGATGGGGGCTGCCTCGTTCAGCCGCTGACGCTGATGTCGGGTACGGCCAAAGCCAATTTTCTGGCCTGGATCAAAACATGGAAGACAGATGGCGGAGCCGGTGATGGGTACATCAAGGCCAACGGCGAGGCAACCGGGTCGGTCATGCAGGAGGCGTGGGCCTACTATGCCGGCAGAACGGGCTTGTCGGGCCGTTCGTACGCAGGCATCCAGCCCACAGCGGGCTGCCAGAAGAATTTTGTGATCTTCATCGGCAACGCGTTCACGACGGCGGGTACTCCGGGGGATGGTGGCAGTGCGAGCCCCAGAACGGCGCTCACTTCCGCGCCTGGAGTCACCAGCGGCCAGCTGACGAACATCACGGTTCCCTCAGGCTCCTACGGAACGACTGCGTTCAGCTGTGGCAGCTACACCATGGGTAACCACACTGAATCGTCTGGTCTGTACGCCGATGAGTGGGCGCGCTACATGTATCAGACGGACATCTACGGCGGCTTCGACGGGAACCAGGGGATCACTACCTATACCGTCGGATTGCTGGGCACCAGTTGCAAGCCCGACTATCCGGCATTGATGACTAGCATGGCGAAGTACGGCGGTGGAAAGTACTTTGCAACTTCGTCTTACGATGAAATTTCTACAGCCATCCTGAAAATCCTCAATGAAGTTCAGGCGGTCAACAGCGTGTTCTCGTCTGCCAGCCTTCCAGTCAGCGTCAACGCCCAGGGTACCTACCTGAACCAGATTTTTCTGGGCATGTTCCGTCCTGACTCGGGTGCCAATCCACGCTGGCTCGGCAACCTCAAGCAGTACCAGTTCATTCTGGAGTATCCGGATCCGACCAATCCAGATCCCAACACCGCAACACTGAAGCTCGGAGACAGCAACGGCAATGCGGCCATCAGTACGGCTGGCACCGGCTTCATCACGCCTGACGCTGTGAGCTTCTGGTCGAGGAAGGAAGTTGGCGTGGCACCTGATTCGACAGGCGGCTTTTTCGTCAATGACCAGCGGGGCTCTGGCCTCGCCTTCGACGCGCCTGACGGCGAGCTGGTTGAAAAGGGTGGCGCAGCGCAGCGTTCCCGCGTGAACAATCTGTCCGTCGACTACCTCTCCACACCGTCCAGTCCGCGTCGGCTGTACACCTACTGCCCGGGTGGCAGCAGCTGTTCGTCCACACTGACCGCCTCTGGCAATGCGTTCGCGACGACCAACGCGGCGATCACCGATGCGATGCTGAGCGCCTCTTCGCCCATTTCCGTGTCTTCCATCGTACGCTCAGGCACCACGGCAACCGTGACGACCAGCAGCAACCATGGGCTCACCTCTGGCGACACTGTCTCGATCAGCGGCGCCAATCAGAGCGAGTACAACGGTAACAAAGCCTCTGTCACAGTGACGGGCGCAACCACGTTCACATTCACCGTACCTGAGTATCCGGTGACGCCTGCGCTTGGCACTTACAGCGCATCGCGGCCTGGTGCGCCTCAGACGGTTACTTCCATCACGCGCAGTGGATCCACGGCAACCGTGACCCTGCCCGGTCATGGCTTTACGTCGGGGCAGTCCGTCACCATTTCGGGCGCGACCCAAGCGCAATACAACGGGACTTTCACGGTTACCCCCATCAATGTGAACTCCTTCTCGTATACGCTGACGGAGGGACCGGTGTCTCCGGCTGGTGGTGGTACCGCCAAGGTGGGTAGCACGACCCGCAACATTGAGGCCTACAACAGCAACCCCACGCCCGGTGTCGTGCGGGCCACCGGAAGCACCACGGTCACGGTCACCACCACCGCAAACCACGGATTCTCTGCCGGCAACCAGGTAACTATCTCTGGCGTTGCTGATGCATCAAACGTGGCGATCCCTGAGTACAACATCGGCCCTGTTTCCATCATCTCGAAGACCAACAAGTCGTTCACCTACGCGATCAGTGCGACGACCCCGACCAGCCCTGCCACCGGCACCATCACTGCCGATGGATCCGGCAACCCCAAAACCATCACCAGCCTGACAAGGGTGGGAACCATTGCCACGGCCACTGCCGCGGCGCACGGCTTCACAAACGGGCAGACCGTGAATATCGGCGGAACTGCCGGAACGAACGAATCGGCTTACGTCGGCAGCTTCGTGGTCTCCGGGGTCACGACCAACACGTTCAACTTCACGGTCGTCACGACGCCAACCACTCCAGCCACCGGGACCATCACGGTCAGCAAGTCTGGTTCAATCGACCGCACGGCCTTGATCAACTGGGTGCGCGGCGAAGACAACTTTGGTGATGAAGCCAGTCCCGGAAGCGGCTACACGGTTCGTCCGTCTGTTCACGGAGATGTGCTGCATTCGCGCCCCGTCGTGGTCAACTACGGTGATGGTCGGGGTCTGGTGGTTTATTACGGTGCGAATGACGGCATTTTCCGCGCCGTGAACGGTAGTCAGGCAACCAATATTCCGGACAACAGCTCTGGCGTCAAACCTGGCGAGGAGTTGTGGGGTCTGGTGTTGCCCGAATTTTTCGGCAAGTTGAACCGCCAGCGCATCAACAGCCCCGAACTGAAGCTTCCGTCGACGGCGCTGGCCAGCGCCCAGCCAAAAGACTATTTCATGGATGGTTCAGCGGGCGTCTTCCAGCAACTGAAGGCGGACGGCACGATTGACAAGGCTTATCTGTACCTCACCATGCGCAGGGGCGGGCGTTTCATCTATGCCCTGGATGTGACGGAGCCAACTGATCCCAAATTCATGTGGAAAGTCAGCTCGACCGACACGGGGTTCAGTGAATTGGGACAGACCTGGTCCCGTCCGCGGGTGACTCTGGTCAATGGCTATGCCAACCCTGTGGTGGTGTTTGGTGCGGGATACGACACCGCCGAAGACAGCGAGCCGCCCGTGGCGGGCACGATGGGGCGTGGCGTCTTTGTGCTGGACGCTGCAACTGGCGCGCGGGTCTGGAGTGCGGGGTACACGGCAGGCGCTACTTCATGCTCGGGCAATTCGACCCAGGCGGCTTGTGGCGTATCGGGCATGAACTGGTCCATCCCAAGTGACATCAGTTTTGTGGACCGTGACAACGATGGCAAGACCGACCGCTTCTACGCGCCAGACATGGGCGGCAACGTCTGGCGGGTGGACCTCGAACCCGCCGGCGGCAATACACCCGACAAATGGCAAGTGACCAAGCTGGCCGCGTTGGGATGCAGCGCCGGCACGTGCAGCAGTGGCACGACCCCCCGCAAGTTCTTCTTCCCGCCCAGCGTACTTCCAGTCGGGGTGACGGGTGGCGTGAGCTCGTATGACGTGGTCTTGCTGGGTTCTGGTGACCGGGAGCATCCGCTGAAGAGTACGGCAACCGGATCGTCCTACAACGTGACCAACCGTTTCTATGCGATCAAGGACACCATCACGGGCAAGGACTCATCCACTGCCACAACCATCACAGAGGCGACCCTATTCGATGCATCGACTGAAGCCTACAACGGAACCTTGAAAGGCTTCTACACGACCTATGCGACCGGTGAAAAATCCGTCAATGCCTCGTTAACCATTCGCGGAACCACGTTCTTCGGAACCAACCGGCCAACGCCCCCGAGCCTCACCTCGTGTTCCTCCAACCTCGGTGAGGCCAAGGGCTACGCACTCAATCCATTTACTGGTGCCTACGACTTCACCATCTACGATGGTGGCGGTCTGCCGCCAACGCCGACCGCCGGTATCGTGACCATCAGCACCGCCAAAGGAGACGTCAAGAAGGAATTCTGCGTGGGTTGCGGCGGCGGTGGCGGCGGCGGTGCCAGCGGCGATTGCAAGTCCGCACTCGGCGCCTGCACCCCGACCAAGGCGGTGCCCAAGAATATCCGCCGGACCTACTGGTACAAGAAATGAGTTTCCGGCAGCGGGCGGTCATGCACCGTCGCCCGCTGCCCTTGATGTTTTTATTTCCCTGCTGAATCGAGCTGATCTCCTCCAATGTGAGGATGTCACCCGCCAAGGGTCCCGCTACGATTTGTCGCATGGGTGACACCGCCTCGCACGAAGGAGGGTCATCGCTAAAGACAAACAAAAAAGCAGGGAGGTCTGATGGGGAGGTCCAAACGGTCCGGGCAGGACGGTGTGTCGCTGCTCGAAGTGTTGGTGGTGCTGGCGCTGGCCATCACATTTCAGGCGGTCGCGGCACCCGCGATGGGCAAGCTGACCGATTCATTCCGCTTGACGGCGAGCGCCAACAGCCTGTTCACAGGACTTCAGCTTGCCCGCAGCGAGGCCATTGCACGCAATTCAAGAGTGGTGCTCTGCAAATCGCCGGCTGGCGATCAGTGCGTCAGCACCGGGGGCTGGCATGAAGGCTGGATTGTCTTCAACGACGTCAACAACAACGCCAGCCGTGATCCGGGTGAGGAAATGCTGTTTCGTGAGCAGCCGTCTTCTTCGCCACTCCGGTTGACCGGCAACAGCACGGTTGCGAACTATGTCTCCTACACCGGTCTGGGCATGGCCCGTCACACTTCTGGCGCCTTCCAGGCGGGTACGTTCACAGTCTGTGTGCCGTCGGCAGCGCCGTCCGAGGCGCGCCAGTTGGTCCTCAGCAATACCGGCAGGGTGAGAACCACCCGTCTGACGGTGAGCCACTGCGGCTAATGGCCGTGCACGCGCCTGAAGGCGTCGCATTGGTGTCGCGTTGGTGGATTCAGCGCCCCTTCGATGAATTGCCGCCCACTTCATCAACCAGCGTCTTGAATTCGTCAATATCCTCAAAGCTGCGGTAGACGCTGGCAAAACGGACGTAGGCCACCTTGTCGAGCTTCTTGAGCTCGCGCATGACCAGCTCACCGAGGCGGTTGGACGCCACTTCGCGCAGCCCCAGGTTCAGCAGCTTTTCCTCGATGCGTTCAATGGCCGAGTCCACCTGCTCGGTACTGACCGGACGCTTTCGCAGCGCCAGCGTCATCGAGTCGAGGATCTTGCTGCGCTTGTATTCGATGCGCCGGCCGTCCTTCTTGACGATGGCGGGAAAGTTGACGTCGGGTCGCTCGTAGGTGGTAAAGCGCTTTTCACAGGCGCCGCACTGCCGCCGGCGGCGGATGAAGTCCGCATCTTCGGCCACCCGGGTCTCCACCACCTGGGTTTCCAGGTTGCCGCAGAACGGGCACTTCATGGCTGCGAGCCTTCAAATGCGAAAGCCTGGACCCCATCAGGGGCGCCCGCGGAACCGGCTTTGCCGGACCACTGGGCGCATTCCCTCTGCCGCCGAGGGACGGCGTTCAGGACGGAAGGCGCGCAGCGCCTCAGGGGAAGGATCACTTGTACACCGGGAACCGGGCGGTCAGGGCGTTGACCTTGGCACGCACCGCTTCAATGTTGGCCGCGTCGCGCGGGCTGTCCAGCACGTCAGCGATCAGGTTGGCGGTCAGTCGCGCCTCTTCGTCCTTGAAGCCGCGCGTGGTCATCGCCGGCGTGCCGATGCGCACACCGCTGGTGACCATCGGTTTCTCGGGGTCGTTCGGAA
Source organism: Polaromonas sp. YR568 (assembly GCF_943372955.1). Taxonomy (GTDB): domain Bacteria; phylum Pseudomonadota; class Gammaproteobacteria; order Burkholderiales; family Burkholderiaceae_C; genus Polaromonas. Next base: position 268,603 of record NZ_CALSAL010000001.1, read on the forward strand.
TGGCGTTCTTGTTGATAGTCATGTGGGCGCTGCCCAGTACGGCCTCGGCTTCCTTGCCGGTGATGCCCTTGGCGCGCAGGTCGACCAGCATCACGTGGCTCTCGGTGCGACCGCTCACAATGCGCAAACCGCGCTGCGTCAGCGTGTCGGCCACGATCTGCGCGTTCTTGATCACCTGTTGCTGGTAAGCCTTGAAGTCTGGCGACATGGCTTCCTTGAAGGCCACCGCCTTGGCGGCGATCACGTGCATCAGTGGACCGCCCTGCAGGCCGGGGAAGATGGCGCTGTTGATGGCTTTCTCGTGCTCGGCCTTCATCAGGATGATGCCGCCACGCGGGCCACGCAGGCTCTTGTGGGTGGTGGAGGTCACGACGTCGGCATGCGGAACCGGGTTGGGGTACACGCCTGCGGCAATCAGGCCCGCGTAGTGGGCCATGTCCACCATGAAGATGGCGCCAACGTCTTTCGCCACTTTGGCGAAGCGGGCAAAGTCGATATGCAGGCTGTAGGCCGAGGCACCGGCGATGATGAGTTTGGGCTTGGTCTCGTGCGCCTTGCGCTCCATGGCGTCGTAGTCGATTTCTTCCTTGGCATTGAGACCATAGGAGACCACGTTGAACCATTTGCCGCTGATATTCAGCGCCATGCCGTGCGTCAGGTGACCGCCTTCAGCCAGGCTCATGCCCATGATGGTGTCGCCGGGCTTGAGGAAGGCCAGGAACACGGCCTCGTTGGCCGAAGCGCCGCAATGCGGCTGCACGTTGGCTGCGTCGGCGCCGAAGATGGTCTTGATGCGGTCGATCGCCAATTGCTCGGCCACGTCCACATGCTCGCAGCCACCGTAGTAGCGGCGGCCGGGATAGCCTTCAGCGTATTTGTTGGTGAGCTGCGAGCCCTGGGCTGCCATCACGGCAGGCGAGGCGTAGTTCTCGCTCGCAATCAGCTCGATGTGGTGCTCCTGCCGGGCATTCTCAGCCTGAATGGCAGCAAAAATTTCGGGATCGGTCTGTTCGACCAGGATGTTGCGGTGGTACATGGCAGTCCTTCAAGACTTGTATCCTTGTTCACCGGTCGAGCGTGACCGGTGAAAGCAAGGGCTGCCCAGGCGAACGGCTGAACGCTTCGGCCCATCGGCTGTCAGCGGTGCGCTTCCCAGTGGTGTCCCACGTCAGCCGAGCGGCTTGAAAAACCGCCAGCCTATCGCCAGTTGCGCACTCCCCTAGTGTAACTGAGGGGCACCGAAAAGGCGCCGTTCAGGAACGGCTGAGCAGGGCCACTTTTTCTGGAGCCTGGTCTGCGGGTGCGGCAGTCTCGGGCTGGGCTGGCAGCGAAGCCGGCACGGGGCGCGCCTGATCCCCTGCGTTGAGGAAGGGCGATGGTCGCTTGGAGCCCGCCACCGCCTGCAGACGTGCATGCTCAGCCATCACCTTGCTGGCATAACCGCCGTCATCTTCCAGGTTGGCAGCGCCCACGTAATACTTGAGACCCCCTTCGATGGAGCCTGCACGGGCGATGCATTCCTGCAATACCTTGACGCCCACCCGGAGATTGGTCACCGGGTCGAACGCGGCCAGTCTGCCACCAAAGTTGTCGTACTTGTCGTGATGGACCTTGGTCATCACCTGCATCAGGCCCTGTGCACCCACCGGGCTTTGCGCGAAGGGATTGAAGCCGGACTCAATGGCCATGATGGCCAGAATCAGCGTGGGGTCGAGCCGGGCTTTGGCACCGATCTCATAGGCCTCGGCCACCAGAACACTCAGCGGCTCAGGCGCCACGGCGTATTTTTTGCTCAACCAGTAGGCAATGGCTGCCTGCGGGGCAGGCAAGTCCTTGGGGTTGGACGCGGTGGCACGCTCGATTGCGCCGGGCTCGGTAAAGCCCAGTGCTTCGTCCTGGCGCTCTTGCAACCAGGTCATCAGTTTCATTTCGCCAGCCTGACGCAGGTCGGGCCGGGCGGTGAGGGTAATCACGGCAAACACGACCGCCAAGCCCAGAAGGGCAAAGCTGTTGTGCGTGATCTCGAAAAAGCCCTGGGCGATGTCGTCAACAATGTTCGAGACACTGCTGCGCACGTTGTTCACGTGCGTTTTGACATTCAGACCGGAGCCGAATTTTCCTAGCGCTGTCATAGCACTCCTTTCTACGTCTGCAAGCCTGGAGGGGCCGCGCAGACTTTGATTGGGTCGCCATCAAACCGTAACGCTCTCGACTGAGAGTCTGGTGGGGTGTCACCCCATCGGTTTGACGTTGCCAGCTTCGTCGTTGAAGAGGGCAGCGGGTTCGGGTTGTCCCTAAGTTTTTGGAACTGCGCGGATTCTATGGGCTTGTTTAATAACCTGTCAATAATATAAATTATAAATAATATTATTAAAAGTAGTTAAAAAGCGAGGCGAAACACGGGCAATCGGGCCAAAACCGACTGGGACAAGGCACTTGCAACGGCTTATTGATGCAACACGCCAGCTTAAGTTCAGCTCCCCAAACGGTGAAATCAGCCGCTTTCCCGTCCACTTGTCGGTCATTCACTGACATGTGCATCTCGCATGGGCCAGTGCTGCACGATGGGGTGGGGAGGTGAAAGAGATGTGTCCATGAGAACAGCAATCACACCGGCCATCGTGATTGAAAAGTTGCGCTTGCAGGCGGCGGCTGGCAGGTTTAATCTGGCGGTGCCTGAGGAATTCAGGCATCACCCGGGTAACCAACCCCGGGACAATTGGAGGCAATCACTTGCCTCCATCGCACTGTGAGACGATAACGCTCTCCCTTGCGAAGTCCGACGGCATGAGCATCACGCCCGCCGTCAACCCCGGTCGGTTCAGCTGACCGGGGTTTTTCATTTGGGGCCTGCGCAGCAGGCCCAATCCCGATGTTTTGCGGGGCTCATCGTGCTTGCCCATTGACCAATGGGCGCTAACGCTAAAAACTCGGAGCCTATGCCCCAGCTCGACACCGCCTTCCTGGTCACCCGCCTGCGCACTGCCGATTGGCGTGCAGCGGCCAGAAATCTTCCTTCGCAGGCCCTTGCCGTGACCCGCAGTTCCCTCTGGCGGCGGCGTGCGGCGTGGGCGTTGGGCAGTCTGGTGTTGCTTTGGGCGGTGGCCTGGGCTGCTGTGCCACCGCTGGTGAAGTCGCAGATCGAAAAAATCGCTTCTGAAAAACTGGGGCGTCAGGTCACCCTGGGAGCGGTTGACTTCAAGCCATGGTCGCTGGAGATCACGCTCACTGACCTCGCCATCCTGAAAGCGCCAGGCGCTGCAGGGGCCAACGCTGCTTCCCAGATGAAGATCAAGCGTATATATATAGATGGTGAATTGCAGTCCCTGCTGCGGCTGGCGCCGGTGGTTGACGCCATTGAGGTGGACGCACCAGTAGTTTTTCTCAGCCGGCTGGCTGAGGGGCGCTACGACATCGACGATGTTCTGACACGCCTGGCCGCCTCGCCAAGTGAGCCCGCCGCCAAGACGCCACGTTTTGCCCTCTACAACCTGGTGATTCGGGGAGGCGAGCTGGATTTTGCCGATCTGCCAGTGGCAAAAACCCACACCGTCCGTGAACTGAACCTGTCACTGCCTTTCCTGAGTAACCTGCCGTCCCAGCGTGAGGTCAAAACCAACCCGCACCTTGCCTTCAAGCTCAACGGCAGCAGCTTCGATACCGCGGCGGTCGGAACACCGTTCGCCCAGACGCGCAAAACCGATGCCACGCTGAATCTTGTCGGCTTCGACCTGAGTCCCTATCTCGGTTACTGGCCAGCCGGATTGCCAGTGCGGCTGCAAAGTGCCGTGGTGAACGCCGAGGTGAAGGTGGCTTTCGAGCAAAGCCCTGGCACGGTGGTTCGCATCTCTGGCACCGTCACGGCCAACCAGGTGCGGATTCTGGATACCCTGCCGGCTGAAGGCTCCTCTGCACCCGCCAGTCAGGGGGCCCCGGTGATGGGCAACACCGTTGCCAACCACGATCTGCTCCGTTTTGAGCGCCTGCACATCGTCATGGGCGACGTGCGGCCGCTGGAGCAGGTGGTCAAGCTTTCTGCGGTGGAGTTGTCCCAGCCAGTCATCGAGCTGCGCCGGAACCGGGCGGGTCAGCTCAATGTGCTGCCGCCCTCAAAAAGCGCGCCTCCCGCGCCCGGCCAGACGGCCACTCGACCGTGGCGGGTTGAAATGGCCCGCATGAGCGTCGAGGGTGGACAGATCCACTGGCGTGACGAGAGCCTCGCCGCCCCGGCCACGATTCGCCTGGCCGATGTGGCCCTCAATGCGTCGGCGCTGGCCTATCCGTTCGCGGCCAACGCGCCTTTGCAGTTTGATGGCTCGGCCAGCCTGGCACCGCCAGCCCAGGAGCCGGGCGACAAGGCCAGCTCCAGACCCGGCGGAACCACTGCGAGAAAAGCCAAGGCGCCGGCAGAGGCACACCCTGCGCAGCCGGCGCGGCTGAGCTTTCGTGGCACGGCGACCGACCAGGTGGCGCAAGCCACAGCCACACTCGCTGCCTGGCCGCTGAACATGGCGGCCAAGTACGTGGGCCAGTTTCTGTTGCCAGCCCTCAATGGGCAGCTGGATGCCGAACTGGCAGTGAATTGGCAGGCCGCTCGCGGCGACCAGGCACAGCGGCTGCAGATCATGGCGCCGCAGATTGCCGTGGGCGATGTGCAACTGGCCGAGGGCAGAACCTCGGTGGTGTCGGTCAAGCGCGTCGAGCTGACGCAGGCCGAGGTGGATGTGACCGGCAAGACCTTCAAGGCCGCTTCCCTGCAACTGACCCAGCCGCGGGCTCTCGTGGACCGGGGCACCGACAAGCGCTGGATGTATGAGCGTTGGCTGGTCACACCAACCAAATCACCAACAGGTAGGGGCGTGGCCGGTACGCCAGCCGATACGCCAGTCATTGCACCGCCGCCCAAAACCACCGAAGCCACCCGCGCCACGGCGCCCAGCTGGGCGGTGGCGATCAACGATGTGCAGCTGCAGGGCGGGGCGATGTCGTTTGCTGACAAGTCTGGCGTCAAGCCGGTCGCGTTTGAGGTCAGTGGTGTCCAGGCCCGCCTGGGTGCACTGGTGTTGGACGACAGACCCGGCCAGCAGGCACAAGCAGCCAAGCCCATGCCGCTGGCCGCTTCGCTGCGATTGGCGACCGGCCGGTTCGAGCCGGGCAGGGTGGATTTCAATGGCACGGTGGGATTGCTGCCCATTCAGGCGCAGGGGCGGCTCACGGCGGACCGCCTGCCGGTGCAAGCCTTTGAGCCCTATTTCGCCGATGCAGTCAACATCGAGCTGCTTCGCGCCGATGCCAGTTTCAAGGGACGGGTGTCGTACCGGCAAACGCCCAAGGGGCCGCAGGCCCGGCTGGCGGGCAACGTTGCGCTGGAGGAGTTTCAGGCCAACACACTCGCGCCCAGCGAAGACCTGCTGGCCTGGAAAGCGCTCAACCTGCGCGGTGTAGATGTGACCGTCGAGCCGGCCAGAGCCACAGTGGTGGAGGTCAAAGAGACCGTGATCACCGACTTCTTTGCCCGCGTGATCGTGCTGCCCGACGGCCGCATCAACCTGCAGGATCTGGTCAGAAAGCCCGCCACGCCACCGGTCGTTACGCCGGTGGCCACGTCCCCTGTTCCGGTATCGACAGCCCGGGCTGCTGCACCAGCACCAGCGGCAAGCAGCGGCCTGGAGCCAGTGATCCGATTTGGCCCGATGAGCCTCATCAACGGCAAGGTGCTGTTCTCCGACCGCTTCGTCAAACCGAATTACTCGGCAGACCTGAGCGACCTCACCGGCAAGCTCAGTGCGTTCTCGTCGGTGCCTGCGACCCCTGCCACCGGTACCGGGCCGGCCGCCCCCGAGATGGCTGATCTCGAGTTGCGGGGCCGCGCCGAGGGAACCGCCTCGCTCGAAATTCTGGGCAAACTCAATCCGCTGGCCACGCCGCTGGCGCTGGACATCAAGGGCAAGGTGCGCGATCTGGAGTTACCGCCGCTCTCGCCGTATTCAGTGAAGTACGCAGGCTATGGCATCAACCGCGGCAAGCTCAGTGTCGATGTCAGCTATCTCATCAAACCCGACGGACAGCTTACCGCCACCAACAAGGTCATCCTGAACCAGCTCGCTTTTGGCGACAAGGTCGAAGGCGCACCGGGCAGCCTGCCGGTCAAGCTGGCGGTGGCACTGCTGGCCGACCGCAATGGCGTCATCGATATTGACCTGCCGATCAGCGGCTCACTCAACGACCCGCAGTTCAGCCTCGGGCCGATCATCATCAAGGTCATCATCAACGTGATCGTCAAAGCCATCACGGCGCCGTTCAGTCTGCTGGCCAGCGCGTTCGGGGGCGGCGGCGATGAGCTGAGCATCGTGTCCTTTGCAGCCGGCAGCGCACAGCTGTCGGCCGAGGCCAAGGCAGGGCTCGACAAGGTGGCCAAGGCATTGCTGGACCGCCCCTCGCTGCAACTCACCGTGGTGGGCATCAGCAGTGTCGAGGTGGAGCGCGAAGGCTTCAAGCGGGAGCGGCTCGATGCACTGGTGCGCGCCGAGAAGCGCCGCAGCACCGTGAAGGAGGGCGGCACCACCTCGGCCACCGTGACGGTCAGCGTCGACGAGTACCCCGCGCTGCTCAAGGAGGTCTACAAGCGCGCCGACATGCCGAAGCCGCGCAACCTGATCGGCCTGGCCAAAGACCTGCCAGTGCCCGAGATGGAAAAACTGCTGATGGCCAGCATCACCGTGAACGACGACGCCATGCGCGAGCTGGCAGTGCAGCGCGGTGTGGCAGTGAAAGACTACCTGGCCAGCCGCGAATTGCCACCAGCGCGGCTCTTCCTCGGGGCTGCCAAAGCCGTGCCACCCGAGGCCAAATGGACACCGCGCGCGGAGCTCAATTTGGCGATGCCCTAAAAACAGCGAAAATAGCTGGATTGCCCGGCTTGCCCGTGAAGTCGGGCAGCGGAGCTGCTGGCTGTGCACGCCAGCGCTGCTTCCATGTCCCTCCACAGTCTGTGATCGCTTGCCTGCCCGGGGCAGGTGAGCGCACCGGCCCGCCGCGCGTCATCGTCTTGACGCACTGACGCGCTTTTGATTGTTTCCGTTCCGATTGAATTTCACTTTTTATGCTGCGTTTCCCCATGTCCAAATCTTCCAAAGCCGATACCTCTCCAGCGCCAGCCACCAAACCCGGTGGAGCCAAAGGCGCTGATGCGCATCCGCTGGACGGCATCACGGGCGGCGCATTTTCTGCGCCCACATCGGGTGAGCGTGCGGCCCGCATTCGCCAGTGGCTGGCCGGCGAGCCATCTGCCGAGCAGATGGCCGATGTTTATAAGGAACTCGCCAATCGCGACAAGGGCGCTGCCAAGCCGCTGAAGGAAAAGCTTGATGAACTCAAGCGCAGCAAGGGTCAGGAGGCGGTTGCCGCCGAATGGGCCGAAAAGGCCAACGCCCTGCTGGCCCTGTCCAAGCTGAACCTGGCCGATGCGCTGGCCTGGCAGCGTGACGCTGCGAAGGCGGGCGCGCCGTTGTCGCGCGAGCCACTGGCTGGCCTCAAGGTACAGCTGGCCGAGCGTGTGAAAACCATCGAAGACCTGCAGCACCGCACCCAGGTGCAGCGAGAGGCCGCCGTGCTGATCGCCCAGCGCATTGAAGTGCTGTCGATCAAACCCTGGCGCGAAGCGGAAGCCGCTCTTGAAACCCTGCGCGCCGATGTGACCCACTGGCAGGCGCAGGCTGATGAGGTGACTGCAGACGCGAACTGGGCCAGCGTGGACGCCAAATTCCCGCCTCTGCTCGACGCCTCACGTGCCCAGTTGCTGGCCGTGTGGGAAGCGTTCCAGGGCGCATTGGCCCAGGCTGTGAAAGCCGCTGAAGACACGGCTGCGCCTTTGCCAGCGGTTCCGGTGTGGGCGGACGAGTTGCGCGTGGCACGCGGCGTGGCCCCGGTGGAAGGTGAGGCTGCGGCCCGTGCGCCCAAAGCCCGGATGGACCCGGCCGTACTGAAAGAGATGCGTGAAAAAGCTGCCGCTGCCGTGCAGGCGGCCCTCGCCAAACTCGAGCACGAGGTGACCGAAGGCCACGGCAAGTCCACTCCGAAGGTGGCCGCCGAGCTGCGCCAGGCGCTGAAGGAAAACATCCGCCACATCGACAGCAAGCTCGAAGCCGCCGCCCACGCGGCCCTGACGGCTGCGGGCGAGCTGGAAGGCTGGCAGCGCTGGCGTGCCGACCAGATCCGTGAAGAACTGGTGGGCAAGGCCGAGGCTCTGGTGGCCAAGCCACTGGGTGGCCGCAAACAGCAGGAAGCCCTGCGCGCCATGCGCGAGCAGTGGAAAACCAGCGACCAGGGCGGCACACCCAACCACGCGCTGTGGAAGCGCTTTGATGACGCCTGCAATGAAGCGCACAAGGTGGTTGAAGCCTGGCTGGAGAAGGTCAAGGAGCAAAGCGAAGCCGTCAAGGCCGAGCGACGTGCGCTGATTGACGAAGTACTGGCCTGGGCTGAGGCCCACAAGACCAACACCGACTGGAAGCACCATATCCGCAGCCTCAATGGCTTCGTGGAAAAGTGGCGCGAAGCTGGTCATCTGGGCGAAAAAGCATTTGCCGAGATTCAGCCGCAATGGAAAGCAGCGATGGATGCCGCCGATGCGCCACTGACTGCCGCACGTCACGACAGTACGGCGCGCCGCAAAGCCATGATTGAAGAGGCGCAGGCTCTGGGTGCCGAGCCAGTGCTGCGCATTGACGCGGTCAAGGCTCTGCAGCAGCGCTGGCAGCATGAAGCGCAGGCCGTGCCGATTGAGCGCAAGCTCGAACAGAAAATGTGGGACGCGTTCCGCAAGCCGATTGACGACGCTTTCCAGCGCAAGACGGCCGAGCGCGAAAAGGCTGCTGCGGCTCTGGGTGAGTACGACCGCATGGTGCTGGAGGCGTCCAAGGCGGTGGCTGCGGCCACAGCGAGTGGCGATGCGCAGAAAATCCACGCTGCCGCCAAGGCGCTGGAGGCGATCGTGCAGGGCAAGGTGCCTGTACCGGCACCGGCTGCCGCAGCGGTTGCGCCCGCAGCCGCCGAACCCGCAGCGGTGACTGAAACAGAATCCGAACCTGCCCCTGTTGCGGTTGCGGCACCTGCGGCTTCTTCTGAGGCTGAAACTGTTGCAGTACCCGTTGCAGAGGCCGTTGCGGAAACCAGAGACTCTGCACCAGAGACGACTGCCGAAGCCCCAGCCCCCGCTGCCCCGCCCAAGCCAGCCCCCAAGCCGGTGGTCGCCATGCGTGGTGATGATCGCCCCGGTATGCGCAAGGCAGAGCCCGCAGCGGCTGGGCGTGGTGGCAAGTTCGGTGACCGCAAGGATGCCCGCCCTGGCAGCAAACCGGGTGGTCCGCGCGGCAGCACCGACAACAAGTTCGAGCCCTATCGCCCTGAGCGTGAAGGTCGCGGCGGGCGTGACGAGCGCGGTCCGCGCAGCGACCGCCCCGCGTTTGAGGAGCGCGGCCCGCGTCTGGGTGATGCCGCATTCCGTGCCCAGCGCGAAGCCTTCGAGGCCGCCAACCTGGCGTTGAAAAAGCTGGCGATGCAGGCGCATGGTGAGGTGCTGACCCATCTCGTCACCGCATGGGAAAAGCGCGACCCGGCGCAACTGCCCGGTGTTCAGGAACTCGGCAAGCAAGTCACGCCAGCGGTGCGCAGTCGCTGGGTTCAGGCCGTCAGTGCACCTGCCGGCAAGGACGCTGCCGAGTCGCTGCTCCGCATGGAGATCGCCGCCGATGTGCCCACGCCGGCCGATCAGCTCAGTGCGCGCCGCATGTTGCAGTTGCAACTGCTGACCCGGCGCAACGCACCTGCACCTTCAGAGACCTGGGGCGAAGACGTCGCGCAGGTGCTGGGCAGCCCGTTTGATGCGGCCCATGCACGCCGCGTACAAAACGCTTTGAAGGTGTTGCTCAAGCGTTGAGCGGGTTTCCTCGGGGCGGCACTCTCGGGTGCCGCTCCAGAGCGCCACGCTCAGGTGCGACGGACGAGGAAGAACTTGTCGAACAGCACCGTCAGCGCCGGAAACTCTAGCGTGAAACGTTCGCGGTTCACAAAGTAGGCTTCGCTGGTCACTGCGAAAAACTCCGCCGGTGAGGTGGCGCCATAGGCATCGAGCCAGGGTGCCTCGGCACCGAAGCGCTGGGCCATGGCCACTTTCTCGCAGAACGCGTCGTAGGCTGGCTGCATGGTTTCATGCCAGTCGGACTGTGAGCGTCGGGTGGCAAGCGGCGGGCAGCCATCGGCCTCGCCATCGCGCATGTCGATCTTGTGGACGAACTCGTGAATCACCAGGTTGTGTCCGCCCTCGGCCGACGCACCGGCGGCCTCCACGTGCTCCCAGCTCAGGGTGACCGGCCCGTCCTGCATGGCCTCGCCCTGCAGCACTTCGCGGTAGCGGTGAACAACTCCGGTGTGGTCGGTGACTTCACGTTGGGCCACCATCGGGCCGGGGTGAACCACGATGCCTGTGAACCCGTCATACCAGCGAAGGCCCAGATGAAGCACTGGCAGGCAGGCCTGCGCTGCAATCGCCACAGCCATCGCGTCGGTCACGACCAAACCGTTGACGCCAGTGAATTCCTTGCGTTTCAAAAACCGCTCCACGAGGCCCCGCAATTGCTGCAGATCAGCGACGGGGCGACGGGCCAGAAAGGGGTATTGCAGCAGCGTGTCGAGCCAGAGCTGCTCGAGTATTGCACTTTTGGATGCCGAGGCATTCGGTTGGGCCGCACGGCCGAGGTTTTTGAGCCAGTTCAGCATGGCCGGATCACAGCAAGGGAATGCGTTTGAGGCCGTCTACTGTCAGTCGCAGCACCTCCGCGCGCGGAACCGTGGCAGCAGCGTCCCAGTCGCTCAGCACAATGCGCGCCATGCCTTGCCCCAGGTCATGAACGGCCGGTTTGTGGGTGTGGCCATGAATCAGCACCTGCGAATCAGCGGCGTGCAGCCACTGGCGCGCGGCAGCTGTGTCCACGTCGACTTCCGGCGTACCGGCAGTACGGCGTTGTGCATGGGCCCTCTCGCTTTGCTGCCGCAACTGGCGGGCAATGGTTTGCCTCTCTGCCAGCGGTTTGGCCAGAAAGGCTGTCTGCCATTGCGGGCTGCGCACCTGATCCCGGAACTGCAGGTAGTCGGTGTCGTCAAGGCACAGCGCGTCGCCATGCGAGAGCAGCCAGCGGCGCTGCGTCGTGGCTGGAAACACCAGCACCGTGGGGTCTTGCAGCAAGGTCGCGTTGCACAGGTCCATCAGATGGGGCCCGACGAGAAAGTCGCGGTTGCCGTGCATGAAGTACAGCGCCAGACGCCCGGCAGTTTGCCCCATCAGGCGTGCGCACTGGCCTTCAAAAGAGGTGGCCGGCAGGCTCAGGTCGGCGCCGGCGGCATCGTCGCCCACCCACGCCTCGAACAGGTCGCCGAGGATGAACACCGCATCAGCCGGCGTGCTCTCCATGTAGTGCTGCCAGGCCGCGAAGGTGGCGGCATCGCCAGCCTGCAGGTGCAGGTCGGAGATGAAGTCCACGGTGCGCCAGGTGGCGGGTGCCTCCAGCGACTGGATCACAGGCGGCGTGGCAGGTGTGCTCATGGCGTGTGGCACTGCTGTTCAGTGCCAGAGGTGGGAAAGAGTGGCCTGCACGCGCATGCGGCGCGTCAGGCCAGCGCCACGGCTTTCTCGATGACCACATCTTCCAGTGGCACGTCGTCGTGAAAGCCCTTGCGGCCGGTCTTCACGGTCTTGATTTTGTCGACTACTTCGGTGCCCGAAATCACCTTGCCAAACACCGCGTAGCCCCAGTCGGAAGGCGTGGGCGAGGTGTGGTTCAGGAAACTGTTGTCAGACACGTTGATGAAGAACTGTGCGCTGGCCGAATGTGGTGCGTTGGTACGCGCCATGGCCACGGTGTAGGTGTCGTTCTTCAGGCCGTTGTTGGCTTCGTTTTCGATCTCGCCATCGGTGGGCTTTTGTTTCATGCCCACTTCAAAACCACCGCCCTGCACCATGAAGCCGGGGATCACGCGGTGAAACACGGTGTTGCTGTAATGGCCCTTGTTCACATAGCTCAGGAAGTTGGCGACGGTCTTGGGTGCCTTGGCAGCATCCAGCTCCAGCGTGATGACGCCGTGGCCTGCAATGTGGAGTTCGACTTTGGGGTTGCTCATGGGGTTCCAGTGAAAAAGTGAAGAGGTGAAGAGGTGAAGAGGTGAAGAGGTGAAGAGGTAAAGGGAAGCGCTCAGGGATTGAGCAGGGTGGCAGATTTGATGACGACCGGTGTCCTGGGCACATCGGTCGGGAAGGGGCCACCTGCACCGGTAGGCACCGTCCGGATGGTCTGGATCACATCCATCCCGCTGATGACCTTGCCAAACACGGTGTAGCCGTAAAGCTGCGGCGCGTTGAGCAGCTGGGCCCGCGCGACGTTCTCGTAGGTGCGCCCCTGGTATTCGAAGCGCGGCACCGGGTCACCGGGTGGGATCAACGTCGGGTCGAGGAAGTCGTTGTCCTGTACGTTGATGAAGAACTGGGCCGTGGCCGATTGCGGGTCGCTGGTGCGCGCCATGGCGAGGGTACCTGTGACATTCTTCGGGCCGCCCTTGCTCAGCGCCTCGCGGCCCTCATGGGGGACGGGGGGGCGCGTTTTCTTTTCGGTGTAGCTGGCATCGAAGCCGCCACCCTGAATCATGAAGTTGCTGATGACGCGGTGAAAGATCGTGCCGTCGTAGTGCTTGTCTTTCACGTACTGCATGAAGTTGGCCACCGTTTTGGGTGCTTTGTCTGGATAGAGCTCCACGACAAAGTCGCCCTGGCTGGTGGAGAACTTCACTTGCGGCGTTGGTGCAGTGGTTTGGGCCATGGCCAACGGGGCCGCAGCCAGTGTGAGGCAGGCGATTGCCGTGCCAAGGCCAGTGAGGAACTGACGGCGCACCGACTCTGATACGCCGCATCTACCGAGGGCAGGGGCTTCATGTGGGTGTGAGGAGGCGTTCGGCGAGTTGGCCATCATGTCAAAGCGTGCCTTCAAAAAAGATCTTCCACTGCGTGCCCTGGCGGACCCAGTACTGCCGTTTGGTGAGCCCGGTACGGGCCCCTTTGGCCACTTCACCAAAGGTTACCACCATGGTGTCTGCGGTGTCTGTCCAGCGCAGATAGGACACATCCTTGATCTGGGTACCCCGGTTACCGACCTGCTTGAGTTCGCTTTGCAGTGTGGGCGTCCATTGGGCGAAGGTTTTGCCGTAACTGGTGAAGTCCGGCGTGTACCACGCGGTGAGCTTGCGGATGTCACCGCTTGATTTCGTGGTGTGCCAGCCCTTCAGGGCTTCCTCGAACGACTGTACCTCGGCCTTCAGCGACTGGGGCGGGACCCACTTCAGGCTCTGCGAGATCACCACAGGCGTGCTGCGCACCTCCACCGTCCTGATGATGCGTTCGAGGTCTGGATTGGCCAGTACCACGCAGCCGTCGCTGGCCTGCGGCGCGCGCGAGAACTGCTCGGGCGGCGTGCCGTGAAGCCAGATGCCGCTGCCGGTCTTGCCACGCTTGAGGTCGAGCTGGTTGGGGTAGTTGATGGGCAGGGCGCCGGCGCCGTAGAAGTCTTTCAGCGAACGCGGGTTGAGGTTGCTGGTGATGAAGTACACACCCAGCGGGGTGCGCTGGTCGCCCTCAACGGCTTTCTCGGTGCCCAGTTTGCCGACCGAGATGTAGTAGTCAGCGACCAGCTTGAGGCCGGTGGCGGTGTTCTCGAACAGGTACAGCCTCGACTTCGAGGCGTCTACGGCGATGGCGTGTTTGTTCTGTGGCGACAGCGCCAGGAACTGCGAAGGCACCAGACCCGGGGCAGGGCGCTCGCGCAGGGCGCGCAGCCGCTGCTGGGATTCCTTGCGCAGGTCTGCCAGCACCGGCGCAGCGGCCTTTGCCTCACCTTCCGGAACATCTCCAAGGGTTTTCACGGGCCGCATCTGCCCTGCCAGCAAATCGCCATAGACGAGCTGCGCCAGCTGGAAGTTCGGGTGGTCTTTCACCAGGCCTTCGGCCTGCTTGAGCGCTTCGCGATTGGCCGACCGCCCGATGAGGCGGTAAATCTCGATGAGCCGGGCCTCTGCCTCGCCGTCACGAACGGCAGCGGCGCGCGGTGCGGCCGCTGGCGTCTTGCGCGCCGGGGTCTGGGCCTTTTCTGCCTGTGCTGCGAGGGCACGGGCTGGCCAGCTGCTCCACAGGGCAACGCAAGCCAGCGCCCACAGGCCGATCTTCAGCGCAGAGCCCGGCATGGTCCTCATTTGTCAGAACGTTCGGCTGACCTGCGATCCATCAACCACCGGTGGATTCGCGGATGATTTGCCAGCGCGCACCGCTTTTGCTCAGCTCCAGCGTCTTGCGGCTGGAGATGTTGAGGGTGTCCGCGCTGTAGTCCTGTTTGAACTTCGCGCTGGCCTTGTTGCCCTGGACGGACACGCTCAGATTGGACAGCTTGACGGTGATGCGCGATTTGCCGGTGATCTTCAGGCGCCGGTCCTGCTCCCATGCCTTGCGGTCCATGTTGCCGGGGGGGTCAAAGCTGGTGCTGTAACTGGCGAGGTAGGCGGGCATGTCTTTGGCCGCCCATGCATCGGCCCAGGCGCGGACGGCGGCCTCGACTTCTTTCTCGGTGCCCGGCGCAGCTTTCGTTGGCTCTGTGGCGGGCGCCTTGGTTGTCGGTGCTGCAGGTGCTGCAGCCGGTGCGGCGGAAGGCGCGGGCGCCACAGGTGCCGTGGCTGCAGGTTTGGCCGCCGGTGTGGCGGCTGGCGGCGCCACCGTCACGGGCCCGGAAGCCTGTGCCCCGCTGGCAGGCCTGGCCTGTACTTTGGAGTCGACTGAAAAGAGGGTACGGATGAGTGACAGCTTGGGCGGGATGCCGGTGTTGGCACCGTCCAGCTGGAGCGCCTTGCTGTAGGCCTGGCTGGCCAGCCGTGCGTACACGTCGCCGAGGTTTTCGTGGGCGGTGGCATAGCTCGGGTTGGTGCGAATCGCCATTTCCAGTGCGGCGCGTGCCTTGTCGTACTGGTTCTGGCCGGCGTACAGCACGGCGAGGTTGTTGTACGGCTCTGGCAGCTCCGGGTAGTCTTCGGTGATTTTGATGAAGGTGGTGATCGCCTCGTTGGCACGGCCCGCTTCGGTCTGGATCACGCCCTTGAGAAACCGCATCTGCGGATCGCGCGGTTTGCTGGCCAGGTACTGATCGACCTTGACCATTGCTTCGGCCGACTGGCCGGCGCGCATCAGTCGATTGACGTCGGCATAGTCATCGGCCCGGGCGGCTGTGGTGCCCAGTGCCGCAACGAGCGCGATCGGGTACCAGATGGCAAGAAGCAGGCGGGGGGCGATAGCGGGAGTGCGCATGGATGCTCTCGAAAGATGGTGTGCTGTCTGTTCAGTGCCTGGGCTCGGTGCTTTGGCGTTGCGGTGTCACGTCATCATCAGGGTAGCGAAAGAGGTCGGCCAGAGCCGTCTGAAGCCGGGCTCGGGCGCAGCCGGTTGCGTGCGGGGCGTTCCGGTGATTTCTCTTGATTTCCGCCCCGTACGGCTCACGACTGACCTCTCGGTATACTGCTTGATTGTAACTGAGGGGGTATAGTTCCGAGGCAGTCAAGCGATGCTGCGGCGCTGATGCCCGGCCCCGGCTGCAGTTTGCAGACACCTGTTGTTGCATACGCCCAATGGCCCTTGTCTGACCCTGATCTCCGTGAGATAACCATTGCATATCCTGTGCCGGACGGCCCCCGGCCGGACCGCCACACTTCATTCATGAGCCTTCGCATTTACAACACGCTGACGCGTGACGTGGAAGATTTTTCTCCGCTGATTCCCGGTCATGTCCGCATGTATGTGTGTGGCATGACGATCTACGACCTGTGCCACATCGGGCATGCCCGCATGATGATGGCGTTTGACGTGGTGCAGCGCTGGCTCAAGGCCAGTGGCCTGAAGGTGACCTATGTGCGCAATATCACCGACATCGACGACAAGATCATCAAGCGCGCGGTGGAGCGCGGCATCACCATTCGCGCGCTGACGGACGAGATGATCGCGGCCATGCATCAGGACATCGGCGCGCTGGGCATCGAGCCCCCGAGTTTGGAGCCGCGGGCCACCGAGTACGTGCCCCAGATGCTGGCCATGATCGCGACGCTGGAGCAAAAGGGCCTGGCGTATCGGGGCTCCAGCGGTGACATGAACTACGCCGTGCGCAAGTTTCCCGGCTACGGCAAGTTGTCTGGTAAGTCGCTGGATGAACTGCGCGCCGGCGAGCGGGTGGCGGTGCTGGAGGGCAAAGACGATCCGCTCGACTTTGTCTTGTGGAAGAGCGCCAAACCCACGGAGCCGGACGACGCCAAATGGGACAGCGCCTCACTGGGCCACGATTACGGCCCTGGCCGACCCGGCTGGCACATCGAGTGCTCGGCCATGAGTTGCCAGACCCTCGGCGAAACGTTTGACATTCATGGCGGCGGCGCTGATTTGCAGTTTCCGCACCATGAAAACGAGATTGCCCAGAGCGAGGGCGCCAACGGCAAGCCACTGGCCCGCTTCTGGGTGCACAACGGTTTTGTGCGGGTGGACAACGAGAAGATGTCCAAGTCGCTGGGCAACTTTTTCACCATCCGCGACGTGCTGGCCAAATACGACGCCGAGACGGTGCGCTTTTTCATCGTGCGTGCTCACTACCGCAGCGCCCTCAACTACAGCGACGCGCATCTGGATGACGCCCGCAATGCGCTCAAGCGGCTGTACACCGCGCTGGCGCTGGTTAAGCCTTCTGATGTGCAGGTGGACTGGACGGACCCGTTTGCCGCGCGCTTCAAGGCGGCGATGGATGAAGATTTCGGTACTCCCGAAGCCGTGGCCGTGCTGTTTGATCTGGCCAGTGAAGTCAACCGCACGCAGTCCGCCGAGCGCGCCGGTTTGCTGCGTGCGCTGGGGTCTTGCCTCGGTCTGCTGCAAGCCGATCCGGCTGCTTACCTGCAGGCTGGCGCTGGCATGGACGAAGCCACCATCGTGCGGCTGATTGGTGACCGCGCCGAGGCCAAGAAAGCGAAGGATTTTGCTGCGGCGGACCGCATCCGTCAGGACTTGCTGGCACGCGGCATTGTGCTCAAGGATTCGCCGCAAGGTACCACCTGGGAGGTTCAGTCGTGAGTTGTGACATCCATCGGGTGTGCCGGGTGCCTGTGGGCAGGACATCATTGCCGTGAAAAAAATAGTGAAAACCGGTCCCGGCAGCACCGAGCTGGCAGAAGTGGAGGTGGCAGACGCGCCAGCGCCCATGCCGGCGTACTGGGCAGACGCCTGCCGGCATCTGGCCAAAAAAGACCGGGTGATGAAGCGGTTGATTCCGCAGTTTGGCGATGCCTGTCTGCAGGCGCGGGGCGATGCCTTCAGTACGCTGGCGCGCAGCATTGTGGGCCAGCAGATTTCCGTCAAGGCTGCGCAGACGGTCTGGCACCGCTTTGAGGCGCTGCCCAAAAAGATGACGCCGGCCAATGTGCTGCGCCTGAAGGTGGACGACATGCGGGCCGCCGGGCTGAGCGCCCGCAAGGTCGAGTACCTGGTGGACCTCTCGATCCACTTCGATTCCGGCACCGTGCACGTACGGGACTGGGAGTCGATGGACGATGAGGCCATCATTGCCGAACTGGTGGCCATCCGCGGCATTGGTCGCTGGACGGCAGAGATGTTCCTGATCTTCTACCTGATGCGGCCCAACGTGCTGCCGCTCGATGACGTGGGCCTGATCAACGGGATCAGCCAGAACTACTTTTCCGGTGAATCCGTCAGCCGCAGCGATGCCCGCGAAGTCGCTGCCGCCTGGGCGCCGTATTGCAGTGTGGCAACTTGGTATATTTGGCGCTCGCTGGACCCGGTGCCAGTGCTGGGCGGGCCGCAGGCGCCTGCCGCGAATTGAATCCGTTCCCTTAAGTCAAGTCCTGAGGAGTGCACACATGGCGAAGAAGACCTTCCTCGATTTCGAGCAGCCGATTGCCGACCTTGAAGGAAAGATCGAAGAGTTGCGGTATGTGCAGACCGAGTCGGCTGTCGATATTTCCGAAGAAATCGACCAGCTCGCCAAGAAGAGCCAGCAGCTCACCAAAGACATCTACAGCGACCTGACGCCCTGGCAGATCACCAAGATCGCCCGGCACGCCGAGAGGCCCTACACGCTGGACTACATCAGCGAGATATTCACAGACTTCGTTGAACTGCACGGTGACCGGCACTTTGCCGATGACCTTTCCATCGTAGGCGGTCTGGCGCGCTTCAACGGCACGGCCTGCATGGTGCTGGGCCACCAGAAGGGACGCGACACCAAGGAGCGCGGTCTGCGCAACTTCGGCATGACCAAGCCCGAGGGCTACCGCAAAGCCTTGCGCCTGATGAAGACCGCCGAGAAATTCAAGCTACCCGTATTCACCTTTGTGGATACGCCCGGCGCTTACCCAGGCATTGATGCCGAAGAGCGAGGCCAGTCCGAGGCGATTGGCCGCAACATCTTCGAGATGGCACAGCTGGAGGTGCCCATCATCACCACCATCATCGGCGAAGGCGGCTCGGGTGGCGCGCTCGCCATCTCGGTGGCTGACCAGGTGGTGATGCTGCAGTACTCGATTTATTCCGTCATCAGCCCCGAGGGCTGCGCGTCGATTCTCTGGAAAACCTCTGACAAGGCCCAGGAAGCGGCAGAGGCCTTGGGCATCACCGCGCATCGTCTCAAGGCGCTGGGCGTGATCGACAAGATCGTGAACGAGCCCGTGGGCGGCGCCCACCGCGACCCCAAGCAGATGGCCGCCTTTCTCAAGCGCGCGCTCAACGATGCCTTCCGCCAGGTCAGCGACCTGAAGGTCAAGGAGCTGCTGGACCGCCGCTATGAACGCCTGCAGAGCTATGGCCGTTTCACCGACACCAAAGCCGACGCGAAGTAAAACTGCCGCCGCGCCTGCCCGGTACAGCTCATGAGTGGCCCATGAGTGCGGCCATGCCGGACGGTGCAGCCAATCCAGCGCTCGCCGCGCTGGATCACCTGCCTCCCTCTCTTTCAGATCATCCGCCGATTGCGGTGGCTTTCAGTGGCGGCGCCGATTCCACCGCCTTGCTGCTCGCGGCTGCTCTGCGCTGGCCAAGGCAGGTCGTCGCCATCCACGTTCACCACGGCTTGCAAGCCGCTGCCGATGATTTTGTGCGCATGTGTGAAGCCACCTGCGCTGCCTTGACGGTTCCCCTGCACGTGGTGCGCGTGAATGCAGACCATGCTGCAGGTCAAAGCCCCGAAGACGCGGCGCGGATTGCCCGCTACGCGGCGCTGGCCGAGGCAGCGCGATCGCACGGTGCCAGCGCGGTACTGCTGGGCCAGCATGCCGACGATCAGGTGGAGACGATGCTGCTGGCGCTGAGTCGCGGCGCCGGTCTGCCCGGGTTGTCAGGCATGGCGATGCAGTTCGAGCGCGGTGGCGTGCAGTTCCACCGGCCTTTGCTGCAGACGCCAGCGGGTGACTTGCGTGACTGGCTGGTGCTGCAGGGTCAGGCCTTCATCGATGACCCCACCAACGCCAACGAGCGCTTCACCCGCAACCGCATCCGTGCTCGCCTGTTGCCCGTGCTGGAAGCTACGTTTCCGCAGTTCCGGACCACCTTTGCGCGCAGCGGCCGGCACATGGCGCAGGCGCAGATGCTGCTGGTCGAGGTGGCGCGCGAAGACCTGCAGCGGGCGGGGGTTCCACCGTCCATCCTTGCGTTGCAGACGCTCTCGGTGGCCAGACAGGCCAACCTGCTGCGGCAATGGCTGGACGATTGCCACCATGTGACCCCCAGCACCGCGCAGCTCGATCAGCTGCTTGGGCAGATCGCGGCCTGCACAACACGGGGCCACCGGATTCACCTCAAGGTGGCGGACGGTCATGTCACCCGTGTCGGGGACCGGCTTCACTGGGAGTGAGCAGCGT
Source organism: Polaromonas sp. YR568 (assembly GCF_943372955.1). GTDB lineage: Bacteria > Pseudomonadota > Gammaproteobacteria > Burkholderiales > Burkholderiaceae_C > Polaromonas. Next base: position 288,586 of record NZ_CALSAL010000001.1, read on the forward strand.
TCCGGCACAGGCTGGCTGGTTATAATTGAAGGCTTTGCTGGCCGCCCGAGCGTGTGCACAGCGGGGCCGGCAGGCCTTCGCGGGTCCGGCTGGCAGCGTCCGCAACCAACCCCTGATTGACACTCTGTAATGGCATTGATCGTTCATAAATACGGCGGTACGTCGATGGGCTCGACCGAGCGCATCCGCAACGTGGCCAAGCGGGTCGCCAAGTGGGCGCGCGCCGGCCACCAGATGGTGGTGGTGCCCAGTGCCATGAGCGGCGAGACCAACCGTCTGCTGGGTCTGGCCAAGGAGCTGGCGCCTGCCAAACTTGGCGACGCCTATGGCCGTGAGCTCGACGCGCTGGCCGCCACTGGGGAGCAGGCGTCCAGCGCCTTGCTGGCGATTGCCCTGCAGGCCGAGGGTCTGCAGGCCGTGAGCTACGCTGGCTGGCAGGTCACCATCAAGACCAACAACGCCTACACCAAGGCGCGCATTGAATCGATTGACGACCAGCGCGTGCGTGCTGACCTGGCGGCAGGCAAGGTGGTCATCATCACCGGCTTCCAGGGTGTGGACGACGGCGGCAACATCACCACCCTCGGTCGGGGCGGCTCCGACACCTCAGCGGTTGCCGTTGCAGCGGCCCTGAAGGCGCATGAGTGCCTGATTTACACCGACGTCGATGGCGTCTACACCACCGATCCGCGCGTGGTGCCCGAGGCGCGCCGTCTGCACACGGTGAGCTTTGAAGAGATGCTGGAGATGGCCTCCATGGGCTCCAAGGTGCTGCAGATCCGCTCGGTGGAATTCGCCGGCAAGTACAAGGTGCCGCTGCGCGTGCTGTCCAGCTTCACCGATTGGGACATCGATATCAACGAAGAAGCCAGGTCAGGCACTTTGATCAGTTTTGAGGAAGACGAAAACATGGAACAAGCCATCGTATCGGGCATCGCTTTCAACCGCGATGAAGCCAAAATCTCCGTGCTGGGCGTGCCTGACACACCGGGTATCGCGTACCAGATTCTGGGTGCGGTGGCTGACGCCAACATCGAGGTGGATGTCATCATCCAGAACGTGAGCAAGGAAGGCAAGACCGACTTCAGCTTCACTGTTCACCGCAACGACTACGCCAAGGCCATGGACCTGCTCAAGACCCAGGTTCTGCCCAAGCTGGGCGCACAGGAAGTCACCGGCGACGCCAAGATCTGCAAGGTTAGCATCGTCGGCATTGGCATGCGCAGCCATGTGGGTATTGCCAGCAAGATGTTCCGCGTGCTGAGCGAGGAGGGCATCAACATCCAGATGATCTCGACCAGCGAAATCAAGACTTCTGTCGTGATTGACGAGAAATACATGGAACTGGCTGTGCGCGCGCTACACAAGGCGTTTGATCTGGACCAGCCCGCCGCCTGAGCCCGCGCGGACGCGGTGGTCGCCGTGCGCCCAAGTCGTGAGATAATTGCGTTACTGGAAACGTGACCGAGTGGCCGAAGGTGCTCCCCTGCTAAGGGAGTATGGGGTGTAGAGCCTCATCGAGGGTTCGAATCCCTCCGTTTCCGCCAAACCTGTGTTTTCTGCTGCCTTAAACCGCAATTGAAAACACCCTGAAAGCCCCGTCAGCCCTCGTGCTGTGGGGCTTTTTTGTTCCTGCTTTGCGTGAAAGTCTGGAGTTTCCACTGCGGTAGTGATTTGTATCCAAAGTAAACAGAAACGGCGGAGGCGACTTATTCTGGTGTCAGAATGCGCAAATGAACATTGCATCCGTCCTTAAACAGGAAATCTCGCGGGTCGCCCGAAAGGAAGTCCGGTCCGAGGTTCAGTCACTCAAAAAGGCTTCCAGCCAGTACCGCAGCGACATTGCTGCACTGAAGCGTCGTGTGATGACGCTTGAGCGTCTGGTGGGTCGATTAGGCAAGGGGAAGGCGAGCGCGCCTGCAGCCGATTCAGGAGACACGCCCACTGCGCTGCGCTTTTCGGCCAAGGGGCTGGCCGCCCAGCGCAAGCGGCTCGGATTGTCTGCTGCCGATGCAGGGCGCATTCTGGGCGTGTCTGGCGCCTCGGTCTATAACTGGGAAGATGGAACCACCCGGCCACGTGCCAGCCAGTTGCCCGCCATCGCCCAGCTCCGCAAGATGGGCAAACGCGAAGCCGCCGCACGGCTGGCCGCAACCGCCGCATAGTTTGCGCGGCCCCAATCGGGCGTTGCCGCTCCGGCGATCCAGAGGGCCAGCCATCGGTGTTTTCCGCGATGTCGCGCGGCTGAAACTGCTGCGCACAATACTTGCTTGAGTTGTTGTGGCTATTGGCGGTGCGTCGGCCTGCCTGTTGCCTATCCATCACTTGAGTCAACCCTTACCGAACCCACCGGGCGCGCCTGCCCCTGCCGACCATGCGTCTTCGCCATATTGAGGTGTTCAATGCCGTGATGCTGACCGGCAGCGTCAGTGGCGCGGCGCGTCTGATCAATGTCACCCAGCCCGCCGTCAGCCGCATCTTGCAGCACGCAGAGCTGCAACTGGGTTTTACGTTGTTCCAGCGGAGCAAGGGGCGGCTGATGCCGACGGCTGAAGCGCTGACGCTGCACCCGCACATCGAGCGCCTGTTTTCCCAGCTGGACGAGGTGCAGCGCCTCGCAGTCACGCTTAAGGCCGGCAACAGTGCCAAGGAGTTGCGTGTGCTGACGGTGCTGGCACTGAGCTACGAAATCCTGCCGCGGGCCATCAAGTTGTTCCGCGTCAAGCACGCGGACGTGACTATCACGGTGCAGGCTTTGCACTCACCGCAGATCGTCTCCGCCCTGGCTTTGCAGGAAGCGGACGTGGGCTTTCTTTTCAGCCAGGTTACCCACTCTGCGCTGGCGCAGGAGCATCTTTCCGACGGGCACATGGTGTGCGTGGTGCCCAAGGGCATGCTGCCAAGCCGGCTGATCAAGCGGGGCAGCGTGTCGCTGGCCGAGCTCAGTGGCCAACCTGTCATCGGGCTGGACGTGATGGACCCGGTGGGGCGCAGCCTCAACCAGGCGTGCCGCGAGGCCGAGGTCGGTCTGCAGTTCGACATCACCGTACAGACCTACCACTCGGCGCTGGCGCTGGCCCATCACGGCCTGGGCATTGCCCTGATCGACACCTGCACCGCAGCGTCTGCTGACCGCACGCGGGTCGATGTGCTGACGCTGGACCCCCTGATTCCGGTGCCGGTCAAGGCGCTCTGGCCCGCCGGCAAGCCTGGTTCAGTGGCGGTACGTGCCTTTGTGCGATGCTTTCATCAGGCCCTGGCGCAGACCGTCTGAAGTGGTCGAGGGGGCTCGCATGCTCAGCGCGGGGCTGGGGCGGTTGATCAGTGCCGCAATCTTTTCTGCCGAGCCGAACGCCAGCGTGAAGCCCAAGGCACCATGCCCCGTGTTGAACAGCAGGTTGTCCGGCCCCCGCTGATGGCGGCCCACCACCGGCAGACCGGTAGGTGTGGCCGGTCGCATGCCAGCCCACGGGTGCAGGGCTTCGAAACGGCTGCTGTAGGGGAACATGGCCTGCGTGGAGGCCTTGAGCGATTCGATTTGAGCCAGCTGGATGCGGGTGTCATAGCCGGTGAGTTCAGCCATGCCGGCCACGCGCAGGCGCGAGCCGATGCGTGCGAACACCACCTTGCGGGCGCTGTCGGTTACGTTCACGAAGGGTGCGGCATCTGGCGGACCGGCGACGTCCACCGTGATGCTGTAACCCTTCAGGGGATAGATGGGCAGATGAATGCCCAGCCTGGCTGCCAGCCGGGGAGAGTCGGCGCCCAGCGCCATCACAAAACGGTCGGCCTCCAGATGGCCTTGCGAGGTGGCCACTGCGGTGATCAGCTTGCCCCGCTGAATTAGCGAACTGATGGACGTGCCCAGCAGGAACCGCACGCCCTGCGATCGCAGCACCTGCATCAGTGCCGTGCAGGTCTTCTGGCAGTCTGCGGCACATTCCCCGGGGGTGTAGATCGCCCCCGAGATGTTGGCGTGGTGGTGCTTGAGCGCCGGCTCCAACTCCACGCAGCGGTCAGAGCTCACGGCTTCCTGTTGGCTGCCCATCGCGCGCTGCAGCAGCATCTGCCGCTTGGCATTGGCCAGCGAGTCGGCATCGCTGTAGAGCACCAGCTTGCCGGTGGCTGAAAAATCGCAATTGAGCTGCTCACGCGCCAGCATGTTGTCGAAAGACTGCCGGCTGCGTGCGGCCAGCGTGAGCAGGCTGGCGGTGGTCTCGCGTGAGGTGGTGCTGTTGCAGGCGGCGAGGAACTGCAGCCCCCATTGCCACTGCCGCCAGTCCCACTGCGGACGAATTTTGAGAGGGGAGTCGGGCGACAGCAGCAGCTTCGGCAGCTGCCGCCAGATGCCCGGGTCTGCCAGCGGTTGAACATAGGAGTAGCTCAGCTGTGAGCCGTTGCCGCCGCTGGCACCCGCGCCCGGTGTGGCGCGGTCAACGACGGTCACCTCATGGCCCGCCAGGCGCAATTGGTAGGCGGTGGCCAGGCCCACAATTCCTGCGCCCAATACACACACATGCATCTGAAGTCCCCTGTGACTGCGTTTGAGAATGGTGCGACTCTACGGACACGCAGCACCCCTGAACAATGCAGATTTCGCTGAAAGGCATGTTGTACTGTTATGACCCTTGCGAACGACTGACGCTTTGTATGCGGGTATTCCAGTGTTGGGTAAACCATAATTTTTGGTCATGGGCTTGTCGTCAAAATGAATGACACAGTGCGCACGGCTGTTCCTACACTAGGGCCGCGAGCTTCCACCCGCTGTTCAACTTCATTAACCGATGATCCTGAAAGGATTCGAATGAAACTCTCGACACTCATGACCGCTGTGCTGCTCACCGCAGGCCTGGCCACCACGGCTGGCGCCCAGACGCTGAAGAAGATTGCAGACAGCAACAAGATCACGGTCTCCTACCGCGAGGCCTCGGTTCCGTTCAGTTACCTCATCGGCTCCAAGACCGCAGTTGGTTTCTCTGCAGAGATCACCGAAGCCGTGATCGACGATGTGCGCAAGAAGCTGAAGAAGCCCACCCTTGAAGTGGCCTATATGCCTGTGACGTCCCAGAACCGCATTCCGCTGCTGATGAATGGCACCTATGACCTGGAGTGCGGATCAACCACCAACAACTCGACCCGTGGCAAGGACGTGGCTTTCTCGATCAACACCTTCTACACCGGCACCCGTCTGCTGGTGAAGAAGAGCTCCGGCATCAAGAACTACGCTGACCTGGCCAAGAAAACAGTGGCCAGCACCACCGGCACCACCAACGCCCAGGTGATCCGCCGATACAGCGCCGACCAGAAACTGGACATGCAGCTGATTCTGGGCAAGGACCACGATGATTCGCTGCTGCTGGTCGAAAGCGACCGCGCACTGGCCTTCGCGATGGACGACATCCTGCTGTTCGGTCTGAAGGCCAACTCCAAGAGCCCGGAGTCCCTCGATGTGGTGGGCGACTCCCTGCAGGTCGAGCCTTATGCCTGCATGGTTCGCAAGGACGATCCCGAGTTCAAAAAACTTGTGGATGACACCATCACCCGCCTGATCAAGTCGGGTGAGTTCGCGCGCCTGTACACCAAGTGGTTCCAGTCGCCGATTCCACCGAAGGGCGTGAACCTGAACCTGCCCATGAGTGAGGAGCTCAAGGCCAACATGAAGGCGCTGAGCGACAAGCCCGCCATGTGAGTCTGGCGGCTGGCAGGATACACCGGCGCGCAGCTGGTGTGCTCCCCGCCAGGCCGACACAGGCGAGGCCCTCCCGGTCACGGGCTGCGGCTTCGCCTGATTCCCCAGTTGCAAATGCCACCTGACCGGAAGCCTTGAGCGCTTCTGTGGGCGGCGCCATGTCTGCTGCCATGTCGAGGACATGTCAAGGCATTCAAACCAAAGGAGGCAGGTCATGACTACCCTGGGCACACAGAAGGCCCATCGTCCCCGCACTGTCGGCATTCTGGGCGGTATGGGGCCCGCAGCGGGGGCCGATTTCGTGCGGCTGTTTGTCAGAGCCTGCACGGAACACATGCAGGCACTCCAGATTCCAGTGACTGATCAGGCCTTCCCCGAGCACTGGCTGGCGCAGGTTCCGGTACCGGATCGCAGTAGTGCGCTGGGGCTGCCCGGCGCCGGGGGGCATCAGCCACTGGAGCCGATGCTGCAGGCCATGGGGCGGCTTGCGGCTCTGGGCTCCACCGCAGTGGCTGTGGCCTGTAACACGGCGCACGCGTGGCACGCGGACCTGCAGGAGCGGTTTCCCCAGCTGGAGGTGCTGCATGTCGCCCGTGAAGTGGCCGAGACACTGGCGCGCCGGGGCGTGAAAGAAGTTGGCCTGCTGGCCACAGAAGGCACTTACCGTGCCGGGCTGTATGACAAGGCCATGGGCGAGCTCGGGTTGCGTTGCCATGTTCCCGAGGTTAACGAGCAGAAGCAGCTGATGGACGGCATCTACCTCGGCGTCAAAAAGGGCGACATGGCCTATGCCCAGGGATGCTTCAGCGCGGTGGCCGAAGCGCTGGCACGCCGGCATGGGCTGACGACGCTGATCCTCGGCTGCACAGAGATTCCGCTGGCCCTGCCTGAGGTACCCGGCATGCCGGAGTTGACGCTGCTGGACCCGGCCGAGCTGCTGGCGCAGGCCCTGGCGCAGCGCGCTTATGCGGATACGGCTGCGGCGAATTGATTCGTTGGCTATGGCCCTATTGACGCGCGGCGCGTTTCAGTCGACCGAGGCGCTCCAGCGGCTATCCCAGGTTTTGTTATCCCAGGTTTTTTCGAGGTGGCGACGATCCCGCTTGGTGGGGCGCCCATGCAACTGGCTGGCTGCCGGATCGTTCGCCAGCCGGTGCTGCTCGGCAGCAAGCGCCTGTCGCTGCAGGCTTTCGGCGGTCTCTTCGTAAAGCAGGCGGGCTTGCGGCGCGCCGCCGCGCTGGCTGCTGATGCCCCGCACCACCACTGTTCGCACCACCGGCCCTTGCCGCAGGGCAACGGTGTCTCCGACCTTGACCTCGCGTGACGGCTTGGCGTCCTGGTCGTTCACGCGCACGCGGCCGCGGTCAATTTCTTCTACTGCGAGGGAGCGCGTCTTGTAAAAGCGTGCAGCCCACAGCCATTTGTCCAGACGAAGTTTGTCCATTGGCGATGATTTTGACGCAAGGAAAGGATTTGTGCGCCAGGCCCTCAGGAAACCTCGGCCAGTGGCAGCCGTACCGTGGCGGTCAGCCCCGTCACCTGTCCGTGCACCACATTGTTTTCGAGCGTGACCGTGCCCTGCAGCGCCTCCACGATTTCGCGGCAGATCGCTAGGCCCAGCCCCGAGCCTTGCCGCTCATTGCCGGCAGAAAACGGCTGGTACAGGCGCGCGGCCAGCTCGTTGGAAATGCCCGGGCCACTGTCGGTGATCGTCAGCGCCACCGAGCGGGAGTCGCGGATCACCCGCACCGCGAGCGTGCCGCCAGCGGGCGTGTGCTTGATGGCGTTGTGCAGCAGGTTGCGGCTCAACTCACCCAGCATCCATTCATGCGCGCTGATGTCTGCCGCCGTTGTCTCGATGTCGAAGTCGATGTCTTTTTCGACCAGCAGCGGTGAAAGGTCCAGCGCCACCGCGCGCACTACCGCCGCCAGATCGCTCTGCTGCGCCCCGGGCTGCTGGCGCAGTTGCTCGACTTTGGCGAGCGCCAGCATCTGGTTGGCCAGCACCGTCGCGCGGTCCACCGTCTGGTTGATTTCGGAAAGCGCTGCGGTGGCGTCGAGGTCGCCGCGCAGGGCCGACTGCACCTGCACCTTGAGTACCGCCAGCGGTGTGCGCAGCTGATGGGCGGCGTCGCGCACAAAGCGCTTCTGGTGCTCCAGCAGGTGCTGCAGGCGCCCCATGACCTGGTTGGTCGCGTCCATCAGTGGCAGCAATTCGCGCGGCGCATCGGGCGCTGCAATCGGTGTCAGGTCGCCTTCGCGGCGCGCCTGCAGTTCGGCACTGAGCCGGCGCACTGGCCGTGTGGCCCGCTGCACCACGATCACGGCCACCAGCGCAATCACGGCCAGCAAAATCGCCTGCCGCCACAGGGTGTCGAGCAGGATCTTGCGTGCCAGGGTCTGGCGCAGTTCCAGCGTTTCGGCCACCTGGATCACCGCCATCGCGCGCCCATTGGCGCTCGCCACCGGTTGCAGCAACACCGCCACACGCACGTCGTCGCCCTGGTAGGTGTCGTCGTAGAAGTCCACCAGTGCCGAGTAGGGCGGCTTGGCCGGTATGCTGCCGCGCCAGAACGACAGGTCTGAAAAGCCTGAAACCACCTCGCCGCTGAGGCTGGAGACGCGGTAGAAAAACCGGCTCTGGTTGTCGGCCTCAAACGCTTCCAGCGCCGCATAGGGCAGGGCCACCCTGAGGCGGGACTGCTGGTCGTAGCCTTCAACATCCAGCTCTTCGCCGATGGATTTGGCCGATGCCAGCAGCGTGCGGTCGTAGGCGGTGTTCACTGCACCCAGAGCCTGCTGATACAGGCTGATGGTGTTGATGATGATCAGCACGCCGACCGGCACCAGAATGCCGGTGAGCAGGTAGCGTCTGAGGGAAGTTGCTCTCATGCGTCTATTTTCAGCAGGTAGCCGAGGCCCCGCAGGGTGACCAGCGTGACGCCGGTGCCAGCGAGCTTTTTGCGGAGGCGATACACCACCACCTCAATCGCCTCGTACTGCACGTTGTCCTCGCCGGGAAACACCTGGGCGAACAACCGCTCTTTCGATACGGCATGCCCCGGCTTGGCCAGCAGGGTCTGCAGCAGGGCCAGCTCGCGCGGCGTGAGGTCCAGCACTACACCCCGGTGGTAGATGGCGCCGCTGTCCTTGTCATGGCTCAGGCCGCCCACGACCTGCAGGCCGCCGGGGTCCGCTTCGCGTGCGGCCGGTACGCGTCGCCGGTGCAGGGCCCGCACACGTGCTTCCAGTTCGTCCAGATCAAAAGGCTTGGGCAGGTAGTCATCGGCCCCGCTGTTGAGCCCCATGATGCGGTCGCCGACCGTGCCGCGCGCGGTCAGAATCAGCACCGGTGTGACCAGTCCCTGGCTGCGGGCCTGTGTCAGGACCTGCAGGCCATCCATGCCGGGAAGGCTCAAGTCCAGCACGACCACGTCGGGCTGGCTGCTGCTCCACTGCGCCAGCGCCTGGCGGCCATCGGTGCAGCCAGTCACCCCGATACCGCGGCGCCCCAGCGCCCGCTGCAGGGCGGTCTGCATGGACGGATCGTCCTCGATCAGCAGCAGCTTCATGGCGGGATGGGCACTGGACGACGTGGATGGCATGGGCAGGACATTAGCACTTTCCCCAGTGTCTCCGGACAGCCGTTTGACAGAAACGGAGCGCATGATACGCAACGGCCAGTGGTGTTTGCGGCTGCGGCAAGGCCGCCCGCCAGACGCCGCTCACGATCAGCCCACTTTCTGCCAGTCCTGATTTCATACCAAGGAGACATCCATGCGTCGCGATACTTTTCTTAAATCGATGGCCGCTCTGGCCGCTGCGGGCGCACTGCCCATGCCTGCACTGGCCGCAGCCAATGTGAAGATGATGATTCCCGCCAACCCGGGCGGTGGCTGGGACACCACGGGCCGCGCCCTCGGCAAGGCGCTGATGGACTCCGGCGCTGCCGCTACCGTGAACTATGACAACAAGGGCGGCGCCGCCGGTGCGCTGGGTCTGGCCCAGTTCGTCAATGGCAGCAAAGGCGACTCCAACGCACTGATGGTGATGGGCGCCGTGATGCTGGGTGGACTGATCACCGGCAAGCCACCGGTCAGCCTCTCGCAGGCCACGCCGATTGCCCGCCTCACCAGCGAGTACAACGTGTTTGTGCTGCCCGCCAACTCACCCTTCAAGTCGATGAAGGAAGTGATCGAGCAGCTCAAGAAAGACCCCGGCAGCGTGAAGTGGGGCGGCGGTTCGCGTGGCTCCACCGAGCACATCGCTGCGGCCATGATCGCCCGTGAAGTGGGTGTGGACCCCTCCAAGATCAACTACGTGGCCTTCCGTGGGGGCGGAGAAGCCACCGCCGCCATCCTGGGTGGCAACGTCACCGTCGGCGGCAGCGGCTACAGCGAGTTCGCCGAATACATCACCACCGGCAAGATGAAGGCGCTGGCCGTCACGTCGGACACCCGCCTCAAGGGCGTGGATGTGCCGACGCTCAAGGAGCAGGGCGTGAACGTGGTCATCGGCAACTGGCGCGGTGTGTACGGCGCCCCTGGCATCACCGCGCAGCAGCGTCAGGCCCTCACGGACATGATCCTCAAGGCCGTCAAGTCCAAGAGCTGGCTGGAGGCGTCCGAGAAGAACAACTGGACTGCCGCCGTACTCACCGGCGCCGCGTTCGAGAAGTTCGTTGACGACGACTTCGCCAGCCTGCGCGCCACCATGGTCAAGTCCGGCATGATCTGACGCGGCATTAGCTGCTTTCTCCTCGCCTGATTCCCGGCGTACCGACTGTCTTCATGGCAGTCCCGACATGCCTCCGCTGGCCCCCTGAGGCCAGTGGCGGCATGTTGCTTTCACTCACTGTTCTCCAGGACCTTCACCATGACCACAACAGACTCCCCGGGCCCCGGCGCCTCTGATGCGGGGGGCAGCGCCGTGCTGCCCCAAACCCTGGTGGGGCTGGGTGTGTTGTTGACCGGGCTGGCGCTCGGCTTCGGCGCCATCGGCATTTCTTCCGTGGCCGGCTATGGTGGTGTCGGCCCCAACTTTCTGCCCTGGCTGGTCTCGGTGTCGCTCACGGTGTGCGGCGCATGGATCATCTGGGAGGCGTGCTCCGGCGGCTTTCGCGCGCTGGAGACGCCGTCGGGTGCGCCGCAGGCCAACTGGACCGGTCTGGTGTGGGTGTCGGCTGGCTTGTTGATGAATGCGGCGCTGATCACCAGCATCGGCTTCATCTTCAGCTGCACGCTGTGCTATGTGCTAGCGGTGCAGGGCTTGCGCCGCGCCGCACTGGCGCCCGGGCAACCGGCGGGCGGTCTGCGGACATGGGTCACTGATGTGATCGCGGGCCTGCTGATCTCGGCCCCCGTATTCTGGATGTTCACCCAGTTTCTGGCCATCAACCTGCCAGGGCTCACCAGCACTGGCTGGCTCTGAGCGAGGTACACCATGGATATCGATATCTTCAATGCCCTCATGGCCGGTTTTGCAACCGCCATCACGCCGGCCAACCTGATCTGGTGTCTTGTGGGCTGTGCACTTGGCACGGCGGTTGGTGTGCTGCCTGGCATCGGTCCGGCAGTGGCTGTGGCCATGCTGCTGCCGATCACGGCCAAGGTCGATGTGACCGCGTCAATGATTTTTTTCTCCGGCATCTACTACGGTGCGATGTACGGGGGCTCCACCACCTCCATCCTGCTCAACACACCAGGCGAGACTGCCAGCATGGTCACGGCCATGGAAGGCAACCGGATGGCCAAGAGCGGGCGGGCTGGCGCTGCACTGGCCACAGCCGCGATTGGCTCCTTCGTGGCGGGCACCATCGCCACGGTGATCGTCACGCTGTTTGCGCCGTGGGTGGCAGAGTTTGCCGTCAAGCTCGGGCCGCCTGAGTATTTCCTGCTGATGCTGCTAGCCTTCACCACTGTCAGTGCGGTGCTGGGCAAGAGCACGCTGCGCGGCATGACGGCGCTGCTGGTCGGTCTGGCCGCGGGTTGCGTCGGTCTTGACCAGATTTCCGGCCAGGGCCGTTACACCGGCGGTGTGCCGGAGTTGCTGGACGGCATCGAGATCGTACTGGTCGCTGTGGGTTTGTTTGCGGTGGCCGAGGTGCTGTATGCCGTGCTCTATGAAGGCCGGGTGGTGGAAGGCCAGAACCGCTTGAGCCGCGTGCACATGACCAAGCGCGACTGGAAGCGGTCGATACCGGCGTGGTTGCGCGGCACCGCCATCGGCACCCCATTCGGCTGCATTCCCGCCGGTGGCACCGAGATCCCGACCTTCCTGAGCTACGCGACCGAAAAGAAACTGGCCAAGACACCCGAGGACAAAGCCGAGTTTGGTACCAGCGGTGCGATTGAAGGCGTGGCCGGCCCCGAGGCGGCCAACAACGCCACCGTGACGGCCGCGCTGATTCCGCTGCTCACGCTGGGCATTCCCACCTCCAACACCACCGCCATCCTGCTGGGGGCGTTCCAGAACTACGGCATCCAGCCCGGTCCCCAACTGTTCACCAACTCGGCTGCGCTGGTGTGGGCGCTGATTGCTTCTCTGTACATCGGCAACGTCATGCTGCTGGTGCTCAATCTGCCGCTGGTCGGGCTGTGGGTCAAACTGCTCAAAATCCCCAAGCCGCAGCTTTATGCCGGCATCCTGATTTTTGCGACGGTCGGTGCCTATGGCATGCGCCAGAGCGCGTTTGACCTGTTCCTGCTGTATGGCATTGGTCTGCTCGGCGTCGTGATGCGCCGCTTTGACTTCCCGACCGCGCCGGTGGTCGTCGGCATGATTCTCGGCCCGCTGGCCGAAGCGCAGCTGCGCAACGCGATGTCGATTGGCGAGGGCAGTGCGGCGGTGTTCTTCCAGCGTCCGATGTCGATCACGCTGATGGTGATTGTGGTCGGCGTGCTGGTGCTGCCGCGTCTGGCCAGGCGCTGGTCGGCGCGCGGCGTTCCGGCTTGAGACTTCACTGCGGAACACCGCAGAAGAGCGGCCTGCGGCCGCTGCCGGAGGGCTTGCCGTGTGGCATGGAACGTGCATACACTTTGTTACATCGGGCAGGGAGTCATGCCAGCCCCTGACCGGTGAACAGCAATCCCTGGCGTGGAGAGCCTCATGCACACTGTTCCGCGACGTACTTTTCTGGGTGGGGTGGGGGTGGCCGGTATGGCCATGGCGATCCCAGGCATCAGCTCTGCGCAGGCGCCGAAAATCCCCAAACTGGGCAACAAGCTCAAGATCGTGATTCCGGCGGTCTCGCGCAGCAGTCTGGACCAGACCGGTCGCGCGCTCGGGGACGCCATGGTCGGGCTGGGCATCACCGACGAGATTGAATACGACAACCTGGACGGCAAGGGCGGCACCGTCGGATTGATGACCTTCGTCGACAAGCACAGCGCCGACCCCAATTCCTTCTTCATGGGCGACACCACGCTGGTGGGCTCCATCGCGGTACAAAAGCCGGCGGCAACGCTGGCCCGGGTGCAACCTGTGGCCCGCCTGATCAGCGACTACCTGGTGGTGGTTGTCGCTGCCAATTCGCCCATCAAGACCGTCAACGACCTGGTGCAGCGTCTGCGCACCGCGCCCAAGCAAACGCCGATCGGCATTGGCACTGCAGGCGGCGTGGACCATGTCTTCACAGGGCTGCTGGCCAAGGCGGCCGGTGGGCCGCTGGACGACACCACCTACCTGCCGTTTGCGCGCAGCTTCGAGCTCGTCGAGGCGGTGATGATGGGCAAGGTGGCGGTGGGCATCACCAGCTACAGCGTGTTCGCACAGGACATTGCTGGTGGCAGGCTTCGCGCGCTGGGCGTGTCGTCGGCCAAGGCGGCCTACGGCGTGAAATCCTTGCGTGAGCAGGGTGTGGATGTGGACCTGACCAACTGGCGGGCGGTGTTTGCGGGCCAGGCGGTGCCGCCTGCGCGTCGCGCAGAAATGGCCGAGGCATTGCGGGTCGCCATGACCTATGACTTCTGGAAGAAAACGCTCAAAGAGAGCAACTGGGAGCCGTCGTGGCTCACAGGGCCCAACCTGTCGGGCTTCATCGACATCGAGGTCAAGACCATCCAGCTGATGGTGCAACTGCTCAAGCTCAAGGCCTGAGTTTCCAGCCCAGCTCTACTGAAACGCTCACTGGCTGGCGCCGAGCGCCAGCGCACGTTCGCGCGAGGCCGCGAGCTCTGCTGCAGGCACACCGCCGTCTGTGGGCCAGCCACCCAGGTGCGTGGCGCTGAACTCGGCCAGTGCGGCAATCCACTCGGGGCTGTCGTTCAGGCAAGGGATGTACTCAAAGGTTTCGCCGCCAGCTTCCAGAAAGGCCTGACGTGCCTCCATCGAGATTTCTTCAAGCGTTTCAAGGCAATCGCCGGTGAAGCCGGGGCAGATCACGTCGACGCGCTTGACGCCTTCCTGCGCCATGCGGACCAGCGTGGGTTCGGTGTAGGGCTCCAGCCATTTGGCCTTGCCGAATCGCGACTGGAAGGTCACCACGTACTGCTCCTTGCGCAAGCCCAACTGGGTGGCCAGCAGGCGCGCCGTCTTGTGGCATTCGCAGTGGTAGGGGTCGCCCATGTGCAGCGTGCGCTCGGGCACGCCATGAAAACTCATCACCAGCTGATCGGCCTGCCCGTTCTGGCGCCAGTGCTCACGCACACGGCTGGCCAGCGCGCTGATGTAGCCCGGCGCATCGTGGTAGTTGTTGATGAATCGGAACTCTGGCACGCGCCGGATCTGCGCCGCCCAGGTGTAGACCGCATCAAATACGCTGGCCGTAGTGGCGGCGCTGTACTGCGGGTAGGCGGGCAGGATGAGCACACGCGTCACACCATCGGCTTTGAGCTGGTCGAGCTGCGAGGCAATCGACGGATTGCCGTAGCGCATGGCGTAGCGCACCGTGACCGAGTGGCCGCGCACCGCCAGGTAACCCTGCAGCATCAGCGCCTGCTTTTCGGTCCACACCTTCAGCGGTGAGCCTTCCTTCATCCAGATGCTGGCGTACTTGGCGGCTGACTTCTTGGGCCGCACCCGCAGGATGATGCCGTGCAGGATCAGCCACCACACCGGCTTGGGAATTTCGACCACGCGCGGGTCGCTCAGGAACTCGGCGAGGTAGCGCCGCAGCGCAGGCGCAGTGGGCTCATCGGGCGTGCCGAGGTTGCACAGAAGAATCGCGGTGGTGGAGGTGGCGGCGGGTGGTGCGCCGTGGGAAAAGGCGGGTTCCGGCGTGAACGGCATCATCAGGGACATGGGTTATTCTCGCCTACCTATGATTGACCTGACAACCGTACGTGCCATCAGCCTCGATCTGGACGACACGCTGTGGCCGGTCTGGCCGGCCATCGAGAGGGCCGAGAAAGCACTCAATGACTGGCTGAGTCACGCTGCGCCGATGACGGCTGCGCTTTTTGCCAGCGCGGCAGCGCGCCATGAGATACGCGAGCACGTGGTCCGTTCCCGCCCCGACCTGCAATACAACCTGAGCGGTATCCGCCGCGAGGCCATTCGCCTGGCGCTGTACCGCTCTGGCGAAGACCCGCTGCTTGCCGAAGCCGCTTTTGAAGTGTTCTTTGACGAACGCAACCGCGTCACGCTGTTCGACGACGCACTGGCATCGCTGCAATTTCTGTCCAGCCGGTTTCCGCTGGTTGCAGTGTCCAATGGCAATGCGGACATCCGGCGCATTGGCATCGAACCCTACTTCAAGGCCAATATCAGTGCCCAGAAGTTCGGTGTCGGCAAACCCGACCCGCGCATCTTTCATGCAGCGGCCGGTGCGGTGGATGTGCAGGCCAGTCAGGTGCTGCACGTGGGTGACGATGCCGCGCTGGATGTGCTGGGCGCCCTTAACTGCGGCATGCAGACGGTGTGGGTCAACCGTGCCGACCACCTCTGGACGCATGAGCTGATGCCGCACGACACCGTGTCGACATTGACCGAGCTGTGCGACATGTTCGGCAGCTGAGTGCGGCCCACCGCCTCGCGGTTTTGTCAGCGCAAGTGTCTGGCCGCCTGCAGGCCTGAGCGCACCGCGCCTTCCAGCGTAGCCGGGTAGGGGCCCTGCACATAGTCGCCGCACGCCAGCAAACCCGGTTCAATTTCTGCCGCGGGACGCTGCAGCCCAGGCGTGCAGGCAAAGGTGGCGCGTTTTTCAACAATGGTCTGTACCGGCGTCAGCGATGGCAGCCTCAGTTGCTGGCTGGCCTGCGCCAGCACCTGCTGCGTCAGTTCAGCACTGTCACCGGTGCTGGCGCTGATCACGAAAGCCAGCAAACCAGCCGGTCCGTCCAACTGGCCGCGGTCAAACACAAACTGCGCAGGCACACCCGGCCCGTCGCGCAAGGCCAGCATCGGTTGCGCGAGGCGCGCGCCGTCGCCATGGGCATACACGGTAGTCAAGGCCTCGTAATGCAGGCTGCGTGCGGTCGCTGCCCAGGAGGCTGCACCCTCGGCACTGCCGGTGTAGGCCAGTCGCGCTGCTTCCAGCGGCGGGCAGGCCAGCACCACCGCATCCACCGCTTGGCTGGTTTCGGCGGGGCTGTCGCTGTGGTCGCTGCTGTGGTTGTCAGTCTGCACCACCCAGCCGGCACCTTCCCGGCTGATGGCCAAAACCCGGGTGCCCGGATACACGGCAGCCCCTTCCTTCTGCAGCCACGCGATGGCGGGCTCTGGCAACAGGGCGCTGAGGTCCTGACGCGGCAGCAGCAGGTTGGAGCCGCCACTTTCGGCGAACAGCGCGTCGTGCATGACCCGCAAAAAAACCTGCCCGCTGGAGCGCTCTGCTGGCGTGTTGAGTGCTGACACACACAGCGGCGCGATCAGCATGTCCATCACCCGCGGGGCGAGCCCACGGCAGAGGTCCGCCACCGACACCTCTGGTCCGCATTGAAAACCGCCGAGGCGCCAGCTTGCTGCGAGTTTGAGCAGTGACAGCTTTTCCGCAAGGCTCCAGCCACGGGCGCTCACGATGCCAGCCAGCGCATCCAGCGGCGCTGGCCAGTCGGGCAGTGTGAACCCGGTGCCATCAGGGAACTGCAGCGTCAAAGGCATGCGCATAAATGCAGCGGACACATCAACCCCGAGATCGTCCATCAGTTGCAGGGTGTCGGCGTAAGCGCCAATCAGGATGTGCTGGCCATTGTCGAGTGCCACCGGCTGACCCGCCACGGCGCTGGCGACCCGGCGGGCGCGGCCGCCGGGTACGCGTGTGGTTTCATACAAGGTGACCTGGTGGCCCAGGCGGGTGGCTTCGACGGCTGCAGCACACCCGGCCCAGCCGGCGCCGATCACTGCGACCCTCATGACGCCAGCGACCTCGGCTCATGGGTGCCCGTGCAGCAAGGCGTCATTGCACCCGGCCCAGTGCCTGCGTCTTCCACGCCAGCCAGAACTTGCGCAGCGGCGTCAGGCTCACGCGCTGGTGCAGCACCTGGTAGCCATCGGCGGCAATTTCACGCAGCAGTGTGCGGTAGATGCTGGCCATCATCAGCCCCGGTTTTTGCGCACGGCGGTCGGCATCTGGCAGCAGGGCCAGTGCTTCCTCGTACAGCGCCAGCGCCCGGTCGGTCTGGAATTTCATCAGCGCCACGAACCGGTCCGAGTACTGGCGCTTGAGTATTTCGTGGGCCTTCACGTCAAATTGCTGCAATTCGTTGACCGGCAGATAGATGCGGCCGCGCATCGCGTCTTCACCCACGTCGCGGATGATGTTGGTCAGCTGGAAGGCCAGGCCCAGCTTGTGCGCGTAAGCGGTCGTGGCGTCCTGCGTCTGACCAAAGATGTTGGCCGCCACCTCGCCCACCATCCCGGCCACCAGATGGCAGTAGCGCTGCAGGCCCGGGAAGTCGAGGTAGCGGTTTTGCTCCAGGTCCATCTGGCAGCCGTCAATCACGGCCTGCAGATGGCGCGGCTCGATACGGTAGGTGGCTGCCAGCGGCATCAGCGCTTTCATCACCGGGTGGGTGGGCTGGCCGGCAAAAGACTTGAGCACCTCGCTGTGCCACCAGGCGAGCTTGGTGCGGGCCACGCCGGGGTCGGTCACCTCATCGACCACATCGTCGATTTCGCGGCAGAACGCATAGAAGGCGGTGATAGCGGCGCGCCGTTCCTTGGGCAGGAAGAGGAATGCGTAATAGAAACTGCTGCCTGATGCGGCGGCTTTTTGCTGGACATACTGCTCAGGCGTCATGCACTAATTGTTGCATGGCAAGGCGCTGCTGCTGGCAGCGCCACCGGCGTAAAACCCGCGCGCTGCCGGCCTTTTGGCGGGTGCGGGATGCGGCGCTACATCCAGAGTGCGCGCCAGCCCATCACCACCACATCCCAGGGGCCGAGTTTGGGCCTGCGGGCCAGCGTGTCGAATCCCATGGCCTCAATCTTGTCGAGAATGCGCAGCCCGCCCTGAACCACCAGCCTCAGCTCCCACCCGCCACGGCCGGGCACGCGCCTGGGCAATGCGGCGCCTTGCCGCATCAGCGCGCGGGCTTGACCCACGCAGTCGGCAATCAGGCGAATCGCCTCTGGTGTGCTTTGCAACTGCAACAGTTGCGCCTCCTGCACGCCGTGGCACGCCCACGCATCGGCGGGCAGGTAGATGCGCCCGCGCGGGTGGTCGACACTGATGTCCTGCCAGAAATTGATCAGCTGCAGCGCGGTACAAATGCAGTCGCTCTGTCGCAACGACTCCTCGTCCTGCACGCCGTAGAGATGGAGCAGCAGGCGGCCCACCGGGTTGGCCGAGCGGCGGCAGTAGTCCAGCAACTCGGTCTGGTTGGCATAGCGCTGCTTGACCACGTCCTGCTCGAAGGCGCTGAGCAGGTCGGCCAGCAGCGGCACGGGCAGCGCAAACTGCTTGAGCATTGTGCCCAGCGGCTCGAACACCTGCGGCCATCGTTCGCTGGTGGCGCGTCCATCGGCTGTGGCCATCAGGTCGGCATGGAAGGCCGCGAGGTCGGCCAGGCGGCTTTCGGGCGAGGCATCGCCTTCGTCGGCGATGTCATCGGCCGTGCGCGCGAACCAGTAAATGGCGGCGATGGGTGGCCGCAGGGCAGGGGGGCACAGAAACGAGGCGACCGGGAAATTCTCGTAATGGCTCACGCCCTGCAATGAGGGCGCAGAGGGGGGCGCTGGTGTCGGGGTAGGGGTGCTGGGGGGCGCCTGTCGGACCGGGGTGCCGTCGCCTGTATTGCTACCTGTAGTGCGACTTGTATTGTCTGTAGCGGCTGTTTCGGGGCCTGAATTCATGGCCTGATTGTCGCTTGACAAGGTTTTTCATTTCCCCTAGATTACTAACCGGTCAGTCATTAGTGGAGGGTGATAACACCCAAAACGTGATGAGTCGTCACCTGACCACCGTACAGTGAGATCACGATTTTCATTGTCCGGCCTCCCCATGAATTCGAGCCAGACATGAAAAAAATCATCTTCTCACTCGTCGGCGCCAGCGTTCTGCTGGTGGCCTGTTCCCCAGATACTCCCCCTCAGGAGCCGGTGCGTGCCGTCAAGGTCCTCACCGTCGGCACCAACGCCTTTGGCTCCGCCCACGAATACGCCGGAGAGGTGAAGGCGCAAGTCGAGTCGCGTCTGGGCTTCCGGGTCGGCGGCAAGATCTTGCGACGGCAGGCTGAGCTGGGGCAGCGCGTCAAGGCCGGCCAGGTGCTGGCGCAGCTCGACCCGCAAGACTACAAGCTCTCAGCAGATGCGGCGCGGGCCCAGGTGGCTGCGGCCACCACCAGCCGCGATCTGGCGGCGGCTGATTTCAGGCGCTACAAGGAGTTGAAGGAGCAGAACTTCATCAGCGGTGCCGAACTGGAGCGGCGTGAGACCACGCTCAAATCCGCGCAGGCGCAGCTGGAGCAGGCCCAGTCGCAGTTCGCCGTACAGGGTAATCAGGCGGCTTACACCTCACTGGTGGCCGATGTGTCGGGTGTGGTCACCGCTATCGAGGCAGAGCCCGGTCAGGTGGTGAGCGCCGGTGCGCCGGTGGTCCGCATCGCGGCGGACGGACCGCGCGATGTGGTGTTCTCGGTGCCTGAGGACAAGGTCACCGCACTGCGACCCGGCGCAGCAGCGCGCATCAAGTTGTGGTCGCAGGGCACGATGCTGCCGGGCCGGATTCGCGAAGTGGCGGCCAGCAGCGACCCGGTGACTCGCACCTACCTCGTGAAAGCCAGCGTCGACAGCAAGGAGCCGCCACCGCTGGGTGCCACCGCCTATGTGCTGCCCGACAGCGGCGGCATCGTCGGCCTGCCGGTGATCAAGCTGCCGACCAGCGCCCTGCGGCGCGATGGCAATGCCACCACCGTATGGGTGGTCGACAAGGCCAGCATGACGGTAAAGCCACAGGTGATTGAAGTTGCCACCGCGGACGGCAACGATGTGGTGGTGGGCTCTGGCCTGCAACCGGGCATGCTGGTGGTGAGCGCCGGTGTGCATGTGCTGTCGCCGGGCCAGAAGGTCACGCTGTATCAGCCGGCGATGACGACTGCCGCTGCACCAGCGCCGGCCGCGGTTTCTCCCAATGCGGCTACTGCGGCCACAGCGGCCAAGTGAGGCCGCGATGAGCACCACACCCTCTCACGACGCCCACCCGGCGGGCGGCGACACACCGTCCAGCCGCTTCAACCTGTCCCGCTGGGCACTGGAGCACCCGGCCCTCACGCGCTACCTGCTGGTGGTGTTGATGGTGCTGGGCTTTGCGGCGTACTTCCAGCTCGGTCAGGACGAAGACCCGCCTTTCACCTTCCGCGCCATGGTGGTCCGCACCTACTGGCCCGGCGCCACCGCGCAGCAGGTCGCTGAGCAGGTCACCGACAAGCTGGAGCGCACGCTGCAGGAAGTGCCCTACGCCGACAAGATCCGCAGCTACTCCAAGCCCGGTGAGTCGCAGATAATTTTTCAGATCAAGGACTCGTCGCG
Organism: Polaromonas sp. YR568; assembly: GCF_943372955.1. Lineage (GTDB taxonomy): Bacteria > Pseudomonadota > Gammaproteobacteria > Burkholderiales > Burkholderiaceae_C > Polaromonas. The sequence goes on from NZ_CALSAL010000001.1 coordinate 309,182, forward strand.
ACCCGCTGATGTACCCAACGTCTGGTACTCGGTGCGCAAGAAGATTGGCGACATACGCGGCACGCTTCCTGGCGGTATCCAGGGGCCGTTTTTCAACGATGACTTCGGTGATGTGTACGGCGTCATATACGCGCTGGAAGCCGATGGCTTTTCGTATGCCGAGGTGAAAACCGTGGCCGACGACGTGCGCCAGCAACTGCTGCGCGTGCCTGATGTCAGCAAAGTCGAGCTATTCGGCGTGCAGGACGAAAAAGTCTTCATCGAAATCTCGCAGAAGCGGCTGGCCCAGCTGGGTCTGGACCTGACGCAGGTGCTGTCGCAACTGAGCCAGCAAAACGCGGTGGAGTCGGCCGGTGCCGTGCAGACGCCGCTGGATGTGGTGCAGGTGCGTGTGGCTGGCCAGTTCGAGGCGGTCGAGCAACTGCGCGCCATGCCGATACGCGGCAACGGCTATGGCAGTGGCACCACGGCGTCAAGCAGCCAGTTGCGGCTCGGCGATATCGCAGAGATCAAGCGGGGCTATGCGGACCCGCCGACCGTCAAGGTGCATCACCAGGGCAAGGAGGTGATTGCGATTGGTGTGTCCATGGCCAAGGGTGGCGACATCATTGCGCTGGGCAAATCGCTGGTGGCTTTGTCGGACACCGTGTCCCGCAAGCTGCCGGCCGGGATTCAGCTGGTGAACATCCAGAACCAGCCCAAGGCGGTGGCGACGTCGGTCAATGAGTTCGTCCGGGTGTTGATCGAGGCGGTGGTCATCGTGCTGGCGGTGAGCTTCGTCAGCCTGGGCCTGCACAAGCGGCCCCATGACGGGCCGGGGCAGTTGCCGCTCTGGAGGCGCTACTACATCGACGTGCGGCCGGGGCTGGTGGTGGGCATCACGATCCCGCTTGTGCTCAGCCTGACCTTTCTCGCCATGCTGTACTGGGGGATTGGCCTGCACAAAATTTCGCTGGGCTCGCTCATCATCGCGCTCGGGTTGCTGGTGGACGACGCCATCATTGCGGTCGAGATGATGGTGCGCAAGATGGAAGAGGGCTACGACAAGATTCGTGCCGCCACCTTCGCCTATGAGCTGACGGCCATGCCCATGCTCACGGGCACGCTGATTACCGCGGTCGGCTTCCTGCCGATCGGGCTGGCCCGGTCCACCACTGGGGAATACACCTTTGCGATCTTTGGCGTGACGGTGGTGGCGCTGGTGCTCAGCTGGCTGGTGTCGGTGTACTTTGTGCCCTACCTTGGTACGGTGCTGCTCAAGGTGCCGCCGCATGCCAAGGACCTCAACGCATCCAACGACTCCAGCGGCAGTGCGGACAGCAGCCCCCACGAGCTGTTTGACAGCCCGTTCTACAACCGCTTCCGCCGGACGGTGAACTGGTGCGTCGAACACCGCTGGGCCACCATCGGTGCCACGGTGCTTCTTTTTGCGCTGGGCATCGTCGGCATGGGCAAGGTGCAGCAGCAGTTCTTCCCGGATTCCAGCCGCCCTGAAATCCTGATGGACATCTGGTTCCCCGAGGGTACCTCGTTTGCTGCCAATGAAGCCACCGCCAAGCGCGTGGAAGCGCGCCTCATGCAGGAGGAGGGCGTGCAGACCGTCAGCACCTGGATCGGCTCCGGGGTACCACGCTTTTATCTGCCGCTGGACCAGGTCTTCCCCCAGACCAATGTGTCCCAGATGATCGTGGTGCCCAAGGATTTGAAAGTGCGTGAATCGCTGCGCATGAAGTTGCCGGCCTTGCTGGCCACCGAGTTCCCCGAGGTGCGTGGGCGCATCAAGCTGCTGCCCAATGGCCCACCGGTGCCTTACCCGGTGCAGTTCCGCGTGGCCGGGCCCGACCCGCTGGTGTTGCGCGAGCGGGCTGATGAAGTCAAGGCCGCCATGCGGGCCAGTCCCAACACACGTGGGGTGAATGACAACTGGAACGAATCGGTGAAAGTGCTGCGGCTGGAAGTCGACCAGGCGAAGGCGCGCGCGCTCGGCGTGACCAGCCAGTCGATCGCACAGGCCTCGCGCACCATCCTCGCAGGCACGCCGGTGGGGCAGTTCCGCGACGGTGACAAACTCATCGACATCGTGCTGCGTCAGCCGCTGGACGAGCGCAACGCGATCACCGACATTGGCAACGCCTACCTGCCCACAGCGACGGGCAAGTCCATTCCGCTCACGCAGATCGCCACGCCAGTGTTTGCGTGGGAACCCGGCGTGATGTGGCGCGAGAACCGCGACTACGCCATCACGGTGCAGAGCGATATCGTTGAAGGCCTGCAGGGCGCCACCGTCACGCAGGAACTGCTGCCGCAATTGCGCCAGCTGGAAGAGGGCTGGCAGGCCAAAGGTCTGGCGGGTTACCGCATCGAGGTGGCTGGCGCGGTAGAGGAAAGCAGCAAAGGCTCGGCGTCGATTGCTGCGGGGATTCCCATCATGCTGTTCCTCACCTTCACGCTGCTGATGCTGCAACTGCACAGCTTCAGCCGTGCCTTGCTGGTGTTCCTCACCGGGCCGCTCGGCATTGCCGGTGTGGCGGGCGCCTTGCTGTTGCTGGGCCGGCCATTTGGTTTTGTGGCGCTGCTGGGTGTGATCGCGCTGATGGGCATGATCCAGCGCAACTCGGTCATCCTGATCGACCAGATCGAACAGGACCGTGCCCGCGGCGTGCCCGCCTGGGACGCGATTGTGGAGTCGGCCGTGCGGCGCCTGCGCCCGATTGTGCTCACTGCCGCCGCTGCCGTGCTGGCCATGATCCCGCTGTCCCGCAGCGTGTTCTGGGGGCCGATGGCCGTGGCCATCATGGGCGGGCTGGTGGTGGCCACCGCGCTCACCTTGCTGGCATTGCCAGCCATGTACGCCGCGTGGTTCCGCGTCAAACGCGAACCGCCTCAAGCAGCGCCTGCAGCGGCTTGAGCCAGCACCGCAGCCCGCTCGGGCTAAAATGCGGTGCTCCATTTCACACGGGTGGTCTTGCGTGCAAGGCCACCCGTTTCAACAAGAAAACCTGCGCGGGTGGCGAAATTGGTAGACGCACCAGGTTTAGGTCCTGACGCCAGCAATGGTGTGCGGGTTCGAGTCCCGCCCCGCGCACCACTCTGACAATGACCTGACGCTCCGGTACCCCGGAGCCCGGGTCATTTTTTTGCCTGTGCCCGGGCGCATGCCCCGGGCCGTGGATGGTCACGCTGCCAATCTGCCGGCGCCCTGCCTGTCGCGCAAAAGACCCGGAATTGAAGCGGCTTAAAATAAGAGGCTTAAAGGACCACCATGAACACTGACAAATCCAAAATCATCTACACGCTGACTGACGAGGCCCCCGCGCTGGCCACTGCCGCGTTTCTGCCCATCGTGCGCACCTTTGCTGCCCCTGCCGGCATCAATGTGGTTGAGAGCAATATTTCCGTGGCCGCCCGGGTGTTGGGCGAGTTTCCGGAGTTTCTGACCGACGCCCAGAAGATGCCCGACAACCTGTCCGAACTGGGCCGCCTCACGCTGCTGCCTGACACCAACATCATCAAGCTGCCCAATATCAGCGCTTCGGTGCACCAGCTGGTGACCTGCATCAAGGAATTGCAGGCCAAGGGTTACAAGATTCCCGACTTCCCGGAAGACCCGAAAACCGAGGCCGACAAGGCCATCCGCGCCCGCTATTCCCGCTGCCTGGGCAGTGCGGTCAACCCGGTGCTGCGCGAAGGCAACTCCGACCGCCGCGCGCCGCTGGCAGTGAAGAACTACGCACGCAAGCGCCCGCACAGCATGGGTGAGTGGAGCATGGCCTCCCGCACCCACGTGGCCCACATGAAGCATGGCGACTTCTACCACGGTGAGAAGTCGATGACCCTCGACAAGGCCCGCGACGTCAAGATGGACCTGGTCACCAAGAGCGGCAAGACGGTGGTGCTCAAGCCCAAGGTGTCCCTGCAGGCTGGCGAGATCATCGACAGCATGTTCATGAGCAAGAAGGCGCTGTGCGCGTTCTACGAAGAGCAGATGGAAGACGCGCGCAAGACGGGCGTGATGCTCTCGCTGCACGTGAAGGTCACCATGATGAAGGTCTCGCACCCCATCGTGTTCGGCCATGCCGTGCGCATTTTCTACAAGGAAGCGTTCGAGAAACATGGCAAGCTGTTCGACGAGTTGGGCGTGAATGTCAACAACGGCCTGGTCAACCTGTACGAAAAGCTCGAAGCCCTGCCCACCACCAAGCGTGAAGAGGTCATCCGTGACCTGCACGCCTGCCATGAGCACCGCCCCGAGCTGGCCATGGTCGATTCGGCCAAAGGCATCACCAACCTGCATGCACCCAACGATGTGATCGTTGATGCATCGATGCCGGCCATGATCCGTCTGGGCGGCAAGATGTGGGGCGCTGACGGCAAGCCGAAGGACACCAAGGCACTGATCCCTGAGAGCACCTTTGCCCGCATCTACCAGGAGATCATCAACTTCTGCAAGACCAACGGCAACTTCGACCCGACCACCATGGGTACGGTTCCCAACGTCGGCCTGATGGCCCAGCAAGCCGAAGAGTACGGCTCGCACGACAAGACCTTTGAAATCCTGGAAGACGGTGAAGCACGCATTGTTGACCTCGCCACTGGCGAAGTCCTGCTCACGCAGAATGTCGAAGCCGGCGACATCTGGCGCATGTGCCAGGTCAAGGATGCGCCGATCCGCGACTGGGTCAAGCTGGCCGTCACGCGTGCGCGCAACTCCGGCATGCCGGCGATTTTCTGGCTGGACCCGTACCGCCCGCACGAAGCCGAAGTCATCAAGAAGGTCGAGGCCTACCTGAAGGATCACGACACGAAGGGCCTGGACATCCAGATCATGTCGCAGGTGCGTGCCATGCGCTACACGCTCGAGCGCGTGGTCCGCGGGCTCGACACCATCTCGGTGACCGGCAACATCCTGCGCGACTACCTGACCGACCTGTTCCCCATCATGGAACTCGGCACCAGCGCCAAGATGCTGTCCATCGTGCCCCTGATGGCAGGCGGCGGCATGTACGAAACCGGCGCCGGCGGCTCGGCCCCCAAGCACGTCAAGCAACTGGTGGAGGAAAACCACCTGCGCTGGGATTCGCTGGGTGAGTTCCTCGCGCTGGCTGTGAGTCTGGAAGACATGGGCATCAAGACCGGCAACGACAAGGCCAAGATCCTCGCCAAGACGCTGGACACCGCCACCGGCAAGCTGCTGGACCACAACAAGAATCCGTCGGCGAAGACAGGCGAGATCGACAACCGCGGCAGCCAGTTCTACCTGGCGCTCTACTGGGCCCAGGAACTGGCTGCACAGAACGACGATGCACAGCTGAAGGCGCATTTCGCGCCTCTGGCCAAGGCCTTGACCGACAACGAGCAGAAGATCATGGGTGAGCTGCTGGCGGTACAGGGCAAGCCGGTGGATATCGGTGGCTACTACATGCCCGACGCTGCCAAGGTGGTGACGGTGATGCGTCCAAGCCCGACCTTCAACGCTGCACTGGACTCTGTGCGTCACTGAGCAAGCATGAAGGGGCGGTAGCCCTGGAAAAAAGCCCCCCGGATGCCTGGCACCTGAGGGGCTTTTTTATTGCGGGTTTCAGGTCGCGACCGTGTCAGATCCCAACCCGCATCACATCTTCAAATCCGGCCCATCAGCCGGTCTTCCACCGTCTGCAAATGGCTCCGCATGGCATTGGCGGCCTTGATCGGCTCGCGGTGCGTGATCGCGTCGATCACCCGGTCGTGGTCTGCAAAGCTGTGATGGGTTTCCGGCGGCCGCGCGCCTTCAGGGCGGGGGCGGCCCCAGGTGACTGAGCGACGCACCTCGGTCAGCAGGTCGGTCAGTGCCAGCAGCACGGTGTTGTGCGCAGACACGGCAATCTCGTGGTGCAGCAGGGCGTCATACACCTCGTACTCGCGCCAGTTGGCGGCCGCCTTGCAGCGGGAGCTCAGTGCCTTGAGCTGGGCAATTTCGTCGTCTGTGGCGTTCACCGCCGCGAGGCCAGCCAGTTCAGGCTCCAGCGCCATCCGGGCACGCATCACCTGTGCCGGATTGGTTTTGGATGCGAGCACCATTGGATCAGGGCGCTTGGCTGGCTTGGGGCCGACAAAGGTGCCTTGGCCCACGCCGCGCCACAGGCGGCCTTCGTTCTCCAGAACCTGCAGCGTCTTGCGCAGTCTGGCGCGGGTCACACCCAGGCGCTCTGCCAGTGCGCGTTCGTTGGGAAGGCGTTTTTCTCCGCCTGCAGACTCGATGTCTGCAATGACGGCCTGCAAACCCTCCCACACATCAACCTCATCGGTTTCGACTGGTTCTGCTACGGAACTGGACCTCATGAATGCCTTACCTCCCAATCAATCGCAATCAACGGCTCTCTGGTTGAACAACCAGCAAGCCACCGGGTAGATTTTAGAACCAATCAGGTGTTTGGTTGCGATTGAAATACAGGCTTTTTCATTGGGAAAACACCTAGTAATTTCAAAAATTGAGCGCACTAGAATGGCCCAACCAAATAATTAATAGGCCTAAACCAATTTAATTAATGGTTTGCCTCGCCGGTTCAGTGGCTTCACAGCCTGTTGCTTGCGAGGAAACGGTGCACCTCATTTTTACAAGCAAGGAGACAGTTCATGTTCAAGTCATTGCAGAGGGTCAACAAGTTGTTCATCCAGATGGCGGGAGGAGCGCTTTTGCTCAGTCTCGCCGCCACTTCGTATGCGCAAAAAGTACGTGTTGCCTTCGGCGACGTGCTTTCGACCGAAACCCTGTCCATGGTGATCGCGCTGGAGCGGGCCAAGGCCAAGGGTGTCGATTACGAGATCACCTTCTTTTCCAAGGAAGAACTCGCCATCCAGGCGGTGATGAACGGTCAGTCTGATCTGGGTGTTGGCACGCCGTACTCGGTGATCCAGAAGAGCAAGGCTCCTGTGCGCATCCTGTTCCAGGGTACCCGTCTGGTGTTCTTCCCGGTGGTCGACAAGAAATACGCGAACTGGAAAGCCCTGGATGGTCAGCCCTTCACCTTCCATGCGCGCGGCACCGGCACTGAAGCCATCGGAAACATCATCGCCAAGCGCGAAGGCATCAAGTTCGGCGATCGCAGCTACGTGCCAGGTTCCGAGAACCGCGCGATTGGCATGATCAAGGGCCAGATCACCGGCACCATTCTGGACTTGGCCAACAAGAACCAGCTGATGGAAAAGGCCCCCGGCCGCTTCACCATCCTGCCTGGCGTGAGCAACCCCGCTTCTGACGAAACCATTTTCGGCCAGATGGACTGGATCAAGAAAAACGAAGCCAAGGTCGACATCATCGTCGGCGAGTTCTACAAGCTCTGGAACGAGATGCAGGCCAACCCCGGCATCGTTGAGCAGGAGCGCTTGAAGTACAAGCTGATGATGGACCAGCCGAAGGAAGTGCTGGAGAAGGTCTCCAACTTCTACACCGTCAGCACCAAGGAAGGCATCTACTCACCTTTGGGTGGCGGCGCTGACGTGGCCAAGAGCGACTTCGAGTTTTATGTTGAGGCCGGCCAGATGCAAGGCCCGGTGGACTCCCTGAAGGTTGAGGATTTCTGGTATCTGTCCCCTCTGGACAAGGCCCGCAAGGCCGCTGGTAAGTAAGTTCCAGATTCCCTGCAGACCCGCGGAAGGTTCACACCTCTCCCGGGTCTGCCCGCACCGGTGCAGTGCCGGCCCCTCGCCCGGTACACCGCGAACTGGCAAGTCCCCATGTTTCTGAATAAAAACTTCTTCCTCAAAATCACGTCTTTCGTCGTCGTCATCCTGTTTTGGGAATACGCCGGACGAATCAACTACAGCTCTGCGCTTCCGTCGTTCACCGAAACGATGGCCGCCCTGTTCGAAATGATCATGGACGGCTCTCTCGGTACGGCTTTTGCCAAAACACTCTATCCGCTGGCCATCGGCCTGCTGGCATCGATTTTTGTGGGCGTGTCGCTCGGCATGTTCATGGGTCTGAAGGAGGGTGGCGAATGGCTGTTTGCCCCGATCTTCATCGTGGCACAGGCGGCACCGCTGGCTGCGCTGATCCCCATCCTGACTTTCGCCTATGGCATTGGCATCACCGCCAAGATCTTCACGGTGTGCATCATGGCGATGCCGGTGATCGTGCTCAACACCCTGGGTGCTGTGCGAAACACCCCGGGCTCGCTGGTCGAAATGGCCAAGTCGTTCCAGGCCACGCGGTTTCAGGTGGTGATGAACATCATCTTGCCGGCTGCCAGCCCGCTGATCTTCGTAGGCCTTCGCCTGGGCTGTGCTTCCGGCTTCATCGGCATCATCCTGGCCGAACTGCTGATCACCCCGACAGGTATCGGCGACATCATTTCGTACAACCAGTCCGTCGCGGAATACGGAAAGATGTACGCCGCCATTCTTTCCATCATTGTGTCCTCTGTGTTTTTCATTGAAATGCTTGAGAAGACCGAAAAACTCATGTTCTCGCCCGAAAAGCGGATCTGAACAACGCCCCAGGCAAATCAACTTCACAACCCTCATGACCATTCAGAATTCACCACCCATTGTTCAGGTCCAGAACATCAAGAAGGTTTATCCCGGCGGTGTCGAAGCGTTGAACGACATTTCACTCGACTTCCCCACTGGCAAGCTCACCACCTTGCTGGGCCCCTCAGGCTGCGGCAAGACCACGCTGCTGAAAATCATCGCCGGCTTGCTGCAGCCCAGCAGCGGGCGCGTGCTGGTCGATGGCAAGCCCGTGTCGGAGCCAGGACCAGAGCGCGCCTTTGTGTTTCAGGATTTCGCATTGATGCCCTGGGCCACGATTCTGCGCAATGTGGGCTTCGGTCTGGAGCTGGCCGGCGTGGATCGCGCCAAGCGCGAGGAAATTGCCGCCAAGTACATCAACACGGTGGGGCTCAAGGGCTTTGAACTCAAGTACCCGCACGAACTCTCCGGCGGCATGCGCCAGCGTGTGGGTCTGGCGCGGGCACTGGCCGTGAATGCCAAAGTCCTGTTGATGGACGAGCCCTTCTCCGCGGTGGACGAACAAACCCGGCGCAAGTTCCAGGAAGACATGCTCGAGCTGGTGGCCAAGGAAAACAAGACCTTTATTTTTGTGACGCACAGCATTGAAGAGGCTGTGTATGTGTCGGACCGCATTGTTCTGCTGCATCGCCGTCCGAGCCGCGTTTCCGAAATCATCGAGCCGAAGATTTCACGCAACGTGGACCCCGAAGCCATCCGGCGCCAGCCAGAGTACCTCGACGCCGTTGAGAACATCTGGCAGAGCCTGAAGAAATTCCTGGACTGAGGCAAGCATGCTGATCAAAGGTTATCGAATACCGCTTTTCACCTCGCTCATCCTGTGGGCGATCCTGTGGGAAATAGTGGGGCATACCGGTCTGGGTCTGATCCTGCCGCCGCTCACCAAGATCTTCACCCGGATGGTGGAGATTGTTCCGACCAAGTCCTTTCTTGACGCGTTGTACATCACCGGGAAGTCTTTCTTCCTCGGCAATCTGATCGCGATTGCGATTGGCATTCCGATGGGCGTGCTGATGGGCCGTGTCAAGACCGCTGACGCCTTGATCCTGCCCTGGGTCAACCTGTTCCTGTCGGCGCCGCTGTCGGCCCTGGTGCCCGTCATCATGGTGCTGGCTGGCATTGGCGAAGTGACCATCGTGCTGACGGTGGTGCTGTTTGCGATCTGGATCATCGTGCTCAATGCGCGGGCTGGCGTGCTCAACATACCGCCTTCTCTGGTGGAGATGTCGCGCAGCTTTGGTGCCACGCGCTACCAGTCCTTTGTCAATATCTACGTCTGGGCCGCCCTGCCTGAGATTCTTGCGGGCATTCGCCTGGGCATGATCCGGGCGGTCAAGGGCGTGGTCATTGGCCAGTTGCTGATCTCTGTCGTGGGCTTTGGAACGCTCTTTGAGCTGTACGCTGCCCACTTCCTGATGGAGCACTTCTGGGCGCTGATTCTGGTCATCTTCGCCTTCGCGTTCAGCATCAATGAAGCGCTGGCGTGGACCGAACGCCGCTTCAAGTATTTCGCCTCTTCCCGTTAATTCCCCTTTAACCTTCTCTTTACCCCTTCATTCATAAAAAAGGAAATCAAGCATGTCAGCTCAGTATCTGTTCGCACCGCAAGAGGTCAACTCGGTCGGTATCAAGGGGGAAACGAAGCGTTTTCCGGTTCGCCGCATTTACTGCGTGGGCCGCAACTACGCCGAGCACACCCGTGAGATGGGTCATGACCCAGATCGCGAACTGCCGTTCTTCTTCAACAAGAACCCGGACAACCTGATCCTCAACAACGGTGACTTTCCCTACCCATCCGCGACCAAGGATGTGCACCACGAAATCGAGATGGTGATTGCCATCGGCACAGGTGGTGTGAACATCCCTGTCGAGAAGGCACTTGACCACGTGTACGGCTACGCACTGGGCCTGGACATGACGCGTCGCGATCTGCAGGGTGAAGCCAAGAAGACCGGCCGCCCCTGGGAGATCGGCAAGGCTTTTGAGCACTCTGCCCCGATGGGTGAGATTGTTCCCGCTTCGCAGATCGGACACCTCAGCAAAGGCGAGATCTGGCTCAAGGTCAACGGTGCCGTTCGCCAAAAAAGTGACCTGTCGCAGCTGATCTGGAATGTTCCCGAAATCATTGCGCACCTGTCGGCCATCTTCGAGCTCAAAGCGGGCGATTTGATCATGACGGGTACACCGGCTGGCGTGGCTGCAGTCAAGCCTGGTGACGTGATGGAAGGTTACTGCGAAGGTCTGGGCACCCTGACCGCCAAGGTCGTCTGACACTGCTTGCCGTCCAGGCGTTCACAACAGGCTCTTAAAGCAAGCCTGAAATAAGCGAAGGGGAGGACGAATTCGTCCTCCCCTTCGGCGTTTTGGATTCAACCCGGAGTGATCGACTCACCAGCCAATCGCCTTGGGAAGCCAGAGCGAGATTTGCGGGTAGTAGAACACCAGGCCCAGTGTGATGGCCTGCATGACCAGGAAGGGCACCACGCCTTTGTAGATGTCCTTGATGGTCACCTCGGGCGGGGCCACCCCCTTCAGGTAAAAAAGTGCCCAGCCGAACGGCGGCGTCAGGAATGACGACTGCAGGTTGACGGTGATCAGCATGGCCAGCCAGACCGGGTCCACTCCCTGGGCCAGCAGTACGGGCAGGAACAGTGGCACCGCGATGTAGCTGATTTCGATCCATTCAATGAAGAACCCGAGAACGAAGATCAACGCCATCATGAACCAGATGTCGCTGTTGACGCCACCGGGCAGCCACTCAAACATCTTGGTGATCATGTCTTCGCCATGCAACCCACGGAAGGCGAGGGCGAAGACCTGAGCCATCATCAGGATGAACATCATGACCGCGGTAATTTTGGCGGTCTCCAGAGCCACTTGCTTGAGCACGTCGAACTTGAATCGGCCGGAAGCTATGGTTATCAGCACAGCGCCCACCGCACCCATCGATGCCGCTTCCGTGGGGGCTGCAACGCCGCCAACAATGGATCCGAGTACCGCAACCACCAGCAGGATGGGAGGCACCACGACTTTCCAGAACCGAATCCAGAGTTCGCGGCGACTGACACCGTCCCTTTCGGCTTGGGGAATCGGCGGCATCAGGTCGGGCTTGATCATGCCCAGCACCAGCAGAAAGATGATGTACACGCCCGACAGCAGCAGGCCCGGGCCCACTGCTGCAGCGAACAGCGTGCCGACGGAGAGCTGCATGATGTCCGACAGCAGGATCAGGATCAGGCTGGGCGGAATGATCTGCCCGAGCGTGCCCGACGCGCAGATGGCACCACACGCAATGCTCTTGTTGTAGCCGCGCTTGATCAGCGTGGGCAGGCTCAACAAGCCCAGTGTGATGACCGTAGCACCGACGATGCCGGTGGTGGCACCCATCAGCACGCCGAACAGGATGATGCCCACACCCATGCCGCCGCGTACGCCACCGGCGATGTGGCCCATGACGTCGAGCAGGTCGTCGGCCAGCCGTGACTTTTCCAGCATGACGCCCATGAAGACGAAGAGCGGAATCGCCATCCACTGGTAACCGGCGACGATGCCGTACACGCGTGCCGGGAGCAGGTTGAAGAGCGAGTCTCCGAAGCCGATATAGCCAAAGACAAAGCCGACGGTCGCCAGCGTGGTGGCCACCGGCACGCCCAGCATCAGCATTCCGAAGAATGCCGCGAGCATCATCAGGGCAAGGGTTTGCGGCTCAAACATGGCTGGACTTTCCTTGCTGCGCACGGTCGCGCAGAAGCTTCAGCAAGGCGCCGAAGGATTGCAGGGCCAGCAGGCTGTAACCCAGCGGAATCAGGCTTTTGATAACCCATCGGTACGGAATGCCCCCCGGGTCGGCGGACTTCTCGGAGATGGACCACGACTGCATGACGTAGGGCAACGACAGCTTGACGAACAGGATCGCCACAAGCAGTATCAACACCGTCGACAGCACATCCACCGCGAACTTCATGCGTGGCGAAAAGTCCGCATAGAACAGGTCCACGCGGACGTTGTCGCCGCGCTGGATGGCATAGCTCATGGCCAGCAGAATGAGTGCCGACAAGAGGTGCCATTCCAGCTCCTGCGCCCACACCGAGCCGAAGCTCAGCGTGTAGCGCAGCACCACATTGGTCGCCACCAGGCCAATCATGGCCAGTGCAATCCAGAGTGTGGCTTTACCGGTCCGATCGATCAGCGACTCAATTCCGTTGATTGCGACTGACATCGCTTTCGTCATGCCGGCGCTCCCGTTCAGCCGCGGACTTTGATGTGGTACGCCTCTTCGCTGACCTCAGACCAGCGGTCGAACTTGGCCTTGAACGAGAAGTAGGAGTCGTGCACTTTCTTGGTCAATGGGTCCTTGGCAACCGCTTCGGCCAACACCTTCTCCGTCTCGGCCCGCAGGGCCTTGACCACTGAATCAGGCAACGGTTTGGCAATCACCTTCTGGTTCTTGATGAGGTCTTCCATCGCCTCGGAGTTGGCCTTCTGGCACCAGCCTTCGCTGATGACGTTACAGGCTGCTGCAGCGTTGCTGACGATGGCCTTCAGATCGGCCGGCAGCTTGTCCCATGCTGCCTTGTTGATCAGCAACTCGGACACCGTGGCCGACTCGTGCCAGCCGGTGGTGTAGTAGTACTTGGCGGCCTTGTGCAGTCCGAGGCGCCGGTCCTGGAAGGGGCCCACGAACTCGGCGGCGTCGATCACACCGCGCTCCAGCGCAGGGAAGATTTCGCCGCCCGGCAGCACTTTGACGTCGACGCCGAGATTGGCGTACACCTTGCCGGCCAGGCCGGGAATGCGCATCTTCAGGCCCTTGAAGTCGGCGACGGAGTTGATTTCCTTCTTGAACCAGCCCGTCATCTGCACGCCGGTGTTGCCGCAGGGCATGGCCACCATGCCGAACGGTGCATACACCTCGTTCCACAGATCAATGCCGCCGCCGTCATACAGCCAGCCGTTCATGCCCTGGAAGTTCATGCCGAACGGCACCGCTGTGAAGTACTGAGCGGCGAAGGTCTTGCCGGTCCAGAAGTAGCTGTTGGCGTGGTTCATTTCCACGGTGCCCGCGCGCACCGCATCGAAGCCCTCGAAGGCCGGGATCAGTTCGCCGGCGCCAAACACCTGGATGTTCAGGCGACCGTCCGACATCTCGCGGATGCGTTTGGCCAGATCGGTCGCGCTGCCGGGGCCATCCATATAGAAAGGTGAGCCCTTGCCGTAGGCGCTGGTCATCTTCCAGTTGAGGACGGTCTTGGTTTGTGCACGGGCAATGGCGGGCGCGCCCAGTACGCCGCCAGCGACGGCAGCACCAGTGATGAAATTTCGGCGGATCAGCGTCATGAGGGAACTCCTGTTGCGTTGGTGAGAGTAACGGTCTGCAAACTGCCGTTTGTCAGCCGGGCAGCGCCGCACCTAGGCAAGCCTTATGCCATCCACTTTTTTCAAAAGTCGTGTATCCACAAAAGTTTTGACGCATTTCCTCCTTCAACACCACCATCTGGAGACTTTGGGGCGTCGCTGGTGCGCATTAAGTTGGTGCGCTTGATGGGCCCTGACATGGCCTGCCAGATGGTGGTGTTCAGCAGCCCTAGGATGGGGAACAGCCCTCAGATCGATGGCTTTTTGCCTTGATCGGTCTCGCCCCGCGGTCAATTCATGTGCATGCGAGCCGGGCAGGCGCACCATTAGGGGGTGAAGATGCTCATAATCGGCGGCTTCCAGCGATTCGTCTGGCGCGTCATGGGTGTTTTGCGATCTACCAACAGAATCTGGACGTCGCTGAGCATGTCGTGAGATGCAGATTCACGGCCTGTTTCTGGGGTTCACTGAACGCGCGCAGATCCGGGGTCGGCTGGTGGTTGACGAAGAAGCGATTGAGCGACTCGCCGGAATCAGGCAACAGCCGTGCGGTTATCGCCCTGCCGCCGACCCTGCCGGCAAACCCTTAGCCCTTAGAATACAGGGTTACCCGAAATGGAGCGCGGCGCTGCAGCCGCCGTCTGGTGCCAGCGGGGCCCCCTCATTTACATACAGAGAGAACACCATGTCCGTGAACGTTGAAACCCTCGACAAGCTCGAGCGCAAGATGACCCTGACCCTGCCCGTCAACGTCATCCAGTCCGAAGTGGACTCCCGCCTCAAGAAGATCGCCCGCACCGTCAAGATGGACGGTTTCCGTCCCGGCAAGGTGCCGATGAATGTGGTGGCCCAGCGCTATGGCTACTCGGTGCACTACGAAGTCATGAACGACAAGGTCGGTGAGGCTTTCTCGGTCGCGGCAAACGAAGCCAAGCTGCGTGTGGCTGGCCAGCCGCGCATCAGCGAAAAGGAAGGCGCCCCTGAGGGCGAACTGTCCTTTGATGCGGTGTTCGAGGTCTACCCCGACGTCAAGATTGCCGATCTGTCTGGCGCCACCGTCGAGAAGGTGAGCTCCGAAGTCAGCGACGCCGCCATCGACAAGACGCTGGACATCCTGCGCAAGCAGCGCCGCACCTTCGCCCAGCGCGCGCAGGACGCCGCTGCCCAGGACGGCGACCGCGCCACGATTGACTTCGAAGGCAAGATTGACGGCGAGCCATTCGCCGGTGGCAAGGCCGAAGACTTCCAGTTCCTGGTTGGCGAAGGTCAGATGCTCAAGGAATTCGAAGACGCCGTGCGCGGTATGAAAAGCGGTGAAAGCAAGACCTTCCCGCT
This sequence comes from Polaromonas sp. YR568, assembly GCF_943372955.1. Classification (GTDB taxonomy): domain Bacteria; phylum Pseudomonadota; class Gammaproteobacteria; order Burkholderiales; family Burkholderiaceae_C; genus Polaromonas. The sequence continues at coordinate 324,380 of NZ_CALSAL010000001.1, forward strand.
GAGCTTCCCCGCCGATTACCACGGCAAGGACGTTGCCGGCAAGCAGGCTGACTTCCTGGTCACCGTGAAGAAGATCGAAGCCGCGCACCTGCCCGAAGTGAATGAAGCCCTGGCTAAATCGCTCGGCATTGCCGATGCTTCCGTTGAGGGCCTGCGCAGCGACATCCGCAAGAACCTCGAGCGCGAAGTCAAGGCGCGTCTGCTGGCCCGCAACAAGAATGCCGTCATGGACGCACTGATTGCCAGCGCCGAACTCGACCTGCCCAAATCCAGCGTGCAGGCCGAAGTCGACCGCATGATCGAAGGCGCCCGCGCCGACCTCAAGCAGCGCGGCATCAAGGACGCCGACAAGGCTCCGATTCCTGAGGATGTATTCCGTCCGCAAGCCGAGCGCCGCGTGCGTCTGGGTCTGGTGGTGGCTGAGCTGGTTCGCAGCAATGAACTGCAGGCCAAGCCCGAGCAGATCAAAGCCCACATCGACGAGCTGGCCGCCAGCTACGAGAAGCCCCAGGACGTGGTGCGCTGGTACCTGAGCGACAACCGCCGCATGGCGGAAGTCGAGGCCGTGGTGATCGAGAACAACGTGACCGAATTCGTGCTGAGCAAAGCCAAGGTCACCGAAAAATCCATCGCGTTTGACGAGCTGATGGGTCAGAACTGATCCCGAGCCATCCGGACTGACCAGTCGGTCTGATGGCGCTGAAATTGGGGCTTGTGCTTTGCAGCACAGGCCCCAAGTCATTTGGGGTGGTTATTTTCGGTACAGTACACGCATCTCTGGAGAAAACATGATGGTTCGAAACAGCATTCACGGCGGTGGCTACCAGGCTGGCGCGCAAGACATACAAGGCCTGGGCATGGTGCCCATGGTGATCGAGCAGTCCGGCCGCGGCGAGCGCTCTTATGACATTTATTCCCGCCTGCTCAAGGAGCGCGTGATTTTCCTGGTTGGTCCGGTCAACGACCAGACGGCCAACCTGGTGGTGGCCCAGCTGTTGTTTCTGGAGAGCGAGAACCCCGACAAAGACATCTCGTTTTACATCAACTCCCCTGGCGGCTCGGTCACGGCCGGTATGGCGATTTACGACACCATGCAGTTCATCAAGCCCGATGTGTCGACGCTGTGTGTCGGCATGGCGGCCAGCATGGGCGCTTTCCTGCTGTCCGCCGGCACCAAAGGCAAGCGTTTCACGCTGCCCAATTCCCGCGTGATGATTCACCAGCCCTCGGGCGGCGCGCAGGGCCAGGCGACAGACATTGAAATCCATGCCCGCGACATCCTGAAAACGCGTGACCAGCTCAACCGCATCCTGGCCGCCAACACCGGTCAGACCGTGGAGAAAATCGAGCGCGACACCGAGCGCGACTATTTCATGTTTGCCGACGAAGCCAAGGAATACGGGCTGGTCGACCAGGTGATCGCCAAGCGGCCCTGATTTCCCCCAAATCCCGGGGATTCCCCCGGCAGTTGCTCTGCAACAACGGCGTTTTCCATCGTGAAAACGCCGTTTTTTATTTGGTTATCATTGAGTGACAGTTTCCACAGGCACCTTAAAGGCATCCCCACCAATGGCCGAGAAAAAAGGCTCCTCCAGCGAGAAGACGCTGTATTGCTCCTTCTGCGGCAAAAGCCAGCATGAAGTGAAGAAACTGATCGCGGGCCCCTCGGTTTTCATCTGCGACGAATGCATTGACCTGTGCAACGAAATCATCCGTGATGAGTTGCCCGCCGGCACCGACGTCAACGAGGCGCGCAGCAGCCTGCCAACCCCCTCGGAAATCAAGGCCACGCTCGATGGTTACGTCATCGGCCAGGAGCCAGCCAAGCGCACGCTGGCCGTGGCAGTCTACAACCACTACAAGCGCTTGCGTCACCGCGAAAAGGCCAAGAAAGACGACGTCGAGCTCACCAAGAGCAACATCCTGCTGATCGGCCCCACAGGCTCTGGCAAGACGCTGCTGGCGCAAACGCTGGCCCGCACCCTTAATGTGCCTTTCGTGATGGCCGACGCCACCACGCTGACCGAAGCCGGCTATGTGGGCGAAGACGTCGAGAACATCATCCAGAAGCTGCTGCAAAGCTGCAACTATGAAGTCGAGCGCGCCCAGCAGGGCATTGTGTACATCGACGAGATCGACAAGATTTCCCGCAAGTCCGACAACCCGTCCATCACCCGTGACGTGTCGGGCGAGGGCGTGCAGCAGGCCTTGCTCAAGCTGATTGAAGGCACCATGGCGTCGGTGCCACCGCAGGGCGGTCGCAAGCATCCCAACCAGGATTTTCTCCAGGTCGACACCACCAATATCCTGTTCATCTGCGGAGGCGCTTTTGCCGGCCTGGAAAAGGTCATTGAAAACCGCACCGAAGCATCAGGCATCGGCTTTGGCGCCGCAGTGCGCAGCAAGAAGGCCAAAACCCTGACCGATGCCTTCAAGGAAGTCGAGCCGGAAGACCTCATCAAGTTTGGCCTGATTCCCGAACTGGTGGGCCGCATGCCGGTGGTCGCGACGCTGGCAGAACTGAGCGAAGACGCGCTGGTCCAGATTCTCACCGAGCCCAAGAATGCCGTCGTCAAGCAGTTCAGCAAGCTGTTGTCGATGGAGGGCGTGGACCTCGAAATCCGTCCGTCAGCCCTCAAGGCCATCGCCCGCAAGGCGCTGGCCCGCAAGACGGGTGCGCGGGGATTGCGTTCCATCCTCGAGCAGTCGCTGATTGACACCATGTTCGATCTGCCGAATGCCAGCAATGTCGACAAGGTTGTGGTGGATGAGTCCACAATCGAAGAAAACAAACCGCCGCTTCTGGTGTACCGCGAAGCCGCAAAAAAAGCCTGAACATGAGGGAGAGGGCAGAGCCGCTTGCCTTGAAAAGCGGTATGCGTGCCCCCAGTCTGAAAAAGACAGAGCTCTTCCTGATCCGACCCTTGGTCGTCTCGTCCCACGTTTAAGGTTTATATGTCCGGACAAACCGCCTTGCCATCTTCCCCCATCGACCTGCCGCTGCTGCCATTGCGGGATGTTGTGGTGTTTCCCCACATGGTCATCCCGCTGTTCGTGGGGCGACCCAAGAGCATCAAGGCGCTGGAGTCGGCGATGGAAGCCGAGCGCCGCATCATGCTGGTGGCACAAAAAGCCGCCGCCAAGGACGAGCCCTCGGTCGAGGACATGTTCGAAGTCGGCTGCGTGGCCACGATTCTGCAGCTCCTCAAGCTGCCCGACGGCACCGTGAAGGTGCTGGTCGAAGGCCAGCAGCGCGCCCGCGTCAACAGGATTGAAGAAGGCGAGCACCACTTTTCGGCAAACGTCACGCCGGTGGATGTGGCGGTACTTGCCGCCGGTGACAAGAGCAGCGAGATCGAGGCCCTGCGCCGTGCCGTGATGCAGCAGTTTGACCACTACGTCAAACTCAACAAGAAGATTCCGCCGGAAATCCTGACCTCGATTTCCAGCATCGACGACGCCGGCCGTCTGGCCGACACAATTGCCGCGCACCTGCCGCTCAAGCTTGATGCCAAGCAGGTCATCCTGGACCTCGACAACGTCAAGTCGCGGCTCGAGAACCTCTATGAGCAGCTTGAACGCGAAGTCGACATCCTGAATGTCGACAAGAAGATCCGCGGCCGAGTGAAGCGCCAGATGGAGAAAAACCAGCGCGACTTTTACCTCAACGAACAGGTCAAGGCCATCCAGAAGGAACTGGGCGAAGGCGAAGAGGGCGCGGACATCGAGGAGATCGAGAAAAAGATCAAGACCGCCAAGATGCCGCAGGAAGCGCGCAAGAAGGCCGAGAGCGAACTGAAAAAGCTCAAGCTGATGTCACCGATGTCGGCAGAGGCGACTGTGGTGCGCTCCTACATCGATGTGCTGACCAGCCTGCCGTGGAGCAAGAAGACCAAGATCAAGCACGATCTGGGCAATGCCGAGAACGTGCTCAATGAAGACCACTATGGCCTCGAGAAGGTCAAGGATCGCATCGTGGAATACCTCGCGGTTCAGCAGCGTGTGGACAAGCTCAAGGCCCCCATCCTGTGCCTCGTGGGCCCTCCTGGCGTGGGCAAGACCTCGCTGGGCCAGTCGATTGCCAAGGCCACCGGCCGCAAGTACGTGCGCATGGCGCTGGGCGGCATGCGCGATGAGGCGGAGATCCGCGGTCACCGCCGCACCTACATCGGCGCGCTGCCGGGCAAGGTGCTGCAGAGCCTGACGAAAGCCGGTACCCGCAACCCGCTGTTCCTGCTCGACGAGATCGACAAACTGGGTACGGATTTCCGTGGGGATCCTTCCAGCGCGCTGCTGGAGGTGCTGGACCCGGAGCAGAACCATACCTTTGGCGATCACTACGTCGAAGTGGACTTCGACCTCAGCGACGTGATGTTTGTCGCCACCTCGAACTCGATGAACATCCCGCCAGCGCTGCTGGACCGCATGGAGGTGATTCGCCTCTCGGGTTACACCGAAGACGAAAAGACCAGCATTGCCATGCGCTACCTGCTGCCCAAGCAGGTCAAGAACAACGGCGTGAAAGAGGGCGAGCTGGAAGTGCAGGAGCAGGCGGTGCGCGACATCGTGCGCTACTACACCCGCGAAGCCGGCGTGCGTTCGCTCGAGCGAGAGCTGTCCAAGATCTGCCGCAAGGTCATCAAGGGCATCCAGCTCGGCAAGATGACGCCCAAGGTCGTGGTCACACCGGACAACCTGAATGATTTTCTGGGCGTTCGCAAATTCAACTATGGCCGTGCCGAGCAACAGAACCAGGTCGGCCAGGTGGTCGGACTGGCATGGACGGAAGTTGGTGGTGACCTGCTCACCATCGAGGCGGCCATCATGCCCGGCAAAGGGGTCATCACGCGCACCGGCTCGCTGGGCGATGTGATGAAAGAGTCCGTGGAAGCGGCCCGTACTGTGGTGCGTAGCCGTGCCAAGGTGCTGGGCATCAAGGACGAGATGTTCGAGAAACGCGACATCCACATCCACGTGCCCGACGGCGCCACGCCCAAGGATGGCCCCAGTGCCGGCGCTGCGATGACGACGGCGTTTGTCTCCGCGCTGACCGGCATTCCGGTGCGCGGCGATGTGGCCATGACCGGCGAGATCACGCTGCGCGGAGAAGTGACGGCCATTGGTGGCCTCAAGGAAAAGCTGCTGGCAGCCCTGCGCGGCGGCATCAAGACCGTGCTGATTCCCGAAGAGAATGCCAAGGACCTGCAGGAGATTCCCGACAACGTGAAGAGCGGTCTCGAGATCGTTCCGGTGAAATGGATCGATCAGGTGCTGCAGGTCGCGCTGGAGCGGCAGCCCGTGCCGCTGCCCGACGAAGAGCCCGCCGTGGCTGCGCCTGCGGGTGTGGTGGCGCCTGCCGATGTGGCGGGTACCGTCAAACATTGATCAATTTTTTGAGCACCTCGATCAAGGCGTAAAAAAATGCGCTATAATTTGAGGCTGTAATCGCGGGAGTAGCTCAGTTGGTAGAGCGCAACCTTGCCAAGGTTGAGGTCGAGAGTTCGAGACTCTTCTCCCGCTCCAATTCAAAGGGCAGCACTTCAAAATGCTGTCCTTTTTCATTGGAACGAACACAAAGGTTGGATGATGCCTCAGGCGCCATCCGCCCAGCAAAAGATACGGCGCGGTAACAAAGCGGTTATGTACCGGATTGCAAATCCGAGTAGGTCGGTTCGACTCCGGCCCGCGCCTCCATCCCAACACAGCCGCGTATGCCGCACGGGGTTCTTGTCTGACAATACCCGCTGGGGTTGCGACGCTCAGGCCTGAGTGGTGGAATAGGTAGACACAGCGGACTTAAAATCCGCCGCTTCGTGAAAACGGGCGTACCGGTTCGATTCCGGTCTCAGGCACCACCCGGCTGATTTGCCCGCGGTTGCCCTCCCGAAAATGGGTAAGATAAATTACATGGCCCGCTACAACACCCCCTTCGAGATTCACGTGCACGGCGAAGTGCCGTTGCGCGACGATGTCACGTTCGAGCAGCTCCAGGAAGCTCTGAAGCCGCTGTGGAAGTACGCCGGCTCGAAGTCACTCGCAGCGGGCGCCGCCAGCGCCTACGAGGAAGAACCGGGCATCCGCTTTGACAGCCCGGCACACCTGCTGCAGATGTGCTGGACGGTACCGGGTGACGAGGATTTCCGCCAGGCGCTTGATGAAATGTGCATGGGCCTGAACGACCTGGCGGTGGCGGGCGCACCGATCGAGGTGACGTTCTACGACTCCGACTTCGACGATGAAGACGACGCGCAGGAAGGCGAGGCGCGTGACGACTTCGCGATGTATTTCGTCGGCCCCACTCCCGCAGCCATCATGCAGGTCCAGCGCGATTTGCTGGTGCAAGACATGATTGGCCTGATGGAGCGGCACTTTGACGGATCGGAGCTTGGCGAAGTGGTGGCTGCCGTCGACAGGCTGTTCGAGAGCCGTTTTGACGCGCTGGCCAGTTCGCTGCAGCTGGGCAAGCCGCCGCGTGGTTTGGGCGGGCCGCAGGGTGGTTCCGGCCACGGTGGTGGCCGCAAGCCGCGTCATTTGCACTAGACTTCGGCCCGGTCGTGCACTCAGGGCTTCGGCCTTCTTGAGGTCACCGGCGCAGCCGCTGGGGTATCGCCAAACTCCCAGTCAAGTCCCAAGCCTTTCAGATACACCATCAGCGTGGATTCCCCGACCGCCAGCAGGTCGAAGGCCTCCGGCTGCAGCAACCAGTTCTGGATCAGGCCATCCAGCAGCGCGTGCAGGCCGCGTGCCGCGACCTCGGTTGACACGCCAGGGTGGATGCGGTCCCGCCCCATCGCCACACGCATGCTCTGCTCAATCCGGCTCAGGAATCCGTCGCGGACTCTGAGATGCCTTGCACGCACCGCCTGCAGCTCTTCAACGTATTCGACTTTCTGTGTGGCCACCTCAAGCACCCGCCGCGTCTGACTGTCGGTGGCAATCTGGTTCAGGGCATTGAGCGTGGCCAGCCGGATGAGGCTGATCGCATCGCGGCCAGCATGCAGTTCATCCACGCTTGCGTCGCAAGGCTCCGCTGGCTTGAACGACTCTTCCATCGGCAGCGTGACCCGTTCCATCATCGCGTTGAACAGGTCGGCCTTGTCCTTGAAGTGCCAGTACACCGCGCCGCGCGTCGTGCCCGCACGGCGTGCGATGTCCTGCAGGCTGGTGCGCGAAACCCCCTGCATCTGAAACAGGTGCTCTGCAGCGTCCAGCAGCCGGTGTCGGGTGGCCTGCGCCTCTTCCTTCGTTCGACGTACCACGCCGTGTCTCCTCGCAACAGTGCAGCAGTGCGCTTGCTTGTCGTTATACATTCACAAATGTATGTAAACTATAGCAGCCGCAGAATACACAGTTCCTTCTTTGTCGGTCTGCTTGACGCATGTCAATGACTGATGGCTCTGCTTTTGCGCCCACCCCAGAAATTTGAGGAACAGCATGCCCAAGTCTTGCGTCGGCCATCCGGTCGTGTCACCCACCCATCTTTTTGTCCTGCCGCGCGCTGGCCGGTTGGCTGCACTCGTCGCAGTGTCTGTGGTTTTGGTTGCTTGCGGCAAGAGCGGCGGCGCTCCCGGAGCCCCGCCGCCACCCGCATCGGTGGGTGTCGTGGTGGTCAAGCCCGGCGATGTGGGGCTGGTGACCGAGTTACCGGGCCGGCTGGAGGCCTCGCGCATTGCGCAAGTGCGTGCGCGTGCGGCGGGCATTTTGCAAAAGCGGCTGTTCCGGGAAGGAAGCGACGTGAAGGCCGGGCAGGCCCTGTTCGCGATTGACCCTGCGCCTTACGCTGCAGCCTTGGCGAGTGCCAGGGCCGGTCAAGCTCGTGCGGAAGCCAACCTCGCGCAGGCCTCTGCACTGGCCGAGCGCTACAAGCCTCTGGTGGAAGCCAATGCCATCAGCAAGCAGGAATTTGCCAACGCGGTCGCGGCGCAAAAGCAGGCCGAAGCGGATGTGGCGTCTACGCGTGCCAATGTGCAGACAGCCAGCATCAATCTGGGCTACGCATCGGTGACGTCGCCCATTTCCGGCCGCATTGGTCGTGCGCTGGTGACCGAAGGCGCATTGGTCGGGCAGGGCGAGGCAACACAGCTTGCCGTGGTTCAGCAGATCAACCCGATGTATGTGAACTTCACGCAGTCGGCCTCAGAGGTGATGAAGCTGCGCGCCGCCATGGACGCCGGTCAGTTCAAGCGGGCCAGCGGCGCCGAGGCGGCCAGCGTGCGGATCGTGCTGGAAGACGGGACCGAATACGCCCGCCCCGGCAAGCTGCTGTTTTCTGATTTGACGGTGGATGCCACGACGGGCCAGGTCACCCTGCGTGCCGAAGTGCCGAACCCGGACGGCCAGCTATTGCCGGGTCTGTATGTGCGCGTGCGCCTGGAGCAGGCCCAGGCCTCGAACGCCATCACCCTGCCCCAGCAGGCCGTGACCCGCACCGCCCAGGGCGACAGTGTGATGGTGGTCTCGCCTGAGGGCAAGGTTGCCTCGCGGCCTGTGAAGATCGGCTCCGCCAAAGGCGGGCAGTGGGTGGTTCTCGATGGCCTGAAGGACGGCGAGCAGGTGATGGTCGATGGCTTCCAGAAGCTGCAGCCTGGCGCTACGGTCAAACCGGTGCCGTGGCAGCCGCCGTCGGCGGCGGGGGCGCCCGCAGCTACGGCATCGGCGCCAGCTGCTTCTGCTGCTTCGGCAGGTGCGTCCAGCCCCACTGCTCCGGCCTCTGCAGCCTCTGCGGCCGCGAAGTAAGGAGGCCTGCGCATGGCCAAATTTTTCATTGATCGCCCGATCTTTGCATGGGTGATTGCGCTGTTCATTCTGGTGATGGGCTCGGTGGCGATCACGCAGCTGCCGATCTCGCAATACCCGCCGGTGGCACCGCCAGCGATTGTGGTGTCGGCCAGCTACCCCGGTGCATCGGCCACCACACTGGAAGAAAGCGTGCTCGGTGTCATCGAGCGCGAAATGAACGGCACGCCCGGGCTGATCTACATGGAGGCAGTGGCACAAGCCAACGGCACCGGCAACATCACGCTGAGCTTTGAACCGGGCACCAACCCCGATCTCGCGCAGGTGGACGTGCAGAACCGCCTTTCGCGAGCGGCGCCGCGCCTGCCGCAGGCGGTGACGCAGCAGGGCGTGCGGGTGGACAAGTCCAACGCCAACTTCCTGCTGTTCACGATTCTGTCGTCGAGCAATCCCGCCATCGATCCGGTGGCGTTGGGCGACTATGCCTCGCGCAACGTGATTCCCGAGCTGCAGCGCCTCCCGGGTATCGGTCAGGCGCAGCTCTTCGGCACCGAGCGCGCCATGCGCATCTGGATCGATCCGGCCAAGCTGGTGGGCTTTTCGCTGTCGCCGGCCGATGTGACCAACGCCATCCGCGCCCAGAACGCGCAAATCTCCTCTGGAACGATTGGCGATCTGCCCAACGTGCCTGGGCAGAGCATCAGCGCCACCGTGGTCGTCAACGGCCAGCTGTCCGGCGTGGAGCAGTTCGGGAATGTGGTGCTCAAGGCCAATACCAACGGCTCCACCGTGCGTCTCAAGGATGTGGCCCGCATCGAACTGGGCGGGCAGACTTATGCGACGTCCGCGCGCCTGAATGGCCAACCCTCCACCGGCATTGGTGTGCAGCTCACGCCGAGCGGCAACGCACTGGCTGCAGCGAAAGCCGTGCGCACCAAGATGGAGGAGCTCAAGCGCTACTTCCCGGAAGGCGTGAGCTACACCATTCCCTACGACAGCTCCGGCTTTGTGAGCCTGTCGATCCGCCAGGTCGCCGAAACGCTGGTGGAAGCCGTGGTGCTGGTGTTCCTGGTGATGTTCCTGTTCCTGCAGAACTTCCGCTACACCATCATCCCGACCATCGTCGTGCCGATTGCCCTGCTGGGCACTTTTGCGACCTTGCTGGCGCTCGGGTTCTCGATCAACGTGCTCACCATGTTCGGCATGGTGCTGGTCATCGGCATCGTGGTAGACGATGCGATTGTGGTGGTGGAAAACGTCGAGCGCATCATGAGCGAGGAGGGCTTGCCGCCGCTGGAGGCCACCCGCAAGGCAATGAGCCAGATTTCCGGCGCCATCATCGGCGTGACGGTGGTGCTGATCTCCGTGTTTGTGCCGCTGGCGTTCTTCTCGGGCTCGGTCGGCAACATCTACCGCCAGTTTGCAGCGGTGATGGTGGCGGCGATTGGTTTTTCTGCCTTCCTTGCGCTGTCACTCACACCGGCGCTGTGCGCGACCTTGCTCAAGCCGGTCGAGGCCGGTCACCACCATGAGAAGAAAGGCTTTTTCGGCTGGTTCAATCGCCGCTTCTCCAGCACCGCCAAAAGCTATGAAGGCCTGGTGGCGCGCATGCTTCAGCGTGCCAAACGCTACCTGCTCATTTACGGCGTGATCATCGGCGTGGTGGCCTTGGTCTACACGCGACTGCCCACGTCCTTCCTGCCCGCTGAGGACCAGGGCAATCTGCTGGTCAATATCCAGTTGCCGCCGGGTGCCACGCAGGAGCGCACGCGTGCCGTCATTCAGCAGGTCGAGGGGTTCATCCTCAAGCAGCCTGAAGTGCAGAGCATGGTCGGCGTGCTGGGCTTCAGTTTCTCGGGTCAGGGGCAAAACGCCGCGCTGGCCTTTGTGACGCTGAAGGACTGGTCTACGCGCACCGAGCCCTCGCAGGCGGCCGACGCGGTGGCCGGGCGCGCGTTCGGTGCGCTGTCGGGCATACGCGACGCCTTCATCTTTCCGCTCAGTCCGCCCCCCATCCGTGAACTGGGGTCGTCCAGCGGATTCAACTTCCGCCTGCAGGACCGCGCCGGTGCAGGGCGTGAGGCGCTGCTGGCGGCACGTAACCAGCTGCTCGGCATGGCCTCGAAGAGCCCGGTGCTGGCCCAGGTGCGACCGGACGGACTGGAAGACGCGCCCCAGTTGCAGATCGACATCGACCGAGACAAGGCCAATGCGCTGGGGGTGAGCTTTGAGTCGATCAACTCGGTGATCTCGGTCGCGCTGGGGTCGAGCTACGTCAATGACTTCCCCAACCAGGGCCGACTGCAGCGCGTGGTGGTGCAGGCCGATGCGCCGGCCCGCATGCAACCCGAAGACCTGCTCCGGCTCAATGCCACCAACAACCAGGGGCAGCAGGTTCCGCTGTCCGCGTTTGCCTCGACCCGCTGGGTCAAGGGGGCCATGCAGGCGATTCGCTACAACGGCTACCCTGCGGCCCGCATCAGCGGCAGTGCGGCACCCGGTTACAGCACTGGTGCCGCTATCGCCGAGATGGAAAAGCTGGCCGCGCAGTTGCCGCAAGGCTTCGGTTACGAGTGGACTGGCCTTTCGCGCGAGGAAAAGCTGGCTGGATCGCAGGCCTTCATCCTCTACGGATTTGCTATCCTCGCGGTATTTTTGTGTCTGGCGGCCTTGTACGAGAGCTGGTCCATTCCGCTGGCAGTGATTCTGGTGGTACCGCTGGGCGTGCTGGGCGTGGTGGTGGCGACCTTGCTCCGAGGATATGCGAACGATGTGTATTTCCAGGTGGGTCTCATCACCATCATCGGGTTATCGGCGAAGAACGCGATTCTGATCATCGAGTTTGCGAAAGACCTGCAGGCCACCGGCAAGAGCGTGGTCGAGTCCGCACTGGCAGCGGCACACCTGCGCTTTCGGCCCATCATCATGACCTCGTTGGCCTTCATGCTCGGCGTGCTGCCACTTGCGCTGGCTTCCGGTGCGGGTTCTGCCAGTCAGCGGGCCATCGGCACCGGCGTGATCGGCGGCATGATCACCGGCACGGTGCTGGCCGTGATTTTTGTGCCGATTTTCTTTGTGGTGGTGCGTGGCGTGTTCAAGGGCAGCGAGCGGCAGCGCGAGCGCTTTGCCGCCCATGCGCATGCGGTGGGGCTTGATGAGCCACCTGCTGCACCTCAGACGGAGGGCAAGTCTCATGGTTAACCGATTGACACGCGCAGCGCGGCCCTGTGCAGTGGCGCTGGCCTTGGGCAGTGGCCTGCTGGTGGCGGGTTGCTCGATGATCCCCGCCTACCAGCGGCCAGCTGCCCCAGTTGCTGCGGAGTTCCCCGCGGTGGCTGTTCCTGGGGCTGCAGCGAGACCGACGTCCACCGTGCCTGCAGCCGATATGGAGTGGCAGACGTTTTTCAGCGATCCGCAACTGCGCAAACTGATTGATGCGGCGCTGAACAACAACCGTGACCTGCGGATTGCGGTGCTCAACATCGAGCAGGCGAGGGCGCAATACGGCATTCGCCGTGCCGACCAGTTCCCGACGGTCAATGCCGCCCTGACCGGCTCGCGTCAACCCAATACCGCGAACGGTGGCACCAGCATCACCAGCGTGTACACCGCAGGTTTTGCCGTCACCTCGTACGAGCTGGACTTCTTCGGTCGTGTGTCCAGCCTGAAAGAGGCGGCGCTGGCGCAGTACCTGGCCACGGAAGAAGGGCGCAAAACCACGCAGATCAGCCTGATCGCCTCCGTGGCCAACACCTACCTCAGCCTGCTGGCCGATGAGGAATTGCTGGCCACCACGCGGCAGGCGCTGTCAACGCGCGAGGAATCGTTCAAGCTCAGCAAGCTGCGGTTTGACAACGGCGTCACCTCCGAGCTGGATCTGCGCCAGGCTGAGTCATTGCTCGAAGCGGCCCGCGTCTCGCTGGCCCAGCAGCTGCGCCAGCGCGCCCTGAACCAGAGCGCCTTGCAGTTGCTGGTCGGGCAGCCGCTCACCGGTGATCTGGCTGTCGTGGCGGCGCCAGGCAAGGGTCTGGCTGATGTGCCGATGATGGTCGATGTGCCTGCAGGCCTGCCGTCGGACCTGCTGACGCGCCGGCCGGATATCCGCCAGGCCGAGCAGCAATTGCTGGCGGCCAACGCCAACATCGGTGCAGCGCGTGCCGCGTTCTTCCCGAGAATTTCGCTGACAGCCACCGCAGGCAGTGCCAGCTCGCACCTTTCGGGGTTGTTCAAGGCAGGTTCCTACGGCTGGACGCTGGCACCGCAGTTGCTGCTGCCGATTTTTGACGCAGGTCGTAACCAGGCTGGCCTCGCTTCTGCCAATGCAGGCCGCGACATTGCGATTGCCCAGTATGAAAAGTCCATCCAGACCGCCTTCAAGGAGGTGTCGGATGCGCTAGCCGGCCGTGCGACGCTGGATGAGCAGTTGCGGGCCCAGCAGGCCCAGGCTGCGGCCGAGACGACGCGCTTCAAGCTGGCCGATCTTCGGTACCAGAATGGCATCGCCAGCTCGCTGGATCAGTTGGACGCGCAGCGCTCGCTGTTCGCTGCGCAACAGGCCGTGGTGCAAACCAGGCTGGCGCAGTTGCAGAGCCAGGTGACCTTGTACAAAGTGTTGGGTGGTGGCTGGAAAGAGCCACCTGAGCCGCCCCTGAATCTGCGTGCGGAGACGCAGCTCGGTCGCTGACTTGGCTGTCAGGCGTGCGGCGTAGCCAGTCTCACAGGCGCAGCGACTGAACCGGAACCTCAAGCCCCAACCAGCGGGCAGCGGCCGCCTGCAGGCGCTGTGGGTCGCCGGTGGTGATCAGCTGCACCTCACCCCGCGGAGGGGATGAAAAGTTGGTCGCGCCCTGCACAAGGTGCTTTGCCTCACGCTGCGAGAGCAGGCGCTCGGTCTGGCGGGCGATGGCATCGCCGTTGTCGAGAATCTGCACCGAGGGCGGCAACAGATCGCTCAGGTGACCGATGGCAAACGGGTAGTGGGTGCAGCCCAGTACCAGCGTGTCGATGGCCCCTGGCGCATCTCCGAAACGGCCCATCGCCTGGATGTATTCCGCGCACAGCGTGCGGGCTGCAGTGGCATGGCCAGACATGGCCTCCTGCTCAATGCTGTCGGCCAAACCGTCACAGGGCTGCAGCACGAAGGTCACCTGTTCGCCCACTGCATCCTGCAGGGCGCGGAAGCGCGAGCTGGCCAGCGTGCTGCGCGTGGCCATCACACCCACGCGGTGCGTGCGCGTGGCCAGCACGGCGGGCTTGAGCGCGGGCTCCACGCCAACGATGGGCAGCTGCGGGTGATGCTGCCGCAGCTCATCGATGGCTGCAGCGGTGGCGGTGTTGCAAGCGACCACCAGTGCCGAAATGTTCTGCGCCGCGAGGTGCGCTGCGATGGTGGCTGAGCGACGGCGCAGAAAGTCGTCGTCACGCTCGCCGTAGGGCGCATGGCCGCTGTCGGCGATGTAGATGAAGTCCTCGGCCGGTAAGCGTGCTCTGAGCGCCCGGAGCACGCTCAGGCCGCCCACGCCGCTGTCAAAAACCCCGATGGCGCGACGCAACGTCAAATGCTGGCGACAGGAATCTTCTTGAACTCACCCGTGGCAATTTTCTTCTGCCATTCCGCAGGCCCGGTGATGTGGGCGCTGGTGCCGCCGGCATCGACCGCGACTGTCACCGGCATGTCAACCACGTCGAATTCGTAAATGGCCTCCATGCCCAGGTCGGCAAAGCCCACCACCTCGGCGTGGCGAATAGCTTTGGACACGAGGTAGGCGGCGCCGCCGACAGCCATCAGATAGGCGCTCTGGTGCTTCTTGATGGACTCAATCGCCACCGGGCCGCGTTCGGCCTTGCCGACCATGGAAATCAGGCCGGTCTGCGCCAGCATCATTTCGGTGAAGCCGTCCATGCGGGTCGAGGTGGTCGGGCCGGCCGGGCCGACGGCTTCGCCTTTGACCGGATCGACCGGGCCAACGTAGTAGATGACGCGGTTAGTGAAGTCCACCGGCAGCTTTTCGCCTTTGGCGAGCATGTCGGCGATGCGTTTGTGCGCGGCGTCGCGGCCGGTCAGCATCTTGCCGTTGAGCAGCAGGGTCTGGCCGGGTTTCCAGCTGGCGACTTCGGCTTTGGTCAGCGTGTTCAGATCGACTTTCTTGCTCTTGTTGTAGTCGGGCGCCCAGTTCACATTGGGCCAGAGGTCCAGCGATGGCGGGTCGAGGTACACCGGGCCGCTGCCGTCCATCACGAAATGAGCGTGGCGGGTGGCGGCGCAGTTGGGGATCATGGCCACCGGCTTGCTCGCGGCATGGGTCGGATACATCTTGATCTTGATGTCCAGCACGGTGGTCAGGCCGCCCAAGCCTTGTGCACCGATGCCGAGGGCGTTGACCTTCTCGAACAGCTCAAGGCGCAGCTCTTCGGTCTTGCTCAGTTTGGCGCCGGATGACGATTTGGCCTGCAGTTCGTACATGTCGAGGTCATCCATCAGGCTTTCCTTGGCCATCAGCACGGCTTTCTCGGCGGTGCCGCCAATGCCGATGCCCAGCATGCCGGGCGGGCACCAGCCAGCGCCCATGGTGGGCACGGTTTTCAGCACCCAGTCGACCACCGAGTCGCCGGGGTTGAGCATCACCATCTTGCTTTTGTTTTCGCTGCCACCGCCTTTGGCCGCCACAGTGACTTCCACGGTGTTGCCGGGCACGATCTCGGTGAAGATCACGGCCGGCGTGTTGTCCTTGGTGTTCTTTCGTTCGAACTGCGGATCGGCTACGACGGACGCGCGCAGGGTGTTGTCAGGGTGGTTGTAGCCACGGCGCACCCCTTCGTTGATGGCGTCGTCCAGGCTTCCGGTGAAGCCGCCCCAGCGCACGTCCATGCCGACCTTGAGGAACACATTAACGATGCCGGTGTCCTGGCAGATCGGGCGCTGGCCGGTGGCGCTCATCTTGCTGTTGGTCAGGATCTGCGCGATCGCATCCTTGGCCGCCGGGCTCTGCTCACGCTCATAGGCGCGGGCCAGGTGGGCAATGTAGTCGGCAGGGTGGTAGTAGCTGATGTACTGCAGGGCTGCTGCGACGGATTCGATCAGGTCGGCTTGCTGGATGGTGGTGGTCATGGTGTGTCGTGAAATGGGGCAACGCCCATGGTGCAGGCGCTGCTTTTGGGAACAGCTATGCTGGAACGCGGATTTGCATCCAGCCGGTGGTTCAACCCTCTATTTTGACAGGTCAGGCAGGCCCCATGAACACCCCCACACCTACCCCTTCCACGCGCACCGAGCGCGACACCTTTGGCCCGATTCAGGTTCCTTCAGACCGCCTGTGGGGCGCCCAGACCCAGCGCTCATTGCAGAACTTCGATATTTCCGGCGAGCGCCAGCCGTTGGAGATCATCCGCGCGCTGGCGCAGATCAAGCGATCTTCTGCAAGAGTCAATCATGCGCTGGGGCTGCAGGATGCGCGCAAGACCGAGGGCATCGTCGCGGCAGCCGACGAGGTGATTGCCGGGCTGCACGCCGATGAATTCCCGCTGGTGGTCTGGCAGACCGGCTCGGGCACGCAGACCAACATGAACGTCAACGAGGTGCTGGCCAACCGCGCGAGTGAGTTGCTGGGGGGCGAGCGCGGCGATGCCCGGCTGGTGCACCCCAACGATGACGTCAACCGCAGCCAGTCGTCCAACGACGTTTTTCCCACCGCCATGCATGTCTCGGCGGTGGTGGCCATCACCGAAAAACTGCTGCCCGCGCTCGGCAAACTGCAGGCCACACTGGACGGGAAGGCGAAAGACTTTGACGGCATCGTCAAGATCGGCCGTACCCACCTGCAGGACGCCACGCCGCTGACGCTGGGCCAGGAGTTTTCAGGTTACGTGGCGCAGCTGGCGCATGGCGCCGCGCACATACGGGCGTCCCTGCCGCATCTGCATGAACTGGCGCTGGGCGGTACCGCTGTGGGCACTGGCCTGAACGCGCCCAAGGGCTATGCCGAGCAGGTGGCGGCCGAGTTGGCCGCGCTGACTGGTCACCCCTTTGTGACGGCACCCAACAAGTTCGAGGCCATGGCCTCTGCCGATGCGCTGGTGCATGCCCATGGCGCACTCAAGACACTGGCCGCCAGCCTGATGAAAATCGCGAACGACGTGCGCTGGCTGGCCAGCGGGCCCCGCAGCGGCATTGGTGAGCTGAGCATTCCCGAGAACGAGCCGGGCTCGTCGATCATGCCGGGCAAGGTGAACCCGACGCAGAGCGAGGCGCTCACGATGCTGGCGGCCCAGGTGTTTGGCAATGATGTCGCCATCAACTTTGGTGGTGCTTCGGGCAACTTCGAGCTGAATGTGTTCCGGCCCATGATCGCGCACAATTTCCTGCAAAGCGTGCGGCTGCTGGCCGATGGCATGACCAGTTTCAACGACCACTGTGCCGTGGGCATCGAGCCGAACCACGGGCGTATTGCGGAGTTGGTGCAGCGTTCCCTGATGCTGGTGACGGCGCTGAACCCGCACATCGGCTACGACAAGGCGGCCTTCATCGCCAAGAAGGCGCACAAGGAGGGCAGCAGCCTGCGCGAAGCGGCCATTGCGTCCGGGCATGTGACAGCTGAGCAGTTTGATCGCTGGGTGGTGCCTGCCGGCATGGTCGGCACGGGCTGAAGCACACCGCTGGTCAGTTGCAGGCCACCAGACCTGCCATCCACCGACGTATCAGTGCTTTTGGGCGCCGATGCTTGACATCACCTTGTCGGTGTAAGCAATCGCCAGCGCAGAGAGCAGGAATGTGATGTGGATGACGGTCTGCGCGATCAGCACACGGTCGGTGTAGTTGTCGGCGTTGATGAAAGTCTTCAGCAGGTGAATCGAGCTGATGCCGATGATGGCGGTCGCCAGCTTGACCTTCAGCACCGAGGCATTGACGTGGCTCAGCCATTCCGGCTGGTCGCGGTGACCCTCCAGGTCCATGCGGCTGACGAAGGTTTCGTAACCCCCGATGATCACCATGATCAGCAGGTTGGAGATCATGACCACATCGATCAATGCCAGCACCACCAGCATGATGACCGTCTCGTTCAGCGAGGTGACCGGTGCTGTGGTTTTGTAGCCGATGCTGGTGATGAGCGCCTGCAGCGCTGCCTGGTTACCGAAAGCAGCTTCGATCAGGTGGGCCAGTTCGACCAGGAAGTGGACGACGTACACGCCTTGGGCGGCGATCAGGCCCAGATACAGGGGCAATTGAAGCCACCGGCTGGAGAAAATCAGCCGGGGCAGCGCGCGCATTTGCTTGGGCTTGGCGTGTTCAGAGTCAGACATGTCGTGGGCTGTGCGGGGTAAATCCGTGATTCGGACCGGTTGATCGGTGGGGTGGTTTCTGAGGCATCAAGCGCATGCCAAGAAGTAATTGTAAGGTTCGCAGAAGTCAGTGGCTTGTAAGTGCAAGGCGTGACAGTAACATCCAGTCAGTGACAAGAAGGAGACACGACAGATGAGCAACCCCACGTCCAATATCGAGTCCGTGCTGGTGGAGAACCGCATTTTTCCGCCCACGCCAGCCACCGTCAAGGCAGCCCGCATTTCGGGCATGCCGGCCTATGAGGCAATGTGCGCCGAGGCCGCCAGCGACTTTCAGGGCTTCTGGGCCAGGCTGGCCCGCGACAATCTGAGCTGGAAAAAGCCCTTCAATACGGTGCTGGACGAGTCCAACGCACCGTTCTACCAGTGGTTCGCCGACGGCGAACTCAACGCGTCCTACAACTGTCTGGACCGCCATCTCGGCACCCCCACCGAGAACAAGAAGGCCATCATCTTTGAAAGCGATGACGGCAAGGTCACCAACGTCACCTACCGCGAGCTTCATGCCAGGGTCTGCCAGTTTGCCAACGTGCTGAAAGGGATGGGTATCCACAAGGGCGACCGCGTCATCATCTACATGCCGATGACGGTGGAGGGTGTGGTCGCCATGCAGGCCTGTGCACGCATTGGCGCCACGCACTCGGTGGTGTTCGGTGGCTTTTCGGCCAAGAGCCTGCAGGAGCGCATCCAGGACGCCGGCGCCGTGGCGGTGATCACCGCCAACTACCAACTGCGTGGCGGCAAGGAGCTGCCGCTCAAGGCCATCGTGGACGAGGGCATCGCCATGGGCGGCTGCGAGTCCATCAAGAACGTCATCGTCTATCAGCGCACGCCGACCGCCTGCAACATGGTGGCCGGGCGCGACAGTCTGATGCACGAACTGAGCGCCAAGGCCTCCCCCGTTTGCGAGCCTGAGTTCGTCGGCGCCGAGCACCCGCTTTTCATCCTGTACACCTCGGGCTCCACCGGCAAACCCAAGGGCGTGCAGCACAGCACCGGCGGCTATCTGCTCTGGGCCAAGCTGACGATGGACTGGACGTTTGATGTCCAGCCTTCCGACGTGTTCTGGTGCACCGCCGACATCGGCTGGATCACTGGTCACACCTATGTTGCCTACGGACCGCTGGCGGCCGGCGTGACGCAGGTGATTTTTGAGGGTGTGCCGACCTATCCAAATGCCGGACGCTTCTGGCAGATGATCGAGAAGCACAAGGTCAGCCTGTTTTACACGGCGCCGACCGCCATTCGTTCGCTCATCAAGGCCGCGGAAGCGGACGAGTCGGTGCATCCCGCACGCTCTGACCTCAGCAGCCTGCGTGTGCTGGGTTCGGTCGGCGAGCCGATCAATCCGGAAGCCTGGATGTGGTACTACAAACACGTGGGCGGCGAGCGTTGCCCCATCGTGGACACCTTCTGGCAAACGGAAACCGGCGGCCACATGATCACGCCGCTGCCGGGGGCGACGCCCCTGGTCCCGGGCAGCTGCACGCTTCCGCTGCCGGGCATCATGGCAGCGATTGTTGACGAGACGGGGAAAGACCTTCCCAACGGGGCGGGCGGCATGCTGGTCATCAAGCGTCCATGGCCTTCGATGATCCGCACCATCTGGAACGATCCGGAGCGCTTCAAGAAGAGCTATTTCCCCGAGGAAATGGGCGGCACGACCTACCTTGCCGGCGATGGCGCGGTGCGCAACATCGACAACGGCTATTTCCGCATCACCGGCCGTATCGACGATGTGCTGAATGTCTCTGGCCACCGCATGGGCACGATGGAAATTGAATCGGCACTGGTGGCGCACTCCACTCTGGTGGCGGAAGCCGCCGTGGTGGGCCGGCCGGATGATCTGACCGGTGAGGCCATCGTGGCCTTTGTGGTGCTCAAGCGCTCACGCCCGACGGGAGAGGAGGCCAAGGCAATTGCCAAGGAACTGCGCGACTGGGTCGGCAAGGAGATCGGTCCGATCGCCAAGCCGAAGGACATCCGTTTCGGCGACAACCTGCCCAAGACGCGCAGCGGCAAGATCATGCGCCGTCTGCTTCGCGGCATCGCCAAAGGCGAAGCCATCACGCAGGACACGTCCACTCTTGAGAATCCTGCAATCCTGGAGCAGTTGTCTGAGAAGCAGTAATCCAGTCGGCACAGCCATAAAAAAGCCCGTCAGATGACGGGCTTTTTTGTGTCAGGTGACCCGAGCTGGCGGGCCCGGAGCAAGTCAGATTACTTCTGACCCAGAATCCAGGTCACCAGTTTTTTTGCATCGTCTGCGGAGACTTGTGGGTTGGCTGGCATGGGAACCGGGCCCCAGACGCCTGCACCGCCCTTGATGACCTTGACTGCCAATTTATCGGCGGCGTCTTTCTGGCCCGCGTATTTGGCCGCCACGTCCTTGTAGGACGGGCCCACCAGTTTCTTGTCGACCGCGTGGCAGGCCATGCAGTTCTTGGCGGTGGCCAGTTGCGCATCGGCCATTGCAGGAGTGGCGACCATCAGGCTTGCAGTCATGGATGCCAGGGCCAGAAAAGCGAGTTTCATGAGAAGTCCTTTGGAAAAGACGAGTCCAAACGTGGATTCGGTTACAGTCATTCAACGTCATTGTAGTGAGGCTGGTTGACCTTGATTTCCCGAGGTTTCAAGCAGCCCTTATGGCCAGAAGGCCCAGGAGTCAGACATGTATTTTTTGGTGGCCGGTGTGATTGCCCTCGCATTGAAGTATCTGGAAATCGGCCCGGTGGCCGCGTGGAGCTGGTGGATCGTGTTGTCCCCATTCGCACTGGCGGTGGCGTGGTGGGCCTGGGCCGACGCATCCGGTTACACCAAGCGCAAGGAAGTCGAGAAGATGGACAAGCGCAAGCAGGACCGTATCGACAAACAGCGTGATGCGATGGGCATGTTGTCTCGCAAGCGCAAGTAAATTGTCCGCATCATCGAAAAAGGCCTGTCGGTATCCGACAGGCCTTTTTCGTTGGGAACGATAAACCCTAATCTCAATAATCGTCGAGTACGGCGCCCTTGCTGGCGCTGGACGCATTGAACGCAAACTTGGCCTGCACGCCGCGGGTGTAGCGGGGGGCGGGCGGCTTCCAGCCGACCTTGCGCTGGGCCAGTTCGGCATCGCTGATGTTCAGCTGCAGCAGCAACTGGTGCGCATCGATGGTGATGGAGTCACCTTCATGAATGAAGGCGATGTTGCCACCTGCCGCCGCTTCGGGCGCCACGTGGCCGACCACCATGCCCCAGGTGCCGCCGGAGAACCGGCCATCGGTGATGAGGCCGACGCTTTCGCCCAGACCGGCGCCAATCAGTGCGCCCGTGGGCGCCAGCATTTCCGGCATGCCCGGACCACCTTTGGGGCCCAGATAGCGCAGCACCATCACGTCGCCCGCCTTGATCTTGCCAGCCAGAATGGCGGCCAGTGCCGACTGCTCGTCGTCAAACACCCGGGCTGGGCCAGTCATCACCGGGCTCTTGAGGCCAGTGATCTTGGCCACACAGCCTTCGGGCGAGAGGTTGCCCTTGAGAATGGCCAGATGGCCTTCTGCGTACATCGGGTTGTTGATCGGGCGGATGACATCCTGGTCGGCGCGTGGCACGTCCGGCACATCCTTGAGCACTTCGGCAATCGTCTGGCCTGAAATCGTCAGGCAGTCGCCATGCAGCAGGCCGGCGGCCAGCAGGGTCTTCATGACCTGCGGAATGCCGCCCGCTTTGTGCAGGTCGACCGCCAGGTATTTGCCGGACGGTTTGAGGTCACACAGCACCGGGGTGCGCCGGCGCACGCGCTCGAAGTCGTCAATCGTCCACTCCACGCCGGCTGTGTGGGCGATTGCGAGGAAGTGCAGCACGGCATTGGTGGAGCCACCCGTGGCCATGATGACCGCCACCGCGTTTTCAATCGCCTTCTTGGTGACGATGTCGCGCGGCTTGATGTCCTTCTTGATGGCTTCGACCAGCACACGGGCCGATTCTTTGGCCGAGTTCATCTTCTCGTCGTGCGGATTGGCCATGGTGCTGGAGTAGGGCAGCGAAATGCCCAGGGCCTCGAACGCGCTTGACATGGTGTTGGCGGTGTACATGCCGCCGCAGCTGCCGGTGCCCGGAATGGCGCGGCGCTCGATTTGCAGCAGGTCTTCGTCGCTCATGCGGCCGGCGGCGTTTTCGCCCACGGCTTCAAATACGCTGACGATGTTGAGGTCCTTGCCCTTGTAGCTGCCGGGCAGGATGGTGCCGCCGTACACGTAAATGGCCGGCACGTTGGCGCGCAGCATGCCCATCAGGCCGCCGGGCATGTTCTTGTCGCAACCGCCAACCACCAGCACGCCGTCCATCCACTGGCCCTGCACGCAGGTTTCGATGCAGTCGGAGATGACCTCGCGGCTGACCAGCGAGTACTTCATGCCCTCGGTGCCCATGGCCATGCCGTCCGATATGGTGGGTGTGCCGAACACCTGTGCGTTGCCACCGGCTTCTTCGATGGCGGCAATCGCGGCATCAGCCAGTTTCTGCAGGCCGCTGTTGCAGGGTGTGATGGTGCTGTGGCCATTGGCCACGCCAATCATGGGCTTCTGGAAGTCGCCTTCCTCGTAGCCCATGGCGTAGTACATCGAGCGGTTGGGTGCGCGCGATTTGCCTTCTGTGATGTTCTTGCTGCGGGGGTTGAGGCGGATGGTTTTGGTTTCCATGAGATGTCTCTTGTAGTGGCTGGGGAGAGGGCGGCGCCGTGGGCATGGCGACGGCGGGTCAGCCGTGAGTATGCGTGTTTTGTCTGATATTCTCCAATCCATTATTCATGCAACATTGATATATTTTGCATATGAAGACTGCACACGTTGAACTACGGCTGTGGCGACAGTTCCTGGCTGTGGCGGAGGAGCTTCACTTCGGCAATGCCGCCCGCCGGCTGGCCATGACGCAGCCACCCCTGACCCAGGCCATCGCCCAGCTGGAGCGCACCCTCGGCGTGCGCCTGTTCGACCGGACCCAGCGCAGCGTGCAACTCACAGCGGCAGGCAGGGCGCTGGTGGCAGAGGTGGGTGATGTGCTGGCCCGGGCCGAGGCGTTGCCGGCGCTGGCCCGCGCCAGCGCGGACGGCGAGGCCGGTCGCCTGCGGCTGGCGTTTGTGTCCACGGTGGGTTTTGACCTGTTGCCACGCTGGGTGCGCGCATTCCGCGAGCGCTACCCCGGCGTGGTGCTGGAGCTGATGGAGTCGACCGGCGATGTGCAGCTGCAGTCGTTTGAACGCGGCACCATCGATGCGGGGTTTGTGCTGCATTCCCCCGGCTTCGCACCGACCGGCTTCGAGTCATTGCGCATCGCACAGGAGCCGCTGGTGGTGGCGCTGCCGGAACAAAGTGCGCTGGCGTCGCGGGCCGCTCTTTCGGTGAACGATCTGAAAAATGAGCCGCTGGTCATTTTTCCGCGCCGCATTTTGCCGTCTCTCCACGACGCGATCTTTGCGATGTACCACGCCGCCGGTGCGCTGCCGCGGGTGGCGCAGGAGGCCATCCAGATGCAGACCATCGTGAATCTGGTCTCGGCCGGGGTGGGGCTAGCGTGGGTGCCCGAAAGCGTGCAGCAGTTCCAGCGGCCGGGTGTGGTGTACCGGCGCCTCGTCGCGCCACAAGGTGCAGGCGTGCGCAGGTCGGCTTCAAAGTCTGCCGTTCAGACCGTCGTGACCGTGCCCGGCTGTGAAACCAGCCTGCTCTGGAAAGCAGGTGGCAGCAACCCGGTGGTGGCGCGATTTGTGGCGCTGATCAGGGAAATGGAAGCGCCACTCGACCAGTGAACTGTTGAGGGATTGCGGTACAGACGCTCTGCTGATCCCGGCCGCAGCCGCAGGCCTTTGGGTGGCACGTGCAAAATGCAGGCATGCTCATTCATCCCGAAATCAATCCCGTTGCACTTCAGCTCGGGCCGCTGGCCATTCACTGGTACGGCCTGACCTATCTCGCCGCGTTCGCGCTGTTCTTTTTCCTGGCCACTCGGCGTCTGCGGCATCAGCCCTATGCATCCATCACTGGCCCGGGCGCCTGGTCGGTAAAGGACATTGAAGACATCCTGTTCCTCGGGGTCGTGGGCGTGGTGGTTGGCGGACGTATCGGTTACTGCCTTTTCTACAAGCCCGGCTACTACCTCAGCCATCCGCTGGAGATCTTTGCCATCTGGCAGGGCGGCATGAGTTTTCATGGCGGCATGCTGGGCGTTTTGGTGTCGCAGGTCTGGTTTGCCCGTACCCGGCAAAGGCCGTGGCTGCAGGTGATGGATTTCATCGCCCCTTGTGTGCCAACCGGGCTGGCAGCGGGCCGCGCGGGCAACTTCATCAACGGCGAACTGTGGGGGCGTTTCTCGGACCCGACCCTGCCATGGGGCATGGTGTTTCCCGGCAGTGGTTCGCCGCTGCCACGCCACCCGTCGCAGGTCTACCAGTTCCTGCTTGAAGGACTGCTGCTGTTTGTGCTGCTGTGGCTCTATGCCCGCAAGCCTCGCCGGATGGGGCAGGTCTCTGGTGCGTTTTTGTTTGGCTACGGTGTGTTCCGCTTCATCGCCGAGTTTTTCCGCGAGCCCGACGACTTCTTGGGTGTGCTGGCGCTGGGCTTGAGCATGGGCCAATGGCTGTGCATTCCAATGATGGCGGCGGGTGTGGCGCTGTGGGCCTGGGCCACCCGGCGCGAAGAGACCCGCTGAGCGATACCGAGTGGCGATACCGGTCAGGCGTTCCTTCGCAAATGACGTGTGAGGGGCGCCCGGGATCGCGCGTCGCGTGAACAGGTATCCGCATGCAATCGATCTTTACTCGCGCCCTGATCTTCCTGCGACCCGCGCTGCCCTTGATCAGCGCGGGATTGCTTGCCTTCAACGCTTGCTTCCGCAGATCCGATTTTTTGCGTTCCTAGGGCATACCCCTGTGGTTTTACCGCACAGGGCTTGGCATTTTGCTTGGTCGGATTGCTGTAATTACGCATAATTATGAAAAATCAGCAAAAAGTTTTTCCTCAAAAAAGCAGGGAAGACTGAGGCTGATAGCAAAAAAGCTGTTTCTCGCGCGACCTATACGCCAACAGCTGATTTCGAGCGACGTCACCGAGCCCTGGAACCATTGCATGCGTCTTGTTCACAACTCTCTGCACCACGAGGTGGCGAACACCCTCAGGGAACAGATCTTCTCCGGGACGCTGGCCCCTGGCAGCTTTCTGGATGAGGTAGCGTTGTGCGAGCGACTGGAGATATCGCGCACCCCGCTGCGTGAGGCGCTGAAGGTGCTGACGGCCGAGGGTTTGCTGCGCCATGAGCCGCGGCGCGGCTGCTTCGTGAGCGAAGTCACCGAGCAGGACCTCGACGAAATTTTCCCGGTGATTGCCTTGCTCGAGGGGCGTTGCGCCCATGAGGCAGCGCGCAACGCCACCGATGCCGATCTGGAGGCGCTTGCCACCTTGCATGACAAGCTCACCGGCCATGCCAAGGCGGGCCGCATCAACGACTACTATGCCACCAATTTCATCATTCACGAATCCATCATCCTGCTGGCCAACAACCGCTGGTTGGCGCAGGCGATTGCAGACCTTCGCAAGATACTCAAGCTGGCGCGCCTGCAGCAGCTGCGTGCGCCCGGCCGTCTGGCCCAAAGTCTGTCGGAGCACCTGAGCATCTTCGCGGCCCTCAAAAGCCGCGACAGCGAGGGCGCCGAGGCCGCCATGCGCACACACCTCACACGTCAGAGGGAGGCCCTGCGCGAGCTGGTCCATGCCCGCAAATCCCGGGTGGCCTCATGAGCGCGACCGACTGGCTCAGCCGCAGTGTGTCCAAGTTCACGGCGGGCGACAAAAAGACTGTCATGCCGACCGATGCACGTGCGGACAAGGCCAGATCAGCGTCTGATACCGGCGCTGCGGGCCGCGGCACCGGACCGCGCAGCACCCCAGAGCGGCTCCAGGCCACGCTCAAGCAGAAAGACGAGGCGCTGTCCCCCAGCGCGCTGCGGCGCATGCTGGCCGATCTGCAGGCCATCATCGATCCGCGCGTGAGCGAGGTCGAAGGCGGGCGCCTGGCCTTGGAGGTGGCCAACTGGTACCTCGCAGCGCCGCTCGACCAGCGCCGCGACCTGTGGCTGCTGATGAGCGAGCAGTTTGTGGCCAACCCGCAGAAGGTGAAGGCTGCCCAGGCGCAGTTTGCAGCCGCCGTTGGCACGCCCGACGAGGCGGTGGCAGAAGTGCGCTACCGCCGCGCAACGGTTTCGCCGCGCAGGCGTTTGCTGCAGCGCTTCAGCGTGTACCCGGGCGGCATCCAGTTTCTGGTCAACATGCGCGCCGAGATGCAGTCCAGCCTGCGTACCGACAAACGCCTGCAGGCGCTCGATGTGGAGATGGAGTACATGTTCTCCACTTGGTTCGATGTCGGTTTCCTCGACCTGCGCCGCATCAGCTGGGACTCGCCCGCCTCATTGATCGAAAAACTGATCCAGTACGAAGCGGTGCACGATATCAAGAGCTGGGCGGACGTGAAAAACCGGCTCGACAGTGATCGCCGCTGCTACGGCTTTTTTCATCCACGCCTTCCCGATGTGCCATTGATTTTTGTGGAAGTGGCGATGGTGGACGAGATCGCCACCGACATCACGCCATTGCTCGATGAGCTGGCAGCGCCATCCGACCTGAAGAAGGCGACGACTGCGATTTTTTATTCCATCAGTAACACGCAGACCGGTTTGCGGGGTGTGAGCTTCGGTGACTCGCTGATCAAACGCGTGGTGGAGACGCTGAAAGAGGAGTTCCCGCGCCTCAAGACCTTTGCAACCCTTTCACCCATTCCGGGTTTCCGCAGCTGGCTGTCCAAAAACGCCGCCAGCATGCTCGACAAGCTCGATGCAAAGGACCGGTCGGCGCTCGGGCGTGCGGTGGGCTTTGAACCACCCGCAGCGGGTCATTTTTTGGCAGCAGCAGAGGAGCCACTGTCGCTATCCGAAAAGTCACCGGTGCGCCACATGCTGATGCAATGCGCAGCGCATTACCTGGGCCAGGCGATGGACGACGGCAAGCCGCTGGATCCGGTGGCGCGTTTTCACCTTGGTAACGGCGCTCGGGTGGAGCGACTCAACTGGGCCGCAGACCCTTCATCCAAAGGGGTCAAGCAGTCGTACGGGCTGATGGTGAATTACCTCTATGACCTCAAGCGGCTCGACAAGCATCGCGGCTTGCTTGCACAGGGGAAAATCCCCGTATCAGGGGATATTGAAGATTTGTACATTTGAAACGTGTACTTAGCGTTGGTCGGAACAGGCACTGCCACCGGCTGACTTGGTTTGACGATTTGATTTCATAACGACAGGAGACAGACACATGACCTTCAACATTCACACAGACGCGTCACGCCGGACCGTGTTGCGCGCAGCCGTCGCCGGCCTCGCCACCGCCTCCTTGGGCAGCCATGCGCAGTCCTCCGCATGGCCCTCCAAACCGGTGACCGTGGTGGTGCCATTCCCCGCCGGCGGTGGCACCGACGCCTTCGCCAGGCCGCTGTCGGCGCAGTTCGCCAAGATCTCCGGCAAGACCATGGTGATCGACAACCGAGGCGGGGCAGGCGGCACGCTGGGTGCCGGCATTGCCGCCAAGGCGCAGCCGGATGGCTACACGCTGTTCATGGGTGCGGTGCATCACACCATCGCCCCGTCGCTGTACCCCAAACTCGACTACGACATCGAGAAGGATTTTGTGCCACTCGCACTGATGGCCAACGTGCCGCAGGTCATTGTGGTCAACCCGAAGAACATCACGTCGCCTGATTTCAAATCCTTCCTCGAGATGGTGCGCAAGAACCCCGGAAAACTCAATTACGGCTCTGCTGGAACGGGCACCTCGCACCACCTGGCCGGCGAGCTGTTCAAGCAGCAGACCAAGACTTTCATCACGCACATTCCTTACACCGGTGCAGGACCTGCGCTGCGTGATCTGGTCGGCGGTCAGGTCGACATGATGTTTGACGGCCTCGGTTCTTCGTCTGCCCACATCCGGGCTGGACGGGTCAAGGCCCTGATGGTGTCAGGCAACAAGCGCAACCCAGCCTTTCCGGATGTGCCGTGCGCTGCCGAGCTGGGGCTGCCCGACTACACCGTGACGACCTGGTACGGCCTGTGGGCACCCAAGGGATTGCCGGCAGACCTGCAGGGCCGTATCGTGGAAGAGCTGCGCAAGGCCTCTGCCAGCGATGAGCTCAAGGCCATCTGGGCCAGCAACGGTGCCGAGTTCGGCACGCTCACGCCGCCGCAGTTCGGCGCCTTTGTCAGCAGCGAAGTCAAGCGCTGGGCGGCCGTGGTGAAAACGTCGGGAGCGAAGCTGGAATGATCCTGCCGGTTCACCGGGGCGAACCTGTTCAGTCGCCCCGGCCTGGCGCATGACCGGTACTGTCCGTCTGGCGATCGAGGGCGACGTTGCGCATGTCGTCCTGTCCAACCCGGGCAAACTCAATGCCATGTCTCGCCACATGTGGCGTGAATTGCGCGGGATATTCATGCGGATTCAGGGTGACCCGGGCCTGCGATGCGTGGTGATCGGCGGGGAGGGTGGTCATTTCTGCTCGGGTGGCGATATTGCCGAGTACGCCAGTTTCCGGTTTGCCGAAAGCAGCCTGCGCGACTTCCACGAGAACGATGTGTGGGGTGGGTTGCAGGCCATGATTGATTGCGATGTGCCCATGGTGGCGCGCGTTGAAGGCAACTGTATGGGCGCCGGGCTGGAGATGGCCTGTTGCTGCGATCTGCGTCTGGCAAGTGACGATGCGCGATGCGGTGCGCCGATTGCGAAGCTGGGCTTCCCGATGGCACCTCGCGAGGCGGCGCTGGTTGCCCGCGTGGCAGGAGAGGCGACAGTGCGTGAGATGCTGCTGGCGGCAGCTGTGCTCGGGGCACCGGAAATGCAACGCCGCGGGTTTTTCCACGAGGTACTGCCGCCAACGCGCCTGGCTGATGCGGTGACGCGGCGCGTGGATCGTATCAAGGCTTTGGCGCCTCAGGCGGCGCGGCTCAACAAGCAGACCTTGCGCGTGGTCGGTGCGTCAGTGCCGCCTTCCGCCATGACTGAACTGCTCGACTATGCCTACGACTATGCTGCGTCTGCCGAGCACCGCGAAGGCGTGATGGCTTTTGTTGAAAAGCGTGAACCGGTTTTCACTGGATGAATCAGGTTCCGCGGTGGCCTGAAACGGCCACCTGATTGTTTTTCTTTTTTTGTTACTCACTACTTTTTGCCTGGCCCATGAAAAACCATAACCTGTTTGCCGCACTGCGCGCAGCTTTCCCCCAAGCCCTTGACGAGATCGCCGTCGAGACTGACACCGGCCTGTTCTATTCGTGGCGTGATCTGGACCGTGGCACGGCCATGATGGCCAATCTGCTGGCGTCGCTGGGTCTTCCAGCCGGCGCGCGCATTGCCGTGCAGGTGGAAAAGTCGGTCGAGGCCATGATGCTGTATCTGGCCACGCTGCGGGCCGGCTACGTGTTTCTGCCGCTGAACACGGCTTACCAAAGTGGCGAGATCGAATACTTCATCGGCAACGCCGAGCCGTCGGTGGTGGTCTGCAGCAGCAAGAATTTTGGCTGGGTGAGCAAGATCGCTTTCAAGGCAGGCACGCAGAATGTGTTCACGCTGGACGACGACCGCACCGGCTCACTGCTGCAGCGTGCGGCGCACTGCAGCGACCGCCACACCGTGGTGCAGCGGGGCGCCGACGATCTGGCGGCCATCCTGTACACCAGCGGCACCACCGGCCGTAGCAAGGGCGCCATGCTGTCGCATGAAAACATGTTGAGCAACGCGCTGGTGCTGAAGGACTACTGGGGCTGGACGGCGACCGGAGGGCCTGAGGGCCGTGGCGATGTGCTCATCCACGCGCTGCCGATCTTCCACGTGCACGGCCTGTTTGTGGCCCTGCACGGCGCACTCATCAACGGCAGCAAGATGATCTGGCTGGCCAAGTTCGATCCGAAACTGGTGGTGCGCAAGCTGCCCGAGGCGACGGTGTTCATGGGCGTGCCGACGCTTTACACCCGGTTGCTGGGCGAGCCCGGGCTGAACCGCGAAGCCTGCCGCAACATGCGCCTTTTTGTTGCTGGATCGGCGCCCTTGTTGATCGAAACGTTTACCGAGTGGCAGCAGCGCACTGGCCACACGATTCTGGAACGCTACGGCATGTCCGAGACGGTGATGCTGACGTCCAACCCCTACGAGGGTGGCGAGCGGCGGGGCGGCACCGTGGGTTTTGCGCTGCCGGGGGTGAGCCTGCGCGTGCAGGGCGACGATGGCAAGGCACTGCCGACCGGCGAGATCGGTGCCATTCAGGTCAAAGGCCCCAATGTGTTCCAGGGCTACTGGCGCATGCCAGAGAAGACGAAGGAAGAGTTCACCGCTGACGGCTATTTCAAGACCGGTGACGTCGGCAAGATTGATGCGCGTGGCTACATCTCCATCGTGGGTCGTAGCAAGGACCTGATCATCAGCGGGGGTTATAACGTCTATCCGGCCGAAATCGAGGGCTACATCAATGAGATTCCCGGCGTCGCCGAAAGCGCACTGGTAGGCGTGCCGCATCCGGATTTTGGCGAGGTGGGCGTGGCGGTGGTCATCGCCAAGCCGGGCAGTGCGCCCGACCCAGCCGAAATTCTGGCCAGCCTGAAGTCGCGCCTGGCCAATTTCAAGATCCCGAAGCGGTGCTTTGTGGTTCCCGAGTTGCCGCGCAACACCATGGGCAAAGTCCAGAAAAACCTGCTTCGCGACCAGTACAAAACCCTGTTTGCGTGACGATCCGGGCCGCAGCGGCAAGGGGCGAAGGCTGTTGAATCGCTGCTTGCGGGTACGGTTTTTGCATGCTTTTGAAGGCTCCAAGCCGTCGCTGAAGGGCGGTGGTCAGTGGGTTGTTGACGAGTCCCGGTTGCCAGTCTCCGCGCCAGTTCCCGGCCGGTTTACCGGTAAAAAAGGCTCTTATACAATCTGCGGCAGCCTGATTCGGGGGGCGCCAGCTGCACCGGTTGCCCCCGCCCGTCTTTTTTTGTTCTTACCCCTACTCACGGAGTCCGCGCATCATGAGAAAAAACTTGTGGATTTTTGCCCTGTCTGCTGTCGTGTTGAGTGCCTGTGGCAAAAAAGAAGAGGCCCCTGTTGCCGCCGCGCCGGCAGCTCCGGCCAGCGCACCGGCTGCCGCGCCAGTGAACACTGAGGAGAAGGTCCTCAACGTTTACAACTGGCCTGACTACATCGCCAAGGACACGATTGCCAACTTCGAGAAGGAAACTGGCATCAAGGTCAACTACCAGACCTTCGAGAACAATGAAGCCCTGCAGGCGAAGCTGATCGCCGGCAACTCCGGTTACGACATCGTGGTTCCGGGCGCCGTGTTTGCCAAGCCCCAGATCGACGGCGGCCTGCTCGGCAAGCTCGACAAGGCCCAGATCACGAACTACGGCAACCTCGATCCTGCCATCATGGAAAAGCTGGGCACCATCGACCCGGGCAACGCCTATCTGGTGCCTTGGGCCTGGAGCTTCACCACGGTGGGCATCAACAAGGCCAAGGTCGCCAAGGCGCTCGGCTCCACCCCCATGCCTGAAAACGCCTGGGATCTGGTGTTCAACCCCACTTACACGGCCAAGCTGAAGTCCTGCGGCATTGCCTTCCTCGACTCGCCCACCGAAGTGCTGCCACCAGCGCTGCACTACATCGGTAAGAACGCTTATTCCAACGATGCAGCAGACCACAAGGCGGCCGGCGAGATGCTCGCCAAGGTGCGTCCGCATGTGCGCATGTTCTCCAGCACCATGATCGACGACCTCGCTGGCGGCAAAGCCTGCGTGGCGCTGGCTTGGGCTGGCGACATCAACATCGCCAAGGGACGTGCGGCCGAGAACAAAAGCGGTGTGGAACTCGAAGCCCTGCTGCCCAGCACCGGCGGTCTGATCTTCTTCGACACCCTGGCCATTCCGAAGGATGCCAAGCACCCCAACAACGCGATGGCCTTCATCAACTACTCGCTGCGTCCGGATGTGTCTGCTGCGCTGACCAACGAACTGGGCTATGCCACCGCCAACAAGGCCAGCCTGGCGAGCGTTAAGCCCGAGATCGCCCAGGACAAGGCGGTGTTCCCGGATGCACCCAACATGCAGAAGATGGTGTCGCCAGCGAGCTTCACTAACGAAGCCCGCGAATCGATGAGCAACGTGTTCACCGCCTTCAAAAAAGGCAAGTGATCCGCCCCCCGGCTGACCGCTGAGTACGGCGATCGCCAGGCTGCGCACACAATGGTTTTGTGTGCGCAGCTTTTTTTCATGTCCGTCTGACTTCAGGAACCCGTCTTCATGAGTGCAATGACATCGCCGGGCGATGGATTTTTAAGGACTGATCACCTCGTCAAGCGTTTTGACGGCGTTGCAGCCGTTGACGAGGTGTCGCTGTCGATCCACAAGGGCGAAATTTTTGCCTTGCTGGGCAGCTCGGGTTGCGGCAAGTCGACCCTGCTGCGCATGCTGGCAGGCTTTGAGAAGCCGACGTCGGGTGCTGTCTACCTCGATGGCGTGGACATCGCGTCCTTCCCGCCTTACGAGCGGCCCATCAACATGATGTTCCAGTCGTATGCGCTGTTTCCGCACCTCACGGTATGGGACAACATCGCGTTCGGCCTCAAGCGCGAGGGCATGCCCCGGGGCGAGATCAGCGCCCGGGTTGATGAAATGCTCAAGCTCGTGCAGCTGGAAACCTACGCCAAACGCAAGCCGCACCAGCTCTCGGGCGGCCAGCAGCAGCGCGTGGCGCTGGCTCGCAGCCTGGCCAAACGGCCGCAGTTGCTGTTGCTGGACGAACCCCTTGGCGCGCTCGACAAAAAGCTGCGCGAACGCACTCAGTTCGAGCTGGTCAACATCCTCGAATCGGTGGGTGTGACCTGTGTCATGGTCACGCACGACCAGGAAGAAGCCATGGCCATGGCATCGCGCATCGCCGTGATGAGCCACGGGCGTGTGCTGCAGGTCGGAACGCCCAAGGAAATCTACGAGCACCCCAACTGTCGCTTCGTGGCCGACTTCATTGGCAACGTGAACCTGATGGAGGGCGAGCTGACGGTGGATGAGGCAGACCGCTGCGAAATCACCACCGCCCATGGCGTCGTGCATGTCGGTCACGGGATCAGTGGTGCGCAGGGTATGTCGGTGGCTGTGGCAGTCCGACCCGAGAAAATTCACATCGCCAAGACGCCGCCCGATGTTCGCGTCAACCTGTTCACCGGACGGGTGCGGGAGATCGCCTACTTCGGCAGCTACAACACCTTCATCGTGGAAATGCCCAGTGGCGCCACCGTGAAGATCACCGAGACCAACACCACCCGCCACGACAACAGCGTGATCACGTGGGAAGACATGGTGTACTTCTGGTGGGACGATTCGGCGCCTGTGGTGCTGACACAGTGAGCACGGAAGCGGGCGCAAAGCGATGAAAGTTCCTTCCTGGCTCCAGCTCAATCTCGGTCGGCGCTTTATCGTCGGGGTGCCGTACGTCTGGCTGATTGTTTTCTTCCTGCTGCCATTCCTGATCCTGCTGCGCATCAGCGTCACCGACATGGGCAATGGCGTGGACCCGTTCGCCCCGTTGGTCGAGACGGTGGACGGCTCGTGGCAATTCCTGCTGCGCTACAACAATTACGCCTCCATCTTTGTGGACAGCGCGGAGGCTGCCAGCCAGTGGGGTGACACCATCTACACCGAGGCCTACAAGACCTCGCTGAAATACGCCTTGCTGACCACGCTGTTCTGTCTTCTGATCGGCTACCCGTTTGCGTACTTTCTGGCCCGTGCAAAGCCAGAGCTGCGGCCAGCGCTGTTGATGCTGGTCATGCTTCCGTTCTGGACCTCCTTCCTGCTGCGCGTGTACGCGTGGAAGGGGATCCTGGCCGATCAGGGCGTGCTTAACAATCTGCTGCTGTGGCTGGGTCTCATCGACGAGCCGCTGATCATGCTGTACACCGATGTCTCGATGCTGGTGGGCATGACCTATGTGTACTGTCCGTTCATGATCCTGCCACTCTACGCCACGCTGGTGAAGATGGATTTCCGCCTGCTGGAGGCCGCACACGATCTGGGCGCCAGCAGCTGGAAGGCCTTCTGGCTGATCACCGTGCCGCTGAGCAAGTCCGGCATCATCGCCGGCTCCATGCTGGTGTTCATTCCCTGTGTCGGGGAGTTCGTGATTCCCTCGCTGCTGGGCGGTGCCGAGAACATCATGATTGGCCGCGTGGTGTGGGATGAGATGTTCAGCAGTAACAACTGGCCCAGGGCGTCGGCCCTGGCGGTGGTGATGATCCTGCTGATCCTGGTGCCTCTGGCGCTGTACTACCGCTCGGCCATCGAGAACGACAAGGCGCGGGAGAGCTGAAATGAAAGCACTGCTGCGCTTTGGCGAAAACCACCTTGGCAAATTCTGGCTTGGGTTGATGTACCTGTTCCTCTACATCCCCCTGCTGTTCCTGATCGTCTTTTCATTCAACAGCACCCGGCAGGACGGTGTCTTCACCGGCTTCTCATTGCGCTGGTACGAGGCCTTGCTGTCCGACTCGCGTCTCGTGGAAGGTTTTTTCCTGTCGCTCAAGGTGGCGCTGCTCACCGGCACGCTGTCGGTGGTGCTGGGCACCTTTGCTGCCTTTGTGCTGGTGCGTTACCTGCGTTTTCGGGGGCGTACGCTGTTCTACGGCATGGTCAATGCACCACTGGTGATGCCTGAGGTCATCATCGGCCTGTCGCTGCTGCTGCTGATGGTCGCGATCCAGCGGGCCATCGGCTGGCCCGACCGCGGTTTCATCACCATTGTTTGCGGCCACACGCTGCTGGGCATGGCCTATGCCACGGTGGTCATCCAGTCCCGTCTGCGCGAGATGGACCGCAGTCTCGAAGAGGCCGCGATGGACTTGGGCTGCCGGCCAGTCGAGGTGTTCTTCCTCGTGACGCTGCCGAGCATTGCACCCGCACTGGTGTCGGCCTGGTTGCTGACTTTCACCTTGTCTTTCGACGATGTGGTCATCTCTGAATTCCTGTCTGGTCCGGGCGTGACCACCCTGCCGCAGGTCATCTTCAGCTATGCGCGACGGGGCGTGAATCCGTCGATCTATGCTGCGGCGACCATCCTGATTCTGGTGGTGTCGACCGGCATCATTGCCTACAGCATCATGATGTTGCGCCGCCAGCGCCGACTGGATCGCGAGATCAGTGCGGCGGCGCGGCCGGAGCAGACGATTCCTGATCCCGTTCCGGCAAAGTAGCCAGCACCACGCCAGTCAGCGCAATCGCAAAGGCGCCGAGCTGCATGCCGGAGAGTGATTCGCCCAGCACCATAACGCCGACCACGGCCGCGCTGATGGGCAGCATCACGGTGAACACGCCCGCCTGATTGGCGGGCACAGACCGCAGACCGGTCATCCACAGCCACACCGTCCACACACTGGCTGCCAGCGAGTAAAACACCAGCAGCAACCAGCTGCCTGGTGCCACGGTCAAAAAGTCAAAGTCCCAGGCCATCCACAAACCCAGCGGGGTGACCAGCAGGAATCCCCAGAGATTGATCATCGCGGTGATGCGCTTGGGACTGAGCACGCCCGTGAGCTTTTTGCCGATCACCGCATAGGCCGACTCGCACAGCACCGCCGCCACCAGCAGCAGGTTGCCCAGCCAAGCCAGACGTGCATCTGCTGGCGGCATCGATTCACCGGCCGCATGCGCGGGTGCGGTTTGGGTCATCGACACCAGTGCAATGCCCAGCACGGCGCAGACCACCGCCGCCCACACCCGCAGGGCAATGCGCTCGCGCAGAAAGAGCCAGCTCATCACAGCCACTGCCGCCGGGATGGAGGCCATGATCACGCCTGCCGCGACCGCGCTCGTCAGGCTCACGCCGTACAGCATGCAGATGGAAAACAGAAAGTTGCCGAGGAAAGATTCCAGAAACACCAGTCCCTTGATGTGCCGGGTCATGGGCAACTCGCCTGCGGGCTTTTTCAGCCAGTGCAGCATGGCCGCACCGCCAATGCCGAAGCGCAGCCAGGCCAGCAGAAAGACGGGCAGGGCGGCCACCAGCGGTTTAGACAGTGCCACATAGCTGCCCACGAGGGACATGCTCAGGCCAAGGCAGGCATACGCCACAATGCGGTTCATGAAACGGGGAATCGATGTTGATGTGAAAAGACTGGCCCGAATGATGCCTGATTTGTCATATGCGCTGGCCAGCCTGCATGACGGATGTCGGTATCTGGCGTCTGCTGCTGCACCTGGTGGTTCGGTCGCAGCATGAGCGCTGTACCGAACCGCCATGTATTTGTGTATGGCACCTTGCGCCGAGGCGAAGTGCGAGACATCAACCGACTGCAACCGGCGCCGCGCTGGGTGGGGCAGGGGCGCGTGGCTGGCGTGCTGTATGACCTGGGCAGCTATCCGGGCCTGGTGCTTCAACCCTCTGGCGAGATGCCCCACGACACCCCAACTGCAGCTTTGCATGACCCGCACGTGGTGGGGGAGGTTTACAGCATCACCCCCGAACTCGAACGACAGCTCGATGCCATCGAAGAGGTCTGGCCGCAGCAGACCGGTGAGTACATCCGCCGTGAGGTGCCCGTGCTGATGGCGCGTGAAGCGGCTGCAGCGGCGGACGCATTCCTGCAAGTGCTGGTCTGCCTGCTGTACGAAATCGCCGCCGACCGCGTGGTAGGCAAGCCCCGCATTGCCAGCGGCGACTGGGTTCGCCGGGGCGACCGCCGCCTCTAGGCTCTGAGGTTGTCGCACTGTCGGGCCCGCTTCAGGGCGCGCCCATGCGACCTGAAATTCCATTATTTCACCATACGATATTTTGTTTTCTTGATGTGGAAAATGAAATTGCTGCGCTGCAAAAATATTTCTCAATGCAAGAAAAAGAATTCCACGATAAGAAAAATAATCAGAAGAGTGTTGATTTTATTGGATTAAATAAAAGTCTTATATAAGACATAAGAGCTTTCAAAAGTCTTGTAGAAGACTTAAAGTGGGTTCATCGATTCGCCACTTTGTTTTACCAACCTACGGAGTCCACCATGCCGCAAACCCTGACTGAGCAACTGAGCCGCGACCAGCAAATTTCCGCTTTGGAAAAAGACTGGGCCACCAACCCCCGCTGGAAAGGCATCAAGCGCGGCTACACCGCTGCCGATGTGGTTCGCCTGCGCGGTTCTTTCCCGATCGAGCATACGCTGGCCCGCCGCGGCGCCGAAAAACTGTGGAACCTCGTCAACACCGAGCCTTACGTCAACTGCCTCGGCGCACTCACCGGTGGCCAGGCCATGCAGCAGGTCAAGGCTGGCGTCAAGGCCATCTACCTGTCGGGCTGGCAGGTGGCGGCTGACAACAACAGCTACGCCTCCATGTACCCCGACCAGTCCCTGTATCCGGTCGACTCCGTGCCAACGGTTGTCGAGCGAATCAACAACACCTTCCGTCGTGCGGATGAAATCCAGCACTCCAAAGGCATTGATGCTGGCGACAAAGGCTACATCGACAACTTCGCGCCCATCGTGGCTGACGCAGAAGCCGGTTTCGGTGGCGTGCTGAACGCTTTCGAGTTGATGAAGGCCATGATCAAGGCAGGCGCTGCCGGCGTTCACTTTGAAGACCAGCTGGCTTCGGTCAAGAAATGCGGTCACATGGGTGGCAAGGTGCTGGTGCCCACGGCCGAAGCAGTGCAGAAGCTGATTGCAGCCCGCATGGCCGCCGACGTGTCTGGCGTGCCGACGCTGGTGATTGCACGCACTGACGCGGAAGCCGCCGACCTGCTGACCAGCGACTACGACGCCAACGACAAGCCCTTCATCACCGGCGAGCGCACCGCTGAAGGTTTCTACAAGACCCGCAAAGGCATCGACCAGGCCATCAGCCGCGCGGTGGTCTATGCGCACTACGCCGATCTGGTGTGGTGCGAAACCGGAACGCCCGATCTCGAATTCGCCCGCAAGTTTGCCGAAGCCGTGCACAAGGTTCACCCCGGCAAGATGCTGGCCTACAACTGCTCGCCGTCCTTCAACTGGAAGAAGAATCTGGACGACGCGACGATTGCCAAGTTCCAGAAAGAGCTGGGTGCCATGGGCTACAAGTACCAGTTCATCACGCTGGCCGGCATCCACTCGATGTGGTTCAACATGTTCGATCTGGCCCAGGACTACGTGGCCCGCGGCATGACGGCGTACATCGAGAAAGTGCAGGAGCCGGAATTCGCAGCACGCGACCGCGGCTACACCTTTGTGTCGCACCAGCAGGAAGTGGGCACCGGTTACTTCGACGAGGTGACCACCACCATCCAGGGCGGCAAGTCGAGTGTGACTGCGCTGACCGGCTCGACCGAAGAAGAACAGTTCCACTGAACGTCTGATCTCTGACAGGAGAACCCAAGGTTGCCGCGCCTACCCGGCGTGGCCTTGAGCCCGGATGCGTGCCTCACGGCATGCCCCGGGCTTTTTTGTTGATCGCTTGTTAATCGTTGTTTGCTGGGCAACGCCTTCGAAGGCTCTTGCAAGCGGCAGGGTGCCGTGACGTAAAATAGCGAGATGCAAGCAACTTTTCCAGAAACAGAAAGGATTGTTCGGGTTATGACACCGCGAACTACGTCCTCGTCCGTGATCTGGAGTCATCCAGGGCGCCTGTCCGCATGCCCCGGTGACCATTGGCTACCAACTCATAGCTGAAACCGACACACCCCATCAAAGCGCGGCAGGTTCCGCGCTTTTTTGTTGCTCCCTTTTGATTGCTAGCTTTTCAAACTGACCGCCATGATTCAAATCACGCTCCCAGACGCTTCCCAACGTGAATACCCCGCACCGCTGACTGTTGCCGAGGTGGCCGCCTCCATCGGTGCGGGCCTGGCCAAGGCCGCGCTGGGCGGCAAGGTGGACGGCAAGGTGGTCGACACCAGTTACCTGATCAGCCAGAACAGCGCGGTCTCCATCATCACGGCGAAAGACGCAGACGGCCTGGAACTGATCCGCCACTCCACAGCCCACCTGCTGGCCTACGCGGTGAAAGAGCTGTTCCCTGACGCACAGGTCACCATCGGCCCGGTGATTGACAACGGCTTTTATTACGATTTTTCCTACAAACGCCCGTTCACTCCCGAGGACCTGGCGGCGATTGAAAAGCGCATGGCGGAACTCGCTGCCAAGGACGAGCCGGTCACCCGCCGCGTGCTGCCGCGCGACGAGGCCGTGGCGTACTTCAAGGGCATCGGCGAACACTACAAGGCCGAAATCATCGCCAGTATCCCGGCCAATGAAGATGTGTCGCTCTACCGCGAAGGCAACTTTGAAGACCTGTGCCGCGGCCCGCACGTGCCCAGCACTGGCAAGCTGAAGTTCTTCAAGCTGATGAAGGTGGCTGGTGCCTACTGGCGCGGCGACCACCGCAACGAAATGCTGCAGCGGGTGTACGGCACAGCGTGGGCCACCAAGGACGACCTGCATCAGTACCTGACGATGCTGGAAGAGGCCGAAAAGCGCGACCACCGCAAGCTGGGCAAGGAACTGGACTTGTTCCACATCGACGACCATGCGCCGGGTCTGGTGTTCTGGCACCCCAAGGGCTGGACGGTGTGGCAGGGCGTCGAGCAGTACATGCGCAAGGTCTACCAGGACAACGGCTACCAGGAGGTCAAAGGCCCGCAGGTGATTGACAAGACGCTGTGGGAGAAGACCGGCCACTGGGACAAGTACCGCGACAACATGTTCACTACCGAAAGCGAGAAACGCGAATACGCGCTCAAGCCGATGAACTGCCCCGGCCATATCCTGATCTTCAAGCAGGGCATCAAGAGCTACCGCGACCTGCCGCTGCGCTACGGCGAATTCGGTCAGTGCCATCGCAACGAGCCCTCGGGCGGCCTGCACGGCATCATGCGGGTGCGTGGCTTCACGCAGGACGACGGCCACATCTTCTGCACCGAAGATCAGATCCTCAAGGAGTGCGTGGACTACACCACGCTGCTGCAGAAGGTCTATACCGACTTTGGCTTCAAGAACATAATCTACAAGGTGGCGACGCGGCCGGAGGCGCGTATCGGCTCCGACGAGAGCTGGGACAAAGCTGAACACGCGCTGATGGAAAGCCTGCGCGCTTCGGGTTGCGAGTTTGAAATCGCCCCTGGCGACGGCGCTTTCTACGGCCCGAAGATCGAATACACCCTGAAGGACGCGATCGGCCGGCAGTGGCAGTGCGGCACCATGCAGGTGGATTTTTCGATGCCGGAGCGGCTGGATGCTGAATATGTGGGCGAGGACGGCGCCCGCCACCGCCCGGTCATGCTGCACCGGGCCATCGTGGGCAGTCTGGAGCGTTTCATCGGGATTTTGATCGAGGAGCACGCTGGCGCGCTGCCGACCTGGCTGGCTCCGGAACAGGTTTCGGTGCTCAATATCACCGATTCCCAGGCCGATTACGCCCGGGAAGTGGCCAAAACGCTGCAAAATCAAGGGCTTAGGGTCAACCTCGACCTGCGCAACGAGAAAATAACGTATAAAATACGGGAGCATTCCATGAAGAAGCTGCCTTACATCCTCGTCGTTGGCGACAAGGAGAAGGCTGCAGGCGCAGTGGCAGTGCGCGCCCGGGGTAACAAAGACCTTGGAGTGATGCCCCTCGAAGCGTTTGCGCAGCAAATTGCTTCCGACATCACACAAAAAGCCTGATTCTTCACAAACTTGTTGATGATTTTGGCCCCTCGTTCCCGTGGAACGGGCGCAAGCCGCTATAGCTTTTATAGCAAGAGTTAAAGGATTACAGCCATCGCTACTGAATTTCGTGACCGCCGCCAGCGCGAAGAACGCAAGCACCGCTTGAACCGTGAAATCATGGCTCCCGAAGTGCGTCTGACCGGGCCGGACAACGAGCCATTGGGCATCGTGAGCATCATGGAGGCGCTGCGTCTGGCCGGTGAGGCGGATGTGGACCTGGTAGAGATTTCTCCCACGGCGGTGCCGCCGGTCTGCCGATTGATGGACTACGGCAAGTTCAAGTACGCCGAGCAAAAGAAGGCGGCCGAAGCCAAGTCCAAGCAGAAGGTGATCGAGATCAAGGAAATCAAATTCCGTCCCGGCACTGACGATGGCGATTACAACATCAAGATGCGCAACATCAAGCGCTTTCTTGACGATGGCGACAAGTGCAAGATCACGCTCCGCTTCCGCGGTCGCGAGATTACGCACCAGGAACTGGGTCTGGCGCTGCTGGCCCGGATCCGCGATGAGTTGGCAGATTTGATTCTGGTGGAGCAGTTCCCCAAGCTGGAAGGCAGGCAGATGGTCATGATGATCGCGCCGGGCCGCAAGAAGCCGGGTGCCAAGCCAGCTGCGGAAGCAGCACCAGCCACGTCGGCTGCAGCCTGAAAGGGTTGACGAAAATAACACGGGGTGCTTCGCGGCGTTCCGGTGAAACCGGGCTTCGGTCTGGTTTCCAAAAGCAGGGGAGTCAAATCCCTTGCGACCAGTGAAGGGCTGAAAAGCCTTTCGCTACACAAGTGGCTCGGGGCCATCAAGTCTGCGTCAGGTTCGCAGCGCCTCACGAGCACAAATGAAAAAGGAGCATTCACATGCCCAAAATGAAGACCAAGAGCGGCGCCAAAAAGCGTTTCCGCGTTCGTCCTGGTGGCACCGTCAAGCGCGGTCAAGCCTTCAAGCGTCACATCCTGACCAAGAAGA
Source organism: Polaromonas sp. YR568 (assembly GCF_943372955.1). Classification (GTDB taxonomy): domain Bacteria; phylum Pseudomonadota; class Gammaproteobacteria; order Burkholderiales; family Burkholderiaceae_C; genus Polaromonas. The sequence goes on from NZ_CALSAL010000001.1 coordinate 366,170, forward strand.
CCACTAAAAACAAACGCCATCTGCGTGGCGCAGTTACTGTGCATGCGACCAACATGGGTCACATGTCCCAGATGCTGCCCGGCCAGGGCATTTAACCCAACGACGAACAAGGAGTACACACATGCCTCGCGTCAAACGTGGTGTAACGGCTCGCGCCCGCCACAAAAAAGTTCTCGCTCTTGCCAAAGGTTTCCGCGGTCGCCGCGGTAATGTCTTCCGCATCGCCAAAGAAGCGGTGATGAAGGCCGGGCAATATGCCTACCGTGACCGCCGTACCAAAAAGCGCGTGTTCCGCCAGTTGTGGATCGCCCGTATCAATGCGGCCAGCCGTTCATTTGGCATGACCTACAGCCAGTTCGCCAACGGCCTGAAGAAAGCCGGTATCGAGATTGACCGCAAGGTGCTGTCCGATATGGCCATCAATGACAGCGCTGCTTTCGGCGCCATCGTTGAGCAGGTGAAAGCCAAGCTGGCTGCCTGATTTTCAGGATCTGCCGCTATTGAGTTAGCGGCAACGAGGATCCGGAAATAAAGGGCTGGAGCTTGAAAAGGCTCTGGCCCTTTTTCATGGGCCTTGCGACTTCGCCGCTGGTGGATTGCTGCGATTCGCCGTGTTTTGCTGTTTCCCGTATCCGTACAAGAGAATTTATGAACGCACCCGACACTCTGGATGAACTGGTTGCTGCCGCGCAGGCCAGTTTCGCGCAGGCCCTCACGCCCGCAGACCTTGAAAACGCCAAGGCCCAGTTTCTGGGGAAGTCGGGAAAAGTCACCGAATTGATGAAGGGCATGGCCGCCCTGAGCGTGGAAGAAAAGAAATCCCGCGGTGCCGCGATCAATCTCGCCAAGCAGGCCATTGAAGCCGCGTTGAACGACCGCCGGCAGGCGCTGGCCAACGCCGAGCTGGAGCGCCAGCTCAAGGCCGAGGCGCTCGACGTGAGCCTGCCAGGCCGTCAGCGCACGCCGGGTGGTCTGCACCCGGTTTCGCTCACGCTGGAGCGCATCGAGGCGATTTTTGGCTCCATGGGTTTTGAAGTGGCCCAGGGCCCAGAAATCGAAACCGACTGGTTCAACTTCACCGCGCTCAACACGCCAGAAGACCATCCTGCCCGCTCCATGCACGACACCTTTTATGTCGAAGGTGGCACCGAGGCGGCGCCCAACCTGCTGCGCACCCACACCAGCCCGATGCAGATTCGCCATGCAGTGCAGCACGTCAAAAAGCACCGTGCTTTGATAGACGCCGGCGATAAGGGTGAAGGAGCCTTTACAGGCTCGATGCCCGAGATCCGCGTTATCGCGCCGGGCCGCACCTATCGTGTGGACAGCGACGCCACCCACTCGCCCATGTTCCACCAATGCGAAGGCCTGTGGATCGGCGAGAACGTCAGCTTCAAGGACCTGAAGTTTGTCTTTACTAATTTCTGCCGCACCTTCTTCGAAACCGATGACCTGGTGTTGCGCTTTCGTCCCAGCTTCTTCCCGTTCACCGAGCCCAGCGCGGAAATCGACATCCAGTTTCAGACCGGGCCACTGGCGGGTCGCTGGCTTGAAGTGGCAGGCTCTGGCCAGGTGCATCCGAACGTGGTGCGCAACATGGGCCTCAACCCTGAAAAATACATCGGCTTTGCTTTCGGCATGGGGCCAGACCGCCTGACCATGCTGCGCTATGGCGTGAATGACCTGCGCCTCTTTTTTGACGGCGACATTCGTTTCCTGCAGCAATTCCAGTCATAAAACCCACAAGAACAACAAGAAGCACAAGGTAAGACCATGCAATTCCCAGAGTCCTGGTTGCGCGAATTCTGCAACCCGCCCATCACCACCCAGCAACTGGCCGATACGTTGACCATGGCTGGTCTGGAGGTCGAAGAGCTCAAGCCGGTTGCGCAGCCTTTCACACACATCGTGGTGGGTGAGATCAAGGAGGCTGTGCAGCACCCGAATGCCGACCGCCTGCGCGTTTGCCAGGTGGATGTGGGGCAGGGCGCTCTGCTCAACATCGTGTGCGGCGCGCCCAACGCCCGCGTGGGCATCAAGGTGCCGTGCGCGCTGGTGGGCGCGGAACTGCCACCCGGCGAAGATGGCAAGCCTTTCCTCATCAAGGTTGGCAAGCTGCGCGGCGTGGAGAGCCAGGGCATGCTGTGCTCGGCCCGTGAGCTCAAGCTCTCGGAAGACCACGGCGGCCTGCTGGAACTGGCGACCGATGCGCCACTGGGCCAGGACATCCGCACCCATCTGCAACTGGATGACACGCTGTTCACCCTCAAACTCACGCCCAACCTGGCGCACTGCCTGAGTGTGTACGGCGTGGCGCGTGAGGTGTCTGCACTGACCGGTGCCCCGCTGAAAAAGCTGGAATTTCCAGCAGTGGCGGTGGCCGACAACACCCGCCTGCCGGTGAAGATCAGCGCGCCGGATCTGTGCGGCCGTTTTTCGGGCCGCGTGGTGCGCAACGTCAATACCCAAGCCGCGACGCCTGCATGGATGGTGGACCGTCTGTCACGCTGCGGTCAGCGCAGCGTGACAGCACTGGTCGACATTTCGAACTACGTGATGTTCGAACTCGGCCGCCCATCGCACATCTTTGACCTCGACAAGATTCACGGCGCACTCGATGTGCGCTGGGGTCGCCCCGGTGAGAGCCTGAAGCTGCTCAACGGCAACACCATCACCGTCGATGAGAAGGTGGGCGTGATTGCCGACGACCAGCAGGTGGAGTCGCTCGCCGGCATCATGGGCGGCGACGCCACGGCCGTGTCTGATGACACCCGCAACGTGTATGTGGAGGCCGCGTTCTGGTGGCCCAAGTCTGTCGCAGGTCGCTCGCGCCGCTACAACTTCTCGACCGATGCCGGGCACCGCTTCGAGCGTGGCGTGGACCCGGGTGAGACCGTCGCCCACATCGAGCGCATCACGCAGTTGATCATCGACATCTGCGGCACGCCAGAGACGGTGTGCGGCCCGATGGACGACCAGCAGGTCAACCTGCCGAAGGCCACGCCAGTGACCTTGCGCGTTGCCCGTGCGGCCAAGGTGATCGGCATGCCGCTGACCCAGGCCCAGTGCGTGGATGCCTTGCAGCGGCTGGGCCTGCCGCTCACCCAGGGCGAGGGCACAGTGACGGTCACGCCGCCGAGCTTCCGCTTTGACCTCCAGATCGAGGAAGACCTTATTGAGGAAGTGGTACGCATGGTGGGCTACAACCACCTGCCCGAGGTGCCGCCGCTGGCGCCCATCACCGCCAAGCTGCGGCCTGAAGCTGAGCGCAGCCCGTTTGCCGTGCGCCGCGCGCTGGCGTCGCTGGGCTACCAGGAAACCATCAACTTCAGTTTTGTAGAAGAGCGCTGGGAGCATGAACTGGCCGGCAACCCCAACCCCATCAAGCTGCTCAATCCGATCGCCAGCCAGATGAGTGTGATGCGATCCTCGCTGGTCGGTTCGCTGCTGCAGGTGCTCAAGTTCAACCTCGACCGCAAAGCCGCGCGTGTGAACGTATTCGAGATCGGCCGCGTTTTTCTGCGCGATGCGCAGAGCCAGAACACTGACACCACTGTGGCAGGCTTTGACCAGCCCATGCGCGTGGCGGGTCTGGCCTACGGGCCGCGGGCTGCGCTCAGCTGGGGCCAGTCTGACAAGGCCGTGGATTTCTTTGATATCAAGGGCGACGTCGAGGCGCTGCTCTCGCCACTGCAAGCTGAGTTCACGGCCGCATCCCATCCGGCCATGCACCCGGGGCGCTGCGCGCAGGTGAGCGTGGGCGGGCGCGCCATCGGGTACGTGGGCGAGCTGCATCCGCAGTGGCGCCAGGGCTATGAGCTGGCGCAGGCACCGGTGCTGTTTGAGCTGGCCCTCGATGCCGTGCTGCAGCGCCCGGTGCCGGCGTTCCAGCCTGTGAGCAAGTTGCAGGCGGTGGAGCGCGACATCGCGGTGATCGTGCAGGAGCGTGTGACGCACGCGGCGCTGATGGAGGCCATCCATGCCGCGCCGACGCAAGGTCGTCTCAAGGATGCGGTGCTGTTTGACATCTACAGGCCGCAGCAGGGCAGCACCAGCATGCAGATCGGCGAGAAAAGCCTGGCGGTGCGCTTGGTGCTTTCGGACGAGCTCGCTACACTGACTGACGAGGAGATCGAGTCGGCTGTGCAGGCAGTGCTGGCCAGCCTTGAAGCACGTGTCGGCGCCCGTTTGCGGGCCTGAAGCGCAGGGCCAGCGACCACCACGCCATCGACGACAAGAACAACAATCATCCGGAGCATTGCCCCATGGATTTTTCCGTAGAGAGCCTGGAAACCCCGGCGTTGACGAAAGCGCATCTGGCGGAGCTGTTGTTTGAGCAGATTGGCTTGAACAAACGCGAGTCCAAGGACATGATCGACGCGTTTTTCGACCTGATTTCGGACAGTCTGGTGGACGGAAACGACGTGAAAATTTCCGGGTTTGGCAATTTCCAGATCCGGACCAAGGCACCTCGACCCGGCCGGAATCCCCGCACCGGCGAGGCCATTCCGATTCAGGCGCGCCGCGTGGTGACCTTCCATGCCAGTCACAAACTCAAGGACCAGATTCAGGGGGATACGCCCCCGCCGGAATCAGCGTCCTAGCCGGTTGGGGTCTGTCTGCTGGGTCGCTTTGACTGTCGGCAGACACCCCGAAACGTGTAACTGGACGTCACGAGTGTGACGGAACAACACATTTCAAAAAACTGTGGTAAGTCTTTGCGCTAAGTTTCGACTTAGAGTAGATTTGGAGGTTTCCTCCTTAGCGCATTGATTTAATTGGAGAAAACTCTCCCCCCCATTCCCGCGAAGCGGTACTTCACCATCGGTGAGGTCAGCGACCTGTGCGGCGTCAAACCTCACGTGCTCCGATATTGGGAGCAGGAGTTCACGCAACTGCGCCCGATGAAAAGACGGGGCAACCGGCGCTACTACCAGCACCACGAGGTGCTGATGATCCGCCGCATCCGTGACCTGCTGTACGACCAGGGGTTCACGATCAGCGGCGCCCGCAACAAGCTCCAGGAAATCGTCCAGACCGAGCGCGACAAGCGCCGTAATGGTGAAGTCCGGCTCGACGGCATGGATGTGCTCGAGGTCAGCGACTCGATGCTGGAAGACTTTGGCGACTCATCCGACTTTGAAGACAGCGAGCCCGACATGACGGACGAGGCCGACGGCGGTGCCGCGCAGCAGCGCCTGCAACTGGTCCGGCGAGAGCTCTCCGAAATTCGTGATCTTCTGAGCGGTACTTACTGAGCCTGCCCGGTCTGTGGGTTGAGCCCGCGCTATAATTTGAGGCTTCGGTGTGTGGCGCAGCCTGGTAGCGCACTTGCATGGGGTGCAAGGGGTCGAAGGTTCGAATCCTTTCACACCGACCATATGAGTATCCAAGGGCGTCCGGTTTATCACACCGGACGCCCTTTTTTCATTTCAGATGTTTTCCGGTGCCAGCCATCGCTCCGCCAGCCGCACCCACAAGGTCGCACCCAGCGGAATCAGGTCGTCGTTGAAATCGTAGCTCGGGTTGTGCAGCATGCAGGGGCCGCCGCCATGGCCCATGTCGCGGTGGGTGCCGTCGCCGTTGGCGATGAACACATAGGCGCCAGGTTTGGCCTGCAGCATGTATGAAAAATCCTCCGCGCCCATGGTGGGTTCCTGCGGCAGCACGTTGTCTGCGCCGACGATATCCGTCATCACTTCGCGGATGAACGCCGCCTCTTGGGGGTGATTGATGGTGGGCGGGTAGTTGCGGACGAACTCGAAGTCGCATTCCGCATCGTGCGCCGCGCACAGGTGCTCGGCCACCTGCTTCATGCGCCGCTCGATCATGTCGAGCACCTCGATGGTGAAGGTGCGCACGGTACCCTGCAGCTCGCAGCTGTCGGGAGTCACGTTGGTGGCTTCGCCGGCGTGAATCATCGTCACTGAAATCACGCCTGCGTCCACCGGCTTTTTGTTGCGGCTGATGATGGTCTGGAAAGCCTGCACCATCTGGCAGGCCACCGGCACCGGGTCGATGCCGTTGTGGGGCAGGGCAGCATGGCCACCCTTGCCGCGCACCGTGATGCGGAACTCGTTGCTGGAGGCCATCACCGGGCCGCTGCTGGCGGCGAACTTGCCGACCTGCATGCCTGGCCAATTGTGCATGCCGAACACCGCGTCCATCGGGAACTGGTCAAACAGCCCGTCCTTGATCATTTCGCGGGCGCCGCCACCGCCTTCTTCGGCGGGCTGGAAGATCAGGTACACCGTGCCGTCAAAGTTTCTGTGCTTGGCAAAGTGCTGGGCGGCTGCCAGCAGCATGGCGGTGTGGCCATCGTGGCCGCAGGCGTGCATCTTGCCGGCGTGCTGGCTGGCATGGGCGAAGGTGTTGAACTCCTGCATCGGCAGTGCGTCCATGTCGGCGCGCAGGCCGATGGCGCGGCTGGAGCTGCCGTTTTTCACGATGCCGACCACGCCGGTGGTGCCCAGCCCGCGGTGAATCGGAATGCCCCACTCGGTGAGCTTTTGCGCCACCACATCGGCGGTTCGCACTTCCTCGAAGCACAGCTCGGGGTGCGCGTGGATGTCACGCCGGATGGCGGCGATGCTGGCGGCCTGGGTGACGATCGAATCAATGATTTTCATGGGAGTCTCCGAAGGTGCCTTGGGGCGTGAACTGGTGGGGTAATGGGTTGCTGCGCTTGTTCAGGCGATATCAAGCGTGTGAAATCCGAACTCGCCACGGCGCCTGTCGGCAAAGTAGCGTTCCAGCGTTTCCTTCACCGTTCTGAAGGCAATCTCGTCCCACGGGATCTCGGCCTCGGTGAACAGCCGTGCCTCGATGGTTTCATGCCCGGGATCGAACGCCGTGCTGAGCAGGCGGGCGCGGTAAAACAGGTGCACCTGGCCCACACGCACCACGTTCATGACGGTGAAGAGCCCCAGCATTTCAAACCTTGCGCCGGCCTCTTCGTCGGTTTCGCGGGCGGCACCTTCTGCTGTGGTTTCTCCGAGCTCCATGAAGCCGGCCGGAAGCGTCCATTTGCCCCAGCGCGGTTCAATGTTGCGCTTGCACAGCAGCACCTGCGCGCCATCGTCGCCCCAGGTGGGTACGGTGCCGACCACATTGAGCGGGTTCTCGTAATGCACCGTGTGGCACACGGTGCAGACGGCGCGGGGTTTGGTGTCGCCGTCGTCGGGCAGCCGGTAGACCACGGCCTTGCCGCATTCATGGCAGTGTTTGAGAGGCGGGCGTTGCATGAAATCAGTGTAGCGCCGGGGCGCGGCTGAGCGTTTCGGTGGGGCTATCCGTGCGGGGCCATGCTGCAAATGAAGAAGCAAAAAAGCAAAAAAGCAAAAAAGCAATAAACGAAGAAGCCGGGCTGAACCCGGCTTCTTCGTGCTGTACGCTGGCGCCAGGGACGCGCCACGCCGGGTCGTCAGGCCTTGGTGGTTTTGGTGTGCTTTTCGATCAGGCTACGGGCTGTGTCGAGCAGTTTCTTGCCGTCAAAGCCCTTCTTGTTCATGTCTTCCACCCACTCGACCTCCACGGCGCGCGACTTGCGGCGGAAGTCCTGCGCCTCGGCGGCGCTCACGGTGTAGATGGTGTTGCCCCGGTCGCTGGCACTCTTGCGGCCTGGGACGTCGTTGCCTTGCTGCACTTTGCCCAGCAGGGCGGATGTGACCATGCCCGAATTGTTGTCGATGACTTTCTTCAGGTCAGGCGGCAAGGCGTTGTATTTGGCCTTATTCATGGTCATCACGAAGGTGGTCGTGTACAGGCTGCCACCGGCCGGGTCGAACTCGGCGTGGAACTTGGTGAGTTCGTTCACTTTCACCGCAGGCACCACCTCCCAGGGGATCACGCAGCCATTGATGGTGCCCTTGCTGAGTGCGTCGGGAATCTGCGGCAGCGGCATGCCCACCGGCGTGGCGCCCAGATTGCCCATCAGCTTGGTGACTTGCCGGGTCGGGGCGCGAACCTTCAGGCCGCGCAAATCGGCGATGGAGCGCACCGGCTTGTCGGCGGTGTGAATCACACCCGGGCCGTGCACGTGCAACGCAATCACCTGGGTGTCCTTGAACTCGTCGACGGCCGCCGTCTGCACGTACTCCCAGAATGCTTTGGAGGTGGCTTCGGCGTTGCTCATCATGAAGGGCAGCTCGAAGGCCTCGATGCGCGGGAAACGGCCAGCGGTGTTACCGGGCAGTGTCCACACCACATCGACCACGCCATCCTTGGCCTGGTCGTAGAGCTGCACCGGCGTGCCACCCAACTGCATGGCGGGATAGGCCTCGAACTTGATGCGGCCGCCGGAGTCCTTCTCGACCTTGTCCATCCAGGGCTTGTGCATGCCCAGCCAGACATTGGACTGCGGCGACATGAAGGTGTGGAACTTCAGCGTCACCACCTGTTGGGCCATGCCGGTTAGGGCGGGTGTGCCAAGGGCGACGGCTGCGCCGGATTTGAGAAGCGTGCGACGTTGGATCATGGGGATCTCCAGTTAAGAGGGAACTACAGCAAATTTACGGCAGCGCAGGGCGCCTGCGTACCGGTGAATGCCCTAGCCGGGCATACCCTGCGCGCAGGCGTTTCAGGTGATGTACTTGACCAGCCACAGCGAAATACCGGGGAAAAACAGCAGAAGAAGGGTTCGCAGCGTGTCGCTGACCAGAAAAGGCATCACGCCGCGGTAGCTCTCGCTGATCGGCACGTCCTTGGCCATGCCGTTGACGACATACACATTCAGGCCCACCGGCGGTGCCAGCAAGCCGAACCCGACGGTCATCAGCACCATGATGCCGAACCAGATGGCGACGGACTCCTTGGGCATGCCGAAGTCGAGGCCCATCACCATCGGGAAAAAGATCGGAATGGTCAGCAGCAGCATGGACAGCTCGTCCATCACCGCACCCAGCACCACATAAAACAGCAGGATGGCGGTGACCACCATCAACGGCGACAGGCCCCAGCCGGAGACAGTCGCGGCCAGCTGGTTGGGCACCTGCGTCAGCGCCAGCGCCGAGTTCATCAGGTCGGCGCCGATGAAGATCAGGAAAATCATCGCGGCGCTCTCGGCCGTGGCGTAGAAGCACTGTGCGAACTTGGCCCAGGTCAGCTCCCGCTTCACCAGCGCGGCGAGCAGCGTTGCGGCGGCACCCACCGCTGCGCCTTCGGTCGGGGTGAAGTAGCCCAGGTAGATCCCGCCAAACACCAGCGCGAAGATCGCCGCAATCGGCACCACCCCCAGCACCAGTGCTGGGGTGACGGTTTCACGGTCGTCATCTACATCTGGTGCCTGTCCGGGCACGATGCGCACATAGATGGCGATGGCCGTCACATAACCGAGCATGGCGATGATGCCGGGCACCATGGCCGCCGCAAACAGCTTGGCAATATTCTGCTCGGTCAGGATGGCGTAGATCACCAGCGGTACCGACGGCGGAATCAGGATGCCCAACGTGCCGCCAGCCGCCAGCGTGCCGGTGGCCAGCCGGCCGGAGTAGCCGTGGCGCTTCATCTCGGGCAGGGCCACGCTGGTGATGGTGGCCGCCGTGGCGACCGAAGAGCCGCAGATGGCGCCAAACGCCGTGCAGGCCAGCACCGACGCCATGGCCAGCCCGCCCTTGAACCGGCCCATCAGGGCGGCGGCGAAGCGGAACAGCGCCTTGCTGATGCCGCCCTGCGTGGCGAAGTGGCCCATCAGGATGAACAGCGGAATCACCGACAGGTCGTAGCTGGCAAAGCGCGCAAAGGCTTGGGTGTTGAGAAAGCTCGCCAGTGGTGCCCAGCCGGTCTGGCTGACGTAACCGGTGGCGCCAGCCACAAACATCGCAATGGCGATCGGCACGCGCACCGCCATCAGGACCAGCATGATGCCGAAGATCAGCAGGGCCAGGGTGATCGGGTTCATGGGTGCGCCTTGCTGTTTTCTGCAAAGCCAAAGCAGGCCTGCCACAGCGCAATCACCACCGTCAGCACAAAGCCCGGCACCATGAAGGCATAGGTGATCCACTCCGGAAAGCCGAGGATCTGCGTCTCGGAGTTGGTGTTGAAGGAGTTGAGTCCACCCAGCGAGGTGCGCCAGGCCAGCAGCGCGAAGGTGGCGGCCAGCAGCAAGGCGCCCAGGCGATCCAGTCGGGCGTTGGTGCCGGGCGCGGCACGGCTGGTGAAGAAGTCCACGATGATGTTGCCGCGCCGCAGCTGGCAGAAGGGCATGAACAGCGCGATGGCAGCGCCAGCTGCCACACCGGTCAGTTCAAAGTCGCCGACGATGGTGGCGCCGGTGGTGTTGCGGCCGATCAGGCTGACGCAGGTCATCAGCGTGATGACGGTCATCAGAAGGCCTGCCAGGATGGCACTGGCCTTGGCCAGCGGTTCGAGCAATTTCAATGAGGTCTCCGTTGCGGTGCGAAGTAGGGATGCTTTTGGGGTTTCTGCCTGGTTCCGCTTCGACCAGTATTGGCCAGATTATCCGGGCCGCGCGTGACGCTGCGCGCGGGTTACCCCGGGGTGGAATGATTCAGCGCATCGCCAAGCCGGTATTTTGCGCGATGATCGGATCGTCTGCGCGCACTCCGCACCCGCGCGGGCTGGCCTGCGCCGACAGCGACTTCAGACGACCTTGACCGTTAGCGTGCCCAGACCCGCCACACCGCCGATCATGGTGTCGCCTGCCACAACGGCAGCGACGCCCTCCGGGGTGCCGGTATAGATCAGGTCGCCGGGCTGCAGCTCACAGGCCGCCGACAGGTGTTCAATGGTTTCGCCAATGTTCCATATCAGCTTGGAGACATTGCTCCGCTGGCGGTCTTTGCCATCCACCTGCACAAAGATTTCAGCTTGCGTCACGTCACCTGCCTGCGCCACCGGCGTGATGGGGCCGATGGGAGCGGAATGGTCAAACGCCTTGCCAATGCACCGCGGCCGGCCCTGCTTTTTCATCTCGCCTTGCAGATCGCGGCGTGTCATGTCCAGGCCCACGGCGTAGCCGTAGATGTGCTCGAAGGCATCCGCAGCCTTGATGTTCTTGCCACCAGTGCCGATGGCCACGACCAGTTCGATCTCGTGGTGCAGGTTTTTGGTGAGGCTGGGGTAGGGGATGGTGCCTGTGCTGCCAGCATCTACCGCCACGATGGTGTTGGCTGGCTTGAGGAAGAAGAAGGGTGGCTCGCGACCGGTGAATTCCATCTCCTTGGCATGCTCTTCGTAGTTGCGCCCACACAGCAAATGCGGTTGACCGGGAAGCGATCTTTCGAGGCCACCACAGGCACTGAAACCGTCGCGGGGGGTGTGACGACAAAACTCATGGCAACCTTTCCTCGCGGTGGATGCCCAGTGCCTGATGCACCGGGCGGTCGGAAAAGCTGAACAGCACGCAACCCGATGGCGAACGCAATTGCGCGGTGTGCCACGAGGGAATCACGAAGTGGTCGCGCGGACCAAAGTCAAAGGTCTGCACCGCTTCGCCCCGGGTGATGGTGACGCTGCCGCTGCCTTCCACGACGCTGAACACGGCGCCATCGGTCTGCCGGTAAGGCTTGCCTTGAAAGCCGGCGGGCAGGCGCTGCATGAAAGTGGCCATGGTGGGCATAGGGTAGCCGCCGGTGGCTGGATTCACATAGCGCAGTTTCACGCCATCCCACGCATCGATCTCGTCATGTGTCTCCAGCTGGTGCAGCGCCTCGCGGGTGCGGTCGTAGGGGTAGCTGAAGACCGGTGAGGTTGGACCAAACGGCGCATTGCGCTGGGCATCGAAGCGCACCGGCAGCATGTTGGCCCCGTAGCGCTGAAAGCTCACGCCCTCGGGTTTGGTCACCGGCTGCGATTTCGCGGTACCGTTCTCGGCGAAGCCAGCATCGAAGAACTGCAGCATCGGAATGTCGAGGCCATCAAGCCAGACCACCGGGCCGTCTGCCTCCATCGTGCCGTCGTGGCCATGGTCATGCCAGGTCCAGCTGGGGGTGATGATGAAGTCGCCCGGCTTCATCTGCGTGCGTTCGCCATCGACTGCGGTGTAGGCGCCATGGCCATCGACCACGAAGCGCAGTGCGCTCTGGGTGTGGCGGTGGCTGGGCGCTACCTCACCGGGCAGGATGACCTGTAGCCCGGCATACAGCGACTGCGTGATGCGCGACTGGCCGCGCAAGGCCGGGTTCTCCAGAATCAGCACGCGGCGCACCGCCTCTTCGGCGGTGATGAGCTCGCCCGACTGCATCAGATAAGGATGGATGTCAGCGTATTTCCACAGGGCGGGTTGGCAGTGCGTGTTGGGTGCCTTCGGCACCAGCGCATGCAGCACCTCCCACAGCGGCGTCATGTGCTGCGTCGAGATGGCGTCGTAGAACGCCTTTCGAGCGGCTGGTGGCGGGGGAAGGGTCATGTCCATGGTGGGCCTGTGTTGCGGTGTCAGAGGTCGCTCTAACGAAAGGTCATTCCAGCCGGATGCCGCGCGACTGGATGATGCCGCCCAGCAGGGCCGCTTCGTCCTTCACGCGCGCTGCCAGTCCTTCGGGCGAGGTGCCGGCCGCCTGCCAGCCCTGGTTGAACAGCTTTTGCCGCGTCTCGGCGTCACGGATGATGCGGGGAACCAGGTCGGCCAGCCGTGCTTTGGCGGCGGGGGACAAACTGGCCGGGCCGATCAGTGCAGTCCACACTTCCAGGTTGACATTCTTGACGCCGGCGTCGGCGAGCGGCGGCACCTCGGGCACCAGGCCGGACCGACCACCCGCCAGACCGATGGCCTGCAGCTTGCCCGAGCGGACATGCGGCATCGCCACGCCCGGTGCGATCAGCGCCATCTGGATTTGGCCGCCCAGCATGGCGGTCACCACCTGCGGCGTGCCGGGGAAGGGAATGTGTTCGGCAGCCAGACCCGGCACCCGGCTCTTGATCAGCTCCATGCCCAGGTGGGCGACCGAGCCGTTGCCCACTGAGGCGTAGTTCCACTGGCCACCGGCCTGTCGCGCCGCTGCAAAAAAGTCGGCGCCACCCGGCAGGTTGGCCGGTGCCACCATCACCAGCGGTGCGGTCGTCAACAGCGAGAGGTAGGCGAAATCGCGCGCCGGGTCGTAAGGCAGCTTGGGGTACAGCTGCTTGGCTGAAGTCAGGTTGCCGTTGATGACCACCCCCAGCGTGTGGTCGTCGCTGGCCTTGGCCACCAGATCGGCCGCAATGTTGCCCGACGCGCCCGGTCGGTTTTCAACGACCACCGGCTGGCCCAGTGCTTTCGCCAGTGGCTCGGCGAGGGTGCGTGCCGCCATGTCGGGCGTGGTGCCGCCGGGGAAGCCGACGATGATTTTGACCGGCCGGGTGGGCCACGCCGCCGCAGACGCACTGGAGGCAGAGCCGCTCTGGGCCCATGCCACGGTCGGCGCGCCAATGGCGGCACATGCCGCGAGCAATCCGGCGCAGAGCGTGCGGTGAGAGCGGAGGACGTTCAAAGGCGATCGGAGCGCGCGAGGAGGAGTCATGACTGTTCCCTGCAAAAGCCGTTATTGGAACAGTTTTGAGGGCTCGATTCCGTCGTACATCCACTTCAGCCCGGCAAAGCCCGCGCTTTCGGTGCCGCTCTGGAACATCTGGTTGCGCAACTCCCGCTGCACACCGGCCGCATGGTAGATGTCGCCATAGAAGCGGGCGGTGAGCTGCACACGCCCGGTTCGCAGGTACCGGGCCTGCTGGTACTTCTGGAAAGCCAGCGTCACGTTGTCGCGGGTGAAGCGTAGCGCCTCGCGCAGCACCACCGCGTCTTCAATGGCCTGGCCGGCGCCTTGCGCGAGGTACTGCAGCATCGGGTGCGCTGCATCGCCCAGCAGGGTCACGCGGCGGTCGGTCCAGTTCTTCACCGGCTCGCGATCGCACAGCACCCACATCTTCCAGGTCTCGATCTTGCCCAGTAGCTCGCGCACCTGCGGGCAAGCCAGCGCGAAGCGTTCGTTCAGCTCGGTGGTGTCGCCAAAGGTGTTCCAGCCTTCGTCGTACTTGTTGCTGTGGAACACCGCCACCAGATTGAAGAGCTCGCCGCGCCGCAGCGGGTAGTGCACCAGATGGGTTTTCTCGCCGCCCCAGAGCGTGACATCGTCGCTCCACAGGTGCGCAGGCACTTCCTCGCGCTTGAGCACGGCGCGGTAAGCAATGTGGCCAGACACACGCGGCTTGCCGTCGCCCACGATGGTCTCGCGAATCCGGCTCCACATGCCATCGGCGCCGATCAAGGCGGCCGCCTGCAAGGTTTCGCCACCCGCCAGCTGAACGCTCACCGTGTCGTCGGTCTGGGTGAAGGATTCCACCCGGGCATCGGTGCGCAGGGTGACGTTGGCCTGCGCCTGGCAGGCGTGCAGAAACACCTGATGCAGATCGGCGCGGTAAATCACGCCATAGGGGAAGCCGTAGGTTGCGCGGGCAATGTCGCCCAGCGCCACGCGGACCACCTTTTCGCCAGTCCGCACGTCATTCATGCCCAGACCGGGCGGGAAAAATGCCACCCGGTTGACGGCCTCGGTGAGCCCGAGGTAGTCGAACATGCGAAAGATGTTGGGCCCCAGCTGAATACCCGCGCCAATCTCTCCAAAGCTGGGTGCCTGTTCCAGCACCGTGACCGGGTGACCGTCCTGCGCCAGCACCAGCGCCGCCGCCAGGCCGCCGATGCCGCCGCCGGAGATGAGAAAGGGGGATTTCTGAGCCATGCTGTAGGGACGGGGTGAGAAGAAAAGGGAATCTTGGGATCGATGATAAGTATGCTTACGATATATCTTCTTGGGACATACCCTGACCGTTTAAACTCCCGCCATGGCTAAAAGTTTCAACTTCAGCGAGGCGCCGGGGCACCTGATCCGGCGGGCACAGCAGCTGGCCGTGGCCATCTTCATGGAGGAGACGGCCGCTTTTGACGCGACCCCTGTGCAGTTTGCCATTCTCAATGCCCTGATTGACGACCCCGGCGAGGACCAGATCACGCTGTCGGGCCGGGTGGCTTTTGACCCGGCCACGTTTGGTTCGGTGATCGGCCGGATCGAGGCCAAGGGCTGGGTCAAGCGCGAAGCCGACCCGAGCGACAAGCGCCGCAAGTTGCTGTGGATCACGCCAGAGGGTGAGCAGGTCGCCCTGCAGATGAAGCGTGCTGCCACCCGCGCCCAGCAGCGCATTCTGAGCCCGCTGGACGCCGAAGAGCGCGTTCAGTTTTCCCGGCTGCTGAGCAAGCTGGTGGTCGGGCACGTCAACGCCACCAAAGACTGACCGGCGCCTGAGTCAACTGGTGCCAGTGACGGCGCCGTATGCGCGTCAGGCCGACTTGGCCAGCAGCTCGAAATGCTCCACCGTCGGCGGGCCCGCAAAGAACGGCCCGACGATGGCGCGCCAGTCGGCAAAGGCGGGTGACTGGCGGAAGTCCACCGTGTGGTTCTCCAGCGTTTCCCAGAAAATCTGCAGGATGTAGCGCTCCGGGCTTTCAATGCCCTTGTTCACCTTGTAGCCGTGAAATCCTTTGGATTTGGAGATCACGGTGTCAATGCCGCGCTGGATCGCTTCGTCAAAAGCGGCTTGCTGGCCAGGGTGGATGCGGATGTCGGCGAGTTCGAGAATCATCAGGGGTCCTGCTGTGGTTTCGGTTGAAGGGGCCCAACTGATGCATCTGATGCGTCTGATGCCTGCTGTGACCCCGCGATGATTGTGACAGTTGTCACCGTGGCCGTGGCCTCAGCCGACGTGTCTTTCGGCGCCAGCCGGGTAAGTAAAACCCGCTAGGTATCAGTCCTATGCAGGGCCGGTGGCAATCTCTCTAGCATGGGGGCATCGGGCAAGACCCCGCCTGTTCTGATGGAGACCTCCCTTGCAATACCTTCCCCTTTCGTTCGCCGCTGCAGCCGCCCTGGTGGTGATGTCGTTCTCTCCCGGCGCTCTGGCGCAGGGGCGTTACACCGTCTCGGCAGATGAACAGGAAGTGACCGACAGCAAGACCGGCCTGATCTGGCGCCGATGCGCCGAGGGCATGACCTGGAAGGGCCGCACCTGCACCGGCAAGGCGGGCTTTTACAACCACTCGGAGGCCACTGCGCGCGCCAAGGCGGCATCGTCTGCTACCGCCGAGTGGCGCCTGCCCATCCTCAAGGAACTCTCCAGCATCGTGGCGGTGCGTGAGGCCGAAGAGGGCAAGGCAGCGATTGACCCCAATGCCTTCCCCGGCACGCCGGTGGCCCGTTACTGGACGGCCAGCAGCAGCGGCCCAGGCTATTTCACCTATGTGGGTTTCAGCGATGGCGGTGCGGGGGAAAGCCCGCGTTCCGCGCCCGGTGCGCTGCGACTGGTTCGCAACGCCAAGTGAGGGGCGGGGTGCTCAGTCGCTTGCGACCTGCAGCACCAGCTTGCCGAAGTTCTCGCCGTTGAAGAGCTTGAGCAGCGTCTCCGGGAAGGTGTCCAGTCCGACGACCACGTCTTCCTTGCTTTTCATCTTCCCGGCTTTCAGGTAGCCCGCCATCTCGGCCACGCCGAGGTGATAGCGGTCGGCGTAGTCAAACACCACAATGCCCTCCATGCGTGCGCGGTTCACCAGCAGCGACAGGTAGTTCGCCGGGCCCTTCACCGGTGTAGTGTTGTTGTACTGGCTGATGGCCCCGCAGATGATGATGCGTGCGCCGCGCGTGATTCTCGCCAGCACCATGTCGAGAATGTCGCCGCCGACGTTGTCGAAGTACACGTCGACGCCCTTGGGGCAGTGCTCTTTCAGGCCGGCGCGCACGTCGCCGTTCTTGTAGTCGATGCAGGCGTCAAAGCCCAGTTCCTTGACGACCCAGTTGCATTTGGCCTGGCCACCGGCAATGCCGACCACGCGGCAACCCTTGATCTTCGCGATCTGGCCCACCGTCTGGCCCACGGCGCCGGCAGCACCCGAGACGACCACCGTCTCGCCCGCCTTGGGCTGGCCGACTTCCAGCAGACCGAAATAACCCGTCATGCCTGGCATGCCCAGCACGTTGAGCCAGGTGGTCAGCCCGAGGCGTGGGTCAATCTTGAACATACCGCTGCGCTTGATCTGGTCCTGCGGAATCAGGCAGTACTCCTGCACATCGAGGCCTGCATTCACGTAGTCGCCGACCGCGAAGGAGGGGTTTTGCGAGGCGATCACCTTGCCCACGCCGCCGGCGCGCATCACCGCGCCAATGTCCACCGGCGGGATGTAGCTCTTGCCTTCGTTCATCCAGCCGCGCATGGCCGGGTCCAGTGACAGGTACAGCGTTTTGACCAGCACGCCGCCCGGCCCCGGTTCGGCGACCGGCTCGGTGGTGAACTGCCAGTTGCTGCGGGTGGGCAGGCCCACCGGCCGGCTGGCAAGACGAATCTGGTGGTTGCTGAGGGAAGTGAGGGCGCTCATAGGTGTCTCCGCTGATGTGAATGTGTGACCTTGCGCATCGTAGCGACGCACGTGCGGCAGGGCAGTCGCGAAGGCGATTGAAGCCGCCGTACGCGGCGCGTACGGCCCGGACGAGGATCGCTGCGGCTAGGCACTGGTTTATGCTTTGGGCATGAAGCTGCACAACTATTTCCGTTCATCGGCGTCGTTCCGCGTCCGCATCGCGCTGGCGCTCAAGGGGCTGCCGTACGACTACGTGCCGGTGCACATTGCCAAAGGCGAGCACAAGAAGCCGCCGTATGTGAACCTGTCGGCGGACACGCTAGTGCCCTTGCTGGAAGTCGATGGTGAAAAGCTGTCCCAGTCGATGGCCATCATCGAGTACCTCGATGAAACCCACCCTGAGCCGCCGCTGCTGCCCGCCGATGCGGTCGGGCGCGCCAAGGTGCGCGCACTGGCACAGTCAATTGCCTGTGATCTGCACCCGGTCAACAACCTTCGCATCCTGAAGTACCTCGTCCATGTGCTGAAGGTGGACGAAGAAGCCAAAAACGCCTGGTACCGCCACTGGTGCCAGGAGGGCCTGGAGGCCTTCGAGCGGCAACTGGCCCAGTTGCCGCCGTCGACCTATTGCTACGGCAGCACACCCACGCTGGCCGATTGCTGTCTGGTGCCACAGATTTTCAACGCGCAGCGCTTCAAGGTGAGTTTTGACGGCTTGCCACGCACCATGGCGGCCTACGAGGCCTGCATGGGATTGCCAGCCTTCCAGCAGGCGCAGCCATCGGCTTGCCCGGACAACGAACCCTAAGATGCAGCCCCCACGTTCCCCACTTCGTGTGGTTCACGAGGCCTTGCAGGCCGCGGCTCGCGGGACGCTTCGCCTCTGTCGCCTGTCCAAAGCTGCTCAAGCAGCTTTGGAGCCGCAGGCTCCAGCCCCTCGGGGGCTAATTTTCCTCGGGGCGGCCCTTCGGAAAATTGGCCTGCCTATCCGGCCGCCGCTGCTGGCATGAATACAGGCTGGCTGATCCCCGACTGGCCCGCGCCCGCTGGTGTGGAGGCTGTCTTCACCACCCGCGCGGGCGGTGTGTCGGCAGCCCCCTGGGGCAGCCTGAACCTGGGTGACCATGTGGGCGACATGCCGGTGCATGTCAGTGCCAACCGGGCGCTGCTGTCGCAGGCCATTGATGCCCGGCCGGTGTTTCTGCGGCAAGTGCATGGCACCGAGGTGGCGCACCTCACGAGTTGCACGGAAGACGGCACCGAGGCCGACGCCTGCTTGACCGAAGTCGCCGGACTGGCGTGCACCATCATGGTGGCGGACTGCCTGCCGGTGTTACTGACGACAGCCGATGGCGCGGTGATCGCGGCGGCGCACGCAGGCTGGCGTGGTCTGGCGGGTGTGGGTGGCGTTGGCGTGCTGGAGTCCACCGTAGGGCGGCTGCGCGCAGTGGCCGGAGAGCTTTCGAAAAAGGCACCTGAAGTCTTGGCCTGGCTGGGCCCCTGCATTGGCCCGGCGGCGTTTGAGGTGGGGGCAGAGGTCAAGGCGGCGTTCGAAGCGGCCGATCCTGCGGCCGCGGCCTGCTTTGTGGCTCAATCTCCTTCTGATGGGGCGGGGGAGGCTGGCAGCGCGAAGTATCTGGCCGATCTGCCGGCTTTGGCGCGCTTGCGGCTGGCCGCGCTGGGGGTCAACCGGGTGTATGGCAACGACGGCAGTGCGCCGTGGTGCACCGTGGGCAACCCCTCAGAGTTCTTTTCCCACCGGCGGGACGCTGGCCGCTGTGCTGGCGCCAACGGCTCCGGCACCACCGGCCGCATGGCTGCCGCCATCTGGCGCGTGTGACAGCGGCGTGGCCTCGGGTGTTGCCGCGCCATTGGCCGCCAGATGCGCCGCCATGCTGCGCGCGCGCTCCTCGGCTTCGCGCTTTTTGAGGGCGCGGTTGCGAGCCGGTGTTCCCATCAGGTAAACCACCAATGCCGCTGGCCCTGCTCCGTAGAGTACAAAGGTCACCAGAGCGCCGAAAACCGTTCCCGTGCTGTTGGTGGCTTCGGCCACACTCATCATGAGCACGACGTAGATCCAGGCGATGACAACCAAATACATAAATCGTCCGTGATGGTCAGCAATTCAAAAGGAAATCCTACGATACTGGGGCAGTAGGGCATATCCAGCGGATATGCGGTGGTGTGGACTCAGCGGAGTTCACCAGAAGATCGAGGAGACATCATGAATTCTGACGCAAGCTGGGCCGGGGCGGCCCAACAGTTCCAGGAAACCTTGGGTGCCGGATGGCAACAGGCCATGGGGGCTTTTTCCGGTGCGGGCATGCCGCCCGGTTTCCCACAGATCAGCCTGGCTGGTCCCGGTGCTGCCGCTCCTGTGCTGCAGTTCGATGCGGCCAAGCTGCAGGCTCTCCAGAAAGACTACCTCGAAGAAGCGGCCGCCCTCTGGAACCAGGCACTGACTGGCGGTGGGGATGCGCCGGCTTTTTCAGACCGGCGCTTTTCGTCCGACGCCTGGAAGTCCAACCCGGTCTCCAAGTTCTCTGCAGCCGCTTACCTGCTGAACGCGCGCACCCTGATGGGGCTGGCCGAAGCTGTGGAAGGCGACGAGAAAACCCGCGCGCGGGTGCGCTTTGCGGTAGAGCAGTGGATGGCCGCTGCAGCACCCAGCAACTTTCTCGCCCTGAATGCCGAGGCGCAGCAAAAAGCGATTGCCACCCAGGGCGAGAGCATTGCCCAGGGCATCACCAACCTGCTGCACGACATCCGCCAGGGCCACGTCTCGATGACCGACGAGAGCGTGTTCGAGGTCGGCAAGAACGTCGCCACAACCGAAGGCGCAGTGGTCTTCGAAAACGAGTTCTTCCAGCTGCTGGAATACAAGCCCCTGACCGACAAGGTGCACGAACGGCCCTTCCTGCTGGTGCCGCCCTGCATCAACAAGTTCTACATCCTGGACCTGCAGCCCGACAACTCCTTCATCCGCTACGCGGTCGCGCAAGGGCACCGGACCTTTGTCGTCAGCTGGCGCAATCCCGATGAGTCGATGTCAGACAAGACCTGGGACGACTACATCGAGAACGCAGCCATCGAGGCCATCCACGTGGTGCAGGACATCACCGGTGCCAAGACCATCAACGCGCTGGGCTTCTGTGTCGGCGGCACCATCCTCGGCACGGCGCTTGCGGTGCTGGCAGCGCGGGGTGAAAAGCCGGTGGCCAGCGTCACGCTGCTGACCTCGCTGCTGGATTTCACCGACACCGGCATCCTCGACATCTTCATTGACGAGACCTCCGTCAAGTACCGCGAGGCTGAAATGGGCAAGGGCGGTCTGCTCAAGGGGCAGGACCTGGCTTCGACCTTCAGTTTTCTGCGGCCGAACGATCTGGTGTGGAACTATGTGGTGGGTAACTACCTTAAGGGCGAAACACCGCCGCCATTCGACCTGCTCTACTGGAACAGCGATTCGACCAACCTGCCGGGCCCGTTTTACGCCTGGTACCTGCGCAACACCTACTACGAGAACAACCTGGTCAAGCCCGGCAAGGCCGTGGTGTGCGGGGAGAAGATCGACCTGCGCAAGATCGACATGCCGGTGTACATCTACGGCTCGCGTGAAGACCACATCGTGCCCATCGGCGGCGCCTACGCCTCGACGCAGCAGTTGCCGGGCAAGAAGCGCTTCGTCATGGGTGCCTCGGGCCATATCGCGGGCGTCATCAACCCGCCCGCCAAGAAAAAGCGCAGCTTCTGGACCAACGACAAGCTGCCTGCAGGCAAGTTTCCGCCAGCCTCAGCCGACTGGCTGAAAACCGCGACCGAGCACCCTGGCAGCTGGTGGACCGACTGGGCCGCCTGGCTCAAGGGCCACGCCGGCAAACAGATCGCAGCGCCCAAAAATTACGGCAGTCGCACCTACAAGGTGATCGAGCCAGCGCCAGGCCGCTACGTCAAGGTCAAGGCCTGACCGGCGCGGCATCCGATACGGTCGCAATCTCATCACTCCACCATCACCCCTCACTTCATCACAAGGATCACTCCATGGAAGACATCGTTATCGTTGCAGCGGGCCGCACGGCCGTCGGCAAGTTCGGCGGCTCACTCGCCAAGATTCCAGCCACCGAACTGGGTGCAGCCGTCGTCAAGGCCGTGCTGGAGCGTTCCGGCCTGAGCGCCGACCTGCTCGGTGAAGTGATCATGGGCCAGGTGCTCACTGCCGGCGCGGGCCAGAACCCGGCACGTCAGGCGGTGGTCAAGGCTGGCTTGCCGCACGGTGTGCCCGGCCTGACCATCAACGCTGTGTGCGGCTCGGGCCTGAAAGCCGTGATGCTGGCAGCCCAGGCTGTGGCCACGGGCGACAGCGAAATCGTGATTGCCGGCGGCCAGGAAAACATGAGTGCCTCGCCCCATGTGCTCAATGGTTCGCGTGACGGCCAGCGCATGGGCGACTGGAAGATGATCGATTCCATGATCGTGGACGGCCTCTGGGACGTCTACAACCAGTACCACATGGGCATCACGGCCGAGAACGTGGCCAAGAAGTACGGCATTGACCGCGCTACCCAGGACGCGCTGGCGCTGGCCAGCCAGACCAAGGCAGCTGCCGCGCAGGACGCCGGCAAGTTCAAGGACGAGATCATCCCCATCACCATTCCCCAGAAAAAGGGCGACCCGGTGGTGTTTGCGGCAGACGAGTTCATCAACCGCAAGACCAGCGCCGAAGGCCTGGCAGGCTTGCGCCCGGCGTTTGACAAAGCCGGCGGCGTGACGGCGGGCAATGCATCGGGCATCAACGACGGCGCAGCGGCTGTGATGGTGATGACGGCGAAGAAGGCGGCAGCTCTGGGTCTCAAGCCGCTGGCCCGCATTGCCAGCTATGCCACCTCAGGTCTGGATCCGGCTTACATGGGCATGGGCCCGGTGCCTGCATCAACCAAGGCGCTGCAGCGCGCCGGCTGGAAGCCGCAGGACCTCGACCTGCTGGAGATCAACGAAGCCTTCGCCGCGCAGGCTTGCGCAGTGAACAAGGAAATGGGCTGGGACACCAGCAAGGTCAACGTCAATGGCGGCGCTATTGCCATCGGCCATCCGATTGGTGCATCCGGTTGCCGCATCCTGGTGACGCTGCTGCACGAGATGGTGCGCCGCGATGCGAAGAAGGGCATCGCCAGCCTGTGCATCGGCGGCGGCATGGGGGTTGCCCTCACACTTGAGCGCTGAATTTCAGATAGATTCATTGGGTCAGGACGGACGGCGGCGCAGCTTGCTGCCGAATCCGGACCAGCACAGTCAGAACCAGGAGAACATGATGACGAAACGAGTAGCGTATGTGACGGGTGGCATGGGCGGCATCGGTACCGCGATTTGCCAGCGGCTGGCCAAGGACGGCTTCACCGTGATCGCCGGTTGCGGTCCCACCCGCGACTTCACCAAGTGGCTCGATGAGCAGAAGGCGCTGGGTTATTCCTTCCACGCGTCGGTCGGCAATGTGGGCGACTGGGATTCCACCGTGGCAGCCTTCGACAAGGTCAAGGCCGAGCATGGCCACGTCAGCGTGCTGGTGAACAACGCCGGCATCACCCGCGACGGCCAGTTCCGCAAGATGAGCAAGGCCGATTGGGATGCCGTGATTTCGACCAACCTGAACAGCATGTTCAACGTGACCAAGCAGGTCATCGAAGGCATGATCGAATCCGGTTTTGGCCGCATCATCAACATCTCGTCGGTGAACGGCCAGAAGGGCCAGTTTGGCCAGGTCAACTACTCCACGGCCAAGGCGGGCCTGCACGGCTTCACCATGGCGCTGGCGCAGGAAGTGGCCTCCAAGGGCGTGACGGTCAACACCGTGAGCCCTGGCTACATCGGCACCGACATGGTCAAGGCGATTCGCCCCGACGTGCTGGAGAAAATCGTAGCGGGTGTGCCGGCCAAGCGCCTGGGTCAGCCGGAAGAAATTGCATCCATCATTTCGTGGATCGCATCGGACGAAGGCGGCTACGCCACGGGTGCTGACTTCTCGCTCAATGGCGGGTTGCACATGGGCTGAGTCCCGGGTCAGCCGCCGGGCAGCCTGCCTTCAAAGAAAAACCCGCCTCGGCGGGTTTTTCTTTGGCTGCGCTTCAGTCGAGTTTCAGGCGTTTCGTCTTCGCTTGTCTTTCTCGCGTGGCGTCGCGTTGCGGTTGTGGGGCCAAGAGCATGCCGAAGCTGCGCGAAGGGTCCGGGCACGCAGCTTGCACAGCAGCTGCAAATTGGGTGAACATTGTGCGGACCTGCCCTGCACAATCAGGCCTTGCTCCTGTCATTTCGAGCTTCCATCGGAAACAATTTCTGACCCATGCCCCATAACGTTTCATTGATCAGCACGGTAGCTGCAGGACTCGGCCTCGCGTTGATTTTTGGCTTTCTCGCCGTGCGGCTCCGCTTGCCTGCTCTTGTGGGCTATCTGCTTGCTGGCGTGCTGATCGGGCCATTCACGCCCGGTTTCGTGGCGGACGCAGGTATCGCCAGCCAACTGGCCGAGATCGGCGTGATGTTGCTCATGTTTGGCGTCGGCATGCATTTTTCGCTCAAGGACCTGCTGGCGGTGCGCAAGATTGCCGTGCCGGGTGCTGTGGTGCAAATGGCTGTGGCCACGTCGCTGGGCATGGGCCTTGCGCTCTGGTGGGGCTGGAATCCTGGTGGCGCGTTGGTGTTTGGTCTTTCCCTTTCCGTCGCCAGTACGGTGGTGCTGTTACGGGCACTGGAGAGCCGAGGGATTCTCGACTCGGTCAACGGGCGAATCGCCGTGGGGTGGCTGGTCGTCGAGGACCTTGCCATGGTGCTCGTGCTGGTGCTGTTGCCCCCGCTGGGCGGGTGGCTGTCAGGGCAGGGGGGGACTGATGTCAACGCGCTCTGGCGAACGCTCGGCCTCACCTTGCTGCAGGTGGGCGGTTTTCTGGCCCTGATGCTGGTGGTGGGGAGGCGTTTTTTTCCATGGCTGTTGTGGCAAGTGCAGCGCACGGGCTCACGGGAACTGTTCACGCTCTGCGTGGTCGCGGCAGCGGTGAGCATTGCGTTCGGTGCCACGGCCCTGTTCGGCGTCTCTTTTGCACTGGGCGCGTTCTTTGCCGGGGTGGTCATGCGCGAGTCGGAGTTCAGTCACCGCGCCGCCGAGGAGTCTCTTCCCCTTCGCGACGCTTTCGCGGTGCTGTTCTTTGTTTCGGTGGGGATGTTGTTTGACCCCCGGGTGCTGATTGAGCGGCCCTTTCAGGTGCTGGCGGTGGTCAGCATCATCATCGTCGGGAAGACGCTGGCAGCCGGTGCGCTGGTGATGGCGTTCCGCTACCCGCTCAACACGGCGCTCACCGTATCGGCCAGTCTGGCCCAGATTGGCGAGTTCTCGTTCATTCTGGTCGGACTGGGCGCGACGCTCAATCTCCTGCCGCCCGAAGGTCAAAGTCTGGTGCTGGCAGGTGCGCTGATTTCCATTGCTCTCAACCAGGTGGTTTTTGGGGTGGTCGAGCCTTTACAGAAATGGATACTGGCCAAGTCGCCCCTGGCGCGCCGGCTTGAGTCGCGAGACGATCCCACCGCCGAACTGCCGTTCAATACCGACGAGAAATACCTGTCGCGCCAGGTCGTGCTGGTTGGCTACGGGTGGGTTGGGCGGCGCATCGCCAAGGCGCTCACGGCCCACCAGATTCCTTTCGTGGTGGCTGAACAGAACCGCGAGACCGTAGAGCGTCTGCGGGCCAAGGGCGTGGCCGCCGTGTCTGGCGATGCCGTGGAGCCCGAAGTGCTGATTCAGGCTCACATCGCGCACGCGCGCATGCTGGTGATCGCCACGCCCGACACGCTGGATGTGCGCCAGATGGTGGCAACCGCCCGCGCGCTCAATCCGGGCATCGAGATTGTGGTGCGTACCCACAACGAGGCAGAGGCCAGGCTCCTTGAGAGTGAAAACACTGGCAAAGTTTTTCTGGACCAGGAAGAACTCGCGCAAGCGATGACCCGTCACGTGCTGGAGCGGTCAAGGGCTGCCGCCAGCGCAACGCCTCCGGCGATTTCCTGATCAGCGATTTGCCGCGCGCCGCCGCAACACGGCAGAGCGCACCAGCGGCAGGCGGTCGTTGCCGAAATACATGTCGTCACCCACGAAGAAGGTGGGCGCACCGAAGGCGCCGCGGCGAATCGCTTCGTCGGTGTTGGTCTTGAGCTGCTCCTTGATATCGGCCTGGGCGATGCCTGCCAGAAAGGCATCAGCGTCAATGCCAACGCTGCGGCAGATCGCGGCCAGCACGTCGTCCTGCGAAATGTCTTCCTCGCGGGTGAAATAGGCGGCAAACGTGGCTTCGATGAAGGGCAGGTAATGTGCTCTTGCCGCGGCGTCCTGCGCGATCCAGATGCAGCCGCGCATGGCTTTGACGCTGTTGACCGGGAACACCTTGGGCGGGAAGTGGAGGGTGAGGCCGTATTCACGGGCGTTGTCCTGAACGTCCTTGAGCATGTAGCGGTTCTTGGGCGCGTTCATGTCTTCGCGCGAGGCGTAAATGCCCTTGTTCACCGTGTTGAAGATGCCGCCTACCAGCACAGGGCGCCAGCTGATGGGTTCGTCCAGTGCAGCCGCCAGTGGCTGGATGTTGCGAAAAGCAATGTAGGTCCAGGGGCTGGAGCAGTCGAAGAAGAATTCGATCATGGGGGTGTGGTCAAAGACCGTGTGATTGAGGGGAGAAGGTAAGGGAAGGGAAGGGACGGGAAGGGAAGGGAAGGGTGAAAGATCAGGGTGCTTTGTGCTCGCCGCCCCGGATGCTCTGCGCGGTCTGGCCGAACAGTGCCTTGCGTGCTTCCTCGGTCAAGGCGGGCGCGCGCAGCGCCTTGCCGAGGTCCAGCCCTTTCTTCACGGCCGGGCGCTGGAACAGCGTGTCGTACCAGCGCTGTACATGCGGAAAACGGGTGAGAGCCACCTGCTGCGCCTTGTGGGTGCGCACCCACGGGAAAATCGCCATGTCGGCCACCGAGTAATCGGCGCCAGCCACAAAGGCCTGCGTGCGTTCAAGCTGGGCGTCGAGCACCCCGTAGAGGCGGTCTACCTCCTTGCCGTAGCGCTCCATCGCGTAAGGTACCTTCTCGGGCGCGTACAGCAGGAAGTGCCCGTTTTGCCCAGCCATCGGCCCCAGGCCGCCCATCTGCCACATCAACCACTGCATCACCTGGTAGCGTTCCCGCACCTCGGTGGGAAGAAATCGACCCGTCTTCTCGGCCAGGTACAGCAGGATCGCACCGCTCTCGAAAACAGCCACCGGGTCGCCACCGCCAGCGGGCGCATGGTCCACGATAGCCGGCATGCGGTTATTGGGGCTGATGTCCAGAAACTCGGGAGCAAATTGCTCGCCTTTGCCGATGTTGACGGGCCGCAGCGTGTAGGGCAGGCCGCACTCTTCGAGCATGATGGAAATCTTCCATCCGTTGGGTGTGGGCCAGTAATAAAGGTCAATCATGGGCTGGGTTTTCGGCTCATCGGCTGTCGCACCGGGGCCATTCAGTGTGCCTCAAAACCAGTCGTCGACCTGGCTGCGTTGTCGCAGCGCGGACAGCGGGGCCGTGCCTATTCGAGGTCTTCAATCGCCAGCAGGTGGTAGCGCTGGGCATAGGAGAACGGGCGCTCACGCACCAGCTTCATCAGCGCTTCGGCAGTCTCGTCGGAGTCTACGGCCACCATCAGGGCATGGTCGCCGTCGCGGGCCAGGTCGATGTATTTGCGCACGGTGGCGCTTTCCGTTCCCACGCCCGGAAGGGCGATGTCGGCGTTGTGGTCTTCCATCTGGCCGATCTGGCCCATCACATCTTCTGGCGTGAGCAGCATGATGTCCTCGCTCTGCCCGGCGAATGCAGTGGCCACCTGCCGGGCATCTTCTGCATCGGGGAACATGATGACGGCGTAGCCTTTCGGGTAGAACACGCCGCCCAGGCTCAGCATCTTGGGGGAAAGTACAAAGTTCTTCATGGCAGCCCTTTCGTTCGTTGGAACTCCCATTCCAGCGCGTAAAGAGCGGCCCGCGGGTCAGCCAGGGCGGCGTTGGCGTGTCAGACACAGACTTCCCGCTGGGGTCAACCTGCCCGGTCAGGGGCGCCGGGTGAACTCAGGGCAGCTCTTCGAGCCGCACCGCCGGGTCGGCCATCACCCGCACCGTGTGTTGCAGGGCCGGAATCAGCCGGTTGGCAAAAAAGCTGTCTGGCGCATCGGGCTCCAGCGCGGCCAGCGCCAGGTTGGCCAGCGGCTGATTCAGCGGCACGAAAAAGCTGCCGCGCGGAACATCGACGACGCCGCGCGTCACGTTGACCTGCACCCTGATACCGGCATCGGTGTCTGCGCGGTTGGTCTCCTGGTATCGGTCACCCAGCATGGAGCCTGCCTCGGCCACGCGGAACACCTGAACGCCCTGCAGGCGAAGGCGCTCGACGGCTGTGGCCGCGCTGGCGTCCAGCCAGTAGCCACAGGGCCGGGCGCGGGCTTTGAGCGGCCGCAGTGCGAGGGCCGAATCCCAGTCCACCATAACCGGCTTGTCGGCACCTGTGGCCGGGTCCAGCAGCATCAGCTCGTAGCGCGCCGGTGTCAGGCCGGCCTCGATCACAGCGTCGCCTTTGCAGGCCATTGCGCTGGTTTCTTTTTCAACATAGGGCCGCAGCTGCCCCAACTCGCTGGCGCGCTGCGCCGTGCTGGCCAATACGCTGGTGATGGCGGTCACGTGGGTGTGCACGCGGCGTTGCAGATCCAGCCGCCCGATGCCCGCACCACGCGTTTCAATCTGCAGGCTGATAACGTTTTTCAGGCCGTTCACATTGCGGCTCGCATCCAGCCGGGCGCCACCCATCGCCACTTTCTTGTCAGCCAGATCACCGGAGGTGGTGTGGTACCACTCACCATTGAGGCCGCGTGTTCTCAGCGCCGCCAGCAGCGGGCGGCGGTACCACTCTTCGGCGGCCTTGGTGAGAAACTCGGGCAGGTTGGCGGTGGTCGGATACTGGATGAGCGCATCGAATTTCTGGATGCCACCGAACTTCTCCAGGTACGGGGCCATCACGGTGTATTCGTGGGCGTCCAGCACCACGGTGGGCCGGTAGTCGCGTTGCAGACGGGCCAGGGCCTGGGCTTCTGGCGTGGCAAGCAGCAGGTGGTCGCGGTGCATGTCCGTGCCGTTGGCCGTGACAGCCCGTCCGCTGGCGGCACCGTCCGGGTTGGCGCGCGGCACGATGATCACGTTGACGCGCTCCAGCGACGGCTGCAGCAGCCCCTGCGCCAGCTCGCGCGCAATCACCAGCAGTGCCTCGCTGCCAGCGGGCTCGTCGCCATGCTGCTGGCCGACCAGCAACACCGTCGGATGACCGTTGGCCGCCACGGCAGCGGGGTCGGTACTGGCGGCGCGGGTCAACAGCAGGGCTTCGATCGGTTCGCCGCGTTGCGATGTTCCGATGGAGAGCACCGCCGACTTGATGCCTGCGCGCGACGCGGCGCTGCCTTGCTCGCGCAGCCAGCCCTGCATTTCGCTGGTGGAGGTGTAGCTGGTTCTGCCGGCCTGCAGGCCGGGGGTGCTGTAGATCACCGACGGTGCGGGAAAGCGCGCCGCGACGGCCGCGCTGTAGGGCAGGGCGGCTGCAGTGGGCGCCACCACAGCGGGAGCGCTTGCTGCAGGGGGTGAGACCTGCGGCAGCGATGGCGGTGGGACAGGCGTGACCTGCACGCCCGTCGATGCGGGGGCAGGCTGTGGCGCTTGTTGCACTTGCGGCGCCGAAGTGGGCGCCGGGCTGCTGGCTGGCCGAATGGGTGCCGGCACCCAGGTGGGCAGCGGCACCGATGTGCAGCCCGCCAGACCGATGACTGCCAGTGCCAGCAGCGAACGAGTCACGCAGACGCCAGCGGCGGCATCACGGCGCAAGGGCTGATCGCTAAATTGATCGGTGAGGCGAGGGATGGCCAGTGAAGGGGGAGTTCTCATTCGGTGTCCTGCTCGGCTGCTGACGGCGGTACGGGGGAGGGGTGGCGCCGTCATCGTCGTGGTGTGACGGAGAAAGGTTGAGCCATGTTAACCGTGGCCGAAGTTTCGGTGCCACAGGTAAACCACGGGTTTCTGGGAAAATGGGGAATGACTGATTTGCCCCCGCTTCCGCCAGCCGTGGCGCCCGCACGCCCTGTGCTGCCCTGGCGCATGAGCGTGGCCCCGATGATGGACTGGACTGATCGGCACTGCCGGTACTTCCATCGCCTGCTGTCGTCGCGTGCCCTGCTGTACACCGAGATGGTCACTACGGGTGCGCTGATTCATGGCGACGTGCCGCGCCACCTGCGTTTCAATGCCGAAGAGCACCCGGTGGCCCTGCAACTGGGCGGTAGCGAGCCCGCCGATCTGGCGCGCAGCGCGCAGTTGGGCGAGCAATGGGGCTATGACGAGATCAACCTCAACTGTGGCTGCCCCAGCGAACGGGTGCAGCGGGGCGCATTTGGTGCCTGCCTGATGGCCGAGCCGCAGCTGGTGGCGGATTGCGTGAAGGCCATGGTCGATGTGGTGAGCGTGCCCGTCACCGTGAAGCACCGCATTGGCATCGACAAGGGAGAAAGCTACGGCTTTGTGCGCGACTTCGTGGGCACCGTCAGTGAAGCGGGCTGCAATGTGTTCATCGTCCATGCGCGTAATGCCTGGCTCAAGGGCCTCAGCCCGAAAGAAAACCGCGAGGTCCCGCCTTTGCGTTACGACCTGGTGCACCAGCTCAAGCGCGAATTTCCGCAGCTCACCCTCTGCATCAATGGGGGCCTCACCACCAGCGAGCAGGTTGCAACCCAGCTGCAGGCGCTCGACGGCGTGATGATCGGCCGCGAGGCTTATCACAACCCGTGGTGGCTGGCCTCGTGGGACCGTGAGTTTCTCGCCGCCACACCCAGCCCGAACAACTTGACCCGCGAACACGTTGAAGCGGCCATGTGCGACTACATGCTGCGCGAAAAGCGCGACCACGGCACGCCCTGGAGCGCCATTGCCCGCCACATGCTGGGCCTTCGCAACGGCCTGCCCGGTGCGCGCCGCTGGCGCCAGGTGTGGAGCGACCACACTCTGCGCGATTTGTCGCCCCATGCGGTGATGGCGCGTGCGCACGCGGCTTCGCAACCTTTCGAATCGGCCACGGAAGCGGTGCATGCCTGACGCGGCGGCACGGCAGACCCGGCTGGCCCTGACCCTGGTGTGGCTGGTGCCTGCACTGTGGGCCGTCAATTACATCGTGGCCCGCAAGGCGCCCAGCATCATCGGCCCCTATCTGCTGGCTTTTGGCCGATGGGGGCTGGCGGCGCTGGTCCTGCTGGTGCTGGGGGGCGCAGAGCTCTGGCGGCATCGCCAGCACCTGCGGCAGGTCTGGCCCCAGTATCTGGTGCTTGGCGCGCTCGGCATGCTGATCTGCGGCGCGTGGGTGTACGAAGGCGCCCGCTCCACCGGGGCCATGAACATTGCGCTGATTTATTCCGCCTCGCCGGTGCTGATTGGCGTGGGCGCGGTGTGGTGGCTGAACGAGCGGTTCACGGCCAAGCAGGCTGTGGGTGTGGCGCTGGCCCTGGGCGGCGTGGTGCATGTGGTGGTCAAAGGGCACTGGATGGCCCTGGCCGAGGTGCAGTTTGTGGCGGGTGACGCGTGGATACTGGCCGCCACCGTGGCCTGGGCTGCTTACGCGCTGCTGCAGAAAAAGTGGCCTAGTCCGCTCAGTGCCACGGCGCGCCTGGCAGCCATCTGCACCGGCGGGGTGATCGTGCTGCTGCCGTTCACGGTGTGGGAGCTGCAGCAGCCAGGGCTGACGCAGTGGGGCTGGCCTGCTTTCTGGCTGGTGGTGGTGGCGGCGCTGGTGCCCGGTCTGGGCGCCTACTGGATTTATGGCTGGGCGCAACGGGTGCTGGGCGCCAGCCGCGTGGCGGTGTCGCTGTACCTCGGCCCGCTTTACGCTGCCGGTGCCGCCTGGGTGCTGGGCGAGCCGCCGGGCTGGCACCACCTTGGCGGGGCGCTGCTGATTCTGCCCGGGGTGTTTCTGGTCACCAGCCGGCCTGCGCCCCCCTCACCACCGGCAAGGCCCGACGCGGACAAAAATCGGGTTGCCTGAGCAGGTCGCCCAAGCGGGTTGCCCGAGCGGGTTGGCTGAGCCTGTTCAGGCTGCCGCTTCCAGCCCGCTGCGAAAGTGCTCCTGCATGCGCTGTGCCGTCGTCTGCGGATCGCGGGTGTTCAGCGCCTGCATGATGGCGCGGTGCTCGGCCAGCGACTCCTCGATACGGCCGCTCTTGAGCAGGGAGTTGTGCCGGTTGAGCTTCATTACCTTGCGCAGGTCGGCCACCATCTGGTCGCGCCAACGGTTGTCGGCAATCTCCAGCAGGCGCATGTGGAACTTCTCGTTGATCTCGAAGAAGCGCTCGCGGTCCCCGGTGGATTTTTCCAGCTCGTTGTGCAGCGCCTGCAGCTCCTTGATCTGGGCGTCGGTGGCCCGTGTGGCCACCACGCCGGCTGCATCGCTCTCGAGCAGTGCCAGTAGGTGGTACACGTCGGTCAGGTCGCGTTCAGACACTTCCGTCACGTAGGCACCCCGGCGCACCTTCATGGTCACCAGGCCTTCGGTGGCCAGCACCTTCAGCGCTTCGCGCAGGGGGGTGCGGCTGATGCCGTATTCCTCGGCGAGCTTGAGTTCGTCGATCCAGCTGCCGGGCGTCAGCTCGCGGCTGAAAATGCGCTGGCGCAGCAGCTCGGCCACTTCTTCATAGAGCGGACGGGGTGCCAGCGACGCGGCAGCGCGGGATCGTGAAGCAGTGGCGTTCATGGCCGCAGATTGTAAGCCGGGATGAATATTTTGAATCAATAATTATAAATAACGTAAACTTGCTGCACTTCGCCAACTTTCCTTGAGACCGTTCCGGCATGGCTGGCCCTCGGCCGCCATGTGCGAGACACTCGATCTTTCAGTGCGACCCCTACCAACGGCTTACTGCCATGACCGACAAACAATCTGAATTCAAACCCGCCACGCTCAACGACTGGGCCAAGGCCGCCGCCAAGTCTGCCCCGGGCGGAAATGTCGGTGCGCTGAACTGGCAAACGCCGGATGGTATTAGCGTCAAACCGCTCTACACCGCCGAAGACCTGCAGGGTCTGCCGCACACCAACACGCTACCGGGGTTCGAGCCCTTCATCCGCGGGCCGCAGGCCACCATGTACGCGGTGCGGCCGTGGACGATCCGCCAGTACGCCGGCTTTTCCACCGCCGAAGAATCCAACGCCTTCTACCGCAAGGCGCTGGCCGCCGGCGGGCAGGGCGTGAGCGTGGCGTTTGACCTGGCCACCCACCGCGGCTACGACAGCGACCACCCGCGCGTGACCGGCGACGTCGGCAAGGCCGGTGTGGCCATCGACAGCGTCGAGGACATGAAGATCCTCTTCGACCAGATCCCGCTGGACAAGGTCAGTGTGTCCATGACGATGAACGGCGCGGTGCTGCCGGTGCTGGCGGGCTATGTGGTGGCCGCCGAAGAGCAGGGTGTGCCGCAGGCGCAGCTGAGCGGAACCATACAGAACGACATCCTCAAGGAGTTCATGGTCCGCAACACCTACATCTACCCGCCCGCGCCCAGTATCCGCATCATCGGCGACATCATCGAGTACACGGCAAAGAATATGCCGAAGTTCAACTCGATCTCGATCTCGGGTTACCACATGCAGGAGGCTGGCGCCAACCAGGCGCTGGAACTGGCCTTCACGTTGGCCGACGGCAAGGAGTACGTGAAGACCGCGCTGGGAAAGGACCTGGATGTGGACGACTTCGCCGGCCGCCTGAGCTTCTTCTGGGCGATTGGCATGAACTTCTACCTCGAAGTCGCCAAGATGCGCGCCGCGCGCCTGCTGTGGTGCCGCATCATGAAGGGCTTCAACGCGAAGAGCCCCAAGTCGCTGATGCTCCGCACGCACTGCCAGACCTCCGGCTGGAGCCTGACCGAGCAGGACCCGTACAACAACATCGTGCGCACCACCATCGAAGCGATGGCGGCGGTGTTTGGCGGCACGCAGAGCTTGCACACCAACAGCTTTGACGAAGCGATTGCACTGCCCACCGAGTTTTCGTCGCGCATCGCCCGCAACACCCAGCTCATCATCCAGGAAGAAACCCACATCACCAATGTGGTGGACCCGTGGGCTGGCAGCTACATGATGGAAAAACTCACCCAGGACATGGCCGACGCCGCCTGGGCCATCATTGAAGAAGTCGAAGCCATGGGCGGCATGACCAAGGCGGTAGACAGCGGCTGGGCCAAGCTCAAGATCGAAGCCGCCGCCGCCGAGAAGCAGGCGCGCATCGATAGCGGCAAGGACGTGATTGTTGGCGTCAACAAGTACAAGCTCCAGACCGAAGACGCGGTGGATGCCCGCGACATCGACAACGTCGCGGTGCGCGAGGGCCAGATCGCCCGCCTGAAAGTCATCAAGGCCCAGCGCGACAGCGCAGCCGTGCAAGCTGCACTCGACGCACTGACCGCCGCCGCAGAAAAGGGCGACGGTAATCTGCTCGACCTGAGCATCAAGGCCATCCGCTTGCGTGCCACGGTGGGCGAGGTGAGCGATGCGCTGGAAGAAGTTTACGGGCGCCATCGCGCCGATACACAAAAGGTGACCGGTGTGTACGCAGCAGCCTATGACTCGGCCGAAGGCTGGGAAAACCTCAAGACCGAGATCAACGCCTTCGCCGAAGCCCATGGCCGCCGACCGCGCGTGATGATCTCCAAGCTCGGCCAGGACGGCCACGACCGAGGCGCCAAGGTGGTGGCCACGGCCTTTGCCGATCTGGGCTTTGACGTGGACATGGGCCCGTTGTTCCAGACCCCCGAAGAATGTGCCCGCCAGGCCATCGAGAACGATGTGCATGCGGTTGGCGTTTCAACACTGGCTGCCGGCCACAAGACGCTGGTGCCAGCCATCATTGAAGAGCTGAAAAAGCAGGGCGCCGACGACATCATCGTGTTCGTCGGCGGCGTGATTCCACGGCAGGACTACGAGATGCTGTACGAGGCCGGCGTGAAGGGCATCTACGGCCCGGGTACGCCAATTCCTGCCAGCGCCAAGGATGTGCTGGAGCAGATCAAGGCTGCGCTGAAGTGACTTCCGGGGTCTTGATCGGTGATGTGCGCAGCAGCGACCCCGCTGCGCAACGCCGCGCCATCGCCAAAGCCATCACCCTGCTCGAATCCACCCGCGCCGACCATCGGGCGCAGGGCGACGAGTTGCTCACTGCCTTGCTTCCGCACACTGGCCAGTCGTTTCGCATCGGTATCAGCGGCGTGCCTGGTGTCGGCAAGTCCACCTTCATCGAGGTGCTGGGTCTTCATTTGATCGCGCAGGGGCATCGCGTCGCGGTACTCACCATCGATCCATCGTCCAGCGTGTCGGGCGGCTCCATCCTGGGTGACAAGACGCGGATGGAACGGCTGTCGGTCCACGAGCGTGCCTACATCCGCCCAAGCCCCAGCAGCGGCACGCTCGGTGGCGTAGCGGAAAAGACTCGCGAGGCCATGCTGGTCTGCGAAGCGGCGGGTTACGACATCGTCATCGTCGAAACCGTCGGCGTGGGCCAGAGTGAAACTGCGGTGGCTAACATGACCGACATGTTCGTGTTGATGCAACTGCCCAATGCCGGCGACGACCTGCAGGCCATCAAGAAGGGCGTGATGGAGCTGGCCGATCTGGTGCTGATCAACAAGGCCGATCTGGACGCCGACGCCGCGATGCGGGCCGAAGCGCAGATCACCTCGGCGATGCGCCTGTTTGGTCTTGTCAACAACGCCATGGGTAAGGAACAGGCGGCCACCTTTAACCAGCACTGGCACCCGCGGGTGCTGCAGCTCAGCGCGCTGCACAACAAGGGCGTTGATGCCTTCTGGGCCGCCGTGACGCAGTTTCGTGACCTGCAGAACCGTGACGGTCGCCTCGCTGAGCGCCGGCGCCAGCAGTCGCTCGCGTGGATGTGGGAGCGGATTGATGCGGGGCTGAAACAGGCTTTTCGGCATGACCCCGCCGTCAGCGCATTGCTACCCGCCATCACCACGCAAGTGGCCAACGGCAGTCTGCCAGCCTCGACCGCAGCGCGGCAGTTGCTGCGGGCTCAGCTGAAACAAGGCGCCTGAGTGACGCCATCGACAGTGCGATTCAGAAATATCTAGCAACGGGAAATACAGTATGCAAGACATCCTTGAACAACTCGAAAAAAAGCGCGCCGCAGCACGCTTGGGCGGCGGGCAGAAGCGCATCGACGCGCAGCACGGCAAGGGCAAGCTGACGGCGCGCGAGCGGCTGGAACTGTTGCTCGACGAGGGCACATTCGAAGAGTGGGACATGTTTGTCGAGCACCGCTGCACCGACTTCGGTATGGAAAATAACAAGGTGCCTGGCGACGGCGTGGTCACCGGCTACGGCATGATCAACGGGCGCCTTGTGTTTGTGTTCAGCCAGGACTTCACCGTGTTTGGCGGTGCACTCAGCGAGGCCCACGCCGAAAAGATCTGCAAGGTGATGGACCAGGCCATGAAAGTCGGCGCGCCAGTGATCGGCCTCAATGACTCGGGCGGTGCCCGCATTCAGGAAGGCGTGGCATCGCTGGGCGGCTACGCCGATGTGTTTCAGCGCAACGTGATGGCCAGCGGCGTGATTCCGCAGATCAGCCTGATCATGGGGCCCAGTGCGGGCGGCGCTGTGTACTCGCCGGCCATGACCGATTTCATCTTCATGGTCAAGGACAGTTCCTACATGTTCGTCACCGGCCCCGAGGTGGTGAAGACGGTCACGCATGAAGAGGTGAGTGCGGAGGAATTGGGCGGTGCCATCACCCACACCACCAAGAGCGGCGTGGCCGATCTGGCGTTTGAGAACGACGTCGAGGCACTGCTGATGCTGCGCCGTCTCTACAACTACCTGCCCCTGAACAACCGCGAGAAGGCGCCGGTGCGACCCAGTGCAGACCCGGCCGGGCGCATGGACCTGAGCCTGGACACCCTGGTTCCAGAAAATCCGAACAAGCCCTACGATATGAAGGAGCTGATCGTCAAAACTGTGGACGACGGCGACTTCTTCGAGATCCAGCCTGAGTACGCCAAGAACATCATCATCGGCTTTGCCCGCATGGAAGGCCAGTCGGTCGGCATCGTGGCCAATCAGCCACTGGTGCTGGCGGGTTGCCTCGACATCAAGAGCTCCATCAAGGCGGCGCGCTTTGTGCGGTTTTGTGATGCCTTCAACATTCCGGTGATCACCTTTGTCGATGTGCCCGGCTTCATGCCCGGTACCAGCCAGGAATACGGCGGCATCATCAAGCACGGTGCGAAGCTGCTGTATGCCTATGCTGAGTGCACGGTCCCCAAGATCACCGTCATCACCCGAAAGGCCTACGGCGGTGCCTACGACGTGATGGCTTCCAAGCACCTGCGCGGCGATGTCAACTTCGCCTGGCCCAATGCCGAGATCGCGGTGATGGGTGCCAAGGGCGCGGTGGAAATCATCTTCCGCGAAGACAAGGGCGACCCAGCGAAACTGGCAGCCAAGGAAGCGGAGTACAAGGCGCGCTTTGCCAACCCATTTGTGGCCGGCGCGCGTGGCTTCATCGACGACGTGATTCTGCCGCACGAAACCCGCAGGCGCATCTGCCGCTCGCTGGTGATGCTGAAAGACAAGAAGCTTGAGAACCCGTGGCGCAAGCACGGCAACATTCCGCTGTGAGGCTTTAAGACCATGGCGAACTGGGGAGCATGGCTGGACGCACGGCTGAGCGCTGGCGCTGTCAGGCGCGCGCGATCGGCTGCATTGGCGTCGTCTGAAACGACTGCGGCCTTGCCCACGCGCTGGGTGGATACCGCGCAGGCCAGCATCCGGGTGTTTGATTCGGGCGGTGACAAGCCCTGCATCGTGCTGTCGCCCGACGGTCCCAACGTGATCGAGCACTACCGTGAGCTCATCGCCTTGCTGGCGCCTCACTACCGGGTGGTGTGCTTTGACATGCCCGGCTTCGGGTTTTCCGGCCCGGCAAGCGCCTATGACCACAGCCTGCAGCGTGGCGCCAGCGCCATACTGGAGTTGTTTGACCAGCTCGGTATCGTCAAGGCCACGCTGGCCCTCAGTTGTGCCAACGGCTTCTACGCCATTCGCGTTGCGCAGATCGCGCCGCAGCGCGTTGAGCGGCTGTTGCTGTCGCAGACCCCGTCACTCGAAGCCATGCGGCGCTGGACTGACCGCGTGGTTCCTGGGGTGTTGAAAGTGCCTGTGCTCGGCCAGTTGCTCAGCCGCGTGTTCCGCCAGAAGATGGCCGCAGCGTGGTACCGCATTGCGTTGCCCAAAGCCACGCCAGCAGAGCCATTCCACCGTGTTTCCAGCCACGCGCTGCGGTGCGGTGGGTGCTTCAGCCTCGCCGGTGTGGTGCAGGGTCTGCTGCGGGAGCCAGCCGATGCGGCACGCCTGCAGGGCATTCCCTGCAGCGTGTTGTGGGGCACGCAGGACCGCTCGCACCGCTTCACCCAGCCGCTGGCGATTCTGGACGATGTGCCTCATGCCCGCGTGACGGTGCTGGAAGACTGCGGGCATTTTCCCGACCTCGAAAACCCGAAGCGGTTTGTTCAAACCATTCTGCAAGGCGACCTTGTTGATTCCCGATAGGAGATAGCGAATGTTCACCAAAATTCTGATTGCCAATCGGGGGGAGATAGCCTGTCGCGTCATCCTCACCGCCCGCAGGATGGGCATCCAGACGGTTGCGGTGTATTCCGACGCCGACAAGGACGCGCGCAATGTGGAGCTGGCCGACGAGGCCGTGCACATTGGCCCTGCGCCCAGCCGCGAAAGCTACCTGCAGGCCGAGAAGATCATCGCCGCCTGCAAGCAGACCGGTGCGCAGGCGGTGCACCCAGGCTACGGTTTTCTGAGTGAAAACGCCGACTTTGCCAAGCGCGTGGAGGAGGCGGGCATCACCTTCATCGGCCCCAAGCACTATTCGATTGCCGCCATGGGCGACAAGATCGAATCGAAGAAGCTCGCGGGCACGGCTGGTGTGAACTGCATTCCCGGCGTCAACGATGCGATTGAAACCGCCGAAAAAGCGGTGGAGATTGCCAAAGGCATCGGCTACCCGGTGATGATTAAGGCCAGTGCCGGCGGTGGTGGCAAGGGCCTGCGGGTGGCCTACAACGATAAGGAGGCACTCGAAGGCTTCACCAGTTGCCGCAACGAGGCACGCAACAGCTTTGGTGATGACCGGGTCTTCATCGAGAAGTT
This sequence comes from Polaromonas sp. YR568, assembly GCF_943372955.1. Taxonomy (GTDB): domain Bacteria; phylum Pseudomonadota; class Gammaproteobacteria; order Burkholderiales; family Burkholderiaceae_C; genus Polaromonas. The sequence goes on from NZ_CALSAL010000001.1 coordinate 404,801, forward strand.
CGTCGAGGAGCCGCGGCATATCGAGATCCAGCTGATCGGTGACAGTCACGGCAATGTGATCTACCTCAACGAGCGCGAATGCTCCATCCAGCGGCGCCACCAGAAGGTGATCGAGGAAGCGCCGTCGCCCTTTATCAGCGACGCGACGCGCAAGGCCATGGGTGAGCAGGCGGTGGCGCTGGCCAAGGCGGTGAAGTACCAGAGCGCAGGCACGGTCGAGTTTGTGGTCGGCAAGGACCAGAGCTTTTATTTTCTGGAGATGAACACCCGCCTGCAGGTGGAGCACCCGGTGACCGAGTGCATCACTGGTCTGGACCTGGTGGAGCTGATGATCCGCGTTGCTGCGGGTGAGAAGCTGCCGCTGGCGCAGAAGGACGTGCAGCGTAACGGCTGGGCCATTGAGTGCCGTATCAATGCGGAAGACCCGTTCCGCAACTTCCTGCCCTCAACGGGCCGACTGGTGCGATTTCAACCGCCACACCAGACCATGTTTGCGGCCGACCCGGCCACGTTAATGGGCGTGCGAGTGGACACGGGCGTGCAGGATGGCGGCGAGATTCCGATGTTTTACGACTCGATGATTGCCAAGCTCATTGTGCACGGCAAGGACCGGCTGGACGCGATTGCCAAAATGCGCGAGGCGCTCAATGCCTTCGTGATTCGCGGCATCAGCAGCAACATCCCGTTCCAGTCGGCGCTGCTGGCGCACCCGAAGTTTGTCGCCGGTGACTTCAACACCGGCTTCATCGCCGAAAACTACAGCAAGGGCTTCCATGCGGAGGACGTGCCGCACGACGATCCCTCGTTCCTGGTGGCGCTGGCAGCCTATGTGAACCGGCGTCTGCTGGGTCGTGCAGCCGGCATCAGCGGCCAGTTGCCCGGGCACGGCGTGACGGTGGGGGAGGCATTTGTCGTGGTTGGTCTTGGCGCCACGGGCCAAAACTCGTCGCAGTCGGCCGTGGTGCGTGACTATGTGGCCGAGTCGGGCTCCAGCGCGGTCGAGACCGGCAGCAAGCGGTACGAGATCTGCAGCAACTGGCACCTGGGTGGCGCGCGCATTCGGGGCACGGTGAACGGCCAGCCCTTTGCGGCGCAGGTGGAGCGGGGCGTGGGCCGCAACCCCTTGGCCATTCGTGTCGCGCACAACGGCACGCGGCTCGATGCATTGGTGCTGTCGCCACGTGCGGCTGAACTGCATGCGCTGATGCCGTTCAAGGCGCTACCCGACATGAGCCGCTATGTGCTGTCACCCATGCCTGGTCTGCTGGTCGATGTGGCGGTGCAGGTGGGGCAGAAGGTGCAGGCCGGCGAGCGCGTCGCCGTGATTGAAGCGATGAAGATGGAAAATGTGCTGTTCGCAGCGGCTGACGGTGTGGTTGGCAAGGTACTGGCCACCAAGGGCGAGTCGCTCAGCGTGGACCAGCCGATCATCGAGTTTGCATGAACCATTGTGAGGACTGCCATGAAACAGGATGAATTTGAATCCATGCTCAAGGCCGAGGGCTACACCACCATCACGCCCATTGATCGGGCTGTGGGGTATGCCCTTGGCGAGCACGACCACCCCTTCGACGCCTGCGCACTGATCACCCGGGGCGACATCACGCTGACTGTCAACGGCGTGGCCACCACCTACGCGGCAGGTGACATCTTTCGTTTGCCAGCGCGGACCCTGCACCTGGAAAGTGCCGGGCCAGCAGGCGTCAGCTACATCTCTGGCCGTCGCGAGGTAGCAGCAACATGACCCGTCCATTCAAGGTGCTGGGCATTCAGCAAATCGCCATCGGCGCAACCGACAAGCAGCGCCTGCGCACCCTGTGGGTCGATATGCTGGGGCTCGACGTCACCGGCAACTTTGTCAGCGAGCGCGAGAACGTGGATGAAGACATCTGTGCCATCGGCAGCGGCCCGTTCAAGGTCGAGGTCGATCTGATGCAGCCGCTGGACATCGACAAGAAACCCGCTGTGCACACCACACCGCTCAACCATGTGGGCCTGTGGATTGACGACCTGCCCAAGGCGGTGGAATGGCTTACCGCGCAGGGCGTGCGGTTTGCGCCGGGTGGCATTCGCAAAGGCGCCGCCGGTTTTGACATCTGCTTCATGCACCCCAAGGCCAGTGATGAGTTCCCCATCGCCGGTGAGGGCGTGCTGATCGAGATGGTGCAGGCGCCGCCCGAGGTCATCCGGGCCTTTGCCGCGCTGGGTTGATTTCATTCCCCTGACTTGCTTCGCTCTTCGCTGAAAGAGCGCACACTGCATCACACACCTCGTTTTCAACAATGACTGTCTGGAGCAACCCTTCATGGATTTGAGCCGTTTCCCCCGCCGCCGTTATTCACAAGGCGCCACACCCCTGGAATTCATGCCGCATTTCACCGACGCCCTGCGCGCCTCGTGCCCGTCTGGCAAGGGCCCCCGCGTGTGGATCAAGCGTGACGACATGCTGGGCCTCACGCCCGGCGGCAACAAGACGCGCAAGCTGGAGTTTCTGGTGGCCGATGCGCTGGCACAGGGTGCTGACACGCTGATCACCTGTGGCGCGCCGCAGTCCAACCATTGCCGCGCCACGCTGTGTGCTGCGATCAAGGAGGGCCTGAAGTGCCGCTTTGTGATCGAGGAGCGGGTGCCGAACAGCTACGCCGAAGGCGCCAGTGGCAACAACTTCCTGTTCCGGCTGCTGGCAGTGGAAGCCATCACGGTGGTGCCTGCGGGCACACCGATGATGGATGCCATGCAGAAGGTGGCCGCTGATCTGTCTGCGCAGGGCCGCAAGGGCTATATCGTGCCCGGTGGCGGATCCAATGCGTTGGGCGGATTGGGCTATGTGGCCTGCGCGCAGGAGCTGCAGCAGCAGATGTTTGAGCAAGGCGTGCAGATCGATCGCGTCGTGGTCGGCTCGGGCAGCTCGGGCACGCATGGTGGCTTGCTGGCGGGCTTTCTGGGCAACCACATCCACATTCCCATCGTGGGCATCGGTGTGAGCCGGGACCCGGCCGACCAGGATCCGCTGGTGCACAAGGAGGCGCAGGCCGTGATGGATCTGCTGGGCGTGAAGATCACCGTGCCACGCGAGGCGGTGCTGAGCTTTGGCAACTGGTGGCGACCCAAGTACTCGGTGCCCAACCAGGCCATGGTTGAGGCGGTGCAGATACTGGCCCGCACCGAAGCCATCCTGCTCGACCCGGTCTACACCGGCAAGATCATGGCAGGGTTGATCGGTCTGGCGCGACAGGGCTATTTCAAGCCTGACGAGAACGTGCTGTTCATCCACACCGGTGGCGCGCCCTCGCTGCATGCCTATGAGCCGGAAGTGCTGGGCTTGAAAGAGCTGCCGGCCTGAGATGGCCTTGAGACGGCGTTGAGACGGCGTTGAGGCAGCGCTGTCTCAGTGCAGTCTCATTGCCTCATGCCTTGGGCGTGCGCTGGGCTCGGGCCCGTGCCAGCGCGGCCTCGATCACGGCCCGCTTGCGGTCAGCGACTGCAGGGTCGCCCTCTGCGCGTGCGGGCAGGGCGGTGGTGGTCTCTTGCGGTGCAGTCTTGGCAGAGGCCTCGGTTTTTTTCGGAACCGCATCTTTCGCCCTGCTGGTTCTTGCCACGTGAACCTGGTAGCGGCCAAGTGCGGTGTGGGCCTGTGCTTCAGACCAGGCCGCCCAGTCAGTGGCCGTACCTGAAACGTTTTCGAGTGTGATGCAGTCCACCGGGCAGACCGGGATGCACAGTTCGCAGCCGGTGCAATGCGGCTCGATCACGGTGTGCATCATCTTGTTGCTGCCGAGGATGGCATCGGTCGGGCACGCCTTGATGCACAGCGTGCAACCGATGCACCACGATTCATCAATCACCGCCACGCTGCGGGGGCCCTCGGTGCCATGAACCGGGTTCAGCGGGATAACCGGCTGGCCGGTGAGGGCTGCCAGTCGTACTATGCCTTCGGCGCCGCCTGGTGGACACTGGTTGATGGCCGCGCCTTCGTTGGCCATGGCGTGTGCGTAGGCGGCGCAATCGGGGTAGCCACAGCGCGTGCACTGCGTTTGCGGAAGCGCGGCATGGAGCCGCTCCGCAAGGGATGGAGAGGGGGAGGGCAGGGTTGCGGGCGGAGCGGGCGGTTTCACCCGCCTATTGTCCAGCCTTCAAGCCTGGCCTGCCGCTTCCGGCCCGTCCCCTTCGATCCGTTACTTAGCCGCAGATGCTTTGCGGGTGACTTTGGCTGGTGCCTTGGCAACCGGTTTGGCGGCCGGCAGCGCCTTTTTGGCTGGCTTCGCAGCAGCCTTTTTGGTCACAGCCTGGGCGGGCGTGGCCTTGGCCACTGGAAGCGATGCCGAGTGGTGCCACAGGATGAAGTCCTTCACTGCGGGATACACCAGATCGCGCCAGCGGCGACCACTGAAGATACCGTAATGGCCGGCACCCATGGCTTCAAAGTGCTGCTTGTTCTGGGGCTGTACGCCACTGCACATGGCCAGCGCGGCCTTGGTTTGTCCGGAGCCGGAAATGTCGTCCAGCTCGCCCTCGACCGTCATCACGGCGGTGTGCTTGATGTCGGCTGGCTTGACGCGTTCCACGGTGCCGTCTGGTGCCGTCACATCCCAGGTGCCGTTGACCAGCTTGAACTCCTGGAACACGGTGCGGATGGTTTCGAGGTAGTAATCGGCATCCATGTCGAGCACGGCGTTGTACTCGTCATAGAACTTGCGGTGCGCCTCGGCGCTGGCGTCATCGCCCTTGAGCAGGTCCTTGAAGTAGTCGTAGTGGCTGGTGGCGTGGCGGTCGGGGTTCATCGCCACAAAGCCGGTGTGCTGCAGGAAGCCGGGATACACGCGGCGCCCGGCGCCCGGGAAGTTGCTCGGCACGCGGTAGATCACATTGTTCTCGAACCACTCGAAGCTCTTGTTCATGGCCAGGTTGTTCACGGCCGTGGGCGACTTGCGCGCATCGATCGGGCCGCCCATCATGATCATCGACAGCGGCGTGGTCTCGCCGCGCGACGCCATCAGCGAGATGGCGCCGAACACCGGCACGGTGGGCTGGCAGACGCTGATGACATGGCAGTTGCCGTACTGCCCCTGCAGGTGGCGGATGAATTCCTGCACGTAGTTGACGTAGTCGTCGAGGTGGAAGGTGCCTTCGGACAGCGGCACCATGCGGGCGTTTTTCCAGTCGGTGATGTAGACCTTGTGGTCTTTCAGCATGGCCTTGACGGTGTCGCGCAGTAAGGTGGCGTAGTGGCCGGAAAGCGGCGCCACGATCAGCACCGCAGGCTGGCTTTTCAGGCGCGTGAGGGTGGCCGGGTCGTCAGAAAAACGCTTGAAGCGGCGCAGCTCGCAAAAGGGCTTGTCGATTTCCACCCGCTCATGAATGGCGATGCTGGTGCCCTCGATGTCAATCGTGGTCAGGCCAAAGGCTGGCTTTTCGTAATCCTTACCCAGGCGGTAAATCAGGCTGTAGCCGGCGGCCACGCGTTGTGCGAATGGGGCTTGCGCCAGCGGGGAGTGCGGATTGCCATACAACTTCGCAGCGGCCTGTGCGAAGTCCACAAACGGCTCCATCAGGGTGCGCTGGGTTTCATAGACTTGATAAAGCATGGTCGGTTTTCCGGGTGTGGGAGCAGAGTGAAGTCGTCAGCTCACATTGTAATTGTTGCACTGCACCATATTAACAGGCTTGTGTACGGTTGATTTGGGTGTGAATACCAATTCTGAACCCCTCGGCCCCGTCGCGCCAGCAGGAAATGTTCAGATTTGGTGCATCAAGCGCCCGATACAGGATGTTGCGGCCCGCAACCTGGAGTGGTGGGCCTCTTGCCATCGGCCGGGTTTACCATGGCTGCACCTCACTTTGTTGCAACGCCATGATTCCAGCCCAGTCCCTCGCCACACTCGATACCGTGGTTTCCCTCAAAAAATCCGACCGTATGCCGGTTTTGTTCCTCGGGCACGGCAGCCCGATGAACGCCATCGGCGACAACGCGTACCTGCGCAGCTGGCAGGCGCTGGGCGCGGAGTTTGGCAGCAAGGTGCCGCGGCCGCAGCTGATCCTGTGCATTTCCGCGCACTGGCTGACCGAGGGCTGGTGGCTCACCGGCATGGCGCAGCCCAAGACCATCCATGATTTTGGCGGCTTCCCGCAAGAGCTGTTTGACCAGCAGTACCCGGCTCCGGGTGACATGGCAGCGGCCCAGGCCATCAGCCAGGCCGTACGGCAGCGCGCTTCTGCCCCCTTGGGGCTCGACATGACCGAGTGGGGGCTGGACCACGGCAGCTGGGCGGTGCTCAAGCCCATGTTCCCCGAGGCCGACATTCCGGTGATCCAGCTGAGCATGGATTACAGCCGCGCGCCGGAAGACCACTATGCGCTGGCCCGGCAGCTCAAGGCCCTGAGGCAGCGCGGCGTGCTGGTGGTGGGCAGCGGCAACATCGTGCACAACCTGCCGCAGATGCAGCGCGGTGCGGCAGCCCATCAGGCCTACGACTGGGCGCTGGAGTTTGACCAGATCACCGGCGGCCTTGTGCAGCAGGGCAACCTCGATGCGCTGCAGAACTTCCTCAAGCTCGGACAGGTCGCCAAAATGGCCCACCCGACGCATGAGCACTACCTGCCGCTGCTGTACGCCGCCGGTGCGGCAGATGCTGGCGAGCCGATGCGGTTTTTCAACACCAGCTTTCAGGGCGGCTCCATTTCCATGCGTTCTGTCGTGTGGGGCTGAGGCACGCGGACTGCAGAGGCCCAGAAACGACAACGCCGCCCGGGGGCGGCGTTTTGCTTAGCTGAACCCGGATCAGATCACCTTGGCAATCGCAGCGCAAACGTAGTCGATGTTCTTGCTGTTGAGCGCGGCCACGCACATGCGGCCGGTGTCGGTGCCATAGACGCCGAACTCGCTGCGCAGGCGCACCATCTGCTCTTTGGAGAGGCCCGAGTAGCTGAACATGCCGATCTGCGTGGTGATGAAGCTCATGTCTTCCTTCACGCCAGCCGCTTTCAGACCGTCAACGAGTTTCTGGCGCATGGCCTTGATGCGCACGCGCATTTCGGCGAGTTCCTCTTCCCACTGGGCACGCAGGGCCGGTGTGTTGAGCACCGTGGCCACCACGGTAGCGCCGTGGATCTGTGGGTTGCTGTAGTTGGTGCGGATCACCAGCTTGATCTGCGACAGCACGCGCTCGGCTTCGTCCTTGCTGGCGCACACGACTGACAGGGCGCCAACGCGTTCGCCGTACAGGCTGAAGCTCTTAGAGAATGAGGTCGAGACGAAGAAGCTGAGGCCGGCGGCCACGAACTTGCCAATCACGGCGCCGTCTTCGGCAATGCCGTGGCCGAAGCCCTGATACGCCATGTCGAGGAAAGGCGTGAGTTCCTTGCTCTTGATAGTGGCGATGACCTGGTCCCACTGCGCCGGCGTGATGTCGTAGCCGGTCGGGTTGTGGCAGCAGGCGTGCAGCACGACGATGGTGCCCTTGGCCGCAGCGTTCAGCGCGGCCAGCATGCCGTCAAAGTTGATGCCGCGCTTGGCAGCGTCGTAGTAGGGGTAGCTTTCCACCTGGAAGCCGGCTTGCAGGAAGAGGGCGCGGTGGTTTTCCCAGCTCGGGTCGCTGATCAGCACCTTGGCGTTAGGGTTCAGCTTCTTGAGGAAGTCGGCGCCGATCTTGATGCCGCCAGTGCCGCCAATGCCCTGTGCGGTGGCCACACGGCCGCCTTTCACGGGCTCGCTGTCGGCGCCAAACACCAGTGCCTTGACGGCCGAGTCATAGGCCGCAATGCCGTCAATCGGCAGGTAGCCGCGCGGCTTGGGCGATTCCATCATCTGCTTTTCAGCGGCCTGCACGCACTTGAGCAGGGGGAGTTTGCCGTTGTCGTCGTAATACACACCCACACCGAGGTTGACCTTGGCCGGGTTGGTGTCGGCGTTGAATTGTTCGTTCAGACCCAGGATCGGGTCGCGAGGGGCCATTTCGACGGCGGTAAACAAAGACATGAAAAATCCTCAGAAATGAAAAACTCGAAACATCCGACCGGGCTCAACAACCACCGGTGCAAAGGCGAATGACGCTTGACCGTCAGCAGACAGGGTGATCGCGCAGCCCGGGTTCCAAAGGGCTGCGGAATGTCGTATTCTGTTTGATTGCGCGTAATTTTAGCGAAGCCAGACAGGGAACCCTATGCCAGAAGCGGTGGAAGCCATAACAGAAGCAGTAGAAGCAGCCGACGCACCTGCCGCCGGGACGTTTGTGCGCTATCCCGGCTCGCCGTTTGAGCTGTTCCAGCCCTACCCGCCGGCGGGCGACCAGCCTGAGGCCATCGACAAGCTGGTCGAGGGCGTCAACGACGGCGAGGTGTTCCAGACCCTGCTGGGCGTCACCGGTTCGGGCAAGACCTTCACCATGGCCAACGTGATCGCCCGCCTCGGCCGGCCGGCCATCGTGTTTGCGCCCAACAAGACACTGGCTGCGCAGCTTTACAGCGAGTTCCGCGAGTTCTTCCCCAAGAACGCGGTGGAGTATTTCGTCAGCTACTACGACTACTACCAGCCCGAGGCCTATGTGCCGCAGCGCGACCTGTTCATCGAGAAGGACTCGGCCATCAACGAGCACATCGAGCAGATGCGACTGTCGGCCACCAAGAGTGTGCTGGAGCGACGCGATACCATCATCGTCGGCACGGTGAGCGCCATTTACGGCATCGGTGCGCCTGAGGATTACACGCAGATGCGTTTCATTGCACGGGTGGGCGACAAGATGGGCCAGCGCGACGTGATTGCCCGCCTGATCCGCATGCAGTACACCCGCAACGAGCAGGACTTTGCCCGCGGCACCTTCCGCGTACGCGGCGACGTGATCGATGTGTTTCCGGCCGAGCATTCGGAGCTGGCCATCCGCATCGAACTGTTTGACGACGAGATCGAAACGCTGTCGCTGTTCGACCCACTGACCGGACGCATCCGCCAGAAGATTCCGCGCTTTGTGGTCTACCCAAAGAGCCACTACGTCACCCCGCGCGACAAGGTGCTGATGGCGGTGGAGACCATCAAGCTCGAATTGTCCGAACGGGTGGCGCAGTTTGTCGCTGACGGCAAGCTGGTCGAGGCTCAGCGCATCGAGCAGCGCACCCGGTTCGATCTGGAGATGCTCAGCGAAATCGGCCACTGCAAGGGCATTGAGAACTACACCCGCCACCTGAGCGGCGCGCCACCGGGCTCACCGCCTTCGACCTTGTGCGACTACCTGCCCAAGGACGCGGTGATGTTCCTCGACGAGAGCCACGTAATGATCGGTCAGCTCAACGCCATGTACAACGGCGACCGGGCACGCAAGACCACGCTGGTGGAGTACGGCTTTCGCCTGCCGAGCGCGCTGGACAACCGGCCGCTGAAGTTCGAGGAGTTCGAGACCAAGATGCGCCAGGCGATTTTTGTCTCGGCCACACCGGCTGCCTACGAGCAGGCGCACGCCGGCCAGGTGGTGGAGCAGGTGGTGCGACCGACCGGTCTGGTCGACCCGCAGGTCGAAGTTCGGCCCGCCACCCACCAGGTTGACGACGTGCTGCAGGAAATCCGCATCCGCGTCGACAAGAACGAGCGTGTGCTGATTACCACGCTGACCAAGCGCATGGCCGAGCAGCTGACCGATTATCTGAGCGACAACGGCGTGAAGGTGCGCTACCTGCACAGCGATGTGGACACCGTCGAGCGGGTCGAGATCCTGCGCGACCTCCGACTGGGGGCGTTTGACGTGCTGGTGGGCATCAACCTGCTGCGCGAGGGGCTGGACATTCCCGAGGTGTCGCTGGTGGCGATTCTGGACGCCGACAAGGAAGGCTTTTTGCGTGCCGAGCGCAGCCTGATCCAGACCATTGGCCGCGCGGCCCGCAACCTCAACGGCCGGGCCATCCTGTATGCCGACCGCATTACCGATTCCATGAAGAAAGCCATGGACGAAACCGAGCGCCGCCGCAACAAGCAGATCGCCTTCAACCTCAAGCACGGCATCACGCCCCGCAGCATCGTCAAGCGAATCCGCGACCTGATCGACGGGGTTTACAGCGAGAAGTCGGGCAAGGAAGCCGAGAAGCTCGAAATGCAGAAGGCACTGGTCGAGGACATGAGCGAGAAAGACATCGCCAAAGAGATCAAGCGCCTGGAAAAGCAGATGATCGAGCACGCCAGGAATCTGGAGTTTGAAAAGGCGGCCAGGGTGCGCGATCAGCTCCATATCCTGAAGGAGCAGGCGTTTGGCGCACCGGGGTCGGACAACGTGCCGCCGATTTCCCTGGCCTCCAACGCGGGAAAACCGGGCTGAACGCCCCTGCCGTGACATATTCCACGGTAGGCGAGTGATTTAGTGGGGAACTCTTGGGACGCCGGGCGTCACTAACCGCGACTGATTGGTAATTATTTCTACCGATTGGTTTGTCACCGGCAAGAAAACCTCGATTGATGGTATACTTGACGAATTCAGTCAAGAACATATCCAGAACAATAAAAAGCCCCCGCGATAGCCGGATGACTGACCTGGGCGGCTGGAGGAAGAGTTCCCCGTGAGCCATAGGCTTTCGGGGTGAAAACGACAGTCAAGCCAATTAAAGGAGCTTGTTATGCGCCTCACGACCAAAGGCCGCTTTGCGGTCACTGCGATGATCGATCTGGGCCTGCGCCAGAACAGCGGCCCCGTCACCTTGGCGGCTATCAGCCAGCGCCAGCAAATCTCCCTTTCCTACCTCGAACAGCTGTTCGGCAAGCTGCGCCGGCATGAGCTGGTGGAGTCCACCCGTGGGCCGGGCGGCGGCTACACCCTGGGCCGCAAGGCATCCGAAATCACCGTCGCCGACATCATTGTGTCGGTGGACGAGCCGATTGACGCCACCCATTGCGGCGGCAAGGAAAACTGCCTGGGCGAGGGCGGCCGCTGCATGACGCATGAGCTGTGGGCTTCGCTGAACAGCCGCATGGTCGAGTTCCTTGACTCCGTGACCCTGCAAAAGCTGGTGGAAGACCAGCTGGCCAAGGGCGTGGTCGTCGAGAACACGCCTCAGGTCAAAAAAGCCATCTTCACGGCGCCAGCGGTCAAGCCGATCCGGGTGAATGCACCCAATTCGGTGTTTGCCCTCGGGAACGCCTTTTCGAAAACCTGATGCGGCGGCCGGGCTGCTGCCAGTGCAGTGCCCGGCCCCGCTTCCACGGATGCCCGTCCGAGCCTGACAGGCATTGCAACCGCCAGCCTGCGTATTCAAAGCAAAGAGCCAGCCACATGGAAACCCCTCACTTCCCGATCTACATGGACTACAGCGCCACCAATCCCTGCGACCCGCGGGTGGTGGACGCGATGATTCCGTGGTTGCGCGAGCACTTCGGCAACCCAGCATCGCGCAGCCATGCGTGGGGCTGGGAAGCGGAAGCCGCCGTTGAAAAGGCGCGCGGCCAGATCGCCGACCTGATTGGTGCGGACCCGCGTGAAATCGTCTGGACCAGCGGTGCCACCGAGTCCAACAACCTGGCCTTGAAAGGTGCAGCGCACTTTTACAAGACCAAGGGCAAGCACCTCATCACCGTCAAGACCGAGCACAAGGCCGTGCTGGACACCTGCCGCGAACTGGAGCGCCAGGGTTTTGAGGTCACCTACATGGATGTGCAGGCCGACGGCTTGCTGGATTTGGACGCCCTGAAAGCGGCTATCCGTCCTGACACGATTCTGGTCAGCGTCATGTTCGTCAACAACGAGATTGGCGTGATCCAGGACATCCCGGCCATCGGAGCACTGTGCCGTGAAAAAGGCATCATCTTCCACGTCGACGCGGCGCAGGCCACCGGGCGTGTGGACATCGACCTGCAGACGCTGCCGGTCGACCTGATGAGCCTGACCTCCCACAAGACCTACGGCCCCAAAGGCATCGGCGCCCTGTATGTGCGCCGCAAGCCGCGCGTCCGTCTGGAAGCCCAGATGCACGGTGGCGGTCATGAGCGCGGCATGCGTTCGGGTACCTTGCCCACTCATCAGTGCGTGGGCATGGGTGAGGCCTATCGCATTGCCAAGGCCGAGATGCACGAGGAAAACAAGCGCATCCGTGCCCTGCACGAGCGCATGCTCAATGGCCTGAAGGATGTTGAGGAAGTGTTCCTCAACGGCCACGCTGAAAAGCGGGTGCCGCACAACCTCAACATGAGTTTCAATTTTGTCGAGGGCGAATCGCTCATCATGGGCATCAAGGGCCTGGCGGTGTCGAGCGGTTCGGCCTGTACCTCGGCCAGCTTGGAGCCCAGCTATGTGCTGCGTGCCCTTGGCCGCAGCGACGAACTGGCCCACAGCAGCCTGCGCATGACGATTGGCCGCTGGAGCACCGAAGAAGAAATTGACTACGCAGTGGCGACCATCAAGGAAAACGTGGCCAAGTTGCGCGAACTGTCCCCGCTTTGGGAGATGTTCAAGGATGGCGTCGACCTTTCAACGATTCAGTGGGCCGCGCATTGAGCGCCAATACACAGCACATACAGAGGTAAACAAAATGGCATACAGCGAAAAAGTGGTAGACCACTACGAAAACCCCCGCAACGTAGGCTCCTTTGAAAAGGGCGACGACACGGTAGGCACCGGCATGGTTGGCGCGCCGGCCTGCGGCGACGTGATGAAGCTGCAGATCAAGGTCAACCCGGTCACTGGCGTGATTGAAGATGCGCGTTTCAAGACCTACGGCTGCGGTTCGGCGATTGCTTCGAGCTCGCTGGTGACCGAGTGGGTCAAGGGCAAGACGCTGGACGAAGCGGCGAGCATCAAGAACAGCGCGATTGCCGAAGAACTGGCTTTGCCGCCTGTGAAGATTCACTGCTCCATCCTGGCGGAAGACGCCATCAAGGCGGCCGTGAACGACTACAAACAGAAGCACACGCACTGATTTGCCCCGCTGATTTTTGACTGTTCCCTTTTGAGTGAATCCAATGTCCGTAACGCTGACTGACGCCGCTGCCCGCCACGTAACCCGCTACATGGCCAAGCGTGGCAAGGGCGTGGGTGTGCGTCTGGGCGTGAAGACGACGGGCTGCTCGGGCCTGGCCTACAAGCTGGAATACGCAGACGAGATTGCCCCCGAAGACGTCGTGTTCGAGGACAACGGCGTGAAGGTGCTGGTGGACCCGAAAAGCATGGCCTACATCGACGGCACGAAGCTGGACTTTGTGCGCGAAGGCCTCAATGAGGGCTTCAAGTTCATCAACCCGAACGAGCGCGACCGCTGCGGCTGCGGCGAGAGCTTCAGGGTGTGAGGCGCGCCAGCCTTCTGGCGTCTTTCCAGTTCCTGTATTTCGAACGCCGCCCCACCGCGTGTGCAGGCGGCTTTTTCTTGGCATGAACCTTCAATCCACCGACTTCGAGCTGTTTGGCATTCCGGCGCAATTTGCGCTGGAGCGCGCGGCGCTGGATGCAAGATGGAAGGAACTGCAGCGCGAAGCCCATCCCGACCGCTTCGCTGCACAGGGCGCAGCCGCGCAGCGTGTGGCGATGCAGTGGTCTGTGCGGGTCAACGAGGCCTATCAGCGACTGAAAGACCCCCTGCGGCGCGCCAGCTACCTGTGCGAACTCAATGGCGTGCCTATCCAGGCCGAGAACAACACGGCCATGCCAGGCGATTTTCTTATGCTGCAGATGCAGTGGCGCGAGGCGCTGGATGAGGCGGAGAGCGCGGAAGCGTTCGAAGAGATCGCCGCCACGGCCAGCGCCTATCAGGGCACCACGCTGTCAAACATTGCACAACTGATCGACAGTGAGAAAAATTTCAAAGCCGCAGCCCAGCAGGTGCGCAGCCTGATGTTCGTCGAGCGTTTCATCCAGGAGGTGGACGCCCGCATGGACCGGCTTGAACAATGATGCGCCCGGCGCAAAACTCCCCGATTCCCTTTTAAAGCCCCATGGCACTTCTGCAAATTTCTGAACCTGGTCAGGCCCCTGACCCCCACCAGCGCCGCATCGCCGTTGGCATTGATCTGGGCACCACGCACTCGCTGGTGGCCAGCGTGCGCAATGGCGTGGCCGAGTGTCTGCCCGACGAGGCAGGCCAAGTGTTGCTGCCCAGCGTGGTCCGTTATCTGGAAGGTGGCCAGCGGCAGATCGGTTTTGAGGCACTGGCCGCGCAGGTGGAAGACCCACGCAACACCATCTCGTCCGTCAAGCGCCTGATGGGCCGGGGCATCGACGACATCGGCAGTCGCCACCAGCTGCCCTATGCGCTGAACGACAAGCCCGGCATGGTGACGCTGCAAACGGTGGCCGGCGAGAAAAGCCCGGTCGAGATCAGTGCCGAGATTCTGGCCACCCTGCGCTACCGTGCAGAAGACACGTTTGACGACGACATCTACGGCGCGGTGATCACCGTGCCCGCCTACTTTGATGACGCCCAGCGCCAGGCCACCAAGGATGCCGCGCAGCTGGCAGGCCTGAATGTGCTGCGCCTGATCAATGAGCCCACGGCGGCGGCGATTGCCTATGGTCTGGACAACGCCAGCGAAGGTGTTTACGCGGTGTATGACCTCGGCGGTGGCACCTTCGACATTTCGATCCTGCGCCTGACGCAGGGCGTGTTTGAAGTGGTGGCGACCGGCGGTGATTCCGCGCTCGGCGGCGACGACTACGACCGCGCGCTGGTCGACTGGGTACTGGTCAAGGCGGGCTTGTCCGCCGATACCTTCACGCCGTCTGACACAGCCGCCCTGCAGCGCGCCGCCCGCGCGTGCAAGGAAGCGCTGTCGGCTGCGCCGTCGGTGCCTTTCAACGTGCAGCTGGCCAAGGCGCTGGTGAGTTTCGAGATGAAGGCCGAGGACTTCGAAACCGCCACGGCTCATCTGACGCAGCGCACGCTGACCGCAGTCCGCAAGGCCCTGCGCGATGCCAAGCTGGCCAAGGACGATGTGCAGGGCGTGGTGCTGGTCGGCGGCTCGACCCGCATGCCGCAGGTGCGCAAGGCCGTGGCGAGCTTCTTCGGTCGTGAGCCGCTGGTCAACCTGAACCCGGATGAAGTGGTGGCGCTGGGCGCTGCGATTTCCGCCAATCAGCTGGCCGGCAACAACAGCGGCGCCGATCTGTTACTGCTGGATGTGATTCCGCTTTCGCTGGGCATTGAAACCATGGGGGGCCTGGTCGAGCGCATCGTGCCGCGCAACCAGACGATTCCTACCGCCATGGCGCAGGATTTCACCACCTACCAGGACGGCCAGACGGCGCTGGCGCTGCACGTGGTGCAGGGTGAGCGCGATCTGGTGACCGACTGCCGCAGTCTGGCCCGCTTCGAGCTGCGCGGCATTCCGCCGATGGCTGCGGGCGCGGCGCGCATTCGCGTGACCTTCACGGTCGATGCGGACGGCCTGCTCAGCGTTCATGCGCGCGAGCAGGGCAGTGGGGTCGAGGCCACGATTGACGTGAAGCCTTCGTACGGGCTGAGCGATGACGAAATCGCCCGCATGCTGCAGGACAGTTTTTCAACCGCCCAGCAGGACATGCAGGCGAGGGCGCTGGCCGAGGCCCAGGTGGACGCCGACCGCATGGTGCTGGCCACACAAAGCGCGCTGGCGGCCGATGCCGATCTGCTCAGTCCCAATGAACGGGCGCAGATTGATACGCTGGTGATTGCCGTGACCTACGCACGCACGCACGGCGACGCCGCTGCCATCGAAGCTGCGACCCAGGCACTGGCCAAGGGCACCGAGGCCTTTGCCGCACAGCGGATGAACCGGGGCATCCGACAAGCCCTGGCCGGAAAGAACATCGAGGCGGTCTGAAAGGACTGAGTACCATGCCCATCATCAAAATCCTGCCCCATCCCGAGTACTGCCCACAGGGTGCTGAAATTTCAGCACCGGCCGGCACCTCGATTTGCGAGGCCTTGCTCGACAACAAGATCAACATCGAGCACGCCTGTGACATGAGCTGCGCCTGCACCACCTGCCATGTGGTGGTTCGCGAGGGCTTCAATTCGCTGAACGAACTCGACGAGAGCGAAGAGGACCTGCTGGACCGCGCCTGGGGGCTGGAGCCCCAGTCGCGCCTGAGCTGCCAGGCCTTCCTGGCACAGACCGATGTGACAGTCGAGATACCCAAGTACTCGATCAACCACGCCAAAGAGAATCATTAGAGCCCCCACGCTTGCCACTGCGTGTGCTGCGCTGCCCCTCGAGGGGGCGCGTTTTTCCTTGGAGCGGGCCCGGCGGAAAAATATTCACTGACGCAGCGCCGCTATCATCTGAGCCATGCGCCAAATCGTTCTTGACACTGAAACCACCGGCCTCTCTGCTGAAAACGGTGACCGCATCATTGAAATCGGCTGCGTCGAACTGGTCGCCCGCAAGCTGACGGGC
The DNA here is from genome assembly GCF_943372955.1 of Polaromonas sp. YR568. Lineage (GTDB taxonomy): Bacteria > Pseudomonadota > Gammaproteobacteria > Burkholderiales > Burkholderiaceae_C > Polaromonas. The sequence goes on from NZ_CALSAL010000001.1 coordinate 421,131, forward strand.
AACAACAAGCACTTCTACCTGAACCCCGGCCGCGACAGCCATGAGGACGCGCTGAAGGTGCACGGAATCAGCAACGAGTTTCTGAAGGACAAGCCGAAGTTCGAGGCCGTGGCCGATGAGCTGCTGGAGTACCTGCAGGGCGCCGAGATCATCATTCACAACGCACCGTTCGACGTCAGCTTTCTGAACAAGGAACTGGAGCTGATCGGGCGGCAGCCGCTGAAGCACTTCGTGGCCAAGGTGACCGACAGCCTGATGATGGCCAAAGAGCTGTTTCCGGGCAAACGCAATTCCCTTGATGCACTGTGCGACCGGCTCGATGTGGACAACTCCGGCCGCACGCTGCACGGCGCCTTGCTTGACGCTGAGCTGCTCGCCGACGTTTACATCAACCTCACGCGCGGCCAGAACTCTCTGGTGATGGAGGTGGGCGCGACCTCGGGCGAAGGCGAGCCCCTGCCGCAGGCCGACCTGAGCGCGTTTGAGTTGCCGGTGTTGAGTGCCAGTGAGCAGGAAATGGGCAGCCACGAGAAGGCGCTCGCGGACATCGACAAGGCCAGCAAAGGCAAGACCCTGTGGCGCTTGATGGCGGCCTGAAAGTGGCAGGCTTCAAAATCAGCATATAATCTAAGGCTGACCAACAGGGCGGTTAGCTCAGGGGTAGAGCACTGCATTCACACTGCAGGGGTCGCAAGTTCGAAACTTGCACCGCCCACCAGACAATGAAAAAGGCCACGTCGCAAGACGTGGCCTTTTTTCTTTGGGGCGTGCCCCGAACGACTCAGCGGCTCGTCAAAGTACCTCGCTTGCAAAGTCTGCCAGGCGCGAGCGTTCGCCGCGGGCCAGGGTGATGTGACCGCCGTGCGGCCAGCCCTTGAAGCGGTCGACCGCGTAAGTCATGCCGGAGGAGCCTTCGGTCAGGTAAGGCGTGTCGATCTGGGCCAGGTTGCCCATGCAGATGATCTTGGTGCCCGGGCCTGCGCGGGTGATCAGCGTTTTCATCTGCTTGGGCGTCAGGTTCTGCGCTTCGTCGATGATGACGTACTTGTTCAGGAAGGTCCGGCCGCGCATGAAGTTCATGCTCTTGACCTTGATGCGCGAGCGGATCAGTTCATTGGTGGCGGCGCGGCCCCACTCACCGGAACCACTGTCTGTTTTGCCCAGCACTTCCAGGTTGTCGTCGAGTGCGCCCATCCACGGGCCCATTTTTTCTTCCTCGGTGCCTGGCAGGAAGCCGATGTCCTCGCCGACCGACACCGTGGCGCGGGTCATGATGATCTCGGTGTAGCGCCGGTCGTCCAGCACCTGCGTCAGGCCGCTGGCCAGCGCCATCAGTGTCTTGCCGGTGCCGGCCGTGCCAGCCAGGGTGACGAAGTCCACTTCCGGATCCATCAGCAGGTTCATCGCGAAGTTCTGCTCGCGGTTGCGCGTGGTCACGCCCCACACCGCGTTTTTCAGGTGGTTGTAGTCCTTCAGGGTCTTCAGCACCGCCGTCTTGGCGCGGATTTCCGTGACGCGGGCATACAAAGGCGGCTCGCCCGGCGCTTCGAAAAACACAAACTGGTTGATCAGCAGGTTGGCGACGATGGGGCCGGTGATGCGGTAGAAGGTGTGGCTGCCCTGTTGCCAGCTTTCTATGGTCTTGCTCTGGCGGGTCCAGAAGTCGGGTGGCAGGGCCAGCGAGCCGGAATAGAGCAGGTCGCCGTCTTCCAGCGTCTTGTCGTTCTGGTAATCGTCAGTCGCCAGCCCGAGGGCGCGGGCCTTGACTCGCATGTTGATGTCCTTGGACACCAGCACCACCTCGCGCGGTGCGTATTCGCGGCGCAGCGCTTCGACCACGCCCAGAATCTGGTTGTCTGCCTTGCCCTGCGGCAGGCTCATGGGCAGGGTGTAGTCCAGCGGTTTGGTCTGGAAGAACAGCGAGCCGCCAGCTTCCCTGTGGCCGGTGGTGTCGAGCTTGAGGCCCTTGCCGATGTCGGCGCCTTGCGCGCCCGCCAGCGCGTCCAGCGTGCGGCTGGTCTGCCGGCCATTGCGCGCCACCTCGGTCGTGCCTTTTTTGTGGCCATCCAGCTCTTCCAGCACGATCATCGGCAGGAAAATGTCGTGTTCCTCAAAGCGGAACAGGCACATCGGGTCGTGCAGCAGCACGTTGGTGTCGAGGACAAACAGTTTGGTGGGGCCGGTACGTTTCGGCTTCTTGGGCTTCTCGGCCACCTTCGGCGCCGGCTCCCTCTCGCGGTCGCTGACTGCGGGGGCCCGCTCGGTGCGCGCAGCGGGCTTGTCCTTGTAGGCCACCAGGTGGGCGCCGTCACCGACTGCCCGGCTGTCAAACAGGTCCATCACCGGTGGTTTTTGCGCCGATTCCGTGTTTTCCGTCTTTCGTGCCCCCCGGGATGACGAGCGGGCGGGCGCGTCAAGTGCGTCGGGCGAGAGCAGGGCAGCACGTTTGGTCGGGGCGGGGGGCAGGGGCATGGTGCGTAAAACTCTCAAAAAGAAGTTTCCAGAAGTGAAAAAGCCGCCTTGAGGCCAGGGCGGCTTTTTCAGTGAACGCAGTTGCGGAGGTCAACAGCATGAGCTCATTATGCACAACTCATGTGACAGGGCAATCTGGTGTTGCTGGGTGGCCTCAGATGGTCTGTGGAGGCCCCGCGTGCCCTGCTCAGGCGGCTTTCTTGAGGGCTTTGACGGCCTTGAGCACTTCGTCGACGTGGCCGGGCACTTTCAGGCCGCGCCACTCTTCCTTGAGCTGGCCGTCGGCACCGATCAGGAAGGTGCTGCGCTCAATGCCCTTGACCTTCTTGCCGTACATGATCTTGTTCTTGACCACGCCGAACATGTGGCACATCTTTTCTTCGGTGTCGGCGATCAGTTCGAAGGGCAGTTCGAGCTTGGCCTTGAAATCGTCATGCGACTTCATGTTGTCGCGGGACACGCCGAAAACCGTGGCGCCAGCCTTCACGAAATCCTTGTAGCGGTCGCGGAACTGCATCGCTTCGGTGGTGCAGCCCGGGGTGTTGTCCTTGGGGTAGAAATACAGCACAACAACCTTGCCCAGGTGGGACTGGTTGGAAACCTTGATGCCGCTGGTGGCGAGGGCTTCGAATTCGGGGAGTGGTTTGTTGACGACGACTGCCATACTGAGTGGACCCTGACGAAAGTAGTTGTAATTGGCCGCGGCGTTCGGACGGATTCCCGGCGGACAAACCGGGTGGTGGTACCAAATGCAACCCTAGATTTTACCCTGAAAGCCGCAGCCGCTCAGTGCAGTGCGTCGGGGGTTTCAATCAACAAGGCCGCGATCACTTGCCGGCCCTCTCCGGCGAGGATGTTGTAGGTCCGGCAGGCGGCCAGTGTGTCCATGGTTTCAAGGCCGATACGCTGGGCCATCAGTGCGCGCAAAAAGGCGGGTGGCGGGAAGCGCAGTCGCGTACCACTGCCAAAAATCACCAGTTCCGGCCGCGTCTGCCCCAGCAGTTCGAAGTGGGCGGCGGTCAGGTCCTCGAAGCGCGGGCAGTTCCAGTCGAACTTCTCGCCGCGCGAGCCAATGACGATGCTGCGTTCAATGCGCTCGGCTACGCCGTTGCTGCCCAGTCCGACCCAGCCCGGGCCATAGCCCAGGATGGACTGCACATCGAGTCGGTCGGGTTGGAGTTTCATGCGCTGGCGGGTCCGTGGCAGGTGAATGGGGTGGCGATGGGCTGTTTCTGGTCGCCCTTGGTCGCCTCTGGTCGTGAGGCACTGCGTGAGGCGGTGTTGCTGTAGAGGCATTTGCCTCCCCGCTGCATCTTCGTTGCCCCTGTGAGGCAGCAAAAAAAGCGGTTTTTATGTGGTCAAATTATAGATTCCGCCTGAATTTTCCCTGTTCCAGGGCCCTTTCTGTCACTGACGGCCCGGATGGGAAACATCGGCGGGCAACTGCCTGAGACCTCCTGTTTGAAAAACGACATGAAACCGATCACCAAATCTGCCAAGTTGGCCAATGTGCTGTACGACATTCGCGGCCCCATCATGGATGCGGCCAAGCAGATGGAAGAAGAAGGCCAGAAGCTGATCAAGCTGAATCTGGGCAACCTGGCGGTGTTCGGCTTCGACGCGCCCGAGGAAGTGCAGCAGGACATGATTCGCAATCTGCCGGCGTCGGCGGGTTACTCCGACAGCAAGGGCATTTTTGCGGCGCGCAAGGCGGTGATGCACGAGACCCAGAAGCAGGGCATCAAGGGCGTGACGCTGGACGATATCTACCTTGGCAACGGCGCGAGCGAGTTGATTGCCATGGCCACCAATGCCTTGCTGGACGATGGCGATGAGTTGCTGCTGCCGTCACCCGACTACCCGCTGTGGACGGCATCAACCAGCCTGTCGGGCGGCACGCCCGTGCACTACATGTGCGACGAGAGCAATGGCTGGATGCCCGACCTGGCCGACATCCGCAGCAAGATCACGCCGAAGACCAAGGCCATTGTGGTGATCAACCCGAACAACCCGACCGGCGCGCTGTATTCCGATGATTTGCTGCGCCAGATCGTTGCCATCGCCCGCGAGCACGGTCTGGTGATTCTGGCCGACGAGGTGTACGACAAGGTGCTCTATGACGGCGCCCAGCACACGGCCATTGCCAGCCTGTCCACCGACGTGCTCACGCTGACCTTCAATTCGCTGTCCAAGAGCTACCGCTCTTGCGGTTACCGCGCGGGGTGGCTGGTGGTCTCGGGCCCCAAGAAAACCGCACAGGACTATATCGAAGGCCTGAACATGCTGGCCAACATGAAGCTGTGCTCCAACGTGCCCGGCCAGTGGGCGATCCAGACCGCGCTGGGCGGTTACCAGAGCATCAATGACTTGACCCGCGAGGGCGGACGCCTGCGCCGCCAGCGTGACCTGGCCTATGAACTGATCACGGCGATTCCCGGCGTGACCTGCGTCAAGCCCACGGCTGCGCTTTACATGTTTCCGCGCCTTGATCCCAAGGTGTATCCGATTCAGGACGACCGCCAGTTCTTCCTTGAACTGCTCAAGGAAACCAAGGTCATGCTGGTGCAGGGGACAGGCTTCAACTGGCCAGCGCCTGACCACTTCAGGATCGTGTTCCTCCCGCATGAGGAAGACCTGCGCGAGGCGATTGGCCGTATCGCCAGGTTCCTCGAGAACTACCGCAAGAACCGGGTCTGATTCCGTTCTTACTTTTCCCCTGGTGATGTGCTGCCTTCGGGTGGTCCGTCACATCGACTGCAACGCAAGACTCCAGCCATGACGAAATCGACGAATTTGAGCCCCATCCGCGTAGGCCTTCTGGGCATCGGCACGGTGGGCAGCGGCACCTTCAACGTGCTCAAGCGCAACCAGGAAGAAATCCGCCGCCGCGCTGGCCGCGGCATTGAAATCACCATGGTGGCCGATCTCGATACAGCACGTGCCAAGTCCGTGGTGGGCGAGGGCGTCGAGGTGGTGGGCGACGCGCGTCAGGTCGTCAGCAGCCCGAATGTGGACATCGTCATCGAGCTGATTGGCGGCTACGGCATCGCCAAACAGCTGGTGCTGGAAGCCATCGAGGCGGGCAAGCATGTGGTGACCGCCAACAAGGCGCTGCTGGCCGTGCATGGCACCGAGATTTTTGCCGCTGCACACCGCAAGGGCGTGATGGTGGCGTTCGAGGCCGCAGTGGCCGGTGGCATTCCCATCATCAAGGCACTGCGCGAGGGCCTGACGGCCAACAGCATCCAGTGGATTGCCGGAATCATCAACGGCACGACCAATTTCATCCTCAGCGAGATGCGCGACAAGGGGCTGGACTTTGATGTCGTGCTGAAGGAAGCGCAGCGCCTGGGCTATGCCGAGGCCGACCCGACCTTTGACATCGAAGGCGTCGACGCAGGCCACAAGGTCACGCTGATGTCGGCCATTGCCTTCGGCATTCCGGTGCAGTTTGACAAGGCTTACGTGGAAGGCATCACCGGACTGGCCGCACAGGACATCCGGTACGCCGAGCAGCTGGGCTACCGCATCAAACTGCTGGGCATCACCAAGCGCGCCGCCAACGGCATCGAGCTGCGGGTGCACCCCAGCCTGGTGCCGGTGAAGCGACTGATTGCCAATGTCGAAGGCGCGATGAATGCCGTGGTGGTGCAGGGCGATGCGGTCGGCACCACGCTGTATTACGGCAAGGGGGCAGGCAGCGAGCCGACCGCCAGTGCCGTGATTGCCGACTTGGTGGACATTGCCCGCCTGCATACCGCCGACCCCGAGCACCGCGTGCCGCATCTGGCCTTCCAGCCCGATGCGATGAGCGATCTGCCGGTGGTGCCGATGTCGGAAGTCGTCACCAGTTACTACCTGCGCCTGAAAGTGGCCGACGAAGCCGGCGTTCTGGCCAAGGTCACTGGCATTCTGGCCCAGGCCGGCATCAGCATCGACGCCGTGCTGCAGCGTGAAGCCGATGAGGTGGGCGGCGAAGGCTCCACCCACACCGACCTCATCATCCTCACGCACGATTGTGTGGAAGCGAAGATGAATGGTGCGCTGGCCCAGATGCAGGCGTTGCCCACCGTGCTGGCGCCCATCATCCGCATCCGCAAGGAGGACCTGGCCTGATGCGCTATGTCTCCACCCGCGCGGCGTCGGTCCTGGCCGGCGACCGCAAGCGCTTCTGTGAAATCCTGCTGGAAGGTCTGGCGCCCGACGGCGGCCTTTATCTGCCCGAGCACTACCCCCAGGTCAGCTCTGCCACGCTTGAAGGCTGGCGTGGGCTCAGCTATGCGCAACTGGCGTTTGAAATTCTTTCGCTTTATATCGACGACATTCCGCCCGCCGACCTGCGGGCGCTGTGCGAGAAAACCTATACCGAAGAAGTGTTCGGCACGCGCGAGATTGTTCCGCTGCGCCCGCTCGAAGACGGTCTGTACCTCGAAGCCTTGTCCAACGGCCCTACGCTGGCCTTCAAGGACATGGCCATGCAGCTGCTGGGCAACCTGTTCGAATACGAACTGGCGCGCCGCGGTGAAGAGCTGAACATCCTCGGTGCCACCAGCGGCGACACCGGCAGTGCGGCCGAGTACGCCATGCGTGGCAAGAAGGGCGTGCGCGTCTTCATGACTTCGCCCAAGGGCCGCATGAGCCCCTTCCAGCAGGCCCAGATGTTCAGCCTGCAGGATGCCAACATCCACAACATCGCGATTGAAGGTGTGTTCGACGACTGCCAGGACATCGTCAAGGCGGTGAGCAACGACCTGGACTTCAAGCGCCAGTACAAGATCGGCACGGTCAACTCCATCAACTGGGCGCGTTTGCTGGCGCAGGTGGTGTACTACTTTGCGGGCTACATTCAGGCCACGTCGGGTAGCGCGCAGAAGGTCAGTTTCACCGTGCCTTCCGGCAACTTCGGCAATATTTGCGCCGGCCATGTGGCCCGCATGATGGGCCTGCCCATCGAGCGTCTGGTGGTGGCCACCAACGAGAACGATGTGCTCGACGAGTTCTTCCGCACCGGCGTGTACCGCGTGCGCAGCAGCGCCGACACGCACGAGACCTCCAGCCCTTCGATGGATATTTCCAAGGCCTCGAACTTCGAGCGTTTTGTGTTCGATCTGCTGGGCCGCGACGGCGCCAAAACCCGCGTGCTGTTCCACGACCAGCTGGCAGCCAAGGGGCGCTTTGATCTGGGAGCTGACCCGGCGTTTCCACAGGCGCGGGAACGTTACGGCTTTGCCAGCGGCAAGAGCACCCATGCGAATCGGCTGGCCACGATCCGCGACATCTGGCAACGCTTCGGCACCATGATCGACACCCACACTGCTGACGGCGTAAAGGTGGCGCGTGAGCACCTGCAGCCCGGTGTGCCAATGATCGTGCTGGAAACCGCGCTGCCCATCAAGTTTGCCGCCACCATTGAAGAAGCCTTGGGTCAGTCCCCCACACGGCCCGCGAAGTTTGAAGGCATCGAAGCTCTGCCCAAGCGGGTGCTGGAGCTGCCTGCCGACGCTGCCGCCGTCAAGCGCTACATCGTCGCAGCTGTGAACTGAACCAGCCAGAAAGTAATGACATGAATGTGGTTGGTTTTTCCGGGTTTTCCGGCTCCGGCAAGACAACGCTGGTCGAAAAGTTGATCCCGGCACTCAAATCCCGTGGTTTGCGAGTTTCAGTCGTCAAACACGCGCATCACAGCTTCGATATTGATCAGCCCGGCAAGGACACTCACCGTCACCGGCAGGCGGGTGCTTTTGAAGTCGTGGTCGCCTCGCAGAACCGGCTGGCGCTGGTGCGGGAGTTTGAAAAACCCGCGCGCATGACGGTGCACCAGCTGATTGCTGAACTTTATGACGGTGTCGACTGGGTACTGGTCGAGGGTTTCAAGAGCAGCGACATCCTCAAGATCGAAGTCTGGCGCGCGCCCACTGAAGAGTACAGCGGCAGCCCGGCCCGTTACATGGACGATGACTTCATCGTGGCGATTGCCACCGATGCCCCCGACCGCTTGCCGCACGCAACCTTGCGGCCGGTGCTGGATTTGAACAATACCGATTCAGTCGCTGAATACCTGGTCAACAATCACGAACGTTTCCATTATTCGTTTGAACATCGCTTCGGTGAGGTCTGACAGCGCCGCTTTGCCGCCGATTGTTTTCGTATCCTGTTCCATTGCACGCCATGAGCCAAGCCCCTGTTCGCACTCCGCTAAAACCTCTGGATGTGGCGCTTGCCGAGTTGCTGGCGCACGCCTTGCCACTGGCTGGTAACGAGCGCGTATCCACCTTCGAGGCCGACGGGCGTGTGCTGGCGGAAGATCTGGTGTCGGCCCTCGATGTGCCCGCGCATGACAACAGCTCGATGGACGGCTATGCGGTGCGTGCGGCCGAGTGCGGCGACCCGCAAGCCTGGCTGCCAGTCAGCCAGCGCATTCCTGCCGGCTTCAATGGGGAGGCTCTGGCCACCGGGACCGTCGCCCGCATCTTCACTGGCGCCCCCATTCCGGCAGGCGCTGACGCGGTGGTGATGCAGGAAGACTGCACCGCCCGCGCCGCCGAGGCGGGTGACGCATCGCCGGCAGTGCAAGTGCAGAAAATGCCGCAGTCCGGTCAATGGATTCGCCGCCGAGGCGAAGACGTGGCCCGTGGCGATGTGGTCCTGCGGCACGGCGAGCGCTTGAGCCCCGCCTCGCTGGGTCTCGCGGCCAGCATTGGTTTTGGTGAACTCAGCGTCGCGCCGCGTGTGCGCGTGGCACTGTTCTCCACCGGCGATGAACTGGTCATGCCCGGCGAGGTCGCCCCCGCCGACATGAAGCCCGGCGCCATCTACAACTCCAACCGTTTCTTCTTGCGTGCCATGCTGCAGCGCCTTGGCTGCGTGGTGACCGACCTCGGCATCGTGCCCGATCGGCTGGATGCCACCACCGCCGCACTGAAAGGCGCGAGTCAGCAGCATGACCTGATCCTCACCAGCGGCGGTGTGTCGGTCGGTGAAGAAGACCACATCAAGCCCGCCGTGCAATCCCTCGGTGAACTCAGCTTGTGGCAACTGGCCATCAAGCCGGGCAAGCCCTTTGCCTATGGGCGTGTGGGCGCGGCCCACTTCATCGGCTTGCCCGGCAACCCGGTCTCCAGCTTTGTCACTTTCCTGCTGCTGGTGCGCCCGTTTCTGCTGGCGCTGCAGGGGGGCACGGAACTGGCGCCATCACCCATCACGCTGCCTGCACACTTTGTGTGGCCCAAGGCCGACAAGCGGCGCGAGTTTCTCCGGGTTCGCCGCAATGCGGCCGGTGGTCTTGACCTGTTTGCCAACCAGAGCTCTGGCGTGCTGACGTCGGCGGTGTGGGGCGATGGCCTGGTGGACAACCCGGCCGGCCGGACCATCGCCCACGGCGATCCGGTCCAGTTCATTCCCTTTCCCGCATTCCTTGCCTGATTCGCAGCACCGCCATGAAAGTCACCATCAAGTACTTTGCGTCCATCCGTGAAGCCATCGGGCAGGGCAGTGAGACACGCGACACCGCAGCCACCACCCTGGCCGGCTTGCGCGATGAACTGCTGAGCGCAAGCCCCGCCCACGCCCAGAGCCTGGCGCGCGGCAAGTCGGTGCGCATGGCGCTCAACCAAGTGATGAGCGACGAGTCCGCGCTGCTCAGCGAGGGTTGCGAGGTCGCGTTCTTCCCGCCTGTCACCGGCGGCTGATCCAGGGGCGACGCCATCGCGTCAAGCGGCGACGACACCCCGTGTGTGCAGGAGCAGTGGCAAAATTGCTGCATGACTTCGCCCCGTGTATTCATTCAGACCGCTGATTTCAACCTCGCCGACGAGATCGCTGCCTTGCGCGCGGACAACCGGGGCGTGGGGGCGGTCTGCAGTTTTGTCGGTACTGTGCGCGATCGCAATGACGGGCTGAACGTCAGCAGCATGGAGCTGGAGCACTACCCCGGCATGACTGAAAAAGCCATCGAAGCCATGATTGACGAAGCCTTCAAACGCTTCAATATTCTGGGCGCCCGTGTCATCCACCGTGTCGGTCTGCTGCAGCCACTGGACCAGGTGGTGATGGTCGCTGTGACCTCAGCCCACCGTGGCGAGAGCTTCAAGGCCTGCGAATTCCTGATGGATTACCTGAAGACACAGGCGCCGTTCTGGAAGAAGGAAGAAACGCCAGCCGGTGCGCGCTGGGTGGATGCTCGGGTCAGTGACGACGCAGCCCTCGCCAAATGGGGCATCGCGGCCAGCAACGCCTGAGCGAGGTCTCAGTTCAGGTATTTGGGGCGGTCTGCAGGTTCTGGCAGCGCCCCAGACTCTTCGGCGTCAGGCGACCCAGCAGCAGGTAACGCCTGCGGAGCAAGCGGCGTGATGTCTTCCAGCCATTGGGAGGACTTCAGTGCCTGGGTCAGCAGATGCAGCAGGCCCTGGGTCATTTGTGCGTCCATCATCAGGTCGATGTGGCTGTTGCGGCCCGGCAGCTTTTCAGACAGCTGCATCTGAAGCTGTCCGGGCTTGAGGACAGTGATCTTGACCTCGGTCACCAGCAATGGCGGTTTTTCGGAGCCGGACGCTCCGGTTTCTGCGGCACCGGTCGGTGAAGCATAAGGTGTCTTGAAGTCACCCGCGTAGGCCAGCTCTTCCTTGCGAAACTGCTCGAGCAGGCGCTGGCGCTGATCTTCCAGCGGAATGGCCGCGTCGACCACCGGCGCCAGCAGCGCCAGCTGGTCGCCCGCAGCCTTGCGCAGCACGGGCAGCAGGGCCAGCGTGAAACGCCTTGTCAGCCACACACGGAATTCGACCGTGTGGTCCGCATTGAAGCGCATCAGCAGGCGGTCCTGCTCGCTCTGGTAGGCGACTGTCACCTGCTTGATATTCATCAAACGATTCTAGGTCCTGTTCGCGCTATGGTGAGCAGATGCAAGTTGTGCGAACCCCGCCGGGAATCTATTGAAAAACGCCCGCAGCGCCTTAAATGACGGTTAATCAGAATCGGGAGCTCTCCATGCGACAAGACAAACTCACCACCAAATTCCAGGAAGCGCTGGGCGATGCCCAGTCGCTGGCCCTGGGCAACGACAACGCCTACATCGAGCCCGCCCACCTGCTGGCCGCCATGCTGCGTCAGGACGATGGCCCGCGGGCGCTGCTTGAGCGCGCAGGCGTCAACGTCAATGGCCTTGGCCAGGCGGCAGACACTGCCGTCAAGAAGCTGCCCCAGGTGCAGGGGCAGGAACAGGTGCAGGTCGGGCAGGAGCTGGCCAAGCTGCTGCAGGCCACCGAAAAGGAAGCCATCAAGCGCAACGACCAGTTCATCGCCGGTGAGCTGTTCCTTTTGGCCGTGGCCGACAGCAAGGCCGAGGTGGGCAAGATCGCCCGCGAGAACGGCTTGTCGCGCAAGTCGCTGGAGGCGGCCATCAACGCCGTGCGTGGCGGCCAGAACGTCAACAGCGCTGATGCCGAAGGCCAGCGCGAAGCTCTCAAGAAATACTGCCTTGACCTCACCGAGCGCGCCCGGCTGGGCAAGCTGGATCCGGTGATCGGCCGCGACGACGAAATCCGCCGCGCCATCCAGGTGCTGCAGCGCCGCACCAAGAACAACCCGGTGCTGATCGGTGAGCCCGGCGTGGGCAAGACCGCGATTGTCGAAGGCCTGGCCCAGCGCATCGTGGCCGGCGAGGTGCCGGAGTCGCTCAAGGGCAAGCGGGTGCTGAGTCTGGACATGGCGGCGCTGCTGGCCGGTGCCAAGTTCCGTGGCGAGTTTGAAGAGCGCCTGAAAACCGTGCTCAATGAACTGGCCAAGGACGAAGGCCAGACCATCGTCTTCATTGATGAACTGCACACCATGGTGGGGGCCGGCAAGGCTGAAGGCGCGATGGATGCAGGCAACATGTTGAAACCTGCATTGGCGCGCGGCGAGTTGCATTGCGTGGGTGCCACGACGCTTGACGAATACCGCAAGTACATCGAGAAAGACGCCGCACTGGAGCGCCGCTTCCAGAAAATTCTGGTGGGCGAGCCGACGGTGGAAGCGACCATTGCCATTTTGCGCGGCCTGCAGGAAAAGTACGAAGTGCACCACGGCGTGCAGATCACCGACCCGGCCATTGTGGCGGCGGCCGAGTTGAGCCACCGCTACATCACCGACCGCTTCCTGCCCGACAAGGCGATTGACCTGATCGACGAGGCCGCGGCCAAGATCAAGATCGAGATGGACTCTAAGCCCGAGGTGATGGACAAGCTCGACCGCCGGCTGATCCAGCTGCAGATCGAGCGCGAAGCCGTGCGCCGCGAGAAGGACGAGGCCTCGCAGAAACGCTTTGGCCTGATCGAAGAAGAGATCACCCGGCTGCAGAAGGAAATCTCTGATCTCGACGAAATCTGGCAGGCCGAAAAGGCCCAGGCGCTGGGCTCCAAGGACGTGATGGAAGAGATCGACCGAATCCGTTTCCAGATCGAGGAGTTCACCCGCAAGGGCGACTTCAACAAGGTGGCCGAGTTGCAGTACGGCAAGCTGCCGGAGCTGGAAAAACGCTTGAAACAGGCGCAAGCTACCGAGGCGAAAAAGGGTGCCGACAACGCACCCAAGCTGCTGCGCACCCAGGTCGGTGCGGAAGAGATCGCCGAAGTGGTGGCCCGTGCCACGGGCATTCCGGTGGCCAAACTGATGCAGGGTGAGCGCGACAAATTGCTGCAGATGGAAGGCAAGCTGCACCAGCGCGTGGTCGGCCAGGATGAGGCGATTGGCGCAGTGGCCAACGCCATCCGTCGTTCGCGTTCAGGTCTGAGCGACCCGAACCGGCCCACCGGCTCCTTCCTGTTCCTAGGCCCCACCGGCGTCGGCAAGACCGAGCTGTGCAAGGCGCTGGCCGGCTTCCTGTTCGACAGCGAAGACCACCTGATCCGCATCGACATGAGCGAGTTCATGGAAAAGCATTCGGTGGCCCGCCTGATTGGTGCGCCTCCGGGCTATGTGGGTTACGAGGAGGGCGGCTACCTGACCGAAGCCGTGCGCCGCAAGCCTTACAGCGTGCTGCTGCTCGACGAGGTGGAAAAGGCCCACCCCGATGTCTTCAATGTGCTGCTGCAGGTGCTGGACGACGGCCGCCTGACCGACGGCCAGGGCCGCACCGTGGACTTCAAGAACACCGTGATCGTGATGACCAGCAACATCGGCTCGCCCATCATCCAGAACATGGTCGGCAAGCCGTATGACGAGATCAAGGACGCTGTGACGGACGAGCTGAAGAACTACTTCCGCCCCGAGTTTTTGAACCGCATTGACGAGACCGTGGTGTTCCATTCGCTCGACGCGAAAAACATCGAGTCGATTGCGCGTATCCAGCTGCAGGTACTGCTGGAGCGCCTGCAGAAGATGGACCTCACGCTGGAGGTGTCAGAGGCGGCGATTTCCGAACTGGCGAAGGTCGGCTTCGACCCGGTGTTCGGCGCCCGGCCGCTCAAGCGTGCGATTCAGCAGCGGATTGAAAACCCGCTCTCCAAGCTGCTGCTGGAAGGGCGCTTTCCGCCCAAGAGCACCATCCCGGTCGATGTGGATCCGATCCGCGAGCCGGGGGTGTTCCGCTTCGAGGCGCCGGCACATTGAATGGGCGCGCGGCACGGACGGCTATTGCGCCGTCCAGCCGCCATCCACCGGCAGCGACACGCCAGTCAGGTTGTGCGCAGCCGGTTCGCACAGCCAGGTGACCACGCGGGCGATTTCGTCGGGCAGCGAGGTGCGCTGGCTGGGCTGTTTTTCCTTCAGCAGATCCCGCACGGCAGTTTCACGCCCCGTGCCCAGTTGCAGGGCCCGTGCATCAATCTGCGGCTGGATGATGGCTGTCTCGGTCCAGCCGGGGCAGATGCAATTGACGGTCACACCGCCGCTTTCGCGGCTTCCGGCATTGGCGTATTCCAGCGCAGCCACGCGGCTCATGCCGACCATGCCAAACTTGGCCGCCACATAAGGCGCCTTGTGAACCGAGGCCACCAGGCCGTGCACCGACGCGATGTTGATGACCCGGCCGTAGCCGCGAAGGGCCATGGGCGGTAGCGCCAGGCGCATGGTGTCGAATGCGGCTGACAGGTTGATGGCAATGATGTCATCCCAGTTGGCGCGCGGCATCTCGGCCAGCGGTGCGGTGTGCTGAATGCCGGCGTTGTTGACGAGGATGTCAATCGGGCCCGAGGCCAGTGCGGCTTCCATCATCTGTTGCACCTGGCTGGCTTCGCGCAGGTTGTACGTCAACACCTCGACTGCAGGTGCGCCAGCGTCGAGCACGGCGGCGCGCGCTTGCTGCTCCAGGGTGTCGCTGGGCAGGCCATGCAGCACCAGGGTGCAGCCCTGACGGGCCAGTTCCCTTGCAATCGCAAGGCCAATACCCTGCAGCGAACCCGTCACCAGTGCACGGCGACCTGTCAGATGCTTCTCACTCACGCTGCTTCTCCTTCAGCTGCTCGCGCAGCACTGTTTTCAACACCTTGCCGTAGTTGTTCTTCGGCAGGCTTTCCACGATTTCGTAGCGCTTGGGTCGCTTGAAGCGTGCGATGTGTGCCAGACAGACCGCGTCCAGCGTGTCCGTGTCCAGCGTCACGCCAGGCTGAGGCACCACAAAGGCCACCACGACTTCCCCCCATTCCGGATCAGGTGCGCCCACCACCGACGCCTCGGCCACGCCGGGTGCCAGCAGCAGGACCTCTTCCACCTCGCGGGGATAGATGTTGGAGCCACCGCTGATCAGCACATCCTTGCTGCGGTCCTTGAGTGTCAGAAATCCGTCTTCGTCCATCGAGCCCATGTCGCCGGTGAAAAGCCAGCCGTCCTGCAGCGCGGCTGCCGTGGCCTCTGCATCCCGCCAGTAGCCGCTCATGACCGTGTCCCCGCGGACCAGCACTTCACCGACCTCACCCGACGGCAGGGCCTGACCAGCCAGGTCAGCCACACGCACCTCCACCGGTGTCTGTGCCATGCCAACCGAGGCGAGGCGCTGGGCATGGCGTGGATGCCGGGTGTCTGCCAGCTGGGCGCGTGAAAGGGCGGTGATCACCATCGGGCTTTCGCCCTGTCCGTAGATCTGGACAAATCGGGGCCCCATGACCGCGATGGCACGCTCGATGTCGGCCGCGTACATCGGTGCACCGCCGTAGACGATGGTCTTGAAGCCGTTGCTGTCCGCACCGGTGGCGCTGGCATGGTCCACCAGCCGCTTGACGATGGTGGGCGCTGCGAACATGGTGAGCCGCCCGACCGATTGCGCCAGCCCGAAAATTTCTTCTGGATCGAAACCGCCAGACCCGGGCACCACGTGGCGTGCGCCCACGATCACGTGGGGTATGGCGTAAATGCCGGCGCCGTGTGACATCGGTGCGGCGTACACGATGGCGTCACGCGACCCGATGGCATCCACGTCCACAAAATAAGTCATCCCCATGGTCAGCAGATTGCGGTGGGTCAGCATGACCCCCTTGGGCTTGCCGGTGGTGCCACTGGTGTAGAAGAGCCAGGCGAGGTCTGTGGCAGACCGCTCGGTCACGGGCGCAGGGGATAGGGCAAAGAGTTCCTCGTAGCCGGCGCTGGTGACGTCCAGCGTGCGGCCGGGTGCCACCAGCCCGCTGCCCACATCAGGCGTGACAAATGCCCAGCTGGCCTGGGCGTGGTCCAGTATCCACTGCGCCTCCCGCAGATGCAGCTTGGCATTCATCGGTACCACCACCAGACCCGCCCACCAGGCGCCGTAAAGCACTTCAAGGTAAGCCGGATGGTTGCGCATGAACAGCGCCACGCGCTCGCCGGGGGCAAGGCCTGCAGCCGCGAAGGCCGCAGCCAGCCGGGCCGCCCGCTCAGCGAGCCCGCCGTAGTCGCGCAATTGCTGGCTGCCTTCAAAAAGCGCCGGCCGCTGCGGGTCGGCCAGGGCGATGCGCCGGAGCGTAATGGCGAGGTTCATGCGGACTGCTGGTGCCAGCCAGTGTGAGGGGGGTGTGACAAGGGTTTCTCGGGGATTCCGGGCGAAGCCGCAAGGATAGGCCCTGCTCGACGCAGCATCCATAGAGTAGTAATACCTCATGGAATGCCCCATGGAGTAACACTACGTCTGGCGTGCCGGGCACCACGGCATCTACGCTTGCGCTCCCGAAGTGGGTCGAACAACAAAGGAGACAAGCATGAAAAAGGCACTGACAGGGGTACTTGGCCGGACGGCCTGTGTGCTGGCACTCGCGCTGGGGCAGACCGCCGCGCTGGCAGCGGATATCGTGATCAGCCAGTTGGCGCCGCTGACCGGCGTGCTGGCCAGCACCGGCAAGCAGATGGTGCTGGGTGGCCAGATCTATTTCAACCACATCAATGACACCGGCGGCATACACGGCCAGAAGATTCGCGTGCTGGTCGCCGACGATGGCTACAAGGTGGAAGAAACCGCGCGGCTGACCCGGGAAGCGCTGGCCAACCCCGAGGTGGTGGCGTTGTACGGCTTTGCCGGCACCTCGAATGTCGGCAAGCTGCTGACCGACGGTGTGCTGGAGCAAGGCGGAGCGGCCCTGGTGGCACCGTACACCGGTGGTGAGCCGCTGCGCAGCCCGTTCAACCCGTGGATCTTTCACGTGCGTGCCGGTTACGCCGACGAGGCCGAGCACATGGTGCAGCAGGTCACTACCCTGGGCATGACGCGCATCGCCGTGATGTACCAGGACGACGGCTTCGGCAAGGCTGGCCTCGAAGGGGTGCAGAAAGCACTGGCCAAGCGACAGCTGACGCTTTCGGTCGCGGCGCCCTATGAACGCAACACCGACAAGGTCGATGAGGCCGTCAAGCAGGTGAAGGCTTCGGACGCCCAGGCGGTGATCATGATTTCGGTGAACAAGTCCACCTCGGCTTTCATCAAGCGCTACCGCGAAGCCGGCGGCGGGGCGCAGCTCTACAACATTTCAGTGGTGGACCCGGCCGAGATCGTCAAGCTCGCTGGCCTGGCGAACGCGCACGGACTGGGCGTCAGCCAGGTGGTGCCTTATCCCTTCATGCCGAGTCTGCCCGTGGTGCGCGAATACCAGGCCCTGCTGCGCAAGTACGCACCGGGCGAGTTGGTGAACTACACCAGCTTCGAGCAGTTTCTTGGCGCCAAGGTGCTTGTGGAGGGGCTGCGGCGCGCCGGCCCGAAGCCGACCCGCGCGAAAGTGGTGAAGGCGCTCGAGAGCATGGGGCGCTTTGACCTCGGGGGAACCTCGGTGAGTTACTCCGCCGAGAACCGCGTGGGCTCGCGCTATGTCGAGGTGACCGTGATTGGCAGCAGCGGCAGACTGCTGAAGTGAGGCAGGCGCTCAGGCACCACCCACGAGGCGCGCCACCAGTTCGCCATGGGTGGCCGCTTCGTATTTCTTCATCAGCCGTCCGCGATGGGCCTCCACGGTGCGCGGACTGATGCCCAGTGCCCGCCCGATCTGCTTGCTGGTTGATCCGGTCACCAGATGCTGGGCGATTTCGCGCTCGCGCAGCGTCAGGTGGTGAGTTACGGGCCGGCGTTCCGAAATGTCCTCGAACATCCAGACGGCACAGGCGAAAGGGTCTGAGCGGTCCAGTGCGCGCCCGGCCACATGGCACCAGAACAGCGTGCCGTCACGGCGCCGCATGATGCGTTCGTCGTTGTAGGTGCCCTTTTCCCGCATGACCGGCAGCCCCAGGTTGCCCACATGCGTGAATTCGTCCATCGACGGGTACAGCGGCGCCAGCGGTTGCCCCAGCAGTTCATCGATTTCGTAGCCGAACTGGCGCGCAAAAGTCTCGTTGCACAGCTCAACCACCCGCTGGCGCGAAACGCACATGCCGACCGGCGCCAGATTGAAGGCCAGCTCCAGCGTGTGCAGGGTGTCCATAAGGTGATCGGGGCTTGTCATGCGGCCCGATTGTGGGGGAAGTACTGGTACTGGCCATCAGCAAATACCTTACTACGACTTTCAGCGCGATCTTCAGTGCGATCTTCAGTTCGATTCGGACTCGGTCGTGCTACTCAGCCGAGGCGATGTCAGGCGGTGTCTTTATCCCCGCAGCCCGACAAAAATATTCTGCACATCGTCGTTGGCATCAATCGCCGCGAGGAAGGCCTCGACTTCTTCCAGATGCGCCGGGCTGAGCGATCCCGGGTCAATCGGGTTCTTGGGCCGGTAGCCCAGCTTCGCTGAGAGCACCGTGAAGCCGTGCGCCGGCAGCGCGTGGCTGACGAGGTACAGGTCGGCTGCGTCGGTGAGGAACAGTGTGGTGCCTGCCTCCTCGCCGGGTTCAAAATCCTGCGCACCGGCTTCGATGGCAGCGACTTCTGCATCGGCGCCCGCGGCAGTGGGTTCGGCTTCGATCATGCCCACATGGTCAAAGTCCCACGCGACTGAGCCAGAGGTGCCCAGGTGCCCCTTGCGGAACAGCACGCGCACCTCGGAGGCGGTGCGATTCAGGTTGTCGGTCAGGCACTCGACCATCACCGGCACCTGGTGTGGCGCGAAGCCCTCATACATCACGTGCTCAAAGTGCACCGCCTCGCCGCCTAGACCAGCGCCTTTCTTGATGGCGCGCTCCAGGGTGTCTTTGGGCATCGACACCTTGCGGGCCTGCTCCACCACCAGCCGCAGCCGGGCATTTGACGCCGGATCCGCGCCGCTGCGTGCAGCCACCATGATTTCCTTGGCCAGCTTGCCAAACACCTTGCCTTTGGCGTTCGCTGCCAGTTCCTTGCCTTTTGCTTTCCATTGCGCGCCCATGGGGATGCTCCTTGTTGTTGTCGTTCTTGTGGGTGTTGTTTGATCGGTTCACTTGATCGGAATGACTGTGCCCGCAGGCACCGGCACCGCCGTCACGCTGTTTTGTGGAGAACCTTCAATGATCCGGTCAGAGTAGGTGAGGTAGACCAGCGTATTGCGTTTGGTGTCCACCATGCGCACCACGCGCAGCCGTTTGAAGACCAGCGAGATGCGCTCACTGAACATTTCTTCCTGCCGTTCGATGGGCTTGTCGCCAAAGCTGATGATGCCGGTCTGGCGGCAGGCAATCGAGGCTTCGGCCTTGTCTTCAGCCAGAC
The DNA here is from genome assembly GCF_943372955.1 of Polaromonas sp. YR568. Taxonomy (GTDB): domain Bacteria; phylum Pseudomonadota; class Gammaproteobacteria; order Burkholderiales; family Burkholderiaceae_C; genus Polaromonas. Next base: position 440,638 of record NZ_CALSAL010000001.1, read on the forward strand.
CCAGAGCGCCCTTGATACCGCCTGTCTTGGCGCGCGAGACATAGCAGGTGATGCCTTTGACTTTGGGGTCGTCGTAGGCGTCCACCACGATCTTGTGGTCAGGGCCGATGAACTTGAACACGGTGTCTACCGCGCCAATTTCTTCGCTGTTGGCGCCGCAGGCAGCCAGAAAGAGGGCGATGGCGCCGGCGCAGCCGTAAAAGGTTTTGGAGCGCTTGCCGCTGGTGGTACGTTTTTGGGGGGGTGTGGGTGTGTTCATGGACGTTACCTCCGTGGGTTTCCGTGTCGTGATCACCCCATTATGGATTCCCGCCGTGGCCCGTCCCGCCACAGGGCAGCAGGCCCGCTCAGCGCTTGCGACGCGGGCTGCGGATTTTCAGCAACCTGGCGGCATTGCCGCCCAGGATCTGCTGGCGCTCAGCGTCCGAGAGCTGGGCCACGCGCTCAACCAGTCCCACCGGGTCTTCGTCGCCCATGTCAAACGGGTAGTCGCTGCCCAGCATGACCTGTTTGGCGCCCATCTGGTCCACCAGCGTCGCAAGCAGGCCGGTGTCAAAAGTCACGGTGTCGAAGTAAAACTTCTTCAGGTACGAAGACGGCTTCTTCTTGCTGATGGCCGTCTGCGCGTCGGGCCGCACCTTCCAGCCGTGGTCCATGCGGGCAAAGGCATGCGGCATGTAGCCGCCGCCGTGCGCCACGCAGAACTTGAGCTTGGGGAAGCGGTCCACCACACCGCCGAAGATCAGGTGCGCGACCGCGAGAGTCGACTCCAGCGGGTTGCCGATGATGTTGTTGAAGTAGTAGTCGGTCATGCGGTCCGCATGGGTGAAGCCCATGGGGTGCAGAAACAGCACGGTGCCCAGCTCTTCGGCCTTGGCAAAGAACTTGTCCAGGCCCAGCCGCTTGTCGGCGAGGTCCATGCCGTTGACGTTGGTGCCGATCTCGATGCCGCGCATGTCCAGCTTCGTGACACAGCGCACCAGTTCTTTGGTGGCCAAGGCGGCGTTCTGCAGCGGCACACTGCCAATGCCGACAAAGCGGTCCGGGTGCGCGCCGGCAATTGCCGCAATGCGGTCGTTGATGCCGCGTGCCAGTTCCAGCCCGAAATCGGCATCGGCGTAGTAGTAGTACTGCGCCGGTGCTGGCGACACGGCCTGCACGTCGATGCCCATGCGGTCCATGTCACGCAGGCGCACGGCGATGTCGGAGAGCTTAGGGCCGCGCACCTTCATCTGGCTCATGTTGATGTCGCGCGTCATCTGGTTGGCATAGACGATGGACGGCTCTTTTTCAAACGGCTTCAGGGGCGCGGCCTTGGCGGCGGCATCGGCGTTGAAGTAGTGGCAATGAATGTCGATGCGCAGCGGCCCTGTGTTGCTGCGGCCGATGCGGTTGCGGCCCGGCTGACTCGCGGTGCTGGAGTCGGTGGTCGCCGCGTCTGCGCCAGCGCCGGCGCTGACGTCATGGGTGCACTGGTCATGGTTCAGTGCGTTGCAGGTCACAAACATGGTCAATCCTTGGGTGATACGGTTGCTGGGGCGATGCCCCGGGGCTGAAAGGCCTGGCGGATGTCGTCGGTGCTGGCACCTGAGCGCAACAGCAGCGTGAGCAGCAGCCGTGCCTTGCCGGCGCTGAGGTGGCCGCAGGGAATCGCGCCTTTGGCGATCAGGTCCATCTCGGAGCCCGGGAAGCCATAGGTTTTGGTGAACACCCGCCCGGCCCGCACGCGGGTGCACAGCACCACCGGCATTTCGGTGGCCAGTCGGGCCACTGCCTCGGCAGCACCTGCAGGCACATGCCCGGCGCCCATGCCTTCAACCACCGCGCCGCTGTAGCCCAGCTCGGCCAGCACGGGCAGCAGGCGGCCGTCTTCATCGAGGCCAAGCGAGACAAGCGCGACGCGGCTGTCGTGCTGCAGCGCTTCCTTGACCGGAGCAATATCGCGCTGCGGCGTCATCATCAGTTCGACCCGGCCTTCCGACACCATGCCGATGCAGCCAGTGCCCGGTGAGGTGAAGGCGCTGGTCAGCCCGGTGTGCGACTTTTGCACCCAGCGCGCCGAGTGGATCTCGTCATTCAGCACCACCACCACGCCAAGACCAGCGAGGCGCCGGTCAGCCGCAGCTGTCACCGCGGCGAGGATGTTGGCCGGGCCGTCGGCGCCTGCAGCCTGCGGGCCGCGCATCGCGCCGGTCACCACCACCGGGTGGGTGCCATCGGTCAGCAGATCCAGCACAAAGGCGGTGTCTTCAATCGTGTCGGTGCCTTGCACCACCACGGCACCATCAAAGCCCGCTGCGAAGCGGTCTTTGAGCAGCGTGGCCACCTCGGTGAGGTTCTGGATGCTCAGCGACGCACCAGGCAGGCTGAAACGGGTGAGGGCTTCGAGCGAGGCAACCGACGACAGTTGCGGAACGCTGGCCACCAGATGCTCGGCCGTCAGTGTGGGGGTGATGCCACCAGCGGCGCTGGTGGTCATGGTGATGGTGCCGCCAAGCGACACCACAAGAATGCGTGGCAGTGTCATGCGGACTGGTTTCGCTTTATTTGCATTCGCTTTACTTGGCTGCGCTTTGTTGTGCGAGAAACCAGTCCAGAATCTCCTCGCCCGTCCACACCAGCACGCCTTCGTGGCCCAGCACGTAGTCGTACAGCTGCTCCAGGTAGCCGATGCGGTGTGGCACGCCGCTCAGGTAGGGGTGAACCGAGATCGCCATCACGCGCGGTGCCTTGGCGCCGTCTCGGTAGAGGCGGTCAAACTGTGCCTTGCCGCGCTTGAGCATTTCGTCAGACGGATGCTGCTGCACGGCTGAAATCACCACGTCGTTCAGCTCCACGGTGTAGGGAATCGATGTGATGGCGCCTTTGGAAGACTTGAGCGCTACCGGCTGGTCGTCCAGCACCCAGTCGGCCACGTATTCGATGCCGCATTCGGCCAGGTTGTCCAGCGTCTCGTCGGTTTCCGTCAGGCCCGGGCTTTCCCAGCCGCGCGGCGCCTTGCCGGTGAACTTGCGGATTTCCTCCATGCTCTCCTTGATGGCGGCGAGCTGGTCTTCCACCTTGTGCATGGGGCGCTGCACCAGGCCGTGGCCCATGAATTCCCAGCCGGCTTTCAGCGCGGCCGTGCACACCTCTTCGTACATCTTGCAGGTAGCGCCGTTGAGGGCGAAGCTGGCTTTCATCTTGCGGTCCGTCAGTGCCTCCAGAATGCGCCAGAAGCCTACGCGCATGCCGTACTCGTGCCACGCCCAGTTGGGCACGTCGGGCAGCAGCGGGTTGCCCATGGGCGGTGGCAGGGCGGCGCGTGGCATGGCGCCCGTGGGCTCCCACACTTCCACGTTGACGATGTTCCAGATCACCACGCGGGCACCACCCGGCAGGGCCAACGGCGGGCGGTTGACGATGGACTGGTAAGGGGCGCGTGCTCTGACGCTGCTGCCGACGGGAATGCTCATGGGGGCTCCGGGTGAAGGGTGGGGGCAGTGCCGCCACGCAGATCGCGCAGCGGGCACCGTGAAGGTGGGGGAAGAATCAGCGGCCTGATCAGCTGCCCGGAATGATGCCGGGTGGCAGGCTGTAGCAGTAGTCGGCAATCTCGCCGGGTCGCGCCAGCCAGAGCTTGTGCTTGTGCGGACCCTGCACGCAGTGCTGCATGGCCTTGCGCAGCAGGCGCAGGCGGAAGGGCTGACCGAACACATTGGGGTGAACCGAAATGTTCATCACCAGCGGGTGCCGGTCGCACTGCTCGATCATCTCGTCGAACTGCTGAACGATCATGTCGCAGAACTCGCTGGCGTCCTGCTTGCGGTGGGTGATGATTTGCGCGTCGTTCAACTCGACAGGGTAGGGCACCGACAGGATCGGGCCGCTGCGGGTCCGCATCCAGATCGGCTGGTCGTCCATCGGCCAGTCCATCAGGTACTTGAAGCCGGCTTCCTTGAGCAGGTCGGGCGTGTTCGCGGTCTCGTAGGCGCCTGAACCCATCCAGCCGGTGGGGGCCTTGCCTTCGTGGGCGACGAACTTGTCGATCACTTCCTTGATGATTCGCTCTTCATCCGCTTCCCACATGCCGCGGTGGTTTTCGGCATTGGTGCGGCCATGGCCCACGATCTCGTCGCCGCGGCGGCGGATTTCGTCCATGATCTGCGGCGCGTAGTCATAGACCAGGCTGTTGGTGTTGTGGGCGGCGGGCATTTTCAGCTCGTCCAGCACCTCGAACAGGCGCCAGATGCCGATGCGGTTGCCGTAGTCGCGCCACGAGTAGTTGCGGTGGGTTTGCGGCTCGCCCACCTTGGCCGGGTCGTGGCCGAGGCCAGCGCCAAACGCGTAGCACTCGATGTTGGTGGTGAAGACAAACGCCAGCCGCGCGCCACCGGGCCAGCTGTAGTCCTTGCGTTCGTTCAGGGGGATGTAGTCGTAGCGGTTGTGGCGGGGGAGAAGGGGGCGGGTCACGGCTGTCTTTCGTTGTCTGAATGCTGTGAAGGGGGGGGGGCAATGCGGTCGGTCTGGTGCGGTGCGGCTCTTTACAAAGCAGCGCTCTGGAGCGCGCGTTTACCCGTTCACGCCAAGTCGAAATTCATCGTACTCTGAGGCTAAAAATGAAGTCAATGCAGGACTCATTTAGTCCAAATGGTGGAACTTTATGGGTGACTCATGCGATGAGCCAGCAGGCGCTGGAAACAGCGTGACGGCTTATTGCCCTTTGTCACCCCATGCACCGGTTTGTTGATCATGCGCCCCAGAACAGAAACACCCTGCCCGTAGCTGGTGCATCGCACAAAGTGGCAGGCAAAAAAGTCCAAATAGTGCAATATGCAAAGCTTGTGTTGACAGCAAAACTTGGCGCGTCCTACGATGAATGCGGACCTTCTGAAAGCGTGTTCCAAAGCCTGCTGAAAAGCCGTGCAGGGAGACGCTGAAAGTCAGGCCGAACCGGAATCGATTCAACGCTCACCTTGTTTCGCCTTGTTTTCACCTTCTCGTCAACCCGCCTTAACAACCCGCATCTACCTGGACACTCGCATGAAGACACTACACCGTACCTTATGGGCTGCGCTTTTCTGTGCAGTCGGTTTTGCAGCACCTGCGGCCGCGCAGACCGCCGCCTATCCTTCCAAGCCCATCACGCTGGTCATCGGCTTCACGCCGGGCGGCATTTCGGATGTGCTGTCGCGTGCACTCGCTGCCCGCCTGACGGCGCAGATGGGCCAGAACGTGATCGTGGAGAACAAGCCCGGCGCCGCGACCACCATCGCATCGCAGTACATCGCCAACGCGGCACCCGATGGCTACACCCTGTACTTCCAGGACATGACCAGCCACGCCATCGCCGCTGCGGCTTACAAGAAACTCAAGTACGACTCGTGGAATGACTTCACCATGATCAGCCTGGTGGCCTCGACGCCGCTGATGCTGATCTCCAGCCTGAACTCCGGCACCAAGGACGTCAAGAGTCTGGTGGCGCTGGCCAAGGCCAAGCCTGACCAGGTGGCTTACGCCTCTTCCGGCAACGGCGCCATCACGCACCTGGCCGGCGAATCGTTCAAGAACCTGACTGGCACCAACTCCCTGCATGCGCCGTACAAGGGCAGCTCGCCAGCCACGCAGGCCGTGATTGGCGGCGAGGTGGTGTACACCTTCTCGACCATGCCACCGGCCATCAGCCAGATGAAGGGCGGCAAGATCAACGGTCTGGCCGTCACCTCGGCCAAGCGCTCTGCCGCAGCACCAGATGTGCCGACGCTGAAAGAACTCGGCATTCCGCTGGAAGTGGTGCTGTACAGCGGCCTGATGGGTCCGAAGGGCATGCCGCCGGCCATCGTCGAGCGCCTGGGCGCCGAGGTGAAGAAAGCCCTGGCCAGCCCCGAAATGAAGACCACGCTGGCCAACGCCGGTGCAGAAGACCTGGCCAGCTCGCCGGCCGAGTTTGCGGCACTGATGAAGGTCGAGTCCGAGAAGATGGCCAAGGCCGTCACGCTCGCCAACGTGGTGCTTGACTGATTGAGCCCATGCCCCTGAAGCGCGAGGTTTTCCATTCCCTCTGAATCCCGCGAAGTTGCCGGTACGCAAACCATCAGCAGGGCCATCCGGGCCCTGCGGATGGTGGCTGCACAGGCGCCTCACGGGGTGCGGCTGGTGGACCTGTCGCAGCAGATGGGGCTGGAGCGTCCCACCGCGCACCGGCTGCTCAAGGCCCTGACGCAAGAGGGCATGCTGGTGCAGAACGCCAGCAATCGCCGCTACAGCCTGGGCCCGCTGCTCTTCGAGCTGGGCATCTCGGCCACGCACCAGTTCAACCTGAAAGACATCTGCCAGCCTGTCTGCACGGCGTTGGCTGAGCAGACGGGCGACACCTCCTTCCTCTTCCTGCGCAGCGGCTATGACGCGGTGTGCATTTCAAGGACGCAGGGCACCTACCCGATCCAGACGCCCTCAGTCCCCGTGGGCAGCCGGCAACCTCTGGGCGTGAGCGCTGGCGGGCTGGCACTGCTCAGCGCCTTGCCCGAGATGGACATGGAGATCGTCATCTCCGCCGTGGAGCACCGGCTGGGCGCCTATGGCGATTTGGATGTCGATAAGCTGCGCGAGCTGTGCGCGCAGGCCAAGGTCAACGGATATGCTTTCACGGGCAACCATGCGGTGCCGGGTGTGCGTGCGGTGGGCTTGCCGATTTTCGACATGTCGGGCAGTCCCATCGCCGCCATCACCGTGGCGGCCACGCAAGCGCGCATGAACGAGCGGCGCTTGCTGACGATTCTGCCGATGCTGGAGACGGCGGCGCGCGAAGTGACGCGCCTGCTTCACCAGTAACACGTCCATGCGGCGTGAGCATCTGGTCGGCAGAGGCAGTCGATACAAATTGCACAACAAGACAATGAGACAACAACCATGAACAAATTCCCGACGCCGAACCAGGCTTCCCGCGCCGACACCACCATGGCCTTCAACATGAAGCTGCTGAGCCACAACGAGCTGCAGGGCTTCGGTGGCCTGGGCGAGGGCATTGCCATGCAGCTCACCAAAGACGGCCGGCGCATCCTGTGGCTGGCGCACGAGGCGGCGCCCAAGAATTTCACCGGCGTGGACGTGACCGACCCGCGCCAGCCGCGTGTGATCGTACAGACCGAGCTGCCGCACATGAAGGTGCGCTCCAACTCGCTGGATGTGTCGGGTGACCTGATGGCCGTGGCCTACCAGTGCCAGGTGGTGGGCATGAAGCCGGCCGGGTTTGACCTGTTCGATATCAGCGTGCCGGAAAACCCGCGGCTGATTTCGCATTTCGACTGCTCCGGCCCGTATTCCCGCGGCGTGCATGCGCTATGGTTTGTGGATGGCTGCTTTGTGCACATGGCTTCGGGTGCGCCCGACTTCCAGCCGCACAATCCGCTGGACGACCAGTTCTACCGCATCATCGACGTGCGCGACCCGGCCCATCCGGTGGAAGCTGGCCGCTGGTGGCTGCCCGGCACCCGCGTGGGCGACACCACACCGCCACCGCCACGCCTGCCGGCGAAGTTCGACACCGGCTTTCGCACCCACAACACCAATGTGTTCCCCGAGCGCCCCGACCGCGCCTACGTGGGCTACATCGACGGCGGTGCGGTGGTGCTGGATATCTCCGACATGGCCTCGCCCAAGGTGGTGTCGCAGTGGAACCATTCGCCACCGTTCAATGGCTTTACCCACACCGTGCTGCCGTTATTTGACCGGGGCCTGTGGATCGTCAGCGACGAATGCGTGCAGGACAACGGCGCCGACTGGCCCAAGCTGGTCTGGGTGGTCGATGCCCGCAGCGAATCCAACCCGGTGCCCATCAGCACCTTCCCGGCGCCGCCGTTTGACGCCTTTGCCCAGCGTGGCGGGCGCTTTGGTGCACACAACCTGCACGAGAACCTGCCCGGCCCCGCCTCGTTCCGGTCGGACACCATCATCATCGGCACCTTCTTCAATGCCGGCGTGCGGGTGTATGACACCAGCAACCCCTACCAGGTGCAGGAGATCGCCTACTACGTGCCGGGAGCGCCCAAGCTGTCGCCGGTGGGCGCGGTGCAACTCAACGACGTGCATGTGGACGAGAACCGCATCGTCTACACGGTGGACCGTTTCACCGGTGGTCTGTACGTGCTTGAGATGGACGTGTAAAGCGGCAGGGCAATCAGTCGTTCACCATGAACCTCTTGAATAGCTTGCAACGCGAACCACTGGCAGGCAAGCTGCCGATCACGCTGATCACCGGCTTTCTCGGCAGCGGCAAGACCACCTTGCTCGCGCACCTGCTCAAGCACGAGGGCATGAACCGCGCAGCGGTCGTGATCAACGAGATTGGCGAGATCGGCATCGACCACGACCTGGTGGAGGTCTCGTCGGAAAACATCACGCTGCTCGCCAACGGCTGCATCTGCTGCACGGTGCGTACCGATCTGCAGGAAACGCTGCGCGAGCTGTTTGGCAAGCGCCGCGCCGGAGAGATTCCCGACTTCGACCGTGTGATCGTTGAAACCACGGGTCTGGCCGACCCCGCGCCGGTGGTGCAGACGCTGGTGAGCGACACCATGCTCAGCGCCCATTACCGGCTCGACGGCATCATCACCCTCGTTGATGCACTCAACGGGCCAGCGCAGCTCGCGACTCAGCCCGAGGCACAAAAGCAGGTGGCGCTGGCTGACCGGGTGCTGGTCACCAAAACCGATCTGGTGGATGCGGCGCAAACCGACGAGCTGATGGCGCGCATTGCCGCCATCAACCGCAGCGCGACGATACGCACTGTGCTCCACGGTGAAATTGATCCATCCGAAGTGACCGGCATCGGCCTCACCAGCTCAAGGGCTGGCCCGCACACCTTGCGCTTTCTGGGTGAGGGCAGGGAGCCCGGCAGCTCGCTGCTCTTCCCCAAGCCGCCAGTCGCCGGGCACATGGCAGACATCCAGACGCTTTCAATGCGTTTCGACAAGCCCTTCAGCTGGACAGCGTTTTCGGCGGCGATGGAGTTGCTGACCTCGATGCGTGGCCCCGATCTGTTGCGCGTGAAGGGCATTGTCAATGTCGATGGCCTGCCGGTGGTGGTGCAGTGCGTGCAGCACATCTTTCACCCGCCGGTGCATCTGGACGCCTGGCCCAGCGCGGACCATGCCACGCGGCTGGTGTTCATCACGCGCCACATCCGCGAGCAGGCCATCCGAAGCCTCTTCAGCGCTGTGGGCGACGTGGCCGACGCCTGACAGCCGTCGGACGACGGCGCGAGCCTGCGTCAGGTTGGAGTCCTTCCCCTACAGCTGGCAGAAGGCGCCGCCTATCATCGCCGGATGACCTTCAGTGCCGATACCGCAGCGACCAGCCATCCCCCGACGACCCACACCCTGCTGAGCCTGTTTGACGCACAGCGCCGGGCCAGCCGCGACCAGCCCGAGGTTCCCCTGGCACTGCGCCGCGACCGCCTGCTGCGTATCCAGCGCCTGCTTGAGCAGCACGCGGACGCACTGGCCGCCGCCGTCAACGCCGACTTCGGCGTGCGCTCCCCCCGGCTCACGGAAATTGCCGACCTGTTTGTGTTGCGCGCATTGCTCTCCAGCACGCTGCGGCATCTGCCGCGCTGGATGAAGTCGGTGAAGGTACGCACACCGTGGTACCTGCAGCCTTCCCATGCTTTCCTGCAGCGCCAGCCGCTGGGTGTGGTCGGCGTCGTGTCGCCATGGAACTACCCGGTGCAGCTGTCGCTGGGCCCGGTCATCACCGCACTGGCCGCCGGCAACCGCGTGATGCTCAAGCCCAGCGAACTGACACCGCAGACATCGGCCCTGCTCGCCAGGCTGCTGGGAGAGGCTTTTGCGCCCGACGAAGTGGCGGTGGTGCAGGGCGGCAGCGACGTGGCGCAAGCCTTTGTGAGCCTGCCGTTCGACCACCTGTTCTTTACCGGCTCCACCGCTGTGGGCCGTGAGGTGGCCAAGGCGGCTGCTGCCAACCTGACGCCCACCACGCTGGAGCTGGGCGGCAAGTCGCCGTGCATCATTGATGCCTCTTGCGACATCGCCCAGGCTGCTCTCAAGATCGCCCACGGCAAGCTGCTCAATGCAGGGCAGACCTGCATTGCGCCCGATTACCTGCTGCTCCCGCGCGGTCGCGAGGTGGAGTTTGCCGATGCCTTTGCGCAGGCGGTGGCCACGCTGTTCCCCAGCCTGCAGGGCAACCCCGATTACGCCGCCATCATCAGCCCCCGTCATCTGGAGCGGCTGCAGGCCATGCTGGTGCGCGCTGAAGGGCAGGGCGCGCGACTGCAGGTGATTCAGCCGGGTGGCGCTGCGGTGAGCGTCAGCTCGCGGCAGATGGCTCCGGTGCTGGTGTTTGATGTGCCGGCGCGCTCCGAACTGCTCAGCGAAGAGCTTTTTGGCCCCATCCTGCCGGTGCTGCCCTACGACTCGCTGCAGCAGGCGATTGACCACATCAACGCCGGCCCCCGGCCGCTGGCGCTGTACTGGTTCGGCACCGACACCGGCCTGCGCGACCACGTGCTGGCCAGCACGGTGAGCGGCGGCGTGACGGTGAACGACACGCTGATGCACATCGCGCACGAGAACCTGCCGTTTGGTGGTGTGGGCGAAAGTGGCTGGGGTTCGTACCACGGCGAGGCGGGCTTTCTGCGCCTCAGCCAGCAAAAACCGGTGATGGTGCAGTCGAAGTGGGCGCGCGGCGACCTGTTTTATCCGCCGTACGGAAAGCGCTTTGACCAGGTGATGGGCTGGATGAAGCGGTTCCTCTGAACCCCACCAGACTCGTCGGAGCAGCTATCGCGGCTTGCCAAACACCTGCACCCAGTACACGCCCTGGCTGCTCTTGGTGTTCACCGCCACGGCCACACCCATCTCTTCAAACACCGGCGACATGATGCTCGCGCAATGCCCCGGGCTGTTCAGCCAGCCTTGCACAGCCGCCTCTGGTGTGGACTGGCCAGCCGCGAGGTTCTCGCCCACACTGAGCCACGAGTAGCCGGCGCGGCTGGCGCGGTAGTCGATCCGGTAACCATCGCGGTCGGTGTGGCTGAAGTAGCTGTGCGTGGCAAGCTCGTTGGCGTAGGCGTTCGCCGTGCGGTACAGGGCCGAGTTCAGCCGCAAGGGCGGCACGGCGGCGAAGAAGTCGTTGCCACAACGCCGCGGCTGGGATCGCGCATCGTTGACCAGCGACAGGATTTGCGCCTGAATTTCCTCACTGCGGCTGGTGTCGGGCATGGCCAGCGGCGCCGCCATGATGATCCACACCTGCGCGCCGTGCTGGTGAAAGCCGGCTTCGCTCAGCGGCCCGTACATGATGGTCTTGCAGGATTCGCCCACCTGCCCGCGTGACAGGCTGCTGGTGATGCCCTGACCAACGATGGAGATTTGCGACGCGCGTTGCGCGCGGTAGCCTTCATTGCGCAAGGCTTCATCAAGTTTCTGGCCGTTGGCCACCCGTTCGGCCACCTGCGACAGCACCCGGCTCTTGTTCACCTGCCCGGCGGGCACCGGGCTGCCCACGCAGCCGCGCTGGCGCAAGGTGTTCAGGGCGTTCAACAGCGGGCTGTAGTCTGCGTCGTCATCCTTGGCATGGGCCTGCACCGCCTGCGGCCACAGTGCCACGAGGCCCAGCACGCCGCCAAGCAACAGTGCCATCGCTATGCGCACGCCGGTGGCATTCCACCGGTCGGTACGCTTCATCGAAGGAGTCAGAACCATCGCCGGATGATAGGGCTCGGCCCCGCGTTTGGACAGTGCTGGCGTGGAAACCCTGCATGGCACTCGGGCGCTGGCAGTTGCCACGTCTATGACACGTTCCTGCCCTGAAAGTGGCTGGGCGATTGCCCCATCGCCGCCCTGAACATCGCAGAAAACGCGCTGTCGCTGGCATATCCGCTGGCCGCCGCCACCGCGCTGACCGATTGCCCGCTGGTGAGCAGCGGCAGCGCATGGGCCAGCACCGCCTGCTGGCGCCACTGCTGGTAGCTCATGCCCAGCTCATCACGGAACAGGCGCGTCATGGTGCGTTCGCTGGCGCCAATGTTGGCCGTCCACGCGGCGAGGGTGGCGTGGGCGCCCGGCGCACGCAGAATCGCCTCGCACAGCGCACGCAGCCGCTTGTCGCCGTTCCGGGGGTGGGGCATGGGCACGCCCAGCGCCTGGGTGTCGGCGCGGGCCAGCTCGTCCAGCACCAGCTGCGTGAGCAGCTTTTCGCGAGCCGGGTCCGGCTGGCTGGCAGCCAGCGCGCCGTCCAGCGCATGCACCGATTCACGCAGCAATGGCGACACCATCAACACACGGCAGCCCTTCCAGCCTCTGGGTGTGGCAGCCGCGTGGATGTACAGCGTGCGGAACTCGGCCGCCTCCAGCACGGTGATCTGGTGCAGCGCGCCCGGCGCGATCCACACCGCACGCGAGGGCGGCACGATGTAGGTCACTTCGCCTGCCGCGTCGTCGCCGGCGAAGCGCTGCGCCGTCACCTTCACCACGCCGGTGGCGCAATAGGCCAGCTGCGCCCAGGCGTGCGCGTGCGGCTCAAAGTGCGTGTCGGCCTGCATGGTGCGGGCACGCAGGCGCACCAAGTGGTGGCGGCTGGGTGTGAAGCGGTCGGTGTCGCCAACCGGTACGCGGAGCAGCGGCACCTGGCGCGGTGGCACCCTTTGCGGTGGATTAGGGCGTGGGGACATGGTGCAGGGCGGTTTGTCCGTAATTCGCCGAATGATGGCGTTTTGTCGCATTTCGGCGGGCTGCGCCAATACTACGATAGCGCCATGAGTTCATCAAGCAGCGCGTCAGCCACCATGCCAATCACGCCCGTGCCACTGCGGCAGGACGCCGGCATCATCGGCCTGGTGGGGGTGGCGCACATGATCAGCCACTTCAGCCAGCTCCTGCTGGCGCCGCTGTTCCCCTGGCTGAAAGACACCTTTGCCGTCAGCTACGCCGAACTCGGCTTTCTGATGACCATCTTCTTCGTGGTCTCCTGCGCGGTGCAGACCGGCTCCGGCTTCGTGGTGGACCGTTTTGGCCCGCGCCCGGTGCTTTATGTTGGTCTGGCGCTGCTCGGTGCTGCCACCATGGGCTACGCGCTCAGCACCAGCTACTGGATGATGGCGGGCTTTGCTGCGCTGGCTGGTGTGGGCAACGGCGTGTTTCATCCGGTCGACTACACCTTGCTCAATCGCAAGGTCAGCGCGCCGCGCCTCGGCCATGCCTACAGCGTGCACGGCATCACCGGCAGTCTGGGCTGGGCGCTGGCGCCCGCCATGCTGGTGCCGATTGCGCTGGCCTTCTCGTGGCAGGCGGCGCTGGCCAGCGCGGGTGTATTCATCTTTGCGGTGCTGGCGGTGCTGTTGTTCAACCACGCCCGACTGGCCTTGCCGGTGTTACCTGCCAGCGGGCAGGGCGCCGCCGCAGACGCCGACAACATGAACTTCCTGAAGATTCCGGCGGTGTGGATGTGCTTTGCCTTCTTCTTCATCTACGCCATGTCGCTCAGCGTGGTGCAGGCCTTCGCGCCAGAGGCGGCGCGGCAGTTGCACGCGGTACCGATTGCACTGGTGGCCCTGTGCATCACGGTGTACATGGTCTGCAGCGCCACCGGCATGGTGCTGGGCGGCTTTCTGGCCAGCAACCCGGCGCGCTGCGAGCGTGTGGTTGGCACCGGCTTTGGCGTGGCGGCCTGCATCGCGTTGCTGGTGGGTTTTGCCAGTGTGCCGGGTGCGCTGGTGCCAGTGCTGTTTGGCGCCATGGGTTTTGTCACCGGCATGGCCGGGCCGTCGCGCGACATGCTGGTCAAGCGCTCCACACCAGAGAACGCCACTGGCCGCGTGTATGGCGTGGTGTATTCCGGCCTCGACATCGGGCAGGCGGTAGCCCCGCTGATCTTTGGCCTGCTGATGGACCACGGCCAGTACCAGGCGGTGTGGCTGGGTCTGGTGCTGCTGCAAGGCGTGCTGATCGTCAGCGCTTTCAATGTGCGGCGGGTGCGGCGCACGGCGCTTGTGCCCGCCTGATTGGAGTAGAGCGGAGGGGGCACTACCCAGACGGGTGGCCTGAGCCCATAATGGTTCAGGCTCCGGCCATTCGCGTCGGGGTCGCGTGCATGCGAAGGAGACGACCATGAACATTCCCCAAGCTCCCAAAGACGGTGATTTCGCGCACTGGGTCGAGGAGAAATCCGAAGCCCTGAAGTTCGAGCTGGGCGAGAAGTTTCCCGTCCCGCCCACCGTGCTGCATTCGCCATCGGTCCATGTCGAGACCGGCAAGCAGAAGCTTGAAGAAGTGCTGCTCGAACACGAAGAGCCCACGGCAGAGTTTCTGGAAGAACTTGCCGCACTCGGTGACGCGCCACCCCTGAGCGACGAAGAGCTCGCCCGCCAGGCGTTGGAAGCCGGCGGTGGTGACGGTGACGCTTCAACACCTGAATAGCGTGTAGCCAGTACCGCGTGACAGGGCCGACAGGTGATGGGCCCCTTCCGTTCGCCCTGAGCCTGTCGAAGGGCAGTTCGCCGAGCTCAGCCCGAGCGGAAGTGGCCGCTGTTTATTCAGCGGCACAATAAGCGGATGACTCAAATAGCCGGCCACCTTCTCGTCGATTGCCTTCTGGCCCAGGGCGTGACACATGCGTTCGGAGTGCCCGGCGAAAGCTACCTTGCGGTGCTTGACGGCCTGCACGCCCGGCAAGACAAAATCCAGTTCATCACCTGCCGCCAAGAGGGCGGTGCCGCCTTCATGGCTGAAGCGCATGGCAAGCTCACCGGCCGGCCCGGCGTGTGCATGGTCACCCGCGGGCCGGGTGCCACCAATGCGTCGATTGGCGTGCACACCGCGTTTCAGGACTCCACGCCCATGGTGCTGCTGGTCGGCGACGTGGCGAGCGACTGCCGCGACCGCGAGGCCTTTCAGGAAGTCGATTACTTCAACTTCTTCGGCCCCAGCACCAAGGCCTTTGCCAAGCGTGTGGAGCGCATCGACTCTGCCGACCGCGTGCCCGAATACGTAGCCCGCGCCTTCGCCACCGCGATGAACGGCCGACCCGGCCCGGTGGTGCTGGTGCTGCCGGAAGACATGCTGACCCAACAGACCGACGCCCAGCCGCTGCCGCGTGTGGAAGCGGTTCAGGCCTGGAGCGACCCCGGCTCGCTGCGCACCTTGCGTGAAATGCTGCTGGCCGCGCGCCAGCCGCTGGTGATTGCTGGCGGTGGCGGCTGGACACCCCAGGCCGCGCAGGCCCTGCAGCGCTTTGCCGAGAACTGGAAGCTGCCGGTGGGCAACGCCTTCCGCTACCAGGACACCTTTGACAATCACCACCCGCTGTACGCCGGTGACGTGGGCATTGGTCTGAACCCCAAGCTCGCCGCGCGCGTGAAGGCGAGCGACCTCGTCATCGCCATCGGCCCGCGGCTGGGCGAGATGACCACTGGCGGCTATACGCTGCTGAAAGCGCCCAAGTCGGCGCAGAAGTTGGTGCACATCCACGCCAGTGCCGAAGAGCTCAACCGCGTGTACCACGCCGATCTGGCCATCAACTCCACCATGAATGCCGCGGCGCGTTCACTCGAAGTGCTCACCGCACCCAAAGACCTGCCGTGGGAGGCGTGGACTGCCTCAGCCAATCAGGACTACCTCGACAACCTGCAGCCCACAGCAGGTGCCAACCTGCCCGGCGAGATCGACATGCCCACCATCGTCGGCCTGCTGCAAAAGCACTTGCCCGCCGATGCGGTGCTGACCAACGGTGCCGGCAACTTTGCCAGCTGGGTGCACCGCTTCTTCAAACACCATGGCCTGGTGAAGGGGCACAAGACGCAGCTCGCGCCCACCGTGGGTGCCATGGGCTACGGCGTGCCTGCAGGCATTGCAGCAGCCATCACCACCGGGCGCGTGGCTTTCACGATTGCGGGCGACGGGGATTTCTTGATGAACGGCCAGGAGCTGGCCACCGCTGTTCAGCACGGTGCGAAAAGCATCATCGTGCTGCTCAACAACGGCATGTACGGCACCATCCGCATGCACCAGGAGCGCGAGTACCCGCAGCACGTGAGCGGCTCACGCCTGCAGAACCCCGACTTCGCAGCCCTCGCGCGCGCTTACGGCTACGCCGGTGTGCGCATCACGCGCACGGGTGAGTTCGAGACGGAGCTGCTGGCAGCGCTGGAGCGGCCAGAGGGCACAGTGATCGAGGTGATGCTGGATCCTGAGGTCATCACCACGCGGGGGACGTTGTCGGCGATTACGCAGAACGCGTTGAAAGGGGTTTAAAGGTATGAGCGAATGGCATAGTTCTCTGCCGCTCAATATGTAAGCCGCTTTCACGGGGTTCACGTGCAGAAAATATTGCGCATGGGTCAGTTTGGTGAGAAGGTTTTGCTCCGCTACTTACAGTAGATCGCGAGGAAAGTTATGCAAGTATTCAAGCGTGGAATCGAGTGGCCGAATGAAGGTTTCGTTCAGGTGGCAATCGAGTCATTCTTTCGTTCTTGTGGCTTCAAAATAGAGGAGCACAAGACAATTGATCTTGTGTGCTCGCATCCGACTACAGGCGAAAAGTGGATAGTTGAGGCAAAGGGTCTTACGACTGCCGTAGGGCTCGACTTTCGCACTGGTCTGGGTCAATTACTCCAAGGTATGCATGTGCCAAGCGCCCACTACGGTCTGGCCGTACCAGATATCCCCCAGTTTCGGAGGCAGGTCCATGCGTTACCTTCTTGGGTAGCTATGACGTTAGGTATTCATTGGCTATATGTGCAGGCGGACGGATCAATTCAGCTTGAGTCCGCGCTGCCTCGTATTGAGGTTGATGAGGATGCCATGCAGCGTCCGGTCGCTTCGCTCCCTCGTTTGAAAGTCTCAAGTCACTTTGAAAGTTAAGCCTTTACATGGCGTCCTCCAAGATACTTAGCGACATCATTGACTCGGCAATAGCTGCGAAGACACACTACGAGGTTTGGTGGGCTCAAGCCAGTGAGGCGAGACCGAAGTTAGTGGGAGTGATGAACGAACACAGCGACTTCTTTCATGCTTCCTACGACGCGCATTACACGGCTTTCTTCGTAAATGTGGCGCACCTGTTCGATAAACGGCCCGACTCCTCTTCAATACCTACGTATTTCACCGCGATTCGTCCCAGCACGGATCCGGCAGTTCTGGCTGCACTTGAGTCGGAATTCGCTGCACTCTCTTTACGGGCAAAGCCGCTCGTGGTGGCGCGTCACAAGACCGTGGCCCACGTAGATTCTCAATTGACCGAGAAGGATGTGTTTGAGCCGTTGAATATCACGTGGAACGAGGTTCGAGACATCATCTACGACGCGGCAGAGTTTGTTGCCCACTTGGCGGCTGTACCGAGCGGCAGCATTGGCATTCCGCGCGATAGACGGTTGATCGAAGCGACGCTGAAACTTATTCAAGCGGTGGGGACTAAAGATTTTTAGCCTTGCCGCTTTACTCGTTTTTACGGTCTGCGGTCTTTTCGTGCAGGTAGTTAGTTTCACTCGGATCGTCCGATTTGGAACCATCTAAATGCTGTGCGTTGACGATCTTTGAATACGCGTAAAAAGCCGGGCACTGCCCGGTTTTTTACGTGGTGACCGATTGAAGGCCGCGAGATCCAATGAAATTACTCTTTGATGTCCACACCATTGAAGTTGTAGCGACCAAGCAGGCTGTTCTTTAAGTCGATCACACGCTTGCTGACCGGCTTCTGTTGCGCAGCGTGGGCGATGGTGAACCAGGTGGCTTGTTCCTTGAAAATCACCTGGGCTTGCTGGTATAGCTTATTGAGCTCTGCGGGGTAGTGACTGAGTTGTGTTGAGCTTGAAAGGGTGGTTGCGCGCGGGATGCATCATTCTGGATACCCGGTAAACATTGGAAGTCCAGTCAGTAGACCCAACGCAGTGCCCTGCGTCCTGCCGTCGCGTGCGCTGCAGAAAAGAAAAAAGGCCGGTAAAAACCGGCCTTTGGAGAATCAGTCGGGGACTGATTACTTGACGTGCTTGCCGATCAGGCCAGCCATCTCGAACATCGACACTTGGGCCTTGCCGAAAACGGCACGCAGCTTTTCGTCGGCGTTGATCATGCGCTTGTTGACCTTGTCCTGCAGGCCTTTGGACTTGATGTACGTCCACAGCTTGCTGACGATCTCGGTGCGTGGCAGAGGCTTGTCGCCCACCACAGCCGACAGCGCGGGGCTCAGCGTCAGGGCTTTCATGAACGCGGCGTTGGGGGTGCGCTTTTTGGCAGGCGCTTTTTTCGCTGCTGGCTTTTTCGCTGCGACTTTTTTCGCAGGAGCTTTCTTGACGGCTACTTTCTTGGCAGGAGCCTTTTTGGCAGGCGCCTTTTTCGCTGGGGCTGCTTTCTTCGCAGCTACTTTCTTTGCCGGTGCAGCCTTCTTTGCGGCTGCTTTTTTTGCCGGTGCTTTTTTTGCAGTTGCCATGATTGATTTTCCTTCTAGAAGTTGATAAATCACCACCCGGATAACTACTTCCCTGTGGCAGATCGGATGCTACTGGAGAAAAACGCAGTTTCCTAGCGAAAAAGCACTTTATTTGCGCGTTGATGTTGCGGATTTACCTCTGAAAATCAGAAAAACGCCCAGCAAAATCACGCCGCACGCAGCCCACTCACCCCCGGTGACCTGCTCCGAAGCGAAAAAAGCCCCCAGAAAAATCGCGATCAGCGGGTTCACGAAGGCGTAGCTGGTGGCCATGGCCGGGCTCGCGTGGGCCAGCAGATAGAGGTAGGCACTGAAGGCGATCAGCGAGCGGAACACCACCAGATACACCCAGGCAAGCAGTGCCGTTGGGTCCACCGTGCCCGTGTTTCCCGAGGGAAACTGCTCACCCAGTGCGAGAGAAATCACCATCAACACGGCGCCACCACACAACATTTCGCTCGCAAAGCCCACCGGCCCGGCGGCCAGCGACATGCGGGTGGTTGACAGCACCGAGCCCAGTGACCAGGCCAGTGTGGCCCCTGCAATGCAGGCCAAGCCGACCGGCGCAGCCGAGAAACTGCTGCCGCGCACCAGCATCAACACACCGGCCAGGCCCACCAGCATGCCGGCCAGCTCCAGCCGGCTGGGCCGCTGGCCCATCAGCAGGCCCCAGGCGCAAACCAGCATCGGAACGATGGCGATGAACGCCGCAATCAACCCGGAGCCGATGTACTGTTCGGCGCTGGCCGTCAGGCCCATGCCGCCGCCCAGCATGAGCGTGCCGACCACGGTGGCGTGCCACCACTGCTGGAGGGTGGGCATGGGGTACTTGCGGAAAACCACCCAGACCATCAGCAACACGCCCGCGGCGAGGAAGCGAGTGCCCATCTGGAAAAAGGGCGGAAAGCTCACAAGTGCCAGGCGAATGGCGAGGTAGGTGGAGCCCCAGACGAGGTAGCAGGCGAGAAGCGCGGGCATCAGCAGCGACGGTACCTTGTTGGCGTTGCTGGCACTGGAGGAGGTGGTGAGTGCAGATGTCATGCTGGCATGTTAGGTTGCCATATGACCGCTGGCCATGCAGAATTAAAGGCAGTTGAGACCCTTGCCTTTGAAATTCAAAGTTGAAAAGCCTTATGACCGAAACCACCGAATGTGACCACTACGACAGCCGCATTCTGGCCGAGCTGCAGCAGGACGCCCGCATCACCATGGCCGAGCTGGGCCGGCGTGTGCACCTGAGCCAGCCGGCGGTGACCGAGCGGGTTCGCAAGCTGGAGCTCAATGGCGTCATCAAGGGGTACCGCGCTGAGGTCGACCTGTCCCGGCTGGGCTATGGCATTCGCGCCATCATCCGGGTGGCGCGGGCCGAGTACGCGCGGGTGGTCAAGCTGATCGAGCAGACGCCTGAGGTCATCAATGCCTACAACGTCACTGGCGAAGACAGCTGGGTGCTGGAGATCGCCGTGATCGATGTGGCCCATCTGGATGCGGTGGTCACCAAGTTCTGCATCCTCACCGAAACCTCGACCGCCATCGTGCTCAACGCGCCGCGTGAAAACGCGGTGGTGTTGCCGGCGCGCCGTGAGAACATCAAGCCCACCATCAGGAAAGTCACCGGAAAATGAACACGTCCACCCGCTCTCTCGTGACCTGCGATCTCTGTGACCAGCACAAGAACGACACCTCAGGCGACTTTCGCGTGCTGCCGCCGGTGTTCCGCAGCTTTGGTGGCCGCACGGCCTTCAGCGGACTGGCGGTCACCATCCAGTGTCTGGACGACAACTCGTTGGTCAAGGCGGCTGTGGAGTCGCCCGGCGAGGGGCGGGTGCTGGTGGTGGACGGCGGGGGTTCCCTGCGCCGCGCGCTGCTGGGCGGCAAGCTGGGCGCGGCGGCCGCAGCCAACGGCTGGGCGGGTCTGGTGATTGACGGCTGCGTGCGTGATGTGGCCGAACTGGTGCAGTGCGATGTCGGCATCAAGGCGCTGGCCAGCATGCCACTGCCGACAGACCGCAAGCAGCAGGGCTTGCAGGGCATTGATGTGCAAATTCAAGGGGTGTGGGTGCGGCCGGGGGATTGGGTGTGCGCCGATGACGACGGGATTGTCGTCATGAAACCGTAGCCCCCTTGGGAGTCAGGCCCCCATGGGCCTGTCATTGGTTTCCTGCTCGCCCTGAGTCTGTCGAAAGTCAGGCCCGGGGAGCACCCGCAAACCTCTTCAGCCCGTCAGACCCTTGTAGAGCATGTAGGCGGCGAGCACATACAGGATGCTCGCGAATATGCGCTTGAGCTTGCCCACAGGCAGGCTGTGCGCCGCCCTGGCGCCCGCGGGCGCCATGAAGAAGCTGGCCAGCGCGATCACCAGCAGGGCGGGCAGCCAGATATAGCCAAACGAAGCCGCTGGCAGACCCTGCACGTTCCAGCCGCTGAACACGTAGCCGATGACGTTGGTCAGGGCAATCGGGAAGCCCAGGGCGGCTGACGTGGCGACAGCACTGTGGATGGCGACATTGCACCACGCCATGAAAGGCACGCTGATGAAGCCGCCACCGGCGCCGACCAGACCGGACAGGAAGCCGATGAAGCTGCCCGCAGCAAACTGACCAGCCGTGCCGGGCATCTGACGTGTGGGTTTGGGTTTCTTATCGAGAAACATCTGCGTGGCCGAGAAGCTCACGAAGAGGCCAAAGAAAATCGCAAGGTAAGAGCCCTTGAGCAGAGCGAACACGCCCAGGCTGCCGATGAAGCTGCCCACCACAATCCCGGGCGCCAGGCGCTTGACGATGTCCCAGCGGACGGCGCCGCGCTTGTGATGCGCGCGCACGCTGGAGATGGAGGTGAAGATGATCGTCGCCATCGAGGTGGCGATTGCCATTTTCACGGCCAGATCAGAGGCGACACCCCGGTTCGACAGGATGATGCTGATGAACGGCACCATCACCATGCCACCGCCGATGCCCAGCAGGCCGGCGAGAAAACCAGTGGCAATCCCGAGGACTGCAAGTTGAGCGATGAGGACGGGCTCTAGAGGCATTCGGTAAAAACTTTGCTCGGGGTTTTCACCAGACGCAAAAGACTTGTGTTTGAAAGGCAGTAATTTACCCCTGATTCATGGGCGGATTACCGTCACGCAGATATCAGGTGCTTTCTATCCGTGCCAGATCTCTTCCCTGTGAGAAAGCCCTGCGCCGGGTTCACCGTGCCGGTTGTGCTGCCGTGGCTGCCTTGCGGGGGTGGAGCCTCCATCTCTCGCATCTCTTGCGCTGGCAGGGCTGCACCGGCGCCCGGCGTGACCCTGGCCCAAAGGATTATTTTGGTATCCTGCATTGACCAAGGCCAGCTGCCCCTCCGAGGGGCCGACAGGGCAAATGGAATGTGCGTGGGGATGGTTCGCCATGACGTGGCGCTCGCCCAAGACGGTAAAGGCTCAAGTCATGTCAGTCTGGATTCGTTATCGGGTCAGTGCAGCACCAGACCAGCCCGGTCTCGCCGGTTTCGGGTTGCTCGAGGGGCAGTCGATTGCCGTCTGCACGGGCGACATGTTTGGCGACTTTGAACGCACCGGGCAGTTGCTGCCACTGGACCGCGTGACCGTCGACATCCCCTGCACGCCGGGCAAGTTCATCGGACTCTGGAACAACTACCACGCGCAGGCTGCCAAGCAGGGGCTGGCCATTCCTGCCGAGCCGCTGTATTTCATCAAGGCATCCAGCAGCTACTGCGCGCACGATCAAGCGTTTGATGTGCCTGCCAGCTATGACGGCCGTGTGGTCTACGAGGGTGAGCTTGGGCTCGTCATCGGCAAAACCTGCAGGAACGCCGATCTAGACGAAGCCGCCCGGGCGATTTTTGGCGTGACCTGCGTGAACGACGTGACGGCTCTGGACCTGATCACACGCGATGCCTCGTTTGCCCAATGGACGCGTGCCAAAAGCTTTGACACGTTTGGCATCTTCGGGCCGGTGATTGCCACCGGGCTGGACCTTTCCACGCTGGAAGTGCGAACCCTCGTGAACGGACGCGAGCGGCAGAACTACACCTGCAGCGACATGATTTTTTCGCCGGCGCAAATCGTCTCGATGCTGTCACGGGAGATGACGCTCTTTACGGGCGACGTCATTGCCTGCGGCACTTCGCTCGGTGTGCTGCCACTCAAGCCGGGCACGGTGGTCGAGGTGTCGATTGACGGTATTGGTGTACTGCGCAATACCTTTGCGCCTGACCGGTCGTCCCCGAACAATCCATCAGTCGTTCAATAAAACAAGTCACTAAAGAAGTTCTCCCATGAAAATTTGTGTAGTTGGAGCAGGCGCCATCGGCGGCATGCTGGGCGTCAAGCTGGCCCTCAGCGGGCATGAGGTCACCCTGATTTTGCGTGGCGCCAATCTGGAGGCGGTCAACCGGGACGGCTTGCGCCTGATTGAAGAAAACGGCAACGAGCTGCTGGCCCGACCAGTGCTGGCAACGTCCAGCATTGCGGCGGCAGGCGTTCAGGATGTGGTGATTCTTGGCATGAAGGCGCACCAGGTTGCGGCGGTGGCGGCAGATCTGCCGCAACTGATGCATGCGGGCACGCGCATCGTGACCATGCAGAACGGCATTCCGTGGTGGTACTTCCACAAGCTGCCGGGCGCCTATGCTGGCTCGCCAGTGCGTGCGGTGGACCCGGATGGCGTCATCGCGCAACACATCCCCATCGACAGCGTGATTGGCAGCGTGGTGTACCCGGCGAGTGAGGTGATCCAGCCGGGCGTCATCAAGGTGATCGAGGGTAACCGCTTCACGCTGGGTGAGATTGACGGCTCCGACACCCCCAGCATTCGCGCCATCAGCGATGCCTTCAAGGCGGCAGGGTTCAAGGCGCCGGTGTCCAGCGACATCCGCTCGGAAATCTGGCTCAAGGTGTGGGGCAACTTGAGCTTCAACCCGATCAGCGCACTGACGCACGCGACGCTGGAAGATATCTGCCTTTACCCGCCAACGCGGGAACTGGCTGCGGCCATGATGACCGAGGCGCAGTCCATCGGTGAAAAACTCGGTGTGCAGTTCAAGGTCAGTCTGGAAAAGCGCATCGCAGGCGCGCAGGCAGTTGGCCAGCACAAGACATCGATGCTGCAGGACGTGGAGCAGGGCCGGGCGCTGGAGCTGCAGGCCTTGGTGGCTTCGGTGATGGAGCTGGGCCAGATCACGCAGACGCCAACGCCCACTATCAATGCCGTTTACGCACTGGCCAGTCTTTTGGCCAGCAACCTGCAGAAGCACAACGCCACGCTGAAGATTGCCTGATTCGGTCTTCTGATTCGGCCGCCTGATTCAACCGCCTTAGTTAACCGCCTGATCCCCAACCTTTGAGAGTTTGTCCCATGACCTATTTCACGACGCTCCACGAAATGATCGCGCTGCAGGCGCCCGCCGCTACGGCCATGATGGCGCCTTCTGGCGTGCCCTTGAGCTATGGCGCGCTGGGGCAGCTCATCAGCCGCACCACCGACAAACTCAATTCGCTGGGTGTTGGTCGTGGCGACCGTGTCGGCATCGTGCTGCCCAACTGTCCCGAAATGGCCACGGCGTTCGTGGCGGTGGCCAGTGCGTGCACAGCAGCGCCGTTGAACATGGCTTACCGCGCTGATGAGTTTGAGTTTTACCTGAGTGACCTTAAAGCCAGGGCACTCATCGTGGCCGTGGGCAGCGAGACGCCCGCGCTGGCGGTGGCGGCCAAACTGGGTGTGGCGGTGATCTACCTCAAGGCATTGCCGGAGCAGGGCGCCGGTAACTTCGAACTGCAAGCCGATTCGGTGATCGCAGGCGCGGCAGGCCAGCCGGGCGCGGCACACGCCGACGACGTGGCGCTCATCCTGCACACTTCGGGCACCACATCGCGGCCCAAGATCGTGCCGCTGTCGCATCGCAACGTGTGCGCTTCGGCCCGCAATATCAAAGAGACCCTGCAGCTCACGCCAGCCGACCGCGAACTGCACGTCATGCCGCTGTTTCACATTCACGGCCTGATTGCCGGCGTGCTGGCGCCCATGGCAGCGGGAAGCCAGATCTTCTGCACACCCGGCTTCAATGCGCTGAAGTTTTTTGCGTGGATGAAAGAGTGCAAGCCCACCTGGTACACCGCCGTGCCCACCATGCACCAGACCATTCTGTCGCGCGCTGCGGGCAACATGGATGTGATTGAGGCCAATCCGCTGCGCTTCATCCGCTCGTCGTCGTCGTCGATGCCGCCGCAGGTGATTGCCGAGCTGGAAAAAGTGTTCAAGTCACCGCTGATCGAGTCTTACGGCATGACCGAAGCCGCGCATCAAATGGCCAGCAATCCCTTGCCGCCCGCCAAGCGCATTCCTGGCTCGGTGGGGGTTGCAGCAGGGCCCGAGGTGGCCATCATGGACACGGAAGGCAAGCTGCTGGCGCCGGGTGAGATCGGCGAGATCGTCATCCGGGGCGAGAACGTCACACTGGGCTATGAGAACAACGAGAAGGCCAACGCGGAAGCGTTTACGCACGGCTGGTTCCGCACCGGTGACCAAGGCACCATGACTGCTGACGGTTATGTGACGCTGACGGGCCGGCTCAAAGAAATCATCAACCGCGGTGGCGAAAAAGTCTCACCCCGCGAGGTGGACGAAGTGCTGATGGATCATCCGGCCGTTGCGCAGGTGGTCACCTTTGGCATTCCGCATGACAAGCTGGGCGAAGAGGTCGGTGCGGCGGTGGTGCTGCGTGAAGGCAAGACCGCGACAGACCGGGAGATTCGCGACTTTGCCGCGACCAAGCTGGCTGACTTCAAGGTGCCACGCAAGATCCTGATCATGGCCGAGATTCCCAAGGGCGCCACAGGCAAGCTGCAGCGCATCGGGCTGGCGCAGAAGCTGGGTCTGGCCGAAAAATAAGGTGTCTGCGAGTGCCACCGGACCGGCATCCTGAACCGGGGTTCAGGTGGGCAAGGGCAGTCAGGTTTCGGGTTCGTCTGACGCGAGACGATCACACCTGCCTGACAATTTACCAAGCCCGGGCTCAAAGAGCATTGGTTCAAGGAAATATAAAGCCCGGCGCGCATCGCAGACAGTGCGATTGTAGGCTTTCGTGAGGGCGTGTGGGCGTTGATGACAGGTCGCAGCGCATGCGTTGACCGGTCATACCGGGCCGGTTCAGAGCAACTGGCCGTCGGTTCCGAGCGCGGCGTCCAGGCGCTGCAGCAGTGCCTGGAGTTGGGTGTTGAGCTGGGTATCGATCTGGGGGGCGTTCTGGGTATTGCCCGTGCTCTGTGGTGCAGCAGCTGCCTGCGGGGCAGTTGCTGTGCGCTCAGGCAGTTCAAAGGCCAGGTTCAGTGCCGCCAGCACCGCAATGCGGTCGCGTGCCTTGATCTTGCCGGCATCGCGAATCTTGCACATGGCCATGTCGACACGGTTGACGGCGTCGAGCATGCGCGCGTCGCCGTTTTCGGGGCAGCCCAGCAGGTAGCTCTGGCCCATGATCTGCACTTCAAGTTGCTTCATCACTCGGTTCCTACCGTGCTGCGCTGGCCCTGGCCATTGGCTTCGGGCAGGCGTTCAAGCAGTGCATCCACCCGGGCACGTGCCGCACTCAGCCGCGACCGAAGCGAATCCCGTTCGTGCGTGAGCACCGTGACCTGGTCATTGAGCAGGGCATTGGTCCGCTGCAATTCCTCGTAGCGCACCAGCAGGCGCTCCACGCGCTCGGTGATCTGGTCGATGGGGGTTGGATTCGACATGGAAAAAGCATTGTAGGGTTTGCGGCAGGGTGGCGCGTAGAATCTGCGCTGTTGGTGCTCGCGGTGTGGTTCACACGCCGCAGTTCAACGGGAAGCAGGAGGAAGTCAACGCCATCCACGCCGGGCCAGTGCCCGCTGGAAGCGCCGAGACCTCCAGCCTGCGCTGCCCCCGCAACGGTAAAACGGACGAATGCTGCATTCCTGACCCACATCGGGAATCCATTCAGTTTTCATCACTCGCCACTGAGCGCCCTGAACAAGCGCTTGGGAAGGCGATGAAAGCAGTTCCGTCAGCCCGGATACCGGCCAACAAGGTGAACGTGTGCGTCCGTATCCGGCGCTGCGTTTGTGACGCTCATGCACTGGCGGGGAAGCCGGTGAGGGCCTTTGAACTTGAGTTAATCCATGAAACCTTGTGTTGATCGCGTGCGCTTTAGTGCGCTTGCTACCGCTGCGTTTGCAGCTGGCCTTTCCTTGTCTGCCCGCGCCCAGACTGGCGTGACGCCGCAACTTAAAGAGATATTTGTGACGGCCACGCGCAGTGCCCAACCCATCGGCGACGTGGTGGCCGACGTCACCATCATTGACCGAGAGGTGATAGAGCGCAGTGGCGCGGCTGCCCTGGCCGATGTGCTAGCCCGTGTGCCGGGCATTGAAATCGTGCGACTCGGCGGCGCTGGTAATTCGACAACTGTTTTTACCCGTGGCGGTGAAAGTCGCCACACCTTGGTGTTGATTGATGGCGTGCGTATGGACAGCCAAAGTACCAGCGGGGGAGCCAATTGGCAAGCTATTCCTCTGGCACAAATTGACCGGATTGAAATTGTTCGTGGCCCAACCAGTGCGGTGTATGGTTCAGACGCTGCTGCGGGCGTGATTCAAATTTTCACTAAAAAAGGTGAGGGTGCTTTTTCTCCGATCATCTCGTTTGGCTATGGCACTTACAACACACAAAAAATCGACTTGAGTGCCAGCGGTTCAGTCAATTCTTTTGACTACGCATTGGGTGTGGCACAAACCACCAGTGATGGGTTCAACTCGCGACCCATTGCGACACAAAACCCTGATAGCGACGGCTACAAAAGCATGAATGTCAACGGCAGGCTGGGTTTTCAGATCAACGCAGAGCATCGTCTGGAAGCCAACTTTCTGAATAACAAAATTGCTGCCCAATATGACCAAGGTTTGACGCGCGACTTTATCCGGGCTAATCAGGTTGAAACAGTCGGCATACAGTGGCAGGCAAAGTGGTCTCAGGCGTACAACACACGGCTGGGCGTGACTTACGGTACAGACCGTGGCGAAGATGCGCTCAATGGTTCGACGCTCAGGCCGCCTTTTGACCAGACCAAAACCAGCGGCTTTATTTGGCAAAACAATTACCAGACTGGCGCGCATGCGCTAAGCGCCACGCTGGAAAATAAAAAAGATCAATTTTTATTGATGGGTACAACGGGTCTGCCAACCAACGTGACCTCGCTGACGCGTGAAAAATCACAAAACAGTTTGGCTCTGGGATATGGGTGGGCTGCTGGTGTACATACCGTTCAGTTCAATGTGCGCCATGATCGTGACAGTGAGTTCGGAGGCAAATCAACTGGATCGGCTGCCTATGCCCTGGCAATTACGCCCCGCTGGAAAATTTCAGGTAGCGTCGGTACGTCGTTTCGAGTGCCCACGTTGTACCAGCGCTTCACCGTGTTTTCGCCACCCACACCACTGCTGCCAGAGTCAGGCCGTAACGTAGAACTGGGCTTGAAGTATGTTGAGGGTACTCGTAGATATGGTGTGGTGGCATACCGTAACAAACTGACCAATCTGCTGACATTTGTTAGCGGTGCCGGTCCATGCCCCAGCGGCCTCTTACCAGCAGCAACTCGTGTCGGCTGCTATGCCAATACGGCGCAGGCCTCGTACACGGGCTTGACTTTTACAGCCAGCGAATCGATAGGAAACTTCAACCTTTATGGGTCGCTAGACGTACAGAACCCTAAAGACCTAACGTTGAACAAACAACTCGCGCGCCGCGCGAAACGACACGCCACTTTTGGCGTGGACACGCGCATCGGGGCCTGGACGCTGGCCGGTGATGTGCTGATGTCTGCCCTGCGCTACGAAAATACCACTGCAACGTCGCCCGTGTTGCCCGGCTACACCTTGGTCAACCTGAGTGCCAGCACGCCCTTGTCGAAAGACTGGAAAGCGCTGGTACGGGTAGACAACCTGACTGACAAAACTTATCAAACCATCAACGGCTATGCTTCAGCGAGGCGTGCCCTGTACGTCGGCCTGACCTGGGCGCCGCAGTAAGCTGCCCGCTTTTGGACCACTGCTTCATGACGCTCACCGCCACCTGCCCCGCCATTCTTGTCGCCGCACCTGCTTCCGGCCAGGGCAAGACCACGGTGACCTGTGCGCTGGCGCGCCTGCACGCGCGGCAGGGGCGGCGGGTGCGGGTGTTCAAGTGCGGGCCGGATTTTCTCGATCCGTACTGGCTCGCACTGGCCAGCGGCCAGCCCGTT
The DNA here is from genome assembly GCF_943372955.1 of Polaromonas sp. YR568. Lineage (GTDB taxonomy): Bacteria > Pseudomonadota > Gammaproteobacteria > Burkholderiales > Burkholderiaceae_C > Polaromonas. The sequence continues at coordinate 469,315 of NZ_CALSAL010000001.1, forward strand.
CATCAGCTGGACCTGTGGATGACCGGCGAGGCCGACTGTCGCCAGCGCCTTCACGCCGCAGCGCAGGACGCCGACCTGCTGATCGTTGAAGGCGTGATGGGCCTGTTCGACGGCGAGCCAAGTGCTGCCGATCTGGCGCAGCGCTTTGGCCTGCCGGTGCTGGCGGTGATTGATGCCGGCTCCATGGCGGGCACCTTCGGCGCACTGGCCTGGGGGCTGCAAAGCTACCGCCAGGGCCTGCGGTTTGCCGGCGTGCTGGCCAATCGCGTGGCGTCGCCCGGCCATGCCGACATGCTGCAGCGCAGCCTGCGAGAGCCCGCGCAGTGGATGGGTGCGCTGATGCGCGACGCCGCTTTCACGCTGCCTGAGCGGCATCTCGGCCTGGTGATGGACCATGAACTCGGTGACCAGGGCGAGGCCCTGCAGCGGCTGGATGCAGCAGCCGATGCGTTGGCGGCCACGCCGCTGGGGCGCATGAGCTTGCAGGACCTGGACGCTTGGGCCATGGCTTTTGAAGGCGCGGCTGCGCCCCCCGCGGCATCTGTGGCACCGCTGCTGCGGGGCAAAACGATTGCCGTGGCCCGTGATGCGGCCTTCTGCTTCATCTATGCCGCCAATTTGCAGTGCCTGCAGGAACTGGGTGCGCAGCTGGTGTTTTTCTCGCCACTGGCAGACGCCGCCTTGCCGGCATGTGATGCGCTGTGGCTGCCCGGCGGTTACCCGGAGCTGTATGGCCCTGCGCTGGCGGGTAACGTGGCGATGAAGGCCAGCCTGCACCAGCATGTGCAGTCCAGCAAGCCAGTGTGGGCCGAATGTGGCGGCATGATGGCGCTGTTTGATGGCATCACCACCACCGAAGGCGAGCGTTATGCCGCCTGGGGCGTGCTGCCGGGTGAAGTGACGGTGAACAAGCGCCTGGCGGCCCTCGGCCCGCAGCAATTGCCGCTGCCCTATGGCACCCTGCGCGGGCACACCTTCCATTATTCGACCGCAGAAACGGCGCTGCCTGCAGCCGCCCGCACCGAGGCCGCGCCCGGGCGCACGCTGCGGGGGCAGGGCGAGGCGCTGTATGTGCAGGGGTCCGTCAAGGCGAGTTATTTCCACGCCTGGTTTGCTTCCAGCCCTGAAGCCACTGCGCGGCTTTTTCTGAAGGAGCCTGCATGACGATTGCCACTGACTGGCGTTTGCTGGCAACCGGCGCTGATGCAGCGGCGCAGCGCAGCGGCGTGGGCCCGCAACGCATCGTCTGCCTCACCGAAGAGCCGACCGAGTGGCTCTACCTGCTGGGCGAGGAGCGGCGCATCGTCGGTATTTCAGGCTACACGGTGCGGCCACCGCGGGCGCGGGAAGAAAAGCCCAAGGTGAGTGCATTTCTGAGCGCCAAAATCGAAAAGATTGTGGCGTTGCAGCCAGACTGCGTGATCGGCTTTTCAGACCTGCAGGCCGACATCGCTTCGCAGCTGATCCGGCACGGTATTCAGGTCACCATCTTCAACCAGCGCAGCGTGGCGGAGATTTTTTCGATGATGTACCAGCTGGCCGCCATGGTCGGGCAAGAGGCACGCGGGCTGGACTTGATTCGGCAGATGCAGACGCGCCTGCTCGCTATCGAACAGGCGGCCAAATCCCTCAGGCGCAGGCCCCGGGTGTTTTTTGAAGAGTGGTACGACCCGCACATCAGCGCGATTGCGTGGGTGTCTGAGCTGATCGGCATCGCGGGCGGCGACGACTGCTTTCCGGAGCTGGCGCGCGAACCCATGGGCAAGCAGCGCATCATTGCCGACGGCAGCGAGATCGTGCGGCGCAACCCCGACATCATTTTTGGCTCCTGGTGCGGACGCAAGTTCCGGCCCGCCCATGTGCTGGCGCGCCCCGGCTGGGGAGAGGTCAACGCCGTCAAGACTCAACAGCTGTTCGAGATCAAGTCGGCCGAAATTCTGCAGCCCGGGCCAGCAGCGCTCACTGAAGGTGTCGAGCAGATTCACCGCCTCATCATGCAATGGAGCCACGAGCATGGCTGAACCTCAGGTGATTGCCCGCAGCGAGCTCATCCTCGGTGGCCAGAAAAGCGGCAAGTCGCGCCGAGCCGAAATGATTGCCCAGCAATGGCTTGCGCAATCGCCGCTGCATCGCGCGGTGCTGGTGGCCACCGCTCAAGCGTGGGACGACGAGATGCAGCAACGCATCGTGCGCCACCAGCAGGACCGGGCCGAGCGGGTGCCGGGCATGACGACCGTTGAAGAGCCACTGCAACTCGCGCATGCGGTGGCGCAGTCCAGCCGCAGCGACACCCTCGTGGTGGTGGATTGCCTGACGCTGTGGCTGACGAACCTGCTGATGCCGGCGCCGGGCGCGGCAGACCCTGTGACCGATGCGACGCCACAGATTGACGCCTTGCTGCGGGCCATCCGCGAAGCGCCCGGCCCCGTCGTGCTGGTCGGCAACGAGATCGGTCTTGGTGTGATTCCGCTGGGTCGCGAGACGCGCGCCTTCGTTGATGCGCTGGGTCGGCTGAATCAGCAGGTGGCAGCGGGCTGCGAGCGCGTCACGCTGATGGTGGCCGGGCTTCCTCTGTTTCTGAAAGGGACGCCGTGAAACGCTGGTTCGCCATGGCCTGGTTCGCAATTACCTGTTTTGCACTGGCGGCCGCGTTGCCGGTACACGCGCTGCAACTCACTGACGACCGTGGGGTGACGGTGCAGTTCGCACAGGCGCCGCAGCGCATCGTGAGCCTGCTGCCCTCGCTGACCGAGAGCGTCTGTGCGATGGAGCAATGCCACCGGCTGGTGGGCGTGGACCGGTATTCCAACCACCCGGCTTCAGTGCGCAGCCTGCCGGTGATGGGCGGCGGGCTGGACCCGAACATTGAAGGCATTGTGGCGCTCAAACCCGATGTGGTGTTGCTCGCCACCTCGTCGCGTGCCAGCGCACGGCTGGAGTCGCTGGGCATCAAGGTCGTGGCGCTGGAGCCGAAAAGCCATGCCGATGTGCGCCGCGTGCTCGGCAAGATTGGTGCCTTGCTGGAGATTCCCGACGAGATGGGCGCTGCGCGCCTGTGGCGCCTGATCGACACCAGCGTATCGGCGGCGGCGCAGTCGCTGTCGCCCCAGGCGCGCGCGCTGCGGGTGTACTTCGAGGTCAGCCGTGGGCCGTATGGTGCCAGTGAGTCGTCCTTCATCGGCGAGACGCTGACGCGGCTGGGCGTGAAGAACGTGGTGCCTGCATCGCTCGGGCCCTTCCCACGGTTGAATCCTGAATTTGTGGTGCGAGCCAATCCCGATGTGATCCTGATCGGCAACCGCAGCATGCAGGCCATGGTGCCGTATCCGGGCTGGGGCAGCATCAAGGCGGTGAAGGAGCAGCGCATCTGCGTGTTCGGTGTGGGCGATTCCGATGTGGTGGTTCGCCCCGGCCCGCGCATGGCCGAGGCTGCGCGCCTGATGGCCGCCTGCCTTGAAAAGTACGCCACACCGGGTGGGGCAGGCAAAGCGCGATGAGCAACGTGAGCCACCACAGAGCAGGTAAGGCCGCTGAACCGCAGCCGCGCAAGGCGGGCTGGTTGGCCACCGGGCTGTTGCTGGCCACCGCAGGCTTGTTGTTGCTGGGCGTGAGTGTGGGCAGCACCGGTTTTGACAGCGTGCTGAACATGCACAGCGACCCGCAGGCGCTGCAGATCGTGTGTGAGATTCGCCTGCCGCGCACCGTGGGCGCCTGGCTGGCCGGTGCGCTGCTGGGGCTGGCGGGTGCTGTGGCGCAGGGCCTCTTTCGCAACCCATTGGCTGATCCGTATTTGCTGGGCAGTGCATCCGGTGCGTCGCTGGGCGTGGCGCTGGCGATGGCGCTGTTCGGTGTGTCGCCCATGGCCACGCAGTGGGTGGCGCGCCTCGGTATCACGGGCGCCGCGTTTGTGGGCGCGGTGCTGGCAGTGCTGCTCACGCTGCTGCTGGCCAAGGGCGTGCAGCACACGCTGCGGCTGCTGCTGGCGGGTGTGATTGTGGGCGTGGTGCTGGGCGCGCTCAGCTCGCTGGTGCTGCTGCTCACGCCAGAAATCATGCAATCGATGCAGTCCTTCATGCTGGGCAGCACCGCGTTTGTGGGCTTCTCGTCATGCGCTGTGATGGCTGGTATCTTCGGCCTGTGTCTCACGGCGGCGTGGATGATGAGCCATGTGCTCGACGGGCTGGCGCTGGGCGAATCCACCGCGCAAAGCCTGGGCCTGAAGCTGCCGCAAATGCGTGCCGCGCTGGTCGCCGTGCTGGCGCTGGCCACAGGCACCGCGGTAGCGCAGACCGGCCTGATTGCCTTTGTCGGGCTGGCCGCGCCGCACTTGGTGCGCTCGGTGGTGAAGGCCACGCATGGCCGCCTGATTTTGCTTTCCAGCCTGATGGGCGCGGTATTGCTCACCGCTGCCGATGTGCTGGCGCGCTGGCTGGTGGCGCCGCAGGAATTGCCAGTGGGTGTGCTCACCGCAGTGCTCGGTGGCGGCTACCTGCTGTGGCTGATGCACCGCGGCACCGGCCCCGCTGCAACGCGGGGGGCGATGCTGTGAGCGGCGACCTTCGCTCGGCCCCGGCAGGTCCTGCGCTTCAGGCCCGGTCCATCCGTGCCACGCTGGGTCATGCCGAGGTGCTGCACGACATTTCACTGACCCTGCCAGCCGGGCGTTGGACCAGTGTGGTCGGCCCCAACGGCGCGGGCAAATCGACCTTGCTCAAGGTGCTGGCAGGGCTGATGCCTTACCAGGGCGAGGTCAGTCTGCTCGGCCACAACCCGGGTGCACCAGCAGCCCGCCAGCGTGCCCGCCTGCTGTCGTGGCTGGGCCAGAACGAAAGCTCGGCCGATGACCTGATGGCTTACGACGTCGCCATGCTGGGCCGCTTGCCGCACCAGCCCTGGCTGGCACCGCCCAGCGCAGCCGACCATGCAGCCGTGGAGCGCGCCTTGCGTGCCACCCATGCGTGGGATTGGCGGTGCAGGGCGCTGGGTCAGCTCTCGGGTGGCGAGCGCCAGCGGGTGCTGCTGGCCCGCGCGCTCGCGGTCGAGGCCGACGTGCTGCTGATGGACGAACCGCTGGCCAATCTCGACCCACCGCATCAGGCCGACTGGCTGTTGCTCGCGCGCGAGCTGGTGGCCAGTGGCAAAACGGTCATCAGCGTGCTGCATGAAATTTCCCTCGCGCTGCAGGCCGATGAACTGGTGGTGATGGCCGAGGGGCGTATCGCCCACCAGGGCGCCTGCATCGACGCGGCTACGCACCGCGCGCTGGAGCAGGTGTTTGACCACCGCATCGCCGTGCACCCGCTGGCTGGCCAATGGGTGGCTCTGCCCCGGATTTGAACCTTGAATCACCCGATTGCTGAATCACGAAAGTCCGCACCATGCAAGTTGAAACACCCCCTTCAGTCAAACCCTATGAGAAGCCGGAAGGCGAGCGCCGTGGTCTGGTGATCGTTCACACCGGCGATGGCAAGGGCAAGAGCACAGCGGCGTTTGGTCTTGCGCTGCGGGCCCATGGCCGCCACCATGTGCATGGCAAGACGGTGAAGATTTTCCAGTTCATGAAGGTGCCCACCGCCCGCTTTGGCGAGCACCGCATGTTCGAGCAGATCGGCCTGTCGGTGGAAGGTCTGGGCGACGGCTTCAGCTGGAAAAGCCTGGATCTGGAGCGCTCGGCCCAACTGGCACGCGATGGCTGGCAGAAAGCCAGCACAGCCATCCTCAGCGGCGAGCATTTCATGGTGGTGCTCGACGAGCTGACTTACCCCCTCATTTACGGCTGGCTGCCGCTGGACGACGTGCTGCAGACGCTGCGTGACCGTCCGAAGGATGTCCATGTGGTCATCACCGGCCGCCGCTGCCCGCCCGAGATCATTGAGCTGGCCGACACGGTGACTGAAATGACCAAGGTCAAGCATGCCTTCAACGCTGGCATCCCGGCTCAGCGCGGCATCGAAGACTAGGCGTGCAGATGAGCACCGCCGCATCCCAAGCTTTCAGCACTGCCGAACGGGAGGCGGTGTACCGCGTCATCCACGAGCGGCGCGACATGCGCCACTTCAGCGGCGGCGTGGTGCCGGATGCGGTGTTGCAGCGCCTGCTCGGTGCGGCGCACCATGCGCCCAGCGTCGGTTTCATGCAGCCCTGGCGTTTCATCCGGGTGCGTGATCGTTCGCTGCGCGAGGGCATTCACGCGCTCGTCGAGCACGAGCGGGTGCTGACCGCGCAGGCGCTGGGCGAGCGGGAAGACGAGTTCATGAAGCTCAAGGTGCAGGGCGTGCTGGACGCTGCCGAGGTGCTGGTGGTGGCGCTGCCACCCGGGCGCGAGCAGCATGTGTTTGGCCGGCGCACCTTGCCCGAGATGGACTTGGCCTCGGCCGCCTGCGCGATCCAGAACCTCTGGCTGGCCGCACGCGCCGAAGGCCTGGGCATGGGCTGGGTGTCGATTTTTGATCCCTTGCAGCTTGCCGCACTGTTGCAGATGCCCGAGGGCAGCCAACCGATTGCCGTGTTGTGCCTCGGCCCTGTCGAAGCGTTTTACGAGCAGCCGATGTTGCAGGCTGAAAAGTGGGCGCGTCGCGCAGCGCTGGCTGACATGGTGTTTGAAGACCACTGGGGGCAATCCCCATCCAGTTCCTCGATTGCGGGTGAAAACCCGCCCCCGCTCCATCCGATTGAATAGCCAACCGAAAGAGAGTTTCCATGCTATTTGAAAACACCCTGTTCCAGCTTGCCCAGACTTTCCTATGGCCGGTGAACGCGCTGGTGCTTGCTGCATTCGCTTATTCGCTGATGAGCCTGGGCGCCTTTGCCGTCGAGTGGGCGCGCCGTCGCAGACAACCGGGCCACGTGCTGGTGCTGGGCCGCGTCGGCAGCGGCTCGCCGGAAATGCTGGAGCTTGCCGTGCTCAAGGAACTCGAAGGCCTGCGGCTGTGCAGCCGCGTCGCACCCATGTTGGGACTGGTGGCCACCATGATTCCCATGGGTCCGGCGCTGGTGGCGGTGGCGTCCGGGCAGTCGCAGGGCGTTGCGCAGAGCCTGGCGCCGGCATTTGCGGCTGTCATTGTGGCGCTGGTCGCCGCCTCGATCACCTTTGTGGTGTACAGCGTGCGTCGGCGCTGGCTGCTGGCGGAAATGCTGGCTGTGCTGGAGGGGAATGCCGCATGAATTCGCCTTCCAACCCGGCATCACAAGGCGTCACCCGGCCACGCCTGCGCATTCTGGATGAAGACGATGACGACCCGGTGCTGTCCACCATTAACCTGATTGATGTGTTCCTGGTGGTCATTGGCATGTTGCTGATTGCGGTGATCAACAACCCGATGAACCCGTTTGCAGACGACAAGCTGACCATCATCCGCAACTCGGGCCAGCCCGACATGGAGATCATTACCAAGGAAGGTGCCAAGGTCACCCGCTTCAAGGCCAGTGGCGCCTCGGGCGAGGGTGAGGGTGAAAAGGCTGGTACCGCCTACCGCATGAAAGACGGCACCATGGTTTATGTGCCTGCTGAAAGATGAAGGCGTACCGAGGTCCGGGTGTGTGGCGCGACCGCAGGTGGCTGGCTCGCCTGATCGGTCTGACCGTGTTCGTACTGACAGGGCTGGCGCCGTCGTGGGCGCAAACCCCGGCTGCAGAGCCGCGCATGGTGCTGCTGAGCACGTATGTGGTGTCGCCGGCCCGTCTGGCCAAGCTGGTCGCGGCCGCCGCACAGGCCGGTGTGCCGCTGCAAACCCTGTCGGCAGAGGACGACACGCCCGACGCCTTGCGGCAGGCACTGCGCGGCGCTCGCCTGCTGGTGATCGATGCACCGCACAGCAGCGTGGCGCAAAACGTGGCCGTGCGGTTTGGCGATGTGATCGGCACCAGCGGCACGCCTTATGTGGTGGTCGGCGAATTTGGCGCGGTGGCCAACCGGCAGCCAGTCGCTGCCGCACCACTGCAGGCCGACCGCGGTGTCAGCGCTGGCTGGGCGCAGCGTCTGCGGGAGTACTGGCGTTTTGGCGGCGCGCAGAACATGCGCCTGGCCATGGCTGCACTGAAAGATGGCGCTTCCCGCAGCGGGCGGGGCGCCGGGGCGCTGGATGAACTGCCGCCTGCAGTACGGCTTCCGCTGGCCGGCTTCTACCACCCGGCGTGGCCGCACATCGAAAGCCAGCTGCCGGCGTTCGATGCCTTCCCGGGTGTCGATGCAAAGGCGCCGACGGTGGCCATCGCGGTCAACAACGCGGTCTTCACTTCGGATGACACGCCCTGGCTTGATGCGCTGATGGCGGCGCTGGAACGGCGCGGGCTGCGCGCTTATGCGTTTTATGGGCCGCGCCAGCAAAAAGACCTGTTCGTCCAGATGACGCAGGTGCCAACGCCTGGCGGGGCGCGTCGCGTCGCCGACATCATCATCAACTCGGCGCTGGTGTTCAACCCGACCGAGCGAAAGGCTGAACTGGAGCGCATCGGCGTTCCGGTGCTGCAGACGCTGCCCGCATTGGCCATGGATACCGGCCAATGGGCGCAAAGCAAGGATGGGCTGGCCCTGTCCGATGTGGCGTACTACTACACGCCCAGCGAGCTGGCGGGGATGGTCGATGCCATGCTGATCACTGCGCGCGACGCCAGAACCGGTGCGCTGCAGCCCCTTCCGGCGCAAATTGATGCGGTGGCCGACAAGGCTGCAGCCCTCGTTCGCCTGCAGCAGACACCCCCGGCCCGGCGTCGCGTGGCCATGATGGTCTACAACTACCCGCAGGGGGAAGGCAACTTCGGCGCTTCTTTTCTCAATGTGCCCAGAAGCCTGGAGAACATGCTGGCCGCCATGAAGGCAGCCGGATACCAGACCGAAACGCCCGGCGCTGAACAGATCACGCGGCAGGTGCAGGCCACGCTCGGCGCCTTCTACCGGCCTGAAACCCTGACGCTGCTGCCGGCGCAAGGGCTGGCCGATGTGCTGCCGCTGGACCGCTACCTGGCCTGGTTCCGCGCGCTGCCGCCATCCACGCAAAGCCGCATCGAGGGCTACTGGGGTGCGCCTGAAAAGGCCCTGATGATGCGATCCCAGTCAGGCCAGCCGGGCGGGCCGGCCATGCCGGGGTTCATCATTCCGCGTGTGCAGTTGGGCAACGTGGTGGTGATGCCGCAACCGCTGCGCCATGAGGTCACGGCGGGTACACCGGCGGAGATGCGCAAAAAGCGCATTGGCCACCGGGCCAGCGTGCCGCTGAGCCACAACTATCTGGCGACCTACCTGTGGCTGCGCGAGCAGTTCGCCGCCAGTGCCGTGGTCCATCTGGGGACGCATGGCACGCTTGAATGGGCGCCCGGCAAGGAGCGCGGCCTCTCGGCGCAGGACGACCCCTTGCTGGCGCTGGGCGACCTGCCCAACCTCTACCCCTACATCATGGACAACCTGGGCGAGGCGTTGACTGCCAAGCGCCGTGGCCGCGCGGTGCTGGTGAGCCATTCGACGCCGATGTTCTCGCCCGCCGGCTTCCGGCCCGGTGTGCATGACATGCACGACCTGATGCACGACTGGGAAACCGTGGCCCCCGGCCCGGTGAAGAAGGCGCTGGAGGCGCAGCTGGTCGCGAAGTTCGTCGAGCACCAGTTACACCGCGACATCGGCTGGAGCGCACAGAAAATCGCTGCCGACTTTGCCGGCTTCATGGAGCTGCTGCATCCCTACCTCGACGACATCGCGCAGACGGCGCAGCCCCAGGGCCTGGCCACTTTTGGTGAAGTGCCTGATGCGCAGCGCCGCTTCGGCACCGTGATGCAGACGCTGCGCAAGCCGCTGATCGAGGCGCTGGGCGAGGACATTGACGAGGTGTTCCTGCTGGACTCGAAAAAAATCATCCACTCCCGGCCGGCGCGCTGGCTGCAGGTGGCGCTGAAAGACCCGCAAGCGGCCAGCACGCTGGACCTGCGTGTGCAGGATGCCGCCGAAGCCGCGAAATCCGGCATTCACAGCACGGTGCCCAACCGCGCCGAGGCCAAGGTGCTGGACCCGGCGGTACTGCTGGCACTGGCGCTGCGCGCCCAGCAGCTGGACAAGGCACTGGCCGACAACGAAGAGATCACCGGTTTTCTTGCCGCACTGGATGGCCAGCACATCCGCACCAGCTATGGCGGCGATCCGGTGCGCAACCCTGAAAGCCTGCCCACCGGTCGCAACCTCTACGGGTTCGACCCCAGCCGGGTGCCAACACGGCAGGCCTGGGACACCGGTGTTGCGGCTTTCGAGGCCTGGATGAAGCAGCACCGCGCGGCCCACAACGGTCAGTGGCCCGAAAAAGTCGCGTTCACCCTCTGGGCCGGGGAGACCATGCGGCACCAGGGCGTGATGGAATCGCAGGTCCTGTATGCCCTGGGTGTGAAACCACGCTGGGACGACGCTGGCCGTGTGGCCGGGCTCGCCGTACTGCCTGCGGGCGAACTCAAGCGGCCGCGGCTGGATGTACTGGTCAGCGTGACCGGTTCCTACCGCGACCAGTTTCCGGTGGTGATGCGCTGGATCGACGAAGGTGTGCGGCAGGTGGCCCAGTTGAAGGAGGCGGATAACCACGTCGCCCGCAACACGCAAAAACTGGCCAGGGAATTCGCTGGCCAGGGCGCGAGTGCAGCCGATGTCCGGCGCTGGTCCACTGCGCGGGTGTTCTCCAACGAGCAGGGCAGCTATGGCACCGGTCTGAGCGATGCGGTGCAGGCCACCGACATCTGGGAAAAGGACGGCAAGGGCGGCGGCGACGCCGGGATGGCACAGCTCTACATGGACCGCATGGGACACGCCTACGGACAGGGCATTGAAGGCGCGGCACGCCACAAGGCGTTTGCCCGCAATCTGGCGCAGGTCGATGCGGCCCTGCTTTCACGCACCTCCAGCACCTACGGCATGCTCACCAGCGATGACCCGTTCCAGTATCTGGGGGGACTTTCCCAGGCGGTACGCCAACTCACCGGCAAGCCACCGGCCCTGTATGTGCAGAACCTGCGCGATGCGTCCGAAGTGATCACCGAAAGTGCCAGCAGCGCCATCGCCAAGGAAATGCAGACGCGCTATTTGCACCCGCAGTGGATCAGTGCGCAAAAGGCAGAAGGCTACAGCGGCACCCTGCAGGTGCTCAAGACCGCGCAGTTTCTCTGGGGCTGGCAGGTCACGGCGCCGCAGACCGTGAGGCAGGACCACTGGCAGTCGCTGCACGATGTTTACCTGCGTGACCAGTACGGCCTGGGCACACGGGAGTGGCTGGAAGGCAAGGACGGTGTCAGCCGGGCCGCCTTCGCGCAGACGCTGGAGCGCATGCTGGACGCCATACGCCTGAACTACTGGCAGCCCGACATGGCCACCCGGCAGTCGCTGGTGGTGGCCTACAACGAGGCCCGCGAGGCGTCAGGCCTGCGCGAGAGCAATCCGGCTGTGCAGCGCTTTGCAGCCGATGCGGCGCTGGCACCTGGCGAATCTCGCGCCAGGCCAGTGGCCGACGCCGGCACCGGTCGGCCACTGGCGCGGCCATCTGACCTGCCCGCCGCCCGCGAGCCGGCCCCAGAGATCGCGGCACCCACCATCGTGCGCGGTCTCAAGCTGGAGTTACAGCCCGAACAAGCCAAGCCACCGACTGCGGTGGTGAACAGCCTGGCAACACTCTGGGCGGTGGCGCTGCTGCTGGCACTGGGTGCGTGGCGGCAGCAGCGCCGCTGGCGTCCAGTGAATCCCTCAGGCGCCGGTGCTGCGTGATAAGCGGATGACTGAAATAACGACGGTGCCATGGCTGGATGCTGTGCTTCCCCTCAGCGTGGCGGGAGGCGCTGCAGGGGTGTCTGCAGCTGTCCTGTTGCTGGCCTGGTGGATTGATCGACAGTTCGGTGAACCACTCACGGCCATTCACCCGGTGGTGTGGATGGGCCGGTTTCTCAAAGTGTGTGGCGATGGGGTGGTGCGGTGCTCGCCCGCGCCGGCTTTTGTGCTGGGTGCCTTGGCGTGGTGCGTGGGCGCTGTAGCAGTGGCGACGGTGGCCTGGGGCCTGCAGGGTCTGGTGCTGTGGCAGGTCGGTCAGGCGCTGGCTGCCGCAGACATGCTGCTGGCGGCGTTGGCTGCCCTGTTGGTGTTGCTCGCGGGCTGGGCGCTGAAATGCATGCTGTCATGGCGCATGCTGCATGACGAGGCCGGTGCGGTCGAGACGGCCCTGCAGCAGTCGCTGGCCGCCGGGCGTGAACGCCTGTCATGGCTGGTCAGCCGCGACACGGCGCAGCTCACCGACAGCCAGGTGCGCGAGAGTGCCATCGAGTCGCTGGCAGAAAACCTGAACGACTCGGTGGTGGCACCGATTTTCTGGTTTGTGTTGCTCGGTCTGCCGGGTGCGGCGGTGTACCGCTTTGCCAACACGGCCGACGCGATGTGGGGCTACCGGGGCACTTACCGCGGGCAGCACTGGGAATGGGCGGGCAAGTGGGCGGCGCGTGCCGACGATGTGTTGTCGTGGGTACCGGCGCGTGTGACGGCCTTGCTGCTGATGGCGGTGACGCGGGGTGTGCGTCTGTCCGCAGTGCTTGCTGAGGCCCAAAAAACGCCGTCGCCCAACAGCGGCTGGCCCATGGCGGCGATGGCGCTGGCGCTGGGCATCTCGCTCGGCAAGCCCGGTGTGTACACCCTCAACCCTTCGGGCCGTCCACCGGGGCCGGATGACGTAGCGGCAGCGCAGGCGGATGCCGGCAAGGCGGTGGTGCTTTTGCTGATTGGAGCGGTGACTGCGATTTTTCTTGCTGCAGCGATGGGCGGCTCATGGCCCGGGAGTCGCGCATGACCACGCGACTGCATGGTGGCCCGGACCATCAAGGCGTGCCTTTGCACGACTTTTCTACCAACAGCAATGCCTGCGGTCCGTGTCCGGCGGCCCTGGCAGCCGTCCAGCGAGCCGATGCCACACGCTACCCTGATGCGGGCTATACGGCGCTGCGTGCACAGCTGGCCGCCTTTCATGGGGTCGACAGCGCACGTGTGCTGCTGGCCGCCAGTGCCAGCGAGTTCATTTTCCGCGTCACCGCGCTGGTCGCAGGGCGGGGCGGGCGGGCCGTCTGGTTGCCTCCGCACAGCTATTGCGACTACGTACAGGCCGCGCACGCCAACCGTCTGACGGTGACGGCGCAGCCTCGCGATGCGCAGCTGCTCTGGGCCTGCGAGCCGTCAAGCCCCATGGGCTGTGCCCATGCCGGGCTGGCGCAACTGGCCGACGGTATCGACGCGCACGCCATGGTGGTGCTGGACCGGGCCTATGAGCCCCTGCGATTAAGTGGAACACCGAGCCCCACGCCAGAAACAGCGTGGCAACTCTGGACACCCAACAAGGCACTCGGGCTGACCGGGGTACGCGCCGCCTACGTGATTGCGCCGCCGGGGCAGTGCGCAGCCGTTGCAGCGCTGGAGGAACTCAGTCCCTCGTGGCCCATTGGCGCGCACGGCGTGGCCATGTTGCAGGCCTGGGTGAGTGGCGAAACGCAGGACTGGTTGCAAAACAGTCTGGACACCCTGCGCACATGGAAAGCCCGGCAGATCGGTCTGTGCGAATCGTGGGGCTGGCATGTGCTGCCCAGCGAAACGAATTTCTTTTGCGCGCGGCCATCGCTTCCGGCAGGTATAGACTTGCCGCAGGCGCTGGCAGTGCTGCGTGCGCAAGGCATCAAGCTGCGCGACACCACCTCATTTGGCTTGCCCGGCCATGTGCGGGTCAGCGTGCAGCAACCCGCCGTGCAGGACGCGCTGCACAATGCATGGCAACAACTCCTCACGTCAAGGCAATGACTGCAAAAACCGTCATGGTGCTTGGCACCACCAGCGGCGCCGGCAAGAGCTGGCTGACCACAGCGCTTTGCCGCCATTACGCCCGCCAAGGTTTGAAAGTGGCGCCCTACAAGTCTCAGAACATGAGCAATAACGCCCGGGTGGTGGCCCAAGGTGAGATCGGAAGCGCACAGTATTTTCAGGCGCTGGCGGCAAACGCTGAGCCCGATGTGCGCATGAACCCACTGCTGCTCAAGCCCGAAAAAGACACGCAAAGCCAGGTGGTGCTGATGGGGCAGGTACATGCCGAACTCTCTCGCATGGCGTGGCGTGAGCGCAGTAGCGCGGTCTGGCCGGTGATGGCGCAGGCGCTGGATGAGCTGATGGCCGAAAACGATGTGGTGGTGATCGAAGGTGCGGGCTCGCCGGCCGAGATCAACCTGAAATCGAGCGATGTCGTCAACATGCGGGTGGCAAAGCACGCGCAGGCGGCCTGCCTGCTGGTCAGTGACATTGACCGTGGCGGCGCGTTTGCCCACCTCTACGGCACCTGGGCCATGCTCGATGAAGCCGAGCGCAAGCTGATCAAGGGTTTTGTACTCAACAAGTTCCGCGGAGACGCCCGCCTGCTGGCACCAGGCCCGCAGATGCTGCAGGACATGACGGGTGTGCCCACTGTGGCAACGCTGCCCATGTGGTGGCAGCATGGGCTCCCGGAAGAAGACGGCGTGTTCGATGACAGCAGCGTGGCCTCGGGCGCAGTGACGCGCACCGTTGCCGTGATCGCCTACCCCCGCATCAGCAACCTCGACGAGTTCCAGCCACTGAAGAACGTGCCCGGCGTGCGTTTGAAGTGGGTGCGCAGCCCGACGGATCTGATGGATGCCGACTGGGTGATCCTGCCCGGCTCCAAGCACACCAGCGGTGACCTCGCCTGGCTGCGCGCGCAGGGGCTGGACCAGGCGATTGCTGCCCATGCAGGCCGCGGCGGTGCGGTGCTGGGGGTCTGTGGCGGCCTGCAGATGCTGGGCGAGGCCCTGATCGACCCGCACGGTATCGACGGCAATGCACCCGGCCTTGGCCTGCTGCCGGTGGTCACGGTGTTTGAAGAGTCCAAAACCGTGCAGCACAAGGCCGCCACCTTTGGTGCCGTGGGTGGCGCGTGGTCGGCGCTGTCAGGCGTGCAGGTCGAGGGCTATGAAATTCACCATGGCCAGACCCGCGCCCATCCGGCGATGGCTGCCGCAGGGGACATCGCTTCTGCCGTGTTGCCTGATGGCCTGGCGTGGCAGAACGCGGCGGGTAACGTGCTGGGCCTCTATTTGCACGGCATGTTTGAAGATGCGCGCGTGCTGCAGGCCCTCTTTGGTGCCCGTGTGCCTACGATGGATGCGGTGTTTGACGGCCTTGCCGATTACATCGAACGCCACTTTGAGCCGGGCGTGTTGCAGTCTCTGATTCAGCCCGACTGATCGATCAGGTCAGGGCGTCCGCTTAAGGTACCCGCCGCAAAGGACCAAAGCAGGCCTGCAGCGATTCTGCCTTGCACACAATGAACTGGTCCTGCGCCGGGCTGAACTGGATGAAGCGCGTCACCGACTCTTCATTGCTGCCCTGCAGGTCGCCGTAGCAGTCGCGCTTGCCATTGGTCTGGGTGACGGTTTCCGTCAGTCGGTAAAAGCCGGCCGCGCTGGGCGAGCGGGTGACCTCGTAGTCACCGTTGGTGACTTGCTCCCCGCTGGTCGCCAGACGGCTGCCATTGGGCCGGTACTGCAGGGTTTCGCTGCAGGGCTTGCCGGGCAGGGTCCAGTTCCAGGTGCCGGTGAGGGGGTGCGCTGCAGCGGCGGATGCTGGCGCCGGCGCCGCGCGCGGGGTGCTTGGTGTCTGCGCGATGGCCTGACCGGCAGGCATCGCGAGCAGCCAGCACAGGCCGGCCAGCGTCGGCAGGCGGAGGGGGTTTTTCAGCACGGGGAGTTCTCACATCAAGGGCACGGTGTCCCGAAGGCCTGATTATGAAGAGTCAGGGCAGGATGTCAGCGACAAGGCCATCAGCCCATCAGTCGATAAAGCTGCGAGCCCATGAAAAAAGGGAGACGCCCTGAGGTCGTCTCCCTTGGTGCCAGCAGGCGGGAAGATTACTTCTTCATCTCGTCTTTTTTCATGGCGTCCTTTTTCATGCCGTCTTTGGCCATGGCATCTTTCTTCATGTCGTCTTTTTTCATCTCATCCTTTTTCATGGTGTCCTTACCGGCGGCGTCTTTGGTCATGGGGGCACCTGCGTGGCCTGCGGCCTGGGCCACACCAGCGCTGAGCAGAGCGGAGATGACGAGGAGTGCTTTCAAGTTTTTCATGGTTTTCCTGGGTTAAGAAGTTGGATTGATCAATCGCGAAAAAGACGATGACAGGCACCGCCATTGGGTTTGTCGCAACCTGACCCGGGTTCTTACAACCCTGACCAGGTCAGGGATTGCCAGACAAAGCCAAGCCGACCCCATTGATACGTGGCAACTGCGAGGGTGGATTCCGTGATACGGGAATACCCTTAAAAAATAACGCCAGAAGGCGGCCTAAAGCACCTTGCTGAGGAAGCGCCGGGTGCGCTCCTCTCGGGGCTGCTCCAGCACCTCGGCGGGCGAGCCGTCTTCGATGATCTGGCCTTCGTCAATGAACAGCACCCGGTTGGCTACCTGCCGGGCGAAGCCCATCTCGTGGGTCACCACCACCATGGTCATGCCTTCCTCGGCCAGCGCCTGCATGACGTTCAGCACCTCACCGACCATTTCGGGGTCAAGCGCCGAGGTGGGTTCGTCAAACAGCATGATGCGCGGCTGCATCGCCAATGCCCGGGCAATCGCCACGCGCTGCTGCTGGCCGCCCGAAAGCTGGTTCGGGTAGGCGTTGATTTTTTCGCTCAAGCCCACCTTGGCCAACAGCTCTTCGGCGCGTGCCTGCGCCTGGGCGGCGGTCAGGCCCCGCACCTTGGTGGGGGCCAGGGCGATGTTTTCGAGCACGGTCTTGTGCGGAAACAGGTTGAAGCGCTGGAACACCATGCCGATTTCGGAACGCAGCGCATCCACATCGGTTTTCGGGTCGTGGACCGAGATGCCGTTGACAAGCACCTCGCCGCCGCTGGCTTCCTCCAGCCCGTTCAGGCAGCGCAGAAAAGTGCTTTTGCCGCAACCCGACGGGCCAATGATGCAGACCACTTCCGAGGCGTTGATGGCGCAGTCGATGCCGCGCAGCACCGACACCTGGCCGAACTGCTTGGTCAGCCGGTTAACGCGAATCACCTCGTCCATAACGAGTCTCCAGTTGTTTGACAAGATAGGCGAGCCCCATGGTCAACACCCAGTACATGAGGGAAATGGTGAGGTAGGGCTCCCAGTAGCGGGAATAGGCGCCAGCCACGGTGCGGGCGGCATAGGCCAGTTCGGCGAGGCCGA
The DNA here is from genome assembly GCF_943372955.1 of Polaromonas sp. YR568. Taxonomy (GTDB): domain Bacteria; phylum Pseudomonadota; class Gammaproteobacteria; order Burkholderiales; family Burkholderiaceae_C; genus Polaromonas. The sequence continues at coordinate 486,523 of NZ_CALSAL010000001.1, forward strand.
TGGCCGACACCAGTGACGAATCTTTCAGCAGCGCAATCGCGTTGTTGCCCAGCGGCGGCAGCATGCGGCGGAAGGCCTGCGGCAGCACCACGTGGTACATGGTGCGCGGGAAGGAGAGGCCCAGCGAGCGCGACGCCTCAACCTGCCCCTTGTCGATGGACTGGATGCCGGCCCGGAAGATTTCCGAGATGTAGGCACCGGCGTTCAGCGTCAACGCAACCACGCCCGACAGGAAGGCGCCGTAGTTCTGTTTGATGTGGCGGGCGGTTTCGCCAGAGATCAACAGGCCGTCCGACTGGTTGATGAACAGCGGCATCACCGCAAAGTGAATCAGCAGGATCTGTACAAAAAGCGGTGTGCCGCGGAAGAAGCTGACAAAAATGCCGGCCGGCCAGCGCAACAGGAAGCGGCACAGGTGTTTGGCCGGTGCGCGGCGCGATTCCGCCAGCCCGGCCAGACCCACCGCCAGCCCCAGCGCCGTGCCCTGGACGATGCAGATCGCCGTGATGGCCACAGTCATCTGCAGGCCTTGCCAGAACAGCGAGGCGTATTGCGCAATGATGTCGGCGCGGAACCAGCCGAACCAGAGGATTTGTTCCATGAGGAGATGTCAGGAGCTGAAGTTTCTGGGGAATGAGCGGCCCGGGAGGGCGCGGGTCGCGTGATGCGAGCCGCTGCCCATGCACCCAAGCAAGACCCGGGCCCCGATGGTACCGTGTGCCGCCGGCCTCTCGGGGTCGGGAAAGTCCTTGTGCCCTGGCAGGGCGCCCAGCCGGTACTCAGCCGTTATTTAGCCGGTGCGCAGGTGGGTGTTGAAGAAGGCGACGGTGCGTTCCCAGGCGAGCTTGGCAGCGGCTGCGTCGTAGCGCGGCGTGGTGTCGTTGTTGAAGCCGTGCTGCGTGCCCGGGTACTGGTGCGCGGTGTAGCGTGCGCCAGCGGCTTTGAGCGCCGCCTCGTAGGCGGGCCATGAAGCGTTGATGCGCTCATCCACGGCGGCAAAGTGGATCAGCAGCGGCGCCTTGACCTTCGCGGCTTCCTCGGGCGCCGGCTGGTTGCCGTAAAAAGGCACGGCGGCGCCCAGTCCGGGCAGCTGTGTGGCCAGCGTATGGGCCATGCCGCCGCCGTAGCAGAAGCCGACCACGCCGATCTTGCCGGTGCAGTCGCTGCGGCCCTGCAGGAAGGCTGCCGCCGCCAGAAAGTCCTGCCTGGCCTTGCTCTGGTCGAGCGTGGCGAACAGCTCGCGTGCCTTGTCTTCATTGCCGGGGTAGCCGCCGACCGGGGTCAGGGCATCGGGTGCGAAGGCCACGAAATTGTCCAGTGCCAGACGGCGGGTGATGTCTTCAATGTGCGGGTTCAGGCCCCGGTTTTCGTGAATCACCAGAACGCCGGGCAGCTTGCCGGTGGCGTTGGCCGGTTTGGCGAGATAGCCCTTCACGGTGCCGTTCCCGGCTGAGGAAGGGTAAGAGAGCATTTCGGTCGACAGGCGCTTGTCGTCCTTCGGGACCTGCTGGCCTGCCGCGAAGTTGGGGCTCAAGGCCGCCAGCAGGGCGCCGGCGCTCATGGTGGCAGTGGCAAATTTCTGGGCGCGCTCCAGAAAGCCGCGCCGGTCGATGGTGCCGTGCACGTAGGCGTCAAAAAGAATCAGCAGTTCCTGGTCAAAATCCTGGGCGGTCTTGCGGGTCATGTGAACTCCTTGCAAAGGTGCAGGATAGCAACCCTGCACCAGACAGGCAAAGCTGGGGCCATTAGACGGATGCTGTGCCCGAGCGCCATGACCGAACACCATGGCCGTCTGGCACCGGTACCGGGCACCCACAGGCCACGGATTTGCAATTTGCTACGAAAAACATAGCTGGGGATGTTGCTTTTGCGGCGATGCCGCAGCGTCCGGCGAGGCGCTGTCAGCGCCAAACCGTGCAAATCCTGCTTTAATGAGACACGGGGAGCAGCGCGGGATACGCGGGATGAGCGGGCTGACACACCAAAGGAGACAGCGATCTTGAATCTCTTGACATGGCTGATGGCTTTGGGCGGATTGCTGGTGGGTGCCGTGGCAGGCGCAGTGGCTTATGCGCTGTGGCTGCGAAGTGCCTCCAATGCGCGTTTGCGTCTGCCGCGCAAGTGGCCGCTGGGCGCCCGGGGCGTGGTGACCACCGACGAACACGAAGCGCTGAAATGGCTGCGCGGCGTCTTTCACGACCACCTGGTGATGGTCAAGATTCCGGTGCTTCGCTTCACGATTCCGCTGGAGCGCGACAAGGGCCGCACCGAAAGCGCCCGCTGGCTCGAAATGCTCAATGGCGTCTACACCACCTTCACGGTCTGCACGTCTGACGGCAAGGTGGTCGGCTGCGTCGATGTCATCGGCAAGCGCGGCCAGAGCAAGGCCAGCCGGGAGCTCAAGGAGAACCTGCTGTCCGATTGCGGCATTGCCTACACCACGGTGCGCAGCAGCCGTCTGCCCACGGGCGCCGCCATGCGCGCCGCCTTCCTCGGCGAGATGCCGGTCGAAATGACACAGGAAGCCCAGGAAACCCGCGGCGGCGACAGCGTCTTCCGCGCCGAACTCGATGCCTTCACCAAGCAGAAGATGAGGGACACCAAAGAGGCTGCCCTCAAGGAGCTCAACAAGGACGCGCAACGCGCGGCATCGGCACCGGCACAGCAGAACATCGGTTTCAACAGCCACGGCACAGGCAGCATCAAGTCGGCAGACCGCGACAGCGACGACCGCTTTGCCGTGCAGTGGGATGATTCCTTCATCCAGCCCCCCGAGACCCGGCCTGCCAAGCTGGAGTAGTTCCGCAGCATCTTGCGCCAGAATCCGTCTGTGAGCCGACTTGGACATACCCGCGAGAAGATTTACCGGACGGTGGCACGGCAGCTGCACGGTGTGGTGCCGTGCTGGGTGTGCGGCGAGCACGTGTTGCCTGAAGCGGCTACGCTGGAGCACATCCAGCCCCTGAGCGAGGGTGGCAACAGCCACCAGGACAACCTCGCCATCAGCCACGAAGTCTGCAACGGCCAGCGCCATGCCCGTGGGCCGGTTCCTGCATCGGCGGATCTGCCGGGTCGCGTCGCCCGGCGTGGCGTTGCCCCAACCAGAGCGGGCGATTGATGAGCTCTGGTGCCGCGTGGGCCGTCAGATGGCTGGACCGCTTCCTGTGCCGCCTGCTCGCTGCTGCTGCGTGGCTGGCCGTGGCGACTTGCAGCCTTCCCACTTTGGCGCAGACCACCCCGCTGTCGATTACGCAAGAGGGGCGCTACCTGCTGGCCCCCCACTTCAGTTATTTGCAGGACTCCGGCGGGCAGCTCACCCTGCAGGATGTGCTGCAGCCCGAAACCGGCGCGCGCTTTCAGACCGTGCAGCAAAGTGCGTCGGGTGCCAATTTCGGCCTCACCACATCGGCCATCTGGCTGCGGGTGAACCTGCAGACAGCGCCCGATTCCAAAGCCGACTGGATGCTGGAGCTGGCCTATCCGCCGCTGGACAGCGTGGTGCTTTATGCGCCCGACGGGCAGGGCGGCTACGCCCGTCAGGCGGGCGGTGACCTGCTGCCATTTGCCGACCGGCCTGTGGCACACCGCAACCATGTGTTTCCGGTGCGGCTTGCACCCGGCACAGCCAGCACGCTGTACCTGCGCATCCAGTCTGAAGGCACGGTGTCGGCGCCGGTACGGCTGTGGCAGCCAGCAGCGCTGTGGGCGCACGATCAGTACGAGTACGCGCTGCTCAGTTTGTACTTCGGGCTGCTGATCGGGCTGTTTCTCTACAACCTGCTGCTGTATTTTTCTGTGCGTGACCGGGCCTATCTGGTTTACGTGGCCTTTGTTGCCAGCATGGCGGTGGCGCAGGCTGCACTGACCGGGTTTGGAGCGCAGTTCCTGTGGCCCAACTGGCTGTGGTGGAACAGTGTGTCGCCGCCTGCAGGCATGTCCACCGCCGCGGTGTTCGGCATTCTTTTCGCTTGTACCTTTCTTTCGAGTCGGCAGACCATGCCGCGGCTCGATGGCTTGTTGCGTCTGCTGGGCGTCGGGTGGCTGCTCAGTTTGCTGGCAGCTCTGTTGTTGCCCTACGTGGTGTCGTCGTGGATGGTCACGGTGCTGGCGGTGTTGTCGGTGACGGCAGTGGTGTCGGTGGGCGTGCTCAGCCTGCGCCGGGGCCATCCGGGGGCCAAGTACTTTCTGGCGGCCTGGGCCCTGCTGCTGGTGGGGGTGGTCACGCTGTCGCTGCACAACACCGGTGTGCTGCCGTCCAATCTGCTGACGTCGAACGCACTGCTGATCGGCTCGGCCCTGGAGATGGTGGTGCTGTCGTTCGCGCTGGCAGACCGCATCAATGTGACGCGGCAGGAGAAGGAGCAGGCCCAGGCGCGGATTGTGGCCGAGCGGGCCATGGTCGACGCGCTGAGTGCCTCGCAGGAGAAGTTCCGCACCCAGCTCAAGGAGCGCGAGATGATTCTCGAGAACTCCATCGTGGGCATTGCCTTCCTCACGCCGGAAGGTCGCTTCCGCTGGGCCAACCAGGCGATGCTGCAGGTCTTTGGCACCGGCAGCGAGAACCTGACCTCGATGGAGCCGTTTTACCTCTCGCGGGAGGAATACATCCGGGTCGGTGGCGAGGTGGCCGCCTGTGCCAGCCGCGGCGAGAACTACGAAGCCGAAATCCAGGTGCGCCAGTACAACGGTACGCTGATCTGGGTGTCGCTGTCCGGCAAGGCGGTCAGTGGCCACGACCTGAGCCAGGGCACCGTCTGGGTGATCATGAACATCACACCGCGCAAGGAGCTGGAGGCGCAGCTGCGCCGCACCTCGTCAGAGCGGGAGGCCATTCTCAACACGGCGCTGGTGGGGATTGTGCTGTCGGTGGCACGGCGTCATGAGTGGGTCAACGAGAAGTTCGCGCAGATCATGGGCACCACACGCGAGGCGCTGATCGGTCAGAAATCCAGCTACATCCACCCCGACACCGCCACCTGGGAAGAATTTGGCCGCGAGGCCCGGGCCACTCTGATCGAGTCGGGCAGCTACATCAGCGAGCGGCAGCTCAAGCGTGCCAATGGACAGGTCTTCTGGGCGCAGATGGCCGGCAGCTGCATTCACCCGAACGACCCGGACTCCGGCGTGATCTGGACCTTTCTCGACATCACCGAGCGCAAGCAATCCGAAGAAGACACCCGCGAGGCGCTGGAGCAGCAGCGCGCGCTGAATGAATTGCGCACCCGCTTCGTGGCGATGACCAGCCATGAGTTCCGTACGCCGCTGGCCGGCATTCTGTCGGCTGAGGAGTTGCTCAGGCACTACGGCAACCGCTTGCCGGAGCCCGAGAAACTGGAGATTCTGGACAGCATTGCCGGGGGTGTGCAGCGCATGACGCGGATGCTCGACCGCGTGCTGCTGCTGGGCAAGGCCGACGCGCAACTGCTCGAGTTCGAGCCGCGCCAGGTCGAGCTGCGGGGCCTCTGCCAGGAGTGGCTGGAAGAGGCGCGCATGCAGCAACCAGACAGCCTCTGCGAGCTGGAACTGGACTACACCAGCAGTGTGCAGTCAGGCCTGTTTGACGACCGCCTGCTAAGGCATATTTTTGGCAATTTGCTGTCTAACGCGGTGAAGTATTCGCCGCTCGGCGGAACCGTGCGCCTGAGCGTCTTTGATGAGGGAAGCGAGGTGGTGATGGAGGTGTCCGATCAGGGCATCGGCATCCCGGAGGAAGAGATTCCCCATCTCTTCGAGTCCTTCCACCGCGCCAGCAATGTGGGCGGGATTCAAGGCACAGGCCTTGGGCTGGCGATTGTGAAGAACGCGGTGGAGTGTCACGGCGGTCGGATCGCCGTGCGCAGTGCCGCCGGGGAGGGCAGTACCTTTTCAGTTCGCCTGCCGCGCCGGTAAGGCGTGTCAATCGCCGTTGCCGGGCTCTTCCTCTTCTTCGGTGAGGAAGCCACCGCTCTGGTGGGCCCACAGCCGGGCGTACAGGCCGCCGCTGGCGAGCAGGCTGCGGTGGTCACCTTCTTCAACAATGCGGCCCTGATCCAGCACGATCAGCCGGTCCATGGCCGCGATGGTCGAGAGGCGGTGGGCAATGGCGATCACGGTCTTTCCGTGCATCAAAGTGTTGAGGCTGCTCTGGATGGCGACTTCGACCTCTGAATCGAGTGCGCTGGTGGCCTCGTCCAGCAGCAGGATGGGGGCGTCCTTGAGCATCACCCGGGCAATCGCAATGCGCTGGCGCTGGCCGCCTGAGAGCTTCACGCCACGCTCACCGACATGGGCGTCATAGCCACTGCGCCCGTGCGGATCGGTCAGGTGCGCGATGAAGCCATCGGCCTCGGCCCGCTCTGCGGCGGTCTGCATCTCGGCCTCGGTCGCTGCTGGCCGGCTGTAGGTGATGTTGTCGCGCACCGAGCGGTGCAGCAAAGAGGTGTCCTGCGTCACCATGCCGATGTGGCTGCGCAGGCTGTCCTGCGTGACTTGCGAGATATCCTGCCCGTCAATCAGGATGCGCCCGGCATCGAGTTCGTGAAAGCGCAGTAGCAGGTTCACCAGCGTGGACTTGCCAGCGCCGGAGCGGCCAATAAGGCCGATCTTTTCACCCGGCTTCACGGTAAGCGTGAGGCCGTCAATAACCCGTTGACCCTTGCCGTAGCTGAAGCCGATGTTTTCAAAGCGCACTTCGCCGTGGGGCACCTGTAGCAGCGAGGCATCGGGTTTGTCTTCAATCACGCGCGACCGCGACAGGGTGTTGATGCCGTCCTGCACCGTGCCCACGCTTTCGAACAGGCTGGTCGCCTCCCACATGATCCAGTGCGACATGCCTTGCAGGCGCAGCGCCATCGCGGTGGCCGCTGCCACTGCACCGGCGCCCACCTGGCCGTCGCTCCAGAGCCAGAGCGAGGTGCCGGCCATGCCGAGGATCAGGCCCATGCTGAGCGCATGGTTGACGATTTCGAAGCTGCTCACCAGCCGCATCTGGCGGTGGCCTGTTTTCATGAACTCCTGCATCGCCGAGCGGGCAAAAGCGGCTTCGCGGTGGGTGTGGGAGAACAGCTTGACGGTGGTGATGTTGGTGTAGGCGTCGGTGATGCGCCCGGTCATCAGCGAACGGGCATCGGCCTGCTGCTTGCTGATGCGGCCCAGGCGCGGCACGAAAAACCACAGCGACGCGATGTAGAGCGCCAGCCATATCAGGAAGGGCGCCACCAGTTTCAAATCAAATGCGGCTGCCAGCACCGTCATGGTGGCCACGTACACCACCATGGCCACCATCACATCGGCCAGCACAAACAGCGTGTCACGCACAGCCAGGGCCGTCTGCATGACCTTAGTGGTCAGCCGGCCGGCAAACTCGTCCTGGTAGAAAGCCATGCTCTGGCCCAGCATCAGCCGGTGAAAGTTCCAGCGCAGGCGCATCGGGAAATTGATGGCAATCGTCTGGTGCTTGACGATGGTCTGCAGCGCGACCACGGCCACGCTGCCGACCACCAGCGCCGCCAGCCACTGCAGCGTGTGGCCGTGGTCCAGCCACAGCCGGGCAGGTTCGGCCTTGGCCAGCCAGTCAACGATGCGGCCCAGCATGGCGAACAGCAGCGCTTCAAACGCGGCGATGAGGCCCGACAGCAGTGCCAGCGCTAGGATGTAGCCGCGCGCGCCCTGGCTGCAAGCCCATAGAAAGGCGACAAAGTGCTTCGGGGGCAGCGTCGGCTCCGCCTCAGGATAGGCGTGCAGCAGCTTCTCAAACTTGCTGAAAACGGGCATGCGAACAGATCGGTGGTCGGACTTGGCGCTCAGGCGACCCGGACGACTTCCAGCAGGCGGTCCAGACCACCGCTGTTGATCGCCACCATGGCCTGCTCACGCACCCGCGGCTTGGCGTGGTAGGCCACCGACAGACCGGCCACACCCATCATCGGCAGATCGTTGGCGCCATCGCCCATGGCAATCGCCTGACGTGGCTCAATGCCCAGCAGGGTGCAGGTTTCCAGTAGCATGCGGCGCTTTTCCTCACCGTCGCAGATGTCGCCCCAGGGCTGGTCGACCATGCGGCCCGTCAGCTCGCCATGGGCGACTTCCAGCACGTTGGAGCGGGTGTAGTCGATGCCCAGTTCGTCACGGATGCGGTCGGTGAAAAACGTGAAGCCGCCGCTGACCAGCAGTACCTTCATGCCGGCCTTCTTGCAGGCGCGTACCAGCTCGGCCGCGCCGGGGTTGAGTTTCAGGCGCTCGCGGTACACCTGCTCCATGCTTTTCACGCTGACGCCCTTGAGCAGGGCGACGCGCTGGCGCAGGCTTTCCTTGTAGTCGGTGATCTCGCCGCGCATCGCGGCCTCGGTGATCGCAGCGACTTCCGCCTTGCGGCCCGCAGCGTCGGCAATTTCGTCCACACATTCGATGTTGATGAGGGTGGAATCCATGTCGAAGGCGATCAGCTTGAAGTCGCTGAGCGCGCGCGCAGGCACAGCGGTGTTGACGACAAGACCGGGGGAGATTTCAGCAGCAGTCATGCAGGGGTGGCTTCCGTGGTGGGTTGTCCGAGTGAGCGCAGGACGTCGCGCACCATCTGGGCGCGGTCCTTGGGTTCTGGCAGTTCGCGCTCGATGCGCAGCTTGTCGTTGCCGGCCAGTTTGATGTGCCGGTTTTTCTGGATCAGGTGCATGATCGCCATCGAGTCGATGGGCGGGTCTTTCCTGAAGGTGATGTTGATCATGCCCGGGGCGGCATCGACCTTGACCACGCCGTAAGGCCGCGCGATGACGCGCAGGCGGTGCACGTCGATCAGCGTCTGGGCCTGCGGCGGCAGCTTGCCAAAGCGGTCCACAATTTCTTCCAGCAGCGCGTCGATCTGGTCGGTGTTTTTCGCGGTGGCCAGCTTTTTGTAGAACGACAGGCGCAGGTGCACATCGCCGCAGTAGTCGTTGGGCAGCAGGGCCGGGGCGTGCAGGTTGATCTCGGTGGTCACGCTCAGCGGCGACAGCAGATCGGGCTCGCGGCCCGCCTTGAGCGAGGCCACGGCTTCGCTGAGCATTTCGTTGTAAAGCTGAAAGCCCACCTCCAGCATGTTGCCGCTCTGGTTCTCGCCCAGCACCTCGCCGGTGCCGCGGATTTCCAGATCGTGCATGGCCAGGTAAAAGCCGGAGCCGAGTTCCTCCATCTGCTGAATCGCTTCAAGCCGCTGGCTGGCCTGCTTGGTCAGGCCCTCAATGTCCGGCACCATCAGGTAGGCGTAGGCTTGGTGGTGGCTGCGGCCCACACGGCCACGCAACTGGTGCAACTGGGCCAGGCCGAACTTGTCGGCACGGCTCATGACGATGGTGTTGGCGCTGGCCACGTCGATGCCGGTCTCAATGATGGTCGAACACAGCAGCAGGTTGTAGCGCTGGGCCACGAAGTCCTTCATGACCTTTTCCAGCTCGCGTTCGGGCATCTGGCCGTGCGCCACGGCGATGCGCGCTTCGGGCAGGATTTCTTCCAGCTTCTGGCGGCGGTTCTCGATGGTCTCGACCTCGTTGTGCAGGAAGTACACCTGCCCGCCACGCTTGAGTTCGCGCAGCACCGCTTCGCGGATCACGCCATTGCTTTCGCTGCGCACAAAGGTCTTGATGGCGAGGCGACGCTGCGGGGCGGTGGCAATCACGCTCAGGTCGCGCAGGCCTTCCAGTGCCATGCCCAGCGTGCGGGGAATCGGCGTGGCGGTCAGCGTGAGCACATCGACTTCGGCGCGCATGGCTTTCATGGCCTCCTTGTGGCGCACGCCAAAGCGGTGCTCCTCGTCGATGATGAGCAGGCCCAGGCGCTGGAACTTCACATCCTGGCTCAGCAGCTTGTGGGTGCCGACGACGATGTCCACCGTGCCATTGGCCAGCCCCTTGATCGCAGCGGTGATTTCCTTGCCGGAGCGAAAGCGGCTCATCTCGGCCACTTTCACCGGCCACTTGGCAAAGCGGTCCACCAGCGTCTGGTAGTGCTGCTCGGCCAGCAGCGTGGTGGGTGCGAGAAGGGCCACCTGCCTGCCGCCGGTGACGGCAATGAAGGCCGCGCGCAGGGCGACTTCGGTCTTGCCAAAGCCGACGTCGCCGCAGACCAGCCGATCCATCGGTCGCGGGCTGATCATGTCCTGGATCACTGCGTGGATGGCGGCGCGCTGGTCGGCGGTTTCTTCAAAGCCAAAGTCGTTGGCAAAGGTTTCATAGTCGCCCGGCGAGTAACGGAATGCATGGCCTTCGCGCGCGGCGCGGCGTGCATAGATATTGAGCAGCTCGGCCGCCGAGTCGCGAATCTGTTCGGCCGCCTTGCGCTTGGCCTTTTCCCACTGGCCGCTGCCCAGCTTGTGCAGGGGGGCCTCGTCGGCGCTGACGCCGGTGTAGCGGCTGATCAGGTGCAGCTGGCTGACCGGCACATACAGCGTCGCCTTGTCGGCGTATTCGAGGTGCAAAAACTCCTGCAGCAGGGGGGTGCCGTCTTCGTTGACGCCCTGACCGAGGTCCATGTTGATCAGGCCCCGGTAGCGGCCAATGCCGTGGGCGCTGTGCACCACCGGGTCGCCGACGTTGAGCTCGGAAAGATCCTTGATCAGCGCTTCAACATCGCTGACCTGTTCCTGCTTCTTGTTGCGGCGGCGGGTGGTGATGCCAGCCGCGAACAGCTCGGTCTCGGTGACGAAGTCAATCCCAGGCTCCAGCCAGCTGAAGCCGGTGTTCAGCGCCGCGGTGGCAATGCCCAGCTTTTCATCGCTGGCAACGAACTCCTGCAGCGACTCAAAGGCCGGTGGGTTGACATTGCTGGCGCGCAGGAAGTCCAGCAGGCTCTCGCGCCGGCCATCGCTTTCGGCCAGCACCAGCACGCGGTGGGCGGTGTTGCGGGCATGGCTTTTGAAGCGGGCCAGCGGATCTTCGGCGCCGCGCACCACGGCCATCTCGTCCAGCTTGTGGAACTGGGCGTTGTCGGCAACGTCTTCCACGCCGGCGCGAATCGCCAGCTGGGCGTAGTCGTTGGCGCGTGAATAGAACTGCTCTGCGGTCAGGAACAGCGACTCGGGCGGCAAGGCCGGGCGGTCAGGTGCGTCGCGTACCAGGCGGTAACGGTCTTTGGTGTCCTGCCAGAAGCGCTGGAAGGCGGGCTCCAGGTCACCATGCAGGACCACGGTGGCGCTGTCGCCGAGGTAATCAAACACCGTGGCCGTTTCGTCAAAAAACAGCGGCAGGTAGTACTCGATACCGGCGGTGGCCACGCCGTTACCCATGTCCTTGTAAATGCGGCTGCGGGTCGGGTCGCCGTCGAGCAGTTCGCGCCAGCGGCTGCGAAAGCGCGTACGCGCGTCGTCGTCCATCGGAAATTCGCGGCCGGGCAGCAGGCGCACTTCGGGCACCGGGTAGAGGCTGCGCTGGCTGTCCGGGTCGAAGGTGCGGATGCTGTCGATCTCGTCGTCAAACAGGTCCACACGGTAGGGCACCAGCGAGCCCATCGGGAACAGGTCAATCAGCCCGCCACGCACTGCGTACTCGCCGGGACTCACCACTTGCGTGACGTGGCTGTAGCCTGCCAGTGTCAACTGCGCCTTCAGCCGCGCCTCGTCGAGCTTCTGCTTGACCTTGAACTGGAAGGTGTAACCCGCCAGGAAGGCCGGCGGCGCCAGCCGGTACAGCGCGGTGGTGGCCGGCACGATGACCAGATCCGCGCCGGTGTCCTTGTCGCGCTGCTGGATGCGCCACAGCGTGGCCAGCCGCTCGCTGATCAGGTCCTGGTGCGGCGAGAAGGTGTCGTAGGGCAATGTTTCCCAGTCGGGGAACAGCGCGCAGCGCAGATCGGGCGCAAAGAAGGCCAGTTCGTCCATCAGCCGCTGGGCCGTCGTCGCATCGGAGGTGACGATGGCCGTGAGCTTGCCTGCTGCCTTCTCGCGCTGTCCCAGCTGGGCCAGCAGCAGGGCGTCTGCAGAACCCGCAGGTTGCGGCACCGTGTAGCGTTTGCCGGTGGTGAGGAGGGGAAGTGGCATGAACAGGGGCGAGGGAGCGAAAACGATGAAAAAAGAATGACAAAAACGATTACAGAAACGAAACGGCAAAAGACAGACACCCCAAACCGGCTGGAATGGGGTGTCTGCAATGCCTAAGCACCGATTTTAGAATCTATGATGAACTCATGACGACAAGCAGCGCAAATTCCCGCAATTCAGGGCCTCCCCGCTTTTTTGCGCTGATTCCGTGTGCCGGACAAGGCAGCCGTGCCGGTTCGCCGGTTCCCAAGCAATACCAGCCGGTGGCAGGGCGTGCCGTGGTGCTGCACACGCTGGCAGCCTTTGCCGGCGTACGTCGGCTGGCCCGCACCCTGGTGGTGGTGGCACCCGGCGATGTGTTTTTCAAAGACCAGCCATCGGCAGGTTTTGAGGTGGCCGATTGCGGCGGCGCCACCCGTGCGGCCAGTGTGCTGGGCGGGCTGCGCCAGCTGCTCAGCGATGGTGCGCAGCCCGGTGACTGGGTGCTGGTGCACGACGCCGCGCGCTGCCTGATTACCCCGGAGCAGATCGACCAGCTGATGGACGCCTGTTCTGACGACGAGGTGGGCGGCCTGCTGGCGCACAAGCTGCCCGACACACTGAAAAGCGAAACCGCAGGCCGTGTGCGCCAGACGATTGACCGCAGCGACAAGTGGCTGGCCCAGACGCCGCAGATGTTCCGTATCGGCCTGCTGGTTCAGGCCGTGGAGCAGGGCGGTGTCGCTGTGACCGACGAGTCGAGCGCGATGGAGGCCATGGGTCTGGCGCCCCGGCTGGTACCCGGCAATGCGCAGAACTTCAAGCTCACCTACCCGGAAGACTTCGCGCTGGCCGAAGCCATCCTCCTGCACCGTGCCTACCTGAGCGCGCTGGCTACCAAGGCTGCCAAGAAAGTGTCCTGATGACCGCAGAAACGAATTTTTCACCCCCCACCTGGCGCATTGGCGAAGGCTGGGATACCCATGCCTTGGTGCCCGGGCGCAAGCTCATCATCGGTGGCGTGGAGATTCCGCACACCACCGGCTTGCTGGGCCATTCCGACGCTGACCTGCTGCTGCACGCCATCACCGATGCCTTGCTCGGCGGGGCGGGGCTGGGCGATATCGGCACCCATTTCCCCGACACCGACCCGCGCTTCAAGGGCGCAGATTCGGTGGTGTTGCTGCAGGAAGCTGCGCGCCTAGTGGCGGCTCAGGGGCTGCGCATCGGCAACATCGACAGCACCGTGATCGCCCAGGCCCCCAAGCTGGCGCCGCACATTCCGGCGATGTGCACGCGGATTGCGCAAGCGCTGGGGCTGGAAGTGAATCGGGTGAACGTGAAGGCCAAAACTGCCGAGAAGATGGGTCCTGTCGGCGAGGGGCTCAGCATGGAGGCCCGGGCGGTGGTGTTGTTGTACTGAGCTGACAGCGAGCACCCGCAGGGCCGTCGAGAGGCCGGGCTGCCTCAGCTGCGGCGCAGCTTGATATGCGCTGCCAACCCGCCCGATCCGGTGTTCGCCAAACCGAACACGCCACCCATGCGCTGGATGGTTTTCTCCACAATCGCCAAGCCCAGGCCGGCACCCGTGGCGGCGGTACGCGCGGCATCGCCCCGGAAGAAAGGGCGCGTCAGCTTGGCCAGCGTTTCGGGCGCCACGCCCATGCCGTGGTCGCGTACCTTGATCAACACCCACTGATCGCGTCCCTTGGCAGCGATGTCCACCAGCGCAATGCCGGTCTCGGGTGTTTTGCCGTAGCGACGGGCGTTTTCCAACAGGTTGGAGATCACCCGGGACAGCTCCACCTCGTCTGCCAGCACACCCATGTCGGGCGGAATACTCACATTGACCCGCATGTCTTCGTAGTCGGCCACCGCATACACCGCGGCTTCCACAACGGCGTTGAGTGACACGCGCTCCAGCAGAGGGGGCTCGGGACGGGCGTAGTCGAGGAACTTGTCGATGATGGCGTCGAGCTGTGAAATGTCGGCCGCCATGTGCTCGCGTGCGTCGGCATCGGCCACGCTCATTTCGGTTTCGAGACGCAGTCGTGCCAGCGGTGTGCGCAGGTCGTGCGAGATGCCGGCCAGCATGATGACGCGGTCCTGCTCGATTTTCGACAGCTGCTCGGCCATCCGGTTGAAGCCGATGTTGACCTCGCGAATCTCGCTGGTGGCAACCCGTTCGTCCAGCAGGCTGGCATCGAAATCACCATCGCGCATGCGGCTCGCCGCAAACGACAGTTGCTTGAGCGGCCGGTTGATCAGCCGCGCAATGAAGGCCGCGCCTGCCAGAGAAAGTGCGGCGGCAATGATCAGCCAGATGATCCAGGTGCTGCCTCTGGCAGGGCCAATTTTTGAAGGATCGGTCAACAGCCAGTAGGAGTCGCCTTCGATGGAAAAGCCGACCCACAGGCCTTTTTGCCCGTTGACCGCACTGGCCACCACCGTGCCCGGTCCAAGGCGTATCTTGAGTTCTTCGGCTGTGCGTTCATCAAACGCATCGTTGATGTTGGGGTCGAACTGGTCTTTGGGTTCGCGCGGCGTGATGCGCACCCGTTCTTCCTCAGCAAGCGTCTTGATCAGCGACACCCGTGCAATCGAGTCGGAGTAGCGCAGCGCCGCACGACTCAGGTTGACGAGCGACGCCAGTTGCTGGGCGTTCTGGATGGCGCGTGGCTCGGATTCCAGCGCACGGAAGGTCTGCAGCCAGGCGACGATGGAGCCAAACAACAGCAGGGAGAGGAAGAAAAACGTCCGCCAGAACAGGCTGATGCCGCGCCGCGGGCGCATCTCCAGCGGGGCGGGAGCGGTTTCAAGATTGGCTGGGCCGGTGGCGTCCATGGAACCTAGGTTTGTACCCGAAGATGCACTCGAAGATGCAATCGAAGAAGAAGGCCGCGTGTGCGGCCTGATGACATCCGTTGAAACTGCCAGCGCAGGACGGCTGTTGGCAGGATGTCAAACGCGTCCGGTGTCAGTTGGTGCCGTCCGGCACAAACACATAGCCAATGCCCCACACCGTCTGGATGTAGCGCGGCACGGCCGCGTCCACCTCGATCAGCTTGCGCAGGCGTGAGACCTGCACGTCGAGGCTGCGGTCAAAAGGCTCGAACTCGCGTCCGCGCGCCAGCTGCGCCAGCTTCTCGCGCGACAGCGGCTGGCGCGGATGGCGAACCAGGGTCTTGAGCATGGCGAATTCACCGGTGGTCAATGGCAGCTCTTCGCCGTTCTTGTGAAGGGTACGCAGGCCCATGTCGAACGAGAAAGGCCCGAAGGTAATCACTTCCTGATCGCTCGATGGTGCACCCGGCACCTCGGCTGCGGGGCGGCGACGCAGCACCGCATGGATGCGGGCCAGCAACTCTCGGGGATTGAAGGGCTTGGCGAGGTAGTCGTCAGCGCCGACTTCCAGACCCACGATGCGGTCCACATCTTCGCCCTTGGCGGTGAGCATGATGATGGGGGTGCGGTCGTTCGCAGCACGCAGACGCCGGCAGATGGACAGGCCGTCTTCACCGGGCATCATCAGGTCCAGCACGATCAGGTCCACGGCATCGCGCAGCATGATGCGGTTCAGCGCCTTGCTGTCTTCGGCAAGGATGACTTCAAAACCTTCCTGAGACAGATAGCGGCGCAGCAAGTCGCGGATGCGCGCGTCGTCGTCGAGGATCAGGATTTTGTCGGCACGGGCGTTGGGTTGGGCTTGGGTCATGGTGATCTGGTAATTTGTAACAGAGCCATTTTGAGGGCGGAAAACGCGAAATGTCTCATTTTTCAGTCACTTTGACATACTGTTACATAACTTGCCGCGATGCGCTGTCCTGTGCGAAAGCGCACATGAGAGCTTTGCAATGCCGTGAAAAAATGGCGATCAAAGTGTGTTTTTGTGCGCGCGTCAGTGCGTCGCATCGGCAGCCGTTTGGCGTTAGCGCTATTGATGAGACGGGCGGAGTGTGATGCAGAGTTGCGCCCCCTGCTTCAGGGCGAGCTCATCGGACTACGGATGGCGGATGGCATCGGTCTTTGACGGCTGGTGCACTGTGATCTCTTCAGGCCATGACCGGCATGCGGACAATGGCCGTTTCCATATTTTTTCAAGGGTTGCATTCCATGACTGTTCAACAAATGATGGCTGCAGGGGCTGTGTGCCTGGCGGCCTTTTCCATGTCGGCTCGCGCGCAGACCGCGAGTGCAGAGCCGCTGCGTAATGTGGCCCAGCTGTCGGCGACGGGCTCGGTCGAAGTCCAGCAGGACCTGCTCACTTTGTCGATGAGCACCACCCGCGACGGAGCGGATGCTGCTGCTGTGCAACTGCAGCTCAAGCAGGCGCTGGACGCCGCATTGCAACTGGCCAGACAGGCCGCATCGCCGGGCCAGATGGATGTGCGCACCGGCAATTTCAGCCTGTACCCGCGCTATGGCAAGGACGGCAAGATCAATGGCTGGCAGGGTAGTGCCGAACTGGTGCTGGAGGGCAAGGACTTTCCGCGCATCACCGGCACGGCAGGAAAAATCCAGACGCTCTCGATTGCCAATGTGGGTTTCGCTCTCAGCCGAGAGCAGCGCGCCCGGGTCGAGGCCGATGCGCAAGCACAGGCCATCGAACGCTTCAAGCTCAAAGCCACCGAGATTGCCCGCGGCTTCGGCTTTGGCGGCTACACGCTGCGCGAGGTGTCGGTGGCTGCCAATGACCAGGGCTACACGCCACGGCTGCGGGTGATGGCGATGCAGGCCAAGTCAGAAATGTCGGACATGGCGCCGCCGGTCGAAGCGGGCAAAAGCACGGTGTTGGTCACCGTGTCCGGATCGGTCCAGATGAAGTAGCCGTGGGCGGGCTTCTTGAGTGCTGAGCAGCTCCAGAGCGGCTCAGGCCCGTAGTTGCAAAAACCGGGGCCGCAGCCAGTCGTACACCCAGTTGAAAGCCATGGTGTAGGGCACGAAGAACAGCACCAGCCCCAGGTCCAGCAGCAGGGCTTGCCACAGGCCCATGTCCAGCCACCAGGCAATCAGCGGCACCGTCAGCAGCACCAGGCCCAGCTCGAACAGCCCGGCATGAGCAACGCGCGCGCCGAAGTTTCGCCTGAAGTGCCAGGCCCGTTCGGCACGGTCGAAAAGAATGTTGAACACCATGTTCCAGCCCATGGCGATCAGCGAGATCGCCAGCGTGAGCAGGCCCATGTCCACGACGGGGCGGTCGATCAGCAAGGCGCCGAGTGGCGCGCAAATTGCAATCGCCAGCACTTCAAAGGCCAGCGCGTGCAGGAAGCGTTCGGAGGTGGTCTTGGGAGCGGTTGTGGCGGCAGTCATGGCGAATCAAGGCATCGGGGCATTGCAACGTCAGGCGACGTCACCCTTATCGTACCTTCAGCCGTTCAGGCCCCCAGAAACGCGCTGGGCCCGCCATGCGTTGATTCATGGCGGGCCCAGCCCGGTCAATCACCTGGACTCCCGTGCGCTTTGCCCGCGCCCGGAAGGTCAGGCGTCAGCCCGATCAGAAGCGGTAGCGCAGACCCAGTGTGGTGGCGCTGACGCGGTCACGGCCACCGCCTGCGAACTTCAGGTCGTGGTTGTCGTACTGGAGCACGGCCGACAAGGCAGGCGTGAACAGGTATTCAGCGCCGATGCCGTAAGACAGCCCGAAGCCGCTTTCATTGCCCGCCGTGATGCCGGAACCTGGTGCCGACGACACGCTGGTACGGCCATAGGTGGCGCCGACCTTGCCCAGCAGATTGAATGAAGTCGCCACTGGCAGGCGACCGATCAGGCTGAAGTTGATGCCCTGTGCCTTGGTGTTGCCACCGCCGCGCGAGATGCTGCCGAAATCGGTGTAGCCCAGCTCGGCGCCAAAGTTGTTGTTGAAATAGCTGCCGGCGGTCACGCCGATGGCACGGTCTTTTTTCTCCGACGAGAACACGCCTGTGCCGCCGCCTACCGAGAAGTTGGACTGGCCGGCATTGAGGCCGACATAGCTGGAGCCTGGTCCATAGAGGCTGTAGTCAGAGCCGAGGCGGGTGGTCGTCTGTGCCTGTACGGCAGTGGCTGCGCCCAAAGCCATCAGTGCTGCTGCGGCAGTCATGCCGATCAGGCGCTTTGAAAACTTGCGGGATGGCTGTGTCATGTGGAGTCTTTCATTGGATCGTGCGTACGGCGGGCGCTGCACGTGTTTACAGATGAATGGACTGTAGGTGGCACTCCGTCCACTCGCTGTAGTCACCGCCGACGCATTTTTGTAGGACATCCCTTAAGCCTGTAAAGCTTTGCTAAAGAATGAGACCTTACTCTGGGGCGATGCCTGCGCGAAGGGAGTAGATTGCGTGCCTGAGTGCCGTGCGGTGTGCCACTTTTCGAGGGCGACTTCGCGGGCGACAATCACCCCATGAATCTGCCTTTACGTCATTTGCC
This sequence comes from Polaromonas sp. YR568, assembly GCF_943372955.1. GTDB lineage: Bacteria > Pseudomonadota > Gammaproteobacteria > Burkholderiales > Burkholderiaceae_C > Polaromonas. The sequence goes on from NZ_CALSAL010000001.1 coordinate 504,890, forward strand.
TGGCTCCACTGCGGTGGTACTCGATTCGCCGCACAGCGGCACGGTCTATCCGGCAGACTTTGCCTATGCCTGCGATCTCGCGGCGCTCCGCACCGCAGAAGACACCCATGTCGAGAAGTTGTATGACTTTGCACCAGCCCTTGGCGTGCACTGGGTGGAGGCGCTGTTTCCGCGCAGCTATCTGGATGCCAACCGGAACGTCACCGAGGTCGATGTGTCCCTGCTCGACGGGCCCTGGACAGGGCCTGTGGAAACCGACCCAAAGGTGCTCTCCAAGGTGCGTCTGGGCAAGGGGCTGATCTGGCGCACCACCGACGACGGCATTCCCATCTACACGCGCCAGCTCAGCGTGACAGAGGTCGAGGCACGCATTGCGCGGTGCTGGCAGCCCTACCATCTTGCGGTGTCGCAGGCCATTGAGGCGGCGCATGCGCTGCGCGGCTACAACATCCACATCAATTGCCATTCGATGCCTGCCGTGGCGTCCAGCCACGCCACCGAATTCCCGGGGGAGGCGCACGCCGATTTTGTTGTCGGCGACCGAGAGGGCACCACGGCCAGCCCGGCGCTGTCGCAGCTGGTGTGTGCGCATCTGACGGCACAGGGTTACAGCGTGTCATACAACCATCCCTACAAAGGGGTAGAACTGGTACGCCGCTACGGTGACCCAACCCGCCATCGGCACAGCATCCAGCTGGAGATCAACCGCAAGCTTTACATGAACGAGCGTACGCTGGAGATGACGCCTGAGGCGCCCGCGCTCAAAGCCGCGCTTCGGTCGCTGGTGGAGCTGTTGCTGGCGACCGATCCACGTCAGTTGTAAGCCTGCGCCCGGGCACGCGCGGCGCTCCTTGCGGGTGCCGGCGCATGGAGATAATTCTGTAACCCTGTCCTGTCTGGCTGCCCATGATCACTTTCTTCAACGACCAACATCCGGCACACGCACCGCAACACGAGTTCTACCGCGGCGAGCGTGTGCCTTGTTTCGAAACACCGGCCCGCGCCGAACACGTGAAGGCCAGCCTGTTGGCCCGTGGCCATGCCTTGCGTGCACCGGATGTCGACAGTCGCGCCTTGCTGGGGCAGATTCATTCAGCCCGTTACCTGCACTTTCTGGAGCATGCCTGGCCCCGCTGGTTGGCGCTGGAGGCCGGCAATGAGTCGCGCCAGCCTTTCCCCTCGGTCTGGCCGGTGCGCACGCTGCGCAGCGATGTGGAGCCAGTCAACTTCATCGCGCAGCTCGGCCTGTATTCGATGGATAACGGCACGCCGATGTCTGCTGGCAGCTGGGCTGTGGCCAAGGCCGGTGCGGATGCGGCGGCAAGTGCTGCAGCGGTGTTGTCTGCCGGCACCGCTGGCGTGCGAGGCGTCTTCAGTTGCACCCGCCCGCCGGGGCACCATGCGGGGGCCGACTTCATGGGCGGCTACTGCTTTCTGAACAACGCCGCAGTGGCGGCCCAAACCTTGCGTAACGCCGGCGCGAAGCGGGTGGCGGTGCTGGACGTGGACTACCACCACGGCAACGGCACGCAGAGCATTTTTTACGACCGCGCCGATGTGCTGTTTGTGAGCCTTCACGGCGACCCGCTGACCGAGTACCCGTTCTATCTCGGCCACGCCGACGAGACCGGTGAAGGGGAGGGGGCAGGCTTCAACCTGAACCTGCCGCTGGCGGCGGGCTGCACGGCTGCCCAGTGGTTTGAGGCGCTGGAAGTGGCTTGCCAACGCATCGCGGGCTACGGCGGCGATGCCCTGGTGGTGTCGCTGGGGCTGGATACCTTTGCCGAAGACCCGATCTCGAAATTTGCCCTGCTGGCCAGTGACTTCAGTCGTCTGGGTGAGCGTATCGGTCAACTGGGTTTGCCGACGGTGTTCGTGCTCGAGGGGGGTTATGCCGCTGCCGAGCTGGGCACCAACGCCGTGAATGTGATTGAAGGCTTCGAGGGCTGCTGATGGACCAGATCGATTGCGTGGTGGTGGGTGCGGGTGTGGTGGGGCTCGCGGTGGCACGGGCGCTGGCGCTGCAGGGCCGCGAGGTGATGGTGCTGGAGGCGGCAGACGCGATTGGTACCGGTACCAGTTCGCGCAACAGCGAAGTCATCCACGCCGGCATCTACTACCCGCAGGGTTCGCTGAAGGCCACGTTATGCGTCGAAGGCAAGGCCCTGCTCTACGACTACTGCGAAGCACGCGGCGTGGGCTACCGGCGCTGCGGCAAACTGATTGTGGCCACCAGCGAAGCGCAGGTGGCGCAGTTGCAGGGCATCGTGGTCAAGGCCGCAGCCAATGGCGTGCCTGATCTGGTGCTGCTCTCAGCGGAGCAGGCGCGGGCGATGGAGCCGAACCTTGCTTGTGTGGCCGCGGTTCATTCCCCAAGCACCGGCATTGTGGACAGCCATGCGCTGATGCTGGCGCTTCAGGGCGATCTGGAAAATGCAGGCGGCATGGTGGTGCTGAACTCGCCTTTGCGGCAAGCCGTGTGCGGCGCGGACACCATCACGCTGATCGCCGAAGACGGCACCGAACTCGCCGCCCGCACCGTTGTCAACGCGGCAGGGCTGAGGGCGCAGGCATTGGCGCAACGCTTTGTCGGGCTGGACGCGGCGCATGTGCCGCCCAGCTACTTTGCCAAAGGGAACTACTTCGCACTGGCGGGCCGCTCGCCTTTCAGCCGGCTGATCTATCCAGTGCCCGAGGCTGCAGGGCTGGGCGTTCACCTGACGATTGATCTGGGTGGTCAGGCCAAGTTTGGCCCGGATGTGGAATGGGTGGCGTCACCGGACGATCTGGTGGTGAACCCCGCGCGCGGCGACGCGTTTTATGCCGAGGTGCGCAAGTACTGGCCCGGTTTGCCCGACGGCGCACTGCTGCCAGGATACGCAGGCATCCGGCCCAAGCTGCAGGCGCCCGGCGAGCCGGCCTGCGACTTTCTGATCCAGGGCCCTGCGATGCATGGCGTGCCTGGCCTTGTCAACCTGTTTGGCGTGGAGTCGCCCGGCCTCACCAGTTCACTGGCCATCGGGCAGTACGTCAGCCGGATGCTGGCGTCAACTTGAAAGTTGGGCGGGGACTTACTGGGCGACCCAGCCGCCGTCCATGTTCCACGCCACGCCGCGCACGTTGTTGCCGGCCTCCGAGCAGAAGAAAACGGCCAGTGCGCCCAGCTCTTCCGGCGTGGTGAACTGCATCGAGGGCTCTTTCTCTCCCAGCAGTTGCTGCTTGGCCGCTTCGTTGGAAATACCGCCTGCCGCAGCACGTGCATCCACCTGCTTTTGCACCAGTGGTGTCAGCACCCAGCCGGGGCAAATCGCATTGCAGGTGACGCCGGTGGTGGCGTTTTCCAGTGCAGTGACCTTGGTCAGGCCCACGATGCCGTGTTTGGCCGCCACATAAGCTGACTTTTCCGGCGAACCGACCAGGCCATGGGCCGAGGCAATGTTGATGATGCGGCCCCAGCCCTTGCCGCCGTCCGCCGCAAGCATGGCCGGCAATGCGAGGCGCGTGGCGTGGAAGGCGCTGCTCAGGTTGATGGCAATCACCGCGTCCCACTTTTCGACCGGAAAATTCTCAATACGGGCCACGTGCTGGATGCCGGCGTTGTTGACCAGAATGTCCACGCGCCCGAACTGGGCGGCGGCGAATTTCATCATGTCCTCAATCTCACCGGGCTTGCTCATGTCAGCGCCGTGGTAGGCCACCTTCACGCCCATCGCCGTGATTTCGGCCTTGGGGCCTTCCACGTCGCCAAAACCGTTGAGCACAATGTTTGCGCCCTGCGCCGCGAGCGCCTTGGCAATGCCCAGGCCGATACCGCTGGTGGAACCTGTGACGAGTGCTGTTTTGCCTTTGAGCATGATGAGTCTCCGTATGATTTACGATGGACGAACCGGGCACCGGCGGCGAGGCTGACAAAGCCGCGCCACCCATACCCTGATATTTTCTTTTTTCATTATCCCGCCCGCACCGGCGGCCCACCTGACGATGACCGAACCTACGCTGAACTACGTAAGCTGCCCTGATGCGAACGGCGGCCACTGCATGGCCTATTGGCAATGGGGCAACCCGCAGTCTGTGCATGTGGTGGTGTGTGTGCACGGTCTGTCGCGACAGGGCCGCGACTTCGACGTACTCGCCCGGGCTTTGTGCGACCAGGCGGCATCACGCCCCGGCGGCATTCGCGTGGTCTGCCCCGATGTGGTGGGACGCGGCGAGAGCGACTGGCTCAAGGACCCGATGGGCTACCAGATACCGACCTACGCCGGCGACATGGTGGCCTTGCTCGCCCAGCTGAACCAGGCTGCGCCCATCGGCGAACTGGATTGGGTCGGTACCAGCATGGGTGGTTTGATTGGTCTGGCCGTTTGCGGACACCCCGGTTTGCCGCTGCCCGTGCCTGTGCGACGCCTGGTGCTCAACGACGTGGGTCCAGTGATCCAGTGGCAGGCGCTGGTGCGCATTGGCACCTACCTGGGCAAGGCCGGGCACTTTGGGTCGGTGCAGCAGGCAGCTGACGCGATGTGGGCCATCTCGACCGGGTTCGGCCCCCATACGCCTGAGCAATGGTTGGCGCTGTCGCAACCGATGGTTAGGTCGGTCGAGGGGGCGCCGGGCCAGTGGCGCCTGCATTACGACCCTGCCATTGCCGTGCCGTTTGCGCAGGCCAATGAGGCCTCGGCCGCCAAAGGGGAAGCCAGCCTCTGGCAGCTCTATGACAACGTCACGGCACAGACCCTGCTGGTGCGCGGACAGCTCTCTGACCTGCTCAGCCATGAGACGGCCCAGGCCATGACCCAGCGCGGCCCGCGTGCCCGTCTGGTGGAGTTTGCCGGCGTGGGCCATGCGCCAACGCTGATCCCCAGCGACCAGCTGGCCGCAGTCACCGGGTTTTTGCTGAACTAGTTTTGGATTGAGTTGTCATGAAAAGCAATGTGCTGGGGCCAGGTGGCGCCGGCGGTATCAGTGGTTCAGCGGGGCTGAATGCCTCCATCGTCACGGCCACGGCCGACAGCCTGCCTGACCAGCCCCACGCGCTGGCGCGGGCCCGGGCTTTTGCCGAACCCTTGATCGGCGGCGAGACGTTGGACACCGGCGAAAACATTCTCGAGCATGCCGACGCCGTGGCAGCAACCCTCAAGGCCATTGGGGGCTCGGAAGCGATGCAGGCGGCGACCTATCTGGTCTATGCCTGCGCGCACCTCAACAAGCCGCAGGAGGTGATCACCAAGGCCTTTGGCGCCAACTACGCCGCCTTGGCGATGGAAACCACCAAGCTGGTGCAGGTGCAGCGTCAGGCGCGTACCGCCGGGGCCAAGGCCCAGTTGCTGGACGACCCCGCCGCGCAGACCGAGACCGTGCGCAAGATGCTGCTGGCCTTCTCGCGTGATTTGCGGGTCGTCATGCTGCGCCTGGCGTCACGCCTGCAGACGCTGCGCTACTACGCGGCCACTCGCCAGACGGCGCCGCTGTCGGTGGCCCACGAATCGCTGCATGTGTTTGCGCCGCTGGCCAACAGGCTGGGCATCTGGCAGATCAAGTGGGAAGTGGAAGATCTGGCCTTCCGTTTTCTGGAGCCCGACACCTACAAACAGACCGCGAAGCTGCTCGACGAGAAGCGTGTCGAGCGCGAAGGTTTCATGGAGGCGCTGCGTGCCCAGCTGGAGCGCGAGCTGAACCAGAACGGCATTGCCGCGCTGGTGCAGGGCCGGCCCAAGCACATCTACAGCATCGTGAAGAAAATGCGCGGCAAGTCACTGGACTTTGACCAGGTGTTTGACATCCGGGCGCTGCGCGTGATCACGGCCGATGTGAAAGGCTGCTACGCCGCGCTGGGCTTTGTCCATTCCCGCTTCACACCGGTGGACGGCGAGTTCGACGACTACATCGCCAAGCCCAAGTCCAACGGCTACCAGTCGCTGCACACCGTGGTGCGCGATGAGGCCGGGCGGGCGGTGGAAATTCAGGTGCGTACGCAGGCCATGCACGACCACGCCGAGCATGGCGTGGCAGCGCACTGGGCCTACAAGGAAGCAGGTGCCAAGGGCTACGGCGGTGTCTCGGCCAGCAGCGAATACGACGCCAAGATTGCCGTGCTGCGGCAACTGCTGGCCTGGGAGCGCGACCTGTCGGCCCCGGCCGCCCAGCGTGCGCGGGATGCCAAGCAGGGCCTGTTTGAAGACCGCATTTACGTGCTGACGCCCGAAGCCGCCATTGTCGAGTTGCCACAGGGCGCGACGACCGTGGACTTTGCCTACAGCGTGCACACCAGCCTGGGCCATCGCTGCCGTGGCGCGCGGGTGGACGGCGCGATGGTGCCGCTCAACACGCCGCTGCAGAACGGGCAGACGGTGGAGGTGATCACTGTGAAGGAGGGCGGACCCTCGCGGGACTGGCTCAACCCCGAACTGGGCTTTCTCGCGAGCCACCGCGCCAAGGCCAAGGTGCGCGCCTGGTTCAACGCGCAGGTGATGGAGCAGACCGTGGCCAAGGGCCGCGAGGCGGTGGAGAAACTGCTGCAGCGCGAAGGCAAAACCGCGATGAAGCTCGACGATCTGGCGATCCAGCTCGGCTTCAAGGCGGCAGACGATTTGTTCGAAGTGGTGGGCAAGGACGAGCTGTCGCTCAAAACCATCGAGAACATGCTCCGGCCCCAGGAGCCCCCACCATCGCAGGACGACTATGTGCCGGCCAAAAAGGCGCGGCCAGCGAGCCAGAATGCCAAGGGCGGCGGCGTACTGGTGGTCGGCATGGGATCGCTGCTGACGCAACTGGCCAAGTGCTGCAAGCCCGCGCCGCCTGATGTGATTTGCGGCTTCGTCACCAAGGGCAAAGGCGTGAGCATCCACCGCAGCGACTGCAGCAATTTCCGCAACATGGCCGCCGGCAGCCCTGACCGGGTGATCGAGGTGCAATGGAACTCGCCCAAGTCGGTCGATGGTGCGGTGTACCCCGTGGACGTGTCGGTGGAGGCCGCCGACCGGCAAGGTCTGCTGCGCGACATCTCTGAGGTGTTTGCCAAGGAAAAAATGAATGTGATTGGCGTGCAGACGCAGTCGGTCAAGGACAGCCGCGGCGGCACGGCGTGGATGACGTTCACTGTCGAGGTCGCGCAGTCTGGCCGACTGAACCAGGTACTGGGCATCGTGGCTGAAGTGCCCGGTGTGCGCTCCGCCCGCCGGCGATAAGCGAAGGTGCCGGCCACAGCGGTGCAAAGAATGCGGCAGACTGTCTGCTATAATTTCAGCTTCGAACAGTCCTTAGGCGCGTAGCTCAGCTGGTTAGAGCACCACCTTGACATGGTGGGGGTCGTTGGTTCGAGTCCAATCGCGCCTACCAAATTCCCCAAACGGTTTCCTGATTTTGCAATGCACCGCCACGGTGCCTTCAGCATGCACAGGGAAAACCAAGGGGGTTGGTCCTTACATAATTTCTAGAATGCCCTAAGCTTTGACACCGGCGTGATCCATGCTGGTCGCGCGTCAGCCGAGCTGTCATTCACAGGAGCATTCAGTGCCAAAAAGCAAATCCACCGGTACCAAGGCTGGCCATTCAGCCGCGAACGAGCAGGCTGCACCAGCCCCGGATGCCGCGTCGCCTGGCAAAACGGCAGCATCCCGTGTGATCAAGAAATACCCGAACCGGCGCCTGTATGACACCGAAACCTCGGCCTACATCACGCTGGCCGATGTGCGCCAGCTGGTGATGGACACCGCCGACTTCGTCGTGCGCGATGCCAAGACCAACGAAGACCTGACGCGCAGCATCCTGCTGCAAATCATTCTCGAAGAAGAAACCGGCGGTGCGCCGATGTTCACCGAGGCGGTGCTTGGCAACATCATCCGTTTTTACGGCAACGCCATGCAGGGTTTCATGGGCGCGTACCTGGAGAAAAACGTCCAGAGCTTCATGGACTTGCAGGTCAAGATGGCCGAGCAATCGAAGGGCCTGAGCCCCGAGAAATGGGCGCAGTTCATGAACGCCCAGTCGCCGATGATGCAGGGCCTGATGGGCACCTACGTAGAGCAGTCCAAGAGTGTGTTCACGCAGATGCAGGAGCAGATGCAAAAGCAGAGCGAGCAGATGCTCTCGGCTTTCGGACTCAAGCGCTGAATGGCCTACCTTCCAGCCCGCGTTGGCGTGTGCTGCTCTGAGACAATCCCTGAATGAGTGAAGTTATTTCCCCCGCGAGTTCATCGCCTGCCAAACCGGCTCCGCGTGTTGGCTTTGTCAGCCTCGGCTGTCCGAAGGCCCTGACCGATTCCGAACTGATCCTCACGCAATTGAGCGCCGAGGGTTACCAGACCTCCAAAACTTTCGAGGGTGCAGACCTCGTCATCGTCAACACCTGCGGCTTCATTGATGACGCCGTGAAGGAAAGCCTGGACACCATTGGCGAGGCGCTGGCGGAAAACGGCCGGGTCATCGTCACAGGTTGTCTTGGGGCCAAGGCGGGTGAGGGCGGCGGCAACCTGGTGCGTCAGATGCACCCGAGCGTGCTGGCCGTCACCGGCCCGCATGCGACGCAGGAAGTGATGGACGCGGTCCATCTGAATCTGCCCAAACCGCACGATCCGTTTGTCGATCTGGTGCCCAACTCATTTGGCATCGCGGGCATCAAGCTCACGCCGCGTCACTACGCCTATCTGAAGATCAGCGAAGGCTGCAACCACCGTTGCACCTTCTGCATCATTCCGTCGATGCGCGGCGATCTGGTGTCGCGCCCGATTGGCGATGTGCTCAATGAAGCGCGCGCCCTGTTTGAAGGCGGCGTGAAGGAACTGCTGGTGATCAGCCAGGACACCTCGGCCTACGGCGTAGACGTCAAATACCGCATGGGTTTCTGGGACGGCAAGCCGGTCAAGACGCGCATGCTTGATCTGGTGCAGGCCCTTGGCGAGATTGCCGAGCCCTACGGCGCCTGGGTGCGTCTGCACTACGTGTACCCGTATCCCAGCGTCGACGACGTCTTGCCCCTCATGGCCACCGGTAAGGTGTTGCCTTATCTGGATGTGCCTCTGCAGCACAGCCACCCGGATGTGCTCAAGCGCATGAAGCGGCCGGCCAGCGGCGAGAAAAACCTGGAGCGGATTGCGCGCTGGCGCGAGATCTGCCCCGAAATCGTGATTCGCAGCACCTTCATCGCCGGTTTTCCGGGTGAGACGGAGGCCGAGTTCGAGCACTTGCTCCAGTTCATGCAGGAAGCGCAGATTGACCGGGCCGGCTGCTTTGCCTACAGCCCGGTAGAGGGCGCTGCGGCCAACGACATTCCCGGCATGCTGCCGACGGAAGTCCGTGAAGAGCGGCGTGTCCGTTTCATGGCGGTGGCCGAGGCCGTGTCCAGCCAGAAGCTGCAGCAGCGCATCGGCGCCACCATGCAGGTGCTGGTGGATTCGGCGCCTGCACTGGGCCGCAAGGGCGGCACCGGGCGGTCTTACGCGGATGCGCCCGAAATTGACGGCGTGGTGAAGCTGCTGCCACCCAAAAAAATCAGCAAGACGCTGAAGGTGGGCGAGTTCACGCGGGCGCGCATTGTGGGCACCCAGGGCCACGACCTGATTGCCCTGCCTTTTTGATTGTAGAACCCGTTTCGAAACCCGCACAGGCAACAAAAAAGCCACTGCGAACAGTGGCTTTGTCTTTGTTTGACCTCAACGCCAACGTACTTGCTGGAATTGCTGTCTGGGTAAATTTGGTGCCCGGGAGAGAACTCGAATCTCCACATCTTGCGATACACGGACCTGAACCGTGCGCGTCTACCAATTCCGCCACCCGGGCACAGCTAGCAGTGTACCATTAGTTCAACGATTTTCCAGACAGCCCGGCTGAAATTTTCAGTTGCATACTCAAAAGCGCTGTCTCCAACCCTGAGAGATTTCCTATCAAAACCACCCATTCCCACGCCGGCGCCTCGTCCGGACTGCTTGCCGAATTTGAGGGCACGGTTTCCGGCCACCGCGACGGCCACGGCTTTGTGTTGCGCGACGACGGCGAAGCGGATATTTACCTGCCGCCCAATGAAATGCGCGCAGTGCTGCACAAGGACCGCGTCAAGGCCCGCATCGTCCGCCACGACCGCAAAAACCGCCCCGAAGGGCGCGTTACCGAGATCATTGAACGGTCGTCCAACCCCATCATCGGCCGTCTGCTGCAGGAAAGCGGCGTCTGGCTGGTTGCACCGGAAGACAAGCGTTACGGCCAGGACGTGCTCATCCCCAAGGGCGCTACAGGCACGGCCAAGGTCGGGCAGGTGGTGGTGGTCCAACTGACAGAGCCGCCCGCGCTCTTTGGCCAGCCAGTCGGCCGTGTGGTCGAGGTGCTGGGCGAGATTGATGACCCAGGCATGGAGATCGAAATTGCGGTGCGCAAATACGGTGTGCCGCACGAGTTCAGCGACGAAGCCCTCGCCCTGGCGCGGGCCTTGCCGGATGCCGTGCGACCTGCAGACAAACAGCACCGGGTCGATCTGACCGATGTGCCGCTGGTGACCATCGACGGCGAAGATGCCCGCGATTTTGACGACGCCGTGTACTGTGAACCGGCCAAGGTCGGCCGTGGCAAAGGCTGGCGCCTGCTGGTGGCGATTGCCGACGTGAGCCACTATGTGGAGACCGGCAGCGCCATCGACATTGATGCTTACGACCGCGCCACCAGCGTGTACTTTCCGCGCCGCGTCATTCCCATGCTGCCGGAAAAGCTCTCCAACGGCCTGTGCTCGCTGAACCCGAATGTCGAGCGTCTGTGCATGGTGTGCGACATGCTGGTCAATGCCAAGGGCGAGGTTCACGCCTACCAGTTTTACCCGGCCGTGATGTTCAGCCAGGCACGCTTCACCTACACCGAAGTGGCGGCGATTCTGGCCAACACGCGCGGCCCTGAAGCTGCGCAGCGCAAGACGCTGGTGCCGCACCTGCTGAACCTGCACGATGTGTATCAGGCGCTGCTCAAGGAGCGCAGCGTGCGCGGTGCGGTGGATTTTGAAACCACCGAGACGCAGATCGTCTGCGACGAAGCCGGGCGCATCGAGAAGATCGTGCCGCGCACGCGTAACGTCGCTCACCGCCTGATCGAAGAGGCCATGCTGGCTGCCAACGTCTGCTCGGCTGATTTTATTGCCGAGAGCAAGCATGTGGGTCTTTACCGCGTGCACGAAGGCCCAACGCCTGAGAAGAAGGACATGCTGCGCAACTATCTGAAGGCGGCTGGCATCGGCATGACCATCAGCGACGACCCGGCACCGGGCGAGTTCCAGCAGATCGCCATGGCCACCAAGGACCGGCCGGACGCGCAGCAGATCCATTCGATGCTGCTGCGCTCGATGCAGCAGGCCATCTATACGCCGATCAACAGTGGCCACTTTGGTTTGGCTTACGAGGCTTACACCCACTTCACCAGCCCGATCCGCCGCTACCCGGACTTGCTGGTGCACCGGGTCATCAAGGCGGTGCTCAACAAGGCCAAGTACCAGCTCCCGACCCTGCCTACGCCGGGCGAAGCCGAAGCCAAGTTGTCCAAGCGCCTGGCCTCGCGCGTCAAGGAGCCGACCCAGAAACCCCGCAAGGCCAGCGCCGACGAGTTGGCCTGGCAGGCCGCCGGCCTGCATTGCAGCGCCAATGAGCGCCGGGCTGACGAGGCCAGCCGTGATGTGGAAGCCTGGCTGAAGTGCAAGTACATGCGCGGCCACCTCGGCGAGGAGTTTGGTGGTGTTGTCACGGCAGCCACCGGCTTCGGGATTTTCGTCACCCTGGACGCGATGTATGTTGAGGGGCTGGTTCACATCACGGAGCTCGGCGGCGAGTACTTCCGCTTTGATGAGGCACGCCAGGAGCTCCGCGGTGAGCGCACCGGCATCCGCTATGCCATTGGGACGCGGGTTCGGGTGCAAGTCAGCCGGGTGGACCTGGACGGGCGCAAGATTGATTTCCGCCTCGTCAATGAGGGGCAGGAACTGGTGGCCCGTGCCATGAAGGACAAGGCTGGCGGGCACGGCGATGAGCCGACCGGGCAGGATCGCGGTTCGTCCCGCCATGCCGGTGGTGGACGTACCGCTGCAGGCACCAAAGGCGGCGGCAAGAGCGGCGGCAAGGCATCGTCTGGCCGCGGAGAGTCGCGGTCGACATCCCGTACGGGCGGATCCGGCAGCAGCGCGGCTTCAGGACGTGGCAGCAGTGAGCGCACCGCCAAATCACCGATCCAGGCGCTGAAAGCGGCTGTCAAGAAGGCAGCTGGTAATCCGGGTCGCAAGCAGGGCAAGAAGCCGCGCCGCTGAACTGCAGGAACCGACTGTCATGCTGATGCAAATTCTGGCCTTTCTGCTGCAGACCGTGTTTTTCATGCTGATCGCCGCAGCTTTGCTGCGCGCGTGGATGAACTGGCTGCGCATCAACATGCGTGGTCAGCCGGGCATTTTTGTGATGGCGCTGACCGACTGGATCGTGCAGCCGTTGCGCCGCGTCCTGCCTAAAGCAGTAGCCCAGTCACGCGTCGATTGGGCCAGCGTCATTGCGGCGGTGCTGCTGGCGCTGGTGTACACCATCCTGTGGGGTCTGCTGCTGGGCGCGCTGTTGTCGGTGTTCTCCGGGACCGCTGTGGTCACGCTGCTCGGCTTTGCGCTGCGGATGCTGATTCGCGTGGTGTTGCAGATGGCGTTTGTGCTGGTGATCGGCTATGTGATCCTGTCATGGGTACAGCCGGGCTCGCCGGTGTATGGCTTGCTGGCCCGCCTGACGGAGCCCCTGCTGGCACCGCTGCGGCGGGTGATCCCCACCATCGGCGGCGTGGACTTGTCTGCGCTGGTGCTGTTGCTGCTGCTGCAGATCGGGCTGATGCTGCTCGGTTGAGGTTCAGGCCTGGGGTGCCGCGAGGTCAGAAGCCGTCAGGGTCTGTGCGGGCCGTTGGGCCAGCCACTGGTCGGCGATCTGCCCGTGCCGGAACACCGCGCTGCAAGCAGCGTCCCACGCGCTGAATCCCTGGGCCAGACCCGCGCCCACCATTCCTGCCAGCACATCGCCGGTTCCCGCTGTGGCCAGCAGTGCATTGCCGCTGCTGTTGATGTGTGGCGTCTGGTTGGGTGCTGCCACCACCGTGCCCGAACCCTTGAGGATCAGCACACAACCGAATCGGTCGGCCAGGCCCTGGGCGGCACCCACGCGATCAGCCTGAATCTCGGCAGAGGTCAGGCCACCGAGGCGTGCCGCTTCCAGCGGATGAGGGGTGAGCACCGTCTGCCATTGGCGCCGTTCTCGCGCGCGCAGCAGCGTTTGCAGCGAGGCGTCGCCGGAAATCGCATTCAGCGCGTCGGCATCCAGCACCAAGCGGGTTGCCGTGGACAGCACCTTGGGCAGCACCGCGCGCACCGCATTGCCGCCGCCACAGCCGCACACCACGACTTCCCGTGACATGTCCAGTGCCTGCAGGCTGCGGAACATCAGCTCTGGCTGTACCGTGTCCACCGCCAGTTGCGGCTGGCCGAGCAGGGCGACCAGCACCCGGCCAGCCCCCGCATGCAGGGCGGCGCGGGCGGCCAGAAGCGCCGCACCAGCCATGTGGCTGGTGGCGGTGGATTCGCCGCCGATCACTGCGACATCGCCGAAGCTGCCTTTGTGACTGGCATGGCGAGCGCCAGCGCGTCTCAGTGGCAGGGCTCGGTCATGGCCCAGCAGCCAGACGTCTGGCGCTGCGGCGTGGCGTGAATCCGTGCCCAGATCGTCGAACCACACCTCCCCGGCGCAGTCCCTGCCGCTGGCAGTGAAAAGACCGGGCTTAAGTGTCAGCAAGCTCAGGGTGACCCGCTTGCCAGGGCTGCGCGGGCGATCCGCCGCGGCATCGTGGCCGGTATCGGCGTTCAATCCCGTGGGGACGTCCACACACAATCTTCCGGAACTGCTCTGGTCCATGGCCGCGAGCCATTGCAGCATCAGCGCCGAACCGGGCCGGGAGGCATCCAGCATGCCACCGATGCCCAGCAAGGCGTCAATGCAGACGTCAAAGTCGGTCGGTGGCTCACTCTGTATACGTACGCCAGCCTCCTCGGCGCGTCGTCTGGAAGCGGCGGCGTCTGCAGGCTGGACCTTGTTGTCAACATGCAGCCCGGTCCAGCTGACGGTGACGGTCTTGCCCCAGCGGTGCAGGTGCAGGGCGGCTTCAAAGCCGTCGCCGCCGTTGTTGCCGGGTCCGCAGGCGATCCAGATGTGGCGGGCGTGGGGCGCCAGCGCCAGTGTCAGCCGGGCCGCCGCCAGTCCGGCGCGCTGCATCAGCGTGTGAGGTGGCAGTTGGGCTGCGCAGTCCTGTTCAATGAGACGCGTGGTGGCGACGCCGTGAAGCGGCCATGACCGTGCGCTGGATATTCTCTGCATGACCCGATTGTCGGCGCGCGTGGCTGCTGCGCCAAGCCATGTCGCCCGGTCCCAGGTCCGCCGGTTAGGCGAATCGGCTCAAGTCCAGGCCGTCCATGTCGATCTCTGGCCGGCGTCCACCCACCATGTCGGCGACGGCGCGCGCGCTGCCGCAGCTCAAGGCCCAGCCGCTGGAGCCATGCCCGAGGTTGAACCAGAGTCCTGGCCGTCCGCCGCTGCACACGAGGGGTGGGCCGTCCGGCAGCATGGGCCGGGCGCCTTTCCATTCCTGCACGCTGGTGCCCGAGTTGGACAGTTGGGCCGCGCCTGGAAACCAGTCGTGCAGCACCTTGTAAAGCGTCTGGATCGACGCGCCGCGCTTGTTGCCGAGCGTGCCGCCCAGCTCCGCACTGCCGGCCACCCGCACCCGGTTGCCCAAGCGCGAGATGGCCACCTTGTAGCGCTCGTCCATCAGCGCGCTGCGGGGGGCGTTCAGCGGCTCGCGGATCGGTGCGCTGATGGAGTAGCCGTACACGGCGGCCATCGGAATTTTCACCCCCAACGGGCGCAGCAGCGCGGCGGAATCCAGCCCCGCGCACACCACAACGCTGTCGAACTGACGCACTGATCCGTCAGCCGCGACCACCCCCCGGCCAGGGTCTGCCGGATCAAGCCGGGCGACGGAGGTGTTGAACTCAAACCGCGCCCCGATGCGCTGGGCTTCGTTTTTCAGCAGCAGGGCGAACTGGCGGCAGTTGGCGACTTCATCATCGGGCAGGTGAATCGCGCCGAGAAACTTGGTATCGGGGTTGATGGCCGGTTCAATCTTCAGCACCTCGGCGGCGTCGATCTGCCGGAAGGTCACGCCCGCATCGCGCAGCACCTGCAGGCCGTGCTCAACCTGTGCGCTGTCTTTGGCGGATCGCAAAAGCACCATGTAGCCCGGGCTGTGGTCGTATTCCAGCTGCAGTTCGGCAGTGAGGTGGTGCAGGCGTTCCCGGCTGTAGAAAGCCAGGCGCTGCATCCGCGTGCGGTTGAGCAGGTAGGTGTCGAGCCGGCAGGCGCGCCACCACTTCCATATCCAGCGCAGGTCTTGTGCCGACAGGGGCAGGGCGAGCTTGACCGGTGCATGCCGGCTCAGCAGGTGCCGCAGCACCTTGCCCGGCATGCCCGGTGCAGCCCACGGCGTCACGTAGCCGGGGGCGACGACGCCAGCGTTGGCAAAGCTGGTTTCCTCAGCGGCTGCGCCGCGGCGCTCAAGGACGGTGACCTCGTGGCCATCCAGTGCCAGCTCGTAGGCGGTCGTGATGCCGACAATGCCGGCACCGATCACGGCCACTCTCATTCAGACGCCTTTCTGTACGCAGGTGAGAAGCCATGTGGCTGCGGGCGACGGGTCATGGGCGCGTGGGAAATTGATGTCATTCAAAAAGGCGGTTTGCATTGGGCCGCCGACTTTACAGCGAACGACGCAATACCGATTCCACCTGCAGCGAGGCATCAAGCACCGCGTCATCGTGCAGGGCCGCGTGCCACAGCATCAGGCCCACGGGGAGTTGATCGGGGGTATGGCAAGGCAGCGACATGCCGCAGCCGTCGAGCATGTTGACCACCGCGGTATTGCGCAGCAGCAAGCCATTGACGCGGAAGAACTCGGTGTCGTCATCGATCACGCTGGCGATTGGCGGGGCGACCAGCGGCACCGTCGGTGAGAGGATGGCGTCAAAGCCTGACAGACGCTGCTCCACGCGGCTGATCCAGTCCTTGCGGGCGGCTAGCAGGTCGATGTAGTCGGCTGCGCTCATGCTGGCGCCACGCAGGATGCGCAGCGCCACACGCGGGTCGTACTGGCTCTGGTGTTGGCTGAGCAAACGGCGATGCCAGGCGTGGCTTTCGGCCGCGGAGAGGCCTCCGGTGGCGTTGATGGCAGCAAGCTCGTTGATTTCGGAGAGCTCAATGGCCTCAATGTGCGCACCGGCGTCCGTCAGCAGCTTCAAGCTGCGGTCAAAGGCCTGACCCACCGTGGTGTCGAGGCCGTCCTGCATCTGCGTACGTACCAGGCCCAAGCGGATCGCAGAGAGCGGCTTGCCTGGCAGCGAGACCTTGCGTGCGGTCAGCACCTCATGGACGGTGATGGCGTCGCGCACTGACCGCGTCATGGCGCAGACGGTGTCTAGGCTGGTTGACAGCGGAATGGCGCCGGTGGTGGGCACCATGCGCGCGGTACCTTTGAAGCCCACGATGCCGCACAAGGCGGCCGGAATGCGGATTGAGCCACCGGTGTCGGAGCCCAGACCCACCATGGTCGCTCCGGCCGCCACAGATACGGCGGCGCCAGACGACGAACCCCCGGGAATGCGGGGCACCTGCGGGTCGGCCGGGTTGACGGGCGTGCCGTAGTGCGGGTTGATGCCCACGCCCGAAAACGCAAATTCCACCATGTTCGTGCGGCCGATGAGGGCAGCGCCTGCAGCCCTGAGGCGAGCTACAGCTGGACAATCGGCTGCGGCTGGCTCGGCCCCAGCGAGAACGGTGGAGCCGGCGAGCGTGGGGTGTCCAGCCATGTCGAACAAGTCCTTGACGGACACCGGAATGCCCCCCAGAGGCAGGTCGGGCCTGGCGGGGTCGGTGGGCAACGCCGCCAGGATGTCGTTTTCTGCCAAGGGGCTACCGGGCATGAAGACATGGCGGCAGACGTCGCTGTGCGCGGCAGTTAAGGCCTCCCGAACCAGCTGCCGGGCAGTGGTTTTTCCGCTGGCAAGGGCGTCGCGGGCGGAGTGAATGTCGCTGGGGGCAGGGGGGTGACTCATGGGTGCGAAGGGTGTTATACTTGACAGGCTTTGCGAATGGTGCAGCCGGATGTCCGGATGCCGATGAAATCGGGGACTACCCGGGACTTGATTTCATTCGATTCAACCTTTTGCAAGGTAAATCGCGAATCAGCCACTCAAGGTGTTGCCGGCGGCCAGTCACACGATGTGTGCAGTGCATGCAGGCGATAAGCGCTGATTTTAGACACAACCTTTGGAGTTACTACTATGTCGACAAGCATGCGTGAAATGCTGGAAGCTGGCGTCCATTTCGGTCACCAAACCCGCTTCTGGAACCCCAAGATGGCCCCGTTCATCTTCGGTCACCGCAACCGTATTCACATCATCAACCTGGAAAAATCGCTTCCGATGTACCAGGAAGCGATGAAGTTCGCCAAGCAACTGTCCGCCAACCGCGGCACCATCCTGATGGTGGGCACCAAGCGCCAGGCCCGCGAAATCGTCGCCACCGAAGCCAAGCGCGCTGGCGTTCCTTACGTTGACCAGCGTTGGTTGGGCGGCATGCTGACCAACTTCAAGACGGTCAAGACCTCCATCAAGCGCCTCAAGGAAATGAAGGCCCAGCAGGAAGCCGGCCTCGACTCCATCAGCAAGAAAGAGCAGCTGACCTTCAAGCGCGAAATCGAGAAGCTCGAAAAAGACATCGGTGGCATTCAGGACATGAACGCCTTGCCAGACGCGATCTTCGTGATCGACGTGGGTTTCCACAAGATCGCGATCCTGGAAGCCAAAAAGCTGGGCATTCCCCTGATCGGCGTGGTCGACTCCAACCACTCGCCCATCGGCATCGACTACGTGATCCCCGGCAATGACGACTCCTCCAAGGCGGTCGCCTTGTATGCACGGGGCATTGCAGACGCCATCCTCGAAGGCCGTGCCAACGCCGTGAATGACGTGGTCAAGGCAGTGTCTGCCGAGAGCTCTGACGAATTTGTGGAAGTGGAAAACGCAGCCGCCTGATGACGGTGCGCCAGTCATGGCGCTGCGCCTGACGCGAAAAAGGGGCTCGCGTAGCCCCTTTTTCACAACTTGACGAGATGGTGTGGGTGGCTGAAACCATCACACCGGTGAAACACGACAAACGGAGAAATTACACATGGCTATTACCGCAAGCATGGTCGCTGAACTGCGCGCCAAGACCGACGCCCCAATGATGGAGTGCAAGAAAGCGCTGACCGAAGCCGAAGGCAACTTCGACAAGGCCGAGGAAATCCTGCGCGTCAAGCTGGGCAACAAGGCTGGCAAGGCTGCCTCCCGCGTGACGGCAGAAGGCGTCGTTGCAACCCACCGCGAAGGCGATGTCGGCGCACTGGTTGAAGTCAACTGCGAAACCGACTTCGTCACCAAGAACGACAGCTTCCTGGCCTTCACCAAGGCTGTGGTTGAAGGCATCGTCAAGAACAACCCTGACAGCGTGGAAGCTATTGGCGCCATGCCGCTGTCCCTCGACGGCTTCGGCCCGACGGTGGAAGACGTGCGCAAGGGCCTGATTGGCAAGATTGGCGAGAACATGAGCGTGCGCCGATTCAAGCGCTTCACCGGCGGCAAGCTGGCCTCTTACCTGCACGGCACGCGCATTGGCGTGGTGGTGGAGTTTGAGGGCGACGAGACCGCTGCCAAGGATGTGGCCATGCACGTGGCTGCCATGAAGCCTGTGTCGCTGACCAGCGCTGATGTGCCTGCCGAACTGGTCGCCAAGGAGCGTTCCGTTGCCGCTGCCAAGGCCGCTGAAGATGCTGCCATCGCAACTGCTGCTGGCAAGCCAGTGCAGTCTGCCGAAATCGTTGCCAAGCGCATCGAGGGCGGCGTGCAGAAGTACCTGAAAGAAGTCAGCCTGTACAACCAGAGCTTCGTGAAGAACGACAAGCAGACGGTCGAGCAGATGCTGAAGGAGAAAGCCACGACCATCAAATCCTTCACCCTCTATGTGGTGGGCGAGGGCATCGAGAAGAAGGTCGACGACTTCGCCGCTGAAGTGGCTGCCCAAGTGGCGGCTGCCAAGGCAGCCTGAACAAGCTGCCCCAGCCACCGGGTGCGTCAGGCGCGCCCGGTGTGCGCCAGATTCCAGTCCTGCGGGAAGGCCGCTAAACTTCAAACCAATCAACCACGGAAAGCTCTCACATGCCAGCCTACAAGCGAATCTTGTTAAAACTGTCAGGTGAGGCTTTGATGGGGGATGATGCCTTCGGCATCAACCGTGCGACCATCGTTCGCATGGTCGAGGAAATCGCCGAAGTCACCCGCATGGGTGTCGAGGTGGCGGTGGTGATTGGTGGCGGCAATATTTTCCGCGGTGTCGCGGGCGGCTCGGTCGGCATGGACCGCGCCACGGCCGACTACATGGGTATGCTGGCCACTGTCATGAACGCGCTGGCGCTGGGTGACACCATGGACAAGGCGGGCCTGATCGCCCGCGTGATGTCTGCCATCGGCATCGAGCGCGTGGTTGAACCCTATGTCCGGCCCAAGGCTTTGCAGTACCTTGAAGAGGGCAAGGTCGTTATTTTCGCAGCCGGTACCGGCAACCCGTTTTTCACCACCGACACCGCTGCGGCGCTGCGAGGTGCGGAAATCGGCGCCGAGATCGTGCTGAAGGCGACCAAGGTCGATGGTGTCTACACCGCCGACCCAAAGAAGGACCCGAAGGCTACCCGTTACACCAACATCACCTTTGATGAGGCTATGGGCAAGAACCTTGAAGTGATGGATGCCACCGCATTTGCGCTGTGCCGCGACCAGAAGCTGCCGATCAAGGTCTTCAGCATCTTCAAGCATGGTGCGCTCAAGCGTGTGGTGATGGGCGAGGACGAGGGCACCCTGGTTCACGTATGACCCGCCGCGCGCCCCCGTTGGCCTTTTTTGCTGATCAAAATCCGGAGAGTTGAGAATGAGCATTAACGAAGTCAAGCAGCACGCACAGCAGAAGATGCAGCAGTCCATCGATTCCTTCAAGAACGGACTGACCAAGATCCGCACGGGCCGCGCCAATCCGGGTCTGCTCGACACGGTGCAGGTGGACTACTATGGTTCCATGGTGCCCATCAGCCAGGTGGCCAATGTGTCGTTGCTGGATGCACGCACCATCAGCGTGTCGCCTTGGGAAAAGGGCATGGGCGCCAAGATCGAGAAAGCCATCCGTGACTCGGATCTCGGCCTCAACCCTGCCACCCAGGGCGAATTGATTCGCGTGCCGATGCCCGCCATGACGGAAGAGCGCCGCAAGGAGCTGACCAAGGTGGTGCGCAGCGAGGGCGAGCACGCCAAGGTCGCCATCCGCAACCTCCGGCGCGATGCCAACGATGGCATCAAGAAGCTCGTGAAGGACAAACTGGCCTCCGAGGACGAAGAGCGCCGCTCGCAGGACGATATCCAGAAGTTCACAGACCGTTTCATTGCCGAGGTCGACAAGCTGGTCGCTGGCAAGGAACAAGACATCATGGCGGTTTGACCGCACTGCATGTGGCCTGAACGAACACCCATGGCCAACCAGACCTCTGCTGGCCCCAGCCACATCGCCATCGTGATGGATGGCAACGGACGCTGGGCCACCCGCCGTTTTCTGCCGCGCATTGCCGGTCACAAGCAGGGCGTGGACTCGCTGAACCGTTGCGTGCGCGCCTGTATCGATCGCCACATTCCGGTGCTGACAGTGTTTGCCTTTTCTTCTGAGAACTGGAATCGCCCGGCCGACGAAGTTTCGGGGCTGATGGAGTTGCTGGCGATGTCGCTGGCGCGCGAGGTGCCCAGCCTGGTCTCCAATGGCGTGCAACTGCGTTTCGTGGGAGAGCGCCAGCAGCTGTCCGAACGCGTTCGTGAGGGGCTCGCTCAAGCGGAGCTGAGTACGGCGGGCAACAGCCGCCTGATCCTCAACGTGTGTTTCAACTACGGTGGTCGCTGGGACATTGCCCAGGCGGCACAGCAGCTGGCCAGCCGGGGAGAGCCCATCACCGAGCAAGCGCTGGACCGCGCGATGGCGCTGGCGCATGTGCCTGACCCCGACCTGATCATCCGCACCGGGGGAGAGCAGCGCATCAGCAACTTTCTGCTGTGGCAGGCGGCTTATTCAGAACTGCATTTTTCCGACAAGCTCTGGCCCGAATTCGACGAGGCAGCGCTGGATGAGGCTATCGGGGCCTATCGCGGTCGGGAGCGGCGCTTTGGCAAGACCTCGGCCCAGCTGGCACCGGCCGTCGACCGACACGACACAAAGGCTGCCTGATGTTGAAGCAGCGCGTCATCACCGCTGTGGTGCTGCTGGCCATCCTTCTACCCGCCCTGTTCTATCAAACGCCCACGCCGTTTTGTGCGGTCGCGCTGGTGTTGATTGCCGCCGGTGGATGGGAGTGGGGGCGCTTGAACGGGTTTGGTCAAGCTGGCTCGGTATGTCTGGCGGCCTTGTGTTTCTTGGCTTGCGCTTCGTTCTGGTATCTCGGTTGGCTGACGCGACCACTGCCTGTCGTCTGGGCAGTGACCGGTGCCATCTGGGTGCTGGCCGGTGGCTGGCTGCTGCGCCGCGGCGTGGTGGGCTGGCCGCTGATTCCGGCGCCCGTACGATTGATTGGCGGCCTGCTGGCGCTGTGCCTGACCTGGCTCGCTGTGGCACAGGCCCGCGTGATCGGCGTGCAGTTCCTGTTGTCGATATTGCTGCTGGTGTGGGTGGCCGATATCGCCGCCTACTTTGCCGGGCGGGCGCTGGGTGGGCGATTCAGTCGCGGGAAACTGGCACCGTCCATCAGCCCCGGCAAAAGCTGGGAAGGCGTGTGGGGCGGCATGATGGGTGTGGTTCTGCTGTCGCTGGCGTGGACCAGTTTCGGGGCATCTGCTGCGTTGACTGGCAGCTGGCATGAGGCGCTGGCGGCGGAAACCCTTTACAGCCGGTTGGTGGCCCTGCATGGTGTGCCCATGATGCTGCTGGCGGTGCTTTTCCTGACGGCCATGAGCGTGGTGGGTGACCTCGTGGAATCGCTCATCAAACGCAGCGCCGGCGTCAAGGATTCCAGCGGTCTGCTGCCCGGACACGGCGGCGTGCTGGACCGCGTGGACGCCTTGCTGCCCGCCGTTCCCCTGGCCATGATGCTGGCCAGCTTCCGGCCCTTCTGACATCGCCAGACCCGCATATCTCCATACCTTCACACCCTCTGCAGGCAGTGCCCATGAGTTTTCAAAAGCAGCGCATCACGATCCTGGGTTCAACCGGCTCCATCGGCGTCAACACGCTGGATGTGGTGGCAGCACACCCGGAGCGCTTCGAGGTGTTTGCGCTCAGCGCAGCGACCCAGGTGGACCTGATGCTGGCCCAGTGCGCACGATTCAAGCCTCGCTATGCCGTGATGGTGAGTGAGCCTCACGCCCGCCAGTTGGCGGAGAAAGTCAAGGCCAACCAGCTATCGGTCGAGGTGCTGTCGGCACCCGAGGCACTGGAGATGATCGCCTCACATGAGCTGGTGGATTCCGTGATGGCGGCGATTGTGGGTGCCGCGGGGCTCGGCGCCTGCATGGCGGCCGCACGTGCCGGCAAACGCCTGCTGCTCGCCAACAAGGAGGCGCTGGTGGTCGGCGGCGAAGTGTTCATGCAGGCCGTGCGATCAGGCAAGGCGCAACTGCTGCCCATCGACAGCGAGCATTCAGCCATTTTCCAGTCACTGCCGGAAGACCCATCCACCTGGGCGGAGCGGGTCGAGAAGATCATCCTGACGGCCTCAGGCGGCCCATTCCGCACCCGCGATCCCTCCTCGTTCTCCAGCATCACGCCGGACCAGGCCTGTGCCCACCCCAACTGGGTCATGGGACGCAAAATCTCGGTGGACTCCGCCACGATGATGAACAAGGCGCTGGAGGTGATCGAGGCCAAGTATCTGTTCGGGCTGGCCCCGGAGCAGATCGAGGTCGTGATTCATCCGCAGAGCGTGATCCACTCCATGGTGCAGTACCACGACACCTCGGTGGTGGCGCAGCTGGGAACGCCCGACATGCGCGTGCCGATTGCCTACGGGCTGGCATGGCCTGATCGCATCGCCTCCGGCGCCAAAGCGCTGGATTTCAAGTCTCTGGCCACCATGACTTTCGAGGTGCCAGACCCCGAGCGGTTTCCGGGTCTGCCGCTCGCCTGGCAGGTGCTGGACGCGCCGGTGGGGAGCACGGCGGTGCTCAATGCGGCCAACGAGGTGGCGGTTGCTGCCTTTCTCGAGGGGAAAATCCGGTTTGACCACATTCACCGCGTCAACCATGCAACTTTGGAGGCCATGACGCTGTCTGACGCTGGCGATCTCGGCGGCCTGCTGGCTATCGACGCCGAGGCAAGGCAGAGGGCGACGCGCATCGCCCAACAACTGGAGTCCTGACATGCTGACGCTCGTTTCCTTTGTGGTGACGCTGGGGGTGTTGATTGCCGTGCATGAGTACGGGCACTACCGGGTGGCGGTGGCGTGCGGCATCAAGGTGCTGAAGTTTTCCATCGGCTTTGGCAAGCCCATCTACACCTGGCGGCTGAAGAACAAGAGCACTGAGTTCTCCATTGGCATGCTGCCTTTGGGTGGCTACGTGAAGATGCTGGACGAGCGCGAGGCGCCTGTCGATCCTGCCGAGCGCCACCTCGCGTTCAACACCCAACCTCTCAAATATCGTGCAGCGGTCGTGGCGGCCGGCCCGGCAGCCAACCTGCTGCTGGCCGTGCTGCTCTACGCTGTGGTGAACTGGAGCGGCGTGCAGGAGCCCAGGGCAGTTCTGGCGAGCCCGGTGGCGGGTTCCATCGCCGACGTCGCCGGCTTGCAGGGTCGGGAAGTGGTGCAGCAGGCGGCTTTTGATGACGAAGAGCCTGAGCCTGTTCGCTCCTTCGAGGACTTGCGATGGCGCCTGACGCAAGGCGCGCTGGAGTCACGCGATGTGACGCTGGTGGTGGGCCGCAGTGAGTCGGCACCTGGGCGTGAGGTGCGATTGCCCCTCAGTGCAATGGAATCGCCCGATGCGGATGCACAGATGTTTCGCAAGATTGGCCTGCTCGGTCCATGGACGGCGCCTGTCATGGGCGATGTGATGCCTGCAAGCCCTGCAGAGCGCGCCGGTTTGCGTGCGGGTGATGTGGTGCAGCGTATCGGCGATATGGCAGTAGTTGATGGGCAGCAACTGCGCGAACTCATCCGTTCCTCGGCCGGACAGGGAGCTTCGACAGCACAGACCGTCGCACCCAAGCGCTGGCAGATCAGTCGCGATGGTCAGGTGCTTGAGGTGGACGTCACGCCAGAGGTGCGCGTGGAGGGTGGGGCGCGCGTGGCGCGGATCGGCGCGTATGTGGGTGCCCGGCCTGAATTCGTCGAGATCCGCTATGACTTTTTTGACGGTCTCTGGCAAGGTGCTGTAAAAACCTGGCAGGTCTCGGTGCTCACGCTCAAGATGATGGGGAAAATGGTTATCGGTGAGGCGTCGCTGAAGAATCTCAGTGGACCATTGACGATTGCCGATTACGCGGGCAAGTCCGCAACCATCGGCTGGACGGCTTATCTGGTGTTTTTGGCTCTGGTGAGCGTGAGTCTGGGCGTCCTCAATTTACTGCCATTACCGGTTCTGGACGGTGGGCACCTGATGTATTATCTTTGGGAGTTCGTCACCGGGCGCGGGGTCTCTGACGCCTGGATGGACAGATTGCAGCGCGGTGGCGTTGCGGTTTTGCTGGGCATGATGTGCGTTGCCCTTTTCAATGATGTTTCCCGGTATTTGGGCTAACGCTTACATTTCATGCAAAAACAATTCAATCGCTTCAAGGTCAGGGCTGTTTGTGCCATCGCCGCGAGTCTTTTCGCAGCCAGCTCGGCATGGGCCGTAGACCCCTTCACGGTACGCGACATCCGTGTGGAAGGCCTTCAGCGGGTCGAGCCTGGAACGATCTTTGCCTCCCTTCCGTTCCGGGTCGGTGAAACCTACAACGACGAGAAAGGCTCCACCGCCATTCGCGCGCTGTTTGGCCTTGGTCTTTTCAAGGACGTGCGTCTTGAAGTCAGCGGCGACGTGCTGGTGGTGATCGTTGAAGAGCGTCCCACGGTGGCCGATGTTGACTTCGTTGGAACCAAGGAGTTCGATAAGGAGGTGCTGAAAAAGGCACTTCGCGAAGCAGGCATCGCCGATGGCCAGCCGTTCGACAAGGCGCTCGCCGACAAGGCGGAGCAGGAGCTCAAACGCCAGTACATCAACAAGAGCCTCTACGGCGTCGAGATTGTGACCACGGTGACGCCCATCGAGCGCAACCGGGTCAACCTGACCTTCAGCGTCACCGAAGGCGACGTTGCCAAGATCAAGGAAATCCGGATCACTGGCAACAAGGCGTTCAGCCAGTCGACACTGCTGAATCTTTTTGATCTGGATACCGGTGGCTGGCTGAGCTGGTACACCAAGTCTGACCGTTACTCACGGGCCAAGCTGAATGCCGACATCGAGACGCTGCGTGCCTACTATCTGCAGCGCGGCTATCTGGAGTTCCGCGTGGATTCCACGCAGGTCGCTATTTCACCAGACAAGCAGAGCATTGCGGTGACGGTCAACATCACCGAGGGCGAGCGTTTTGTGGTGTCTGGCGTGAAACTGGACGGTAACTACCTCGGCAAGGAAGAAGAGTTCAAGACCCTGGTCAAGATTGCACCGGGGGAGCCCTACAACGCAGACACGGTGGCCGAAACCACCAAGGCCTTCACCGATTATTTCGGCACCTTTGGGTTTGCATTTGCACGGGTGGATGCAGTCCCTGAAATTGACCGCACCAACAACCGCGTGGCCCTTGTCATCCAGGCAGAACCCTCTCGTCGGGCCTATGTGCGGCGCATCAATATTGCCGGCAACAACCGGACCCGTGACGAGGTGATTCGCCGCGAGTTCCGGCAGTTCGAGTCGTCTTGGTACGACAGCGACAAGATACGACTGTCGCGAGACCGCGTGGACCGCCTCGGTTTTTTCAACGAGGTGAATCTGGAGTCGCAAGAGGCGCCCGGTACGCCCGATCAGGTCGATCTGACCATGACCGTGGTGGAGAAGCCGACTGGTAACCTCCAACTGGGTGCGGGTTACTCCAGCGCTGACAGTCTTTCCCTGATTTTCGGTATCAAACAGGAGAATGTTTTCGGAAGCGGCAACTACCTGGGCCTCGAAGTCAACACCAGCAAGACCAACAGGCAGTTGGTCGTGAGTACCATCGACCCTTATTTCACGGCCGATGGCATTTCGCGGAACATCGAGGTGTATGAACGCACCTCCAAGCCCCAGAACGGCCAGGAGGGCGACTACAGCCTGAAGACGCGGGGTGCCAGCCTGCGATTTGGTGTTCCCTTCACCGAGGAAGACACGGTTTACTTCGGTACCGCGTATGAAGGCCTGAAAATCGTACCCGGTAACAACCTGCCGAGCAGTTACCAGACATACATCAACCAATTTGGCTTGAGCAGCAACTCCATCCCGTTGACCGTTGGCTGGTCGCGTGATAACCGCGACAGCGCGCTGGTTCCAACCTCCGGGCGGTTTCAGCGGCTCTATGGCGACTGGGGTCTCGCCGGAAAGTTGCGCTTCGTCCGCGTGAACTACCAGGTCCAGCAGTACATTCCCCTCAACAAGCAGTTCACGATTGCGCTGAATGGAGAGTTCGGATGGGGCAAAGGCCTCAACGGACTGGCTTTCCCGCTGTTCAAGAACTATTACTCCGGCGGATTGGGCTCTGTCAGGGGCTATCAGCAGGGCTCACTGGGCCCACGTGACGGCACCCTCGCTGTCGGTGGCCCAAAGAAACTGACGCTCAATGCCGAGTTGATCGCACCATTCCCTGGTGCCGGCAATGACCGTACCTTGCGCCTTTACAGCTTCTTCGATGTTGGTAACGTTTTTGGCGAGCGGGAGCAGTACCGGTTGAACGACTTGCGGGCCTCTGTGGGTATCGGTATCAGCTGGATTTCCCCTGTCGGACCACTGCGTCTGGCGATCGCTGCACCATTGCGCAAGCAGCCAGGCGATAGAATAGAGCGGTTTCAATTCCAGATCGGTACATCTTTCTAATGAAGCATTTCTCAAGCAAAGTTTTCCTTGGTCTTGTGGTGGCACTGGCCGGGTTTTCTGCGAGTGCCCAGGAGTTCAAGGTCGGGGTTGTGAATCTTGATCGCATCTTCCGCGAAGCGAACTCTGCCAAGGCTGCACAGACCAAGCTGGAGCAGGAGTTCAGCAAGCGCGAGAAAGAGCTCAACGACCTGGCGACGCTGCTCAAGACCAACTCTGACAAGTTCGAACGCGAAGCGCCCACCCTGTCGGAGAGCCAGCGGACCATGCGCCAGCGCCAGCTGGTAGAGCAGGACCGCACCTTCCAGACCAAGCGCCGCGAATTCCAGGAAGACCTGAGCGCCCGCAAGAACGAAGAGCTCCAGCTCGTGATCGAACGTGCCAACAAAGTGGTCAAGACACTGGCAGAGACAGAAAAATACGACCTGATTCTTCAGGAGTCGGTTTACGTCAGTCCCAAGCACGACATCACCGACAAGGTGATCAAGGCGCTTAACGCGTCTCGCTGAGCTTGTGGGGCGCACGTCCGACGCGAGCGTGACCACAAGAGGCGCAGTGTGACGCTACGCCTCGCCGATATAGTCAGCTTCCTGTCGGCCCACATGGCGGTCGAACTGGTGGGAGATCCCGAGCAGGTGATCGACGGGCTTTCCACGCTGGAAGCGGCCACATCAGCTCAGCTGAGCTTTCTCAGTCACCCCAAATATGCCGCCAAACTGGCGGATTCCCGGGCCGCGTGTGTGCTGGTGGCCAGCTCTGCGCGTGATGCCGCCGTTGCGCGGGGCAGTTGCCTTGTTGTCGACGATCCTTATTACGCGTTTGCGCTGGTCACACAGCTGTGGAAGCGGAGTCACCGGTCTGCGGCAGCACCGCATATCCATCCCAGTGCCGTGATTGATCCATCAGCCCGGATTGGTGACGGCGTTTCGATTGGTGCGTTCACTTGCATCGGTCCGGAGGCGGTCATCGGGCACGGCGCGCAGATTGGCGCGCACTGCGTGATTGGGTATCAAGCGGTGATTGGCGACCTGACTTGCTTGCACCCGCGTGTGACGGTGTCCGACGGCTGCCGGGTGGGGCAGCGCTGCATTGTTCATTCTGGTGCCGTGATTGGCGCTGACGGTTTTGGGTTTGCGCCGCATGAGGGGCGCTGGATCAAGATTGAGCAGTTGGGTGCGGTGGTGGTGGGTGACGACGTTGAGATCGGCGCCAACACCTGCATTGACCGAGGCGCCTTGCAAGACACGGTACTGGAAGATGGCGTCAAGCTCGACAACCTGGTGCAGATCGGTCACAACGTCCGCATTGGCAAACACAGTGCGCTGGCCGGTTGTGCCGGCGTGGCCGGCAGTGCGACGATTGGCGCGCACTGCACCGTGGGTGGCGGTGCCGTTGTACTTGGCCATCTTGTGCTGGCCGACCATGTGCACATTTCCGCCGCATCGGTGGTGACCCGTTCGATTCTCAAGCCGGGGCAGTACACCGGGCTCTTTCCCATCGACGACAATGTGTCGTGGGAAAAAAATGCAGCGTCCCTCAAGCAGCTTCACGTGCTGAGGGAACGCCTCAAAAATGCTGAAAAATCACTCTCGCGCCTCCAGAACAACCCAGAAAAATCATGATGGACATTCACCAGATACTCAAGTCCCTGCCGCACCGTTACCCCATCCTGCTGGTGGACCGTGTGCTCGAGATTGAAAAGGGAAAACGCATCAAGGCGCTCAAGAACGTCACCATCAACGAGCCATTTTTCATGGGCCATTTCCCGCATCACCCGGTGATGCCGGGTGTGCTGATGCTCGAAGCGATGGCGCAGGCTGCGGCCTTGCTGGCATTTGACACACTGGGCGTCACCCCAGATGACAAGACGGTGTATTACTTCGCCGGCATTGACGGTGCACGCTTCAAGCGGCCCGTGGAGCCGGGCGACCAGCTGATCATGGACGTGTCTCTGGACCGCATGAAGGCAGGCATCTTCAAGTTCAAGGGCGTCACGCGCGTGGGTGAGGTGGTCGCCTGCGAAGCCGAGCTCATGTGCACCATGCGCACCATCGCCTGAGATGAGCGTGGAAGTTGTCACGCCCGGAATCCACGCCACCGCGCTGGTAGACCCGAAGGCCGAACTGGACACTTCGGTCAGCGTCGGGCCCTACACCGTCATCGGGCCGCACGTGCGGATCGGTGCGGGCACCCGCATCGGTGCGCACTGTGTGATCGAAGGCCACACCACGATTGGCCAGAACAACCGCATTTTCCAGTTCAATTCCCTCGGCGCCATTCCGCAGGACAAAAAGTATGCGGGTGAACCGTGTGAGCTGGTCATCGGTGACGGCAACACCATCCGCGAGTTCTGCACCTTCAACATCGGATCACCCGGCGATGCCGGTGTGACCCGCGTGGGCAACGACAACTGGATCATGGCTTATGTGCATCTGGCCCATGACTGCCAGGTCGGCAACCACACCATCTTTGCCAACAATGCCCAGCTAGCCGGCCATGTGCAGGTGGGGGACTGGGTGATCCTGGGTGGTTTCACGGTAGTACACCAGTTTGTGCGGCTCGGTGCCCACAGCATGACGGCCATGTGCTCCCTGTTGTTCGCTGACCTGCCGCCGTTTGTCATGTGCCAGGGGCAACCGGCCGAAGCCCGCTCGATGAACTTTGAGGGCCTGCGCCGTCGCGGTTTTTCACCGGACCGTATCGCTGCAGTCAAGGCGATGCACAAGGCCCTGTACCGTGAAGACCTGACACTGGAGCAGGCGCGTACGCAGATTGTGGCGCTGGTCGAAAAGCACCCGGAAGCCCAGCCAGACGTCGACATGATGACCGCCTTTCTCGCGCAGACCTCACCGCAACGCGGGATCGTCCGTTAGGCGAGCAATGAATGCTGAAGGGTCTCACACCCCAGCAGGCACAGGCGCCGGTACTTCTGAGCAAGGGGTGACCTCCGGGCAGCGTGCCCTGCGGGTTGCCATGGTGGCAGGCGAGGCCTCGGGGGATTTGCTGGCCGGGCTGCTGCTTGATGGCTTGCGTACCCGCTGGCCGGACCTGGTGGCCACAGGCATTGGCGGCCCCCAGATGGCTGCACGCGGATTTCAGCCGGCCTGGCCCAGCGACAAGCTGGCGGTACGCGGGTATGTGGAGGTACTGCGCCATTACCGCGAGATTGTCGGCATTCGCGACGCCCTGAAGGCCCGTTTGCTGGCCAGCCCGCCCGACCTCTTCATCGGCGTCGATGCGCCTGACTTCAACCTCGATCTGGAAGCCTCGCTGAAGGCGGCAGGCATTCCCACAGTGCACTTCGTCAGCCCGTCCATCTGGGCGTGGCGTGCCGACCGGGTTGAGAAGATACGCCGCAGCGTGGACCAGGTGCTGTGCATCTTCCCTTTTGAGCCCGCCTTGCTGGCCCGGCACGGCATTGCAGCGACGTATGTGGGGCATCCACTGGCCAATGCGATTCCAATGCAGGTGGACCGTGCCGCGGCCCGTCGCCAATTGGGACTGGCGGCTAATGATTCGGTGGTCGCCGTGTTGCCCGGCAGCCGTGCGTCTGAAATCCAGTATCTGGCCGACCGGTTTTTCCGCGCGGTGGCGCTTATCCGGAAAGAGCGGCCTTCAACGAAGTTCGTTGTGCCGGCTGTACCGCTACTGAAAGAGCGCATTGAATCCAGGGCCCGCGCCGCTGGTATTCACTCTGATGTGCTGATTCTGCAGGGCCAGTCGCACATGGCGCTCGCCGCGTGTGACGTCACCCTGATTGCGAGCGGTACGGCGACGCTGGAGGCGGCGCTGTTCAAGCGGCCCATGGTGATCGCCTACAACATGAACTGGCTGTCGTGGCAGATCATGCGGCGCAAGAAACTGCAGCCCTGGGTCGGGCTGCCCAACATCCTGTGCCAGGATTTTGTGGTGCCTGAACTGTTGCAGGACGCCGCCACGCCTGAAGCGCTGGCGACAGCGGTGATGCAGTGGCTGGATGCCCGGGTGTCTGCACCTGAGAAAATAGCGGCTGTCGAAAAACGCTTTTCAGCGCTGCATGCCGAACTGCAGCGTGATACCTCCCAATTGGCCACCGATGCGATCCAGAAAATTCTTGAAGGCTGAGCAAACCGCCTTGTCATGGGACGTGCCCGGCCTGATGGCGGGTGTGGACGAGGCAGGCCGGGGGCCGTTGGCCGGGCCGGTGGTGGCGGCTGCGGTGATTCTGGACGACCTCTACCCCATCAAGGGGCTGGCGGACTCCAAGAAGCTCACGCCCTTGCGGCGCGAGAAGCTCTATGACGAAATCCGCGCCAAGGCGCTGTGCTGTTCCATCGCATTGGCCACCGTCGAAGAGATTGACTCGCTCAATATCCTGCAGGCCACGATGCTGGCCATGAAACGCGCGGTGGAGGGCTTGCGCCTCAAGCCTCACAAGGTGATGGTGGACGGCAACCGGTTGCCGGTGCTCGACATCCTCGCCGAGGCCATCGTCAAGGGCGACGCCCTCGTGCCTGCGATTTCGGCGGCGTCGATTTTGGCCAAGGTCTACCGCGACCGCTGGTGTGATGAATTTCACCTGGAGTACCCGCAATACGGTTTTGCCGGGCACAAGGGCTATGGCACTGCCGCGCATCTGGCGGCCCTGCGCGAGCACGGCGCCTGCCCGCAGCACCGCAAGTCTTTCGCGCCGGTGGCCGAGGTGCTGCGGTGACCACTTCATCCCGCGATGCTATCTACGTCACGTCGCGGGACAACCCCGTCGTCAAGGATTTGCGCAAGCTGTCGCAGGACAGCACGGCCTACCGCAAGCAGGGGCGTGTGTGGCTGGAGGGGGACCACCTTTGCCGGGCTGCACTGGCCCGCGGCCTCCAACCCGCCATCGCGGTATACGCCGAGTCGGGGTGGCGGGATGCCCAGCCGGATTGGGTTCAGGCCGCAGGCAGGAATATGGTGCTGGCCGACGCGCTGATGGTCGAAATCAGCAGCCTGGAATCACCGGGGCGCATGGGCTTTGTGCTTGACTTGCCCGCTGCACCAGCCCTGCAGCCGCTGGTTGCATCGGTGATTCTGGATCGTGTGCAGGATGCCGGCAATGTTGGTTCCATCCTGCGCAGCGCTGCGGCTTTCGGTTTTGGGCAGGTGATTGCGCTCAAGGGCTCGGCGGCGCTGTGGTCGCCCAAGGTGCTGCGCGCCGGCATGGGAGCGCATTTCGCACTTCGGTTGGTGGAAGGGGTGGACCTGGACGCCTTGTCGGTGTTGGGCATTCCGCTGGTGGTGACCAGCTCCCACGATGGCCAGTTGTTGAACCGCCTGCTCCGCGACAAGGCCCTTCCGATGCCCTGCGCATGGGCCATGGGGCACGAAGGGCAGGGGGTTCACGTGTCCCTGATGGCGCAGGCGGCCCTGAAGGTGCGGATTGACCAGCCCGGCGGCGAGGAGTCGCTCAACGTGGCTGCGGCGGCCGCGATTTGCCTGCATGCGAGCGCACTGGTGGCCAGCCCGGCCTGATTGCCTGCAGTAAAGCGGAAAGCGGCGCACCCGGCGCGTCTCTCATGCACGAAAGGCATCAAGCCCTGATGCACCTCGGGCTATAATCAAGGGCTTTTCAAAACACAGCCTCGCCCGAGCGCACACAAAGCACACACCCTCACAAAGCAGCCTGCAGGAGTCTCGATCGAGATGATCTCTGTGCACGCTTGGGCGAACCGTAACCAACCCGGAGAACCCAGTGCTTTTGTCTCTCAAGGGAAACACCCCTCCCGCCATTCTGGCGCTCGCAGACGGCACGGTCTTTATCGGCAATTCCATTGGGGCTCCCGGCTCCACCGTCGGTGAGGTGGTGTTCAACACCGCCATGACCGGCTACCAGGAGATCCTCACGGATCCCAGCTACTGCCAGCAGATCGTCACGCTCACTTATCCGCACATCGGCAACTACGGCGTCAACGCCGAAGACGTGGAGGCCGACAAGGTTCACGCCGCCGGCCTTATCATCAAGGACTTGCCGCTTCTGGCCTCCAATTTTCGCCAGTCGATGGGATTGTCGGACTACCTGATCCGTGAAAAGACAGTTGCCATTGCCGGCATTGATACCCGCCAGCTCACACGTCACCTTCGCACCAAGGGCGCCCAGAATGGCTGCATCCTAGCGCTCGCCGCTGGCGAAGCGGTGAGCCCCTCAGCCATCGACAAGGCAGTGCAAGCTGCCAAGGGCGCGCCCAGCATGTCCGGGCTGGATCTGGCCAAGGTGGTGTCTGTGGCGCAGACCTATGAGTGGACCCAGACCGAGTGGAAGCTGGGCTCGGGCTACGGGGTGCAGATCACGCCGAAGTTCCATGTGGTGGCCTTCGACTTCGGTGTGAAGAAAAACATCCTGCGCATGCTGGCCGAGCGCGGTGCGCGCATCACCGTCGTGCCCGCGCAAACCCCGGCGGCTGACGTCCTGAAACTCAAGCCCGACGGTGTATTTCTATCGAACGGCCCCGGTGACCCGGAGCCTTGCGACTACGCGATTGCCGCTGTTCGTGAACTGATCGAGACCGGTATTCCGACCTTCGGCATCTGTCTGGGCCACCAGATCATGGCACTGGCCAGCGGCGCGAAGACCTTCAAGATGAAGTTTGGCCACCACGGCGCCAACCACCCGGTGAAAGACCTCGACAGCGGCCGCGTCAGCATTACCAGCCAGAACCATGGTTTCGCGGTGGATGAGAAGACGTTGCCAGCCAACCTGCGCGCCACGCACATCAGCCTGTTTGATGGCACCTTGCAGGGCCTGGCCCGCACCGACAAACCGGCGTTCTGCTTTCAGGGCCACCCCGAAGCATCCCCCGGCCCGCACGACATTTCGTATTTGTTTGACCGGTTCACTGCCCTCATGGATCAGCATGGAGGGAAAAAATAATGCCCAAACGCACAGACATCAAAAGCGTCCTCATCATCGGTGCCGGTCCCATCATCATCGGCCAGGCCTGTGAGTTCGACTACTCCGGCGTGCAAGCCTGCAAGGCGCTGCGTGAGGAGGGCTACAAGGTCATCCTGATCAACAGCAACCCGGCCACGATCATGACGGACCCGGCCACGGCCGATGTGACCTACATTGAGCCCATCACCTGGCAGACGGTCGAGAAGATCATTGCCAAGGAGAAGCCCGATGCCATCCTGCCCACCATGGGCGGGCAGACGGCGCTCAACTGCGCACTGGACCTCTGGCGCAACGGCGTGCTCGACAAGTACAAGGTCGAGCTGATCGGCGCCAAGCCCGAAGCCATCGACAAGGCCGAAGACCGTCTCAAGTTCAAGGACGCGATGACCAAGATCGGACTGGGCTCTGCCCGTTCCGGCATCGCGCATAGCATGGAAGAAGCCTGGGCGGTGCAGAAGACGGTGGGCTTCCCGACCGTCATTCGCCCCAGCTTCACGCTGGGTGGCACCGGCGGCGGCATTGCCTACAACTCCGAAGAGTTCGAGGTCATCTGCAAGCGTGGCCTCGAAGCCTCGCCCACCAACGAATTGCTGATTGAAGAATCGCTGCTCGGCTGGAAAGAGTACGAGATGGAAGTCGTGCGCGACACTGCAGACAACTGCATCATCGTCTGCTCGATTGAAAACCTGGACCCGATGGGCGTGCACACCGGTGACTCCATCACCGTGGCACCCGCGCAGACGCTGACCGACAAGGAATACCAGATCCTGCGTAATGCCTCCCTGGCAGTGCTGCGCGAGATCGGTGTGGACACCGGTGGCTCCAACGTGCAGTTCTCCATCAACCCGGTCGATGGCCGCATGGTGGTGATTGAGATGAACCCGCGCGTGTCGCGCTCATCCGCACTGGCGTCGAAAGCAACAGGCTTCCCGATTGCCAAGGTGGCGGCCAAGCTGGCCGTGGGCTACACGCTCGACGAGCTGCGAAACGAGATCACGGGCGGTGCTACGCCTGCCAGTTTTGAGCCCAGCATCGACTATGTGGTCACCAAGATTCCGCGTTTTGCCTTCGAGAAGTTCCCGACCGCTGATTCGCGCCTGACCACGCAGATGAAGTCGGTTGGCGAGGTGATGGCCATGGGCCGCACCTTCCAGGAGTCCTTCCAGAAAGCCCTGCGCGGACTGGAAGTCGGCGTGGACGGCATGAATGAGAAAACGCAGGACCGCGAAGTGCTGGAGAAGGAGCTCGGCGCGCCTGGACCTGACCGCATCTGGTACGTGGGCGATGCATTTGCCCAGGGCATGAGCGTGGACGAGGTGTTTGCGCTGACGAAAATCGACCCTTGGTTCCTGGTGCAGATCGAGCAGATCGTGAAGATCGAACTGGAACTGGAGACCATCTCGCTGGACCAGATCGACGCCGCCACGCTGCGTGCGCTGAAGCAAAAAGGCTTCTCTGACCGCCGTTTGGCCAAGCAGCTCAAGACCACTGACACCGCCATCCGCGACAAGCGCAAGGCGCTGGGTGTACGGCCGGTGTACAAGCGCGTGGACACTTGCGCCGCTGAGTTCGCGACCAACACGGCCTACATGTATTCGACTTATGAAGCCGAAGGCAGCGAGTGCGAAGCCGCGCCCACCGACAAGAAAAAGATCATGGTACTGGGCGGTGGTCCGAACCGGATCGGGCAAGGTATCGAGTTTGACTACTGCTGCGTGCATGCCGCCCTGGCGATGCGTGAGGACGGTTACGAGACCATCATGGTCAACTGCAACCCCGAGACCGTCTCGACCGACTACGACACCAGCGACCGCCTGTACTTCGAGCCGCTGACACTGGAAGATGTGCTGGAAATCGTCGACAAGGAAAAGCCGCTCGGCGTGATCGTGCAATACGGCGGGCAGACCCCGTTGAAGCTGGCGCTGGGTCTGGAAGCCAACGGCGTGCCCATCATTGGCACGTCGCCCGACATGATTGACGCTGCGGAAGACCGCGAGCGCTTTCAGAAACTGCTGCACGCACTGGAACTGCGCCAGCCGCCCAATGCCACGGCCCGTACCGAGCCCGAGGCGCTGGAGAAAGCCGCTGCGCTGGGTTACCCACTGGTGGTGCGCCCCAGCTATGTACTGGGCGGCCGTGCGATGGAAATCGTGCACGAGCAGCGTGATCTGGAGCGCTACATGCGCGAAGCGGTCAAGGTCAGCCATGACTCGCCCGTGCTGCTGGACCGCTTTCTGAATGACGCGATTGAGTGCGATGTGGATTGCATCCGCGATGCGGCAGGTCAGACCTTTATCGGCGGCGTCATGGAGCACATCGAGCAGGCGGGCGTGCACAGCGGCGACTCGGCGTGCTCGTTGCCACCATACTCGCTCAGCACCGCCACGGTGAACGAGATCAAGCGCCAGACCGCTGCCATGGCCCAAGCTCTGAATGTGGTGGGGCTGATGAACGTGCAGTTCGCCATCCAGAACATCGATGGCAAGGATGTGATCTACGTGCTCGAGGTGAACCCGCGCGCATCGCGCACGGTGCCATTTGTCAGCAAGGCCACCGGCATCCAGCTCGCCAAGGTGGCGGCCCGCTGCATGGTGGGCCAGTCGCTGGCGTCGCAGGGCATTGGATCGGAAGTCACTCCGCCGTACTTCAGCGTCAAGGAAGCGGTGTTCCCCTTCGTCAAATTCCCCGGTGTGGATACGATTCTCGGCCCCGAGATGAAATCCACCGGCGAGGTGATGGGCGTTGGAAAAACCTTTGGCGAGGCCTTTGTGAAGTCGCAGCTCGGTGCTGGCACCAAGTTGCCGACATCGGGCAAGGTGTTCCTCACGGTGAAAAACAACGACAAGCCCCGCGCCGTGGAAGTGGCACGCAAGCTGGTCGACATGAAATTTGACCTGGTGGCAACCAAGGGCACTGCAGCGGCGATTCAGGCTGCCGGCGTGCCGTGTGCCGTGGTCAACAAGGTCACTGAAGGCCGTCCGCACGTGGTGGACATGATCAAGAACGAGGAAATCGCGCTGGTCATCAACACCGTGGAGGAACGCCGCAACGCGATTGCCGACTCGCGGCAGATTCGCACCTCGGCCTTGCTGGCCCGCGTGACGACCTACACCACCATCGCCGGCGCTGAAGCGGCTGTCGAGGGCATGAAGTACCTCGACAACCTGCCGGTGTACTCGGTGCAGGAGCTTCACGCACAGTTGGCGTGATTGGCTGATCGGCATTGCTGGCAGAGCTCTCGCACGCCCCCGGGCAATCGGTGGAACTGCCGGGGTCGATGGGCTGGTTTTGCATTAAACTCCAGACCGATTAAATACTGCGCCGCCGGGTGACCGGTGGCGGTTTCGCACTCCGCCGCCAGGTGACTGGTGGCGGTTTCGCTTTTTGCAGGAGCAAAAATCTGATGGCAACCCTTCCGATCACCAAACGCGGCGCTGAAAAGCTCAAGGCAGAGCTTCATCAGCTCAAGACCGTGGACCGCCCCTGGGTCATCAACTCCATTTCGGAGGCGCGTGCCCAGGGCGACTTGAGCGAGAACGCCGAATACGACGCCGCGAAGGACCGCCAGGGCTTTATCGAAGGCCGCATCCAGGAAATCGAAGGCAAGCTGTCGGCTGCCCAGATCATTGATCCCGCCAGTCTGGATGCCGGCGGCAAGGTGGTGTTCGGCTCCACCATCGAACTGCAGGACGAAGACTCCGGTGATGCGGTGACCTACCAGATCGTCGGCGAGGACGAGGCCGACATCAAGCAGGGGCGGGTGAACATCAGCTCACCGATTGCCCGTGCGCTGATCGGCAAGGACGAGGGCGACACCGTGTCCGTGCAGACGCCTGGCGGCGTGAAGCGCTACGAGATCGTCAAGGTTTCGTACATCTGACCAGTTGAGCTGACCAGTTCATCCCGGCGTTCTCCTGCACACCACGTCTTGATGACTTCTACCCGTCAGCGCATGTGCGTGGTCATCGCGGCCCTGTGGTGGGGCAGCCTCACCATGCTGGGGTTTCTGGTCGTGCCCTTGCTGTTTGTGCACCTGGGCAGCCCGGCAGCCGCAGGCGCGATGGCTGCCAAACTCTTCACCGCACAAGCCTGGCTCAGCGTGGCGTGCACCATGCTGCTGCTGACCGCTTTCAATCGCAAGGACGGACCCGTGCACTCGGCGTGGGCCGCAGCGGCCATGAAGCTGGTGGTGGCTGGTTTGCTGCTGGCCTTGCTGGTGGAGTTTGGCGTGTCGGCCCGCATCGTGAGTGCGCGTGCCGAAGGGGGCAATCTGAGGCTTTGGCACGGCCTGGGCAGCGCAATGTACCTGACGCAGTGGCTCTGCGCGGGTGCAGCCCTGTGGCGCCTGACGCGCACGGTTCCAGCAACGGGGCAGGATTAGACGCGTTCCGCCGCTTCGAGCGTGTTGACCAGCAGCATCGTGATGGTCATGGGGCCGACACCACCCGGTACGGGCGTGATGTAGCCTGCCACCTGGCTCACACCCGCAAAGTCCACGTCGCCGCAGAGTTTGCCTTCTTCATTGCGGTTCATGCCGACGTCAATCACCACCGCGCCGGGCTTGACCATGTCGGCCGTCAGCACATCGCGCTTGCCCACCGCGGCCACCACCACATCGGCCTGCAGTGTCATGGCCTTGAGGTCGGCGGTTGCGCTGTGGCAAATGGTCACTGTCGCGTTCTGCTGCAGCAGCATCAGCGCCATGGGCTTGCCCACAATATTGCTGCGGCCAATCACTACCGCGTGCTTGCCCTTGAGCTGGTAACCAATGCTCT
The DNA here is from genome assembly GCF_943372955.1 of Polaromonas sp. YR568. Taxonomy (GTDB): domain Bacteria; phylum Pseudomonadota; class Gammaproteobacteria; order Burkholderiales; family Burkholderiaceae_C; genus Polaromonas. Next base: position 543,753 of record NZ_CALSAL010000001.1, read on the forward strand.
CCAGCATCTTCATGCAGCCGTAGGGTGTGCAGGGCCAGAAGCCGGGTTGGCCAACCATCAGCGCACCAGCGCTGGCGACATGAAAGCCGTCCACGTCTTTGGCGGGTGAAATCGCCTCGATGACTTTTTGCGCGTCAATGTGCGGCGGCAGCGGCAGCTGGACCAGGATGCCGTGGATGGTCGGGTCATTGTTCAGGGCATCGACGCGGGCCAGCAGATCGGCTTCGCTCAGCGTCGCCGGGTACTGCTCCAGCACCGAGTGCAGGCCGTTGTCCTGGCAGGCCTTGACCTTGTTGCGCACATACACCTGGCTGGCCGGGTTGTCACCCACCAGCACCACTGCCAAGCCCGGCGTGACGCCACGGGCGCGCAGTGCGGCGGCGCGTACGGCGACGTCGGCACGCAGTTGTTTGGAGAGGGCGTTGCCGTCAATCAGTTGGGCGGTCATGGGTGTGATTTTTGAAGTGAAAACGCCCGTCAATTCAAAAGAAACGGGCGTTGGGCGGAAAGGGGGCTGTCATCCGACAGCGTGTGGAATCTCAGACCTTGGGTGCGCTGGAGCCCAGGGCAATCTTTAGCAGATCGGCCACGGTGTTGGCGTTGAGCTTTTCCATGATGTTGGCGCGATGGGCTTCCACCGTCTTGATGCTGATGCCCAGATCGTCAGCGATTTGCTTGTTCAGGCGTCCGGCGACGATGCGCTCGAGCACCTGCGCCTCGCGCGAGGTGAGCTTGGCCAGAAGTGCATCGCGGCTGGCGGACTGCTGGTGGCCGGCGAAGGCATCCTTGGCCTGCTCCAGCATGCGTTCCACCAGATTGACCAGCGCTTCTTCCTGGAAGGGCTTCTGGATGAAATCCATCGCGCCTTTTTTCATCGTGTTGACAGCCATGGGCACGTCGCCGTGGCCGGTGATGAAGACGATGGGCAGCGGTGACTTGCGCTCGACCAGGCGATCCTGCAGCTCCAGGCCGGTCATGCCACCCATGCGGATGTCGACGATCAGGCAGGCCACTTCACGCGGGTCGTAGCGGGACAGGAAGGTTTCAGCCGAGTCGTAACAGCGCACCCGGTAGTCCTTGCCTTCGAGCAGCCATTGCAGTGAGTCGCGCACGCCTTCATCGTCGTCAACGACGTAGACCGTGCCTTTTTTGGGGATCAAACTCATGCCAAACCTTTTCAGTGAATTTCTTCGTCTTGACTCTTGTTGTCAGCAGCGTGGCCCTGCCATGTCTCTTTTGATTCGTCAGTGAATGCGTGCGTCCCTGATGGCTGAGCCGTCGGTGGCGGGCGCGGATGACAGCAGGGGTGTCACCGGCAACCAGAAGGTGAACCTGCACCCGACGACCTCCTCGCCATTGTAGAGGTTCTCCGCATCCATCCGCCCCTGGTGAGACTCCACAATGCTGCGGCACAGCTTGAGGCCGATGCCCATGCCTTCGGCCTTGGTCGAGTAGAAGGCTTCGTACAGCCGCCCCATCACTTCCGGCGAGAGTCCGCGGCCGGAATCCAGAACCGAAAACTCCACCACCGGCTGGTCGTCGATGGTTTTGGGCACCACGCGCAGTTCCACGCTGCGGCGGGCGGCAGGCAGGCGTGCCTGCTCGATGGATTCGGCCGCGTTCTTCATCAGGTTGATGAGCACCTGCTCGATCAGGATCGGGTCCACCAGGATGGAGGGCAGGCGCGCGGCGATGTAGTGCGACAGCCGCACATGGTGGCGGCGCAGTTCAATATCGGCCAGCTCCATCGCGTTGCTGACGATGGTCGGCACATCAGACCGGGTGCGGTTGGGTTCGCTGCGCTTCACAAAGGCGCGGATGCGCTGGATGATCTGGCCCGCCCGGTGTGCCTGCCTGGCGGTTTTTTCCAGCGCCATCAGCAGGTCTTCGTTGCTGATCTGCTGGGCCTTGATGCGCGACACCATGCCGTTGCAGTAGTTGTTGATGGCGGTGAGCGGCTGGTTCAGCTCATGCGCCACGCTCGACGCCATCTCGCCCATGGTGATCAGCCGGCTGGCGGTCTGGGCCCGCTCGGCCTGCAGGGCGGCCTGCTCCTCGGCCCGGCGGCGGGGCGTGATGTCGGTGGCAATCACCATCTGCGCCAGACGCCCGTCGACCCAGGTGAGGTAGCGCGAGCGCACTTCCAGCCACTTGGCAAGCTCGGGGACAAAAATCTCCGCGTTTTCTGCCAGTGCGTCGGTCAGCGCGTCGGTGGGCAGGCCGGCGAGTCCGTCGACGGCGTCCATGGCGTCTTCGCTGGGCGCCGCTGCCGGAACGCCGGCCTGCGCGATCAGGTTCACATGGCCGGAGACTTCGCCGCCAAACCATGAGCGGTACAGCTTGTTGGCAAACAGCAGTTCCTCGCTGCCGAGCGGGGCGACGGACACGGCGGCGTCCAGACCTTCCAGCACGGTCGTGAAGCGCTCGTACGAGGCCGACAGCTCTTCGCGAATGCGCTTGGGCTCGGTGATGTCCGTCATCGAAGTCATCCAGCCGGTCTGCTGGCCGCGCGGGTCAATCAGCGGCGAGACATACATGCGGGCGTCGAAAATCTGGCCGTTCTTGCGCTTGACGCGCACCTCGAACCCCCCGGGTGGTGTGCGGCCATGCAGCTCGTCGTCCAGCCGGGCCATCAGGATGTCGATTTCGGACTCTGGCCAGTGGGGGAAGGGCGGCGTCTGCCCGACCAGTTCGGCTTCGGTGAGGCCAGTCATCTGGCAGAAAGCCGGGTTCACATAGGTGATGCGGCCCTGCAGGTCCAGCGCCCGCATGCCGGTGAGCATGGAGTTTTCCATCGCACGCCGGAAGTTGGTTTCTGAAATCAGGGCCTGCTGCGCCTGCACCCGGCGGCGCGTGTGGCGCCATGTGCCCAGCAGCATCCACACGGTCAGCGCGCTCAGGGCGCTGACCAGCCAGAAGAATCCGCTGCCGACCACGCCCAGCGAGGCACGGTAGCCTTCGGCGCGGATCAGCAGGCCGTTGCCTACCGGTGACACCGGAATCTCGTACTCGGCGGCGGCATCGGCCCAGGGTAGCAGGCGCGCAGCGCGGTTGGGGGGTGGGGGCATGCTGCCAGCCAGTATTTCGTTCTTGTCTGTCACCAGCGTCACGGCGTACTTGGCGGCGACTTCGGTGGGCACGCCGAAGCGTAGCAGCCCATCAACGGAGTATTCACCCATGATCACGCCAGCAAACTTGCCCTGTTCGTCCAGCGGCACCTGCAGTTGCAGCGTCGGGGCCTTGTCTCCTGTGGCCTCTTTTGCCAGCAAGGGCCTGGAGTACACCGGCTGGCGCAGGTCGCGCGCCAGCTCGTAGGTGCCATCGGTCTCGCCGGTACGAAGCACGTCGCCCGGGCTGCGGATCTGACCGGCGTTGGCGCTGGGGGATGCATAGGTCACCACCACGCGGCGCCGGCTGTCGACCCAGCTGACGGCCATCAGCTCGGGGTATTGGTTGACAAGCGATTCGGCCTGCGAGATGAACTCCTCGCGGTCAATCTCCTTGTTGGAGACATCGCGGCCAATCCGCATCAGCTGTTCCTGCCGTTCCAGCAGCCGCAGACGCAGGCGCTGCTGGGCGTATTCCACATCGCGTTTGACGGCCTGCTGTTCCCGGTCAATCTCTTCAATTCGAAGGTAGCCGAAGGCCGCGATCACCGCCGCCAGAAAGAGCACCACCGCCGCCAGCGGGCCGAGCGTGATGAAGCGGTCCTGCCGCGAGGGCGATTGCTTGCGCCACCACCGGCGCCACAGGGCCAGTGGCGCAGGCGTCGCAGCGCTGACGGGGCTGGCGGCGCTGGGGGAGGGCAGGGTGTCTGGGTTGGACATGGCATTCCGGGAGGGAGGTGCAGTTTAAGGTCAGAACGGGTTGTTGATGCCCCTTCGAGAGTCGGGCGCCGCAGAGCAGGGACGCCTCAGGACTGCCCAAGCCGCAGTGGTTGGAGTAAGTGTTGTGCAAGAAGTGGTTGGAAAGACCGCTTATGGTTGATGAGAGACGGTTAGTAGCGCCGTATATTTCTTAATGTGAAATGAAAAAGCACTATTTGAAATAGCGGAAATATTATGAGAAACTAGAGGCTGGAATCTAATTTGGGTTTACAACGTGTGAATTCATCTTGGAGCGCGCCTCCCGGCGCACCTCAGGCACTGGCTCTGCACGCGGCCCGACAAGAGACCGCAGCGCAGGGTTGAAAGCTTCAACAGGCAACAAGCAGGAGACAAAATGGCTGCGAATCCCCATCAGGCTGGCACGGACAACTTGCGTGCCGCCGCAAACGACGCGATCGACAAAGACACCCAGGAAACCCGCGAATGGATTGATGCGCTGTCGGCCGTCATCGCCAGCAGCGCCACCAATGCAGAGGGCCGTGAGCGTGCGCATTTCCTGCTGGAGCAACTGCTTGAGCAGGCGCGCCAGGAAGGCATCGACATGCCGTTCTCTGCCACCACCGGCTATGTGAACACCATCGAGCCGCAGGACGAGGTGCATTGCCCCGGCAACATCGAGATTGAAGAGCGCCTGCGCGCCTACATGCGCTGGAACGCCATGGCCATGGTGGTCAAGGCCAATCGCCACAACCCAGCGGACGGTGGTGACCTCGGTGGCCACATTGGCTCGTTTGCTTCGCTCGCCAACTTGTTTGGTGCCGGCTTCAACCACTTCTGGCATGCCGAGAGTGAAAACCACGGCGGCGACTGCATCTACATCCAGGGTCACGTGTCGCCCGGCGTCTATGCCCGCGCCTATCTGGAAGGCCGCCTGACCGAGGAGCAACTGCTCAACTTCCGTCAGGAAGTCGATGGCAAGGGTCTGTCCAGCTATCCGCACCCGAAGCTGATGCCCGAGTTCTGGCAGTTCCCCACGGTGTCCATGGGTCTCGGCCCGCTGATGGCGATTTACCAAGCGCGCTTTTTGAAGTACCTGCACGCCCGCGGCATTGCCAACACCGAAAACCGCAAGGTCTGGGTGTTCTGCGGCGACGGTGAAATGGACGAAGTCGAAAGCCTGGGCGCCATTGGTCTGGCTGCGCGCGAGAACCTCGACAACCTGGTGTTTGTCATCAACTGCAACCTGCAGCGCCTCGATGGCCCGGTGCGCGGCAACGGCAAGATCATTCAGGAGCTGGAAGGCGAATTCCGCGGCTCGGGCTGGAACGTCATCAAGCTGCTGTGGGGCGCCAGCTGGGATCCGCTGCTGGCCCGCGACAAGGAAGGCGCACTGCGCAAGCTGATGATGGAAACCAACGACGGCGACTACCAGGCCTTCAAGGCCAACGACGGCGCCTATGTCCGCAAGCACTTCTTCGGCCGCGATCCGCGCACGCTGGAGATGGTCGCCCACATGAGCGACGACGAGATCTGGAACCTCAAGCGCGGCGGCCATGATGCGCAGAAGGTCTATGCCGCGTTCGACAAAGCCGTCAAACACAAGGGCCAGCCCACCGTGCTGCTGATCAAGACCGTCAAGGGTTTTGGCATGGGCAAGATCGGCGAGGGCAAGAACACCGTTCACCAGACCAAGAAGCTCACCGACGAGGACATCAAGGCCTTCCGCGACCGCTTCAACATCCCGATCCCCGACAGCGAACTGCCCAAGCTGCCGTTCTACAAGCCGGCCGACGACACGCCCGAGATGCAATACCTGCACGAGCGCCGCAAAGCTCTCGGTGGCTACCTGCCGCATCGCCGCACCAAGGCCGACGAGAGCTTCACCGTGCCGTCCATCGAGACCTTCAAGGCGGTGCTGGAGCCCACGGCAGAAGGCCGCGAGATTTCCACGACGCAGGCCTACGTGCGTTTCCTCACGCAGCTGCTGCGTGACCAGGCGCTGGGCCCGCGCGTGGTGCCCATCCTGGTGGATGAAGCCCGCACCTTTGGCATGGAAGGCCTGTTCCGTCAGGTCGGCATCTACAACCCGGCAGGTCAGCAGTACACCCCGGTCGATAAAGACCAGGTCATGTATTACAAGGAAGACAAGGCCGGCCAGATCCTGCAGGAAGGCATCAACGAGGCCGGCGGCATGAGCAGCTGGATCGCAGCGGCCACCAGCTACAGCACCAGCAACCGCATCATGGTGCCGTTCTATGTGTACTACTCGATGTTCGGTTTCCAGCGCATTGGCGATCTGGCCTGGGCGGCCGGTGACATGCAGGCACGAGGCTTCCTGCTGGGTGGCACCTCGGGCCGCACCACGCTGAACGGCGAAGGCCTGCAGCACGAAGACGGCCACAGCCACATTCTGGCGGGCACCATTCCCAACTGCATCAGCTACGACCCGACATTTGCGCACGAGGTCGGTGTGATCCTGCACCACGGACTGAAGCGCATGGTCGAGAAGCAGGAAAACGTCTTCTACTACCTGACGCTGCTGAACGAAAACTACGCCATGCCCGGCCTCACGCCCGGCACCGAAGATCAGATCATCAAGGGCATGTACCTGTGCAAACCCGGTGCCAAAGCCACGCCGCGTGTGCAGCTGCTGGGCAGCGGCACCATCCTGCGCGAAAGCCTGTTCGCGCAGGAACTGCTGGAGAAAGAGTGGGGCGTGTCTGCCGACGTGTGGAGCTGCCCAAGCTTCAACGAGCTGGGCCGTGACGGCCAGGCCGCTGATCGCTACAACCTGCTGCACCCCACCGACAAGCCGCAGGTGCCGTTCGTGGCGCAGCAGCTTGAAAAGCACACCGGCCCGGTGATTGCGTCGACCGATTACATGAAGGCCTACGCCGAGCAGATTCGTCCCTTCATCCCCAAGGGCCGCACCTACAAGGTTCTCGGCACCGACGGTTTTGGCCGCAGTGATTTCCGCAGCAAGCTGCGCGAGCACTTCGAGATCAACCGCCACTACATCGTCGTGGCGGCGCTGAAGGCGCTGAGCGAAGAGGGCACGGTACCGGTCGCCAAGGTGGCGGACGCCATCAAGAAGTACGGCATCAAGGCCGACAAAGTCAACCCCTTGTACGCCTGACATCGGCACGGAGACACAGAACATGGCAATTATGGAAATTCAGGTCCCCGACATCGGTGATTTCGATGAAGTGACGGTGATTGAGCTGATGGTGAAGCCAGGCGACACGGTCAAGGCCGAGCAGAGCCTCATCACGGTGGAATCCGACAAGGCCTCAATGGAAATTCCGTCCAGCGCCGCCGGCGTGGTCAAGGAACTCAAAATCAAGCTGGGTGACAAGGTCAAGCAGGGTTCGGTGGTGCTGACACTGGAAGTGGCAGGCGCAGCCGCGGCGGCCACCGCAGCGCCCGCACCGGCAGCCGCCGCCCCAGCGCCATCTGCAGCTCCAGCTCCCGCCCCCGCGCCTGCGGCGGCACCGGCAGCCGCTTCCGGCCCGGTGGAAGTGCGTGTGCCCGACATCGGCGATTTCAAGGACGTCGCAGTCATTGAAATCCTGGTCAAGCCAGGCGACACCATCAAGGCCGAGCAGAGCCTGATCACCGTCGAGAGCGACAAGGCCTCGATGGAAATTCCGTCGTCTGCCGCTGGCGTGCTGAAGGAACTGAAAGTCAAGATGGGCGACACCGTGAACATCGGTGACCTGCTGGCCATTCTTGAAGGCTCAGCCGCTGCTGCCCCCGCAGCGCCAGCTGCAGCACCGGCCGCACCCACTGCTGTACCAGCGCAGGTTGCGGCCGCGTTGGCTCCCGCGCCCTCGGCGGCTGCTCCGGTGGCCGCACCTGTGCACAACCCGACTGTGGCACCGCAAGGCAATCTGCCGCATGCCTCGCCTTCCGTGCGCAAGTTCGCCCGCGAACTCGGCGTGCCACTGGCAGAGCTCAAGGGCAGTGGCCCTAAAGGCCGAATCACGCAGGACGATGTGCAGGCCTTCACCAAGGCGGTGATGGCTGGCGACACACGCACCCAGGCACAAGTGGCCAAAGCGCCGGCGGCCTCGGGCGGCGGTGCCGGTCTGGATCTGCTGCCATGGCCCAAGGTCGACTTCAGCAAGTTCGGCCCGATCGAGCGCAAGGAGATGGGACGCATCAAGAAGATCAGCGGCGCCAATCTGCTGCGTAACGCGATCATGATTCCGGCTGTCACCAACCATGACGATGCCGACATCACCGACCTCGAAGCCTTCCGCGTCTCGACCAACAAGGAAAACGAGAAGTCGGGCATCAAGGTCACCATGCTCGCCTTCCTGATCAAGGCCTGCGTGGCCGCGCTCAAGAAATTCCCCGAGTTCAACAGCTCCATCGACGGCGACGCACTGATCTACAAGCAGTACTGGCACATCGGCTTTGCGGCTGATACGCCCAACGGCCTGATGGTGCCGGTCATCAAGGACGCCGACAAAAAAGGCGTGCTACAGATCAGCCAGGAAATGGGCGAGTTGGCCAAGAAGGCGCGCGAGGGCAAGCTGAGTCCGGCCGAAATGAGCGGTGCCACATTTACCATCTCCAGCCTGGGCGGCATTGGCGGGCGTTACTTCACGCCCATCATCAATGCGCCCGAGGTGGCCATTCTGGGCGTGTGCAAGAGCCAGATGGAACCGGTGTGGGATGGCAAGGCCTTCCAGCCGCGCCTGATGCTGCCGCTGTCGCTCACGTGGGATCACCGTGTGATTGATGGCGCTGCAGCAGCCCGCTTCAACGCCTACCTCGGCCAGATCCTGGCGGACTTCCGCCGAGTATTGCTGTGACCCCCACGGTTTTCACTGCGTGTAATACGCTGCCCCCCGAGGGGGCCAGCCTTGCTTGGGGCGGCCCTGCGCTGCGGCTTGAGCGCTCCGAAATGGATTTCAGGAAGGCGTAGCAATGACAACGCTCGTCGTCGTCAAGAAAGCCGGGCAGGTCGCCATCGCGGCCGACACGCTGGTGACCTTCGGGGACACCAGCCTGTCGCATCGCTATGAAGCCAATGGCAAGATCTTCAAGGTCGACACGCCTGCCGGCATCAGCTATGTGGGCATGGCTGGCACGGTGGCGCACTTTCCAGTGCTGCGCCTGGCGATGGCTGCCCTGCCACGCGAGCAACTCAAGCTCGGTTCGCGCGATGAGGTGTTTGCCACCTTCATCAAGCTGCACCCGCTGCTCAAGGAGTCGTTTTTCCTGCAGACCAAGGAAGACGACAACGACCCCTATGAGTCGAGCCAGTTCACTGTGGTCATTGCGAACGCCAGCGGCATTTATGGCCTGTACAGCTACCGCGAAGTGTTCGAGTTCAAGGAGTTCTGGGGCATTGGTTCCGGGCGCAGTTTTGCGCTGGGGGCCATGCATGCCGTCTGGAACACGGCCAAAACCGCGCGCGAAGTCGCGATGGCCGGCATGAATGCCGGCTGTGAGTTCGACAAGAACACTGCGGGACCGGTCGAGATATTCACCCTCAAATTGAAAGCCTCCCAATGAGTGCATCTTCCCTCGTCGATATTCTGGTACCGGACATCGGTGACTTTGACGAAGTGACCGTCATCGAAGTGCTGGTCAAGCCCGGCGACACCATCAAGGCCGAGCAGAGCCTGATCACCGTCGAAAGCGACAAGGCATCCATGGAAATCCCGGCCTCGCAGGCGGGCGTGGTCAAGGAGCTTCGCGTCAAGCTGGGCGACAAGGTCAAACAAGGTTCTGTGGTGTTGACGCTGGAAGCCAGCGGTGGCGCTGCCGCCGCGCCTGCACCGGCTGCTGCTCCGGCGCCCGCCGCTGCATCACCCGTACCAGCAGCTGCGCCTGCCGCACCTGCAGCAGCGTCGACGGCAGCATCTTTTGCCGGTACGGCCGATCTGGACTGCGACCTGCTGGTGCTGGGTGCCGGCCCCGGTGGCTACTCGGCCGCTTTCCGTGCCGCCGACCTCGGCCTCAAGGTGGTTCTGGTTGAGCGGTACGCCACCCTGGGCGGTGTGTGCCTGAATGTGGGTTGCATCCCTTCCAAGGCACTGCTCCATGTGGCGGCCGTGATGGACGAGGTCAAGCATTTCGACAGCTTGGGCGTGAGCTTTGGCGAGCCCACGCTCGACATCAACAAGCTGCGAACCCACAAGGAAAAAGTCGTGGGCAAGCTGACAGGCGGCCTCACCGCCATGGCCAAGATGCGCAAGGTCACCGTGGTGCGGGGTCTGGGCCAGTTTGTGGGCAGCCATCACCTGCAGGTAGAAGAAACCACCGGCAGCGGACAGGAAAAATCCGGCAAGAAGCAGACTATCGCGTTCAAGAGCTGCATCATTGCCGCCGGCTCGCAGGCGGTGCGCCTACCGTTCATGCCTGACGATCCGCGCGTGGTGGACTCCACCGGCGCGCTGGGCCTCAAGGAAGTGCCCAAGCGCATGCTGATTTTGGGCGGCGGCATCATCGGGCTGGAAATGGGCACGGTCTACTCCACGCTGGGCGCCCGACTCGATGTGGTCGAGATGATGGACGGCCTGATGCAGGGCGCCGACCGCGACCTGGTGAAGGTCTGGCAGAAGATGAACGCCCCGCGCTTTGACAACATCATGCTCAAGACCAAAACCGTCGGCGCCAAAGCGACCAAGGCCGGCATTGAGGTGACCTTTGAAGGCGAGGGCGCGCCGGCGCCGCAGACCTATGATCTGGTGCTACAGGCGGTGGGCCGCACACCCAACGGCAAGAAGATTGCGGCCGAAAAGGCCGGTGTCAGCGTCACCGACCGTGGCTTCATCCCGGTCGATATCCAGATGCGCACCAACGTGCCGCACATTTTTGCCATCGGCGATATCGTCGGCCAGCCCATGCTGGCCCACAAGGCCGTGCATGAAGCCCATGTGGCCGCTGAAGTGATAGCCGGCGAGCTGCTGGGCAACAAGGAATTGGCCAGCGCCGCCTTCAATGCCCGGGTGATCCCGAGCGTGGCCTACACCGACCCCGAAATCGCCTGGGTGGGCCTCACCGAAGATCAGGCCAAGGCACAGGGCATCAAGGTCAAAAAAGGCCTGTTCCCCTGGAACGCTTCGGGCAGGGCGATTGCCAATGGTCGCGACGAAGGCTTCACCAAGCTGCTGTTCGACGACTCACCCGAGGCCCATGGCCACGGCAAGATTCTGGGCGGCGGCATCGTCGGCACGCATGCCGGCGACATGATTGGCGAAGTCGCACTGGCGATCGAGATGGGAGCCGACGCCGTCGACATCGGCAAGACCATCCACCCGCACCCCACGCTGGGCGAAAGCATTGGCATGGCCGCCGAGGTGGCACATGGCAGCTGCACCGACTTGCCACCGGCGCGCAAGTAATCGCTCTGCCAATCCGAGCCTGACTTCAGTGTGGCGCTGGTGAGGCTGGCAACGCCGAAGGCCCCGACTGCTGCCTCCGCCAGCTGGCTGGTGGAACGCCGAATTCGCGCCGGAAGGCACGGCTGAAGGCCGTGTCGGCGCTGTAGCCGACCTCAGCCGCAATCTGGTGCATGCCCATTGCGCTGTGGCGCAGCAGGTTGGCGGCCAGTGCCATGCGCCAGTGCGTCAGGTAAGTCATGGGGGCCTGCCCCACAAAGTGGCTGAAGCGTTCGGCGAGTACCGAACGCGATGTGCCCGCATGTCGCGCGAGGCTCTCCAGTGTCCAGGGCTCGGCAGGGCGCTCGTGCATCAGAGCCAGCGACTTGCCAACAATGCGGTCCCTGAGACCGGCCAGCCAGCCGGTCTGCTCGGCGGGTAACTGCGCGATGTGGCGGCGCAAGGTTTCCACAAACAGCACCTCCGAGAGTTTCGCCAGAACGCCTTCACCGCCGGGCCGCGGTGACGCGGCTTCCGTCACTGCGTAGTGGATGGATTGCTCCAACCAGTCCTTTTCGCCGTGGGAGCGCAGGCTGACGATCAGCATGGGCGGAAGCGCATTCAATATGGAGCGGCACAGCCGTGGATCGCAGACCAGATAGCCACACACAAAGCGCGTCGCTTCACCGCCGCCACCATATTTCAGCAGATGCGGGCGGCGCTTCAGAATGGCTTGCAGGTCCGTCGGCCCGGCAGGCGCTACACCCAGGGCTGAGGCCATCAGGTGGGCGTCGCCGTGCGGAAAGATGATCACATCGCCGGCGTTAAGCACCTGCGGTGGGCTGCCCTCGATCTGCACATGGCATTGCCCTTCGGTCAGCAGATGAAAGACCACCAGCCGCTCGGCACCGGGGTGCAGGGTCTGCATCACGTCGGCTGCTGCCGGCGAGCTGAAGCACCAGGGGGCCGTGAAGCGAGCGTTGAAGAAAATCGCGCTGCTGAGGCGCACCACGCGCAGCACTTCAGACAATGCATCCATCGTCAGGCGGGCGTGATGGCGCCGTAGCGCACCTGAGATTGCACGTCGATGGCGCGGCGCAGTGCGTTGGTGACTGGCGAATGCGCGTCGGCCCACGCGACCAATTCGGCCAGTGACTCGGGCGTCTGTCCGTCTGCGGCAATGTCGATGTCGAGATTCACCTCCAGCGGGCCTGCAGCAACCAGTGGGTCCACGCCCAGCAGCCCACGGGCGTCAGAGCGGCTGTTGGCTGTGACGGCCAGCCGGGTCAGGCGAATGCCCAGACGCTCGGCACGCATGGCAATCACGGTGGCGGTGCACGATGCCAGCCCGGCACGCATTAACCATCCAGGGCCCGGGCACGCACCGGCGCCCCCCAGCGTGACCGGCATGTCGGTGCCCACCGTGTGCCCCGCTGGCCCCGCCACCTGCGTGGCCAGACCACCGACAAAAACCGCTTTCGCCGGCGCATCGTTCTGCAGGGCCAGACCAGGCTTTTGCGCGAAGGCCTCTTCGGCGCGCTGCAGGGCGAGGGAAATGGGTGAGTCAGACATGTTCAGCACTCCGTGGGCGGGTATCGCTGGATTGTGCGGCGGTACCCCGGACTGTGGCAACCCGCAGCGCCTGCAGGGTAATTGGCCGGACGGTCGGGCAGGCTTCCGGGACGCTCGGGCAACCCGGTTGACACCTCGCAACAACTGCCGGATGGATGGTCAGTTTTGCCGGTGACTGTGGCAGGAACCGGCGGGCATTTCGAAACACACTGCCAGCACATTGCCAACCGGGCGATGAACCTTCTCAAGGAGACTTGCATGTCCAGCGTCATGAATTCCCCCGTGTCGAATCTCACACCTCCAGCTCCTGCCGCCCCGGCCGCTGGCCCCGACCTGGCTGCCGTCAAGCAGAAGCAGCAGGCCGCGTGGTCTTCTGGCGACTACGCGGTGGTGGGTACCACCCTGCAGATCGTTGGCGAAGCGCTGTGCGAAGCGGCAGATGTTCTGACTGGCGAGTCGGTGCTTGATGTGGCCGCCGGCAACGGCAATGCCACGCTGGCCGCCGCCCGGCGCGGTGCGAACGTGGTGTCCACCGACTATGTGGGCGGTTTGCTGGAACGCGGACGTTCGCGTGCCGAAGCAGAAGGCCTGTCTGTGACCTTTGAGATCGCCGATGCCGAAGCGCTGCCCTATGCCGACGGGCAGTTTGATCTCGTCCTCTCCACCTTTGGCGTGATGTTCACACCTCATCAGGACAAAGCCGCCGCCGAAATGCTGCGGGTGTGCCGCAGCGGCGGGCGCATTGCGCTGGCCAACTGGACGCCGGACGGCTTCATCGGCCAGGTCTTCAAGACCATCGGCAAGCACCTGCCGCCGCCGGCTGGCGTTCAGTCGCCCGCACTGTGGGGGACCGAGCCCCACCTGCAGGCCCTGTGTGGCGCGGGCGCCAGCGAAATCCGCTGCACGAAGCGCCAGTTCAGTTTCCGCTACCGTTCGGCCGCCCACTGGCTGGAGGTGTTCCGCACCTGGTATGGCCCGGTCCACAAGGCCTTTCTGGCACTCGGCGACAAAGGCCCGGCGCTCGAAAGCGACTTGCTGGCACTGCTGGCCCGCTTCAACACCCGGGGTGAGGCCAGCCTGGTCATACCCAGTGATTACCTCGAAATCGTCATCACACGCCAGTGAGGAGTGCGCCGTGAACATCGCAGAACAACTGCGTCAGCGCCAGTCGGCACTGCGCGACAGCTACCGCCAGAATCCGACGCTGGCGCTGATCACCGACCACGCATCCACCGGCAGCACCGGGCCGCAGGATCCCTTCCACGGTGAGGTGCGGGTGGGTGGCGGACCTTCGGTGCCGTTTGAATTCGCCGTGCACGATGCGCTCGGCGGTCCGCACGATGCCCCGTGCCCGGGTGATCTTCTGTGCGCGGCCATTGCCAGCTGTCAGGAGTCCAGCCTGCGCATGGTCGCCACCCTCTTGCAGGTGGAGATCACGGAACTGCAGGTGCATGCGCGTGGCGAGGTCGATGTGCGCGGCACGCTGGGCATGGACCCGGCGGTGCCTGTCGGTTTTCAGTCGTTTGCGGTGGATGTGCGGCTGCGTGTCGCGCCATCGACCGACGCGCAGCGCGTGGGTCAACTCACCCGTGCTGCCGAGCGCTCTTGCGTGGTGATCCAGACCCTGCGTCGGGGTACGCCAGTCACGGTGTCGTTTGACGCTGGCTGAAGGGCTCAGCGTTCGTCAGCAGTTCAGGGCCTGACGGCGGGCGTCTCGACGGGCATGCCTTTGGCCCGTGCAGCGAGGTACAGCTCCAGCGCCAGCATCTCGTCTGCGTTGTAGGCAAAGGGCTCAGCGCGCACGCCGGTCATGCAATTGCGCAGCCGGCGTTGCAGCGAGCCCATGCCTTGCCATTCGAGCCGGTAAATCGGATACCCGGTCGGGTGGGCCTGCGGAATGATGCTGCCGCCCAGACGACCGCTGGCGTTCTGGTCGTGGCACTGCGCGCACGAAAGGTTCAGTTGACCCATGCGTTGCACAAAGAGCTGCTGTCCGCGTGCGCGGGGCACATTGAGTTGCGGGTCGTCCGGGGGCACGATGGGCAGGCCGCGTGACTGGAGCGCCACATGGCTTTCGAGGCCCAGCAGCTCCTCGCTCTCTGTCCGCAAGGGGCTGGCCTGCTGGTGGGTTTGCCGGCACTGGTTGATGCGCTGCCCGAGGGTGATGGGCTTGCTCGTTCGTTTGTCAAACGCGGGGTAGCGCGCCGCCACCCCGCGCATGCTTTGCGCCGCATCGCCGTGGCAGCTGGCGCAGGCCTTGCCGCTCTGGCCGGCGGGCTGGCTCCACAAGGTCTTGCCGCCTTGCGCCCACAGCATGCCGGGGTTGAGCGAGTCGTCCTGCTGCATGGCCTGGGTGCTGGCACCCATGTCCGCAAAGCCGGAGCGGCGCGTGTCTGCTGCAGGGGGTGTGGGCGATGTCTGGGCCAGACTGACCGAGCAGGCGAGTGCGGTCATCAGCCCCGGCAGCAGTCGAAAGCCCCTGCCGATCAAGCTTTGCAGCCTCATATGCTGCTCATGAGCTGCAATTCACGCCGTCACCCGCAGCGCCACGGTTTCGGTGTGGGTGAAGCCCTTGTCGCCTTCCCAGGTCAGCGTCAGTGTGCCCGTCTCCGTTGCGGTGGTGAAGAACGAGAGGTAGGGGTTGGCGGAGAGCGCAGAAAACAGCTCGGCGCTGAAGACCAGCTCGCCGTTGTAGCGGCAACTGAAGCGCTGGATGATGTTGCGTGGCACCACCTTGCCGTCTTCGCCTGGCCGAAAGCCAGTTTCCATCGGGTGGCCGATGGTGGCGCGAATCTCGATGACTTCACCGCGTCTGGCGGTGCTGGGTGCATTGATGAGGGTGCGGGCCATATTAAAAGCGGCGGCGCGGAGCGCCAACCATTTCAAGATATTTTCCGCCGGGCCGCCCCAAGGAAAATACGGCCCCCTCGGGGGGCAGCGCAGTACACGAAGTGACAAGCGTGGGGGTCATGTTTCACCCTCTATGCAGGCTGCCAAGGTGACGATGACGTCGACCGAGTGGGACCAGAAGCTGCCGTCACTCATCTGCGCGACAGCCACCAGCTTCTGCGAGGTTGCCAGTCGCACACGGGTGGTCACCTGGGCTTTGCCAGCGCGCGGGCCGAGCGTGAAGCGGGCAATGTCGCGCTGCGGGTTCTTCTGGTTGAAAACAGCGATAGTTTTGACGTGGTCGCCCGCGGTCATCGGGCTGTCAACCGACACACCCAGAGGGACCACATTGCCGTTGTCCACCAGCTCGGCCACACTGAGTTTGACCTTGCCCACGCGCACTGGCGCGCCGCCGGTGTAGGTTTGAATGGCGGCAGCCAGCTCATCGGCCTGCGGCGTGGGGGCCGTCTGTGCGCTAACGGTGGCAGGTGCTAACCATGCCCAGGCTCCCAGCCCGGCGGCAGTGGCCAGCACCCGACGCCGGTCGGGGAGGGGGGTGCTCTTCAATCTCTGTGATGTCATTTCAGTGTGCGAAGCAAAGCCACCACGTCCTCGATCTGCTGCGCATCCAGCAGGGGGCGCCCTTGCACGGCGTTACTGACGCGGTACAGGCCTTCGGTCTGGAAGTAGGTAGGCATGATGCTTTCAGGGTTGAGATGGCGTGAATTGACCAGACGCAGCCTCAGCTGCCCTTCGTTCCATCGCGAGCCCGCTCCCGAGAGGTCGGGCGCCAGGTTGCCCTGGAACCGCTCCTCGGGAAAAGGCCCTGCATGGCACAACAGGCACAGGCCCACTTGCCGGTTCGCCACAATCGCCCGCCCGCGGGCAGCATCGCCGGGCGTGGCGGTGAGGGGTGCGGGAATCGCATCACCGATCACCTGGGGCGGCAAGGTCTGGCTCTGTGCTGCGGAGGACGCCCCTGCCATGATCAGACACACGCCCAGCAGCCAGGGCCGCAGAGGCAGGACTGACTGGCTGAGCGGCCTGGTCATCGATGGGGCTATGGCTGTGGTTCCGGCGTGCCGTCTGGCTCAGGCCTTCTTCAGGCTCTGGTTCTTCAGCGGCAGATCGCGGATGCGTTTGCCGGTGGCCGCAAAGATGGCGTTGAGTACCGCCGGCGCTGCCACGGCGATGGTGGGCTCGCCCACACCGCCCCAGAAGCCGCCCGATGGCACCAGCACCGTCTCGACCTTCGGCATGTCAGCCATCTTCACCACCGGGTAGGTGTTGAAGTTGTCCTGCTCAATACGGCCGTCTTTCACCGTGCATTCGCCGTACAGCGCGGCAGACAGTCCGTAGGCGAACGAGCCTTCCACCTGCGCTTCGATCTGCTGCGGATTCACCGCGTAACCCGGGTCGGTGGCGGCCACGATGCGGTGGATCTTGAGCTCACCGGCATCGCTGACCGACACCTCGGCGCAGGCGGCCACATAGCTGCCGAAGCCCATGGTCTGCGCCAGTCCGCGGAACACGCCCTTGGGGGCTGGCTTGTCCCAGCCCACGCGCTCGGCCACCGCGTTGAGCACCGCCAGATGCTTGGGGTGATTGGCCATCAGCTTGCGACGCAGCGCCAGCGGGTCCTGCTGCGTGGCCACGGCGACCTCATCGATGAACGACTCCAGATAGATCGCGTTCTGGTTCAGGTTCACCCCGCGCCAGAAGCCAGGCGGCACATGCGGGTTGCGCATCGCGTGGTCGATCAGCAGGTTCGGGAAGCTGTAGCCCATGGAGGCCTCGGGCCCGGGCGCGTTCAGCCCCTGGAACTGCACCGGGTCCAGGCCGTTGCGGATGTTCTGCGGAAACACGCCCGCCAGGATGGACTGGCCGGCAATGCGCATGTGCAGCGCCGTGATGTTGCCTTGCGCGTCCAGGCCTGCCGTCATCTTGCACTGCGTCACCGGGTGGTAGCGGCCATGCAGCATGTCTTCTTCACGACTCCACAGCAGCTTGACGGGCACCCCGGGCATCTGCTTGGCGATGTCCACCGCCTGGCGCACCCAGTCGTGCACCGCGCCACGCCGGCCGAAGCCACCGCCCAGGTGCAGCTTGTAGACCTCGCACTTCGAGGCCGGCAGGCCAGAGGCCTCCGACGCTGCAGCGAGGGCCGCCTCGCCGTTTTGCGTGGGCGTCCAGACTTCGCAGCGCTCGGGCGTGTAGCGCACCGTCGCGTTCATCGGCTCCATCGTCGCGTGGTTCTGGTGCGGGTAGGAATACACCGCCTCGATCTTGCGTGCCGCACCTGCCAACGCGGCTTTTGCGTCGCCGTTCTGGTTGCCGACCACCGCTTCCGGCACGTCGAGCGCGGCCTTCAGCACCTTCGCGAATTCGGCGCTCGACGCATTGGCATGCTCGCCAAAGTCCCATTCAATGGGCAGTGCATCCAGCGCGGTCTTGGCACGCCACCAGGTGTCGGCCACCACCGCCACGGCGCTGTCGCCCACGCGCACCACTTTCTTCACGCCGGGGCGCTTTTCAATCGCGGCGGCGTTGAAGCTCTTGACCTTGCCGCCGAACACGGGGCAATCCTTGATGGCCGCGTTGAGCATGCCGGGCAGCTTCAGGTCGGCACCATAAATCTGCTTGCCGGTGACTTTCTCGACCGTGTCCAGCCGTGCCAGACGCTTGCCGACCAGCTTCCAGTCTTTCGGGTCCTTGAGCTTGATGTCGGTGGGCGCGGTCAGCTTGCCAGCGGCGGCGGCGACCTTGCCGTAAGTCACAGTGCGCTTGCTGGGGCCGTGGGTGATGACGCTGTTGGCTGCGCTGCACTCGGACACAGGCACCTTCCAGTTGTCTGCGGCGGCCTGCACCAGCATCATGCGGGCAGCGGCACCGCCTTTGCGGACGTAGTCCTGCGACTCGCGGATGCCGCGGCTGCCACCGGTGGAAAAGTTGCCCCAGGCGCGGTTGCGTGCGAGGTTCTGGCCGGGCGTCGGGTACTCGGTGGTGACTTTGGCCCATTTGCACTCCAGTTCTTCGGCCACCAGCTGGGCGAGGCCGGTCAGGCTGCCCTGGCCCATTTCAGAGCGGGCGATGCGGATCACCACGGTGTCATCGGGCTTCACAACCACCCAGGCGTTGATTTCGGGCGTGGCGGTGTCGGCGGCGTGGGCGGTGCTGGCCAGCGGCACATGAAAGCCCACCACCAGACCGGCGGCTGCCGACGCGCCCAGAAAGCCGCGGCGGGTGAGGTTCACCGGTGATTCAGACGCCACGGCGGGCAATGTGTTCGGGTCGCGTGCAGTCATTGGGTCGCGTGCGGTCATGTCGTGCTCCCATCGGTGTGCTGGATGGCCAGTGCGGCGGTCTTGGTGTTGCCGCCAGCAGCAACCACCTTGATGGCTGCGCGCACCCGGTTGTAGGTGCCGCAGCGGCAGATGTTGGTGATGCCTGCATCGATGTCGGCATCGGTCGGGTTCGGCTTTTCCTTCAGCAGGGCGGCGGCGGCCATGATCATTCCGCACTGGCAGTAGCCGCACTGGGGCACGTCGAGTGAGGCCCAGGCTTTTTGCAGCGGGTGATTGCCTTTTGGCGAGAGGCCTTCGATGGTGACAATTTTTTCCTTCGCGGTGACCGTGGACACGGGCCGCACGCAGCTGCGTGTCGGGACGCCGTCAATGTGCACCGTGCAGGCGCCACAAGCGGCGACGCCGCAGCCGTATTTGGTGCCCGTCAGACCGAGCTGCTCCCGGATGACCCAGAGAAGCGGGGTGTCTCCCTCTGCTTCAAACTCCCGTACTTTGCCGTTCACGTTCAGTTTTGCCATTGCGTTGCTCCAAATAGGTGCCGAAGGATTCACACGACCGGTGGTACCCCCAGTGCGTGTGTGGCTGATGCTAGCGCCGCATGATGACGCACGCATGCACGCGTCGGATACCTGAGTAAGACGCTCTACGGAATGGGCGATAGGGAGTGGAGTGCGCAAGCCGCAAGGGCTGCGTAGTCAGCGGGTTAAGGGTAAACCCGTGAAGTGAAACGCTGAAAAATCAGCGGCTGTACAGATCGGACGGTGGGGCTTGCCACTGCTGGCTGACCGGTTGGGCTGTCACCGTGTCGATGGCTTGGCCGGGAGCTGCCACACGCCGCGCACCGTCAAAGCGCTGGGCCCAGTAGTTCACGCGCATGCTCTCCACCCGGACTTCAGCGCCGGGCTTGGGGGAGTGGATGAATTTGCCGTCGCCAACATAGATGCCGACATGGCTGAAGGCCCGGCGCAGGGTGTTGAAAAACACCAGGTCGCCCGGTTGCAGCTCGGTCTTGTCGATTTGCTGCGTCGCAGCGGCTTGCTGCTCGGCTTTGCGGGGCAGCAGCAGCCCGACACTTTGCTCGTAAATGGAGCGCACAAATCCGCTGCAGTCGAAACCGGTCTCGGCCGTGTTGCCGCCGCGCTTGTAGGGAACGCCCAAGAAGCCCATGGCATTGACCACCAGCTCCGAGGCCTTGTGGGTGACGTTCTGGCGCACGTTGTCGATGCGGGTCAGCAGCCCCTTGTCGGCCAGCAGCTTGTCCATGTCATCCGGGGGATTTACGCCCGAATTCGCCGGCGATGCGATGGCGTGCCCGGCCACAAGGCTGGCAACAGCAATCAGCAAGGCAATGGACTTTTGGGGCATGGCCCGAGGATACTTGACGCGCGAGCCCTGCGTCAACCTAACGTTGTTTCTACATAACGCATGCAGATAATTGATTTGTAAGGAATTTGCTGCGCTCAAAACCCTTGTTTGGCGTCTGGTTGGGTGATTCACGTATAACCGACGGGAGACCAATGACGCTGTCACCCCTGACTCAGGAGTCTGAAATGATGCCGAAACGATGGATTCACGCCAAGATGGCCATGACGTTTGTATTGGCGGCCTGTGGCTGGTCGGGCCAGCTGGCGTGGGCGCAGGGTGTCCGGCCCGAGGTGGTCGCCAGCAGCCTGCAGAACCCGTGGGCGGTGGCCTTTCTGCCGGGCAACCGTTTTCTGGTCACCGAACGACCGGGCCGGCTGCGGGTGGTGGGAGCGGACGGCAAGATGGGTGCACCGGTCGCGGGTCTGCCGGAAGTGGCCGCCGGCGGGCAGGGCGGTTTGCTCGATGTGGTGACCGACAGCGGCTTTGAACGCAACCGGACCCTCTATTTCTGCTTTTCGGAGCCGGCCGCTGTGGGCAATGGCAACAGCACCGCGCTGGCCAGCGCCACGCTCAGCGCAGACGACTCCCGGCTGGAAAACCTCAAGATCCTGTTCAGCCAGAAGCCCAAGATGTCCAGCAGCCTGCATTTTGGCTGCCGCATTGTCGAAAGCCGCGCCGGCGGCGCAGCGGACGGCAAGTTGTTCCTCGTGCTGGGCGAGCGTTACTCCCGCAAGGAGGACGCCCAGAAGCTGGACAACCACCACGGCAAGATCATCCGTATCAACAAGGATGGCACGGTGCCCGCAGACAACCCCTTTGTGGGGCGTGCCGGCGCCTTGCCCGAAATCTGGAGCTACGGCCACCGCAACCCGCAGGGTGCCGCACTGGCACCGGACGGCACCTTCTGGATGCACGAGCACGGCCCGCAGGGTGGGGATGAGATCAATTTGCCAAGGCGTGGCGCCAACTACGGCTGGCCGACGGTCAGCTTTGGCGAGAACTATGGCGGCGGCAAAATCGGCGACGGGCTGACCTCTGCGCCCGGCATGGCGCCGCCGCTGCACCACTGGACGCCGTCCATCGCGCCGTCCGGCATGGCATTTCTGACCAGCGAGCGTTACGGCAAGTCGTGGCAGGGCAACCTGTTCGTGGGCTCGCTGAAGTTCGGCTACCTGAACCGCATTGAGCTTTCGGCGCCTTTTTCTGGCAATGTGGTGCGTGAAAACCGCCTGCTGGCCGGTGACCGCATTCGCGACGTGCGGCAGGGGCCAGACGGGCTGCTTTATGTACTGACCGACAGCCCCAGCGGCAAACTCATCCGGCTTCTTCCAAGGGGGTGAAACTGGTTACACGGCTGGTGACCAGGCTGGTTACAAATTATTGGCTTGGTGAGTGCGTCGCAGCGCGCTGAAGGGTTCGCCCCGGTATCATGGCCCGATGACTCCCACGCCCTCGCGGACCGCTGGCTTCACGGAGCGCCTCTCGCAAAACGCCCAGGGCTGGCTAGCCACCTGGTGGCAACTGGTGCATCTGGGCGCCATGATTCTGGTGCTGGCCCTGTCGCCATCGAGCTATGGCCGCGACATGCGGCCGGTGCTGGCCCGCCATATCTACCTGAACACCGCGCCCATCCTGCTGTGGTTCACCGTGTTGTGCGCGCTGGTGACCGTGGTGCTCACCCGCATCGTGCTGGTGACCGCGCTCAGTTACGGCCTGTCGCAATACGCCCTGCAGGTGGTGATCCGGGTGCTGGTGCTGGAGCTGATCCCGCTGACCGCGGCCTTGTTTGTCGCTTTGCGTTGCACCATTCCCGATGGTGTGGAGGTGGCCACGATGCAGAGCAGCGGCGAGCTGGATGAGATTCGCCGTCAGGGCGGTGACCCGATCCGGCAGGAAGTCCTGCCGCGTGTGGTGGCCGGCATGTTCTCGGGCATCACGCTGGCGGCGCTCAGCAGCGTGGTGGCGCTTTGCGTGGCCTATGTCGCGGGCTACGGTTTCGATTTGTCGAGCCTGCCATCGTTCACCCGGCTGTTCGGACAGGTGTTTGCACCTTCGGTGACGCTGATCTTTGTGCTCAAGACGCTGTTTTTCTGCCTGGCGGTCTCGCTGATTCCCATGGCTTCGGCGCTCTACGGTTTGCGCGGCGGCAGCGTGCGCACCAGCGCCGAGATGCGCAGCCTGGTGCGCATGTTTGCGGTGATACTGCTGATCGAGTTGGCCTCGCTGGTCGGCAATTACTATTGATTCAACGAAGTAAAACCAGAAGCCTCGCAACCCCCTCATGAGCCCCACGCCAGAACCCCCGGTCCCACCCCGCGACGTCGTGCCCAACCTGGAGCTCAAGGCGCGCCTGCTGCTGCTGTTCATGGTGGTGCTGATTGGCACTTCGGCGCTGTATGTGCTGTACGCCCGGGGCGCTTTTGAGGCCACCCAGCGGCTGGTGCTGATCGCGGAAGACTCCGAGGGTGTGGTGGTCGGCATGGATCTGACTTTCTCCGGCTTTCCGATTGGCCGCGTCAGCCGCATTGAACTGGCCGAAGACGGCAAGGCCCGCATCCTGGTCGATGTGGCCAGCAAGGACGCCCGCTGGCTGCGCACCAGCAGCGTCTTCACGCTGGTGCGCGGTATCGTCGGCGCTCCCAATATCCGGGCCTATACCGGCCTGCTGAACGACCCGCCGCTGCCCGATGGCGCGGTGCGCACCGTGTTGCAGGGCGATGCCAGTGCCGAGATTCCCAAGGTCATTTCGGCCGCCAAGGAGCTGATTGAAAACCTCAACAGCCTGACCAGCAGCAGCGGTGCCGTCGGAGCCATGCTGGCCAATCTGCAGACCACCACCAACCGGCTCAATGGGCCGGGCGGCGCGCTCACGGTGCTGCTGGGCAGCGAGGAAGAGGCCAAAAAGCTGGCGCTGGCGCTGGAGCGCACCAACGCGCTGCTGGCGAAGCTGGACACCCTGGCCGCCAAGACTGACACGCAGGTGTTTGGCGACAAGGGTCTGCTGCCCGAAACCCGCGCTACGGTCGTTCAGCTCAACGCGCTGCTGGGCGATGCCCGGACCAGCCTGAAGCAGGCCGATGCGATTTTGCAGAATGTGCAGGCGGTCACTGCCAACGCGAAGGACGCAACCAGTGATCTGGGCGCGCTTCGCGCCGATGTCGATGCCAGTCTGCGCAAGGTGGACAGCCTGATCAGTGAGATCGCCCGCAAATGGCCGTTTGCCAAAGACCCGCGCGACGCGGAGATCAAGCTGCCATGAACGCCTTGCATGCTTTTCTGAAGGGTTCCGGTACTACGCTGGCGGTGTGTGTTTTGCTGGCCGGTTGCGCCAGCGGCCCGCCCGTGCCCCAATGGCAGCTGGAGGCCAAAAGCTCGATGGAGCGCTCTGTCACTGCTTACCTTGAAGGCAATGCCCGCGTCGAGCAGGCCGAGCTGACCCGGGCGCGTGGCCAGCTTTCGCGTTCTGGTCGGGCCGATCTGCTGGCCAATGCCGAGCTTCTGCACTGCGCCAGCCGGGTCGCCAGTCTGGTGTTTGAACCCTGCGCCGGTTTTGAGGTGCTCAGGGAAGATGCGACTGAGCCCGCGCGGGCCTACGCGACCTACCTGCGCGGCAACGTGTCGCCTCAGGCGATAGCGCTGCTGCCCGAGGCGCAGCGTGGCGCAGCGGCGGGTGATGTGTCGGCTTTGCCGCGCATTGCCGACCCCTTGTCGCGGCTGGTGGCAGCGGGCGTGCTGTTTCAGACCGGCAAGGCCGACCCGGGTGTGATCCGCGAGGCCATCGACACCGCGTCGGCACAGGGTTGGCGGCGGCCCTTGCTCGCGTGGCTGGGCGTGCAGCTCAAACGGGCGGAGCAGGGCGGCAACACCCAGGAGGCCGAGCGCCTGCGCCGCCGCATCGCCATCACGCAGGACCCGGCCGCCAGCCGCCCCTGATGCCCGTGATGCCCCAGATGTTTTTGCTGTTCCCCGAACCGTGAGCTACCGCGTCAAACTCCACGCCGCCGAA
The DNA here is from genome assembly GCF_943372955.1 of Polaromonas sp. YR568. Lineage (GTDB taxonomy): Bacteria > Pseudomonadota > Gammaproteobacteria > Burkholderiales > Burkholderiaceae_C > Polaromonas. Next base: position 568,054 of record NZ_CALSAL010000001.1, read on the forward strand.
GACGCCACACCCCAGCAGGTGCAGGCGGCGGAGCAGCGCTTCAGGGCGGCGCTCGATGCTTCGCTGGGCGATGCGGCGCTGGTGTGGCCGGTGTACCGAACGTACATGAAGCTGGTTGCCACCTATGGCGAGTCGCCGGCAGAAGACGTGCTGTCGCCCGAGGAACTGGAAATATTCACCCAGTGGCAGGCGGCAGAGTCGGCTGCCATGACCGCCGCCATCGGCCCGGACCGCTACATGGGCGACGCCCAGTTCGATATCCATCCAGCGTAATCTGGCACCTTCCTTCACAATCAGGCCGGCAGGCCATGCAGACCTGATTGTTCATCGCCTCGTTTCACCTTGCCCTGCGGAGCCGCCATGGAATCACGCCCCCCGTTTCCCCCTTTCACCCACGATACCGCCGTACAGAAGGTGCGCGCCGCCGAAGACGGCTGGAATAACCGTGACCCGCAGAAGGTGTCCATGGCCTACACGCCCGACAGCCGCTGGCGCAACCGCGCCGAGTTTGTCACCGGCCGCGCGGAAATTGTGGGCCTGCTGACCCGCAAATGGAACCGTGAGTTGGACTACCGCCTCATCAAGGAACTGTGGGCATTCGGTGGCAACCGCATCGCGGTGCGTTTTGCCTACGAATGGCACGACGACGCCGGCAACTGGTTCCGCTCCTACGGCAACGAGAACTGGGAGTTCGATACCAACGGCCTGATGGCGGTGCGCCACGCCAGCATCAACGACTTGCCGATCAAGGCCGAAGAGCGCAAATTCCACTGGCCTTTGGGCCGTCGGCCTGACGATCACCCCAGCCTCAGCGACCTGGGTTTGTGAGCGCAACGTAGAATCCTGCTCCCGCGCTTTTTCGACGCCCTGCACCCCCTTGCCTTTGTTATCGCGAGCTGTTGCTTGCGGCAGGCGCGTGCCGGTGTTCTCTTGCTTCTATCGGCTCCATTTCCGTTCCATTTCAAGTGATCCCCTTGACCGATCCCCACGCTTCCCCCTCCGGGCCGGCAAGCCCGCCTGACGACACCGCATCCGACGCCCACCCCCTGATACAGGAGGCCCGCCTGTGGTGTGGTGACGGCTGGACCGCCAAAGTCATCAAGAACGAAGACGACGATGGCTGGGCCGTTGCCATGATCAAGGACGGCGAGCCCGAGCCGGCGCTGGTCGGCCCGTGGACCATGGGGCGCGACAAGAAGAACCCCAAGCCGCTCGACGGCCCGGCCTTCAGCACGCTGGTCAAGACCGCGTCTGAATTCGTGCGCCGCCACGAGCAGCAACTGCATGCCACGCTGCACCAGAGCATCACCGTGACGGCAGGTGGCCAGCGCGTGACGGTGTCCCTCGACATCGAGCCTGATGAAGACAACCCGTCTGCGCGGCTCAGTGCAACAGGCGAAGGCGGCGACGAGCTGGCTTCTGTGCGTGTGTCGCCCTCGTTCAAGCTCACGCGCGCCAGCGCAGTGGCATGGGCAGAAGGCGGATTTGCCCGACCGGGGGAGCGGTGAGTCGCTCCATCCCGCTGGGCATTGACTTCGGCACCTCCAACTCCACGGTGGGCTGGAGCCGGCCCGGCCATCCCGCATTGTTGCCGCTGGAAGAGGGCAAGGTCACCTTGCCGTCGGTGGTGTTCTTCCATGCAGAAGACGCGCATGTGAGCTACGGCCGTGCCGGGCTGGCCGACTATCTTGCTGGCCATGAAGGGCGGCTGATGCGCTCCCTCAAGAGCCTGCTCGGCACCGCCATGATCGACGACCACACCGAAGTCGCTGGCCGGGCCTTGCCGTTCCGGCAACTGCTGGCGCAGTTCATCGGTGAGCTCAAGTGCCGGGCGGAAAGTGCGGCGGGACAGGGCTGCACGCAGGCGGTGTTGGGGCGCCCCGTGTTTTTTGTCGATGACGACGCCCGTGCCGACCGGCAGGCCGAGGCCACGCTGGCCGAGATCGCGCATTCGGTGGGCCTGAAAGACATTGCCTTCCAGTACGAGCCGATTGCTGCCGCGTTCGACTATGAATCCCGTATCACTGGCGAGGAGCTGGTGCTGGTGGTGGACATTGGCGGTGGTACATCGGACTTCGCGCTGGTGCGCCTGGGCCCCGGCCGGGCGGGCAAGGCCGACCGGCGCAGCGACATTCTGGCCAGCGGTGGCGTGCACATTGGCGGCACCGACTTCGACAAATACCTGAGTCTGGCCACCGTCATGCCGTGGATGGGGCTGGGCAGCCGGCAGCTCAACGGGCTGGAAGTGCCGTCTGCCCAGTACTTCAACCTGGCCACCTGGCACACCATCAACATGGCCTACACCCGCAAGGCCTGGACGCACATCACCGACATGGCCCGCGCTGCGGCAGAAAAAGACAAACTGCAGCGGCTGCAGCGCCTGGTGAGCGAGCGCGCCGGGCACTGGCTGGCCATGCAGGCGGAGGCGGCCAAGATCGCGTTGTCAGACGCATCCTCCACCGTGCTCGACCTGGGGCGGGTGTCGCCGGGCGAGCAGTTGTCCATCACCCGTGACGACCTGAATGCAGCCATTGACCATCTGGTGAACAGCATCGGCACCACAGTGATGGCACTGCTCAACGATGCGGGCGTGGCCGCTGCGCAGGTGGACACCGTGTTTTTCACCGGTGGCTCCAGCGGCGTGCCGCTGCTGCGCGAGCGCATTGCGTCGCTGCTGGGCAATCCGCGCGCGGTGGAGGGTGACCGGTTTGGCAGCATCGGCGCCGGTCTGGCGCTGGATGCCGCGCGGCAGTTTGGCGAGTGAAGCCGGCGCTCGTCTCAAGCGTCCGTTGTTACGCGGACGGGGTGGCGTGACAGAATCTCGCCATGGCTTGCCACCCGTGTGAGCCCGTTTTTGCCGGAGCCCTGAATGAATTTCGCCCCCGATCTCGCCACGGTCACCCACGGCATCCAGCTGGCTGTGGCACCGGTCTTTCTGCTCACCGCCGTGTCCGGCATCATCGCGGCGGTGGCTGGTCGTCTGGCCCGCATCATCGACCGCGCACGGCATCTGGAAGGTCGCCTCGAATCCGGCGAAGTGGACGCGTCGCGCGCCGACCGCATTTACGCCGAACTGCGCCAGTTGCGCCGCCGCGGCTGGCTGGTGAACAGCTGCATCGCGCTGCTCACGTTCTGCGCCATCCTGATCGGCTTCACCATCATCCTGCTGTTTTTGGGCGAGACCTCGGAGCTGCCCACTTTGCGCGTGGCCACTGTGTGCTTTCTGGCTGGCGTGATGTGCTTTCTCTTTGCACTGGTCTGCTTTCTGGCTGAAACACTGATCGCCACCCGGCTGCTGAAATTTGCAGAGATGCCGCAGAAGCTGGCACAGGCGGGGTCAGCGCATTCGCCGCCGAAGTAGTGCGACCCGCCCTCTGCATGGGTGCTTTGCGTGGGTGTTTTGTATGGAAACGTATCACGCCGAAACGAGGTGTTGGCTGACAGCCAAATCGCACCCGAAAATTATGATGACTCAGGTCTTCCCTGTGCCGTGACGCAGTGACTTCGTGAATGCTGCTGGCCTTCCAGCAGCCCGCGAAAGCACTGTCAACCACAAGCTGGGGCAACCGTTGGACAGCTGTGAACTTTCGACATATTGCGAAAGTGCCACTTTGATTGCATCGTACGGGCCAGCCGGCTCATCGTGCGCCAAGTGGTGTTTGACGCATTGACTGTCCTGAGCGTTTCAACAAACCGGAGATATCCATGACTCAATCTGCTTTTTTCAAACCTTCCCGTGGTGGCCGCAGCGTCGCACTGATGTTGGCCTGTGCTCTGGCCTGTGGCGCCGCATTCGCTGAAAAGCCGGATTGGGCCGGTGGCGGCAAGGGCGACAAAGGCAACAAGGGCAACAAGTCCGAGGTGTATGACGATCGCGGGCAGGGCGGCAAGAAAGCCGGCAAGGGCCAGCAAGGTGGTGGCAACGGCAACGGCAACGGCGGCGGAAGTGATGTCCGCGTCGGTGCCTATTTCGGCAGCAACCAGCGCGTGGCACTGCAGGAGTACTACGGCCCGCAGTTCAAGGCTGGCAAATGCCCACCGGGCCTGGCGAAAAAGAACAACGGCTGCATGCCTCCGGGCCAGGCCAAGAAGTACTCGTTGGGTCAGCCACTGCCAGCAGGCGTGGTCTGGTACCCCGTCCCGCCAGCACTGGTGGTGCAGCTCGGCGCGCCACCTGCAGGCCACAAGTACGTGCGCGTTGCAGCCGACATCTTGTTGCTGGCCATCGGCACCAACATGGTGATCGATGCTGTGCAAAATCTTTCCAGCCTTTAACGCAATCCTGAACATCGCTCGATGCTGATGTGATGTCGGCATGAAGCGAAGTCGAACGGGCTGTCCGCCTTGCGGTCGGCCCGTTTTCATTGGGACGGGTTGACCGGCAGATGCGGAGCGGTCGCGCGTGGCGGTAGACTGCGTGAACGGCCCGATCCCTCTTCACTCTCCATCACTTCCATGCTGCTCGACCCCGATGACTCCCAACTCGTTCTGGTGGATTACCAGACCCGCCTGATGCCGGCGATCTTCGGAGGCGAGCAGGTGCTGGCCAACGCCGTCAAGCTCGCCCGTCTGGCACAACTCATGGAAGTGCCGGTATGGGGTACCGCGCAGAACCCCGACAAGCTCGGCCCCAACACCCCCGAGGTGCACAGCGCCATCGAAGCCGCCCGCGGCAAGGTGCTGTCCAAAATGCATTTCAGTGCCGTGCCCGATGGTCTGGCCGACTGGCTGCGCCCGCCGGTGCGCAAGGTGCAGGCTGGGCCCAACGCCCGCAGCCTGCCCAAGCACCTGCAAAAACCTGCGGCGGTAGAAGAGCCTGGCCGCAGCACCATCGTCATCGCCGGCTGCGAGGCCCATGTGTGCCTGCTGCAAACCGCGCTGGACCTGTTGGAGCAGGAATTCGACGTGTGGGTGGTGACCGACGCCTGCAGCTCACGCACCGAGCGCAACCGCGACGCGGCTTTTGACCGCCTGGCCGGCAATGGCGCCGAGCTGGTGACCACCGAGATGGTGGCTTTCGAGTGGCTGGGCAGCGCCGATCACCCGGCCTTCAGGGATGTGCTGGGCCTGGTGAAGTAGTCAGGTATCGCGCGCCAACCCCTGCCAAGGTCAACGCTCACCGCCATGGCCCCGTTTGCTTGAGATGGTTGTTGTAGCTACAATAACCTATGCGCGTCACCTTCGATCCTGCCAAACGCGACAAGGCACTTGCTGACCGGGGTCTGGACTTTGAAGACGCTGCCCTGGTATTCGAGTGCGTCACCGTGGAAGTGGAAGACACGCGAAAAGATTACGGTGAAGTAAGGATCATTTGTTACGGCACGTTGGCCGGTCGAATGGTAGTCGTCGGATACACCCCGCGTGGCGCGGAACGTCACGTCTTCAGCATGAGGAAAGCAAATGAACGCGAGCAAGCCCGCATTGCGCCGCTCCTTGAAATCTGACCTGGCTCGTGTAGACGCACACGTTGTGAAGCAAGGCGAGTATGACGACCTGCCTGAGCTCACAGACGACATGCTCGCCCGGGCCAAGGTGAAAAGAGGTGGCAGACCGGTTTCAGAGAATCCGCGCAAGCTGCTGTCGATCAGGCTACCCGTCGACGTGATCGAGCGATGGAAAGCCACTGGACCCGGGTGGCAGACGCGTATGGCGGATCGCTTGAGCAAGGTCCGGTGATAGATCCTGAATTTGGGTACCCGACACGCTGGTCGTTCCGAGTGGCGGCAAACTGCCGAAAGAGCTATCGGACGTAGGCTGACTAATTTGACGCCGGGCGCCAAGCCCAGCAAACTCCTCCTTCCGTGTTTCAACAAACCCAGGAGGAAATCAACATGGACCCACAAACCGTCACGCTCGTGCGAACCTCGTGGAAGAGTGTTGCAGGCATCGCGCCTCAGGCCGCGGCGCTTTTCTATCAAAACCTGTTTGCAGCTGATCCCGCCCTGAAGCCGCTGTTTCGTGGCGACATGGAGCAGCAGGGCGCCAAACTGATGCAGATGATCGGCGCGGCTGTGGGCAAGCTCAACGACCTGGATACGCTGGTGCCCATCCTTCAGGGCCTGGCGCGTCGCCATGTCGATTACGGCGTGAAGGACGCCCACTACGACACCGTCGGTGGTGCGCTGCTGCAGACGCTGGGGCAGGGGCTCGGACCCGCTTTCACGCCGGATGTGAAAGCGGCCTGGACTTCGGTGTACGGTGTGATGGCCGGCGTGATGAGGGACGCGGCCAAGGCCTGAGAGCAGGGCGGCAGGTCGATTCCTCGGCGCATTCGCCCCGCCGAAGCCAACGCGCCGAAGCAGCCCAGAGGCCCTTCGTGCCGACAGTCGCGCCGAACGGCTCGGCGTGGCACTGGGGCAGAGCGATGTTCAGGGACATTTGACCTTCCGTCAGCCCTGTGCAAGCCCGTTATCCATAATTAAGAATTCAGTTTTGGTGTTCGCCAGCGCCTGCAAGCCAACTCATGGGCTGAATGGCGGCACTAAACAGATTCAGCACAGATTCGGCACGGATTCAACAGGAGACAAGATTTGTTCAAGGCACTTCAGCTGACCAAGGGCGAGGCGGGCTTTGCTGCCGCCGTAACATCCATCGACGAATCCCAACTCCCGGCTGGCGATGTGCTGGTGCAGGTCGAGTACTCCACCCTCAATTACAAGGACGGTCTGGCCATCACCAACAAGGGGCCGGTGGTGCGCACCTGGCCCATGGTGGCGGGCATTGATGGGGCCGGCACGGTGATCGAATCCACCCACGCCGGCTGGAAGGCGGGTGACCGCTTTGTGCACAACGGCTGGGGCCTGGGCGAGACACGCTGGGGCCTGATGGCCGAGCGTGCCCGCCTGCAGGGCGATTGGCTGGTGAAGTTGCCGGCGGCCTTCACCACACGGCAGGCCATGGCGATTGGGACGGCTGGCTACACCGCCATGCTGTGCGTGATGGCGCTGGAGCGGCATGGCGTGCAGCCCGGTCATGGCGAGGTGCTGGTCACGGGCGCTACCGGCGGTGTGGGCAGCGTAGCTGTCGCCCTGCTCAGCAAGCTGGGGTACACCGTGGTCGCTGCCACCGGCAAGGCCAGCGAAGAGGCCTATCTGAAGCAACTGGGCGCCAGCAGCGTGATCGACCGCGCCGAACTGGCGGCCCCCGGCAAGCCGTTTCAAAAAGAACGCTGGGCTGGCGTGGTAGACGCCGTAGGCTCGCACACGCTGGCCAATGCCTGCGCCCAGACGCGTTACGGTGGCGTGGTGGCGGCCTGCGGGTTGGCGCAGGGCGCTGATTTCCCGTCGACGGTGATGCCCTTCATCCTGCGCGGCGTGACGCTGGCCGGCATCGACAGCGTGATGGCGCCGCTGGCCCGGCGCCGGCAGGCCTGGGACCGCCTGGCGAAAGACCTCGATGCGGCCAAGCTCGAGACCATGGTGGAAGAAGTGCCACTGGAGCGCGCTGCCGAAAAAGCCGCCGACTTGATGTCCGGCAAGGTGCGCGGCCGAGTGATCGTCAAAATCTGAAAACACTGCCGTCATTGCCCATAACTGCCCGTAATTGCCCGCGCATGGACGCACCCTCGACCCATCGGAGACATTGAATGACCAGCTACGCCGAGTTTTACCGCCGCTCCATCGAACAGCCCGACGCCTTCTGGACCGAGCAGGCCCAACTGATCGACTGGCACCGGCCCTTCACCCGCGTCTGCAACTTTGACAAGCCGCCGTTCGCACACTGGTTTGAAGGTGGGCAGACCAACCTGTGCCACAACGCGGTCGACAGGCACCTGGCCACCCGGTCCGACCAGCCGGCGCTGATTTATGTGTCCACCGAAACCGGCGTGGAAAGAACCTACACCTTCCGCGAGCTGCACCAGGAAGTGCAGCGCATGGCCGCCAGCCTGAAGGCCATGGGCGTGGTCAAGGGCGACCGCGTGCTGATCTACATGCCGATGATTGCCGAAGCGGCCTTTGCCATGCTGGCCTGCGCGCGCATCGGTGCCATTCATTGCGTGGTGTTCGGCGGTTTTGCCAGCGGCTCGCTGGCCTCGCGCATTGACGACGCCACGCCGCGCGTCATCATCAGCGCCGATGCCGGCTCGCGCGGCGGCAAGGTGGTGGCGTACAAGCCGTTGCTCGATGAAGCCATCAAGCTGTCGAAGCACAAGCCCGAAGTGGTGCTGCTGGTCGACCGCGGGCTTGCACCGATGGAGCATGTGGCCGGCCGTGACCTGCTGTGGAGCGACCTGCGCGCCAAGTACATGAGCGCGCATGTGCCCTGCGAATGGCTGGACTCCACTGACATCAGCTACACCATCTACACCAGCGGTACCACCGGCAAGCCCAAGGGCGTGCAGCGTGACACCGGCGGCTACGCGGTGGCGCTGGCCGCCAGCATGAAGCATATTTTTGATGGGCGGCCAGGGGAGACCTACTTCTCCACCAGCGACATCGGCTGGGTGGTGGGGCACAGCTACATCATCTACGGCCCGCTCATCGCCGGCATGGCCACCATCATGTACGAGGGCCTGCCGACACAGGGCCTGGACGGCCAGCCCAATGGCGGCATCTGGTGGAGCCTGGTCGAAAAGTACAAGGTCACAGGCATGTTCAGCGCGCCGACCGCGGTGCGGGTGCTGAAAAAACAGGACCCGGCACTGCTCAAGAAATACGACCTCTCCAGCCTGCGCGCGCTGTATCTGGCGGGTGAGCCGCTGGATGAGCCCACAGCGCGCTGGATCAGCGAGGGCCTGAACGTGCCCATCATCGACAACTACTGGCAGACCGAAACCGGCTGGCCGCTGCTGACGGTGGCCAACGGCGTGGAGAAAACACCCAGCAAGTTCGGCAGCCCTGGCATTCCGATGTATGGCTACCGTGTCAAGCTGCTCCATGAATCGACCGGCGAGGAACTGACCCAGCCAAATGAAAAAGGCGTGGTGGTGCTGGAAGGTCCGACGCCCCCCGGCTTCATGCAGACGGTGTGGCAGGACGACGCCCGCTTTGTGAACACCTATTGGAAGAGCGTTCCCGGCAAGATGGTTTACAGCACCTTCGACTGGGGCATTCGCGACGAAGACGGCTACTACTTCATACTCGGCCGCACCGACGACGTGATCAATGTGGCGGGCCACCGGCTGGGCACGCGCGAGATCGAGGAAAGCATTTCTGGCCATGCAGGCGCGGCCGAGGTCGCGGTGGTGGGCGTGGCCGACGCGCTGAAGGGCCAGGTGGCCATGGCATTTGTGGTACCCAAGGATTCCACCGTCCTCACGGATCCCGCCGCCGCGATGAAGCTGGAAGGCGAGATCATGAAGCGGGTGGATGGCGACCTGGGCGCCGTGGCCCGGCCATCACGCGTGCGCTTTGTCAGCGTGCTGCCCAAGACGCGCAGCGGCAAGCTGCTGCGCCGCGCCATCCAGGCGGTGTGCGAAGGGCGCGATGCCGGCGACCTGACGACCATGGATGACCCCGCGTCGCTGCAGCAAATCCGGGACCGCATGGCGTCCTGAGGCGCTTGCCGCTAGCATGCGGTGAACTGCCCCGGAGCCGCGCCATGGACAACATCGATCTGGAAGTACTGAAAACCTGCTCGCACTGGCTGGCCAGTGGCCTGCGCGCCGAGCTGGTCACCGTGCTGCGCACCTGGGGCTCCAGCCCCCGGCCACCCGGCTCCATGCTGGCGATTTGCGAAGACGGGCGGGTGGTCGGCTCTGTATCGGGCGGCTGCATTGAAGACGACATGATCGACAAGGCGCGGCGTGAGGGGCTGACGCGCCGCACGCCGGCCATCGTCACCTACGGCATCACCGCCGACGAGGCGCACCGCTTCGGCCTGCCGTGCGGTGGCACCATCGAGCTCGCCATTGAACCGCTGACGGCTGCCAGCCGGATCGACACGCTGCTGGCTAAACTTGAAGCCGGTGAACTGGTGGCGCGCCGGCTCGACATGCAGACGGGCGCCGTCACACTGAGTGCTGCCCAGCCCAGCCAGCCCATGCATGTGTCGGAAGCGGCGTTGGTCACGGTGCACGGGCCGCGCTGGCGCTTGCTGGTCATTGGCGCCGGGCAACTGTCGCGTTTTGTGGCGCAGATTGCGCAGGGCATGGACTACCAGGTGACGGTGTGCGACCCGCGCGAGGAATACCGCGATTCCTGGTCCGTGCCCGGCGTGCCCCTAGCCACCGGCATGCCCGACGACGTGGTGCAGGCCATGAAGCTCGACGCACGTTGCGCCGTGATTGCGCTCACACACGATCCCAAGCTGGACGACCTGGCGCTGATGGAAGCGCTGCGCTCCGAGGCGTTCTATGTGGGCGCCATCGGCTCACGCGTGAACAACCAGCGCCGCAGGGAACGGCTGGCCGAACACTTTGAGATGACTGACGCCGAGCTCGACCGGCTGCACGGGCCCATCGGCCTTTACATCGGCAGCAAGACGCCACCAGAGATTGCCATTTCCATACTGGCCGAGTTGACGGCGGTGAAGAACGGCGTCGATACCCGGCGGGTGTCTGGTGTGGCTGCCGCCAAGGAAGAAGCTGGCATCGCGCCGACCGGCGAGGTGTGCTTTCTCCCGAAGGATTGAGCGGCTCGCTGGATCAGCCCAACGATCAACCCAGCTGCCGCGCCAGCAGCGCGGCGACATGAATCGCCTCGCGCTGCGCGCCGTCGTGGATCTGGTGGCGGCAACTGGTGCCGTCGGCCACCACCACCGCACCGGGCTGCTGGCGCACGGCGGGCAGCAGGCTAAGTTCCGCCATCTGCATCGACACGTCATAGTGCCCCGCCTCGTAGCCAAAACTGCCGGCCATGCCGCAGCAGCTTGACTCGATCAATTCGGGTTTGGCGCCGGGGATCATCTTGAGCACTTCCATGATCGGCGTGACCGCGCCAAAAGCCTTCTGGTGGCAGTGGCCGTGAAGCAGCAGCGGCTCGGCCATCGGCTTGAGTTGGTCTTTCAGCGCCTTCAGCTTGCCAGCCGAGGCTTCGCGCGCCAGGAACTCTTCCAGCAACATCGCCTGCCCGCTCACGGTTTCAGCCGCTGCGCCCAGTCCCATGGCCAGCATTTCGTCGCGCAGCGTGAGCAGGCATGATGGCTCCAGCCCGACGATGGCAATGCCTTTTTCGGCGAAGGGCAGCAGGGCGTCCAGCAGTTCTTTTGCCTTGGTGCGTGCCTCGTCCACCATGCCGGTAGCCAGATAGGTGCGACCGCAGCACAGGGCCTTGCCGTCTGCCACCGCCTTGGTGGCCACGTGCACGGTGTAGCCGGCGGCCTGAAGCACTTTCAGTGCGGCGCTGGCGTTGTCAGACTCCAGATAACCGTTGAAGGTATCGACAAACAGCACCACAGGCCGTGTGGCGACCAGAACCTGCTCCCGCGATGCGCTGCGCCGGGGGGTGTTGAAGAAGTGGCTGCTCTTCCACTGCGGCAAGGTGCGGCGTGCCGACAGGCCCATGAGCTTTTCGCTAAGCAGTGCGAGGCCCGGAATGCGGTCGCGCAGGTTCAGCAGCGGCGCCAGTCGGGCGGCCCAGGGCGCGTAGTCGGGGAGGCGGGCCACCAGCTTGTCTTTGAGGGTGTGGCCGTGCCGGGCCTTGTAGTGGTGAAGAAACTCCACCTTCATCTTGGCCATGTCCACGCCGGTCGGACAGTCGCGCTTGCATCCCTTGCAGCCCACGCAGAGGTCCATCGCTTCGTGCACGACTTCGCTGGTGAATGCGTCCTGTGCGTTCATGCCTTCGAGTTGACCGCTGAGTGCCATCCGCAGCGTGTTGGCGCGGCCGCGCGTCAGGTGCTTCTCGTCGCGCGTCACGCGGTAGCTGGGGCACATGGTGCCGGCGTCGAACTTGCGGCAGTGGCCATTGTTGTTGCACATCTCCACCGCCTTGGCGAAGCCCTGTGCGGGGTCGCCACCGGTGCCGGGTGCGCTCGTCAGCTCGGTGACCGGGTCGTTCTGCACGTTCCATGCGCTCCAGTCCAGCGCGGTCTGGATCGGGATGACCTTGTAGTGGGGCGGAAAGCGCATCAGGCGCGCATCGTCCATCTTGGGCGCGTCAATAATGCGCTGCGGGCACAGCAGGTTGATCGGGTCCATGAAGGTCTTGATCTGTGCAAAGGCCTCCATGATCTTCGGGCCAAACTGCCACTGCACCCATTCGCCGCGGCACAGGCCGTCGCCGTGTTCGCCGCTGTAGGCGCCCTTGTAGTGGCGCACCAGGGCCGAGGCTTCTTCAGCGATGGCGCGCATCTTCTGGCCACCATCGCGCCGCATGTCCAGAATCGGTCGCACATGCAGCGTGCCCACTGACGCATGGGCGTACCAAGTGCCCTTGCTGCCGTACTTGCGGAACACCTGGGTCAGCGCGTCGGTGTATTCGGCCAGGTGCTCCAGCGGCACGGCGCAGTCTTCAATGAAGCTCACCGGTTTGCCGTCGCCCTTGAGGCTCATCATGATGTTCAGGCCCGCCTTGCGGACTTCCCACAGGTTTTTCTGCGGCGCGTCGTCGATCATCTCGACCACGGAACCGGGCAGGCCCAGTTCGCCCATCAGGTCCACCAGCTGTTTGATCTTGGGTGTCAGCTCAGCCTTGGACGCGCCCGAGAACTCCACCAGCAAAATCGCATCGGGCTGGCCGATCAGCGCGGTGCGCACCGTGGGCGCAAAGGCGGGGTTCTGCAACGACAGCTCGATCATGGTGCGGTCGACCAGTTCGACCGCTGTCAGCGCACCATCGCCCAGCTTGGCGATGTGCTGGGCCGAGTCCATGGCCTTGTAGAAGGTCGGAAAGTTCACCACGCCCAGCACCTTGGTGCGCGGCAGCTCGCTCAGTTGCAGCTTCAATGATTTCGTGAGGGCCAGCGTGCCTTCGCTGCCGACCAGCAGGTGCGCGAGGTTGACCGAGCCGTCGGCGGTGTAGGGCTTCTCGTTCTGGTTGTGGAAGATGTCCAGGTTGTAGCCCGCCACGCGGCGCAGCACCTTGGGCCAGTGCGCTTCGAGCTCGGGGCGCAGTTGGTCGGCGAGGGTCTTGACGTAGTCGCCCAGTTCCCGCGCCGCGCCGCTGGCCGTGTCGTAGCGGCCCAGCTCCAGCAGCGTGCCGTCAGAACGCCAGGCGCTGGCACCAATGACGTTGTGCACCATGTTGCCGTAGGCAATGCTGCGGCTGCCGCAGGAGTTGTTGCCGGCCATGCCGCCCAGCGTGGCCTGCGCGCTGGTCGAAACATCGACCGGGTACCAGAGGCCGTGCTTCTTAAGGCTGGCGTTCAGGTGGTCCAGCACGATGCCGGGCTCCACCTCTGCGGTGCGCGCCTCGGTGTCGAGCTGCAGCACCTTGCGCATGTACTTGCTGTGGTCCATCACCAGGCCTGCGCCCACGGTCTGGCCGCACTGGCTGGTGCCACCGCCACGCGGCACCAGCGGCACTTGCAAGTCGCGGCAGATGTCGAGCGCGGTTTTCACATCGGCTGCCGTGCGCGGCACAAACACGCCCACGGGCATCTGCTGGTAAATCGATGCGTCGGTAGCGTAACGGCCACGGTCGGCTGGGGAAAACAGTACCTCGCCTGTGGTCTCGGCAGCGAGGCGCTGCGCCAGTTTGCCGGCCACTTCGTTGCTGACGCGGGCCACGTCGTCATAGGCCTGGGCGGCGGTGCTTCGGGTGATGTTCAGGGGAAGGGGAGCGTTCATCGGTGTTCTACAGGGTTAGCGCGGTGCAGGGTCCGGGCTTGAAAGTTGGGGGCAACAGCTCGTGCAGAGGTCGCGACGGGTCGATCAGGCGCTGGACGCGCTCGCGGTCTGATCGGTGAGGGCGGCTGTGCCCTGGCTGCGCAGCTGCTGGATGACGGTGTCGAGCTTGTTGGCCAGGTGGCTGGCCATCACGGTGCGCATGGCAGCCGCGTCGCGTGCACTCAGGGCGGCGACCATCTGCTCGTGTTCCTTCACGGCCTCGCGCCATTTTTCCTCGTTCTGGTTGGAGCGAAAGCGCAGCGCCTGCAGCCGGGCGTTGACCTGGTTGTAGGTGTTCATCAGCACCGGGTTTTTGGCAGCAGCGTTGATGGCGCGGTGAATGGCGGCATTGAGCCGGTAGTAAGTGGGCAGGTCGCGCCGTGTGTAGGCCGCCAGCATCTCGTAGTGCATGGCCTTGATCTCGGCGAGTTCGGCGTCGGTAATACGCTGGGCGGCCAGCTCGCCCGACTGGGCTTCCAGCCCAGCCATCACTTCAAAGGTGTTGAGCACATCGGCTTCGGTCAGCTCGACCGCAATCGCGCCGCGGTTGGGCAGCAGCTCGACCAGACCCTCGGCAGCCAGCATCTTGATGGCTTCGCGCAGCGGGGTGCGGGAGACCTTGAGTTCTTCGCTCAGCTCGCGTTCGTTGAGCTTGGCGCCCGGCGGGATGCGGTTTTCCACCAGCATCTGGCGCAGCCGGTGGGCCACCTGTTCGTGCAGTGCCGAACGGGGGATAGAGATGATTTCAGCAGACATTGCAAGATTTTGTATGCAAAAAAATACCCTGTCAAATGACCTGCCAAGCGCAGTACAAACCCGAATAAGCTCCATTTTCGATTGACAAATGAATTTTGTATGCAAAAAATGCCCCATCCGTTTAATTTCCGGCCGTAGTCGGACTGACCCCCAGGAGACCTTTCTTTCATGTTGACGCTCGACTTCCACCCCACTGGCCGCCACTTTCTGCAGATTCCTGGCCCCTCACCGGTGCCAGACCGCGTGTTGCGAGCCATGAGCCTGCCCACCATTGACCATCGCGGCCCCGAGTTCGCAGCACTGGGCCTGAAGGTGCTGGCCGACATCAAGAAGGTGTTTCAGACCCGCCAGCCGGTGATGATTTACCCCGCATCGGGCACCGGCGCGTGGGAAGCCGCGCTGGTTAACACCCTCAACATCGGCGACCACGTGCTGATGTACGAGACCGGCCATTTCGCCGCGCTCTGGCAAAAGCTGGCGACGCGCCTGGGCCTTAAAACCGAAGTGCTGTCCTACCCCGGTGCGGAGGTGTGGCGCCACGGCGTGCAGGCTTCGCTGATTGAAGAGCGGCTCAAGGCCGACACGCAGCACAGCATCAAGGCGGTGTGCGTGGTGCACAACGAAACATCGACCGGCGTGACCAGCAACATCGCAGCCGTCCGCCGCGCCATCGATGCCGCCAAACACCCGGCTCTGCTGCTGGTGGACACGATCTCGGGTCTGGGCTCCGCCGACTACCGCCACGACGAGTGGGGCGTGGACGTCAGCATCAGTGGCTCGCAGAAAGGCCTGATGCTGCCACCCGGCATCAGCTTCAATGCGGTGTCAGCCAAAGCGATTGAGGCCAGCAAGAAGGCCACGCTGCCCAAGTCCTTCTGGGCCTGGGACGAGATCATCGAGATGAACAAGACCGGCTACTGGCCGACCACGCCCAACACCAACCTGCTGTACGCGCTCAGTGAAGCCTGTGACATGCTGCTGGAGCATGGGCTGGAGACCGTGTTCGCACGCCACCAGCGCTGGGGCGAGGGCGTGCGCTCGGCGGTGAAGGCCTGGGGTCTGCAAATCCAGTGCGCCGACCCGTCGGTGTATTCGCCCATTCTCACCGGTGTGATGACGCCTGAGGGTGTGGACGCCGACGCGGTGCGAAAGATCATTTACGAGCGTTTTGACTGCTCGCTCGGCACCGGTCTGGGCAAGGTCAAGGGCAAGATGTTCCGCATCGGCCACCTCGGCGATTGCAACGACCTGACCCTGATGGCTGCCCTCAGCGGCTGCGAGATGGGGCTGAAGCTGGCCGGCGTGAAGCTGGCGGGCTCTGGCGTGCAGGCCGCGATGGACTATTTCTCCAGCCACGCGGCGGTGGTTCCGCAGCGCAAGGCGGCCTGAGTCCGCTTCACCCGACTTTCAGAGTTCCCCCGACTTCACGCCCACAGCGTATGGGCAGGCCTTTTTGCCATTCTTTTCATTCACATACAGAAGGAGACAACACCATGCAACGCAGAACTTTCATTCACGCCACCACCGCCACCGCCGCCGCTCTGGCGGCCCCTATGCTGAGGGCGCAGACCCTGCCGACCGGCCCGGTCCGCATCATCGTGGGCTTTGCACCGGGGGGCGGCACCGACATTCTGGCGCGCGTCATCGGCCAGAAGCTGGGTGACATGTGGAAGACGCAGGTGATTGTCGAGAACAAGGCGGGCGCCTCGGGCACCATCGCGGCCGAGTACGTGTCCAAGCAGCCCGGCGATGGCGCGACGCTGCTGATGGCGCACATCAACAGCCAAGCCATCACCCCCGGCCTGCAGAAGGTCAACTACGACCCGGCCAAGGATTTCCAGCCCATCGTGCTGGTCGGCGTCACGCCCAACCTGCTGATCTGCAATGAAAGCCAACCCGCCAAGACCGTGAAAGACCTGGTCGAACTGTGCCGAGCCAACCCCGGCAAGATCAGCTTCGGCTCTGCCGGCACCGGCAGCGCGCAGCATCTGGCACTCGAAATGTTCATGCTGGCAGCCAAGGTCAAGGCCATCCACGTGCCGTACAAGGGCTCTGGCCCCATGCTCACCGACCTGATCGGCGGCACCATCAACTACAGCTTCGACACCATGACGGCCGCGACGCCTCATGTGAAGAGCGGAAAAGCGATTGCAATCGCCCAGACGCGTCAGAACCGCGTTGCTGCCTATGCCAACGTGCCAACCATGGCAGAGTCCGGCTTCCCCGGCTTTGAAGCGACCACTTGGTACGGCCTGGCAGCACCGGCCAAGATGCCTGTGGCCATGGCCAAGCGCATGAACGAAGACATCAACAAGGTCATGCAGATGCCCGACGTGATGGAGCGGCTGGCGGCTTCGGGCGCGCAGGACGGCGGTGGTTCCACCGAGAAGTTCGGCGAGTTCATGGCGGCCGAGCAGATCAAGTGGGCCAAGATCATCAAGGACGGTGGCGTCAAAGGAGAGGGTTGACCCCCCCATGATGACCTTTGGTCATCATCCCCTCAGGGGGCGCCGCATGTGGCCCGGCAAAGCCGGTTCCACTGCGGCCACTGGTAAAGACATTGCTGGAGTTCTTGTATGAGGCCATTGCCATTGGAGGGGGTGCGGGTGCTGGACATCAGCCAGGTGATGGCGGGGCCCTATGCCTGCATGTTGCTGGCGGATCTGGGCGCTGACGTCATCAAGATCGAGCCGCCGGGCACGGGTGACCAGACGCGGGGTTCGATGGGTTTCAAGATGAAGGGGCCCGACTCCATGGGCTTCCTGAACATGAACCGTAACAAGCGCAGCGTCACGCTGAACCTGAAATCAAAAGCGGGCCGCGAGGTGCTGCTGCGCATGGCGAAAGACGCCGACATCCTGATTGAGAACTACCGTCCCGGTGCGATGAAGCGCCTCGGTCTCGGCTATGAAGACCTGAAAGTGGTCAACCCCAAGCTGGTCTACACCAGCATCTCGGGCTTCGGCCAGACCGGGCCGTGGTCAGACCGGCCGGGCTTTGATCTGATGGCGCAGGCCATGTCCGGGGTGATGAGCGTGACGGGTTACCCCGATTCGCCGCCGGTGAAATGCGGTGTGCCGGTGGCCGACATCGGCTGCGCGCTGTTTGCGGTCTACGGCACGCTGTCGGCCTACATCGGCGCCAAAAACACCGGGCAGGGGCAGTATGTCGACGCCTCGCTGTTCGATACCGCGCTGGCCTTCTCGGTGTGGGACATCTGCGATTACTGGGGCACCGGCAAACCGCCGCAGCCGCTGGGCACCTCGAACAAGATGACCGCCCCGTACCAGGCCATGGCCTGCTCTGACGGCTACTTCGTGATGGGTGCGAACAACCAGAAATTGTGGGAAAAGCTCTGCCGCCTGATGGGCCGTGAGGAACTGCTGGCCGACGAGCGCTTCAAGACGATCTCGCTGCGGCTCAATAACCGTTCTGCGCTGGAAGCCGAGCTGGAAAAAACCTTCCGGCAGCAGACCAAGGACTACTGGGTTGGAACGCTGCTGGACGCTGGCATACCGGCTGGCCCCATCCTGACCTATCCGGAGGCGTTCGAGGGCGAACATGGCACTGCACGCCAGATGAAGATGGAAATTGACCACCCGATCGAAGGCAAGGTGCCCAACATCGGCTTTGCGGTCAAGCTTTCGGGCACGCCGCAGCAGGTGCGCCGCCACCCGCCGTTGCTTGGCGAACATAACGACGAACTGCTGGCTGAGCTGGGCATTGACGCCGCAGGTCGGGCGGAGCTGGAAGCGCAGGGCGCCTTCGCACCATGAGCACTGCGGAGGAAGGAGCCGTACGCCTTCGCATTGAAGGCCCCGTCGCCTCAGTGCTGTTCGACCGCCCGCAGGCCCGTAATGCAATGACATGGGCCATGTACAGCCAGCTGATGCACATCTGCGACCAGCTCTCAGCCGACGCATCGGTGCGTGTCGTGACCTTCCGCGGCGCTGGTGGCGAGGCCTTTGTGGCGGGTACCGACATCGAACAGTTCACCGCCTTTGGCAGCGAACGCCCGGCCGGTGACGATGGGGTGGCCTACGAAAAGCAGATCGACAAGTGCATCCAGAAGCTCGAATCGCTGCCCATGCCCACGCTGGCCATCATCGAGGGCTGGACGATTGGTGGCGGACTCGCGATCGCCACGACCTGCGATTTCCGCATTGCCACACCGGCCTCGCGCTTCGGTGTACCGATCGCGAAGACCTTGGGCAATTGCCTGTCGGTGGCCAATCTGGCGCGTCAGGTGGCGGTATGGGGTTTGCCGCGCGTCAAGCGCATGCTGCTGCTGGCCGAGGTGCTGAACGCGGACGAGGCGCTGGCCTGCGGCTTCCTGAAGGATGTGGTCGACGCCTCCGGCATCGACGAGGCTGCGGCCAGCCTGTGCAGCCGCCTGGTCGCGCTGGCGCCGGTGACCCAGCAGGTCAGCCGCGAGGCGTTGCGGCGCATCGTCGCCTACGGCCTGCCCGCCGATGAGGACCTGATTCACCGTTGCTACGGCAGCGAAGACTTCCACGAAGGCGTGAGCGCGTTTGTGGGCAAGCGCAGCCCGCAATGGCAGGGGCGTTGACTGCTGCCCATCGGTCGGCGAGTGGGCCTGCCTGATCCGAAAAGTGTTTGAAAAGGGCTTGAACAGGGCTCTGTTTTTTCACCACTCAGGCCGGCTTCGGTCTATGCTTGTGTGACGGGTGGCATTGCCCGCAAGCCCAAGGATGGAATATGTACAAGCGAATCTTGTTGGCGTATGACGGCTCCGAGGCGGGGCAAAAAGCCTTGCTCGACTGCAACGAAGTGGCGCAATGGAGTCAGTCGGAACTGTTTTTGATTGCGGTGATGCCGCTGCCCCTTGGTTTCAGCGGTGTGGAAGGCGGCGTGTACAACGAGGAGCTGGAAGAGGCCGAAAAAGAAAAGTACCAGGCGGTGCTGGACGACGGGCTCAAGCGGCTGGCGCAGGCCGGTCACACCGCCCGCGGCGAGGTGCTGACGGGCGACTCGACCGACGTCATTGTTCGCCAGGCGACCACCCACAAAGCCGACCTGATTGTGGTCGGCCACAAGCATCTGGACAGCTGGGCGGCGCGCTGGTGGCGCGGGTCGGTGTCGAAGGCGCTGATCGAGCGTGCGCCCTGCAGCGTGCTGGTGGTCATCACCCGTTGATCATTACCCGTTGAGCCACCAGGCGCCTCAGTCTGGCTGAGGCGTCTTGGGCTTGAAGCTGCAGTAGGGCACCACGCCACATTGCCAGCACATCGGCTTGCGTGCCAGACACACATAGCGCCCGTGCAGGATCAGCCAGTGGTGCGCGTCCACCAGGTACTCGGCCGGGATGCGCTTGAGCAGTTTCAACTCCACTTCCAGCGGTGTTTTTCCGGACGCAAGGCCGGTGCGGTTGCCGAGCCGGAAGATGTGCGTGTCCACCGCCATGGTGGCCTCGCCGAAAGCTGAGTTCAGCACCACATTGGCCGTCTTGCGGCCCACGCCCGGCAGCGCTTCGAGCGCTTCGCGGCTGCGCGGCACCACGCCACCATGCCGCTCCACCAGGATGCGGCAGGTCTCCATCAGGTGTCTGGCCTTGCTGCGGTAAAGGCCGATGGTCTTGATATAAGCCTCCAGTCCCTCAAGGCCCAGGTCCAGAATCTTCTGCGGCGTGTTGGCCACCGGAAAGAGCTTGCGCGTGGCCTTGTTGACACCCACATCGGTCGCCTGCGCGCTCAGCAGCACGGCCGTGAGCAACTCGAAAACGCTGGTGTATTCCAGCTCCGTCACCGGCATCGGGTTGGCGGCTTTCAGGGTGGCGAAGAAGGGGGCGATGTCGGCGGATTTCATGCGAAGAGTGTATCGGCGCGCCTCACTTCATTCACGTTTCATTCGCGTCGCCCAAGAGCGCATTTTTCCGGATGATGCCCGGGTCACGCGCAGCGCACACCCGTCAGTGTGCGACGCCACGGCCCACCTGGCGACGCATCCGCCAGGCCGCGCCTAAGCCTGCCGCCAGCACTAAAAAAGCCAGCGCCGGAACGAGCAGCAAGCTGCTCTGCGCGTGGTACACCGCCGAAGTGCTCTCATCAAAGTAGCGGCCTTCTTCGTTGAAGAGATCCCGATACGGCCAGTACAGACTGAAATAGAGAAACCAGAAGCAGAGCGAAGCACCCATGCAGACCCATGTGGCCACTGAAAGCAAAGCTTGGGAGTGACGGGCTGTGTTTACTGAGGGCAAAGACGTCTTTCTGCGCAAATCTGGTCAGGCGGCGGATCAAATAGTCGGTCAGGCGGCCAGCCGCGGTACGTCCCACGCCGAATTCGGAGGTGGGCCAGCCTGCTGCAACTGTTCGCGCACCACCTCCCAGATACCGGCGCAGTTATCGGGTGTGGTGATGTCACCGATCACGTAGTCCAGCCCGGCGGTCTGCGCCATGTGGCGCATTCGCTGGTGGGTGATGGAATCGGGCGCCACACCCAGCAGGCAGGGCGCGACGGGCAGGCCCTCACAGGCGGCGACCATGCGTGTCATGAGGTCGTCATCAAAGGGTGGCGAGCCGGTGAACAGCATCACGAAGTAGGGCCAGTCGGGCAGGAAGGCGCGCCGCAGTCCGTGGGAAAGGCCGGTGCGTGCCACGGCAATCATGCGGCAGGGGTGGTCGTTCTCCATGAAATCCACGTATTCGCTGCTGCCGTCCATGTCGCGCTCCCCGGCGAACCGGCGCCGCACCACGGGTTCGCCATGTTGCGCTGCCAGCCATTCGACCATGTCAAACGCGGCATTGCCACTGGCGGCGCAGATGCCGACGCGGTGAAAGGCCTCCGGGTCGGGCAGGGCCTGTGCGCGGGTGAGTTGCATGGGGGCAGACAGGCGACGCAGCACCGAAGGCGGTGAGTACTGCTTGCCTTTTTCAAGCTGCTCGCGCAGCGCGATCACACGCCGGCCGAACTGCACTGCGGGCTCGGTCGACTGGGACATGGCCATCGACCACGGTGTGTGCAGCAGGCGCAAGCCCCGGCTGATGTGCAGCGTGTGCAGCGAGTGGTGGCGCGGGTCATGTTGAAGGTGTTGCAGCAGGCCGCGCAGTGCGGCGGATGGCCCTTCGGCCCAATGGACGAACCAGCCGCTCTGGTAATGCAGCACGGCGTGAATGCCGTGGGGGTTGTTCTTGTCGAGCGCGCGTGAGCGGATGCGTTCCATCTCACCAAAAATGGCTCCCTTCAGGGTGGACATGCTGGCGGTTACGACACGCTCAACTTCGACTTCCCCGGGGCCAGCAACAAAAGGCGCTGCCTTGTTGACCATCGCTCAATGGTGCCAAAGTGAAAAATCCGCGTCAATCCCCAAGGAATGAAACAGATTGTGAGTGTCACGGTGAATATTGGCGAAAATGGAGGCTTCGAAGGAACCCAACATGCCCCTGCAATTCGCCGACCGCCTGAACAACGTAGAAACCTCTGCCATCCGTGAACTTTTCAAACTGCTGGGCAAGCCCGGCATCATCAGTTTTGCAGGGGGGTTTCCAGACCCGGCGATGTTCGATGTGGAGGGCATTCGCGAAGCCAGCAACGAGGCGCTGACAGACGAACCGGGCGGCGCACTCCAGTACGGCGCTACGGAGGGCTATGGCCCGCTGCGCGACCAGCTCAGCGCCTTGATGGCGACCAAGGGCGCCCGCGTGCAGGCCGAACAGCTCATCGTCACCACCGGCAGCCAGCAGGCGCTGGACCTGCTCGGCAAGACCATGATTTCGCCGGGCGACAAGGTCATTGTGGAGGGCCCGACCTTTCTCGCCACCATCCAGTGCTTTCGGCTCTACGGCGCCGAGCTCATCAGCGCGCCGATTGACGCCGAGGGCGTGAAAACCGACGAACTGGAGCAGCTCATCGCGCAGCACAAGCCGAAATTCGTTTACCTGATTCCCACCTTCGGAAACCCCAGCGGTGCCATGCTGAGCATGGAACGCCGCAAGAAGGTGCTGGAGATGGCCGTCAGGTACAACACGCTGATTGTGGAAGACGACCCTTACGGCGAGCTTTATTTTGGCGAGCCTCCACCGCCTTCAATGCTGGCCCTGAGCGAAAGCGTGCCGGGCTCGCGCGAGCTGCTGGCGCACTGCGGCTCGCTCAGCAAGGTACTGTCGCCCGGTTTGCGCGTGGGCTGGATGATTGCCCCCGCCGAGCTGCTGGCCAAGGCCACCATGTGCAAGCAGTTCAGCGATGCGCACACCAGCACCTTTGCACAGGCCACGGCGGCGCAGTACCTCAAGGCGGGCCGCATGCCAGCCATGCTGCTGAATGTGCGAAAGGTTTATGCCGAGCGTGCCGCGGCGATGGGCCGTGCGCTGCAGCAGACGCTGGGCGATGCGGTGGGCTTCACCCAGCCCGCAGGCGGCCTGTTCTTCTGGGCACGCCTGACCGGCGCAGGCGGCAAGACGCAGGACGCGGGCGATTTTGCAAAGAAGGCGATTGAGCAGGGGGTGGCCTTTGTGCCCGGCGCGCCTTTCTACGCGGCGCAGCCGGACATGTCGACTTTCCGGCTCAGCTTTGCCACGGCAGATGTGGCAAAGATTGAAGAGGGTGTGGGGCGGCTGGGCAAGGCGCTCTAAGTGTCGGCCCACGCTTCTGGGTCGCTCTCCGGACCAGCCTCCGGGCCGGCTTCCGGACCCATCTCGGCGGCCACGCGCCGGTCCATCCTGTTGCTGTCGTTGGCCACCTTCTCCAGCATGGCGGCTCAACGCATTTGCGACGCCATGCTGCCCGAGCTGGCGCGGGTGTTTGCGGTGGGTCTGCCTCAGGCGGCGCAAGTGGTGTCGGTGTTTGCCGTGACTTATGGCGTGTCGCAACTCTTTTACGGCCCGCTGGGCGACCGGCTGGGCAAGTTCCGCGTGGTGACCTTTGCGACGCTGGGCTGCTGCATCGGCAGTGCCCTGGCGCTGTTCGCCGCCAGCCTGGATACGCTGGTTTTTGCGCGGCTTCTGATGGCGCTGGGTGCTGCGGCCTTGATTCCGCTGGCGATGGCCTGGGTGGGAGATGCGGTCCCGGCTGACCAGTTGCAGGAAATGCTGACCCGCACCGGTCTCGGTAGCACGCTGGGTATTGTGGGTGGCCAGTTGATGGGTGGCCTGCTCACCGACGCGCTGGGCTGGCGCTGGGCTTTCGGGTTCCTGCTGCTGCTCTTCAGTGTGGTGGGTTTGCTGCTGTTCCGCGATCTGCGCCTTCAGAACGCGGCGACGGTCTCTGTCTCACCTGTTCCGCCCGTCGCGTCGGGCGCGCCTGCGGCCACCACTGCTGCACGCCCGCATTTCCTGAAGCAGGCGCTGGTCATTGTCAGTGGCAAATGGTCGCGCACCGTGCTGTTGATGGCGGTGGTGGAGGGCGCTGTGGGCTTTGGCGTGCTGGCCATGTGGGCCTCGCATTTGCACCGGTCCCTGGGTTTGCCGCTGTCGATGTGCGGCGCCATCGTGGCGCTGTTTGGCTTGGGTGGCGTGGGTTTCATGGTGGTGGGCCGGCGCCTGATTCGCCGCATGGGCCAGCAGGGTCTGGTGCTGGTGGGCGGCGCACTGGTCGGTGTGTCGGCACTGGTGCTGGCGTTCACGCCACACTGGGCACCGGCCATTCCCGCCAGCCTGCTGGCAGGGTTCGGGTTTTTCATGTTCCACAACACCATGCAGGCGAACGCCACGCAGATGATGCCGCAGGCGCGCGGCACGGCGGTGTCGCTGTTTGCCTCGTGCCTGTTTCTCGGCCAGTCGCTGGGGGTGGTACTGGCGGCTCTGCTGGTGGAGCGCATCGGCAGCAGCGCCGTGGTGGCCCTGGGTGGCGCCGCCATGGCGCTGGAGGGCGCGTACTTTGCATGGGCCCTGAAGCGGCGTGATGCCGCAGCCCGGCTGGCGGTTTGACGGTTGAAGCCCTGGGGTTGGGCAGGCGTCCTACAGCGCAGCAGCCGCCAAAAGCCTAGACTCGCGTCAGGTTTCTGACTCCCCATGAATCGCCACATCTCTTCATTCATCGCCCGCGTGCGGTCTGCCATGGATCGGCTCTCGGCACAGTCCCCGGTCTACATGGCCCGATTGCGCCATCCCAGTCGTCGCGGCGTGGCCCTGGCGGTGGCTGCGGTTCCTGCGCTGTTGCTGCTGTATGTGCTGGTGCTGATTCCATTCACGCCCAGCATTTCCGATCTGCGCCGTGCCAAGACAGCCAAGCCGTCGGTGGTGATGTCGGCCGACGGGCAGGAGCTGGCCATGTTCAGGCGCGCCAACCGCGACTGGGTCAAGCTCGCAGACATTTCACCACAGGTCACGGCAGCCTTGATTGCCACCGAAGACCATCGCTTTTACTCCCACCACGGGCTGGACTTCCGGCGCATCGCGTCTGCCGCGCTGAAAACCGCTTCTGGGGATACGCAGGGCGGCTCCACCCTCACGCAGCAGCTGGCGCGCAATCTTTATCCAGAAGAGATCGGCCGCGCGCCGACGCTCACACGCAAGATCAAGGAAGCCATCACGGCGCTGAAGATCGAGGCGGTGTACACCAAGCCCGAAATTCTGGAGACCTACCTCAACACCGTGCCTTTTCTGTACAACGCGTTTGGCATCGAGATGGCGGCACGCACCTATTTCGACAAGTCGGCGGACGAGCTGGATGTGTTGGAAAGCGCGACGCTGGTGGGCATGCTCAAGGGCACCAGCTACTACAACCCGGTCATCAACCCGGAGCGGGCCATCCAGCGCCGCAACATCGTGCTGGCGCAAATGGTCAAGCACGACAAGCTGCCGGCAGCCCGGCTGGAGCGGCTGAAAAAAGCGCCGCTGAAAGTCGACTTTGAGCGGCAGACCGAGCCACTTGGCCCGGCGGCCCATGTGGCGCAGCAGCTGCGCCGCTGGCTGATTGAGTGGGCCGATCGCAACGATTACAACATTTATGCAGATGGCCTGGTGCTGCGCACCACCATCGACTCGCGCCTGCAGGCCATGGCCAACCGGGCTGTGACGCGGCAAACCACCCGTCTGCAAAGCCTGGCCAACGGACAGTGGGGCGGTCGGTCGGTGTGGCAGGCGAAAACGGGTCGTTTTCGGGAACTGGTGGACTCGTTTGTGCGCGAATCACCCGAGTTCAAGTCTGCCCGTGAATCCGGTCAAAGTGACGACGAAGCCCTGAAAACCCTGCTGGCCAATGCCCCGTTCATGCAGAAACTGCAGGCCGACAAGACGCGGCTGCAGGCCGGCTTTCTGGCCATCGACCCTGGCAACGGCCATGTGAAGGCCTGGGTGGGCAGTCGCGACTTTGCTGACGACCAGTTCGACCATGTGGCGCAGGCGCGCCGTCAGCCCGGCTCGACCTTCAAGCCTTTTGTCTACGGCGCGGCTTTCCAGAAAGGCATGTCGCCTTCGGACCGCTTTCTCGACGGCGACATCGAGATTCCGTTGGGCAACGGCGCGTTCTGGCGGCCGACCGACGCCGGCGGACCGAGTGGCGAGATGATGACCTTGCGTCAGGGCCTCGCTTCCTCGAAGAACACCATCACGGCGCAGGTCATGCAGGCGGTTGGGCCGCCACAGGTGGCTCAACTGGCGCAGGCGCTGGGCGTGCGCCAGAGCAAGCTGGAGGAGGTGCCTTCGCTTGCCCTTGGCACCAGCCCGGTGACGCTCAAGGAAATGGTCAGTGCCTACGCCAGCATTGCCAACGAAGGTCAGTACATCGAGCCCGTGCTGATCCTGCAGGTGGAAGACCGTAACGGCAAGGTGCTGGAGGTCATGCAGCCCCGATTGCCGGAAACGGCAATGCCTGTGCCGGTATCGCATACGCTGCTCGACACGCTGCGGGCTGCCATCAACCAGGGCACTGGGGCCGGCATTCGCAGTCAATATGGCATCACCGCCGATGTGGCGGGCAAAACGGGCACCACACAGGACAACACCGATGGTTGGTTCATCCTGATGCATCCGCAACTGGTGGCCGGGGCTTGGGCCGGGTTCAATGACAACCGCATCACCATGGGCAACGGCTGGGGCCAGGGTGCCCGCAGTGCGCTACCGATGGTGGGCGAGTTCTTCCAGCAATCGCTACGTACCAAAGTGATTGATGTGCGCAGCCGGTTTGCTGCACCCATGATGGTGGTGCCCGATCCGGTCGATCCGGTACAGGCACTCGGCGACTGGTTTTCATCGCTCTTTGGCAACACCAACAGCAGCCCGCGCGAGTTGGAGCGCGACCCGTCTTCAGCGCCGCAGGGCGCAGGTCAGCCGGGGCAGGGCGGGGTTCCGGCGGGCCCGATACAGGGTGACAACACACAGTTTTCCGCGCCGGTGTTTGGCTCCCCGCGCTGAGCGGGTCTCTGCTTCTTGTGCCCGGGCCGGCAGATGGCTACGATGGTTCCACTCGCATCGCACTGGAGAGCCCATGCCGCAACTGATTGCTTCCGTCGAGGGTGTCGAAATCAAGCATGTGTACCTGCAAAAGGACCGCACCACGCTGGGCCGCAAGCCGTACAACGACATCGTGCTGGACAACCTGGTCGTCAGCGGCGAGCACTGCGCGTTTGACCTGCAGGGCATCGCCGATGTCTACATCGAGGACCTCGGCAGCACCAACGGCACCTACATCAACGGGCAGATGATCAAGTCGCGGCAGCTGCTGCGCAACAACGACGTCATCACCATCGGCAACTTCCGGGTGCAGTACCTCAGCTCGTCGGAGCACGAGGCGCCAGAAAAACCCGAGAAAACCATGGCCATGTCGCTCGATGCGCTGGGCCTGCCGGGCACCACGGGCGTCATGCATGCCAGCCTGCGGGTGCTGTCGGGCACCTCGGCCGGGCTGGAGGTGCCTGTGGTCAAGGCGGTCACCACCTTTGGTCAGCCGGGCGTGGCGGTGGTGTCGATCTCGCACCGGCGTGACGGCTATTACGTCGTGCGCATGGATGGGCCAGTTCAGCCCACGCTGAACGGCCAGCCCATCGGCCCGCGGGCCTTGCTGCTGGCCAGCCGCGACATCCTCAACCTGGCAGGAACCGAGATGGAGTTTGTGCTCAAGGAAGTGTGACCGTCAGGGCATGGCCTGTATAAACCGGGCATGAACAAAAAAGCATCCCCTCCGGCGCTGGCTGCGGCGCATGGCGCCAGCGGGCTGGTTTATTCCACTGAATCAGGGCGCATGTGCCCGAACTGTCGCGAGGCCGTGGCAGCCTGCGTGTGCGGCAAGGCCGTCGTGCCGCCAGCCGGTGGCCCGGTGCGCGTGACGCGCCAGACCAAGGGGCGAGGTGGGAAAACCGTCACGGTTGTCACCGGTTTGCCGCTGGAGGCGCTGGCGCTCGCACAGCTGGCCAAGCAGCTGAAGGCGGCCTGCGGCTCGGGCGGCACCGTGAAAGAGGGCGTGATCGAAGTGCAGGGCGACCATGCCGATCTGCTGGTGGCGGTACTGAACAAGCAAGGTCACGCGGCCAAGAGGGCGGGTTGAGCCCGCCTCGAAAGCCACACCCATGAACCCCGAAGACCTGCAGAAGCTGGTGACGCTGAAAATGCCCTTTGGCAAACACCAGGGCGTGCTGATTGCCGACCTGCCCGGCAACTACCTCAACTGGTTTGCGCGTGAAGGCTTTCCCAAGGGAGAAATCGGCCGCCTCTTGGCCCTGATGCAGGAGATCGATCACAACGGCTTGAAGCCGCTGCTGGATCCGCTGCGTGGGCCTTCGCGCGGGCCGTCTCGCTGACTCTTTGGATAGTGTGGCGTCAGGTGCTGATTTGCTGGATGGCTTTCGCCGCCTCGGTGACCAGCGCCGGGCCCTTGTAGATGAGGCCGGTGTAAATCTGCACCACATCGGCCCCGGCCTTGATTTTCGAGACTGCATCGGCGCCGCTCATCACGCCGCCCACACCGATGATGGGAAAGCCCTTGCCCAGCGCCGCACGCAGCTGGCGAATCACCGCGTTGCTGGGCGCTAGCACCGGCGCACCGCTCAGGCCGCCGGTTTCTTCGGCATGGCGCATGCCTTTCACTGCCTCGCGGCCCAGCGTGGTGTTGGTAGCCACCACACCGTCCATGGCATGGCGCTGCAGTGTCGCCGCAATCACGGCAACCTGGGCTTCGTCGAGGTCGGGCGCGATCTTCACAAAAATCGGTACGCGCTTGCCATGCTGCCCAGCCAGCACTTCGCGCCTCTCGGCAATGCGGCCCAGCAGGGCGTCGAGCGCTTCATCGCTTTGCAGCGCACGCAGGTTTTTGGTGTTCGGGCTGGAGATGTTGACCGTTACGTAGTCGGCATGCGGGTACACGCCATCGAGGCACAGCAGGTAATCGTCGACCGCGTTTTCTATCGGCGTGGCGGCGTTCTTGCCGATGTTCAGGCCCAGCAGCAGGCGCCCTGCCGATCCGGCGGCGGCCTTGCGCACCGCCGATTTCTGGACGTTGGCCAGAAAAGCCTCCAGCCCGTCGTTGTTGAAGCCCAGCCGGTTGATCAGCGCGTTGGCCTCGGGCAGGCGGAACATGCGCGGCTTGGGGTTGCCCGGCTGGCCCATCGGTGTGACGGTGCCCACCTCGACAAAGCCAAAGCCCATGGCTGCCAGCCCGTCGATACAGCGGGCGTTCTTGTCCAGCCCGGCTGCCAGACCGATCCGGTTGGGAAACTTCAGCCCGGCCAGCTCGATCGGGTCACTGACCCGGCTGCCGCAGTAGGCCAGCGACAGAGGCGTGCCCTGTGTCCGGGCCAGCGAGGCCATGGTCAGGTCGTGCGCGGTTTCGGGGTCGAGGCCAAACAAAAAGGGACGGGCGAGGGCGTAAGGCAGCAGGGACATTGGATAATTGGGACCAGGTGGCGGTAGTGGCTGATTGTCTCAAACCGCCATGATGCCTTTGCAACCCCTTATTCCACCCCCTTCCATGACCCAAGACGAACTCAAGACCCTGGTCGGCCAGGCGGCCCTTCACTACGTCAAGCCCGGCACTGTGGTGGGCGTGGGCACCGGTTCCACCGTCAACAAATTCATCGATGCGCTGGGCACCATCAGGGACCAGATTGCTGGCGCGGTGTCGAGCTCCGAGGCCTCAACGGCGCGTCTTCGTGCGCTGGGCATCCACGTGCTCGAGGCTGCCGAGGTCGATGAGCTTGGTGTCTATATCGATGGCGCCGACGAGATCGACCATGCGGGCTACATGATCAAGGGTGGCGGGGCGGCCCTGACGCGCGAAAAGATTGTGGCGGCGCAATCGCACCAGTTCGTCTGCATCGCCGACGAAACCAAGCTGGTGCAGACGCTGGGCGCCTTCCCGCTCCCGGTGGAAGTCATTCCGATGGCGGCGGCCCGCGTGATGCGGCAATTTGCAGCGCTGGGCGGAAGCGCCACCCTGCGACTGAAAGACGGCGCACCGCTGGTGACCGACAACGGCCAGCACATCCTGGATGTGAGGGGTCTGAAAATCAGCGATCCGCTGGCGTTCGAAACCCAGGTCAACCAGTGGCCCGGCGTGGTCACCGTGGGCGTGTTTGCGCTGCAGAAGGCGCAGATCTGTCTGCTGGGCACTGGAGCCGGTGTGAAGACGATGGTGTTTTGACGCAACTCTCCCTCAGACGTATCCGGGCGAACATGCCTGCAACAGAAGGAACAACATGACAGTGATCGCAGGTCTGATTGGTTTGGGCGCCATGGGCAGCGGCATGGCCCAGTCGCTGCGCCGCAGCGGCTACGAGGTACAGGTATTTGATGTGCGCGCCGAGGCGGCAGCGACGTTCGCCCGGGATGGCGGCAAAGCCTGGGAGTCACCCGCCGCGCTGGCTGCAGCCTGCGATGTCGTGGTGTCGGTGGTGGTGAATGCCGCGCAGACCGAGGCCGTGCTGTTCGGCCCCGAAGGCTGCGCCGCTGCGATGAAGCCCGGTAGCGTGTTTGTGATGTGCTCCACCGTGGAGCCCAACTGGTCGGTGGCGCTGGAAAAGCGCCTCGCCGCGATGGGCATTCTCTACATCGACGCCCCGATTTCCGGCGGCGCGGCCAAGGCGGCCAGCGGACAGATGACGATGATGACCTCCGGCTCGCCTGCAGCCTATGCGGTGGCCGAGCCTGTGCTCAACGCCATGGCCGGCAAGGTCTACAAGCTGGGCGACCAGGCCGGTCCTGCGAGCAAGGTGAAGATCATCAACCAGCTTCTGGCCGGCGTACACATTGCGGCGGCCGCCGAAGCGATGGCCTTGGGCATTCGTGAGGGGGTGGACCCGGCTGCCTTGTATGAAGTCATCACCCACAGCGCGGGCAACAGCTGGATGTTTGAAAACCGCATGGCCCACGTGCTGGCGGCGGATTACACGCCGCTGTCGGCGGTCGATATTTTTGTGAAGGATCTGGGCATCGTGCTCGACATGGCGCGCAGCAGTAAATTCCCCTTGCCGCTGTCGTCCACCGCGCACCAGATGTTCATGCAGGCCTCCACCGCAGGCTTTGCGCGCGAGGATGACAGCGCCGTCATCAAGATTTTTCCGGGCATTGAGTTGCCCAAAAAACCATGAGTAGGATTCACCTCGGGTGTATTGCGGATGACTTCACCGGGGCGACCGATCTCGCCAACAACCTGGTGCGTGCTGGCATGCGTGTGGTGCAGACGATTGGCGTTCCCGCCGGGCCGCTGGGCGCCGAAGTGGACGCGGTCGTGGTCGCCCTCAAATCGCGCACCATTCCGGCGAACGAGGCAGTCGCCCAGTCACTTGAGGCCCTGGCGTGGCTGCAAGGGCAGGGCGCGGCGCAGATTTACTTCAAGTACTGCTCGACCTTTGACAGCACGCCCACAGGCAATATCGGCCCGGTCACCGAGGCACTGATGGATGCACTGGGAACCGACTTCACCATCGCCACGCCGGCCTTCCCCGACAACAAGCGCACGGTCTTCAAGGGCTATCTTTTCGTGGGTGATGTGCTGCTGAACGAAAGCGGTATGCAGAACCACCCGCTGACGCCGATGACCGATGCCAATTTGGTCCGAGTGATGCAGTCGCAGACCAAGCGACAGGTGGGTCTCATCGATCACACGGTGGTGGCCCGCGGCGAGTCGGCAGTGCGCGAGCGCATTGCCCAGCTGCGGACTGACGGCGTGGGCGTGGCGATTGTCGATGCGGTCTCCAACGACGATCTGCTGCGCTTGGGGCCAGCGCTGAAAGGCATGCCGCTGGTCACCGCCGGTTCGGGGGTGGCCATTGGCCTGCCGCAGAACTTCGGTATAGCACCGTCCGTGCAGGCCAGTGCGTTGCCGCCCGCCAGTGGGCTGCAGGCGGTGGTGTCCGGCAGCTGCTCGCTGGCCACCAACCGGCAAGTGGCAGAGTTCATCCGGCTGGGCCGGCCGGCGCTGGCGATTGACCCCCTTAAACTGGCCGGCGGTGCCGATGTGGTGGGCGAGGCATTGGCATGGGCCACGCCGTTGTTGAACAGCGGGCCGGTGCTGGTTTATTCCACGGCCCAGCCAGATGCAGTGAAATCAGTACAAGGCCAGCTCGGTGTGGACGCTGCCGGTGCCATGGTGGAGCACGCCATTGCAGCCATCGCCCAGGGTCTGGTGCTGGCGGGTGTGCGTCAGCTGGTGGTGGCTGGCGGCGAAACCTCGGGTGCCTGCGTGCAGGCACTGGGCGTTTCGCAGCTTCAGATCGGCTCGCAGATTGACCCGGGCGTGCCCTGGTGCCACGCCACACTGCAGCCACCTGCTTCTGGCGGGCTGCACATTGCGCTGAAGTCGGGCAACTTTGGCACCGACGACTTCTTCACCAAG
Source organism: Polaromonas sp. YR568 (assembly GCF_943372955.1). GTDB lineage: Bacteria > Pseudomonadota > Gammaproteobacteria > Burkholderiales > Burkholderiaceae_C > Polaromonas. The sequence continues at coordinate 600,239 of NZ_CALSAL010000001.1, forward strand.
GCGTTTGCCCTCCTGGCTTGAACAACAAGGGCGTCTAACAGTGTCAAACGCCGTCAAGCAGCGTCAGAACTGGATGCCAGCCGGATTTTCGTTGGGAACTGGCGCTGGCCGCTGAGCAGGCCGGGCCACGGTGGCGGATGCGTCTGCGGGCGCAGCCGCCGGAGCAGCCGCAGGCGGTGCCGACACGGTAACCAGCGGCGTTGCGGCGGCGCGCCGGTAGCCTGCCGGAAGAATGGAACTCTTGGGGTAGCCTGCCGCGTCGAGGAACTGCGTCCATTCGACATCGGCATAGCCCTTGATTTGCTGGCCCCCAATTGTCAGGAAGGGAAGCGCGGCATCGCCCGCGAGGCGCTGCAGCGCCTGGGTGTCTTCCGGTGTACCGATGGTTCGCTCGGTGAACGGGATGCCGCGGTTGGTGAGCATGGCGCGGCCGGCGTCACAGGCTCCGCAGGCGTTGGCGGTGTACAGGGTCACCGGGAACTTGCTGACAACCTGGCGCAGCTCGAAAGGCAGCGCGGCGGCGCTGGTGCCGCTGCTGCTTCCCGTGTTGGCCGTGCTGGCCCGGGTGTTGCTGCCCGGTGGCGGCGGTTGGTCTGAAAAGGTGACCCTGCCATCCGGCCCGACGATGCGAAACACCTGCTGCGCGGAAGCGGTGACCGGCAGCAGTGCACCTGCGAACACCATCACCGCCGCAGCGACCAGCGCGTTGGATAAACGGGGTGTCTTGAGCAGTGCAGTGCTGGGTGTCATGGTCATCTTTATAAGTGTCTCTTGACTGATTTTCAAGCCATGCCTTGATGGCGAAGCAGTGCGTCCAGCGAGGGTTCACGGCCCCGGAAGGCCTTGAAGGACTCCATCGCGGGACGGCTTCCACCGGCCTCCAGGATGGCCTGCCGGTACTTCCGGCCTGTTTCTACGTTAACGGTGCTGGGTGCGGCCGGGTTATCAGTGTTTCCACCCGGTGCCTGCGCGGCGGATTCCTCGAAGGCTGCGTAGGCGTCTGCCGACAGCACCTCCGCCCACTTGTAACTGTAGTAGCCTGCAGCGTACCCGCCAGAAAAAATGTGACTGAATGTGTGGGCGGTCCGGCTGTAGGCGGGCGCCTGGATCACGGCGACTTCGTTGCGCACCTGCTGCAGCAGGGCCATCAGGTCATCGCCGGGCTGGTGTGCCGTGTGCAGCAGCATGTCGAACAGGGAAAACTCGACCTGGCGCAGGGTCTGCATGCCGCTCTGGAAGTTCTTGGCCGCCAGCATCTTGTCGAACAGTGCGCGCGGCAGTGGCTCGCCAGTGTCCACGTGTGCCGTCATGTGCTTGAGCACATCCCACTCCCAGCAGAAGTTCTCCATGAACTGGCTCGGCAGCTCCACCGCATCCCATTCCACACCACTGATGCCCGAGACATCGTGCTCGTTGATTTGCGTCAGCATGTGGTGCAAGCCGTGGCCGAACTCGTGGAACAGGGTGGTCACATCGTCGTGCGTCAGCAGGGCCGGCTTGCCGCCCACACCGTCGGCAAAGTTGCAGACCAGATGCGCCACCGGGGTTTGCAGCTGGCCGGTGTCGGGCCGCAGCCAGCGCGAGCGCACGTCGTCCATCCAGGCGCCACCGCGCTTGCCGGTGCGAGCCGGCTGGTCAAGGTAAAACTGGCCTACCAGCTGACCGTTGCGTTCAATGCGGAAAAACTCCACGCCCGGCTTCCACACCGGCGCCACATCCTTGCGGATGGCCACTTCAAACAGCGTTTCCACAATCTTGAACAGCCCGGCCAGCACCTTGGGCGCGGTGAAGTACTGCTTGACCTCCTGCTCGCTGAAGGCGTAGCGGGCTTCTTTGAGCTTTTCGCCAATGTAGGCAAAGTCCCAAGGCTGGGGGTTGGAGAGGCCGAGGGTTTCTGCAGCAAAGGCACGCAGGTCGGCCACGTCTTTTTCGCCGTACGGGCGGGCGCGGCGAGCCAGGTCGCGCAGGAAGGTGATGACTTCGTCCGGGGACTTCGCCATTTTGGCGACCACCGAGACCTCGCCGAAATTGCGGTAGCCCAGCAGTTTGGCTTCTTCCTGCCGCAGGGCAAGGATTTCCTGCATCACGGCCGAATTGTCGAAACGGCTGAACTCGGGCGCTGCCTGATCGCTTGCGCGGGTGGTGTAGGCCTTGTAAAGAGTCTCACGTAGCGCGCTGCTGTTGGCAAACTGCATGACCGGCAGATAGCAGGGCATCTTCAGCGTGAGCTTGTAGCCCGCTTTGCCTTCAGCCTCGGCCTGGGTGCGCGCCGTTTGCAGCACGTCGGCCGGGATGCCACCCACCTCGGCGTCGGTAGCGTAGTAGGCAAAGGCGTCGGTGGCGTCCAGGGCGTTCTCGCTGAACTTTTGGCTCAGCTCGGCCTGGCGCTCCTGGATCTGCGCAAAGCGCTCCTTGGCAGCGCCGGTCAGCTCGGCACCCGACAGCACGAAGTTGCGGATTGCGTTCTTGTGGGCCTGCCGCTGTTCACTGTTGAGGCTGGCCACGTCAATGGCCTTGTATTTGGCGTACAGCCGCTCGTCGGCGCCCAGACGCGTCCAGAACTCGGTCACACGGGGCAGGGCGGCGTTGTAGGCAGCGCGCAGCTCGGGCGTGTCGGCCACACTGTTGAGGTGGCTCACTGCTCCCCAGGCGCGACCCAGGTTTTCGGTGGCCACATCCAGTACCCGGGCGATATCGGTCCAGGCGGCGGGGAAGTCGGTGGCCGTGACCTGGGCCAGGGCCGCATCGGCCTTCGCCAGGAGCTCATCCATGGCTGGCGCCACGTGTTCCGGCTGGATGCGGTCAAACAGGGGCAGGTCGGAGAAGTCGAGGAGCGGATTGGCAGAGGCTGGGTATGTCATGGCTTGGAGTTGCGGACGAAACCCGACAATCTAAAGGGGCCGCCTTACCTTGAAAAGAAAAAAGTCCCAAAAATTCCCTATGGGCGCCATAGCCCCCAGGCGGGGCAGGCAGAAGGCTGTCAGGGCGCCCTCAGCCCTGGGCGCTTTTCTTCACGCTGCGCTGTTTGGGTTTGGCGCGTTTGACGGTACCGCCAGGCGTGAGTCGCTGGTTGCCCAGCACGCGCAGGGTCTTGATCTCGGGGCGCTGGCCGTAGCGCGAGCTGTTCTTGAGCACCTTGACGTCACGCGGGCCGGGCATGCGGTCTTCATTGACCTTTTTTTCCTTTTCCGGCTGCGGACGCCACAGCACGAGAAGTTTGCCGATGTGCTGGATGGGCGCGGCATTGAGCTCATCGGCCAAGCTCTGGAAAATGGCTTCGCGCCCGGCGCGGTCATCAGACTGCACCCTGACCTTGATGAGACCGTGGGCATTGAGCGCGGCATCGGTTTCCTTTTTGACGGCGGGGGTGAGGCCGTCGGAGCCGATCATCACCACGGCATTGAGGTGGTGGGCGTTGGCGCGGTGGTCTTTGCGCTGCGCGGGGGTAAGTTGTATTTGAGCCATGCCCCAATTATCGGCGGATATTGGTGGATATCGCTGAGGACGGTCAGAGGACAATAGGGGCCATGAAAGTAAATGGCGGCAACAACTCCAATAACCCCCCGGGGAGCCCGAAGGCGGCCGTCAAAAGCGGCGGCAAGGGCAAAAAGCTCAACAAGGCCTGGCTGCACGACCACATCAACGACCCGTATGTGAAGCTGGCCAAAAAGGAAGGCTACCGTGCGCGGGCCGCCTACAAGCTCAAGGAAATCGACGAAACCTTTGGCCTGATCAAGCCTGGGGACTGTGTGGTTGATCTGGGCAGCACACCCGGTGCCTGGAGCCAATATGTGCGCCGCAAGCTCTCGCCCACGGGCGCTGCGGCAGGCACGCTCAATGGCCGCATCATCGGGCTGGACCTGCTGCCCATGGAGCCGATTGAAGGCGTGACCTTCATCCAGGGCGACTTCCGGGAGGCGGCGGTGCTGGAGCAGCTGGAGCACACACTGGCCACGCTGCATGGCCCGACGCCGGTCGATCTGGTGATCTCCGACATGGCGCCCAACCTGTCGGGCATTGAATCAGCCGATGCGGCGCGCATTGCCCACCTGATTGAGCTGGCGGTGGAATTTGCCCAGAACCGCATGAAACCGGACGGCACGCTGGTCGTCAAACTCTTTCACGGCAGCGGCTATGACCAGCTGGTGAAGCTTTTCAAGGACACCTTCAAGGTAGTCAAACCCCTCAAACCAAAAGCGTCCCGGCCCGGATCGTCGGAAACCTTCCTGATCGGCCGGGGTCTGAAGAAGCCGGCCCTTCCGGGCTAAACCCGTGTATCCGCATGTGTTTGCGGGGGCATTTGTCACTTAAAACCACTTCAAACGGCGGGGTAGGCGGGATTCATACGGGTTTTGCCCTTGAAACCCCTAAAATGGTTCGCATGTGCCCTAGCAAGAGTATTGGGTTATTTCACCGGAGTCGTCCTTGAATAATCAGTGGTTTTCGAAAATTGCAATCTGGTTGGTGATCGCCATGGTGCTGTTCACCGTGTTCAAGCAGTTTGACACTCGTGGTGCAGCAGGATCCAGCTATCTGGGTTACTCCGAGTTTCTGGAAGAAGTGCGTGCCAAGCGCATCAAGACGGCCACCATCGCCGAAGGCCAGGGCGGCACCGAGATTGCCGCCACCACCACCGACGACCGCAAGGTGCGCACTACCGCCACCTACCTCGACCGCGGCCTGGTCGGCGACCTGATCGCCAACGATGTGAAATTTGACGTCAAGCCCCGCGAGGAAGGCTCGCTGCTGATGACGCTGCTGGTCAGCTGGGGCCCGATGTTGCTGCTGATTGGCGTCTGGGTGTACTTCATGCGCCAGATGCAGGGCGGCGGCAAGGGCGGGGCATTCAGCTTCGGCAAGTCCAAGGCCCGCATGCTCGACGAATCGACCAACCCCGTCACTTTTGCCGACGTGGCCGGTTGTGACGAGGCCAAGGAAGAAGTCAAGGAAGTTGTCGATTTCCTGAAAGACCCGGCCAAGTTCCAGAAGCTCGGCGGCCGTATTCCTCGTGGCTTGCTGCTGGTCGGCCCCCCGGGCACCGGCAAGACGCTGCTCGCCAAAGGCATCGCCGGCGAAGCGAAGGTGCCGTTCTTCTCGATTTCCGGCTCTGATTTCGTTGAAATGTTCGTTGGTGTGGGCGCCGCCCGCGTGCGCGACATGTTCGAGAACGCCAAGAAAAACGCGCCCTGCATCATCTTCATCGACGAGATCGACGCGGTCGGTCGCCAGCGTGGCGCAGGCCTCGGTGGTGGCAACGACGAGCGCGAGCAGACCCTCAACCAGATGCTGGTCGAGATGGACGGCTTCGAAACCAATGTCGGCGTGATCGTGGTGGCTGCCACCAACCGCCCTGACATTCTGGATGCCGCCCTGCTGCGCCCGGGCCGTTTTGACCGCCAGGTGTATGTGACGCTGCCCGACATCCGCGGCCGCGAGCAGATCCTGAACGTGCACATGCGCAAGGTGCCACTCGGTCAGGACGTCAACGCCAGCGTGATCGCACGCGGCACGCCCGGCATGTCGGGCGCCGATCTGGCCAACCTCTGCAATGAAGCCGCCCTGATGGCTGCGCGCCGCAACGCCCGCACCGTCGAGATGCAGGACTTCGAAAAGGCCAAGGACAAGATCCTGATGGGCCCTGAGCGCAAGAGCATGGTCATGCCCGAGGAAGAGCGCCGCAACACGGCTTACCACGAGTCTGGCCACGCGCTGCTTGGCAAGATGCTGCCCAAGTGCGATCCGGTGCACAAGGTCACCATCATCCCGCGTGGCCGCGCCCTGGGTGTCACCATGAGCCTGCCGGCACAAGACCGCTACAGCTACGACCGCGAATACATGCTCAGCCAGATCAGCATGTTGTTTGGTGGCCGTATTGCCGAAGAAGTGTTCATGAACCAGATGACCACCGGCGCCAGCAACGACTTTGAACGCGCCACCTCGCTGGCCCGCGACATGGTGACCCGCTACGGCATGACCGAGGCGCTGGGTCCCATGGTCTACGCTGAGAACGAAGGCGAAGTGTTCTTGGGCCGCTCGGTCACCAAGACCAATAATATGAGCGAATCGACCCTGCAAAAGGTCGACGGCGAAGTGCGCCGCATCATTGACCAGCAGTACGCCCTGGCGCGCAAGCTGATCGAGGACAACAAGGACAAGATGCATGCCATGGCCAAGGCCCTGCTCGAATGGGAAACCATCGACGTGGAGCAACTGGACGACATCATGGCCGGCCGTGAGCCGCGCCCACCGAAAGACTGGACGCCGCGCGTACCTCCCGTGGGTGGCACTGGCGGCCCCGGTGGCGGCACACCTGCCGTCAACACCGACCCAGCAACCGGCGTGGCCTGAGCCCTGTCGCACAGCATGAGATGAAAACCGGGGCCTGGCCCCGGTTTTTCTTTGTAAGCTCCCCATTTTCAGTTCAGACCCAGCTGGACCCGGTCTTCGGACCGGGCCTCTGTCACACCCGGAGTCCCGCGTGATCTGGCAAACCGCACGCTTTCAAGTTGACCTGAGCCAGCCCAGAGTCATGGGCATTGTGAATGCCACTCCGGATTCGTTTTCGGACGGCGGCCAGTACTTCAGCGGCAGCGACAAGCTGGCCAGCGTGATTGCACATTGCGAGCAGCTCCTCAAGGACGGCGCTGACCTGCTGGACATTGGCGGTGAATCGAGCCGGCCTGGCGCACCCCCCGTGTCACTTGAAGAGGAACTGGCCCGCGTGGTTCCAGTGGTGCGCTACGCCGTGGCTTTGGGTGTTCCAGTCTCTGTGGATACTTACAAGCCCGAGGTGATGCAAGCCGTACTGGACCTCGGCGCAGACGTGATCAACGACATCTGGGCGCTGCGTCAGCCCGGCGCAACCGAAGTGGTGGCTGCCCACCCCAGCTGCGGGGTCTGTCTGATGCACATGCACCGCGAACCGCAGACCATGCAGGTCGCGCCGATGGAAGGCGATGTCGTGCCGCAGGTCAGGGCGTTTCTGGCCGACGCTTCCGAGCGCCTGCAGTCGGCCGGTGTGCAACGCTCGCGCATCGTGCTGGACCCGGGCGTGGGTTTTGGCAAAACCGTGGCACAGAATTTTTCATTGCTGGCCAGGCAGAACGAACTGCTGACGCTGGGTTACCCGGTGCTGGCCGCATGGTCGCGCAAGTCGTCACTGGCGGTGGTCTGCAGCACCTCGCTGGCCGACGTAGCCCAGCTGGACGTGACCGAACGCATGGTGCCCAGCGTAGCCGCAGCCGTGTTGGCGGTTGAGCGCGGCGCTCGGGTAGTCCGTGTGCACGATGTGCATGAAACGGTGCAGGCGCTGAAGGTCTGGTCAGCCGTCTAGTGATTGGGTGGGCGGGGGTGCGGAGTTGGCTACACCGGTCTGTGCATCGCCGCACCGTATAACCATGGGGGCCGCCCTAAAATGTTGCAAACTGTGGATGCACCCGGGCAGACGCCCGGCCTGCGTCCCGTCCTCGCGCTACCGCACAACAGCACCGCTGCAATCACCTGAGACACCCTTCCATGACCAGAAAATACTTCGGCACCGATGGCATTCGCGGCACGGTGGGCCAGCCGCCCATCACTCCAGACTTTGTTCTTCGTCTGGCGCATGCGGTCGGCCGCGTATTGCGGCGCACAGAATCCAAACCCACGGTATTGATCGGCAAGGACACCCGGATTTCCGGCTACATGCTGGAGAGCGCGCTGGAATCAGGCTTCAACTCGGCAGGCGTCGAGGTGGTGCTGCTTGGGCCCTTGCCAACGCCGGGCGTGGCCTACCTCACCCGTGCGCTGCGTGCCAGTTTGGGCGTGGTCATCAGTGCCAGCCACAACCCGTTTGCCGACAACGGCATCAAGTTCTTCAGCGCCCAGGGCACCAAGCTCGACGACGCGTGGGAACTGGCCGTCGAGGCCGCCCTGGAAGAGCCACCGGTGTGGGCAGATTCCGCCTCTCTGGGCAAGGCCCGCCGGCTGGACGACGCAGCCGGGCGCTACACCGAGTTCTGCAAGAGCACCTTTGCCAACGACCTGACGCTCAAGGGCTTGAAGATTGTGGTCGATGGCGCCCATGGCGCGGCGTACCACATTGCGCCGCAGGTGTTCCACGAGCTGGGCGCCGAAGTGATTTCGATTGGCTGCTCACCCGATGGCCTGAATATCAACCACGAGGTGGGCGCTACCCACCCCGAGGCGCTGATCCGCGCCGTGAAGGCCAACAAGGCCCACTACGGCATTGCGCTGGATGGGGATGCCGACCGCTTGCAACTGGTCGATGCGGACGGACGTTTGTTCAATGGTGATGAGGTGCTGTACCTGATGGTCAATGAGCGCTTGGCGCGCGGAGAGGCGGTGCCCGGTGCGGTGGGCACCCTGATGACCAACATGGCTGTGGAAGTCTCGCTGAAAGAAAAGGACGTGGAGTTTGTACGCGCCAAGGTCGGCGACCGCTACGTGCTTGAAGAACTCGAAAAGCGCGGTTGGCTGCTGGGCGGCGAGGGCTCCGGCCACCTGCTGGCGCTGGACAAGCACACCACCGGAGATGGCCTGATCAGCGCCCTGCAGGTGCTGCAGGCCTGCGTGCGCAGCGGCAAGACGATTGCCCAGCTGCTGGGCGATGTTCAGCTGTTCCCGCAAACCCTCATCAATGTGCGGCTGCGGCCCGGTCAGGACTGGAAGAACAACGCGGCGATGGCAGAAGCCACGCGGTCGGTCGAGGCCGAATTGGGCAACACCGGCAGGATACTGATCCGCCCTAGCGGTACCGAGCCGCTGCTTCGTGTGATGGTGGAAGCGCGCGATGCCGAGCAGGCACGCGCCTGTGCACAGCGCGTGGCCGATACGCTCAGGGCTTGAGCGAACCCTGATCGCCCGCCGGTTCAAAGCCGATCAAGAAAACTGGCAATCGCCGCGTTCACCACATCCGGGTGGGTGATCGGCCCCATGTGGCCGAGTTTGTCGAAGGTCAGCACCTCCGCCTGTGGCAGTGCCGGCACCAGCAACCGGGCAACGCCGTGCGCAGATTCCGGTGATCGCCCACCCAGCATGTAGAGCACGGGCACCTTCAGCGCCGCGAACGCGGCCAGTGGTGTGGGCTCGGTCATCAGCGCATGCGCCCAGCGGCGCACATTCCCCACGGACGCCGCGATTGCGGGCTTGCGCTGCTCGGGCGTTGCGGCCCATGCGCCCGCTCCCATCCAGTAGTCGATGAAAGCTTCTGCTGCCGCATCCAGATCGTTTCTGTCCAGAGCCTCGGCGGCAGCGCTGACGGCATGGCGGATGCCGTCAGCCTGGTTGGGGGAGGGTTTTTCTGCTTCCAGCACGGCAAATAGCGTCGGTTCGTACAGCACCAGCGCGCGCACGCGGGCCGGGTGCATCAATGCGGCTTTCAGGGCCACAGAGCCGCCGTACGAATGCCCCACCAGCACCAGTGGCGCAGTGGCACGCGTCAACACCGGCTCGATCAGCGCCACTTCGTCGGCCAGTGAAATCACACGATCAGAGTGCCAGTCTGGGCTTTTGCCCGACCCGTAGGAGTCAGGGGCCAGCACCTGATGGCGTGGTGCCAGCAGGTCCATCAAACTGCGCCATTGGCTGGAGCTGCTGGCGTTGGAGTGGATGCAGACCACACCGGGGCCGTTGCCGGCTTCGCGAATAAACGGTTCAACAGAAGAGGGTTCGACAGAAGAGGCCATGTACTGCGATCAGGTCAGGCCGACCGCAGCCAGAGAAGTGGCACAGGGGATCATGCGGGGTTCCTGGGTGAATGGGAACAAGCGATCCCCATTCTGGACGAACGCGAGCCCGTATGGCAAGCCTGGGCAAGCTTTCGCCGCAGTCAGCAGCGTAATCCCGGTGTCACGCTCAAGCCAGCGTGTAGGCGGTTTTCACCGTAGTGAAGAACTCCTGCGCGTACTTGCCCTGCTCGCGCGGGCCGTAGCTGGAGCCTTTGCGCCCACCGAAGGGCACGTGATAGTCCACACCGGCCGTTGGCAGGTTGACCATCACCATGCCGGCCTGGCTGTGGCGCTTGAAGTGGGTGGCGTGTTTGAGGCTGCTGGTGGCGATGCCGGCAGACAGGCCAAACGGCGTGTCATTGGCCGTGGCCAGCGCTTCGTCGTAGTTCTTCACGCGGATGATGCTGGCGACCGGGCCAAAGATCTCCTCGCGGTTGATGCGCATGGTGGCTGCGCTTTCGCTGAAGAGTGCCGGGGCCATGAAGTAACCGGTGGCGCCGCTGCCGGTGTGGCAGGCGATGCGCTCGCCGCCGAAAGCGAGTGTTGCGCCTTCGGCCTTGCCGATGGCGATGTAGCTCAAGTCCTGCTCCAACTGCGCTTCGGACGAGACCGGGCCCACGTCGGTACCGGCTGTGAGCGCGTCGCCGACCTTGATGCGCGCCATGCGTTCCTGCAAGGCTTTCACAAAAGCGGGGTAGATGCCCTCTGTCACGATCAGGCGGCTGGAGGCGGTGCATCGCTGGCCGGTCGAGTAGAACGCGCTCTGGGCGCACAACTCCACGGCTTGTGCGAGGTCGGCATCGTCGAGCACCACCTGCGGGTTCTTGCCACCCATTTCCAGTTGCACTTTTTTCAGGTTCTTCGCGCAGGCCTCGGCAATGCGGCTGCCCACACCGACCGAGCCGGTGAAGCTGATGGCGTGGATACCGGGGTGGTTCACCATGGCATCACCAATCACGCGACCGGGGCCCATGACCAGATTGAACACGCCAGCCGGAATGCCGGAGCGCGAAATGATGTCGGCCAGCGCCCAGGCGCTGCCGGGCACCAGATCGGCGGGCTTGAGGACCACGCAGTTGCCGAAGGCCAGCGCCGGCGCCACCTTCCACGCGGGAATGGCGATGGGAAAGTTCCACGGTGTGATGAGCCCCACCACACCCACCGGCTCGCGGGTTATCTCCACACCGATGCCGGGTCGCACGGAGGGCAGCGTCTCGCCACTCAGGCGCAGACATTCGCCGGCAAAGAACTTGAAGATGTGGCCGGCGCGGGTGACCTCGCCAATGCCCTCGGGCCGGGTCTTGCCTTCTTCGCGCGAGAGCAGGGTGCCCAGCTCCTCGCGGCGGGCGAGGATTTCGGTGCCGATCTTGTCAAGTGCGTCCGAGCGGGCCTGAATGCCCGAGGTGGACCAGGCCGGAAAGGCCGCTTGCGCAGCTTGTACTGCAGCGTCAAGACCTGAGGCATCGGCCTGCGCGTATTCGCCAATCACGTCCGACAGGTTTGACGGGTTAATGTTGGCGCTGGTGGTTTCACCGGTGCTGATGTTGCCACTGGTGCCAGTGACCCATTGGCCGTTGATAAGGTTGTGATGGGGTGAGGAGGCCATGGTGGAATGCGTCTTTGCGTGAGTGGGTATGGATTTCGGGGCGGGCTATCGTGCCCAGCGCAGAACCAGCGGGTCCAGCCGCCGGGCAGTGGCTAGGAGGCCCTCGCGCACTTCAGGCTGCATGGCAGGAAAGGGATGGCGTGGCGCCTCGCAGGCAATCACGCCGCCGGCCTTCATCAGTGCCTTGGCGGTCAGAATTCCGCCCTGGCGGTTTTCGTAGTTGATCAGCGGCAGCCAGCGCTGGTAAGCGTCAGCGGCTTCCTCATGCTTGCCCGTCTGCCAGGCGTCCATGATGGTTCGGATGCCGTCTGGGTAGCCGCCGCCCGTCATGGCGCCAGTCGCGCCCGCATGCAGGTCAGGCAGCAGCGTGATGGCTTCTTCGCCATCCCATGGGCCTTCAATCGCATCGCCGCCGAGGCGGATCAACTCGCGCAGCTTGGAAGCAGCGCCGGGCGTTTCGATCTTGAAGTAGCAGACGTTGGTGATCTCTTTGGCCATGCGGGCCAGAAACGCGGCGGACAACGGCGTTCCGCTGACTGGCGCGTCCTGGATCATGATGGGGATGTCGATGGCATCCGAAAGCTGGCTGAAGAATCCGTAGATTTGCGCCTCGCTCACCCGGATGGTGGCCCCGTGGTAGGGCGGCATTACCATCACCATGGCGGCGCCCAGGTCCTGCGCGCGGCGGCTGCGCTCGGCACACACCTTGGTGCCGAAGTGGGTGGTGGTCACGATCACCGGCACGCGGCCTGCCACATGTTTCAAGATGGTTTGGGTGAGCACTTCGCGTTCGTCGTCCGATAGCACAAACTGCTCGGAAAAATTCGCGAGGATGCACAGGCCCGCGGAGCCGGCGTCGATCATGAAATCGACGCAGCGCTTCTGGCTCTCCAGGTCCAGCGCACCGGCTTCATCAAAGGTGGTGGGCACCACCGGAAATACGCCCTGGTATCTGGCTGCCATGTTGGTCATTCGACAATGTTGAAGTCTTTGAGGAACTCGGTCTTCATTGTGAGGCCCAGACCAGGCTTGTTGTCATCAAGCTGCAGGAAACCGTTTTCAGCGACCGGCTCGCCGTCGAAGATGTAATAGAAGAGCTCGTTGCCCACTTCCACATCGAACATCGGGAAGTATTCGCTCATCGGCGAGGCGATGGTGCTCATCGTCAGGTGGTAGTTGTGCATCTGGCCGGCGTGCGGGATCACCGGCACGCTGTAGGCTTCGCACAGCGCATTGATCTTGTGCGCTGCAGTGATGCCGCCGACGCGGTTGGTGTCGTACTGCACCACGCTCACGGCCTTCTTGTCGAGCAACTGCTTGAAGCCGTACAGGCTGAACTCATGCTCGCCGCCCGAAATCGGAATGCTGGTGAGCTGGTTCAGTTCGGCGTAGCCGTCAATGTCGTCGGCAATCACGGGCTCTTCCAGCCAGCGCGGCTCGAACTTCTCCAGCTTGGGCAGCATACGCTTGGCGTATTCCAGGTTCCAGCCCATGTAGCACTCAAGCATCAGGTCGTTGTCGTAACCGATGACTTCGCGGATTGCCTCGACCGATTTCAGGTTCTCGGCCACGCCCTTTTGCAGGTGCGCCGGGCCGTAGCCAAAGCGCATCTTGAAGGCGGTGAAACCTTCGTCCTTGTACTTCTGCGCTTCGTCCTGCATCGCCTTCAGGTCAGTGCGATAGAGCTTGGAGTAGTAGCAGGGAATCTTTTCCTTGGTGCGGCCGCCCAGCAGCTTGAACACCGGCTTGTTTACCGACTTGCCCAGGATGTCCCAGATGGCGAGGTCCACCGCCGAGATGGCGGCCATGGTCACGCCCTTGCGGCCCCAGGCATGGGTGGCGCGGTACATGCGCTGCCAGAGGTATTCGTAGTCCCAGGGGTCCTGGCCCACGACCAGCGGCGTCAGGTACTGGTCGATGATGGCTTTGGCAATGTGCGGTGCCAGCGCCACGTTGCCCAGACCAACGATGCCGTCGTCGGTTTCGATTTCCACCACGGTCCATGAATGGAAGCGGAAGGTGCTCATCGATTCGGTGTTGGAGTACACCAGATCCATGGCGTTGGAGCAGAAGTTGCCTTGCGGCGGAACGGTCTTGCCCTTCCATTCGAAGACGCGGGCGCGGACGGATTTGATTTTCATGATGTGGCTGGATGGAGAAAAAAGAAATGGCGCAGAGGGGGTGAGCCGCTCAGACGCTCAGGCGGTTTGCAGGCGGGCGGCACCCATGCGCTGGGCGATTTTGAAAGCATTGAGCGTGGCGTTGACATCGGCCTGGCCTTTACCGGCAATGTCATAGGCCGTGCCGTGGGCCGGTGTGGTGATGGGTACCGGCAAGCCGCCTTGCACCGTCACGCCCTTGCTGAAGCCCATGAGCTTGATCGCGATCTGGCCCTGGTCGTGGTACATGGTGACGATGGCCTGGTAAAGCCCGTCGCGCGCCTTCAGAAAAATCGTGTCGGCCGGGAAGGGTCCATCGACCGGAATGCCACTGGCGCGCAGGGCTTTCACAGCGGGCTCGATGATGTCGATCTCCTCACGACCGCACACACCGCCATCACCACCGTGCGGGTTGAAGGCAGCCACCGCCACCTGGGGGTTGGCGTTGCCGCTGGCTTGCAGTGAGCGGTAAATCAGCTCGGTCGCTGCCACGATGCGTTCCTGACTCAATACCGAGGCTGCGTCTTTCAGCGGAATGTGTGATGACACCCGCGCCGTCCACAAGTCGCCCAGGGTGTTGAACTCGCAGAAATAACCGGTCACGCCCAGGTACTCGGCAAAGTGGTGCAGTTCGTCCTCGTGCTTCAGGCCGCCCAGCTTCATGGCCTGCTTGTTCAGCGGGGCAAAGCAGATGGCATCGACCGCACCGGCCTTGGCACCGTCCATGCAGAGGTTCAGCACCTTCAGCACCGCGGCGCCGCAAGCGGCCTGTGCCTGGCTGCGCTGCACCTGCTCGCGGGCAATGGTGTTCACCGCCAGAAAAGCGGGCAGTGAACGGTCTGCGCGCTGGCGCACATCGGCGAGGCTGTTCACCGCTTGCGTGGTGACGCTCTGGCCGGCAATGGCCTGGCCTTCCTGCCAGAGCCATGCGTCGCCCACCAGCACGATGTTGGCGCGGGCTGTGATGCCAGGCTGGCTCAGCAAGCGCGCAATCAGCTCCGGCCCGATGCCGGCTGCGTCGCCCAGCGTTATCGCTATGACAGGTGCGATGACAGGTGATTCCACGGTATCAATCCAGTTTGATGTTTTTCTTGGCGATCAGGTCGCCATAGCGCTTGTTCTCTGCATTATGAAAGGCCAGAAACTGCGCTTGTGTCATCGGGGTCAGGTCGGCACCGATAGCGCCCAGGCGTTGTTGGGTCTCGGGCATGGCCAGCACCTTGGTGACCTCGGTGTAGACGCGGTCCTGCACGGCCTTGGGCGTAGAGGCCGGCATGTAGATGCCGTACCAGGCGCTCATCTCGACACCGTTCAGGCCGGCTTCGGCCATGGTCGGCAGATCGGGCAACTGCGGGTTGCGCTTGGCACTTGCCACGGCCAGTGCCTTGATGCGGCCATTCTTGATGTGACCAATGACCGAGGGCATGGTGTCAAAGCTCATTTGCACCTGGCCACCGATCAAGTCGACCAGCGCCGGGCCGCTGCCGCGGTAAGGGATGTGGGTGATGAAAAGGCCCGCCTGGTCCTTGAACAGCTCAGCCGCAATGTGCTGCGTGCTGCCGGAGCCGCTGGTGGCGTAGTTCAGCTTGCCGGGCTGGCTTTTGGCCAGCGTGATCAGCGACTTGACCGAGTCCACCGGCAGGGCGTTGTTGACCACCAGCACATTGGGCACGGCGCCGACAAAGACCACAGGCACCAGGTCCTTGTTGTTGTCATAGCCCAGCTTGAGCAGGTGCGGTGCGATGGCATGGGCGGTCGAGACGCCCATCACCATGGTGTGGCCGTCGGTGGACTTCGCCGTCACGTCGGCGGCCAGGGTGTTGGAGGCGCCAGGGCGGTTTTCAGCCACGACGGATTGCTTGAGCAGCGGTCCGAGGCGGTCAGCCACGGCGCGGGCCATGGCGTCGGTGCCGCCGCCGGGGGCAGAACCCACCAGAATGCGAACCGGGCGGGTCGGCCAATCTTGAGCCAAGGCGGTGCCAGCCATGGCCAGCGTGCAGGCGCTGACGAGCAAAGTGGAAAGGAATTTCATCGGGTGTCTCCTGTCGGTTGTGGTGATCGAATGAACCGATGGTAGGCAGACTGACTGTTAACGTAAATTGAAAATAAATGATTATTTGATAATCCCAAGTTATCATTTAAAGCATGTCTGCACGATCAACTTCCCACACCGCCACGCCCCAGCTTCTGAACCGCCTGCGCATGCGACAGGTGGCGCTGATCCTGGCGGTGGGCGAGCATGGCACCTTGCGCAAGGCCTCGGCCGAGCTGGGCATGACGCAGCCGGCGGCCACCAAAATGATCCAGGAGCTGGAGTCAGCCCTGGGACAGCGTTTGTTCGAGCGGGTGGGGCGCGGGCAAAAGCTCACCCCGGCTGGGGAGAGCGTGCTGCGCTACTTCCGCGGCATGCGCGGTTCGGTCGAATCGATGACACGCGAGCTGGCCGAGCTGGCGCTGGGCTCGTCGGGTCGGGTGTCGGTGGGCAGCATCATGGCGCCGTCGCCCAATCTGCTGACGCGGGCGATCGTGGTGTTGAAGAAGGCCTATCCGCTGCTGTCGGTTGATGTACAGCTCGACACCAGCGACCGCCTGTTCGAGCTGCTGCGCGAAGGCGAGCTGGACGTGGCCATTGGTCGCATCCGCGACGAGCACCGTGCCGACTACACCTTCACCGCGCTGGAGAACGAGGCGCTGTCAGTGGTGGTGGGCGTGCAGCATCCGCTGGCCGGGCGCCGCGTGGTGCCCTTTGCCAGCCTGCTGGACTACCCGTGGATCCTGCAGCCGCTGGGCAGCCCGATGCGTGAGGTGCTGGACCAGGAGTTCCGCATGCTGCAGGCCCCCACGCCCAAGGGCCTGATTGAAACCGCCTCCATCCTGACCACCACCAACCTGATCGGGCAGACCGAGATGATCGGCGTGATGCCGCAGTCGATTGCGCGGCACTATGGCGATCACGGTTTGCTGAAGGTGCTGCCTTGCCGCATCCAGCACAAGATGGAGGCCTTTGGTTCCATCACCCGCAAGGACAGGCCGTTGAGCGACGCGGCGCGTTTTTTTCTTGACGCGCTGCATGAGCAGTCACAGGCATCGGCCGCGACAGCCCCCTCAGGCTGACTTTTATTTCGCTGCAGCCGCATCCGCCTGCCAGCCGCCACCGAGCGACTGGATCAGCGCCACCGCTGTGGTCTGCCGGTCCGCCATGGCCTGCACCAGTGCGCGCCGGGCGTTGAGCGCGGTGGCCTGGGCGTTGATGACTTCGGTGTAGCTCACCTGGCCGCTGCGGTAGCGGTTCAGCACCTGTTGCTCGACCTGATCCGCCGCTTCCGAGGCCTGTCGGCGCAGGGCCTGCTGCGTGGCCAGAACCCGTGTAGCGGACAGCTGATCTTCCACGTCCTGGAATGCGGTCAGCACGGTCTGCCTGTAGCGCGCCACCGCCTGATCCCGCGCTGCTTCGCTGCCCGCCACCCTTGCGCCGGTAGCGCCCGCGTTGAACAGCGCTTGCGCCGCCGAGAGGCCCAACGACCACACGCTGCTCGACGCCTTGAACAGGTCCGCCACGCGGCTGGCGCCTTGACCCACCGACGCGCTGAGCGACAGGCTGGGGTAATAGGCGCTCTTGGCAATGCCGATCTGTTCGTTGGCCGAGGCCACGCGGCGCTCGGCCGCCGCAATGTCGGGCCGGCGCTGCAGCAGGGTCGATGGCACGCCCACTGGCACCTCGGGCACTGTCGGACTCCACGCCGTTGCCGCCAGCGAGAAGTTGCCCGGCGCTTCGCCCACCAGCACCGCAATCGCGTGCTCGAACTGGGCGCGCTGGCGCTGCAGCCCGGCGTTGTCGGCCTGCGCGTTAGCCAGTTGGGTCTGCGCCTGCAGCACATCGGATCTGGGTGCGATGCCGGCGGTATAGCGGTTCTGGGTGATCTCCACAGCGCGCTGGAAGCCGGCAAGGGTGGTGGCCAGCAGCGCGAGCTGGGCATCGGTCTGCCGCAGCGAGAGGTAGCTCACCGCCAGTTCGCCCTGTGCAGAGAGGCGTGCCGAGGCCAGATCGGCCGCACTGGCCTGCTCGCTGGCGCGTGCGCTGTCCACCGTACGGCCCAGGCGCCCCCACACATCGGGCTCCCAGCTGCCGCCCAGGCTGACCTGGTAGTTGTTGCTCACGCGGCCGCCGGTGGTAAGACCCGTGGCGTTGTTGGTGCTTGCGCTGGTGCCCGAGCGTGACGCACCGCCACTCAGGTTGACCGAGGGGAAGAGCCCGGCGCGCTGCTCACGCACCAGTGCACGGGCCTGTGCGTAGGCGGCCACAGCCGTCGCCACATTCTGGTTGGACACCTCCACACGCGAGGCCAGCTGGTTGAGCACCGGGTCGTTGAACAGCTCCCACCACGGGCCGCGCTCCAGCGCATCGGCGGGTGCGGCTGGCACCCAGCCTTCGGCTTCCTTGAAGGCGGTGACATCCACGGTGGTCGGGCGCTGGTAGTCAGGGCCGACAGCACAGCCAGTGACCAGCAGCGCGAGGAATGCAGCGACCAGCAAGGAACCGGTGCTGTGCTTTTGAGGCGGCGGGCGATGGTGGGAAATGGAAGTCATGGTGTGTACCCGGTGTGTCTGTCAGGGCGCAGGTTGTGGCGCGCCCAGCGTGGGTGGTGCTGCAGTCAGCCGGCCCAGTTGCCGCTCGCCCGGGCTGCGGCGGCGCAGCCTGTCCATCAGCACATAGACCACTGGTGTGGTGAGCAGGGTCAGCAACTGGCTGGCAATCAGCCCGCCGATGATGGCAATGCCCAGCGGCCGGCGCAGCTCGGCACCTTCACCAAAGCCGATGGCCAGCGGCAGGGCGCCGAGGATGGCTGCCAGCGTGGTCATCAGGATGGGCCGGAAGCGCAGCAGGCAGGCTTCGCGCACCGCTTCGACAGCCGATAGCCCGCGCGAGCGTTCGGCTTCCAGTGCAAAGTCGATGATGAGAATGGCGTTCTTCTTGACAATGCCGATCAGAAGGAACACGCCGATCAGCGCAATGATGGAAAAGTCGAGCTTGAACATCAGCAGCGCCAGCACCGCACCGACGCCGGCCGAGGGCAGGGTGGAGAGCACGGTGATCGGGTGCACCAGGCTCTCGTAAAGAATGCCCAGCACGATGTAGATCACCACCAGGGCCGCCAGAATCAGCAGCGGCTGCTCGTTCTGCGACTGCTGGGCGCTGAGGGCTGTGCCCGAGAAGCTGCCCCGCACCTTGTTGGGCAGGCTGATCTGGGCTTCGGCCAGCCGCACAGCGGCCTCGGCGTCGCTGAGCGTGCTGCCCGGCGCTAGGTTGTACGAGATGGTGGTGGAGAGCTCCCCGTCTTCGTGGCTGACCGATGCCGCCGTGGCGCTTTCACCGATGCTGGCAATCGCGGGTAGCGGCACCATGGGGGTGACGGTGGCGCTCAGCACCTGACCGCTGGAGGCGTCGCGCAAGCCGGGGTTTGCGGCTGTGCTGGTGGTGGCAGGTGTGGCCCCGGCCAGTGTGCTGCCCGCACCGCCGCGCACCGGGATGTAGATGTCTTTCAGCGATTCCGGGCTGCGGGTGTACTGCGGCGCCATCTCCATCACCACACGGTACTGGTTGAGCTCGGCATAAATGGTGGCCACCTGCCGCTGGCCGAAGCCGTTGTAGAGGGCGTTGTCCACATCGCGCGAGCTGATGCCCAGGCGTGCCGCGCTCTCCTTGTCCACCGTCACCATCACCTCCACGCCGTTTTCCTGCTGGTCGGTGTCCACATCAATCAGGGCCGGTTGCAGCTTCATCTGGTCGGCCAGCCGCGTGGCCCAGACCTTCAGGTCAGCCGAGCTGTCGCTTTTCAGGGTGTACTGGTAGGTCGAGTTGGTTTGCCTGCCGCCACCGCGCAGGTCCTGCACCGGGTTGAGGAACAGGCTCACCCCCGTCACCTGCGCCAGTTGCGGCCGCAGCCGTGCAATCACGGCCTGACCGGAGTCGGTGCGCTCGGCCACCGGCTTGAGGTTGATGAACATGAAGCCGCCACCGGCGCGCGAGCCACCGGTGAAGCCGACCACCGTGTCCACCGTCGGGTCGCGCCGGATGATGTCCACCAGTTCCTTCAATTTTCCTTGCAGTGCCTGAAAGGAAATGCTCCGGTCAGCGCGGATGCCGGCATTGATCTGCCCGGTGTCCTGCTGCGGGAAAAATCCCTTGGGCGCTGCGATGTAAAGGTACACATTGAGGCCAATCACGGCCACCAGAATCAGCATCACCAGGCCTTTGCTGGCCAGTGCCCAGTCGAGGCTGACTTCATAAAGCCGCAAGACCCGCTTGAACCCGGCGTCAAACCAGCCCGACACACGGCCGCGCTTCTGCAGGTGGGCGTCGGGCTTGAGCAGCCAGGCGCACATCATGGGCGTGGTGGTCAGCGAGATCACCAGCGAAATCATCACCGCGGCCGACAGCGTGACCGCAAATTCGCGGAACAGCCGCCCGGTCTGCCCGCCCATGAAGAGCAAGGGAATGAACACCGCCACCAGCGACAGGCTGATCGACAGCACGGTAAAGCCCACTTCCTTTGCGCCGAGCAGCGCCGCCTTGAACCGGTCCATGCCGGCTTCGATATGACGGCTGGTGTTCTCCAGCACCACGATGGCATCGTCCACCACAAAGCCGGTGGCCACCGTCAGCGCCATCAGGCTCAGGTTGTTGAGCGAAAAACCCAGCAGGTACATCACGCAGAAGGTACCCAGCAGCGACACCACGGTGGCCACTGCCGGAATTACCGTGGCGCGGGCGCTGCGCAAAAACGCGCTCACCACCAGCACCACCAGCACGATGGAGATGAGCAGGGTGACTTCGATCTCCAGCAGCGAGGTGCGGATCGAAGTGGTCCGGTCCGATGCGACCTGCAGCTTCACGTCTTGCGGCAGTTGCGCCTGCAGCTCGGGCAGCAGAGCGCGCACACCATCCACCGTCTCGATCACATTGGCGTCGGGCTGGCGCCTGACCAGCACCACCACCGCAGGCTCGCCGTTGAACAGGCCCAGCGTGTTGACGTTCTCCACGCCGTCAATGACCTGCGCTATATCGCTGAGACGGATCGCTGCGTTGTTGCGCCAGGCGACGATCAGGTCGCGGTAGTCAGCCGCCTTGAGCCCGCCGCTGGCCATGTTGGAGCCCGAATAAATCTGGAAGCGCTGGCCATTGCCTTCGATGGCGCCTTTGGGCCGGTTGGCATTCGAGGCCTGCAGCGCGGCGCGCACGTCTTCTGTGCTGACGCCGTAGCGGTTCAGCGCAAAAGGCAGCAGCTCCACCCGCACCGCAGGCAGCGAACCACCGCCCAGCTCCACGTCACCGACACCCGGAACCTGCGCGATTTTTTGCTGGATCAGATTCGACACTTCGTCATAAATCTGCCCTGGCGAGCGGGTTTGTGACGTGAGCGCCAGGATGATGACCGGCGCAGATGCCGGATTGGCTTTGCGGTAGGTCGGGTTGCTGCGCAGCGTGGCGGGCAGGTCGGCCCGCGAGGCATTGATGGCTGCCTGCACCTCACGCGCCGCTGCATCGATCTTGCGGTTCAGGTCAAACTGCAGGCTGATGCGGGTAGAGCCGGTGCCACTGCTCGACGTCATCTCGTTGACCCCGGCAATCACGCCCAGCCGGCGCTCCAGCGGCGTGGCCACACTGCTGGCCATGGTGGCCGGGCTGGCCCCCGGCAGCGAGGCGCTGACCGAGATGGTGGGGAAGTCCACCTGCGGCAGCGGCGAGACCGGCAGCACGAAGAAGGCGCCGATGCCGGCGAGGGCCAGGCCGATGGTGAGGAGGACTGTGGCGACTGGGCGGCGGACGAATGGCTCGGAAAGATTCATGCGGACCTGCCTTGTCCGTTCGGACTGAGCTTGGCGAAGCCGTCTTTATCTTGATCGTTGTGCTGTTTGCTGAGGGTTGAGGTCGGGGTGGCCCGGCAGCCAGTCACTTTCTTTTGCTTCGCCAAAAGAAAGTAACCCAAGAAAAGGCGACCCTGGTGCCTGCGTCCCTTCGCTTCGCTACGGGCAACCTGCGGTGCTCGGTTCAGGCGGGGTCTGGCTAAACTCGCCTTCGGCTCAGACAACGCCAGCCCTGATCCGCCTGGCCCTGTGCTCCTCGGCGCATTCACAAGGGTTGGGGATTCAAAGACAAATACCGAAGTCCACAAGGTCACGCCATGGCGTGTCCGTGTGGACTTGGTTCCCGTTCCCGCTTGTCCCGTGTGGCTGGGCCGAGCAGCGCAGATGGAGGCGGGATCAGGGCCGCAGTTGTTTGAGCGCAGCGAGTTCTGCGGACCCCCGCCGGAGTCGAGCAGCGCAGGTTGTCCGCAGCGAAGCGCAGGGACCCAGACTTCGGGTAGCCTTTCTTTTGGGTACTTTTCTTTGGCGAAGCAAAGAAAAGTGCCTCGCCCGCCGGGGCGAGTCCCGGCCTCAACCCTCAGCAAAGACCGCCTCACTTGAAAGCAGGAAAAGGACCTCACGCAACAAGCCCCTTTCCGCGCCCAAACCTCCGCCCCAACCGATCAAACCCCAGATAAATCACTGGCGTGGTGAACAGCGTCAACACCTGACTCACGATCAGTCCGCCAAAAATCGACAAGCCCAGCGGCCGCCGCAGCTCTGCGCCTTCACCCCAGCCCAGCATCAGTGGCACTGCAGCAAACAGAGCGGCGAGGGTGGTCATCAGGATGGGGCGAAAGCGCATCAGCGCGGCCTGCCGGATGGCTTCTTCGGGGGATTTGCCTTCGTTGCGTTCGGCATCAATCGCGAAGTCGATCATCATGATCGCGTTCTTCTTCACGATGCCAATCAGCAAAATGATGCCGATGATGCCGATCACGCCCAGGTCGGAGCCGCTGATCATCAGCGCCAGCAGCGCGCCAACACCGGCAGAGGGCAGGGTGGAAAGAATCGTCAGCGGGTGGATGTAGCTCTCGTACAGCACACCCAGCACGATGTACACGCAGATCACGGCCGCCAGGATCAGCCAGAGCTGGTTCGACAGCGAGGCCTGGTAGGCACCCGCGGCGCCGAGGAAAGTCATCGTCACGCTGCTGGGCAGGCCGATGTCTTTGGCCGCCTGCTTGATCTGGTCCACTGCCTTGCCCAGCGACACGCCCGGTGCTGTGTCAAAGCCCAGCGTGGTGGCCGGGTACTGTGCGACGCGGGTGATCTGCAGCGGTGCTGGTCTTTCCGAGATGGTGGCCAGCGCCGACAGCGGCGTGGTGGTGCCTGCGCTGGTCTTGAGCTGCAGGCTGCCCAGCGATTGAGGCGTCAGCAGCTGGTCGGCCTGCGCCTCCAGAATCACGCGGTACTGGTTGGTCTCGGTGAAGATGGTCGAGACGATGCGCTGGCCGAAGGCGCTGTAGAGCGCGTCGTCGATGGACGAGGTGGTCACGCCCAGCCGGGAGGCGGTGTCGCGGTCCACCGTCACATAAACGCCGGCACCGGCGGAGCCTGCATCGGACGCGATGTTCTGGAGGCTGCCAAGGCTACGCATGCGCTCGGCCAGCTTCCCGGCCCATTCAATCACCGCAGCGTTGCTGGATCCTTCGAGCGACACACGGAACTGGGTGGGCCCGGTTTCGGCGTCGATGGTCAGGTCCTGCGTGGGCTGCACGTAAAGCGTCACGCCTGCCACCGTGGCTGCGCGGCGCTTGAGGCGGTCCATCGTTTCCTGCTGGCTGGTCGTTCGCTCGCGCTTGAGATTGATCAGCATGCGGCCGGTGTGCAGCATGGTGTTGTTAGCCGCATCCACACCGATGAAGGAGCTCAGTGCGTCCACATCCGGGTCTTCCAGAATCGCCCTGGCCGCCGCCTGCTGCAGCTCGGCCATGCGTGCGTAAGACACCGTTTTTGCGGTCTCGACCCTGGCCTGGAGCTGCCCGGTGTCCTGCGTAGGGAACAGGCCTTTGGGGATCAGCACATACAGCAGCACCGTCAGCAGCAGCGTGGCCAGCGCCACCAGCAGTGTCGCGCCCTGGCGCAGCAGCACCCAGCCCAGCATGCGGTCGTAGCGGGCGATCACGCCCTCGAAGAACCGGTGCATCTTCTCGCTGAATTGAGCCAGTTGTCCGTTGCCGGGCTGATGGTCTGCCTTCGCTTTCAACCATCTCGCTGACATCATGGGTACCAAGGTGAGCGACACCACACCGGAGATCAGGATGGTGATGGCCAGCGTGATCGCGAACTCGCGGAACAACCGGCCCACCACATCACCCATGAAGAGCAGCGGGATCAGCACGGCAATCAGCGACACGGTCAGTGAGATGATGGTGAAGCCGATCTGCGTCGCGCCCTTGATCGCTGCCGCCAGAGGCGCCTCGCCTTCCTCGATGTAGCGCGAGATGTTCTCGATCATCACGATGGCGTCGTCGACCACAAAGCCAGTGGCAATCGTCAGCGCCATCAGGCTCAGGTTGTTCAGGCTGTAGCCCAGCAGGTACATCGCGCCACAGGTGCCGATCAGGGAAATCGGCACCGCCAGACTGGCAATCACGGTGGCGCGCAGGCTGCCGAGGAAGGCAAAGATCACCAGCACCACCAGCAGCACTGCCAGCAACAGCTCAATCTCCACATGCAGCACCGAGGCGCGGATGCCGGTAGTGCGGTCGCTCAGGATGTCGACCTTCACCTGGCTCGGCAGGTCGGCTTGCAGCTCGGGCAGGCGCGCCTTGATGGCGTCGACGGTGGCGATCACGTTGGCACCGGGCTGGCGCTGCACGTTGAGGATGATGGCTGGCTTCAGACCAGACCAGGCGCCCAGCTTCACGTTTTCCGCACTGTCAACGACTCTTGCTACATCGGATACCCGCACCGCCGCACCGTTGCGGTAGGCAATGATGAGGTTCTGGTAATCCGCCGCCGCGACCAGCTGGTCGTTGGAATTGATGGAGTAGGAGCGGGTCGGCCCGTCAATGCTGCCTTTGGCTGCGTTGGCGTTGGCCGCCGTGATGGCCGAGCGCAGCGAATCCAGCCCCAACCCGTAGGAGGCCAGCGCCCGCGTGTCGGCCTGAATGCGCACGGCAGGGCGCTGCCCGCCGCTGAGCGACACCAGGCCCACACCATTGACCTGGCTGATCTTCAGCGCCAACCGGGTGTTGACCATGTTCTGCACTTCTGTGAGCGGCAGCGTGTCTGACGTGATGGCCAGCGTGAGCACCGGCGCATCGGCCGGGTTCACCTTGGCATACACCGGCGGCGCGGGCAGGTCGGCTGGCAGCAGCGAGCCGCCCGCGTTGATGGCGGCCTGTACTTCCTGCTCGGCCACATCGAGGCCCAAACCCAGATCGAACTGCAGTGTGACGATGGACACGCCGGCTGCGCTGGTGGAGCTCATGCGCTGCAGTCCCGACATCTGGCCGAACTGGCGCTCCAGCGGTGCGGTGACGGTTTGCGCCATCACTTCCGGGCTGGCGCCGGGGTACAGCGTCTGCACCTGGATGGTGGGGTAATCGACCTGCGGCAGCGCCGACAGTGGCAGGAACTTGAAGCCAACCAGGCCAGCCAGCACGATGGCCACCATCAGCAACGAGGTGGCGACAGGCCGAAAGATAAAGGGACTGGAAGGGCTCATCGGGCGGTGTCCGGAAGCCGTGTCACTGCGCGGGCCGCTCGCGCTGGCCCATGTTGTCCTTCATGCGTTGCCAGCGCTCCAGCGCCGCCGGCTCGCCCTTGTCGAGGTTCTCCAGAAAGCGCTTGCGGCGCTCCAGCGCCACCGGGTCATCTTTCACCTGATCCAGCAGGCGTTGGCGCTGTGCGGGGGTGGGCCGCTCTACGCCTTGTGGTTGGGGGGCGGCAACGGGCGATGGCGGTGTGCCGGTTTGTGTAGCAGAGGCTGGCGCCGGAGCAATCGTTGGGACGGCTGGAATCGCCGCCTCAGGTACCGATGCGCTGCCTGCGGGTGCGCTGGCACCCGGTCGTGGCCTGCGCCCCTGGCCGGCACGGCCGCCGGCGGGTGCATCGCCCGGCAGTGCGACCCGTGAGCCATCCGAGAGGCGGTCAGCGCCTTCGGTGATGACCTGCTCGCCAGCCTTCAGGCCCGAGGCGATGATGATTTTTTCTGCGGTGGCCTGCCCCCGCTTTACCGGTCGCAGCGACACGGTTCGTTCAGCCGGGTTGAGCACATACACATAGTCGCCGGTGGCGCCCAGCCGCACGGCGGTGACGGGCACGACCACGGCGTTATCGATGGTTCTGACTTCCAGCCGCACATTCACGAACTGGCTGGGAAACAGGCTCAGCTTGCTGTTAGTGAAACGGGCCTTGGCCTTGACCGTGCCGGTGGTGGTGTCGACCTGGTTGTCGAGCGACGCGAACACACCGGTGTCCAGCACAGTGGTGCGGGTGCGATCCAGTGCTGTGACCTTCATCGGCGTGCCGCTGGCCACGTTTTGCTGCAGCTCGCCCACGCGGTCCTGCGGGACGGCGAACACCACGTCAATCGGCGTGACCTGCGTGATCAGGGCGATGCCATTGGCGTCGCTGTTGCTCACCACGTTGCCCACGTCCACCGTGCGCAGGCCGACGCGGCCGCTGATGGGTGCCACGACCCGGGTGTAGCCGAGGTTCAGGCGTGCCGTGCCCTCGTTGGCCTTATTGATGGTGACGGTGCCTTCCAGCTGCTTGACCAGCGCGGCCTGGGTGTCTACTTCCTGGCGGGCAATCGAGTCCTGCTCCAGCAGTGTCCTGAAGCGCTGCAAGGTGACGCGCGCGCTGTCGAGCTGGGCTTCGTCGCGCAGACGCTGGCCGCTGGCCTGCATCAGGGCCATTTCAAACTGGCGCGGATCGATGGTGGCCAGCAGGTCGCCCGCCTTGACCATCTGGCCTTCCTTGAAGAGGACCTTCTCCATCACGCCAGACACCTGGGGGCGTACCCTGACGGTGGCCTGTGGCGTGACGGTGCCGAGTGCCTCGATAACGACCGGAATGCTGGCTGCCTCTGCGGTGGCCACGCCAACAGTTGTGGAAGGTGCGCCGCGTCTGCCACCGGGGCCGGCGGCACCCTCTGCCGCGGGGCGGGTCAGGTACCAGGCCAGCCAGCCGGTGCCGGCCAGCAGGAGCAGGGCCAGCAGCCCGCCGATGATTTTGGCGCGGCGACTGAAGCGCCGTGGTTGGGGAGTGTCTGGCGACGTGTAGGGTGTCGTCTTGGCAGTCGGATCCATCGGATGTCCTCGTTACCCACAGTGTCCGATGACCGGACCCGCTTTGTTTTTATTGGATGGGAATGACCCATGAAAAGGCGGCGGGAGTGCGGAAAGATCGTCCCGCGCTCCGGCCCGCTGAATGCTCAACGGGCGGGCCAATTGTCAAATTGATTATGGTGGCACGGTGGGCATCGCAGATGTAGGACAGGATGGCGTCCGGTAAACAGGCGGTAAAGCAAAGTTGGAGGCGGGTGGCAGGGCAGGCGGAGACGTCATGCGCTCAGGTTCTCTGCGTGGTTGCAGGGAGCGTCTGGCCATCCGTGGTCGGGCGGGGTGACTGGCTGATTTCATGCGCGGGCTCTGTAGCCCAGCGCGGTCGAGATCTCGTTGGCCGTGGCCTGCAGCTTGGGCAGCCATTGCTCATCAAGCCGGTCTGCAGGGGCCGAAATGGACAAGCCCGCGACCAGCTTGTTCTGGTCGTCGTAAATGCCTGCCGCCATGCAGCGCACGCCCATCTCCAGCTCCTCGTTGTCACGCGCAATCCCGTACTGGCGCGCCTTCGACAGCTCGCGCTCCAGCACCGGCAGCTGCGTGATGCTGTTGCGCGTCTGCCCGGGCAGGCCGGTACGCGTGGCGTAGGTGCGCAGGCGCTGCGGGTCGTCGAACGCCAGAAAGAGCTTGCCGACCGAGGTGAGGTGCAGCGGCGCGCGCCCGCCAATGGCGCGCACCACCTGCATGCCGCTGCGCTCGCTGTAGGCGCGCTCGACATACACAATCTCGTCCCCCTGGCGCATGCTGAGGTTCACCGGCTGCTGCGTCAACTTGTGCAGCTCGCGCATGGGCGCCAGTGCGGCGTCGCGCACACTCAGCCGCGCCTTCACCAGATTACCCAGTTCCAGCAGACGCATGCCAAGGCGGTAGTTGCCGGCAGCAGGCCGATCGACAAAACGGCCAGTGGCCAGATCGTTCAGGATGCGGTGGGCGGTGGAGGGGTGCAGCCCTGACTTCTCGCTGATTTCCTTGAGTGAAACCGCTTCCTCGCGGCTCGCCAGAATCTCCAGCAGGGTGAACATGCGTTCAATGACCTGAACGGTCGGCGTGGCGGGCAGTGCGTTGTCAGGCTTTTTCATGTGCAGGGTTCCTGCAGTAAATTTTACCTTGTGAAATGACAGCGCGCATGGCGCCCATGGAGCTCAGGGCGATGGATCGGTCAGCGGCTGCGTCAATGCACTAATTCGGCCGTCACCAGTCGGGCCCGATGCACCGTCAGTCGCGCTGACCCACTGCCCGCCCAGCAGCACCTCGCAGGGCTGGAAGCCTGCCTTGTAGTTCATCTTCGGGCTTTCGGCGATCCAGTAGCCGAGGTAGACATGGGGAAGGTCAAGCTGCCGCGCCTGGTCGATCTGCCACAGGATGCTGTAGTTGCCGTAGCTGGCGCCCTGGTCGGGTTCGTAGAAGGTGTAAACCGCAGAAATGCCGTCTTCCAGCACGTCGAGGATGGACACCATCTTCAGCGCCCCGGGCTCGCCATTGGGCAGTGACTCGCGGAACTCCACCAGCCGCGAGTTGACCCGGCTTTGCAGCAGGAACTGGGTGTACTGGTCAATGCTGTCGTGGTCCATGCCGCCGCCGGCGTGGCGCCCGTTCTGGTAGCGCAGGTAGAGCTGGTAGTGCTCCGGCATGAAGCACAGCTTGAGGATGCGCGCTTGCAGGTTGCCGTGCTGCTTCCATGCGCGGCGCTGGCTGCGGCTCGGGGCAAAGGTCTTCACGGGAACCCGCAGCGGTACGCAGGCCTGGCAGCCATCGCAATAGGGTCGGTAAGTGAACATGCCGCTGCGCCGGAAACCGTTGGTCACCAGCTCGGAGTACGCGTCGTTGTGAATCAGGTGGCTGGGCGTGGCCACCTGCGAGCGGGCCTGCCGCCCCGGCAGGTAGCTGCAGGGGTAGGGTGCCGTTGCATAGAACTGCAAGGTCTGAAGGGGCAGGTCCTTAAGGTGTGTCACTGTTTTTCACTGCGCGTCACAAGGGGCGGTGGCGGTCCTAGCGGTGGAGTTTTGAAGTCCGGAATGAAGACTGAAAAGCGATCAAAAACGTCTTCAAAAAAGCTGATTCCAGTATACGGGTTCGAAGCGCCAGACGGGGGCGGTTTCCCGTACCGTAGCGCCCAGATGCGCGGCAAATTCACGGCGGGGAATCTCGCCTGCGCCGAGCGACGCAAGGTGCCGGGTGTTTTGCTGGCAATCGATCATCGCCACGCCCTGCGCGCGGCAAAACGCCACCAGCGCCGCCAGCGCAATCTTCGATGCATCTGTTTGCCGCGAAAACATCGACTCGCCAAACACCATACGGCCCAGGTTCACACCATAGAGGCCACCCACCAGTTCGCCACGAACCCACGTTTCCACGCTGTGGGCGTGGCCTGCGCGGTGCAAGGCGACGTAAGCCTCCTGCATCTCCGGAACAATCCAGGTACCCGACTGGCCTTCGCGGGCCTGCGCGGCGCAGGCTTGGATCACCTGAACAAATGCGCTGTCAAACCGCACCTCGCAGTCGGCGTCGTCCCGAAAGCGTTTCAGCACCTGCTTGAGTGAGCGGTGCAGGCGGAACTGCGCCGTCTGCAACACCATGCGCGGGTCCGGGCTCCACCACAGCGTCGGCTGCCCATCGCTGAACCACGGGAAGATGCCTCGCGAATAGGCGTCCAGCAGCGTCGGTGTGTCGAGCGAACCGCCAGCCGCAATCAGCCCCGGCGCGGGATCATTCGGGCCCCACGCATCATTCAAAGGGGGAAACGCATCGCCCGGCGTCAGCCAGTGAACCGAGCGCACAGGTTTCACCATAGCCAGCGGGCTCCACGTGAGAGACCTGTGAACAAAGCAAGCGCGGACACCATGCGGTGAATATTAGTCCTGTCACGGCTTGGCGGCATCCTTGAATGCCTTGGGCGCACCAAAGACGCGGGTTTGGGCAAGTCGAGAAGGTGCTGCCCCGGAAAGCACCGAAAACCGCGCTATAATCTTAGGCTGTATTCCTCAATAGCTCAGTTGGTAGAGCGCCGGACTGTTAATCCGTAGGTCCCTGGTTCGAGCCCAGGTTGAGGAGCCAATGAATTCAGGGGCTAGCGCGTAAGTGCTGGCCCTTTTTTATTGGCTTCCGCTACAGATCAAACAGTCGCTGCACCAGCCACCACGCGGCCAGAATCGCCACCAGCACTGAGCCG
The DNA here is from genome assembly GCF_943372955.1 of Polaromonas sp. YR568. GTDB lineage: Bacteria > Pseudomonadota > Gammaproteobacteria > Burkholderiales > Burkholderiaceae_C > Polaromonas. The sequence goes on from NZ_CALSAL010000001.1 coordinate 630,103, forward strand.
CCTTTGAGCACACCCACCCGGTAAAAGCTGGTGTGGCGCAGCGAGAACGCCAGTGGTAGGAATACCGCCACGATAGCGAGCTGGCCCAGCTCGACGCCCACATTGAATCCCACCAGTGCCAGCACCAGTGCGCCTGAAGGCAGACCCAGATCGGCGAGTACGGATGCGAAACCGAAGCCGTGAATCAGGCCGAACACAAAGGCCATGACCCAGCGCTTTGAATCGACAGCGCCCCTGAGGTTGTTCAGTGCGGCTATGACCACAGACGCTGCAATCGCCGATTCGACCAGCCGCGAGGGCAGGGTAACGATCTGCAGGGCGGCTAGGCTGAGGGTGATGGAATGCGCGAGCGTGAAGGCGGTAACGACCTTGAAAACCTCTTTGACGGCGCCGCCGAAGCGTGGCGCGCTCTCCCACTGGTTGCCGCTGCGCACCAGCACGGCGGGCAGCAGGAGGGCCAGTAAAAAGAGGATGTGGTCATAGCCGATCCAGATGTGCCAGGTGCCGTCGATCAGATACTGGCGCAGGGTCTGCCACGCGCCAGCAGGTTGCAGCGCCAGCGTTTGCTCGGCTGAATCGTTGCCGAAGATCAGCGCTTGCACAGACTCTACGCCGGGGCTCGTCCATTGCACCAGGCCACGGTGTGAAGGGTCCACTTCAAAGAACAATGAATAGACGGCCTTCAGCGGAGCTTGCAGTGATGCCGCTGCGCCGCATTGGGCGGTGAGGCTGAGCACAGCGTAGGTGCCATCGCTGTGCGTGTCGAGCTGCAAGGGGCCGGTGCTTGCCCAGGTGCAGGATTGATCGGCAGCACTCAAGGCGAGTCGGCTGGTGGCGAGCTGGGTGATGTCGTCGGCGCGCGTGCGTACCTCGCCCCATGTGATCTCACCGTTGCTGTCGCGGTCGAGTTGCAGCACGTAGTCGAGGTCGCGCAGGGCAATGTCCCAGCGCACGGCAATGGCGCTGCTGCCTTCTGCCGCGCGCAGGGTGAGGTAGCTGTCGCTGGGTTTGTGGGCCCAGGCGCTGCTGCTGAACAAGGCCACTACCCCGATCAGCATCCCCAATGCGCGGGCGGCCAGGCGCTGCATCATGGTTTGGCTCCCTTGCTGCGAAGCTGTGCGGCGAGGGCGGCCATGGCCGGGTCTTCGTAGCGGCTGGTCTGCAGCCATTCAAGCGCTGGCGCGGCTGCGGCGGCTTTGTCTGCGGCCAGTGCTGCGCGCATCAGGATTTCCGCGTCGCGCGGTTCCTTCTGGATCTGGTAGTTGTTGGTGGCCAGCAAGAGCGCCTGCGAGGGGTTGCCTTCCACGTCCAGCGCAAAGCGGGCGGCTTCCTGCTCGTGCAGTCTGTCGCCACGCAAGGCAGCGGCGGCGAAACGGTCGCGCAGCTGGGCGGCCCAGTCCCTGGCTTTTGGGTGCTGGATGGCCTTGCCGGCGAGCGCCAGACGCAAGAGCAATACGTCGGAGCGTTCCCAACGTTCCAGCAGCTGGATGACTTCGGCTGGCCGTTGGCGCGCCATCAGCAAGTCGGCGTGAGCGCCCAGCAGGTACTGGTCGGTCAGACCCAGCTTCAGGGCCTTGGTGAAAAAGTCTTCAGCCACATCGGGTTGAGGCAGCCGCATGGCCATCTCGCCGAGCCGGGTGTAAAGCCACAGCAGCAGTTCTGGCGATGCGTTGCGCGTGTCTTTCAGGGCCTGTTGCATGGCTTCGAAGCTGGCACGCAGCTCGCCGGTGGTGGCTTTGACGAAGGTGCGGCAGCCCAGCACCAGCAGTGGCTCGGCCAGTGGTGCCAGTCGTTCGCACTCGGCCAGCGCTTCGGGGTAGCGGGCCTGCACCATCAACACTGCCGAGCGCCACGACAGCGGGCCAGTCGCTGCCGGATTGAGCTGCGCTGCCTTGGCCAGGCTCTGCAGGCTGCCCTCAAAGTTGTGGCTGTATTGCTGAATCAGGCCCTGGATGAACCAGTAATCCGAGTTGTCAGCCGCCGTGGGGGCCATGGGCGCAATCGTCGCTGCGGCATAGCCCACCAGACGCGGATCGCCCTGGGCCATGGCGAGTTCAAAGTACTGCCGGGCCACCTCGATGCGCAGCGCGTTGTCAGCAGGCTTGGCCGCCAGTTGCCGGCGCAGAGACTCCACGCGGCGGGCCGATGGATCGGTCGCGAGGGGCAGCCGCTCCACGACTTCGCTGTCACTGGCCGGCGTGAAAGGCGCGGCAATCAGTTGCGTGCTGATGCCCAGCAGCAAGGCCACGGCCACCCGCCGTGCGGTGCAATGCAGGCCCATGTCTATTTGGTGCCGAAGATGCGGTCGCCGGCGTCGCCCAGACCCGGGAGGATGTAGCCGTGCTCGTTGAGCTGCCGGTCAATGGCGGCGGTGTAGATGGCCACGTCCGGGTGCGCGGCCTGCATGGCGGCAACACCTTCGGGGCAGGTCAACAAACAGACGAACTTGATGGACTTCGGTTTCAGGGCCTTCAGCCTTGCGACCGCCGCAATGGCCGAATTGCCGGTGGCCAGCATCGGATCAACCACCACGATGTCGCGCTCCTGCATGTCTTGCGGCATCTTGAAGTAGTACTCCACCGCCATCAGCGTGTTCGGGTCGCGGTACAGGCCCACATGGCCGACACGGGCGCCCGGCACCACGCTGAGCATGCCTTCGAGGATGCCGTTGCCCGCCCGCAGGATGGACACAAAGACCAGCTTCTTGCCATCGATCACGCGGGACTTCATCCTCTCCAGCGGGGTTTCGATATCGATCTCCTGCGTCGGCATGTCGCGCGTGACCTCATAAGCCATCAGCATGCTGAGCTCATTGAGCAGCGTGCGAAAGGTATTGGTCGATGCGTCCTTGCGGCGCATCAGCGTGAGCTTGTGCTGCACCAGCGGGTGGTTGACGACGTGGACTTGGGCGGGTGGATGGGTCATGTTCGGTGGACGTGGGGTTGGAGGCAAGTCGTTGCGGACAATCTGCTCAGGGTTGGCCTTAGGGGGTTTGAGCCGGCCGGTCAACCATTCCAGTACGCAGGCCGAAGCCAACTGGTTTTCGTTACTATGTGTTGCGGACCCGTGACCCTTGGTGCGTGGATTGTCAGGAGGGTCAACGCCGTTTGCCGCCAAAGATGCCACCCAGCACACCCCGGATGATTTCCCGGCCCACGGCCGAGCCCATGGTGCGCACCGCCGACTTGGCCATGCTTTGCGCCAGGCCGTCGTGCTTGCCGCCACGGGGGCCGGTGCTGCCAAACAGCACGTCGTTGAGCCCGCCGAGGATGCCGCCGGAGCTGTTTTGGCCGGCAGCGCCGCCGTTGGGCGCCTGGGCGGCGCTGTCTGCGGCCGCTTCTGCGCGGACCTTGAGCTTTTCGTAAGCCGATTCCCGGTCGACTGCTTTCTCGTAAACGCCAGCAACCAGCGAGTTCTGAATCAGCGACTGGCGCTGTTGTGGTGCGATCGGCCCGATCTGGCTGCCCGGGGGCAGCACATAGACCCGTTCGGTGATACCGGGTCGGCCTTTGACGTCCAGCAGGCTGACCAGCGCTTCACCTACCGCCAGCTCGGTGATGGCTGTTTCGATGTCGAGGCCCGGCTTTTGCCGCATGGTCTGCGCGGTGGCTTTCACAGCCTTCTGGTCGCGCGGGGTGAAGGCGCGCAGTGCGTGCTGCACACGATTGCCCAACTGTGCCAGCACGGAATCAGGAATGTCCAGCGGGTTCTGCGTCACGAAATACACACCGACACCCTTGGAGCGCACCAGTCGTACCACCAGTTCGATGCGCTCAATCAGCACCTTGGGCGCTTCATTGAAGAGCAGGTGGGCTTCGTCAAAGAAAAACACCAGCTTGGGCTTGTCAGGATCACCGATTTCGGGCAACTGCTCGAACAGCTCGGACAGCATCCACAGCAGGAAGGTGGCGTAAAGGCGCGGCGAGTTCATCAGCTTGTCGGCGGTGAGGATGTTGACCACGCCTTTGCCATCGACCGTCTGCATGAAGTCGCTGATGTTGAGCATCGGTTCGCCAAAGAACTTCTCGCCGCCCTGGCTTTCAATCTGCAGCAAACCGCGCTGAATGGCGCCCACGCTGGCAGCGCTGACGTTGCCGTACTGAGTGGTGAAATCGCTGGCGTTGTCGCCCACATGCTGCAGCATGGCGCGCAGGTCTTTCAGGTCCAGCAGCATCATGCCGTTGTCGTCGGCGATCTTGAAAACCAGGTTAAGCACGCCCGCCTGGGTTTCATTGAGGTTGAGCATGCGGCCCAGCAGCAGCGGGCCCATGTCGGAGATGGTGGCGCGCACCGGGTGGCCCTGTTCGCCAAACACATCCCACAGCGTGACCGGGCAGGCGGCTGATTCGGGCAGGTCGATCTGCCGGTCTTTCAGTACCGCTGCCATCTTCTCGCCGATGCTGCCTGCCTGGCTGATGCCGGTGAGGTCGCCCTTGACGTCGGCCATGAAGACCGGCACCCCGATTTTCGAGAAGCCTTCGGCCAGGGTCTGCAGCGTCACTGTCTTGCCGGTACCGGTGGCGCCTGTGATCAGACCATGGCGGTTGGCCAGGCCAGGCAGCAGCTCACAGTGGGTGGATGCGTTTTTGGCAATCAGCAGCGGAGCGACGGGGGAATTGGCCATGGCGGTGTCCAGAAGGTGAAAAAGTAAAATAGCAGGCGTAGATTAAATCAATTCATCCGTTCCGACCTGTCGGAGCGCAGAAAGTAACCGGGGATTGTGCAGTGGCGGGTCATAGCAAGTGGGCAAATATTCAGCACCGCAAGGGGCGGCAGGACGAAAAGCGCCAGCGCGTCTGGACGCGGGTGATGCGCGAAATCATGGTGGCGGCCCGCATGGGCGGGGGCGATCTGGGGACCAACCCGCGTCTGCGCCTGGCGGTGGAAAAAGCCAAGGCGGCCAACATGCCCAGCGAGAACGTCAAATACGGCATTGCCAAGGCGACGGGCAATCTGGAAGGCGTGCATTACGAGGAAGTGCGCTATGAGGGCTACGGCATCGGCGGCGCGGCCATCATCGTGGACTGCATGACCGACAACAAGGTGCGCACCGTGGCAGAAGTTCGGCACGCGTTTTCCAAGCATGGCGGCAACATGGGCACCGAGGGGTCGGTGGCCTTCCAGTTCAAACACTGCGGCCAGCTGATTTACGCCCCGGGTACCAGCGAAGACAAGATCATGGAGGTGGCGCTGGACTCCGGCGCTGACGACGTGATCACCCACGAAGACGGCGCCATCGAGGTGCTGACCCCCTACACCGGCTTCGAGGCGGTAAAAAACGCGCTGGAAGCCGCCGGCTTGAAAGCGGAGGTGGCAGAAGTCACCATGCGTGCCGACAACACCATCGAGATGTCGGGCGACGAGGCCCGGCGGATGCAGAAGCTGCTGGATGTGCTGGAGGACCTGGATGACACCCAGGAGGTTTATCACAATGCTGCGCTATCTGACTGATAACACCCGCATGGCAGACTCCATGACAACAACAATGAAAGCGTTCGCATGAAAGTTTTAGTGGTTGGCGGCGGTGGCCGCGAACACGCACTGGCCTGGAAACTGGCCCAGTCCCCCAAGGTGCAGGCGGTCTATGTGGCCCCCGGCAATGGCGGTACCGCGCTCGATGCGCGGCTGGAGAACATCAACATCACCGACGTGGTCGAACTGCGCGCCTGGGCGCTGGCCGAAAAGATTGCGCTGACAGTGGTGGGCCCCGAGCAGCCTTTGGCCGCCGGCATTGTGGACGAATTCCGCGCGCATGGCCTGCGGGTGTTTGGCCCGACCAAGGCTGCCGCGCAGCTGGAGAGCTCCAAGGCGTTTTCCAAGGCCTTCATGAAGCGCCATGGCATTCCCACCGCCGAGTACGAAACCTTCACCGACGCCACGGCGGCCCACGCCTACGTGGACGAAAAAGGCGCGCCGATTGTGGTCAAGGCCGATGGCCTGGCCGCAGGCAAGGGCGTGGTCGTGGCGATGACGCTGCACGAGGCGCACGAGGCCATTGAATTCATGCTGGCGCCCGATCCAGCCTTCAATCCGCTGGGCGTGACGCACAACGTGGGCGGCGCGCGGGTGGTGATTGAGGAGTTTTTGCAGGGCGAGGAAGCCAGCTTCATCGTCATGTGCGACGGCAAGAATGTGGCGGTCATGGCCACCAGCCAGGACCACAAGCGCCTGCTCGATGCTGACCAGGGCCCCAACACCGGTGGCATGGGTGCGTATTCACCCGCGCCGGTGGTCACGCCCGAAGTGCACGGCCGTGCGATGCGCGAAATCATCCTGCCCACCATCAAGGGCATGGAAAAAGACGGCATTCCCTTCACCGGCTTTCTGTACGCTGGCTTGATGATAGATGCCGAGGGGCGGCCCAAAACGCTCGAATTCAACTGCCGCATGGGCGATCCTGAAACGCAGCCCATCATGATGCGGCTCAAGAGTGATCTGTACGACGTGATGATGGCGGCCACCTCCGGCACACTGGACCAGATCGAGATGGACTGGGATCGCCGGCCCGCGCTCGGCGTGGTCATGGCCGCGCACGGCTACCCACTCAACCCGCGCAAGGGCGATGCCATTCACGGCCTGCCTGCCGCGACTGAAGACACCATGGTGTTCCACGCCGGCACCCGCAAAGAGGGCAATGGTACGGTGACGTCCGGCGGACGCGTGCTGTGCGTGACGGCCTTGGGTAGCACGGTGAAGGCTGCCCAGCAACGGGCCTATGAAGTGGCCGACGGCATCGGGTTCGACGGCGCCCAGTTCCGCAGGGACATCGGGTACCGCGCAATCAAGGCTTGAGTACCTTCCATTGATGTCATGCTGAAGTCGCCATGACGCCTGACTTGCAGCCGCCGCACCCCCTGCAGTTCCGGGGCAGCTCATGCGCTCGCCTGGCGCTGCGCTGGATGGGCTGGCAGGCCGATTTTGACGGGCTGCCGACACCCCAGGGCGTGGTGGTCGTGTATCCGCACACCTCAAACTGGGATTTCGTCGTCGGCCTGTTGCTGAAGTGGTCGCTGGGCGTGCCGCTCCAGTTCTGGGCCAAGGATTCGCTTTTTCGCATTCCGCTGTTTGGTCGCTGGCTGGCCTGGCTGGGAGGTGTTCCCGTCAACCGCAAGTCGTCGCATGGCGTGGTTGGCCAGATGGCGCGTTTGATGGCAGAAAAGAAGCAGAAGAACGAGTATTTCTGGCTGGCTTTGTCACCAGAAGGCACACGTGGCTACACACCCGGCTGGCGAAGCGGTTTTTACCGGGTGGCGCTGGAGGCGGGCGTGCCAGTGGGTCTGGCCGGCCTGGACTACGCGCGAAAAAAGCTGGTGCTGCGCCATTTTGTCCAGCTCACGGGCGACGAACCGGCCGACATGACGCGGATCGCTGATGCGCTCGGCGACTGCCAGGGCTTGCGGCCGAACAAGGCCGCGCCCGTCCGGTTGCCGCATCTTCATCGCCCGGCAACGGACACAATGCTTGAACAGAGGTAAAAAGAATGACGGAACTTTCTGACGTGCGCAGTTTTCTTCTGGGCCTGCAGGAGCGCATCACTGGTGCGATTGCCGGGCTCGACGGCAAACCGTTCGCGGCCGACACCTGGCGCAAGGAGCCGGGCGAACCGCTGCAGGGCGACGGCGTCACGATGATCCTGGAGCAGGGCAATGTCTTTGAGCGGGCAGGTTGCGGCTTTTCGCATGTGCGCGGTCCCAAGCTGCCGCCTTCTGCCACGCAGCACCGGCCCGAACTGGCTGGCGCGCCGTTTGAGGCGATGGGCGTCTCGCTGGTATTCCATCCGCGAAACCCCTACGTGCCCACGGTGCACATGAATGTGCGCATGCTGGCAGCGACGCCTGTGGGCGGTGGCGAGGCGGTGTGCTGGTTCGGTGGTGGCATGGACCTCACGCCTTATTACGCCTTTGAAGAAGACGCGAAGCACTTCCACCAGACCTGCAAGGACGCGCTGGTGCCGTTTGGTGACGACAAATACCCGCGTTTCAAGCAGTGGTGCGACGAGTATTTCTTCCTCAAACACCGCAACGAGCAGCGCGGTGTGGGCGGCGTTTTCTTTGACGACTTCCATGAGCTGGGCCAGGAGAAGAGCTTTGCCATGATGCAAAGCGTCGCCAACGGCCTGATTCCGGCGTATCTGCCGCTGGTCGAGCGGCGAAAAGACACGCCCTATGGCGAGCGGGAGCGAGACTTCCAGCTGTACCGCCGCGGCCGCTATGTCGAGTTCAACCTCGTCTGGGACCGGGGAACCCACTTCGGTTTGCAGTCAGGCGGGCGCACCGAGTCCATTTTGATGTCGATGCCGCCTCTGGTCAGCTGGTCGTACCAGCGCCAGAACGAAGCGGGCTCTCCGGAGGCGCGATTGACGCAGGACTTCCTTATCCGTAGGGACTGGGTGTGACACCCACACCGCGGCCGGGCGTGCGCCGCATCGGCATGTTCGGCGGGGCGTTTGACCCACCGCACTGCGCCCATCAGGCGCTTGCCCGGGCGGCTGTTGAGCAGTTGGGTCTGGACACGCTTTACGTCATCCCGACCGGGCACGCCTGGCACAAGCCGCGCGCACTCAGTGCCCCTAAACACCGGCTTGCCATGGCGCAACTGGCGTTTGACGGTCTGCCCCAGGTGAAGGTCGACGACCGCGAGATGCGGCGAGCCGGCCCCAGCTACACCGCCGACACGCTGGCCGCATTGCAGGGCGAGCACCCCGGGGCGCAGCTCTACCTGCTGATGGGTGCGGACCAGTTTGCCGTCTTCGGCCAATGGCAGCGTTCTGGCGAGATACGCGACATTGCTATAATTTGCATAGCTGATCGCTCCGGTGCTGCGTCAGATTCCACGGAATCCCTGCAGTCATCGCAACTTTCATCAGATCGGCAAAGCGCCGTTTTGACCCTGAACCTGCCGCTGATGCACGTGAGTGCCACGCAAATCCGCGAATTGGTGGCTGCCAGTGGGGCACTGGCCCCGAAGGCCCCGGACTTGTCCGGGCTGGTTCCCGAGCCTGTGGCGCGTTATATTGCAGCCCATCGGCTGTACCAAACTCAAGGTTAAAGCCGGAACCAAAGCCGGCCTTCACCGTTTTCACCCCTCAAGCAAAGTACTGAATGACCCCTACCACTGCCAAAACCACGGGCATCGATGCCAAAAAAGATGTCCAGAAGCTGCAGCGCGCCATCGTCGATGGTCTGGAGGATGTGAAAGCCCAGGACATTCAGGTGTTCGACACCGAGCACATCACCTCGCTGTTCGAGCGCGTGATCGTCGCCTCGGGCACGTCCAACCGCCAGACCAAGGCCCTGGCGGCCAGCGTGCGTGACGCGGTGCGCGATGCCGGCTTCAACAAGCCCCGCATCGAAGGCGAAGACAACGGCGAGTGGATCATCGTGGACTGCGGCGCGGTCGTGGCGCACATCATGCAGCCCACCATTCGCCAGTATTACCACCTGGAAGAGCTGTGGGGCGACAAGCCCGTGAAGCTGAAACTCGGTGCTCCCGCGCCGATGGCCAAGGCGTCCAAGCCAGAACCGGTGGCAGAAGCCAAGCCCAAAGCGGGCGCTAAAACCGGTAACAAGGCCGCATCCACCAAGCGCGGCGCTAAGCCGGCCGTGAAAGCCGCCAAGCCTGCTCCCCGCGATCCTGAGCCGGGTTATGTGGGCCGCGTGGGAAAAACCAACGACTGGACCGCTAAACGCAATCTGGCAGCACCTGCGGCAGAACCTGCTGCCAAGCCGGCCAAACCCCGCGCAGCCAAACCCGCAGCGAAGATTCCGCTTGTCAAGGTGCCAGTGGCGAAGAAAGTCGCAGCCAAGAAGACTGCGGCAGCCAAAACGGCCAAACCTGCCTCCAAAGCATCCAGCAAACCCGCTGCGAAGAAAGCCGCACCGCGCAGCCGATGAGGCTCACCATCGTTGCCGTGGGCCAGAAGGTGCCTGACTGGGCGCAAACGGCTTACGACGACTACGCCAAGCGTTTCCCGCCGGAGCTCAAGGTTGAGCTCAAGGCCGTGAAAACGGAGCCGCGCGCTTCCAAGACGCTGGAAACACTTTTGTCCGCAGAGCGCGCCCGCATTGAGGGCGTGATCGCACGGGGCACCCACGTGGTGGCGCTGGACGAGCGGGGCACCGCTGTCACCACCGTGGCGCTGGCCGAGCGGCTCAAAAGCTGGCAACTGTCAGGCGACGATGTGGCCATCGTGATTGGCGGGCCGGACGGGCTTGACCCGGACTTCAAACGCGCTGCCCACGAACGTCTGCGCCTGTCGGATCTGACCTTGCCACACGCCATGGTGCGCGTGCTGCTGATCGAGCAGCTCTACCGGGCGTGGAGCATCACCATCAATCACCCCTATCACAGAGAGTGATGGAGCCCCCACGCTTGTCGCTTCGCGTACTGCGCTGCCCCCCGAGGGGGCCGTCCGCCTGTGGCCCGGCAAAGCCGGTTCCACGGCTCAGCTGGTCAAGGCATGCCCTCGCCTACATCCGTTATTCAGTTTCATTCGTCCTGAGCCTGTCTAATTATTCTCCCGCGTCCGTTCGCCCGGAGGTATTGAAGGGCAGTATCAAACCAGACCGTCCATGCCTATGAGTCCATTTATCTACCTCGCTTCCCAGAGCCCGCGGCGCCGGCAGTTGCTGGAGCAGTTGGGCGTGGCCTACCAGCTGCTGCTGCCTGATGCTGATGAAGATGCAGAGTCGCTGGAGGACGTGCTGCCCGGCGAATCGCCCACCGCCTACGTTCAGCGCGTGACGCGGCTCAAACTGGCGGCTGCTGTCGCACGGATGAAGCGGCGCTCGCTTGCGGCGGCGCCGGTGTTGTGCTCTGACACCACAGTCGCCCTCGGTCGCACCATTTACGGCAAACCCGCCGATGCGCGCGATGCGATGCGAATGCTGGGGGAACTCTCGGGGCGTACCCACCGAGTGCTGACCGCTGTGGCGGTGCAGCGCGGCCGGCAGGTGCACGAAGCCCTCAGTGTTTCACAGGTGTCGTTCGAGCCCATGAGCGCCGCGCAGATCAAGGCCTATGTGGCCACTGGCGAGCCGCTGGGCAAGGCGGGTGCTTATGCAGTGCAGGGCAGGGCGGCCATGCACATCCGCCGCATCAGTGGCAGCTACTCTGGCATCATGGGCTTGCCGCTGTACGAGACCACGGCCTTGTTGCGAAAGGCCGGTTTCAAGTTCTAGGGCTTTGGCCCGCCCGCGCGTCGGCCTCCCTACAATCCTTGCATGTACCAAGACATCCTGATCAACTGGTCGCCCCAGGAAACCCGTGTGGCAGTGGTCGAGCACGGGGCGGTGCAGGAACTGCACGTCGAGCGTACCCTGGAGCGGGGTCTGGTCGGCAACGTGTACCTCGGCAAGGTGGCCCGTGTGCTGCCGGGCATGCAATCGGCCTTCATCGACATCGGACTGGACCGCGCGGCTTTCCTGCATGTCGCCGACCTGATGAGCAGCATCAACAGCCGGCATGCCGAACCCGAAGCCGTCGCAGGCCCCAATGGCAACGGTACGCCAACACTCCTGCCGATCGAGAAACAGCTCTTCGAAGGGCAGTCGGTGATGGTGCAGGTGCTGAAGGACCCCATCGGCACCAAGGGCGCGCGCCTCACGGCGCAGATCAGCATTGCCGGCCGCCTGCTGGTGTTCCTGCCGCAGGACAACCACATTGGTGTGTCGCAGAAAATCCCGCCGCGCGAACGGGAAGCGCTGCGCCAGCGGGTGCAGACGCTGGCGGGCAGCGCGGGTGGTGGCTTCATTCTTCGCACCAACGGCGAAGACGCGACCGACATCGAACTGGCTGACGACATTGCCTATCTGCGCAAGACCTGGGCACGCATCAAGGACGCCTCCATGCGGCTGCCACCCGCGTCAGTGCTGCACCAGGACCTGAGCCTGTTGCAGCGCGTGCTGCGCGACCTGGTGGTTGAGAACACCCAAACCATCCGCATCGATTCGCATGAGCAGTTCGACAAACTTCACGCCTTCGCCACAGAGTTCATGCCGGCCACGGTCAGCAAGCTGCAGCACTATGGCGGCGAACGGCCGATTTTTGACCTGTTCAACATTGACGAGGAGATCGCCAAGGCGCTTGGCCGGCGCGTGGATCTGAAGTCCGGCGGCTACCTCATCATCGATCAGACCGAGGCCCTGACCACGGTGGACGTGAACACCGGCGGTTTTGTCGGTGCCCGCAATTTCGACGACACCATCTTCAAGACCAACCTCGAAGCTTCGCAGGCCATCGCCCGCCAGTTGCGGCTGCGCAACCTGGGCGGCATCGTCATCGTTGACTTCATCGACATGCTGAAGGACAACCACCGCGAGGCGGTGCTGGCCGAGTTCCAGAAGCAGCTCGCGCGTGACCGCATCAAGACCGCGGTGAACGGCTTCTCGGCGCTGGGTTTGCTGGAGATGACCCGCAAACGCACCCGCGAATCACTGGCGCACCAGCTCTGCGAGCCGTGCAGCGCCTGCAGCGGCAAAGGCGTGGTGAAAACCGCGCGCAGCGTGACGTACGACATCCTGCGCGAGATCCTGCGCGAGGCCCGGCAGTTCAACCCGCGAGAATTCCGTGTGGTGGCCTCGCCGAAAGTGATTGAACTGTTCCTAGACGAGGAAAGCCAGCATCTGGCCAGCCTGAGCGACTTCATCGGCAAACCGGTGTCATTGCAGGCCGAGGCGGCCATGGCGCAGGAACAATACGACATCGTTTTGCTGTGAAGCCGACGACCACTGCCAACCGAAAGCCAATCGCGATTCTGGTGTATCACCAGATCGCACCAGCGCCGCCCAAGGGTACGCCTTTTCGCAGTCTGTGCGTGTCGCCCACGGCGTTTGCACGCCAGATGGCATTGTTGAGGATGTTGGGTTACACCGGGCTCTCGATGACTGCGCTGGAACCCTATCTGCGCGGCGAGCGCGACGGCAAGGTGTTTGGCATCACCTTTGACGACGGCTACCAGAACAACCTCACCAATGCCCTGCCGGTGTTGCAGCGGAACGGCTTTTCCTCGACCTGCTACGCCGTCAGTGGCTTGATGGGCCAAACCAACGTTTGGGACAAAGACATTGGCGTGCCGCAAACCCCGCTGATGACCGAGGCCGAATTGCGCCAGTGGGTGGCTGGTGGGCAGGAGGTGGGCTCGCACACCGATCAGCATGTGAACCTGATGGAGGCCAGCGACAGCGTCGCGGAAGCCGACATGCAGCGTGGCAAGGCTGTTCTGGAGTCTGTGCTTGGCACGCCGGTGACCCAGTTCTGCTACCCGTATGGCCGCTACGAATCGCGGCATCGCGCCATGGTCGATGCGCTGGGTTTTGCGACGGCCACCACGACAGCCCGCAGCCGCTGCCTGGCTGGCATGGACATGCTTGAGCTGCCGCGCGTGCCGGTACACCGGTCCACGAGCCTGCCGGTGCTTTGGATGAAGCTGGCAAGCGCCTATGAAGACCGGCACGATGAGCCTTCCGCAAACTGAGACCGTGGGTTTGACAGCTGCTGCCGCCGTTCCCCGGTGGCGCGTGGCAGTGTTCAACCGCACCTTCTCTGCCACGGGCGGCGGCGCCGAGCGCTACTCGATTGCACTGGTGGAGGAACTGGCTGCGCGGCATGAGGTGCATGTGTTCGCGCAGGAAATCCACCACCAGTGGCCCGGAGTCACCTACCACCGCGTTTCAGCCCCTTTGCGCAAACCGCGCTGGGTGAACCAGCTGTGGTTTGCCGCTGCCACCTGGTGGGCCACCCGCCGTGGCTTTGACGTGGTGCACTCACACGAAAATTCCTGGCATGGCGATGTACAGACGGTGCATGTGATGCCTGTGCTCTACAGCCTTTTTCGGGGGCGCAGCGGCTGGCGCCGGCTGTTGCGCCACATCAAGGTCTGGACCAGCCCACGCCTGCTGACCTACCTCGGACTCGAGCGGGCACGCTACGCGCCCCAGCAGGGTCGGCAGGTGGTGGTGACCTCTGACCATATTCGTGCGGTGATGGCGGAGAGCTACCCGCAGTGCCTGCCCATGCTGTCGGTGATCACGCCTGGTATTCACCTGCCGGCTTCAATACCCACCGCGACCACCCGGGCGGCAGCCAGAACCCTGCTCGGTCTTCCGCAGGACTCTCCGTGTCTGCTGTTTGTCGGCAATGATTACCGCAAGAAAGGCCTGCCGACTTTGCTGCAGGCACTGGCCAGGCTTGCGCCTGAGGTGGTGCTGGCCGTGGTCGGCAACCGTGCACACATTCCGGAGTTCGAGGCCGAAGCAGGCGCGCTCGGACTGCAGGACCGGGTGTTCTTTCTGGGTTCTCTCCAGGACGTGGCGCCGGCGTATGAAGCGGCTGATTGTCTGGTGCATCCGACGCTGGAAGACACTTTTGCCATGGTGGTGCTGGAAGCCATGGCGCACAGCCTGCCGGTACTGGTCAGTGGGCCGCGCTATTGCGGGATTGCCGGGCTGCTTCAGTCAGGTATCAATGCCATCCTGATGGACGACCCGACAGACGCCGCCGCCATGGCGCAGACACTGACCCAAGTTCTGACCGATGAAGGGGTGCGATCAGCGTTGGCCACGAACGCACGCGAATTTGCGACAGCCTACCAGTGGCGTGAGCTGGCCCTTCAGCAGGAGCAGCTGTACCACAAGGTCGTGCTGGCGCGCAGAAAGCGGGGTTGATGCCGCTCTTCTGCGAGGGAGTCAGGCCACCAGCTTGAAGTGCTTGCGGCTGAAATCCAGACCCGTCAGGCTCTCGATCTGCCGCATGAAGTGGTACTTGTTTTCCTTGGGCGTCGGCTTGTAATTCGGGTCGATGTTGAGCGTCTGCTCTGCCTCGGTCGCCAGCCAGTGCTTGACCGCTTCCGGATGTGTGCCGGTGAATGGCGCCAGTGCCCGCTGGTCAAACTGGCTGTACACAATCTTCGCTGCAGGGGTTGCCCAGTACTTGCTCACTGCGTCCATTTTCTTCTGCATCTCCTCGTTACGGCGAATCCAGCCGTAGTGGTAGATGTAGGCGTTGGCCAGCGCGGCGTGGGGGTTGCGGCCGCGTTTGTGCTGGGTGGTGACCAGCCAGTACTGGCCGTCTGGTGCGTAGCTGCGGATGGTGTTGCGGATCAGGCGGCACTCGCGGCGGTACCAGCCCGGGCTGATGGAGATCCAGTCGGGTGAGCCGTAAAAATGGCGGTAGTCGAACACCAGGGCTTCCACTGCGGGGTTATTGTGGTGTCGCTCCACGCTGGCGCGAATGGCATCCAGTTCGGCTTCGTGCACGACCTCGTCGCCTTCCAGATAAAAAGCCCAGTCGCCCGTGCAGGAGTACTGCGCGATCATCTTCTGCTGCGCGTAGACAAAGCCACGGTCTGACATGCGCTCGTTCCAGAGCGTTTCGATGATGCGGATCTTGGGGTCGCCAATCGCCTTCACCCGCGCCAGGGTGGCGTCGGCACCTTTGCCCACTGCGACAACAAACTCGTCGACCAGCGGCAGCAAAGACCGGATCGATGCCTCAAAAGGAAAACCCAGGTCCACACCGTTGCGGATGAAAGTGAAACCACTGATGGAAGCAGGCATCGGGAAGGCTCTCAGGAACGTGGAAGGGGCAGGTCAGCGGTTGGCCGACTGAAAACCGAGGTGATAAAGGTGCGCGTAAGGCCCATTGTTTGCAAGCAGCTCGCTGTGCGTGCCGCTTTCGACGATGCGGCCAGCATCCATCATGATGATCCGGTCCGCGTGCTGCACGGTCGACAGCCGGTGCGCAATGATCAGCGAGGTGCGGTTGGCCATCAGCCGCTTGATGGCCTCCTGCACGGCCAGTTCGGATTCGGTATCCAGCGCAGAAGTGGCCTCATCGAGGATCAGTAAGGGCGCGTCCTTGTACAGCGCGCGGGCAATCGCCAGACGCTGGCGTTGGCCACCCGACAACTGCATGGCATTGTGGCCCACCAGCGTGTCGAGACCGTTGGGCAACTCGGCCAGAAGGCCGCCCAGATTGGCAGCAACAAGACAGGCCTGCGCCCGGTCCCGGTCGACAACCTGACCCAATGCAACGTTTGCCGCCAGACTGCTGTTGAGCATCACGACGTGCTGGCTGACAAAGGCGATCTGCGTGCGCAGGGATGCGATGTCCCAGTCCCGGAGAGGATGTCCATCCAGTGTGATCTCGCCAGAGGTCATGTCCACGAAACGTGGCAACAGGTTGACCAGCGTGGTTTTACCCGAACCGGAGGCGCCAACGACGGCGAGCGTTTCTCCAGCCCGGATGGACAGTGACACCTGATTCAAGGCAGGCACGGCGTCCGCCTTGTAGACAACAGTGACATCCGAAAATGTGATGTCGCCATGTGCCCGCGCCTTGGTGAAGGAACCACCGCTCTCGTCGAGCGTCTGGTCGAGCAAGTCCAGTCCGCGTTCGAGGGCCGCGAGTCCGCGCGTGATCGGCGTGGTGGCATCAGACAGGCTCTTGACCGGCGCCACCAGCAGCAGCATGGCGGTTACGAACGCCACGAAGCCGCCCACGGTGGTGGTGTTCTCTGCACTTTGTACCAGCGCGATGGAAATGACCGCCGACAGCGCCATGGCTGCCAGCACCTGGGTGATGGCGCTCATGCCGGCGTAGGCGGCCGTGCCCTTCATCGAGAGCCGGCGCAAGGTGTTGCTGAGCGTATTGAAGCGCTCGGCCTGGCTGGCCTGCGCGCCGTGAAGGCGCACGTCGCGGTGCGCCAGCACGTTCTCCTCGACTACGTAGGCCAAGTCATCGGTCGCCGTCTGGCTCTCGCGGGTGAGCCGGTACAGGCGCTTGGAGAGCACCTGGATCACATAGGCCACTGCCGGGAAGAGCAGGGCGACAACCAGCGACAGTTTCCAGTTGAGGTAGAGCAGATAGCCGATCAATGCCAACAGGGTCAGCACATCGCGTGCCAGCTTCAGTACCGCGTTGATCAGCATCGACGAGCCGTTGAACACCTCGTACACCACAGTGTTGGCAATGGCGCTGGAGCTCTGGTCGGCAAACAGCGTCAACCGGGCGCGCAGCAACTTGTCGAACATGGCCTTTCGCAGAAGGAGCAGACCGTCATTGGTGATTTTCGAAAGCGCAAACTGGGCCAGAAAACCCGCGAGGCCACGGATCGTGAACAGCAGCATCAGCGCCACGGGGACCAACCACAGATTGAATCCGTCCTGCTTGAACCCGCGGTCCAGCAGTGGCTTCATTAGCGCGGGGACAAAAGGCTCGGTGATGGATGCAGCAATCGTGGCCCCGATGGCCAGCGCCCAACCGGCACGTGACTGGCTGAAATAAGGCCAGACGCGGGCAATGCGCTTCGAAAGCGGCGACGCAGGGGCCTGGCTCATACGGCTGCCAACCTGCCGATGAAGGCCGCTTGCCAATCGACAGTGGTGAGTCGAACGCTGAATGTTTTGGTGTGCAAAGTGGACTGGGGGTCGTCGCCGGAGAAGAGCGGATTATCGGCGATTCCATACCTCTTCCGGCATGCTTTTCACTCGGGACGCTCTGCTATGCTCAAAGTCCTGACGCCACTTTTCTGCGGCAAAATCTGATGCGTCAACGTCTTCCCGAAGGTTTGTATTGACCCGTCTTTCCGTCATCCTCATCACCCAGAATGAAGCCCACAACATCGAAGCCTGTCTTCGATCGGTGGCCTTCGCGGACGAGATCGTAGTGGTGGACTCAGGCAGTACCGACAACACCGTCGAGCGGGCTACTGCCCTGGGTGCGCAGGTGCACTTGCGCAGCGATTGGGCCGGGTTTGGGGTTCAGAAAAACCGGGCCTTGGCATTGGCCTCTTCCGAGTGGGTGTTGTCCATCGATGCCGATGAGAGGGTGACCCCTCAGTTGCAGCGCCAGATTGAGCAGGCCATTGCGGCGCCGACATTTGATGTCTATGAGCTTCCCCGGTTGTCCAGCTATTGCGGGCAACCAATCCGGCATTCAGGCTGGTACCCCGATCGGGTGAAGCGGCTTTTCCGCCGTGAGGCAGCGACTTTTTCGGACGATCTGGTGCATGAGCGCCTCGTCACCCAGTCGCGGGCGGGTCGTCTGGATGCCGACCTCTTGCACGAAAGCTTCACATCGTTTGAGTCTGTGCTGGACAAAATGAACCGCTATTCTTCTGCCGGCGCGAAGGGGCTGCTGGCGAAGGGCCGCAAGGGATCGCTGGGCAGCGCGCTGGGCCATGGGCTGTGGGCCTTCTTGCGCACCTATGTTTTCCGCTTGGGGTTTCTGGATGGGCGTATGGGGCTGGTACTCGCCATCTCAAACGCCGAGGGCACCTATTACCGATACCTCAAGTTGTGGCTGCTGCAACGCGGAGAGCAGGCGTCCCGGGCGAAATGAAAATCAGCTTTGTCGTCCTGACCTACAACCGCACGGAGGCCTTGCTGCCGGTGCTTCGCTCGCTCGCAGCGCAATGCGACGAGCGGCATGAAATCCTCATCGCAGACGATGGGTCTCGGCCTGAGCATGTGCAGATGCTGCTCAGCGGTTGCCCCGCGTTCCGCTGTCCGGTGCGCCACGTGTGGCATCCCGATGTGGGGTTCACGGCAGCGCAGGCGCGCAACCTTGCAGCGTCGCACGTCACAGGCGACTACCTGGTCTTTCTGGATGGTGACTGCATTCCCAATCAGCGCTTTGTGGAATGGCACGCCCGTCTCGCCGAGGCGGGCTGCTTCGTCAATGGGAGCCGGGTGTTGCTGAGTCCTTCCTTGACGGAGCAGGTGACTTCCGGCGCCGTTGACTTGCCTGCGCAGCCGTTTTCCTTCTGGTGGCAGGCCCGCATTCGTGGCGACAGCAACAAACTGTTGCACCTCCTGAACTGGCCATCCAATGTATTCAGGGTAAAACAGGGCTTTCAATGGCGCGGTATCAGGAGCTGCAACTTTGGTGTGTGGCGATCTGATTTCATCGCGGTCAACGGATTTGACGAAGTGTTCAGCGGCTGGGGGCACGAAGACGCCGATCTGGTGCTCAGGCTCAATCATCTGGGTTTGAAGCGCAAGAACGGATTTCTGGCCACCGAGGTGTTTCATCTCTGGCACCCTGAAAGCAAGCGTGATCACGAATCCGTCAACCGGGCCCGCGTTATCGAACGCATGAAAACTGCCTGCGTGAGGGCCGAAAAAGGTCTTCAGGAACTCACACCGACTGCGTCCGTCAAAATAACGACACTGAACTGAACGACCATCCATAAAACAATGAACAACCCGCCTTCCTTCAGCCGCCGCTCCACCCTGGGTTTTCTCGCTGCCGGTGCGATTCCTGCGATGCCAGCGTTGGCCCAGTTCCGCATCGAGGTTTCCGGAGTCGGCCTCACGCAGGTACCGGTCGCCATTGCGGCGTTCAGGGGCGACGCGCAGTCTCCCCAGAAAGTCGGCAGCATTGTCCAGGCTGACCTGGAGCGAAGCGGCATGTTTCGCGGCGTTGACACCGCAGGCTTCGCCGCAGATGAAAGCACGCGACCCGATCTGGCCAGCTGGCGCCAGAAAGGCGCAGATGCGCTCGTCACGGGCAGCGTCACGCAGCTGGCCGACGGGCGCTTTGACGTCCGGATGCGTCTGTGGGACATCGTGCGCGGGCAGGACCTGGGTGGCCAGAACTATCCGGTCGCCGCCTCTGAGCTGCGTCTTGCAGCCCACCGCATCGCAGACTTCATCTACGAGAAACTCACTGGCGAGAAGGGCATCTTCTCGACCCGCATTGCCTATGTCACCAAGACTGCTCAACGCTATAACCTGTGGGTGGCCGATTCGGACGGGGAGGGCGCGCAGTCCGCATTGACCAGCCCGGAGCCGGTCATTTCACCCGCATGGTCGCCCATGGGCGGTCAACTGGCGTATGTGTCTTTTGAGTCCCGCAAGCCAGTCATTTACGCGCATGAGGTCGCCACGGGGCGCCGGCGGCTTCTGGCCAACTTTCGCGGCTCCAATAGTGCACCTGCATGGTCGCCAGACGGCAAGCAACTGGTGGCCACCCTCAGCCGGGACGGAGGCTCCCAGATTTACGCCCTGGGGCTCAATGGCGGCGAGCCACGCCGGCTGACGCAGTCTTCCAGTATCGACACCGAGCCGGTGTATTCGCCGGACGGCCGTTTCATTTATTTCGTGAGCGACCGTGGTGGTGCGCCTCAGATTTACCGAATGAGCCCTTCGGGCGGCAACCCGGAGCGTGTGACGTTCACAGGTGGCTACAACATTTCCCCCGCCATCAGCCCGGATGGCCGCTGGCTCGCCTATATTTCCCGCGTGGGCGGCGCATTCAAGCTGCATGTCATGGAACTTGCGGGCGGTGCGGCAACTCCCATTTCTGATACCAGCGCTGACGAGAGCCCCAGTTTTGCGCCCAACAGTCGCCTGATTGTGTACGCCACCGTGAGTCAGGGCCGCGAAGCGCTGATGACCACCACACTGGACGGCAAAATCAAGGCCAAACTGTCGGGCGCCAGCGGAGACATCCGTGAGCCCGACTGGGGTCCGTTCCAGCGCTGACCGCTGGGGTTTGGCAGCCATCCCTGTTTTTCGAGTTTCAATTCACTTTCGAGGTATCCGATGAAGCATCTTGTTTCCAAACTTTTCCTTTCCGTGGCCCTGGTGGCAAGCCTTGCTGCCTGTGGCTCTAATGTGAAACTGGACGAAGTACCGGTGGAAGACAGGACTGCTGCAGCTGTTCGCCCAGCCGATCCGGGTGCCACCGGTAACGCCGTGGCGCCCGTGCAGCTGGACGGTGCCAATGCCTCGGCCGCCGGCCCCGCCAACACCCCGCGCATCATCTACTTTGACTTCGACAGCTATGTCGTCAAGTCCGAATTCCAGCCTGCGATCGAGGCGCATGCCCGTTTCCTGGCGGCCAACAAGGCACGCAAAATGGCGATTGAGGGACACACGGACGAGCGTGGCGGCCGTGAATACAACCTGGCACTCGGACAAAAGCGCGCTGAGGCGGTGCGTCGTGCACTGGGCCTGCTGGGCGTGCAGGATGCACAGGTCGAAGCCGTGAGCTTCGGCAAGGAGAAGCCGGCAGCCACTGGTTCCGATGAGAGCGCCATGGCCAAGAATCGCCGTGCCGAGATCAACTACCGTTGAAAGCGGAGCACACCTTGACGTTTTTCAAAGCTGCTTTGGCCGCACTGGTTTGCGGTCTGGCCTTCCAGGCCCATGCCGGGCTGTTCGAGGACGACGAGGCGCGCAAAGCCATTCTCGACCTGCGGCAGCGGTTCGAAGCCACTCAGGCAGAACTGAAGCGCTCGACGGACGACAACGCCCAGTTGCGTCGCAGCCTGCTGGACATTTCCAACCAGATGGAGGCCTTGCGCTCCGAGCTGGCCAATCTGCGCGGGCAGAACGAAAAATTGGCCCGCGATATCGCTGAGGTTCAGCGCCTGCAGAAAGACATGTCGCAGGGTGTCGATGAGCGCCTGCGCAAGTTCGAACCTGCCAAGGTCTCTGTGGATGGGCGTGAGTTTGTGGCCGAACCCGCCGAAAAGCAGGAATTCGAAGCCGCGCTGGCCACGCTGAGAAAGGGCGAATTTGCCGCGGCGCAGACTGCTTTCATGAACTTCATGAGGCGTTACCCGCAGACGGGTTATCGCTCTTCGTCACTGTTCTGGCTGGGCAACGCCCAGTATGCGCTGCGCAACTACCGCGACGCCATTACCAATTTCCGCACGCTGGTCACCGCCGATCCCGAGCATGGCCGCGCCCCGGAAGCGCTGTTGTCGCTGGCCAATTGCCAGGTGGAACTCAAAGACACCCGCGCGGCCCGCAAGACGCTGGACGATCTGGTCAAAGCCTATCCCCAGTCGGAAGCGGCTTCTGTTGCCAAAGACCGCCTCTCCAAGCTGAAGTAGTCCGCACTGAATACCGCGTGGAAGGACTCCACGCGGTTCCCAATTAAAATCGGGGTATGGACTCCTCTGCGCTCAGCTCACTCACACAACAGGTTCTCATCGCTGCCTTTGCGCTGTCGATGGTTTTTGGCGCCATTGCACAGCGCACCCACTTTTGCACCATGGGCGCCGTCAGCGACATTGTGAACATGGGCGACTGGACCCGCATGCGCATGTGGGGCATGGCAGTTGGCGTGGCAATGATCGGGTTTTTCACGCTCGCGGCGATGGGCTTGATCGACCCCGCCAAAACCCTGTACGCGTCCAACCGCTTCATCTGGCTGTCTGCGCTGGTCGGTGGCGCACTCTTTGGTTTCGGCATGGTGCTGTCCTCCGGTTGCGGTAGCAAGACATTGGTGCGAATCGGTGGCGGCAGCCTCAAGTCCCTGGTGGTCTTTGTTGTGATGGGCGTCGCCGCGTTTGCCACGCTCAAAGGCCTCACGGCTGTGGTGCGTGTGGCTACAGTGGATCGCGTGGCGATCGATTTCGCTGGCAACGCCACCTTGCCGAGCTGGGTCAGCGCGGCAACGGGCATTGCGCCCGCGGCTACTGGCGTGGGTCTGGCCCTGTTGATTGGCGGGTGCCTGATCCTTTGGGCATTCTGGGGCGCAGACTTCCGCCGCTTTGACAATCTGCTGGCCGGTCTAGGCATTGGCGGTGTGATTGTGGGCATGTGGTGGGTGAGCGGCCATCTCGGTTACGTTGCCGAGCACCCGGACACCCTGCAGGAGGCCTTTGTCGCCACCAACTCCGGCCGTGCCGAGGCATTGAGTTTTGTTTCCCCTGTGGCCTACACGGTGGACTGGGTCATGTTCTTCAGCGACAAGAGCAAACTCATCACCATCGGCATTGCGTCCGTCTTTGGCGTGGTGGCCGGTTCCGCGCTGCAGGCGATCTTTTCGGGCAACTTCCGCTGGGAAGGTTTCCGCGACGCACGCGACACCGGCAATCATCTCGTGGGTGCGGTGCTGATGGGCGTGGGCGGTGTCACCGCGATGGGCTGCACAGTGGGGCAGGGCCTGTCGGGCGTATCCACACTCAGTGCCACCAGCGTGGTGGCTCTGGCGTCTATCCTCGCAGGCTGTGTGGCTGGTTTGAAATACCAGATCTGGCAGCTGGAGCGCAGCGCCTGAAAACGGCAGAACACGCCTGAATAGCGCGCATTCCCATGGCATTGACTGAACCGCTTTTCGAGGCGGACCTTGACCGCCGTTTCGGCGGGCTGGCGCGGCTGTACGGTGTCGCAGGTGCACGGCGCATTCGCGAGGCGCACATCATTGTGGTGGGCATTGGCGGCGTCGGCTCATGGGCTGCGGAGGCTGCTGCACGCAGCGGCGTGGCTCGCCTCACGCTGGTCGATCTGGACCACATTGCCGAATCCAACATCAATCGCCAGATTCATGCGCTGGATGGCACGCTCGGACAATCCAAGGTAAAGGCCATGCAGGAGCGCATTGCGCAGATCAATCCGCATTGCCAGGTGGTTGGTGTGGAGGAATTTGTCGACCCTGACAACTGGCCTTCAGTCATTGGATGGGATGCGTCGTGGGACCGTGCCCACATCGCCGTGATTGATGCCTGTGACCAGGTCAAGGCCAAAACAGCCATGGCCGCCTGGGCCATTCGCCAGAAGGTTAACTTTGTCAGCATTGGTGCGGCTGGCGGCAAACAACTGGCCCACCGCGTGGACGTGGAAGACCTTGCCGATGTCACGCATGACCCGCTGCTCGCGCAGCTGCGCTATCGCCTGCGCAAGGAGCATGGGGGGGCGCGCAAGGGACGAATGGGCGTGACCTGTGTCTTCAGCCGCGAGCCTGTGTTGCAGCCAGCGAAGGCTGCTGCACCGGCAGAACTACCGGATGCCTCGACCTGCGAGCAATCACCAGCCAGCGATGGCACACTGAACTGCCATGGCTACGGCTCGGTGGTCAGTGTCACCGCCACATTCGGCATGTGCGCGACCGGCTGGGCACTCAGCAAAATTGCATCCCAGGTTTGCGAAGCCTCTCAAAATGACGCTATAATTTGAGGCTGTGCTGCGGAAAACGCAGTGCGAACCGGGAGAAATCCTCGGGACCTTAGCTCAGTTGGTAGAGCAGCGGACTTTTAATCCGTTTGTCGTGGGTTCGACCCCCGCAGGTCCCACCAATAACAAAGAGGGATTGGCTGTCATGGTCAGTCCCTCTTTTCTTTTGGCGTAGCCAAAGCGTAGCTCTGAAGCACATTATCCAGCCGACTTGCAGCCACTTGCAAGCCCTCCGGCGCTACGTGTGCATACCTTTCCACCATAGACAGCGTTTTCCAGCCTCCGAGCCTTTGCAGCTCGTGCGTGGGCGTTCCGGCTTGGCGGTGCCAGGTCGCGAAGGTGTGGCGCAGGTCATGCCAGCGGAAATCCTCAATTCCGGCGCGTTCGAGGGCGTTCGTCCAGGCCTTGGTCGACACGCTCACGACGGGTTGCCCTCGATACGTGAACGCATAGACCGGATGCTTTCCGACTTGCCGCAGCAGAACCTCTACCGCCATCTCGTTAAGGGGTACAGCGTGCGCCCGGCCGTTCTTGTGTTGCTCCGGCGTGATCCATGCGTGACGGCGTTCCAGATCAACCTGTAACCACTGCAGCAGCCGGACGTTGCCTTGCCGGAGGCCGGTGGCGACAGAGAACAGGGCCATGTCAGCCAGGTGAGGCGGCAGCTCGGCCAGTAAGCGCCGAAATTCCTCCTGCGTCAGTGACCGGATACGGCCGTCTTTTTCCTTGTAGAGCGAGACTTTGGGCGCTCTCTCGATCCACTCCCACTCGTTAGCCGCTTTGAGAAGGATTGTCCGGATCACCGCCAGGTAGCGGTTGGCCGTGCTCTGGGTGGCTATCTTGGCCCGCAATGCCTTGACGTGGTCAATCAGTGCCCGGTCGATTTCATCGAGGTACTTGCCCCCGAAAACCGAGTCGAGCCAGCGAAGAATTGATTTGTCCCGCTCGTGGGTGCGCTTGTGCGAGGTTTCGTCTAGAAACTTCAGGACCGCCTCTTCCCACGTGTGGCGAGGTTTTGCGCCGAGCTTGGATTGCTCCCAGCGTTCGGCTTTCAGTCGGTCATGGAACTCCTGCGCCTTGCGCTTTTCGGTAGTCCCAGTGCTGACCTGTAACGGTCCAGATTCGCCACGGATGGCCGGAAATTTTGCCCACCAGTAGGGCGAGTCTTTTCGTCTATAGAGCGACATTCGGATTTCTCCTGAGCATCGGCTACAGACACACGCGATTGCGATTGTGCCACCAGATACTCGATCAACAAAGATTCAACAAAGACCCACGCCTTACCCACCCTGCAGCCAGGTATTGCCCCGGCGCGTGCGCGGGCCATGAGGGTTTGGGGATGGATGCGAAGCAGGTTTGCCGCCTCGACAGCGCCGAGGGTGCGCGAGTTCATGGCGCAGCCTCCGAGGTGAAGCGGTCTATGGAGGAGTAGGGTCCGTCCGCCCAGCGCTCAGGTATCTCACCATTGGGATACAGGCGCATTCCGGCAGGGTGGAAAACTCGCTGGTACATGGGCGCAAGAATTTCGCCCGTTTCGCGCACCACACGACGACCTTTGACTGTCTGTAGGTCTCCGACCCCGTAGAGTTGCTTGCACCAGTAGGGGAGATTGAGCCAGGAGCAGATGCTGCGGGCTTGTTGGGTGAGTCCGCCGAATCCATGGATACGTACTCCTCTAGGAAATTTATGGAATGGAGAAATTTTGGAGAGGTACTTCATCAAGTACCCCACTGCGTTCTTTGCAATGACACGCTGAGTCATGCCGTGCGGCCACCAGCCCTGCTTATCGAACTTTGGAAGCTGAATGCGCTTGGGCAGCCAGACGGCGACGTGGTAGTGCAGTGCGCCGCGTTGCTGAAGTTCTGCCACCCAGACGTAGCGAAAGGGAATGCCTCGCTTGTGGCACCACTTGCGAACGGCTTTGAAGCAGCGGGAGATATGCCCCGGTTTCCAGTCGTCTACGCCTCGATAGGTGAGGGTGACAAACCAGACGTTTTCACGGTGACCTCGCGGACACGCGAACCGGTGAAGATGACCAGCTGCCCAGACTTGTCGCCTGAGGCGTCTGACCCGACGCTCTTGGACGATGTCAGGTTCAAAACTGACTGACAAATAATCAGGGCCACTTGTTTTATATGGGACAAGCCCAGCGGCTTCGCCGCCAGGAGCAAGCCCGCGCGCGGGCAAGCATCCCGGCTGCGACGCTACAGAGGATGGTGGAAACGAAAACGAATAGGGATGTCTGGCAGACGACCGCATACGAACTCCAAAAAGTTGGGAATTCGCGACAGATGCGGTTGGTCTGTATGTGGTGGCGCCTACGGTAGCAACCTGCCAGCTACCGTAACCCCTTTATCCAGAACTTATTGAGTGAACAACTCTGGCATTTTTTCTAAGCGGGGCGATCCCATCGGGGGGATCAGCATTGGCCTATGTATGTAGGCTGTCGCTGGGTAAGAATGTAGCAAGAGCCCATCACGCATGTCAAGCTGTGGCAGCTGATTGGTAGTAAGAACCGTACAACATCCCGTATATTCGGGGCAAGACACTAGGAGCCCGGTGATACGGACAACTCTTACTGTCCCAGGGCTGAAGTAAAGGCCCGAGGCCGAAGTAACGATTGGCCTAAGGTGAGCGAAAGTCAGGCTCGGAGCCGATGCCACGGGAAACCCCCGCCGCTGAGGCAGACCGATCTACCTGAACTGGAGCGAAGCCGACGCTCGGAACCATACTAGTCAGGGAAAGAGCGGCGCCGGCAATGGGCGCTTTATAAATTCTTAGCGGATTAACGTCCGCGGCCGCGGACATTAAGTGGAGTAATCCATGAAGATGTCTGTAAGGGTGGATGTGACAATTGATTTAGCTGCGTGCATTCGTGCTGTCGGCTGGCTCATTTTGATCATCGTGACCATATGAGAGGTGGGGTGGCTTGCCACCCCACCTTTTGTTAGCCATAAGCTGGCGAGGCGATAAATGAAATACGTTAAGTGGGGAGCTATAGCAATCGGGGTCGTACTCTTGCTGGCTTTTTGGGAAAGCATGAGTGATTCTGGACAACAGTGGCTAAGTGCGGCCCTCGTTTTTGGCTGGGGAGTTTGGTTGATTCTGAAAGCGCTAGATACTAATCACGCCCACACTAATCAGAGGCTGGACCACATTCAGTACTTGATACAGCAACTGAACGATCAACGATCTAAAAACGATTGAGCTCGTACCTATAACTCAATAGTTACAAATAGCTGAGTGCTCTCATGCTTGCCCACAAGCCTCCACAGGTTCCCCGGCTCCCACCCCCCGAGCGAGCGAAGCTCTGGGGGGTCGCCGGGCCTTCGGCCTGTGGATTTTGTGGACAAGCTAGGTTGCCAAGTTGGGCAAGCAGCTGACTCTGCAAAGAGAGACAAGGCACAGTTTCAAGGTGGTTTCATAACGTAGCTCTTTCGTAGCTTTTGACAGCAAATTAGAGCTACGCATGGCACCCTTCGACATGGTGCGTGTGTCTGAAAGCCTTGGGTTTGGGACGATTGAAAAAGGTCTTCCAACCTCTTTTAATCCGTTTGTCGTGGGTTCGACCCCCGCAGGTCCCACCAACACCACCTCTTGAGGTGACCCAAAAGCCCGCTATTAAATCAGTAGCGGGCTTTTTCTTTGGCGGGTCCGCACTTCAATCACGCAGGATAGCCTTGCAGCGGAATCCGCAGTCGGGCCTTCGTCGCCACCTGGATGCAATCTTTCATGTGTTGCTCGCCGAGGTAGCGAAGCGCGGCGTAGCCGACTGCGGCTGACACCATCTGGCCCGCGAAGGGCACGTACTTGGCCAGCTGCTTGGTGGTCAGGCGCATGCCGATCTTGCTGGCGGCCTTGATGACCAGATCGCGGCTGATCAGTTTGCCGACCAGCACCGAGCCGACCAGTGCCACGGCCTTCTGCACCTGCTCGCGTTTCTTGGGGTCAAGCTGGTCCAGCTGCTCAGGCGTCAAGCCGAATTCGCGGTTGATTTCGGGGATCAGCTTCGACAGCATGGCCGCATCCACGGCCCAGTCCAGTCCGGGAACCGGTACCGCGCTGGCGGCTGCGGCGACCAGCGCACGTTTGTTCAGCAGCTTGCGGCTGCGTTTGACGGCGGCGGCGAGGGCCGCGTCTTCGGCGGCCATCTGCATGGCGGTGGGCATGGGCAAGTCCCTTTCAAAGAGCAAGACGGGTGATAGGGGCAATATGGACGATATGCGTCCCGTCTTGGTCTCTTCAAGCCACTTTACACCGCTGCCGACTCGATTTGTTCGGTCAGTTCAAGCCAGCGTTCTTCGAGCAGGGTGATTTCGTTTTCGATGGCCTTCAGGCGCTTGCCCGTCTGGGCGATCTCTGCAGCGGCGGTGGTGCGCGTCAGCAAGTCCTGCAGGTTGCTTTGCTCGGTGCTGAGCGCCTGCATGCGCTGGTCAATCTTCTCCAGTTCCTTGCGCAGCGGCTTGGTCGCATCCGACTGACGCTGGCGGCGTTGCGCTTCTTCCTTGCGATCGCCGGATGACTTGTTCTCCATTGGCTCCGGCGAGTTGACCACGGGGGCGGATACGGCTGTCGCAGCAGTGGCCGACGATTTCTTGGCTTCCTCACGCTGCCGTTTGGCATGGTCGAGCAGGTACTTCTGGTAGTCGTCGAGGTCTCCGTCAAAGGGCGCAACACCGCCCTGCGAGACCATCCAGAATTCGTCGCACACGGCGCGGAGCAGGGCGCGGTCGTGGCTCACTAGCATCACGGTGCCCTCGAATTCATTAAGCGCCATCGACAGTGCTTCGCGTGTGGCCAGGTCCAGGTGGTTGGTCGGCTCGTCCAGCAGCAGCAGGTTGGGACGCTGCCAGACGATCATGCACAGCACCAGCCGGGCTTTTTCACCGCCGCTCATGCTGCCCACAGACTGCTTGACCATGTCGCCGCTGAAGTTGAAGTTGCCCAGAAAGCTGCGCAGGTCCTGCTCTCGGGTTGGCTGGTTGCCTATCTTGCCGGCGGCGGTGACTTCTTTCACCAGCCGGATCATGTGCTCCAGCGGGTTGTCGGCCGGACGCAGCACATCAAGCTCCTGCTGGGCGAAGTAGCCGATGTTCAGGCCCTTGCCTTCAATCATCTCGCCTTCAATCGGCGCCAGTGCGCGGGCCACGGTTTTCACCAGCGTTGATTTGCCCTGACCATTGGCACCCAGAATGCCGATGCGCTGACCAGCCAGCACCGACTTGCTGACGTTCTGCACGATGACAGTGGGCGGAGTGCCTGCAGGGGCGTCCTCTGGTGCTGGGTAGCCGAAGTAGGCGTTCTGTATCGACAGCATCGGGTTGGGCAGGTTCGCGGGTTCCTTGAACTCGAAGGTGAAGTCGGCCTCGGCCAGCAGCGGCGCCACTTTTTCCATGCGGTCCAGCGCCTTCACGCGGCTTTGCGCTTGCTTGGCCTTGCTGGCCTTGGCCTTGAAGCGGGCAATGAACTTCTGCAGGTGAGCGATCTTTTCCTGCTGCTTGGAAAAAGCCGTTTGCTGCAGGGCCATCTGTTCCGAGCGCAGGTCTTCAAACTTGCTGTAGTTGCCGCCGTAACGGGTCAGCTTGGCCCCTTCGATGTGGACGGTGACATCGGTCACCGCATCAAGAAACTCGCGGTCGTGACTGATCACCAGCATGGTGCCCTGGTAGCGCTTGAGCCAGGCTTCCAGCCAGACCAGTGCGTCCAGGTCTAGGTGGTTGGTGGGCTCGTCCAGCAGCAGCAGGTCGGAGGGGCACATCAGCGCCCGCGCCAGCTGCAGGCGCATGCGCCAGCCACCGGAAAAACTATTGACCGGGTTGTCGAGCTCGCTGACCTTGAAGCCGAGGCCCAGAATCAGCGCCTGCGCGCGTGCCTGGGAGTCGTGCACGCCAGCGTCGTACAGCTCCATGTAGGCGTGTGCCATGCGGTCACCATCGCCGCTGGCTTCGGCCGCGCTGACTTCGGCCTGTGCGGCCATCAGCACGATGTCGCCCTCGATCACGTAGTCGGTGGCGCTTTGCTCGGTTTCCGGCATGTCCTGCGCGACCTGCGCCATGCGCCACTGGGCGGGAATCGAAAATTCGCCGCCATCTTCGTGCAGCGAGCCATTGAGCATGGCAAACAGCGACGACTTGCCCGCGCCATTGCGCCCCACCAGACCGATTTTTTCACCGGGGTTGAGCGTCACGGAGGCGCTGTCGAGAATCACTTTGGCGCCGCGACGCAGCACCACGTTTTTAAGGGTAATCATTCAAAAGGCCGGGTCAACAAAAGGGGCAGGGTGTGCGCTCGGCACACATCCTGAGGGCACGCAGGTTTCAGGCCTGATGTGCAGCGAGCTGTTCGCGCGTCAGCAGCAGCACCTGGTCGGCGCCTGCGCTGGTGTCGAACCACAGGGGATCGAGCCGTGGAAAGGCCCGCGAGAAGTTCTCGCGCTCGTTGCCTATTTCCAGAACCAATACCGCATTTTCGCTCATGTGGGCGGCAGCCTGCTGAAAAAGGGTGCGGATGAAGTCCATGCCGTCTGCGCCACCGGCCAGTGCCAACGACGGCTCAGCGCGAAACTCAGCCGGCAGGGCCGCCATGCTGGCCGCGTTCACATAGGGCGGGTTGCACAGAATCAGGTCGTAGGGGCCTGCACAGGCCGCAAGGCCGTCGGATTCGATCAGGGTGATGCGGTCGACCAGATGATGGCGGTCGATGTTGATGCGGGCCACGGCCAGTGCATCGGTGCTGATATCGGCCGCATCCACCATCACCTCGGGATAAGTCAGTGCGGCGAGGACCGCCAGGCTGCCATTGCCAGTGCAGAGGTCGAGCACGCGGCGAGTGTGTTCACCCAGCCAGGGGTCAATGCTGGCATCGGCCAGCAACTCGGCAATCAGTGAGCGTGGAATGATGACGCGTTCGTCGACGTAGAACGGCACGCCCATCAGCCATGCCTCGTGCGTCAGGTAGGCGGTGGGCTGGCGGGTTGTCAGGCGGGCATCAACGAGTGTTGTGACTGCCGCGTACTGCTCGGGGGTGACGGGTCGGGTCTCGACCGAATCCAGATCGTCCACCGGAAGGCCGAGCTTCCACAGCACCAGCCACGCGGCTTCATCAAAGGCGTTGGTGGTGCCCTGGCCAAAGCCATCGGAAAAGCTCAGGCCGGCGGCCTCCAGCCGGTCGGCCATGGCTTCGATGAGCGCCAGCACGGTGGTTGACGCGCTGGCCGGGCCTGACGAGCCCACGCTCATGCCGAGGCCAGTTTCCGGAGCACGCCCTTGTAGATGTTCTTTAGTGGCTCCAGCGAACTCACGAGCACGTGCTCGTTGATCTTGTGGATGGTGGCGTTGACGGGCCCCAGCTCAATCACCTGCGGGCAGATTTTGGCGATGAAGCGGCCGTCGCTGGTGCCGCCTGTGGTTGACAGCTCGGTGGCAAGGCCTGTCTCGTCCTGAATGGCGGCCTGGACGGCGTGCACCAGATCGCCCGGCGTGGTCAGAAAGGGCAGGCCGCCCAAAGTCCACTTGAGGTCGTATTCCAGCTGGTGGCGGCTCAGCACCGCCTGCAGGCGCTGCTGCAGGCTCTCAGGCGTCGATTCGGTGCAGAAGCGGAAGTTGAAGTCCACCACCAGATCGCCCGGAATCACATTCGATGCACCAGTGCCCCCATGGATGTTCGATACCTGCCAGCTGGTTGCGGGGAAGAATTCATTGCCCTGATCCCATTCGGTGGCCACCAGTTCTGCCAGCGCAGGTGCGAACAGGTGAATCGGGTTCTTGGCCAGATGCGGGTAGGCAATGTGCCCCTGCACGCCCTTGATGGTCAGCTTGCCGCTCATGGTGCCGCGGCGGCCGTTCTTGATCATGTCGCCGATCTGTTCCACCGAGGTCGGCTCACCGACGATGCAGTAGTCCAGCACCTCACCGCGCGCCGTGAGCGCTTCGCAGACCTTCACGGTGCCGTCGGTTGCCGGGCCTTCTTCGTCGCTGGTGATGAGAAAGGCCATCGAAAGTGCCGGGTCCGGATGCTCCGCAAGGAACTCCTCGACCGCCACCACCATCGCCGCGATAGAGGTTTTCATGTCGGCCGCGCCTCGGCCATAGAGCTTACCGTCGCGGTGGGTCGGGGTGAACGGGTGGCTCGTCCACTGCTCCAGCGGGCCGGTGGGCACCACATCGGTGTGGCCTGCAAAGACCAGCGTTTTGGGTTTGACCTGACTGGCTGCGCCTTCGCGCCGTGCCCACAGGTTGGTCACCCGGAAGTGATCGGGGCCGCTCACGATGGTTTCGCAGCGGAACCCCAGCGGCGCGAGGCGCTCGATCAGCAGGGCCTGGCAGTCGGCGTCGTCAGGGGTGACCGAAGGGCGGGAAATCAGCTGTTCGGTGAGGTGAAGCGTGGAGGACATCAGGGGACTTAAAAGACTTCAGGCAGATAGCTTCGGATGAATAGCTTCAAGCGGATTTCAGAGCGGTGTGAAGCCGGAAGTCCCGTACTTGGAGTCGGTGCCTGGCCTGACGTCGAGCGTGATTTCGGTGAACGACGGCTGGTCGTCGGGATCTTCCTCGGGTTCGGCCGCCTTGGCCTTGACCGCGAAGTCGTTTTCGAGCCGCCACATCAGGTTGGTGGGCGAGTCGGCAAACAAGATGCCTTCCTTGCGGGTCACGACGCCGTCGACGATCAGCTTGGCAATGGCCTGCTCGAAAGTCTGGGAGCCATCGGCCATGGATTTCTCCATCGCCTCTTTCACCCCCGAGAAGTCGCCTTTTTCAATCAGTTCGGCCACCAGTTTGGTGTTGAGCATGACCTCCACCGCTGGCGTACGCCCACCGGCCTGGGTGCGCAGCAGGCGCTGCGAGACGATGGCTTTCATCGCCGCGGCCAGGTCGCCGAGCATGGTCGGGCGCACTTCCACCGGGTAGAAACTGAGAATGCGGTTCAGCGCCTGGTAGCTGTTGTTGGCGTGCATGGTGGCCAGGCACAGATGGCCGGACTGCGCATAGGCAATGGCGGCCGACATGGTTTCGCGGTCGCGAATCTCGCCGATCAGGATGACGTCCGGCGCCTGGCGCAGGGCGTTTTTCAGCGCCACCTGGAGCGACTGGGTGTCGCTGCCGACCTCGCGCTGGTTCACCACCGATTTCTTGTTGGTGAATAGGAATTCCACCGGGTCTTCAATCGTGAGGATGTGGCCCAGCGTGGTGGCATTGCGGTGGTCCATCATCGAGGCCAGGGTCGTGCTCTTGCCCGCGCCGGTGGAGCCCACCATCAGCAGCAGGCCGCGTTTCTCCATGATCAGGTCAGCCAGGATAGGCGGCACATTCAGGCTGTCCAGTGGCGGAATCTCACTGGGGATGAAGCGGATGACGGCTGCGTAGGTGCTGCGCTGGCGAAAGCCGCTGATGCGGAAGTTGCCCACGCCCGGCAGCGGCAGCGCCATGTTGAGTTCACCCAGCTCTTCCAGCTCTTCAATGCGCGCTGGCGGCAGCACTTCCGCCAGCAGGTTACGGGGTGCCTCAGGAGGCAGCACCTGCGAGTTGATGGGCACTGCCTGCCCGTTGATCTTGATGAGGGCCGGCGAATGCGCAGACAGGTAGACGTCCGACGCCTTCTTGTCGGCCATCAGGCGCAGGATTCGTTCCATCGTGCTCATGCTTCGCTCCTCTAGATTCAACTCGGCCTGCAGGTCAGCTGGCCTCACGCCGGGCTACCCACCCTTCGACCCCTTAGAGTGAACGGAAACTGCCATTCACTCCAGACTGAGCTGGTGATGCAGTTCAGTCGCGCAGAAGGTCGTTCAGGCTGGTGGTCGAGCGTGTTTTGGCATCGACTTTTTTGACAATCACTGCGCAATACATGCTGTACTTGCCACCGGCCTTGGGCAGATTGCCCGACACCACCACCGAACCGGCCGGGATGCGGCCATAGCTCACGGTATCGGCTTCGCGGTCGTAAATCGGTGTGCTCTGGCCGATGTAAACGCCCATCGAGATGACGGAGTTTTCCTCGACGATCACGCCTTCGACCACTTCGGAGCGGGCGCCGATGAAGCAGTTGTCTTCAATGATGGTCGGGTTGGCCTGCAATGGCTCCAGCACGCCACCCAAGCCCACGCCACCGGAGAGATGTACGTTGTTGCCGACCTGGGCGCAGCTGCCCACCGTGGCCCAGGTGTCGACCATGGTGCCTTCACCCACCCAGGCGCCTATGTTCACGTAGCTGGGCATCAGGATCGCGCCCTTGGCGATAAAGCTGCCGCGGCGTGCCACAGCGGGCGGCACCACGCGCACACCGGTGGCGCGCATTTCGGCTTCGCTGAGGTGGGAGAACTTGGTCTTCACCTTGTCGAAAAAGCCGAGGTCACCGGCGCGCATCAGTTCGTTGTCTTTCAGGCGAAAGCTCAGCAGCACAGCCTTCTTGATCCACTGGTGGGTGGTCCACTGGCCAACGCCTTCGCGGGTGGCCACGCGGAGCTTGCCGCTGTTGAGCTGGGCAATGGTGTGCTCCACCGCGTCCAGCACGTCCTTGGGGGCGGATTGGGGCGACAGGCTGGCGCGGTTTTCCCAGGCGGCGTCGATGGTGCTTTGCAGGTTGTCTTGTGTCATGTCTTTATTTTTCAGGGCTGATGTTCAGTGAGTCAGTGAACTTTGGATTGGATGAATTGGACGATGCGCCCGGCGGCTTCCACACATTCGGCGGTTTCTGCCACCAGCGCCATGCGGATGCGGCCTGCGCCGGGATTGCTGCCCTGTGCATCGCGTGCTAGGTAACTGCCCGGCAACACCACCACATTGTAAAGAGCAAGCAGTTCTGCGGCGAAGGCCGTGTCGGAACCCCCAAACGCCGGTGGCACCGCCGCCCACAGGTAAAAACCGGCATCCGGCAGGGCCACGTCCATCACTGCTGCGAGCATTGGCGTGACTTTGGCAAATTTTTCGCGGTACATGGCCCGGTTCTCAATCACATGCTGCTCATCGCTCCAGGCGGCGATGCTGGCGGCCTGCACCACCGGGCTCATCGCGCTGCCGTGGTAAGTGCGGTAGAGCAGAAAGGGCTTGATGAGTGCAGCATCACCCGCCACAAAGCCGCTGCGCAGACCCGGCACATTGCTGCGTTTGGACAGGCTGGTCATGGCAATCAGGTTTTTGAAATCAGCCCGACCCAGCTGCGCAGCGGCCTGCAGACCGCCCAGCGGTGGTTCATCGCGGAAGTAGATTTCGCTGTAGCACTCGTCTGAGGCAATCACAAAGCCGTAGCGATCGCTCAGATCAAACAGCAGCTTCCATTCGTCCAGACCCATCACGGCGCCGGTGGGGTTGCCGGGCGAGCAGACAAACAGCAATTGCGTCTTGGCCCAGACCGATTCCGGCACGCTGGCCCAGTCGATGGCGAAGTTGCGCGCCGGATCGCTGGGGGCAAACCAGGTTTGGGCACCGGCCAGCAACGCCGCACCTTCGTAGATTTGATAGAAAGGATTGGGGGATACGACCGTTGCACCCGGCTTGCTCGGGTCAATCACCGTCTGCGCCAGCGAAAACAGGGCTTCACGGGAGCCATTGACCGGCAGGATTTGGGTCGCCGGGTCCAGCGCCAGACCGTAGCGCCGCGACAGCCAGTCGGCCATCGTCTGGCGCAGCTTGGGCTCGCCCAGCGTTCCCGGGTAACTGGCGAGGCCGCCCAGGCTGGCCGTCAGCGCGTCTTTCACCAGTTGTGGCGTGGCATGGCGCGGCTCGCCAATTCCGAGGCTGATGGGGCGGTAAGCGGGGTTGGGGGTGATGCCGGCGTGCAGCTGGCGCAGCCGCTCGAAAGGGTAGGGCTGAAGGCGGGAAAGCAGGGGATTCATGGCTGAATTATCCCGTCTGATACCGATGGTTCGCCTCGCTCCGGGGAATTGCTATCAAAAGTGCAGTGATAAACGTCCGCCACATGGGGGTGGTAGCGCAGACGGGCTGGCTTTTTTGTAATCGTTTTTACGTCTGCCGCGGCACCGGGAACAGTCTCAAAAGAACCCACCGGCAGGGTGAAACGGGCATTCGGCTCGGGTAACATGACGGGCCGGTTCCACGATGGCTCCTGCAGGGAATGGAACTGCTGCCGGACCTTCCGGGCTCTGACCCGATTCATCGGGCAGCCATCGGATTCCTCAGGTTCATCAGGTTCAAGAACAACAGGGACAGCTGTGCGCCTCAATTCGATCAAGTTATCCGGGTTCAAGTCTTTTGCTGAACCCACCAATTTCGTGTTGCCCGGCCAACTGGTCGGCGTGGTCGGCCCCAACGGTTGCGGCAAATCCAACATCATGGATGCGGTGCGCTGGGTGCTGGGCGAGAGCAAGGCCTCGGAGCTGCGTGGCGAGTCCATGCAGGACGTCATTTTCAACGGCACCAACACCCGCAAGCCGGCCAGCCGCTCCAGCGTGGAACTGGTGTTTGACAACGCCGACCACCGCGCCGGCGGCCAGTGGGGGCAATTTGCCGAGATCGCCGTCAAGCGCGTGCTCACGCGTGACGGCAACTCCAGCTACTTCATCAACAACCAGCCGGTTCGCCGGCGCGATGTGCAGGACGTGTTCCTCGGCACCGGCCTCGGCCCGCGCGCCTACGCCATCATTGGCCAGGGCACCATCAGCCGCATCATCGAGTCCAAGCCGGAGGAACTGCGACTCTTTCTCGAAGAAGCGGCGGGCGTGTCCAAGTACAAGGAACGCCGCCGCGAGACGGCCAACCGACTGACCGACACCCGCGAAAACCTTACGCGGGTCGAAGACATCCTGCGCGAACTCAATGCCAACCTGGACCGGCTGGAAAAGCAGGCCGAGGTCGCGCTGCGCTACAACACCCTGCAGGCCGACGGTGCGCTCAAGCAGCATCAACTGTGGTTCCTCAAACGCGCCGAAAGCGAAGCCGACCAGGCCCGCGTCAAGGCCGATGCCGAGAAGGCGGTGAATGATCTGGAAAGCCGGGTGGCCGATTTGCGCCACATCGAGGCCGATCTGGAAACCATTCGCCAGGCCCACTACGCGGCAGGCGATCAGGTCAACCAGGCGCAGGGCAAGTTGTATGAAGCCAGCGCCGAAGTCGGCCGGCTGGAGGCAGAAATCCGCTTTGTGGTCGATGGCCGCGTGCGGGTCGAGCAGCGGCTGAACCAGCTCCGCGAAAACACCGCGCAGTGGGCCACCCGCAAGGAAGATGCTGCAGCAGAAACCGAGAGTCTCGCCGCGCAGGCCGTGGAAGCCGAAGAAAAAGCCGAACTGCTCGCCGCCCAGACCGAAGAGCATCAGGGCCAGCTGCCAGCACTGGAAGACGCGCTGCGCCAGGCGCAGGCCAAGGCCAACGAGCAGCGGGCCAGCGTCGGCCAGGTGCAGCAGCAGATCCAGGTGCTCGCGGCAGACCAGCGCAACATTGAAGAACAGTCGCGCATGCTGTCACTGCGGCTGGAGCGCCTGACAGCTGACCGCAACGCCCTCAATGCGCCGGACGAAGCCCGACTGGTGAACCTCACCGGGCAATTGACTGCCGCGCAGGAAGCGCAGGAACTGGCCGAGGCCCGTCTGCACGAGCTGACGGAATCCGTGCCGCAACTGGACGAAGAACGCCGCACGCTGCAACAGACCGTCAATACTGAATCAGCCAAGCGCGCCGACCTGTCGGCCCGCATGGAGGCGCTCAAGGCGCTGCAGGAGAAGGTCAAGACCGACGGCAAGCTCAAGCCGTGGCTGGCGCAGCACGGCCTCGACAACCTGCAAGGTCTGTGGAGCCGCATTCACATCGAACAGGGCTGGGAAAATGCGCTCGAAGCCGCGCTGCGCGAACGCCTTGGCGCGCTGGAGGTCAGCCGGCTCGACATGGTGCGTGGCTTCGTCGGCAGCGACGGCCGTGGCGCACCGCCAGCCAAGCTCTCGTTCTACTCACCACCACAGGCGGCTGCGCCCACGCGCAGCAACTCTGGCATTACCCTGAAACCCCTGACGGACCTGCTGCGCCTGAACGACGCCGGGCAGTCGGCCTTGCTCGGCGACTGGCTGCAGGGCTGCTACACCGCTTCCAGCATCGAAGACGCGCTGGCCGCGCGCGACAAGCTGCAGGCTGGCGAAGTGATTTACGTCCAGAGCGGCCATGCCGTCACGCACCACAGCGTGAGTTTTTACGCGCAGGATTCCGAGCAGGCGGGCCTTCTCGCCCGTGCGCAGGAAATCGAAAACCTCGACAAGCAACTGAAGGCGCAGGCCCTGATCAGCGACGAAGCGCGCAGTGCGCTGGTGCGTGCCGAAGCAGCCTACGCCGATGCCGCGCAGCGACTGGCCACCGCCCGCCGGGAAGCGACCGAAGGGCAGAGCCGCACCCATGAGCTGCAGGTGGAAGTGCTGCGCCTCACGCAACTGGCCGAGCAGACCCGGGCGCGCAGCCAGCAGATTCAGGGCGACATGGCGGAAATCGAGGCGCAACTGTCTGATCTGCAGGAGCGCAAGGTCACGGCTGAAGCGCGCTTTGAAGAGCTCGACATGCAGCTGGCCGACAGCCAGGAGCGCCATGCGCAGCTCGATGACCGTGTGATCGAGGCCGAGCGCAAGCTGGGTGAATCGCGCGAGCAGCAGCGCACCCTGGAGCGCCAGGCGCAGGAAGCGCAGTTTGCGCTGCGTAGCCTCGCCTCACGGCGGGAAGAGCTGGCGCGCTCCATCGAGATCGCGGCACAGGAAGCCGCGTCGATTGCGACCGAGGAGGCGCGCGCCCGCGAAGAGCTCTCGCGCCTGACGGATGCGGCAGCCCAGGCGGGCCTGCAAAGCGCGCTGGCTGTCAAGCTGGAGCGCGAAGCCGATCTGGGTGCCAAGCGCAGCCAGTACGACGACCTGACCAACAAGCTGCGTGCCAGCGATGAGCGTCGCCTGCAACTCGAACGCGAGCTGGACCCACTGCGCCAGCGCATCACCGAATTCCAGCTGAAGGAGCAGGCCGCACGCCTCGGCCTGGAGCAATACACCCAGCTGCTGGCTGATGCACAGGCCGATCTGGCGGCTGTCGAGCAGTCCATCCAGACCGGCAATGTCCGCCTCGCGGGCTTGCAGGGCGAGATCGACCGCATCCACCGCGAAATCCAGTCGCTGGGCGCCGTCAACCTGGCTGCGCTGGAAGAGCTCAGCACCGCCCGCGAGCGCAAGCAGTTCCTCGACGCGCAGTCGGCCGACCTGAACGAGGCCATGGCGACGCTGGAAGACGCGATCAAGAAAATCGACATGGAAACGCGCGAGCTGCTCTCGAGCACGTTCGAGACCGTCAACGCCCATTTCGGCAAGATGTTCCCCGAGCTGTTCGGCGGTGGCAATGCGCGCCTGGTGATGACGGGCGAGGAGATCCTTGACGCCGGCGTGCAGGTCATGGCGCAGCCGCCCGGCAAGAAGAACCAGACCATCCATTTGCTCTCGGGCGGCGAGAAGGCCCTGACAGCGATTGCGCTGGTGTTTGCGATCTTCCAGCTCAACCCGGCGCCGTTCTGTCTGCTCGACGAGGTGGACGCGCCGCTGGACGACGCCAACACCGAACGCTATGCCAAGCTGGTTTCCAGCATGAGCCGCGAAACGCAGTTCCTGTTCATCAGCCACAACAAGATTGCGATGGAAATGGCCGAGCAGCTGATTGGCGTCACCATGCAGGAGCAGGGTGTGTCACGGATTGTGGCGGTGGACATGGAGGCCGCACTGGGCTTCGTGGAGGCTGCATGACCTTGCAGCAACCGGGAGCCGGCGCATGAGCACGCTGCAGATCGGTTTGGCCGTTGCGGGCGGTCTGGTGCTCGCCGCAGTGGTAGCGCACAGCGCCTGGTCGTCGCGCCGCAACTTGCCCAAGCGCGCCACACCGGCAGAAGTGGCATCGCCAGAGCCGGTGGAGCCTGCCGCAGACGGATCGCAGACGCTGGACGACCGGCAGGAACCCAGTTTTGACACCGATTCCGGACTCGGTTCCCTCACCAGGCTGACCTTGCCCGAGCGAAAGCCGGGGCTGGATGTGCTGATTGATGCGGTCGCCCCGGTGGCGGTGGAGTCTGTGGTGTCGGGCGAGGCGGCACTGGCCGCCATGCCAGCCACCCGCCGCGCCGGCAGCAAGGCATTTGGCGTCGAAGGGCTGAATGCCGCCACCGATGAATGGGAGTTTCCGTTGGCCGGCCAGCGCTACAGCGCGTTCCAGTGCGGCGTGCAACTGGCCAACCGCACTGGCGCGTTGAACCAGATTGAGTACTCCGAGTTCGTCATCAAGGCGCAGGCTTTTGCTGATGCGATTGGCGGCGAGCCAGAGTTTCCGGAAATGCTTGACGAAGTCGCCCGGGCCCGCGAACTGGACCAGTTCGCCAGCGCGCACGACGCGCAGCTCAGCTTTACCCTGCGTGCCACCAGCACCGCCTGGAGCCCCGGCTACGTGCAGCAGAACGCCGCGCGGCTGGGCTTTATTGCCGGCGCGATTCCCGGCCGTATGGTGCTGCCGGCGAGCCAGCAGGGCCTGGCGCCGATTCTGGGTCTGGCTTTCGACACGCAGGCCGCCATGGCCGACGACCCCGAGCAGACCGCGCTACGCGAACTGACGCTGTCGCTGGACGTACCACAGGTGCAGCGCAGCGAGCAGCCTTTTGCCCGCATGTGCGAGGTGGCGCTGGCGCTGGCCAAAAACATGGAAGGCGTCATCATCGACGACAACGGCCAGCCGATCCGGCCCGAGGCGATGGAGGTCATCCATGCTGATCTGGAACAGCTCTACGACACGCTCGATAGCCGCGAGTTTTCGGCTGGCTCCGTGCTGGGCCGGCGGCTTTTCTCTTGATCTCCCGCCCTCTAGCCTGATGGCTGATTGCCTTGCCGACCATGGCGACCCCTGATCTTTTTTCTGACAGTCCCGAGCCTGCTGCTCCTCCTGCATCGGTGTCACAACGGATGGCCGAGCTGCGCGCCACGCTGCATGAGCATGCCCATCGCTACTACGTGCTGGACGAACCGTCCATTCCAGACAGCGAGTACGACCGGCTCTTCCAGGAACTGCAGACGCTGGAAACGGCACACCCGGAGCTGCTGACCGCTGACTCGCCCACGAAGCGGGTGGGCGGCAAGCCGCTGGACCAGTTTGCCAGCGTGCGTCATCGGGTGCCCATGCTCAGCATCCGCACCGAAACCGATACCGAGGCGACTGGCGCGCAGGGCTTTGACACCCGGGTTCGCAAGGAGCTGGGCCTGGCCGAGTCCGAGCCGCCGGTCGAATATGTGGCCGAGCTGAAGTTTGATGGACTGGCCATGAGCCTGCGGTACGAAGATGGTGTGCTGGTGCAGGCCGCGACGCGTGGCGATGGTGAGGTGGGGGAAGAAGTGACCCAGAACATCCGCACTATCCGTCAGATCCCCTTGCGTTTACCAAAAGACGCGCCACCTGTGCTGGAAGTGCGCGGCGAGGTCTACATGCGCCGCGATGATTTTGAATCGCTCAACGAGAAGCAGCGGGAAAAAATTGCCCAGGGCGCCAAGGGTGAGAAGACCTTTGTCAACCCGCGTAACGCCGCTGCCGGCGCCGTTCGGCAGCTTGACCCGGCCATTGCCGCGCAGCGACCCCTGAGCTTTTTCGCCTACGGCCTCGGCGACATCACGCCGGCTGATCAGGGCGGCCCCGACTTTGGCACGCACTTCCAGATGCTGATGACGCTGAAGTCCTGGGGCTTTCCAGTGGCTGCGCAGACGCGTGTGGCGCGCGGTGCCACAGAGCTGATTGCCTTTCACCAGGCCATGGGCGCAGCGCGTGATGCACTGCCTTTTGACATTGACGGTGTGGTCTACAAGGTCAACAGCCTGGCGCAGCAGCGGCAACTCGGCTTTGTGACGCGGGAGCCGCGCTGGGCGGTGGCCCACAAGTACCCGGCGCAGGAGCAACTCACCACCGTCGAAGCGATTGACGTGCAGGTTGGCCGCACCGGCAAGCTGACGCCGGTGGCCAAGCTGGCACCGGTGTTCGTCGGCGGGGTGACGGTGACCAACGCCACGCTGCACAACGAGGACGAGGCCAGACGCAAGGATGTGCGCGTGGGTGACACCGTGGTGGTGCGGCGTGCCGGCGACGTGATTCCCGAGGTGGTTAGCGTGCTGGCCGACAAACGCCTGCCCGGCGCCCTGATGTTCACCATGCCGCGCCAGTGCCCGGTGTGCGGCTCCGAGGCGGTGCGGGAAGAGGGCGAGGCCGACTACCGCTGCACCGGCGGCCTGTTCTGCGCCGCCCAGCGCAAGGAAGCCATCCTGCATTACGCCCACCGCCGTGCGGTCGAGGTCGAAGGGCTGGGCGACAAGCTGGTGGAACAACTGGTCGATGCCAACGTCATCCGCACCTTGCCCGACCTCTACAAACTGGGCCTCACGGCGCTTGCCAGCCTGGACCGCATGGCGGAAAAATCTGCCAACAACCTGCTCGAAGCGCTGGAAAACTCCAAGCAGACCAGCTTGCCGCGTTTCCTGTTCGGGTTGGGCATTCGCCATGTGGGCGAGGCCACCGCCAAGGAGCTCGCGCGCCACTTTGGCAAGCTCGACGCCATCATGGACGCCACCGAGGCGCAATTGCTTGAGGTGAGCGACGTCGGGCCCATTGTGGCGGCCAGCATCCACACCTTCTTCGCGCAGCCGCACAACCGGGAGGTGGTCGAGCAGTTGCGGGCCTGCGGTGTCACCTGGCCCGAAGGTGAACCCGCTGCCGTCGCACCCAAGCCGCTGTCCGGAAAAACCTTCGTCATCACCGGCACCTTGCCCACGCTGAGCCGTGACGAGGCCAAGGATCGCGTCGAGGCGGCCGGTGGCAAGGTGGCCGGGTCAGTCAGCAAAAAGACCGATTTCGTGGTGGCCGGTGCCGAGGCCGGCAGCAAGCTGACCAAAGCCCAGGAACTGGGTGTGGCGGTGATCGACGAGGCGGCGTTGTTGGAGATGCTGGCTGGCACCTGAGCGGTGCAACGCCTGTGAGCGGCCTGAACCGCTTACAGGGGGTTACAGCACTTTGCGCGCCAGATGTCACGCCGTGGGCCGTTGCTGTACGTTGAACACCTGTTCCAACAGGAGTTCATATGACCTTGACGCGTTTTTCTGCTTTGGCGGCTGTTGCCGGCTTGACCGTTCTGCTTTCAGGCTGTGTGGTGGCACCGGTGGGTTACCGCCCGGTGGGGGTATACCAGACCCAGCCCGTGTATGCAGAGCCTGCGCCTGTCGTCGTGGTTCCTGCACCCGGGTACTACGGCTATCGCAGCTATCGCGGGCCCTACGGGCACCGTCATCGCCACTGGCGCTGAGCTGATGGGCTGAGGACGGATAATCCGTCCATGGCCATTCGTGAAATTCTCAAGATGGGTGATCCGCGCCTGCTGCGTGTGGCGCAGCCCGTGACGGCTTTCGACACCGATGAG
Source organism: Polaromonas sp. YR568 (assembly GCF_943372955.1). GTDB lineage: Bacteria > Pseudomonadota > Gammaproteobacteria > Burkholderiales > Burkholderiaceae_C > Polaromonas. The sequence continues at coordinate 673,401 of NZ_CALSAL010000001.1, forward strand.
CTGCATCTGCTGATTTCCGACATGTTCGACACCATGCGCTCCGTCAATGGTGCTGGCCTTGCCGCGCCACAGATTGGTGTGGATTTGCAACTCGTCATTTTCGGTACCGACCAGATCAATCCCCGTTACCCGGAAGCACCAGTGGTGCCGCGTACGGTGCTGCTCAATCCAGTGATCACGCCTTTGAGCGCGGCCGAGGAAGACGGCTGGGAAGGTTGCCTGTCGGTGCCCGGCCTGCGCGGCGTGGTGCCGCGTTTTGCCAGCATCCGTTACACCGGCATGGACCCCTACGGCGACCCGATTGACCGGGTGGCTAATGGCTTTCATGCCCGCGTGGTGCAGCATGAATGTGACCACCTGATCGGCAAGCTCTACCCGATGCGGATTCGCGACTTCACTCAATTCGGCTACACAGACGTGCTGTTTCCCGGTCTGGATGCCGGTGACGACGACTGAAACTCAGCCCGATTCCGATCCCGGTTACCAGACCAAACTCGAAACCATCACCGGCACAGGGGCAGACCTGCAACTGCGCTCGTTGCTGGACAGGCAGCAGTTCCATGACCCCAATGGAGAGGCTGAGCGTGCCGGAATTTCGTCGTCGGCGTGGCCGATTTTTGGCCTGCTCTGGCCTTCAGGCCGTGTGCTGGCGCACGTGATGCAAACCCACGAGTTGCAGGGAAAACGGATTCTGGAACTGGGCTGCGGGCTGGGTCTTGCGAGTCTGGTGGTTCACCGGCGTGGGGGCGACATCACGGCCAGTGACTGCCATCCGCTGGCAGGCGCGTTTCTGGTGAAAAACCTGCGACTGAACAGCATGCCCGCGATGAAGTACCAGACAGGCCACTGGGCACGCGCCAATCCCTTGCTGGCCCGATTTGACCTCATCATCGGCAGCGATGTGCTCTATGACCGCGATCAGCCGGCGATTCTGGCGCGCTTCATCGGCCTGCATGCGGCCGAAGGGGCTGAGGTGCTGATCGTGGACCCGGACCGTGGCAACCGGAGCAGTTTCAACCGTCAGATGGGCGCCATGGGCTACGACCGCACCGAAACCCGCTACCGCACAGCGCCCGGTCTGGCGGGCCCGTACAAGGGCAGGTTGCTGCGCTACCAGAGTGCTGCGATCACGCCGACACAGATGGTGGCTCCGCCTGACGCCTGAGCCACTCGCTGTAATCGCGGTGTGCAGCCTCAGGCACCCAGGGCTTCGAGCAGCTCCGTTTCAATGGCGATCTGCGCCTTGTTCTGCTGCAGCTCGGGGCCATCGATGAGGAAAGTGTCTTCCACCCGCTCGCCCAGCGTGGTGACCTTGGCCAGCTGCAGATTGATGCGGTGGCGGGCCAGCACACGGGCAATGAGATAAAGCAGACCCACGCGGTCGCTGGCCGATACGGTGAGCAGCCAGCGCTGGGCTTTTTCGTCGGGACGCAGGTCCACGCGCGGCGCGATCGGAAAGCTCTTGACCCGGCGCGAGACCCGGCCTTTGCCGGGGGAGGGCAGCGGGCCGCGCTCCTCGATGGTCCGGTCCAGGTCGGCCTCGACCATCGCGGCCAGTTCGCGGTAGTGCTCACCCAACGTGGGGCTCACCACCTGGAAGGTGTCCAGCGCATAGCCGTTGCGGGCAGTGTGGACCTTGGCATCCAGAATGCTGAAGCCAGCCTCGTCAAAGTAGCCGCAGATGCGGGCGAACAGATCGGGTGCATCCGGCGTGTAGACCAGCACCTGCATGCCCTCGCCAGCCAGAGAGCGGCGGGCACGGACAATGCCCTTGGCCTTGCCGACATGGCGTGAGAGCTGGCGGGCGTGCCAGGCGATATCGGCCGCTTCATGGCGCATGAAGTAGCTCACGTCCAGCGTGTCCCACAGGGCCTTGTGTGACTCGAATGGCTCGGAATGCAACGCTAGTGCGGTCAAGGCCTCGCGTTTGCGCGATTCGACTTCCGCATCGGCATCGGGCGCACGGCCGCCCAGCACCCGCAGGGTGTAGCGGTACAGGTCTTCCAGCAGCTTGCCCTTCCAGGCGTTCCACACCTTCGGGCTGGTTCCGCGGATGTCGGCCACCGTCAGCAGGTACAGGGCCGTCAGGTTGCGTTCATTGCCGACACGCTTGGCAAAAGCGGCGATCACTTCGGGGTTGCTCAGGTCTTCCTTCTGGGCGATGCGGCTCATGCTCAGGTGCTCGCCAACCAGAAACTCGATCAGTTTGGCGTCGGGGCGGGCAATGCCGTGCTGGCGGCAGAAGGTGCGTACATCCTTGCAGCCCAGCTCGGAGTGGTCGCCGCCCCGGCCTTTGGCGATGTCGTGAAACAGCGCTGCCACATACAGAATCCACGGCTTGTCCCAGCCGGCCGCCAGTTGCGAGCACATCGGGTACTCGTGCGAATGCTCGGCCATGAAGAAGCGGCGCGCGTTGCGCAGCACCATCAAGATGTGCTGGTCCACCGTGTACACATGGAACAGGTCGTGCTGCATCTGCCCGACGATGCGGCGGAAGATCCACAGGTAGCGCCCCAGCACTGAGGTCTGGTTCATCAGCCGCATGGCGTGCGTGATGCCCTCGGGCTGCTGCAGGATGCGCAGGAACATGGCGCGGTTGGCCGGGTCACTGCGGAACTTGCCGTTCATCACGCCGCGGGCGTTGTACAGCGCCCGCAGCGTTCGCGCCGACAGGCCCTTGATGCCCACCGTGGTTTCGTAGAGCAAAAAGGTTTCAAGAATCGCATGCGGCTCGCGCACGTAGAGGTCATCACTGACGACTTCCAGCATGCCCGCCTTGTCGTGAAAGCGCTCGTTGATCGGCCGCAAGGTCGACGTGTTGGGGTTCAGGCGCTCTTCAATATTGAGCAGCAGGATCTGGTTGAGCTGCGTCACCGCCTTGGCGGCCCAGTAGTAGCGCTTCATCAGCGCCTCGCTGGCGCGGCGTGGCAGTTTGCGGCCATCGTCGGTTTCGGCCTTGTAGCCAAACGATTCGGCCACTGCGGTCTGCAGGTCGAACACCAGGCGGTCCTCGCGGCGCCCGGCGAGCAGATGCAGGCGGGCACGGATCAGGCTCAGCAGCGCTTCGTTGGCCTTGATCTGCCGCACTTCAAAGGCGGTGGCCAGGCCGTTGCGGGCCAGGTCGTCCCATGATTTGCCCAGACCGGCAGCGCGGGCGACCCACAGCACGACCTGCAAATCGCGCAGCCCGCCGGGTGATTCCTTGCAGTTGGGCTCCAGCGCGTAAGGCGTGTTCTCGAACTTGTTGTGGCGTTGGCGCAGTTCCAGCGTCTTGGCCACGAAAAAAGCCTGCGGGTCAATCAGGGCGGCGAGTTCACTCTCCAGGCGCGCAAACTGCTTGCGCGGCCCCGAGATCAGGCGGGCTTCCAGCAGCGAGGTCTGTACCGTCACGTCCTTGGCGGCTTCTTCCAGGCAGTCGGCCAGCGTGCGCACGCTGGAGCCGATTTCCAGTCCGCTGTCCCAGCAACTGCCGATGAAGCGTTCGATCCGGCTTTTGAGGGCAGCGTCGGTCCCTGCATCGGTGCCGTCGGGCAGCAGGAGCAGCACATCCACATCGGAATGCGGAAACAGCTCGCCTCGACCAAAGCCGCCGACGGCTACCAGGCAGACTTCTGGCGGAAATTCCGCAGCCGCCCACAGCTGCTTGAGGATGCCGTCGGTGTGGCGGGCCAGCTTTTGCAGCAGGCTGTGCAGCCCGCGTGAGGAGGCACCGCTCCCGGCGAGGCTGTCCCACAGGGCCGCCTTGCCGCTGCGGTATTGCTCACGGGTCTGCGTCAGCTCGTTCATGCGTTCATGCGTGTATGCGGGCCGCAGGTCCGATGTGCCGGCGTGGGAGGCTCGTGAAGGTCAAGCGCTGACCGCAAGCGGTGCGGGCACGTCCTGACGCGGCACAAACGAAGGAATCGCCGGGCTGCCCGCCGAGATCGTCAGCACCTCGTAGCCGGTGGGCGTGACCAGAATGGTGTGCTCCCACTGGGCCGAGAGCGAATGGTCGCGCGTCACGATGCTCCAGCCATCCTTCTCGGGCCCGTCCTTGATGTCGCGCTTGCCGGCGTTGATCATGGGTTCGATGGTAAAGGTCATTCCCGGCACCAGCTCTTCGAGCGTGCCGGGCCGGCCATAGTGCAGCACCTGCGGGTCTTCGTGGAATTTGGTGCCAATACCGTGCCCACAGAACTCGCGGACCACTGAATAACCGTGTTTCTCGGCATAGGTCTGAATGGCATAGCCAATATCGCCCAGGCGCACACCCGGCTTGACCCGCATGATGCCCTGCCACATGGCTTCGTAGGTGACCTGGCACAGGCGTTTGGCCGCAATCGAGGCTTCGCCCACCAGGTACATGCGGCTGTTGTCGCCATGCCAGCCGCCTTCAATGATGACGGTCACATCGATGTTGACGATGTCGCCTTTCTTCAGCGGCTTGTCGTTCGGAATGCCGTGGCAGACCTGGTGATTGACTGAGGTGCACAGGGATTTGGGGTAGGGCACATAACCCGGAGGGCCGTAGCCCAGCGTGGCCGGGATGGTGCCCTGCACCTTGGTCATGTAGTCGTGGGCGAGGCGGTCGATTTCGTTGGTGGTGACCCCCGGCTTGACGAAAGGCGTGAGGTAATCGAGCACCTCGGAAGCGAGCCTTCCGGCCAGGCGCATGCCTTCGATTCCTGCGGCGTCTTTGTAGGTAATGCTCATGCCCGAATTATCCCACTGCATGGCGTGAACCGCTTTTTCCGGGAGCGCCCGGGGGCTTTGGTCCGAACGCCATCGGCCAGGGCTTTGAAGGCCGGGCCGGACGGCATGCGCTGGTAAAATTCGGCTTTCCGCGAGTGCCCCGAGGTGCTCTGCTGCCCCGTTCCCCCATCTTCCAGCCCCGCGCTGCCCATTTCCCACTACAAGGCCACCGCACCGTGACCCTGCACCTGACGACTTTCGAGGGCGAGCCGCACGGCATCAATGCCCTGAGCGATTTCCGTATCCAGCAACTGCTTCCCCGCCTGCAGGCCATCGAGGGCAAGATTTCCGGCATCAGCGCCCGCTTTGTCCATTGGGTGGCCACCGAGTCTGAACCCACACCTGCGCTGAAGGCCCAGCTGGCAGCCCTGCTGACCTATGGCGAGCCTTGCCCTGCAGCGCCTGCAGGTGCAGACCGCTCGGGTGACTTGACCTTGCTGGTCTCGCCTCGCGTGGGCACTGTGTCGCCCTGGGCGTCCAAAGCCACCGACATTGCCCACAACTGCGGGCTGGCCGTCAAACGCATCGAGCGCATCACCGAGTACCGCATCACCCTCAAATCCGGGTTCTTCAGCAAAACCGCCCTGACCGAAGCCCAGCGCGCGGAAGTTGCAGCCTTGCTGCATGACCGCATGACCGAAAGCGTGCTGTCCAGCCGCGAGGAGGCCGCCAAGCTGTTCATCGAACTGAAGGGCGCGCCGCTGCAAAGCATCGACGTGCTGGCCGGCGGCAAGGCGGCGCTGGAGCGGGCCAACAGCGAGTTTGGCTTGGCCTTGGCAGCCGACGAGATCGACTATCTGGTGAACGCCTTCAGCCAGCTTAAGCGCAACCCGACGGATGTCGAGCTGATGATGTTCGCGCAGGCCAACAGCGAGCATTGCCGCCACAAGATTTTCAATGCCGATTTCACGATTGATGGCGTCGCACAGGACAAGAGCCTGTTTGCCATGATCCGCAACACCGAAAAGCTGCACCCGCAGCACACGGTGGTCGCTTATTCCGACAACGCCTCGGTGATGGAAGGCTCGCGCGTTCAGCGCTTCTTTGCCAAGCCTGCCCCGGCTGCAGGCAACGCCCGGACGGCATATCAAACCTACACGGCCACCGACAACGCGCTGATGCATGTGCTGATGAAGGTCGAGACGCACAACCACCCGACGGCGATTTCGCCGTTTCCGGGTGCCTCGACCGGCGCAGGCGGCGAGATCCGCGACGAAGGTGCCACCGGTCGTGGCTCCAAACCGAAGGCTGGCCTGACAGGTTTTACCGTGTCCCGTCTGTTCGATGGAGACTACGGAAAGCCCGAGCACATCGCCAGCCCGCTGCAGATCATGACCGAAGGCCCGCTGGGCGGCGCCGCCTTCAACAACGAGTTCGGCCGGCCCAACCTGGCGGGTTATTTCCGCGAGTACGAACAGACCGTCGCCGGCCAGCGCTGGGGCTATCACAAGCCCATCATGATTGCGGGTGGCGTCGGCACCATTGCTGCTGACCTGACGAAGAAAATCCAGTTCCCGGCCGGCACCCTGCTGATCCAGCTCGGCGGCCCTGGCATGCGCATCGGCATGGGCGGCAGTGCAGCCAGCTCCATGGCGGCAGGCGCCAACGCCGCCAGCCTCGACTTTGACTCGGTGCAACGCGGCAACCCGGAGATCGAGCGCCGGGCGCAGGAAGTCATCAACCAGTGTGCCCAGCTGGGCGCCGCCAACCCGATTCTGGCGATTCATGACGTCGGCGCAGGTGGCTTGTCGAATGCTTTCCCCGAGCTGGTCAACGACGCGGGCCGCGGTGCGCGCTTTGACCTGCGTGCGGTACCGCTGGAAGAAAGCGGCCTGTCACCCAAGGAAATCTGGAGCAACGAGAGCCAGGAACGCTACGTGATGGCGATTGCACCTGAATCGCTGGCGCAGTTCACTGCCTTTTGCGAGCGCGAGCGGTGTCCGTTTGCGGTGATTGGCGTGGCAACCGAAGAGAAGCAGCTGGTGCTGTCGGACGCCGACAAGGCGCCACCGGTGGATATGCCCATGAATGTTTTATTGGGTAAACCGCCCAAGATGCACCGGGATGTCAAACGCGTCACCCATTCAGTCCAGCCCATCGATCTGACCGGCGTGGACCTGCAGCAAAGCGCGATCAAGGTGCTCAGCCACCCTACCGTGGCATCCAAACGCTTCCTCATCACCATCGGCGACCGCACCGTGGGCGGCCTGACCCATCGTGACCAGATGGTGGGCCCGTGGCAGGTGCCAGTCGCCGACTGCGCAGTGACGCTGGCCGACTACCAGGGCTTTGCCGGCGAAGCCATGAGCATGGGCGAGCGCACTCCGCTGGCAGCCATGGGCTCAGGTGGTGCCGCAGCATCCGGCCGCATGGCGGTGGGCGAGGCCATCACCAATCTGTTGGCGGCACCGATGGAGTTGCCACGCGTGAAGCTCTCGGCCAACTGGATGGCCGCCTGTGGCGAGCCCGGGCAGGATGCGGCGCTGTACGAGACCGTCAAGGCGGTCGGCATGGAGCTGTGCCCGGCACTGGGCGTGTCGATTCCGGTCGGCAAAGATTCGCTGTCGATGCGCACGGTGTGGTCAGACGGTGGCGAAGCCAAAAAGGTCACCGCGCCGGTGTCACTGATCGTCAGCGCCTTCGCCACGCTGGCCGATGTGCGCACCACACTCACGCCGCAACTCAATGCAGAGGAAGCCGACACCACGCTGATCCTGATCGATCTGGGCAAAGGCAAAAAGCGCATGGGCGGCTCCATCCTCGCGCAGACCCTGCAGATGGAGCAGGGCGAGGTGCCCGACCTCGACGACCCGCAGGACCTGGTGAATCTGGTCCATGCGATCAACCAGCTCCGCAGCGAGGGGCAGATTCTGGCCTACCACGACCGCAGCGACGGCGGCCTGTTCGCCGCGGCCTGCGAGATGGCTTTTGCCGGCCATGTCGGCGTGGCGCTGAACATCGACATGCTGCTGGTCGAAGGCGACGGCATCACCGACAGCCGCATGGACACCGGTGACAGCAAGAACTGGGCGACGCAGGTCGGTGCTCGCCGCGAAGAGCTGACGCTCAAGGCGCTGTTCAATGAAGAACTGGGCGTGTTGATCCAGGTCCGTACCGAGGCACGCAACGCCGTGATGCAGACGCTGCGCGAACACGGTCTGTCCAAATTCAGCCACTTTGTCGGCAAGACTCGGCCCGCGCATGCGGCACTCGATGTGGGCAAGGGCGAGTTTCAGGTCTGGCGCGACACCAAGGCGGTGTTCAGCGCCAAGCTGGAAGACCTGCACCAGGTCTGGGATGCCGTGAGCTGGAAGATCTGCCAGCAGCGCGACAACCCGGCCTGTGCCGATGCCGAGCACGCGGCCGCCGGGGCGCCTGCTGACCCGGGTTTGCATGTGCACCTGAGCTTTGATCCCTCCAAGGCGCAGGCGCCAGCGCTGAACCTGTCGGCGCGCCCGCGCGTCGCCGTGCTGCGGGAGCAGGGCGTCAATTCGCATGTCGAGATGGCGTATGTCTTCACGCAAGCGGGCTTCGAGGCTTGCGACGTGCACATGACTGATCTGCAGACCGGCCGCGCGCAGCTGGCCGACTTCAAGGGTGTGGTGGCCTGTGGTGGCTTCAGCTATGGCGACACGCTGGGTGCCGGTATCGGCTGGGCCCGATCCATCACCTTCAACGAGGCCTTGTCAGAACAGTTCAAAACCTTCTTTGCGCGGCAGGACACCTTCGGTCTGGGTGTTTGCAACGGCTGCCAGATGTTTGCTGAACTGGCCGACATCATTCCGGGCGCCGAGGCTTGGCCGCGATTTACCACCAACCGCAGTGAACGCTTTGAGGCCCGCCTGAGCCAGGTGGAAATCCTGCCGTCGCCCAGCATCTTCTTTGCGGGAATGGCCGGCACCCGGTTGCCGATTGCGGTGGCGCATGGCGAGGGCTATGCCAACTTCGCCCGGCGCGGCGACGCCAGCAAGGCCATCGCCGCCATGCGTTTCACCGACAACCACGGCCAGCCGACGGAAGCCTACCCGGCCAATCCGAACGGAAGCGCAGGCGGCCTGACGGCGGTGACCACGGCAGATGGTCGTTTCACCGCAATGATGCCGCACCCGGAACGTGTCTTCCGCAATGTGCAGATGAGCTGGACCTCAGGCGACCGCAGTGCGGCCAGCCCCTGGATGCAGCTCTGGCACAACGCCCGCCGCTGGGTGGGTTGACCCTTGCGCGCACGTCTACCGCACACGTTTGCTGCGCACGTTTTTTGCATGCCCGATCGCTTTACGAAAGACCTCAATGAAAAGAATTCTCACGGCTTGCCTGATCGGATGGACCGGTTTGTTGGTGGCTCCACTGGTACATGCCCAAAGCTATCCGGCCAAGCCCGTACGTCTGGTGGTTCCGTTTCCAGCCGGCGGCGCAACCGATGTGCTGGCGCGCACCATCAGTCAGAAAGCCTCGGAAAAACTGGGTCAGCAGATCGTCATCGACAACCGTCCCGGTGCGGGCGGCACGATTGGCTCTGATCTCGTAGCCAAGGCTGCACCAGACGGTTACACGCTGCTGATTGCGACTGGCAGCACGCATTCGATCGGTCCGGTGGTTAATCCGAAGATCCCGTACAACGTCGAGCGCGACTTTGTACCCATCGTCGATGTCGCCAAAACCACGACTGTTCTGGTCGTCCCCACCCAGCTGCTTGCCAAAAATCTCAAGGAATTCATCGCGCTGCTCAAAGCCAATCCTGGCAAATTCAACTATGGCTCAAGCGGCAACGGCACCAACAGCCATCTGAGCGGTGAATTGTTCAAGGCACAGACCGGCGTTTTCATGACCCACATCCCATACCGCGGCACGGGCCTGGTGCTGACCGACATGATGTCGGGTCAGATCCAGATGCTGATGGACAACTATGTGACGGCGCAGCCTCACATCAGGGACGGCAAGATTCGCGTGCTGGGTGTCAGCAGCTTGCAGCGCCTGCCCTTCATGCCAGATGTTCCCACGCTGGACGAGCAGGGGCTCAAGGGCTTTGAGGTCAGCAACTGGTTTGGAATTTACGCGCCTCAGGGCACTGGCGCCGAGGTGATTGCCAAAGTCAACACGGCTTTCAATCAGGCGCTTCAGGATCCGGAGTTGCAAAAACGCCTGGGCCAACTGGGAGCCACGCCAACCGGCGGCACCCCTGCGCAGATGGCCAAGGTGGTTTCCGCTGACACCGTCAAGTGGTCCAAGCTGATCAAGGACCGCAAGTTGATCGTGGAGTAAGTCCGCCGGGAGGGCGGCCAGAAGTTACATACCGACCGGGTAGCCGTCCTTGCGATGGTCTGATGCAGCGATGTAGCCGTGTGCGGTTTTCATCGCCATCTGCGCACAACCGAATTCAGTGTCAAAACGCGGGGCGACTTTCACCTGATGGCCACGCGCAACCAGGCCGTCTATGGCCTCACGCGAGAAATTCCATTCCACAGCGACCGTGCTGTTGTCGTCCATCACCCGCCAGCGCGGGGCGTCACTGGCAACTTGCGGGTTCTGACCGTAATCGGCGATCCGTGAAGTCACTTGCACGTGGCCCTGCGCCTGCATGGAGCCGCCCATCACGCCAAAGCTCATCAGCGGTGCGCCGTCGCGGGTCAGAAACCCCGGGATGATGCTGTGAAATGGCCGCTTGCCAGGCGCCACCTGATTTGGATGTCCGGGCTTGAGGTTGAAGCCCCAGCCCCGGTTGTGCAGCGCGATGCCGGTGTTGGGAACCACAACGCCCGAGCCAAAACCCTTGAAGTTGGACTGGATGAACGACACCATCATGCCGCTCTGGTCTGCCGTCGTCAGGTAGACCGTGCCGCCACTGTGCGGAGAACCGGGGCGCGGCGTTGCAGCGCGATCCGGGTCGATCAACCTGGCGCGGGACGCTAGATAGTCGCTGTCGAGCAAATCGGAGGCCTTGACCGTCTGCATGGCATCCGGGTCCGCTACGAACTCATGCAGGTCGGCAAAAGCCAGTTTCATGGCCTCGATTTGCAGGTGCTGCGACAACGCTGAGTCAACGCCCGCAGCGCGAAGATCGAAATGCGCGAGCATGCCGAGTGCCATCAGCGCACCTATGCCCTGACCGTTGGGGCCTATCTCCAAAAGCGTGACATCGCGGTAGCGCATGGAGATGGGCTCGACCCAGTCGGCCTGATGCGCAGCAAGGTCCGCTTCTTCAATCAGGCCACCGGTGCTGCGAGCATGATCGGCGATGGCTTTGGCCAGAGCACCATGATAGAAATCGTCGCCCTTGCTCTTCGCGATGCTTTCCAGCGTGGTGGCCTGACCAGGACAAATGAAATGCTCCCCTGGCAAAGGGGCGCGCCCCTGCGGCGCGAATGCCTCCCGGTAGCCAGGCTGCGGCAGCATCTCGGCCACTTGGGCCTGCCACTGCCGGTGCACCGTGGGTGACACCATGAAGCCCTCGCGCGCATGACGCAGTGCCGGCTCAAAAAGGTCGGCAAAGGGCAGGGCACCCCAGCGGTCTGACAAGGCGCGCCACGCAGACACCGTTCCAGGAACGGTGACGGAATCCCAGCCTCGCAGCGGCATCGCGTCATAGCGAGAAAAGTGCTCAGGCGTCCACTTGCGCGGCGCACGCCCGGACGCATTCAGGCCATGCATCTGTTTGCCGTCCCACACGATTGCAAAAGCATCGCCACCAATGCCATTCATGCAGGGCTCGACCACCGTGAGCGTGATGGCGGTGGCCAATGCCGCGTCGACGGCGTTGCCGCCGCGCGCCAGTGTGAGCAGACCGGCCGCCGAGGCCAGCGGCTGCGAGGTGCTGACCACGTTGCGGGCCAGCAAGGGCATGCGCTGTGAGGTGTAGGGGAAAGACCAGAACGACGAAGAATCAGAAGACATGAAAAGCGCTTTGAAAACCTGGAAAACTGTGGGGCAGCGTGGCGCTGCGAAGGGCAATCAGTCTAGCTTGACTTTGGCTGCCTCTACCGCCTTGCCCCAAACGCGGAACTCCTGCTCGGTGATCGTGGCGAATTCCTCCGGAGGCATGAACTTCAGGTCCACGCCTTGTTCCTGCATGCGCTGCTTGAGTTCAGCAGAGCCCAGAGCGGTCTGCACGGCTTTGGACAAGGCGGCCAGGATCGGAGCGGGCGTGTTCTTGGGTGCGGCCAGACCAAAGTAATTGTTGGCCTCGAAGCCCTTGAGACCACTTTCATCGACTGTGGGGACGTTGGGCAACAGACCGACCCGCTTGCTGGAGGCCACGGCCAGAACCTTCAAGCGCCCCGATTTGACGTGCGGCAGGGAGGCTGGAATGCTGTCAAACATCATGCTGGCGGTGCCGGCGATGAGATCGGGCAGCGCCTGTGAGCTGCCCTTGTAGGGCACGTGAACCAGATCAAGGCCTGCGATGTTCTTGAACACTTCAGATTCCAGATGAGACAGCGTTCCCGCCCCTTGCGAGGCAAAGTTGTACTTGCCGGGCGATGCCTTGATGTAGCTGATCAGCTGCGGAACGGTATTCACCGGCAGCGAGGCTGGGACCACCAGCATGTGTGGAACGGTGGCCACCCCGGCGATCACCGCAAAATCCTTGATCAGATGGGCAGGATGCGTGGAATAGGCTGAAGCCGCAATTGCCGCATTGGTGGTGGACGACAGGTAGATCGTGTAGCCATCCGGGGTGGCTTTGGATGCATAGGCCATCCCGATGTAGCCACCAGCGCCGGGTTTGTTCTCGATCACAACCGTCTGCCCCAAGACCTCGCCAAGCTTCTGTCCGATGGCGCGCGCCAGGATGTCTGATGCACCCGCTGGTGGGAAAGACAGCACGAGAGATATCGGGCGCTCGGGGTAGGCCGCATGGGCCCATCCGCTCATCAGCGTCACGGCGCCGAGGACAAGAGCAGAAAGAAAGGACCTGGCAGACCGCAGGCCTGAGACTGAAAATGCACTACCGGTGAGTCTGGACATGATTGACCTTAAAGTGAGCAGTTGAGAATGTTGGAGGCCCCCGAAGCAGGTGCGCCGCACAACTAACTGCATGCAACTTTCAGGCCAATCGCCAATAAGTAGCCTTGTTTACCGGGGCTGTGCCGCGGCCACCGAAGCGCCTTCGATGCTGTGACGCTGCAGCGCAGCGGCCACAAAGCCGGACGCCTTCATCTCTTCGATGAAGTTGGTGACGTAGCGCGCCCCGGCATCACGGCCCTTGGGGAGACCCATGGCCTGCTGGATCACCATGAAACGGCCGTCCAGCAGCCGCAGCCCGGGCAGCCGTTTGGCGTCGGCCTGCAGTTGCTGCTTCACACCCGCCGCCACTTCCATGTTCTGTGCAAGGAAGACATCGGTCACGGTGGGTGAGGTGGGCGCCTTCACCAGTTTGGCGGCCTTCAGTTCGCGTGTGAGGAAAAGGTCATACGCGCTGCCGTTGCCAACGACGATGCGGTTGCCCGGGCGGTCTACCTCGTCATTGCTCTTGATCGGTGAATTGTTCTTCACCAGATACGCGCCTTCAATGATCACGTAAGGCGGCGTCTGCAGCATGTCGGCGCCGCGCACCGGGTCGATCGCGACAAAGGCGATGTCCACCTGCGCTGCCTTGACGGCTTCAACCACGCGGCCCGCCGAGGTGAAAGTCACCAGTTCAACCGGCACGCCCAGCCGCTTGCCCAGTTCGCGCGCCAGATCAACCGAGACGCCCTTGGGCTCCCCGGTGGCGGCATCTTTCACGGCGAGGATGGGATTGCCAAAGTTGATGGCCGCCTTCAGCTTGCCGCCCGGTGCCAGCTCGGCCACCGGTGCAGCGGGCTTTGAGGCGCAGGCCAGCAGCAGGGTGGATATGCCACACACCACCACCGTACGAAAGATTTGTCTCAGCATGCATGTCTCCTTCAATAATAAGTACACGAATTATTTGACATGCCAGCCGTGGAGTCGTCAATCGGTGGACGCCCTGTCAGGTCGTATCCAGCGCGAGAAGACGAAAAAAAACGCGGCCTGAGCCGCGTTTGTGCCTTGGACAAAGAGGTGTCCAGAGGTCTGCGATTTACTCGATCTTGGCCTTCTTGCGCAGGTCTTCCTGGAAGGTGGCCAGCTTCTGTTGCTGCATCTGCTGAGAGATTTGCGGCTTCACTTCGTCAAACGAAGGTAGTTGCGCGTCGCGGATGTCGTCCACACGGATCACGTGGAAACCGAACTGTGTCTTGACCGGTGTGTCGGTGGTCTGGCCTTTGGCCAGTTTGGACATGGCTTCCGAGAATTCGGGTACATAGCTGGCGGGGTTGGCCCAGTCCAGATCACCACCCTTGGCGCCGGAGCCTGGGTCCTTGGACTGCTTCTTGGCAATCGCATCGAACTTGCCGCCTTTTTTCAGGCTGGCGATGATGGCTTTGGCTTCGTCTTCCTTCTCGACCAGAATGTGCCGCGCCTTGTATTCCTTTCCGCCGTTGGCTGCAACGAACTTGTCGTACTCGGCTTTGATGTCGGCGTCAGTCACCGGGTTTTTCTTCTGGTAATCAGCGAACAGTTCGCGGATCAGGATGCTCTGGCGGGCCAGTTCCATCTGCACCTTCACATCGTCACGGGCAGCCAGGCCCAGCTTGTCGGCTTCCTGCATGAACACTTCGCGGGCAATGACTTCTTCGCGCAGCTGGCCTTCCATCTCAGGCGTGACCGGCCGGCCGGTGCGTGCGACCTGCTGTGACAGGGCATCCAGGCGCGCCTTGGGCACCGCTTTGCCATTGACGATGGCCAGATTCTGGGCCATAGCGCCCTGTGCACTCAAGGTGAGCAAGGCTGCGGCGGCTGTGGCCAGTAAAAATTTCTGCTTCATGATGGGAGGTGTTCCTTTGGGCTTTGGGGAAATCGGGGTGAAGACGATGTGAGCTTTGGAGGCCGGTGACCGGTGCGTGGTGTGCGCACTTCAGCGCGGCTGGATGACCTCGATGGCCAGCGCGTGCAGGCCTTGGTCAATGAAATTTTGCAATGCATCATACACAAGCCGGTGGCACGCCACGCGGCTCTTCCCCGCGAAAGCGGGGCTGGCGATACGCACGCGAAAGTGAGTGCCAAAACCCTCGGCATTGGCGCCTGCGTGTCCGGCGTGGTCAGCACTTTCGTCGATCACACGCAATTCGGTGGGCGCCAGGCGTTCGGTCAATTGCCGAGTGATGGCGTCTGCGTGAACAGGCGGGGCGCTCATGAGCTGACCTCCTTCTCGTCAGACTGCAGGTGGCGGGCAATGTACAAGCCCTGGCCAACCAGAAAAACCAGCGGGAAGGCATAGCCCCACAGCTTGAAGTTGACCCATTGTTCCGTGGTGTACAGCAAGGCAACGTAGGCGTTCAGGGTGGCCATGAACAGGCTGTAGCTGATCCAGATAACAGTCAGGTTGCGCCATATGGGGTCCGGCATCTTGAGCTGTGCGCCCAGCATCATCTTGAGAAAGTTTTTCTTCAGAATCCACAGCCCGATGGCCAGCGCCAGGCCGGTAAAGGCATACAAGACGGTTGGCTTGATCTTGACAAAGCGTTCGTCATGCAGGCCCAGCGTCAGTGCACCAAACCCCAGCACCAGTGCCAGTGTGACCTTGTGCATGGTTTGCAGGCCACCATCGAGTTTGTACAGAATGGCCATTTGCAGGGTGGTCGCCACCATGATGACGCCTGTGGCGACATAGATGTCGTACACCTTGAACGCGCCGAAAAATAGCAGGATTGGCAGGAAATCGAGAAGCTGTTTCATGGGTTCAGATGGGGACGAGTGCCTATCGGGTACTTATTCAGGCACAAAGTTCAAGGCAGCCGAGTTCATGCAATAGCGCAGGCCGGTTTCAGTGGGGCCATCGGGGAAGACATGGCCCAGGTGCGCGCCGCAACTGGCGCACACGGTTTCGGTCCGCACCATGCCGTACTTGCGGTCCACGTGTTCCTCAATGGCGTCGGGCGTGGCGGCCTGGGAAAAACTGGGCCAGCCGCAACCGGCATCGAACTTGGTGGTGGATTCAAACAGCTTGGCACCGCAGCAGATGCAATGGTAGCTGCCGTCGGCCCAGACGGACTCGTATTTGCCCGTGAAGGCGCGCTCGGTGCCCGCACGGCGGGTCACCTCAAAGGCGACGGGTTCTGCGCCTTTCTCGGCCAGCAGGGCTTTCCACTCGGCGTCGGTTTTCTGGATTTTGGCGGGCATGGTGAATCCTCAGGGGCTTGAAAATCAGGGTTCAGGAACTGCAGCTGATCTCGATGGATGCAGCCCAGTCGGGCGGGAAGCCGGCATGGCTCTCATAGCCGGGATGCTCATCAAATGGGGATTGCAGCAGCGTCAGCAAGGAGTGGACACCGGAAAAGTCTTTTAGTTTCGCGGCGCGTATGGCTTCCTCGCCGAGGTGGTTGCGCAGCACAAACTTCGGGTTGCTTCGCTGCATCAGGTCGGCCCGCTGGCCAGCATCAACCGACGCGAGGCGTTCGGAATACAGCAGGGCCCAGGCGTTGAAGGATTCGCGGTCGAAAAACAGGTCGCGCACCGGCTCGTGACCGCTTTGCGGCGTGAAGCCGTTCAACCGGCGCCAGAAGATGGTGTAGTCGACCTTGTTGCTGGCCAGCAGACGGAAGGTGCTGTCGATGAGTCCGAGGTCGTCGGCCTGCACATCCGGCAGGCCCAGCTTGGCACGCATGCGGGCTTGCAGCGCCTCAGGGAAAACCGTTTTGAATGATTCCAGCGCGGCGATGGCCTGGTCCTGGCTGTCCATCAGTGGCAAAAGCGCCTGGCCAAGACAAAACAGGTTCCAGTAAGCGATGTTGGGCTGCCGGTTGTAGGCGTAGCGCCCCTCGGTGTCTGAATGGTTGCAGATGTGGTCGGGCACAAAGGCATCGAGGAACTGGAACGGACCGTAGTCGATGGTCAGGCCCAGGATGCTCATGTTGTCGGTGTTCATCACACCGTGGCAAAAGCCCACCGCCTGCCATGCGGCCACCATATGCGCGGTGCGCTCGCTGACCGCCTGCAGAAAAGCCGCGTACGGTTGATCGGCCTCCAGGCATTCCGGGTAATGCCGCTGAATCACGAAGTCGGCCAGCGCCTTGAGCTGACCGGGCTGGCCGCTGTAGCTGAAGTGTTCGAAGTGTCCAAAGCGGATGAAGCTGGGCGCGGTGCGCGTGACCACTGCCGCGGTTTCGACCTCTTCACGGCGCACGGGCGCGTCCGATCCGATCACGCACAGGGCGCGGGTGGTCGGAATGCCCAGTCCATGCATGGCTTCCGAGCACAGGTACTCACGGATCGAACTGCGCAGGACCGCGCGGCCGTCGCCCATGCGGGAGTAGGGCGTGCGTCCGGCGCCCTTGAGCTGGATTTCCTGCGGCCCCGATGGTGTGCTGATCTCGCCCAGCAGGATGGCGCGGCCGTCGCCGAGCTGGCCCGCCCACTGGCCAAACTGGTGGCCGCTGTACACGCTGGCCAGCGGCTCTGAGCCCTGTAGAACCGTGTTGCCGGTCAGGCCCTGCAATGCTTCGTGGGAAGCCAGCCAGTCCGCATCCAGACCCAGGTCGCGTGCGACCGCCTCGTTGCGACCCACCCAGTACGGATCGGGCAAGGGCTGCGGCTTGAGGAGCGTGTAAAACGCCGGTCCGAGCTTTGCAAATCCCTCTTGCCAGGACAGTTCGGTCACAGCTGGGAAAGAGGTGGCAAAGGAGGCAGTCGTCATGACCGAATTGTCCCCTACCTGACATGGGCCCGCAGATTCACGGGCAATCCCGCATGACTGGGCCTCACGGCTGCGGCATCATGAACACGCAGGCGGGCGGAGTGCCCGCCGTTTTCTTTCCTGCCTTCCAGAACACTTTTTAATTACCAGACGGAGACAACCTGATGCTCGGGTTAATGCAAAGCCAGCCACTGCTCATCTCAAACCTGATCGAATTCGCGGAGCGTCACCACGGCGACGCAGAAATTGTGTCCAGACGTGTGGAAGGTGATGTGCACCGTTACACCTACCGCGACGCCGCCAGGCGCTCGCGCCAGGTCGCCAACGCGCTCGACGGCATGAAGCTGGCCTTCAGTGATCGCGTGGCTACGCTGGCCTGGAACGGCTACCGCCACTTCGAGCTGTATTACGGCGTCAGCGGTTCCGGCCGTGTGCTGCACACCATCAACCCGCGTCTGCACCCCGACCAGATCGCATGGATTGCCAACCACGCGGAAGACCAAGTGCTGTGTTTCGACCTCAGTTTTCTGCCACTGGTGCAGGCTGTCCATGCCCGCTGCCCCACGATCCGCCAATACATCGCGCTGTGCGACGACGCGCATCTGCCCAAGGACTCCGGTGTGCCCGGCCTCATCAGCTATGAAGCGTGGATGGGCGGGCAGTCGGGTGAGTACAACTGGCCCAGCTTTGACGAGAATTCGGCATCCAGCATGTGCTACACCAGCGGCACCACTGGTAACCCGAAGGCCGCGCTGTACAGCCACCGGTCCAGCACCCTGCATGCCTATGCAGCGGCCTTGCCGGACGTGATGGGCATCTCGGCGCGCGACGCGATCCTGCCCGTGGTGCCCATGTTCCACGTCAACGCCTGGGGCATTCCCTATTCGGCGGCGCTGACTGGCGCGAAGCTGGTGTTTCCCGGGCCGGCGCTGGACGGCAAGTCGGTGTACGAACTGATTGAAGCGGAGAAGGTCACTTACGCGGCTGGCGTTCCCACGGTGTGGCAGATGCTGCTGACGCACCTCAAGCCGGCCGGGCTGAAGTTCTCCACGCTCAGGCGCACGGTGATTGGCGGCTCGGCCTGCCCGCCAGCCATGATCCACGCCTTCCGCGAGGACTACGGCGTCGAGGTGCTGCACGCCTGGGGCATGACCGAGATGAGTCCGCTGGGTACGCTGTGCACCCTGAAGAACAAGCACGACGGCCTGTCTGAAGACGCAAAGATGAAGATCCGCATGAAGCAGGGCCGGGCCATCTACGGCGTGGACATGAAGATCGTCGATGCCGATGGCAAGGAGCTGCCCTGGGACGGCACCACCTTCGGCGACCTGCATGTGAAGGGGCCGTGGATCATCCGCGAGTACTTCAAGGGCGAGGGCGGCGATCCCTTGGTCGATGGCTGGTTCCCTACCGGCGATGTGGGCACCATCGACCCCGACGGCTACCTGCAGATCACCGACCGCAGCAAGGACGTCATCAAATCCGGCGGCGAATGGATCAGCTCGATCGATGTGGAAAACATTGCGGTGTCTCATCCGGCGGTGGCCATGGCCGCCTGCATTGGTGTGGCCCATCCCAAGTGGGACGAGCGGCCGATTGTGGTGGTCGTGAAAAAGCCGGGCGCTGAGGTGAGCCGGGATGAACTGCTCAAGTTCTACGAAGGCAAGACCGCCAAGTGGCAGATTCCGGACGACGTGGTCTTTGTCGACGCCATTCCGCTGGGTGCCACCGGCAAGATGCTCAAAACCAGACTGCGCGAAGTGCTCAAGGATTACAAATTGCCACAGACGTGATTGCAGATCTTCGATGTGTTTTTCTTCACCAGCATGAGCCGCGGAACCGGCTTTGCCGGGCTGTAGGACGGCCCCGAGGGGCTGAGGACCGCGGCTCCAAACCTGCCTGCGCAGGTTCGGACGGGAGGAAGAGCACACGCCTCTGGCGTGGGCACGTACAGCGCACTACGCGAAGCGAGAAGCGTGGGGGTCACATCTGTGACATGGCTAGGGCATTCCCCGAGCCGGTGCGGGTGCTTTTGACCTAATCTCCGTGAGCGAAATCAGAGTTCCTTACGTGTTTTTGACGCTTCCATTCCATACCAATTTCAGGAGACAAGGGATGACAACCCAAACCCGTTCTTGCGGTGCCTTGCCCCGCCGTTTTGCCACCGTGGCTGCTGCCGTTTCGGCACTGGCCTGCAGTCTGGCCATGGCCCAGGCGCCAGCCAAACCTGCAGCACCAGCCAAGGCCGCGGCTCCTGCTGCGGCGCCGGGCGCTGTCAACCTCAACCAGACCGTGAAGATCGCCTGGCTGGACCCGCTCTCGGGCCTGATGGCTGCGGTGGGCACCAACCAGCTCAAGGGCTTCCAGTTCCTGGCCGAGCGCTTCAGCCAGAAGAACAAGGCGGGTGTGAAGTTCGAGATCATCGGCATCGACAACAAGCTCAGCCCCCAGGAAACCACCAACGCACTGAAGTCCGCCATTGACCAGGGCGCCCGCTACGTGGTGCAGGGCAACGGCTCGGGCGCTGCGCTGGCCATCATTGATGCGCTGTCCAAGCACAACGAGCGCAACCCCGGCAAGGAAGTGCTGTACCTGAACTACGCTGCGGTGGACCCGGATCTGACCAACAGCAAGTGCGACTACTGGCACTTCCGCCTGGACGCCGACACCTCGATGAAGATGGAGGCGCTGACGGCCTTCATGAAAGACCAGCCGGACATCAAGAAGGTCTACCTGATCAACCAGAACTACGCGCACGGCCAGCAGGTGGCGAAGTTTGCCAAGGCCAATCTGGCCAGCAAGCGGCCTGACATCCAGGTCGTTGGCGAAGACCTGCACCCGCTGGCGCAGGTGCGTGACTTTGCCCCCTACATTGCAAAGATCAAGCAGTCGGGTGCGGACACGGTCATCACCGGCAACTGGGGCTCCGACCTCTCGTTGCTGGTCAAGGCTGCCAACGAGGCGGGTCTGAGCAATGTGAAGTTCTACACCTACTACGCGGGTGTCACTGGTACGCCGACCGCGCTGGGTGCTTCGTCGGCAGGCCGGGTGTACATGGTCTCCTACAACCACCTCAACATGGGCGGTGAGATCCAGCAGATCATGGCCGACTACAAGAAGAAGTTCAATGACGACTTCTACACCGGCGCGATCTACCACGCCTTCACCATCCTGACCGATGCGATGGCGCAGACCAAATCCACCGAGCCCGCTGCTGTGGCCAAGGCCATGGAAGGCATGCGCTTCAAGAGCTTCAACGGCGACGTCGAAATGCGCAAGACCGACCACCAGCTGCAGCAGGGCCTGTACATCACGCGCTGGGAGAAGGCTGGTGGCAAACTGCCTTACGACGCTGAAAACACCGGCTACACCTTCGCTCCGGTGAAATACTATGAGCCCTACGTGGCCAGCACGCCGACGTCGTGCCAGATGAAGCGTCCTTCCTGACGCATTGATCGCGCCCCACCCAGGAGCCAAGGCCCGACCCGTCCTCGGGCCTTTTTCTTTGTTTGACGGCGGCTGCGCGTGCGGTAGCCGGTTTCCTTCCAGCTTCAGGCGGTAATTGATGAATTTGGAATTTTTCACCATCTCCCTGCTCAACGGGCTGAGCTACGGGCTGCTGCTGTTCATGCTCAGCTCGGGCCTGACGCTGATTTTCAGCATGATGGGCGTGCTCAATTTCGCCCACGCCTCGTTCTATATGGTCGGCGCCTATGTGGCTTACAGCGTTTCGCAGGTGGTCGGTTTCTGGTGGGCGCTGCTGGTGGCGCCACTGGTGGTGTTTGCCATGGGCGCGGCATTCGAGCGCTTTTGCCTGCGCAAGGTGCACAAGTTCGGCCATGTGCCCGAGCTGCTGGTCACCTTCGGCCTCTCGTACCTGCTGCTGGAGTTGGTGCAACTGGTGTGGGGCCGCGCCGCCGTGAACTATGTGCTTCCCGAAGGACTGCAGGGGCCGCTGTTCACCGTGTTCGGCACCAACTTTCCGAAGTCACGCGCCTTCATCATGCTGATCTCGGTGGTGATGCTGGCCAGCATCTGGCTGGTGCTCACGCGCACCCGCATCGGCCTGGTGATCCAGGCGGCGCTCACGCATCCTGAAACCGTCGAGGCGCTGGGGCACAACGTGCCGCGCGTCTTCATGCTGGTGTTTGGTGGCGGTGCAGCACTGGCCGGGCTAGCGGGTGTGATTGGTGGCAACACCTTTGTCACCGAGCCCGCGATGGCCGGATCGGTGGGTGCCATCATTTTTGTGGTGGTGGTGGTGGGCGGAATGGGCTCGCTCAGCGGGGCGTTTCTGGCGTCGCTGCTGATCGGGCTGGTGCAGACCTTTGCCGTGGCGATGGATCAGTCGCTGATCAGCATGCTGGGCCTTTTCAATTACAGCGTGACGCCTGAGACCTTTGGCTATCCGCTGCTCAAGCTCACGATTTCGCAGGTAGCGCCTATCCTGCCTTTCCTGCTGCTGGTGCTGATCCTGATCTTCCGCCCCAGGGGCCTGCTGGGCACCCGGGAAGACTGAGGCAGGCCATGTCAAAAACACATTACGAATTCAAGCCTTACAACGTCGGGCGCTGGGTCATCTGGGGGCTTTACGCCTTGCTGCTGATCGTGGCGCCGATGCTGTTCAAGAGCAGCCTGTCGCTGACCATGCTATCGCAGGCGGGCTATCTGGTCATCGTCTGCCTGAGCTACAACATCCTGCTGGGGCAGGGCGGCATGCTGAGCTTTGGTCACGCGGTGTATGTGGGTCTCGGATCGTTTCTTGCCATCCACGCGATGAACCTGGCCGCCAAAGGCGCCATCTACCTTCCGTTGCCGCTGATACCGCTGGTGGGCGGGCTGGCCGGCCTCTTCTTCGCCGGTGTGCTCGGCTACGTGACGACCAAGAAGGCCGGCACCACCTTTGCCATGATCACGCTGGGCGTGGGTGAGCTGGTGTTTGCGATGTCGCTGATGCTGCCGGAGTTCTTTGGCGGGGAGGGCGGCATCACCACCAACCGGGCCTATGGCCAATCGTTCTTAGGCATCAGCTTCGGCCCGCAGGTGCAGGTGTATTACTTGATCGCGTTTTACTGCTTCATCTGCACCGCTGCCATGTTTGCCTTCACGCGCACACCGCTGGGCCGCATTTTGAATGCGGTGCGCGACAACCCCGAGCGGGTGGAGTTCATCGGCTACAACACCCAGCGCGTGCGCTACTACGCCTTCATCATTGCCGGTTTCTTTGCCGGCATTGGTGGCGGGTTGGCGGCCATCAACTCAGAAATTGTCACCGCCGAGGTGGTGAGCGGCGTGCGTTCGGGCAGTCTGCTGCTCTTCACCTTCCTGGGGGGCGCCACCTTCTTCTTCGGCCCCATCATCGGCGCCGGGCTGCTGGTGCTGGCGCTGATCCTGCTGTCCGAGCTGTCCATGGCCTGGCTGCTGTATGTCGGGTTGATCTTCCTGTTCATGGTGATGTATGCGCCGGGCGGCCTGGCCAGCCTGATCATGATGAACCTGCGGGTGGCTTCGTTTGGCAAGCTGCGCGAGGTATGGGTCGGCTACCTTGGCCTGGGGCTGACGGCCCTGACTGCGCTGGCAGGTGCGGCTGCCATGGTCGAGATGGTGTACCACCTGCAGCTCAACGCGGCGCTGGGTCCGGAGCTCAGCTTCATGGGTGTTCGGCTCAATGCGATGAACCTCAACAGCTGGTTTGGATCGGTGTTTGTCTTGCTCACGGGCCTCGGTCTGTTCGAGCTGGCGCGCCGCCAGTTCATCGCGCAGTGGGGTCAGGTGCAGGAAGACATTGAAAAAGAGATTAAAAGAAGAGAGGCGCTATGAGCCCCAATTCGAATCGCTATGCCCTTGAACTGAAAGACCTGCGCAAGAGCTTCGGCAAGACCGACATCATTCGCGGCTGCAATCTGCAGGTGCCCGCCGGTGAGCGGGTGGCCATCATCGGCCCCAACGGCGCCGGCAAGTCCACGCTGTTCAACCTCATCAGCGGCCGCTTTGAGCCAACCAGCGGCGAGGTGCTGCTGCACGGCCAGCGCATCAATGGCAAAAAGCCGTTTGAAATCAACCGCATGGGGCTCTCGCGCAGCTTCCAGATCACCAACATCTTCCCCAAGCTCAGCGTGTTCGAGAACCTGCGCTGCGGCGTGCTGTGGAGCCTGGGCTACAAATACAGCTTCCTCAAATTCCTTGCCGACCTGGACGACGCCAATGACCGGGCCGACGAGCTGATGGAGATGATCAAGCTCGATAAAAAGCGCGATGTGCTGGCGATGAACCTGACCTATGCCGAGCAGCGCGCACTGGAGATTGGCATCACGATTGCCGGCGGCGCCAGCGTGATCCTGCTCGACGAGCCGACCGCCGGCATGAGCCGCTCGGAGACCGGGCGTTTCATCCAGCTGATCAAGCAGGTTACCGTGGGCAAGACCCTGCTGACGGTGGAGCACGACATGGGCGTGGTGTTTGGTCTGGCCGACAAGATTGCGGTGGTGGTGTACGGGGAAATCATCGCCTACGACACGCCAGAGCGGGTGCGTGCCGACCAGCGGGTGCAGGAGGCTTACTTGGGATCGTCAGTGGCTGACGCGCAGGCCGGCGGCTCTGTTGGCGCAGGAGTCCATTGATGCTCACCATCGACAACCTCCACGCCTTTTACGGCAAAAGCCACGTTCTGCACGGCGTAAATTTCGATGTGCAGCCCGGCCAGATCGTCGCGCTGCTGGGCCGCAACGGCTCGGGCCGCTCGACCACGGCCAAGGCCATCATGGGTCTTGTCGACTGCCAGGGCTCCATCCGCTGGAAGGGCGCAGAGATCCTGGGCAAGAAGGCCTACCAGATCGCGCACCTGGGTCTGGGCTATGTGCCGGAAAACCGCGACATCTTTCCCAAGCTCACCGTGCACCAGAACCTGCTGCTGGGGCAAAAGGGCACTGGCAAGGGTTCGCGCTGGAGTTTTGACGACATGTACGGCATGTTCCCCCGACTGCTGGAGCGCCAGCACACCGAGGCGGGCGTGCTCTCCGGCGGCGAGCAGCAGATGCTCACCCTGTGCCGTACGCTGATGGGTGACCCGGACCTCATCATCATCGACGAGCCTACCGAGGGCCTGGCCCCCAAGATTGTCGAGCTGGTCGGGCAGTACCTGCAGACCCTCAAGACCCGGGGCATCTCGGTGCTGCTGATCGAGCAGAAACTGACGATTGCCATGGCAATATCTGACCGGGCACTGGTGATGGGGCACGGCAGCATTGTTTTTGACGGCACCCCAGAGTCCTTGCGCGCCGACGCTTATATCCGCAAGGAATGGCTGGAGGTGTAAAAAACCTGCCAGCTTGTCACCGCAGAGACAAGCGGGTGGCTTTTCAGTATCTTGCTGTCTTGTGCAGTCATCGAGCCGTCCTACAATAAGAAAAGAACGGTCGTACTATTTTTCCGCTGCAAAGACTTCAGCAAGCTATCCACGCAGTCCCGTCGCCCAGTTCAACGAATCTCCCGAGACAACCCAACCCTCTCCAACGAAAGTAGCAGCGCCATGACAACCCTCTATGAAGTCCACGGCAGTGTGGCCCTGATCACGCTGAGCAACCCGCCGGTCAACGGCCTCGGCCATGCCAGCCGACTCAGCCTGACGCAGCACCTGCAGCAGGCCAATGCAGATGACGCGGTGAAGTCCATCGTCATCACCGGTGCAGGCAAGGCCTTCTCGGGCGGCGCGGACATCAAGGAGTTCGGCACACCCAAGGCCATGACAGAGCCCAACCTGCACAGCGTGATCCGCGCGGTCGAGGGTTCCGCCAAGCCAGTGGTCGCCGCCATTCACTCGGTTTGCATGGGTGGCGGGCTTGAGCTGTCGCTGGGCTGCCACTACCGCATCGCAGCGCCTGGCTGCAGCGTGGCGCTGCCAGAGGTCAAGTTGGGGCTGTTGCCCGGCGCAGGCGGCACACAGCGCCTGCCGCGCGTGGTGGGCGTGGAGCCGGCGCTCAACATGATTGTCAGCGGCGAGCCGGTCAAGAGCGAGCTACTGGCGCAGATTCCCGGCCAGAAGCTGTTTGACAAGATGGCCTCGTCGCCTGAATCCCTGAAGGACGAAGCACTGGCTTTTGCCCAGTCGATTGCCGATACCCGTCCGCTGCCCATGGTGCGCGACCTGCCGAGCAAGCACCCCAGTGGCGACGCCTACTTTCAGTTCGCGCGCAACATGGTCAAGGGCATGGCGAAGAACTTCCCGGCGCCGCTCAAGTGCGTCGATGCCGTGGAAGCCGCCACCAAGAAAAAGTTTGAAGACGGTCTGGCGTTCGAGCGTGAGCTCTTTATCAACCTGATGTGGACACCGGAGAGCCGCGCACTGCGCCATATCTTCATGGCCGAGCGTGCCGCGTCCAAGATTCCGGATGTGCCGGAAGACACGCCCAAGCGCGAGATCAAGTCGGTGGCCGTCATCGGTGCCGGCACCATGGGCGGCGGTATTTCGATGAACTTCCTCAACGCCGGCATTCCGGTGAAGATGCTGGAGATGAAGCAGGAAGCGCTCGACAAGGGTATTGCCACCATCCGCAAGAACTACGAGGCGCAAGTCAAGAAGGGTAAGCTGAAGCAGGACAAATACGAGCAGCGCATGAGCCTGCTGAGCACCACGCTGAGCTACGACGACCTGAAAGACGCCGACATGGTGATTGAGGCCGTGTTCGAAGACATGGGCGTGAAGGAAAAGGTCTTCAAGGAACTGGACCGTGTGATGAAGCCCGGCGCCATTCTGGCCTCCAACACTTCCACGCTGGATGTGAACCAGATCGCCGCCTTTACCAAGCGCCCGCAGGACGTGATCGGCACCCACTTCTTCAGCCCCGCCAACGTGATGAAGCTGCTGGAAGTGGTGCGCGGCGCCAAAACCGGCAAGGACGTGCTTGCTACGGTGATGGCACTGGGCAAGAAGATCAAGAAGACCTCGGTGGTGTCGGGTGTGTGCGATGGGTTTATCGGCAACCGCATGATTGAGCAGTACGGCCGTCAGGGCGGCTTTTTGCTCGACGAAGGCTGCACGCCAGCCCAGGTAGACAAGGCCATCGAGAAATTCGGCTTTGCCATGGGCCCGTTCCGAATGGGTGACCTGGCGGGTAACGACATCGGCTGGGCCATCCGCAAGCGCCGCGCGGTTGAACAGCCAGACATGAAATACAGCAAAACCGCCGACCTGCTGTGTGAAAAAGGCCGCTTTGGCCAGAAGACCGGCGCCGGCTGGTACGACTATGTGCCCGGCAAGCGCGACGCCATCCCCAATGCCGAAGTGGTGCAGATGATCGAAGACCACCGCAAGAGTCTGGGCATCACGCCGCGCAAGATTTCTGACGAGGAAATCGTGCAGCGTCTGGTGTATTCGCTGGTCAATGAAGCGGCGCACATTCTGGAAGAGGGCATTGCCTCCAAGGCCAGCGACATCGACATGGTGTACCTGATGGGCTACGGCTTCCCGATTCACCGCGGCGGCCCGATGCTGTACGCCGACCAAGTGGGCCTGTTCAACGTTGTGGAGAGCATGAAGCGCTTTGCCAAAAATCCGCTGGACGACGCCAAATTCTGGCAGCCAGCGCCGCTGCTGGCACGCCTGGCAGCCGAGGGCAAGACCTTCAACCAGTCGACCTGACACCGCAATACCTCGCGTTGCCCTACACCCCAGACACCGGAGAATTCCATGACCTCAGCCGTAATCGTTTCCACCGCCCGCACCCCGCTCGCCAAGAGCTGGAAGGGTTCCTTTAACATGACGCACGGCGCTACGCTGGGCGGCCATGCTGTCGAGCACGCCATCCAGCGCGCCGGCATCGAGGCGGCTGAGGTGGACGACGTCATCATCGGCTGTGCGACGCCGGAAGGCGCCACCGGCTCCAACATCGCCCGCCAGATTGCCCTGCGTGCCGGCTGCCCGGTCACGGTGTCCGGCATGACGATCAACCGGTTTTGCTCCTCTGGCTTGCAGACCATTGCCACGGCGGCGCAGCGCGTGATTGCGGGCGAGGCCGACATCTATGTGGCCGGCGGTGTGGAAAGCATTTCCTGCGTGCAGCAGGAGGCCAATACCCACATGCTGCAGGACACCTGGCTCGCCAAGAACAAGCCCGAGATCTACTGGAACATGCTGCAGACCGCCGAGCAGGTCGCCAAGCGCTACAACATCTCACGCGACCGCATGGACGAATACGGCGCCCTGAGCCAGCAAAAGGCCACCGCCGCGCAGGCCGCGGGCCTTTTTGAGGCCGAGATCGCACCGATCACCGTGATGGCCGGCGTGGCGGATCCAGTGATGGGCCTGATCACCAAGAAGGTAACCGTCAGCAAGGACGAGGGCATTCGCGAAGGCACCACCAAGGAAGGCATCAGCGGCATCAAGCCCGCCATTCCTGGCGGTGTGATCGCTGCGGGTAACGCCAGCCAATTCTCTGACGGTGGCGGTGCGGTGGTCGTGATGAACGAAACCGTGGCCGAGAAGAAGGGACTCAAGCCCCTCGGCCGCTTCCTCGGTTTCGCCGTGGCTGGCTGCGAGCCTGACGAAATGGGCATTGGCCCGGTGTTTGCGATCCCCAAGGTGCTGGCCAAGCTGGGCCTGAAGGTCAGCGACATCGACCTTTGGGAACTGAATGAAGCCTTTGCCGTGCAGGTGCTGTACTGCGCCGACAAACTGGGCATTCCGATGGACAAGCTCAATGTGAACGGCGGCGCGATTGCCGTTGGCCACCCTTATGGCGTGACCGGCCAGCGCCTGACCGGCCACGCGCTGATCGAAGGCAAGCGCCGTGGTGCCAAGCGGGTGTGCGTGACCATGTGTATTGGTGGCGGTATGGGTGCTGCGGGTATTTTTGAAGTTCTGTAGTTCCCCCCTGCGCCGCCTGCGGCGTCATCCCTCATAAAGGACGGAGAGGGACGCCAGCTGCGGCCCGGCAAAGCCGGTTCCGCGTAGGCACTGGCCAAGCCACTGGTCAGACGGCGAGCTGGGTTTTACAGAAGGAACAGGGATTCATGTCGCTTCGCTCCACCATTGATTTCCTGCTGTACCAGTGGCTCGATGCCGAGTCACTGAACCAGCGCGCACGGTTCGCAGACCATTCGAGGGACACGTTTGACGCGGTGCTGGACACCTGCGAGCGGATTGCGCGCGAGAAGTATGCGCCGTTCAATCGCACGGTCGACACGCAGGAGCCGCATTTCGACGGCGAAAAGGTCATCCTGCCGCAGGTCACGCACGATGCGCAGAAGGCCTATGCCGAATCCGGCATGCTCAGCGCCGCGCAGGACTACGACATGGGCGGCATGCAGCTGCCCTACACGCTGGAGGCTGCCGCCAACGCTTTTTTTGCGATGGCGTCGGTCAGCATTGGCTCGGGCATGCTGACCACCGGCAATGCCAATCTGCTGATGGTGCACGGCACCGAGGCGCAGAAGGAGGCGTTTGCGCGGCATGAGTTTTCGGGGCGCTTCTCGGGCACCATGTGCCTGTCTGAGCCGCAGGCGGGTTCGTCGCTCAGCGACGTGATGACCCGCGCAGTGCCCGACGGTGATGATTTTGAAGCCGACCCGCTCGGCCCACGCTTTCGGCTCAAGGGCAACAAGATGTGGATTTCTGCCGGCGAGCATGAGCTGACGGAAAACATCATTCACCTGGTACTGGCCAAGATTCCGGGGCCGGACGGCAAGCTGATTCCCGGCACGCGCGGCATTTCGCTCTTTATCGTGCCGAAGAAGATGGTGAACGCCCAAGGCGAACTCACCGGTGTCCGCAACGACGTGGCGCTGGCGGGCCTGAACCACAAGCTGGGGTGGCGCGGCACCACCAACACGTTACTGAATTTTGGCGAAGGCAAGTACCCCGTAGACGGGCTCGCAGGCGCTGTGGGTTATCTGGTCGGCAAGCCCCATGAAGGCCTGCGCTGCATGTTCCACATGATGAACGAGGCCCGCATCGGCGTCGGCATGGCCGCCACCATGCTGGGCATGGCGGGCTACCACGCGAGCCTCGAGTACGCCCGGAACCGACCGCAAGGCCGACCCATCACCGGCGCGGGCAAAGACCCCTCCGCACCACAGAGCCGGATCATTGAACACGCTGACGTCAAGCGCATGCTGTTGGCGCAAAAAGCCTACTGCGAGGGCGCGCTGGCGCTGGAGCTGTATTGCGCAAGGCTGGTCGACGAGCACCACACCGCAGCAGCCGAAGCGGCCGACGAAGCCCGCCTTTTGCTGGAGGTGCTGACGCCGATTGCCAAGAGCTGGCCCAGCGAGTGGTGTCTGGAGGCCAACTCACTGGCGATTCAGGTACACGGCGGCTATGGCTACACGCGTGATTTTCCGGTCGAGCAGTACTGGCGCGACAACCGCCTGAACATGATTCACGAAGGCACGCACGGCATCCAGGCGATGGACCTGCTGGGCCGCAAGGTGGTGATGGAAGGCGGCAAGGGCCTCAAATTGCTGGCAGGCCGCATCAACAGCACCATTGAACGCGCCATCCAGGTGCCTGAACTGGCTGCCCATGCCAACGCGCTGGGCAAAGCACTGCAGCACGTGGGCAGCGCCACCAAGGCCGCGTGGGCCACCGGCGTTCCGGGCGACGCACTGGCCAATGCCGTGCCCTACATGCAGGCCTTCGGCCACACCGTGCTGGCCTGGATCTGGCTGGATGTGGCGCTGGTGGCGGGCACTTCGGTGGCGGGCACATCAGCGGCGAGGTCTTCCGGGGCAGGCACACTAGGGGCCTTGCGCTATTTCTATCACTACGAACTGCCGAAAATCGGTGCCTGGTTGCAGGTGGTGGAAGACCGCGACCGCACCTGTGCCGATTTTCCCGAGGAGTTGTTCTGATGCCATTTTTCAAACCCTCTGCAGACGCTGCCGGTGACCGCTTTGTGGCACGCCTGCAAGCGCTGATCTGGGTGTTGATTTACGGCGGCCTGCTCACGCTGGTGCTGGGCCTGTCGGTGCAGCGGACCGACGACACGCTGGGTTGGTCACTGGTGGTCGGTGGCGGTGTGGTCGCTGCCATTGGCTTTGTGCTGATTTACGTGCGCTCCCGCATCAAGCAGCAGCAATGACCACCGAAGCTGCGCCGAGGCGGCCTCGCTCACCGATCCAATTATTTTCAGGAGACCCCCCATGACCCGAACCATCCAGCAATTGTTTGATCTCACCGGCAAGACGGCCCTCGTCACTGGTGGCTCGCGCGGGCTGGGCCTGCAGCTGGCCCAAGCGCTGGGCGAGGCAGGCGCCCGCGTGATGCTGAG
The DNA here is from genome assembly GCF_943372955.1 of Polaromonas sp. YR568. Classification (GTDB taxonomy): domain Bacteria; phylum Pseudomonadota; class Gammaproteobacteria; order Burkholderiales; family Burkholderiaceae_C; genus Polaromonas. Next base: position 704,088 of record NZ_CALSAL010000001.1, read on the forward strand.
TTCGCGCAAGGCCGAAGACCTGCAGGAGTCGGCAGCCATACTGAAGGCTGCAGGCATCGACGTCGACTGGATCGCCGCTGACTGTGCCAAGGAGGCGGACATCCGCGCGCTGGCCGATGAAACCATCAAGCGCTTCGGCCATGTGGACATCCTCGTCAACAACGCAGGCGCTGCATGGGGCGCACCAGCGGAAGACCATCCGGTCGAGGCCTGGGACAAGGTGATGAACCTTAATATCCGCGGCTACTTCATCCTGTCGCAGCACATCGCCAAGCACAGCATGATTCCCCGTAAGTCGGGCCGCATCATCAATGTGGCCTCGATCGCTGGCCTCGGCGGCAACCCCAAAGAGATGACCACGATTGCCTACAACACCTCCAAGGGCGCGGTCATCAACTTCACCCGCGCGCTGGGCTGCGAATGGGGCCAGCACCAGATCACCGTCAACGCCATCTGCCCCGGCTTCTTCCCAAGCCGGATGACGGTGGGCACGCTCAAGGCCTTGGGCGAAGACAAACTGGCTTCGCACGCACCGCTGGGCCGGCTGGGCGATGACGAAGACCTCAAGGGTCTGTGTGTGCTCTACGCCTCGGACGCCGGCAAGCACATCACCGGCCAGTGGCTGGCAGTCGATGGCGGTGTCAGCGTGATCACCGGCGGCTGAACACCATGTTTGACCCGAACTTCGGCGCCGAAATCCCCTTTGTCACCCACCTGGGCTTCACGCTCGACGTGTTCGAAGGAGGCGAATCGGAGCTGGGCTACACCCCGGCGCCCGAGCACCTCAACTCCTTCGCCGTGGCGCATGGCGGGGCGGTGATGACCCTGCTCGATGTGACCATGGCCACTGCCGCGCGCAGCGTGCAGAAAGACATGGGCGTGGTCACCATCGAGATGAAGACCAGTTTCATGCGGCCAGCCCCCGGCGACGGCAGCAAGCTCATCGGCAAAGGCCACCTGATCCACCGCACCGCCACGCTGGCTTTCACGGAGGCCACGCTGTTTGACGCCGCCGGCCAGGCTTGCGCGCATTCGACCGGTACTTTCAAGTACGTCAAGCGCCGGCCAGTGGAATCTCAAAGTGGCAACGACGCCGGCAAAATTTCGACAGACTGATCATCATCCCGACCGGAAACCCCATGCCCATCAATCAACAGATTCTTCTCGACAACCGCCCCATGGGCGAGGCTGCCGCCAGCAACTTCATGCTGGTCTCCAGCGATACCCCGGAGCTGAAGGAGGGCCAAGTGCTGGTGCACCACCACTTCCTGAGTCTGGACCCGTACATGCGTGGCCGCATGAGCGAGAGCAAAAGCTACGCCGCGCCACAGCCACTGGGCCAGGTGATGCAGGGCGGCACGGCGGGCGAGGTGATTGAAAGCCGCTCGCCGAAATTTGAGCCGGGTGACAAGGTGGTCGGCATGGGCGGCTGGCAGCAGTACAGCGTGGTTGACGTGGATAAGGCCGACCAGCCAGGCGCGCTGCGTAAGGTCGATACCACCCATGTGCCGCTGTCGCATTACCTCGGCGCGGTTGGCATGCCGGGTGTGACGGCCTGGTATGGCCTGGTGAAGATCATCGAGCCCAAAGTGGGCCAGACCATCACCGTCAGCGCGGCTTCAGGCGCCGTGGGCAGTGCGCTCGGTGCGCTGGCCAAGGCGCGCGGCTGCCGGGTGGTGGGCGTGGCCGGTGGCCCTGACAAATGCGCCTATGTGGTGAACGAGCTGGGCTTTGATGACTGTATTGATTACCGCGAGCACGGCAACGCCTTGTCGCTCTCCAGCGCGCTGCAGGACGCCTGCCCCGATGGCGTTGACGGCCACTTCGAGAACGTCGGCGGCATGGTGCTTGATGCCGTGCTGCCCCGCATGAATGCCTTTGGCAGCGTGGCGCTCTGCGGCATGATCGCCGGCTACGACGGCAAGCCGGTGCCGCTGACCCAGCCTTCGCTGATTCTCCTGAGCCGCCTGAAGATTCAGGGCTTCATCGTCAGCGAGCACATGGAGGTGTGGCCCGAGGCACTAAAAGAACTCGGCGCCCTGGTGGGCTCCGGCAAACTGCGGCCGCGTGAGAGCGTGGCCCACGGGCTGGAAAACGCACCCGAGGCGTTTCTTGGTCTGCTCAAGGGCCGCAATTTTGGCAAGCAACTGGTCAAGCTGATCTGATGGCCGCCGACTTGAACCTTCTCGCTACCGTTCACTGGAGACCCCCATGCCCGAGCTGATTCTTCACCATTACCCACTGTCACCGTTCGCTGAAAAAATCCGCCTGGTACTGGGCGCGAAAAAGCTGGCGTGGAAGTCAGTGATCATCCCCTCGGTGATGCCCAAGCCCGATCTGGTGGCGCTGACGGGCGGCTACCGCAAGACGCCGGTGCTGCAGATTGGCGCCGACATTTACTGTGACACCGCGCTAATTTGCGATGTACTGGAGCATTTGCAACCCGAGCCTGCTTTGTACCCGCTGCACGCCAAGGGTCTGGCCCGCACGCTGGCGCACTGGGCCGACAACACGCTGTTCTGGACGGCCATGGCCTACAGCACGCAGCCCAAGGGCTTTGCGCAACTCTTTGAGAAGGCCGGCCCCGAAGCGGCACGCGCCTTTGGTGAGGACCGCAAGGCCATGAGCGCCGGCATGCCGCGCATTCGGCCCGCCGACGCCGCTGCGGGCTATCGCTCTTACCTGCGCCGCATTTCCGACATGCTGGGCGAGCATCCTTTCCTGCTGGGGCAGACCCCCAGCATTGCCGACTTCTCGATGTACCACCCGCTGTGGTTCACCCGGGTCCGCACGCCCGCCGTGGCCGACATCTTCAACGCCACACCGCTGGTGCTGGAGTGGATGGACCGCGTCGCTGCGCTGGGCCACGGCACCATGGAGGATCTGTCTGCCAGTGGCGCGATTGCTGTGGCCGCAGCCGCCACGCCTGCGGCGTTGTCTGGCGATGCCTTTCAGGACGATCATGGCATTGCGCTCGGCAGCCGGGTGGTCATCACCAGCGAGAGCTTTGGTCCGGAGCCGACCGAGGGCGAACTGTTGGCCGCCACCCGCATGCACTACACGCTGCGCCGCACCGACAAGCGCGCTGGCACAGTACACGTGCACTTCCCGCGCATCGGTTATGCCCTGAAAGCCGCTGCTGCTGCATGAGCCAGATGGCGTGGCAGTTTGTTGCCTTTGAATCCCTGAGCGCGGCGGAACTTTACGAGGTGCTGCAGTTGCGCAGTGCCGTGTTTGTGGTCGAGCAGACCTGTGTGTTCCAGGACATGGATGGCGCTGATGCCGAGGCCATGCACCTGCTGGGACGACAGGGCGTAACGCCCGATACGCCTCTTGTCGCTTATGCGCGCTGCTTCCAGGCGGGCGTGAAGTACCGCGAGGCCAGCATCGGCCGGGTAGTCACCCATGCATCGGCACGAGGGCAGGGCGCAGGCCATGTGCTGATGCGGCAGGCGATTTCCAGCGTGCACAGCCAGTGGGGCGTGCAGCCCATCCGGATTGGCGCTCAGGCACGGCTTGAATCGTTTTACCGGCAACACGGGTTTGTGCCCGACGGCGAGCCTTACATCGAAGACGGCATTCCGCACATTGAGATGCTGCGCGCCGTCTGAACACGCAGAATATCCAGAGGAAGTAACCATGATCACTGACTTCAAAGGTAAGACCGCCGTGCTGACCGGCGCAGGTTCCGGCTTCGGCCTTGAGTGCGCCCGGCTGGGTGCCCGGCTGGGCATGAACCTGGTGCTGGTCGACGTGCAACAGGACGCGCTCGACAAAGCCGAAGCAGAAATGAAGGCGGCCGGTGCCCAAGTGCTGGCGTTCCGCCTCGACGTTTCCAGCGCCGCCCAGATGGAGGCCATGGGCCGAGCCGTGCTGGAACGCTTTGGCGCGCCGCATCTGGTGTTCAACAACGCCGGGGTGGGCTCGGGTGGGCTGATCTGGGAGAACAGCGTCAAGGACTGGGAGTGGGTGCTGGGCGTCAACGTCATGGGGGTGGTGCATGGCGTGCGCATCTTCACGCCCATGATGCTGGAAGCCGCCGGCAAAGACCCGGAGTGGCAGGGCCACATCGTCAACACCGCCAGCATGGCGGGCCTGCTGAATCCGCCCAACATGGGCGTGTACAACGTCAGCAAGCACGCGGTGGTGTCGCTCAGTGAAACGCTGTACCAGGACCTGAGCCTCGTCACCGACCAGGTGGGCGCATCGGTGCTGTGCCCGTTTTTTGTGGCCACAGGCATTGGCGAAAGCCATCGCAACCGCCCAGCCGAGCTGCAGGGTGACAAGCCTACCCGCAGCCAGATGATCCAGCAGGCCATGACCGGCAAGGCGGTAAGCTCGGGCAAGGTCACTGCCGCCGACGTGGCGCAGCGCGTGTTTGACGCGGTGGCCAGCAACCAGTTCTACATCTACAGCCATCCGAAGGCCATCCAGTCGGTGCAGACCCGGCTGGAGGACGTGCTGCAAGCCCGCAACCCGACCGACCCATTTGCCGACAAGCCCGAGATTGGCGCACAACTGCGGGCTGCACTGCGCGCGGGTTGATGGCACCTCAAGCTTCAAGGTCCTGCAAAGGGCTTGCGCCGATGAGGACGTTTGAAGTGCGGAGACAATCGAGCCATGCACACACTTGCCTCTGACTCCTTTTCCGCTTTTCCCGCTTTTTCCGCTGCCCGTTCACCACGCCCCCTGCGCTGGCTGATCGCTGCCGTCGCCTCGCTGGCCCTGCTGGCGGGCTGCAAGGACGCGTCAGCGCCCGCCGCATCGAAGATCTCCGAACCCGTGTCGCTGTCGGTGATCGCGGCAGAGGCGGGCGGGTTCTCGGTGGGCAGCACCATGAGCGCCCGCACCGTCTATGTGTTTTTCGATGCGCAATGCCCGCACTGCGGCTCGCTGTGGGATGCCGCCAAGCCGCTGAAATCCCAGGCCCGCTTCGTCTGGATTCCGGTCGGGCTGCTGAACCCGTCCAGCACCTCGCAGGGCGCCACCTTGCTGGCCTCAGCAGATGCAGCCGCTGCGATGGATGCCCACAAGACCTCGCTGCTCGCCAAGCAGGGCGGTATCTCGGCTGGCCCTGACATTGAAGCCCAGAAGGCGGTGGTGGCGAAGAACACCGCACTGCTCAACCGCTTCGGCTTCGCGTCGATTCCCACCGTGGTCGGCACACACGCCCAGACCGGCGCACTGGTCACGCAGGAAGGCGCAGTCCCCACTGCGCAGCTGGCCCAGTTGCTGGGCTTGCAAGTGCCTGCGGGCGAGGCGGCCGGCAAGCCCTAGCCGGGCAACTGGCCCGGTGCCGTGAGGGCAAAGTCACGGTGATGTCCTACGCGGCAAAGCGTGGTGGGAAGTTGTCAAGGGTCATGCCCGGCCTCAGGCTGGAGGTCCTTTGACCCCCAAAGCCGCGCACCTCTGCGTCTGCGGCCCGCACACCGCTTCAACGCGGCCCCACCATGCGCCTGTCCGCCTTTATCCAAGCCAATCTTCCGCCCATCCTTGTCGAATGGGACCTGTTTGCCCGAACGCTGTTTCCGGTGGAAACCGGTAAAACCGGGCTCGCACTGCGCGACCACGCGCAGCAGATTCTGGAGGAACTGGCCGAGGACATGCAGACCGCGCAGAGCGCCCAGCAGCAGGCCGAGAAATCCAAAGGGCTGGAGCCTGATGGCTCACAGTCTGCCGATGGCAAGGAGAGCGCGGCGGCCATTCACGGCACCCTGCGGCAATACATCGGCTACACGCTGGTTCAGGTGGCTGCCGAGTTCAGGGCGCTGCGGGCCACCGTGCTGCGCCTCTGGCTGAAACAGATCACGCACGTTACCGAAGACATGACGTACGACATGATCCGCTTCAACGAAGCGGTCGACCAGGCGCTGGCTGAATCGGTACAGACCTACACCGAAAGAACCAGCCGCACCCGCGACACCTTTCTGGCCATCCTCGGACATGACCTCCGAAGCCCGTTGACGGCCATTGCCCTGGCCGGCCACTACCTCAAGAGCCCGACGGTGGGCACCGAGGGAACGCAGAAGGCAGGCGGGCGCATCGTGACCAGCGCGGCGGGCATGTCAGCGATGGTCAACGACCTGCTCGAATACGGCAGAAACCAGTTGGGTGGTGAAATGCCGATTGAGCGGCAATTGGTGGACGTCAAGCAGATCTGCCTGGCCGCACTGGAAGAAGCCCAGGGCGCACACCCTGAATTCCAGTTTGACCTGAGCGCTACTGGCGAAGCCGTGGACCAGTTCGATGGCGCCCGTCTGCAGCAGGTGTTTGGCAACCTGCTCAATAACGCAGCGCAGTACGGCGACAAGGCGCACCCGATTCACCTGATCGTGGAGGGCCGTCCCGACTTCGTGGTGGTGCAGGTCTGCAATCTCGGGCCGGTTATTCCAGCCGAATCACTGCAGGCCATTTTTGATCCGCTGGTCCAGCTGGGACTGCATGGTCAGAAGAACAGCCCGTTTTCCAACAGCTCGGGCCTGGGTCTGTTCATCGCCCGCGAGATTTCTGCATCCCATGGCGGCGTGATTTCGGTCGAATCCAGCAAGGAATTCGGCACCATATTCACCGTGCGCCTGCCGAGGTCGCCCTACAAGCTTTGAGGGGGAGGTGAGGTCACGGGAGGCGGTCAGCGCTCAAATCAGGTCCAGCTGCTCGGGCTGCGCTGCGAGCTCGCACACCACGGCATCACCCACCTGAAGCGTTCCGGAGCTGAGCACCCGTGCTGTCAACCCACCGTGGCCGCGCATGGCGTTGTAACCGCCGGGGCCCAGCACCTCTTCCATGCGCGAACACGGCTCGCAGGGGCCGGTGATTTCGAGCAACACCGCACCGATGCGCAGCACCAGCGGCTGGTCGCGAAAGAGTGACTTGGCGGCCAGCAGATTCAGCCCGGAGACAACGAGATTGCGGCGTAGCCATTCGGCAGGAATCGCGTCCAATCCGGCAAGCGCGGCAACAACAGGCAGATGCTCGGCCTGAATTAGCGTCACCTGCCGCTTGCTAGCGCCAGGACGTTCAGCCCCCGTGAGGGCGGTGCGGTCGCCCTGCAGGCCCACACCGGCCAGTGCCTGCGCGGCATTCACGGTATTTATTTCAGCCCGGCGCGCGGGTCTCAGGAGAATCTGCTCCAGCCGGCCGGCACGCGGGAAGTGGCGCGTCAGGCTGCGCAGGTCATGGGATGAGTGGCTGTTTGGCATGTGCTGCCATTGTCGACCTCTCGCAGCCTGGCCAGCAGGGCCAGTCGGGCCAATGACGATGACCCATCAAACCGGGCACTGAAGGCTGAGCGCCTGCAGCGTGCCGCCTGTCTTCGGATCGAACACCACCAGATTGACCTGTCGCGGATGCCCCGGTGTGGCCGCGATGCTGCGGAACGTGAGTTTCTGGCTGGTGCCCACGGCGGGTTTGTATTCGCCCGCCTGGGTGTACTGCCGCACCACGAAGTCGTGCTTCAGGTACTCGCCTTTGTTTTCGCCGGCTTGCACTTTCGAGGCATGGCCGTGTTCGGTGACCGTCCAGTACGCGGACCAGTTCGCGGGCACCTGTAATGCAGGCAGGGATGTCACCGAGGCCTCGAACTGGTCAGGCCCGACTTGCTGCAATGTGATGCTGGCCCGCGCGGTTTCCTTTGGCGTGGGCTGGCCACCCCAGTTGCGCCAGTCCTGACCATTGAGCAGCGCTTGCGGGGTGTAGATGCTGCGCTGGTTGTTGCGGGCCGCTATTTCACGCTGGCGGGTGGTGTGGGCGGGCGATGCGAAACGGTCTACCCAGCCGATGTAATCCCAGTAGCCGACATGAAACGCCTGCACCACCAGGTTCTTGCCTTTCAGCGTCGAGATCCATTGATCTGCCGGCGGGCAGGAGCTGCAGCCTTCCGAGGTGTAGAGCTCCAGCACCGGGGTGATGGTGGGGCCCGACGTTGCCGCGCACTGGCCTGGCGCTGCGAGAGCTGATGTGCTGACACCGATGGTGATAAGGGCCAGCAGGGCGCTGGCTGCAGGCAAATTATGGGCAAGAGGCATGACATCGCTCCATGAAAATGCCCACGCTGCGCTGCCTGCGGAAATGCCTGCAACCTGCGACTGTGGACACTGCTTGGTCGGGCCGCTGTCCGCGTTCTTACAGCGCCCGTCGTTGCATCGGCTTACAGGCGGGGCGTGCCGTTGGCCATGCGGCCAGTGCGGTCATCTGCCAGGGTGCCGCGCTCCAGGCGATCCTCCAGCTGGCCCATGTAAGCCGCGAGGCTTTTGTCCGATTCTTCAAGGCGCATCAACAGGGCTTGCTGCTGCTGGGCAAAGCGCTCAGCCAGCACGGTGTTGTGCGCGGTCTCGCGCTGCTGGGCAGCCAGCGCCTGCACTTCCATGTAACTGCGCAATTCGGTGAAACGGGAGGCCTCGGCCTTGTCTGCCAGTTCGCGCTGCACACTGAGCTGGCGTGCGTAATTGCGCATCTCCAGCAGGTTCGTGCTCTGCATGTAAACCGTGCTACCCAGAAATACCAGGGTAGCAATCACCACCAGCGCCAGCATCACCAGCCCGAGCGACACCTGTACGGTGGTAAAGCCCAGACTCAGGATACTGACGCGGGTGAATTCGTCCACATTGAGGGCCACAAAGCCGGCCAGCAGAACGATGGAGATGATCAGGAAAAGGGTTCGGGTACGCATGGGTTTCTCCTGAAACAGAGGAAGGGAAAGCTGAAAAAATGGGCTGCAAGCCCCTGTCAAAGTATGGCCCTGGGGAGGCCGTTTTCCCTGTGGGACAATGCCGACCCTTGTCGTCAGTTTGTGTTTTCTGCCAGGGCGCACAGCCGGTTCACGCTTCTTGCGCGTGGCCCCGGTCTGACAGTGCCGCATTCATCGTTTTTTGATTCCTTCAGGCTCACCCGGTCGCCTTGAGTCCGTTCGCCACACACCCCAACGCCCACAGTCCACCCGCTTTTCCCCATGCAAAAAATCATTCGTCAGATCGCCGCTGAAATCAAGGTTCAGGAGAAGCAAATCCGCGCCGCCGTAGAGCTGCTGGACGGCGGCGCCACCGTGCCCTTCATCGCCCGATACAGGAAGGAAGTCACCGGCGGGCTCGATGACATCCAGCTGCGCGAGCTGGAGTACCGCCTCGGTTACCTGCGGGAGCTGGAAGAGCGCCGAGAAGCCGTCATCAAGAGCATCGAGGAGCAGGGCAAGCTCACGCCCCAGCTGCGTGCCGCCATTGAACTGGCCGCCACCAAGCAGGACCTGGAAGACCTGTACCTGCCCTACAAGCCCAAGCGACGCACCAAGGGGCAGATCGCCCGCGAGGCCGGCATTGAACCGCTGGCCGATGCCCTGTTTGCCAATCCGTTGCTGGTGCCAGCAGATGAAGCCGCTGCTTACGTGAAAGCCGAAAAGAACGAAAGCGGCGACGATTTCACCACTGTGCAGGCGGTGCTCGATGGCGTGCGCGACATCCTCTCGGAGCGCTGGGCCGAAGACGCCGCGCTGGTGCAGTCACTGCGTGGCTGGCTCTGGAGCGAAGGCCTGTTTGCGTCGAAACTTGTTGCCGGAAAAGACGAGAATCTGCCCGACAACGCCAAATTCCGCGACTACTTCGACTACGACGAGCCGATCGGCCGCGTGCCGTCGCACCGTGCGCTGGCCGTGTTCCGCGGGCGTGCGCTGGAGATTCTGGATGCCAAGCTGGTGTTGCCAGAGTCGCCCGACCTTAGCGCATCACCCAAAGCGGGCCCAGCGGTTTCCCTTGCGGAGGGGAAAATTGCGCTGCACCTGGGCTGGAGCCACAAGGGCAGGGCGGCCGATGACCTGATCCGGAAATGCGTGGCGTGGACCTGGCGCGTGAAGCTCAGCCTGTCGCTGGAGCGCGACCTATTCACCCGCCTGCGGGAAGAGGCGGAGAAGGTGGCCATCAAGGTGTTTGCCGACAACCTGCGCGACCTGCTGCTGGCCGCACCCGCCGGCCCCCGCGTGGTGATGGGCCTGGACCCGGGCATCCGCACCGGCGTGAAGGTGGCTGTGGTCGATGCGACGGGCAAGCTGGTCGAAACCGCCACCGTGTACCCGCACGAGCCGCGCAAGGACTGGGATGGCTCGCTGCACACGCTCGCCAAACTGTCTGAAAAGCATGGCGTGAATCTGATCGCCATCGGCAACGGCACCGCCAGCCGCGAGACCGACAAGCTGGCGGCCGATCTGATCAAGCTGATGGCCAAGGTCGAGCAGGCCATCGAAAAGGTGGTGGTCAGCGAAGCCGGCGCCTCGGTGTATTCCGCCAGCGAATTCGCCAGCCAGGAAATGCCTGATGTGGACGTGAGCCTGCGCGGCGCGGCCAGCATCGCACGCCGCCTGCAGGACCCTCTGGCCGAGCTGGTGAAGATCGACCCCAAGTCGATTGGCGTGGGTCAGTACCAGCACGACGTGAACCAGAGCGATCTGGCGCGCAGCCTCGACGCGGTGGTGGAAGACTGCGTGAACAGCGTGGGCGTGGACTTGAACACGGCCAGCGTGCCGCTGCTGGCACGCGTGTCCGGCCTGTCGCAGACGGTGGCCAAGTCGGTGGTGCGCTGGCGCGATGCCAATGGCGCCTTCACCTCGCGGGCCGACCTGCTGAAGGTCACCGGGCTTGGCGCCAAAACCTTTGAGCAGAGCGCGGGCTTTCTGCGCTTGCGCGGTGGCAGCAACCCGCTGGACATGACGGGCGTGCACCCGGAGACCTACCCGGTGGTCGAGAAAATCATGCTGCATACCGGCAAGCCGGTGGCCGAGCTGATGGGGCGCTCCGAGATGCTCAAGACCCTTCGGCCCGAGCTGTTCGCCAACGAGCAGTTTGGTGTGATCACGGTGAAGGACATTCTGACCGAGCTGGAAAAACCCGGACGCGACCCGCGCCCTGATTTCAAGGTGGCCCGCTTCAACGACGGTGTGGAAGACATCCGTGATTTGAAGGAAGGCATGACGCTGGAAGGCACGGTCAGCAACGTTGCTGCTTTTGGTGCCTTCATCGACATCGGCGTGCATCAGGATGGCCTGGTGCATGTGAGCCAGCTGGCGCACAAGTTCGTGAACGACGCGCGCGAGGTGGTGAAGACCGGCGACATCGTCAAGGTGCGGGTAACCGAGGTGGACGTGGCCCGCAAGCGCATCGGCCTGACCATGAAGCTGGGCGACCCACCGGCGCGACGTGACGGCCCACAAGGCTTTCGCGAGAACCGCTTTGAGGGCGCAACGCCGGGCCGTTCGGGTGGCGCTCGCGCAGGTAACTACAGCGTCGGGGGCCGCGCACAGCAGCCCGCCGCTTCGACCGCCATGGAGTCGGCGTTCAGCAAGCTCGCGGCGCTGAAGAAATAAGCACAACACACCGCCATGAGAGCGCTTCGCATCTACGCCGGCCCGGCGGCCCGCCGCCACATCGAGCAGCATGGCCTGCAGCCGCGCGATGTGGGCGTGGTGCCGGGTGCGGCGGGTGGGCCCAAGGGTCTGATTCTGGGCCCGCTCGACCGCTTCATCTTTGGCGAGTGGCTGGCGCGAACTGATCATCCGGTGCATCTGGTCGGCGCCTCGATTGGTGCGTGGCGCATGGCGACTGCCTGCCTGCACGAGTCCGTCAAGGCGTTTCAGCGTCTGGAGCGTGACTACATCCATCAGGATTACGAACTGGAGCCGGGCCGCAAAAGCCCGACCGCCGCGCACGTGAGCGCACGGTTCGGCGCCAGCCTGGAATCGTTTTACGGTGGCCGCATTCACGAGGTGCTGCAGCACCCACGCTACCGCTTGCACATCGTCACCTCGCGCGGGCGCCACCTGCTGGGGCGAGAGCACCGATTGGCCACGCCGCTGGGCTATCTGGGGGCCTTTCTGACCAACAGCGTGCGCCGCAAGGCCATGGGGGCCTGGCTGGAACGGGTGGTGTTTTCCAGCGCCGGTGCCGCGCTGCCTTTCGCGACGACTGATTACCGCACCCGTCAGGTGGCCTTGAGCGAGGCGAACTTCCAGCCCGCCTTGCAGGCCAGCTGCTCGATTCCGTTTGTGCTGAAGTCCGTGCACGGCATTCCTGCTGCGCCCCCTGGGGCCTACTGGGATGGCGGCATCACCGATTACCACCTGCACCTGGACTACCACCGCAGCCACTCGACGGCTGGCAACGGTCCGGGCCTGGTGTTGTACCCGCACTTCCAGAAGGCGGTGGTTCCCGGCTGGCTCGACAAGGGCCTCAAGTGGCGGCATGGCGCCAGCCATTTCTTGGATTCCATGGTGCTGCTGGCACCCGACCCGGCCTGGGTCAGGACGCTGCCCAACGGCAAGTTGCCTGACCGCACCGACTTCACCCGCTATGGCGTGAATCTGCCCGCGCGGGTCAGCGCCTGGACCGCCGCCGCAGTGGCCAGCCAGCAACTGGCAGACGAGTGGCAGGAGTGGCTGCACAAGCCCGATGCGGGCAGGGTAGAGCGCCTTTAGGCAGAAAGGCGCCGAAAGGCGTCAGGCCGGAGCGTTGCCGGCCTTCCAACTCACATGGCGCTTTCCAGCATCTCGCGGTAGTCCTGACGGGTGGCCAGTCGCGGATTGGTCTTGTGGCAGTGGTCAGCCATGGCACCGTCGATGATGGCTTCAAACTGCGCTGCAGTGACACCCATGGCCGCGAGGCCTGTGGGCAGGCCCAGCCGTGCATTCATGTCACGAATCGCCTCTGGAATATCGCTGCCCGACTGCAGCCCCATGGCGCGTGCCATGCGGTCCAGCCGGTGCTCCTTCTGCAGCGACTCGACTTCGGCATTGAACCGCACCACGGCAGGCAAAAACATCGCGTTCAGTGTGCCGTGGTGCAGGCGCGGGTCCACGCCGCCCAGGCTGTGGCTCAGCGAGTGCACGCAGCCCAGGCCCTTCTGGAAGGCCATGGCGCCCTGCATTGAGGCACTCATCAGGTTCAGGCGCGCCTCGCGGTCGCTGCCGTCGCGGGTGGCGCGCTCGATGTGCGACCAGCCACGCTCCAGGCCGTCCAGCGCAATGCCGTCGGCAGGGGGGTTGAAGGCGGCTGACATGTAGGTTTCCATGCAGTGCGCAATTGCGTCCATGCCGGTGGCGGCAGTGAGCTTAGGCGGCAGGCCCAGTGTCAGCTCCGGGTCGCAGATGGCGGTTTTGGGCACGATGTGCCATGAATGAAAACCGAGCTTGCGGTGGTCGTCCACGATGATGATGGCGCCGCGTGCCACCTCGCTGCCGGTGCCGCTGGTGGTGGGCACGGCAATCAGCGGTGCGGCGCGCTCGGTGATCTTCAACGAGCCGCCTTCAATCGTGGCGTAGGTGGTCAGTGGTCCTTCGTGCGTGGCGGCAATCGCCACACCCTTGGCGCAGTCGATGGCCGAGCCGCCGCCCACGGCGATCAGGCCGTCGCAGCCGGCCGACTTGTACATTGCCACAGCCGCGCGCACAGCCGCTTCGGTCGGGTTCGATGGGGTCTGGTCGAACACCGTGACAGGCACGCCGGGCAGGGCGTCCAGCGCTTTTTGCAGCACGCCTGCAGCCTTAACGCCGGCATCGGTCACGATCAGTGGGCGCGTGATGCCCACGCGCTCGCATTCCTGCTTGAGCAGCTTGACAGCGCCAAATTCGAACTGGACCTGGGTGATGTAATAAATGAAGGCCATGGGTGTGTGGGAAGGTGAGCGTGAAGGTGTGGATGTGCGCGTTGTAGGATGCTGGGTCAGCTACGAAATCAAACGTATGCACAGTACTTTAATGGCAAGAAACCCTCCATGCGCAGCCCACAAACCCTGACACCTCCTGTGTTCGCTGCCGCCCACACCCGCCACTGATCACCGATGCAGCGACACCCCGCAACCGCCCACCATGCCCACGACGGCTCGGACGGGCATGGCGCGCAGGCGCTTCTCACGCCGGCCATGCGTGATGTGCTGATGCGCATGGCCAAGGCCAAACGCCCGCCGTTCCACACGCTGACACCCGATCAGGCCCGCGCCGCTTACGAGGCGGGCGCTGGCGTGCTGGAGATTCCGCCCGCCCAACTGGCCCGGGTGGAAGACTTCACCATCCCGGCTCGCGATGGCCACCGCTTGCCCGCCCGGCTTTATTTAGGCCAGGGTGCTGCGACCTGCGGCGGCGCGCGCGCACCGGTCCTGCTGTATCTGCACGGCGGCGGCTTCACGGTGGGCAGCATTGCGACCCACGACGTGCTGTGCCGGCAATTGAGTCATCTGGCAGGCTGCGCCGTGGTCTCGCTGGACTACCGGCTCGCGCCCATGCACCAGTTTCCGACAGCGGCCCACGACGCCTGGGACGCGCTGCAATGGCTGGCGTCACACGGCAACAGCCTTGGGCTGGACACCAGCCGCCTGGCCGTGGGCGGCGACAGCGCTGGCGGCACGCTGGCGACGGTCTGCGCGGTGCATGCGCGTGACGCCGGCCTGCCGCTGGGACTGCAGCTGTTGATTTACCCCGGCTGCGTGGGCCACCAGAGCACACCTTCACACCGCAAGTTCGCCACCGGGTTTGTGCTGGAGGAGGCCAGCATTACCTGGTTCTTCAACCAATACATTCGCAGCATGGCCGACCGTGACGACTGGCAGTTCGCACCGCTCGACGCGCCCAACGCCCCGGACCTGGACGGCGTGGCGCCCGCCTGGGTGGGTCTGGCCGAGTGCGATCCGCTGGTGGACGAGGGCGTGATGTACGCCGACAAGCTGCGCACCGCAGGCGTGGCAGTGGACATTGAGATTTACCGCGGCGTGACGCATGAATTCATCAAGATGGGCCGGGTGATTCCCGAAGCACGCCGCGCCCACGCCGATGCCGCCCGCGCGCTGCGGCACGCCTTTGATCTTTATCCCTGACCAGGACATCGCCATGAATCGACGGGACTTCCGCTTTTTTCATCGGCTGCGCGTGCGCTGGGCCGAGGTGGACATGCAGAAAATCGTGTTCAACGCGCATTACCTGATGTACTTCGACACCGCGATCACCGACTACTGGCGCGCCATGGCCTTGCCTTATGAAGCGGCTTTCGAGCAGATGGGCGGTGAGCTGTATGTGAAAAAGGCCAGCGTGGAATACCACGGCTCGGCGCGCTTTGAAGACACGCTCGACGTGGCATTGAAGTGCCAGAGGATCGGCAATTCATCGATTGTTTTCGTCGGTGCGATTTTTCGTGGTGAAACCCTGCTGATCGGCTGTGAACTGGTCTATGTGTTTGCCGACCCGGCCACGCAGACCTCGCGGCCGGTGCCTGCGCCGCTGCGCGAGCTGCTCGCGGCCTATGAAGCCGGGCAGCCCGCAGTCAGCGTGCAAACCGCGGGCTGGGACACGGTGTTGGAGCAGGCTCGCAGCGTGCGCCAGGCCGTGTTTGTGGAAGAGCAGGGCATTCCGCTGGCGATGGAATGGGACGATGCCGACGCCACCGCGCTGCATGCGGTTGCGATCAACGCCCTCGGGCAATGCGTGGCCACCGGCCGGCTGACCCGGTATGCAGAAGGGGTCGGAAAGATCGGCCGCATGGCCGTTCAGCGGGTGCTGCGCGGCTCGGGTCTGGGCCAGCAGGTGCTGGCGGCGCTGGTGGAAGCCGCTGCCCGGCGTGGTGACCGTGAGGTGCTGCTGCATGCCCAGCGCAGCGCCGAAGGCTTTTACCGGCAGCAGGGGTTTGTGGTGCGGGGCCAGCCGTTTGACGAGGTCGGCATTCCCCATGTGGAGATGTTCAAGGCGCTTTGATTCGGCCCTTGTGGATTGGTCATCGGCCCACGGGCAGCGAAAAGCCGAGCGTGACCTCAGTGGAGGCCGGGAATCCGTCACCATGCCGGTGCGCCCGTTCCTTGATGTCTATGGCCCAGGTGTTGGCCTTGCCGGCGCTCCCCGCGCTTGCCACGATCAGCGTGCTGCAGCGCGTGCCGTAGCCATGCTCCGGAGACTCCACAAAGGCGCTGGACAGCGCCTCCTCAAAATGCAGCGAAACGCCAGTGGCAGGCAGCTGCTCGCGCGGTGCGCGGGTGCGGCTGGCCAGCGCCGACCAGAGCGGGCACTCCAGATCGGCCGTCGTGTCGTCAGCCAGAGCGCGCTCCAGCACCGACCGGAGGGTCAAGGTTTTGGGCCAGGGGGTATCGAGCGCGGCGTTGGACAAACCATAGACGCCGGGCCGCAGAGGCTGCAGGTGCAACGCACCGCCATCATTGATGCGGTTGGTCATCCAGACCCACTGGCCGGTGTGAAGATCGCCAGTCACCAGATTGAAGCCACCGTACTCAGCGGCTTCTGCCGCGACCTCCACCGCAAAGTCGTCGCTGTGGCCCGGGTGCCCCAGCCACCGCGTCACCAGCGCGCCCCGGGAGCGCGGCGGCGGCGCATCGGCAGAAGGCGCTTCACGCACATTGGTAAGAAAGGCCACACGGCCGCCAGGGGTCAGGCCCATCCAGGTGCCACCGGCCCGCAAGTCGCGGCCGGAGACGATTTCCGGTGCACCCTCGGCACGCCAGCGAGCCAGCGGCAGCGTGGGGCGATCCAGAAACTCGTCGCGGTTGCCGGCAATCACCAGCGGCCATCGTTCAGAGGCGCCGATGGCAAAGGCGATCAGGCACATGGCGAATCAGCTCAGTTCGCAAGCTGCGACCGGAGGGCCTCAGATGTCTTCGAGCAGCGCATAGGGCAGGGGCAGCAGGGTCAGGGCTGCGCCAGATGCGCTGCCCAGCGTCAGGCTGCCATCGGTTGCCGCAGACGTCTGCATCGACACCATCGCATCAAAGCCGCCCGAAGGATGTGCCGCAGCAGAGGCCACCAGGCCGCAGGGCTGCTCGGCATCGCTGGAATGGAACACTTCCTGCCCTACCACCGGTTCGGCAGTGGAGTGCACCAGATAAGCCCGGCGCTTCAGCGTGCCGCGAAACTGGCTGCGCGCCACCACTTCCTGGCCGGGATAGCAGCCCTTCTTGAAGCTCACACCGCCGATGGACTCGTAATTGAGCATCTGCGGCACAAAGGCCTCAAACACCGGTTGCGTCACCATGGCGATGCCTGACTGCACTTCCAGCCATTGCCAGGCGCTCAGACCGAGCTCGCCGACAGCGGCAGGCAGTGCGGTTCCAGACGGTGCCAGCCAGAGCGCGCGCGGTACACCGGCGGCGGTGGGCAGGGTGATCACGCTGGCCTCGCCTGCATCGGCGCGGGTCCAGGGCGTGGCAGTGTTCCCGGCAATCGCCTCGGCGGCTGCGCCAGCGGCGCCATAGAGCATCACTTCGGCGGTTACGTCCGTCAGTTTGGCCTTGGCGCGCAGCACAAACATCGACAGCCGCTTGAGCGTGGTCGGCAGCAGGTCGCGGCTGCAGATCAGCAGCACGTCTTCGGCGCCGTGTTTGAGCATGATGAAGCTGGCCTGCAGCCGGCCCTTGGCATTGCAAAAGCCAGCCAGCCGCGCCTGCGAATGGGGCATCAGCGCCACATCCTGCGTGAGCTGGCCCTGCAGAAATGGCACCGCGTCAGCACCGACCACCCGGATCACGCCCAGATGCGTGAGCGCGGCGAGGCCAGACAGGTTGTGGGGAGTGTCCAAATGGGATGACTGGGCTGGGGCGTTCATGGGGTCAATCAAATGTGACAAGGCAAAGGTGACGAAGCGTTAAGACAAGGTTCGTGCAGCAGGAGGGCTGAATTATCATCGGTCGGTACACGGGGCGTTGCCCTGAAAGAGGTAGCTGGGTCGTGCGTCGTGTCTTTGCAAGTCTTCTGGGTCTGATTTTTGTCGGTGCGCTTCTGCTGTTTGGCGCGGCGCTGTGGTGGCTGCACGAGCCGCTGAGCCTGCAAACCCCACCCGGCAGCACCGTGGTGGACCTGGAAATCGAGCCCGGCACCCCCGCCAGCGGTGTGGCCGATGCGGTGGCACGCAGCGGTGTGAACACGCCCGCGCTGCTGTTGCATGCCTGGTTTCGCCTCTCCGGGCAGGCCCGCATGATCAAGGCGGGCAGCTATGAAATCACACCGGGCACCACGCCGCGCAAGTTGCTGAGCATGCTGGTGCGTGGCGAGGAAGCCCTCAAGAGCGTCACGCTGGTGGAAGGCTGGACTTTCACCCAGGTCCGTGCGGCACTGCAAAGGGCCGAACAACTGACACCAGACACCGCCGGCCTTCCCCCGACGGCCATCATGGAGAAGCTGGGTAAACCCGGCGTGCACCCCGAAGGACGGTTTTTCCCCGACACCTACACCTACGCCAAGGGTTCCAGCGATCTGGCGGTGCTCAAGCGAGCCGCCCGTGCGATGGACAAACGGCTGGCGGCCGCCTGGGCGCAGCGCCAGCCCGACACACCGCTCAAATCACCCGACGAGGCGCTGATTCTGGCCAGCATCATTGAAAAGGAAACCGGCAAGCCCGCCGACCGGCCCCAGATTGGCGGCGTGTTTGTGAACCGGCTGCGCATCGGCATGCTGCTGCAGACCGACCCGACCGTGATCTACGGCATGGGCGAGCGCTTCGATGGCAACCTGCGCCGGCGCGACCTGCAGACCGATACGCCCTACAACACCTACACCCGTGGTGGCCTGCCGCCCACGCCGATTGCCATGCCCGGCCGTGCCTCGCTGCTGGCGGCGGTGCAGCCCGCCACCACCAAGGCGCTGTATTTTGTTTCGCTGGGCGATGGCAGCGGTGGCAGCTACTTCAGCGAAACGCTGGACGAGCACAACCGCGCGGTGAACAAGTACCAGCGCAACCAGTAGGTCTGCGAGATGCCTCCCCCGACCCCCCAGCACACCCCACCGCACGGGCTGTTCATCAGCTTTGAAGGCATCGACGGCGCGGGCAAGTCCACCCACATCGCCGGTCTGGCCGATGCCTTCCGCGCGGAAGGCCGGGTGGTGACTCTGACCCGTGAGCCGGGCGGCACGCCGCTGGCCGAGAAGCTGCGCGCGCTGGTGCTCAACGATGCGATGGACCCGCTGACGGAGTCGCTGCTCGTGTTCGCCGCACGGCGTGACCATGTGGTCAACGTCATCATGCCCGCTCTGCTGCGCGGCGAGGTGGTGCTGTGCGACCGGTTCACCGACGCCACCTTTGCCTACCAGGGAGGAGGGCGCGGCTTCGATTTGAAAGTGCTCGCCACCCTGGAGCAATGGGTGCAGTCTGATGAAGGCTTGCTGGGCGACCCGGCTGGCAACCACCCGATGCAGCCGCAGGTGGAGACTGTGATTGAGCCGCACCTCACCGTATGGTTTGACCTGCCACCCGAAGCCGCCGCCGCCCGGCTGGCCGATGCCCGCCTGCCCGACAAGTTCGAGGCCCAGCCAGTTGAGTTTTTCCGCCGTGTGGCCCAAGGCTATGCCGACCGCCAGCAAGGCCATCCGGAGCGCTTTGCGCGGATTGACGCCGCTCAAAGCCGTGAGGCCGTCTGGCTGGCGGTACGGCAGGTCTTTGAAGCCAAAGGCTGGTTGCAGCCCGTGGGCAAAGGGGCCGCATGAGCGACGCCCTTCAGACCCGCCCGCTGGCGCCATGGCTTCAGGCCCAGCTGGAACACCTGCTGCAGCAACGCGGCCACGCCTGGCTGCTGACCGGGCCGTCCGGGCTGGGCCAGTTCGAGCTAGCGCTGGCACTGGCGCGGGCCTGGCTGTGCGAGCAGCCCACGCCGCAGGGCGCCTGCGGCCATTGCGGCAGCTGCCACGCGGTGGATGTCCACACCCACGCGGACCTCTGCATGCTGATGCCGGAGACCCTGAGTCTGGCGCTGGGCTGGCCGCTGGACGAAAAAACGCAGGACGACCTTGACAGCAAAAAGCGCAAGCCCAGCAAGGAAATCAAGGTCGATGCCGCGCGCGAGGCGGTGTCGTTCACGCAGTTCACCCGTTCCCGGGGCAACACCAAGGTCGTGCTGGTGTTCCCGGCCGAGCGCATGAACCACATCACCGCCAACACCCTGCTCAAAACACTGGAAGAGCCGCCGGGTGAGGTCCGCTTCATTCTGGCCACCGAGGCCGCGCATCAGCTGCTGCCAACCATCCGCAGCCGCTGCCAGACCCACACGCTGACCTGGCCCGAAGCATCGCAGGCACTCGATTGGCTGGCCCGCGAGACGGCGCTGGCTGAAGGCGACCAGACCAGTAAAAAACAGGCCAAAGCACCGCAGGCGGCTGATTTGCAGACCCTGCTGACCGCCTCGGGCGGCCGGCCTGCCGACGCGCTGGCTTGGGCGCAAGCCACTCCGGCTGCCGACGCTGCCAGCCAGTGGCAGGCTTTGCCGCAGGCGGTGGCGCGTGGCGACATCTCGGCGCTGGCTGACTGGGCACCAGCGCAAATCGTCGATGCGCTTCAAAAGCTGTGCCACGACATGCTGGCTGTGCGCGTGGGTGCTGCCCCCCGGTTTTTCCGGCCACAGGATCTGCTGGTTCGCGACAAAGTGGCCCGGTCGGGTGAAGCGCCTTCGCTTTACCCGCTGGTGAGCTGGTCGCGCGAGCTGAGCGCGCTGGCCCGCACTGTCGAGCACCCCTACAACCCGGGCTTGATGCTGGAATCCCTTGTCAGCCGGGCCCAAATGGCGCTGCGGGCGTGACACGAACGGTCAAACCGATAAACTAGCGGCATGAGCACAACCCCTCCGGCAGTTAATTCCGCCAGCGCCGCGCGGCCCAGCGTGGTGCAGCTGGCGATCAAGGAAAAAGCCGCGCTCTACGCCGCCTACATCCCGCTGTTCAAGGAGGGCGGGATGTTCATTCCCACCGTGCGCGACTATCAGCTGGGCGACGACATCTATGTGCTGCTGACACTGCCGGACGATATCCAGCGCTATCCGGTGGCTGGCAAGGTCGCCTGGGTCACCCCGGCCCGTGCGGCGGGCAACCGCACCCAGGGGGTCGGCGTGCGTTTCCCATCGGATGAGAAATCGCGGCTGCTCAAGCTCAAGATCGAAGAAATTCTGGGTGCCCACTTGGCATCCGAACGCCCGACGCAGACCATCTAGGGCCTCAGGGTTTCCTGTGGCTGCTGATGAAGGGCGTCTGCCCGCTGCGGACTGATCCGCACACTTTGCTTTTCCAATGACAACCTTCTGACTGCATGTTCACCGACTCCCATTGCCACCTGAGCTTCCTCGAACTGCAGGCCCAGTTGCCCGAAATCCGCGCCGCCATGGCGGCAGCCCAGGTGGACCGTGCCCTGTGCATCTGCACCACGCTGGAAGAGTTCGACATCGTTCACGGACTCGCCACTACCTATGACAACTTCTGGTCCACCGTCGGCGTGCACCCGGACAACGAGGACGTGCAGGAGCCAACGGTCGACGACCTGCTGCAGCGCGCCGCGCGGCCACGTGTGGTGGGCATTGGCGAAACCGGCCTTGACTACTACCGTCTGGGCGAACGCACCGTGGCCGACATGGAATGGCAGCGCGAGCGGTTTCGCGTGCACATCCGGGCGGCGAGGGCGAGTGACAAGCCCTTGGTGATCCACACCCGCAGCGCGTCTGAAGACACCTTGGCCATCCTCAGGGAGGAGGGGGAGGGAGGTGAGGCCGGCGACCTGCCGAAGGCGCGCGGCGTGTTTCACTGCTTCACCGAAACCGAGGCAGTGGCCCGTGCGGCGCTGGACCTTGGCTTTTACATCTCGTTTTCCGGCATTCTGACCTTCAAGAACGCGGCTGACTTGCGCGAAGTGGCGCGCTTTGTGCCGCTGGACCGCATGCTGATTGAAACCGACAGCCCCTATCTGGCTCCCATGCCTTACCGCGGCAAGACCAACAATCCGTCGTACGTGCCCTTCGTGGCCAAGCAGATCGCCGAGCTCAAGGAGCAGCCGGTCGCGCTGATTGCCGAAGCCACCAGCCGCAACTTCGAGCATCTGTTCAAGGAGGTTCTTGCATGACTCCAAGCCGCTCAAAATACCTCATAAATTACTTTAGATATTCAATTTATCTCGTTGTTTTAACAGGATTTAATTATTCCTTTGCTGGCTCTTATGAGGATTTCTTCACCGCCATCAAGCGCGACGAGCCGAGGCCCATCAGCGCCCTGCTGGCCCGCGGGTTTGACCCCAACACCATGGGCCCCAACGGTCAGCAAGGCCTGTTTGAGGCGCTGACCGAGCCTTCTCTGGCGGCCGCCCAGGTGCTGGTGGACTGGCCCAAGACCGACGTGAACGCACTCAACCGCAGCGGCGAAAGCCCGCTGATGATCGCTGCCATCAAGGGCCATGAGGCCGTTGTCAAGAAGCTCATTGATCGGGGCGCCGACGTGAACAAGACGGGCTGGACACCGCTGCATTACGCAGCCAGTGCCGGGAATCTGTCCATCATCAGGCTGCTGCTGGAAAACCATGCCTACATTGACGCCGAGTCGCCCAACAAGACCACGCCGCTGATGATGGCGGCCATGTACGGCACGGCCGAGGCTGTGACGCTGTTGATTGAAGAAGGCGCCGACCCGCAACTCAAGAACGAGCAAGGCCTCACCGCCATCCAGTTCGCCCAGCGCGCCAACCGGGAGTCCGTGGCCGACGCCATTGCCGCGGCCATACGGGCCAAGCGGCCGGCAGGTCAGTGGTAGAGAGATCACGCGGTTTGGCGGGGTCTGGGTGCCTCTTCCCGACTTCTTGGTGATATTCCACGATGTATAGGTCATTTGGTGACTTTCGAATGATGCAGTTTCTGCATTAATGGGTCAAATTTTTTGAGGGGAGAGGGGGCCTGTTTTTCAAGGCGCGGACGAGGGCGGGCGAAGGCGAACGGCGGCACTCGCGTCCAGACTCCCGACGTGGCGCTTGACGTAGCTGAAAGCGGGTTCAGTCGCGCTTCGCTTCATGGGGCGTTGCCCCATACCCAGAGAGGGCAGCCACAGGGGCCTCAGAGGCGGGCGGTTCACAGCCAACCCCCGGCGTACAGGCGCAGCACGGCAGCGCAGCCACGCAGCGGCAGCAGGCGCACAGGGTGAGGGATGACCACCGGCCCACGGTTTGCCAGATCAAGCGACCAACCAACGGCAGCAGGGAACCAGCGCGGCAGGCGGGCGCTCAGCGCGTCCACCTCAGCAGGGGTAGGGGTGCGGCTCATACCGCGCCCCCTGCACTGTCAGCCTTGGGGGTTTGCGGCCTTCCAGGCGTAGAGGGCCTTCGCGTAGCTGCGAAGCTCGGAGGGTCGGGCCTTGGGGCCGGGGTGCGTGGGCTTGGGGGCAGCCGGAACGGACCCTGCAAACTCACGGCGAAGGTCGGCCAATCGCTCTGTGGGAGGCTTTGGCGGCTGTGGTTCAGCGGCCACAGACTGGGCGGCAATCGGCGGGTTTGCGGCGGTTTGGGAGCCTCGCAGGTAGGCGTCGAGGGCGACACCAACGAGCGAATTGAGGCTGATTCCGACCCGTTCGCAGTACTCGCGGGCGAGGGAATCGAGGGCAGGAGAGAGTCGGATATTGGTGGCCATGGTGCCATTATCGCACCACTCTCGCACCACTTACCGTCATTTACCCCCGTGTTACTCGGGGGGGTATCTGTTTTGGGCGCGGCCCCGGCGCTCGCGTCCGCCTGAACGGCTGGCCGCTGCGCCAGGTGCGGCGCTTGCCTCAAGTGTGCGCCGTGTGAGGCGTTGATGCAAGCCATCTGGGCCTCGCGATAGAGCTGACCGAACCCTTGGGCCTGCCTGACCAACAGCGACCACCACGAGCCGTCCTTGCCCGTCAGCGTGCGGCCCTCGGGCGTGACCAGCATGCCACGGCTGAAGTGCCAGCCTTCCCACGACTTGCCGGGCAGCTCCATGTACCGCAGCAGCCGCAGCAGCTTGTAGACGGCATACGGCACCGGGTGGCGTCCGCTGGCCCAGTTCTGTAAAGTCCTCAGCGAGACATGCAGCAGCTTCGCCGCCTCAGGGTGTTTCAGGCCGAGGTCAGCGAGCAGCGCCCGGAAGCGCTTTGCAGACTCGGCGCGGTCTGCCGGGCACTGGCGGGCCTTCTTGCCAGTCTTATTGATGTTCCACGATGTATATTATGTAAAGTCCCAGACGCTCTGCAATTGATAGCAGCCCATGCCCGCACGCTCGGGATTTCCCTGCAGATGGCCTGAATACCCCAGCACGGGATTATTCACACCACCGCTCAATTGTAATTTCCTGTAACTTGGCCCGATGTTTCGTGCCAGCCACACCCCGCCGTTGTCCATTCTGCTGGATGACCTGCTGATCAGCGACCCGGCCGCCATCGCGGCGCACCTGGGCGTGACTACCCAAACCCTCAAGCACTGGAAAGCCACCGACAAGGCCCCACGCGCGGCCCTGCTGGCGTTGTTCTATGAAACCCGGTGGGGATACAGCCTGATCGAGACCACCGCCCACAATGGCCATATCCGTGAGCTGCAGCACCGCCAGTGCCTGGAACGCGAGAACGCCATGCTGAGGGCGCGGATAGCCCGCCTGGAACGCCTGGGCGGGTTTGGGGCTGCCAATGCCCCGGTGCTGGCCGTCAGGTAGCACCAGACGTAAAAAAACCCGCTGAGAGGCGGGTTTTGTCGTTTCAGGGTTTCCCCTGATCACTTGCGCTTTTTGAACTGCCCTTTTTTGGGGCCGCTGGTGTGGCGGGGTGGCGTGCGGCGGGTGGTCTTTTTGGCGGGTTTGCGTTTCTTGGTGGGCATCGTTGCTCCTTGGTGGTGGGGGGAACGGTTACAGGGTGTCGGTGGGGGTGGGTGCTGGGCCCCACTGCTTGCGGATCCACTCACGCACCGGCGGCAGCTGGCCGACGATGAACGCGGCGACCAGGGCGCCGGCCAGCACGATGATGGCTTCGCGGCCAATCTCGGTGGGCGTGGGGATGATTTTGGGGGTGGTCACTTTTGTGCGCTCCGGTTGCGTTCTTCGACTACTTCCAGCCGGACATCGATGCGATCAACGTCCCGCCGGAGCCATTCAAGTTTTGTGGACACCACGCCCCAGGTGACGGCGCCATTGAGCACGGCCGTCAGGAGCGCGATCTTGACGCCGTCTGACATGGTCACAGGGACTTGAGCAGGGCCATGCGCAGGAAGATGCCCAGCAGGCCATTCAGCCCGATCTGGACAGCCTCAGGGCTGGTGAATTCGCCGGTGGCGTAGCCAGTGCCGGCGGTGGCGATGGCTGCGACGCCAGTCCAGAAGGTTTTGCTTTTTGCGAGTGCCATGGTGTGCCTTTCAAGCGTAGGGGTAAATCGGAGAGCCAAAATCGTCCTGCACCGGGCTGGGCTGCACGGTGGGCAGCGGCGCGGCAGGGTTGATCCCGGGGGTGAACGGAGCCGGGTGGGTGACGTCATAAATCCAGTACCCGAGCGACCATGAGCCGTCAGCACTGCGCCCGGGCCCGCTGGCGTCCACAATGGCGTTGCCCAGGGCATTCACGCCGGTGTAAGCGAGGTTCTGATCACTGGCCGGGTTGAAGCTCTGCACCACCGAATCAAACGATGGCAGATCAGGCAGGCCGGGCAGCGCGGCCCCGGCGCGGCGCACCAGCACCACACCGACACCGACCACCGCAGCGGCCAGCGCCAGTTTGACCAGCAGATCACCAGAGACCGGGGCTACCTTCATGGATCAATACCAATATTCTTGGCTGTAGTCGTAGATCGAGCCATAGCCCGGTGCCAGGTTGGCCGCGTAGCCGTCGTTGTAGCCGCTGTAAGGATCACCAGTGACGCTGCCGTCGTACACCGAGCCGGTGCCGCTGTAGCTGGCGTTCTGCTGCTGGTACACCGTGGGCGTGGTGCTGTTGAACAGTTTGTCGAAGGCGGCGCCGCCGATCTTGCCCACAGCGTTCCACAGAGCCGAGTCGTTGCGCTGGTAGGTCTGGGCGACAGGTCCCAGCGGCGTGGCTGCAGGGCGCGGGATGCCACCGACCAGAGAGGACAGGCCGGCGCCCTGGGCGCTGCGCGTGGCAAACCAGTAGGCGCCGATGCCGAGCGCGGCCAGCAGCAGCAGATTGGTGGGGGGGATGGATGCTGTTTTCATGGGTCAGGCCTCAAGGTTGCCGCCGGCTGCCTGATATTGGGCGACCAGCGTGGTGAGTTTCTTTTCCGGCTGCGCGTACCCTGCCCCGGGCATGGATGCCCAGATCGGGGCGACCTTGGCCACGGCAGCCTGCAGCCGGCCGGCGCGCACGTCGTTCAGGGCGCCGCGTTCCCGCACCAGCTCCAGCGCGGCGCGGTCCTGCGATTCCGGCCCGAAGTCGGGCAGCTGCAGGCGGCGCTGCAGGGCATCCCATGTCCTGGACAAGAACTGATACCGGCCGGCGGCGCTGGTCATCAGCCGTTCGCCTCGGCCATTGGTGAAGGGGGTGAACACCCGGGGGTGATCGGCAAAGGAGTTGAACAACTTGCCACCGAACAGGGTGCGGTAACCATCCGGGCCGGTGTGGCCGATCTCGGCATAGGCCAGCATGTCGAGAAAGGCTTTTTCGTTCTGCGCAGCCACGTCAGCAGGCACAGCGGCCGGGATGTAGGTGGTGGGGTTCAGGTTCACGAAAATTTCCTCAAACGGTGTGGCGAGCTGGTCGGTGGATTCGTCGGGGGCGTAGTCGGTGAAGGTGTCGCTGGTGTAGTCGGTGAAGTCAGGCAGCACCGCCCCGCCCTGCGCACGCCGCACGCCGATGAAGACGGCAGCGGTGATCACGGTGGCGGCGGCGAGGGTGAGGTTCATACGGCTTCGGTGTAAAACTCAAAATCAGCTTCTAAGTTGATGCCCGAGCCGGTCGTTGCCACACACAGGCCCGAGTTTTGCGCCAAGACAATCGGTTCAAGCAGATCGAAGGCTTCGGTGGTGTTGCCCAGTAGGCGGCGCGTTGCCAAAACAGTACCGGCTACGGCAGCATTTGCCAGACTTCGTAGCTCTGCCAGCGACAAGGCGCCGCCTAAATTTTTGTTCACTGCGTAAGTTGCCACGCCCGCGATTGCTGCCGTACTGGCGAACAGCTCAATTGATGCGTTGCTGCCGACTGAGGCGGTGATATTTCGAACGACAAGACGCTGGCCTGCCGTGGGATTCCACAGCTGGACAACTGACGCATTGGCACCAGCAGCCTGCACGCGGCCACCCTGAAAGGCCACATTTGCAAGCGTTCTGGCTTTGGGCGTGTCAGTGACAGCCGACAGCGTTGCAGCTGCCAGAGAAATATCGCCGGAGATGGTCACCACCCCATAAAGGCGATTGTCGATAAACAGGTCACCACTGCACAGCACCGACACCGTGTTGGGTGCCCCGGATTTATCCACAAAGGTCAGGCGGTTGTACGGCGTGTTTTCCAGCCCCTGCCCGGTCAGCAGATCAGGCAGCGTTCCGAAGGTGTCGCCGTTTACGTCCACCGCCCCGGTGGCCGACTGGATACGGAAATAATCTGAGATGACCAGCAGCGGGAAGGCGCCATTGGCTGGGATGGTGAAGGTGTAGACCTTGACTTGTTTGTTGTTCATCATTTTCCCCGGACGGCGGTGAACGCCACGATGCCGGCCATGGCGATGGCGCCGATCAGAATTTTGTCGGTGAGTGCGCCCCGGCCCTTCGCGTCGGCGTAGGCGTCTTTCACCAGGTTGGCTTGACTGTCCAGCGATGCCAGCGCGGCAGCTTGCGAATCCACACCGAAGGTAAAGGCCTTGGTGAGCGCGTCGGCACCGAAGGTCAGCGAGGCATTCAGGTTTTTTACAGCGGCGTCGGTGGTCTTGTTGACTGCGTTGTTGGCGACCTCGGCGTCCAGCGTGGTGACGTTCACCGAGCTGCCGCCGTAGGCTTCCACCGACACGGCGCCTTGCGCCAGAGACCGGCGGTTGTCAGTCTGCTGGGTATCGTTGCTGCTTTGGCTTGAGCTTTCCGAATCAGACATATTTCGGCACCTTGAGCATCACGGCGCCGGTCACCATCCACTGGTGGCGAAGGCAGCTTTTTGCCACGTGTGGCACTTGAGTGCACATGGCCAGAAGGTCGGCGTCGTAGCGGGCAGCGAGGCCCATCACGGCGCGATCCAGCGCGGCAGCACTGAGCCGGTCACCTTCGGATCGAAGGCCCACAATGTCCAGGCGCCGGCCGTGCTTGAAGTTGACCGGGCGCACCACGATCAGTGCGCGCTGCTGGTCGTTCTCAAACTCAAAAAGCGCATCGCGGCCATAGGCCTCGTCTACCGTGGCCAGCGGCCCCCATGGGCTGACATCGAGCGCGGGCTGCATGGCAGCGAGGCGATCAGCGTCCCAGGGCACAGCATTTACTTTTTCAGCAGCCATACAGCAGCGATCCCGATCAAAGCGATGATGGCCAGCGTCGGCACTGAGGCGGCGGCGCCCTGCAGCGAGGTGCCGCTGCCGGCCTGATTCACGATCCAGTCACCAGACCCCAGCGACCAGCTATTTCCGAACACATCAGAGCGTGCGGAGGACTGGGCGCTTGAACCTAGATCAAGCGGCGGCAGCGGTGCACCGCCCAGTGACAGAGAGGGCATGAAGCCCGGGGGCATTGCGGCCATGTCACTTTTTCAGGGCGAGGTAAGCCACGCCGCCGATCAGCAGCAGCATGGGCAGCGACATGCCGAGGCCCATGAAGTTCTGCAGGTTGCTGATTGGCTGGCCCTCCACCGACTGGCCGTAAGGCGTGATGGTGGTGTATTGGCCGGGCCGGTTGATTGCGTAGCTGTCCTCGTTCGCGTAGGACTGCTCTGGCACGCCCAGGGCGCCGGACAGCAGCGAGATGAAGCTGCGCTGCGTGCGCTGGCGATCCTGCGCGGCGATCAATTCCTCATAGGTCATGGTTTCCCCTCCCCGTGAGAAAAAGTTAGTACGCGCCGAACGGGATCAGTTCGTCAGTTTCAATGGTGATGGTCTCGGCGCCGCTGAAGGTGCCGTAGAACTGGGCGCTCTTGACGCCAGAGGCCGGCCGGGTGTCCCAGGTGCGGCCCATGATCTGGCCATCCTGCACCGGGTCGAACACCACCAGATTGGCCTGAGGCGTGAGGCCGTTGTCCTTCTGGGCAGCTTCGTTCTCTTCCTTGGTCAGCTCGTGCTCGGTCACACCTTCACGCATCGTTTTGAATGCGGTCATGTTGGCCGAGTAGAAGGCGATGCGGCGATAGTTGGAACCGCCACCGGCCGGATCGATGTGGGGGATCGGCAGCGCGAAGGTGCCGGCAGCGGCGATGCTGACGGTGGCGCGGTGCTTGCGGGCGATCAGGAAAC
The DNA here is from genome assembly GCF_943372955.1 of Polaromonas sp. YR568. Classification (GTDB taxonomy): domain Bacteria; phylum Pseudomonadota; class Gammaproteobacteria; order Burkholderiales; family Burkholderiaceae_C; genus Polaromonas. The sequence continues at coordinate 733,210 of NZ_CALSAL010000001.1, forward strand.
GGATACCGGCCTCGGCAGGGTCAGCCGTTGGTGGCGACACATCAGCCACACCGACCAGCGTCGGAGCGGTGGCGCCCGCAATGGTCACTTCCATGCGCAGCGAGGTAATACCCGATGCAGCGGACAGATCGATGGCGCCCGCCTGGAAGGCGTTGACGGTGCGCGCCTTGCGGTTCATGAAGTCGATTTTCAGGATCGTGGCGTCTGCCACTGCCGGCGAGGCGTAGCAGGTGATCAGGTTGAGGTTGGTGCCGGTGCTTTCCCAGATCACCTTGCCGTTGGCCTTGATCTGGATCAGCGTGATCATGGCGCGGGTCAGCGCGGTGCCGCCCAGCGTGAGCATGATCTTTTCCAGGACGGTGCCCAGAAATTTGTTCATGTCGCAGATAGCGACACCGGTGGCGACCACGTTCTGGAACGGGTCGAGAATCATTTGCTTATTCATGGAGTTTCCCCTTGTTGGTGGTGGTCAGACGGCGCGGTGGCTTACAGCGCGTTCTGCACGTAGGGGATGTTCTTGGCGACGATCACGCCCATGACACCGAAGGCGCCGGCTTTGACCATTTGATTGGGGACAAACTTCTGAATCGCGTAGGCGATGCCCAGGGCGATGCCGGTGGCGATCAGTTTCTCTTTTGACATGTTCATGATCCGAGCCTTTCGGTGGGTGGTTTCGGTGGTGAAAAAAGCAATGCACCGAAGATGCCCGGGGTGAACAGAAAAAGAAAATTCGCCGCCTTAGGAATCGTCCCTTAGGCGAGGTTTGCCAGCGGCTGCCGGTGTGGTTTTTTTTGCAGAAAAAGTGAGTTTTCCGCGTGTCGGCTCGATCTGGCCGGCGCGGCGCTCGATCCAGTGAAGGTCAGGCAGCGTCAGCAGATCACGGTAATCGCAGCCCAGCGACTGGGCCAGCTCCTTCGCGTCGGGCACGTTGGAAAGGCGGCCGGTGTGCAGCACGTCAGCATTCCCGATGAAGGACTTGTCGCACTCCTTGGTGCGCTGCCCTGCCCCGATGATGGACAGCCACTGAGGATCCTTTGATCCGGCCAGCCGGTAATCGCGCCCGATGTTCACGCACCGGCGCCACGCCGGCGGCGCCTTGTTGGCTTTGGTCACTTCCGGCAGTTCATCCACGAACATCAGCACGCGGCCGGCCTCCCATGCGGCGAGACAGAACAACTCAAACTGCGCATGAAAATCAACCCGGTGGTCTACCAGATACCGCGCCTGGAATGTCGGCTTTTCCAGCGCCCGGATGAACGCGGCCAGATCGGTGAAGGGCTTGCCCACGCTGGCCAGCGCGGGATCGTGCTTGAAGTCCCACACCATCAGGCGCGGCGGCTTGATGGCTGCGATCTGCTGTTTCACCCAGGCGGTTTTGCCGGTGCCGCGTGCCCCGAAGGCAGCCAGCACCAGCGCCTTACTGCTGGCCATCGACTGGCACAGCGGACAGCACCACCGGCCCGCCCGCTGCCGGTGCGGTGGTGGTGGTGGCCTTCGCCGCTTTCAGTTCCTCAGACAGGCCGGATCGGATGGCCAGCAGCACAGGCACGGTCACCATCGCGGCTTTGATTTCGGTCATGTAGTCGCCGGTTGCTTTGCTCAGATCAACCCCGTATTTGTCCAGGACAGCAGCATTCGCATCCACCACCGGCTGCATAACTTCGTTGGCCATGGTGGTTTTCGGGCTGGTGACTTTGGCGAAGGTGCACAGCGTATCGCGCACCAGCTCCACGGCCATCATCAGCACTTGCGCATTCGACATTTTCCCGGGCGCTGTAACTTCACCCTCAGGCGTATCGCCACCGGTCTCGGCCGGCGGCTGCAGCAGGCCCTGCGCCTGATCGGCCAGCGCGGCCAGTGGGCTGGCCGGTGCTGCGCCTTCGTCGGTTCGTTGGGTGATTTTCATAGCTGCCCCAGTTGAAAGCCACCGGCTGCCCGGCTGCCCGGTGCTGGTGGTGCTGCAGTCTTGTCGTCGGGTTCGGGGGTGGCGTTTTTGATGCTGGCCATGCGCTCCTTGAAGGCGCTGCCACCGGGTTCCGCGTAGCCACTGGAGTCGCAGCAGTCGCATTTGTGGGTGAGCATTCCGCCGGCGCTTTTACGGTAGGTCACAGGCTCTGCGCAGCTGGCATTCGGGCAGATGCCGCGACCGACCTTTTCAGAGGTGGTGCGGCCCATGATCAGAGAGCGATCAGGTCAGAGACCTTGACGGCCTCGGTTTTGCCATCAGTGTCCCAAGTGACACCGACTTTTTCGTTGTCGTCCGGGTCGATCAGGCTTACATGGCCAGCTTCGCCGCCGTTGCCGTGTTCGTCACCACCGCGCGGGTGCGTGGGTTTGGCTTTGACCGATTGAAGGATTGTGAAACGTCCCATTGCTTTTCTCCAGAAGGTGCCGGCAGCCGGCCGGCGCGGTTTTGGTGGAGGCGAGAGTTCAATGCTTCGAACTTCGCCGCGCGGGTTAACGGTCCGCCGCTATCTCGCCCCCGTAACTCAAGCTGTGATCTCCTCGGCCTCGTGCCAGTAGCCATTGCCACCGATCACCAGACGATCCACGAGGATGTTTCCCTTGCGCCTGATCCCGCCCACGGCCTGCGCGGCGGCGATCCAGTCATCAATGAGCTGTTGCGGGTTGTCCAGGTGGCCGAACTCGGCAACGAACGCGAGGAATCGGCCATAGGCGCCGCGTGACACCAGCGTGGTGAGCTGGCCTTGATCTATCACGCCTATCGGGTGCTCATCGTTCAGCGGCAGATCAGGCTCGGCTGCCGCCTGTTCGTCCTCCATGTCCTCGATGCCGAAGTGCGCTTTCAGCCCGGGCGACCACGTGAGCATCCGCTTGCCGTCGAACTCGGTCACGAACTCACGGAAGGCCATGGTGGCGTGGCCATCGCCGCCGTTTTCCATGTCGTGCTTAGAAATTTCCAGCAGCTGGAAAGGGGTGTAGTGGTCGTTCGTGCCCCAGGTGTTCCGCTTGCCGGTTTTGGCGTGCGAGAGAGTCAGCTCCTCGACCAGTCCCCACTTCGCCACATACTCGGCGGCGCCCTTCCCTCCCCTCACATCCAGCGCGTACTTTCCGGCCCACTCGCGATTGTTCGCGTCGACCAGCCCGCGCTTTTCCAGCAGCCGGACCCACTCGCCACGGAAGTAATCGATGGCCGGACTGGACAGCCGGCCTTTTTCGTCGGCCTCGCCTTCACCGAACGCACCGGGCGCGCAGAACACCAGCATATGCAGGTGCGGGTGCCAGTGGTTCGCCGTGCCGTAGGTGCACTCCAGCGAGGTGACGCTGCCGACCCGGCCAGCGGTGCCGTCCTTGCCCATCACTTTTTTCCAGCCCTTGGAGTTCTGGAACGACTGCCGCGCCTTGGAAAACGGCAGCATCAGCTCGGCCAGCGTCTGGCCACGGTAGTGGGGAAAGGTGAAGGTCAGCAGGTAGGCGTGGCCACCGGCTGCCGTGTGCTGCTCCATGGCGTAGGTCAGCTCCTTGCGGCGCTGCTCTGCCACCTTGGACGCGCACACCGGGCAGGCCCAGACGCTGCCGCAGGTCTTGACGCTGCCGACCCGGGCGCCGGAGCCGTCCAGGCGGCGCATCACCGGCAGCGGCCCTTCGCTCACGGCGTGCCGGCCACACCAGCACGTGCGGTGCTGCTTGTTGTGTGGCCGGCCATCGTTGACGTGCAGGATCGACTGGGCTTGCCGCCTGAGGGAGTCACGCCGGACCAGATTGGCCCGGGCTTTCTCGGTCTGCTCGTTCATCCCCTGCCCTTCTTGGCGGCGATGCGCAGCTCGTTTTCGTGATTCAGCCGGGCATTCATGCCCTGATAGCTTTCGCCGGTGTCCCGGTGCACCATGCCAGTGCAGCAGAATCCCGGCGCTGGTGGCAGCAGCAGCCACTCAGCCGGATCGATGGACACCCCGGGAACCCGCGCCACGCCTTGCGGTGTATCGATTTCGCGTGCATACCGAGAGTTCATGACGCGGGGGCAAAAGGGAAAGAGGCAGCGGAGCGCATGGCGGCGCCCAGGGCGTCCAGGTGCACGCCTTCCAGCTCGATGCGACCACTGGCGCCAGCGCCTGAGAACTCCAGCCACCAGACCTGCCCGTTGCCGGGATGGCGCCGGATTCGCACCTCGGTGCCGTTCAACGTGACGCGAACATCAGGGGCGATCACCATGATCCCGGGGTTCATGCCTCGGCCCTCATTCGCGCCAGCGTGGCGATCAGCACGCCGATCTGGGCGCCCGCCTCCTCGTACCGCAGCTTTAGCAGCGGGTTGGCCTTCACGAACGCATAGGAATGCCGCAGCTCGATCCTCATGTCGGTGGCCTGCCTCAGCAGGTGGTCTAAGGCGGCGGCGTTGGGGGTGAATGCCTCAGGCTTCGCAGCCTCGGCAGCGGCCCGCACCTCGATACAGGTGCGGTTCATGGTCTGCAGCGGCAGCACCGGATCAGCGAGGCGGGCCATCAGTGGATTCCGCAGGCTGTCTTAGAAGGGCAATCGCTCTGCCCCAGTTGGCAGGCGGCAGCATCGTGGCAGCGCAGCCCTGAGGCGAACGCCTGCGCGGCCTGCAGCGGCGCGGTGCTGGGTGCAGCCGGCCCGGTCAGGCACTTCAGCGCGGCCAGCTCGACAGCCTGGGCGAACACCCCGGCCATGTCGGCGGGGATAAACAGGTTCACCGGTGCCGGCTCTGAGGCCATGGGAAAGAACTTGGTCACTGCCACGGTCTGCAGCGAGTGATGGGCGGTGATGGTCAGACGGCAGCCGTCAGCAAGGCGGAGTGTGGTTTTCATGCTGGCACACCTGCGGCCAGATCGGAAAAATCACCCAGCTTTATAAAAATGTCGGGGTAGGTGTCCGGTACTGGGACAGCAAAAGAATGCCCGGTTGAACAATAGCCAGCGCAGTAAGAAAGCAGATCGACTGCACAGCGAACTTCATGGGTTTTCGGGCCGTGAACGGTATCAGCCACAGCGACGTATCGGGGTGTCTTAGTCATGGTTTGGCACTTTCTCAGCGGCCCTGCACTTCCTGCGATCCCGAAGGAGCCACCCCGGCCCACCGCGTAGAAAGTGCCAGCCCGCCACGAGTTGAAGGATTCGCGGGGTGACGGGGCGGATGATAGGTCGGAACCTCCGAACGCGTCAATAGCCTACGAACGCTCGACGTCTACACCGTATTGACGTTCACAGGGGGAGGACTATGCTCTCGCCTTAGGAACAACCCCTAAGGAGTGCCACCATGAAAGCAGCAGATTGGATTGATCGGGTAAAGGCCGCACGCGGCTGGGACAGCGACTACAAAGCCGCGAAGGAGCTGGGGATCAGCAGGAACACCATCAGCACCTACAGGGGGCGACCGATGACAACCCTTGAGGAAGATACGGCGATCAGCGTTGCGAACGCCTTAGGTGAGCGCCCTGAGGCGGTGCTGCTGGATCAGTACGCGGAGCGCACCAAAAACCCGGCTGTCCGCTCTGCCCTCAAGGAGGCGGCGTCCAAGCTCTGTATATTATGTTAACCATTAACCGGACCAGTCCCCACAGCTAAACAGGCAATGCAATCCGCGCCGCCCATGCGCCAAATCAAACACCCTGCTTTTTCCTCTGCCTACACTGCAGCATGAAAATCCAATTTCTCGGTGCCACTGACACCGTCACGGGCTCCAAATACCTGGTCCGGCACGGCGAAGCTTCCGTGCTGGTGGATTGTGGGTTGTTCCAGGGCTACAAGCCGCTGCGGTTACGCAACTGGGCGGCGCTGCCGGTTTCGCCGGCCAGCATTGACGCGGTGATCCTCACGCATGCCCACATCGACCACAGCGGCTACCTGCCTTTGCTGGCGCGTCAGGGCTTCAAGGGCAAGGTGTTCTGCACGCCGGCCACGGCTGACCTGTGCCGCATCTTGCTGCCGGACTCGGGCCACCTGCAGGAAGAAGAAGCTGAATACGCCAACCGCCACGGCTTTTCCAAGCACGCGCCGGCGTTGCCGCTTTACACCCGCGAAGACGCGATGCGCTGCCTCAAGCTGCTGCATCCGGTGCCGATGGGCTCGCATTGGCATCCCGCGCCAGGGCTGAATGCCAGCCTGACGCCTTCCGGCCACATGGTCGGCTCCTCATTCATCCGGCTCGACAACGGTTCGCGCTCCATCCTGTTTTCTGGTGATATCGGCCGACCAAACGATCTGGTGCTCAAACCGCCCTCGCAGATGGACGGGGCTGATTACCTCGTCGTTGAGTCAACCTACGGCGACCGGCTGCACAAGGACTCCGACCCGCTGCTTGCCTTGGGCCAGGTGATCAACCGCACGGCCAAGCGAGGCGGCGTGGTCGTGATTCCAGCCTTTGCGGTCGGACGCGCGCAAAGCCTGCTGCACTGCATTCAGGTCCTCAAGACCCAGGGCGTCATCGACCGCAAGCTGCCCATCTATCTCAACAGTCCGATGGCGGCCAATGCCACGCAGGTGTATCTGAAGCACCGGGCGGAACTGCGGCTGACCTCTGCCGAGTGCGAGGCCATGGCACACACCGCGCATGTGGTCGGAACGCCTGAAGAATCGCGGCTGCTCAACGCCAAGCACGGGCCCATGGTCATCATCGCGGCCAGCGGCATGGCCACTGGCGGACGCGTGGTGCACCACCTCAAGGCTTTCGCGCCGGACAAGCGCAACACCATTTTGCTGGCAGGCTTCCAGCCGGGTGGCACGCGCGGTGCGCTGATCGCTGGTGGCGCCCCCACGGTGCGCATCCACGGGCAGGATGTGCCGATACGCGCCGAAGTGGCAATGCTGGACGACCTGTCTGCCCACTCCGATGCGGCCGAAATCATGGGATGGCTGCGCGGTTTCAAGGCGGCGCCGAAGCAGACCTTCATAACCCACGGCGAGCCCGCTGCGGCCGACGCCATGCGCCAGCGCATTGAGCGCGAGCTGCACTGGTCGTGCCACCTGCCCTGCTATCTGGAGTCAGTCGCTCTCAATTAGTAGTGGCCACTCAGCCGGGCGGCCAACTCAGCGTTCCCTGACGGGATCAGGCCAGTTGGGGTGATGGTCATCCACCACAAAAGGATGCGCGTGCCGTGCGCCGGCAGGTGTGGCGGTGGCACCCTGAACATGGGTGTGCCCGGAGGGCAGTGCCTGCCGAGGGTGTTCATGCTCGATCACCTCCGGGTCATGGGCCGGCCACACCAGGAAAGCCACCCATACAGATACAGCCGCCGCGCAGCCCAGCGCGACGAACGTTACCGTCATGCCAAAGTGGGTGCCCAACCAGCCAGCCAGCGGATAAAACACCAGCCAGCAGGCGTGAGACAACGCAAACTGTGCCGCAAACAGCGCCGGGCGGTCCTCGGGATGAGACGACCGACGCAGCAGGCGCCCCGACGGTGTCTGGGCTGTGGAGTACCCCAGCCCGATCACAAACCACAAGGCCCCCAAAGCCATCAGCGATGCGTACCGGATCACGAAAGCGCCGCTGAACAGACACACCACCATCACCACAATTCCGCCAAGCATCACCGCCCTGTCCGCCAGTTTCTCCAGCAAGCGAGGCAGGATCAGCGCGGCCACCATGGAGCCGGCCCCGAAACTGGTCAAAGCCAGGGCGACCGCGCTCTGGCTCAAGCCCAGGCCACCCTGAATGATCACGACTGTGTTGACAAATACCATGGCGCCTGCTGCTGCGACGCCTGCACTGACGGCCAGCAGTCCGCGCAAGCGCGGTGTGGCGAGGTAGATGCGCAGCCCGCGTGTGGTGCGGTCGTAGATGCCGCGGCGCTGCGGCGAAGGATGCGCTGGCAAGGTGACCGACATGACCAGCGCCGCCGACGCGAGAAACCCGACCACCGTCCCGGCAAACAGATCATGAAAACCAATGACTGTCAGCAGCGCGGCGGCGAGCATGGGGCTGACAAGGCTCTCCATGTCGTAGGCCAGGCGGGAGAGCGACAGGGCCTTGGTGTAGTCCTTCTCATCCGGCAACACATCGGGAATGGTGGCCTGAAAAGTCGGCGTGAAGGCGGCAGACGCCGCCTGCAGCGCAAAAATCAGCAGGTACACCTGCCAGATGTGCGTGACGAACGGCAGCGCCAATGCCACAGCTGCCCTCACCAGATCAAGGGTGACCAGCAGGGTGCGTCTCGGAAGGCGTTCGGCAAACGCCGAAGCAACCGGCGCGATGCCAACGTAGGCCATCATCTTGATCGCCAGCGCTGTCCCCAGCACCATGCCCGCGTTGTCACCGGCGAGGTCAAACGCCAGCAAGCCCAAGGCCACCGTAGCCAGCCCGGTGCCGATCAGGGCAATCACCTGAGCGGCAAACAGCTTGCGGTAAGTGCGGTGGGAGAGTATCTCCAGCATGTCGGTTTCCGGTAGTGCCTGTTCGGACGCAATCTGGCGCCTGCGGCTCAGAGGTAGCGGGTGATTTCCCTGAACTCGTCCAGTGAATCGCGCCGGGCGGGGTCAAGAGGCCCGACCAGGTCTTCCAGGCAGTGGTCCAGATGGCTCTGAATCAGGGCTTTCTTGGCCTGCTGAACGGCTTTTTCCACGGCCTGCAGTTGCTGCGCCACATCCAGGCAGGTGCGTCCGTGCTCCAGCATGTCGATGGTGCTGCTCAGGTGCCCGCCTGCCCGGCGAAGGCGCTTGATGATGGCCGGATGGGTTTGATGTGTATGCGGTTGTTTCATGGCGGACCTTGTCTTTCCATATTCCTCATATCCCCTCGGGGAGGTTACTATAATCGCGTGATCGAACGCCAGCACAAGCGCTTTTCATGCCCCCACGCCCCATGAACCACACAGACCCCACCCGCGCCGCGCTGGGCGTGCGTTGGCTGGTTCTGATGGTGATCCTGTTTGGTGCGCTCGTCTCTTCGGTTGGCAACACAAATTCCCACGGCATCGCTGCGCTGAGCGCGGCACACGAACATTCACACTCGCACGAAGACGCCCACGGATCTGCCGATGAAGCAAGCGACGCCGGGTGGACGATCGCGGGTCCGGCGGCGCCGCTTGATCATCCCCACCACGGCGCAGACCATTCGCATGACAAAGCGCATGCGTCGCCTCTCGCGTGGCCCTCAGCCACCCCACAGCTGCCCGTGTGGTTCGGGGTGGTGAGGCCATGGATTGACATGGTTCAGGCATCGAGGCTGGAACGCCCTCCGATGGGCTAGGGGCTTGCTGCCCTCCCCTCATCCTTGCGCTGCGTCAAGCAGCGCGTCCCATTGATTCAGACCACTGGAGTCTTCATGCACAGCCTTGTCCACGACAGGTTGCCACGTTCGCCATGGGCGAGCTGGCCATCCCGTCTGCTTTTACTTTCAGTCGCCTTGATCTGCCTGCTCCTGGGCAGCGCAGATGCCTTTGCCCACGCCGTGACCGAGGGCGACAAGGGTTACATCCAGGAAATCTCGGGCGTCAACCTGATTCCGTTCATGTACCTGGGCGCCAAACACATGATGACGGGCTACGACCACATCCTGTTCCTGTTCGGCGTGATCTTCTTCCTGTACCGGATCCAGCACATCGCCATCTACGTGAGCCTGTTTGCGCTGGGTCATTCGACCACGATGATCCTCGGCGTTTACTTCAACGTGGGGATCAACAGTTACCTGATCGACGCCATCATCGGTCTGTCCGTCGTCTACAAGGCGCTGGACAACATCGGTGCTTTCCAGCGCTGGCTCGGGTTTCAGCCGAACACCAAGGTCGCGACCCTGGTGTTCGGCCTGTTCCACGGCTTCGGTCTGGCCACCAAGATTCAGGAGTACGAGATTTCGCCCGATGGACTGGTGCCCAACCTGCTCGCCTTCAACGTGGGTGTTGAGATCGGACAGCTGCTGGCCCTGGCCGTCATCCTGATCGGCATGAGTTACTGGCGTCGCACGCCAAGCTTTGTCCGTAACGCCTACACAGCCAACGTCGCCATGATGAGCGCGGGCTTCATTCTGGTGGGCATGCAGCTCACTGGCTATTTTGTGTCTTGAACACCCCAGGAATATTGACCATGTACAACAGTGATACCCCCTCGCGCGCCGAACTGCCCTCCTCAAAGCAGCTGGTGCGCTCCACGCTTCTGGCTGCCGTTTCGGCCGTCGTGCTTCTGGTGGCCGTCGTGCTCCCGGCTGAATATGGCGTTGACCCCACCGGCATCGGCAAGGTTCTGCGCCTGACGGAGATGGGAACGATCAAGCAAGGGCTTGCGGCAGAAGCCGTAGCGGATGCGGCTTTAAAGACCGGTTCGCCCACCGAAAAAGCGGCTGGCGCCACCGTCAGCACTGCACCCTCGCCCACGGCTGTAGCCCCGGCCCCAGCGGCGCCAGCCCAGCCGGCGGCTGCTCAGGTCGCGTGGCGCGATGAGATGCCCTTCACCCTGGCGCCAGGGCAAGGCACAGAGATCAAGCTGAAAATGGCCGAAGGCGCCAAGGCGCAATACCAGTGGGTGGTCGAGGGCGGCATGGTCAATTTCGACACCCACGGTGACGGACCGGGCAAATCGATCAGCTACGAAAAAGGTCGTGGTGTGGCCTCGGACGAAGGCACGCTGGAGGCCGCGTTCACAGGCAACCACGGCTGGTACTGGCGCAACCGGGGCAAATCACCTGTGAAGGTCGTTTTGCGTGCCCGCGGGGACTACACCGACATCAAAAGAGTGCTGTGAGCAACGGGGCGCTGCGACTAGGTCGTGGCGCCTTTGATCAAGCCGCTTCAGAACTCGAGGTCATCGCGGATGGCAGCGATGCCCGCTTTGGCACACACGTCATCAGCATCGCCTCCTGGTGCTCCCGACACCCCTATAGCGCCAACAATGGAGCCCGCTGATTCGATGGGTATTCCCCCGCCAATCGCCACGACGCGAGGCAGGTGCCGAATACCGGACGCCGGCTCGCCGGCTTGTGTGGACCGCGCAAAACTGGTGGTGTCGAGCTTGAAACTGACGGCCGTGTACGCCTTGTTGATGGCCGTCTCGACGGTATGAGGCCCGGCAAAGCGGTCGCGCAGCATGACCAGCGAGTTGCCAGCCCGGTCATTGACCGACACAGCGGCCTGATGACCATTCTTGCGACAAGTCTCCAGCGCGGCACGAGCGGCCTTCAGCGCTGCGTCGGGCGTGAGCGATGCAGCCTGAAAAGTGGCTTGCTGCGCCTGAAGCACGCCGCCAGACAGACTGAGCAGCAGGGCAAGACAAAGGGTCGATCGTCGGGATGTGCGCATGGCGGTGGTTCCTTGGTTGCGGTGTTCTGCTCCGAGGGTAGCAAATCAGTGCGGGGTGTAAGCAGAAAGCGCAGACAGCGCGGGCAGACAACCCGAAACACATCACGCCAGGCCGCACCACTGCGCAATGCGGTGCATGGTGTCGCCCCACAGGCCGTACAGGGCGGCCAGCATCAGCACCCCGCCCGCCAGGCGCACGCCCAACTGGTCTTTCAGCCTGTTGCCGGCCTGCCGCAGACCGGCCAGCAGGCGCGGCGCCAGCAGCAACGAAACGCCGCTGCCCACCGCAAAAGCCGCCATCGCCAGCGCGCCTTCAAGCGCGCCACCGCTGAGCGAGGCGACCAGCAGCGCCGAATAGAGCAGGCTGCAGGGCATGAAGGCCCAAAGGGCGCCCACCGAAAACATGCCGCCGCGTGACGCGGCCACAGCTCCCACGCGCGACCACGCTGAGCGCCCTGCCCGGTCGGCCCAGGCGGGCTGGGTGGCGGTGACCACCAGCATCAGGCCCCAGCCAAGCACGGCCAGGTGAAACAGTACCCACGCCGGTTTGAAGACGATGGCCTGCTCGGTCATCCACGCCAGGCTTTGCACGGCGGTAGCTGCTGCCGCACCGGCAGCGGAATAACCCACCAGCCGCCCGGCCTGAAACAGCAGCGGTGACGGCGCCGCGTGCCCGGTGCTTCCGGGGCTTGCACGGCGAAAACCGCCGCAGGCCGCGCCGCACATCACCGCGCAGTGGGGGCCGCCAGCCAAGCCCATGAGCAAAGCGGTGGTGGTGAGGGCGTAAGACACGTGAGGCGGCGAGTGAATTCAGATGATTCGCGAGAACCGGCTGCGGTTGAGGTCGGTCTGCAGGTAACGGTCAAACACCATGGCCACGGCCCGCAGCACAAAGCGGCCTTCTGGCGTGACCTCGATGCCGCTGTCAGACAGCACGACCAGTCCGTCGTTTTCCAGCTCGCGCAGGCGCTCCATTTCAGGTGCGAAATAGGTCTTGAAGTCCAGCACCCAGGCCAGCTCCACCGATTCGAACCACACCTGCCCCTGGCACATGATGGCCATGATCACCGCCCGGCGGGCCAGGTCGTCGCGGTTGAGCGCCAGGCCGCGCGTGACCGGAAAGCGCCCCTGATCGAGCAGGTCGCGGTATTCCTCCAGGGTTTTGGCGTTCTGGCTGTAGGTGGCGCCAACGGCCCCGATGGATGACACCCCCAAGCCCACCAGATCGCGGTCGGGCTGCGTGCTGTAGCCCTGAAAGTTGCGGTGTAAACGGCCTTCCCGGCTGGCCACGGCCAGCGAATCGTTGGCCAGCGCGAAATGGTCCATGCCGATGTAGCGGTAACCGGTGTCCTGAAAACCAGTCATCGCGTCGGCCAGCATGGTGGCCTTTTCGGCGGCGCCGGGCAGGTCAGCCAGCGCAATGTGGCGTTGCGGCTTGAAGCGTTCCGGCAGGTGCGCATAGGCATACAGCGCAATGCGGTCGGGCCGGAGCTCCTGCACCTGGCGGATGGTGCGGGCAAAGGACTCGGGTGTCTGTTTGGGCAGGCCGTAGATCAGGTCCACATTGATGGATTCAAAGCCCAACGCCCGCGCCCACGACACCAGCTCAAACACCTGTTCGGCGGGCTGGATGCGGTGCACCGCCTTCTGGACGGCGGCGTCAAAGTCCTGCACGCCAAAGCTGAGGCGGTTGAAACCCAGCGCGTCCATGGCCGAGAGGCGGCTCGGGTCGACGGTGCGCGGGTCCACCTCGATGGACATTTCCGCACCGGGAACGATGTCGAAGTTGCGCCTGAGCATCTCCATCAGCCAGCTCAGCTCAGCATCGGACAAAAACGTGGGCGTGCCACCCCCCAGGTGCAACTGGCTCACCGCCCTGCCCTTGCCCAGATGCGCTGTGTACAGCTCGACCTCGCGTTCCAGATACGCCAGATAGCTGGTTGCCCGGTCATGCTGTTTGGTAATGATCTTGTTGCACCCGCAGTAGTAGCAGAGGGACTCACAGAACGGAATGTGCACATACAGCGACAGCGGCGCAGCAGACGATTCAGCCCGCGAACGCCGCTCGTCCAGCGCCTGAATGTGATCGCTGGCCGTGAAGGCTTCGACAAACCGGTCGGCTGTCGGGTAAGAGGTGTAGCGCGGACCGGGAACGTCGAAACGCTGGAGTGCGCGGGGTAGAACTGCAGCCATGGCTTGCCTCTGAAATGGGATGCCTCTACTCTGCCGCTGCGGCGCGCCGCAAGAGTTGACGTGGATCAAATTCTCAGAAATCAGAAATCAAATAGTCGAGTCGCGAGCGCCGCAACACGCGCCGTGCATGCCCTGGCGCTGCGCCAGATACTCAGTGAACGCGTGTCTCGATGACGCGCTTGAGGGCGGCCATGTCGGTGATGCGGATATGGCGCTTGTCGACCTCCAGCACGCCCTGCTGCTGGAATGCAGAGAACGCGCGGCTCACGGTTTCCAGCTTCATGCCGAGGTAGCTGCCGATCTCGGCGCGCGACATGCGCAGGTGGAATTCGGTGCTGGAGTAACCGCGCAGTTTGAGTCGCTGTGACAGGTTGATCAGGAAGGCGGCCAGCCGCTCTTCGGCGTTCATGCTGCCCAGCAGCAGCATCAGGCTGTGCTCGCGGACGATCTCGCGGCTCATCAGGCGGCCCACGGCCATTTGCAGGTCGGCACTGCTGGCGGCGAGATGGCTGATCTGGTCGTAGGGAATCGCGCAGACCTCGGTATCTTCCAGGGCGGTGGAGTTGCTCGCATGCGCGCCGTTGGCAATGCCGTCCAGGCCCATCAGCTCGCCGGCCATCTGGAAGCCGCTCACCTGTTCCCGGCCGTCGGCCAGCGTCAGGCTGGACTTGAAGGTGCCCATGCGAACCGCGTAGATGTTCTTGAATGTCTGGCCCTCGTGGTACAGGGTCTGCCCGGCCTTGACTTTCACACGGTTGAAGTGAAGGCCGTCCAGTCCGTCCACGTCCGCGGGTGTCATGCCGCACGGAAGGCAAATGTCGCGCAGGTTGCAGTCAGAGCAACGGGTTTTCAGCGGTGCCATTGCTGCACCTGCAGTGGTGACATGGGCAATTGAATGAACAACTGATGGGGCAGCTGAATGGGCGATTGAATGGACAGTGGACATCATGACTCCTGGGTCTGAGGGGATGAAATGGGGGTTCTGGTGCGACGTGACTGAACAAGCCCGATCACGGCGTTGGCCAGTTCATGGAACTCGCTGCATTTGTCGAGAAAGCGGGTGGCGCCTTCGGCCAGATAGCGTGTGCGGAAAGCCGTCTCGGCGTGATGGCTCAGAACGATGAAAGGGGTGTCCGGCCGGGCTTTGAGGACGGACTTCATGACCTGCATGCCGGTGCCCCGGCCAAGCTGCACGTCCAGAACCACCACATCGGGCCGGGTGGCCAGAATGCCGGAGGCAGCTGATTCCGGCGTATCGGCCTGGCCCACGATCACCATGCCCTGGGCTGTGAGCATTTCGGCCACACGGCGATGGCTCAGGGCCGAGTCATCGGCAAGAAAGACCTGGGTAGGCGGGTTGACCGGTGGGGTCGGGCGGGCTGAAGCGTTGTGCTGCATGCCTCTACTGTCGCGCCAGCGGCGATTCCGGAACATCGGCTTTTGCCGAAATCCTGGCTCGGATTACGCTGGTTTACGGCCGCGGACACTCCGACACCGGCTCGGAATATTCCGAGTCTGGGTGCCTGCCGGGTGGCGGTTGGCCGATGAATGTGCGGTCAGTGCGCCATGAAGACCGGCAGGGTCATGCGCTCGAGCACCGTGCGCGAGGTGCCACCCAACAACCACTCGTGTGCCCGGGGCCGGCCATAGCAGCCCATCACCAGCAGGTCGGCATGCAGGTCAAAGGCGCGGGAAAGAAGCACCTCACCCAGGTTGTCCGGCTCCAGGTTTTCACGCTGCCATTCCGCCTGAATGCCATGGTCCTGGAGGTAAGAGGTGATGCTCATGTCAGTGTCTGCCGTGACGCCGGCAGCGCCCCAGCTCAGCACGGTGACCGAGCGCGCATCGCGCAGGATGGGCAGCGCTGTCGCCACCGCCTGCGCGGTGGCCCGGGTGGGCTTCCAGGCGATCACGACATGGGCGGGCAGGTCCGGTCGGGCCGAGGTGTAGGGCAGCACCACCGCCGGCCTGCCGCTCAGGGCAATCACGGTTTCCGGAAAGTCTATCGGCAGACGGCTGGCCCTGCCCTCCCCCGCATCGTGCTGGCCCAGCACCAGCAGGTCGGCATAGAGCGCCTGCTCGGCAACGGCCGGGGCCAGTGCGGAGTCGCGAACCTCTGCCCACGCAGCAGGCAGCCCTGGCGGCTTGCATTGCTCGAACAGGGCACGGGCCTTGGCCAGCGCAGCGTCTTCTGCGTTCTTGCGCTTCACCGCCAGAGCGGCCTCGAGACCCGGTGACACCGGAGGCGCCTCGAAGGTCGAGGGTGACGCATAGAGCGCAGTGATGCCCGCGCCGTGCTGGGCGGCCAGCCGGCAGGCGAAGTCCAGGCGCTGGGCAAATTGCGCCGAAGCGTCAGCATGGACCAGCAAGCGTCTGAGTTCATTGCCCACGACAGCCCCGTTTCAGAGTGTGCATGGCTCGACTGTAGGCAGACACCCGGCGGGTGGTATTGACCCTTGTCAACGCCCTGCACTTTTGCGGTTCCAGGCCAGCAAACGCCGGGGAATCGCAGGCCAGGGTCAGGGGTCAAGTGGCTCGGTCAACCCGTGCTTGAGCGCGTAGCGGATCAGCTCGCTCTGGTTCTGCAGGCCCATTTTCTGCATCAGGTTGGTCTTGTGGGTGCTGACGGTCTTGACCGACAGGTTCAGCTGGGTGGCGATGTCGGTCATCGACACACCGGCCACCAGCAGCTGCAGCACCTCGAACTCGCGGTTGGACAGGCTTTCGTGGGGAACCGCCTGATTGCCAGGCATGGCGCCCAGTGCCAGTTGCTCGGCCACCTCGGCGCTGATGAAAGCGCCACCCGAGGCCACCTTGCGCAGGGCCTGCTCCAGTTGGGCTGGCGCGCTTTCCTTGGTCAGGTAACCGCTGGCGCCGTTCTTGATGGCACGCACCGCGTACTGCAGCTCCTGGTGCATGCTGAGCACCAGAATGCGCAGCTGCGGCTTTTCGCTGCGGATCAGCTTGATCAGCTCCATGCCGCTGCGCCCGGGCATGGACAGGTCCAGCACCAGCACGTCAAACGCCAGTTCACGCACACGTTGCATGACTTCGGTGCCGTTGCCTGCCTCGCCGGCCACTTCCATGTCGGCAATCGATGACACGATGCGCTTGAGCCCTTCCCGCACGATGGCGTGGTCGTCGGCAATCACAATCCTGATCATGTGCTCTCTCCTCTGTCGCCGGTTTCCGGAACCGGGATGCTGACCCGTATCTGCGTGCCACGGCCCGGTGCGGTGTCGATGTCCACCGTGCCCTGCAGCAACCGGGCCCGCTCGCGCAGGCCCATCAGGCCGAGCGATCCCGCCTTGCGGGGTGCGTCGGGCGAGAACCCGGCGCCGTTGTCGTTGACTTCCAGGACCACTGCGGTGGCAGTGCGGGCAATGCGCACCTCGACTTGTGAGGCGCCCGAATGCTTGGCCACATTCACCAGCGATTCCTGAACAATGCGGAAGACCGCAGTGGCGTAAGGCTCGCCCAGCTCGACTTCCTCATCGAGCGAGAGCTTGCACGGCACGCCGTGGCGCTGGCTGAAATTGTGGGTCAGCCACTGGATCGCTGGCCCCAGGCCGAGGTCATCGAGCAGCAAGGGCCGCAGGTCAGATGCAATGCGCCGGGTGGCGGCAACCGTGGTGTCGAGCAGGCCCAGCATGTCGTCCAGCTTGGCGCGCACCGCGTCTGAATCCGGGGGCATGGCCTCGCGAATCCAGGTGGCGTCCATCTTGATGGCCGTCAGCGACTGGGCCAGTTCGTCATGCAGCTCGCGCGCAATCCGCGTTTTTTCGCTCTCGCGGATGGCGTGGGCGGCCGACGCAAAAGCGCTCAGCTCCTCGCTGGCGCGGACGCGCTCGGTCACGTCGCGCAGGATCACGGTGTACAGCTTGCCGTGCGCCGTATCGAGCTGCGAGATCGAGGCCTCCAGGGGAAACTCTTCGCCATTCGATCGGCGGCCATTGAGCACCGTGCCGTCGCCCATGCGGCGCGATGTCGTGCCCGTCTGGCCGAAACGCTTGACCTGCCCGCCATGCGCCCCTTGGTGCCGCTGTGGAATCAGGCGCGTAAGCGGCTGGCCCAGCATGTCGCGTGTGGGCCAACCGAAGATCCGCTCGGCGGCCTTGTTGTACAGAATGACGTTCTGGTCGCTGTCGACGGTGATGATGGCGTCCATGGCCGAGTCGAGCAGACCAGCCAGCCGGGCATCAGCGCCTTCGAGAGCCTGTTTGCCCTCGCGGTCGCGGGCCGCGTTGCGCACAAACAGCAGCCACGACATGCCGCAGCTGGTGGCAGCGAGTGCCACCACGATGAACAGCAGCGGGCGCGAAGCGACCTCCTGGCGGGACGCGAGTATCGTGACCGCCAGAAACGTCAGGGTGGCGATCACGGCCAGAACAATCGCCATCGATTGCTTGCGTTTCGGCACGGCATCGCCGACGTGAGGAAAAAGGGACATGGGGGGCGAGCGGAAGTGGAGTCTCATCTTACCGTCCGCCTCTTCATTTCCGTCCGAACATTTCCACCTGGCGTGGCGCCCCTCGGGTGGTATCAGCGCTCTGCCGTGGGCGGCGGTGGCCTGTGCCTGGCGCCCGGTTCGGTCTCCGTCAGCAGCAGGGTCATGGCGCTCGATGCCCCACACGCCAGCCAGAACACAAAGAAGGCAGCTGTCTGCAAGCCAAGGCGGGACAGGCCCACCGGCTGCCCGAAGCGCTGCAGCTCTTCCGGGTCAAACAGCCCGAACAGCAGCACCTGCAGCAGGCAGGCCGAGAGGAAGGCCGGCCAGGCAATACCCAGAATCTTCTTGGCGGGAATCATGGGTCTCCTTGTATTTCTCGTGATGGGTCTGCTGGTGTAGCTGCGAACCGCTTACGGACGCTGAGGCTGCGATGACCGATCAGGTGTCGCCGCGTGGTTGCGCCCTTCCAGCGCCGGCGCCAGTGCCCGATGGCTCACCGGCCGGCTTGGCGCGCTGTACTTGACGACCTGCGGCGCCGGCTGCGTGCGAATCACGGTATCCGGGTATTTGAGCGTCAGGAAGATGGTGACCGCGCTGGCGACTATCACCAGCGCCGGGCCGGAAATCACCAGCCAGACATGGCCGTGTTTCCACCAGGGAATCGAAGGGGTTGGCAAGGTGGTCATGAACATCCTTTCATCGTGGAACCAGAAACACCGATTTCTCTTCGACCTGCGCATGGCCCGGCTCATCGGCAATGCGGAACTCGATCGGGTGCGAGCCGGCTTCGGCCGAGCCATAGGGAATCTGCAAACGCACAGCGACCCAGCGCGATTCGGTCGGGCCGACCAGCACCTCGGCCTCTGAGGCGACCGCGAGGCCCTCCAGCCCGGCCGCTGTGATGCGGTAGCGCTGCGGCTGCTCGGTGGCATTCATGATCTGCAAGCGATAGACGTTTTCCAGCCGTCCACCTGCCACGATGCGCGACAGCGCCGTGCGGTCGCGCACCACATCGACCTTCAGCGGCACGCGTGCCATCAGGCTCCACAGCAGCGCCAGACACACCACGCCCAGCAGTGCGCTGTAGATCAGGATGCGCGGGCGCAGCACCCGCCGCCAGATGCGCGCGGCGCTCCACTTGCCGGCCAAGGCGTTCTCTGTGGTGAAGCGGATCAGGCCTCGCGGGTAGCCCATCCGGTCCATCACGCCGTCGCACACGTCCACACAGGCGGCGCAGCCAATGCATTCGTACTGCAGGCCTTCGCGGATGTCGATGCCGGTCGGGCAGACCTGTACGCACAGGGTGCAATCGACACAGGCCCCCAGCGACAGCTCGGCCAGGTTGGCCTGGCGCGAGCGTCCGCCGCGGGGCTCGCCCCGCTCGGCGTCGTAGCTGACGATCAGGGTGTCCTTGTCGAACATGGCGCTCTGAAAGCGTGCATACGGACACATGTACTTGCAGACCTGCTCGCGCAGAAAGCCGGCGTTTCCGTAGGTGGCAAAGCCATAGAACAGCACCCAGAAGACTTCCCAGCCGTCCATTCGCATCTGCAGAAACTGCTGCAGCAGCTCGCGCACCGGCACGAAATAAGCCACAAAGGTAAAGCCGGTCCACATCGCCACACTGATCCAGAGGGAGTGCTTCAGCCACTTCTTGCCGAGCTTTCCGGCAGAAAGCGGCGCGCCGTCCAGCCGCAATCGGGCGCTGCGATCACCCTCTACCTTGCGCTCTATCCAGAGAAACATTTCGGTGTAAACCGTCTGCGGGCAGGTGAACCCGCACCACAGGCGACCGGCAATGGCGGTGAACAGGAACAGCGACAAGGCACTGGCCACCAGCAGGCCCGTCAGGTAGATGAAGTCCTGCGGGTACAGCACGTAGCCAAACAGGTAGAAGCGCCGCGCACCGAGGTCAAACAGCACCGCCTGGCGCTGGCCCCATTCGAGCCAGGGCAGGCCATAGAAAACCAGCTGGGTCAGCGCCACAAACACCCAGCGCCAGCGGGCAAACACCCCGTTGACGGATCGGGGGTAGATCTTTTTCTGCGCCTCATACAGCGACTCCCCTCCCCCTGCAGGCACGGGCGCCACAGGCACGATGGGAATGACTTTTCTCGGAGCGGGAGATGTCACTGCGGCCTCAGGGTTTGGCTGCGGGGGCCTTGTTCGACAAGCCCCAGACATAGGCCGTCAGCACATGAATCTGCGCCTCGGTCAGCTTGTCGGCCTGGGCGGGCATCTCGTTGACCTTGCCTTTGTTGACCATCTCGACAATTGCTGGCGCCCCCCAGCCGTGCAGCCAGACGTCGTCGGCCAGATTGGGCGCGCCCATCGCCGCGTTGCCCTTGCCGTCGTTTCCGTGGCAGGCGGCGCACGCGGTGAACTTCGATTTGCCGAGCTGCGCGCGCACCGAGTCGTGCGGGCTGCCGGAAAGGCTCAGCACATACTGCGCGACGTTCCTCACATCGTCAGGGCTTCCGACGGCCGCGGCCATAGGGGGCATCAGCCCCTTGCGGCCCAGCGTCAGGGATTCCTTGATCTTGTCCGCAGAGCCGCCGTAGAGCCAGTCGACATCGGCGAGGTTCGGAAAGCCCTTGCTGCCGCGTGCGTCGGAGCCGTGGCACTGGGCGCAGTTGTTCATGAAGAGGCGCTCACCGACCGCCATGGCATTGGCATCGCCCGCCAGCTGCTCAGGGCTTTTGGCGGTGAAGCCGGCGTACAGCGGGGCCAGGTCCTTTTCAGCGCTGCTCATCTCGGCCTGGTATTCGCTGCGGGTGCTCCAGCCCATCTCGCCGGGGTAAGCGCCCAGGCCCGGGTAGGCCACGAGGTACAACAATGAGTACACCACCGACACCACAAAAAGCCACATCCACCAACGCGGCATGGGGTTGTTGGCTTCGCGCAGGTCTTCGTCCCACACATGGCCGGTGGTGTTGTCGCTGCGCTCGGGCAGCTTTTGCCGGGCCGTGAGCCACAACAGGACCAGCGAGCCGATGACGCTCACCAGCGTCAGCACGCCCACATACCAGGACCAGAAGTTGTCCGTGAAATCGCTCATACGCCGTATCCGATGCGTTGTGAAAAAGGGTTGAAGCGGGTGAATGAGGTTTGCATGGCCTCAGTCCTGCAGAAAGGGAATCTGGCCATCCTGTTCGAACCGGGCGCTGTTGCGCCGCGAGCAGGCCCACAGCAGGATGCCGATGAAGGTGGCAAAGCTCAGCAGGGTGGCGATGATGCGCAATGTGTTGACGTCCATGGCACTCTCTTTTTTGGGTCTGTTACAGGGTTACTTCAGGGCCTTGCCCATCACTTGCAGATACGCCACCAGCGCATCCATTTCGGTCTTGTCCTTGACGTCGGCAGCCGCCTGGGCGATCTCTGCGTCGGTGTACGGCACGCCGACGGTGCGCAGTGCCTTCATGCGTGGCGCCATGTCGGCCGGGTCGATGGTGGCCTTCTCCAGCCAAGGATAGGCTGGCATGTTCGATTCAGGCACCACATCGCGCGGATTGACCAGGTGGATGCGGTGCCATTCGTCGGTGTACTTGCCGCCCACACGGTGCAGGTCGGGCCCGGTGCGCTTGCTGCCCCACTGAAACGGGTGGTCATAGACGAATTCGCCAGCGACCGAGTAGTGCCCATAGCGCAGCGTCTCGGCGCGAAGGGGCCGGATCATCTGCGAGTGGCAGTTGTAGCAACCTTCGCGCAAATAAACATCGCGGCCAGCCAGTTGCAGCGCGTTGTAGGGCTTCACGCCTGCCAGCGGTGCGGTGGTGGACTTCTGGAAGAACAGCGGCACGATCTCGACCAGACCGCCCACGGCGATCACCAGCAGGATCAGGATGATCATCAGGAAGTTGTTGGTCTCGATCTTCTCGTGCGTGAAGCCGGCCACAGGTGCGTTGTCGTCTTTCATGGATCTGCTTTCTTGATTCAGGCGTGAGCCAGTGTGGGGACCGGCACGCGGACGGCGCTGCCCCGGGCGACGGTCATGCCGACATTCCAGGCCATCAGCACCATGCCGCCCAGATACAGCAAGCCGCCAGCGAAGCGCACGACATAGAAGGGGTACGTGGCCTTCACCGACTCGACAAAGGTGTAGGTCAGCGTTCCGTCGGCGTTGATGGCACGCCACATCAGGCCCTGCATCACGCCGGCGATCCACATGGCGGCGATGTACAGCACGATGCCGACGGTGGCAACCCAGAAGTGCACCTCGATAGCGCGCACCGAATACATCTGCTTCTGCCCGAACAGGCGGGGAATCAGGTAGTAGAGCGTGCCCATCGAGATCAGCCCGACCCAACCCAGCGCACCCGAGTGCACATGGCCCACCGTCCAGTCGGTGTAGTGCGAAAGCGCGTTCACCGTCTTGATCGACATCAGCGGGCCTTCAAGGGTGCTCATGCCGTAGAACGACAGCGACACGATGAGGAAGCGCAGGATCGGGTCTTCGCGCAGCTTGTGCCAGGCGCCCGACAGCGTCATCACGCCGTTGATCATGCCGCCCCAGCTGGGCGCCAGCAGGATCAGCGAGAACACCATGCCGACCGACTGCGTCCAGTCCGGCAAGGCGGTGTAGTGCAGGTGGTGTGGGCCCGCCCACATGTAGGTGAAGATCAGCGCCCAGAAGTGGACGATGGACAGGCGGTAGCTGTACACCGGCCGCTCGGCCTGCTTGGGAATGAAGTAATACATCATCCCCAGAAAGCCTGCTGTGAGGAAAAAGCCGACCGCGTTGTGGCCGTACCACCACTGCACCATGGCATCCTGCACACCGGCGTAGGCCGAGTAAGACTTCATCCAGCCGGCCGGCACCTCGGCGCTGTTGACCACATGCAGCACCGCTACCGCCAGAATGAAGGCGCCGTAAAACCAGTTGGCGACGTAGATGTGCCGGATCTTGCGAATCCCCAGGGTGCCGAAAAACACCACGGCGTAAGACACCCACACCAGCGTGATCAGGATGTCGATGGGCCACTCCAGCTCGGCGTATTCCTTGCCGGTGGTGTAGCCCATGGGCAGGCTGACCGCCGCCGCCACGATCACCGCCTGCCAGCCCCAGAAGGTGAAGGCGGCCAGCTTGGGCATGAACAGCGGCACGCTGCAGGTGCGCTGCACCACGTAGTAGCTGCTGCCAATCAGCGCGCAGCCGCCAAAGGCAAAGATCACCGCGTTGGTGTGCAGTGGCCTGAGGCGGCCGTAACTCAGCCAGGGGATTCCGAAGTTCAGTTCCGGCCAGGTCAGCTGCGCTGCAATCAACAGGCCGACGGCCATGCCCACCACGCCCCACAGCACGGCTGCCAGTGAAAACTGGCGCACCACCGTGTCGTGATAGACCACACCCCGCATCGTTTCTTCGTTCATGAAGCACCTTTTGTCTTGATGCTCCAGAGTGTCGGCGTGCCCTGCGCCCACACACTTGACACAGGTCAATCGCCGTGAAGAATGCGCTCGCCTTCCTGCTCCAGCGCCTCAAATTGCCCACGCCAGACGGCCCAGCCGAGCGCCCCCAGAATCAGCAAGGCCAGCACCACAGACAGGGGAATCAGCAGAAAAAGAATGTCCATTCAGTGCTCCAGTTCGTCAACGGCGATGGGCACAACTCGTGCCGAACGTGCAAGACGCGCCGCATTGGCCACGACCAGCAGGGAGCTCGCCGCCATGCCAAAGCCCGCCAGCCACGTCGGCATGTAACCCAGAATGGCCAGCGGCACGCAGGTGGCGTTGTAGAGGGCCGCCCACCAGAGGTTCTGGCGCACCACCGCACGGGTGTGCCGCGCCTTGGCCAGCAGCGCCACCACCGTCATGAGTTGGTTACCTGTGATGATGAAGTCGGCCTTGGCTTGCGCGAGGGGAACCGCCTGCCCCATGGCTACCGACACATCGGCGGCGGCCAGTACGGGGCCATCGTTCATGCCATCGCCCACCATCAGCACGCGATGCCCCTGGCGCTGCAGCCTTCGCACATGGTCCAGTTTGTCCTCGGGCGTGCACCGGCTGAAGCAATCCTCAATGCCTGCCCGGCTTGCCAGTGCGGTCACGGCCGCCCCGGTGTCACCTGACAGCAGTTGCACGCGAACGCCCAGTCCTTGCAGGGCTGTGACAGCCTCCTGCGCATCAGGCCGCAGGGCTTCGTCCAGTGCAAAGCCAGCAAGGTACTGCCTGCCGTCAGGCCGGCTGACTGACAGGTGAACCGAAAAATCTGCATGTGCGGCAGGCGCCTCGCAGAACGCGGTGGAGCCGAGCTGCAGGACTTGCGCTTCGCTGCCATCGGGCCGAGACACCCTGCCGCGCAGGCCGCTGCCAGCGACCTCCTCCACTTCGCTGGCAACCCAGTGGGGTGCAGGAAAGCGGTTGGCCATCGCGCGCGAGACAGGGTGCAGCGAATGCCGGGCCAGCGCACCGGCTCTTTCGCAGGCCTCTTCACGGTTCACGCCCGGCGGGCTGTGGACGGTGACGACCTCCATGCGGTCCTCGGTCAGCGTGCCGGTCTTGTCGAAGATCACCGTGTCAATGACCGCACCGCTTTCCAGTGCCTGCAGCTTGCGCACCAGCACGCCGCGCCTGGCCAGCGCGCCGGCACCGGCGAGCATGGCTGCGGGCGTGGCAAGCGACAAGGCACACGGGCAGGTCACGATCAGCACCGCCACCGCCACCGCCAAGGCATGCGACGGCCCCATCGGCCACCACCAGAAAGCCGCTGCGGCAGTGGCCAGCAGCACCGCCACCAGAAACGGACTGGCAATGCGGTCCACCAGTTGCACCAGGCCGGGCTTTTCGACCGACGCCTGCTCCATCAGGGCCACAATTTCGGCAAACCGGGTGTGTGCCCCGACGCGTTGCACCCGCACCAGCAGCACGCCAGTGAGGTTGTGGCTGCCGGCAATCACTGCGTTGCAGGTCTTCCTGAGCACGGGTTTGGACTCTCCCGTCAGCAGTGACTGGTCGACCCGGCTTTCGCCAGACTCCACCTCGCCGTCAGCCGGGAAAGCCTGACCGGGCAGCACGCGGATCAGGTCGCCCACGACCAGTCGGCGCACCGCCACTGCCCGAAAACTGCCATCGTTTTCCCGCCGCTCCACGCGGTCAGGCAGGCGGCGCACCAGTGCTTCCAGGGCGCCAGCGGTACGGTCGCGCAGGCGCTGCTCCAGCAGGCGGCCCGACAGCAGGAAAAACACAAACATCGACACCGAGTCATAGGCGGCGTTAGCGCCCCACGGCCCAGACGGGTCAAAAGTGGCAATGGTGCTGGCAGCAAAGGCAATCAGCACACCCAGGGCCACCGGCACATCCATGCCGATGCGTCGGTGCTGCAGGTCACGCAGTGCACCCGAGAAAAAAGGCCAGCATGAAAACAGCAGCACCGGCAGGGTCAGCACCCACGAGGCCCAGCCCAGCAGGGCCTTGATATCCGGCGTGATCTCACCCGCCGGGGCCAGGTAGGCCGGCACCGCGTACATCATGACCTGCATCATGCAGAACCCGGCCACCAGCCAACGCCACAGCATCAGCCGCTGCGCCTGTGTGCGGTGGGTGGCTAGCATCAGGTCACCGGCAGGAAGTGCCCCGTAACCCGCCTTGTTCAGGGCCGCGAGCCAGAGGGACGGCCGTGTGGCCTGCGGCTGCCACTGGATGCTGGCCGATGCCGTGACGCCATTGACCCGCACCGTGTCCACTCCGGGCAGGCGAGCCAGCACCTCTTCAACCGTGAGCGCACAGGCCGCGCAACGCAGGCCCTCAAGCATCAGGCAGGACTCCCAGTGCCCCTCACGCCCTGCCACGGGTCGGCTGAACGCTTCCCATTCGGCGGGCTCGTCCATCGCTGCCCACGGCGAGACCTCGCCCATGAGAGGCACGAGTGGGGTGACGGGAGACAAGGCGGTCGCAGTCTGCATGGCCCCAAGGGTAGCCAGCACGACCCGAGAGGAAGTTGACATACATCAAAACGGGGCCCTTGCAGCGCACTAGACTTCGCTCATCAACACAGGAGAACCCACCATGTACACCCGTATTCTTGTTGCAACTGACGGTTCGACACTTTCCAGAAAGGCGGTCAAGGACGCCATCGCCCTTTGCGCTGCGGTGGGCGCCGACCTTGTCGCGCTCAATGTGGTGCCACGCTACCCTGTGAGCTACTTCGAGGGCGGTGCGAGCATCTCGCCCCAGGACATCGGGCGCATGGAAAAGGAATGGGCCGACAAATCGCTGGCGATTGTGGAAGCCGTACGAAAGACGGCGGAAGCCGCCGGCGTCAAAGCCAAGGGCGTGCTGGCGAAGTCAGACATCGTTTCGGCTTCCATCCTGACTGCCGCCAAAAAACACAAGTGCGACCTCATCGTGATGGCCTCGCACGGCCGCAAGGGCATCTCGCGCATCCTGCTGGGCAGCGAGACCCAACAGGTGCTGACGCACAGCACGATTCCTGTGCTGGTATTGCGCTGATCGGTACCACCTGACACCGCAGCACGGCGCATTTGCAGTTGATTTGCCGCTGATTCACCAACGGATTTCCCCATGACCCACGACGCAAGCTCACTGGCCAAGCACTTCGGTCCCCTCCTCGTCCGGCGTGAAGCCGAGCTGAGGGCAGCCCTGGAGACAGTCCAGCACCGCGAACTGGCAGACGAGCAGGCCACCAGCGGCGAGGTTCAGGACTTCAAGGACATGGCCTACCGTGAGGTGCAGGCGGACATGGCGGCCCTGGACGCCGACCGCACGGCCGCCGAACTGGCGCAGGCGCTCGCTGCACGCCGCCGGCTGCAGGACGGCAGCTTCGGGTGCTGTGAGCAATGTGGTCAGGACATTGATCTTCGCCGGCTGGAAGCCTTGCCGGCCACCCCCCTGTGTGTGACTTGTCAGGCCGCCAGCGAGAGCACGCTGGCCACCCGTGAGCCACACGCCCAGTGAGCGCAAGGAAGATGCCGGCATCACCCTGAGCGCTGGGCTGCCTGTCAAATTCCCTATACTCCACTGCACACATTTTTTGGAGAAACCCCATGAGAATCCTGTTGGCTGTTGACGGTAGCAAGTTCACCAAAAAGGCGCTCGCCTTCCTGAGCACCCACGAGGGTCTGGCAGGACCCGAGGACCATCTGGTGGTGCTGCATGTCCAGCCGCCCTTGAGCCCCCGCGTCAAGAGCATGGTCGGTGCCGACGCGGTTCGCGAATACCAGGCCGAGGAATCTGCAAAAGTCCTCAAGCCCATCGAGAAATTCCTGAAGAACCATGCCATTCCGTTTGAGACGCAGTGGGTGGTGGGTTCACCTGTCGCAGAGATCATCGGTGCCGCCAAGAAGAAAAAGGCCCACATGATCGTGATGGGAACGCATGGCCACGGCCTGCTGGGCCGTGCACTGATGGGCAGCGTCGCGCAACGTGTGGTGGCCGACAGCGACTTGCCTGTGCTGCTGGTGAAGTAATCCTTCTTCTGTTTGTATGGCCCATGCTGGTCTGTGGTGGCTGATGTCACCGCGTCCAGCGAATGGCGCGCCCTTGTACGACCTGCAACTGGCATGTAGGTCCGCACAGACAAGCGCCGTAGGTGACTGCGGCGTCCTCCCGAAACAGCGCTGCCAACATGGCAGACTGACCGCATGACTTCATGCTGGACCTCTTTACGTTTCTCTGCTGCTCGGTTAAGTAGCGTTCTGCCAAGCCTGCTGCTGGTTGCACTGGCGACATTCAACACGGTGCAGGCACAAGTGCCGGCTCCCTCCTCCGCTGCGGCTGACGTCCAAGCCACTGCGCTGGTCGACAAACACCAAACCCTTCAGAGCCGGCTAACCAGCAGCCCCTACGGCCGTCCACTGGTGCTGGACTCGCTGCAGTCCGCCAGTACCGTCAGTGGCGATGTGCATGCCGTGCTTGACGCCCCGTTTGCGACGGTCAGCCGTGCGCTGCAGAATCCACGGGTCTGGTGCGAGATCATGATCCTGCACATCAACACCAAGATGTGCCGCGTCACCGGCGCCGCAAGCCCAGCCATGATTCGCCTGAACATCGGCAAGAAGGATGAACAGCACATCGAAGACACCTTTGCGCTGGACCTCGCCTTTCAGCCGGTGTCGAGCAGTGCCAGCCATCTCCGTACACGTCTGGATGGCGCCAAAGGCCCCTTGGGCACCAGCAACTACGTGATCGAGCTGGCAGCAGCCGCCCTGCCAGGCGGGAAAACCTTTCTGCACCTGCGTTACGCATCGCGCTATGGAACGGCAAGCCAGCTGGCCATGCAGGCCTATCTGGCGACTGTGGGGCGCTCCAAAGTGGGATTTTCAAGCGTGCAACAAGGTCAGACCTCCGGACTGGTCGGTGGCCTGCGCGGCACGGCCGAGCGCAACACCATGCGCTACTACCTGGCCATTGAGGCCTATTTCGCCACACTCGAAAAACCGGCGGCGCAGCAATTCGATTCGCGCCTGCAATACTGGTTTGACGCCACGGAGTCGTATGCGCGCCAGCTGCGCGAGATGGACCGCGAGACCTACCTCACGATGAAGCGCAAGGAATACCAGCGGCAAGCGCTCTGAACCCGAAAAGCAAACGGGTTAAAGCGCGGCCGCCTTCAGAACCGCTTGATCGGGCTTCCTGATCGCCGAAAACTCACCGTCGGCACGCTGAAGTCCTCAAACGGCGCGCCAAGCGCAATCTCTCCGTCCAGCAGCAGCACGCACTCCTGACGGCGCAAGGCAATCACATCGGCGCTGCCGGCGAACTTCACCCAGGTGCCGTAGCTGCTGACGTCTTCGAGATAGAACTTGCCATCGCGCCATTCCAGCTTGGCGTGGCGGCGCGACACCCGCGGGTCCTGGATCACGAACTGGCCCAACTCGTCGCGCCCGATGAAGATGGGCATTTCGGCAGCAGGAAACTCGATCTGCGTACCCAGCCATGACAGTGAAATCGTGTCCAGCCCGGCATCCGGCTTCGCCCTGACCGATGCCAGCAGAGACAGGCTGGCGGGCACCGTGAATGTCTCTGACTGCAGCTCCTGCTGCCACTCGATCTGGTGCACCACGCACGGCTCCTGGCGTCCGCGGATCTTCATCGGCCCAAGGCGCCGGAATCGCACCAGGCTGTCGGGCGCAAGGCTTTCAATCACGCTGTCGCTGGCCAGAATCTGCTCGGGGCCGCACAGGTCACTCAGGCGCGAGGCGACATTCACTGCGTCACCGAAACAGTCGCCGCCCTGCTCCACCACATCACCGCGCGCCATACCCACCTGCAGCCGCATCTTCAGCGGCTCTGGCCAGCTGGCGATGCGGCCCTGATGCACGCGTTGCAGCTCACAGGCCGCTTCAATGGCACTCTGGTTGTACGCAAACACGATGAGCACGCCGTCGCCAAGGTATTTGATGACCTGGCCACCAGATGCTTCGCACACCTGGCCGACCCACTGGGTCAGCCGGGTGATGGCCTGGGTGGCCTTGGCATTGCCGAGAGACTCAAAGACCCCGGTGCTGCCGGTGAGGTCTGCAAAAACAACTGTGACTTCGGCCATTGAAACTGCCTGACGGGCGCTAGACGTGCTGATGAAGGAGGGGATCGGAGGGTCGTCAAGCGAATTGGCGCGAGGTCAAGCCGGATGAATCACTCAGTCGATTTAATCACAACGCAGGGAACAGCGCAGGCCTGAAATCAAGCCGTACGGGTTCAAGCCGCGCTGGGCTTGAGCTGCATGGCCTTGTACTCCAGAAACTCCTCAAAGCCGTAAACACCGTTCTCCCGGCCATTGCCCGACTGCTTGTAGCCGCCAAAGGGCGCCTGCCCGTTGAACGGCCCACCGTTGATGTCCACCTGGCCCGTCCGCATGCGCCTTGCCACAGCCATGGCGCGTTCATCGGTGCCAGCCCAGACCGCACCGCCCAGACCGTAGATCGTGTTGTTGGCAATCGCCACCGCTTCCTCTTCATCGCGGTACGGAATCACCAAGAGCACCGGGCCGAAGATCTCTTCCTGCGCCAGCATGTCGGTGGGCTTGATGCCAAGGATGGTGGGCTCCACAAAATAGCCGGTGCTGAACGCCGGCGGCATGTCGCCCCCGGCAATCACGTCTGCCCCCTCAGCGATGCCGGTGCGGATGAAGGCCATCACGCGGTCACGCTGGGCGGCGCTGACCAGCGGGCCGAGTTTGCTGGCTTCGTCCAGGCTCGGACCAATCGGGAAGCGTGCGATGGCAGCCTGTGCGAGTGCACGCACCTCCTGGTAGCGGCTGGCGGGCACCAGCATGCGGGTATGGGCCGAGCAGGTCTGGCCGCTGTTGAGCATGCAGGCCGATACCGTGCCCTTGACGGCAGCTTCCATGTTGGCGTCGTCCAGAATCACACTGGCCGATTTGCCACCCAGTTCCAGCGCCACACGCTTGACGGTCTGGCTGGCCAGTTCGGCCACGCGCTTGCCGGCGCGGGTCGAGCCGGTGAAGCTCACCATGTCCACCTCGGGGTGGGTCGCCAGAACCTCACCCACCACTGGCCCGAGGCCATTGACCAGATTGAACACGCCGGGTGGCAGACCCGCCTCGTGAATGATCTCCGCAAGAATCATTGCGTTGACCGGTGCGATCTCGCTGGGCTTGAGCACCACAGTGCAGCCTGCGACCAGGGCCGGTGCAATCTTCAGCGTGATCTGGCTGAGTGGGAAGTTCCATGGCGTGATGCAGCCCACGACGCCGATGGGCTCACGCACCACCAGCGAGTTTCCGACTTTCTTTTCCCACTCGAAATGGCGGGCCACCTTCGCAAAGTTGCCCCAGTGCCAGGCCGGTCCGCCGACCTGAACGGCGCGCGCCATCTTGAGCGGCATCCCGACCTCCCTCGCAATGGCGAGGGCCAGCTCATCGGTTCTGGCCTTGATGCCGGCGGCAATCTTGTCGAGAAAGGCCGCGCGTGTTTCCAGCGGCAAACCTGACCAGCTGTCGAAGGCCGCTCGGGCCGCCATCACGGCTGATTGCGCTTCGGCCACGGTGCCCGCTGGCACGGTGGCCATCAATGCTTCAGTGCTGGAGTCATGCACAGGCAACCGGTCTGTGGACTGTGCCTTGACCCACTGTCCGCCGATGTAATGGGCCGGATAGGTGATGCTGGCGGCACTGCCTGCGGGGCTGTTTGGGGTGTGGTTCGAGGGGGTCATCTTGCCAATCCGGCCCGTCAGGCCAAAACGATAAAACCGCTAAAAGTGATGAAGTATTTGGATTGTCTGTGTGAATATGCACGTAGTTCAAAAGAACTAAAGAAACGATCCACCAAGAAACAACTTCACATCTGGTTACTAACTCATTGATTCATTTGTTGTTTTGCGTTAACCAAGTCACCTCAATCCGGTTGCCAGCAACAACGGCTCGTCTTAATCTAACAGATCGAACGTGACATGAAGTGACACTTTGTAGTACCGAGGCAAGTCCACCAGAAAGTTGTGAGCCGTATGCACTGGTTGAAAAGTAATCTCAAAAGCAGTTTCATGGCCATCCTGGGAACAGGGGATGGCCCGCCGGCTGCACTCGATGATCGTCTGGAGGAAATCCGGGAGTTGATGGTGGACGAGATGGGCGACTTCGGCGAACGGCACTTCCCGAAAATCGTCCGCCGCATCCGCTATGCGTCTGACGCGCAAGGCCTCTGGTACGCACGTGGCGACGTGATGGCTGTGCTGGCAACCGTTCACGGCGAGACGCTGGCGCGCAAGAAGGTTCAGCAGATCAGCGACAAGTTCAGTGGCATCCTGCCGCGCGGGCTCGCCTCACGCTCCAGCCCGCTCACTCTTCGTTGAGCCTCCAGGGCACTGCCTCAGTGCTCGTGCCCCCAAAGCAGGAAAGCGTCACGTCCCTCGACCGCCAGCGTCACTTTCTCGCCCACCGGCAGCAGTACCTTGGTCGCCACATGGCCGAAGGGCAAGCCGGTCAACACGCGCGCCTTGATCTGGCTTTGCAGCCAGGTCACCACGGAATCCAGCTTGAACCCCCGGTCATGTGACGACAGCTTGTAATTCGTGAACTGACCGAACACCACCGCCTTCTGCTGCCCCAGGATGCCGGCGTGCAGTAACTGCGTGAGCATGCGTTCTACACGGTAGGGGTGCTCGCTGATGTCTTCAATGAACAGAATGCCGCCCTTGATCTGCGGCAGATAGGGCGTTCCCACCAGCGACGCCAACATGGCCAGGTTGCCGCCCCACAGCGTGGCCTGGTTGATCTGAAAATCAGTGCGCGCAGTTGAGAGGGCTGTGGTTACTGGCGCTGCAAGGGGCGTCGCTTTAGGCAAGCGCCAGCCACTGCCCTCCCCTTGCCCGCACAGCAGGTCGTCAAAGCAGGCCTGCATGATTTCGTCAGGTGCTTCTTCGCCGCCAAAGTCTTCGGCCAATGCCGGGCCCGCCCATGTCACGCTGCCCGTGGTAGCAAGCAAGGCCATCTGCAGCGCCGTAAAGTCGCTCAGTCCGACGAAGCGGGTGCCCTTGTCGATGGCCTTGGCAAGCGCTTTGTAACGGATCTGGGGTAACAAACGCGAAAGGCCGTAACCCCCGCGCGAGATCAGCGCTACGTCAGCACCACTGGCTGCTGCGCGGTGAATGGCTGCGAGCCGGGTGGCATCGTCGCCGGCGAAACGCTGATGACTGGCCAGTGCCGCCTCATCCACCTCGACCTCGTGGCCCATGGCCTCAAGCCGCTTCACTGCCCGCCGGAACTTCGCCTTGTCACGGACCGCGCTGGACGGGGAATAGATGTAGATGTGTTGCGTCACGGAAGACAGTCGCCCGAAATAGGAAAAGGAGTAAGCAGGAAAGCGAAGACAGGCAAGAAAGGGAATAAACAGGCTGGCGCTGCAGCCGCCGTTGCATCAGCCAAACACGGTCCGGTTGGCCACATCGTCGAGATCGGCAAAGACCTTGTCGATATCCACAGGTTTGGTCCAGTAACCGTCAAAGCCGGCTTCCTTGGCCGCCTGCTTGTGCTCGGGCTGGTTGTCCCCGGAGCACATGAAGACCGGCGTGTTCTTCAGGCCCTCGACCTGGCGCATTCTTTTGATCAGATCAATGCCGTGGGTGTCTGGCAAGTGTGCGTCCAGCACCAACACATGGGGGAGCCAGCTCTGTGCAATGTCAAAACCCTTGGCTCCGTCCTGCGCGATGCGCAGCTCCACATCTTCCCGCGTCTGCATGACCTCGTCGAACAGCATCAGGTTGAACATGTTGTCTTCGACATAAAGCACACGCATTTTCTGCTTTGGCCTGGACGAAACTTTTTCGGCTTCGCTGGCGCTCTGCTCGGGTGGCGTCGTGGCGACCGGGCTTGGCGACGGTGCCTCTGGTGCCCAGTGCTGGTCGGACGACAAGGCCGTCATGGCGCGAAAGCGCTCTGCCGTCTCCAGCAGCGCACGCTCGACGCGTTTGCGCTCAGTGATGTCCAGCGCCAGCAGCACATGGGCGGTCACGCGGCCGTGGGCATCGCGCTCGCCGTAGCGGCGGACATGCAATTCAACAGCCCGTCCGTCCGGACGGATCAGACGGCAGTCAAGCTCGCGCGGCTCGTTCGACTGGCCCGCCTCCTGGCCAGCATCCCGAAAACGTGACCGGTCGGCCGCATCGATCAGCGACTCCAGCTCGGCCAGTGTGATGGGGCGTGCATCCCGGTCCAGGCCGAACATGTCGCAGGCGCGGCTGTTGAGCTTGAGCTGGCCGGACGGGCCAATCACGACCTGCGCCACACCGGTGAGTTCCATCAGCTGCTGCTGCATGGCCAGATGGGCCGCCGTCAGCCTGAGTTCGGGCTCGGGTTTGAAATCTGGCAGGAGGTCGGTCATGGAATGAGCCCTTGGAAATCAACGATGCACGCCACAGGTCGGCTTCGATGAGGGGTTGGATGGAGGCCCTGCTGACGCATTTTTTATGACGCATTCTTCACGCGTTTTTGACGCACTTTTTGGTAGCGCTGACGGGAGATATGCCCGCTTGTCCTAGCTGGAAAGTACGTCGTTCTGGGCTCATTTTTAACACACTTCATCCGTTTTCTGCGAGGTTCGCTGCAACATATTGCCTGTTCGTGGGCCCCTGAAAACCAGCGTACTACACAGCGCTGACTGCAGTGCGCCAGCTTGTCACACAGCATTGTCAGCTGGCCTTGTCAGTCGACGTTGTATAACCCGACCATGCTGCTTTACTGGATGGACTTGTTGGGTGTGGCCGTTTTTGCGGTCAGCGGTGCGCTGGCAGCGGGCCGACTGGAACTGGACCTGCTCGGCGTGCTGGTGCTGGCGTCGCTGACGGCCATTGGCGGTGGCACCCTGCGCGATGTGCTGATGAACCGGCACCCGATCTTCTGGATGGAAAAGCCCGCCTACCTGCTGGTCATATGCCTGGCCGCGCTGGGTACGGTGCTGTATGTCCAGCTTCAGGTGCTGCCGATTCCGCTGCAAGCCCTGCTGGTGGCTGATGCGATCGGGTTGGCACTATTCGCACTGTCGGGTGCCCAACTGGCAGAAAAAGCCAGGCTCTCACCACTGATCGTGGTGCTGATGGGCACCATGACGGGCGTGGCGGGTGGCGTGATGCGCGACGTGTGCAGCAGCCAGGTGCCGCTGCTCCTGAAGCAGGACATCTATGCCACCGCAGCGATTGCAGGCATCGTTCTTTATCTGCTGCTGAAAAAGGCGCGTGTGCCGGAATCCTGGGCTTTCTGGATCGGGCTGGTGGTGGTTGCTGGCCTGCGCCTGAGTGCGATTTTTCTGGGCTGGCAGTTGCCGGTGTTTCGACTGGCGGGCACTGCCTGAGCCTGTGTCAGGACACCTTGGCACCCAGAAGTCTCAGCGCATCGCCGACAAACTGGTCACCGTGCTCCTGTACAAAATGGCCCGCGTCAGCAATCACTAAAGGTTCAGGGCAACCGTAAATCAGGCCCTTAAGCTCACGCATCACCGGCAGGCCAAGCACCGGGTCTTGCGCACCAACGACCATCACCGATGGCTGGCGCCAGTGCTGCTGCCAGAAGGCCTGCGCCTCGCGTGAAATGGCCGCGCCCTCAGCTTCTGGCGCATCCGGCACCATGGCGGGAAAAGCCCTCAGTGCCGCACGGTGCCCCCGGTCCGGAAACGGCGCGTTGTAGGCCGCGCATTCCTCTGCACTCATGTGGGGGTTGCCACGTGCAAAGAGGCGTGCAACGTCAAATTCGGGGTTCCTGGCGCACATCTCGCGCCAGGCCAGAAAGCCCGCCGACAAAGGCGCATCGCCAGTGGCGAGCAAGGTGTTCATCACCAGCAGACCGCTATAGCGGTGTGGCGCGGCCATCGGCAGTGTCAGGCCCAGAATGCCGCCCCAGTCCTGCACCACCAGCACCACGCGCTGCAAGTCCAGTCGTTCAATGAGCTCCAGCAGGATCTGCCGGTGGGTGCTGAAGCGGTGAAAGCTGTCTTTCTTGGGCTTGTCGCTCTTGCCAAAACCGATCAGGTCTGGTGCAACCACCCGGTGCCCGGCGGCCAGCATGGCCGGAATCATCTTGCGGTACAGGTAGCTCCACGCCGGATTGCCATGCAGGCACAGATACGTGAAGCCGCTGGCGGGCACCCCCTGCGGGCGCTCGTCGAGGTAATGCAGGCGCAAGCCGCCCAACGCGGGAAGATCGCTCAGGTAGTGCGGCTGCCATGGGTAGCCGGGCAAGTCGTCAAAGGCTGCGTCGGGGGTGCGAACCGCGTCATCGCGCAGGGGATGAAGGCGCTGGGCTTCGGCCCGCTGGCTGGCGCGACGCTGCTGAAAAAACGCCTGCAGCAAGGCACTGCATTCACCGGCCAGCACCCCGCCCTGCCACCGGGTCTGGTGATTCAGGCGCGGCTCGGCAAACAGGTTGAGCACGGAGCCTGCAGCGCCTGTTTTGGGATCAGCAGCGCCAAACACGACGCGCTTGAGCCGCGCATGCAGCATCGCACCGCTGCACATGGCGCAAGGCTCCAGCGTGACAAACAGCTCGCAGTCATCCAGGCGGTAATTGCCCAGCACTTGGGCCGCAGCTCTCAGTGCGACCACCTCGGCATGCGCGGTCGGGTCGTGGCCGTCGATGGGAGCGTTGCGGCCGGTGGCGATCACCCTGCCCTGGTGGACCACCACCGCGCCGACCGGTACTTCACCGGCTGCAGCCGCCTCATGCGCCTGCTCGAGAGCCTGTCGCATGAAGGTTTCATCTTCGGTGAGTGACATCGCGCGTGCTACTTGTCATCAGGCATCGGCCGGGCCTGCATCGCGCCCTGCATGGTGCCCTCGACGGTCTGCTTGACTTGCTGCTGTGTTTGCTGGGGTGTCGCGGCCGGTGTGGTCACCACCGCGCTGCCCGCTGCAGGGCTGACCGCGGTCGGCGCCAGCTGCTTTTTGGCCAATAGACCGATGATGGCCAGAACAAGCACCAGACCCAGAATACTGAAAATCGCGCGCATGTCAGGCTCCTTCCTTGCTGCCAGGTGTATCGGCCGTAAGCCCCAGCCGGTCCATCCAGGCCGCCAGTTCCCGTTCATGGTCGTTGCCTGCGGCGTAGCGGGATTTCAGGGCCACATGGCATTCCGGCCGGTGCTGATTGAGCTTGACTGCGCATTGCAAATCGGTCACCTTCAACTCGAAAGCGACGATGCAGTTCATCATCTTCTGCTGGTAGTCCGATGGCAAACCGCGCCACTGGTCGGCGTACGCCGGCTCGTGGTCATGGATCAGGTGCTTGAGCAACCGGTCCTTGTCATCGAAATGCTCAATGAGTCGGGCTTCGACGGTGCAGTGCACCAGCAGGTAGTTCCATGTGGGCACCCGGGCAAGGTCGGCATAGACCTGCGGGGTCATGTAGGCGTGCGGGCCCATGAAGGTCACCACGGCCTGGGGGCGTGCCTGCAAATAACGCCACTGTGGATTCGCCTTGGCGCAGTGACCGAGCAGCAGCGTCTGGCCCGCCTCTTCCAGCAGATGCAGCGGCAGCGGCGTCACAAAAGGCTGGCCCGCATCGTCGGTGGAAATCAGCGAGGCAAATGGATGGGCCCGGATCAGGTCGCGGGCATGCTGCTCGTCCTTGGCCTTGAACTGGGGAGGAAGGTACATCAGGAATCCTCTGGAATCCTCTTGCTTGGGCCGCCCATTGTGCCAGCCCCCGCTTGCGACCAACAGCAACGGTAGACTGGCTGGCGATGCAAGACGCACTGTTCCCGCCAGACGATGAACCCGCGCCAAAGGCCAAACCGTCGCGCACGGTTTCGGCGCGCCCTGCGACTGCGAAGACGCCACGGCCGGTCCGCTCAAAGCCAGCCCATCAGGTGGGCGCCGCCGAGCCAAAGGAGGCGCACCGGCTTTTGAGCGCAGACCTTCCCGCACAAGCACGCGTGGGGACGTCGTCGTGGAACTACCCCGGCTGGACGGATTTGGTCTGGGACGATGTGTATGCCGAAACCGCCCTGTCCAGACACGGGTTGGCCGCCTATGCCCGGCACCCGCTGTTTCGCACCGTCAGCCTGGACCGTGCCTTCTATCGCCCACTGACCACCGAGCAGTACGCCGCCTACGCCTCACAGGTGGACGATGATTTCCGCTTTGTGGTGAAGGCCCCGGCGTTGGTGACCGACGCCACCGTGCGTGGCGAGAAGGGTCAGGCGCTGCAGCCCAATCCGGCGTTTCTGAGCCCTGAACTGGCGATTGCCGAATTTGCACTGCCAGCGCTTCAGGGACTGGGTCACAAGCTGGGTGCGCTGGTGTTCCAGATCAGCCCCTTGCCGGGCATGTTGCACGCCCGCATGCCGGAATTGCTGGAGCGCCTGTCGCGCATGCTGCAGGCGCTGCCGGAGCTTGCGACGCAGGCGCCAGACGCTGTCGTGGCGGT
This sequence comes from Polaromonas sp. YR568, assembly GCF_943372955.1. Lineage (GTDB taxonomy): Bacteria > Pseudomonadota > Gammaproteobacteria > Burkholderiales > Burkholderiaceae_C > Polaromonas. Next base: position 770,886 of record NZ_CALSAL010000001.1, read on the forward strand.
TGAGGTGCGAGACCCGGTCTGGCTGGGGCCTGAGCTGGCGGCGGTGCTGAAAGCCTCAAAGGCCACTTACTGCTTGGGCTTGCACGCCAAGATGCCGCCGATTGAAGGTCAGTTGCCGATGCTGCGAGCCCTCTGGCCCGGTCCGCTGGTCTGCCGCTGGAACCTGAACCGGCTGCATGGCGCCTACGGCTATGAAGACGCTGCCGACCGCTATTTGCCTTACGACAAGCTGGTCGACGAAGATGTGGAAACCCGCCGTGCACTGGCCCGCGTGGTGCGGGCGACCGCTGAAGCCGGTTATCTGGCCTACGTCACCATCAGCAACAAAGCTGAAGGCTCAGCACCGCTATCGGTGGAAAAACTGATGGTCGAGATTCAGGCGCAGGGAGCGAGCCGCTGAGCCGGACCAGACATCATTCCCACTCAATGGTTGCTGGCGGCTTGCTGCTGACGTCGTAGGTGACGCGGTTGATGCCTCGCACCTCGTTGATGATGCGGCCCGAGACCTTTTTGAGCAGCGCATAGGGCAGCTCTGCCCAGTCGGCGGTCATGAAATCGCTGGTCTGCACGGCACGCAGTGCGACCACATAGTCATAAGTGCGACCATCGCCCATCACGCCCACGCTCTTGACCGGCAGGAACACGGTAAAGGCCTGGCTGGTGAGGTCGTACCAGCTCTTGCCGGTGGCGGCGTCCTTGAAGTTGCGCAGCTCCTCGATGAAGATCGCATCGGCCCGCCGCAGCAGGTCGGCGTATTCCTTTTTCACTTCACCCAGAATGCGCACGCCAAGGCCTGGTCCGGGGAAGGGGTGGCGGTACACCATGTCGTGCGGCAGACCCAGGGCCACGCCCAGCTCGCGCACCTCGTCCTTGAACAGCTCGCGCAGCGGCTCCAGCAGTTTCAGGCCCAGTTGTTCCGGCAAACCGCCCACGTTGTGGTGGCTCTTGATGGTGACTGCCTTCTTGCTCTTGGCGCCGCCCGACTCGATCACGTCCGGGTAAATCGTGCCCTGTGCCAGAAAGGTCGCACCCTTGTGACCGCCGGTACCTGCCTTGAGCTTCGCCGCCTCTGCCTTGAACACTTCAACGAACTCGCGCCCGATGATCTTGCGCTTGGCCTCCGGTTCGCTCACGCCGGCCAAGTGGCCGAGGAACTGGTCGCTGGCATCGACACGGATCACGTTGGCGTGCAGCTTGCCAACAAACATGTCCATCACCATGTCGCCCTCGTTCAGGCGCAGCAGGCCGTGATCGACAAACACGCAGGTGAGCTGGTCGCCAATGGCGCGGTGAATCAGCGCAGCGGCTACCGATGAATCGACACCACCAGACAGCCCCAGGATGACCTCTTCGTCGCCCACCTGCTGGCGAATCTTCTCGACCGCCTCGGTGATGTAGTCGCCCATGATCCAGTCGGGCCGGGTGCCGCAGATCTCCAGCACGAAGCGTTTGAGGATCGCATTGCCTTGCTTGGTGTGCGTGACTTCAGGGTGGAACTGCACCGCATAAAAACGGCGGGCTTCATCAGCCATGCCGGCAATCGGGCATGAATCGGTCGAGGCCATCAGCTTGAAACCGGGGGGCATTTCGGTGACCTTGTCGCCGTGGCTCATCCAGACATCGAGCATGCCCTGCCCTTCAGGCGTGGTGTAGTCGGCGATGTCCTTGAGCAGGGCCGTGTGGCCGCGGGCACGAACGTCTGCCGAGCCGAACTCACGCTTGTGGCCACCTTCCACCTTGCCGCCCAGCTGGTGCGCCATGGCCTGCATGCCGTAGCAGATGCCCAGCACCGGAATGCCCAGTTCAAACACCGACTGCGGTGCCTTGTCGGTGGTTTCTTCGTAAATGCTGGCGTGGCTACCGGAGAGGATTACACCTTTGAGGGAGCCGTCCTTGGCGTACTCACGCACCCAGTCATCGCTGACATCGCAAGGGTGGACTTCGCAAAACACATGGGCATCGCGCACGCGGCGTGCGATGAGCTGGGTGACCTGTGAGCCGAAATCGAGGATGAGGATTTTCTGGTGTTGCATGAAACGGAGTTTTCAGGGCAAAAAAAGAAAGGCGCCAGTGATGGCGCCTTGCGGGCTCTGCTGATTAATCAGCTCGGTAGTTGGGAGCTTCTTTGGTGATCTGCACATCGTGAACGTGGCTTTCGCGTATACCAGCGGAGGTGATTTCCACGAATTCCGCCTTGTCTCGCATCTCGTCAATCGTGGCGCAACCGCAGTAACCCATGCTGGCCCGCAGACCGCCGGCCATCTGGAACACGATGGCGACCATGGATCCTTTGTAGGGCACGCGGCCTTCAATGCCCTCGGGCACCAGCTTGTCGGCATTCGGGTTGCCAGTGCTTGATTCCTGGAAATAGCGGTCGGCGCTGCCCTGCTGCATGGCACCGATGCTGCCCATGCCGCGGTAGCTCTTGTAGCTGCGGCCCTGGAACAGGATGACCTCGCCCGGCGCCTCTTCGGTGCCGGCAAACATGCCGCCCATCATCACCGTGTTGGCACCGGCTGCGATGGCCTTGGCGATGTCGCCGCTGTAGCGGATGCCGCCGTCGCCGATCAGTGGAATGCCGGAGCCCTTGAGCGCGGTGGCCACGTTATCAATCGCCATGATCTGCGGCACGCCGACGCCCGCCACGATGCGGGTGGTGCAGATGCTGCCGGGGCCAATGCCAACCTTCACACCATCTGCGCCTGCCTCGGCCAGTGCCAGCGCGGCCGCGCCGGTGGCGATGTTGCCGCCAATGACGTCGACCTGAGGGTAGTTCTGCTTGACCCAGCGCACGCGGTCGATCACGCCCTTGCTGTGGCCATGGGCCGTGTCGACGACGATGGCGTCGACACCAGCGCGCACCAGCGCTTCGACGCGCTCTTCGGTGCCCTCGCCCACGCCCACGGCGGCACCGACGCGGAGCTGCCCGTGGGCATCGCGCGCGGCGTTCGGGAAGGTGGTTTGTTTGGTGATGTCCTTGACGGTGATCAGGCCCTTGAGCTCAAACTGGTCGTTGACCAGCAGCACGCGCTCGAGCCGGTGCTTGTTGAGCAGCGCCTTGGCGTCGGCCAGTGTGGCCGACTCGGGCATGGTGATGAGGCGCTCGCGCGGCGTCATGATGGTGCTGACCGGTACATCCATGCGCGATTCAAAACGCATGTCACGGCCAGTGACGATGCCGACCACCTTGCCGCCGTCAATGACCGGAAAACCAGAAATGCCCAGTTGCTCGCTGAGGGCCATGACCTGCCGCACGGTATGCGTGGGCGTGATGACCACCGGGTCGCGCAGCACGCCGCTTTCATAGCGCTTGACCTTGGCCACTTCGGCGGCCTGCTGCTTGGCGGTAAGGTTTTTGTGGACGATGCCGATGCCACCTTCCTGGGCAATCGCAATCGCCAGCCGGGCCTCGGTGACAGTGTCCATGGCCGCCGAAACCAGCGGCAGGTTCAGACGAATATTGCGGGAAAACTGGGTGGAAAGCGAGGTGTCCTTGGGCAGGACTTGGGAGAACGCTGGCACCAACAATACGTCGTCGAAGGTGAGCGCTTTGCCGAGTAGGCGCATAGGGATAGCTCCAAAAACACGATTGTACCCTCGTGATCCCGGCCGGTTTGGGGTCCGTCTAAGAGGCGCAGGTGGCAAAAAAGCCACTATCGCGAATGTGCCTCACAAAGCGCGACGGCAGCGCTAAACTCCGGCCATGCACCTCCCAACTGCTCTCCGCGCTGCCCTGCTCACCCTGCTGGGGCTGGCCGTTACCTTCAGCGCCACAGCCCAATGGCAGTGGGTGGACAAGGACGGGCGCCGCGTGTTCAGTGATCGCTCTCCGCCGGCCGACATTCCTGCGAAAAACATCCTCAAGCAGCCTGCCGGTGCCAAAAGTGCTGTGGTTGAGCCTGTTTCTGATGCAGGTGCTGCGCCGGCAGCGGCACCGGCTGCCAAGACTGCCACGCCGCCTGCCGGTAATGTGCCCAAGTTGACGGGCAAAGATCCTCAGCTCGCCGAAAAGAAGAAGCAGGTTGAAGAGGAAGAGGCTGCCAAGAAAAAGGCCGAAGACGAGCGCGTGGCCAAGGTCAAGGCGGAAAACTGTGCAAGGGCCAAGCAGGGCTTGGCCACCTTTGATTCCGGTGTGAGGGTCTCGGTGACCAATGCCAAGGGAGAGCGCGAAATCATGGACGACGCCAGGCGTGCTTCGGAAGTCAAGCGTCTGCAGGGAATCGTCGCCTCCGACTGCGTCTGACCCCCTCCGGTTCGGCCACTTCAGTAGCCGGCCTTCCCGCCCTCTCGCCGCTTGGCAAACAAACCGGCGCTCCGGGCGCCCTGTCGGCTGAATCGCTCGCGGCGCGCGACTTTTGGATCCACCCGCAAACCCCGGTAAATTTCCAGCCGATCGCCGTCCTGCAGCACATGTGAAGCGGGTGTTTTGCGCCCCCACACGCCGGCGCTGAGCCGACCGGTCAGCGAGGCAGGAAATGCCGGCTCGCTTCGGCTGAGTGCCAGCGCCTCACCGACGGAAATGCCGACGGGCAAGGTCAAATGCCACTCCAGCACCTGCCTGGGCGCTGGCGAACAAATCACCGTGATATGGATGGCAGCCACAGTGGAAGCGGAGCTCTTCAAGCTTCGCCATGTACCTGAGAAGCGCGCTTGACGAAAGCATCGACGAGGCTTCCAGCGATCTTGTCAAATACCGGGCCAACCAAGGCTGCCAGTGCGGCATTGTCAAAGTCGTAGCGCAGGGTGAAATCAACCTTGCAGGCGCGCTGCGTGCCGTCGCCCAGGGGGGTGAAATCCCACTGGCCGTCGAGCTTCGAGAAAGGCCCGTCGACCAGTGCCAGGCTGACCTTGCGGTCCTGCTCGTGGGTGTTGCGGGTGGTGAAGCTCTGTGAGAAGCCGGCCAGCGCAATGCCCACTTTGGCCGTCATGCCTTGCTGATCCGAGGTGAGTACCGCAGCCTGGTCGCACCAGGGGAGAAACTCGGGGTAGCGGGCCACATCGGTGACCAATGCGAACATTTCGGCGGCGCTGTACCAGATCAGGACGGACTTGTGGACGCTTTTCATACAATCGAAGGCTGGGCGCAATTGTATGAGGCCTGTTTAACCCCGGCTCGACTCTGTTCTTGCCTGCTTTTGCCCCCACCTCCTGATTCATGGTCACCAAAGAAGCAAGCTCCTCCAAAAAACCTGCCTCTGGCACATCTGGCAAGGCCAGTGCCAAAGCCGCTCTGGCAGCAGTGCGCATTGCCGACAACAAAAAGGCCCTGTTCAACTACCACATTGAAGAGCGTTTCGAGGCTGGCATGGTGCTGGAAGGCTGGGAAGTCAAATCGCTGCGCGAAGGCAAAGTACAGCTGACAGACGGTTATGTGGTCGTACGCAATGGCGAGCTGTTCCTGATCGGCTGCCAGATCAATCCGCTCGGCACCGCCTCCACCCATGTGCGGCCCGACTCCGTGCGGACCAAGAAGCTGCTGATGCACAAGGACGAAATCCGCCGCCTGATTGGTAAGGTGGAGCAGAAAGGCTTCACGCTGGTGCCGCTGAACATCCACTGGAAGTCAGGCAAGGTGAAGTGTGAAGTCGGCCTGGCCAAAGGCAAGGGCGAGCACGACAAGCGCGACACCATCAAGGACCGCGAAGGCAAGCGCGAGGTGGAGCGCGCGATGAAGTCTCGCAGCCGCTAGCCCGCTGAGTCACCGGGCGCGTCAAACGCACCAGTCATCAAGGCTGGCCCAGCGTCCGCAGGGGATGGGCTTCTGGCGTCCAAGGGCTCTCAAAGAAGGCCTGCGTCATGGCCGCTTTCACATCCTCAATCCGTGCCGGGTTCCAGACTGGCTTGTAGTCCTTGTCCACCGCCAGCGCACGAATGCCTTCCACGGTCTCGCCGGCAGTGCCTGGCCTGAGGTGAAAACAGCGGAAAACCATGTCCCGCTCCATGCGCAGGTCATCGGCCAGGCTCATGCCCCGTGCGCGGCGGATCTGCTCCAGCGCCACATGCAGCATCAGCGGAGACCGCTTGCGCAGCGTGGCAGCGGTCTTCAGTGCCCAAGGATTGTCGGAGCGTTCAAGGGCATCGATGATGTGCTTGACGCGCTCCAGCGAGAAGAAGCTGTCGATGATCGTGTGGTCCCCCGCATCGCCCGCATCTCCCTCTTTACTGGCGTTCGATGAAGGCCAGGTCGCAGCAAGCCAGCTTTCTGCCTCGGCAGGTGATGCAAAACGCTGGCCCGCCAGTATGTCCCAGAGTGCGGGCAACTGGCTGGCGTCTGCCCGCAAGTCGGCCAAGCCCCAGGCGATGGCCTCGTCCGCGCCGATGACCTCGCCCGTCAGCGCCAGGTATTCGCCCACATGCCCCGGGCAACGGCTCAGGAAGTAGCCGCCACCCACGTCCGGAAACAGCCCGATGTTGGTCTCCGGCATCGCCATGCGGGTGTGCTCGGTGGCGATGCGTACACGGGCGCCTTGGCACAGCCCCATGCCACCGCCCATCACTACCCCATCCATAAAGGCCACCACCGGCTTTGGATAGGTCTGGATCAGATGGTTGAGGGTGTATTCATCAGTGAAAAAATCTTCCAGCGACGCATCACCCGCCAGCGCGGCCTGGTGGAAAAAACGGATGTCACCACCGGCGCAGAAGCCGCCAAACAGGCTGTCGGGTGTGCCAGGTCGCCCCACCTTGTTGGTGCCGCGAATGGCGACGACGTGAACGGTCGGGTCGTCGCGCCACGCGGTCAGCGCCTTCAGCAGCGCCTGCACCATGGGCAGTGACAAGGCATTGAGCGCCTTGGGTCGGTTCAGCGTGATGAGGCCGGCCGATCCACTCTGCTCAAAAAGCACCTCGGCCTGCGGTGGGCGGCTGTCGGTCTGAGGGGTGTTCATGCGCGTTGTCTCCATCCAATCAATTCATTCACCACCAGCGCCGCAATGACCAGGGCACCCCCGGTGAGCACGCTGGTACCGGGAACCTCACCCGCGCCCAGCCAGGCCAGCAGAATGCCAAAGATCACCTCCAGCAGGCCAAGCAGCGACACCTCGGGCGCCTTGAGGACGGCCGCGCAGAGCATGGACAGCACGCAGGGAATGGCCAGCTGGAACAGGCCCAGGATCGCCAGCAAGCCGACATCATGCGGCGTGGCGGCAAACGGAAACGCCAGCGGCAGCGTGACCAACGATGAGATCACCGCGCCGACCAGCACCGACGGGACCAGGTCAATCCGCTTGCCGTGCGCACGGTTGTGCTGCACCACCGTCCAGTTGCTGGCCGCGGCCAGCGGCACCATCAGGGCCACCAGCGTCCCCGCCAGCTGGCTGCCCAGATCCATCTGCCCGGCATACATCCAGGTGATGCCCACGCCGGCCATCGCAATCGCGCACCAGGTGCGTAGCGGAATCTTGTGGCCGATGAAGATGCGGGCGAGCAGCGCAGTCAGAAACGGACCAATGGCCATGGTAACCAGTACGTTAGCCACCGTGGTCAGCGTGAGCGCCACCATGAAGGCGGTGAACATGATGCTCCAGCACACGCTGGATGCCCAGAAGGCCGCCCCACCCTGCCGAATGCTGTCCACCAGCGCCTTGCGCCCCTGAAACGCCGGCAGGATGACCAGCAGCGACACCACGGTGAAAAAGCTGCGCCAGAACGTCACTTCAAAACTGCGGGCCGATTCCAGATGCCGCGTTACCACACCCGCGATGGACCACATCAGCGTGACCACCACCATCAGGACAACTGCTTTGGAGTGTGTGAGTTTCATTGCGACAAAAACGAAGAAAGCTACTGAAGCGTCCGTGTATCCAGCAGCCTTGGATTCAAGCCAGACCCCGGCACTGTGCCTAAGGTATCAAACCGAGCAGGAGCCGCGGGACTGGCTTTGCCAGACCGCAGGCGGAGCGGCCCCCTCGGGGGGCAGGGAGTTACACGCAGTGAACGACCGTGGGGGCTTTTATGAACGGCCGGCGCGCTTGCGGTCGCTTTCCTTAAGGTGCCGCTTGCGCAGACGAATCGATTTGGGCGTGATCTCGACCAGTTCATCCTCCTCGATGAATTCGACGCCGTACTCCAGCGTGCATTCGATGGGTGGCGTGATCTTCACGGCATCTTCCTTGCCGCTGACGCGGAAGTTGGTCAGCTGCTTGGTGCGGGTGGCGTTCACCACCAGGTCGTTGTCGCGGCTGTGAATACCGACAATCATGCCTTCGTAGACCGGATCGTTGGCGCGCACAAACATGCGGCCCCGGTCGTCCAGCTTGCCGAGGGCGTAGGTGAAGATTTCACCGTCGTCCATGGAGATCAGCACGCCGTTCTTGCGGCCGCCGATTTCACCCTTGTGTGGCTCGTAGCTGTCGAAGATGTTGGAGATCAGGCCGGAACCACGCGTCAGGTTCAGGAACTCGTTGGTAAAACCGATCAGGCCACGCGCGGGAATGCGGTACTCGAGGCGCACACGGCCGCGGCCGTCCGGTTCCATGTTCACCAGCTCGCCCTTGCGCTCGCCCAGCGCCTGCATCACGCCGCCCTGGTGCTGCTCTTCAATGTCGGCCGTGACCAGCTCGATCGGCTCATGGCGCACGCCATCGACGTCCTTGTAGACCACGCGCGGTTTGGACACCGCCAGCTCGTAGCCTTCGCGGCGCATGTTCTCCAGCAGGATGGTCAGGTGCAGTTCGCCGCGACCCATCACTTCAAAAATGCCCTCTTCGTCGGTTTCCTTGACGCGCAGCGCCACGTTGTGCTGCAGCTCTTTCTGCAGGCGGTCCCAGATCTGGCGGCTGGTCACAAACTTGCCTTCGCGGCCTGCCAGCGGGCTGGTGTTGACGCAGAAGTTCATCGTCAGCGTCGGCTCGTCCACTTTCAGCATGGGCAGCGGTGCCGGATTGATCGGGTCGGTGATGGTCACGCCGATACCGATGTCTGCAATGCCGTTGATCAGCACGATCTCGCCGGGGCCGGCTTCCGTGGCCTGCACGCGCTCCAGACCCTGGAAGGTCAGCACCTGGTTGACGCGGCCCTTGATGGCCTTGCCGTCCGCGCCTTCCATCACCACCACGTCCATCATGGGCTTGATGGTGCCCTGGCTGATGCGGCCCACGCCGATGCGACCCACGAAGGTCGAAAAATCGAGCGCCGAAATCTGCAGTTGCAGCGGTGCAGCCGGGTCACCTTTCTGCGGTGGCACGTGCTTGAGGATGGTGTTAAAGAGAGCCGACATGTCGGGGCCCCACTGCTCGTTGGGCGGGCCTTCTTCCAGAGACGACCAGCCGTTGATGCCAGAGGCATACACCACGGGAAAGTCGAGCTGTTCGTCGGTCGCGCCCAGCTTGTCGAACAGGTCGAAAGCGGCATTCACCACATAGTCGGGGCGTGCACCGGGTTTGTCGACCTTGTTCACCACCAGAATTGGCTTGAGACCCAGCGCCAGGGCCTTCTTGGTCACAAAGCGGGTTTGCGGCATCGGGCCTTCCTGGGCGTCGATGAGCAGCACCACGCCGTCGACCATGGACAGCGCGCGCTCGACCTCACCGCCGAAGTCGGCGTGGCCCGGGGTGTCGACGATGTTGATGTGCGTGCCTTCCCAGGTCACCGCGCAGTTCTTGGCCAGGATGGTGATGCCCCGCTCTTTTTCGATGGCGTTGTTGTCCATCACCGTGTCGACCACTTTTTCGTGCTCGGCAAAGGTACCGGATTGACGCAGCAGCTGGTCGACCATGGTGGTTTTGCCGTGGTCAACGTGGGCAATGATGGCGATGTTGCGGATTTGTTTTTGGCTCATGGTTGGCTTTCAGAAAACTGGGAAACTTGAAAATTGCAAATCAGTGGTGAAGGACGGTAGCGGAGGCCGGTTCAGGCACCACGTGCGACGCTGCACGCAGAATGTCCTGAATCTCGACCGGGCTCAGCAGCCGCTGCGGAATCAATTCATCGGCCGTGATGTGGGCCGAACCGAGGAAAGCGGGTGGGTCCTGGGCGAACACCTGGACCAGCGGCGCGTCAGCGCCCCACTGCCCCGGCTCGCCACGGCGCCGCAGGCCGCTCAGAAAGCGCCCTGCATTGTCGGCGTCCAGTGTGACAACCGGGTAGTCAGCCACCAGCGACTGCGCAGGCAAGAGACACGCCTCGCGCTCGCGCTCGGTCATGGCTTCTAGCGCAGGCAGCGTGACGCACTGGCTGGTGGTGAAGCCACCGGTTTCCAGCCTGCGTAATGACCCCAGATGGGCGCCACAGCCAATCGCCTCTCCTATGTCCTCACCGAGCGTGCGAATGTAGGTGCCTTTGCTGCAGGTCACCACGATGCGGATCGCAGCAGGCGCCCGCGCATCGGTGGTCACAGCCATCTCCAGCTTGAAGATGGCGATGTGCCGGGCTTCCCGCTCCACTTCTTCACCCTTGCGGGCGTATTCGTAAAGTGCCTTGCCGTCCTTTTTGAGCGCGGAGTACATGGGCGGCACCTGTGCCAGTGGGCCGGTGAAGCGCTGGGTCAGGCTTTCCAGCAAGGCGGGTGTGATCGGGGGGACTGGCCGGGTTTCAATGACTTCGCCCTCGGCATCGGCCGTGGTGGTCTTGGCGCCCAGCAGCAACACCGCTTCATACGTCTTGTCGGCATCAAGCTGGATCTGGCTGAACTTGGTCGCGGCGCCAAAGCACAGCGGCAACACACCGGTGGCCAGAGGATCCAGAGTACCGGTGTGGCCGGCTTTATCTGCGCGCAGCAACCACTTGGCTTTCTGCAAGGCCTGGTTACTCGACAGCCCCAAAGGTTTGTCAAGCAACAGCACACCGTGGACGGGACGACGCTGGACTTTGACCTTGCCTCCCCGGTCGTTCACCGATTTCGGTTCAGCAGAACGCACCACTGCCTGCCCCTCCAAGGGGGCATTCGCTCCTTGGGGCGGCCCGGCTCGTGTCATCGCTAGACGTCGCTGTCCGTGGCGCGGGAAGACACCGCCTTGGCGATCAGGGCGTTCATGTCTGCCGCACGTTCCGTGGTGCGGTCGAAGTGGAAATGCAGGGTGGGCACTGTGTGCGTCATCAGCCGCTTGAAGAGGCCGTTGCGCAGGAATCCAGCCGCCTGGTTGAGTGCTTCTTCGCACTCTTTCGGGTCGCCCACCAGCACGCTGAAGAACACCTTGGCGTGTGCGTAATCGGCAGTGACTTCCACCGCCTGGATGGTCACCATGCCGACCCGCGGGTCTTTCAGCTCGCGCGCGATCAGCTCCGTCAGATCGCGCTGGATCTGATCGGCAATGCGAAAGCCGCGGTTGGGGGTGGAACTTCGTTTTTTCACTGGGGGCAAATCAACTGCATCACGGGATCAGGTTCAGCGCGCGTTGGCCATGAACCTGATGCCGCAGTGCGCTTTACAAGGTACGTGCAACCTCTTTGATTTCAAAGAACTCCAGGATGTCGTTTTCCTGGATGTCGTTGTAGTTCTTGATGTTCAAGCCGCACTCGAAGCTCTCCTTGACTTCACGGACATCGTCCTTGAAGCGCTTGAGGGAATCGAGCTCGCCCGTGAAGACGACGACGTTGTCGCGCAACAGACGCAGGCGCGCCGTGCGGCGAACCACACCGGAGGTGACCATACAGCCGGCGATAGAGCCGATCTTGCTGACCTTGAACACCTGACGGATCTCGGCGGTACCGATGACTTCTTCCTTCTTGTCGGGCGTGAGCATGCCAGACATGGCGGCCTTGAGCTCGTCCACAGCGTCATAAATGATGTTGTAGTAGCGAAGATCAACGCCGTTGTTCTCGGCCTGCTTGCGTGCCTGGGCATCGGCGCGGGTGTTGAACCCGATCACCACGGCCTTGGAGGCAATCGCCAGATTGACGTCGGACTCGGAAATGCCACCCACGCCGGAATACACCAGCTGGACCTTGACCTCGTCGGTCGAGAGTTTGAGCAGCGACTGGGCCAGCGCTTCCTGCGAACCCTGCACATCCGCCTTGATGATGATGGGCAGCATCTTGACTTCGCCCGCCGAGATGTCGGAGAACATGTTCTCCAGCTTCGAAGCTTGCTGCTTGGCCAGCTTGGTGTTGCGGAACTTGCCGGCGCGGTAGGTGGAGATCTCGCGAGCACGGCGCTCGTCGGTCATCACCATGAATTCGTCGCCCGCCTGGGGCACTTCGGTCAGACCCTGGATTTCCACCGGGATCGACGGTCCAGCGCTCTTGATCGGCTTGCCATTCTCGTCCAACATGGCGCGCACGCGGCCGTAGGTGGAACCGGCCAGCACCACATCGCCCGCCTTGAGGGTGCCGGACTGCACCAGCACCGTCGCCACAGGGCCGCGGCCCTTGTCGAGCTGGGCTTCAATGACCAGACCTTTGGCCAGTGCTTCCACCGGCGCCTTCAGTTCCAGAACCTCGGCCTGCAGCAACACCTGCTCCAACAGGTCATCGATGCCGGCACCGGTGTGGGCAGAAACGCCCACGAAAGGCACATCGCCGCCGAACTCTTCGGGAATCACTTCTTCGGTGACCAGTTCGCCCTTGACGCGCTCCAGGTTGATGCCCTGCTTGTCGATCTTGTTGATGGCGACCACGATGGGCACGCCCGCCGCTTTCGCGTGCTTGATGGCTTCCTTGGTCTGCGGCATCACGCCGTCATCGGCGGCCACCACCAGAATGACAATGTCGGTGGCCTGCGCGCCGCGGGCACGCATGGCGGTGAACGCCTCGTGACCGGGAGTGTCGAGGAAAGAAATCATGCCGCGTGGCGTTTCCACGTGATAGGCGCCAATGTGCTGGGTGATGCCACCGGCCTCACCTGCCGCCACCTTGGCACGGCGGATGTAGTCGAGCAGCGAGGTCTTGCCGTGGTCGACGTGACCCATGACGGTGACCACCGGCGCACGCGGCAAGGCTTCAGCCTGCTGGCCCTGAACGTCGTCATCGGTGAAGGCTTCCGGATCATCCAGCGCAGCCGTCACGGCCTTGTGGCCCATTTCTTCCACCACGATCATGGCGGTGTCCTGGTCCAGCGGCTGGTTGATGGTGACCATCTGGCCGAGCTTCATCAGATGCTTGATGACCTCGGACGACTTCACGCTCATCTTGTGGGCGAGTTCGGCCACCGTGATGGTCTCGGGCACATGCACCTCGAGCACCTTGAATTCGGTAGGCGCCACGAAGTTCGATTCAGGACGGGCGTCGCGGTCGTTGCTGCGGCGGCCACGCGGGCCGCTGCGGAAATTGCCGCGCCCGGGCACAGCCGTGGCACCCCGGCTCGGAATGCCCTTTTTCTTGGCAGCGTCTTCTTTCCAGGTCGACGACAGGTTTTCGGATTTGATTTCCTTCTTGCCTGCTGCACCCGGTGCTGCGGCAGCGCCTGCAGCGCCGGTTTTGGCCGCGCCTGGCACCACAGCGGGCTTATGCAAGGTGCCCTTGATGGCGGCCTTGGGGTCCACGTGGGGCACCAGGACGCGCTTGGGCGCATTCATCATGGCGCGAATGCCTGCAGCTTCCGCCTCGGCCTTGCGGCGGCGCTCCTGCAGCTCCTGCGCTTTCGCAGCGTCTGCCTGGAATTCGGCTGTCGCCTTGGCTTTAGCAGCAGCGGCGCCTGCGGCTTTGGCCGCCTGGTCCACAGCAGCAGCTTCAGCCGCCTGGCTGGACTCAGCCGCCACTGTTTCTGCGGATTTCGATTTGCCGGCTGTGGCCTTGGCTTTGGCGGTGGCTTCTGCAGCCTCGGCCTTGGCGCTGAGCTCGGCGGCTTCACGGGCCTGTTCGCGGGCGGCTTCTGCGGCGTCCTGTTCTTCACGCAGGCGGCGTTTTTCGGCCAGTTCCTGCTCCTGGCGGCGCAGCAATTCGGCGTGGCGGCTGGCCTCTTCCTCGCGGCGGATCAGCTCGGCCTGGTCCACCACGGGCGCGGCGGGCTCGGCAGACACTTCCGGACGGGTTTCTTCGGCGGGCTGATCGGTGCCGTCTTCACGCTTGACGAAGGTGCGCTTCTTGCGCACTTCGACCTGGATGGTGCGTGCCTTGCCGGTGGCATCGGCCTGCTTGATCTCGGTGGTGGATTTCTTCACCAGCGTGATCTTCTTGCGCTCGGTGGCCACAGTGCCGTGGCTGGCCTGCAGGTAGCTCAGCAGTTTCTGCTTGTCCGATTCGGACAAGGGATCACTGGCCTGCGCTTTGGCGACGCCCGCGCTGGTCAATTGCTCGATCAGCGTGGCGGTGGGTTTATTCAGTTCAGCTGCGAATTCAGCGACGGTAGTGGTACTGGACATATGTTTTTTTCCTGCTGGCCTCCATGATCATTGCTCTTCGGATGCCACAGGCGCTGGGGCCGGTGCATCCGCAGTGGCGGCTTCATCGGCGAACCAATGCGCGCGGGCGGTCATGATCAGGGCTTTGGCCTCGTCCGAAGACTGGCCGGTGATCTCGGTCAATTCATCCACAGCCAGATCGGCCAGGTCGTCACGGGTGCTCACACCCGCCTCGGTCAGTTTGGCAATCAGGTCGGGGGTCAGGCCTTCCACGTCGCGCAGGTGCTGCGACACGCCTTCGGCATTTTCTTCCTTGGCGATTTCCATCGTCAGCAGTGCGTCTTTGGCGCGGGTGCGCAGCTCATTGACGGTGTCTTCGTCGAAGGACTCGATCTCCAGCATTTCCTGCAGCGGCACATAGGCCACTTCTTCCAGGCTGGTGAAGCCTTCGGAAATCAGGATGTCGGCGATTTCCTCGTCCACATCGAGCTTTTCCATGAACAGCTTGCGGCTCGAGTCCGTCTCGCTGGCCTGCTTCTGGGCCGACTCATCGGCCGTCATGATGTTGATCTTCCAGCCGGTAAGTTCGGACGCCAGGCGCACGTTCTGACCGCCGCGGCCGATGGAAATGGCAAGGTTTTCCTCGTCCACCACCACATCCATGGCGTGACGCTCTTCGTCCACCACGATGGACGACACGTTGGCTGGCGCCAGAGCGCCAATCACGAACTGGGCCGGGTCCTCGCTCCACAGCACGATGTCCACGCGCTCGCCGGCGAGTTCGTTGGTTACGCCGTTGACGCGGGTGCCACGCACACCGACGCAAGTACCGATGGGGTCCACACGCTTGTCGTGCGAGAGCACGGCGATCTTGGCGCGGGAACCGGGGTCACGGGCGCAGGATTTGATCTCCAGCAGGCCCTGCTCGATCTCGGGCACTTCCTGGCGGAAGAGTTCGATCATGTACTCAGGGGCGGTGCGGGACAGGATGATGGGCGCGCCACGCAGGGTGGTGTCGACTTCCATGATCATGGCGCGGACGCGGTCGCCGGAGCGCAGGTTTTCCTTCGGGATCATGTCGCTGCGGCGCAGGCGCCCTTCAACACGACCGGATTCGACAATGATGTCGCCTTTGTCCATGCGCTTGACAGTGCCAACAAAAATCTTGTCGCCACGGGACATGAAGTCGTTGAGCAGCATCTCGCGCTCGGCGTCGCGGATCTTCTGCAGGATGACCTGCTTGGCCGCTTGCGCGCCAATGCGGCCGATGGGCAGGCTTTCCACGGGTTTTTCGATGAAGTCGCCCTCTTCGATATCGGCAATTTCGTCTCTGGCATCGCTCACCAGCTCTTCAGCCTCGGGGTTCTGCAGGCCCGCCTCGTCAGGCACCACCAGCCAGCGGCGGAAGGTTTCGTAGTTGCCGCTGTCGCGGTCAATGGCCACGCGGATATCGACTTCGCCTTCGTATTCCTTCTTGGTGGCCGAAGCGAGAGCGAGCTCGACCGCGCCGAACACGACGTCACGTTCCACGTTTTTCTCACGCGAGATGGCATCCACCAACATCAACAGTTCGCGATTCATTTCACAGGCCTGCCTTTCTCAATATTCCAATTAGTTCTGGTTAGTCGTGTCCGCCGTGGGCGTTACTTTGGCTTTCGGTTTACGTCCCTTGAAATCCACCACGGGCGCCAATCGGGCCTGATGAATCTCATCGAGCGTGAACCCCAGCGCCTGCAACGGTGCGGGAAGTTTCTTTTTGCTGACCTTCTGGCCGGGCTTGACCGGGGGCTCCTCGCTCCACACGATCTGCCAGCCGGCCTTGCCATCCTGGGGTTCGGCGCGTTCCAGCGTGCCGCGGAATTTCTTGCGGGTGGCGGCCACGGTTGATCCCGCACTGGCCGCTATACCAATCGGCGCCTTGAGAGTGAGGTCAATCAGCTCACCGGCAAAACGCTCAAAATCCTGTTCGCTGCGCAAGGGCCTGTCGATGCCCGGCGAGCTCACCTCGAGCCGGGAATAATTGGCGCCTTCGACTTCCAGCACAAACTGCAACTGACGGGTGACCTTCTCGCAGTCTTCGGCATTGATGAACTGCTCCTGGCCTGCAACCCAGGGCATGTCGATGGTGACGCGCAACAACCCACCCCCGGTGCGCTCAATGTCCACCAGCTCGTAGCCCAGTCCTGTGACGGTCTGCTCAATCGTCTCTTGCAATGCCATTCGGTCCTGTCAAACCCTTCAAATCTGTTTCAACACCGACCTGCTGCAACGCCTGTTTTTACCTGTCCAGCAGCCATGCTGGATGGTGCGACTTGCGCAACCCAAAAACAAACGCCCAAAAAAAATGGGCGGTAGAAACCCGCCCATTTGGTCGTGAAGCCAGTATTGTAACGCGCTCAAGAGGCAGGCGCAAACAATTTCCGTGCCTGTTTTTTGATGGTGCTGGCCCGTCAGCCGAGTCACCCAAGAGTCTGGTTGCCGGGTATCCGGCCTTCAACGATTTCATTGATCCGGCTCGCTGGATTCCACACGCAACCCGAACACGCACGCCGACTGCAGATTTCAACAAATTTCAGTGAATGCACGAAACGACGGCGATCCAGATTTCACGCCGCTAGAATTCTCATTTTTCCTGGATTTGAATCTATAAAACACTTATGAATCAATAAATTAAATTGATTTATTAAAGCATTTTATGAAGTCAATCAGGCCTGTGCAACCAGCACCTGGGTGTAAGGATGGCGCGGAGATTCAAGCACTTCGCTGACCGTCCCGGACTCCAGCACCTCGCCATCTTTCATCACCATCACGTCGTGGGCCATGGCCCGGATCACGTCCACGTCGTGGGTGATGAGCAGATAACTCAGGCCCCGCTCGCGCTGCAGACCTTGCAGCAAACCCAGCACCTGCTTCTGGATCGTCACGTCCAATGCGCTGGTCGGTTCATCGAGTACCAGCAGTTGCGGCTGGATGATCAGGGCGCGCGCAATCGCCAGGCGTTGCCGCTGGCCGCCTGAAAACTCATGGGGATAGCGCTGCAGCAGGCCTGGAAACTGGGCGTCTGTCATGCCCACATCGGCCAGAGCCCGCTCCACCTTTTGCCGTTTCTCGGCCACGGTCAATGAGAGCTCATGGACCCGCAGGCCCTCCTCCACAATCGATTCCACCGTCATGCGCGGCGAGAGCGACGAAAACGGATCCTGGAACACCACCTGCACCGCGCGGCGAATGGTTTTGTTGCGTGCCCGGTCACGGCTCCACGCCTGCCCTGTCGCCGCCAGTTCGCCCTCAAACGGCAATAACCCGAGGCAAGCGAGCGCCAGCGTGGATTTGCCGGAGCCAGACTCACCGATCACACCCAGCGTGCGACCGGGCGCGAGGGCAAAGCTGGCCGACTGCACCGCCACAAACGCACCCTGCCGGAACCACCCCTTGATTCCGGGAATCGGCACTGGATAGGTCACCCGCAGGTTCCGGGCGTTCATGACCGGTGGCTGTGCGGCCAGGTCTGATGATGGGCTCACGATGTCCCGGGTGGGCCGGCTGTCGATCAGCTTGCGGGTGTAGGCATGCTGCGGATTCGCAAACACCTCGGCCACGGGGCCCTGCTCCACGATGAGGCCGTTTTCCATCACCGCCACGCGGTCGGCAAAACGGCGCACCAGATTCAGGTCGTGCGTGATCATCAACACCGCCATGCCGTTCTGCTGTTGCAAGGTGGCGAGCAAATCCAGAATCTGGGCTCGCAAGGTCACGTCCAGCGCGGTGGTCGGCTCATCGGCCAGCAGCAGCTTGGGTTGGCAGGCCAATGCCATGGCGATCATGGTGCGCTGGCGCTGCCCGCCCGAGAGCTGGTGCGGAAACGAGCCAGCCCGCCGCGCGGCATCAAGAATGCCGGTGTCGGCGAGCAGCTTCACCGCCGTCTGCGCCGCTTGCGCAGGGCTCAGGCCCTGCTTGAGCTGCACCACCTCGGCAATCTGCTCGCCCACGCTGAACAGCGGGTTCAGGGCCGTCATCGGCTCCTGGAAGATCATCGCGATGTCGCGCCCGCGCACGCCCATCAGATCGCGTTCCGGCAGGGCCATCAGGTCTTGCGCGGGCTGTGTGGCGTCCGCTGTGAACAGGGCCTGCCCGGACAGCTGCGCGTTCTGCACCAACCGGAGCAAGCTGAGCGCCGTGACGGTTTTGCCCGAGCCTGACTCCCCCACCAGCGCCAGCTTTTCACCCCGGGCAATTGAAAAGTCGATGCCGCGCACCACCTCCTTGCCGCCAAAGGCCACGCGCAGGTCTTTGACCGCCAAAAGGGGATTTGCGGCAACAGGCATGGGGTCGGTGGCCATCACTGGTCCGCCTTTCTAGGATCGAGCGCATCGCGCAGCGCGTCACCCATGAAGGTCAGCAGCAGCAAGGTGATGACCAGCACGGCAAAGGTCGACAGTGAAATCCACCAGGCATCGATATTGGCCTTGCCCTGGTTCAGTAACTCACCCAAAGACGGGGTACCGGGCGGCACCCCCAGACCCAGAAAATCAAGCGAGGTCAGCGCCAGAATCGCAGCGCTCATGCGGAAGGGCAAAAAGGTCACCACAGGCGTCAGGCTGTTGGGCAGGATGTGGCGCCACATGATGGCGAGGTTGCCCACACCCAGCGCCCGGGCGGCGCGCACATAGTCCATCTGGCGGTTGCGCAAGAACTCGGCGCGCACGTAGTCGGACAGACCCATCCAGCCGAACAGACTGAGCAGGAACAGCAGCAAGGCCACGCTGGGCGCAAACACCGCGCTGAAGATGATGAGCAGGTACAGCTCTGGCATCGAACCCCAGATTTCCATGAAGCGCTGGAAGGCCAGATCGGTCTTGCCACCCGCGTAGCCCTGGATGGCGCCGGTGATGATGCCGATCACCACACCGATGGCCGTCAGCGCCAGCCCGAACAGCACGCTCAGCCGGAAGCCGTAAATCAGCTGGGCCAACAGGTCCCGGCCGCGGTCGTCGGTGCCCAACAGGTTGTCGGCCGAGGGCGCCGAGGGGTTGGGTGACTTGGCAAAGTAGTTGATGGTTTTCGAGCCGTACGGGTTGGGCGGGTACACCGCCCAGTTACCGCCCTGCGTGATCCGTTCGCGGATGAAGG
This sequence comes from Polaromonas sp. YR568, assembly GCF_943372955.1. Taxonomy (GTDB): domain Bacteria; phylum Pseudomonadota; class Gammaproteobacteria; order Burkholderiales; family Burkholderiaceae_C; genus Polaromonas. The sequence continues at coordinate 790,232 of NZ_CALSAL010000001.1, forward strand.
GGTCGAGGTAGTCAGTCGGCGTTTCAAAGTCGCCGCCGAAGGTCTTCTCGGGGTAGTCTTTCACCAAGGGAAAGTAGGTCTGTCCTTCAAAACGCACCACCAGCGGCTTGTCGTTGGAAAGCACTTCGGCCAGCAGGCTCAGCGCCACCAGCACGCTGAACAGCAGCAGACTCCAGTAGCCCAGCCGGTTGCGCCGGAACCGGCGCCATGCCCGCAATGACGGCGGCACGGACGGTGCCGAAGGTGAAATCGGGTTCGGAGACACGGGGTGATCGGTCATGGTCAGTCGAACTTCACCCGGGGATCGACCCAGACGTAACACAGGTCGCTCACCAGCTTGGTCACCAGCCCAATCAGCGTGAACAGATACAGCGTGCCGAGCACCACCGGGTAGTCGCGCCGGATCACGCTTTCATAGCTGAGCAGGCCAAGGCCGTCCAAAGAGAACAGCGTCTCGATCAGCAGAGAACCCGTAAAAAACGCACCAATGAACGCGGCTGGGAAACCGGTGATGATGGGAATCAGCGCGTTGCGGAACACATGCTTCCACAGCACCTGGCGCTCGGAAAGCCCCTTGGCCCGGGCGGTCAGCACATACTGCTTGCGAATCTCTTCAAGAAAGGAGTTCTTGGTCAGCACCGCCGTGACCGCGAAGCTGCCCAGCACCATCGCCGTGATGGGCAGGGTGATGTGCCAGAGGTAATCCACAATGCGGGCGCCCCAGCTCAGCGTCTCCCAGTTGCTGGACGTCAGGCCGCGCAGCGGAAACCACTGCAGTTGCCCGCCAAACACCACCAGCAAGGCCACGCCCAGCACAAAGCCCGGAATGGCGTAGCCCACCAGCACGATCAAGGTCGTCACCACGTCAAAGCGCGTGCCCGCCCTCACCGCCTTGGCCACACCCAAGGGCACGGCAATCAGGTAGCTGATGAAAAACGTCCAGAGCCCGAGGCTGACCGAGACCGGCAGCTTTTCCTTGACCAGTTGCCACACATCCTTGTGCTGGTAGAAGCTCTTGCCCAGATCAAAGCGCGCAAACTGCCCCAGCATCTGGAAGAAGCGCTCGTGCACCGGTTTGTCAAAGCCGTAGAGCGTCTTGATTTCCTCGATGCGCTGCGCGTCCACGCCCTGCCGGCCCCGGTAACCGGCGCCAGAACTCGCCGCCCGCTCGCCACCGGAATCGCGCCCCTGCAGCTGCGCTACCATCTGCTCGACGGGGCCGCCTGGCACGAACTGCACCATCGCAAAGGTCAGTAGCAGCACGCCGAACAGCGTCGGAATCATCAGCAGCAGGCGTTTGAGGATGTAGCTGGCCATGGGACTCCCTACTTGTTGGTGCTGGACGCCCACCAGGTGCTCATGGCCCAGGTGCCGGCGTCGTAGTAAGGGGGAATGGTGGACGGGAGCACAAAACGCCCCGGCCGGTAACCAATCAGGAAAGCGTCACCGTAGTACTGCGGGACGGAATAGAAGCCGTGCGTCAGCACCCGGTCCAGCGCCCGCATCGCGGTGGCAAGCTCAGGCCGGGTTTTGGCCGATACCACTTTCTGCAGCAAGGCATCAACCGCTGGGTCGGCAATGCCCCAGACATTGGACGAACCGGGCGTGCTGGCTGCTTTCGAGCCGAAGATCTCCAGCAGCTCGCCGCCAGGGGATGTGCTGCCTGGCAGGCGCAAGGTGGTCAGCTCGAAATCGAAGGCGTCCATTTTCTGCTTGCTCAGCGAGAAATCGACCACGCGGTAAGTCATGGTGATGCCGAGCTTTTCCAGCGCCTTCTGGAACGGACCGACGATGCGCACCAGCGAAGGCTGATCGTTCAAGAACTCGATCGTGAACGCCTCGCCTTGGGCATTTCTCAGCGCGCCGTCGCGGTAAGTCCAGCCGGCCTCCTTGAGCAGGGCCTTCGCCTGGCGCAGGTTGTCGCGCAGGCTGCCGGGTGGCGCAGTGCTGGGTGCGACCGGAACCGGACCAAACACTTCCGGCTTGAGCTGCGTTTTGAGCGGCTCCAGCAGCGCCAGTTCGTCAGGCTTGGGCAGACCCTCGGCGTGGAACTCGCTGTTGGGGAAGTAGCCGTTGACCCGCTTGTAAATGCCGTAGAAGAGTTGCCGGTTCATCCACTCAAAGTCCATCGCCAGCCCAATGGCCTGACGAACCCGCACGTCCTGGAACTTCGGTTTGCGCAGGTTGAACACATAGCCCTGAAAGTCACCCGGATTGCGGTTTTCAAAGGCCCGTTTCGCCAGCTCGCCCGAGGTGAACTGGCGCCCGGTGTATTGCCGTGCCCAGTTGCGCGAGATGAACTCCCGCATGAAGTCGTACTCACCCGCCTTCAAGCCCTCAAATCGGGAGGTTTCGTCGAGGTAGATCTTGAAGGTGATGCGGTCAAAGTTGAAGTGCCCCTTGCGTGTGGGCAGGTCAATGCCCCAGTACGCCGGATCACGCACATAGGTGATGTCCCGGCCCATGGCCGGGTTCGCAATCCTGTACGGTCCGGAGCCAATCGGCACCTCGGAGACGATCTTGTCAAAGGGCTTGGCCACACCGCCCGTGCGCCCCCAGTCGCGGCTGAACACCGGCATGCCGCCCACCACCAAAGGCAGCTCCGGGTTGGGCGTGAGAAAGTCAAAGCGCACCACCCGCTCCGACACCACGGTCACGCCTTTCACCTCGGCATAAATGGTGCGGTACTGCGGCGCAGCCAGCTTGCTGGTGAGCTGGGTGAAGGAATGCAACACATCGGCGGCCAGCACCGGTGCGCCATTGTGAAAGCGCGCTTTCTCATTGATGCGGAAAGTGGCCGACAGCCGGTCTGGCGCGACGGTAACGTCGTCGGCCAGCAGACCGTAGGCGGTGGTGGGCTCCTCCGAATTGCCGGTCAGCAGGCTTTCAACAAGCAGGCTGCCAATGCCATAGGGCGCAGTGCCGCGCAGCGTGAAGGGGTTGAACTTGTCGAAATTGGTGGGCCGGGTTGGCGGCACCATGCGAATCTCGCCGCCCTTGGGGGCCGCCGGATTCACATAGTCGAAGTGGGTGAAACCTGCGGGGTACTTGATGTCGCCAAACTGGGCATAGGCATGCGCTGCGCGGGCGGCGGGAGCCAGGCCGACCAGGCAAACCGACACCAGGGCCGCCACGACGACCCTAAAAAAGGACAAATCCCGCATGCGACAATTCTGCACCAGTTCACGTGGAACGGCAGTGCGCACCAGACGACGGGTGTCATGCCTCAGGGTCATCCGGCCAGGCCTTCCACCTCACCGAATTCAACGGAGCAATCAATGGGTTTTCTTTCTGGCAAAAAACTGCTGATCACGGGCGTGCTGTCCAACCGTTCGATTGCCTACGGCATCGCCAAAGCCTGCCACGCGCAGGGTGCAGAGCTGGCTTTCAGCTACGTTGGTGAGCGCTTCAAGGACCGCATCACCGAATTTGCCTCGCACTTCGACTCCAAGCTGATTTTCGACTGCGACGTCGGCAGCGACGAGCAGATCGACCAGATGTTCAAGGACCTGTCGGCACACTGGCCAAAGTTCGACGGCTTTGTGCACGCCATCGGCTTTGCACCGCGCGAGGCGATTGCCGGCGACTTTCTCGACGGCCTGAGCCGCGAGGCCTTCCGCATTGCACACGACATCAGTGCCTACAGCTTTCCGGGCATGGCCAAGGCGGCCCTGCCGATGCTGAACGACAAGTCGGCGCTGCTCACGCTGACCTACCTCGGCGCCATCCGTACCGTGCCCAACTACAACACCATGGGTCTGGCCAAAGCCAGCCTGGAAGCCTCGGTGCGCTACCTCGCCGAATCGATGGGCCCCAAGGGCATTCGCGTCAACGGCATCAGCGCCGGACCGATCAAAACGCTGGCCGCCAGCGGCATCAAGGGCTTCGGCAAGATCCTGAGCGTGGTTGCCGAAACCTCGCCCATCCGCCGCAATGTGACGATTGAGGATGTGGGCAACGTGGCGGCCTTCCTGCTGAGCGACCTGGCCGGTGGCGTGAGCGCCGAGATCACCTATGTGGACGGCGGCTTCAGCAGTGTGGTCGGCGGCATCGCCGAACCGGCCGAGGCAGCCTGACCGGCTTCAAGCCGGCGACCAGTAGGCATAGCGCCAGGCGGTGACGAAGCCGGCGCGCCGGTACAAGGCCAGCGCTGGGGCATTGGCTTCATCCACCTGCAGAAACAGCCGCTGGACGTTCCGTTCGGCCGCAGCCTGAGCCAGACCTGCCAGAACGCGACCCGCCAGCCCTTGCCCCCGAAAAGCCTGATGGGTGCGCATGCCGTGCACGCTGCCCCATCCATGGCTGAACGCGCCGGCGCCTGCCGCCACGGTTTGCCCCGCCTCTCGCACGCTTGCAAACACCGAGCCGGGGGTACGGCTGAGCGCCCGAACGCGGTGCGCGCCGTCCACAGGGTCAAACCCTTCGGAAAGAAACACGGACGCCCAATCGGCATCCGGCGCGCTGGCCACTTCTGCGGGATTGGCGGTGGATACGGCACGGACCGCCTCGACGGGCGCCCACTGCACCAGCACCGGCGCACCAGCCCGGTAGCCGCGCCCGGACAAAGCCAGCCGGAACGCATCAAAGCAGGGTTCATCGGCCAGCCGGAACACGGGTACGAAACCTTGCGCTCGATAGGCTGCTTCGACCCGTGCGATCACTTGCTGAACCACCGCCTGATCCGCAGCGCGATGGGTCAGAGGCACTGCGCTTTTGGCGCGGCCCACTGTGCCGAGGTCCATGGGCAGCAGCCAGCCGTCGATCTGCTGCACCTGCGTGGGCGATACAGCGTTGACAGTGGCTCTTTCAATCGCTTCGATGTCTGCGTCGGTCATGACGGTGTTTTCTGCCTTGTCAACGCGTGTTGAAATGTTTATGCTGCACTGCACCATCAATAATTGTGCGCTGGCATTTCGCAGGTGCGCGCAAGCTGGTTTGACTGGTGTGCCCCCGACTGCCTCCCCATTTTCACCGACGATTTTTTGCAGTTTGATTTCTGCTGTTTGATTTCTACCTTTCCATGAAGACTGCCCCGCTCACAAGCCCTGCCGCGCCTTCCCCGCGTGCCAGTACCCTGCTCCTGACCCTGATGCTGGCCGGGCTCTGGATGCCGGTCACGCCCAGTCTGGCCGGCGAAGGGCCGCCGCCCTTGATGCTGGCCAATGTGTACCGCGCCGGCTTGCCGGTGGGCGACTATTGGGTGAGCGAAAAGTACGACGGGGTGCGTGGCTATTGGGACGGTTCTCGCCTGCTCACCCGGGGCGGTGAGCGCATCGCCGCGCCCGAGTGGTTCACTGCCGGATGGCCCAAAACCCCGATGGACGGCGAGCTGTGGGCCGGGCGGGGCCAGTTCAGCAAGGCAGTCTCCATCGTGCGCCAGCAGCGGCCGGACGATGCCGCATGGCGTGCGATGCGTTTCATGGTGTTTGACCTGCCCTCTCACCCGGGCACCTTCAACGAGCGCATTCCTGCGGTCAACGGTGTGGTCACCCAGATCGACCAGCCCTGGGTGCAGGCGGTGGTGCAGTCGCGCGTGGGCAACGCGCAAGCGCTGCAGACGCAACTCACCGCCATCGTGCGGCAAGGCGGTGAAGGGCTGATGCTGCACCGGGGCACCTCGCTATACCAGGGCCTGCGCAGCGACGACCTGATCAAGATGAAGCTCCACGAGGACGCCGAGGCGCGCGTGGTGGGCCATGTTCCCGGTGCCGGCAAGTACGCGGGCCAGGTTGGCGCGCTGCTGGTGGAGATACCAGGCGTGGATGGCAAACCCGCGCAGCGCTTCAGGCTGGGCTCGGGCTTGAGTGATGCGCTCCGGCGCAAGCCGCCGCCGGTGGGCAGCGTGGTGACCTATCGCTTCCGTGGCACTACGGACAACGGCATTCCCCGGTTTGCCACCTTCATGCGGCAACGCGAGGACGGCTCCCTCTAGTCAGAGCCCTGGCCGTCCCGGTCCGTCAGACCTTCACGCAATCGGCGTAATAGCGCGTCTTGCCTTTGGCATCGACCTGCTCGACCAGACCGTGGATGTCGGTCTCGAAACCCGGGCACTGGGCATTGAATTCGCGCGCAAACTTGAGGTAATCGACGATCTTGCGGTTGAACACCTCGCCTGGGATCAGCAGTGGGATGCCCGGTGGGTAAGGCGTGACCAAACCCACGGTGATGCGGCCTTCAAGGTGGTCAATTTCCACCCGCTCGGTGGTGCGGTGGGCAATGTGTGCATAGGCGTCGCTGGGCTTCATGGCAGGCGCCAGATCGCTCAGATAGACCTCGGTGGTCAGGCGGGCGATGTCGTACTTGGCGTACAACGCGTGGATGTGATGACACAGATCGGCCAGGCCCATGCGCTCGTACTTGGGGTACTTCTGGCAGAACTCGGGCAGGATGCGCCACATCGGCTGGTTCTTGTCGTAGTCGTCCTTGAACTGCTGCAGCGCAGTGAGCAAGGTGTTCCAGCGGCCCTTGGTGATGCCGATGGTGAACATGATGAAGAAACTGTAGAGGCCGGTTTTCTCGACGATGACGCCATGCTCGGCCAGAAACTTGGTCACGATGCTGGCGGGAATGCCGGTCTTGGCGAACTTGCCGTTGAGGTCCATGCCCGGTGTGACGATGGTGGACTTGATCGGGTCCAGCATGTTGAAGCCGGTGGCCATTTGGCCGAAGCCGTGCCAGTTGTTGGCACCGTTCTTCGCGGTTTTGGCGCTGCGCGATTCGCCCTTGATGATCCAGTCTTCCGCCAGGCCTATGCCCTCTTCCACCAGCTTGTCCGGTCCCCAGACCTTGAACCACCAGTCCATGCCGTACTCTTCATCGATCTTGCGCATGGCGCGGCGGAAGTCGAGCGCCTCGGTGATGCTTTCCTCCACCAGTGCGGTGCCGCCGGGAGGCTCCATCATGGCGGCCGCCACGTCGCAGCTGGCAATGATGCTGTACTGCGGTGAGGTGGAGGTGTGCATCAGGTAGGCCTCGTTGAAGAGGTGCCTGTCGAGCTTGATGTTCTGCGAGTCCTGCACCAGCACGTGGCTGGCCTGGCTGATGCCGGCAAGCAGCTTGTGGATGGACTGGGTCGCGTACACCACGGCGTTCTTCGGGCGGATGCGGTTCTTACCCATGGCGTGGTAGCTGCCATAGAAGGGGTGAAAGGCAGCGTGCGGCAGCCACGCTTCGTCGAAATGGATGTTGTCGACGTAACCGTCCAGCATGCCCTTGATGGTCTCGGTGTTGTAGAGCACGCCGTCGTAGGTGGACTGCGTTAGCGTCATCACGCGGGGTTTGACGGTCTCCGGGTCCACGCCCTTGAGCAACGGGTTGGCGCGGATCTTCGCCTTGATGGACTCCGGGTCGAATTCGCTCTGAGGAATCGGCCCGATGATGCCGAAGTGGTTGCGCGTCGGCTTGAGGAACACCGGAATCGCCCCCGTCATGATGATGGCGTGCAGGATGGATTTGTGGCAATTGCGGTCCACCACCACCACATCGCCAGGCGCCACCGTGTAGTGCCACACCATCTTGTTGCTGGTGGATGTACCGTTGGTCACAAAAAAGCAGTGGTCGGCGTTGAAGATGCGCGCCGCGTTGCGCTCGCTGGCACCGATGGCGCCGTCGTGATCGAGCAGCTGACCCAGTTCCTCCACAGCATTGCAAACGTCGGCGCGCAGCATGTTTTCACCGAAAAACTGGTGGAACATCTGCCCCACCGGGCTTTTCAGGAACGCCACCCCACCGGAGTGACCCGGGCAGTGCCATGAGTAAGAGCCGTCTTCGGCGTAGTCCAGCAAGGCCTTGAAGAAGGGTGGCTGCACGCCTTCGAGGTAACTCTTGGCTTCACGCAGGATGTGACGCGCCACAAACTCGGGCGTGTCCTCGAACATGTGGATGAAGCCGTGCAGTTCGCGCAGGATGTCGTTCGGGATATGCCGCGAGGTCTTGGTCTCGCCGTACACATAGATAGGAACATCCAGATTCTTGCGGCGCACTTCTTCGATGAAGGTACGCAGGTTCAGCACAGCAGGGTCGAGATCGGGCCCGGGAGTGAATTCTTCGTCGTCAATCGACAGGATGAACGCGCTGGCGCGGCTTTGCTGCTGGGCAAACTGCGACAGGTCGCCGTAGCTGGTCACGCCCAGTACCTCAAAGCCCTCGCTCTCGATGGCTTGCGCCAGTGCCCGAATCCCCAGACCAGAGGTGTTTTCGGAACGGAAATCTTCATCAATGATGACGATGGGAAAGCGGAATTTCATGGGCAGCAGTTCATTGGCGCCCTGAACCTGTCGGAGGGCATGGCAATCGCTCGGATGGGCATAGACAGGTTGAGCCCGAACGGTCAAAGGAAAGAGTGCGAAGTGTAAGGAAATAATCAGTGGACGCGCTTGCACCCGGTGGTAATTGCCCCAAAATGTGGCGCATCACCGACAAAAGGACACAACATGGCTGAATCAACCGTCTGGTGGCTGCTGGCCGGAGCCGCCATCGCCGTCGAGCTGGTCACCGGCACTTTTTATCTGCTGATGATCGCCCTTGGGCTGGCGGCGGGTGCGCTGGCCGCCCATCTGGGGCTGTCAATGGTCGCGCAAATGGCGGTTGCCGCTGTGGTGGGCGGTGGTGCGGTGGCTGTTTGGCACTGGCAGCGCAGCCAGCGGCCCGCCCCCTTGCCGGCCAGCGCGAACAGCGATGTCAACATTGACATCGGTGAAGCGGTTCAAGTGGCGCAGTGGAATGCCGACGGCACCGCCACCGTCAAATTCCGGGGCGCGCAGTGGACCGCCGTGCCAGCCAACCCGGCCGAGCCCGCCTTGCCCGGTCATTTCCGCATCAAGGAAATGCTGGGAAACCGTCTGGTCATTGAAAAGCTGTAGGCTGCTGCCTTGCGTCTGAGATTGAACGTGCTCTACGAAGCCAATTCAGACCACTGACCCGTATTCAAATAATCAAGGAGGAACCATGGAAATTGCAATCGTCATCCTGATCGTTGCCGGCATCTTTATCGTCCAGAGCATCAAGGTGGTGCCGCAACAGAACGCATGGGTCATCGAGCGGCTGGGTAAATACCACGGCAGCCTCACGCCCGGCCTGAATTTTCTGGTCCCCTTCATTGACCGTGTGGCCTACAAGCACAGCCTGAAAGAAATCCCGCTGGATGTGCCCAGCCAGGTCTGCATCACGCGCGACAACACGCAGTTGCAGGTCGACGGCATCCTGTATTTCCAGGTGACCGATCCGATGCGGGCCAGCTACGGCTCGTCCAACTACATCGTGGCAGTCACGCAACTGGCCCAGACCTCGCTGCGTTCAGTCATCGGCAAACTCGAACTGGACAAAACCTTTGAAGAGCGCGACATCATCAACGCCCAAGTGGTGGCCGCGATTGACGAAGCGGCCCTGAACTGGGGCGTGAAAGTGCTGCGTTATGAGATCAAGGACCTGACGCCACCCAAGGAAATCCTGCACGCCATGCAGTCGCAGATCACCGCCGAGCGGGAAAAGCGCGCGCTGATTGCCGCCTCTGAAGGCCGGAAGCAAGAGCAGATCAACATCGCAACCGGTGAGCGCGAAGCTTTCATTGCCCGCTCCGAAGGCGAGAAGCAGGCCGCCATCAACAACGCACAGGGCGAAGCCGCTGCCATCACTGCCGTGGCCGAAGCCAACGCCCGCGCCATCGAAGTGGTCGCGGCGGCTATCCGACAGCCGGGTGGCGAGCAGGCGGTGCAACTCAAGGTCGCTGAAAAGGCCGTCGATGCCTACTCGCGGGTGGCTGGCGACGCCACCACCACCCTGGTCGTGCCCAGCAACATGACCGAGGTGTCCGCCCTCATCACCTCCGCCATGAAGATGGTTCAGGCCAACAAGGCCAGCTGAATCCCGACCCCTTTCGATTCACACAGAAGACTTCCCGAGCACCACAGACCATGACGATGAACGCCAAAAATGTCCTCGGCACAGAGCTGGTGCCTTGTTCGTACGACCCGCTCACCGGGTACTTTCGCGACGGGTGCTGCAACACCGATGCGCACGACCGGGGCTCGCATGTGATCTGCGTGCGCGTGACGGACGAATTTCTGGCTTTCTCCAGAGACCAGGGCAACGACCTGATCACGCCCCGGCCTGAACACCGCTTTGCCGGGCTCAAGGCAGGCGACCGCTGGTGCGTGTGCGCCACGCGCTGGCGCGAAGCGATGGATGCGGGTGTGGCCCCGCCGGTGGTCCTTGAATCAACCCATATGCGGGCGCTGGACTTTGTCAGCATGATGCAACTGGAAAAGCACCGTTTCCAGGGCACCGTGCACTGAGGGCCAGCCACCTTTGCCCGGTCAAAGTGTCCGGGCGGGCGCGTCGCTTCGCCAGCCGCACTGCTATAATCAAAAGCTTCGCGGAAGGGTGGATGAGTGGTTTAAGTCACACGCCTGGAAAGCGTGCGTAGGGTTAAACCTACCGCGGGTTCGAATCCCGCCTCTTCCGCCATCAGTCAAGTTGCCGTGAGTTTCCACACGGTGGCAGCAACTCCTGAAAGCCCAGCCAGTCTGGGCTTTTTTGTGTCTGCTGGTCTGCTGGATACGCCGTCACGGCTATCTGGAATCTGCCCACCCATGAAAAAAGCCACCTCGCGGTGGCTTTTTCGTTGCGGGTGAACCGGATCAGTTCAGCGCAGCCTTCTTGCCGTCCTTGTAGACGTACAGGGTGATGGCCGGGTTCTTCAACTCGCCGTTCGGCTCGAAACCGATGGTGGTGGTCACGCCCTTGAAGTTGGTCTTGATCAGCTCAGGGGTGTAGACCTTTGGATCGGTCGAACCAGCACGCTTCATGGCGTCAACCAGAACGAAGGTCGCGTCGTAGGTGTACGGGCTGTAGACCTGGAACTGGTTGGGGTACTTGGCGTCGTAACGCTTTTTCCAGGCTTCGCCGCCAGGCATCTTGGCCAGCGAGGCGCCGCCTTCAGCGCACACCACATTGTTCAGGGTCTTGGCGCCAGCAGCCAGCTTGGCCAGCTCGGACGTGCAGATGCCGTCACCACCGAAGAACTTGACGTTGCTCATGCCCAGTTGTTCCATCTGGCGCAGCATGGGGCCGCCCTGTGGGTCCATGCCGCCGTAGAACACGGCATCAGGTGCCTTGGCTTTCACGGCGGTCAAAATGGCCATGAAGTCGGTGGCTTTGTCGGTGGTGAACTGCTCGTCCACAACCTGCATGCCCTTGGACAGCGCGGTGCGCTTGAACACTTCAGCCACGCCCTGGCCGTAAGCGGTGCGGTCGTCAATGATGGCGACTTTTTTCAGCTTCAGTGCGTCAGCTGCATAGAAAGCCAGGCCAGCGCCCAGGGCGTTGTCGTTGGCAATGATGCGGTAGGTGGTCTTGTAGCCTGGCTTGGTCAGGTTGGGGTTGGTGGCAGCGCCCGTGACGTGAGGAATGCCGCAGTCGTTGTAAACCTTCGATGCAGGGATGGTGGTACCCGAGTTCAGGTGTCCGACCACGCCAGCCACTTTGGAGTCGCACAGTTTTTGTGCAGCAGCCGTGCCCTGTTTTGGATCAGCAGCGTCGTCTTCAGCAACGATTTCGAACTTGACCTTCTTGCCACCGATGACCACGCCTTGGGCGTTGAGGTCTTCAATAGCCATACGGACGCCGTTTTCGTTGTCTTTGCCGTAATGGGCTTGTGAGCCCGACAGCGGTGCGACGTGGCCGATTTTGACGACGACGTCTTGAGCAGAAGCCAAACCAGTCACAGCGACAAGCGCAGCGGCTGCGGTCAGTTTCAATTTCATTTGCATAAAAAACACTCCGATTAGGATTTACGTTGAAGGTTGAGAACAGATTTTTTTAACTCAACGGGGGGAACATAACGCAATTTCCGGGCCCGTACCATAGCAACGCCCCTAGGTATTTTTCCGATTAGGGGGATTACCCGCGGAGCAGGCGCCCTAATGCTGAAGCCCTCCAATCGGCCGTGGCTGGCCGCCCGGGGAAACCGCGAATGGGTCAGGGCTGATCGGGGTTTCGGCGCTGCGATTCTTCCCGCAACGCTTCCTGAACCATGCCTTGCACCACCGGTTCCAGCTCTTGCCGCAGCCTCGGCAGGACGGCCTGCGTCTGGGTCAGCATGAGCTGCCCCAGGGTCTCGCGCAGACGCCGCTCCAGCACCAGATCGAGCCGCTGCATGATGCGCGCGATCATCTGCTCTTCGCCTTCCGGCGTGCTGACAAGCTCTGCCGGCCGGGGGACAGCACCGGGTCGCGCGGGCGACAGCCCAGCCGAGCCGGGTGTAACCACCTCGGTCAGGGTGGGCACAAACCGCGGTGGAACCGGTGCGGCGCTCATGCGCCCTGCCCCGCCGCCAGGTCATGGCGCTTGAGGGCATAGCCCCGATCGGCGTAGTGCTTCCAGCGGCTGCGACCCGCCAGCCGGTCTTCGTCCTGTTGCGACACCACTTCGATAAAACGCTCGAAGCGCTCAAACTCCGTAGGCACCTGAGAACCCAGATTGACCAGCACGCTGTCATGCGGGCAACCGGACGGCGACGGTGCCAGCCACACCGGTGTCACCGCGCGTTGCGATTCGGGTGCATCGGCCAGGCAGTGCGGGATGAATTCGGTGGGGGAAAACTGCCACAGCAGCTGGTCCAGCGCCGCCAGTACCTCGGGCTCGCCCGTCACCACCACCTTGCTGCCGCCAGTCCATGCCTTGCGCAGCAGCCTGCAGCTGTATTGCAGCTTGTCAGGCACATTGAAGTGGAAAGCGATTTCAGTCATGTACGACGTTCATCGCCCGGCACGGTAGCGGGTGATTCGGCCAAGGCCAGAGCGCGGGATCACGGCTGTCATGCCTTGTTGCCGACGCCAGAGCGACCGGAGCCACGTGGAGCCGATGCCGCCTTTGCTTTGCTCCGCTCCTTGACGGCCGGACGGCCCGCCTCGCCCAGCAGGTACTCCACCAGCAGTCCGACGGGGCGGCCGGTTGCGCCCTTGGCCGCACCGCTTTTCCACGCCGTGCCGGCAATGTCGAGATGCGCCCAGGGGAAGCTGGTGGCAAACCGCTGCAGAAACTTGGCAGCCGTCACAGCACCCGCAGCGCGGCCAGCGACGTTGGCCACATCGGCAAAGTGCGTCTTCAGCCCGTCGGCGTAGTCTTCATCCAACGGCATGCGCCAGCACAGGTCCATCGAAGCCTCGCCGGCCTGATGCAGGGCATCAGCCAAAGCGTCGTCGGTCGCGAACATGCCGCTGCGCACTCCACCCAGTGCGATCACGCAAGCACCTGTGAGCGTGGCGATGTCCACCACGGCGCGGGGCTTGAAGCGCTCCGCATACGTCAGCGCGTCACACAGCACCAATCGCCCTTCGGCATCGGTGTTGAGAATTTCAATGGTTTGGCCGCTCATACTGGTCACCACATCACCCGGCTTGACAGCGCGGCCGCCCGGCATGTTCTCACAGGCCGGAATCAGGCCCACCACGTTCAGGGTGGGCTGCAGTTCGGCCAACGCGCGGAAGGTGCCCAGCACACTGGCGGCACCGCACATGTCGAACTTCATCTCGTCCATCTCGGCGGCTGGCTTGATGGATATACCGCCGGTGTCAAAAGTAATGCCCTTGCCCACCAGCACCACTGGAGCCGCCGTCTTCGCAGCTCCCTGGTAGTGCAACACAATGAACCGCAGTGGCTGGGCCGTGCCCTGCGCGACGGCCATGAAGGAGCCCATGCCGAGCTTTTCGACCTCCTTGGGGCCCAGCACGTCGACCTTGATGCCTTTGAGCTTGCCCAGCGCCTTGGCAGCACCAGCCAGCAACACCGGCGTGGCGTGGTTGGCCGGGCGGTTGGCCCACTCCTTGGCCAGCTCGATGCCCTTGGCCAGGGCGACACCAGTGTCCATTCCCTGCTGCAGCGCCTTGGCCGCCGCAGCGCTGTCGGCCACCAGCGTCATGCGCACCGGCATGGCCGGTCCGGGTTTGGATCGGGTGGTGGTGTAGCTGTAGGCGGCGTCGCTGCCGGCCAGCACCACGGCGCGGGCCAATGCGGACGTTGGGAGTGACGCGTTGGCCAGGCACACCGTGACGTGCTGGACATTGCCCCCCTTGAAGCCACCCATTGCGGCGGTGATTGCTGAACGGATGTTTTTCGGGCTGCCATCGCCCACACCGGCAAGCACCACACGGGTCGCGGCCAGTCCGGCCGGCCGGTAGGCAGCCAGCAGTTTGCCCGGCTTGGCCTCGAAGTCCCGCGCCTTCAGCGCCTGGGCGATGAGGCTGGAGAGCGCGTCGCTGTCAGAGGCGGGGGTCTGGCCGACCAGCGCCACAAGGGCGTCGGTTTTTTCGGCGCAAAGGCGTGCGGGGGTCATTGTTTTGAGTTCAAAGTCCATAATTCAGGTTCTGGCTTTATTCTTTAGTGGAAGCAAACAAACAGGCAAGCAGGCGATGACAAATAACAGTCGCCTTCTGCAGCACGAACAACAACGATAAAGCAATTCCAAGGCGACGACCCGGTCAATGTTATTCCAATCCTCGATCCGCAAAGAGCTGGCTCGCACTTTCGGCGCCACGCTGGTGGTGCTGGTCACCATCGTGATGACCATTGTGCTGATCCGCACGCTCGGCCAGGCCTCCCGCGGCTACATCAGCCCGCAGGACGTGATGCTGTTCATGGCCTATTCGGCTCTGGGCCGCCTGCCCACCATCCTCACCCTGTCCCTGTTCATTGCCATGGTGAGCACGCTGTCGCGCATGTACCGCGACAGTGAAATGGTGGTCTGGTTCACCAGCGGCCAGGGGCTGGGCGGGTTTCTGCGTCCGCTGTTCCGCTTTTCATGGCCGATGCTGTTGGTCATCAGCCTGACCGCACTGTTTGTATGGCCCTGGACCAACCAGCAGACCAAGGACATGCAGACCCGCTACGAGCAGCGCGGCGACCTCGACCGCATTGCCCCGGGGCAGTTCCAGGAATCCTCCAGCGGCAACCGGGTGTTTTTTGTTGACCGTGACCTGGCAGGCGACCGCGCCAGCAACAACGTGTTCATCGCTGCGACGGAAAAGGGCAAGAGCTCCATCACCACCGCCAAATCGGGCAGCATTGAAATTCGCGACGGCGGGCAGTTCCTGATCCTGCAGAACGGCCAGCGTCTGGAGAACGTGGTGGGCGAGTCGGCGCTCAAGGTCAGCGATTTCGAGCAATACGGCACGCGCACCGGCGATTCCGTTGCGCTGGGTGCGCCCATCCCGGAGTCCAAGCTGCTCTCCACCCGCGATCTGATCAAGTCGCCCACCCGGGCCAATCTGAGCGAATTGGCCTGGCGACTGGGCCTGGGTATTGCCGCCGTGAACTTCGTCATCCTCGCAGCAGCGCTGGCCAGCGTGAACCCGCGCGGTGGACGAAGCGGCAACCTGTTTTTTGTGCTGCTGACCTTCATTGTGTACAACAACCTCGTCAACCTCGGCCAGAGCTGGATTTTTGTCGGGCTGATCGGCTTTGGCAATTTCCTCCTGTTGCTTCACGGCGGCGTGTTCCTGCTGGGCATGGCCTGGCTGGCCAAGCGCCACTACAACTGGGTGCTGCGTCTGCGGCCCCGGGCGGTCGCAACTGGCAAGGAGCAGACCGCATGAAAACCATACGCCGCCTGATTTACGGCGAAGTCGCTTCGGCCATCGCGCTGGTGGCGCTGGGCTTTCTCGCGCTGTTTTTCTTCTTCGATCTGGTCGATGAGCTGCAGTACCTCGGCAAGAACAATGGCGTGGGCGGCAGCGACATCTATGAGATCCGGCATGCCCTGCTGTACGTCACGCTGCTGGTGCCCAATCATCTGTATGAGCTGATGCCGATTTCGGTCCTGATCGGCACCATTTTTGTGATGGCACGGCTGGCGCAAAGCTCGGAGTACACCATCCTGCGCACCAGCGGCCTCGGGCCCTGGCGGGCGCTCAAGCTGCTGCTCACACTGGGCGCCGTCTGCGTGGTCTTCAGCTTCGCCGTGGGCGACTACATCGCACCGCCCAGCGAGCGCGCAGCGCAGCTGCTCAAGGCCCGCTACCAGGGCAAGATCACCGTCGGACAAACCGGCGCCTGGCTGAAGGAAAAGCAGGCCTACAACACCTATGTGGTGAATGTGAAGGAGTTGTCGCCCGAGAACGAGATGCGCGGCGTGCAGGTGTTCGAGTTCGACAACCGCGGGCAGGTCGTTTCCACCACCGAGGCGCCAGTCGCGGAATTTTCAGCCAGCGATGCGTGGGTGATGAAGACCGCCCAGCGCGCGGAGTTTGAAGTCACCTCGGGCACCAGCACGGCGGGCCCTGGCAGTCCACCGCAGGCGGCCAAGGTCACGCGCGCCACCGTGCAGAACTTCCGCTGGCCCACAGAAATCACGGCAGAGATGGTGTCCGTGGCCCTGCTCAAGCCTGAGCGCATGGGCACCATCGACCTGTTCAACTATGTGCGCCACCTTGACGCCAACGGCCAGACCGCCCAGCGCTACGAAATCGAGTTCTGGAAGAAGGTGTTTTACCCACTCAGTTGCCTGGTCATGGTGATTCTGGCGCTGCCGTTCGCCTACCTGCATTTCCGCTCGGGTGGCATTGCTGGCTATGTATTTGCCGGCGTGATGATCGGCATCAGCTTCTTCCTGCTCAACAACGTGTTCGGCTACATCGGCAACCTCAACAACTGGAAACCATGGCTGGCCGCGGCCACACCCGGACTGATGTACATGGCGGTGTCGCTGGGGGCGTTTGGCTGGCTCGTACTCCGACGTTAAGAAGCGCTCATCGCTTCGCCATTGTTCTGCACGCTTTTGCCCGATAACTTAATGACCCAGCCATCTTCATCGACCACCGCCGTGGTGCTGTTCGCCCACGGTTCCCGCGACCCGCTGTGGCGTGCCCCCATTGAGGCGGTGGCCACGCAGATTCGCAGCATGCAGCCCGGCACCCCCGTGCGCTGCGCTTACCTGGAGCTGTGCGAGCCCGCCCTGCCGCAGGCCGCTTCAGAGCTGGTCGCCAAGGGGGTCCGGGCGATACGCATCTTTCCGGTGTTTTTTGGGGTAGGCAAACATGCCCGGGAAGATTTGCCGGTGCTGGTCGAGGAGCTCCGCACGGCGCATCCCGGTCTGGTCATCGAACTGCTGCCCGCCGCTGGCGAGAACCCCGAGCTCACCGCGCTGATGGCGCGTATCGCGCTGGCTTGAAGCGCCGCACGCCATGCCCGGAGACCACCCGGTCAACTCCGAACGGGAGCCAGTCGCCTTAAGTTGATATTTGGCATAATAAAAACAATATTTAGCCAAAATTCGATATGAACCTCCACCAATTCCGATTTGTTCAGGAGGCCGTCCGGCGCAACCTGAACCTGACCGAGACCGCCAAGGCGCTCCACACCTCGCAGCCCGGCGTGTCCAAGGCCATCATCGAGCTGGAGGAGGAACTGGGGGTAGAAATCTTTGCCCGCCACGGCAAGCGGCTCAAGCGCATCACGGAACCCGGCGAGCATGTGCTCAAGAGCATCGAACTCATCATGCGCGAAGTGGGCAATCTGCGGCGCATCGGCGAGCAGTTCTCGGCGCAGGACAGCGGCACCCTTTCAATCGCCACCACGCACACCCAGGCCCGCTATGTGCTGCCGGTGCCGGTGGCGAAACTGCGCGAAGCCTTTCCCAAGGTCAATGTCAGCCTGCATCAGGGCTCGCCCGACCAGGTGGCGCGCATGGTGCTGGACGAGGTGGCCGAAATCGGCATCGCCACCGAATCATTGACCCAGTACGAAGACCTGGTCACCCTGCCCTGCTACGAATGGCAGCACATGCTGGTGTTGCCCGCGGGGCATCCGCTGACCAAAAAAGAGAATATCACTCTGGAAGACCTGGCCCAGGAGCCGCTCATCACCTACCACCCGTCCTTCACCGGACGGACCAAGATTGATCTGGCATTTGCCGCCAAGCGCCTGCACCCGCGCATTGCGCTGGAAGCCATCGACTCCGACGTTATCAAGACCTACGTGCGGCTGGGTCTGGGCGTGGGCATTGTGGCCGAGATGGCACTCAGGGACGACGGTACCAACAGCGATCTGGTGGCGATTGCCGCCGGCCCGCTGTTTGGGTTGAACGTGGCACGCGTCGCGTTCAAGCGCAGCGCTTACCTGCGCAATTTCGTCTACAAATTTGCCGAGCTGCTCAGCCCGACGCTGGACCGTGCCACCATCATAAAGGCCATGGAAGGCCGCAAACACGCCGACGAGATTTGATTCCCTGAGGCACCCGCCTGCCATGCGAACTGAAACGAACCGACAGATTCCCCGACTTACACCGCATCGCCATGACCACTGTTCTTGAACGCACCCCTTCCCTGCAAACCCGCCTGCCAGCCGTTGGCACCACCATCTTCACGGTGATGTCTGCACTGGCCAGCGAAAAAGGCGCCGTCAACCTCGGCCAGGGCTTTCCGGATTTTGAATGTGATCCGGCGCTCGTCAACGCGGTGACCGACGCCATGACGCGCGGTCTGAACCAGTACCCGCCGATGACGGGCGTGCCGGTGCTGCGCGAAGCCGTCTCGGCCAAGATCGCGAGCCTGTACGGTCGGGTCTATGACGCCAACAGCGAGATCACTATCACCGCCGGCGCCACGCAGGCCATCCTGACGGCAATTCTGGCCATCGTCCACCCGGGCGACGAAGTCATCGTGCTGGAGCCCTGCTACGACAGCTACGTGCCCAACATTGAACTGGCCGGTGGCGTGGTGGTGCGCGTTCCCCTGACGCCGGGCACCTTCCGGCCTGATTTCGACAAGATTGCTGCGGCCATCACGCCCCGCACCCGCGCCATCATCGTGAACTCGCCGCACAACCCGAGCGCCACGGTGTGGACCGAAGCCGACATGCTGAAGCTGCAGGACATCCTGGCGCCCACCGACGTGCTGCTGATCAGCGACGAGGTGTACGAGCACATGGTGTTCGACGCCGCCGCCGGGCGCGTGCACCAGAGCGCCGCGCGCTTTCCGGGTCTGGCCGCACGGGCCTTCATCGTCAGCAGCTTTGGCAAGACTTACCACGTCACCGGCTGGAAAGTGGGCTACGTTGCCGCGCCCGCAGCCTTGACGGCCGAATTCCGCAAGGTGCACCAGTTCAATGTGTTCACCGTCAACACACCGGTGCAATACGGCCTGGCCAGCTACATCGCCAACCCCGCCCCATACCTGGACTTACCAGCGTTCTACCAGCGCAAGCGCGACCTGTTCCGCGCTGGCTTGGCGAAGACCCGCTTCAAGCTGCTGCCCAGCGAAGGCAGCTACTTCCAGTGCGTCGACATTTCAGCTGTCAGCGACCTGAACGAAGCCGATTTCTGCAAATGGCTGACCACCGACATCGGTGTGGCCGCCATCCCGCTGTCGGCGTTTTATGGCAACGGCTTTGACCAGCGCGTGGTGCGCTTCTGCTTTGCCAAGAAGGATGAAACCCTGCAGACCGCGCTGGATCGCCTGGCCAAGCTGTAGAAGCCGACTGTAGGTATCTCCTGACGCCCAGGCAGGCCATTGGCCCCTTGGGCGCAGAGCGGGCAGCGCCAAGAATGGGGGCACAACAATTGGAGTGCCTTCATGTCCCTTTCCCTCATCCTGCTCATCGTTCTCATCCTGATTCTCGTTGGCGCCCTGCCCAGCTGGGGCCACAGCCGCAATTGGGGTTACGGACCCAGCGGCGGCATCGGCCTCGTCGTGATCATCCTGATCGTGCTGCTGCTGATGGGTCGCATTTAAACCAGCCGACCGAGTCACAAAAAAGGGCCTTGCAAACGCAAGGCCCTTTTCTTATTGGTGATCGATAAAGTGTGGCGTCAGCTGTTCAGCTG
This sequence comes from Polaromonas sp. YR568, assembly GCF_943372955.1. Taxonomy (GTDB): domain Bacteria; phylum Pseudomonadota; class Gammaproteobacteria; order Burkholderiales; family Burkholderiaceae_C; genus Polaromonas. Next base: position 810,048 of record NZ_CALSAL010000001.1, read on the forward strand.
CTAACGGACTTTTTAGTTCCGGCATAACAAGTCTTCGGTAATTGTTAGCCTTCACTGAAAGGCATGGGCTCAACTGTTCAGTTGAGCCCATACCTTGTCCAAGCGCTTGATACTGACGGGCTGAGGCGTGCGCAACTCCTGCGCGAAAAAGCTGACGCGCAGTTCTTCCAGCAGCCAGCGGAACTCCTGCATGCGGGCATCGACTGCGCCCTTGCGTTCAGCCACCAGTCGCCAGTAGCGCTGCTCCTGCGGCCGCAACTCTGCCATGCGGGCTGCATCACGTGCCGGGTCGGCGCGCCACTTTTCCAGTCGCAGCGTGATGGCCCTGAGGTAACGCGCGAAGTGCTGCAGCTGGGCGTATGGCGTCGTGCTCAAAAATCGTTTCGGCACCAGACGCTGGAGCTGCTGGGCCGCATCGGCCGCTGCCTCGGCGGCGTTCTTGCTGTCCTTGATCTTGCGCTGGGCCACTGCGAACTCGGCGAGGATACCTGCTGCCAGACGCGCGACTTCGCTGGCGATCAGTGTGAGGCGGCCCCGGCCGTCGTCCACGCGCTGCTTGAAGGCTGCCGCATCTGTGGGCAAGGGGTCGAGCAGAAAGGCGCGGTCCAGAGCGACCTCGATGATCTGCTCGCGCAGCTCCTCCAGCGTACCGCCGCCCGAGTTGTCTGCTGCGCGGCCGACCAGCATGAAACTGGTGGCCATCTTCTGCAGATCGGGCAGGTTCTTCTCGAGGTACTTCAGTGCATCACGGATCTGCAGCGCGAACAGGCGGCGCAGACCGGCGCGGTGTTTGGCTGCGGCCACATCGGGCTCGTCAAACACCTCGATGGTGACCGCATCGCCCAGGTCAATCAGCGCCGGAAAGCCGATCAGCGTCTGCCCGCCCTTGCGGATTTCCATCAGCTCCGGCAGTTCGCCGAAGGTCCACTGGGTGTAGCGCTCCACGGTGCGGGGCACTGACTTTTCAGGGGCGGGTGCAGACTGCCCCGCTGTGCGCGACCTGGCTGCCTGGCCCTGCGGGGCTTCCGAAGCCGCCTCAGCCGGACCCGCCGGCACCAAGCTCTTCAACCCGGCCAGGGCCTGGAAAGCACCGCGCGCCTGTGAACCCAGCTCGCCCTTGAGCGCCCCCAGGTTGCGGCCTGTACCGAGCTGGCGGCCATGCTCGTCCACCACCCGGAAATTCATGAAGAGATGCGGCGGCAGCATGTCCAGCTTCATGTCATTGCGCTTGATGTCCAGCGAGGTCGCATCACGCACCAGCTTGAGCACAGCGTCAGTCAGCGAGCCACTGCCGTACAGCGCAGGCTCCAGCAACAGGCCGGTCATGCGCGCTGCGGTGTCGGGCAAAGGCACCAGCCGCGAGCGTGGCCGCTGGTGCAGGGTCTTGATGAGCGCCTGTACCTTGTCCTTGAGCATGCCGGGCACCAGCCATTCGCAGCGTTCTTCATTGACCTGGTTCAGCGCAAACAGCGGCACGTCCACCGTCACGCCGTCACGGGTATCGCCCGGCTCGTGCAGGTAGGTGACCTTGCAGTCCACACCGCCAAGCCGCAGCATTTTGGGAAAGGCTTGCGTGGTGATGCCTGCCGCCTCGTGGCGCATCAGCTCTTCGCGGGTAAGCAGCAGCAGTTGCGGCTGCTTTTTCACCTCGTCGCGGTACCAGTGCTCGCAGCTGGCACCGCTACAGATATCGGCCGGAATCTGCTGGTCGTAAAACGCGTAGATCAGCTCTTCATCGACCAGCACGTCCTGGCGTCTGGCCTTGTGCTCCAGATCCTGCACCTGCTGGATCAACTTTTGATTCGCCGCGAGAAACGGCAGCTTGGTGTCCCAGTTGCCAGCCACCAGCGCTTCGCGAATGAAAATCTCGCGCGCCGCGACCGGGTCCACCCGGCCGAAATTGACGCGCCGGTTGTTGTAAACCACCAGACCATAGAGCGTGGCGCGCTCCAGCGCCGTGACTTGTGCCGCCTTCTTTTCCCAGTGCGGGTCCAGCATCTGTCTGGCCAGCAGGTGGCCGGCCACCTGTTCGATCCAGGCCGGGTCGATGTTGGCCAGCCCGCGACCAAACAGGCGGGTGGTCTCGACCAGCTCGGCCGCCACGATCCAGCGGCCCGGCTTCTTGCTCAGCCGCGCACCGGGGTGGCGGTAAAAGCGGATGCCGCGTGCGCCCAGGTACCAGTCTTCTTCATCGCTCTTGCAGCCGATGTTGCCGAGCAATCCGCACAGCATGGACAAATGCAGTTGCTCATAGCTGGCCGGCTTATCGTTGAGAACCCATTTCTGTTCAGCCACAACGGTGTGGAGCTGGGAGTGAATGTCGCGCCACTCCCGCACCCGGCGGATGTTGATGTAGTTCTCGCGCAGCAGGTTTTCGTACTGGCGATTCGTCAGTTTGTGAATGGCGTCATGGCCACCGCGTGAATCGCCCAGCCACTTCCAGAGCTTGAGGTAGCCGCTGAACTCGCTCTTCTCGTCGTCAAACTTGGCGTGCTGCTGATCGGCCTGGGCCTGCTTGTCCATGGGGCGATCGCGCACGTCCTGCACGCTGAGTGCGCTGGCAATCACCAGCACTTCGTCGAGCGCCTGCCGGTCCCGGGCTTCAAGGATCATGCGGCCCACGCGCGGATCGAGCGGCAGTTTGGCCAATGTGCGCCCCACCGGCGTGAGCTCGTTCTGCTCATCCACCGCGCCCAGCTCGGCCAGCAGCTGGTAGCCGTCGGCGATGGCGCGGCGCTGCGGGGGCTCAATGAAAGCGAAGTCTTCCACCGCCCCGAGGTGTAGGGCCTTCATGCGCAGAATCACCGACGCCAGCGAGCTACGCAGAATCTCCGGGTCGGTGAAGCGCGGCCGCCCTAGGAAGTCCTGCTCTTCATACAGCCGGATGCAAATGCCGTCGGCCACCCGGCCGCAGCGCCCTGCCCGCTGGTTGGCCGCCGCCTGCGAAATCGGTTCCACCATCAACTGCTCGACCTTGCTGCGGAAGCTGTAGCGCTTCACCCGTGCCGTGCCGGCATCCACCACATAGCGGATGCCGGGCACGGTGAGCGAGGTCTCGGCCACGTTGGTGGCCAGCACGATGCGACACCCGGTATGACCGTCAAAAATGCGGTCCTGCTCGGCCTGGCTGAGGCGCGCAAACAGCGGCAGCACCTCGGCATTGCGCGTCAGCGGCTGGTTCGCGAGGTGCTTGCGCAAATGGTCGGCCGCCTCGCGGATTTCACGCTCACCGGGCAGGAACACCAGAATGTCGCCAGCACTGTGCGGGCTTTGCCAGAGCTCATCGACGGCATCGGCAATCGCGTCGTTCAGGTCGTGGTCGCGCGACTCCTCGAACGGCCGGTAACGCTGCTCGACCGGGAACATCCTTCCCGAAACCATGATCACGGGTGCAGGCCCCTTGCTGGATGCAAAGTAATCCGCAAACCGCTGCGCATCAATCGTCGCCGAGGTGATGACCACCTTCAGATCAGGCCGACGCGGCAGCAACTGGCGCAGGTAGCCCAGCAAAAAGTCGATGTTCAGGCTGCGCTCGTGGGCCTCGTCAATGATGAGGGTGTCATAGGCCTTGAGCAGCGGATCGGTCTGGGTTTCGGCCAGCAAAATGCCGTCGGTCATCAACTTGACCGAGGCGTCGCGACTCAGGCGGTCCTGGAAGCGGACTTTGTAGCCCACCACCTCGCCAAGTGGGGTTTTCAGTTCCTCGGCAATGCGTTTGGCGACGCTGGACGCCGCAATCCGTCGCGGTTGCGTGTGGCCGATCAGCCGGCCCTGACCTTGTGGGTAATTGAGCTTGCCGCGGCCCATGGCCAGCGCGATCTTGGGCAGCTGGGTGGTCTTGCCGGAGCCGGTTTCGCCGCAGACGATGACGACCTGGTGCGCGGTCATCGCGGCAGTGATCTCGTCGCGCTTGCCGGAAACCGGCAGTGACTCTGGAAAAGTGATGGAAAGGGGTGACAAGGGCAACGCGGCAGGCAGTGAATTGGCAGGGGCTGATCAGTCGTCAACGCCCGGAGCGTGAATTATCGGCCCTGTGCAGCCGCCTGCCCCCTTAGTGACTGGCCCAGACTACAGCGATGTTCAGTAGAGCGTGGGCGGCATGTCCACGATTTCGCCACTGCCATGGTCAAACCACGCCAGGCGACTCGGGTAGCTGACCGCCGTACTGGCCATCTTGCAGGCCATGACCACCGCTTCACCGGCTGACAAGGGGTCCGCCTTGGGCAGCCGCATGACGCCTACGCCCAGCTCAGCCGCCCAGTGGGTCTGCTGCTGCTCCAGCGCACCAGCCTGCAGGCTGGTGTTGAGCACTACCGACTTTGACAGCCGGACCAGCACATTGCGCGCCATGCGCAGCAGCCGCCCGCTGTCGGCACCTTGGGGCACCAGCAGCAAAAAGGTGTCGTTGCCCAGCCGCCCGACATGCACTCCGGAAGGCACCGAGCGTCGCAGCCGGCCCGCCGAGACAAACAGCGCATGGTTCACCGCAGGCAGGCCGTAGAGCTTCTTGAGCACATACAGGTTGGCAATGGTGATGGCCACTGCCCCCAGCGGTGCGCCGTCGGTCGTGATCTGGTGCAGCGTCTGCTCCAGCGTCTGGCCCGGCAGCGTGTAAAGCCGCATCCGCGTCACCGGGTCGTAGCTCGGCCCATGGGCCATGACCTCGTTGAGCTCGATCAGGTAAGAGTAGCGCGTCCACATCACACCCGCCATGGTGGCCAGGTAAGCCATTCCGGCAAGCGCACTGATCGCGTGAACCTGCCAAGGCGCGTTGGGTCGCTCCAGGGCGATCCATCCGAGACCACCAATGGCGATCAGCATCAGCGTCACACCGGTCACTGCGGCCCATGCCATGCGGTCGCCGCGCACCACGCCGCGCAGCGTCAGCGCCAGGGCCAGGACACCCAGCCCCAGCGCCATGGTCATGCCCATCTGCAAAGCCGCAATCGGTGGCACCAGCCAGCCCAGCGCCATGACCCCCCAGGCCAGCAGGGCCAGCCCGATGGCCGTCTTGCGACGAACAGCACGCTCGCGTAGCACGCCGAGAATGGCAAACAGGAGATAGGCCAGCACCGCCGACACCGCACATGCCACATGGGCCAGAAAGCGGGCCAGCAGATCGTCGTTGCCAATCGGCAGGCCGCCGAGAAAGGCGACCACGAAGAACGTCGAAGCGATACCCGACATCGCGGCATTTACCGCCACGCGCCGGACGCCGCGGGTGAAGGCAAAGACCGCGCCTGCAAGCATCAAGGCTGCAGCGCCGAAATACGCGCCCCAGAATCCACTCACCCATTGGTCCATGGGGTCCGACCATACCGCGCCTGTCAGGCAAACGCAATCGACCTCCAAGGGGTGCCGCCAACGGCATTTCAGCGCAGGTGAGGTCCTTTACACTCGAAAAACCTGATTCCCGCAGTTTTTGCCCGGCCGGATGGGGCAGACATGGATGCAGTCCTGTCCCCTCGGCTGGCGGCCCGACCTTCCATTGACCCCGAAAGCGCGCCCATGTCCGCCGTCTTCAATTTCACCTTTGTGCCCTGGTTCCGCTCGGTTGCGCCGTACATCCACACGCACCGCGGCAAGACCTTTGTGGTGGGCATCGCCGGCGAGGCCATCGCGGCCGGCAAGCTGCACCACATCGCCCAGGACCTGGCGCTGATCCAGAGCATGGGCGTGAAGATCGTGCTGGTGCACGGTTTTCGCCCGCAGGTCAACGAACAACTGCGCGCCAAGGGACATGAAGCGAAATACTCCCACGGCATGCGCATCACCGACGAGGTAGCGCTCGACTGCGCGCAGGAAGCCGCTGGCCAGCTGCGCTATGAGATTGAAGCCGCCTTCAGCCAGGGCCTGCCCAACACGCCGATGGCCGGCTCCACGGTGCGGGTGATCTCGGGCAACTTCATCACCGCGCGCCCGGTTGGCATTCTGGACGGCGTGGATTTCCGGCATTCGGGCCTGGTGCGCAAGGTGGACACCGCCGCGATTGGCCGCGTGCTCGATTTCGGCGCCATGGTTCTGCTGTCGCCGTTTGGCTTTTCGCCGACAGGCGAAGCATTCAACCTCACCATGGAAGAAGTCGCCACCTCGGTGGCCATTGCCATGCAGGCCGACAAGCTGATTTTTCTCAGTGAGATCCCGGGCATCCGCATCCACCCGGACCAGCCCGAAAGCGACGACAACCCGATTGACACTGAGCTGCCGCTGGCCGCTGCCGAAAAACTGCTGGCCAGCCTGCCCATCGGTGAGCGCCCGACCGACACCGCTTTTTATCTGCAGCACTGCGTGAAGGCCTGCAAGGCCGGTGTGGAGCGCAGCCACATCCTGCCTTTTGCGGTGGACGGCTCACTGCTGCTGGAGATTTATGTGCACGACGGCATCGGCACCATGGTGATCGACGAGAAGCTTGAAGAGCTGCGCGAAGCCACCGAGGACGACGTGGGCGGCATCCTGCAGCTGATCGAGCCGTTTGAAAACGACGGCACACTGGTCAAGCGCAGCCGCACCGAGATCGAGCGCGACGTGGCCAACTACAGCATCATCGAACACGACGGCGTGATCTTTGCCTGCGCGGCGCTCTACCCCTACCCCGAAGGCAAGACCGCCGAGATGGCCGCGCTCACGGTGTCGCCCCAGAGCCAGGGCCAGGGCGACGGCGAGAAGATCTTGAAACGCATCGAGCAGCGCGCCCGCGCCGCCGGCCTGCAGAGCATTTTTGTGCTGACCACCCGCACGATGCACTGGTTCATCAAGCGCGGCTTTGTGCAGGTCGATCCAGACTGGCTGCCAGAAGCGCGCAAACGCAAGTACAACTGGGACCGCAAGAGTCAGGTGCTCGTCAAGAAACTCACTTGAAGTCCCATGGTGTTTTGGGATTCAATAGCAGCTCCAAAACCAATCAGGGAGAACTGCCATGCTGGAACTCAGACCCAATTGCGAATGCTGCAACAAGGACTTGCCCAACGAGTCGCCCGATGCGCGCATCTGCACTTTTGAATGCACCTTCTGCGCTGACTGCGCCAGCACCCGGCTGAGCAGCACCTGCCCCAATTGCGGAGGTGAACTGGTGGCACGCCCGCGCCGGCCCGCCAGCAAGCTGGCCAAATACCCGGCATCGACCGAGCGGGTGTTCAAGCCCGAAGGCTGCATGGCAACGACCTGAGCTAGGCAACGCCGACCTTCGTTCTTTGCCCTGGGCTCAATGAAAGTCCCTGCTCGAGGTCCCCAGCCGCCCCAGCAGCGGCGTGAGGTCTTCCAGCCGGTGCGCCACCAGATTGCGCACCGCGCCGTAACCTGCAGCGGTGCCGCTTTCCTCGCTGCGCTGCCAGATGCCATGCACGGCCAGCAGGCGCGCATGCAGCACTTCGGCGCGCTGCGTCTCACGCAGCGACTTCCACACGATCACATTCACCGAGCCGGTCTCGTCTTCCAGTGAGACAAAGATGGTGCCCTTGGCGGTTTGCGGCTGCTGGCGCATGGTGACAATGCCGCAGGCCGACACGGGCTCACCATCGGGCAGAGCATTGAGCGCTTCGGCGCTGAGCATGCCGCGCCGGGCCAGCCGGGGCCGCAGCAGTGCCAGCGGGTGACGGCGCAGCGTGAGGCCGGTGGACCGGTAGTCGAACAGGATGTTCTCGCCCTCAGGCGTGTCGGGCAAGGCCAGAGCGGTTTCATGCGTGGGCACCGCCCGGAACAGCTCGGGTGCCGGCTTGATGGCCGAGGCCTGCCACACCTGCTGGCGCCGGTGGCCCGCCAGCGGCAGCAGTGCATCAGCCGCCGCCAGGGCGTTGATGTCCCGTGCGTCCAGCCGGGCGCGTGACACCAGGTCTTCCGTGGACGTGAAAGGCGCCTGGACTCGCGCGGTCACGATGCGCTGCGCGGAGGCTTCCGAGAGGCTGGCAACCAGACGCAGGCCCAGCCGCACGGCAGGCTGCCCGGCGCGAATGTCCGGATAGGTGGCCAGCAAGGCCGTATCGCTGGCCGGCTCCAGCGTGCAATCCCACTGGCTGTGCATCACGTCCACCGCCCGCACCTCGATGCCGTGCCGGCGCGCATCCTGCACCAGCTGGGACGGCGAATAAAACCCCATCGGCTGCGAATTGACCATGGCCGCCAGAAAGCAGGCGGGCTCGTGGCACTTGAGCCAGCAGCTCACGTACACCAGCTTGGCAAAACTGGCGGCATGGCTTTCCGGAAAACCGTATTCGCCAAAGCCACGGATCTGGCTGAAGATGCGCTCGGCAAATGCCGGGCTGTAGCCCTTGCGCACCATGGCCTGGGTCAGGCGGTCATGAAAGCGCTCCACCCCTCCCTTGCGCTTCCAGGCCGCCATGGAGCGGCGCAGGTCGTCGGCCTCGCCCGGCGTGAAGTCGGCCGCGATCATGGCAATCTGCATCACCTGCTCCTGAAAAATCGGCACGCCCAGGGTGCGCTCCAGCGCAGGCTTGAGCGCGGGGTACTCAAACACAATCTCCTTGCCGCTGCGTTTGAGCTCCCTCGCCTTCAGGTACGGGTGCACCATGCCGCCCTGAATTGGCCCCGGCCGCACGATGGCGACTTCCACCACCAGGTCGTAATAGGTGCGCGGCTGCAGGCGCGGCAGCATCGACATTTGTGCACGGCTCTCGATCTGGAACACACCCACGGTGTCGGCCTGGCAGATCATGTCGTAGGTCTGCTCGTCTTCGCCTTCGATCTCATGCATCTGCAAAGGCTTCTTCCGCAGCTCTTCCACCAGATGCAGACAGCGCTGGATGGCCGACAGCATGCCCAGCGCCAGCACATCGACCTTGAGCAGGCCCATGGCGTCCAGATCGTCCTTGTCCCACTGGATGATGCGGCGGTTTTCCATCGACGCTGGCTGCACCGGCACCAACCGCGTCAGCTTGCCCTGCGTCAGCACAAAGCCGCCCACATGCTGGCTGAGGTGGCGCGGAAAGCCGATCAGTTGCGCCGACAGCTCCAGCCACTGCAGCACCGGCCCACTCTGGCCCGTTAACCCGAGCTGGCGGATTTTTTCTTCCAGCACCTCGCTGCCGTCAAACCAGAAATGCTCTTTGGCGAACTGGTCGATCAATGCCGGCTCGATGGCCAGCGCCTTGCCCACATCGCGGATGGCGCTGCGCGGCCGGTAGCGAATCACCGTGGCGGCAATGGCGGCGCGGTCATGCCCGTATTTTTCGTAGATGTACTGGATGACTTCCTCGCGCCGCTGGTGCTCGAAGTCCACGTCAATATCCGGCGGCTCGCTGCGTTCGCGGCTGATGAAGCGCTCGAACAGCAGCGCGCTTTCGGTCGGGTTGATGGCCGTGATGCCCAGACAAAAACACACAGCCGAATTGGCCGCCGAGCCGCGCCCCTGGCACAGAATGCCCTGGCTGCGCGCAAAGCGCACGATATCGTGCACCGTGATGAAAAACATCTCGTATTCCAGCGCTTCGATCAGCGCCAGTTCCTTGTCGATCTGGGTTCGAACCAGGTCTGGAACACCGTCCGGAAACCGCTCGTGCACGCCCTCTGCCGTCAGCCGCCGCAGGCACTGCGAAGGCGTTTCTTCACTGGGTACAACGCCTTCCACCGGGTAGCGGTAAAGATGGCGGATTTCATCCAGGCTGAAGGTGCAGCGCGCCGCCACTTCCAGCGTGGCGCGCAGCAGACTGGCTGGGTAAATGTCGGCCAGCCGCATGCGGGGCCGCAAATGTGCCTCGGCATTGGGCTGCAGTGCCAGGCCGCAGCTGTGCACCGGCTGCCCCAAGTGGATGGCTGTCATCACGTCGTGCAGCGGCTTGCGTGAGCGCTTGTGCATCAGCACCTGACCGGCCGCCACCAAGCGGATGCCGGTACGCTGGGCCACCTGCTGCAGCTGCTGCAGGCGCAGCGCGTCGTCCAGGCCCTGCAGCAGCTCCACGGCCAGCCAGACGTGGGCACCAAACAGCTTGAGCGCCCAATCGACATGGCTGCAAAGCGCTTCAGTCTGAAGCCCGACACCACTTCCGTGCAAAGGCGCCAGCAGGATTTCACAGTCGGTCAAACGCGAAAAGTCGGTCTCTCCCAGCGCGACGCGGTAGCTGCCTTTGTCCTGCAAGTCACCCACGCGCCGGGCCTCGGTGATGAACTCGCACAGATGGCCCCAGCCTGCGGCGTTGTGGGGCAAGACCACCAGCCTGAAAGCTCCGTTTTGATGGCTTGCTGACTGCACCAGAAACTCAGCCCCCGGCAGCAGCTGGATTCCGCAGGCCTTCGCGGCTTCATGCGCCCTCACCACTCCGGCGACCGAGCATTCGTCGGTAATGGCCAGTGCCGTGTAGCCCAGCTCGAACGCCCTTTCAACCAGCTCTTCGGCGTGCGAGGCCCCGCGCTGGAAGCTGAAGTTGCTTAAAGCGTGCAGCTCCGCGTAGTCAGGCAGCGCGTGGGCAGACGTTTGCGCAGACGTTGGGGCTGACATCTCAGGTGAAAAACCCATGCAGATACCAGGCGCGTTGCCGGGCTTGCTGCTGCGCAGAACCCAACCGTTCGCTGTAAATCCACAGCAAGCTGCCTTGCTGGCTGCGGTAGACAAAGTAGTCACGTAAGGCCCAAGGCCGGGCACACAGCCCTGCCTGCCGGGCGGTGCTGCCCTCGGCCAGCAGCCATTCGGCAGCTTCCAGCCGCTGCGGCCCGGCCAAACGCGTCAGCTTGCCCTGGTACACCGGACTGTTGCCCACGGTCTGCAGCTGCAGCGGCTCGGGCAGCAGCCAGGTGGGGTACAAGGCTTCCGTCTGGCCTGATGCCATGGATGAGGTCATGGGACCTGTGCGACGCACGGCAGATTTCAGGGTCCGCCGTGTCTTGAACACCTCCGCAGCACGGATCCAGCGCTGCATCTGTTCAGGCCTGTGGTCGTTGCAGGCCTCCCAGGCCTGCACCTTGGCATCACCCAAACGCGCACTGAGCCGCTCGACCAGTTCCACCACGCTGTCGCCCTGCCGGCGTTCTTCCATCAGCAGGCTGGCCGTGGCGGCAGCAGAGTCTGTGAGGCTCTCGGTGACCAGCGAGCGCAGCGTCAGCGCATGCACGGGCGCGGGCAACACCTGCTGCGCCAGATGCTCGGCGATCAGACGGCTCACATGCCGCAAGTCCTGCGCGGGCTGGGCGGTGCGCACCTCCAGCTCGCCGGTGGGCGCCACGTCGCGGCGTTTGTCCAGGTGCCAGATGAGCTTGAGCGCGCACAGCCCGCTCTGGCGACCGATCAACCAGGCCTGCAGTTTCACCAGTAGGCCCGCCACACCTGTCATCAGCGCTGGCGCCTGGGTGACCAGCGCATTGAGCTCCAGTTTTTCCTCAAAGTGTTCAGGCAGCGTCAGCCAGGGGTAGTCGTCTGGTGCGCTGCCGCGGGCGCGGTCCAGCGCCTGCAGCAGCCCGGCCCCGAATCGCCGGGCCATGCCGTCGCGCGGCAGGTTTAGCAGGTCGCCCCAGTGGCGGCAGCCAATGCGCTCCAGCACATCAAGGTGCGGTCTGGCGGCGGTCAGGGTGTACAGAGGCAAGTCAGCGACGCGCTGGATGCCATTTGACGTTCTGGCCTGATGACGCAATCTGCCCAGCGCGACCAGCGAGTTGGCGCCTTGCGCCCGGGCGAGCTGGGCCTGGAGTTGATGCATGTCGAGAAACGCCTCCGTGCGCTTCGCCAGCGCTTGCATCAGGCTGGCCAAGCCGCCAAAAAGGCGCAGGCTGCCGGTCACGTCCAGCAACACGGCCTCGTCCACCAGCGCGACATGCGGGGTAAAGCCCAGCGCCAGACTGACCAGCGCTTGCTGCAAAGCAGCCTCGTCCATCACCGCAGCACCGGGCTGAGCGGGAACTGTCGGCTCAGTGGTGATGGAAATATGCAATGCGATCCAGCAGCGCATGAACAGGGCTTTGCGATGGAATGGCGGGCCACGAAGACAGCGGCAACCGGGACGGCGCTTGAACAGTGGACAGTTCTTCGCGCTTTTGCCGGGCCCTTTCACGACTCGCAGCCAGCAAGGCGGCCAGCCGCGCAGGCCGGGTGTCGAGCAGAACCGGTGCCGCCAGCGGCGGACCGCGGCGCTTGAAGACATCCACCTGCAGGTTGCCCATTTCACTGACTGTGCCTTCCAGCCGCAGGCGCAGCGGCGCGGGCGACGACTCCTGTTGCGCCCGCAGTGGCCGGAAGACAAACAGCAGCTTGTGGTGTGCATGGGCTGCGATCTGCAAGCGGCGCAGGTGCGCGCTGCGGGCATGAGGCAGCCAGGCCAGCACGGCAGACACATCGGCGCACTGCAGCGCCTCGCGCGTGGCCCACAGCAGCGAAGGTGCATCGCCTGGCCGCCCCTGAACGCTGAGCAACTGCAGCATCTGCAACTGCTGCGCCCCCAGCGCCGGACCAAACGGCACCTGAGGCGCGCCCACCAGCACCAGCCATTGAGCCGGCTCTGCCTGCTGAACAGCTGCCAGTGCAGGTGCCAGCAAGCCCCACTCATGCACACCCGCCTGCGGCTGTAGCAACTCGATCAATGCGCCTTGTGGCCAACCGCCGCCGGGCAGTGCGGTGTCCAGACTGGCGTAGCCCGTGGCCTGCACCGACTGGCTGACGCCGCCCAACTCGCCCGCGCGCCAGACGTCGGCAAGTGCCGGCGAGGCGAGATCGAGAGGAGAACTGGAAAGCATGGTGAGCCCAAAAACATGATCAAATACTGTATTTATGTACAGTATAAAGTCAGCTTTGTACTCTTGGGAAATATCCTTTCAGAGACCTGGAAACTCACTTCGGAGAGACCAGCTCAACATGAGGATTTAACAGTAAGCCATTGATTTAATTGAAAAATGAAACTCCCAATAAAAAAGCCCGGCAAGTTGCCGGGCCCTGGCATCAGCGCAGAACGATTCAGCGCGCCCGCAGCTGCCGCACCATCAGTGTCAGGCCCACCAGACCCATCACCACAAAGCACACGAAAGACCAGTTGGCGATCGAGCCACCCAGAAAGGTCCAGTCGATCTTGGTGCAGTCGCCACTGCCCTTGAAGATCATCGGAATCGCGCGCTTGAGCGGAAAGGTTTCGATCATTCCGTAGAAGTCGCGGCCGCAGGAGGCAACCTCCGGCGGATACCACTGCAGAAAGCTTTGCCGCGCCGCCACGAAGGCACCAAAGCCGGCCATCAGCACCATCAGAGCCGAGCCTGTGACCAGCAGCCCGCGGCTTTTGGTAAAGGCCGTGAGGCCCGCCAGCAAAGCCACGCCGATCAGCGCGTAACGCTGCACGATGCACATGGGGCATGGCTCCAGACCCAGCCCATGCTGCAGGTACAGGCCAAACGCCAGCATGGCCACGCAGGCCGCAGCAATCAGCGCCAGAACACGGCGGGGCATGGCGTCGAAATACGTCAAAAACATCAGGGTCCCTTGAAATCAGCAATGGGTGAATTGTCTGATGGTTCGTGGGCGGGATCGGCAATAAGTTCCTGAAGCTTTGGTGCGTAGCCCCCTGCGACCTGATCGATCACCTTTACGTCAGCCATCAAACCGGTTCGTGACGAAGCCGGTTTCAGGCCTGCACAAACACCCTCGCCTTGCGCGGCGTCACCACCAGCATGTCGCCCTCGCGCAGGCCCATGTCCCTGAATTGCTGCGACGGGATTTGCGCCTCGATCAGGTGGTCATCGGATGCACTGCCCTGCTGCACATGGCCTTCGCTAGGCGCCAGTTCCAGCCGGGCCATCGGGCCGATGACAATGGCGCGCTCCAGATGCACGGCGATGCCTTCGGCGCCCGGCGCATAGCGCTGCACGTCGAGGTCATGCGGTCGCACATAGGCCAGCGCCTTCGCGTCCTGCGCGCTGGCGTGCTCAGGGGAATTGATGCGCGTGCCCTTATTGAGCTGTCCGCCCAGATAGACCTCGCCTTCATGGGCACGGCCGTGAAAAAGATTCACATCACCCAGAAAGCCATACACAAACGGGCTGGCCGGGTGGTCCCACACCTGCTGCGGTGAGCCGATCTGCTCGACCTGCCCCTGGTTCATCAGTACCACGCGGTCGGCCACTTCGAGCGCCTCTTCCTGATCGTGGGTCACGAAAATGCTGGTCACATGCAGGTCATCGTGCAGGCGGCGCAGCCAGCGGCGCAGTTCCTTGCGCACCTTGGCGTCGAGCGCGCCAAAGGGTTCGTCGAGCAGCAGCACCTTGGGCTCCACCGCCAGCGCGCGCGCCAGGGCAATGCGCTGGCGTTGCCCGCCGGAAAGCTGTGACGGAAACCGGTCAGCCAGCCAGTCGAGCTGAACCAGATTGAGCAGCGCGTGCACTTTTTCCTTGATCTGCGCCTCAGAGGGCCGTTGGCCGCGCGGCTTCATGCGCAGACCGAAGGCGACGTTCTCGAACACCGTCATGTGGCGGAACAGCGCGTAGTGCTGAAACACAAAGCCGACCTGCCGCTCACGCACATGCACGTCGGTGGTGTCTTCGCCGCTGAAGAGAATGCTGCCGCGGTCAGCGGTTTCCAGCCCGGCAATGATGCGCAGCAACGTGGTCTTGCCGCAGCCCGAGGGGCCCAGCAAGGCAACCAGTTCGCCCGATTCGATGTCCAGGCTGACATCGCCGAGTGCCTGGAAGTTGCCAAAGTGTTTGCTGACGTTGCGTATTTCGATGCTCATGGGGAGTCCTTTGATCTGTGCGGGCCAGCGCTCAGCTGGCTGTGGCGGTGGCCAGAACCGGCCTTGGTCGCTCGGGGGGCAGTTCGGCTGCAGCTTTCATCTCGGCTTCGTGGCGCCACTCGGCGACCGATTTGATGACCAGCGTCACCAGCGCCAGAATGGCCAGCAGTGACGCCACGGCAAACGCGGCTACCGACTGGTATTCGTTGTAAAGAATTTCAACGTGCAGGGGCAAGGTGTTGGTTTGCCCACGGATGTGGCCCGAAACCACCGACACCGCGCCAAACTCGCCCATGGCCCGTGCGTTGCAGAGAATCACGCCGTAAATCAGGCCCCACTTGATGTTGGGCAGCGTGACATGCCAGAAGGTCTGCCAGCCGGTAGCGCCGAGCACGATGGCGGCCTGCTCCTCGTCGTTGCCCTGGGCCTGCATCAGCGGGATCAGCTCGCGGGCGATGAAGGGGAAGGTCACGAACACCGTGGCCAGCACAATGCCGGGCACCGCAAAAATGATCTTCACATCGTTGGCCTGCAGCCAGGGCCCGAACCAGCCCTGCGCACCGAACACCAGCACATAGACCAGACCCGCGACCACTGGCGAGACGGAAAACGGCAGATCCACCAGCGTGGTCAGGAATGACTTGCCACGGAATTCGTACTTGGCAATCGCCCAGGCGGCGGCCACACCAAACACCAGGTTCAGCGGCACCGCAATGGCGGCTGCGATCAACGTGAGGCGTATCGCGGACCACGCATCGGGTTCCCGCAATGCCGCGAGATACGCGCCAAAGCCCTTACGCAAGGCCTCAGTGAACACGGCTGCCAGCGGCAACACCAGAAAAAGCAATACAAAACCGAGGGCGAGTGCGATCAGGGTGTAGCGAACCCAGGGCGCTTCGGTGGTGCTGGAACGGCTTTGCCGAATCGTTGTTGTGGTGCTCATGCCGGGGCCCCCGAAAGGCGCCGTTGCCAGGCTTGCAGCGCATTGATGACGAGCAGCAAAGCAAACGAAATCACCAGCATCACCACTGCGACGGCGGTCGCGCCGGCGTAGTCGTACTGCTCCAGCTTGCCGATGATGATCAGCGGCGTGATCTCGGAAATCATCGGCATGTTGCCAGCGATGAAAATGACCGAGCCGTACTCCCCAATCGCCCGGGCAAAGGCCATGGCAAAACCGGTGAGCAGCGCCGGCGCAATGTGCGGCAGGATGACGCGAATGAAAATCTGCAGACGCGTGGCGCCCAGCGAGGTGGCGGCCTCCTCAAGCTCTTTCTCTGCGTCCTCCAGCAACGGCTGCACGGTGCGCACTACAAACGGCAAGCCGATGAAGATCAGGGCAATCACCACACCGGCAGGCGTGAAGGCCAGCTTAATGCCCATGGGCTCCAGGTACTGGCCAATCCAGCCATTACCCGCCAGCAAGGCCGTGAGCGAAATGCCCGCCACGGCAGTGGGCAAGGCAAACGGCAGATCGACCAGCGCATCCACCAGTTTCTTGCCGGGAAAGCTGTAGCGCACCAAAACCCAGGCCACCAACAGTCCAAACACCAGATTGACCAGCGCCGCGAGCAGCGAGGCGCCGAACGTCAGACGGTACGAGGCCAGCACGCGCGGCGAGGTCACGGCCAACCAGAATTGCTCCCAGGTCAGCGAGAAGGTCTTGAAGAACAGCGCCGAAATCGGAATCAGCACGATCAGGCTGAGGTACAGCACGGTGTAGCCCAGTGTGAGGTGAAAACCGGGTAATACCCGGCGGACCGGGCGCTTGCCTGCAGCCGGCTGGTGGGGCGGCACCGCCGCGCCCGGCGCGGTGGAAGTCAGGGAACTCATGGAGCTGACCGCTTACTTGACGGTGTAAAGCCGATCAAACTGGCCGCCGTCATTGAAGTGCACTTTCTGCGCTTCGCTGAGTGAGCCGAACAGTTCCTGCACCGTGAACAATTGCACCGGCTTGAAGGTGTTGGCGTATTTTTTCAGCACCGCCTGCGAGCGGGGACGAAGCGCGTGGCGGGCTGCAATCTCCTGCCCTTCATCCGAGTAAAGATGATCCAGATAGGCCTTGGCCAGATCGGTCGTGCCCTTTTTGGCGACAGTGCGTTCCACCACCGCGACCGGGTTCTCGGCCAGGATGCTGATGGACGGGTATACCGCATCTACCTTGCCTTCGCCGAACTCCTTGTTCACCGACAGCACTTCCGATTCGAAGGTGATCAGCACGTCGCCAATGTTGCGCTGCAGGAACACGGTGGTCGCGTCGCGGCCGCCCTTGCCCAGCACCGGGACGTTTGAGTAGAGCTTGCCCACAAACTCGGCGGCCTGTGCGTCGGTGGCGCCCTTCTTCTTCGCATAGCCCCAGGCGGCAAGATAGGTGTAGCGGCCATTGCCCCCGGTTTTGGGGTTGACCACGATCACCTGGATGCCGGGCTTGATGAGGTCGTCCCAGTCCTTGATCCGCTTGGGGTTGCCATTGCGCACCAGGAACAGCATGGTCGACGTGGTGGGCGAGGCATTGCCCGGAAAGCGCTTGGCCCAGTCCTTGGCCACCACGCCGGCGCCCGCGAGGAAATCCACGTCGGTGCTGGTGTTCATCGTCACCACATCGGCATCCAGGCCGTCAGCCACCGAGCGTGCAATCGCGCTCGAGCCGCCGTGCGACTGGTCGATCTTGATGTCCTTGCCGGTGGTCTTTTTGTAGTGGGCGATGAAGGCGGCGTTGTATTCCTTGTAGAACTCACGCGCGACGTCATACGAGCCGTTGAGCAGGGTCTGGGCCGAAGTCATGCCTGCAGCCGCAAAGGCGAGGGCTGCGATGGAAGTTTTGAGAGTGGAATTCATGCGGTTTGAAAAGAACGGAGAGAGGTTGAAGACTGAAAAGAAGCACCTGAAGCAACACTTGAAGCCATGGGTACCAGCGTTGGCTCACCGGCCAGCGACTGCAGCAGCGCGGCACCCAGCGGCCATTCACCATGGCCTGATTCGACGTTGATGTGCCCGGCGTCCTGCATGCGCACAAATTCGCTGCCCCAGGCCCGGGCGTAAGCACCGGCCAGACGAATCGGGCAATACGGGTCGTTGCTGCTGGCCACCAGCACGCTGCGGTAAGGCAGCTTCTGGAAAGGAACCGGTGCGAAGTCGCTCAGTACCGCGCGGCGCTCCGGATCCGCCGGCGCGACCAGCAGTGCCCCCTGAATGCAGCGCACCGCACTGGCGGGCAAATGGGTCGTGGCAATGCAACCCAGGCTGTGGGCAATCACGATGACGGGCTCGCCCTGCTCCTCGATGGTGCGGGCAATGCTGTGCACCCAGGCCTGCCGGGTCGGCGTGATCCAGTCGTCCTGCTTCACGCGCACTGCGCCAGGCAGGCGCTCGGCCCACAGGCTTTGCCAGTGGCCGGGGCCAGAGTCACGCCAGCCGGGAACAATGATGAAACGCACTGCGGTCGGCCCCGTGGTTAACGCAGGGGCTGCGGCGTCGCGCCTCGCCCGGCCGAAGTCGAAAACAGCGTCTTGCAGGCGCGCCGAGCCGACTGCGGCCCGAAAGCGGTGCCGGTGATCGGGTCCTGAATGAAGCGATGGGCGGTGTCGCCGAATCTGACGGGGGTCATGCGTTTCTCCTGCGTGAGGCTGAGAGAACGCATTGTGGAGACGACCACTTAAAACAACAAAGAATATATCGCTCTTAATTTATCCATTTAATTGAATATAGGGCCGTCTCCAGACTGCCCGAATGGACAGGGCACGTACCGCCGCCACACCCGGAGAAACGCCATCACACAATGCGCTCGCCCTGCATGTGTGCCCCCAGAAAATCAAGAAACTTCCTGACCGCCGGCACCTGCCCCCGGCGCGTGGGGAACACCGCATGGGCCATGCCCGGGCGGGTGCTCCAGCCGGGCAGCACTGGCACCAGCAGCTGTGCGCGCTGCTCGGCCAGACTCATGGAATCCGGCAAAAACCCCACGCCAGTGCCTGCCAGTACAGCGAGCTTGAGGGTCTGAAGGTCGTCGGCCACAAAGCGCGGCTGATGGTGGACCATCGCCTCCTGCCCCTCGGGCCCGATCAGGTCCCACGACGATCGCCCATCGGCCCATGACATGGCCACCGTATCAAACCGGGCCAGGTCTTGCGGTGTCTCCGGCCGCCCATGTCGGGCCAGCAAGGCCGGGCTGGCCATCAGCGAGCCGGTTCCAGCACCCAGGTTCTTCACCACCAGGCTGCCGCTGTCTTCCAGCGTGGGGCGCACCCGCAGCGCGATGTCGACGCCCTCCTCCACCAGATCCACCACGCGGTTGGTCACCCGCATGTCGATTTTGACCAGAGGGTACATCGCGATGAACTGCGGGATCAGGTAACCCAGCGTGTTCTGCGCCAACGTCACCGGGCAGGTGATGCGCAGGGTGCCGCGTGGCTCCACCTGCATCTGTGCCACGGCGTCGGCGGCCGCCAGCGCTTCTTCACGCATGGCGCTGCAGTGGCGCAAGTACACCTCGCCGACCTGCGTCAGCGACAGCTTGCGGGTGGTGCGTTGCAAAAGCCGTACACCCAGACGGCCCTCCAGCTCGGCCACGCGGCGTGACAGGCGGGATTTGGGCAAGCCCAAGGCCCGCGCGGCACCGGCAAAGCTGCCCTGCGCCACCACTTCGGCGAAATACAGCATGTCGTTGAGGTCCTGCATGGGGCTTCCTGGAAAAGTCAGTATGGAGACCTATTGTCTCACCAGCAGGACAATCAATCGTAATTTTGATGACTTATCAAATCATCAACCCGCCAAGACAATCTATCCATGGCTGCGATTCATGGTGAACACGGCCACAACCCGAAACACCCCGGGCTCATCGCACGCGCTGAACCCCACCGAAAGGAATCCATCATGAGCAAACTTCTTCACATCGACTCCAGCATCCTGGGCGGCAACTCGGTCTCGCGCCAGCTCACGGCCCAGATCGTGGCGTCATGGCGCGCCAGCCACCCCGGCACCGAGGTGGACTACCTGGACCTGGCCGTCGACACACCCAGCCACCTGTCGGCCGACTCGCTGGGCTTTAGGGCACCAGCCGATGCCGTGCTGACCGATGTGCAACGACGCGAAAACGCGGTGTCCGAGGCACTGGTGTCCCAATTCCTCGCCGCCGATGTGGTCGTGATCGGTGCACCGCTCTACAACTTCGCCGTGCCGACCCAGCTCAAGGCCTGGATCGACCGCGTCGCCCAGGTGGGCCGCACCTTCAAGTACACCGACAAAGGCCCGGTGGGTCTGGCTGGCGGCAAGACCGTCATCGTTGCGTCGGCTCGCGGCGGTGTGTATTCGACCAGCGACGCCATGCGCGCCCTGGAGCACCAGGAGAGCTACCTGCAGACGATTTTTGGCTTCTTCGGCGTGACCGACGTGCGCTTTGTGCGCGCTGAAGGCCTAGCCATGGGCGAAGCCGCGAAGGCTGCCGCACTCACCGCTGCTGCGGCTGAAATCACCGTGCAGACGCAGACGGCGGCCAACCAGCCCGACGCCGCTCTCGCGGCCTGATACTCCTCAGGCACACACCAGGCGTCATACCCGGACGCTTCGAGCCCGCTTCACGCGGGCTTTTTCATGCCTGCGCGGCTGTCTCGGGCGCAGTGAGGCAGCAAGGCCATGGCGCAGCCTGAGCGGCCAGCCCGCAAGCTTTAACGTTTGACATGAGAGGCGTCACCCGGCTTGCCGGGTGACGTCCTCGTGATGGAAGGGTTAGCTGGCTGACCACACTTCATAGACACCTTTCTCACCCAGAAGCCAAACTTTCCTGAACGGGCCGTCAATTGCGCTGGCCCAGCGCTGTGCTTCACCAAGAATCAGATCATCTGGGCTGACGGTACGACCATTCGTGTAGCAAAGCAGTTCAATAGGGAGCGTGGTTCGGTAGGTTTTATGCAGTTTCTGCCGAAGCGTCTTTTCCGTTGGATCGGATGTGGCCAAGGCTGTTGAGCCGCCAGTCCGAAGCTTGGAAAGGGTGGCTGCAATATCTGATGAGCAGATCTCAACGAGCTCGTACGCAACCTGCTCTCCACTGATCAACGTGCAGAAGATGTCGGGTTCAGACTGCGCGCCTGGCTTGCTGACGCTCTCTGGGTCGATGGAGATACCTGCCTTGAAGATGAACTCTCGGAAGACCGTAAGCTCGACCGCTGCCTTCTGTTGCTCTGTGCCCATTCGTGCCTCAGCCAGATAACCACTAGACCACTGCGCCAAACAGCCGGCCGACCCCTGCGGTGATGACCATGGCGAGTGCACCCCAGAACGTGACGCGCCACGCACCGACCGCCATTGACGCCCCGCCCACACGCGCGGCCACGGCTCCCAGCAAGGCCAGAAACAACAAGGACGTGAGTCCCACCCAGACCATCAGGCTGGCCGCCGGTGCCAGCCACGCGATGCCCAGTGGCAGAGCAGCACCAACCGCGAAGCTGGCAGCCGATGCCAAAGCGGCCTGAACCGGTTTGGCGGTGAAAGCCTCGGAAATACCCAGTTCATCCCGTGCATGGGCCCCCAGTGCGTCGTGGGCCATCAGCTGGGTGGCCACCTGCTGCGCGAGCGCTGGCTCCAGCCCCCGGCCGACGTAAATTGCCGTCAGTTCGCGGGTTTCAGCCACCGGATCGGCTTCGAGCTCGGAACGCTCCCGCGACAAATCGGCTGCCTCGGTATCGGCCTGGGAATACACCGACACATATTCGCCCGCGGCCATCGACATCGCACCGGCCACCAGACCGGCTACGCCTGTCACCAACAGGGTTCCGGGGCTGGCGCCCGCCGCCGCCACGCCCACCAGCAGGCTTGCGGTGGACACAATGCCGTCGTTGGCGCCCAGTACGGCCGCACGCAGCCAGCCGATGCTGTCGGTGCGATGGCTTTCGGTGTGGCGACGAAATGATTTCATGGAAAAGTCTCCAGGCGTAGGCGCTGTGTGCGCAGACGGCCTCATCTTCGCAGAACCATCGGTCCGCCGTCCCGCGCGACATGCGGGGCGTACACTTCCCGCTCTGTCAACACATCGATACCGCAAGGGCTGCACCCGGCGGCACCTGCCTCTCGCCCCCTCCATGCCCAACGACGCCAGCGCTCCCCTTTCATTCCCAGCGGCGCTGTTGCCACCCCTGCTGCGTGCGATTGCCGAGCGCGGCTACACCGTCCCCACGCCCGTTCAGTCAGAGGCAATTCCCGCCATTTTGCAGGGCCGCGATGTGCTGGTTTCCGCACAGACGGGTTCGGGCAAGACGGCGGCGTTTTCATTGCCGCTGCTGCAGCAATTGATGCAGTCACCAGGCGCAGCCCGGTCACAGGCCGGGAAGCGTGTTTACGGCCTCGTGCTGGTGCCCACCCGGGAGCTGGCCACGCAGGTCGGTGAGGCCATCGTGCGGCTGGCGCAATATCTTCCCCTGCGACCCAAGGTGGCGGTGGTGTTTGGCGGTGTGTCCATCAATCCGCAGATGATGAACCTGCGTGGCGGCGCGCACATCGTGGTGGCCACCCCCGGGCGCCTGCTGGACCTGATTGATCACAACGCCCTGAGCCTTGCCGACGTCGGCACGCTGGTGCTGGATGAAGCCGATCGTATGCTGGATCTGGGCTTTGGCGATGAGCTGCAGCGCGTGCTGGCCCTGCTGCCGCCGCAACGGCAAACACTGCTTTTTTCAGCCACCTTCCCGCCTGCCATTGAAGCGCTGGCGGGGACCTTGCTGCGCGAGCCGCTGCGCATCGAAGTCACCGCCGCCATGCAGGCGGCGCCCGACATCCGTCAGCGTGCCATTGAAGTTGACCCTGGCCGTCGTACGCAGTTGCTGCGCCATCTGGTGCAGACTGAAAAGTGGGACCGCGTGCTCGCCTTCGTGGCCACCAAGCATGCTGCCGAGATCGTGGCGGACAAGCTGCGCAAGGCCGGCATTGAAGCCGAGCCCTTCCATGGCGAGTTGAGCCAGGGCAAACGCACCCAGGTGCTGCAGGACTTCCGGATCAAGGCGGTTCAGGTGGTGGTGGCCACCGACGTGGCGGCCCGGGGCATCGACATTGCGCAGTTGCCAGTGGTCGTCAATTACGACCTTCCGCGCTCGGCCGTGGACTACACCCACCGCATCGGCCGGACCGGACGTGCTGGCATGGGTGGGCTGGCGGTGAGCTTTGTCAGCGCCACCACCGAGGCGCACATGCGACTGATTGAAAAACGCCACCAGATGAAGGTGACGCGGGAACAGGTGGCTGGCTTTGAACCGGTGGAGACATTGCCGCCCAACCCGATGGACCCCGGCGCCACCGGCGGCGTCAAGGGACGGCGACCGAGCAAGAAAGACAAGCTGCGAGCAGCACAGGGCTGACTCGCTGACTCAGAGCGCCCACAGGCGACCCGTCAGACGGAGGCTTCTGCGCCGAAGTTCTTCAGGATGGAGCGGGCCAGCCCTGGCTCCACGCGCTTGACCACCTCTTCCGGGCTCAGCTTGAACAGCCATTCCATGTCATTCGGGGTGGAAAAGCGGCCGAACTCGGGCATGTGAAAACCCATGCTCCAGCCCTCGAAGTCGCGCCGCTCCACCTCAAAGCTGGTCAGTTCGACGATGCAATGGTGGCGGGAATCGGAGGCAATGCGCCCGAAGGTCTCATGCACGGCGGCCTCAGGGCCTTCCAGCACCTGCACGATCTGGCCATCGCAGCACAGCAGCATGCCGGTGATCTGGTTGGGCTTGTTTCGGCGCCGCGCGGTCTCGACGATGGTCCTCAGCATCGCCTTGTCGGGTTTGACAAGGTTGCTCATGTAGCTCAACTGATACAAGGCCATGACATCCACTCCAGCGACACCGTCTCAACTCGGACGCGACGGCGCCTGATAAAGCGCAATGCGTAATGAAATGTTATCGACAGAAGGAGCCTGTGCCAATGTCTGGCAGGCCTTGAACAGGTAAAGTCGCGCGCCAGAACGGAAATATGACCGCTTTCACGCGGAATCTGGCACTTCGGTGAGACGAAGGACGCTTTAAAGCCCGCTGTCAGAGTCCCCGCCTGCACCAGGTGCAGGGCTGAATGAAGCGTCGCTCCGGGGAACACGCAGGCCAGGCTTGGCCAGCACTTCCACGTACACCGAAGGCCGGCCCTCGCGGGCGCATGCATCCACCAAACTGATCAGATCAGCCACCGGCACCACAGTGGCATCCGGTTCGCTGGCACCGCATCGGCAATCAAAATCCCAGAAGTCGGCGCCTGCGGGCAGTGCTTTGGCACGTTCCCGCTTGAGGTAGCGGCGAATGTCGTGCTTCACGGCGTCCAGAAGGCGGTCGGGATGTTTGCCCGCGATCTGCAGTTGGTAGGTTTTCTTCACTGGGGTCCTGAACGGAAGCGGGTGATGTGCAAAATGCAAGGCTGATGGCGACGTTTCAGCCCTTCACCCTTTAGCCTTTTCGCCATTTCGCCGTCTGCCAGGCGAGTGATCTGCCAGACGGCAAAAAGTGACCCCCTGTTGCCTGATGCAGAACGACTGACTGACAGAGGATGTGAATGCGTAGCGAGTGCAGCGCCCTTGGTGCCTGCCGCGCAAGCCTTTCAGCGGGCAGCGCTCTCCAGAGCGGCATCCAGTTCCTTGCAGGATGGTGAGCACACCGCCTGGGACTTGCCCAGCACCTTGCGGGTACCCATCAGCGAACGGGCGCGGTGCTTGCCGCACATGAAGCACGACATGGTGGCAGCACCGAACGACGTGGTGGCCGCAAACGGTGAGCCCGACACCTTGGACTTGTAGCGCAGGCCGTCAGCGAGGACAGCGGTTTTGGCGTCAGCTCTTGCCATGGTTTGGATCTTCCTTCAGTTGGGGTTCGGTTGGGAATAAGGAGGGTTTGACAGCCTTGCCCATGGCACGGCTGAGGGCCGCGCGGGCCAGTTGCTCCGCCGCGAGCGAGGCATCCAGCTTGGAGCGGCAAAGCCCTGCGTGCTGGTAGTGGATGTTTTCGTAAAGCTCAGCCGCAGCGGGGTGGGTGTCGAGCAGGGCGCCCAGTTCGGCCCCCGAATCGACATCACCGAATTCATTGACCAGATGCAGCACCACCGAGCGGTATTGCTCTGCGCCCACCGGCTTGCCACTGCGCTCGAGGCGCTCCAGCAATTCGGCGAGCACATGAGTCACCGTGAGATCGGTTTTCGGGGAATGGTTATGTGTGGCGTTCATGCAGTCAATTTGGGGCTTCCACCCCCAAAAACAAGCACATTGCACACCATGCACAAGCGCTGTTTCGTTCGGCTTGGCATGGTTTTTTTGCTACGCATTTAGTAGCAAAAGGAGCTTGTCCGCATTGGGTCGGAGGCTTATTTTACCTCTAAACGAAGGGCGTGTCGCAACCCCGGACTTTCCCTGCGCTGAAAGCGGGTTTTTTGCACTGCCCAAAGCCGGTGGCGCCAGTGGTAAGGTGACGAGTCCACGCCGTCACGCGCACCCGCTGTGGCGCAGGCATCGACTCGCACGCACCGCTCTGACACACTGATGCCCTGCCCAGCGAATCGCACCGGTCACCCGAGTTTTCAGCCCCACACCTTCATGCCTACTACGTCCGAGAAATCCGTCCCGCCCTGCCCGCTTCCGCTTGCCGGCCTTCGCGTGGTGGAGTTCACCCACATGGTCATGGGCCCCACCTGCGGCATGGTGCTGGCCGACATGGGGGCCGAGGTCATCAAGGTCGAACCCGTCGGTGGTGACCGCACCCGCCGCCTGCTGGGCGCCGGGGCGGGCTTTTTTGCCATGTTCAACCGCAACAAGAAAAGCATCGGCATCGACCTGCACCATCCGGACGGTGTGGAGATTGCCCGCAAGTTGTGCGCCAGCGCCGACGTGGTGGCCGAAAACTTCAAGCCCGGCACCATGACCCGGTACGGCCTCGACTACGCCAGTCTGGGCCCGCAGCACCCCCGGCTGATCTATGTCAGTCACAAGGGCTTTCTGCCCGGCCCCTACGACCACCGCACCGCACTGGACGAAGTGGTACAGATGATGGGTGGTCTCGCCTACATGACCGGGCGGCCCGGCGATCCCCTGCGCGCCGGCACCAGCGTGAACGACATCATGGGCGGCATGTTCGGCGCCATCGGCGTGCTGGGAGCGTTGATCCAGCGCGGCATCAGCGGCAAGGGCATGGAGGTTCAGTCGGCCCTGTTTGAAAACAACGTGTTTCTGGTTGGTCAGCACATGATGCAGTACGCCATCACCGGCAAGCCGGCGGCGCCCATGCCCGACCGCGTTTCGGCCTGGGCGGTGTACGACATCTTCACCGTGAAGGACGGTGAGCAGATTTTTCTGGCCGCTGTGAGTGACGCACAGTGGCTCACCTTCTGCGAGGTGCTGGGCTTTGCCGACCTGAAGGCCGACACACGCTATGCCACCAACAACGAGCGTGTGACGCTGCGTCCGGAACTCATGCCCATCCTGCGCGAGCGGCTGGCCCTGCGCAGCGCCGCCGAGCTGACTCAGATTTTCGAAAGCGCTGGCCTGCCCTTTGCACCCATTCGCAAACCTGAAGAGCTGTACGACGACGAGCACCTGCAGGCCACCGGCGGACTGGCCGACATCACCCTGCCCGATGGCGTACGTGCCGGACAGACCGCGCAGACCACCTTGCTGCCCTTCACGATGGATGGTCAGCGCCTGACGGTTCGCAGCAGCCCGCCGACGCTGGGCGAGCACACCACGCAGCTTCTCGGCGAGCTGGGCTACGACGCAGCGCACATCAAGAAGCTGCACGGCGATTCTGTCGTGGCATGACGGCTGCAGCCTCACACATCTGCACCCACCTTCACCCACCTTCACCCCGCTGAGCGAACCAAAGGACACACACGCAGGAGACCCCCATGAGCCGAGCACAACAAGCCGCTGAACGAGTCTGTCACCCCTCACCCAACAGCGTGAGCGCCGCGCGGCGACGCATACTGAGCGCACTCGGTTCGTCCGGCGTCCTGCTCGCTGCAGGCACCTGGCTCGCGCTGCCGCGAACAGCCCTTGCGCAAGCCGCTACGGCACCGGACCGTCTGATCCGCATCATTCTTCCCGTGGGCGCGGGGTCTGGCGTGGACACCATCGTGCGATCAGCGGGCGCCTCTCTTGGCAAGGAGCTGGGCCACACCGTGGTCATCGAGAACCAGCCTGGCGCCGGTGGCATCGTCGGCACCTCGACACTGGTCAGGTCGGCGCCTGACGGTTTCACACTGAGTGTGGTGTCCAACAACCACGTGATCTACCCGAGCGTCTACAAGTCGGTGCCGTTTGACCCGGTGGCTGACATCACGCCGATCAGCGTGATTGGCGCGACGCCTCTGGTGCTGGTCATCAACCCCAACAAGCTGCCGGCTACCAACCTCCGTGAACTGGTGGCACTGCTCAAGGCGAGGCCAGACCAGTACAACTACGCCTCGCCAGGCAATGGCACCATCCTGCATCTGGCAGCGCAGATGTTTCTTGAAGAAGCGCAGGTCAAGGCAAGACACATTCCCTACAAGGGCGTGGGCCCGATGGTGACGGACCTGATTGGTGGCCAAGTCGACCTGGGTGTGCTGGCGCTGCCCTCTGTGCAGGCGCACCTGAAAAGCGGGGCACTGCGCGCCATCGGTGTTGGCGGCACCACCCGCTCACCGGCTGCGCCCGACATTCCCACGCTGGCAGAGCAAGGCCTGCCCAACTACCAGATGGAAGGCTGGTTTGCCGCCATCGGCCCGGCCCGCCTGCCTGCGGCCGACCTCAGGCGCATCCACGCCGCCGTCGTGGCCGCCTACGCCAGCCCCGAGGTTCGTGAGGCGATGGCGAAACAGGGCAACACCATCAACCCGACCACGCCCGAGGCCGCTGCGCAGTATTTCCACAGCGAACTCGCCAAATATGCACAGTTGGTGAAGAAAGCCGGTGTCGAGTTGCAGTGAGGCAGCAAGCCCTGCGCCACCTTCTTTCTACCTGCGCTACTTCCGTGTGTACAACTGGTCGAAGGCCGCACCATCCGCAAAGTGGTCTTTTGCGGCCTTGTCCCAGCCACCGAAGGCCTGGTCAATCGTGAACAGGTTCAGCTTGGGCAATTGTTTGGCGTATTTGGCTTGTGCCTTGGCCGAAGTGGGCCGGTAGAAGTTTTTGCCGATGATGTCCTGCGCTTCTTCGCTGTAGAGGAACTTCAGGTATTCCTCAGCGGCGGCGCGCGTGCCCTTGCGGTCCACGTTTTTGTCCACCACCGCTACCGGCGGTTCGGCCAGGATGCTGAGGCTCGGGTACACAAAGTCCACCTTGCTGCCGAATTCCTTTTCCAGCAGATACGCTTCGTTTTCCCACGAGATGAACACATCGCCCTGGTTGCGCTGCGCAAAACTGATGGATGAGCCGCGTGCGCCGGTGTCCAGCACCGCCACGTTGCCGTAGAGCTTGCCGACAAACTCTTTGGCCTTTGCATCACCACCGTATTTGCGCTTGGCGAACTCCCAGGCGGCAAGGTAGTTCCAGCGCGCGCCGCCGGAGGTTTTCGGGTTCGGCGTGATCACGCTGATGCCTGGCTTGATCAGGTCATCCCAGTCCTTGATGCCTTTGGGATTGCCCTGGCGCACCACCAGCACAATGGTGGAGGTGTAAGGCGAGGCATTGAGCGGCAGGCGCTTTTGCCAGTCCTTGGGCAACCAGTTGCCGTTCTGATGGATGGCATCGATGTCACCCGCCAGGGCGAGGGTCACCACGTCAGCGTCCAGCCCGTCGATCACAGAACGGGCCTGTTTGCCCGAGCCACCGTGCGACTGTTTGATGGTCACATCCTGCCCCGTCTTGGCCTTCCAGTGTTTTGCAAATGCCGCGTTGTACTCGACGTACAGCTCGCGGGTGGGGTCATAGGACACATTCAGCAGCGTCAGCGGCGCCGCCTGCGCATAGGCACGGGGCGTTGCGGTGCCCAGAGCCGTGCCGAGGGCAAGGGTTGCCAGTGCAGCCCACCCGGTGCGGGCGGAAAGATTGATAAAGTGACGTCGTGTGCTCATCAGGGGCCTCTTTTCAGAAAATGCGGTGAAAAATCCGGTTGGAAACGAAGAAAATGGATTCTGGAAGCGCTTGCTGAAAACTGGAACGAATAAAAACTCAGTTCTTTATTCCTCAATCATCCTTGGACCTTCCCTGCCAAGCCCTCCGCCCACATTCACCCGAACACGAAAGATCACGCCATGGCACGCCTCGTCAAATGCATCAAACTCGGCCGCGAAGCCGAAGGACTGGACTTCCCGCCCTACCCCGGCCCGCTGGGCAAACGCCTGTGGGAAGAAGTCAGCAAGGAAGCCTGGGCCGAATGGATGAAGCAGCAGACCATGCTGGTCAATGAGAACCGCTTGAACCTGGCCGACGCCCGTTCGCGCCAGTACCTGGCTCGCCAGATGGAGAAGCACTTTTTCGGCGACGGTGCCGACGTCGTCCAGGGTTACGTTCCTCCGAATCCCTGATTCGGCCCGATGCCCGAGCGCATTGACTGGCTGGAAGACGGCACTGCCAGCGGTGCCCCCTACAGCCCGCGCTTTGGCGACCGCTACCGCAGTGAATTGGGCGGGCTGGAGCAGGCGCGTTCGGTGTTTCTCGGTGGCTGTGGATTGCCGGCCGTCTGGGCAGGTGCGCCAAGGTGGACGGTGCTGGAAACCGGTTTCGGGCTGGGTCTGAATTTTCTGGTCACCTGGGCGGCGTGGAAAGCCGACCCGCAACGCCCCAAGCTGCTGCACTTTGTCAGCACCGAAGCCTTTCCGGCCAGCGCCGCCGATGTGCTGCGCAGTGCCCGCACTCACACTGATTTACTGCCACTGGCCGAGCAACTGAGCCGGCAACTCTGGGGCCTGCTGCCCGGTGTGCACCGGCTGGTGTTTGACGGTGGCCGTGTGCTGCTCACACTGTGCATTGGCGACACCAAGGCGATGTTGCGCGAGCAGAACTTCGAGGCCGACTCGGTCTACCTCGACGGTTTCAGTCCGGAGCGCAACCCGGACATCTGGGATCTCCATACCTTCAAGGCCGTGGCGCGCTGCTGCAAGCGGGGCACGCGCATCGCGACCTGGACGATTGCACGCAGCGTGCGCGACGCCCTCACCCAATGCGGCTTCGTCGTGCGCAAGGTGCCGGGCGTTCCGCCCAAGCGTGACAACCTGCAGGGTGAATACGACCCGGCCTGGGAGCCCCGCAAAGTGCGCTCGCTTCCAGTAGCCCACCCGGCGCCCGCCAGATGCATGGTGATCGGCGCTGGTCTGGCGGGCACTGCCGTTGCGGCGAGCCTGGCGCGACGGGGCTGGCAGGTCACCGTGCTCGATGCCGCCGATGCACCGGCAACGGGGGCGTCGGGCTTGCCCGCCGGAGTGCTGGCACCGCATGTCTCGCCGGATGACAGTCTGCTCTCTCGCCTCTCGCGCAGCGGTGCGCGAGCCACCTGGCAGCAGGCCGAGGCACTGCTGCAGCCCGATGAAGACTATGCCCTGACCGGTGTGCTGGAGCGCGCGCTCGAGCGCCCACGCCAGATGCCCGCCGACTGGAAACCGGGCGGCGCACTTGCAGATACCGCTCACGATTGGGTACGCCCAGCAACCGAAGACACACTGGCAGGCTGCCGCTTGCCCACCGACGAGGCAGCGCTGTGGCATGTACGCGCGGGCTGGATTCGTCCCTCTCAGCTGGTGAAGGCGTGGCTCCAGTCGCCGGGGATCGCGTGGCAAGGCAACGCCCACGTCGCGCGGCTGACTTTTGCAGAAGGCGTGTGGAAGGCGTGGGGCAATGAAGACCGGTTGCTGGCGTCGGCTGAGTTGGTGGTGCTGGCCGCCGGAGTTGGCAGCCAGCAACTGGCTGGGCACATGGAAGGCGACGCCGCAAGTGCGGAGACGCTGGCCCTGCAAGCCATCCGCGGACAGGTGACGTGGGCACCGCACACGCCCGGAATTCACGACGCATGGCCAGGATTTCCAGTGAATGGGGGTGGCAGCCTGATTCCTGCCGTGCCGCTGCTTGGCGACCTTGAGTCACCGGGAACTGCCGGTATGGCCTGGATCACCGGTTCCAGTTATGAACGCGACAACGCGCAGGCCGATATCCGCGCAGAAGACCAGCAGTACAACATGGACCGCCTGCGTGCACTGCTCCCGGCTGCAGCCGGTGCCGTCCCGCCAACCCCGCAGACCCCGCTGAACGCATGGTCAGGCGTGCGCTGCGCGACGCCGACACGGCTGCCGGCGCTGGGGCCACTGAACGCCGCGCAGGCGCCAGGCGTTTGGGTCTGCACCGGCATGGGTTCACGCGGCCTGACTTTTGCCGCCTTGTGCGGCGAGCTGCTGGCGGCACGTCTGCACGGCGAGCCGCTGCCGGTGGAGCAGCGTCTGGCCGATGCCCTGCTACCGCAGCGCGTGGCCCGCTGAGCGCAGCCTTACTTCATCGCCTCGGCGGGGCGGCGTGCCTTCACATACGCATCGCCGGGCAGGTAGGCCTTGCCGTCGGCATAGCGCCACTGCACCATCGTGCCCTTGTTGCCGCGCAGGTCCAGCTTGCCGACATACGCACCCATGGTGGACTGGTGGTCAATCGCACGGAACTCAGCCGGACCGAAGGGGGTTGAGAACTTCAGGCCGCGCATCGCAGTGACCAGCTTCTCGTTGTCCGTTGAGTTGGCTTTTTTGATGGCTGCAAAAATCGCCTGCATGGTGGCATAACCGACCACCGAGCCCACCTTGGGGTATTCGTTGAAGCGGCGGTAGTAATTGGTGGCAAAACTGGCGTGCTCGCGCGAGTCGATCTGGTCCCATGGGTAGCCGGTGACGATCCAGCCCTTGGGCGTTTCATCTTTCAGAACATCCAGGTATTCAGGCTCACCGGAGAGCAGCGACACCACGGGCGTCTTCGGGAAAATGCCGCGCTGATTGCCTTCGCGCACCAGCTTGGCGAGGTCTGCGCCGAAGGTCACGTTGAAGATCGCGTCAGGCCGGCTCTGCATGGTGGCCTGTAGCGTGGTGCCGGCTTCCAGCTTGCCCAGCGCTGGCCACTGCTCGCCAACAAACTCGACATCAGGGCGCTTGGCCTTGAGCAGTTCCTTGAAGCTGGCAACTGCGCTCTGGCCGTATTCATAGTTGGGGGCAATCGTCGCCCAGCGCTTGGCCGGCATCTTGGCGGCCTCTTCCACCAGCATCGCGGCCTGCATGTAGGTGCTGGGTCGCAGGCGGAAGGTGTAGCGGTTGCCTTTTTCCCAGACGATGGCGTCGGTCAGCGGCTCACTGGCCACAAACAGGCGCTTGTTTTTCTGCGCATGGTCGGCCAGCGCCAGGCCCACGTTGGACAGAAAGCCACCGGCGAGCACATCGACCTTCTCTTTCGACGTCAGCTCGATGGCGTGGCGCAGCGCTTCTTCAGGCTTGCCGGCGTCGTCACGGGCAATCACCTCGACCTTGCGGCCCAGCAAACCACCCTGGACGTTGATTTCTTCCACCGCCAGCTGCCAGCCCTGGCGGTACGGCAACGTGAACTGGGGAATAGTGGAGTAGCTGTTGATCTCGCCGATGCGGATGGGCGATTTGGCGGTGGATTGCGCAGAGGCAACGCTGACCAGACCGGCCAGCACCACCCCGCCCAAAAGGACAGATTTCATCGATTTCAAGGTTTTCTCCGCAAAGTTAGTGATCTGGCTCATCGGGGTGCCAGCCGGTCCATCGTCAGGAACGGTACATGGGGGCAGAGGCAGCGATGAAAAGCAGGGACTGTACCAGTGCCGCGACCTTGCAGCCTTGCTGTGGCCTCAGAAAAAAACCTTCGCCTTAAACCGACATGACGGCAAAAAGCCGCTCGGGCCGCATGGAGTCTGGTGAATAAGCTTATCCGCATAACGGCAGAACTAATC
The DNA here is from genome assembly GCF_943372955.1 of Polaromonas sp. YR568. GTDB lineage: Bacteria > Pseudomonadota > Gammaproteobacteria > Burkholderiales > Burkholderiaceae_C > Polaromonas. The sequence goes on from NZ_CALSAL010000001.1 coordinate 842,554, forward strand.
TGTAGTTTGTTTTCATATGGGCCGTCGTTACATTTTCCCGCTATGCATGACTTCGCGTTCATCTTTGCCGGTTTCGCCGTGGGCCTGGTCGTGGGCCTGACTGGCGTGGGCGGCGGCTCGCTGATGACGCCCCTTCTGATATTTGTGTTCGGCATCAAACCACATCTGGCCATTGGCACCGACCTGCTGTTTGCCGCCTTCACCAAAATGGGCGGCACCATCAGCCTGGCACGCGCCCGCATCATCGACTGGAAGATCGTCGGCCAGACCGCTGCCGGCAGCATTCCGGCATCACTGGTCACACTGTATGCCCTCAGCCAGCTGGGCCCCGCCAATGCGGCCACACAAACCCTCATGACCACAACGCTGGGCGTGGCGCTGCTGTTGACAGCGGCGGCCACCTTCTACAAGGCAGTTCGCGGCAAGGCAGCCCCCACCATGGTGGCCCCGGCTGCGCTCGCCGATGCCACACGCGCGCTCCACTGGTCGCTGCCGATCCTGTTCGGCGCCGTGATTGGCGTGCTGGTGACCTTGACGTCTGTCGGTGCTGGTGCCATTGGCGTGATCGTGCTGATGCTGCTCTACCCCGCCCTGCCCCTGCCGCGCATCGTGGCGGCCGACATCGCCCATGCCGTGCCGCTGACGCTGGTGGCCGGCCTCGGCCACGCCTCGATCGGCTCGGTGGACTGGATACTGCTCGCCAAGCTGCTGGCCGGCTCGCTCCCCGGCATCTGGCTGGGGGCCCATCTGATGAAGAAAACGCCTGACCGCGTGATCCGCTCCCTGCTGTCCGTGCTGCTGGCCTATGCCGGCGCAAAACTCATTTCCATTTAGTGATTTCCATTTAGACCTGCCCGACCACCATGTACCAATACACCGAGTTTGACCGCCAGTTTGTCAAAGCGCGCGCCAACCAGTACCGCGACCAGCTCACCCGCTGGCAGGCCGGCCAGTTGCCGGAAGATGAATTCCGGCCGCTGCGCCTGCAGAACGGCTGGTATGTGCAGCGCTATGCGCCGATGCTGCGTGTGGCTGTGCCGTATGGCGAGCTCTCCAGTGCACAAGTGCGGGTGCTGGCCAAAATCGCCCGCGAGTACGACCAGCCCAACGCGGCATTGCTGGAGCAGGCCCAAGCCACGCAGGACAAGCTGGGCCCCGTCAGCCTGAAGAGCGGCCTGTCGGTCAGCTCGCACCTGACCACCGGCTACGCCCACTTCACCACGCGCCAGAACATCCAGTACAACTGGATTCCGCTCGACAAGTCGGCCGACGTGATGGACCTGCTGGCGAGTGTCAGTATGCACGGCATCCAGACCAGCGGCAACTGCATCCGCAACATCACCAGCGACGAGCGTGCCGGCATTGCGGTTGACGAGATTGCCGACCCGCGCCCCTTCGGCGAGATCCTGCGTCAGTGGAGCACGCTGCACCCTGAATTCGCCTTCCTGCCGCGCAAGTTCAAGATCGCCATCAGCGGCTCCAAGGAAGACCGCGCGGCCACCGCATGGCACGACGTGGGCCTGTATCTGTTGCGCAATGCCGAAGGCGAGCTGGGCTTCAAGGTGCTGGTCGGCGGCGGCATGGGCCGCACGCCGGTGATTGGTACCACCATTCGCGAGTTCCTGCCCTGGCACCAGATCATGAACTACCTCGAAGCCGTGGTGCGCGTGTACAACCGCTATGGCCGCCGCGACAACATCTACAAGGCCCGCATCAAGATCCTGGTCAAAGCCGAAGGTCAGCGCTACATCGATGACGTCGAGGCCGAGTACCAGCAGATCATCACGCACGACGGCGCCCCGCACACCATCACCCAGACCGAACTGGACCGCGTCACCGCCTGCTTTGTGCCGCCCACCCTGCAGTGCGACCGCAAGAGCGCCGACGCCAAGATCGCCAACATCTTGCGCGCCGCCGCAGAAGACGACGTGGAGTTCGGCCGCTGGCTCAAGCAGAACGTGGCGCCGCACAAGAACCCCGACCTGCGCATCGTCACGCTGTCGTTCAAGCGCTTGGGCCAGGCCCCCGGCGACGCCACCGCCGACCAGTTGGACATTGCCGCCAATCTGGCAGACCAATTCAGTGCCGGTGAACTGCGCGTGACGCACGACCAGAACCTGCTGCTGCCCTGGGTGCGTTGCGACGAGCTGCCCGAACTCTGGCGCGCTGCACGCAAGTCCGGTTTTGCCAAACCCAACATCCGCCTGCTGACCGACATGATCGCCTGCCCCGGCGGCGATTTCTGCTCGCTGGCCAACGCACGTTCGCTGCCGATTGCCGAAGCCATCACCGAGCGCTATCAGGACATGGACGAGCTCGACGATCTCGGCGAAATCGACCTGCACATCAGCGGCTGCATCAACTCCTGCGGCCACCACCACAGCGGCCACATCGGCATTCTGGGTGTCGACAAGGACGGCAAGGAGTGGTACCAAGTCACGCTGGGTGGGGCCGATGGCTCCAACCTGAGCGGCCCGGCTGTGGCCGGCAAGGTGGTCGGCCCGTCGTTCTCGGCCGCCGAAGTGCCCGAGGTGATTGAAGCCGTGCTGACCACGTACCGCAACCACCGCGAGGCGGGCGAGACCTTTGTGGCGACGCTGCGCCGCGTCGGCATCGACCCGTTCAAGGCCGCCGCCAACGGTGCGCGCTTTGCCGTCGTTGACCACACCACGGCCACCGCCTGAGAGGAATCCCCATGAAACTGCTCACTGCTGCCGACCACACCCCTGTCATCGACAACCCGGCTGTGCTGGTGCTTGCCAACGACGCCGACCCGTTTGCGGTGTCGCTGGACGGCGTCACGCGCATCGATCTGCACTTTCCGAAGTTCACCGATGGCCGCGCCTACAGCCAGGCCTTCCTGCTGCGCCGCCGCCGTGAGTTCAGCGGTGAAATCCGCGCCACGGGTGACGTGCTGGTGGACCAGCTGGCCCAGATGGAGCGCAGCGGCTTCGACGTGGCCGTGCTGCGCGCCGACCAGAAGCTGGACATCGCCCAGCGTGTGCTGGCCGCCTATCCCGGTTACGGTGTTGGCAAATATCAGGGCGATGCGGTGGACGTGGAGCCCCACTTTGCGGCAACAGCTGCTTGAGGGTTGGAGCATGAACGCCATTTCCCTTTACGCCAAACCCTCGGCCGACTTCGCGGAAAAGCTGGCCCACAGCTTGGCTGTGCTGAAAGAAGCGGCAGTCACGTCCACACCGCTGACCCAGGCCTCCAGCCTTGGCGTGGAAGACATGGTGGTGACGCACCTGATGCAGGAAGCGGGCATCGAGGCCAGCATCTTCGTGCTCGACACCGGCATGCTGCACGCAGAGACCGTTGCGCTGATTGACAGGCTGGAAGCACGGTACGCCGTCAAGGTCGATGTGTACCGCCCCGACGACGCTACGGCGACTGCTTTCGTGCAGGCCAATGGCTCTGACGCGATGTACAAAAGCATTGACCTGCGCAAACAGTGCTGCCACATCCGCAAAATGGAGCCGCTGGAGCGCGCCCTTGCCGGCAAGAAGGGCTGGATCACCGGCCTGCGCCGCGAGCAGTCGAACGCGCGCGCCGAAGTGCACGACATCGAACAACAGCAGGTGCAAAGCAATGGGCAAACAGTCTCATGCGCCAAGATCAATCCACTGGCTGCGTGGACTTTGGGCGATGTGTGGCATTACGTGTCGGCCAACAGCATTCCCTACAACCCGCTGCATGACCAGTTTTTCCCCAGTATCGGCTGCGCGCCCTGCACTCGTGCCGTGACGCTGGGTGAGGATTTCCGCTCTGGCCGCTGGTGGTGGGAAAGCGAAAACGCGAAGGAATGCGGCTTGCATGTATCTGGCGATGCGGCAGAGTCCTCGTCCCTGTCCAGTCCGCTCGCACGACCTGCCAGCATCATCCCGATCAAGGAAGTCACCGCATGAACGCACGCGCCGAACCCCAACTGCTTGGCAAGCTGAGCAATTCGCACCTGGATGCGCTGGAAGAGGAAACCATCTTCATCCTGCGTGAAGTCGCCGCCGCTTTCGAGCGCCCGGCTCTGCTGTTCTCCGGCGGCAAGGACTCGCTGGTGATGCTCAAGTGCGCCGAGAAAGCCTTTGGCATCGGCCGCATCCCCTACCCGCTGCTGATGATCGACACCGGCCATAACTTCCACGAAGTCACCGATTTCCGTGATTTCAGGGCAAAGGAACTGGGCGCCGATCTGATTGTGCGCAACGTCGAAGACTCGATGAAACGCGGCACCGTGCGGCTGGCTCACCCCAGCGAGTCGCGCAATGTCCACCAGTCGGTCACCCTGCTGGAAGCGATTGACGAGTTCCGCTTTGACGCGCTGATCGGCGGCGCCCGCCGCGACGAGGAAAAGGCCAGAGCCAAGGAGCGCATCTTCTCCCACCGCGACAGCTTCGGCCAGTGGCAACCGAAGGCCCAGCGCCCCGAGCTGTGGACGCTGTTCAACACCCGCCTGCAGCCCGGCGAGCACTTCCGCGTGTTCCCGATCTCCAACTGGACCGAACTGGATGTATGGCAGTACATCGAGCGCGAGCAGATCGCCCTGCCCTCGCTGTACTACGCCCACCAGCGCAAGGTGGTGGAACGCAAGGGCCTGTTGGTGCCGGTGACCGAGCTCACCCCAGCCCGCGACGGTGAACAGGTGGTCGAGAAAACCGTGCGTTTCCGCACGGTCGGCGACATTACCTGCACCTGCCCGGTGGACAGTCCGGCCGCCACAGCCGCCGAAATTGTGATCGAGACGCTGGCTGCCGACGTGAGCGAGCGCGGCGCCACGCGCATGGACGACAAAACCTCTGACGCTTCAATGGAAAAGCGCAAGAAAGACGGGTACTTCTGATGACCACTGCAACAACCGTTCGGGCTGAGCCCGTCGACGCCCGGCCGGCCACCTCGACCTGCTCCGGGCAATCGGATGTCAAATCCGCGCTGAAATTCATCACCTGCGGCTCGGTGGACGACGGCAAAAGCACGCTGATTGGCCGCCTGCTGGTGGATTCGCGCGCGGTGCTGCAAGACCATCTGGCCGGCGTACAACGTGGCGGCGAGACCGATCTGGCCCTGCTGACCGATGGCCTCTCGGCCGAGCGTGAGCAAGGCATCACCATCGATGTGGCCTACCGCTACTTCGCCACCGAGAGTCGCAAGTTCATCATTGGCGACGCCCCTGGCCATGAGCAGTACACCCGCAACATGGTCACCGCCGCATCGAGTGCCGACGCCGCCGTGGTGCTGATCGATGCAACCAAGCTCGACTGGAAGAACCCGGCGCTTGAACTGCTGGTGCAAACCCGCCGCCACTCGCTGCTGGTCAACCTGCTGCGCGTGCCATCCATCGTGTTCGCGGTGAACAAGCTCGACGCCGTGGAAGACCCCACGCTTGCTTTCCGCCACATCAGCGACGCGCTGGCTGTGTTTGCCAAGGCCGCGCAGATTCCCGTGAAGGCGACGGTGCCGGTGTCGGCGCTGAAAGGCTTCAACGTGGTCGATGCCCAGCCGGGCTGGTGCGGCTATGAAGGTCTGTCGCTTCTGGAATTGCTGGAGCAACTGCCGGCCACGCCCGCCGAAAGAACGGAAGCCTTTTCCTTCCCGGTGCAGTGGGTAGAAAAGTTTTCGTCATCGTCTGATACCTCGCAGGGACGCCGTATTTTCTGGGGCCGCGTGGCCACCGGCGGCGTGCAGCCTGGCCAGACGGTCACCGTGCTGCCCAGTGGCCAGACGGCAGTGGTGTCACAGGTACTCAACCACGTGCGCGAAGCCAAATCCATCCTCGCCGGTCACAGCGCCGGCATTGTGCTAGACCGTGAGGTGGACGTGTCCCGCGGCGACTGGTTGCTGGCTGCGGATACCTTTGAACTCTCGCGAGAGCTGGCTGTCACCATCGCCTGGATGGACGATGAGCCGCTGGTGGCAGGCCGGGTCTACTGGGCCCTGCATGGCCACCGCTGGGTCAAGGCCAAAGTCAAGCGCATTGTGCACAAGCTGGACATCAACACCCTGGCCGAGGAAGCTGCGACCGAACTGCCCCCCAACGCTATCGGCCATGTGGAACTGACGCTGCAGGAGGCCCTGGTCACCCTGCCGTATGCACGCTCCCGCATCCTCGGTTCGCTGGTGCTGGTGGATACCGCGTCGCACCGCACCTCTGCCGCAGCACTCGTGCTGTAAAAGCTGATATCCAGCCACCCGACGGCCAGTCGCCGTCGGCCTTAACCCTGTTACCGGAATCCTCTTAAAATCGAGGGTTTACATCGACACGTTTTCCAACATGACACACATCGTCTCTGAATCCTGCATCCGCTGTAAGTACACCGACTGTGTGGACGTCTGTCCCGTGGACTGCTTCCGCGAAGGCCCGAACATGCTGGTGATTGACCCGGACGAATGCATCGACTGCGCCGTCTGCATCCCCGAGTGCCCGGTCAACGCCATCTACGCCGAAGAAGACGTGCCAGCGGAACAAATGGCCTTCATCAAGCTCAATGCAGAGCTGAGCCGTGCCGCTGGATGGAAGAGCATCACCAAACGCAAGCCTGCCCTGCCCGACGCCGACGACTGGAAAGACAAGACCGGCAAGCTGTCCGAACTCGTTCGCTGATCCGGCTACTCCACCGATTCCCACCCTGAGCCTCATGGTGGGCAGCCTCACCCCTCATTGCTGCCCATCCGATCCCCATCAAGACCGAACAACATGGAACCTCAACTGAACCAAGAAGTGATCAACACCGCCGCGCAGCACGACGGCCCCATCGAAACCGATGCGGTCATTGTGGGCGCTGGCCCGGTCGGCCTGTTCCAGGTGTTTGAACTCGGCCTGCTGGAGATCAAGGCCCATGTGATCGACTCGCTCGCCTACCCGGGCGGCCAGTGCATCGAGCTGTACCCCGACAAGCCGATCTACGACATCCCGGCCGTGCCCGTGTGCACCGGCAAGGAACTGACTGACAGCCTGCTCAAGCAGATCGAGCCCTTCGGCGCCACCTTCCACTTCGGTCAGGAAGTCAGTACCGTCGAGCGCCGTGACGATGGCCGCTTCTTTGTTGAAACCTCCAAAGGCACCCAGTTTCTGACCCGCACCATCTTCATCGCCGCTGGCGTGGGCGCTTTCCAGCCCAAGCTGCTGCGTGTGGATGGTCTGGAGAAGTTCGACAACACCCAGCTGTTCTACCGCGTCAAGAACCCGGCCGACTTTGCAGGCAAGAACCTGGTCATCGTCGGTGGTGGCGACTCCGCCCTCGACTGGACGCTGAACTTCGTCGCTGAAGGCCCGAACAAGGCCGAAAGCGTGATCCTGGTTCACCGCCGCGACGGCTTCAAGGCAGCGCCAGCCAGCGTCGCCAAAATGCGCGAGCTGTGTGATGCCTATGAAATGCAGTTCATCGTGGGCCAGGTCACCGGCTACGACGAGAAAGACGGCAAGCTCACTGGCGCCAAAGTCACCGGCGCGGATGGCGTGACCCGCGTGGTGCCGCTGGATGTGCTGATGGTGTTCTTCGGCCTGTCGCCCAAGCTCGGACCGATTGCCGACTGGGGCCTGGACATCGAGCGCAAGCAGCTGATGGTGGACACCGAGAAATTCTCGACCAACATCCCCGGCATTTTTGCGGTGGGCGACATCAACACCTACCCCGGCAAAAAGAAGCTGATTCTGAGCGGCTTCCACGAATGTGCGCTGGCTGCTTTCGCTGCTGCGCCCTTCATCTTCCCGGACAAGAAGATCCACCTGCAGTACACCACCACCAGCCCGAAGCTGCACAAGGTGCTGGGTGTGGAGTCTCCGGTGTTCGATTGATTCGCGTACCTCTCAGGACCACAAGAAAAAGCCCGCTGCATGCGGGCTTTTTTGTGTCTGGAGTGTGTTGCGGTTGGCCGGACTACAAGGGCAGTAATCGGGAAGGTACCGGCGCAAAGCCATGGTTCAAGGGACCGCCGCCAGCACCGGTGCGCACCGCAGCGCCAGCCGTGAGTGCACCCCGAACATAGGTCCGTGCCGCCTCGACGGCTTCCAGCAGCGCTGAGCCTGTGGCCAGATGCGCTGCAATCGCCGATGACAGCGTGCAACCTGTGCCGTGGGTATTGGGCGTGTCGATGCGTGGGGCGCGCATCCAGTGCACAGTGCCGTCGCCCAGCACCAGTACATCGCAGACCTGCTCGCCAGCCAGATGCCCGCCCTTCACCAGCACCGCCCGGGCCCCCATGCCCAGAAGCTTCAGCGCTGCCGCCTGCAGGTCAGCCTCAGTCGTCAGCGCGCGACCCACCAGCAGGGCTGCCTCATCCAGATTGGGTGTGATCACCTCGGCACGCGGAAACAGCTCCTTCACCAGCACCGCAATCGCCGGGTTATCGATCAGTACCGCACCGCTGGTGGCCACCATCACCGGGTCCAGCACCACATGGGGCAGACCATGGCGATCAATCGCCTCTGCCACGGTTTGCACAATTTCAGGCGAATGCAGCATGCCGATCTTGACGGCATTAACACCGATGTCTTCCACCACCGCATCGATCTGGTCGCGCAGCATGGCGGGTGGCGTGCCATGAATGGAGCGGACACCCACGGTGTTCTGGGCAGTCAGTGCGGTGATGGCCGTCATGCCATAGCAGCCGAGTGCCGCGAACGTCTTCAGGTCCGCCTGGATACCGGCACCACCGCCGCTGTCAGAGCCGGCAATGGAAAGAACACGGGGATATTGAAAAGACGGGACGCTCATGGACAGGCTTTCAGGTTGCCCAGAGTTTACGCAAGCAGCAGGGGCAGCCATTGCGCAAGGGTTTCTACAATCTGCGCATGCTGCCGTCTCAACATTCCCTCTGGAGGACCTGACCGTGGCGCAATACTGGCTGATGAAATCCGAACCCGGTGAATGTTCGGTCGATGACGCGCTGGCCGCCCCACGCAGCACCGTGCCATGGGTGGGCGTGCGCAACTACCAGGCCCGCAACTTCATGCGCGATGCCATGCGCGTGGACGACGGCGTGCTGTTCTATCACTCCAGTTGCGCCGAGCCCGGCGTTGTGGGCATTGCCCGGGTGGCATCCATGCCCTACCCGGACCCGACCCAGTTCGATCCCCAGTCGCACTACCATGACCCGGCCTCCAAACCCGACGCGCCGCGCTGGATGCTGGTTGATGTGCAGGTGCTCCACAAAACCCGCAACCTGACGCTGCCAGAGCTGCGCGCCAACGAAGCGCTGCAGGATCTGGTCGTGCTGCGCAAGGGCAATCGCCTGTCGATCACGCCGGTCGAGGTAAAGCACTGGCGCATCATCTGTAAAATCTTAGGCATCGAATAAAATCAGGCGGATCAGCGACTTGCCCCTCCTGCGAATCTCCCTCCACATGACCCCCTTCCACACACACCGCATCACGGCTGCATTCAGGCGCGCCGTGGCATGACGATCCTTCAGACAGCGCTCTTTCTGCTGTGCGTGGCACTGGCCACTGCTGCGCAAAATCTCAGTGGCTTTGCCTTCGCACTGATCCTGCTCGGGCTGGCGGGCGTGCTGGAACTGGCGCCGCTGGCTGACCTCGCGAATGTTGCAACCGTGCTGGCACTGGCCAATGCGGTGGTCGCGCTGCGCCGGTCAGGTCGCACGCTGGACAAACCCGCCTTTCGTGACATCGCGCTGGGAAGCGTGCCCGGCATTCTGGCAGGCGTGGTGCTGCTGGGCTGGCTGGGGACCAACGTCACGCTGGTGCTGCGGCTGCTGCTCGGGATCACGGTGGTGGTGTGTGCGGCGGTGGTGTTGCGCCAGACGGCTGCTTTGCAGCAACGCTCATCCCGCGGGTCGTTTGCGCTCTGGGGTGTGCTGTCCGGGCTTCTGACCGGTCTGTTCGCCACCGGCGGCCCGCCGCTGGTGTATCAGTTGTACCGTCAGCCGATGGGGCTCAAGACGATACGCGACACCCTTGTTGCGGCGCTGGCAGTCAGCGCACTGATGCGCCTCGCACTGGTGCTGGTCAGCGGGCAGTTCAGTGGCAATGCGCTCAGGCTGTGCCTGCTGGCGGCGCCCCTGGTGTTCTCTTTGACCTGGTGGCTGGAACGCCATCCGCCCGGCTGGTCACGGCAGGCGGTACTCAAGCTGGTTTGCCTGTTGTTACTACTCACCGGTACCGGGCTGATCGTGCCTGCCACACTGCAGCTCACGACAACCGGGCTGTGACGACACACCGGAAAACGACTCAAGCCGCTTTCTGCTCCAGCAGTTTCACCAGCGCCCACAGCACGCGATTGGCCGGCGTGGCAATGCCCAGCGCTTCACCGCGCCGCACGATCAGGCCGTTGAGGTAATCAATCTCTGTGCGTTTGCCGCGCGCCATGTCCTGTGCGGTCGACGAAAACTGGCTTGGCATGGTTTCGGCAATCTTGCGAATGGCGGCATTCACGTCGCCCGCCACCTGCACGCCGTCAGCCTGCGCCACCGCCATGCATTCGGCCACCACGTCACGCATCAGGTCCTGCACGCCCTCACCGACCACGGTTTTGCCGTAGGGCAGCTGCGTGATGGCCGATACCGCGTTGTAGGCGCAATTGAGGATCAGCTTGGCCCACAGCGCGCCGCGCACATTGACTGAAATCTCGGTCGGCACATGGGCCGCGATCAGCGCCTGCACCACCACTTCGCTGCGGCTGGAGGGCTCAATCACCAGCTCGCCGCGGCCGTGGTGCTGCACATGCCCGGGGCTGGCCATTTCAGTAGCGACATAAACGACGGCAGCCGCCACCTCGTGGTGGGGCAGCACTGTCCGCAAGCGGTCGGCGTTGTCCACACCGTTCTGCAAGGTCAGCACCAGCGCGCCAGGCGCCAGATACGGCCGCATCTGGGCGCCTGCCGATTCGGTATCGGTGGACTTGACACAGAACAGCACCAGGTCGGCGCCCTGCACCGCGCTGGCGTCTGCGCTGGCAACCACTGCCACCTGCTCATCGAATGCAGAGGTCTGCAGGCGCAAACCCTGACGCTCGATGGCCTCCACATGCTGCGGCCGCGCAATCATCACCACCGGATGACCTGCGCGGGCCAGCATGGCGCCGTAGTAGCCGCCCACGGCGCCGGCACCCATGACGGCCACCTTCATCGGCGTTGCAGTCGCGGTGTTTGCAGGAGATGTGCTGGAGCTGGTCATGGCAGAGGGTCCGGGGTTGAAATCACCAATGATGATAGCCCGCAGACTGCCTGCCCCGTGCCGTGCTTTCAGGCGGTGGCCTCAGTCGCTGTCACTGGGGACACGGCTCGCATTTCCACCGGTGCCCCGGCGCCGGCCTGAGGCGGTGAAGCTGCTGGCAGGCGCCTGTGAAGTGCGAAGAAGTTCCACATCATCAAGGTGGCATTCGGACCAGCAGGCGTGCTGTAGTCCACACTGCCGTCGCCGCCGCTCCAGGCGTGGCCAAGCGATTCGATGTCGCACTGAACCAGGTAAGGCTTTCGACCTGCGTAATAAGTCAGACTGCGGTAGCCGTGGCGCGGGCTGCGTCCGCCCGCGCGGCCGGCATGGTGACGCGCGACCGGATGCTCACTGCTGATCCACGGCGCATTGACGATATGCATCTGCTCGACCAGCTGTCTGGCATTGATGCGCCTGACCACCGAATCTCCGTCGCCGTGGATGACAATGGTCGGCATGCCCGGAAACTGCGGCGCGGCGCGCGCAAACTCCCGAGCTGCTTCACTGTTAAGCAGCATGGCACCGTGCTGCATGGCGCGGTAGGCGCTGACGGGGGAATCGGTGGTGCCGAACACCGGAGCCGAGTGCAGGCCAACCGCCGCGATCAGTGCCGGGTGGTGCAGCGCGATCAGGTTGGCCAGCGCAGCACCCGCCGACAGACCTGCGAGGTAAATCCGCGAGGCGTCCAGCCCATGCTGCTCCCGCACCCGATCAATAAGACTGGCAATGAGCGCCACATCGCCCCCACCCTGTTGAGTGTCGCGTTGGTACCAGTGCCAGCAGCGGTGGGCGTCAGTCGCCACAGATTGCTGCGGATACAGCACGGCAAAACCCTTGCGGTCGGCCAGCGCATTGAGCCGGGTCGCCGTGGCGATGTCTGTAGCCGTTTGTTTGCAGCCGTGCAGCATCACCACGAGCGGCATGGGTTCATCCGCATCGCCTTGCGCAACTGATGCGTGACGCGACGGCAGATAGAGCCAGTAGCCCATCCGTTTAGCCACAGTACCCGCAGGCAATGACTCAGCCGGTGGGTGAAAGTACGCCTTGCTCCACTGCCCTGCTGGCCGGGTGGTACGGCGTATGGCACGTTCTATGAGCGGCGGTACGCTGGCCACACCGCTGAGTGGATCAATCAGTGCTTGCTGTGGTGGTGTGTGATTGCGTCCCTTGGCCGTCGCCCGGGGGGTCGCAGGCAGCAGGTTTTTAAGCAGCTTTCGGCCTTGTCGGGCCTGCACCTTGCCCAGCTTGCCCAATTGACGGACGCTCTGGAGCCAGAGGCTGCTCAGGCTCTTGCGCATGGACAGACCTTGAACAGGCAGCGATGGGGGGCCCATCCGCGCTCAATACAACACATGGGACACAGCATACGCCCTATTTTGCTGCAGCGCAGCAAAGTAAACTGTCAGCCAATGCCGCGCTCTCGAATCGCGTCTGTCAGATCGTCCCCGTTTCGCCCTGCCTTTCCTTTTCATGCCCTCCCTCTCGCCACTTTCCACCCCCTTTTTGACCGCCGCGCTCTACCAGTTTGTGGAGTTACCCGACTTTGCCGACCTGCGTGCGCCACTGCTCGCCTGCTGCGAGGCGAAGGGCGTGAAGGGCACGTTGCTGCTTGCAGCAGAGGGCATCAACGGCACCATCGCGGGTCCCGAGACAGGCGTGCGCGCTGTACTCGCTTATCTGCGCTCCGATGCGCGCTTGGCACAGCTGGAGCACAAGGAAGCCTGGGCGCAAGAGATGCCCTTCTACCGCATGAAGGTACGCCTCAAACGCGAAATCGTCACCATGGGCGTGCCCGAGGTGCACCCTGCCCTGATGGCTGGCGAGTACGTCAAACCGCAGGACTGGAACCAGCTCATCAGCGAACCCGACGTGGTGCTGGTGGACACGCGCAACGACTACGAGGTGTCCATCGGCACGTTTGAAGGCGCGATCAACCCGGCGACCACCAGCTTCTCCGAGCTGCCGGGCTGGGTCGAGCGTGAAATGGCCAAAGGCGGCAAGCTCGCGCCGGCCAACGGCAAGAAGCCGCGCGTGGCCATGTTCTGCACCGGCGGTATCCGCTGCGAAAAATCGACCGCGTTGCTGCGTTCCAAGGGCTTTGAGGAGGTCTATCACCTGCAAGGCGGCATCCTCAAGTATCTGGAGACCGTGCCGCCCGCCCAGAGCCTGTGGGAAGGTGAATGCTTTGTGTTTGACGAGCGCGTGTCGGTGGGCCATGGCCTGCAGCCGGGCGACTTCACGCTGTGCCGTTCGTGCCGCCACCCGCTGAGCGCGCAAGACCGCCAGTCGCCGCTCTATGAACTGGGCGTAAGCTGCGCACGCTGCCATGCCAGCACCACCGACGAACAGAAGGCGGGCTACCGCGAGCGTCAGCGCCAGGTGACGCTGGCCGAAGCCCGGCAGCAAGCCCACATTGGCGTGCGGCAGCCGGGCGCGGGCGAGCCGCCCGATGAGGGGAATTGATGGCCCCGGCGTTGCCCGTGCTGTATTCGTTCCGGCGCTGCCCGTATGCGATGCGGGCGCGGCTGGCGCTGGCGGTCAGTGCCACGCCCTATGAACTCCGCGAAGTGGTGTTGCGCGAGAAACCTGCGGACATGCTGGCCGCCTCGCCCAAGGGCACGGTCCCCGTGCTGGTGTTGCCTGATTCGTCGGTGATTGACGAGAGCCTCGACGTGATGCGATGGGCCCTGGCCCAACACGACCCTGAGGGCTGGTTGAGTGAGGATGCAAGCGTCATGGCCGACATGCTTGCCTTGATTGAACAGAACGATGGCGCCTTCAAACACCACCTGGACCGCTACAAATACCCGCACCGCTACTCGCACGAGGCTCAAGGCAGCGCTCTTACCGATCTGTCCGGTTTTGCCGCCGAACACCGTCGGGCATGCAGCGAATGGCTGGGTCAGCTTGAAGTGCGCCTGAAGCCGCATGGCTGGCTGTGCGGACCACGCGCCACCCTGGCCGACATGGCCCTGCGGCCCTTTGTGCGCCAGTTCGCGCACACCGACCCGGCATGGTTTGCCGCCCAGAACTGGCCGGCGCTCCAGCAATGGCTGGCAGCATTTGAAGCGAGCCCGCTCTTCGCACAGATCATGGAAAAGCATCCGGCCTGGCGGCCGGGGGAAGCGGCTCACATTACCGGTGCGATCAGCTCCGCGTAGTCGTAAAGCGCGCCCAGAATTTCTTCACCGCGCTCGTCAGCACTTTCCTGCAGCGTGTCGATCTGCGCGAACAGTGCATCGACATTGCGTGCACCACCCTCGCCTTCGAGCAGGCGTGCCACGCGATGTGCCTCCCACCGCTCGGCGTCTTCGGGCGAAAGCGTGTCGGTGAAGTTGCGGGCGCGGTAGCGAAAGACGATTTCTTCAAGCCGTTCGTCGTCAAAGCCAATGCGCGCATGGGCCAGTTCAGCGGGCGACATGTCGCGCAGCTGGTTCAGGCGCCGGCGGTCGGCGTTGCCCACGAAGCCACCGTACAGGTCTTCGTCCACATCGGGCTGCGGCTCGGGCGGCCGCTTGAAGACTTCGGGCCAGATCGCGCTCATGTCGGGCAATACGGCGGCTTTTTCCGCGTGGCGCAAGGCGGCCTCGATGTCCACACCCCATTTGGCCGCCATCTCGGGCGTGAGTGTCTTGAGCTTGCTCACGACCATCGGCGACTTGTTCACATGCACCGACTTGATCGGCAGGCGCTGAACGCCTTCAGGCAAGTCGGCCGACCTGGTGAAGAGGCGCTGCCGCAGCGTGGCCGCGTCGAGAGACGGCAGCTCGGTCGGGTCCTGCGACAAATCCCAGGCGAGGATTTCGTTTTTGTTGGTCGGATGCGTCGCCAGGGGCCACATCACCGCCAGGCAGCCGCGCTCGGGCGGAAACATGCCCGACACATGCAGGAAAGGCTGGGCCGCCTGCGTCGTGGCTGGCAAGCCGAGCTCTGCGAGCACACGGTCCTTCTTGTGCAGGCCCAAGCAAAAATCGAACAGCTTGGGCTGCGCCGTGCGCACCAGCCGGGCCAGTGCAATGGTGGCGCGCACATCGGACAGCGCATCGTGCGCCGCCTCATGCGCCAGGCCGTTGGCCGCCGTGAGATCCGTCAGCTTGAAGCTGGGACGGCCATCGGCCTTGAGCGGCCACTGGATGCCCTGCGGCCTGAGCGCATAAGCCATGCGCACCACGTCAAGCAGGTCCCAACGACCGCAGTCGTTCTGCCACTCGCGGGCGTATGGGTCGATCAGGTTGCGCCAGAACATGAAGCGGGTCACTTCATCATCGAAGCGGATGGTGTTGTAGCCCACGCCAATCGTTCCGGGTTGGGCGAGCTGCGCTTCAATCTGCGCGGCAAATTCGTACTCGGGCAGGCCACGCGCCAAACACAGCTGGGGCGTGATGCCGGTGATGAGACAGGACTCCGCATCAGGCAGGTAGTCGTTGGCGGGCCGGCAGTAGATCATCAGCGGCTCGCCGATTTCATTGAGCTCCGCGTCGGTGCGAATGGCGGCAAACTGCGCCGGTCGGTCGCGCCGGGGGTTGATGCCGAAGGTCTCGTAGTCGTGCCAGAGAAACGTGTGCGACGCGTGGGGTGTCATGGTGAGAAGGGTCGGTGCAAAAGACAGAGCGAAACGCGGTGCAGAAATGAAAAAGCCGGTAGCGCGATGCTACCGGCCTTTGGGTGACAACTTGACAGCGGGCACAGGGACTTTTTACCGTCCCCGCATCCCCTCCCTGCGTCAGTTGGTTTCTGCGGGCTCCGCTTCCGGCTTGGCCTTGCCTTCCTTCTTCGGCAGGGGCTGGATGTCGAGCTGGACTTCGCCGGTCTCCACACCCTTCTCGTCGGTGGTCACCTTCATGTCCACCGTCAGGCGACCGCCTTCGGTCAGGCGACCGAAGAGCAGTTCGTCGGCCAGCGCACGGCGGATGGTGTCCTGAATCAGGCGCTGCATCGGGCGCGCGCCCATCAGCGGATCGAAGCCCTTCTTGCCGAGGTACTTGCGCAGCGTGTCGGTGAAGGTGACTTCCACCTTCTTCTCGGCCAACTGTGTTTCAAGCTGCAGCAGGAACTTGTCGACCACCCGGAGGATGACCGTCTCGTCCAGCGCCTTGAAGCTCACGGTGGCGTCCAGGCGGTTGCGGAACTCCGGCGTGAACAGGCGCTTGATGTCGGCCATCTCGTCGCCCGACTCGCGCGGGTTGGTGAAGCCGATGGTCGCCTTGTTCATCGTCTCGGCGCCAGCATTGGTCGTCATAACAATGATCACGTTGCGGAAGTCGGCCTTGCGCCCGTTGTTGTCCGTCAGCGTGCCGTGGTCCATGACCTGCAGCAGCACGTTGAAGATGTCCGGGTGCGCCTTCTCAATCTCGTCGAGCAGCAGCACGCAATGCGGCTTCTTGGTCACAGCCTCGGTCAGCAGGCCACCCTGGTCAAAACCCACATAGCCCGGAGGCGCACCAATCAGGCGGCTCACTGCATGGCGCTCCATGTACTCCGACATGTCAAAGCGGATCAGCTCGATGCCCATGATGTAAGCCAGTTGCTTGGCTGCTTCCGTCTTGCCGACACCGGTGGGGCCGGAGAACAGGAAGGAACCGATCGGCTTGTCGTCCTTGCCCAGGCCCGAGCGTGCCATCTTGACGGCCGAGGCGAGCACTTCCAGCGCCTTGTCCTGGCCGAACACCACGCTTTTCAGGTCGCGCTCCAGCGTCTGCAGCTTGCCGCGGTCGTCGTTGGAGACGTTGGCGGGCGGAATGCGGGCGATCTTGGCCACGATCTCCTCGACCTCGGCCTTGGTGATGATTTTCTTGCGCTTGGACGCTGGCAGGATGCGCTGGGCAGCGCCCGCCTCGTCAATCACGTCAATGGCCTTGTCGGGCAAATGACGGTCGTTGATGTACTTGGCACTGAGTTCCGCCGCCGCCTGCAAGGCCGCCACGGCGTACTTGACGCTGTGGTGCTCTTCAAAGCGCGACTTCAGGCCCTTGAGAATGTCCACCGTTTCCTGCACGGTGGGTTCGACCACATCGACCTTCTGGAAGCGACGCGACAGGGCCGCATCTTTCTCGAAGATGCCGCGGTACTCGGTGAAGGTGGTGGCGCCAATGCACTTGAGCTGACCAGAGCTGAGGGCAGGCTTGAGCAGGTTGGACGCATCCAGCGTGCCACCCGAGGCAGCACCTGCCCCAATCAGCGTGTGAATCTCGTCGATGAACAGGATGCCGTTGGGCTTGTCCTTGAGCGCCTTCAGAACGCCTTTGAGGCGTTGCTCGAAGTCACCCCGGTACTTGGTGCCAGCCAGCAACGCGCCCATGTCCAGCGAGTAGACATTGGCCTCGGCCAGGATTTCAGGTACGTCCTTTTGCGTGATGCGCCAGGCCAAGCCCTCGGCAATCGCGGTCTTGCCCACGCCGGCCTCGCCCACCAGCAGCGGGTTGTTTTTGCGGCGGCGGCAGAGAATCTGGATCACGCGCTCGACCTCGTACTGCCGGCCGATCAGCGGATCAATCTTGCCGTCCTTGGCGAGCTGGTTCAGGTTGACGGTGTACTGCTCCAGCGGCGAAGCCTTCTCGTTCTTCTCGCCGCCCTCTTCGTTCTCGGCTGCGCTCTCGCCGGCCTTGGCAGGCTCGGGCGGGTCGCTTTTCTTGATGCCGTGGGCGATGAAGTTCACCACGTCAAGGCGTGTCACGCCCTGCTGGTGCAGGTAGTACACAGCGTGCGAGTCCTTCTCGCCAAAAATGGCGACCAGCACATTGGCGCCGGTGACTTCCTTCTTGCCATTGCCGGTGGACTGCACATGCATGATGGCGCGCTGGATCACGCGCTGAAAGCCCAACGTCGGCTGCGTGTCGACATCATCGGTGCCGGCGACCTGCGGCGTGTTGTCCTTGATGAAGTTGCTGAGCGCCTTGCGCAGGTCGTCCACATTCGCGGAGCAGGCGCGCAGCACTTCGGCGGCACTGGGGTTGTCCAGCAGGGCAAGCAAAAGGTGCTCAACGGTGATGAATTCGTGGCGCTGCTGACGCGCCTCGACAAACGCCATGTGCAAGCTGACTTCTAGTTCCTGGGCAATCATTGATCTTCCTTTCGGCTTGCTGCGGTTAATTGACTGACAACTGAAGACAATATTGGCCGGATTTCCGGTTATTCAATGGGTTCGCTGACGCACTGAAGCGGGTGCCCGTTTTTCCGGGCTGCCTCGGTGACCTGGTCGACCTTGGTGGCGGCCACGTCCTTGGAGAACACGCCGCAAACGCCTTTGCCGTCGAGGTGGATCTTGAGCATGATCTGCGTGGCGGTTTCGCGGTCCTTGTTGAAGAACTCTTGAATCACCACCACCACGAACTCCATCGGGGTGTAGTCATCGTTGAGCAGCACCACCTGATGCATCTGCGGTGGCTTGGTCTTCTGGGGGCGTCTTTCGAGCACCACGGAGTCTGAGCCACCGGTGTCGCCGGGCCGCACACCCGGCACGGCGGGCTGAGAGGGCGGCGCCGGGATTTTGGGAGACTTGGTTGCCATGGAATTCATTCTAGCGACCACTGTCCGACAGTGTGTCCGTCATGGGCTTTGGTGGCAGGAACGCGACATTCGTCCGTGATATTTCGCATTTCCGGCCCTGGATTTCCACCCGCCAGAAAGAAAAACCGCCACGGAATCCCTTCCGGGCGGTGTCGGACCATGTCGGATGGATCCAGGCGAACGCAACACGCAGCCACGCCAGGCAGCAGGCGTGCTGGAGCCGCAACGTCCCTTCACATCTGGTCGATCATCACCTGCCCAAATCCTGAGCAGCTGACCTGGGTGGCGCCCTCCATCAGCCGGGCAAAGTCGTAGGTGACTTTTTTCGATTCAATGGATCTCTCCATCGAACTGATGATCAGGTCCGCCGCCTCCTTCCAGCCCATGTGGCGCAGCATCATCTCGGCCGACAGGATTTCGGAGCCGGGGTTGACGTAGTCCTTGCCCGCATATTTGGGCGCCGTGCCATGCGTGGCCTCGAACATGGCCACCGTGTCGCTCATGTTGGCACCGGGGGCAATGCCGATGCCACCCACCTGGGCGGCCAGCGCGTCGGAGACATAGTCGCCATTCAGGTTCAGCGTGGCAATCACGCTGTATTCGGCGGGGCGCAGCAGGATCTGCTGCAGGAAGGCGTCGGCAATGCTGTCCTTGACGGTAATGTCCTTGCCGGTTTTCGGGTTTCTGAACTTCATCCACGGGCCGCCATCGATCTCCACCGCGCCGAATTCCTTCTTCGCCAACGCGTAGGCCCAGTCCCGGAAGCCACCCTCGGTGAACTTCATGATGTTGCCCTTGTGCACGATGGTCACGCTGGGCTTGTCGTTGTCAATGGCGTACTGGAAAGCCTTGCGCACCAGGCGCTCGGTGCCTTCGATTGAAACCGGCTTGATGGCGATGGCTGAGGTATCGGGGAAGCGGATTTTCTTCACGCCCATGTCATCCTGCAGGAACTTGATCAGCTTTCTCGCCTTGTCGCTGCCAGACTCGAATTCGATACCGGCATAAATGTCTTCCGAGTTCTCGCGGAAGATGACCATGTTGGTCTTGTGCGGCTCTTTCACCGGCGATGGAACGCCCGGAAAGTAACGGATGGGGCGCAGGCAGACATACAGGTCCAGCTGCTGGCGTAGCGCCACATTCAGGCTGCGAATGCCGCCACCGACGGGCGTGGTCAATGGCCCCTTGATGGACACCACGTAGTCGCGCACCGCATGCAGCGTTTCTTCCGGAAGCCAGACGTCCGGACCATAGACTCGGGTCGATTTCTCGCCGGCGAACACTTCCATCCAGTGGATTTTTTTCTTGCCACCGTACGCCTTGGCCACGGCCGCGTCCACCACCTTCAGCATCACCGGCGTGATGTCGGCGCCAGTGCCATCACCTTCGATGAACGGGATGACTGGCTCATCGGGCACGTTCAACGAGTTATCGGCATTGACGGTGATTTTCTGGCCTTGGGCAGGTACTTGGATGTGCTGGTACATGGGGGAATCTCCGCAGTGTGCTGACGAGGAACAGACGTCACGGACGACCGTGCCGCCTGAATCAGCAGTTAAGTAATAACCCCTAAAGTCTATCTGTAAAACTTTCGAACAAATCAATTTGCAGCCTTGTGTCAACGCGCAGCAATGGCACGCCGTTACAGGAGGGCCTCCGAAAGGTTCGGGGTACTTTTTCTATCAAACATCAAGGAAATATCAAATGAACAAGATCCTCGCCGTTCTGATCGCTGGCCTCTTCACCACCGGCGCCTTTGCCGCTTCGCACGCTGGCGCTCCCATGGCCGCTACGCCTGCCAAACCAGCCACGCCTGCAACCCCTGCAACGGCCACCGCTCCTGCAGCTGCTGCCACGCCAGCCACCCCTGCTGCTCCTGCAGCCAAGGCAGAAGCCAAGCCTGACGCAAAAGCAGATGCCAAAGCTGCCAAGAAAGCCAAAGCTGACGCTGCCAAAAAAGCAAAGGCCGATGCCGCTGCCGCCAAGAAAGCCGAAGCCAAGAAGTAATTCCTGGTGACTTTCGTAAAGATGCCCGCTTCTGCGGGCATTTTTCATGGGCCTGCCCACTCTGTCACCTGTCGTTTATGCTCTCGAATGAACTCCCACGGTAGCCACCCATGCTGTTGAATTCCTTCCTTGTCGTGCAGCGATCATCCGCCGCGATGACTCACTCACTCGTTTCCCGGATCGCGCGCCGCGCAGCGTTGATCGTCTTTGTGCTGCCCTTCTATGCGTCGGCACAGGAAGGCCCACAGCTCAACCTGCAGCGGGTTCAGCTGTCGGCCGGCATGCATCTGATTGACGCCCAGGTGGCGTTGACGCCAGAGCAGCGGCAGATCGGCCTGATGTTCCGCAAGGACATGCCGCAGCAAGAGGGCATGCTGTTTGTCTTCGAGCAAGCCGCAAAGCAATGCTTCTGGATGAAGAACACCCCCCTTTCATTGACAGCCGCCTTCGTGGCTGACGACGGAACCATCGTCAATCTGGCCGACATGAAGCCGCTGACCACCGATGCCCACTGCTCCGCCAGGCCGGTGCGCTATGTTCTCGAAATGAACCAGGGCTGGTTTGCCAAACGCGGCATCAAGGCCGGCGTCAAGCTTGGAGGTCCACCGTTTGACGGCAAGCGCTGACCACAAGACGCGGCAAGACGCCCCGCAAAGCATCAGACACACACCTTGCAACAAAGCAAAAAGCCGGTCAATGACCGGCTTTTTTCATGGCGCCCTTGCCGCAATGTGCAAGGGCCGTGGCAACAGCATCAGGCGAAGTTGGCCTCGGCAAAGCTCCAGTTCACCAGATTGGACAGGAAGGTTTCAACGAACTTGGGGCGCATGTTGCGGTAGTCGATGTAATAGGCGTGTTCCCACACGTCAACGGTCAGCAGGGCCTTGTCGGCGGTGGTCAACGGCGTGCCAGCCGGGCCAGTGTTCACGATGTCCACGCTGCCGTCAGGCTTCTTGACCAGCCAGGTCCAGCCCGAGCCGAAATTGCCGACCGCCGATTTCACAAACGCTTCCTTGAAGGCAGCGTAGGAACCGAACTTGGCGTTGATGGCGGCCGCCAGCGCGCCGCTGGGCTCACCACCGCCGGCCGGCTTCATGCAGCTCCAGAAAAAGGTGTGATTCCAGATCTGCGCCGCGTTGTTGTACACGCCGCCGCTGGACTTCTTGACGATCTCCTCCAGCGTCATCGACTCAAACTCCGTGCCTTTTTGCAGGTTATTGAGGTTCACCACATAGGCGTTGTGGTGCTTGCCGTGGTGGTACTCGAAAGCTTCCTGGCTGTAATGGGGTACCAGAGCGTCGATCGCGTATGGCAGGGCTGGGAGTTGGTGTTCCATGATTTTCCTCGTGATGTGGGATGGACAGTGTAGGGATACGCCGCAGCGTTCCGCGCCTGCAATTGTAAAAACTAAATCAGGCGTGGCGCGGAGACCGTCAAATCGACCTCGCCGTCGGCAAGGGTAGCGCGCAAAGCCTGGCCTGTTCGGGTCTGGGCCACGCCTGTCACAGGCTTGCCCTCCAAATCGGCCAGCCATGCGTAACCGCGCTGCAGCGCCAGCTGGGGATCGAGCAGCCCGAGCCGCAGGCGCGCGCGTTCCAGCCGCTGGCTGTGATGCTGCATGCAGCTGGCCAGCCGCAGCGGCAAGGTCGCGCCTAGGCTCTGCAGTTCCCCCCGCTCGGAAAGCAGCCGCCGCTGCACCGCGTGGTGCAGCGACTGGGCGACCGAGTCGAGCTGCGCCTTGTGTCGGGTGACCCCATGCGAAGGCTGGCTCAGCCGGGATGCGGCCCAGTCGAGTCGCTGGTTCTGTGCCTGCAGCTGGCGGTCCACACCCCTCTGCAGGCGATCGGCCACCTGCCCCAGAACACCCATCCACACGGCTTGCGGCTGGGCGCACAGCTCGGCGGCCGCAGTGGGCGTCGGTGCCCGCACATCAGCGCAGAAGTCGGCAATCGTGAAGTCGGTTTCATGGCCGACGCCGCTCACGACCGGCATGGGTGAGGCCACGATGGTGCGGGCCAGTTGCTCGTCGTTGAACGCCCACAGGTCTTCCATCGCGCCGCCGCCGCGCACCAGCAGCAACACGTCGGTCTGGTCTTCGTCGCGCCGCGCGAAAGCGGTGTTCATGGCCCTGACCAGTTCGCCTGCGGCCTGCGCGCCCTGCACACTGGCCGGATAGATCACCACGGGGATGTGCGGTGCCCTGCGCTCGAGGGCGCTCACCACATCGTGCAGGGCGGCGGCGCCCAGCGAGGTCACCAGTGCGATGCCTCGCGGCATCAGCGGAAGCTCGCGCTTTCTGGCGCTGTCAAACAAACCTTCGGCTTCAAGCCGGGCCTTGAGCAGCAAAAACTGCTCGAAAAGATTGCCCTGCCCCGCCTGGCGCATGGATTCGACCACCAGTTGAAGCTCGCCACGCGGCTCGTAAACACCCAGACGGCCGCGCACTTCGACCAGCTGACCGTCGCGCGGCGTAAAGTCCAGCAGACTGGCGGCGCGCCGGAACATGGCACAGCGCACCTGACCCTGCGGGTCTTTCAGGGAAAAGTAGCAGTGCCCACTGGCTGCACGCGAAAAGCCGCTGACCTCCCCCTGCACCGACACCGGATTGAAACGGGCCTCCAGGCTGTCGGCAATCGCCCGCAGCAGCGAACCCACCGGCCACACGCGGCCCCGTGCACCGCGTACCGCATCGGGGGCCAGTTCGTCCGGAGCGGACTCCTCAAACAAGGTCAAAGCCCCTGATTTGGCGGGGGTAATACTCCACAGAGGAGCCCCTGGTGCGGCTTGCCAGTGCGCTTTGGCGCGCATAGCGCGATAAATTCGTGTAACTCATTGATTTTGAATGACTTAATTCTGCTCAAAATTTCATCGATTTGTCACAAGGACGAATTGGCGCGGCTCGCCGGGCGCTGCACACCGACTTGCCCACAAAGTTATCCACACGTTCTGTGGGTTTGCGCACTTGTTCCGGGCCAGCCGAAAGGCCGGAGGCACGCCTCGTGCGAGCACCCTCTGCGGCTCGCCGGTGGTCCATAATCCAACAGAATTTATCCGTACGGAGAAGCCGATTGTTTTCGATCATACAAGCCGCAGGCTGGCCCATCTGGCCCTTGATTGCCTGCTCCATTCTGGCGCTCGCACTGGTCATCGAGCGCTTTGCCAGCCTCAAAACTTCAAAGGTCGCTCCTCCCCAACTGCTCGATGAGGCCATCACCGTATCCCGTGCCAGCGTGCCCACGCCCGACGTGGTGACGCAGCTGGAGCAGAACTCGGTGCTCGGTGAAGTACTCGCCACTGGTCTGCGCACACTCAACACCAACCCGCGCGTCAGCGAAGACGATTTACGATCTGCCATGGAGGGCGCCGGCCGGAAAGCCGCACACAAGCTCGAACGCTACCTGGCAGCGCTGGCCACCATCGCCTCGGCAGCGCCACTGCTCGGCCTGCTCGGCACGGTGATTGGCATGATTGAAATCTTCGGCTCCCAGCCTGGCGGTGGCGGTGTCAACGCCAGCGGCGCGGGCAACCCGGCCCAGCTGGCACAGGGTATTTCAATCGCGCTTTACAACACCGCTTTCGGCCTGATTGTGGCCATTCCCGCCCTGATTTTCTGGCGCTATTTCCGCGCCCGCGTCGATGGTTATCTGCTGACCATGGAGCTGGCCGCAGAGCGGTTTGTGCGGCATCTCAATACGCTCCGCAAATGAACTTCCGCCCTCGCCCCCACGACGAGCCGGAAATCAACCTGATTCCGTTCATCGATGTTCTGCTGGTGGTGCTCATCTTCCTGATGCTGTCGACCACCTACAGCAAATTCACCGAACTGCAGGTCAAGCTTCCGGTGGCCGATGCCGACAAACAGCGCGACTACGCACGCGAAGTGATCGTGGCTGTCAGCAACGATGGGCGGTATATGGTCAACAAGACGCCTGTTGAAGGCCGCAGCGTGCAGGCACTGGGCGCTGCACTCACGGGCGCTGCAAAAGCCGGTCCGGACAGCGTGATCATCATCAGCGCGGACGCCACAGCCACACACCAGTCGGTGGTGACGGTGATGGAAGCCGCGCGGCGAGAAGGTCTGGCGCAGATCACCTTCGCCACCCAAAGCTCGGCGCAGTAGCGCCAGCCCGGGCCACCCAGCGGCGACCAGGCGACATCCATGAAACATCTGCTGCTGCAGGCCTGGACCCGCCGCGGCTGGCTTGCCTGCCTGCTGTGGCCCCTGTCATGCGTTTACGCAATACTAGTGGCCGCTCGTGCATGGCTTTACCGCAGCGGTCTGCTGCACACCACGCGCTTTCCGGTGCCTGTGATCGTCGTCGGCAATGTGGTGGCCGGTGGCGCCGGCAAAACGCCGGTGGTGATCAGCGTGGTGCACCACCTGCAATCGAAAGGGCTGAAAGTGGGCGTGGTGTCGCGGGGCTACGGTCGCACCAG
Source organism: Polaromonas sp. YR568 (assembly GCF_943372955.1). Lineage (GTDB taxonomy): Bacteria > Pseudomonadota > Gammaproteobacteria > Burkholderiales > Burkholderiaceae_C > Polaromonas. The sequence continues at coordinate 867,671 of NZ_CALSAL010000001.1, forward strand.
CGCCGCGATGACCGAAGTCACTGCCAGCACGCCGCTGCGCGATTCAGGCGACGAGCCTGCGCTGATCCATCAGGCGACAGGCGCCCCGGTTGTTGTGGCTGCAAACCGGGCGCAGGCCGTGGAGTCGCTGCTCAAGGCACACCCGCACACGCAGGTCGTGGTCAGTGACGATGGCCTGCAGCATCTGGCGATGGGACGTGACATCAACATCGCCGTCTTTGATGACCGCGGTCTGGGCAATGGCTGGTTGCTGCCTGCTGGTCCGCTGCGGGAGTCCTGGCCATTGAAGGGCCCGGGACGAATTGACCTTGTGCTGCACACCGGCCAGCGGCCTGCCTTTGACGGATTCACATCGTCCAGAGACTTGATGCCGCATGGCGTGGCCGCCGATGGCCATGTTACGCCGCTCGCAGAACTTGCCGGGCAGCCTTTGGTCGCCATGGCAGCCATCGCCCATCCCGAGGCTTTTTTCACGATGCTGCGGGCGCGCGGCCTGCAGCTGGATGAGGCGCTTGCGCTGCCAGACCATCATCCGCTGGACACACCCGACATCGTTCGCTTGCTTTCTGTACATTCCGGCCGGACGGTGCTGTGCACACAGAAAGATGCCGTCAAGCTGTTCCGCCTGCCGGCTGCTCTTGGGGTTCGTGTGCTCGCCGTGCCACTGGCGTTCACGCCTGAGCCGGCCTTCTTCGCGGCACTCGACAGGCTGCTGGCACCCCATCTGACATCGGCTGTTTCTCCCTTACCATCGTGACCCATGGACACCAAACTGCTTGAACTGCTCGTCTGCCCCGTGACCAAGGGGCCACTGGAATACGACCGCGAGAAACAGGAACTCATCTCCCGCAGTGCGCGGCTGGCCTACCCTGTGCGTGATGGCCTGCCCATCCTGCTCGAGAACGAAGCGCGAACCCTGACCGACGAGGAGCTTGGCCTTTGATGGCACCCGGCAAGCAGCGATGAGTTTCACCGTTCTCATTCCGGCCCGCCTGGCATCCACGCGGCTTCCCAACAAGCCATTGGCAGACATCCACGGCGTGCCCATGGTCGTCAGGGTGGCGCAGCAGGCGCTAAAGAGCAGCGCCACCCGCACGGTGGTCGCAGCAGACAGCGCCGCCATCGTCGATCAATGCGCGACCTTTGGCATAGCCGCGGTTCTGACGCGAACCGATCACCCCAGCGGCAGCGACCGCCTGGCTGAAGCCTGCACTGCGCTCGGGTTGTCCGACGCCGATACCGTGGTCAATGTGCAGGGTGACGAGCCGCTGATCGACCCGGCGCTGATCGACGCCGTGGCCCGCCAGCTCACCGACCGGCCTGATTGCGCCATGAGCACGGCCGCGCACGCCATCAGTGATCTGGCTGACCTGCACAACCCGAATGTCGTCAAGGTGGTTCTGGACGCGCGCCAGACCGCGCTTTACTTCAGCCGCTCGCCCATTCCTGCCGCGCGCGATCTGCCGGGCCAGGCGTGGTGGCAGACCGGCAGCGGCCTGCCAGCGCCCCTGCGGCACGTCGGCGTTTACGGCTATCGCGTCGGCTTCCTAAAGCAGTTTCCGGCCTTGCCACCGTCGCCGCTGGAACAGCTGGAATGCCTGGAGCAGCTGCGGGTGCTGTGGCACGGCCACCGGATCGCGGTGCACGTCACGGAGCATGCTCCGGCAGCCGGTGTGGACACGCCCGAGGACCTGGACAGAATTAGAAAACTGTTTGTCCTGCCACCCCACTAAACCAAGCCCATCCTGTAAGGCACCGGGGAGGTGCATATGCTACTCTCGACGCCAGACAGACATGGGTTCCGCAAACCGGACGCGCGGCATCCCGAAACGCTTCGCATCAAGGCCATGGGCCATGACGCAGGGGCCGCCCGGTCTGATTTTTCGAATCCATAAAAAATCCGAGGACATCCATGAGACTGATTCTGTTGGGCGCACCAGGCGCCGGCAAAGGCACGCAAGCCACCTTTCTTTGCCAGAAATACGGCATTCCGCAAATTTCGACCGGTGATATGCTGCGTGCCGCCGTCAAGGCGGGCACCCCGCTCGGCGTGGAAGCCAAGAAAGTCATGGACTCTGGCGGGCTGGTCAGCGACGACCTGATCATCAACCTGGTCAAGGAACGCATCGCCCAGAACGATTGCGCCAAGGGTTTCCTGTTCGACGGTTTTCCGCGCACCATCCCCCAGGCCGACGCCATGAAGGCTGCCGGCGTGAAGCTCGATTACGTGCTGGAAATCGATGTGCCCTTCGAGGCCATCATTGAGCGCATGAGCGGCCGCCGCTCGCACACGGCATCTGGTCGCACCTACCACGTCAAGTTCAACCCGCCCAAAGTGGAAGGCAAGGACGATGTGACTGGCGAGCCGCTGATCCAGCGCGACGACGACAAGGAAGAGACCGTGAAGAAACGCCTCGAGGTCTACAGCGCGCAAACACGCCCCCTGGTCGACTACTACTCTGGCTGGGCCAAAACCGACCCGCTCAATGCCCCCAAATACCGCGCTATCAGCGGAACCGGCAGCGTGGACGAAATTACCTCCCGCGCCTTGCAGGCGCTGGCAAGCTGACAGTCCTGCAGCAGCACGGGTGGGCGGTATCAGCCCTTGCCCAGCGGAGGACGCCCAAACAGGTTGGAAGCGTTGCTGACCGGTCCAAGTTCGGCAGCGGCCGCCAGCAGCGGCGCAGAGAGTTCATGCATACGCGCAGTGCTACACCGGCTGAGCGGACCGGCAATGCTGATCACCCCGATCACCTCGCGGCGCCGCATCACCGGCGCGGCCATGGCCGCCATGCCGGGGGCAAACACTTCATCAATCATCGCGTAGCCACGCACCCGCGCCGCATGCAGAAAACCCGTCAGGGCCTTGATCGTGGTGGGTGCCTTCGGTCCGTACTCGGCCGGGGTGCCAAATCCCTGGCGCGAGACCAGCTCCAGCGCGCGTTCGTCGCTCATCGTCATCAACCACGCGTGGCCGGAGGCAGTGCACGACAGCCGTGCGTCCTGGCCCATGTCAGGGTCGTATCGCAGACCGGTCTGCCGTATGCCCTGCGATTTCGCGACCCAGGTCAGGCGGTCTTCGTCGACGATGGACAGGCGTACCAGCTCTCCCGAGGTTTGCGCAAGCCGCTCCAGCAGCGGCTCTGCCACGTCCACAATACCGGCACTGCTCAGGAACCCGAGGCCCAGCGATACCATCTTCGTCGTCAGCACGTAGTCGCCCTGTCGGCGCGCCTGCCGCACATACCCGCAGCGTTGCAAGTCAGCCAGCAGACGATGGCAGGCGCTGAGCGGAATGTCCAGCTCATGCGAAATCAGGGTGATGGGAAGGCCTTGAGGGTGCTGGGCGAGGTGCTCCAGCACAGACAGGCCGCGGTCCAGTGCAATACTCATTCTTCATATTATGAAACATGTTTCCAGTCTGGAAACCGCTTTCGGTGATGGCGAAAGAATCTGCTGCATGAGCGCTACCCTCTACATCCTCAACGGACCCAATCTGAACCTGCTGGGCATCCGCGAGCCGCACCTTTACGGCAGCACCACGCTGGCGCAAGTCGAGCAGCTTTGCCGCCGTGTCACTGGCGAACTGGGCCTGGGCTGCGAATTTCGCCAGACCAACCACGAAGGCGTGATGGTTGACTGGATTCAGGAAGCGCGGGAAAAGTCAGCTGGTGTCATCATCAACCCGGCCGGATTGTCGTTCCGCTCCATCCCGGTGCTGGATGCCCTCAAGACGCTGGACCAGCCGATTGCCGAGGTTCACGTCACCAATATCCACAAGCGCGATCCGTTGTATCAAAATTCGCTGGTGTCGCTGGCTGCCACCGGCGTGATCTGCGGCTTCGGACCGTTTGGCTATGAACTGGCCATCCGCGCCGTGGCACAGCGACTGGCAGGCGCCTGAAAATCCTTTTGAATGCCCCTTTAACACCCCTTCAAATACCGACCTGAAGGCTTGTCTGAACACCAGTTTTTGAATATCGATTTCGACCGAGTACTAAAGCGTTTTTTCACTCACCACATCACAGGAGACAAACCATGACCACTTCCATCGCACGCCGCACCCTGCTGCTCACTGGCGCCACGCTCGCCGCAGGCAGCGCCCTGCCCGTCTGGGCCCAGGCTGCGCCCACTCTGCGCTTTGCCGCCGTTTTCTCGGACAAGGACATCCGCGCGGAAATGATGAACATGTTCGCCAAGGACGTCGCCGCCGACTTCAAGGTCGAGATGTACCTGAACTCCACGCTATTCCGTCAGGGCACCGAGCTCGTGGCCCTGCAGCGCGACAACCTGGAGATGGGCAATATCTCGCCGCAGGACATTTCCAAGCAGGTGCAAGCCTGGTCGATGCTGACCTCGGCCTACCTGTTCCGTGACGCCAATCACCTGACCGCGTTCTTCTCCAGCGACCTGGGTGCGCAGATGAAGAAAATGGCTGAAGACCAGCTGAAGATCAAGATTCTGGGCCCCACGTTCTTCGGCACGCGTCACGTCGGCCTGAAGGGCAAAAAGAAGATTGCCGTGCCAGCCGACCTGGCTGGCGTGAAGCTGCGCATGCCCCCCGGCGATGCCTGGCAGATGCTTGGCAAGTCCCTGGGTGCCAACCCCACGCCGATGGCCTACGCCGAGACCTACACCGGCCTGCAGACCGGCGCGATTGACGGCCAGGACAACCCGCTGCCCAACGTGCAGAACATGAAGTTCAACGAGGTGATGAACCAGATCGTGCTGACATCCCACCTGGTGGGCTACGACCTGCTCACGGTCAACATGAAAACTTGGAACAGCATGTCACCGGCCAAACAGAAGGCCTTCCAGGCAGCGGCGGACAAGGCCATCGCCTGGAGCGCCGCCGAGCACACCAAGCGCGAGGCAGAGCTGGCGGAATCCTTCCGCAAGCAGGGGCTGGACGTATACGCGCCCAACGTCAATGCCTTCCGCGAGCATGCACAGAAGATGTACCTGGCTTCGGACGAAGCCAAGGGCTGGCCAGCTGGCATGGTGGACAAGATCAACGCGCTGAAATAAGGCGCTGCCGATGTTTGACCGGATCACCCGGCCACTCCACCGCTTCGCCGAAGCGGTGGCGGCAGCGCTGCTGGCGGTGATCTTCGTCGCCTTCATTGTGCAGATCGTCATGCGCTATCTGCTCAACTGGCCCGTCGGCTGGACGACCGAGCTGTCGCTGGCCGCATGGCTGTGGCTGGTGCTCTGGGGCGCGGCCTTTGTGCTGAAGGACAACGAGGAAATCCGCATTGACTCGTTTGCCGACGCGGGCGGGCCGCGCAGGCGGCGCGTGGTTCACGCGATTGGCGCCCTCAGCCTGATTGTGCTGTTTGGCATGTCGCTGCCCGCGACCTGGTCTTATGTGAGCTTCATGAAGGTCGAGAAAAGCTCCTATCTCGGCATTCGCATGGACATCACCTATTCCATCTACGTGGTCTTTGTCGTGGCGGTGATTGCCCGTTGCCTGCGTCAGCTCATCCGTGGACCGGCACCAAAAACCGACGACTTGCCCGTCTCGGGATCCGCACTGTGAACCTATCGTGAATTTCACCAGCCCTTTCTCCATGGCGCTTGTCGTCATCGTGGCCCTGAGCCTGCTCGGCGTGCCCATTGGCCACGCCATGATCGGTGGCTCCGTGCTGTACCTCTACCTCAAGGGCATGGACATGGGCACCGCTGCCGAGCAACTGCTCAACGGCACCTATTCCAGCTTCCTGCTGCTGGCCATACCGTTGTTCATCTTCGCTGCCACCATCATGAGCACGGGCAGCGTCATGGACAGGCTGCTGCGTTTCTGTAATGCCATCGTTGGCCGCTTTCCGGGTGGCCTCGCACAGGTGAATGTGCTGCAAAGCGTGGTCTTCGCCAGCATGTCGGGCAGCGCGCTGGCCGACGCCGCCGGTTCAGGCAAGGTGATGCAAACGATGATGACCCGGGACGGCAAATACACCCCAGGCTTCGCAGCGGCACTCAGTGCCGTGTCTTCTGTCATCGGGCCCATCCTGCCGCCGTCGATCCCGCTGGTGCTGTACGCGCTGGTGTCGGGCACCTCGATTGGCTATCTGTTCATCGGCGGTGTACTGCCCGGGCTGATGCTGGGCGCCGTACAGATGGGCCTGATCTACTACCTCGCCAAGAGCCGTGGCTTTCCGCTGGAACCACGGGTACCGCTGCGGGACATGCCGCGCATCACGCGCGAGGCGTTCCCGGCGCTCATGCTGCCCGTTATCCTGCTGGGCTGCCTCTACAGCGGCATCACCACGCCCACCGAGGCGGCAGGCGTGGCCGCCGCTTACGCCCTGCTGATCTCGGCAGGTCTTTACCGCAGCATGCGCTGGGCAGACCTTTACGACTCCCTGCTGTCCAGTGCGCGCATGAGCATCTCCATCGGCATGTTGATTGCCGGCGCGCTGGTGTTCAACTATGTCATCACATCCGAGAACATCCCTGCAGCACTCAGCGTGCAACTCAAGGGGCTGGAGCTCTCGCCGCTGGGTTTTCTGTTGCTGGTCAACCTGGTGCTTCTGGTGCTGGGCGCCTTCCTTGAAGGCTCGACCATCATCCTGATCATCCTGCCGGTGCTGCTGCCCACCGCTGTCGCACTGGGCATCGACCCGGTTCACTTTGGCGTGATGGCGGTACTCAACATCATGATTGGTCTCATCACGCCCCCTTACGGACTGCTACTGTTCATGATGATGAAAATCGCCAACGTCTCGCTCGGCGTGCTGATGCGCGAGGTCATGCCCTTCCTGCTGGTGATGCTGGGGGCGCTGGCCCTTGTGACAGTCTGGCCGGATCTGACGCTGGCCCTGCCGCGTCTGGCCGGCTACAAGGGATGACTGGAACGCAACCAGCCTCCTGAAGCGCTGACCGTCCCCTGAAAAAAGGCCCTCGCGGGCCTTTTTTTCTGCTTCAGACCGGGCTGGACCGCAGGCCGTAGGCCTGGTTGCCTACAAACAGGTATTCCACCCGCAGGATGGGCTCGCCCTTTTCTTCCTTGAAGATGAAGCCCACCATGGACACACTGTCACCGACCTTGATTTCGTTGACTTTCCAGGCGTTCATGCGGGTCAGCGGGGCCAGTTCAATCTCCCAGCGGCGGTCTTTGCGGTTCGGCACCACGGCTTTGGTCAGCAGCGCCTTGCCGTCGATGCCGGCCGATTGCGCAGGCACGGAACGCTGGGCCAGATCGCCCGGCAGCTTGAGCCCGGCGGGCACTTCGAGCTCCAGTTCAGCATGGGGGTTTTGCCATTTGGACTTCGTGACCTTGCCCTCCAGATAGATCGGGCGGTCCTGGTCGAAACTGCTCCACCCGTGGTGGGCACGCGCCAGCATCGGCAGGCTCAGTGTGGGCACGGCAAGCGCCGCGAACATGACTTCACGTCGTTTCATGGAAACTCCTTATTCAGACATACGCAATCCAGCGGCCCAGGGCGATGATCGCCAGCCAGAGCACGGTGGACACCACCATGTGCACGCGGGCCACTCCATCCATCTTCGTCAGGGACTGGCGCGCGTGGAACATGGCTGCATTGGAACCTGCGATGAATAGCAACAACATCTTCAGGGTAAATGCGCGGTTGCCGAGTAGTTCCGACGGCTGGGTGGCGAACATCAGCGTGCCTGACAGTGCCGCCATGGTGAAACCGATGGCCACCAGTGTGAGGCTCAGCCTCGCCAGCTCAACCACAGGCAGCGCCGCACCGCGGCCAAACACGCGCAGTTCCAGGAGCACCAGATTACCGAGCAGCAGCGCCACGCCGATCAGGTGGAGCACCTCTAGCGCAGGATAGGCCCAGTCCCAGGGCAAATTGATTCCGGCAAACATGCGGCGCTTACCTCGTCCCAGGCCAGCCCATCAGCTCCAGCATGAGCGCGATGCGGGCCTTGACCGGGGAAAGACCTTTGGAGTCGGGTATCGCGTCGTCCGGTCGAGGCAGCACATGGCCCTCTGCACAACGCGTGCTGCGACGAACCTGGACACCCGCGGCCTGAGCCCGCAACAGGGCCTGCTCCAGCGCGTGGTGTACCGTGCCGTTGCCGGTGGCGGCAACCACAATCCCCTGCACGCCACTGGACACCAGCGCATCGACTACTTTGCCGCGGGCACCGGCATGACTCATCACGATTTCAACCTGTGGCCAAGAGGTAGCCGTACCCGAAGCAACTGCTGCCAAGTGGTCGCCACTGCCAGAGCCGGCAGGCCAGTCGCGCAGCTGCCGGACGCACCCTTCCTCCACATAGCCTACCGGACCGGCATCGCCCGGCGTGAAGGCATTGAGGCGGTAGGTGTGCGCCTTCTGCACATCGATGGCACCGTGAATGGTTCCCGCGCACACCACGACCACGCCCTGCGCGCCCGGATGGCGCGCCACCGCAGCTGCGTCGAGCACGTTCTGCGGACCGTCGGGCGTCAGTGCGCTGGCCGGCCGCATGGCGCAGGTCAGCACCACCGGCTTGGCCGGCTGGCAGACCGCCTGCAAGAAAAAAGCGGTTTCTTCCAGCGTGTCGGTTCCGTGGGTGATGACGATCCCGCACACGTCGGTCTGGGCCAGAAAGTCGTTGATCCGCGAGGCCAATGCCGCCCAGACGGCGAAATCCATGTCCTTGCTGTCAAGCTGCGCGACCTGCTCGGTGACCACCGCACCGCCCGCCAGCAGGGCCGGAATCGCCTCGACCAGTTGGGCCACACCCACCTGCGCCGCGGTGTAGCCGATGTTGTCGGTGGCGCTGGACGAAAGACCGGCAATCGTCCCGCCGGTCCCCAGAATCACGAGTTTGGAAGGCGTCATGGTGTGGTGACTTGCATTTTGAGAAAAACTGGATGAAAATACAGTTACTGGATATTAAAACAGTTCAGCAGAGAATCATCGGGAACAAATTGGGAACAAGACAGCGGTGGACTACCAGCGCAACACACCCCGAAAAGTAATTGGTTCAGGTCACTCAAACGGTCAACATGCCCTTTATGTCCCTTATGCCCTTCGAGCACTTTACACAGAGACCGCCGAAAGACCCGCAGCCACGCGGCGCCGCCCCATCGCTGCACCACCTCTGAGACAACGGAGTTTTGCCCATGAACACGAATGAATTTCCCCATCTGTCGTCTGAAGGCCCCAAACTCACGGCGCGCCAGCAGCAAATCCTTGAGCTGATTCAAAGCGCCATCGCCCGCACCGGCGCACCACCCACACGCGCTGAAATCGCCACCGAACTCGGCTTCAAGTCCGCCAATGCGGCTGAAGAGCATTTGCAGGCCCTTGCCCGCAAGGGCGTGATCGAGCTGGTCAGCGGTACCTCTCGCGGCATCCGGCTGCGCAGCGACACCCTGCGCTCACTGAACGAATCGCGCATCAAACAGTTTTCCCTGCCGTTGCAAAGCCTAGCCCAACTCGCCCTGCCGCTGGTGGGGCGGGTTGCTGCTGGCAGTCCGATTCTCGCGCAGGAGCATATCGACCAGACCTACTATTTCGAAAGCAGCCTGTTCCAGCGCCAGCCCGACTACCTGCTGAAGGTGCGCGGCATGAGCATGCGCGATGTCGGCATCATGGACGGCGACCTGCTGGCCGTGAAACAGGCCAAGGAAGCCAAAAACGGACAGATCGTGGTGGCCCGACTGGGCGACGAGGTCACCGTCAAGCGCTTCCGCCGCAACAAGCACCTCATTGAGCTGCTGCCCGAAAACCCCGATTTCAAAACCATTGTGGTGGAGCCTGGCGAGCCGTTTGAGCTCGAAGGCCTCGCGGTCGGATTGATCCGCAACACCATGCTGATGTAGCGTAACCCGCATCCAGCCGCACGGCAGGTGGCGGGCGTTTGGTTCGTGAAGACCAACACCCTGCCGTGGCGGCTCCGCTGGCAACACTGTCAGCCTGAATCCTGCCTGTGTAAACCTTCTTTCCAACAGGAGTTCATCATGGGAATCATCAGTTTTTCTTCTTCACCTTTGTTGTCGATCCTTCTTGCGCCCGTACAGGCGCTGGCGGGCTGGTTTGTTCCGGCACACCACGCCGCACCGCGGGCCAGCGGGTCCGTGCAGATGCAGCCCTCGTCTGACCATTTGCCGCGACGCAGGGCGCACAGTGTGAATACGCAGGGCGGCAACACGCCTCGGGCCTGTGGCGGCATGGCGCGCGCCTCGCGCCAGAGTCGGCTGAAAATCGTTCGCGAATTTGACGCCAGCGTTGGCGCTTCCTGCGCCGGCCGCATGGTCATCACCGGCCGCATGGCCGATGTCTGTGCCGAACTGGACCGCATGGCACGACTGGAGTCAGCCGGCGGCTGATACGGGCCGCCCTGCCCGAGGCAGGTACCCGTTCGCGCCGCTGCAGAGGCATTCTGCGACGACCCACGCCAGAAAGGCGCGGGCGGTCCGCGCGTGTTATCGCTGTACTGGGGGACGTTGCAGGCACAATATTGGCATGAATATTGTGATCCTCGACGACTACCAGGATGCGGTTCGCAAGCTGCAGTGCGCGGCAAAGCTCGACGCCTACCCCGCCAAGGTCTATACCAACACGGTCAAGGGCATTGGCCAGCTGTCCGTCCGCCTCAAGGAGGCCGACGTGATCGTGCTGATCCGGGAGCGCACCCACCTGAGCCGTCAGGTGATCGAGAAGCTGCCCAAGCTCAAGCTGGTGGCGCAGACCGGCAAGGTCGGCAGCCACATTGACGTGGCAGCCTGCACGGAGCGCGGCATCGCTGTGGCAGAGGGTGTCGGCTCGCCCGTCGCTCCAGCTGAACTGACCTGGGCGCTGCTGATGGCGGCGATGCGGCGGATTCCCCAGTACGTGGCGCATCTCAAGCATGGCGCCTGGCAGCAAGCGGGCCTCAAATCAGGAGCGATGCCACCCAATTTCGGTATTGGCTATGTGCTCAAGGGCAAAACGCTGGGCATCTGGAGCTACGGCAAGATAGGCCAACTGATGGCTGGCTATGGCCGCGCATTCGGCATGCGTGTGGTCGTCTGGGGGCGGGAGGCATCGCGCGCACGCGCACTCGCAGACGGTTTTGAAGTCGCCGCCAGCAAGAGCGAGTTTTTCGAGCAGTGCGATGTGATCAGTCTGCATTTGCGCCTGCACGAGGAGACACGCGGCATCGTCACCCTCGAAGACCTTTCGCGCATGAAGCCGACTTCACTGCTGGTCAATACCTCCCGGGCCGAGCTGATTGAGCCAGAAGCGTTGATTGCCGGTCTCAACCGTGGGCGGCCTGGCATGGCGGCCATTGATGTGTTTGAGTCGGAACCCATTTTGCAGGGCCACGCCTTGCTGAGGCTGGAGAACTGCATCTGCACGCCGCACATCGGCTATGTCGAGCAGGACAGCTATGAGCTGTATTTTGGCGCAGCGTTTGACAACGTGGTGAACTTCATCAAGGGAACCCCGACCAACATTGTCAATCCGGGTGCCTTGCAGGTGCGCCGCTAAGCCACTGCAGCGTCTTCGGGGGCAACTGGCGGCGGTCCCCTCGACCCGCGCCGCACAACTCAGGCGGGCTTCGGAAAATCGCCGGTGCCGTAGCCGGTGTCGTTGTCGTCGAAATCCACCAGGTTGTCCAGAAGCGTGGGCTCGAAAGACACTTCGTTCGACTGCGCTGAATCGCCGGACTGAGCGCCGTGAGCCCCCGCCAGGGCACGCCCCCCTTCCACACGACTGCTTGCAGGTTTGCGCTTGAGTTCACCGGGTTCGGTGAGATCAATGTCAATCCCTAAACGGCGCGATGCGGGCGGGGTCATGGCGCGCTGCAGGGCATCCACGCCCGTCACGCCATCGAGCAGATCAACAGCGCTCTCGCTCATGAATTTGGCGAACTCGTAGAGGCTCAGCAGGTCGGTGCAGGTGCGTAAATCCACCATGGCGGGCTGTCCATCCACCGGCTTGAACAAGGCGGACTCAATCACCTGAAGAACGACTGGCTGCGGCCAGAGCGCCTGTATCTTTTCAAGCAGGGCGGGTGCTCCCTCAATGCCCGGCCCACTGCTCACAAAATCGCCAAAGGGCGGAATGGACGCGTTGTAGACCTGATTGAAATCGGCCCTGAGCTTCTCGTAGTCCTGCGGACGGTCAAGCTGCTGGTACAGGTGAAACAGGTTCAGGTACACCACCATGCCAGTATTGACGTTCTTGGCCAGGTGGCGCAGCAACAATTCCACCGCCCTGCCCTGCTCTCCGCGCCGGGCCAGACGGTCCAGTTCACGCTGCAAATCCACCAGCTCGGCGGCAGTGGCTCCGCCGATGTCGTGTGGCACGCTGACTGAAAACCGGTTGCGGTCCCTTCGCGGCAAAGGCGATCCGGGCGCCAGCGTCGCCGGACCACTCGAGCGGGTCTGGCTGCGTGGGGCCTCTGGTGCCGCTTCAGCAGGGGCGGGAACAGGAACCGACACATCCTCATCAGGTTCAAGCGCCGACAAAACGGAAAAGTCGGTGTGTCTGGACGGTGCAGGCGCGACCAGATCACCAAAACGGGAGCTGAATTCCTGCGCCGCACTGGGCGCCGCTTCAGACGGGCCTCGGGCCCTGCTTCCGGCCCTGCTTCCTGCACCGCTCAAAGACGCCGCCTGCAACTTGCCCAATTGCGAACGCAGGAAAAAAATGCCCAGCAAGGCCAGCGCCAACAGTGACATCAAGGTGAAGACCCAGCCGTTGAAGTAGCGCTCAGCCCGGGCCACCTCCAGTTGATTGCGAAGTTGTGCCTGTGCCGCATTGCTCTCACGCAACTGTTCCTGGACACGCTGAAGGCTGGTCTCCAGCGCCTGCAGACGGTCCGGGTTGTCAGACCGGGGGCCGCCCAACCGGGGCGCCACAGAGGCCAGCACGGTGTAGCGTCGCACCATCTTCTGCTGGCAACCGCCGCTCAGGTGAACCGTCACCACGGGCCCGTCCACCGGGACACTCGTCCGGACCCGTATCAGAGCCTCTCCGGCTACGGCGGTTTTTTCCGACTGCAGCTGTACGTTCTGGCTGTCTACCTTGCGGTCCGAGTAAAAAACCTCTGCCTGCAGACACAGTTTCTCTGGATCTTCGCTGGCATCGAGCCGGCTCTGAATCAGAAGATCGAGCGGCTCACCATTGACAGCCGACCGGAGATTGGAGCCCAGCGTCACGGCGTGGGCCCCAGTGACCGTCATGACAGCCAGCAGAGCGGTTGAAAAGTAACGATAGTGCACAGAAAGACGAACCTGTTCGGACGGAAGCAATGATTCCTGACGCCATTTTGAACCAGCCTTGTGAAAGACGCTGGGCAATAATGCACCTCATGGAACCACAATATAAAACAGTCGGCGTTGTGGGTGCCGGCGCCATGGGTCGCGGCATCGCGCAAATCGCAGCACAAGCCGGAAGCCGTGTAGTACTTTTTGACTCACAAATCATGGCCACCTCCCAGGCCCTGAAAGACATCACGGCGCAGTGGGACAAGCTGCTCGGCAAAGGCCGGCTCCAGGCCGAACAGGTGGCCAGCTACACCAAGGCACTGGCGGCCGGAAACACGCTGGCCGATCTGGCCGCCTGCGATCTGGTGATCGAAGCCGTGGTGGAACGAATGGACGTCAAGCGCGCCCTGTTCGCCGAACTTGAAGCGGTCGTGCCCGACACAACCATCCTCGCCACCAACACCTCGTCGCTGTCCGTGACGGCCATGGCCGCCAAGCTCAGGCGACCAGAGCGTCTGGCGGGCCTGCATTTCTTCAATCCGGTCCCGGTGATGAAGGTGGTGGAAGTGATTGCAGGCCTGAAGACCGACCCTTCGGTCTGCGCCGGGCTTTGCACGTATTCGCGGCAGATGGGCCACACGCCCGTGCAGGCACAGGACACGCCGGGATTCATCGTCAACCACGCCGGGCGCGGCTACGGCACCGAAGCCTTGCGCATCGTCAGTGAAGGCATCGCCGATTTCGCCACCATCGACCGCATCCTGAAAGACCAGGCCGGCTTCAAGCTGGGTCCGTTTGAACTGATGGACCTCACCGCGCTGGATGTGTCGCATCCGGTGATGGAATCGATTTATCACCAGTACTTTGAAGAAGCCCGTTACCGCCCCAGCGTCATCACCGCGCAACGGCTGGCCGGCGGCGTGCTCGGCCGCAAGACTGGCGAGGGGTTTTATCGCTATGTGGATGGCACGATGCAGACGCCTGCCGAACCCGCCATCCCGCAGGTCGAGAACCTGCCACCGGTCTGGGTGTCGCCACGCGCCTCGCGCCGCTCCGAGCTGCTGCAACTGCTCAAGGACCTTGGCGCCAAGATTGAAACCGGTGCCTCCGCCTCGCCGCAGGCACTGATGATTGTTGCGCCACTGGGCTTTGACATCACCACCGTGGCCGTGGTGGAGCGTCTGGACCCGGCCCGCACCATCGGCATCGACCTGCTGATTGACGATGCCGCCACCAAGCGCCGCGTGCTGGCCACCAACCCCGCCACCCGCACCGACATGCGCGATGCGGCGCACGCCCTGTTCGCACGCGATGGCAAGGCCGTCAGCGTGATCCGTGACAGCGGCGGATTCGTCACCCAGCGCGTGGTGGCCACCATCGTCAACATCGCCAGCGACATCTGCCAGCAGGGCATCTGCTCGCCGAAAGACCTCGAAACCGCCGTCACTCTCGGTCTGGGCTACCCGTTGGGCCCTCTGGCCATGGGCGACCGCTACGGCCCCACCAATGTACTGGAGGTGCTCTTCAACATGCAGACGGTGTATGGCGACCAGCGCTACCGGCCTTCGCCCTGGCTGCGACGCCGCGGGGCGATCGGCCTCAGCTTGATGCACCTGGAAGAGTGACTGGAGCAATACCAAGAGAGATTTTGCAGTTTCTCCTCCAACAGGCGCCGCGGAACTGGCTTTGCCAGGCCGCAGGCGCCGCCCCCTCGAGGGGGGAAGGTGCTACACGAAGTGAGCATCCGACGGGGGTGTCAACATTTTGGAAAGAACTGACATGGCCGGCTCACTCAAAAGCACCAGCGAAGGCGCGACGCTGATCCTCACGCTCAGCAATCCCGAGCATCGCAATGCACTGGGACCCGACATTTACGCGGCGGGCATCGAGGCGCTTAATGCCGCCGAGAACAACCCGGAAATCCGCAGCGTGATCATCACCGGCGAAGGCAGCATGTTCTGCGCCGGTGGCAGCCTGCAGCGCCTGCAGGCCAACCGCGCAGAGCACCCCGACGTGCAGGCACAGAGCATTGAAGGCCTGCACAACTGGATCGACTCGATACGCACCTACCCCAAGCCAGTGATTGCCGCTGTCGAAGGGGCCGCCGCCGGAGCCGGGTTTTCACTGGCACTGGCCTGTGACTTCATCGTGGCTGCCGACAACGCCGTGTTTGTGATGTCGTACAGCACGGTGGGGCTGTCGCCCGATGGCGGGGGCAGCTGGGCACTGGCACGCGCCCTGCCCCGGGCCTTGGCCAGCGAGTTGCTGATGTGCGGTGAACGCATCGGTGCAGCCCGGCTGCACGCGCTGGGCTTACTCAACCGCGTTACGTCGGCGGGTCAGGCGCTCGGCGAAGCCCTCCAGCTGGCTGCGCGACTGAACGAGCGCGCACCCAACGCGCTGGCCAGTGTCAAAGAACTCATCAATGAAGCTCCCGGTGCCACACTGAGCCAACAGCTGGCCAGCGAACGCGATCACTTCGTTCGCAACCTGCACCATGCCAACGGGGGCGAAGGCATAGAGGCCTTTCTGCAGAAGCGGCCGGCGCTCTACCGCTGAGATCCTCACCCCGGGTTGCCGCGACAAACCATGAGGGTTTATCCCCGACCCGCAGGTGACACCGGGGGCCGTGGCGGCTGGTCGCTCAAGCGACAATCAACTTCCCGTTAGTCACTCACAAGACAGCCCATGGACGATCCCATTCTTACCATTGAAGAACGCGAGGCGATCAACAACGGCCGCTGGTTTTCTTCCCTGTCCCCCTCCCTCAGACACGACATTCTGCGATGCGCTTACGTCAAACGCTACAAGGACGGCGAACTGATCAGCGCACGCGGCGACGCACCGGAAGAATGGCTGTCCTGCGCCAAGGGCGCCATCCGGGTCAGTTCCACGTCGATCTCGGGCAAGCAGGTCACGCTGACCTATGTGGAGCCGGGCATCTGGGTCGGCGATGTGGCCATCTTCGACGGCGAGCGCCGTACCCACGACTCCTACGCGCATGGCGAAACCACGCTGCTGTGCGTCTCCCGCGCGGACCTGCGCAAGATTCTCAGCCAGCATGTGGAGCTGTACGAAGCCCTGCTGCGCCTGCATGCCCGTCGCATCCGCCAGCTTTTCGGCCTCGTGGAAGACCTCAACACCCTGCCGCTGCGCGCGCGTCTGGCCAAGCAGCTGCTGCATCTGGTGCGCAGCTACGGCGTGCCGTGCCTGGCAGATGGCGGCGAGATGCGCATCGGCCTGCAACTGGCGCAGGAAGAGCTCGCCCAGTTGCTGGGTGCATCGCGCCAGCGCGTGAACCAGGAACTCAAATCCATGGAGCGCGAGAACGCCATCCGGATCGAGCCCGGCGGGCTGGTGGTGCGCAACCGCGAGACGCTGATGCGCATCGCAGAAGCCGAACTTTGAACCCCGCTCTTCCTCACCTCCGCACGGCATGACCAACTTCGACCACTTTGTGGGTACCCGGGCCGTATCAGAAGCCCATCTTTTCAACCTCGACGCGCTCTCGGCTTACCTGAATGCGCATTTGCCGGGATTCAAGGGGCCGCTGACGGCCGAAATGTTCAAGGGCGGGCAATCCAATCCCACCTACAAGCTGCTGACGCCTGGCAAGGCTTACGTGATGCGGGCCAAACCCGGCCCGGTGGCGAAGCTTCTGCCATCGGCCCACGCGATTGAGCGCGAGTTCAAGGTGATGCGTGGCCTGGCCGGCACCGATGTGCCGGTTCCCGCCATGCTGTGCCTATGCGAAGACGAGTCCGTGATCGGTCGGGCGTTTTACGTGATGGAGTTCGTCGAGGGCCGCGTGCTGTGGGACCAGTCCCTGCCCGGCATGACTCAGGCCCAGCGCGGCGAGATTTACGATGAGATGAACCGCGTCATCTCAGCCCTGCACAAGGTCCGCTTCGCAGACCAGGGCCTGGCCGACTACGGCAAGCCCGGCAATTACTTCGAGCGCCAGATTGGACGCTGGAGCAAGCAGTACGCCGCCTCCATCACCACACCCATCCCCGAGATGGACCGGCTGATCGATTGGCTGCCGCAGCACATTCCGCTCAGTGGTCGTGATGAGTCCATGGTCTCCATCGTCCACGGTGACTACCGCCTCGACAACCTGCTCTTTCACCCCACCGAGCCGCGTGTGCTGGCGGTGCTGGACTGGGAGCTTTCCACCCTGGGTCATCCGCTGGCCGACTTCAGCTACCACTGCATGGCGTGGCACATTCCGCCAGGCGCCTTCCGCGGCATTGGTGGCATGGATGTGGCGAGCCTGGGCATCCCCACCGAGGCCGAATACATCCATCGCTACTGCCAGCGCACCGGGCTGACCACCCCCGAGGCCCTGATGCCCGACTGGAATTTCTACATGGCCTACAACCTGTTCCGCATTGCCGCCATCCTGCAGGGCATTGCCAAGCGGGTCGAGACGGGTACCGCCTCCAGCGCGCAGGCGGTGAGCTCTGCCGCTGGCGCGCCCATCCTGGCCCGCATGGCCTGGGACTTCGCCACCCGCAAGACCTGACGCTGCCCCTGCACCGTATTCGCCGCATTCGCCACACCACCCGAACAAAACAACCCTCACAGGAGACACCGTGGACTTCAGCTACACCCCCAAAGTTCAGGACATGCAGGCACGCCTGCTGAAGTTCATGGACGACCACATCTACCCGAACGAAGCCCGTTTCTTCCGCGAGATCGCAGAGAACCGCGCCAAAGGCAACGCGTGGATTCCGACCACCGTCATTGAAGAGCTCAAACCCAAAGCACGCGCTGCCGGCTTGTGGAACCTGTTTCTGCCGCACTCACCCCGCGCGCCGGAAGGCCTGTCCAACCTCGAATACGCGCCGCTGTGCGAGATCATGGGCCGCGTGCCCTTCGCGGCCGAGGTGTTCAACTGCAATGCGCCCGACACCGGCAACATGGAAACCATTGCCCGCTATGGCACGGAAGCCAACAAGGACCAGTGGCTGGAGCCGCTGCTGCGCGGTGAAATCCGCTCCGCCTTCCTGATGACCGAGCCCGACGTGGCTTCGTCCGACGCCACCAACATCCAGTGCAGCATCACACGCGATGGTGACGACTACGTGCTCAACGGCACCAAATGGTGGTCTTCCGGCGCGGGCGATCCACGCTGCGCCATCTACATCGTCATGGGCAAGACCAACCCCGATGCTGGGCGCCACGAACAGCAGTCGATGATTCTGGTGCCGGCCAACACGCCAGGCATCGAGGTGATTCGCCCGCTGTCGGTGTTCGGCTACGACGACGCACCGCACGGCCACATGGAAGTGCGCCTGACCAATGTGCGCGTGCCGGCCAGCAACCTGCTGCTGGGCGAAGGCCGCGGCTTCGAGATCGCCCAGGGGCGCCTTGGCCCCGGACGCATTCACCACTGTATGCGCAGCATCGGCAGCGCCGAGCGCGCGCTGGAGCTGATGTGCAAGCGCCTGAACAGCCGTATCGCATTCGGCAAAGCGATTGCGCGCCAGTCAGTGTGGGAAGAGCGCATTGCTGAAGCCCGCTGCATGATCGAGCAGGCCCGCCTGCTGACGCTGAAGGCCGCCTACATGATGGACACCGTAGGCAACAAGGTGGCCAAGGCGCAGATCGCGATGATCAAGGTGGTGGCGCCCAACATGGCCTGCCAGATCATCGACTGGGCGATCCAGGCCCACGGTGGCGGCGGTGTGTCGGACGACTTCCCGCTGGCCTACGCCTACGCGCACCAGCGCACGCTGCGCCTGGCTGACGGCCCCGACGAGGTGCACCGCGCCTCTCTGGCCAAGCTGGAACTGGCCAAGCACCTGCTGATGCCCGGTGAGGTGGAGATGCCGATCACGCGCGGCAGCTAAACGACACCACAACATCAACACGCAAAAAAGCGCTGGAACCCTTGGTCGGGTTCCAGCGCTTTTTTCATGGGCAATTACAGCGGAATATCCGTTGAAAGCCCGGCAATGGCCGCCTCGCAGGCACTAGTGAACACCGTCGCCGCGTGCTCCAGCGTCGGCATGTCGGCCGGCGTGTACTGCATGCGCAAATAGAGCTTGCCGCGCATCAGCATCAGGATGAAGGGCACCTCAGCCTGGGGCGCCGGCTCCGGCCAGGCCAGCATCAAACTGGCCAGGTTCGGGTCGATCCAGGCCAGCGCGTGTTCACGCTGGTCGGCCATGACCGCATAGCGGGCCCAGAACGGGTCAGGCAGACTACTCCAGCCCACTTCGGCGTACATGGCGAGCCAGCGCATTTCTTCCGGCAGATTCGGGTCTGCCGTGGTTTGCAGCGTGTCGGTGTACATCGCGTAGGCGCGCTTTTCCAGCACGTCTTTCATGGGCCGGTTCATGATGAGCACCGACACGTCCTCATTGACCTTGAGTTCGGCGCGTGCCCGGATTTCCTCGCCACGGATGTACTGGCGCGACGCGGCGCCACGCTCCAGCTTCCAGGGCCGGCCACTGACCTGCCCCTGCAGCGCAAAGCCCTTGCCGTCACCCGAGCCGGTGTAGGCAAACCCCTGCATGCCGGCCCATTCCGAGACGGCGTCACCGCGCGAGTGGGTGGTGTCCGCGGGAGCGGCCCCCGTCAATGCTTTCTTGAGGCGTTCAAACATGGTTTGCCGTTTTCTCTTAAAGTGCAGCAGTTACAAATCGCGATCAAGACATCGTAGTAGAAAGTGAAGGAAACACCAATGATTGACGTCTACTCCTGGCCCACGCCCAACGGTCACAAAGTCCACATCATGCTGGAGGAATGCGGCTACCGTCTGGGCCGCGACTGGCAGGCCCATGCGGTGAACATCGGCACCGGGGACCAGTTCAAGCCCGACTTTCTCGCCATCAGCCCGAACAACAAGATTCCTGCGCTGATTGACCCGAACGGTCCAGACGGCAAAGCCATCTCGCTTTTTGAGTCCGGCGCCATCCTGCTGTATCTGGCCTCCAAGACCGGTAAATTCCTGCCTAAATCTGATCGCGCCAAATTCGAGGTGCTGCAGTGGCTGATGTTCCAGATGGGCGGCGTCGGCCCCATGATCGGTCAAACCCACCACTTCCGGCAGTACGCCCCCGAGAAGATTGAGTACGCCATTAACCGCTACACCAACGAGACGAAGCGGCTCTATGGCGTGATGGACAAGCAACTTTCAAAGAGCAAGTTCATCGCCGGCAACCAGTACAGCATTGCCGACATCGCGATCTTCCCGTGGCTGCGCAACTGGGCCAACCATGGCATCGACTGGGCCGACTACCCGCATCTGAAAAAATGGTTCGACCTGATTGCCGCACGCCCGGCCGTGATGCGCGGTGTGGAAGTGCTGGCCGGATTGCGCCGACCGCTCACCGACGACAAGACCCGCGATATTTTGTTTGGCGCGACGCAGTACCAGAAACGCTGAGACTGAGAGCGCTGAAGCCGTTCGTGGGGTTGTCCGGGCCGGTCTGCATTGCGCAGCGGCCTGCCACCTCTGGTGGCACTGGCCTGCCCGGAGGGGATCGAACCCCCGACCCACAGCTTAGAAGGCTGTTGCTCTATCCAACTGAGCTACGGGCAGATATGAAAAAAGCCCACAAAGTGAGCTTTTTTGATTGGATTCTTGGTCGGAGTACAAGGATTCGAACCTTGGACCCCCTGGTCCCAAACCAGGTGCGCTACCAGACTGCGCCACACTCCGAAGACCATTATTCTAACCCGACTGCGGGCAAACCTCGGCCGCCGCGTAAAAAATCTCCTTGCATGCTGTATCCGATTTGAAGCCAGGCAGCAGCCGCGGAACCGGCTTCGCAGGGCCGCAGGCGGAGCGGCCCACTCGTGGGGCAGGAAGCTACACGCAGTGAGCGACCGTGGGGGCCCTGCTTACAGTTTGACGTACTCGTATTCCACCGGATTCGCGTTGATGCCGCGGTCCGGCGGAGCAATCCACGCGGCCATCTTGCCCGGCTCGGTCACACGGTGCATCAGGCTCTTCACAAAACTCTTGTCGGCCTCGGTCGGCAACCAGTCGTCTTTCTTGGCCTCGAATTCAGCGGCGCTGATCGGCTTGCCCTGCGGATCGGTGTGTACACCGGCCCAGGCGCCCACGCTGCGGCGGAAACGGGTGGAAGGCAGCGTCAGCGCGAAGTCCACGCCCGCGCGCTTGATGCCCATGTTCCAGCGGGTCACGCCCACGTTGCAGTCCTTCACATATTCCAGCCGGGTGATTTCGTTCATGCCGTTGCGGGTGGAAATCGTCTCGTTCTTCGTGCCGCCCTGGCCATCGGGCACCTGAATCGTCATCTCGGTTTCGAGTTCCACATGGTCGGCAAACTTGGCTTCATCCGGACGGCCCTTGATGCCGTTACTGAAGTAGTTGGCGGCGTTGGACGAGGCTTCGGAGCCGAACAGGTCCAGCGAGGAGGTGAACCAGAAGTTCATGAATTTCTGGATGGTGGGCAAATCGATGACGCCGGCCTTGCGCAGCGTGGCCACGTCGTCGGTGTCCAGCTCTTTCATGACTTCGAGCGTGCGCTTGATGACGCGGCCCACGCCGGTTTCGCCGACGAACATGTGGTGGGCCTCTTCAGTCAGCATGAAGCGCGTGGTGCGTGCCAGCGGGTCGAACGCGCTTTCGGCAAACGATTTGAGCTGGAACTTGCCGTCACGGTCGGTGAAGTAGGTGAACATGAAGAAGCTCAACCAGTTGTCCATGGGCTCGTTGAAGGTACCCAGAATGCGCGGCTTGTCGGCGTCGCCGCTGTGGCGCATCAGCAATTCCTCGGCCTCTTCGCGGCCGTCACGGCCGAAATGCGCGTGCAGCAGGTAGACCATGGCCCAGAGGTGGCGGCCTTCTTCCACGTTCACCTGGAACAGGTTGCGCAGGTCGTAAAGCGAAGGTGCGGTGTGGCCCAGCAGGCGCTGCTGTTCCACCGAGGCGGGCTCGGTGTCGCCCTGCGTGACGATGAGGCGGCGGAAGGTGCTGCGGTATTCGCCGGGCACTTCCTGCCAGACGTCTTGCCCCATGTGGTCGCCAAAACCGATCTTGCGACCCTCTTCCTTGTCGGCGAGAAAAATGCCCCAGCGGTAGTCGGGCATCGGGGTGTAGCCGTAGCTCGCCCAGCCGGACGCGTCCACGCCGACGGCGGTGCGCAGGTACACCTCGTTGGCTTTGAAATCGCTGGGGCCCATCTCGTCCCACCAATTGAGGAAGGCCGGCTGCCAGTGCTCCAGCGCACGCTGGAGCTGGCGGTTTTCGCCGAGGTGGACGTTGTTGGGGATCAGGGCTTGCAGGTCGATGTTGCTCATTTTGTTTCCTTCAATACATCACAACTCTATTTATCGAATGTCTCTTTCAAGGGCCAGCGCGGAGCCGGCTTTGCCGGGCCGCAGATGGCGCTCCCTCGGGGGAGGCGCCGCAGGCGCTTCGGGGGGGTTACACCCTCTTCCAGTCGAATTTCGCTTTCTTCCCAGTGCCGAACAGCTTCAAGGCACCTTCTTCCCCGACCGCATTCGGGCGAATGAAAATCCAGTTTTGCCAAGCCGACAGGCGGCCAAAGATGCGCGTTTCCATCGTCTCTTTGCCGGGGAAGCGCAACGAAGCCTCCATACCGGTCATGGCGTCGGGCGACAGGCTGGCGCGTTCTTCGAGCATGATGCGGATTTCGTCTTCCCAGTCGATATCGTCTGGCGTCAGGGTCACCAGGCCCAGCGCCAGCGCCTGGTCAGCGCGCAGCGGGCTGTCGCACAGGTTTTTCAGCTCGGCGATGGTGGCCTCGTCTTCGCAGAAGCGGGTCTGCAGGCGCGTGAGGCCGTTGACCGCCGGGAACCAGCCGAAATTGGCCGGGCTCAGCTGCAGCGCAGGTGCGCTGTCGGGGGCATCGGGCAAGTCCAGCATGTAGATGCGGTCGCAGGCCAGGGCCAGTTCATAAAAGGTGCCTGCGAAGCAGGAGCCCGCCTCGACCAGCGCAATCAGCGAGCGGCTGGTCACGTCGAGACGCGCCAGCGTGCGGCGCAGGGCCCCGGTGGTTTCTTTCACCAGCCAGTGGCTCTTGAGCGCCTCCAGCGTCTGGTCCATGCGGGCCACCTGTGCCGCGTCACCCTGGGTCTTGATGACCCAGGTGCCGACGTCCAGCTCATTGGTGCGCAGGTTGAGGATGGCGTCGTCCAGTTCACGCTGCAGCTTGAGCGGGTACCACGCTGCACCTGCGGCCTCGATGGTCTCTGGCGTCGATTCGATGCCGGCAGAAGGCGCCTTGACTGTGAGGGTGGCGATGCGCTTCTCGCGGTCCACCTGCACATCGACCACGCTGTAGTGGTAGCCCGCGTCATCAATCTGCGCCTTCAGCGGCGTGAGCTCAATGCCCTTCGCTGCACCCCGTGTGGACTGGGCGCGGAGCGCTTCAATCTCGGCGGCAAGCAAGGCGCCGAACTGCTGCGGCTTGGCGTGGGCGTCGATCAGCTTCCAGTCCTTGGCGCGGTCGGCGCGCACGCCTTCGCTGGTGGTGCAAAAGATGTCGGCCAGGTCGCGGCGCACCTTGCGCTTGTCAGTCACGCGGGTCAGACCGCCGGTGCCGGGCAGCACGCCCAGCAGCGGCACCTCGGGCAGGCTCACGGTGCTGGAGCGGTCGTCCACCATGATGATGCGGTCACAGGCCAGCGCCAGCTCATAGCCGCCGCCTGCGCAGGCGCCGGTGACGGCGGCGACCGACTTCAACCCATCGTGACGCGAAGAGTCTTCCAGCCCGTTGCGGGTTTCGTTGGTGAACTTGCAGAAGTTCACCTTCCAGCCGTGGGTCGAGAGGCCCAGCATGTAGATGTTGGCACCGGAGCACCAGATTTTTTCCTTGGCAGACTCAAACACCACCACCTTGACGGACGGGTGCTCAAAACGGATGCGGTTGATGGCGTCGTGCAGTTCGATGTCCACACCCAGGTCGTAGCTGTTGAGCTTGAGCTTGTAGCCGGGCTTGATGCCACCGTCTTCATTGATGTCGAGCTTTAGGCGCGCCACATCACCGTCCACGCTCAGCGTCCAGTGCTGGTACTTGCTGGGGTGGGTGGCAAAGCTGACCAGCTCGCGCTCCTGGCCTTCGATGACCTGCTTGAACAAGAGGGGTTCTGTCATGGCGTTCATAGCGTCTCCTTTTGGTTCCGTTCGCCCTGAGCCGGTCGAAGAGGATTTTGAGTATGGGAAGAAAGGGCTTCGACAGGCTCAGCCCGAACGGTGGGCGTTGGCACTGCTCGACCAAGATCCTTCAGGGATTGCTTGATGCTGCGCGCGGCGGTGTCCACCACCGCATCGGCACGCGCGTACAGGCTTTCGCGGCTGGCCAAAATACGGCGCAGGTCTCCCATGGCTTCGCTTGTGGCACCACGCGTGCTGTAGTCGCCGGTATTGAAGGGCCGCAGGTCGCCCTGTGCGACCACACGGGCCATGTGTTCTTCCGGGCTGGCCTTGAGCCACACGCAGTAAAAGCGGCTTTGCAGCAGGTCGAAGGTTTCGCGCTCGCTGACGATGCTGCCGCCGGTGGTCATGACCACGCCGCCCGGGTTCTCTTCAGCGATGCGAAACAGCGCGCGGCGCTCGTAGCGGCGGTAGCCCGCCTGCCCGTGCAGCAACAAGATTTCATTCATGCTGGTGCCGGCTTCGCGTTCAATCTCGCGGTCCAGTTCGATGAAAGGCACGCCCCGTTCGGCTGCAAGCTGGCTGCCCAGGGTGGACTTGCCAGCGCCGCGCAGCCCGATCAGCGCAATGCGTTGCTCGCGGCCCTGGGCATCGCTCAGCCCGAAGGTGTTGCCCAGCAGTCCGTAAGCCTGGTCGAGCTGCGTATCGTCCAGCCGTGACAACAGGCCTTGCACGCGGGCCAATGCGGGCCGGGGGGCGTCCTGCAACAGCTCCAGAATCGAGATGTTGAGCGCACGGGCTGCGGCCTCAAGTGAATTGATGGACACATTGCCCTTGCCGGACTCCACGTCGGCCAGAAACCGCTCGCTAAGGCCCGAGTCAGACGCCAGCGCCTTGCGCGTCATGCCGCGACGGGCACGCCAGGCGCGCACGCGGGCACCGAGCTCGCTGAGGGTGGCGTTGGATTCCGTCGCTCTGGAGTCCTGTTCGGGCATGTGGATCAAGAAGCACCTTGAAGTGAAAACTGATTCGGGTTCTGGCTGCCCTGCAATGACCGCCAGGGGCCGGGAAAACACCTGCCTTCGCAGTTTGTATTTCCGTCGATTTGCAGTATACTTCCGCTTAACTCGATGTCAAGCAGTTTATTGCATCTTTTTCTGGAGACTTGTTGATGAAGCTCAAAATCCTGGTGGGTACCATGACCAGCACCGCCGACTATGTGGCACAGGCGATCCAGATGGATTGCGCCGACCTGGTGAGCGACATCGAAGTCACGCTGATGGACAATCTGGACCACACGGTGTTCAGCCCTGAGCAGGCCGAAAATGCACTTTATCTCATCTGCACCTCCACCTACGGCTCTGGCGACGTGCCCGACAACGCCCGCGCGCTCTATGAATCGCTGGACGCCAACCCGCAGTTTCTCGGGCATGTGCGCTACGGCGTGATTGCATTGGGTGACCGCACCTACCTGCAGACTTTCTGCTTTGGCGGCAAGAAATTCGACGAGCGGCTTGCCGACCTCGGCGCGCAACGCATCGGCGAGGTGTGGTGCCACGACGCCAGCAGCGGCACCATGCCCGAGACAGAAGGCACCGAATGGTGCCGTCAGTGGCTGGAAGGTGCCCTGCAGTCGCTGGCCAGCCCGCAAACCACCGCCTGACGCTTGCCGGCCCGCATGTCCACCAGCCACGCCGACCACAGCACCCGCCCGCTGCGGGTCGAGATTCCCAGACAGTACAACGCCGCGCACGACCTGCTGGTCCGCAATGCAGTGAGGCCGGACAAAGTAGCGTTCATCGACGCCACCACTGGCGAGCAACTGACCTACGGCCAACTGACAGACCGAGCCCACCGCTTTGCCAACAGCCTGCGCGACCAAGGCTTTGCGCCGGAAAGCCGCGTGATGCTGGCGATGCTGGACACACCGCAATGGCCGGTGGCGTTTCTGGGTTGCATCCTCGCGGGTGTGGTGCCGGTCGCGGCCAACACCCTGCTGACCACGCCCGACTTTGACTTCATGCTGCGCGACTCACGTGCCCAGGGCTTGATTGTGTCGAGCGCGCTGCTGCCCAGCTTCGCACCGCTGATTTGCCAGATCCCCACGCTTCGCACCGTCATCGTCGCCGGGGTGGCTGATGCCGGTGCGCACCACTCATTGGCCGGGATGATCGACGCCGCAGCCGCCACGCCGCAGGTGGCCGACACCTGCGCCGATGACGCCTGTTTCTGGCTTTACTCCAGTGGCTCCACCGGAACGCCCAAGGGCACGGTGCACCTGCACAGCCACCTGATCCAGACCGCCGAGCTGTATGGGCGCGGCGTGCTCGGCATCCGCGAAACCGATGTGGTGTATTCGGCCGCCAAGCTGTTCTTTGCCTATGGCCTCGGCAACGCCCTCACCTTCCCGATGAGCGTGGGTGCCACCACAGTGCTGCTGCCCGCGCGGCCCACACCGGCCGATGTGTTTGGCGTGCTCAAAAAATACCAGCCGACCATCTTCTACGGCGTTCCGACGCTCTACGCCGCCCTGCTCGCCGACCCATCCAAGCCGGCGAAGGCCGAGTTGCGGCTGCGCGTATGCGCCAGCGCCGGCGAAGCGCTGCCCGCAGAAATCGGCAAGAAGTGGACGGCGCAATACGGCTGCGAGATTCTCGACGGCATTGGCTCGACCGAGATGCTGCACATCTTCCTGTCGAACCGGCCCGGCGAGGTGCGCTACGGCACCACTGGCCAGGCGGTGCCCGGTTATGAGCTGCGCATCGTTGGCGACGACGGCCAGGATTGCGCCGACGGCGAGATCGGCGAGCTGCAGATCAAGGGGCCCAGTGCCGCCATCATGTACTGGAACAACCGCGCCAAGACCAAGGCCACCTTCGCCGGGGAATGGACTCGCAGCGGTGACAAATACATCCGTGATGCCGATGGCTACTACACCTACGGCGGGCGCAGCGACGACATGCTCAAGGTGGGCGGTATTTATGTCTCGCCATTCGAGGTGGAGGCCAGCCTGATGACGCACCCGGCGGTGCTGGAAGTCGCAGTGATTGGCGTGGCCGATGCCGACCAGCTCATCAAGCCCAAGGCCTATGTGGTGCTGAAGGCTGGACAGTCCGCTTCGGCAGAAGAACTACAGGGCCACGTCAAGCAGCAACTGGCCCCCTACAAATACCCACGGTGGATCGAGTTTGTCGGTGAGCTGCCCAAAACCGCCACCGGAAAAATCCAGCGCTTCAAGCTGCGTCAGAAGGCATGACCGCCAGGTCTTCGCCATTCGCAGACGGTACAGGATTTGCTTTACATCTCAACAATTCAATCTTCAATCTCGGGTTTTACACTAGGGCTTT
Organism: Polaromonas sp. YR568; assembly: GCF_943372955.1. Classification (GTDB taxonomy): domain Bacteria; phylum Pseudomonadota; class Gammaproteobacteria; order Burkholderiales; family Burkholderiaceae_C; genus Polaromonas. Next base: position 895,278 of record NZ_CALSAL010000001.1, read on the forward strand.
GCACATGGTGCCGCCTTACCATCGGGCAATCTGTCCCACTGCCGTCACTCACCGTTCACCAAGGAGCTTTCGATGACTTCTCGCCTCACTTCACGCCGTCTGGTCCTGACACGCAGTGCCGCCGTCATTGGCGCTGCCTCCACCGGCTTGTTGCTCCCCGAAATCGTGCGTGCGCAGTCCGGGAAGGTGCGCGTCGGCTTCATGCTGCCCTATACCGGCACATTCGCCCAGCTGGGCGTGGCGATTGAAAACGGCTTTCGCCTGGCCATCAATGAGCAAGGCGGCAAGCTCGGTGGCCGCGAGATTGAATACTTCAAGGTGGACGACGAATCCGAGCCATCCAAAGGCATCGAGAACGCCAACAAGCTGGTGCAGCGCGACAAGGTCGATGTGCTGGTCGGCACCGTGCACTCCGGCGTGCAGATGGGCATCCAGAAAGTCGCCCGCGACAGCGGCGTGCTGAGCCTGATCCCCAACGCCGGTGTACACGCCGCCACGCGCGGCCTGTGCGCACCGAATGTGTTCCGCACCAGCTTCAGCAATTCGCAGCCGACGCTGGCACTGGGCCAGGCCATGGTCGCCAAGGGCCACAAAAAGGCGGTCTGGATCACCTGGAAGTACGCCGCCGGCGACGAGGCTTTCGAAGGCTTCAAGGAAAGCTACACCAAGGCAGGCGGCACCATCGTCAAGGAGCTGGGCCTGCCCTTCCCGCAGGTCGAGTTCCAGGCACTGCTCACCGAAATCGCTGCGCTCAAGCCTGACGCTGTGGCCTGCTTCTTTGCCGGTGGCGGCGCAGCCAAGTTCATCCGCGACTACGCTGCAGCAGGCCTGAAAGGCAAGATTCCGCTCTACGGCTCAGGCTTCCTGACCGAAGGCGTGCTCGAAGCCGCCGGCCCTGCAGCGGATGGCATTGTCACCACCATGCACTACAGCGATTCGCTGGACACGCCACGCAACAAGAAATTCCGCCTCGACTACGCCAAGACCTACAAGGCCCAGCCCGATGTGTACGCGGTACAGGGCTACGACACAGGCCTGTTGCTGATCCAGGGTGCGAATGCCGTCAAGGGCGACCTGTCCAACAAGGCAGCGCTTTACAAGTCCATGGAAGGCGCAGTCATCGACAGCCCGCGCGGCAAGTGGACCATGAGCAAGTCGCACAACCCGATTCAGGACATGTACCTGCGCGTGGTCGAGAACAAGGAAAACAAGGTCATCGGCGTGGCTGCGAAGGCACTGGCCGACAGCGGCGCCGGCTGCAGGATGGGCTGAAGACGTGGCCCCCACGGTTGCTCACTTCGGGTAGCGCCCTGCCCCCCGAGGGGGCCGCCCGCCTGCGGTCTGGCAAAGCCAGTCCCGCGGCTCATGCTGGTGAAAGACCAGACTCTCACGACTCTCACGCTTGCTCGCCACTACGCTGGCATGTCCTTTGCCTGTCGAAGGATGCCTGCCTCGCCACTGGCATCGACCCACTGAACCGTCCATGGACATCGCCAACTTCCTGATCCAGCTGCTCAACAGCGTGCAGTACGGCCTGCTGCTGTTTATGCTGGCAGCGGGCCTGACGCTGATCTTCGGCATCATGGGTGTAGTCAACCTCGCCCATGGCAGCTTTTACATGCTGGGGGCTTATCTGGCCTGGTCGCTCAGCGCGCAGCTGGGCAGCCTGACGCTGGCCATCATTGTCGGCGCGCTGCTGTCGGTGGCATTCGGTCTGGCGCTGGAGTGGCTGCTGTTCCGGCATTTCTACAAACGGGACCACCTCGACCAGGTGCTGCTCACCTTTGGCCTGATCTATATCTTCGAAGAGCTGCGCTCCATCATCTGGGGCGACGACGTGCATGGCGTGACCATCCCGGATCTGCTCAGCGCTTCTGTTCCGCTGACCGACAATCTCTCCTACCCGGTGTACCGGCTCTTCATGTCTGGCGTGTGCATTGCACTGGCGCTGGGTCTGTACCTTCTGATCTCGAAAACCCGCCTGGGCATGAAGATCCGCGCCGGCGCCTTCAACCGCGACATGGCCGAATCGCTGGGCATCAACATCAAGCTGATTCACGCCACCGTGTTCGCACTCGGCGTCGGTCTGGCTGCGGTGGCGGGCATGATCGCCGCGCCAGTGGCCAGCGTCTACCCCAACATGGGCTCGCAGGTGCTGATCATGTGCTTTGTGGTGGTGGTGATTGGTGGCATTGGCTCGGTGCGCGGCGCGCTCATCTCCGCGCTGCTGGTGGGCTTGGTCGATACCTTCGGCAAGGTGCTGCTGCCGCAGGTGGCTGGCATGCTGGTGTACATGCTGATGGCGGCAGTCTTGCTCTGGAAGCCCGAGGGACTTTTTAAACAATGAGCGCATTGATGCCCCCACGGTTGCTCACTGCGTGTAGCGCCCTGCCCCCCGAGGGGGCCGCTCCGCCTGCGGTCTGGCTAAGCCAGTCCCGCGGCTTGGCTGGAATCTTCTCGTCCAACCTGGCCGCTTTTTCTGGACTTGGGGCATGACAAAAGCAAACCTTGAACTGCTGCCACGCGGCGTGCAGGTCACGCTGGCGCTGGGCCTGGTGGCGCTGGTCGCATTCCCGTTCGTCGGCAGCGATTTCTACATGCAGATGGTCACGCGCATGATGATCATGGCGATTTTTGCCATGAGCCTGGATTTGCTGCAGGGCGTGACCGGGCTGGTCTCGCTGGGCCATGCCGCCTACTTTGGCCTTGCAGGCTATGCGCTGGCCTTCCTCACGCCTCAAGGCGAGGCCGTGAGCCTGTGGTGGACGCTGCCCGTTGCCGTTCTGGGTTCCGGGCTGGCCGCGCTCGTCATCGGCTTTTTCGTGGTGCGCACCCACGGCATCTACTTCATCATGGTCACCATGGCCTTCGCGCAGATGGTGTTTTACCTGTTCTTCGACAACAAGGCCCTGGGCGGCTCGGACGGCCTGTACATCAACTTCAAGCCCAGCGCGGCGATTGGCGGCTGGGTGCCGTTTGACCTCGACAGCAAGCTCACGCTGTACTACTTCACGCTGGGCGCCCTTTTGATGGTTTACGTCTTTCTGCGCCGGCTGCTGTGGAGCCCCTTCGGCCGGGCGCTGGCTGGCATTCGTGTGAACGAGCACCGCATGCGTGCCATGGGTTACGGCACCTTCGGCTACAAGCTGACCGCCTTTACGCTGGCCGGCGCGCTGGCCGGGCTGGCCGGCTACCTGTGGGGCACGCAGACCGGCTACATCAACCCCGAGCTGATGGGTTTTCACATGAGCGCGCACGCCATCATGATGGTGATCCTCGGCGGCATGGGCAACTTCGCGGGCGCCATCGTCGGGGCCTTTGCGTTTGAGTACCTGCTTCACGTGTTCAAGGATCTGCCGCAGGTTGGCAGCGTCAACCTGGGCAAGCACTGGCAACTGTGGATGGGCTTTTTCATCGTGCTGCTGGTGGTGTTTGCACCGCGCGGTCTGCTGGGTCTGGCAGAAAGATTCATGAAACGCCGGGGAGCTCCCCATGAATGAGGTTCTGCTCTCGGCCAAAAACCTCACGAAGCGCTTTGGCGGTCTGGCAGCGGTCAACGATGTGTCGGTGGACCTGTGGCGCGACCAGATCCACGCCGTGATCGGACCGAACGGTGCCGGCAAGTCCACATTGACCAATCTGCTGTCGGGCGACCTGCCGCCGACCTCTGGCACCGTTCACCTCGGTGGCCACAACATCACCGGCTGGAGCCCGGAAAAAATATCGGCACAGGGTCTGGGCCGCAGCTACCAGAAGACCAATATCTTCCTGCCTTTCACGGTGTGGGAGAACGTACGGCTCGCCGCGCAGTCCCGCACCCCGCACGCGGCGCGCTGGCTGCAGACCGCCGCGCGCATGAAGGACATCAACACGCGCGCCGAAAAAGCACTGGAACTGGCGGGCCTCACTGCACGGCGGCACAGTGTGGCCGGTGCCACCAGCCACGGCGAGCAGCGCCAGCTGGAGATTGCCATGACACTGGCCACCGAGCCGCAGGTGCTGCTGCTCGACGAACCGCTGGCCGGCATGGGTGTGGCTGAGGCTGAACGCATGGTGGCCCTGCTGCTGACCATCAAGAAGCAGCACGGCATGCTGCTGGTGGAGCACGACATGGATGCCGTATTCACCCTCGCCGACCGGCTGACGGTAATGGTCAATGGCCAGGTGATTGCCAGTGGCACACCGGCCGAGGTCCGGGCTGACTCCGGTGTTCAAGCAGCGTACCTCGGTGAGGAGCATTGAGCATGAGCACCATCAACAGCCCGGCTGAGACACTCATTCACGCGCAGGACCTGAACACTTACTACGGCGCCAGCCACATCCTGCGCGGCATTGATTTCACGGTCGGCCGTGGCGAAACCATCGGCCTGATGGGCCGCAACGGCATGGGCAAGAGCACGCTGCTCAAAAGCATCATGGGCCTGGTCAAGCCGCGCTCGGGTAGTGTCCACATTGCCGGCCGTGCCATGACGGGTGCAGCGCCTTATGAGATTGCGCGTCTGGGCGTGGCCTACGTGCCCGAGGGGCGCGGCATTTTCGGCAACCTGAGCGTGGTGGAAAACCTCAAGATGGCGGCCCGGCCCGGCACACGCGGCCAGCGCGACTGGACGTACGACCGCGTGCTGGACACCTTCCCCCGCCTGAAAGAGCGGCTTGGCCACGGCGGCCAGCAACTGAGCGGCGGCGAGCAGCAGATGCTGACCATCGGCCGCGCATTGCTGACCAACCCCGACGTACTGATACTTGACGAGGCCACCGAGGGTCTGGCACCACTGATTGCGCGCGAAATCTGGCGCATTTGCCAGGTGGTGCGCGAGACCGGCATCAGCAGCGTGATCGTCGACAAGAACTGGAAACACGTCACTCAGATCACCGACCGCAACGTGATCCTGGTCAAGGGCGAAGTGGTCTTTGAAGGCACCTCGCCGGAACTGCACGCCCAGCCCGGCCTGCTGCAGCAATACCTGGGCGTCTGAGCCGGTGCAGGTGGGGCCATCAGGGCCTGCGCGCAATCGACAACGCGCGCCCTGCATGGCATCATGTTGCCATCGCAGGCTGCGCCCTTCTCCGGGCGGCGGCCCCCAAAAGGCACTACGGAAAGAGCTGATGCATGCCGTGGCCCTGGTCACCTGATTCGCGGTTCCAACCCTCTGGCTTCGGTCCTGACACCGGCCGGGATTCCTTCACACGGCTGATCGTCGCGCTCACCGCAGCGCTGGTGGTACTTTCCGGCGTTGCGGTCATCGCCGTCTTGCTCTACTTCCGCGGTGAAACCTTGCGCGCCGGCGAGCGACTGACCCAGTCGCTGGTCCACGTGATCGAAGAGCAGACCAGCCGGACCTTGCAGACGGTGGACCAGCGCCTGCTGCTGGCCGCCAGCCTGATCCAGAAACGCCAGGCCGAGAAAAGCATTGACGTCGTGTCTGCCCGCGAACTGCTGCGCGAGCAACTCAAATCACTACCCTTTGTTCGGGCCATCTGGATCCTGGATGCGCAGGGGCATATCGTTTTCGATTCTGACGTCGGCAACCTCGGGGTTTTGCTCAGCGATCGCGAGTACTTCCAAATCTACCAGCGCGCACCCTCGACCGAGTTCCACATCAGCGCACCGGTGCGCAGTCGCACCACGGGCAACTGGCTCATCAGTGCATCGCATCCGCTTCGCGCAGCCGATGGCAAGGTCACAGGCGTCATCGTCGCCGCCGTCGAGCCACCCTACTTCGACACGCTGTGGCGCGGTATCGAGCTGGGACCCGGCGGCGCCATTGCATTGCTGCGCAGCGATGCGGTGCTGATGATGCGCAGCCCGGCTGACGATGCCGCGATGGGCAAATCGTTTCTGGATCTGCCGCTTTTCACGCAGTACCTCGCGCAAAGCCGCCAGGGCACTTACACCATCACCAGCCCGATTGACGGCATGGAGCGGCTCAATGGCTACCGGACGCTTTCCGCCTACCCGGACCTGATTGTGGTGGTCGGCAGCCCCAACGACGCCATCCTCAGCCCCTGGCGGCGTTTCGCCACCTTTGCCGGACTGATCTGGCTGGCCGCTGCCGCAACGGTGGGCTTGCTCACCGCGCAGCTCTATGCCTACTCGCGCCAGCGCCGGCGCAACGAAGTCCGCTTTCACAGGCTAGCCCAGGCCATGCCGCAGATCGTCTTCATTGCCGACCCGCAAGGCAAGGTCAGCTACATCAGCGACCAGTGGCAGAAGGTGACCGGTCAGCCGGTGGATGCCGCCCTGAACGGCGGATGGGCCCGGTTCATCCACCCGGATGACCGGCAGCAGACGCTGGAGAGCATGCAGCAGATGCGGGTGGCCGAAGTTGAGATCCAGCACGAGCATCGCCTGCTGTGCAGCGACGGCGCCTACCGGTGGCGGCTTGTCCGGGCGGTGCCTAACCGCCATGGCAGCGGGACCGTCAGCTCCTGGTACGGTACCTCGACGGACATTGATGACCTCAAGACCGCCGAAGCGCAGCTCAAGTCACAGGCAGACATGCTGCGGCTGGCCAGCCGTCTCTCCAACGTCAGCGGCTGGCAGATGAGCGCCAGCGACCGCGTGATCGTGTGGACAGATGACGGTGCGCCCGACCTCAACCTCCCGCCGGGGGAGCCCCACACGCTGGCCAACATCCTCCAGCTTTGCAAGACACCCCCTCCCGAGGTGGTGGAACAGGCGGTGGATCGCTGCCTGACCGATGGCACCCCGCTGGACATGGAGGTGGAACTGGTGTCGTCGAACGGGCGGCGGCTCTGGGTTCACTCCATTGCACAGCCCGTGCGGGATGCGGAAGGTCGGATCACAGGGCTTCAGGGTGCACAGCAGGACATCACGGCGCGCATGCTGACCGACCTGCGGCTTCAGGATTTTCTGCAGACCTTGCAGCGCGCTGCCGAGGCGGCCGTTGCCATCACCCAGCACCAGCGTCTGGACGGCCTGCTCCATGAGGTGGCCGAACAGACCCGTCTCATCAGCGGGGCAAGCCGGGCGGTGATCGAGCTGCACGACAACCGGCGCGGCGCCAATACCGCCCGCTCGTCTGCTGTCTCTGAGGCCGACGAGCCGTCGGCTCCGGGTTCGCTGGAAGAAGGCAGCTCGCTGTCCATTCCCCTAACGGGCCGCACCGGATCCATCATCGGCACACTGCGCCTGTCAGACAAACTGCATGGCCACTTCAGCCAGGAAGACGAGTACGTGGTGACGGAGCTGACCCAGCTGGCTGCCATCGCAATTGACAACGTGCGCCTGCTGGCCCAGGTCAGGGAGTTCAACACCAGTCTGGAGGAAAAAGTTGCGCAGCGCACCAGCGAACTGATCCAGCAGGAGGCGCTGTTCCGCACATTGGCCGAGCGGGCGCCGCAGCCGATCTGGACGGTCGACCCGAGGGGTTCGGCCACCTTCTTCAGCAAGGCCTGGTATGACCTCACCGGTGGCTCCCCGCCCGACTGGTACGGCATGGGCTGGATCAACGTGATGCACCCCGACGACCTGCCCGAGATGAGCAGGAACTGGGTACGCTGCAGCAAGACGCTGACGCTGTTCACCGGTATCCGGCGGATCCGTTCACGCACCGGCGCCTGGCACACCATGTCCTACCAGGCCTCGCCCGTGCTCGACGAAAACGGCAAGGTCAACTTCTGGGTCGGGCTGGATGTGGACGTGACGGAAACCAAGGCCATTGAAGACGCCTTGCGGATGTCCAATGCGGAGCTCGAAGCCTTCTCCTATTCAGTCTCACACGACCTGCGTTCCCCGCTCACCACGGTGGACGGCTTCAGCCGCTTGCTGGCCAAGCAGCTGCAGGCCCATGAAAGCAAGAAGGTGCAGCATTACCTGGACCGCATCCAGCAGGGCGTGGCGCGCATGGGGCATCTGATCGAGGGCCTGCTCTCGCTCGCCCAGGTGGCGCGGGTGGAACTGCGCCGGTCGCCCGTGGATTTGAGCGCACTGGCCAGCGAGGTGCTGGAGCGGCTTCAGGCTGCCGCGAAAACACGCCAGGTGGCCTTCCACGTCGCACCCGGCCTGATGGTGCAGGGCGATGGCCGCCTGCTCGCCTCCGTGATGGAAAACCTGCTGGGCAACGCCTGGAAATTCACTGCGAAGCAGGAGCACGCCGAGATCACCGTCGGGCGTATCGAGCCACGCGGTGCGTTCTTCGTGCGCGACAACGGCGCGGGCTTTGACATGGCCTACGCCGACAAGCTGTTTGGCACTTTCCAGCGACTTCATGACGCCAGCGAATTCGCCGGAACAGGCATCGGTCTGGCCACCGTCTCGCGCATCATCGCGCGCCACGGCGGCAAGATATGGGCCGAGTCAGCGCCCGGCATGGGCGCGACCTTCTACTTCACCCTGCCCTCGCCCGACGCCTGACCAGTGTGGCAACGCCCTGCGGTAGGCATCCCTAAAGCAAGGGGCGCAACTCATGCGCCGCATCCAGCAGCAAAGGCAACAGCTCCCGCTGCAGGGCAGCCACCGGCAGCCGCTGCGGTGAGGCCACGACGTTCAGCGCCGCCACAGTCCGCCCGTGCATGTCACGCAGCGGCACCGCCAGTGCCTGCACGCCCAGCTCATGCTCTTCGCTGGCGATGCAGTAGTCGTGCGTGCGAACCTCGTCCATCACCGCCTTCAGCTTGCGCGGATCGGTGGTGGTGTGCAGGGTCAGCCGTGGCAACGGCGCCGTGGCGGTGCGCTGATTGAGCCATTCGTTGAACTGCGTGCGGCTCAACGCAGCCAACAGCACGCGCCCGGTGGAGGTGGCATGCGCCGGCAGGCGCGCGCCGAGGTGCAGGCCATAAGCCAGCACCCGCGCCGGGCCTGTGCCGTCGGCCACAGTCCGCCATTCGTAACCGCTGCGCCCGATGATGACCACTTCATCGCCATCGAGCACAGCCACTGAAAACGACTCCTGGGTTTGCGCCGCCAGCCGGTTCAGCGTGGGCTGCACCGCGCGCGGCAAACGCGCGGTGGCCAGATAGCTGCCGGAAAAACGCAGCACCTTGGGCGCCAGCCAGAAATAGCTGCCGTCGGTCTCCAGGTAGCCCAGATGGGTCAGCGTCAGCAAATGCCGCCGCGCAGCCGCCCGGGTGATGCCGGCACGCTCGGCGGCCAGGGTCGCATTGAGCCGCTGGCGCTGGGTGTCGAAGCTCTCCAGCACCGCCATGCCTTTGGCCATGCCTTCAATCCGGTCGGCCTTGGCAATCGGGAAGGGGCTGGCGGTGGTGTTGAGTCGTGGCGTGGACATTGCGCGATCATCGCACAAGCTCACCGATCATCGGGCAAAGGTGATGAAAAGAAGACGGCGAGCGCTGGCGTCCGGATTCGGCGCCACTTAAGCTGACACGCTCAACTATTGCTACAGAAGGCGCAACGCAAGCATCGGCGGCGCCTGCGATTCCTTCAATCACACAGACAGAGACACACCATGCGCGTACAGGTCGCCATCATTGGCGGAGGCCCCGCCGGACACCTGCTCGGCCAACTGCTGTTCAAGGCCGGCATTGACGCTCTCGTCATCGAGCAACGCAGCCAGGCTTACGTGCTGGGGCGCATCCGTGCCGGCGTGCTGGAGCAAGGCACCACCGATCTGCTGGACGAGGCTGGCGTGGGCGAACGCATGCGCCGGGAGGGGCTGGTCCACGGCGGTTTTGCACTCGGATTCGGTGGCGCACACCACCGCATCGACCTGCAACATCTCACCGGTGGCAAGCAGGTCATGGTGTACGGTCAGACCGAGGTCACCAAAGACCTGATGGACGCCCGCGCCCGCGAGGGTCTGGCGACGGTCTATGAAGCAGACAACGTGAGCGTGCACGACTTCGACACGCCGCACCCCAAGGTGCGCTATGTGCAGCACGGTGTGGCGCACGAAGTTGAATGCGACTTCATCGCCGGCTGCGATGGCTACCACGGCGTGAGTCGGGCCAGCGTGCCGTCGGCTGCACTGAGGACCTACGAGAAGGTCTACCCCTTCGGCTGGCTGGGTGTGCTGTCAGACACGCCACCCGTTTCCCATGAGCTGGTGTATGCCAACCACGAGCGCGGCTTTGCGCTGTGCAGCATGCGCAGCCACACCCGCAGTCGCTACTACGTGCAGTGCACGCTGGACGACAAGGTGGAGAACTGGAGTGACAACGCGTTCTGGGACGAGCTGCGCCGCCGCCTCGCGCCCGAGTTGGCCGAGCGTCTGGTCACCGGGCCATCGATTGAAAAAAGTATTGCACCGCTACGCAGCTTTGTGGCTGAGCCGATGCGCTTTGGCCGCCTGTTTCTTGCGGGCGATGCGGCCCATATCGTGCCGCCCACTGGCGCCAAGGGCCTGAATCTCGCAGCGAGCGATGTGCGTTATCTGTCGCGCGCCATCACCGAGTTTTACGCCGGAAGCGAAGCTGGCATCAATGCCTATTCCGACACCTGCCTGCGCCGGGTCTGGAAGGCGGTGCGCTTTTCCTGGTGGTTCACCTCACTCATGCACAAGTTTCCCGATAACGGCGGCTTCGGCCAGAAGGTGCAGGAAGCCGAGCTGGATTACCTGATTCACTCCAAGGCCGCATCGACATCGCTGGCAGAAAACTACGTCGGCTTACCTGTGTAGGTTTTCAGGTAAATTGGATTGGTTGCAGGCGCCGCCGGTGCCCGCCAAGCCATGACACCCATCGCCATGCCCGCTGCAGCCACCCCCCCTGTTCGCACACCACCACGGCCGAAAACCCTTAAACCCCTGCGCAGCGTGCGCGTGCTGAGCCTGGCGCTGAACCTGCCCGGACCGGCCGCGCTGATGCGCTGCCAGCAGATGGGCGCCACCTGCATCAAGCTGGAGCCTCCCGCAGGCGACCCGATGCGTCACTACAGCCCGCCAGCCTATGCAGACCTGCATGAGGGCGTGAAAGTCATCACCGCCGATCTGAAATCCGACAAAGGCCAGCAGGCGCTGCACAGGCAACTGGCGCGGGCCGACATCCTGCTCACCTCGTTTCGCCCCTCGGCGCTGATCAAGCTCGGCCTCACCTGGAAGGCGCTGCACAAGCAGTACGCAAAGCTGAGTCAGGTGGCCATCGTCGGCAGCCTTGGCGCGGCCGCCGAGGAGCCTGGGCATGACCTGACATATCTCGCGGCCAACGACCTCATCACCGGGCTCGATCTGCCCGCGACGCTCTACGCCGACATGGGTGGGTCATTGATGGCGAGTGAAGCCGTACTGCAGGCGGTGTTGCACCAGCGCAGCCATGAAAAGGGCGTGTATCTCGAAGTCGCACTCTCGTCGGCGGCGGGCTTTATCGCCCTGCCGCGCCAGTGGGGCCTGACCACGGCCAGCGCTGCGGTCGGTGGTGGACACGCCGGTTACCGCATCTACGCCTGCAAGGACGGTCGCGTGGCACTGGCTGCACTCGAGCCCCACTTCGCGGCCAGCCTTTGCAAGGCCGCGGGACTCACCGCATCTGACATGAAAAGCATGTGGAAACCCGAGACCCATCAAGCCATCGCCGACTGGCTGGCCGGCAAGACCCGACGGCAGCTGGATGCGCTGGCGCTGGCCCACGACATCCCCTTGCACACGCTCGCCCCTGACAAGGGGTAGAGCCGCTCCGACTCAGCGCGGCTGACCTGGTTTGCCCGGCTTCCGAACGGGTTTGCCCGCCGTTTTTCCGGCGGCGCCGGGTGTCTTGCCCACGCCGTGATCACGCGGCGGCAAACCGGTGTGTTGCGTCAGGATGCGCCCTTTCACCGGCGTGGTCGTCTTGAGCGCGACGGTGGTCGAGTTCTTGCGACGTGCGCTCTGGTAGCTGCCATCGGTCAGCGGCTGAAAGGTCGGGATCAGGTGGTGCTTGCCGTTGCCAATCAGGTCGGCCCGGCCCATCGCTTTCAATGCCTCACGCAGCACAGGCCAGTTGTTCGGGTCGTGGTAGCGCAAAAAGGCCTTGTGCAGGCGCCGGCGACGCTCGCCACGGACGATGTCGACCTTTTCGCTGTCGCGGCTGATCTTGCGCAGCGGGTTGCGCTGGGTGTGATACATCGCCGTCGCCGTGGCCATGGGGCTCGGGTAGAAGGTCTGCACCTGGTCGGCTCGGAAACCGTTTTTCTTGAGCCAGACCGCGAGGTTCATCATGTCTTCGTCGCTGGTGCCCGGGTGGGCGGCGATGAAGTACGGGATCAGAAACTGCTTCTTACCCGCCTCGGCACTGTACTTGTCGAACATCTGCTTGAACTTGTCATAGCTGCCGATGCCCGGCTTCATCATCTTGGTGAGCGGGCCCTGCTCGGTGTGCTCGGGCGCGATCTTGAGGTAGCCGCCCACATGGTGGGTGACCAGCTCTTTCACGTACTCGGGGCTTTGCACGGCCAGGTCGTAGCGCAGGCCAGAGCTGATGAGAATCTTCTTGATGCCCTTGAGCGCACGCGCGCGGCGGTACATCTTGATCAGCGGGTTGTGGTTGGTGTTGAGGTTCTGACAGATGCCCGGGTACACGCAGCTGGGCTTGCGGCAGGCGGCCTCGATCTCCGGCGTTTTACAGCCAATGCGGTACATGTTGGCGGTGGGTCCGCCCAGATCTGAAATGGCGCCGGTGAAACCCTTGACGTTGTCGCGGATGGCTTCAATCTCGCGGATCACGGAATCCTCAGACCGGCTCTGGATGATGCGGCCTTCGTGTTCGGTGATGGAGCAGAAGGTGCAGCCGCCAAAACAGCCGCGCATGATGTTGACCGAAAAGCGGATCATCTCCCACGCCGGAATCTTGGTGGCGTGGTCGTGGCTGCCGTTTTCATCGGCATAGATCGGATGCGGCGAGCGGGCATACGGCAGGTCAAAGACGTAGTCCATCTCTTCCATGGTCAGCGGAATCGGTGGCGGCGTGATCCACACGTCGCGCGCCGTGGCGCCTTCGCCATGCGCCTGCACCAGTGCGCGGGCGTTGCCGGGATTGGTTTCCAGGTGCAGCACGCGGTTGGCGTGGGCGTAAAGCACCGGGTCACTCTTGACCTGCTCGTAGGACGGCAGACGGATCACCGAGCGGTCGCGCGGCGGCACCTTCACCCGGCCCTGCGCGGTTTGCACGGTGGATGGCAGGCTGGGGTTGGGGACGAAGGTCAGGGGTTTGATGGCCGGGTTGGCTTTCAAGGCTCCGGCTGACTCGGCCTGCGCTGCCACCTCAACCGCCTCTTCCTCACGGGCACAGGTCGCACCCTGCTCGCGCGCCTGCTCGGAAATCATCAGGTAGGGATTGACATGCGCCTCGACTCGGCCCGGCGTGTCCACGCTGGTGGAGTCGATTTCGAACCAGCCCTGGGCGGTTTCGTCGCCACTGCGGCGAATGAAGGCGGTGCCGCGCACGTCAGTGATCTGCGTGACCGGCTCCTTGGCGGCCAGGCGGTGGGCGATCTCGACAATCGCCCGCTCGGCGTTGCCGTAGAGCAGCAGGTCGCACTTGGCGTCCACCACGATGGAGCGGCGCACCTTGTCGGACCAATAGTCGTAATGCGCGATGCGGCGCAGCGAGCCTTCAATGCCGCCCAGCACAATCGGCACGTCCTTGTAGGCCTCGCGGCAACGCTGCGAATACACGATGGCTGCGCGATCAGGCCGCTTGCCGCCCACATCACCCGGCGTGTAGGCGTCATCACTGCGAATCTTGTGGTCCGCCGTGTAGCGGTTGATCATCGAATCCATGTTGCCGGCCGTCACGCCGAAGAACAGGTTGGGCTTGCCCAACGCCTTGAACGGGTCGGCGCTCTGCCAGTCGGGCTGGGCGATGATGCCGACGCGAAAGCCCTGCGCTTCCAGCATGCGGCCGATCACCGCCATGCCAAAACTGGGGTGGTCCACATAGGCGTCGCCGGTGACGATGATGATGTCGCAGCTGTCCCAGCCGAGCACGTCCATCTCTGCCCGGCTCATCGGCAGAAACTTGGCCGTGCCGAAGCGGGCCGCCCAGTACTTGCGGTAGCTGGTCAGCGGCTTGGCGGCGCGTGCAAAGAAGGAGACGTCAACAGGGGCGTTCATGGGTAACCCTTGATTGTAAGGTTGCACCCCGTTTTTCCCGCTTTTTCAGGCCATTAGCCCTTCGATCGGCTGGCAGGAAGACCTGCACTGTCGGATTCAGCGCGAATCACGCGTGAATGTGTCCCTCAAACCCTGCCAGCAGTTCGCATACCCCCTGTCCAGAAAATCGTCCTGCATCGCGAACGGGGTGGGGATAAAGCGGTAGCGGCTCTCGAACATGAAGGCCAGCGTGTCGTCGAGTTTTTGGGGCGCCAGCTTGGCCTGGCTGGCTTTCACGAAGGCTTCCGTGTCCGGGCCATGCGGCACCATGCAGTTATGCAGCGACGCCCCCCCGGGCCTGAAGCCTTCGGGCTTGGCGTCGTACTGGCCATGCACCAGTCCCATGAACTCGCTCATGACATTGCGGTGGTACCAGGGCGGACGGAAGGTGTCCTCGGCCACCAGCCAGCGGGGCGGGAAGATGACAAAGTCGCAATTGGCCGTGCCCGCAGTGTCGGATGGCGACGTGAGTACGGTGAAGATCGACGGATCCGGATGGTCATGGCTGATTGAGCCGATCACCATGAAATTCGCGGTGTCGTACTTGCAGGGCACCAGATTGCCGTGCCAGGCCACCACATTGAACGGGCTGTGCGGCTGGGTACCCGACCAGAGCCGCCCCCCGTATTTTTTAATCAGCTCAACACCTTGCCGGGTTGCAGCGCCGTCGCTGTCGGCTTCAAAAGCGGCCACTGGTGCCAGAAAATCCCGCGCATTGGCGAGGCCATTGGAGCCAATAGGCCCCAACTCTGGCAGACGGAAATGGGCGCCATAGTTCTCGCAGACGTAGCCGCGTGAAGGCCCGTCGGGCAAACCCACGCTGAAGGCCATGCCGCGCGGCACCAAAGCGATCTCGCCGGGCCGGACTTCGAGCACGCCCAGCTCCGTGTTCAGCACCAGCCGGCCCTGCTGGGGCACCAGCAGCATCTCGCCGTCGCTGTTGACCAGTGCGCGCCGCGTCATCGACTGGTTGGCCAGATACACCAGCGCTGCCATGCCGGTCTGCATGTCAGCGTCACCATTGGCGGCCAGCGTGCGCAGGCCGTCCACAAAATCAAACGGCTGCTCAGGCACTGCTAACGGGTGCCAGCGCAAAGGCTCTGGCGGCGTCGCCACACCACCGGCTGCACCGGTGGTCCACAGCGGCTGCGCATACGCCTTGTAAGCACCGGCAACCACAGAGGGCTGGCGGCGGTACATCCAGGTGCGGCGGTTGTCGGCGCGCGGTGCTGTGAAGGCGGTACCCGAGAGCAGTTCAGCATAAAGGCCGTGCGGGGCCCGCTGGGGGCTATTGCGCCCCTGCGGTAAGGCACCCGCGACCGCCTCGCTGGCAAATTCGTTGCCAAAGCCGGACAGGTAGGGAATGTGGTGGTGTGTCATGTTGTCTCTCCGTGGCGTTGTCATTCGCCTGTCGCCTCCAGCCCATCGCTGCTGCCCAGCCGGGCCTGCGCAATCAGGCGATCGAGGATGCTGCTCAGCTGCTTCTGCTCAGCACTACTCAGCACCCCGAAAATTTCCTCATTGCGCTGCGCCACCACTTCCATGGCGCGGCGCCACACCACCCTGCCCTTGGGCGTGAGCGTGAGCACCACGCCACGGCCATCGGTCGGGCTGGCCACCTTGCGCACCAGCAGCTGATCCACCAGCGACTGGGCGGCACGGCTGGCCTGCCCTTTGGTCAGGTTGGCCTTCTGCGCCAGATCCATCACCGAGAGCGGCGCAAAGCTGCCAACAGCCGTCAGGCATCGGCCATCGCTCATCGAAAGGCCGGTACCGCTCAGGTAGGCGCGCTGGCTGACCTGATCGGTCAGCTTGTGCAGCAGGTGCAGGCGGTAGGTCAGGGTTCTGTCGAGTGTGACCATAACGTAACCATGGATGGCTTTGAGGGCGATTCAACTGATGGTTGCGCACGCAACTATAAATCAATCGCAATGCCTGCACAACCTGATGGACCGGTTACGCCTTAGCCTTTTCTCGGCGGATACACCGACAAGAAAAATCGCGCCCACCCCTTTCGGGATGGACGCGACCGCATGCAAGCTGGCAGAAGAATCAGTTGCGCACTGTCATCTGCCCGCGCAGTTCACCCCCCGGATGGGCGGCCGTGTGGATGTTGGCATACCAGCGCCCGGCCAGCAGATCAGCCGCCTGAGCCGGCGTCAGCGTGGCGCTGCCATCCATCGGCGAGCGCACGGGTGAAGGCCAGCCGAGCGCCACGCCGGCATTGGCGCCCACCGCCGCAGGCCCGTGAAAGTGCGCCGCAGTGGCCGGGCCGGTCATGCCCGCATAGCTGACCTTCCAGCGCAGCTGATTGGTGTTCTTGTCAAAAATCGCATCCACCGTGCCCGTACCGGCGCTGGCGTTCGGCGGGACTTCGTTGGCCCCTCGCAGCTGCGTGGTGAATGTCACGAGGTTCGACTCAGGTTTCATCATGGCGCATCCGGCAAGAAAGGTAAGCCCTGAAAGGGCGACGGTTGCAAGCAGGGCGCGGGTGGCGTGGCGGCGAATCAGCATGGTCAGGTCCTCGGAGTTGAAGAACCATTGTCTGGGGCACCCGATGCAGCAGCCGTAGGACAAACCCGATGCGGCTCCTGCACCGCCGACCTGTAGGCCGTTGCCGCCACTTGGGGCCGGGCACTGGTATCGGGCTGGCGTGCCGACTATATTTCAAAGGCTTCGCCGCTTTGTAGCGTTTTGGCGTTGTGATGAAGTTGTGAAAGGACACACCATGAAACACCTTCTGGCCGCCCTGTGCATTCCGGTCATGCTGCTGCTCGCCGGCTGCCCGGACACCAAGCTGCCCAAGCCCCCCTCACAGATTCCGGAGCCGAAGGCGGCAAGCCCGGTCAGCGGCGCGCCTGCCGCGAATGCGCGGACTCCAGCGTGACAAGTACGGTTCGGCGCCTCTCCACCCGCACGGCGACAGCCTGCCTGACACTGACGGCTCACCGCACTCGCGGCATTGACGGGCTGCGCAAGTTCCACGCCGGAGGCGGGCGCCCGTACGCTGGTGATCGATGGTATTACCGTGATCGTCGCACCACTGACGGCGGGGACGTGGACCGCCCGGACGCAAGACCGCGCTACGGTTCTGCCACAGACCACCGATGGCACTGCCCTGCTGCGCCGGGCCATCGAGGGTGCGTCAGGGTGTCGGGTCACCGACAGCGACTACGCCGAAGGCGGGCGTCAGTTTGATGCGCAGCTCGATTGCAAGTCTGGCAATCGGTAAACACCGGCGAGCCTCGCACGCCGTCATTCACAGCACCAGCAGCCGGACTGCCGCCCCTCAGGCCTCAGCCGCGATTTTCCGCAAGGCCTGCTCGAACACCTCGGGTGGTTGTCCGCCCGAAATCAGATGCCGGTCATTGATGATGACGGCTGGCACGGAGTGGATGCCATGCTGCAGGTAAAACGCCTCCCGCTCGCGCACCTCTTCAGCGTACGCGCCTGACTCAAGCACCTCTCGCGCTTCGGTGGCATCCAGACCGGCTCTCACCGCCGCGGCAGCCAGCACATCGTGCGAGGCCGGGCTTTGGCCATCTGTGAAATACGCGGTGAACAGCGCTTCCTTCAGCGCTTTCTGCGGCACGGGCCCTTTCAGTTCAGCCCAGTGCAGCAGCCGGTGCGCGTCGAAGGTGTTGTAGACGCGGCTGCGGCCGCCACCCGGTTCGTCGGGGCCGCTGAATTTGAAGCCAAGTTCAGCACCACGGTCACGGATGCGGTCGCGATTGATGTTCGCCTGCTCAACGGAGATGCGGTACTTCGCCGTCAGATGCTCGGTGATCTCCTGGCCCTGAGGCCCCATCTGCGGATTCAGCTCAAAGGGCTGGAAGTGCAGCTCGGCCTGCACCACGTCACCAACGCGGGCCAAGGCCTGGTCCAGTGCTTTCAGGCCGATGACACACCAAGGGCACGAGACATCGGAAACAAAATCAATCTTGAGGGTGGTGGTCATGGGTTCGTTCCAGCAAGGGGGACTGACGACAGGTCAATGCGATAAAGCACCATTTTGGCGCGGTGGCAGCCCGGCTGCTGGTGAACGCTTCAAAGGCACGGCCGGTGGCAGGGTCGCCAGTGGCACAGGCAGTGGAGCGCCCTTCCTTGAGACATCGGCCAGCTGATACTTTTCGTTGTGACTGTGCGTCACCAAAATAGCTGTTGGGCTGGCTTGCGAGGTCGTTTAATATGGAAACGAAAGGCAACCCTGCCGCGCCCGGCCACTTGCGTCCGCCGCAGCCAATCCCCACCCCCATGGCCGAGATCCATTCCGATTCGCACCACGCAGCAGACCCGCTCCAGCGGTCAGGCGTGATTGCGCCTTCGGGTGACCTGTTGCAGCAGTTGCAGAGCCTGCAGGCCGCGCACCAGGAATTGCAACTGCGCCATGCGGCGCTGAAGATACAGGCGACACGGACAGCCGCCGAGCTTGCCGCTGCACAGCAGGAGATGCTGTCATTGCTGTACACCGTGTCGCACGACTTTCGGGGTCCGCTGAACACCATTGACGGCTTCACGCAGTTGCTGGAACGGGCCTTGCCCGCAGAAGGCGCAGAGCGGCCCCGCACCTACGCCACCCGCATCAAGTCTGGTGTGAAGCAGATGGCGCAGTTGATCGACGCACTGCTGGTGCTCTCTCGTGCGGCGCACTCGCCCATGAAAAACGAAGCGGTGGATCTCAGCGCCACCGCGCAAGCCATCATGACCCGGCTGCAGGCAACAGACCCCGCGCGCCAGACCCGCCTGTCGATTGCTGACGGCATGGTGGTGCAAGGGGACACACGGCTTCTCTCGGCAGCACTGGAATACCTGCTCGACAACGCGTGGAAGTTCAGCACGGGCACAGCCGTCACCGACATCCGCTTTGAGCGTGAACCTGAACCTGATGCGGCGGGCAACACGGTGTATGTGGTTCGCGATCAGGGTGCCGGTTTTGACATGGCCCGGGCCGACAAGCTGTTTGGCGCTTTCCAGCGCGTGCATGGGCCCGACGAGTTCCCCGGCATGGGCATGGGCCTGGCGATTGCAAGGAAGGTGATTGAACGCCACGGCGGGCACATCAGGGCTGAATCGGCGCCTGGCAAAGGTGCTGCGTTCTTCTTCACCCTGCCGGGACAGCCCCAGCCTGCCTGAGCCTGATGCCCCGGCGCGCAGCCCTCATTGGCAGAGACAGCGGCGATAATTACACATATGAATTCCGAACCGACCGCGCAGTCAGAAGAGCGCCCGCGCCCCCAATCGCTCACTGATCTGTTTGTTTCCTTCACCCTGCTGGCGCTGCAGGGTTTTGGCGGTGTCCTGGCGGTGGTGCAGCGCGAGCTGGTCGAGAAAAAACGCTGGATGACACGCGAGGAATTCATTGAGGACTGGGCCGTGGCACAGGTGATGCCAGGCCCGAACGTCGTCAATCTGTCGCTGATGGTGGGGGGCCGGTATTTTGGCCTCAAGGGTGCAATGGCCGCACTGGCCGGCATGCTGACCGTGCCCCTGTTGCTGGTGCTCATCCTCGCGCTGGTCTATGCACAGGTGGCCAGCCATCCGGGCGTCGCCGGTGCGCTGCGCGGCATGGCGGCGGTGGCGGCTGGGTTGATTGCGGCCACTGGCCTCAAGCTGTTCGGGGCGCTGCAGAAAAACGTGCTCGGGCTGCGTCTGTGCGCGGCCATCGGCGTGGTGGTGTTCTGCGCGATTGCGCTGCTGCGCCTGCCACTGGCCTATGTGCTTATCGGCCTCGGCGGGATGTCTTGCGTGCTGGCTTTCAGGCGGCTCAAGCCATGACAGCACCCCCCTCACTGGTTTTTGGCGCCGCCGAGTGGCTGGACCTTTTTCTGCACTACCTGTCCCTCTCGCTACTGTCGGTGGGCGGCGCCATCAGCACGGCGCCTGACATGCATCGCTATCTGGTCGAAGAACAACACTGGCTGACCGATGCGCAGTTCAACGCGTCGATTGCGATTGCCCAGTCTGCGCCTGGCCCGAATGTATTGTTCATCGCACTGCTCGGCTGGAATGTCGGCGTCAACGCCGGCGGCATGCTGACAGGCTTGCTGGGCGTTTTCTGCACCATGCTGGGTATCCTGATTCCGAGCACCACACTCACCTACACCGCTGCCCGCTGGGGCCACCGCAACCGAGAGCTCAGGGCGGTGCGGGCCTTCAAGCAGGGCATGGGGCCGGTGGTGGTGGCGCTGCTGATTGCCACCAGCTGGATTCTCTCCACAGCCAACGGTAGCGGCTGGAAAGATTGGCCGATCTGGCTGGTCACAGCCGTCACGGCGCTGATTGTCTGGCGCACACGCATCCACCTGCTGTGGCTTCTGGGCGCCGGTGCCGTGCTGGGCTGGCACGGACTCATCTGAAAGCCTGAGCTGACGGCCTGCCCCGGTGGACAAGCCCGGTCAGTGGAACAGCTCGTTGCGCGCAAACGCGGTGATCGCCGCAATCGCCGGGTGGCGTATGCGCCGCTCGATGGAAATGGCGTAAAACTCTTCGCGCAAATCCGGCGCAGCACCCATCGACACCACACCGTACTGGTGACAGATTTCTGCCTCCAGCACGGTGGGTGCGGCGAAAACGCCCAGCCCTTCGCGGCCAAAGTGTTTCATCAGCGCGCTGTCGTTGAACTCGCCGCTCACCTGCGGCGCCAGACCATGCGATACCAGCCAGCCCTCCAGACGCCCACGAAGGGCTGACTCTGCGCCCGGCAGTAACAGCGGCAGTGTTTGCAGACTGGCCGGGAAACGCTTGCGGGCGTCGCGCAGGAGCAGCCCGCCTTTCTTGAGCAGCGCAGGTGAGACGAAAAAACTGACGCTGGTCTGCCCCAGCGCATGGCTGAACAGGCGCACACTCAGATTGGCTGGCACAGGCACCTCTGAAATCACCAGGTCCAGGCGGTGAACAGCCAGTTCGGCCAGCAGCGAACTGAGCTTTCCCTGGGTGCATGTCAGGCGTGGCAACGGCTCTGACCGGATGCCTGGTTCAACGACACGGTAGGCCACTGACTTGGGCACGGAATCGGTGATACCGACCCGGAACAGCGGGGTCTGCCGGCCGTCCTTGCCACTGCGCAGCGCGACCTCCAGCTCACCTCCGAGCGCGAAAATCCCGTCGGCGTATTGCATGACAAGCCTGCCCGCTTCGGTGGGCTCCAGTCCCCTGCCCGCCTTGCGCAACAAGGACTGCCCCATGCGCGCCTCCAGCTGCTTGATCTGACTGCTCAGCGTTTGCGGTGTCAGGTGCAGTTGCTCGCTGGCCCTCGCAATACTGCCGGTATGAACCACGGTCCAGAAATAGTGAAGGTGTTTGTAGTTCATCTGATTTCCAGCCTTGCCGTACCGGTGCACGCCTGCCGTTGGCCCAGGCTTCGCCTCACAAA
Source organism: Polaromonas sp. YR568 (assembly GCF_943372955.1). Lineage (GTDB taxonomy): Bacteria > Pseudomonadota > Gammaproteobacteria > Burkholderiales > Burkholderiaceae_C > Polaromonas. The sequence goes on from NZ_CALSAL010000001.1 coordinate 916,692, forward strand.
TATCGTCAGAAGGCTTTTTGAATACCCAGTTTAATTATTCGATTTTTTCGAACTTTAACGATTTTAAATTCGGATTTACTTGTACGTTCAGAACTTCTAAAGTAGCGCTCGCCGGCCAAAAGGGATGAACAGAGGGAAGCAGGACATCCCGCGCCGGAAAAACAAAACACATAACAACATCCCGGAAGGAGGATCGCCGTGACGGATCCGCTCGTCTTTTTCTTTGTGCTCGGCCTGGTGGCGCGCCTGGTGCGCAGCGAACTGCGTTTGCCCGACGGCCTGTACGACATGCTGTCGTTCTATCTGCTGCTGGCCATTGGCCTGAAAGGCGGCGTGGAGCTGAGCCGGCAGCCCTTGGCCGAACTGGCGCCGCAAGTGCTGGCCTGTCTCGGCCTTGGTTTCGCCATTCCCTTTGTACTGGTGCCTGTGCTGAGGCTGCTGCGCTTCTCGGCCGCCGACAGCGCCTCGCTGGCTGGCCATTACGGTTCTGTCAGCGTGGTCACCTTCGCCGTAGCGAGTTCTTACCTGCTCAAGGCGGGGGTTGAACACGAGTCCCATGCCGCGCTGTGGGTGGCCCTGATGGAGGCACCCGGTCTGGTCGCGGCCATCTTCCTGGCACGCTGGTCCCAACCGGGCCGGGCGGCCAACTGGAAGGTGCTCGCCCACGACGTGTTTCTGGGCAAGTCGGTGCTGCTGCTGGTGGGAGGTCTTGCGATTGGTGCGGTGATCGGCGAAGCCGGCATGGCCCCCCTGAAAGCCGTGTTCATGGACCCCTTCAAGGGTGTGCTGGCGCTGTTTCTTCTGGAGCTCGGCCTGGTGGTGGGCGCACGCGCCGGTGAGGTGCGACTCCACGGCCTGAAGCTGGTGGCCTTTGCCGTGGTGGCACCGCTGGCGCTGGCACTCGCCGGCGCGCTGGTGGGCAAACTGCTGGGGCTGAGTGTCGGCGGCATTGCGCTGCTTGCCACGCTGGCCGCGAGCGCCAGCTACATTGCAGCGCCGACAGCCATGCGCATTGCGGTACCAGAGGCCAATGCAGCTCTGTCGATTACCGCCGCGCTGGCCATTACCTTCCCGTTCAATCTGCTGGTGGGCATTCCGCTCTACCTGATGCTGGCCAAGGCCGTGGCCTGATGCGCTGGCCTGTGCCCGCTGCTGCTGCGCCTTTGCCTAACCGGCGCTGCGTCGCTGCCGCAGGGCTTCGTACAGACAGACACCGCTGGCCACCGACACATTGAGGCTTTCCACCGCGCCCTGCATCGGAATGCTGACCAACTCGTCGCAGGTCTTGCGGGTGAGCTGGCGCATGCCCTCGCCTTCTGCGCCCAGCACCAAGGCAACCGGGCCTTTCAGGTCCACGTCGTAAATGGTTTTCTCGGCATCGTCGCTGGTGCCGATGCACCAGATGTTGCGCTCTTTCAATTCACCCAGCGTGCGCGCCAGGTTGGTGACCATGAAGTACGGCATGGTCTCGGCCGCGCCGCTGGCCACCTTGGCCACGGTGGCGTTGATGCCTGCGGCATGGTCCTTGGGCGCAATCACGGCGTGGGCGCCCGCACCATCGGCCACGCGCAGACAGGCGCCCAGGTTGTGGGGATCGGTCACGCCATCGAGCACCAGCAGCAGCGGGCTGGCCACGCCCGCCTCTTCCAGTTGTTCCAGCAATTCGTCCAGCGATTTCACCTGCGCCAGCGCGTCGACCCGCGCCACCACGCCCTGATGGCCGTGGCTGCCACACATTTTGGCCAGACGCAGACCGTCGGACTCGATCAGGCGCACACCTGCCTCGCGGGCCCGGTCGGTGAACTGACGCATGCGGGCATCGCGCCGTGAGGCATCGAAAAATACCTCCAGAACAGACTGGGGGGCCGTCTTGATGCGAACACCGACCGCGTGAAAACCGAAAAGCACTTTGGGAGAGGAAACCATCGCCTGATTATCCCTGCACGGCCCGGGCTGCCGCCCCAGACCGAAACCCTTCAGGTGGCCGCAAGCATTCCACCCACAGCCCGCTTCGAATAAGTAACAAAATGTATTACATTCGGGGCATTCTCCAAGGATCGATGGCCGACGCATTGCGGGCAGCAGCACACCCAGCACTCATGACGCACTCCTACGACAAGACGCAGACCTTGCCAGTCGCCACCAGCGGGCGGGTTCGCGTGGCCGATGCTGCGGCCGGCTTCGCGCGGCCAAAGTCCGATGCGCTGCGGCCCGGACACCCGGTGGGGGACTGGCGGATTGAACAGGTGCTGGGGCTGGGCCATGCCGACATCCTTTATCTGGCACAGGATGCTGTGCTGGGGAAAACCGTGCTGCTGCAGGAGTTCTTCCCGGCGGCCTATTCATCACGCCAGGCCGACGGCTCGGTGCTGATCCGCAGCCCGGACGACCTGGTGCCTTTCGAAGAAGGCCTCAAGCAGATCACGGCAGAGGCAGAAAAACTGGCCGCCTTGCAGCAGGACAGCATCACCCGCACGCTGCGCCAGGAGCGGCGCCACGGCAGTGTCTATGTCGCGGTCCAGCATGAGGACGGCGATGCGCTGGACCGCTGGCGGTTGCGGCAACCGCCGCTGGACCGCCCGACCCTGCTGAAAACAGTCTGGCCGGTGCTGGAAGCGTTGGCCGCCCTCCACTCGGCTGACTTGCTGCATCAGGGCATTGCCCCCGAAACCGTCCGAATGCGGGCAGGTGGCTCACCGTGCCTGGTCACGCTGCCCTCATCGCATCGCGGTGCTTGCGGCCCCTCCTCCGGCTTCACCGCACCAGAGCAATGCGGCTCGGACCAGGCCACAGGCCCGTGGACGGACATCTATGGATTGGGCGCACTGATGTACTGGCTGGCCACGGGCAATGAGCCGACCGATGCGGCCGCCAGACTGCAGGGTGACGTACTGCCTCGCGCGGTTCAGGCCGGCAACCGGCTGGTCTACGGCGAGCCCCTTCTGCGAGCCATTGACCAGTGCCTGGACCTCGACACCAGCCGCCGGCCACAGAATGTGGGCGAACTGCTGCAGGCCCTGGAAGCGACGGACCTGAGCCGCACCCAGAGCATGTCGGCGCTGCAACCGTCTGGGAATGCGTCAACCCCACAGGCCGCCACACAGGAGCGGTCACGCGGCGCACCGGGCGACAAGAGTCGCTACCGGTCTGTGCTGGGTACTTTGCTGGCCCTCGGCATCGTGAACGACGGCAAGGCCGATGCTGGCCGGCAGGTGGCACTGCAAGCGCTGTTGCAGGACTGCGCCGATGCCTGCACGCAGACCCTGAAAAACTCATCGCATCTGCGCATGAACACGCCGGACGGCATGATCATGTGCTTTGTCGAAGACCCGGAGGACGCACTGGAATCTGCGCTGCGCCTGCGCGAACTGCTGCAGCGCGGCGGTCATGCACTGGCGCTTCGCATCGGCCTGCATCTGGGGCCGATCCGCCTGCAGACAGGCGATGACGGCAAGACCCTGGTGCTGGGCGATGGCGCTAATGTGGCCCAGCGCATCACGGACTTTGCGCGCCCGAACCAGATCGTCATGACGCGCGCGCTGCACGACCTGATTGGCAGCCTGTCTGACAACGCCCAGGGCTTGTTCCGGGAACTGGGCGTGCACATGGACAAACACTTGCGCTCGCACCACATTTACGAGGTGCTGGACCCCCGCCACCGGCCGGCGGCGGCGCCTGTCACCCTGACGGGCTTTGAGCGCACGGCGTCCTTCGCGGCGCTGGCGTCACTCACGCCAGAAGTGGTTGGAACGATAGAGGCCGAGCTCACCGCGGCCATCGGACCGCTGGCCAGCGCACTGGTCAAAAAAGCCCTGCTGCGCAGCTGGACGGCAGACGGCCTGCGCGAAGTGCTGTCGGCCGCCATTCCGGATGCGCTGGCGAAACAGAAGTTTGCCAGGGCGCGCCGGACGGCCGCGCTTTGATCAGGCCGATTCGGCCCGGATCTGCCCTGCCTCGATGGTGATGCGACGCTCGCAACGCGCTGCGATGGCACGGTCGTGCGTGACCAGAACCAGCGTGGTGCCCAGTTCCCGGTTGAGATCGAACATCAGCGACATCACGGTTTCGCCGGTGGCGAAGTCCAGGCTGCCAGTGGGCTCGTCGGCCAGCAGCACCGCCGGCTGGACCACAAAGGCACGCGCCAGCGCCACCCGCTGCTGCTCACCGCCAGACAGCACCTTTGGGTAGTGACCCAGGCGCTCACCCAGCCCGACCCGGCCCAGCATTTCGGTGGCCTGCGCGCGGGCGTTACGGGCACCAGACAGCTCCAGCGGCAGCATCACGTTTTCCAGCGCCGTGAGGTTGCCCATCAGCTGAAAGCTCTGGAACACAAAGCCCACCTGCTGCGCCCGCAGCGCAGCGCGATCGTCCTCGCTGAGCGTGAAAAGATCCTGCCCTGCCAGACGCACCGTGCCCTGTGTCGGCGTGTCCAGCCCGGCGATGATGGACAGCAGCGTGCTCTTGCCCGAACCGGAAGCACCGACAATGGCGGCTGTTTCCTTCGGTGCCAGCGAAAAATGGATATCGCGCAGAATGGTCAACACGCCAGTCGAGTCGGTGACCGACTTGAAAACGTGCTCAACGGAAATAATTGAAGAGGCAGGCGCGCTTGCATCAGCTGCAAGGGGCGCGCCGGGGGCAGAAATTGCAGGGTCAAACATGCCAGCCTTCTGAAAAACGTGAACGGTACCGAATGGACGCAGGAACCAGGCCAATAGATATGACAGATTCTGACTTTAACAAGCCCTTGTCGGCAGGCGATGTCCCGCACGCAAAGTCCGGCGTCGCCCGAAGGGCACTGTGGCGGTCTGGCGTGGTGCTGGCGATGCTGGCCAGCCTTGCCATTGGCGCCCGGGCGCAGGGTCCGGCGCAGGCGGCAGCAGGCCCGACTGCGCCAGGCACGGTCCTGATTGTGGGTGACTCACTCAGCGCGGAGTACGGGCTGCGCCGTGGCACCGGCTGGGTCCAGCTGCTCGAAAAGCAACTCGCCGAAACCAAAACCCGTGCGAAGGTGGTCAACGCCAGCATCAGCGGCGACACCACCTCGGGAGGTCGCTCCCGCCTGCCAGCCCTGTTGTCACAGCACAAACCGTCGGTGGTGGTGATCGAACTCGGCGGCAATGACGCGCTGCGCGGCCTGCCGCTCGACATGACGGAGCAAAACCTGAGCGCGATGACACAAGCCGCAAAAAAGGCTGGCGCCAAGGTGCTGCTGGTCGGCATGCAGGTGCCGCCCAACTACGGCAGCGCCTACACCAGCGCTTTTGCAGGCCTCTTTGCCAAGATCGCCCGCGCGGAGAAAGTTTCCGTGGTGCCGTTTTTCCTCAAGGGAATTGCCGACGTCGATGATTCGGCCGCGAACTTTCAGGCCGACCGCATTCACCCCAACGAAAAGTCACAGTCCCGGATGCTGGCCAATGTGTGGCCTGAACTGAAAAAGCTGATCAAGTGAGCCTGGACCGGATTTCCGCAGAAGAGGCCCTCGGCCAGCTGCGCAGTTTCTCTGCCATCATCGACGCGCGCAGCGAGGGCGAGTACGCCGAAGACCACCTGCCCGGTGCCGTGAACTGGCCCAGCCTGCACGACGATGAGCGAAAAATTGTGGGTACGCAGTACAAGCAGATCAGCGCCTTCGAGGCCAAGAAGCTCGGGGCGGCACTGGTAGCCCAGAACATCGCCACGCACATTCAGCGCGAAGTGCTCGACAAACCACGCGAATGGCAACCACTGGTGTACTGCTGGCGCGGCGGCAAGCGCAGCGGCTCGCTGGCGCTCATCCTTGACCAGATCGGCTTCAAGGTCACACTGATTGACGGCGGATACAAGGCGTTTCGGGCGGCGCTGGTGGCTGACCTGCCAACCCTGGCCAGCCGCTTTCAATACCGCGTGATCTGCGGCACCACCGGCTCGGGCAAAACCCGCCTGCTGCAGGCGCTGCGGGCCGAGGGCGCACAAGTGCTGGATCTGGAAGAACTGGCCAACCACCGCAGCTCAGTGCTGGGCATGATCCCCGGCCTGCCCCAACCCACTCAAAAGGCCTTTGACACCCTGATCTGGGCAGCCCTGCGCGGGTTTGATCCGGCCCGGCCGGTGTACATCGAAAGCGAAAGCAAAAAGGTGGGCAACGTCACTGTGCCGGAAGGTCTGATTCGCGTGATGCGCGCCAGCCCATGCCTGCAGCTGGACTTGCCCGAAAGCGAACGCGTTGCGCTGCTGATGGAAGACTACGACTTCTTCGTCAAAGACATTGCGTTTTTTTGCGAGCGGCTTGGTGCGCTCACCGAAGCGCGTGGCAAGGAAACTGTGCAGGATTGGCAGACCCGCGCCCAGGCGGGCGACGTGGCTTCTGTGGTGCAGGAGCTGCTGGTCAAGCACTACGACCCGGTGTACCTGCAGTCCATTCGCCGCAACTTTGTGGAGTACGGCAAAGCCAAGGTCATCGCCCCGCGCGACCGCAGTGTGGCGGCCATGACTGCGCTGGCAAAAAGGCTGCTGGAATGAAAAATCCCGGCTCCCCGATGAACGGTGAGGCCGGGATGGCGGGAGAAGTCTGAAAGCGGTGAGCTGGTGGGTCAGGCAGCGGGGTCAGCGGGTGGTGCGCCCGGGTTGCCCGCATCGGTCTCGGTATCGCCAGACGCCTCATCCGCCGCATCATCCGGCTTTCCTTCGGCCTTGCGCTTCAATTTCTCTTCTTTTTTGCGCTTTTTCGCGAGCTCCTTCTGGCGCTTTTCGTAGGAGTAATTGGGAGTTGCCACAGCGTCGCTTTCGTGAATAAGTAACCCTTACTGTACTGCATCGCCCGGGGTGGCTGCATGCCACCGCCTCACATCTGTTGCAGGGCCTGCTGAAGGTCAGCCTGCAGGTCGGCAACCGCCTCAAAACCCACAGAAAACCGCACCAGTCCGCCCTTGTGCGGCCACGCAGTGGTGCGAATCGAGGGCACGTCGTAGGGCGCGCATAAACTCATTGGCCCGGCCCAGCTGTAACCCAGTTTGAAGAGCTGCAGACTGTTGCAGAACTGGTCCACCTGAGCCTGCGAGAGTTCAGGCTTGAACACCGCGCTGAACAGACAGGCCGCTGCAGTGCAGTCACGCTGCCAGAACACATGACCGGGCGAGCCCGGCAAGGCCGGGTGCAAAACGGCCGCCACCTGCGGCTGGCTCTGCATCCAGACGGCCAACGCGCGCGTGGCGACATCCTGCGCGCTGTAACGCATGTGAATGCTGTTCAGGCCGCGCAGCACAAACTCAGCGTCATTGCCGCTCACCCCATAGCCGACACGCATGTGGCAAAAGTGAATGAGGTGATGCAGTGCCTCGTCCTGGGTCACCACCGAGCCCATCAGCACATCGGCCCCGCCGCTGGGGTATTTGGTCAGCGCCTGAATCGACACATCCGCACCCAGCGCGAAGGCGTTGAAGGCAATGCCCGCGCCCCAGGTGTTGTCGAGCGCTGTCACGGTTCCTTGCGGATGCGCCTGCGCCGACGCATTGTGCGTTTTGACTGCGGCCACCAACGCCAGCATGTCGGGAAACTCCATCGTGATGGAGCCTGGCGCCTCCAGCCAGACCAGACGGGTTTGGGGACTCAGTTTGGCGGCCAGGTCCGCCGGATTCATTGGGTCGTAGTACTGAAAGCTCACGCCCCAGCCTTTGAGCTCATTGGTGGCAAAGGCCTTGTTCGGACCGTAGGCGTTGTCTGGAATCAGCAGTTCGTCACCCGCTTTCAAAAACGCCATGTCGACCAGCACCACGGCCGCCAGACCGCTGGGCACCAGCGTGCAGTGCTTGCCACCTTCCAGCGTAGCAATGCGCTCTTCCAGCGTGAACGTGGTCGGCGTGCCATGCAGGCCGTAGGTGTAACCGGTCTTGTGTTTCCAGTCACGGTTGCGAAGCGCATGCACCGTGGGAAATGCGATGGTGGACGCCTTGTAAACCCCGGGTGGAATCGCGTCAAAGCCCGCAGGCGGCTTGTAAGGATGATGAATCAGATGCGTGGATGGGTCGGTCATCCATGAATATTAACGGCAAGCCCGATCCATCGATGCCTCAGAGCTAACGAAGGCTTTAAGTCGACCGCGGAGGCATTGTCTTTCGCAAGCGGAGCCGTGGAACCGGCTTCGCCGGGCCACAGGCGGACGGCCCCCTCGGGGGCAGGGAGCTACACGAAGTGAGCGACCGGGGGGGGCCGTATTGTTCCGAAGGGCCGCCCCGAGGAAAAATGCGCCCCCTCGGGGGGCAGCGCATTACACGAAGTGAAAAGCGTGGGGGCCGATCAGAACTTCCACTTCGCCATCAACTGCGCAGGCGACAGCGAGTCGTAGCCCTCGAAGGGCTGGTGAATCCACGGGTTGGTCGGCAACAGTTCCACCGAATAATCAGGCTGGAAGCTCGACACACCCTTGGTCCAGATCACGGCGCTGCGCAGCTCGGTGATCGGGGCATAGTTGTTTTTGAGCTGGTGGATCACCGCGTTCAGCGTTTGGCCGGAATCGGCCAGATCGTCGACTAGCAGCACCTTCCCTGCAATCTCACCCTTGGGCGTGGTGATGAAGCGGGCAATGTCAAGGTTGCCCTGTACCGTGCCCGCGTCGGCCCGGTAGGAGCTGGTGGACATGATGGCCAGGGGTTTGTCAAAAATGCGCGAAAGAATGTCCCCGGGCCGCATACCGCCGCGGGCCAGGCACAGGATGGTGTCAAACGCCCATCCGGACTGATGGATTTTGATCGCCAGCTTTTCAATCAGGTTGTGGTATTCGTCGTAGCTGACGTAGAGATGCTTGCCGTCTTCGGTCAACATGGAGTTGCTCCTGATTGAATCGCAGGTGATACGCAGAGTGATAGGCAGAAACGCTGGCCTGACTCAGGCCGCATACGGGTTGCGCAGCAGGATGGTGTGGTCACGGTCGGGGCTGGTGGAGATCATGTGGATCGGCACACCTGTGACTTCCTCGATCCGGCGCAGGTATTTTTGCGCCGCCGCCGGGAGCTTGTCGTACTCGATCACGCCCACCGTGCTCTGGCTCCAACCGGGCATGGTTTCATAAATCGGTTTGCAGCGGGCGATGTCGTCGGCGCCCATGGGCAGGATGTCGGTGATGTGGCCGTCCAGCTCATAGCCGGTGCACAGCTTAAGTTCATCAATGCCGTCCAGCACATCGAGCTTGGTGATGCACAGACCCGAAAGGCCATTGACCTGGGCCGAACGCTTGAGCAGCGCCGCATCGAACCAGCCGCAGCGGCGGCTGCGCCCGGTGGTCACACCCTTCTCAGCGCCCACCGTGCTCAGGTGATAACCCACGGTACCGGGTTGCTCCCAGTCGAGCTCGGTCGGGAACGGCCCACCGCCCACGCGGGTGCAATACGCCTTGGTAATGCCGAGCACGTAATGCAGCATGCCCGGACCCACACCGGCACCCGCAGAAGCGTTGCCCGCCACGCAGTTGCTCGACGTCACATACGGATAGGTGCCGTGGTCCACATCCAGCAGCGTGCCCTGGGCGCCTTCGAACAGCAGGTTGGCACCGTCACGGTGCGCGTCGTTGAGTTCGCGCGACACGTCGGCCATCATGGGCTTGAGGAGCTCGGCGTGGCGCATGGCTTCTTGGTAAACCGGCTCGAACTCGATAGCCGGGGCATTGAGGAAACCCGTGAGCACAAAGTTGTGCAGCTCCAGCAGCTCGCGCAGCTTGGCCGCAAAGCGATCAGGGTATTTGAGGTCCTGCACGCGCAGTGCACGGCGGGCAATCTTGTCTTCGTAGGCCGGGCCAATGCCGCGTCCGGTGGTGCCGATCTTGGTGGTACCGCCCTTCTCGCGGAAGGTTTCGCGGGCGATGTCCAGCGCCGAATGAAAGGGCAGGATCAGCGGGCAGGCCTCGCTGATGCGCAGACGCGAACGCACTTCCACACCCGCTTTTTCAAGACCTTCGATTTCCTCAAACAGCTTGGCAGCCGACAGCACCACGCCGTTACCGATGTAGCACTTCACGCCGGGGCGCATGATGCCGCTGGGGATCAGGTGCAACGCGGTTTTCACACCGTTGATGACCAGCGTGTGGCCGGCATTGTGGCCGCCCTGGAATCGCACCACGCCCTGGGACATTTCGGTGAGCCAGTCGACCAGCTTGCCTTTGCCCTCGTCACCCCATTGGGTGCCCACGACCACGACATTGCGGCCCGCGGCTGCGCTTGGTTTGTTTGTCATCTTCAATTCTCGTTAAGGTGTTTGGGGGATAGCACGGAGCGGGGCAAAGCCCTCAGGCAGCCCTAGCCAGCGGCTGGACGAACCAGGCACCGGCCGCATGGGCCAGTTCGCGGTCGCAATCGAATTCATTGACTTCATGCTCGTGGCCGGGCAGCACGCAGGCCACGGTTTCACCGCGGGCGCGCAGCTGCGCAATGGCGGCGCGCAGGGCCGGGTCTTCGCCCCATGGAGCGCGGATGGCAGCCTTCAGCGGCCGTGGTGGCAACACGCACACCAGTTCTTTCAGATCGAGGCTGAAACCCACGGCTGGCCGGTTGCGGCCAAACACGGCACCCACTTCGTCGTAGCGGCCTCCACGGGCCAGTTCGGCGCCCTGGCCATAGATCGCAAATCGGGTGCCGCTGTAATAGGCATAGCCCCGCAGGTCGGCCAGATCGAAGCTCACACGCACGGCAGCAGTGCCATCAGTCGATGCAATATGGGAGGCCAGCCACTGCATGTTCTGCAGCGCCTGTGTCACGCCGGGGAGGTCAGGCAGTACCTTTTTTGCTTCGACCAGCACGCCAGCGTCCCCGTAAAACTGAAGCAGCGCCTTGAGGCCCTCGCGTGCGGCAGCGCTGAGGGTGCCGTGCAGGCGCGCCAGGAGGCTGTTCAGTTCACCAGCATCCTTGGCGGCGAGCGCAGAGTGAATCAATGACAGCGTGTGGGCATCAACGTCGGCGCCAGCCAGCAGGCTGCTGACGATGCGAACATCGGCCATGTCGACCGACAAGCCGGTGACGCCGGCCACCTGCAGACCCTGCAGGGCCAGAAGCTGCGCTTCGAGATCGGCTTCGAGTCCGGCATGGCCGTAAATTTCAGCTCCGAACTGCAGCGGCTCGCGGGTGGCGTTGGGCCGGTCAGCACGGGTGTGGAGCACCGGGCCGCAATAGCACAGCCGCGCCACACTGGTGCGGTTGAGCAGGTGGGCATCGATGCGGGCGACCTGGGGGGTGGTGTCGGCCCGAAGGCCTAGGGTGCGGCCGGACAGTTGATCGACCAGCTTGAAAGTCTGCAGATCCAGCGCTTCGCCAGTCCCGGTCAGCAGCGACTCGAGATGCTCCAGCAGCGGCGGCATGACGAGTTCATAGCCGTAGCTGCGGGCCGTATCCAGAAACAGCCGGCGCAGTTCCTCAATGTGGCGCGCCTCGGAGGGCAGGACATCGGCAATTTGATCGGGCAATTGCCATGATGACGACCAGGCGGGCATGGGAATTTTTCTTAGGCTGTTAAAACAGCGATTTTACCGGGCTTGGAGGCCACTTTCTGGCCTCGATGCCCGCTGGTTTGCAGTGTCCTGGGTCAGGACAGAAAAAACAACACCAGCACACCAGCCAGAATGCTGCTGAGCCCGAAGAAGCGGATCTGGCCGTCGCTGAGCGACAGAATCTGCTCAAACATGCGGCGCCAGCCCGTCGGGGAGGCGAAGGGCAGCAAACCCTCGATCACCAGCACCAGCGCCAGTGCCAGCCACAGGGTGTCTGCACTCACGCTTTATTTTTTCGGTGCGGCCGCTGAACCGCCGCCGGAGCCTCTCATGGCCTTGAAAAAGTCGGATGACGGATCGATCACCATCACGTCGCTCTTCTTGCTGAAGCTGGCCTTGTAGGCGTCGAGGCTGCGGTAAAACTGCGCGAACTGCGGGTCGCGCCCGAAAGCCTCGGCGTAGGCCTTGGCGGCCTCGGCATCGCCCTCGCCCTTGACCTTCTGTGCGTCGCGGTAGGCGTTGGCAATCGTCACCTCGCGCTGACGGTCCGCATCGGCACGAATCTTCTCGCCCTCGGCCGCGCCGGTAGAGCGCAACTCATTGGCCACACGCTGACGCTCTGCCACCATGCGCTTGTAAACCGAGTCCGTAATGGCTTCGACATAGTCCACCCGGGTGATGCGGACGTCCACCACGTCCACGCCCCAAGGCTGGGTACCCTGCACCGCCTGCAGCACTTCGCGCTTGACGTCTGCCATCAGCGCTTCGCGCTTGAGGGACAGCAGGTCCTTCACCGTACGCTTGTTGATCTCTTCCTGGAACGCATTGCGCACCACACGGTTGAGCTGGTTGGCTCCGGCTTTTTCATCCAGGCCCACATTGCGGATGTAGTCGCTCGGCTGGGTGATGCGCCAGCGCACATACCAGTCGATCACCACGCGCTGCTTTTCAGCGGTCAGCATGGGCTCGGCGTCGACACTGTCAAGTGTGAGAAGCCGCTTGTCGATGTACGACACATTCTGGAACGGTGGCGGCATCTTGAAGTGAAGACCGGGCTCGGTGATCACTTCCTTGATCTGCCCAAGGGCATACACCACACCAAACTGCCGCTGGTCCACCACAAACAGTGTGGAGCCCAGCAAGGCCAGCACCACCAGCAACGAAGAAACGATAAATCCGACTCTGTTCACTTTGTTCTTCCTCAGCGGGTTTCGCGGTCACGGGTCCGCGAGGTATCGCGGGATCTGGCGTCCTGGGACGGGCTTGCTGGCGGAATCACCTGCACAGGCGCAGCGCCGTTTCCGGCGGCTGCCGCTGCTGCATCGGCGACACTCGCGGCATCCCCCTGGGCGGTCACCTGCATGATCTTGTCAAGCGGCAGGTACAGCAGGTTGGAACCCTGACGCGACTCCACCAGCACCTTGGTCACGTTGGTGTAGACCTGCTGCATCGCATCGGTGTACATGCGGTCGCGGGTGACCTGCGGCGCCTTCTGGTACTCGGCAAGCACCGAGCGGAAACGCTGCGCATCACCCTGTGCCTGCGCCACGATACGGGCCTTGTAGGCTTCCGACTCTTCTTTCAGGCGCGAGGCGGAACCCACTGCACGGGGAATCACGTTGTTGGCATAGGCTTCAGCTTCGTTCTTGGCCCGCTCACGCTCCTGCCCGGCCCGCAGCACGTCGTCAAAAGCCGCCTGAACCTGCTCGGGCGGACGCACGCCGCTCTGCTGGAGGTTGATGCCCACCACTTCCACACCGACCTTGTAGCGGTCCAGAATGGTTTGCATCAGCACGCGCACGCGCGGACCGATCTGGTCACGCTCGTCGGCGAGTGCCGAGTCCATCTTCATCTTGCCAACGACCTCGCGCACGGCCGTTTCGGCGGCCTGCACCACAGCGGCTGCCGGGTCCTTGCTCTCGAACAGGTAGGCGCGCGCGTCATTGAGCCGGTACTGGACCGCAAATTTGATCTCGACGATGTTCTCGTCTTCGGTGAGCATGGCTGAATCGCGCAGGCCTGTGGCCTTGATGATGACGTCGCGGCCGACGTCCACCGAGCGGATCTGCGTAACCACCACGATCTCGTGACGCTGGACCGGGTAAGGCAGGCGCCAGTTGAAGCCGGCGCCGACGGTTGAGTGGTACTTGCCGAACTGGGTGATGACGGCCTGCTGACCCTCCTGCACGATGAAAAAGCCGGTTCCCAGCCAGATCAGTGCAGCCACGCCGGCGATCAGACCAGCGCCCACGCCTGCGCTCTTCATGTCGGGCTGGAAACCACCGCCGCCAGTGCCACCGCCACGGCCGAAACCACCGCGGTTGCCGCCACCCTTGCCACCGCCAAACAGGCCGCCCAGCTTGCGGTTGAAGTCACGCCACAGTTCGTCCAGATCGGGCGGGCCCTGGTTGGGGCCCTGCCCCTGCGGGCGACCCGACTGGACCGGCGGACGTTCATCGCGCGGAGCCTCCGGCTTGGCGTCGTCGGTGGAGGCTTTGTCCTCATCCCGGCCCCAGCGCGGATCATTGAGGTTGAACATGCCTTGGGCGCGTTGCCTCAAGCGACCTGGCCAGTTCGCCAAAGTCTGCAGCACGGGATTCAGATTCATGGGATCAAACTCACTTGGTTTTCTGTAACCGACATTGTGCCTAATGAAATCGCCCTCTCAGGCAACGTCCTCGACAGTTTGGGGGATATCCGGTGCAGGCGAAGACGCGGCATGCGCCGCCAGCAGCGCGCGCAACAAAGGCAAGCCCTCACCGGTCTGTGCACTGAGAAACACGCGCTCGACGCTGCGGCTGGCCCCTTCGAAGGCGTCCTTCAGATCAAACTGATCCTGCAGATGCAGCGGGTAGCTGCTTTTTTCAATGGCATCGAGCTTGTTGAACACCAGAATCTGCGGCACGTCGGCGGCGCCGATCTCGGCCAGCACTCGCTGCACCTGCTCGATTTGCTCCAGATACTCGGGGTTGGAGCCGTCCACCACATGCAGCAGCAGGTCGGCATCGGCCGCTTCCTGCAGCGTCGCGGCAAAGGCATCAATCAATCCATGGGGAAGATCGCGGATGAACCCCACGGTGTCGGACAGCGACACAGAACGCGCCGCGTCACCCAGGTAAAGCTGCCGCGTGGTGGTGTCCAGCGTGGCAAACAGCTGATCGGCCGCATAAGCGCGGGCTTTAACCAGCGCATTGAACAGCGTCGACTTGCCCGCATTGGTGTACCCCACCAGCGAAATGGTGAAGGAATTGCGGCGCTCACGCTGCCTGCGCTGGGTCTGACGCTGCTTCTTGACCTTGGCCAGCCGCTCCCGTGTGCGCTTGATGGCTTCGCCAATCATGCGTTTGTCGAGTTCAATCTGCTTTTCACCCGGTCCACCGCGCACACCCGCGCCGCCGGTCTGGCGCTCCAGGTGCGACCAGCGACGCACCAGACGGGTTGAGGTGTATTGCAGGCGCGCCAGTTCCACCTGCAGTTTGCCCTCGTGGCTGCGGGCGCGCTGGGCGAAGATTTCGAGGATCAGCAGGGTCCGGTCATTGACCGGCATCTCGAGGTGCCGCTCGAGATTGCGCTGCTGGGCGGGGCTGAGCGACTGGTCAAACAGCACCTCGGTGGCGCCGGTGTCCAGTGCGAGGAGCTTGATTTCATCCGCCTTGCCGCTACCGATGAACAGTGCGGCATCGGGCGCCCTGCGCTTGCAGGTCACCCGCGCCACCGGATTCAAACCGGCGGTCTGGGCCAACAAACCGAGCTCCTGCAGCTCTGCATCGAAGTTGGGCAACCCGAGGTCCACCCCGACCAGCAGGGTCAGGGGACGCGGCTTGACCGGCGTGTCATCGGAACTCAGTTGGCGGGGCTTTCTTCAGGCTCGCTGGTCGCAAAGTTCACGGCCCGACCGGGGACGATCGTGGAGATGGCATGTTTGTAGACCATCTGGGTCACCGTGTTGCGCAGCAGGACCACGTACTGGTCGAACGATTCGATCTGCCCCTGCAACTTGATGCCGTTGACGAGGTAAATGGAAACAGGAACATGCTCTCGACGCAAGGTGTTGAGAAATGGATCCTGCAAAAGCTGGCCTTTGTTGTTGCTCACGATATTTTCCGTGTTCAAAAGTTGATGAAACATGACCTTACCACAGGCTCCCCGCGGCGCACGTAGTACTAGGCCGATTCCTTGTCCGTGAAGGGGTTGTGCGAGCTTTTCATCTGTATGCGCAGCGGCGTGCCGACCAGATCGAATTCCTTGCGAAAGCGCCCTTCCAGGTAGCGCTTGTAGGACTCGGTGACATGCTCCAGCGAATTGCCGTGAATGATGATGATGGGCGGATTCATCCCACCTTGGTGCGCGTAACGCATTTTGGGGCGGAACATGCCCGAACGCTGCGGTTGCTGGAACTGCACCGCCTCGAGGAGCAGGCGGGTCAGCACCGGGGTGGACATTTTGCGGTTGGCAGACGCATGGGCCTGGATGATGGACTTCCAGACCGGCCCCAGGCCCTGGCGCTTGATGGCCGAAATCGGGTGAATGGAGGCGAATTTCAGGAAGCCGAGGCGCGTCTCGATGGATCGCTCCAGCAGTTCACGCTGGTAGGAATCGATGGCGTCGGATTTGTTGACCGCCAGAACCACCGCCCGACCGCTTTCCAGAATGAAGCCGGCGATGTGGGCGTCCTGGTCGGTCACGCCTTGCGTCGCGTCCAGCAAGAGCAGCACCACGTCGGCGCTCTCGATGGCCTGCAGGGTCTTGACCACCGAGAACTTTTCGATGGCCTCAAACACCTTGCCCTTGCGGCGCAGGCCGGCGGTGTCAATCAGTTCAAACTTCTGGCCTGCTTTTTCAAACGGCACGGAAATGGCGTCGCGGGTGGTGCCGGGCAGGTCAAACGCCACCAGGCGCTCCTCGCCCAGCCAGGTGTTGATCAGGGTCGATTTGCCCACATTGGGCCGGCCAGCCACCGCCAGACGGATGACCGACGGGTCTTGCGGTTCGACCTCCTCGTCCGGGTCAGGCAGGTGCAAAGGTGCCAGGGCCATGTCCACCAGCGAGCGCATGCCCTGCCCATGGGACGCCGACACCGGCAGCACTTCGCCCAGTCCCAGCTCGAAAAACTCCGAAAGCTGCACGCCCTCGGTCATGCCTTCGGCCTTGTTGGCCGTGAGCACGGTGGGCTTGCCCAGCTTGCGCAGGTACTTGGCGATGTCGTGGTCCTGGGCGCTGATGCCGGCGCGCGCATCGACCACAAAGACCACCACGTCGGCTTCGGCCACTGCTTGCCGGGTCTGCTTGGCCATTTCCTTGTAAATGCCCGAAGCCGCGTCGGGCTCAAAGCCGCCGGTGTCGATCACGATGTACTCGTGGGGGCCGAGCTTGCCGTTACCGTAATGACGATCCCGTGTCAGTCCGGCAAAGTCGGCCACGATCGCATCCCGCGTCTTGGTCAGCCGGTTGAAAAGGGTTGACTTGCCCACGTTCGGGCGGCCAACCAGTGCAATGACAGGTTTCATCAATCAGCTTCAGACGGAGCAAAACGCCCCTTGTATCGCCCCTTACTGGGGCTGGAATCCGTAAACGCCACCGTTTTGCGTCAACACCACCAGGGTGTTGCCGACCAGCACGGGCGAGCTGGCGATGGCAGAGCCGTCAGTGGGCAGGCGGTTCAGCAAAGAACCGTCCTCACGCGACAGCAGATGTATAAAGCCGGCGAAATCGCCCATGGCGATGGACCGGCCGACCACCAGCGGAGCAGTCAGGCTGCGGAAACGCAATTTGTCGGTTGACCAGAGCCGCTCGCCATCGGTGCGCTTCCAGGCGTTCACGGTGCCATCGGCTTCGGTGCCAAACAGCGCGCGGTCATCACCGTCAATGCCTTGTACGCCGTTGGCCGGCTTGGTCCAGAGTACCGCGCCACGCGCAGCATTCACGCAACCAATGCCGGTCTGGAAGGCTCGCGCGCACACCACATCACCCTGACGGCTGACACGGCCAACCAGATCGACCAGCCGCTCCACATCGTTGATTCCACGGGGCGAGGCAATCGGCGCCTCCCAGCGGATGCTGCCATTGGTCGGGTTGAGCCCGGCCAGGCGGCCCGACAGGCCCACCACCAGGGTGTCACCCACCGCCAGCATCACACCCGACTGGCGCAGCACCAGCGGTTCGTTGGGTCGTTGCTGCGTCCAGAGCTTGCGACCCGTCTGTCCGTCAAAGGCATTGACCGAGCGGTCGGCAGCCAGCACAAATACGCGTGAGCCTGCGACAAATGGCGCCGTAAAGGCCTGCGCGCCCAGCTTCTGACGCCACAGTTCGCGGCCATCCTGCAGGGCGACCACTTCGTTGGCACGGGTGACCACGGCCACCACCTTGCCGTCGTTGCCGGCACCGGCGGCAATCCCGGTGTTCAGTGCCACACGCCAGATGTCACGGCCACTGGCTGCATCCAGGAGAGCCACGGTGCCGTCACCGCTGGCCACCGCCACGGTGCTGCCAGACACACCCATCTCTGCGGGGAAATTGATGTTGCCGACACGCGTGACCCAGCTTTGACGGGCCGACACCAGCGCCGTCACTGGCTGCAACTCCGCGGGCTGAGGCTTGCTGGGGCCGCTGAACATGCTGAACACGGAGCAACCGGCCAACGCTGCCGTCAGCAGGATGGTCGCTGACAGTCGGGCTGATCGCGCCAAAGAAACCCGTGAATCGTGAATCATTTCTTTACCTCGGTTGCGGGTGCTGAATCGGCCTTCGGTGTCTGGACAGCGACCGGGTCCACGCCCAACGCGTTGAGCTTCACCTCCACCAGACGGCGGTAGTCGGTCCGGTCATCGAGGCCTTTGAATGCTTTTTCGTATTCGGCAATCGCCTCGGGCTTCTTGCCCTGAGCCAGCAGAATGTCGCCGCGCCGGTCAGCGGCCAGCGGCGCAAAGGAATTCGGGAATGTGCCGGTCACCTGCTGCAGCGCTTCGTCGTAGGACTTCTTGTCAAACAGCAATGCAGCCAGACGCAAGCGGGCAATGGCCTTGTAGCCTTCATCGGGGGATTTGTCTGCCACCCAGTTCAATGCGGCACGGGATGCATCGGCATTGCCCTTGTCGTGGTAGACCCTCGCGGCCAGCAAGGCCGCCTGCTGCGCGTAGGTGGTGCTGCCAAAACGGTCTTTCATGTCGGCGAGAGCCCGGTCAATGCGTGCCACATCGCCAGACTGCACGGCACGCTCGACCTCGTCGTACATCACCGAGGCCTGTGCCGACTGGTTGCGCTGCCAGTACTGGTAACCATTCCATGCGGCGAATGCGCCGAACACGGCGATCAGCACCCAGGTGATCAGGTCGCCGTACTGCTTCCAGAAGTGCTTGAGCTGGTCCAGCTGCTCCTGTTCGTCCAAATCGAGATGTTTTGCCATAAGAATTTCTTTGCTGCCCGACAGCCCCTGTCGGGCCGGTTCGCGGGATGGGTGATTGTAGAGGGCCGCCCGGAAGCGGCCTGGGAGCCCTGGGGTCTCGTCTTCGCTCAGCCGCGCAGCGTGATCGCCCAGTCAGCCACCGTTGCCAGCGGCTGCAGGACCTGCGCCGAGCCCGTCCCGCCGCCAGCGTCTGGCTGCTCGCCTCGCAGGGGCTTGACGGCCACACAGCCCTGGGCCAATTCACTGTCGCCAAAAATCAGCGCGAAGCGTGCGCCACTGGCATCCGCACGCTTGAACTGCGACTTCATGCTGCCCATGCCTTCCGAGGTGGCAGCGGCATGCATCTGTACGCTCACGCCGCAGGCGCGCAGCGACTGCAGGGCTTTGAGAACCGTCGGCAGTGCGCTGGCAGCCGGAACCACCGCGTAAGCATCAGGCACCACTGCGGGAACCTCGGTGCCCTGTTCTTTCAGCAATTCCAGCACACGCTCGACACCAAGTGCCCAGCCCACTGCCGGCGCAGCCTTGCCGCCGATTTGCTCGATCAGGTAGTCATACCGGCCGCCCGCGCAAATCGTGCCCTGAGCGCCGAGCCGGTCGGTCACAAACTCGAACACCGACAGGTTGTAGTAGTCCAGCCCGCGCACCAGCCGCGGATTGAGTGTCCACGGAATGTCGTTGGCGTCGAGGATGGCCTTGAGCCCCTCAAAATGCGCCAGGGATTCAGGCCCCAGGAAATCGATCAGGCGCGGCGCACTTTCGACGACCGGCCTCATCGCCGGGTTCTTGGTATCCAGAATGCGCAAGGGGTTGCTGTGCAGGCGGCGGCGCGCTTCTTCGTCGAGCAGGCTTTCGTGCTGCTGGAAGTGCGCAATCAGCTGCGCGCGGTGCAGCGCCCGCTCCTGCGGCTGGCCGAGGCTGTTGATCTCCAGGCGCCAGTCGGTCAGGCCCAGTTCTTTCCAGAGCGCCGCGGCAAGCAGGATCAGCTCGGCATCGACATCGGGCCCGGCAAATCCGAGCGCTTCGGCGCCAATCTGGTGAAACTGCCGGTAGCGGCCGCGCTGGGGCCGCTCCCGACGGAACATCGGCCCCATGTAAAACAGGCGCTTGCCGCCGTCGTACAGCAGGTTGTGCTCGGTCACCGCACGTACCACGCTGGCGGTGTTTTCAGGGCGCATGGTCAGGTGGTCGTGGTCACCGTATTTGTCGGAGCGGTCTTCAAAGGAATACATCTCCTTCTCGACAATGTCGGTGACTTCGCCGATGCCACGCACAAACAGCTGCGTGTGCTCCAGGATGGGCGTGCGGATGTTGCGGTAGGCGTAGCGCTGCATCAAAGAGCGCACCTTGTCCTCCAGCCACTCCCAGCGGGCGGAGTCCGGCGGCAGGATGTCGTTCATCCCCTTCACGCCAGCCAGTTTCTGTGTTTTGGGCACGGGCGACTGGCCTGCCTTGCCCGCAGTGATGTTCTCAGTCATGGGTTTTACGCGGCTTCGACGTCAGCCGTCTGACCGAAGCGCTTTTCAATGTAGTTCTCGACGATGGCCTGGAACTCGCTGGCAATCGCGTCGCCGCGCAGTGTCAGCCGTTTCTCGCCATCGATGAACACGGGCGCCGCAGGCGCTTCGCCTGAGCCAGGCAGGCTGATGCCGATGTCGGCATGCTTGCTCTCGCCAGGGCCGTTCACGATACAGCCCATCACAGCCACCTTGAGGCCCTCGACACCAGGGTAGCGAACACGCCAGACCGGCATCTGCGCGCGAAGGAAATCGTCAATTTGCTTGGCCATTTCCTGGAAAGTGGTGCTGGTGGTGCGGCCGCAACCGGGACAGGCGGTCACGCTGGGAACGAACACGCGCAAGCCCAACGCCTGCAAAATTTCGGAGGCGATCACCACCTCCTGCGTGCGGGCCTCGCCCGGCTGCGGCGTGAGCGACACCCTAATCGTGTCGCCGATGCCTTCCTGAAGCAGGATGGACAAGGCTGTCGCCGACGCTACCGTGCCCTTGGTGCCCATACCAGCCTCGGTCAACCCGAGATGCAGCGCGTGGTTGGTGCGGCGAGCCAACTCGCGGTAGACGGAAATCAGATCCTGCACGCCACTGACCTTGCAGGACAGGATGATCTGGTCACGCCGCAAACCCATGCGTTCGGCCATGTGCGCCGAATCGATTGCTGAGGTGATCAGCGCTTCGTACATCACCTGTCGGGCATCCCATGGATTGGGCCGAGCGCTGTTCTGGTCCATCAGGCTGGCCAGCAGCTCCTGGTCCAGACTGCCCCAGTTCACGCCGATGCGCACCGGCTTGTTCCAGCGCGCTGCGACCTCAATCATCTGACCGAACTGGCGGTCGTGCTTGTCGCCCTTGCCCACATTGCCGGGATTGATGCGGTACTTGGACAGCGCCTCGGCACACGCCGGGTAATCGGTCAGCAGACGATGGCCGTTGTAGTGGAAGTCACCGACCAGCGGCACATCGATACCCATGCGGTCCAACTGATCGCGCACATGCGGAACGGCTTCCGCAGCTTCCGGGGTGTTGACGGTGATGCGGACCATTTCTGAACCGGCAATCGCCAGTTCTTTGACCTGGATGGCGGTGCCGATCGCGTCGACCGTGTCGGTGTTGGTCATCGATTGCACGCGCACCGGGGCGTCACCGCCCACGGTGACCACACGATCACCCCAGGTCACGCGCACCTGGGTGGAGCGACGCGCGGCGGGCGCCGCAGATTGAACAGGCTCAACAGGCAAACAGGCTTCAGACACTACTTCACCTCAAAACGGGCCACATTGTCACGCGCGATCGGGGCCAGATCCAGTGGTTGACCACGCACCGTCACCTGGGTGGCATCTGCACGGCCAATCACGGCGGTCATGGGCAATGCACCCGATACACCCACCACCTCACCGGCAGTGAGGATGCGTCGCACCACCACCACGCCTTTGGCATCCACCACCTCTACCCACGACTCGCCTTTGGCCCGCAGCGTCAGCAACCCGCTGGCCGATGAGCCTGACTGGGTCGAGGCGGCCGCCGCAGCATTCGCCGGTGCGGTCGTAGCGGGTACAGCAGGCGCAGCTGGCGACGAAGGCGTGGCTGGCGCCGGCAATGGGTCCGGTGTGACCGATGCAACAGCTGCTGCGACGGGCGACGTACCACCCACCAACGCAGAAGACATCATGGCTGGAGCGGAGTTCGTTTGACCGGAAGTTGCTGTGGTTGCTTCCAGCACCTGACCGGGCGCATTGCCCATCTTCACGCCCTCGTCTGCCGCGCCGACCGGTGCGGCTGATGCATCAGTCTGCGCAGCACCCGACGGCGTCGCCACGGCGACCACTTTGTCGACCAGTCCATCCTGCTTGACAGCCGGAAGGAAAATCAGGACCAGCGCCCCCAAAAGAAACGCCAGACCCGCCAGCACGGCAGGCCGAGACACCTGGGCCCAGATGGTGGGGCCCGGACCATCGCCCGGCGCGCGGAACGGGGCGTTGATTCCCGTACCCTGGTAAATGAGCTTGGGCGCAGTGGTCTGGGGCAGGCGGTCAAGCACGCTGGCTGCGTCGATCTTCAGGGTTCGGCACACGCTGGAGGCCAGGGCCCGAACAAACACCGCATCAGGCAACAAGTCAAAGCGGTCCTGCTCCAACGCTTCCAGTTTTTTGACCGGCACCTTCAGCGCAACGGCCAAGGCGGCAATATGCAAACCGGCGGATTCACGCGCCTGGCGTATCAGCGCACCCGCTGACATCGCCGGCTCGGCACCCTCAGCTCCGGAGGCAGCGCCGCGGACATCGGAAGTTTCATCGCCTGCGGGGGACAAATCACTCATTGAACGCTCCCCGGTCGTAGGAGGTGGCCTCACGGGACTGCCCAAACCGCCGCTTCAGCTGGTCACCCAGTTGCGCCACGACGGCCCGATTGTTCAACCGCTGCTCGATCTTGATGCCAAGCCACAAGGTTTCCGCATTGGCCAGCTCGCTGTTGTTGATGCGGCGAATGTAAAACTGGGCACGCGTCAGATCGCCGCGCGTGTACAGAAGGTTGGCCAGGTTGTAACCGGTGATCGGATTGCCGGGGTCCAGCTCATAGGACTGGATCAGGCTTTGCTCGGCTTCATTCACCTGACCTGCCCGTGCCTGGCACAGGCCCTGGGCCATGAGGGTTTTGGACTTGCCGCTGTAACCGGGATTGGCCGAGGCCTGGGCGAAGTACCGGTAGGCGTCCGGGTACCTGGCCTGCTGGCACAACAGCCAGCCGTAGTTGTGGGCCGAGTCGCCGTCGCGCGGGTTGAGGGCCAGAGCCCTTCGAAAACTGTCCTCGGCGAGCGGCACGTCGTTGAGCCGCATGTACACCAGGCCCCGGAGGTTGTAAGCGTCACCGAAAGTGGGGTCGGTCGCCAGCGCCTGCTTGATCTCGTCAAGTGCCACATCGGTCTGGCCTTGCTGGAAATAGCCCGCAGCCAGCTCGAGGCGCAGCCGGGCGCGCCGGCGCACTTCCGGCTCGTCAGACTCCGTCATCCGGTCAGCACCGGCGGACGACGAACCCGGGGACGCCGTCGGCTGGCTCCCGCAAGCCGTGAGCAGCACCACAAGCCCGCACAGGGAAGCGACGCCGATCCATCTGGCGGCAAAACTCATACTTCAATCCCCTTGGTCACGACCACCTTGATGCCTCCGAGCATACCCTGCCGCTGCGCAGCCATGCGCTTGTCCACGTCGGTACGGTCCTGAACATCGCCGGCGAGCTGCCCACAGGCCGCATCGATGTCATCGCCCCGGGTTTTTCGCACTGTCGTCACGATACCGGCATCCATCAGGATTTTCGCAAAAGCCATCACCTGGGGCATGGCGGAGCGCTTCAGGCCAGAGGCCGGAAATGGATTGAACGGGATCAGGTTGAATTTGCATGACAGCCCGCCGGCGCGCTGCGCGTTCACCAGGGCAACCAGCTCGCGGGCATGCTGCGGCTGGTCGTTGACCCCATCGAGCATGCAATATTCAAAGGTGATGAAGTCGCGCGGCGCGGATGCCTGATAGCGCGTGCAGGCCTGCAGCAACTCGGCAATCGGGTACTTTTTGTTGAGCGGCACGAGGTTGTCGCGCAAGTCATCTGTGGGCGCATGCAGCGACACCGCCAACGCCACCGGGCAGTCAGCTGCCAGCCGGTCGATCATGGGCACCACACCCGAGGTGGACACCGTGACGCGGCGGCGCGACAGGCCATAGCCATGGTCATCCAGCATGACCTTGAGTGCGGGCACCAGCTGGGAATAGTTCTGCAGCGGCTCGCCCATACCCATCATGACGACATTGGAGATGACCCGTTCCTGCCGCCCGAGGTACTGGCGCAGGAAGTGCTCGGCATACCAGAGCTGGGCGATGATTTCGCCCGTCGTCAGGTTGCGGCTGAAGCCTTGATGGCCAGTGGAGCAGAACCGGCAACCGACTGCACAACCCGCCTGCGACGAAATGCACAGGGTTCCGCGGTCGGTCTCCGGAATGAACACCGTTTCGATGACATCACCGCCGCCGACATCAAACAGCCACTTCACGGTGCCGTCTGCCGATTCGTGGCGAGACACCATCTGCAGCGGCGCCACGTGCGCCGACGACACCAGCTTCTCACGCAGCGGTTTGGCCAGATCGGTCATCTGGCCGAAATCCGATGCGCCCTTTTGATGAATCCAGCGGAACAGCTGCGTCGCACGGAAGCGCTTCTCGCCCAGACGTTCGCAGAAGGCAATCAAGCCTTCCAGATCAAAGTCGAGCAGGTTGGCCGTCATCACAAGGTGCGGCAAACAGTCGCAGTCAGAGTCAGCCCCGACGCCGGCAGCAGCCCTGACGAGGGATGGCAAGGCTTGGGGCTGGACATACTTAACGGCTGTAAACGTTCATGCCGGGGAAGAAAAACGCGATCTCGGCCTTGGCAGTCTCGGCGGCGTCAGAGCCATGAACGGCATTGGCGTCGATGCTGTCAGCGAAGTCGGCGCGAATGGTGCCTGCAGCGGCCTTCTTCGGGTCGGTTGCGCCCATCAGGTCGCGGTTCTTCAGGATCGCGCCTTCGCCTTCCAGCGCCTGGATCATCACCGGGCCGGAAATCATGAACGACACGAGGTCCTTGAAGAAAGGACGCTCTTTGTGGACGGCGTAGAAGGCTTCGGCCTCACCTTTGGACAGGTGAGCCATCTTCGCAGCCACCACTTTCAGGCCAGCGGCTTCAAAGCGCGCGTAGATCTGGCCAATCACGTTTTTGGCGACAGCGTCAGGCTTGATGATGGAGAGAGTGCGTTCGATTGCCATGAAATTTCCTTGAAGTAAATCTATTGAATTTTTAAATTATTCACAAAATGAATAAAGCCCATGATTTTAACCTGCGCACAGCGGGTAGCTGAGCAGCCGTACAGCCTAAAGGGGTTAGCCCGCAGCCGTGTAACGTTGACCCGCAGGGTGCTGGGGGATCCACACGTGGTGTTCGAGGGCCAGCAACTGGCCCCAATCGGTCGGAATCGGTCGCAATTGGTCGTTTAGCGCGAGCCGCCCCGTCCACCACCGCCGCCGCCGCTTCTGCCCCCGCCGCCACCCCGGTTACCCCCACCCCGGCGTGGGCCCCCGTTGCCAGCGTTGTTGCCGCCGCCAAAACCTGAGCCGCCGGTGCGACGCTGCCCCTGGCCTTGACCCTGCCGTTGGCGGGTGAAGGTGTCTGCGCCGATGTAACCAAATGAGGTTTTCATCGGATCAGGCTGAGCGTTGCCGGGGCCTTTGTCGCTGCGGCCGGGTTCACCGCGGTTGGGGCGCTGGCGCTGCTGGCCCTGGCCACCCGATGCGTCTGGCGCAGGCCGTTGCCGGTTGCCCTGAGGGCGCGGCCCCTTGCCGCCCCGGCGGTTCTGGTTCTTGCCACGTGGAGCGCCAGCCGGCTGCCCCATCGGCGGTTGCAATTCGTAAGGATCCACCTCGCCTTCGCCATCAGCCGAAGGTTCACTGACCGTCACATCGCGCACCGGCGCACCACCACCCCGATTGGGGCGACTCCGGTCGCGGCGCGGGCCACGGGGACCTCGCCGCTCAGTGGACTCACCACCCGCAGCGTCGCTGACGGCGACGTCTCTGGCGCGTGACTCCGAGCGATTCACGGCACTGGTCAAGGCCGCGATGTCGCGGTCGTCCAACTCGACGAATGCACCGCGCTTGAGGCCGCGCGGCAACACCATCGCGCCGTAGCGGATCCGGATCAACCGACTGACCGCATGCCCGACCGCTTCGAACATGCGCCGTACCTCACGGTTGCGGCCCTCGGAGATGGTGACCCGGTACCAGCAGTTGGCGCCTTCACCTCCACCGGCCTCGATGGAGCTGAACTGGGCCTGTCCGTCATCGAGAGTGACGCCATGAAGCAGACGCTCTTTCTCGTCGTTGGTCAGTGCGCCCAGCACACGGACTGCGTATTCGCGCTCCAAGCCGAACCGCGGGTGCATCAGCCGGTTGGCGAGCTCACCGGAGCTGGTCAGCAACAACAGGCCTTCGGTGTTCAGGTCCAACCGGCCGACAGATTGCCACTTGCCCTGAAACAGCTTGGGCAGACGGCGGAACACCGTGGGCCGGTTCTGCGGGTCGTCATGCGTGACCACCTCACCTGCCGGCTTGTGGTACGCAATCACGCGCGGCGGCGGTGGGTCAATCCGGACCCGGATCGGCTTGCCATTGACCTTGACTGTGTCGCCGAACTGGATGCGCTGGCCGATGTGGGCCGGCTCGCCGTTCACGGAAATACGACCTTCCAGAATCAGTTGCTCCATCTCAAGCCGGGAGCCCAGCCCGGCCTGGGCCAGCACCTTGTGCAGCTTGGGTGTTTCCGGCTGGGCGGACAAAACCCGTTTGGGCAGCTCCAATGCAACATCTTCCTCGTCTGCATCGAACTGGCCGGTGACCACATCCTCGAAACGGATCTGCGCCATCACCGGCTTGCCCTGCCGACGGTTGTGGCCTTGCGCGCTCGCAGGCGGTGCGGCAGCGGCCAGCGCCTCTGCATCTGCGTCAGGTGAACTTTGCAGCGAGGCCGCATCGACCGCAGACTCAACCGGTGTCGCTGATGGCGCGGAGCGCACCAAGGGAACCGGCGACTCGTCGTTGCCAGCGTTATCTTGTTCTTGTTCGTTCATACGGTGCTTCTCACTCGTTCGTCTGTCGGGTGTCGGCCTCGCCGACCAAAGGGTCATTGCCGCTGAGGGTGTCGACCGCCACCTCCAACCCGTCTGCCAAATGTCCGTCGGACAAGGTCGCTCCGATACCCGCCGAATTGGCCTCGGCACTCCCCTCAGCGCTCACCACACCGTCTTCCGTCTGCACGGCTTCTTCCGTCTGTTGGGCGGTGTCTGGCAGTCCAAACTCGATCTGCTCAAGCATCGCCAGTTGACCGGCTGAGCCGTCCATGGCGGGAAGCTGATCCAGAGACTCCACGCCCAGGTCATCGAGAAACTGCCGCGTGGTGGCGTACAGTGCCGGCCGGCCCACCGTTTCCCGGTGGCCGATGACCTCGACCCAGCCGCGGTCTTCCAACTGTTTGAGCAGCAGGCTGTTGATCGTGACACCCCGGATGTCTTCCATGTCGCCGCGGGTGACAGGCTGGCGGTAGGCAATGATGGCCAGCGTTTCCAGCGTCGCCCGGCTGTAGCGCGGTGGTTTTTCCGGATGCAACCTGTCCAGGTATTCGCGCATCTGCGGGCGGCTCTGAAAGCGCCAGCCGCTGGCCACATGCACCAGTTCCACGCCGCGGCCAGCCCAGTCGCTCTGCAGGTCTTCGAGCAGCAGCTTGAGGGTATCGGCAGTCAGCGCCCCGTTGAACAGCACTCCCATTTCGCGCAGCGGCAACGGCTGCTGTGCGCAAATCAATGCCGTTTCGAGGACGCGCTTTGCATCCGTCGTATTCATGGTTGTCGTTCCGAAAAAGGTCGGGGAAACCCGGGAGGAGCCGGGGGGCACTTGATGGCGCCAATCGTGGTTGCGCGTGCAATCGCCCAGAGCACCACGCCGTGACTCACAGGTGGCTGCTGGCCCAATTGTATCCGAGCCCCAACGCCGCGGCCGCGCTCTGAAAGTCATCTGGCGGCGGCACGCGAAGGTCGACCGCCTGACCACTCACCGGGTGTTCAAAAGCCAGTCGGCAGGCATGCAGCGCCTGCCGCGTCAAGCCGCCAGCCGCTTCGCCCCCGTACAGCGCATCCGACACCAACGGGTGCCCGATGTGCACCATGTGCACGCGTATCTGGTGCGTACGGCCCGTCTGCAGTCTGCACGCGACGAGGCAGTGCCTGGCAGCGTTGACCATCAACGAGATTCGGGTCGAGGCGCTCTTGCCGGAATGCCGGTCCATATCGACCACCGCCATGCGCAGGCGATTGCGCGGATCACGGCCTATGGGGGCCTCCACCTGTCGTACCGGAGCGCCAACCCACGCCCCGTGGGCGATTGCCACGTATTCCCGGTGCACCGTCCGCGCAGCAATCATTTCGACCAGCCGGTCCATCACCACGCGCTGCTTCGCCACCACCATCAGGCCGCTGGTGTCCTTGTCCAGCCGGTGGACGATACCGGCGCGCGGCAGGCAGGCTGCCTGGGCATCGCGGGCCAGCAAGCCGTTGAGCAGCGTGCCACTCCAGTTGCCGGGCGCCGGATGCACCACCAGACCCGCAGGCTTGTTGATGACCAGCAAGCTGTCGTCCTCGTACACCACATCGAGCGCCATCGGCTCGGGCTTGAACGCCTGGCTCTGCGGCGTGGGCCGCAGCTCGATCTGCAAGGCATCGCCCGCCTTGACCTTCGCCGAGCTCTTGGCCTGCACCCGCCCAGCCAGCTGAACCACGCCTGCCGCGATCAGCTGCTGCAGGTAGCTGCGGGAAAATTCCGGCACGAGCGTCGCCAGCGCCAGATCGAGCCGGGCACCGTGCTGCGCCGACGGAACAACGACGTCGCGGTGCTCGACCTGATCGACGAGTTCGACCCCTTCCGGGTCGTCATGGGCGTCCGCCGGCATGGCAAAGTCGCCCCTCACGCCCGATATAATCGGGCCGCTCGATCCAGAGTCAGTCATCAATGAGGTCAATCGCCATGTTTTCCCGCAAATTATCGGTTGTTCCGCCTGCCCTGCCACTGATGGCTGCTCTCAGCGCAATAGCGCTCACGCTCGCTGGCTGTTCCAGCACCCCTGCCGTCGACAAGACCGCCACGTGGAGCCCCAACAAGATTTACGCTGAAGCCAAGGACGAGGCCAACTCCGGCGCCTACGACAAGGCCATTCCCCTTTACGAAAAACTCGAAGGGCGTGCAGCCGGCACACCGCTGGCGCAGCAGGCCCAGCTCGAAAAAGCCTATGCCCAGTACAAGGGCGGCGAGCAGGCCCAGGCCATCGCCACGCTGGACCGCTTTATCCGCCTGCACCCGGCCAGCCCGGCGCTCGACTATGCGCTTTTCCTCAAGGGCGTGGTCAACTTCAACGACAACCTGGGCATTTTCTCCTTCATCTCGCAGCAGGACCTGTCCGAGCGTGACCAGAAGGCCGCCAAGGAATCTTTCGAGTCCTTCCGCGAGCTCGTGGCCCGCTTCCCCGACTCCAAGTACTCCACTGATGCGCGTCTGCGGATGTCCTACATCGTGAACTCGCTGGCACAGTCTGAAGTTCATGTGGCCCGCTACTACTACACGCGTGGCGCCTATGTGGCCGCCATCAATCGCGCGCAGAGCGCGATTGCCGATTACCGGGATGTGCCGGCAATCGAAGAAGCCACCTACATCCTGTACAAATCCTACGACGCATTAGGCATGACCGAACTGCGCGACGACACCCGCCGCATCATCGAGAAAACCTATCCGCAGAGCGAGTACATGACCAAGGGTTTCAAGTCACAGAACAACCCTTGGTACAAGTTCTGGTGAGCGCATCAATCTGCGCCTGAAGTTCCTCTTCGGACGTCAGGCGTCGCATGGCCGGCAGTGCCTTGATCAGCCGCTTGCCATAGCCCATGGTCGCCAAGCGACTGTCGCAGACCACCAGAATGCCGCTGTCGGTTTCCCGGCGGATCAGTCGCCCGGCACCCTGCTTCAACGCGACTGCCGCCTCAGGCAGAAAATAATCCGAAAACGCGCTGCGCCCCTGACTTTCCAGCAGCCGGGCGCGTGCCTCGGCCAGCGGATCGTTGGGCGGTGGAAACGGCAGCTTGTCGATGATGACCATCTGCAGCGCCTCACCCGGCACATCAATGCCCTCCCAGAACGACGCGGACGCCACCAGCACGCAGCCCTTTTCGCCGTTGTCGCTGCCAGACCTGAAGCGCTCGATCAGCGCACGCTTGGGCATGTCACCCTGCACCAGCACCTGCAGCTCGCCGCCATCGTCCAACGCGGCTTTGAGTGAGTCGCCGATCGTCCTCAACGAACGCAAGGTCGTGGTGAGGATCATGGTGCGCCCCCCCAACTGGCGGGCCCACCGTGCAGCAGACTCCGCCACCCGCAGCGCATGCGACGGATCGGCCGGTTTGGGCAAATCGATCGGCACATACAGGCAGGCCTGCCTGTCGTAATCAAAAGGGCTTCCGACCCGCAACACGGCCGCGTCTTCGAGACCGCAAGGCCCCGTGAACCAGGTGAGGCGCTCGTCATCGCCCAGCGTGGCCGAGGTGAAAACCCATGATTTGCCGCTCTCACCCTCTGCAGAAGCGCCGAGCATTTTGGACTTCACGGTTTTGGAAATATCCATGGGCGACTCGACCAGCCGCAGCTGCACACCGACATCCGCCCACCGCACCGCCCCGGGTTCAGCGGCTCCTAAAAAGCCTGCCGAACGCTCAGCCAGCACCATGCCACGCTCG
Organism: Polaromonas sp. YR568; assembly: GCF_943372955.1. GTDB lineage: Bacteria > Pseudomonadota > Gammaproteobacteria > Burkholderiales > Burkholderiaceae_C > Polaromonas. The sequence continues at coordinate 947,405 of NZ_CALSAL010000001.1, forward strand.
TGAAGACGCACAAAGTCCGGGGCCATCTCGCTGACCGTGTCCAGCGCTGCACAAAGCTTCAGGCAGGCCGCATGCACGGCCTCCAGCGCCTGTGACCACTCGGTGTCGTCCAGCCCTTCCGGCGCAGCCCCTGTCCATCGCAATTTGGTCCCCGGGTACTGCCGACCGGCGCACAGGCGCAAATGACGCGCCGCTTGCTCCACCGCACCCACCACAGCCTGCCAGTCGACCAGGCCCCGCGCCAGTTGCAGTCCGGCGGCCAGTGTGTCGCGGCAAAAGTCCAGCAGCTGCCCGGTGCTGAGCTGGGTACCCAGAAACTGGATGCCAGTCTCGTTGAGCTGATGCGCCTCGTCGAAAATCGCGATGCGCACCGAGGGCAGCAACTCAGCCACACCGGACTCGCGCACGGAAAGATCGGCAAAGAAGAGATGGTGGTTGATCACCACCACATCGGCCGCCATGGCCTCGCGCCGCGCCAGATTGACATGGCAGGACCGGAATTGCGGACAGGTAGACCCCAGGCAGTTGTCCCGGGTGGAGGTGACGAGTGGAATCAGCGGGGAGCGTTCATCCAGCCCGGGCAGCTCGGCCAGATCGCCGGTTCGCGTCGCCTGCGACCATTGCTCGATACGGCCCAGCGCACGCAACGATGTGGCATCGGAAACCTGCGCCTCGTGGCGCGCCAGTGTCATCCGGTGCAGGCACAGGTAGCTGGCACGCCCTTTGAGCAAAGCCGTGCGGGTGGGCAGCCCCAGAATCTCCACCAGCCGGGGAAGGTCACGCCCGAACAGCTGGTCCTGCAACGCCTTGGTGGCGGTAGACAGCAGCACGCGCTCGCCACTGAGCAGGGCCGGGACCAGATAAGCGTAGGTTTTTCCCACACCGGTGCTGGCCTCGACCACCAGTGGATGGGCGTCATCAATGGCTGCAGCGACGGCCAGCGCCATGTCGACCTGCCCCTGGCGTGGCACGAAGTGTTCGTCTGCGCGGGACAGGACACCCTCGGGGGCGAATGCGGCTTCGACGTCGCTGGCAAGGGGCATCAGGCAGGCTCGCGCGGGTCCAGCTGTTGCTCCAGCTGGGCGATCTGGTCTCGCAATTGCAGGCGCCGCTTTTTGAGGCGTCGCAGCAGGAGCTCATCGATGGGAAGCGCGTGGGCGGCCATGTCGACCAGCGCATCGAGGTCCGCATGTTCGATCTTGAGCTCTATCAGCTGCCGCTCCGGCGAGTGTAAATTTAAGTCCAAAGTAGATTCCGGGTTCGCAGCGCTTCGCCTGATAATACGTGTGTTGCGACCATAAATCGAGCCTGTGGGCTTGAAAGATCTGACAATGTCCAAAGGCTACCGAATCACCGCATCCACCGGCATCCACAAGGGTGACCGGGACTACCAGCAGGATCAGGTCAACCTGTTCAGCCATGCGCGCGTGCCGGGCTGCATGCTGGGCATCGTGGCCGATGGCATGGGTGGTCGCAGTGGCGGTCGCAAGGCTTCCGACCAGGTCATGATGACGGCCAAGCAGCTGTTTGAGCGCTACTCACCCGACAGTGACGATGCGCCAACCATGCTCAAGCAGATCGTCGAAGAGGCGCACATCGTCATCAAGCTCACCGCCATTTCGGCAGAGCAGGAACCGCACAGCACGCTGGCCGCCTTCCTGATCAACCCGGGTGGCGACTGCCACTGGGTGCACACCGGTGACTCACGCATCTACCACTACCACGGCAGCAAGCTGATTCACCGCACGGTGGACCACTCCTACGTGCAGACGCTCGTCGACAAGGGTGAGATCACGGAAGAAGAAGCCAATGTGCACCCGCAGTCCAACATCCTGATGGGCTGCCTCGGTACCGAAGAAGTTCCACCCGTCTCACACCACTTCATCCCCCAGCTCAAGCCCGATGACGTGCTGCTGGCGTGCAGCGATGGCGTGTGGCACTACTTCAGCGCCAGCGAAATGGGTTCAGCTCTTGCGATGCTGTCGCCGCGCGAGGCCACCGAGTTCCTGATCCAGAAAGCACGCTCACGTGCGCGGGGCGGCGGCGACAACCTGTCACTGGTGATTGTCAAACTGGAGCCTCTGGGCGACGCCAAAAAGTAAGCCTGTCGTGAACCGGCTAGGCCCTGCCTCAGGAAGGCAGAGGCAGGGACTTGGCGGGCGGCTTGACCCGCTTGCGCTGTTCTTCCTCGTGCCGTGCGCGGCGTTCTTCGGCTTCCTTCTGGCGTTCATTGAATTTCTTTGCTTCTTCGGCGGCAGCGGCCTGCTTGTCTGCGCGGTCGCGGGCCTTCTGCTCACTGGCGCTGAGTTTGCCTGCCGCCGCATCGCTCCGGGCCTTGGCGTCTGACTGGGTCAGCGCACGCTCTTCGATTTTTTTCTTTTCGCGCTCGATGCGCTCCTGGTATTCTTGCACCGCTTTGGCACGACGCTCTTCGGCATCCCGAAGCGCCTGGGGTGACGATTTTTCTTCGGTTTTGCGCAACTGCTCGGCAGCCCGGGCGCGTCTGTCCAGATCGTTGAGTTCAATGTCCTGACGCCGCAAATCCGCCATCGCCTCGCGCCGGCGCACATTGACCTCAGCCAGACAGTTGTTGACCGCAAAACGCTTGTAACAAGCCGCATCTTCTGCGAGAAAACCAGCCTCCAGCCGGGCGCGGTCTGCAGCGATACGGCTGCGCTCTGCATCAATCGAGAAGGCTGGCACGGCAGGCGTAACTGCGACGGCAGGCGCAGGCGTCTGCGCCATCAACCACGGCGAAACGCACACCAGCAGACTCATCCAAAGCGATTTGTTCATGTCAACGCGGTATCCACGCTCCGTCTTTCCAGTCCCAAAAAGGCCGTCGACTGCATTTCATTGAGCCGCGAGACTGTGCGCGGAAACTCATGCACCAGAGGGCCTTCGGTGTACAACGCCTCAGGCGGCACCTCTGCCGACAGGATCAATTTGACACGACGGTCGTAAAGCACGTCTATCAGCCATGTAAAGCGCCGCGCCTCCGATGCCATGCGCACCGGCATGTGGGGCACATCGCTCAGAAGGACGGTATGGAACTGCGTGGCAATTTCCAGGTAGTCGTTCTGGGAACGGGGGCCGCCGCAGAGAGACTTGAAATCAAACCACACCACGCCACCGGCCTTGCGACGGGCCCAGATCTTCCGGGCCTCGATCTGCAACACAGGATTCTCGTCCTGCGTCTCGGCCAGGGCGTTGAAGGTGGCGGTCATCTCGGCATCCGCCTGCGGCCCCAGAGGGGTGTGATACAGCCGGGCATTCTCGAGCGTGCGGCGGCGGTAGTCGGTGCCGTTGTCCACACTGATGACTTCCAGGTTGTCTTTTAACAATTCGATGGCCGGCAGAATACGGTCACGGTGCATGCCGTTCGGATAAAGGTCATCCGGCCGGAAGTTCGAGGTGGTGACAAAGCCGACTCCGTTGTCAAACAGCGCCGACAGCAAGCGATAAAGAATCATCGCGTCGGTAATGTCCGCCACGTGAAACTCGTCAAAGCAGATCAGGCGGTAGCGCTTGGCCATGCGCCGCCCGAGTTCATCGAGCGGGTTGGCCGTACCCTGCAAATCCTGCAGTTCGCGGTGCACCTCCCGCATGAACTCGTGAAAATGCAACCGCACCTTCCGGTTCAGCGGAACGGCTCCGAAGAAGCAGTCCATCAGGAAGCTCTTGCCGCGCCCTACCCCGCCGTGCATGTACACGCCACGCGGAATGTCGGGGCGGTTGATAAGCTTCTTGAAAGCGTTGGAGCGCTGCTCCTTGTAATTGGCCCATTCTGTTGCACAGCGCTCAAGCGCGTCAATTGCCCGCAACTGGGCGGGGTCACTTTTGTAACCCCGCGCAGCGAGCTCCGCGTTGTAAGCTGACCGGACCGGCTGTGTCACCGATGCTTTACCTGGACGGATCAGAAGTTCAGCGTGCGCTTGTCCACCGCCAGCGCGGCTTCCTTGGTCGCTTCGCTGAGCGACGGATGCGCATGGCAGATACGGGCGATGTCCTCGCTGCTGGCGCGGAACTCCATCGCCACCACGCACTCGGCAATCAGCTCGCTGGCCATGGGGCCGACGATGTGCACGCCGAGGATCTCGTCGGTTGCCGCGTCCGCCAGCATTTTCACCATGCCAGTCGTGTCGCCGAGGGCACGGGCACGGCCATTGGCCATGAACGGGAAGGTGCCCGACTTGTAGGCGCGGCCTGCCGCCTTGAGCTGCTCTTCGGTCTGACCCACCCAGGCAATTTCCGGGCTGGTGTAGATGACCCACGGGATGGTGTTGAAGTTGACATGCCCGTGCTGGCCGGCAATGCGCTCGGCCACGGCAACGCCCTCTTCCTCTGCCTTGTGTGCCAGCATGGGGCCGCGCACCACATCGCCCACCGCCCAGACGTTGGGCAGGTTGGTCTTGCATTCCCCGTCGACGACGATGGCGCCGCGTTCGTCCAGCTTGAGGCCCACCGCCTCAGGCGCCAGACCAACGGTGTTGGCCACGCGGCCGATGGAGATGATCAGCTTGTCCACCTCCAGCGTCTGCGCCTCGCCCTTGGCATCGGTGTAGGCCACCGAGACGCCTTTCTTGCCGGACTTGACTTCACCGACCTTCACGCCCAGTTCGATCTTCAGGCCCTGCTTGGTGAAAGCCTTGTGCGCCTCCTTGGCGATCTGCTGGTCCACCGCCCCGAGGAAGGTCGGCAGACCTTCCAGCACTGTGACTTCGGCACCGAGGCGGCGCCAGACCGAGCCCATCTCAAGGCCAATCACGCCGGAGCCGATGAGACCCAGCTTTTTGGGAACCGCTGCCATGCGCAAGGCGCCGTCGTTCGATAAGATGTTTTCCTCGTCAAACGGCGCACCGGGCAGGCTGCGCGCGTTGGAGCCAGTGGCCACCACGATGTGCTTGCCGGTGATGGTTTCTTCGGCTGCACCCGTTGCAGCTGGCGCGACCTTGATGTCGTACAGGCCATCCTTGGCTGCTGCGAAAGAACCGCGGCCGTGGAAGAAAGTGACCTTGTTTTTCTTGAACAGGTAGACGATGCCGTCGTTGTTCTGCTTCACAACCGTGTCTTTGCGCGCAATCATCCGGCCCACATCCAGACTGAGGCCCTTCACGTCAATGCCGTGGTCTGCAAAGTGATGGCCAGCATGCTCGTAATGCTCGGACGACTGCAGCAGGGCCTTGGACGGAATGCAGCCCACGTTGGTGCAGGTGCCGCCCAGCGCGGGGCCGCCTTTGGCGTTCTTCCACTCGTCAATACAGGCCACATTGAAGCCCAACTGTGCGGCGCGGATGGCGGCAATGTAGCCACCGGGACCGCCGCCGATGACGATCACGTCAAATTGTTTGCTCATGAAGATGCTCCTCAGATGTCAAACAGCAGACGCGATGGATCTTCCAGCGCTTCCTTCATCGCCACCAGGCCCAGAACAGCTTCGCGGCCGTCAATGATGCGGTGGTCGTAGCTCATGGCGAGGTAGTTCATCGGGCGGATCACGATCTGGCCGTTCTCGACCACCGCGCGGTCCTTGGTCGCATGCACGCCCAGGATGGCGCTCTGCGGCGGGTTGATGATGGGCGTGGACAGCATGGAGCCGAAGGTGCCACCATTGGAGATGGAGAAGGTACCGCCAGTCATGTCTTCAATGCCCAGTTTGCCGTCTTGCGCCTTCTTGCCGAACTCGGCAATCTTCTTTTCAATATCAGCAAAGCTCATCTGGTCAGCGTTGCGCAGGATGGGCACCACCAGGCCGCGTGGCGAGCCCACCGCGATGCCGATGTCAAAGTAGCCGTGGTAGACGATGTCGTTGCCATCGACCGAGGCGTTGAGCACCGGGAACTTCTTCAGCGCATGAACAGCCGCCTTCACGAAGAAGCTCATGAAGCCAATCTTGACACCGTGCTCCTTGGTGAATGCATCCTGGAACTTCTTGCGCATGTCCATCACGGGCGCCATGTTCACTTCGTTGAACGTGGTCAGGATGGCATTGGTCGATTGCGATTGCAGCAGGCGCTCGGCAATGCGGGCGCGCAGACGGCTCATCGGCACGCGCTGCTCTGGCCGGTCGCCCAGGTCGTTGGCCTTGGACGGCGCTGCCACTTGCGGCAAGGCGGTGACAGGCGCGCCAGTGGGGATGACAGACGGGGCAACGACTTTGCTGGCTGCGCCCAGAACATCACCCTTGGTCACGCGGCCATCTCGGCCAGTGCCCGGAACCGAACCAGCCGCCATGCCGTTGTCAGCCATCAGCTTGGCTGCGGCCGGCATGGCGACACCAGCCATGGAGGCTGCCGCACCAGCAGCGGGAGCCGCTGGCGCAGCCACCGCAGCGCTTGCTGCGGCAGGAGCGGCAGCCGCTTGAGGCGCTGCAGCACCGGCACGGCCTTCGGTATCGATGCGGGCAATGACCTGATCCGACACCACGGTGCCACCATCGGCCACAACCAGTTCGGTCAGAACGCCGGCGGACGGCGCGGGGACTTCCAGCACCACCTTGTCGGTTTCGATTTCAATCAGGATTTCGTCGATGGCGATTGCCTCACCGACTTTTTTCTTCCACTGCAGCATGGTGGCTTCCGCCACGGACTCGGACAACTGGGGGACTTTGACTTCTACGATAGCCATTTGATTCTTTCGGAAATGTTCTGATGTTCTGGACAGGTACAGGTGGAGGCGACCTTATTTGGTCAGCACAAAACCCTTGAGCTTGCCAAACGCGCCATCCACCAGCGCCTTTTGCTGCTCCTGGTGGAGGTGGGAATAGCCCACCGCAGGCGACGCGGAAGCCGCGCGGCCGGAGTAGCCCAGCTTCTGTCCTTCGAGCATGTTCTCGTGGATGTAGTGCTGCACGAAGAACCAGGCGCCCTGGTTCTGCGGCTCGTCCTGGCACCAGACGATGTCGGTGGCGTTGGGGTACTTCTTGAGCTCGGTTGCGAACGCCTTGTGCGGGAACGGATAGAGCTGCTCCACGCGCAGGATGGCCACGTCATCGTGTCCTTTTTCCTCGCGCTTTTTCACCAGGTCGTAGTACACCTTGCCGGAGCACACCACCACGCGCTTGACCTTGTCGGCCTTCTTGAGGATTTCTTCCTTGTTCTCGCCGATAACCGTCTGGAAACTGCCCTTGGTGAACTCGGACAGGGGCGACGTGGCGTCCTTGTTCCGCAGCAGCGACTTGGGCGTCATGATGACCAGCGGCTTGCGCAGGTTGCGCACCATCTGGCGACGCAGCACGTGGAAGATCTGGCTGGCCGTCGTCGGCTGAACCACCTGCATGTTGGTGTCGGCGCTCAGCTGCATGAAGCGCTCGAGACGTGCCGAGCTGTGCTCCGGGCCCTGGCCTTCGTAGCCGTGCGGCAGCATCAGCGTGATGCCATTGACGCGGCCCCACTTCACTTCACCGGAGGCGATGAACTGGTCAATCACCACCTGGGCGCCGTTGGCAAAGTCGCCGAACTGCGCTTCCCAGATGACCAGGGTGTTGGGGTCGTTCGATGCATAGCCGTATTCGAAAGCCAGCACAGCCTCTTCAGACAGGATGGAGTCGATGACGACAAACGGAGCCTGGTTGTCGGCCACATTCTGCAGAGGCACATAGGTACCGGTATCGAACTTTTCGCGGTTCTGGTCGTGAATCACGGCGTGGCGGTGCGTGAAGGTACCGCGTCCGCAATCCTCACCCGACAGACGCACCGGGTAGCCACTGGCCACCAGCGAGGCAAACGCCATGTGCTCGCCCATGCCCCAGTCCACCGGAATGTCGCCACGACCCATGGCTGCGCGGTCGTCATACACCTTCTTGACCAGCTGGTGCGGGGTCACGGTGTTCGGGATGGTGCTGATCTTTTCTGCGAGGCGCTTCCATTCAGCTGTAGGAATGGCGGTATCGCCTGCGTCCGTCCATTTTTTGCCGAGGTAAGGCGCCCAATCCACGGCGTACTTGCTCTTGAAATTGGTCAGCACGGGGTCGAAGGTGCTCTTGCCTGCGTCAAGCGCTGCGCGCGTGGCCTTGACCATGTCGTCACCCAGCGTCTCGCCGAAACCCTGTGCGGCCAGTTTGTCGGCGTACAGCTTGCGGGTGCCAGGGTGCTGGGCAATTTTCTTGTACATCAGCGGCTGGGTGAGTGCGGGCGTGTCCTGCTCGTTGTGGCCCAGCTTGCGGAAACAGATGATGTCGACCACCACGTCCTTGTGGAATTCCATGCGGAACTCGAGCGCCAGCTGGGTGGCGAGCACCACGGCTTCCGGATCGTCGCCGTTGACGTGAAGCACGGGCGCCTCAATCATCTTGACAACGTCGGAGCAGTACAGCGTCGAGCGGCTGTCGCGCGGGTCGCTGGTGGTGAAACCGATCTGGTTGTTGATCACGATGTGCACCGTGCCACCCGTGTAATAGCCACGGGTTTCGGCCAATGCCAGCGTTTCCATGACAACGCCCTGCCCTGCAAACGCGGCGTCGCCGTGTACCAGCACGGGCAGCACCTGCATGCCCTGGGGATCAGCGCGGCGATCCATGCGGGCGCGCACCGAGCCTTCGACTACCGGGTTGACGATCTCCAGGTGGGATGGGTTGAACGCAAGCGTGAGGTGAACCGGGCCGCCAGGCGTGGTGACGTCCGAGCTGAAACCCTGGTGGTACTTGACGTCACCGCTTGGCAGGTCTTCCGGTGCGGTGTGTTCAAACTCCGCGAACAGGTCTGCTGGCACTTTGCCCAGGGAATTGACGAGCACGTTCAGGCGGCCACGGTGGGCCATGCCGATCACGATTTCCTGCAGGCCCTTGATACCGCCCTGCTGGATCAGCTCGTCCATGCTGGCGATGAAGCTCTCGCCACCTTCCAGCGAGAAGCGCTTCTGGCCCACATATTTGGTGTGAAGGAATCGCTCCAGGCCTTCTGCGGCCGTCAGGCGATCCAGGATGTGAAGCTTCTTTTCCTTGGTGAAATTGGGTTTGCTGCGAATCGATTCGAGCTTTTGCTGCCACCAGCGCTTCTGGTTCTGGTCGGTCGCGTACATGTACTCGGCGCCGATGGTACCGCAGTAGGTTTCGCGCAGGGCGTTGATGAGCTCGCGCAGGCTCATGCTCTCCTTGCCGAAGAAGGTGTTACTGGTGTTGAACACGGTTTCCTGATCGGCATCGGTGAAGCCGTAAAAGGAGGGCTCCAGCTCAGGAATCTTGTCGCGCTCGGCACGCTTGAGCGGATCGAGGTCGGCCCAGCGGGCGCCGACGTTGCGATAAGCGGCAATCAGCTGCTGGACGGCGGTGCGCTTGCGGCCCATTTCCGAATCGGCGCCACTGGCGACGACCACGCGGGTCTGGCCCTGCTTGGCCAATTCTGCAAAGGCGTTGACAACGGGCAGATGCGGAACGTCTTTGGCGTTGGTGCCGTCCACGGCCGGGACATGCTGGAGCGCGTCGAAATACTCGCGCCAGGTGTCGGGCACGCTGCCAGGGTTGGCCAGGTAGTTTTCGTACATCTCCTCGACGTAGGGCGCGTTGCCGCCGAAGAGGTAGGTGTTGCCTTGATAGGCAGAATAGACGGACGGCGCTGCAGATGCAGGCGTCTGCGGAATGGAACTCATACTCGCTGACCTCCGTTTCCCTTGGGGAAACATTAGCTAGCCATCACGCCAGATCATTCTGGGTCATGGCCGGTTGATTAACCTTCCGCAACACGGCTGGACCGATTAGCGGATGCGACTGTGGCAGGAAGGGCCTTCAGAAACAGCTGTGATTGTGCCACTGAACCATGACACGCCCAAGACATGGTTATGCCTCAAACGAATAAGGCATGAACAAGGAGCGGTGTTGGCTCAGAAATCAGCGCAGAGATCGACTCTACGGTTGGCGCAGAAGGCCATCGAACGCTCAAGCGATCAGGACGCCGCCGCGACACCCGGATTACCAGCCATCCCGACCAGCGCAGGCTGGTTGGGTTTGATGGCCGAAAGGGTCTTTTGGGCCTTGAGGTAGATCTCCACCACCTCCCATACCGGCGGGCCGGCGTTTTTGCTGGCCTCCGCCACTGGCGCCCAGCCGGCCACCTTGTAGGTCTTGTCGGCTTCGATCAAACGACCGTTCAGGCGCATGTTCTGGATGCGCTCGCCCATCTTTGCCCCAGGCTCGCAGGTGTAGCTCAGCCCACCCACGCGCACCATGTCACCGCCCTGCTGGTAATACGGATCGGGGTTGAAGAGGTTGTCGCCGACGTCTTCCAGGATGGTCTTGATAGTTTCGCCGCGCATGTCGGTGAGCGTGGTCCACGGGTAGGTGATGGCGGTCTGGTCCATCAGATGCTCGCGGGTGATGCTCTGCCCGGGCAGCAGCGAAGTCCCCCAGCGAAAACCGGGCGAAAAGGCAATTTCAGCGCCGCGCACCGCCATCAGGGCGTCCAGAACCACCTGGTCGAACGTCCCGTTGAAGTTGCCACGCCGGTAGAGCGTGCCCTCGGTGGTCGCGAGTTTTTCAGACAACCGGGCCTCATAGGGCGCACGGCCGCGGGCAATCTGGGCTGCCATCTCCGGGTCAGCGGGCAGCAAATTGGCAAAAATCGGGAGCAGGCGGTACTGGATATCCGTCACCTTGCCATTTCTCACACTCAAGTCCAGCACGCCGAGAAATTTGCCGTTGCTGCCGGCATTGGTCACCACCGTCTGGCCGCCTCGGTTCTTCACGGTGATCGGGACCGGTACGCCATCGTGGGTGTGGCCGCCCAGAATGACGTCAATGCCTGTCACGCGGGAGGCCATCTTCAGGTCCACATCCATGCCGTTGTGGCTGAGCAGCACCACCGCCTGGGCACCTTTGGCGCGCGCCTCGTTCACGGTCTCCTGCATTTCGCTCTCGCGGATGCCAAAGGTCCAGTTGGGTGTCAGCCACGCCGGGTTGGCGATTGGCGTGTAGGGGAAGGCCTGCCCGACGATGGCCACCGGCACACCGTTCATTTCCTTGATCACATAGGGTTTGAAGACAGGATCACCGAAGTCGCTGGTCTTGACGTTCTGCGCGACGAAATCCACCTTGCCCGCAAAATCCTGCTCGACGATTTTCTTGATGCGCGCTTCGCCGTAGGTAAAGTCCCAGTGCCCGGTCATTACGTTCACGCCGAGCAGCTTGGCCGCATCGACCATGTCCTGCCCCTCGGTCCACAGCGCCGTGCCGCTGCCTTGCCAGGTGTCACCGCCATCCAGCAGCAAGGCGCCCGGCCGGCTGGCCTTGAGCCGCTTGACCAGGGTCGCCAGGTGGGCAAAGCCTCCCACCTTGCCGTACTGGCGTGCCGACCGCTCGAAGTCGAGATAGGTGAAGGCGTGGGCCTGTGCGCTACCTGCCTTGAGGCGGGCCGCTTTCAACAACTGCTCCCCCACCAGATGCGGCCACTGCCCCCGCATGCTGCCGACGCCGAGATTGACCGACGGCTCCCGGAAGTAGATGGGCAGCAGCTGTGCGTGGCAATCCGTCATGTGCAGAAAATGCACATTGCCTGTCGGGCGCACGTCATACAGCGCGGCAGCCTGAGCGGCTGTGGCCTCACGACCCAAAGGAAAGCCAGCGGCCATGGCAGCGGCCAACACGCTGGTGAACTCGCGACGGGAAAGATTCATGACGTTGTCACCCCTGCCCGACGAACCGTATCAACCGGTCCCAGCGAGCATCAAAAAGTTCAGGAAACGGGCCAGCCCTTGGTGGCCCCGGATTCGGTAGTCGGGTACCCCGTTTCGGGGTCCCGACCCAGGTTGATCAACGATCAGTTGTTGACTGGCGACTTCGGGTCGAGCAGCAAGGCCATCACGTCGCGGATCTGCTGCTCGCTCAAAATGCCGCCGTGGCCAAACCGCGGCATGCCGGAGCAGGCGTTGTAGGCCTTGGCATTCCACAGCTTGCCCCAGGTGTACTCGACGATGGGCTTGCTCGCCTCGGACGCCGGGTCGGCCACGCCGCGCAGTTTGCCGTAGTTGTAGAGGCTTGGACCGATGGAGCCGTAAGACAGCTCGGCCTTGCTGATCTGGTGGCAGTTGTAGCAGCTGCCGCCATTGGCCTCGCCGGGCCGGTCACTCCATGTCAGGCCACGACCATTCTGGGCAATTTTCTCACCTTCGGCCCAGTTGCCCAGATACTTGCCATCGGCAGGCAGCTTGACTGTCTTCAAGTTCGCTTCTTCGATCGCCTTGGCCAGCTTGTCGTCGAGCGGACGGCCCTCTGAGTCAGAGCACGCCTGGTTGGACGCGTCCAGATTCAGGCGATCCATTTTGGCGATGCCTTGCTCGCGAAACGAGCTTTTGATCACCTGCGCGGTAGCGGCATCGACCTCAGCCGGCGTCGGGCCGACTGCACAGCTTGCCAGAAGCGCCGTCAGAGCAATGCCCGCCGTCAACGCACCTGCATGTTTGATTTTTTTATTCATGATGTTCAATCCTGTGTGCCGGAATAGGGCCGTAATCAGCGCTTCAGGGCCGGTGCTGTGGAGGCGCCACCCTTGCTGTTGACGCCCATGAACACGCCCAGCGCGATGGTGGCGTCAGATGCGTAGCCAGGGAACGGGAACCGCTGCTGACGGTAGCAGTCGTTCAAGCGCCGCTGCATGCTCCAGAGGTCACCACTGGAGACGCGGTAGGCAGGCCAGGAACCAAATCCGACGCTCGCGCCGGGTTGCTTGGTCAGATTGGGCAGGTCCTGCAGGCGAACGCGCTTGTTGTCTTCGCCATGGCAGGAGGCACAGGAAAAGTCGTACGGGCCGCCACGCAGGTAAAACACCTTTTTGCCGACTTCGTACATCAGCTTTTCCTTGGCGTGCGACTGCGGCAGATTGAAGCTCATGCCGCGCGATTCGGCGGAAACATAGGCCACCAGCGACTCAATGTTCCGCTGCTCGCCCCGGCCAAAACCGGTTTTGGCGATTTCCTCGGCGTTGAAACCCTGCAGCTGCTCCATGCAGGTCAGCAGCCGGGATTCGAGGTCCTGCACCCGCTGGGTATCGGCAAAAAAGCGCGGCATCTCGACAAAAGCGCCCTTGACCACGCCAGGACCCTTGCCAAGATCACATTTTTCAAGGGATGCGTTCTTCGGGCCGCGTGCCTGCTTCCACAAGCCCTCGCCTTTGGCCTCGTACAGCTCTGCAGGGTTGCCATCGGCCAGCATCGCACGGTACTCGGCGATTCCCTCCGCCGTGCTTTTCTGTGCCATGACTGAAACAGGCAGGGCGGCCAAGGCCACCATGCCGAAAAGGCTCCATTTCATGGATGTCTCCTGATAGTTATTGGATGCATTGTCTGCCATGCCGGACCTGACGCCGCCGCCCATGGCCCGGCACTCGCGTGATCAGGCGATGGCGGCCTCATCGGTGCGCTTGTCGCCCCGGTTGTCCACCCAGCTCACGGCGACCTTGTCACCGGCTTTTCCGCCTTTGAAGCTGAACTGGACGAAGGGGTTCTTGGACACCGCTGCGCCCCACTGCGCGTGCATGACCACTTTTCCGTTCCAGGTGGCGCTGATGTCCTGGATGAACCAGGCGGGCACGATTTTGCCGGCTGCATCGCGGCGCTGGCCGCTTTCCATGTCGTGGCTGACCAGCACACGAACGGTGGTCTTGTCGCCCTGAACCTGGGCCCGGATTCTCATTGGATCTGACATTTTTTATCTCCTGACTTGCACTTGATCGGACACGGACTGAGCGGTGCCCTGCTGTGAATGGAATACCCCGAAGGCGCACGCGGCGCGTGGCTTCAGCAGACTCAACCGCCGCATCCGCCCAGCGTGACCTTGACTTCCTTGACGGCGTAGAACATCTTGTCGCCCACCTTGGCAAGGGCGTACACATTGGACGACTGACCCATCTTCACATTGGTTGCCACACTTGCATCGGTACCAGCGGGAATGTCGAAGAGCGCAGCCAGCGCATTCGGATTCTTCTCGACAACCAGAGCGATCTGCACGGTGTTGGCCAGATTGCTCTGGGCTCCCACGCGCACCACGTTGCCGTTTTCAGCGATCTCGGGGGCCTGGAGCACCAGGTCCTTGCTTTCGACGGGTGCACCCACGCCACCCATGGCCTTGGCCACATCGGCCAGTGATTTGCTCTCAAACGCAGCCTTGTTCCAGCTGGATGCACTTTGCGCGTGTGCCGGGCTCAAGCCACTGGCGGCTGCCAGGGCCAGTGCGGTTGCACTGGAGCCGGTGGCCAGAAAATCACGACGTTCCATGATGAACTCCTTCTTCAAAATTCTTGATAACTGATAGTGGTGTTGCCGCTGTTAGCCGCCTTGACACCGATTGGACCGAAAAAAAGACCATCGCGTCAGGGTGTTTGTCCTGACGCCGGCCCACTGGCCGCCCCTGATTTCATCTTTTACCCCTGCTCTAACCCGATTCCGCTTCTTGTTGTCGCCGCCCATCGCTTGATCACTTGATCACTTGGCCTCGCGAGACATCAACCAAACCGCCAGTTGATCTGCCTCGGCGGGGCTCAGACTCTGCGCCGGCATGGGGATCGCACCCCACACGCCTTGGCCACCAGTGCGTATTTTGCCGGAGAGGTAATTCACCGCGTCGGACCGGTCTTTGTAGCGAACCGCCACCTCCTTGAAAGACGGGCCAACCACGCGGCTGTCCATGCCGTGGCAGGCCAGGCAGGCGCCTTTGCGCATCAGGGCATCGGGGGCTGATGGCGCGTTTTGGGCTGCCACAGTGACCGCCTTGCCCTCCCCGCCACTGCCACTTGCAGCAGCGACACTTGCCCCGGCGCCAGGCCGGGTCGTGTCTGCACCACGAGTGGGTCCGATGGTTCGGGACTGCTCCGCCAGATTGCCGTGTGAATCGCGTGCGTAATCCGGCATGAAGCTCTTGACCACCACCTCGGCCTTGCAGTCACGCATGCAGGCAGAACCCTGCACGTCAGGCCGGGTGCTGCCCCCGAGTTCCTTGCCGGGCCAGAGGGCGTGCGCGGTGGTCATGCCGTTGCGGTTGGGCAGGCGGGCCTGCACATCGCGGATGTTGCGGTCTGACAGCGTGAAATCAGCAGGCAGGATGTTGCCAAGATTCAGGATGTAGGCCGTCACGGCATACACCTCATCCGTGGTGAGCGTCTTGGGCGCGTTCCACGGCATTGCACGGTTGATGTAGTCCCACAAGGTGGACAGCGTAGACAGCTTCATCACCGTGGTTCGGCTGGGCTGGTTGGAGCCGGGCATCAGGCTGTCGACACGACCGGTTTTCAGGTCTTCGGCACGCACACCACCCGCGATGGGCGTGAACACGTCGGATGATTCGCCAAAGGTGCCATGGCACGAAGCGCATTTGGACTCCCAGACCACTTCCCCCTGACTGACGGAGCCCTGCCCCTTCGGCAGCCCCTTGAAGTCTGGCCGCACATCAATGTCCCATGCACGGATTTCCTGGGGAGTGGCTGTGCGCCCGATCCCCGGCAGGGCCGTAGCGTTCAGCGCCTGGCCTTTGGGGCTTGGCTGCTGCGCCATCACCTGCGTAGCCAGCACCAGTCCGCACACCACCACCCACGGTCGAAGCCGCAGCAACGCGTCAAACCTGGACATTGCTGACCTCTCCGTTGGCTGAAAGCAGCCACGACTGAATCGAGTTGTTGTGATAGATGCTGCGCGAGGCGCGTACTTTGCGCAGTTCGCTGTAGGTGGGTTGCACATGACCGGTCTCATCAACTGCGCGACTCTGGAAAATGGCCGGCTGCCCATCCCAGACAAAGTCGGCGTTGAAACGCGTGAGGCACTTCGAGAGCACCGGCCCTTCAAGCCGTGCCGCGCGCCAGTTGCGTCCGCCATCGGTCGACACATCCACCCGGCGAATGCGGCCACGGCCGCTCCACGCCAGACCGGTGATGGTGTGGAATCCCTTCTGCAGCAGCACCTGCCCGCCGCTGGGCGAAGTCACCACACTTTTGACCTCCTGGATGCTGGTGTACTGCCGATGCAAACCACTGGGCAGCAAGTCCACATAGTGAAGGGTTTCGTCCTTGGTGCCGTAAGGCATGTCGCCGACCTCAATGCGGCGCAGGTACTTCACCCAGCTGACGCCCTGCACCCCAGGCACGACCAGACGCAGCGGATAGCCGTTCTCCGGCCTGAGCATCTCGCCGTTCTGTCCGTAAGCCACAAACACTTCACCATTGGCGACCAGGCTCATGGGAATGGTCCGTGTCATGCCGGAACCATCAGCACCCTCTGCAAGGATGAATTTGCCCCGCTTCCAGTCCACCCCACACATGTCCAGCAAGGTGCGCAGCGGCACACCGGTGAACTCGCTGCAGCTGAGCATGCCATGGGTGTACTGCACGGTAGGCACCGCTACATTGCCCCACTCCATGCCGGTGTTGGCGCCGCACTCGATGAAATGCATGCGACTGATGGAGGGCAGCCGCATCAGGTCGTCCATGCCGAACACCATGGGCCGCTTGAGCAGTGTGTCATCCGAGCCGTTGATCATCAGGCGGTGGTTCTGCGGATTGATGTCCCACCAGCCCTGGTGGTGGCGCTCAAAATGCAGGCCACTCGGCGTGATGATCCCGAACAGGCTTTGCAGCGGGCAGAAGCTCACGCTCGATTGGCCCACACGCGTCAGGCCTGGGCTTTCACGGCGCTGCAGGTTTTTCTCCCACTCGCTGGGCACGCCATAACCCCGGGCGGCCACCGGCTGCCCGAGGCCCTGGCTGTGCGGTTGATGCTCCAGAATCGCAGGATCACCCGCACCCACTGCCGCACCGGCACTGACCGCAGGCTGCGCGCGCGAGGGGCTGGTGGCAGTGACCGCAGCCGCCACGCCAGCCGCAAGAAAGCCGCGGCGCCCTGCGCGCAAGGCAAACACGTCGGCAGACGACAGGAAGTTTTCAGGTGCACGACGAATGAACCGGTTCAACATCAACTCACCCCTTCAAAGCGACGACGGCACAGGCAGCGGCGACAGACGCTCACCGTCCACCACCGACTCGGGCTCGTCCAGCTCGATGGCGATCTGGGTACACACGCTGCGGCACAGAGCCACAGCCTTCTCGCTCTGAACCCGGTAAATCACCTGCGTACCCTCTTTGCGCTTGGCCAACACGCCGGTGCGGTAAAGGACGGCCAAGTGCTGCGACAGGTTGGGCTGGGTCGTGTCAATTTCAGCCAACAACTGGTTGACTGACTTTTCACCCTCGCACAAGGCACTGAGCACACGAAGACGCATCGGCGTTGCCAGCACAGCGAAAAGCTCGGCGGCCAGTTCAAAGACCCGCCCCCTCTCGACCTGTGCACTGCTCTGAATGATGTTGTTCATGTGCTTTATATAAGTTAACGCTTATATTTTTACCGTTTTGAAGCAATGCACCATGGGATTTACCCTTGTCACCGCAGCTTCGCCAAAAAAAGACGCACCCCAGGTAACTGCGCACGGCGGGGTCGGATTTACCTTTTCCGATGGCTACTCGCGTGCTATAAAAAATGCTTTTTGGTGCCTTGTGTTCGTACAACCGTCGCCCCACTCAAGACAGCGTCCATGAATATAAAAAAAGCAAAGAAAGCGTGCCTTGCGGGAGGCCTGCTGATGTCCAGTCTGCTGGCCCTTTCGGCGCACGCGGAAGTAGACGACCTCGTGCGCGAGGCACAAAAGCTTATCGCTGCGGGCCAGATGCGCCTGGCGTTTGACCTGTTGGAGCCCCATGAAGTGGCACGCGCTGGCGACGCAGACTACGACACCGTCCTCGGCATCTCCGCCAACGAGACAGGGCAGTTCACCCGCGCCGTGTTTGCACTGGAGCGCGCCCTCTCCGTTCAACCGGGCAACGCCAGGGCACGGGCAGAACTGGGTCGGGCTCTGTTCTCGGCGGGTGATACAGAAGCGGCGCGACGGGTATTGAAGGAAACCCAACAAGCCGGCATACCGCCTGAGGCCTCGGCAACGATCGACCAGTTCCTGCAGGCCATTGACCGCAGTGAGGAGGCAGCACGCTCATCAATCAAAAGCCATGTCGAGGCCGTCGTCGGGTACGACACCAACGTCAACAGCGGCCCGGGCAATGCGAATGTGGCTGTTCCTGCATTCGGGGGGGTCATCATCACGCTGTCAGCCAACTCAGTCGCTCTCAAGGACGCCTTCATTGCAACGGGCGGCGGGGTGTCGTGGCGTCAGGTAATGAATCCACGCTGGTCACTCATCGGGAATGTCTCCGGCAACGCCAGGCTGAACAGCAAGTACCACGAGTTCAACACCGGCCAACTGGATGCGAATGCAGGCGCTACCTACCGCTACGACCAGCACGAGTTCTCTGGTGTCGTGCAGGCAGGCACCTACACCGTCAATGGCGCCAGAGCGAGGGACCAACAAGGCATTGTCGGGGAATGGACCTATCGACTGGACGGCTACCGGCAGTGGACCACCTATGTGCAATGGGGTCAGCTCGAGTACCCCGGTCAGTCTGTGCGCAATGCAGATCGCACGGTACTGGGTACATCGTACGCACATGCCTTCCGCAGTGGTCTCATCCTGTTTACCGGGGCGTACGCCGGCGAGGAAAAGCAACGCGCCAGCAGCGTTCCACACCTGGGCCATGATCTCTTTGGCGTGCGGCTCGGCGCACAGAAGGCAATTTCAAATGACCTCGCACTGTTCGGCAATGCCGCCTACGAAGAGCGTGACTACGGCGGCACCGATCCTCTGTTCAGCCGCGTCCGCGAGGACCGGCAGCTCAATCTAAGCATGGGCCTGAGCTGGACGCCCGCCAAGCTGTGGCGAGTGACCCCTCAGCTGTCGATGGTTTCTGTCAAATCCAACATACCGGTCGCCGACTTCCGCAAAACCAGCCTGAGCGTTGCGGTCCGTCGCGACTTCTGAACGCACGCTGCCGCCATGACCACGACAGCTGCACCCCACTCCCTGTGTACGCATGAAATGCGAGGTCTGTGCCATGAAGTCTGAATTTCCTTTCAAGAACACGCTGTTGTTCATGGCGCTGGCGGCGGCTTACCCGCTGACGGCCGCAGCCGCGCAGGGTGCAGGGATCGCGCAGTTTGCATCTGGCGAAGTTCTGCTGCGTCGGTCGGATGGGCAGTCCGATCCACTCGTCAAGGGCCGGGGCATCGAAAGCGGACAGGCCATCGTGACGGGTACTACCGGGCGTGCCCAGGTGAAGTTCACCGACGGTGGCCTGGTGTCACTGCAGCCCAATACGGAATTCAAGATCACCAACTATGTCGATCAGGCAGACCCCAGGCAGGACCGATTCCTCGTGGACCTGCTGCGCGGCAGCATGCGGGCCATCACCGGGCTGATCGGCAAGCGAAACCGTGAAAACTACAAGGTGATGACGACGACCGCAACGATCGGCATTCGAGGGTCGGGATTCAATGCCGGCTACAACCCGGATGGCTCACTGACTGTGACGGCGGAATTCGATGCCATCGAAGTTTGCAATGCGGGCAACTGCGTGGGATTGACTGCCGGGGAATCCGTGCAGGTGCTGAACAAGACCGATCCGCCCGTGCGTACCAACACCCGGGCACCGGTTCCCACGCCACCACCTGAGCAGGAACCTGTGGTGACTGGCAATAACACCGATTCCGCAGGCAAGGCAGTCATCGTTGCATCACAATCACCTACAGCCGCTCCTATATCGCGCACTTTCTCAAATATCGCAGTTGTTGCGGTCAGCACCAATAGCTCCGGCGGCGCCTACAGCCTGACCACGTCGTCGACGCCGACCTCGGTTTTCAGTGATAACAAACTGGTCAGCGTGCAGGATGGCACAACAAAGCTCGCGGAGCGCGGGACAGCTCTTCCAGTGAGCAACTTCAAGTCAGTCGGCAACGTCACCGACGCCAATTTCATCGGATGGGGCATGTGGACGGCCGGGCAGCAGGATTACTTCGGCACCACGCTGCTGAACAACGTGCACTACATCGCCGGACGACCCACCGCACAAACAGAAATCAACACACTGATGGCTGCGACCGGAAGCGCGACCTACACCCTCGTAGGCAGCACGGCACCTACCCTCAACGGTGTGGCAGGTACGCTGAACAGTGCGTCCTTTACGATCAGTTTCGGATCGACCGCTTACAACGTTAATACATCCATCAACACTTCATTTGGCAATTTCACTGATGCTGCCAGCAGCAGCTCTGCAGGCTTCTCGGGGGCAGCCATCAAAGGTCTTCTCATCGGCACCAATGCCTCCTTTGCCGGTCTGACCTACAACAAGGATTTCGGCTCAGGGGTGGTGTCAGGGGCGCTGGCATTCCAGAAGTGAGCTGACGTCACAGCTCAAGACGATCCAGCGAAGCCGACAGGGCTTCAGCCCCATGAAAACGGCGAATATCCGCCGAGGCCGCCACCCCAATCCGGCGGCGCAGCGCAACATCGGTCGCCAGTGCCTCGAGCGTGTCCCACGCCTGCTCCTGAGATTGAACGAGGCAGCCTGTCACACCCGGGTCAATCACCTCGACATAGCCGCCCCGGTTTTCTGCCACAACCGGCAAGCCAGTCGCCATGGCCTCGGCCACGACGCGGCCATAGGCTTCAACAGTTGAGCCCGTGCGGTAGAAAAAAATATCCAGTGACTTGTAAAAGTCAGCTACTGGTTGACTCCCCTCTGGGAGCAGCTCAACACCCTCCACGTCACCCAGTTCCGATGCGAGACAGGTCCCGCCCATGATGCGTACCGAGTGCCCCGCAGCAACGAGCATCCGGTAAATCCACGGGTCCTGCGGATGGTGTTTGTCCAGTACGTCGCGGCTCACACGCCCTACCGTCACAGGCAATCGCCGCCCGTCACCGTCCCATCGGGTGTCAGCGATGCTGAGCAGCGGCTCAGTATTGATCGGGCTGTACAGCACCTGCCCTTGCAGTCCAGCCGTCAAGCGAAGCGACTCCGAAACGAACACAAGCTCGGGTTCAATCGAAGTAGTGTCATGCAGAATCGCAAAAAGTGCAAAAAGTCGGGCATAACTGGCCAGGTTGACGTGCAGCATGACCCGATCAAACCGCGCGTACTTCAACCAGACGTCCGGCGGAACATGCGCCCCACCCCAATAAAGTACGCCGCCGCGCGGGAACTGGCTGGCAAACGGCCTGATGGCCTTCACCCCTTGCCGGGCATAAAGCGCATGAGGCGGCGTCACCGACCAGCACTCCACCGGTCGCCTCGTTGCCAACTGGTCGCGCATCGCCAGCAGCTCCAGACAGGCACCGGAATACGGCACCTCAAATCGCCCCACCAGATGCAAAGGAGCCGGTGCAGATCGTGCACTTGAAGTCATCACCATGTCTTTCCGTAGAGATGTGCCGCCCAACCTCCACCGCTCCAAGTCTGTCACATAATTGCTTCATGTCCACGCCCGGAGTCTGGCATTGACAGCACCGCAGGCTGCGCCCGCCTTTGAAACGCTGATGACCGCCGGTGCGGCTGCCCACGCAGAAGGCCGGTTGGTCGATGCACTCTCGGCCTTCCAGTCAGCGCATGGACTCAAACCACACAACGATAACGCGGCTTCAGCCTGCGCTGCCGTATTGTTTGATCTTCAACGGCCACAGGCAGCACTGCGCATGCTTCATGGCGTTGAAGCACAACTGCTGCGCTCACCAGAGGGTTGCCGCAATCTCGCGATGGCATGGATGGCCGTCGGCAACAGGGGTGAATCACTACGGCATGCCGACCTTGCACTGGCACTCGCGCCAGATCACTTGCCATCGCTGGCACTCAGGGTGCAGATTGCCAGTTGCGAGATGCGATGGAGTGACGCACTACGCGATGCGAGGCGGTGCGTTGAACTCGCCCCAGGGAGCATCTGGCCATGGACTGCATTGATCGACCTGCTTTGCAGCAGTCGGCAGCCCGATCAGGCCCTGGTTTCGGCCAGGGCCGCTTCGCAGCGGTTCCCGTCGGATGAATCCATTGCATGGAGACTTGCATGGACCCTCACCCTGAATGCCGAATTCGCAGCCGCCAGTGTCAGATTGCAGGCGATAGGGGCCGGCGGTACTGCAGGATTTTTCCGCTTTCTGACTGAATGGTCGGGTGGCGGCCTGCAGCTCGCTTCAGAGGAAAGCACACACCTGACCGACCGCCTGATGGATCTGTATTGCCAATGGGTACTGGACGGCCTGACGCAGTGTGACTGGCGCGATCACGCGCGAAATCTGGCGCTCATCCGTCAGCAGATTCAATCCGGGCAAATTACCTTCGGTCCGGCAAGCCTGCTGGGACTGCTGCGGCATGGCCGCACACTCGGACTGACCGATCTGGGGATGTCAGCCCTGAGCCAGGCACTGCGTGTTAGCGGGGCCATGCCCACCCAGTCACTGCCAGCCTTTGAAGCCAAGGAGCCACCAAAGCCCGGAACACCCCTGCGGATAGGCCTGCTGGTACCCAGCTTGCGGGATGCGCATTTCGTTTCAGCACTTTCGGCTCAGTTGGCTCTGCACGACCACGACCGGTTTGCGTTCTTCATCTACGCCCAAACGCCAGAGCCGCAAGCTGTGTTCAGCGCAGCACTCGGAAATCACCGAGTCGTCGAGGCCGCCCACTTCACCGACGAAGAGCTGACCCTCCGGATTCGGCTTGATCGCCTTGATGTCTGGATAGACCTGTGTACCGGCAGCCCTTGGTGGCGTCCCGCGGTGGCGAGCCACCGGGTTGCCCCTGTGCAGTTGACGATCGCCAAGGACGCCGTCGCTACCAAACACCTCTTCGACTACCGACTCACAGATATCTTTACCGAGCCAGAACGCCGTGAAACGGATCCGGTGGATACAGCGGACTCAGGGCCTGCAGCGGTCCGTTTGCCGCGCGCAGGCTGGAATGTCTGGCCTCAGGCCAGACTCGATGAAGTCATGGCTGATGACGACGCACCGGCTCGTGAGTCAGGCGATCCTGTCTTCTGTGCATGGACTGCGCCAGAGACGGTGGATGCGGAGAGCTTAAATTTGTGGATGCGTATTCTGGCGGCAGTCCCCAGTGCAGTGCTGTGGCTTCTTGCACCCGAGAAAGCAGTGATGCTCAACCTGCAACGCGAAGCACACGCCAGAGGCATCGCTCCTGACCGACTACGATTTTTCCCGCTGCTCCCACGCGCGCTCCACCTCCAGCGATTGCGTCACGCCGACATTTTCCTGGACCCACTGCGCGTCAGTTCGTCAACCGTACTTGTCGACGCGCTGAGTCTTGGAATTCCGTCCATCAGCTGCGTTGGCGCACATGCCGTGGCACGCCACGGTGCTGGCCTGCTCCATTCATTGGGCGTCGACGGACAGGTGGTGGACAGCCATGAAGCCTACGTCGAGGCTGCCGTGAGGCTGGCGCGCGACAACTCACTGCGAGACAGGCTAAAAGGGGAAATGGCCACGTTGAATCGATTGGTCCTGCCAGTGCTGCGGCAGTCGGCCACCCGAGAGATGGAGGCCGCGTGGATGGCGATCGTTGAACGTCAACGCGCCGGACAAGCGCCTGCAACCATCAACATTCCGCCCTCTCTCTGACGCACCGGGCAAATTGCGCGGTGCTTGAGGGCGCGCTTGGGCAGAGGATCAGCCGTTGATCTGCTTGACCGACGTGCTGACGTTGACCTTGGGCTCTGCGGTCGGGTTGGACTCAACCCAGCGACGCACCCGCTCGGCATCCCCGAGGCGACTCAGTTTTCCTGCAGAGTCGAGGAACACCATGATCAATTTGCGGCCTGCAATTTTCGTTTGCATCACAAGGCACTGGCCCGCTTCAGAGATGTAGCCTGTCTTCTGAAGACCGATGTCCCAATCCGGATTCTTCACCAGTCGATTAGTGTTGTTGTACTGCAAAGTGCGGTTGCCAACAGCCACCTGGTAGCCTGGGGAGGTACTGAGTTCACGCAGCATCGGGTCTGCATGTGCCGCGTTGACCAGCGTGGCAAGGTCCTGCGCACTGGACTGGTTGCGGCTGGAAAGCCCGGTGGGCTCCACGTAACGGGTGTCGTTCATGCCAAGCAGCTTGGCACGGGCATTCATCTGCGTAACGAACGCCGCCAGACCGCCCGGGTAAGTGCGACCCAAGGCGTGCGCAGCGCGGTTCTCGCTGGACATCAGGGAGAGGTGCATCAGTTCACCACGGCTCAGCACCGTGCCCACCCGGAGACGGGAGGTGCTGCCTTTTTCGGTGTCCACATCATCTTGGGTGATGGTGATCATCTCGTCCATCGGCAGCTTCGCGCTGCTGACGATGATGCCGGTCATCAGCTTCGTCAGCGATGCGATCGGCAAAACTGCATGGTCGTTCTTGCTGAAAAGGACTTCACGGGTGTCCTGGTCGATGACCAGTGCGACGCTGGACTTCAAATCCAGCGCATCCTGAGCGGTGTGCAGCCCTGCAATTTGCCCGTAAGAGGGCCGCGGAGGCGCTGACGCACGGATGACGCTCTTGTTTTTACCCTTGCGGCTTCCCGCCACGAAGCGGACGCTTTTCCGGGTGGAGACGGCCTTCTTCGCACCCGTCACCTTGGCGCTGTGCGGTTTCTTGACGACGTTCCGCTTGCTGGACTGCGCGTTGGCAGCAGGCGCCGCCAACGCCGCCACGACGGCCAGTGATCCAATGATTTTTAATGCGCGATTGAAAATCGGGTGGGACATGGTGGTGGCTACCTGCGGTGGATTGCAACAAACGAACGGTCACAGTGTATACAAATAGAAAAAGTCATGCAATATCAAAAACTTGCACAACTTTCCTAAAAACTGGCTCAGTTGTCGCTATTTTTGCAGTCCAAACCACCTGTTTTTATCAAAAAGATTCGTAAGTCTTTGAATTAAATGAATATTTTTAATTCAAAACCCGTCAACCCTGCGCTGCCACCCGATCTGCCTTGCTTTGGAGCTTGTTCAGTGCGCTCAGATAGGCTTTGGCAGACGCCACCACGATGTCAGGGTCAGAGCCCACGCCGTTGACCACACGGCCGCTGTTCTGCAGCCGCACCGTGACTTCGCCCTGGCTCTCCGTGGAGCCGCTGATGGCGTTGACCGAGTAAAGCACCATTTCAGCGCCGCTTTTGACATGCGACTCAATCGCCTTCAGTGACGCATCCACCGGGCCATTGCCATCCGACTGCGCCGTGACCTCCTTGCCGGCCACGGTGAACACCACGCGGGCCTGCGGACGCTCACCAGTTTCGCTGTGCTGCGCCAGAGACACGAACCCGAACTGCTCGTTGTCGTGCGTCGCGCTTTCATCGCTCACCAGCGCCAGAATGTCCTCGTCAAAGATTTCACTCTTGCGGTCGGCCAGGTCCTTGAACTTGGAGAAGGCGTTGTTGACGTCTGCCTCGCTCTCCATGGACACACCGAGTTCCTGCAGGCGCTGCTTGAACGCGTTACGCCCGCTGAGCTTGCCCAGAACAATCTTGTTTGCGCTCCAGCCAACGTCTTCCGCGCGCATGATCTCGTAGGTGTCCCGGGCCTTCAGCACACCGTCCTGGTGAATACCGGAGGCATGCGCAAAAGCGTTTGCCCCCACAACCGCCTTGTTGGGTTGCACCACAAAACCGGTCGTCTGGCTGACCATGCGACTGGCCGCCAGGATGTGCTGGGTGTCAATGCCCAGCGTCAGGCCGAAGTAGTCCTTACGGGTCTTCACCGCCATGACCACCTCTTCCAGCGAGCAGTTGCCCGCACGCTCCCCAAGGCCGTTGATGGTGCACTCCACCTGCCGCGCGCCGCCAATCTTGACACCCGCCAGCGAGTTGGCTACCGCCATGCCAAGGTCGTTGTGGCAATGCACGGACCAAATGGCCTTGTCGCTGTTCGGAATGCGCTCGCGCAAATCCTTGATGAAATTGCCATACAGCTCAGGAACCGCGTAACCCACGGTGTCTGGCACATTGATGGTGGTGGCGCCCTCGCTGATCACCGCTTCCAGCACTCGGCAGAGGAAATCCGGGTCGGAACGGTAACCGTCTTCCGGGCTGAACTCGATGTCGCCCATCAGGTTGCGGGCAAAGCGCACGGACTGTTTGGCCTGCTCGAACACCTGGTCGGGCGTCATGCGCAGCTTCTTTTCCATGTGCAAGGCGCTGGTCGCCAAGAACAAATGCAGCCGACCGGAATTGGCGGGCTTCAGGGCATCGGCCGCGCGTGAGATGTCGCGGTCATTGGCGCGCGCCAAGGAGCACACCGTGGAGTCCTTGATGGCCTCTGCAATGGCCTTGACGCATTCAAAGTCACCGTTGGAACTGGCGGCAAAGCCTGCCTCGATCACATCCACCCGAAGTCGCTCCAGCTGGCGTGCAATCCGCAGCTTCTCGTCCTTGGTCATGGAGGCACCGGGCGACTGCTCGCCGTCGCGCAGGGTGGTGTCAAAAATAATGAGTTTGTCGGTCATGGAATCTCCGAACGGAATGGGCTATCGGTCTAAGGGCTGCAGGCCGTGAAATGGATCGCAGAAAAACGCAGAAACGCTTCAGGTCATCATGGTAAGGGCTGGACGGTCGATTGGTACACCGCTTCGCTGCATGCCCGACAGGATGGCCTTGAAGGAGGCCAGCACAATGTTGTTGTCCATGCCCACCCCAAAAAGCGTCTGGTCGTTGATGCGCAGCTCCAGGTAGGCCACGGCCCGCGCATCGGCACCGGATCCGAGCGCGTGCTCGTGGTAATCCAGCACGCGAACAGAATGCCCCGTGGCGGCATTGAGGCCAGCGATGAAGGCATCAATGGGACCCCCGCCGTGACCGGTGACGCTGAAGGCTGTCGCACCGACGCTCACATCCGCAGTGACAGAGAAAACTTTTTGCCCGGTGGCATCCGCCTCCTCGGACATGGCGTGCCGAGACACAGCCACTGCGGCGATTCCGTACGCCTTCTCGAACACGGAATAAATATCCTTCGCCGTCAGTTCCTTGCCGCTGGCATCCATCACCGCCTGGACCGACTGGCTGAACTCGATCTGCAGCCGGCGCGGCAGTTCCAGGCCGAACTCGCTCTCAAGCAGGTAAGCAATGCCGCCCTTGCCCGACTGGCTGTTGACGCGTATCACCGCCTCGTAACTGCGACCCAGGTCTTTCGGGTCAATCGGCAAATAGGGCATGTCCCACGGGTCAGCGTCGCTGCGCGCGGCAAAAGCCTTCTTGATGGCGTCCTGGTGGGAACCCGAGAACGACGTGTACACCAGGTCACCGGCATACGGATGGCGTGGGTGCACCGGCAGCTGGTTGCAGTGCTCCACCACCCTCCGGATCTCGTCGATCTCGGAAAAGTCCAGCCCGGGCGAAACACCCTGGGTGTAGAGATTCAGGGCGATATTGACCAGATCGACATTGCCAGTCCGCTCGCCGTTACCAAAGAGACATCCCTCAATGCGGTCCGCACCGGCCATCAAGGCCAGCTCACCGGCCGCAGTCCCGGTACCACGATCGTTGTGGGGGTGCACTGACAACACAATCGAATCACGACGCGCCAGGTGGCGGTGCATCCACTCCATCATGTCCGCAAAGATGTTGGGCGTGGAATGCTCCACTGTCGAAGGCAGGTTGATGATGCATTTGCGCGCAGGAGTTGGCGCCCAGACTTCAGTGACGGCATCCACCACCCGCTTTGAAAAAGCCAGCTCGGTGCCAGACCACATCTCGGGTGAATACTGGAAGGTCCATTGCGTCTCGGGCTGGGCACTCGCCAGCTGTTGAAAGAGCCGGGCGTGGTCGGTTGCCAGGGTCACGATGGCGTCTTCGTCCATGCCCAGCACCACCCGGCGCATCACTGGTGCCGTGGCGTTGTAGAGGTGAACAATCGCTTTATTGGCCCCGCGCAGCGCCTCGAAAGTGCGGCGAATCAGCGGCTCCCGCGCCTGGGTCAGCACCTGGATGGTGACGTCGTCCGGAATGAGTCGGCCCTCAATCAGCTTGCGGACAAAGTCGAATTCCACCTGGGATGCAGATGGAAAACCGATCTCGATTTCCTTGAAGCCGATTTTCACCAGGGTGTCGAACATCCTGAGCTTGCGCGAGATATCCATCGGCTCGATCAGTGCCTGATTGCCGTCTCGCAGATCGACACTGCACCAGATGGGCGCCTGCGTCAGGACCTTGTCTGGCCATGTGCGGTCAACCAGACGCACCGGGGCGAAGGATTTGTATTTGCTGGAGGGGGTTGTCAACATCGGCATTTCGGAACCTCAGGATCTCAGATAACCAGCAACCCCAAAAGAAAAACGGCCCGTTGCTGGTGCAAACGGGCCGTTGAATGGGGTGCACGCGTGCGCTACCGTCTCCGCCCGTTGGGGGATGGCAGTAGTGCTAGCGAAATCGACTTCATGGCTTGAATGTATCACATTTCATTTGTGCAGACCGCGCTCGTCCGGCTCATCGGTCGAGGTGGAAATCACGCTGGTCTGCAAGCCCTTGGCCTTGCGCCAGCCGTAAACCACATAGCCCGAAAAACCGTACAAGACGAACAGCGAGAACATCACCGTCGGCGGATCGATGTTGATCACTGCAATGCCCAGTGCGATCAACACAATGGCCGCAAACGGCACACTGCGCTTCATCGACACATCTTTGAAGCTGTAGAAAGGCACATTGGTCACCATGGTCAGGCCCGCATAAAGCGTGAGCGCAAAGGTGAGCCAGCGCACCTCCAGACCACTGATGCCCTGCTCCGTCATCAGCCAGATGAAGCCAGTCACCAGCGCTGCAGCAGCCGGAGACGGCAAACCCTGGAAGAAGCGTTTGTCCACCACGGCGGTGTTCACATTGAAGCGGGCCAGGCGCAGTGCAGCGCAGGCGCAGTAAACAAAGGCGCCAATCCAGCCCCAGCGGCCAAGGCTGGTCAAGGCCCATACATAGGCAATCAATGCAGGTGCTGCACCGAAGGACACCATGTCAGAGAGCGAGTCCATCTGCTCGCCAAACGCGCTCTGGGTGTTGGTCATGCGGGCCACACGGCCGTCGAGGCTGTCGAGCACCATGGCACAAAAGACGCCGATGGCGGCCTGTTCGAAGCGCCCGTTCATGGCCATCACGATGGCGTAAAAACCACCAAACAGGGCGGCCAACGTGAACAGGTTGGGCAGGATATAAATGCCCTTGCGGCGCTTACGCACCACCACCCCGTCCTCTGACGATTCAGAACTTTCGCCGTCATGCATAAAAATACTCCCAAGACACGTCCCGTACCGATAAATAGCGGCGGACGCACTGATGTAAATGACCAGATCCGGATGTGTTGGCCAGCGCTGCAGATGCCGGCCAGATCCGCCTGGCAATCCGAAAGCATAACAACAACGATGGCGCCACATCAGAAATCAGGAAATGGCGCGCCCTTCGAAGAGCTTGCGCCGCTCAATAAAAAAGCCGCGCAGGTACTTTGCGCGGCTTTGTGCAGGACAACGCCACCCGCAGGCGGCACCGGCCCGGCGCTGTTGGATCAGTTGCGGGTCTGGTCGACCAGCTTGTTCTTGGCGATCCAGGGCATCATGGCGCGCAGCTGGGCACCCACGACCTCGATCTGGTGATCGGCGGTATTGCGGCGGCGTGCGGTCATGCTCGGGTAGTTGGTGCGGCCTTCAAGGATAAACATCTTGGCGTACTCGCCATTCTGGATGCGCTTGAGTGCGTTGCGCATGGCCACACGCGACTGCTCGTTGATGACCTCAGGGCCCGTCACGTACTCGCCGTACTCGGCATTGTTCGAGATCGAGTAGTTCATGTTGGCAATACCGCCTTCGTAGATCAGGTCCACGATCAGCTTGAGCTCATGCAGGCACTCGAAGTAGGCCATCTCAGGGGCGTAGCCGGCTTCCACCAGCGTCTCGTAGCCCATCTTGATCAGCTCGACCGCGCCGCCGCACAACACGGCCTGCTCGCCGAACAGGTCGGTCTCGGTCTCTTCCTTGAAGTTGGTCTCAATGATGCCAGCCTTGCCACCGCCGTTGGCCATGGCGTAGCTGAGCGCGAGGTTACGAGCCTTGCCTGACTTGTCCTGGTGCACGGCCACCAGGTGCGGCACACCGCCACCCTGGGTGTAGGTGTTGCGCACGGTGTGACCGGGGGCCTTGGGAGCGACCATCCACACATCCAGGTCGGCACGCGGCACAACCTGGTTGTAGTGCACGTTGAAGCCATGAGCGAAGGCCAGCGAGGCACCTTGCTTGATGTTCGGCTCCACATTGTTCTTGTAGACCTCGGCGATCTGCTCATCGGGCAACAGGATCATGACCACATCAGCGGCCTTGACGGCGTCGTTGACTTCCATCACGGTCAGGCCGGCCTTGCCGACCTTGTCCCAAGACGCACCGCCCTTGCGCAGGCCGACGACCACTTTCACGCCGCTGTCGTTCAGGTTCTGTGCGTGGGCATGGCCCTGGCTGCCGTAGCCAATGATGGCCACAGTCTTGCCCTTGATCAGGCTGAGGTCGCAATCCTTGTCGTAGAAAACTTTCATTTTTCAATCCTTCAAAATAGGTTCTGGCGAAAACGCCCATCGACAGGCTCAGGGCGAACGATCTGCATACATCGCCACTGCTTGAATCCGTTCGCGTTGAGCCTGTCGAAACGCGCGCACGGAAGTTTCACAAAATCAAACCCTCAGGATGCGCTCTCCGCGGCCGATGCCGCTGGAGCCGGTGCGAACCGTCTCCAGGATCGCGCTGCGGTCAATCGCCTCCAGAAATGCGTCGTTCTTGGACTGGTCGCCGGTCAGCTCGATGGTGTAGCTCTTCTCGGTCACGTCGATGATGCGTCCGCGGAAGATATCCGCCATGCGCTTCATTTCCTCGCGCTCCTTGCCGACCGCACGCACCTTCACCATCATGAGCTCGCGCTCGGTGTAGGAGCCTTCGGTCAGGTCCACGACCTTGACCACTTCGATGAGGCGGTTCAGGTGTTTGGTGATCTGCTCGATGACGTCATCCGAACCGGTGGTCTGGATGGTCATGCGCGAGAGGCTGGGGTCTTCCGTGGGCGCCACGGTCAGACTTTCAATGTTGTACCCACGGGCGGAGAAAAGGCCCACGACGCGCGACAGCGCGCCCGGTTCGTTTTCGAGCAATACGGCAATGATGTGTTTCATGGAAAGATTCCTCTTTTCGCTGCCCTCCCCTGCACACGGTAATGTGCAGGCTTGGCAGGCAATAGATTCGTCAAATAAAAGGTTGTTGGGGAGGAGCATTCAGCCGGAAGATCAAAGATCTTCCGAGCCCAGCAGCATTTCGGTGATGCCCTTGCCGGCCTGCACCATCGGGAACACGTTTTCCGTCGGGTCGGTGCGGAAGTCCATGAACACGGTACGGTCCTTGAGCTTGCGAGCCTCGCGCAGCGCAGGCTCCACATCCTGTGGTTTTTCAATCAGCATGCCGACATGCCCGTAGGCCTCGGCCAGCTTGACGAAGTTGGGCAGTGCGTCCATGTAGCTGCTGCTGTAGCGGCCGGCGTATTCCACCTCCTGCCACTGCCGCACCATGCCGAGGTAACGGTTGTTGAGCGACACCACCTTGATCGGGGTGTTGTACTGCAGGCAGGTCGAAAGCTCCTGGATGCACATCTGCACCGAACCTTCGCCCGTGATGCAGAACACCTCTGAATCGGGCTTGGCCAGCTTGATGCCCATCGCATAGGGGATGCCGACGCCCATGGTGCCGAGGCCACCCGAGTTGATCCAGCGACGTGGCTCGTCGAACTTGTAGTACTGCGCAGCCCACATCTGGTGCTGACCCACATCGGAGGTGATGTAGGTGTCTGCGTCCTTGGTCATGTTCCAGAGCGTTTCGACCACGTACTGCGGCTTGATGACGTCGCCATTGCCCATGCTGTACTTCATGCAGTCACGCTTGCGCCAGCCTTCAATGGTCTCCCACCAGCCGCCCAGCGCATTGGCGTCGGGTTTCAGGCCCGACTCCTTGATCATGGCAATCAGTTCGGTCAGCACGTCCTTGACATCGCCAACGATGGGGATGTCTACCTTTACGCGCTTGGAGATGCTGGAGGGGTCGATGTCGATGTGGATGATCTTGCGCTCGTTCTGCGCAAAATGTTTCGGGTTGCCAATCACCCGGTCGTCAAAGCGCGCACCGACGGCCAGCAGCACGTCGCAGTTCTGCATCGCGTTATTGGCTTCAATAGTGCCGTGCATGCCCAACATGCCGAGGAACTTGCGATCAGTGGCCGGGTAGGCGCCCAAACCCATCAAGGTGTTGGTACAGGGGTAACCCAGCATGTCCACCAGGGTTCGCAGTTCCTGCGACGCATTGCTCAGCAGCACGCCGCCGCCGGTGTAGATGTAGGGGCGCTTGGCCGTCATCAGCAGTTGCAGCGCCTTGCGGATCTGGCCGCCGTGGCCCTTGCGAACCGGGTTGTAAGACCGCATTTCGACGCTCTGCGGATGGCCGGCGTAAGGGGTCTTGTTGAAAGACACGTCCTTGGGAATATCCACCACCACGGGGCCGGGTCGGCCGCTGCGGGCAATGTGGAAGGCCTTTTTCAGCGTGTCGGCCATCTGCCGCACGTCTTTGACCAGAAAATTGTGCTTGACGATGGGCCGGGTGATACCGACGGTGTCGCATTCCTGGAATGCGTCGAGGCCAATCGCGTGCGTCGGAACCTGCCCGGTGATGATTACCATGGGGATGCTGTCCATGTACGCCGTCGCAATGCCGGTCACCGCGTTGGTGACACCTGGCCCGGAGGTGACCAGCGCCACGCCCACGTCGCCGGTCGCACGGGCGTAGCCATCAGCCGCATGCACGGCAGCCTGCTCATGGCGCACCAGAATGTGCTGAATGGAATCCTGTTTGTAAAACGCGTCGTAAATGTGCAGGACTGCACCACCTGGATAGCCCCAGATGTACTTCACGCCTTCGGCCTGAAGCGATTTGACGAGAATTTCGGCGCCCCGGAGATCCTGGGTGCCAGACTGAGCAGACGCTGCTGCTGCGGAAGTGATTTCCGCCTTGGAGATTTCCATGATGAACCTTTGTGAATTTCTCTAACGAAATACCTTGGGTGCTTCTTCGCCCACTCTTGTGAAGCGGCGTCGAAACTTGAGGCCAAAACCATGGGCAGAAACATAAACTGCCGAGTCAGGACCCGTTTGCCGTTTGAATTGCAAGGCGCATTATCGCATTTCCCTGCCCCTGTGGGAATTCCGGTACAAAACCGGGAGACGCGTGGCGGGCGCTCACGGCCTTGGTGCGATAATTTTTCGCAAGAGACGCTTCAGCACGCACCGCCCCGAGCGGGTATCGCTTGCCCCCGGACAATGAGCGATTGCCGGAAAACCGGAATTTCAAACCGTTGGCCACAGAACAAGAACTTTCCGACTTCCTGAAAAACGTGGAAAAGCGCGCCTTCAAGCGCAGCGTGTACCACGTGCGGGACGAAGAAGCGGCGCTGGACATTGTCCAGGACAGCATGATGAAGCTGGCGCAGTCGTATGGCGACAAGCCGGCCGCCGAGCTGCCCATGCTGTTCCAGCGGATCCTTTCGAACACCACGCTCGACTGGTTTCGGCGCCGCAAGACCCGCAATGCCCTGTTTTCCAACATGAGCGACTTCGAATCTGCGGGTGACGACGCGGATTTCGATCTTCTGGAAACTTTGGAGGCCCTGACGAACTCCGAAGGAACGGAGAGTGCGCAAGACGCGACCGAACGGGCTCAGATATTGCATGAAATCGAATTGCAGGTGCAAGAGCTCCCCAGTCGTCAACGGGAAGCGTTTCTGATGCGTTATTGGGAGGAAATGGATGTCGCTGAAACGGCGTCAGCCATGGGCTGCTCGGAAGGCAGTGTCAAAACGCATTGTTCCCGGGCGGTTCACGCACTCAGCAAGGCCCTGAGCGCCAAAGGTATCAAACTATGACCCATTCATTGCAAAAACAGGTTGATGTCCTGCAGGACCGCTTTGGCCTGAAAACCGCAGCGCACCTGTCGGCAGGTGCGGCCAGTCTCCCGTATGACGTGTCCGAGCGCCTGCGCGCAGCCCGGTTCCAGGCGCTTGCCCAGCGCAAAATTGCCAGAACCGAGACGGTGTCCAGTATTGCCGGCACGGGCAACGCGGCTTCACTCACATGGGGCGCCGATGATGGCGTCAGCTGGTGGGCCCGTGTGGGCTCCGTGGTCCCGCTGATCGCCCTGGTGGTTGGCTTGCTGGCCATTGAGGCCATCCAGAACGACAACCGCGCCCAGGAAGTGGCCGAGGTGGATGTGGCACTGCTGACTGACGACCTCCCGCCAGCCGCTTTCGCCGACCCGGGCTTTGTGCAGTTCCTCAAAACCGAGCGCCTGGCCCCCGCGGCCCAATGACGATGACGAGCGGGTGTCACCAACCGGTGCAGGACAACAAGGCATGGCCACGCGTGCTGGCCGTGGCGTTCCTCGCAGTGACGCCGTGGCTCGCCAGCTCCAGCCTGGCGCAAACGGTGCCTGCTGTTCCGGGCTCCGCAGCACCTCTGGTGAAGCCGGTAGCACCCGTCGCTAGCAAAAGCGTGACCCGCCCCACGTGGCAAGAGCTCACCCCGATGCAGCAGCAGGCGCTGAAACCACTCGCGGGAAGCTGGAACACCATTAGCGAGCAGCAAAAGCGCAAGTGGCTGCAGATTTCCAACAACTACCCGTCCCTCTCGCCCGCCGAGCAGGCCACACTGCACGCTCGAATGAACGGCTGGGTGTCGCTCAGCCCCCAGCAGCGGGCCCAGGCGCGGTTGAATTACGGAAAAACGCGGGAACTCTCGAAACAACTGACGCCTGAAGAGAAAAAAGCCCAGTGGCAGACCTATCAGGCACTCAGCCCTGAAGAAAAGCAGAAGCTGGCGGCCAAAGCCAGCCCCAAGCCCACAGGTGCAGCCACCGCGGTCAGACCGGTATCACCACAAAAACTGGCAGCGGTTCCCCCTCATCGGGTGCCCAAGCCAGGCAGCAAGGCTGCCGAACAGGGCGGCGGGGCTTCGTCAGGCGGTTTGTCGAGTGCGACTTCAGGTACCCCATCAGGCGTTTTACCGCCCGCAAGCACCCTCACCAGTGACATCGCGACCAGACCCCTGCCCGCCCAGCCACTGAACCCGGACAGCAACCCCAGCTCCCTGCGTTGAGCGGCCCTAGCGCCCACTGGGGACTTCTTGGGCGGCGCCGCAACGGACGGGCCCCACCCGTTAGACTCGCACCGTGCCAAATTCCGAATCAAACAGCCCTGCGCTTGCCCAGCCTCTGGCAGAGACCCCATCGCTCACGCGCCGCATGGCCTGCTGGATGTATGAGGGTATGCTGATGTTCGGGGTGGTTTTTCTTGCCGGCTACCTGTTCAGCACCTTGAGCCAGACGCGCCACGCGCTGGACAACCGCCATCTGCTGCAAGCCTTCCTGTTTGTGGTGTTCGGCATCTACTTTGTCTGGTTCTGGGCCAAAGGCCAGACGCTGGCCATGAAGACATGGAATATCCGCGTGGTGGACCGGAAGGGTCAGGCGATCACCCAACGGCGCGCACTGTTGCGCTATGTCGCCAGCTGGTTGTGGTTTCTCCCCCCCTTGGGGGTGAGTTGGGGCATGGGACTACCAGCAGCGCAAGGCGGCGTGCTGGCCCTCGGTTGGGTGGCCATCTGGGCCATCCTGGCGCGCTTTCACCCCCAGGGTCAGTTCTGGCATGACGCGCTGGCAGGCACACGGCTGATCACCTGGGTGGCCCCCGAGCGCTCCAAGCGCGCCAAAACACCGTCACCCCCGAAAGGCGGCGGACGAAGCTCCGCCTGAATCCCCCCACGCCAAACGGGGCAAGCAGCGCACCGCCACCTGACACGAAGGTGCGAGACAATCCGGGCATGTCAGAACCCGTCCCGCTTCAAAACTCCTCCCCCGCGCCAGTCAACACACCGGTCACCGCCACAGAAAACGTTGCGGCGACCACCCGGCAGGCGCCCGCAACCGACGCCATCGTCAACCCGCAGAAGCACCGCACAGGCCTCAACCGGGTCTGGCACGCCACCGGCTATTCGCTGGCGGGGCTGAAAGCCGGATGGCATGAAACCGCTTTCCGGCAGGAAGCCATTGCCTCCTGCGCACTCATTCCGCTGGCTTTCTGGCTCGGCAACAGCTGGGTGGAAACCATCCTGCTGGCCGGCACCGTGGTGCTGGTGATGGTGGTGGAGCTGCTCAACACCGGCATCGAAACCGCCATCGACCGCATCGGCCCTGAATGGCACGACCTCTCCAAGCGTGCGAAAGACATGGGCAGTGCGGCCGTGCTGCTCAGCCTGTTGCTTTGCATGATCACCTGGGGCATGGCGCTGTGGCAGCGGGTGATGGCATGAGCGATGCCATGACGAAACCCGCGTTTTCGCTGTGCGTGTACTGCGGCTCGCGCGAAGGCAACTCACCCGCCTATGCAGCGGTGGCCCGCGAGGTTGGCACCTGGATCGGCGGGCACAACGGCCAGCTGGTCTACGGCGGTGGCCGCAATGGCCTGATGGGCATCCTGGCTGACGCCACGCTGGCGGCTGGTGGGCGCGTGGTGGGCGTTATTCCCACAGCGCTGGTGGAGAAGGAATGGGCCCACACCGGCTGCACCGAATTGCACGTGGTGGCCACCATGCATGACCGCAAACGCCTGATGGCGGAACACGCCGACGCGTTTCTGGCCCTGCCCGGCGGCATTGGCACGCTGGAAGAGTTCTTTGAAGTGTGGACGTGGCGCCAGCTCGGCTACCACGACAAGCCAGTGGGCCTGCTCAACAGCACCGGCTACTACGACAGCCTGCTGAAGTTTCTGGGCGACTCGGTCAGTGCGGGCTTTATGAACCCCTGGCTGATGGACTTGGTCACGGCCGGCAGCGACACCGTACCGCTGCTGGAGTCACTGGTGCAGGCCGCAGGGATTTCTCACCTCAAATCGCGCCTCGACCAGATCTGACGGGGCATTACAACGGCGTGCGGCCACGCCCTCACCGGCCGGCTTGTTCGTCGCACCGGTCAGACGGCGGCTTCGTCTTCTTCGCCGGTGCGAATGCGGACCACACGCTCCACGCTGGTGATGAAGATCTTGCCATCGCCGATCTTGCCAGTACGCGCGGCCTTGATGATGGCGTCCACGCAGCGGTCCACGTCTTCCGTCTTCACCACCACCTCGACCTTGACCTTGGGCAGGAAGTCGACCACATACTCGGCACCGCGGTACAGCTCGGTGTGGCCTTTTTGCCTGCCGAAGCCCTTGACCTCGGTCACCGTCAGCCCGGTCACGCCGCACTCGGCCAGGGCCTCACGCACTTCCTCGAGTTTGAATGGTTTGACGATGGCGGTAATCTGTTTCACTGAGTGGTCTCCGTTGGTCGTGGTTCTGGGTCAATCGCAGCACTAGGCTTTGAATTTGCTGGTTATAGGATAGCGCCAATCCTTGCCAAAGCTCCTGTGGGTGACCCTGATGCCCACCGGTGCCTGCCGCCGCTTGTACTCGTTGATGCGGATCAGGCGCGTGACGCGCTCAACAATGGCGCGGTCAAAGCCCGCCGCCACGATAGTCTCGACGCCCTGGTCGTTTTCCATGTAACGCTCCAGGATGGCGTCCAGCACCTCGTAGGGCGGCAGGCTGTCTTGGTCGGTCTGGTCCGGCCGAAGTTCGGCGCTGGGCGGACGGGTGATGATGCGCTCGGGAATCGGGTTGCTGCCCGTGCCATAAGGGTCATGGGCGTTGCGCCAGCGCGCCAGCCGGAACACGGTGGTCTTGGCGAGGTCCTTGATGACCGCAAAGCCGCCGGCCATGTCGCCGTACAAGGTGCAATAGCCGGTGGCCATTTCGCTCTTGTTGCCAGTGGTCAGCACGATGGAGCCGAACTTATTGGACAGGGCCATCAACAACACCCCGCGGATACGGGCCTGGATGTTCTCTTCGGTCGTGTCTTCCTTGAGCCCCTTGAATTCGGTTGCCAGCGATGCCTTGAAAGCCTCGAACTCCGGCACGATGGAAATCTCGTCGTAGCGCACCCGCATGCGAGCGGCCATCTCGCGCGCATCCATCCAGGAAATGTCAGCCGTGTACGGCGAAGGCATCATCACGGCGCGTACCTTGTCAGCCCCCAGCGCATCGACCGCAATTGCCAACACCAGCGCGGAGTCAATGCCACCCGACAGGCCCAGAATCGCACCCGGAAAACCGTTCTTGCCCAGATAGTCGCGCACACCCAGCACCAGCGCATCCCACAAATCGGCGTCGGTCTCACGCTCAGGCGCTGTCGCGGCAGCCAGCCGCACACTGCCCGGGTGGCTGGCTGCATCGGTGAAAAACAGCCTTTCCTGAAAGCTCTCGGCACGCCCGGCCAGCTGGCCATCGGCCTGCAGCGCAAACGACCGGCCTTCAAACACGATCTCGTCCTGCCCACCGACCAGATGGGCATAGAGCAGCGGCAAACCGGTGGCGTGGACCCGATGACGCATGGTCTGCTCGCGCTCGTCACCCTTGCCCACATGGAAGGGCGAGGCGTTGATCACCGCCAGCAATTGCGCACCGGCCTCTTTGGCCAGCCTAGCGGGTTCCTCAAACCAGGCGTCTTCGCAAATCAGCAAACCCACCCGAACCGCGTCGGCGCCCTCGCCCGCCGTGAACACACACGTCCCCTGCCCCGGTGTGAAATAGCGCCGCTCATCGAACACCTGGTAGTTGGGCAACTCACGCTTGGCATAGGTGTCCACCACCTGGCCTTCGCGCAGCACCCGCGCAGCGTTATGGCGCTGCTGCACCGCCACGCTGCGGGTGCGCAGGGCCAGACTGCTGTCGCCTTGAATCGGTGTGCCCACCACCACCGTCAGGCCTTTTAACCCGGCGAGCTCGCTGGCGACCCGATTCACGGCATCATCACAGGCTTGGATGAACGAGGGGCGCAGAAAGAGGTCTTCGGCCGCATAGCCGCAAATCGCCAGTTCAGGCGTCAGCACCAGCCGTGCACCGCTGTCATAGGCGGTGCGGGCCGCATCGATGATTTTTTGCGCATTGCCCGGCATGTCGCCCACGCAGTAGTTCAGTTGGGCTATGCAGATTTTGAGAGTCATGACAAGAAAATTGAACGTTCGGACCGGGCCCATCGCCTCACAGGTCGCGTCACCCAAAGTTTGCTGGCATGGCAGCGTGGTAGGGAGCTTGTGTGGCTGAAAACGATTATGTCATTCGTGTTCTGGATTCGCCGCTGCAGGTGAATGCCAGCGAGTGGAATACCCTGCTGTCCGCGCAGAGCCCGGGCGGCATGCTCAACCCCTTCATGCGCCATGAGTACCTGGCCGCCCTGCACGAAAGCGGCAGCGCCAACACACAGACCGGCTGGACGCCTCGCTTTGTCACACTCTGGCAAGGCCCGGTCCTGGCGGGCGCCTGCGCGCTGTACCTCAAGGACCACTCCTACGGCGAATATGTGTTTGACCACGCCTGGGCACACGCCTACCAGCAGCACGGCCTGGCCTACTACCCCAAGGCGCTGGTGGCCGTGCCCTTCACCCCGGTGCCCGGCGCGCGTCTGCTGGCACGCACGGATGACGAGCGGGAGCTTTTGGTCAACGCCATCATCGCCTGGTGCGAGGAAGAGAAACTGTCATCACTGCACCTGTTGTTCGCAGACGATGAGGACGTGGCGGCCTGCCAAAAAGCCGGGCTGATGCTGCGACACACCGTGCAGTTTCACTGGTCAAACGATAGAGCCCCCACGCTCGCCACTTCGTGTGCTTCGCTGCCCCCCGAGGGGGCACATCTCGCCTTGGGGCGGCCCGGCGGCGAAACCCCAATAAACGGCTACCGCGACTTTGACGACTTCCTGATGTCGCTCAGTCAAGACAAGCGCAAGAAAATCAGGCAGGAGCGCCGCAAGGTGCATGAGGCGGGCATCACCTTCCGCTGGTCACGCGGCGCCGACATCAGTAGCAAAGACTGGGATTTCTTCTACCGTTGTTACGAACGCACCTATTACGAACACGGCAACGCGCCCTACCTCAGCCGCGACTTTTTTCACCGCATGCAGGCCACGATGGCGCCGCACTGGCTGCTTTTTGTGGCCGAGTACACCGGGCAACCGGTGGCTGCCAGCCTGATCGCGCTCAGTGCACCACACGACGGCGTGGCACCTGCCACCGCCCCGGAAGTGGCCTATGGCCGCTACTGGGGTGCGCTCGCGCGGGTGGACTGCCTGCACTTCGAGGCCTGCTACTACCAGCCGCTGCAGTGGTGCATTGAGCACGGCTTCCACCGCTTCGAGGGCGGCGCACAGGGCGAACACAAGATGGCCCGCGCACTGCTTCCGGTTAGGACCACCAGCGCGCACTGGCTGGCGCACCCGGCGTTTGCCGATGCGGTAGAACGCTTCCTCGCGCGCGAAGGCGCGGGTATCGACAGCTACATGGCTGAGCTCGAACGGCGCAACCCCTTCAAGGGTTCGCCGCCACTGCCCTGACGCAAGCGATCCCTGAGGCAAGCGAACGTCGGGCCTTGACTGCTGCAGATCGCGCAATTTTTTACCGTTTCCAGCGAATACTTTCGATTGCCGGGAATTCTTGCTTGCAAGCCCCTGAATTGCCCGCCACACTCCGGGTATCCATGAATACCTTGACGACCCGACAGTGGACCATGCTCAAAGAGTACGGTGCCAGCGATCCCGTTCCACTCCACGAAGCCGATTTGAGCGTCCCCTTTGTGTACCACCGTGAAATCGGTGTGATCCACTGCCCGGCAGGTCGGCACCGCCTGGCCATGTCGGGGCTTCTGGCTGTGCAGCACGGTTTTGAAAGCGGCATTGAAGTCGCCGAACAACTCGGCCTGGATTTCCCCGATGAAACCGCAGACCGCTGGCTTGAGGACACGCCGGGCTCGGCGTTTCGCAGCTCGGTGGGGCGCAACGTCCTGGCGGGCAGAAAAGGTAGCCTCACCGCCATCGAACTGCGCTGGCTTGGGCAGGTGACCTACCTGTTTGACTGACTGGCCGTTGGCCGGATCGCCCCTCATGGCGACGCCAGCAAGGGAACCACCGTCACGCTGGTATCACTCTGAGATCGACACGGGTGCCGGTGGGCGTTCACGGGTGATGCGGAAGGTGGTGCTGCCCCCCGCTCTCGACTCAACCCAGATGCACCACCCGTGGCGACCCAGAATCAGCCGCACTTGCGCCAGACTGATGCCGGTGGTCTGAAGCTCGTTCTTGGCGTTGATGATCTGGAACACGTCAAACAACTTGCTGGCCGCGCTGGCATCGAAGCCGAACCCGTTATTGGTCACGAAGAAAACCGTCTCGCCGTCGGCGTCCACCTGCGACCCGACAGAAATCTCTGCACCGCTCCGGTCAGAGGTCTGCTTCCAGCAGATGTCGAGCAGGTTCTCCATCACCAGCGTCATCAGGCGTTTGTCCCCCTCGAAAGGCAAAGGCTTCTGCACCGATATCCGCAAAGCCCTGGACGGCTCGCGCCGTTGCAGGCTGGCCAGCGTTTTCTCTGCCACCTCTGCAAGGTCGAGCGACTCAATCCTCAGGTTGGCACGTGAATACTGGGCATAGTCGAGCAAGGCGTCGATCATCGACGACATGCGCATGGCGCCGGCCCGGATCCGGCCAAGATAGTGCTGCTGCCGGCTGTCGAGCGTGTCGCGCGTGCTGCGCTCCAGCAGGTTGGTGAAGCCCTCGATGGCCACCAGCGGCGAACGCAGATCGTGGGCGATGGCGTGGGCAAAACGCTCCAGGTCCTCGTTCACGGCTTCAATCTGCGTCGTGCGGTCGCGCACCCGCTGCTCCAGGTTCGAGTTCAGCTCAAGGATTTCCGACTCCGCCTTTTTCCTCGCGCTGATATCGCGCACAAACGTACTGGTCGTGCTGCGACCTTTGCCGTCGGTGAACACAGCCGATGAGATTTCGGCCTCAAACCGGGTGCCGTCGGCACGCTTCATCGTCAGCTCGCCGCTGGCCCGGCCGGTTTGACGCCTCAACTCCAGCAGTTGAGCCAGACGGGGATCGTCTTCGACGATCACGGCAGCCCGCCCACCGCGTATGAGCTGTTCCTCCGTCATGCCAAACAAGGCGCAAGCAGCCGGGTTGGCTGCATAGACCTCTCCATTCACATTGGTCAGCATGTAGGCGTCGAGGCTGTTTTCAAACAGGAGGCGGTACTTCTCCTCGTTCTCGGCCAACGCACTGCGAGCAAGCTCCAGCTGCCGGTACGGCGCTTCCAGCATCGAAATGACCAGCGCCCGGTACACATACACATAGGCCACCACCTTCAGCAAATGGCCGAGATTGGTGTACTGGTCCTCAAACGAGGAGTAGAGCGTGAAGCACAGCTCCGACAAAGCCATCAGGCACACGGCGGTGAACAGCTGCACCACCGGATAGGGCTGGGGCTTTCGCATGCGCAGGTAAAAGCCCAGCGCAGCAATCAGGTTGAGCGCAATCAGCGCGTATTCGAGGCCGATCTTGAAGGGCGTCAAACCGCGACCGGGCACATAAAACAGCGGAATGAGGTCCGGTTCGACCATGGCGTAGGCCGAAAAACCCACCGCAAAAACAATGATGAAAATGAGCAGTGCGTTCTGCACGCGGCGCTCGACCCGCTGGTACCACGGCAGGTAGGCAATCGCCAGAATGGCAATCACCACCAACACCCGGGCGGCCATGAACATGGAAATCGATTTGCCGTTGCCGCTGGGTGTGATGAAGTCCGGCATGCCGTCGTAAGACAGCAAATGGGCAAAGTCCAGGATGGCGACACCCAGAAACGCGCTGCACACCAGCGCCACATTGCTGGTGTTCTGCTTTGAAAACGTGTGCCAGCCCACCGAGAAGACCAGCGCGGAAACAATCACCGACACGGTTTCAAAGGTGGTGTGCAACGTGACGTTCACGGACACCGGAACCTCGAAACGCAGCCAGGGCACAAATGCAACCGCCAGCAGCGCCGCGAAACTCAGCAACAGCACGCGCGCCGAGTCTTTCAGGGAGCGGTGATAGTCAGCGTGAACCATCACGTTGAACAGACCGGTTGAGCGCATCCAGTGGCTAACATTTGTAACAAATTTTAGGCGAAGCAGCCTGCACTGTGACAGGCCTAGCCCCACGCAAGGCCCGTCTCACACCGCAGGCTTGATGCAAATCAAGTCGCGGCAGCATGCATTTCGTCAAAAAGCAACGGCAAGGTCATAGCAGCCATGCCTGCGCCATCGACCGCCAGCGCGCCATGGTGAAACCCCAGTGGTCACCACCGACTGACGCCGTTAAGGTAAGCAATGCCCGCCATGCAAAACCACTGCGCCCTCACTTGGGCTGACCGATGAAATCACTGACTGGCCTGGACGCCACCTTTCTCTACCTTGAAACCGCAGAGATGCCCATGCATGTGGGCTCGCTCAATCTGTGTGAACTGCCGGCAGGCTTCCGCGGCAGTTTCCACAAGGCGGTGAAGGCGCACATCGGCAAACGCATGCACCTGGCGCCGGTGTTCAACCGCAAGTTGGTGTCGATGCCGCTGGAGCTTGGGCATCCGCTGTGGGTCGAGGCTGACGCGGTCGACATCGACTTCCACATCCGCCGGGCCGATGCACAGGCAACCGGCGCCGCCCGAACCCTGCCACCCACGCCACCCATGACGCTGGCCGAGGTGCACAAGCGCTGCGCAAAGCTGCACAGCCAGGTGATGGACCGGAACTTCCC
This sequence comes from Polaromonas sp. YR568, assembly GCF_943372955.1. Taxonomy (GTDB): domain Bacteria; phylum Pseudomonadota; class Gammaproteobacteria; order Burkholderiales; family Burkholderiaceae_C; genus Polaromonas. Next base: position 990,993 of record NZ_CALSAL010000001.1, read on the forward strand.
GCTCTGGGAGTTCCATGTGTTTGACCGCATCCAGCTGCCCGCCTCTCAAGGCGGCAAGGTGGTGGCCGGGTTTTTCTCGAAGATTCACCATGCCGCACTGGATGGCAAGGGTGGCGTGATGCTGGCCAACGCCATGCTCGACGTGGGCCCGATACCGCGAGAAGTGGCGCCGCCCGACCCCACCCGGCGGCGCAGGCGAGAGGCCGACCTTCAGCTCGGCAAGATGATCGGCTCGGTGTTTTCCAGCTCGCTCGGGCAGTTGGTGAAGGCCGCCAGATCACTGCCAGCGGCTGCTACGGCGGTCGGTCACGCCTTGACCCGATCAGGCGGCAGCGTGTCGACCAACGGAAAACCCCGTATGCCGATGAAGCTGGCACCGCAGACGCCGTTCAACGCGGGCATCACCGCCGGCCGGGTGTTTGTCACAGCCTCCGTCCCCCTGGCGGACACCAAGGCCATGGGCAAGGCGGTGGGCGGCACCTTCAACGACATGGTGCTGTGGATTTGCGCGACAGCGCTGCGCCATTACCTGACCCAGCACCACGCCCTGCCCCGCAAATCGCTGGTCGCCGCCATGCCGGTGTCGCTACGGGAGGCCGACGCCAGCGACGCCACCCAACTGGGCAATCAGGTCAGCATGACGCTGGTGGAGCTGGGCACGCACCTGGCCCATCCGCTCAAACGAATGAACGCCATCATGGCGTCCACCGGCAGGGTCAAAACATCCATGCAGAGCCTCAAAGGGTTGCTGCCCACCGACTACCCTTCCCTGCTGGCACCATGGCTGGTCGGCGGTGCCGCCAAGCTGGCCCTGAATGCCTATGGCAAGAGCGGTATTGCCAGCCGTCTGCCCATGGTCGCCAACCTGGTCATCTCCAATGTGCCCGGGCCATCGGTGCCGCTGTATCTGGCGGGCGCGCGCGTTTTGACCTTCCATCCGCTGTCGATCATCGTGCATGGCCTGGCGCTGAACATCACCATCCAGACCTATGCCGGTGAGGTTGACTTCGGCATCGTTGCCGACAAGAAGGCCCTGCCCCATGCCAACGACCTCGCCAAAGCCATCGAGGCGGCCTTTGAAGAAGCCAAAAGACTTCTGCTGCCCGCTGTGGCGGCCGGGCCGACCGCTACACCCGTGAAAACCCGCGCTGGCGCTGTCCCACGGGCGACGAAAACACGGCAAAAAGCGACGAAGTTAGAGGCGACTCCCTCGCGCAAACACGCCGCTCGACGCGATACTGTCGGTTCGAGACAAGCACACGTCACCCCTGATGACGCAATCAATGACGCAACCCATGGCAAGCCAGTCGCCCCGGCGCCCCGCACGCAGAAAAAATCCACCGTCAGACGCAGCACTGCTGCACGAAGCACCGCCTAGCCGCTGGCTGCTGGCGCTGGAATTGCGCGCCTTCTGGGAGTTCGGCGCCCTGCTCCCCTCGTGGCCGCTGCTCAACCGGGCACCGCGCGGAGACGGTCATGCCGTGATGGTGTTCCCGGGCCTGTCGGCCAACGACGTCAGCACCGTCCCCTTGCGCCAGTACCTGCAGTCGCTGAACTACCGGCCCTGGGGCTGGGAACTGGGCTTCAACTTCGGCCCCCGCGCTGGCGTGCTGGAAGAAGCCAAGGACAACCTGGCCCGCACCTTTGAGACCACCGGGGGCAAGGTCAGCCTGATCGGCTGGAGCCTGGGCGGTGTGTACGCACGCGAACTCGCCAAGGAAATGCCGCACATGGTGCGCAGCGTCATCACGCTCGGCACCCCGTTTGCCGGTTCGCACAAGGCCACCAACGCCTGGCGCATTTACGAGCTGGCCAGTGGCCGCAGCATCGAGCGGGAAACCGAAAACTACGATCTGCCGGGCGCGCCACCCGTGCCGACCACCAGCATCTATTCCCGCACCGACGGCGTGGTGGCCTGGCAGGCCAGCATCCAGAAGCCCTGCCCGGTCAATCCGAAGACTGAAAACGTCGAGGTGCCGGCCAGCCATCTGGGGCTGGGCTTTAACCCCAGCGCGTGGTGGGCCATCGCCGACCGGCTGGCCCAAGCCGAGGGCAACTGGCAGCCCTTTGCGGAAAAGGTCCGTGCTGGCAAAGGCCGGCTGCACGGCTTGATCTACCCCGATCCCAACCGCGCCTGAACGAGGCTAGGCAAGGCTGACCGAGGCTGAGCGGCTGACAAATCAACGCCCGAATGAAAAAAGCGCCCCATGGGCGCTTTTTTGGGGGGTCATTCGGCGGTCAGTCCGGATGACCCGTCTTGAGGGCTGAACCCCTGCTGTTCAGTTCCGTTCAGTCTTTATGGGCCTGGTTGTAATTGGCGATGCCGTCGGTGATTTCCTTCTTGGCAGCGTCCGGGCCTTCCCAGCCCAGCACCTTGACCCATTTGCCCTCTTCCAGATCCTTGTAGTGCTCAAAGAAGTGCGAAATGGTTTTCAGGCGCAGCGGGTTCATGTCTTCCGGCTTTTGCCACTGGGTGTAGAGCGAGCACTTCTTGTCGACTGGTACGGCAAGCACCTTGCCGTCTTCACCGGCCTCGTCCTGCATCTTCAGAATGCCGATGGCGCGGCAGGTGACGACCACGCCTGGAATCAGCGGCACAGGCGTGATGACCAGCACATCGACCGGGTCGCCATCGCCGCTGATGGTCTTGGGCACATAACCGTAGTTGGTCGGGTAGTGCATGGACGTGCTCATGAAGCGGTCCACAAAAATAGCGCCGGACTCCTTGTCCACTTCGTACTTCACCGGGTCCGCATTCATGGGAATTTCGATGATCACGTTGAAGGATTCGGGCACGTTCTTGCCGGGAGAAACTTTATCGAGGGACATGGTCGCTTCGTGGGTAAGGAAGAGTTGAGGAAATGGGACCGACGGCGTGGCTTGATGCCGCGGATGCCGTCACGCGAGTGCGCCACGCACCGGGCTTGTGCGCCTTGTGCGCCTGCGCTGCACGGTCGGTATTTACCCTCATTTTACTGATTCGGACCTGACGTGACCCGAAGTCGTCATGTTTTGGCGTTAAATTTCAAAGGTTGGCCAATCGTCTTGTCTCTCTACGTGACGCAAGCGACGAGGAAGCAACGCAGCGGGGGCACCGCTCGCGTGGTGCCCTCTCCAAGCGAAAAACGATGTAGGAGAACTTTCTATGACAGGCAACTCGGCGCTGATTCTTGCGCTTGTCTGTGGACTCATTGCCGTGGCTTACGGCATCTGGGCCCGCAGTTGGATTCTTTCCCAGGATGCAGGCAACGCCCGCATGCAGGAAATCGCGGCAGCCATCCAGACCGGCGCTGCGGCATACCTCGCCAGGCAATACAAAACCATCGCCATCGTCGGCGTCATTCTGGCGGTGCTGATCGGCTTCTTCCTGGACGGCAAGACCGCTGTGGGCTTTGTGGTGGGCGCCGTGCTGTCCGGTGCCTGCGGCTTTATCGGCATGAATGTCTCGGTGCGCGCGAATGTGCGTACCGCGCAAGCGGCCACCCGCGGCATCGGCCCCGCACTGGACGTCGCCTTCCGCGGCGGCGCCATCACCGGCATGCTGGTGGTGGGCCTGGGCCTGCTGGGCGTGACCGGTTTTTACTGGTTCCTCGTCGGCAATGGCAACTACACCCCAGCTGTGAAGCTCGCCGACCTGCTCAACCCGCTGATCGGTTTTGCCTTCGGTTCATCACTGATTTCCATCTTTGCCCGCTTGGGCGGCGGCATCTTCACCAAAGGCGCTGACGTCGGCGCCGATCTGGTGGGCAAGGTCGAGGCTGGTATCCCCGAAGACGACCCGCGCAACCCGGCCGTGATTGCCGACAACGTCGGCGACAACGTCGGCGACTGCGCCGGCATGGCCGCTGACCTGTTCGAGACCTACGCGGTCACCCTGATTGCCACGATGGTGCTCGGCGCCCTGCTGGTGGCTGCTGCACCGGTCAACGCCGTGCTCTATCCGCTGGCACTGGGTGGCGTGTCCATCATTGCCTCCATCATCGGCTGCTTCTTCGTCAAGGCCTCACCCGGCATGCGCAACGTCATGCCCGCCCTTTACAAGGGTCTGGCGATTGCCGGCGTGCTGTCGCTGATCGCCTTTTACTTCGTCACGATCTGGCTGATCCCCGACAACGCGATTGCCGCCAGCGGCAGCCAGATGAAGCTGTTTGGCGCCTGCGCCGTCGGTCTGGTGCTCACCGCCGCACTTGTGTGGGTGACCGAGTACTACACCGGTACGCAATACAAGCCGGTGCAGCACATCGCGCAGGCCTCGACCACTGGCCACGGCACCAACATCATTGCCGGCTTGGGCGTTTCCATGCGCTCCACCGCCTGGCCTGTGGTGTTTGTATGTATCGCCATTCTGGTGTCGTACAAGCTGGCTGGCCTGTTCGGTATTGCGATTGCTGCGACCTCCATGCTCAGCATGGCCGGTATCGTGGTGGCGCTTGACGCCTACGGCCCCATCACCGACAACGCCGGCGGTATTGCCGAAATGTCCGAGCTGCCCAGCAGCGTGCGCGACATCACCGACCCGCTGGACGCAGTGGGCAACACCACCAAGGCCGTGACCAAAGGCTATGCCATCGGCTCGGCCGGTCTCGCTGCACTGGTGCTGTTTGCCGACTACACCCACAAGCTGGAAAGCTACGGCAACGCCATCAGCTTTGACCTGAGCGATCCGCTGGTTATCGTTGGCCTGTTCATCGGTGGCCTGATCCCCTACCTGTTCGGTGCCATGGCCATGGAAGCCGTGGGCCGCGCCGCCGGCTCGGTGGTGGTCGAGGTGCGCCGCCAGTTCTCTGACGGCCTGATCATGGCGGGCAAACGCAAGCCGGACTACAGCGCTGCCGTTGACATGCTGACCACCTCGGCGATCAAGGAAATGATCATCCCGTCGCTGCTGCCAGTCATCGTGCCGATTCTGGTGGGCCTGATTCTGGGACCCAAGGCCCTCGGCGGCCTGCTGATGGGCACCATCGTCACCGGCCTGTTTGTGGCCATCTCGATGTGCACCGGCGGCGGCGCCTGGGACAACGCCAAGAAGTACATCGAAGACGGTCACCACGGTGGCAAGGGCTCCGAGGCACACAAGGCTGCCGTGACCGGCGACACCGTGGGTGACCCCTACAAGGACACCGCCGGCCCCGCCATCAATCCGCTGATCAAGATCATCAACATCGTGGCGCTGCTCATCGTGCCGCTGGTGGTGAAGTTCCACGGCGGCGGCACGCCACCGCCGACAACCGCGATGGCCGAGCCGGCTGCCGTCAGTGCACCGGCTGCGACGGCGACCACGCCCGCCGCACCCGCGATGCCGGCCCCGGCACCCAAGCAGGCGGCCGATGCGTCGGCCACGCCAACGCCCGCCAAATAAGGCGCCGTTCCTCCAAAAAGCCCGCCTCGGCGGGCTTTTTGCTTGGGTCCAGACAAAAAGGCAGGCCCACATGTCGATTGAAGGCGCCGCCGCGCATCAACAGTTCAGGAAGGGCATGGGGCCCGACCGATGTGAACCTTGAACTTCTGGAGAACACCATGCAATACATGCTCATCTACCGCGAAACCGAATCCGAATTCGCCAAGCGCAACAACCCGGCCGAAGCGCCCGCCTACTGGGGCGCCTGGAACGCCTACATCGGCGCCATGGGCCAAGCCGGCGTGATCGTCAGCGGCAACGGCCTGCAGCCGCCCGAAATGGGCACCACGGTTCGCCTGCGGGACGGCAAACGTCTGGTGCAGGATGGCCCCTTCGCCGACACCAAAGAGCACCTTGGCGGCTACTTCATCATTGAAGTCCCTGCCCTCGACGCCGCACTGGAATGGGCCGCCCGCGCGCCCTGCGCCACGGTAGGCAGCACCGAAGTGCGACCCGTTCTGCCACCTCCCCCGGCAGCCTGACCGGACTGCGTGCACGCCGTGGCCATGGCAGCACCTGCGGCACCGCCTGATCCTGCCGCCGCAGCCGACGCGGCGGCCATGGTCGCCCGCGACTCCTACGGGCGCCTGCTGGCCTGGCTGGCATGGCGCTGGCGCGACCTGGCTGCGGCCGAGGACGCGCTGGCCGAGGCACTGGCCTCTGCCCTGCAAACCTGGCCGCGCACCGGCGTGCCCGCGTCGCCCGATGCCTGGCTGATGACCGCCGCCAAGCGCAACCTGCTGCAGATGAATCGCCATGATCGGGTGGTCAACGACCCGGCTGTCACGCTGCTGCTGGCCGTCGACGAAGAAGCGCCCGAGGCAGAGCAGGTTCCCGACCAGCGTCTGAAGCTGCTGTTTGTCTGCGCACATCCTGCGGTGGATGCCTCGGTGCGCACCGCCTTGATGCTGCAAACCGTGCTGGGTCTGGAGGCCAAACAGATTGCCGCGGCATTTCTGGTGAGCCCGTCGGCGATGGCGCAGCGGCTGGTGCGGGCCAAGGCCAAGATCGCTGCCGCTGGCATCGCCTTTGAGGAACCCGAAACCAGCGACCTTCCCGAGCGCATCCATGCGGTGCTCGAAGCCATCTACGCCGCTTACGGTTTGGGATGGGATGGCTCCGACATGGCGGCTGCTGAGCGCACCGACCTGACCAACGAAGCGCTGTACCTCTCGGAGCTGACGCACGCGCTGCTGCCGGACAGCGCTGAAGCCGCGGGCCTTCGTGCCCTGTTGCTCCTGTGTGAATCACGCCGACGTGCCCGGTTTGCGCCCGATGGCGCCTTTGTGCCGCTGCACGAGCAGGACACCCATCTCTGGGACGTCGACCTGATCCGCCGTGCCGACCAGCTGCTCTGGCACGCCTCGTCCCGCCGCACACCTGGCCCCTTCCAGCTGGAAGCCGCCATACAGGCCGCACACTGCCACCGCGTCTTCACCGGCACTGTGCCCTGGACCGGCATCGCGCAGCTCTACGCGCACCTGGTGCGGCTGGCGCCCACGCTGGGCGCGCAGGTGGGACACGCCGTGGCGGTGGGCGAGGCGGGCGCACCGGCCGACGGGCTGGCCCTGCTCGACGCCATCGCAGCCGACAAGTCGGCCGCTCAAGCACTCGGCAGCTACCAGCCCTACTGGGTCGCGCGCGCCCACCTGCTCGCACGCACAGGCCAGCAGGCACCGGCCCGCGACAGCTACGAACGCGCCGTGGGTCTGACCACGCTGCCAGCCATCCGCCGTCACCTGCAATCGAGACTTCAGACGCTGGACGCCAGATAAGCAGAGGTGCGGCGGCCCCCAAAAGCCTTGCACTCCAGAAAAACGCCAAGCCTCTTGCCCAAGGGAATCGGCACAATCAGGGGCATGCAGCTCAATTACATCGCCAACACATCCGCTCCTTCTGTTTCCGGAAAAAACATTCCCGTCATTGATCCATCAGACGGCCAGGTTTTTGACCACATCCAGCGCAGCAGCGCCGAAGACATCGACAACGCAGTGCAAAGCGCGCGCGGCTGCCTGAACCTGGTCTGGGGCCGGCTCACTGCCGCTGAGCGCGGCCGCCTGCTGATGCGCCTGTCGGCCAAAGTCGCCGAGCACGCCGAAGAGCTGGCCATAATCGAGCAGCGCGACTGCGGCAAGCCGACCAAGCAGGCGCGCGCCGACGCGGCGGCGTTGGTCCGTTATTTCGAGTTCTACGCCGGTGCCTGCGACAAGCTGCACGGCGACACCATTCCCTACCTCGACGGCTACAGCGTGATGACCTGGCGCGAACCGCACGGCGTGACTGGCCATGTGATCCCGTGGAATTACCCGATGCAGATCTTCGGCCGCAGCGTGGGCGGCGCGCTGGCTGCGGGCAATGTGTGCGTGGTCAAACCGGCTGAAGACGCCTGCCTGTCGCTGATCCGCGTGGCGCAGCTGGCGGCCGAGGTCGGCTTTCCGGCAGGTGCCATCAACATCGTTACCGGCTACGGCCATGAAGTCGGCGATGCGCTGGCACGCCACGCCGGCATTGACCACATCAGCTTTACCGGCAGCCCCACGGTGGGCACGCTGATCCAGCAGGTCGCTGCCGAGCGGCATTGCCCGGTGACGCTGGAACTGGGCGGCAAGAGCCCGCAGATCGTGTTTGCCGATGCCGACCTCGACGCGGTTGTTCCTGCGGTCATCAACGCCATCGTGCAGAACGCCGGGCAGACCTGCTCTGCCGGCTCCCGGCTGCTGGTCGAGCAGTCGATCTACGAACCGTTGCTGGAGCGGCTGGGCAAGGCCTTTGAGAAACTGCGCGTTGGCCCGGCGACGATGGACCTCGACGTTGGCCCGCTGATCCGCCAGAGCCAGCAACAGCGCGTGTGGGATTTCCTCAGCGATGCGCAGGTGGCCGGCATCCCGATGGTGGCGCAGGGCCAGATCGTGGACGAAGCACCTGACACCGGCTTCTACCAGGCGCCCACCCTGCTGCGCGATGTGCCGGTGATGCATCGCCTCGCGCAGGACGAAGTGTTTGGCCCGGTGCTGTGCGCCATGAGCTTCACCGACGAAGACCACGCCACCGAGCTGGCCAACGCCACCCAGTTCGGGCTGGTCGCCGGCATCTGGACACGCGACGGCGCCCGCCAGTTCCGTATGGCAAAGCGCGTGAAAAGCGGCCAAGTCTTCATCAACAACTACGGCGCCGGTGGCGGCGTGGAGCTGCCCTTTGGCGGCGTGAAGTCGTCCGGCTACGGCCGCGAGAAGGGGTTTGAGGCGCTGTACGGCTTCACCACCCTCAAGACGGTCGCGGTGCGGCACGGCTAGATCTCGCCTCGGTACGCGCCTCGCCATACGCCCCGCCGCAGCGTTCCGCAGCAGACACCTGCGCGGGATGTAATAAGCTTACGTACCAATTCCCAAACGAACCCAAACGGACACCGTCCTCAATGAACACCGGAGACTCACCCATGCGCGTCAAGAACAAATCCATCATCGTGACCGGCGCAGGCGGCGGCATTGGCGAGGGCATTGCCCGGCGGCTGGCAGCCGAGGGAGCACAGGTGATCGTCAACGACATCAACGTGGCGCTGGGCGAGAAGGTGGTGGCGGCCATCGTCAAGGAAGGCGGCGTGGCATCCTTCTTTGCCGCTGACGTCACCCAATCGGCCGAGGTCAAGGCGCTGGTGGATGCTGCCGTGTCGCGCTACGGCAAGCTCGATGTGATGGTCAACAACGCGGGCTGGACCCACCGCAACCAGCCTGCGCTCGAAGTGAGTGAAGACGACTTCGACAAGTGCTACGCCATCAACGTCAAAAGCATTTATCTGGCCACCATCCACGCCACGCCGGTGTTCCGCGCCAACGGCGGTGGCAGCTTCATCAACATTGCTTCGACCGCCGGCGTGCGCCCTCGCCCGGGTCTGACCTGGTACAACGGCTCCAAGGGGGCGGTCATCACCACCTCGAAGTCACTCGCCGCCGAGTTGGGGCCAGACAACATCCGCGTGAACTGCATTAACCCGGTATTCAACCCGGATACGGGCTTGTCGGCAGAATTCGCGGGTGGGCCGCTGGACGAAGAGCGCAAGTCGCGCTTCAGGGCCAGCATCCCGCTGGGCCGTTTCTCCACCGCGCTCGACGTAGCCAATGCAGCGCTTTATCTGGCCAGCGACGAGGCTGACTTCATCAGCGGCATCTGCCTTGAAGTGGACGGCGCCCGCTGCGTGTGAATTTTTCAAGGGTTTTATGCTGATTCAACTCACCTACGCCAGCCGCTCGACCGACGCACTGGGCGCCGCCGACATCAAGGACATCCTGCACAGCTCGCAGCGTAACAATGCGATCGATGGCGTCACGGGCGCGCTGTGCCTGTCCAACGGCATCTTCCTGCAGCAGCTGGAAGGCGACCGCCATGTGGTGAACCGGGTCTACCACCGCATCCTGAAGGATTCGCGGCACAAGGACCCGGAGATTCTCGACTTCAGCGAGATCACCTCGCGACGCTTCAGCACGTGGTCGATGGGCATGCTGTCGTCGGTGGCCGACAACCGCCAGCTGTTCCTCAAGTACGCCAGCAGCGCTGACTTTGACCCCTACAGCATGAGCCCGGGCACCCTGCGCGCCTTCTTCGACGAAGTGGTGCAAAACGCGCGCTGGTTGAGTTGATCTGAATCAAACCTCAGCACGTCGCGGTATCTGACCGCCATCTCCCCCTTCTATTCTGGTTCGCAGGCGAGTAGCATGAAAGCCTGTTTCATTGCAGGTTGAACCCAGGGAGGATTCATGCTCAAGCAATTGACCTATGCCAGCCGGGCGACACGGCCCATGAACATCATGGACTTGGCAGACATCCTGAAAGCCTCACGCGTCAACAATCTCGCGCTGGACGTGACGGGAGCCCTGTGCATTCACAGCAACACCTTCCTGCAGCAGCTGGAGGGAGAAGCCGATGTGGTCACCGCACTGTATGAGCGAATCATTCTGGACGAACGTCACCGCGATGCGACCATCCTTGATTTGACTGAGATTCCCAAGCGGCGATTCGGCAAGTGGTCCATGGGCATGCTGATGGATGACAAGGACAGCCACCAACTGTTCGAAAAATTCACCCACAACGGGCAATTTGATCCCTACAAGATGGGCGTGGAACCGCTCCGCGCGTTCTTCAAGGACGTTCTGGGCCACACCCGCTGGATCAACTGAAACACTGAGCCAAGCCCTGTGCGATGGCCTTGGCCTGGCTGCGGGCCAACCCGGGCAAATCTCGCACTGCCTGGCAATCACATCCTTGCACACAAAACAGTGCTTTGGTGGCAGTCGCTGCTGAATGGGGCAAAATTCGTCTTTCAGCCCTGCCATGACCGACAAAATCATCCCTGTTGCCGACATCCGCTACGCCAGCCGCGTACCGCATATTCCTGCGCGGATCACGGCGCCCACCGGGCTGCTGGGCGACACGCTGGGCCGGCCGCTGCGCGACCTGCGCATCAGCGTCACCGACCGCTGCAACTTCCGCTGCAGCTACTGCATGCCGCGCGAGGTGTTCGACAAGGACTACGCCTTCCTGCCGCAGACCTCTCTGCTGAGCTTTGAAGAAATCACGCGCCTGGCCCGCATCTTCGTGGCGCACGGCGTGCAGAAGATTCGTCTGACCGGCGGCGAGCCGCTGCTGCGCAAGCACCTCGAGGTACTGATTGAAATGCTGGCGAAGCTGCAAACGCCCGAAGGCAAGCCGCTCGACATCACGCTGACCACCAACGCCTCGCTGCTCGCCAAGAAAGCCCAGTCCCTGAAAGACGCTGGCCTGCAGCGCGTCACCGTGAGCCTGGACGCACTCGACGACACCATCTTCCGCCGCATGAACGATGTGGACTTTCCTGTGGCTGATGTACTGAACGGCATCGAAGTGGCACAGAAGGTAGGCCTGGCACCGATCAAGGTCAACATGGTGGTCAAGCGTGGCACCAACGAAGGCGAGATCCTGCCCATGGCGCGCCATTTCCGCCACAGCGGCGCGGTACTGCGCTTCATCGAGTACATGGACGTGGGCGCCACCAACCGCTGGCGCATGGACGAGGTGCTACCTTCCGCCGAGGTGATTGAACGCATCCACGCCGAGTTTCCGGTGGCGCCTATCGATGCCAACTACACCGGCGAAACCGCCGAGCGCTGGAAGTACCTCGACGGCGGCGGTGAAGTCGGCGTGATCAGCAGCGTGACGCAGGCCTTCTGCAGCGACTGCAACCGCGCCCGGCTGTCCACCGAAGGCAAACTGTTCCTGTGCCTGTTTGCCAGCCAGGGGCAGGACCTGCGCGCCCTGCTGCGCGGCAACTACGCCGACGACCAGATTTCGGCTGCGATTGGCCACATCTGGCAGGCGCGCGACGACCGCTATTCCGAACTGCGCGCTGCGCTGCCGCCTGACGCCACCCCACCCGACAGCTCACGCAAGCGCGTGGAGATGAGTTACATCGGGGGCTAGCGCCTCACGCTGGGCGAGTGGTCAATCCACCCCGCACTGCCCTTTCATTTTCCGGAGAACGGCTTGACCGACACACACATCCACCCACCGCTGCACACCGAGGCCATCACTGGCGTGATTCTGGCCGGCGGCCGCGGTGCCCGCATGGGCGGTGCCGACAAGGGTCTGCAGAACTTCAACGGCGTGCCACTGGCGCTGCACACGCTGATGCGCCTGTCGCCGCAAGTGGGCGACATCATGATCAATGCCAACCGCAACCTTGCAGCTTACGAATCGTTCGGCGTGCCGGTCTGGCCAGACAGCACGGGCCTGGGCGACTACGCCGGGCCACTGGCCGGTTTCCTCACCGGGCTGGAGCGCTGCGAAACGCCTTATCTGCTGACTGTGCCCTGCGACACACCACTCTTCCCCGACGATCTGGTGGCACGGCTGGCTGATGCGATGGCGCGAGAAGACGCCGACTTTGCCGTGGCCGCCGCCCCGGAGCAAAACGACGACGGTACCGTGTCCGTACGCCCGCAACCGGTGTTCTGCCTGATGGCCACCACCATGCTCGAAAGCCTGGTCAAGTTCACCCACGCCGGCGGCCGCAAGATCGACGCCTGGACGGCTCAGCACAAAACCGTGGTCGTGCCCTTCGACGAGCCGGGTGACGCGCCCGATGCCTTCTTCAACGCCAACACGCTGGCCGAGTTGCACCAGCTCGAAGCGCGGAGGGACTGATGGCCGTGCAGGTTCAGACACTCGACGAGATTGCCGCCAGCCTGCAGGGCTATGACCCCAAGGCGCTGTCGGCTGACGCCGTGCTGGCCTTTCTGTCGCGCCTGGTGACTCCGGTTACCGAGGTGGTGGAACTATCGCTGTTCGAGGCACTGGGCCGGGTACTGGCCGAAGACGTCGTGTCCCCCTTCGATGTACCGCCGCACGACAACTCGGCGATGGACGGCTACGCGTTTGACGGCGCACAGCTTCACGCAGAAAAGCCGCTTGAACTGGACGTGGTTGGCACCGCACTGGCTGGCAAGGCCTGGCAAGGCAGCGTGGGCCCCGGCCAGTGCCTGAAGATCATGACGGGCGCCATCATGCCCGCCGGGCTGGATACCGTGGTGCCGCAAGAGTTCACTCAGGCGACCGGCGATGGCGGCACGCGCATCAGCATCCCCGCCGGGCTGCTCACTGCCGGTGACAACCGCCGCTTGCGGGGTGAAGACCTGGCCCAAGGCAAACCAGCCCTGCGGCAAGGCGAGCGGCTGACACCAGCCCGCCTCGGGCTGGCCGCCTCGCTGGGCCTCAAGACCCTGAAAACCTGGCGCCCGCTGCGGGTGGCCTACTTCTCCACCGGCGACGAAATTCTTTCGCTGGGCGAAGCACCGCGCGAGGGCGCCGTGTACGACAGCAACCGCTACACCGTGTTCGGCATGCTCAAAAGTCTGGGCTGCGAAGTGATCGACATGGGCGTGGTGCGCGACGACCCGGCCCTGCTCGAAGCCGCGTTCACCAACGCAGCGACAAAAGCCGACGCCATCATCACCTCGGGCGGTGTGAGTGTGGGCGAAGCCGACTTCACCAAGGCCATGATGAAAAAGCTGGGCGACGTCGCGTTCTGGCGCATCGCCATGCGCCCGGGCCGCCCGATGGCTGTGGGCCGCATCCCGAGATCTCGCGGGGCCAGTTTTGCCGCCGGGCCGCCCCAAGGCAAAACAGCCCCCTCGGGGGGCAGCGAACCACACGAAGTGGGGAGCGTGGGGGCCATTCTCTTTGGCTTACCGGGCAATCCGGTGGCCGTGATGGTCACCTTTCTGGCTTTCGTGCGTCCTGCTCTTCAACAGATGATGGGCATGGCCAGCGAGAAGGCGCCGCTGCTCAAGGCCCGCAGCGCCGAAGCCATCCGCAAAAAACCGGGCCGCACGGAGTACCAGCGCGGCCGCGTCTGGACGGCGGCAGACGGCAGCCTGCACGTCAAGACCACCGGCAATCAGGGCTCGGGTGTGCTGCGCTCTATGGCCGAGGCCAACGGTCTCATCGTGTTGCACCATGCGCAAGGCAATGTGGCGATGGGCGACGAGGTGGATGTGCTGATGTTTGAAGGCGCGATTTAAGCCGCCTCAGCATCAGGCAAGCGCCACACGACACGGCTCCCGCAGCAGGCCCTCGTCAGCAGCCTACCGGTCTTTGCGACCTGTCTTGTCCACACCGCGCTGGAAGTGCTGAAATACCTTCCAAGCCGCAATAACCATGAACACGCCGAAGAGAATCCAATTGATAAGTTCCATGCTGATTTAGCCTTAGTTCTGGTTGCGATGCCTAACGTCCGAGATGAACGTCATGAGACGGCCTGCTGGCGCCCACACTCGACAGTGGCGTGTAGCGCCGCTATTGACCGATCATATTCAGCGCGCGGTTAGACTTCGTTACGCTACGAGCCTTTCACAGTGTTGAAGTAGTTTCACCCAAAACTCCAAGCCACCGACTTGCTCAGGCTTGACGCCGTCGCCATCGAGTAGCGTGGCGTCGAACGTGAACGTTGCTCCATCGTCGAGGGCGATCGGGTATGCGTTTCTGTACTTAGCGAAGACCAGCCACTTAGGACGCCACGGATTGTGGGCAAACGCGTTGCGTAACTGATTCACCATGACGCGAATACCCAAACGATTTGCATCTGTTTCCAAAGCGAGCTTGCCAAATACTTGGTCAAGCGTCTCATCTGCCGTTAGTGCGGATGCACCTAGAGCGATTAGAACGAGATTGAAAATTCCGAGCGTTAGGTCTTCGGAGGTACCCGTTGGGTATGGATGGAGTATTAGCCCCTTACCACCCGTAATGACTTGGACTTGACGTTGATAGATCGATGTATCAATTCGCCCAGACGCGACCTCCGCGTTTAAGCGAATTGCAAGCTCGAGGGTCGCTTGAGCGGTCGCGAGCTTGTTGGCGGGCGTTTCCACCCCGTGTCCGCTGATCATAGATATCTAACGTTGTACTTCAGCGACCGCTGCCGGTACGTTGCGAGGGCGGGTTAGACCGCAACTTACTGTCTTGCCATCCTTGTCCGCTTTAAACACTGCAATACAGCCAAAACCCATGCGGCAAGCAAAACCACAAGTAAAAGCAGCCCTGTACGAGCCCTAGTTGCTAAATATGCTTCTATAGCGATGGGTACAGCGAAGACTGAAACTAGAAAGAGTATGTAGAACACAAAACCCAGAGCAAGGGCCTCTCGGCGTGCCAAGCGCAGGCGTTGTTCGAGGACTGTACTGATAGCAAAGACCAAAAGTAGGTTGAGCAACAAGCTAAAGACTTGGCTGAAAGCATTTGATGCCAAGGAGCCAGGCTGCAGAAGCGGAGGCAGTGCTCTGACCGCTTGAAAGCCCGAATACATAGTCCAACATGCAACACCTGCGAGAACAAGTAATAGAACGAAAAAGAACACGAGAGTGCTCAGTCCCAGAAGGCCTCGCCAGTTTGCAAAAATGAATAGCCCAAGAGCTACACCTAGTGCAATTTCGATGATCATCAGAGCCTAACGTCCGACTTGACCGACATACATAAAACAAGTGTGTAAGGCGTACAAAAGCAGCTGTGCATCCATGCCGAAAAAGCTGTTAGTAGCACGCCAACTCATAGGATATGCACCAATACTGCACCTATGGCTGCTATCCAACCAATTGGCAAAGACCCCGATACCCCCAGCAAGAACCCGAAGTCGTAAAGCCAACCTATGTTCGGAAACGCGTACATCCCAACGTCCATAAACAGACGAAGTATCAACGTCCATGGAGCTAGTAAACCATGCCAAACCCCAAGCCAGAAGCCAGGCAATGCAGCCATGCTGGAGCCGGCCGGTGCAAACCCACACCCTGCCAGAGCAGCGGTGATAGTTACGAAAACAACCAGAATAGGGACTCGCATAACAACTCGCTTTCGGTGCGAACTAACTTTAACTTAATGTAAGGAGCAAAACCTGCTCAATAAATTGGCCGTTACTCTATCTTATGAACATGAAGTTCCTCGACAAGGATCTGACTAACTCACTTAGTTGCCGATATTTTGGATAAGTGAAAAATAAAAAATTTATTCATACAACTCTGCATACCCCCGCTGAAATCCGCTCGCTTGATGGATCAGGTGCGCAAGCACATTCAGAATTTGCACCATAGCCTTGGTACCGAAAAGGTCAATCTGTAATGGGCCAAGTGTTTCATTCGCTAGCGTTGGACAAATGCAGCATCCTCACAATATCGAAGCACCTGAGGTGGAGAGATTTCTCACCCTACCTGCAACGAAGCGCGAAACGAGAGGCATCAGTCGTTGACAAAACCAGTTGAGCATCCAGCGACAGATGCTGAACGGTCCTACACATGAACGCTGACTACACAGGTTAGCGCTTCGCCGCGCACACGCAGCTCAATTCACTTTGCCACGTACTCCGGCTCCACCACGTTGTCGCCATGGAACTCCGGCTCTTCCTTGGCCACAGCGGTGTTGGCGCCGGGAACAGCCTTGCGGGCAAACAGCGTGTACATGGTGGGCACCACAAAGATGGTGAGCAAAGTGCCCAGCGACATGCCGCCCACAATCACCCAGCCGATCTGCTGGCGGCTTTCGGCGCCAGCGCCGGTGGCAATGGCCAGTGGCACTGCGCCCAGCACCATGGCTCCTGTGGTCATGAGAATCGGGCGCAGGCGCTGCGACGAGGCCTTGACCAGCGCATCAACCATCTCCATGCCGTCGGCGCGGAGCTGGTTGGTGAACTCCACAATCAGAATGCCGTGCTTGGTGATAAGGCCGACCAGTGTGATAAGCCCGATCTGTGAGTACACATTGAGCGAGCCGCCTGACCACTTGAGCGCCAGCAGCGCGCCAATCATCGACAGCGGCACCGACAACATGATCACCAGCGGATCGACAAAGCTCTCGAACTGCGCCGCCAGCACCAAGAAGATGAACAGCAGCGCCAGCGCAAACACAATGGCCAGTGCACCCTGCGAATTGCGGAACTCGCGCGAGGTACCGTTCAGCTCGGTGGTGTAGCCCGACTTCAGCACCTTGGCTGCCGTCTGGTCCATGAAGCGCAGCGCCTCGCCGAGAGAATAGTTCTCGGCCAGCGTGGCGGTAATGGAGACCGAGCGGCGTTGCCCGAAGTGGTTCAGCTCGCGGGGTGAGACACTCTCGCGCACCTTGACCAGCGCCGACAGCGGAATCATGGTGTCGTTGCGGCCGCGCACATAAATCTGGTCGATGTCTTCCGGCGTGGTGCGGCCGCTGGTCTGCGTCTGCACGATCACGTCGTACTGTTCGGCATCGCGCTTGTAGCGCGTGACGTTGCGGCCACCCAGCAGCGTTTCGATGGCCTTGGCCACCACTTCCACGCTCACGCCCAGGTCGGCGGCCTTGTCGCGCTCGACCTCAATGCGCAGCTCGGGCTTGTTGAGGCGCAAGTCCACATCAGGCGAAACGATACCCGGGTTCTTGGCAATCTCATCGAGCATCTGGCGCACGACGGTGTTCAGGTTCTGATAGCTGTCAGAGGTCTGGATCACAAAATTGACCGGCCGCTCGCGGAAGCCTTGGCCGAGCGAAGGCGGTGTGATGGGAAAGGCGGTGACGCCGGGCAGCGCATTGAACTTGGGCTGCAGCTCACGGGCTATTTCCAGCGTGGTGCGCTTGCGGTCGTCCCAGTCCACGGTGCGGTAAATCACGCTGGCCTGCGCCACCGTGGGGTTGCCGACGTTGGCGTAAATGCGGTCAAATTCCTTGTAGGGCTCGCCCAGCTTTTCCAGTTCGCGTGCGTATCGGTTGGTGTAATCCAGCGTGGCACCATCAGGCGCGTTGACGTTGGCCAGAATCACGCCACGGTCTTCCAGCGGCGACAGCTCCTGCTTCATGGTCGGGAACACCACCGCGATGGCTACCGCGCTGAGCAGCATCACGCCCACCACAATCCAGCGCGCCTGCAACACCCCAGCTTTGAGCTTCTCGACCAAACCACTGCCGGCAGGTGCGGCCGGGCGGCGGAAGGTCACAACCCAGCGCAGCAGCTCGCCGTAGCGGTCAGACATGCGCGTCAGCAGCCGCTCCATGGTGCGGTCGAAGCGGTTGGGCTTGGGGTTGTGCTTGAGCAGCTTGGTGCACATCATCGGGGTAAGCGTCAGCGCGACAAAGCCCGACACCACCACCGCGCCAGCCAGCGCCAAAGCGAACTCGACAAACAGCCGACCGGTGCGCCCGGGGGTGAAGGCCAGTGGCGCATACACCGCGACCAGCGTGGCCGTCATGGTGATCACAGCAAAACCGATTTCGCGTGCGCCTTTGATGCCGGCCGAAAACGGGTCCATGCCCTCTTCAATGTGTCGGTAGATGTTCTCCAGCATCACGATGGCATCGTCCACCACCAGGCCAATCGCCAGCACCAGCGCCAGCAGCGTGAGCGTGTTGATGCTGAAGCCGGCCAGCGCCATCAGCGCGAAGGTGCCCACCAGACTGACCGGAATCGTGATGATGGGAATGATGGAAGCCCGGACGGTGCGCAGGAACACAAAAATCACCAGCGCCACCAGCACCACCGCTTCGATGATGGTGGCGTACACGTTCTTGACCGAGCGGTCGATGAACACCGAGTTGTCATTGGCAATCTCGATGCGCAGGTCAGCTGGCAAATCGGCACGCAGCCGGGGCAGGATTTCGCGCACGCCTTGGGACAAATCCAGCGGGTTGGCCGTGGCCTGCCGCACCACGCCCACGGCCACAGCGGGGCGGCCGTTCAGACGCACAGCGGTGCGCTCATCGGCGGCGCCTTCCTGCACGCGGGCCACGTCGCGCACCCGTACCGAGAAGCCATTGACCGTCTTGATGACGATGTCCCCAAACTGCCCTGGCCGCACCAGATCAGTTTGCGAAGTGACACTGAACTCGCGCTGCTGCGACTCAATGCGCCCAGCGGGCAGTTCCAGATTACTGCGGCGGATGGCGTCTTCCACATCCTGCGTGGTCAGCCGGTAAGCGGCCATGCGGTCAGTGTCGAGCCACACGCGCATCGCGTACTTGCGTTCGCCAAAGATGCGCACGTCGGCCACGCCGGTCACTGTCTGCAGACGGGGTTTGACGACGCGGTTGATCAGGTCGTTGATCTGCAGCGGCGTCAGCGACTCGCTGGAAAAGCCGATCTGCACCACCGGGAAGGCATCGGCCTCGACCTTGGAGATCACCGGCTCGTCAATCGCCTGGGGCAGGCGATTGCGCACGCGCGAGGTGCGGTCGCGCACCTCGGCCGCGGCGGAGTCGGCGTCTTTCTCCAAACGGAACTTCACCGTGATCTGGCCCTGGTCGGCGCGGCTGATGGAGGTAATGACGTCCACCCCGTCAATGCCGGCAATCGAATCTTCCAGTGGCTTGGTGACCTGCGACTCGATCACCTCGGCCGAGGCGCCGGCATAGCGAACGCTGACGGTGACCACCGGCTCATCGATCTTCGGATACTCACGCACCGTCAGGCGGTCAAAACTCACCGCACCGATCAGCAGGATCAGCAGCGACAACACCGTGGCGAAAACCGGTCGGCGAATGGAAATTTCAGCGAGTTGCATGGCGGTTGGTCAGATCGGCGGGGTTGGAAACGACCGGTGCGGGGCGATCAGGCCGGGTTGCGGGTAGCTGCTGCAGGGCGGGTGTCTGGCGTGCTGCTACGCGAGGAATTGGACGATGCCGGTGCCTCGGCCGTCATGACACCACACGGGTTGGGGCCTGAAAGCGTAGCGGGCGCGGCTGGCGCTGGCACTGCCGTAGCAGCTGATGTGGGGGCCGGGCTTGTCGATGCAGTTGCGGCAGGGGCGGTGGGCGCAGCGGCGCCAGCCGGAGGCGCAGAGGTAGCGCCGGGCGCAGAAGCTGCGGCTGTAGCGGGCCGTGCACCGCGCGGTGCCGACAAGTCCACCACCGTCACCGCGATGCCGTCTCTGGGCACCCGCTGCTGTCCGGCGGTGACCACCGTGTCGCCGGGCTCCAGACCTTCAAGGATTTCAACCTTGCCCGGGCTGCGCAGACCCACCTTCACTTCAACCCGCTTGCTGATGCGGGTGTCGTTCGGGCCTTCCACCAGCTTGATCACAAACTGGCGGCCACCTTGCGGCACGATGGCTTCTTCGGGAATGACGCGGGCGTTGTCGCGCACGCCAAACACCGCGTTGACCCGGGCAAACATGCCGGGGCGCAACTGCAACTGGCGGTTGTCAATGCAGCCGCGAATGCCCACCGAGCGCCCGTTGGCGTCGATCAGCGGATCAATCGCCTGAATCTGTGCGGAATACTTGCGGCCCGGCAGTGCGTCGATGTCCAGCGTGGCGGTCTGGCCACGCTGGACCTTGCTCTGCAGGCGCTCGGGCAGGCGGAAGTCCACAAAAATGGCTTCGATGTCTTCGATGTTGACGATATCTGCGCCGTCTTTCAGGTAGTCGCCCACATTGACCTGGCGGATGCCAACGATGCCGTCGAACGGCGCCACGATCTTCAGGCGCGCAGCGGTGGCGCGGGCCAGTGCCAGCCGCGCCTGTGCCACCTGCAGGTTGGCCGAGCTTTCATCGAGCGAACGCTGGCTGACGAAGTTCTGCGCCACCAGTTCCTGGTTGCGCTTCTGGTTGGCCTGGGCAATCGACAGCTCGGCCATGGCCTGCTGCACCTGGGCCAGCGGCAACTGGTCGTCGAACTGCACCAGCACCTGCCCCTTGCGCACGCGCTGCCCATCGGTGAAGTTGAGCTGGGTGATGCGGCCGCCGACTTCAGGGCGCAGGATCACTCCGCGCCGCGATCGCAGGCTGCCCACTGCCTGTGTTTCATCGGTGAGCCGGGTGACCTCCACGCGCGCCACCTCGACCGATGGCGCCCTGCCGGCAGCCGGCGCACCGCCCGAAGGTGCGGCGCCGCCACCGGAAGACGCGGGCGAAGATGCGGACGCAGAACCAGCCGGAGCCGGCCGCTGGTACCACCAGGCTGCGCCCGATGCAGCCGCAATTCCGACGACGGCTACTACTGTGTAAATCGCTTTTGAGGCCATGGCATCCGAATAAGGGAAGTCGCGTTGCGTGTTGCAACTGGAAGCAATTCGCCAATGTAGCAGGACGCCACCGCGCGTGCTGTGCTCATTCGGTAATCCCGAGCCCGGCCCGGGCAGCTTTACAACAGGTTTACGAAAGGCTGGCCACGCTGGGGCGCTCGATGCTATGCATGCTTATGGTGCATGGCCCGGGTGCGATGCGGCTGCCATTCAAATTCGGCCCAGTGCGCGCTCCACGCCCTTGTTGGCCAGCGCGTCAGCTCGTTCGTTGCCCGGGTCGCCCGCATGGCCCTTGACCCAGCGCCAGTCGATACGGTGGCCGCTGGTGCTGACCAGCGCGTCCAGCCGCTGCCAGAGGTCCACATTCTTCACCGGGGCCTTGGCCGCCGTGCGCCAGCCGCGCGCCTTCCAGCCCTGAATCCACTCGGTGATGCCCTTGCGGACGTATTCGCTGTCGAGGTACAGCGTCACCTGGCAAGGCCGCTTCAAAGCTGCCAGCGCTTCGATGACAGCGGTCATTTCCATGCGGTTGTTGGTGGTGCCCAGCTCGCCGCCAAAAAGCTCTTTCTCGGTGCCGCCCATGGCCAGCAAGGCGCCCCAGCCGCCCGGGCCGGGGTTGCCCTTGCAGGCGCCGTCGGTGTAGATGACGACATGCTGCGCGGTGGTCGATGGCGAGGTGCTGGAAGGGGTTGCGGAAGGCGTGTGGGTCATGAAGCTTGAGCAGGTCGTGGGGCCGGGTCAGAAAAACTGTGGCGATTATCACAGCGCAGAAGTCTGCAATCAGCCCAGCGCGCCCTGCGTGGATGAAATTCAGCCCGGGGGGCTCCTGCGGTTACCGGCCCGTGCGCGGCCCGGCCCGGGAAGCAGGCTCCCGGTTGATCACCGCCGTGGCCGGTGCACCCGACGGCCGGCGGGCACGCCAACTCGGCTCCAGCAGGCGCAGGCCACGCACACGCTTGACCGCCGCGACAAAATACACCGCACCAAAGATGGTCCACCAGCGCGGCCCCATGCGGTCCATCCACGCGAAACGGTTCAACCAGGGCTGGCTGGTCAGTGCGGGCCGGTAGCAGCCGAACTGCCCCGACTCGACCTCGAAGTCGAGCAGCCGCAGCCAGTCGCGCAAACGCCAGTAACCAATGAACTCGCCAGTCGGTGGCAAAAAAAGGCTGTCGTAGCCCCAGCGCTTGTAAAGATGGCCGCGCCGCTGACGCAGGCCCCACAGGCTGGCCGGGTTGAAACCGCTGATCACCACCCGCCCCTCAGGCACCAGCACCCGGGCCACTTCACGCAGGGTGGCGTGCGGGTCCAGGCTCAGCTCCAGCGTGTGGGGCAGCACCACCAGATCGAGGCTGTTCTCAGGAAACGGAAGCGCCATCGAATGGGTCATCAGCGCGGCGCGGCGGGAACTTCCTCTTCGGGTGGCAGTCGCATCCTTGGCCGTTGCCAAATCGTCAGGCTCTGTGAAGTCGCCGGGCTCCACCGCCAGCCAGCGGTGCGGCATGCGGTTGGCATGCAAGGTGTCGAGCGCAGGCAGGCCGATCTGCAGTGCGTGATAGCCAAACACATTGCCCACGGCATGGTCGAAATGCGTGCGTTCCCAGTCGAGCAGATAGGTGCCCGGCGGGGTGTTCAACCAGTCTGTCAAACCTATAATTCCGGAGCTCATTGAGACCACTGCATGTATTTGATTCCCATCCCTGCGTTCACCGACAACTACCTCTGGCTGTTGCACGATGGTCAGAAGGCGCTGGTTGTCGACCCGGGAGATGCAGGACCGGTCCGGCGCGTGCTGGAGCAGCACGGGTTGACACTGGAATCGATTCTAGTCACCCACCATCACGCCGACCACACCGGCGGCGTGGATGAATTGCGTGAAAGCACCGGCGCGGTGGTCTACGGACCGGCCACGGAAAACATTCCACGCCCGTACTCACCGCTCCAGGGCGGGGACAGCATCACCGCTGTGGGCACGCGCTTTGAAGTGATTGATGTGCCGGGCCACACGGCAGGCCACATCGCGTTTTACACACCCGACGTGAATGGCAGGCCGCTGCTGTATTGCGGTGACACCCTGTTTTCCGGCGGTTGCGGGCGGCTCTTTGAAGGCACGCCGGCGCAGATGCTGGCCTCGCTGGACCGCCTCGCCGTCCTGCCCGGCGATACCGTGGTGTGCTGCACCCACGAGTACACGCTGAGCAATCTGCGCTTCGCCCGGGCAGTGGAGCCGGACAATGCAGCGCTTGCCGCCTACCAAGCGCACTGCATCGCGCTGCGAGAGCAACAACAACCCACACTGCCCACCCACATGGCGCAGGAACTGCAGATCAATCCCTTTCTGCGAACCCGGCAAACCACTATCATGGCAGCTGCCCGGCGCTTCGACGCGTCGGCCCGGAATGACGAGACGGTCTTTGCCGCCATCAGGCAATGGAAAAACGAATTCAAATGACGCCTCACACCCGAACCGACACCCTCGCGCTGCCCGACCACCCCTTGGGCCATTCCTTTCTTCACCACACTCCCCGCTCCCCGCTTCGCACCGTCACCGGCGTTCTGGTGATCGCTGCCGCCTTGCTGTCAGGGTGCGCCTCCAAGGTCGGACTGCCTGACGACCCCGTGTTGCAGACGGGTACACCGACCACCCAGCCCATCATCCCCACGGGGCCGCTGCAGGCCATCACGCCGGGCCGCGTGTCAGCGCAACAAATCGTCGCCGCCGAGCCACCCAAAGAGCTGTGGGACCGTATTCGCCGTGGCTTTGCCATGCCCGACCTGCGCAGCGATCTGGTCACCGACCGGGAGCAGTGGTACGCCAGCCGGCCGGACTACATCCAGCGCATGACCGAGCGCTCAAGCAAATACCTGTTCCACATTGTTGAAGAGCTGGAACGCCGCCAGATGCCAACCGAACTGGCGCTGCTGCCCTTCATCGAAAGCGCCTTCAACCCGCAGGCAGTCTCCAGTGCCAAGGCGGCGGGCATGTGGCAGTTCATGCCGGCCACGGGTAAATACTTTGACCTGAAGCAAAACGCGTTCCGCGACGACCGCCGCGATGTGCTGGCCTCCACCCGTGCCGCGCTCGACTACCTGCAAAAGCTCTATGGCATGTTTGGTGACTGGCACCTGGCACTGGCCGCCTACAACTGGGGCGAAGGCAGCGTGGGACGCGCAATCGCCCGCAACCAGAAGCTGGGCCTGGGCACCAGCTACACCGACCTCAACATGCCGGCCGAGACGCGCCTTTACGTGCCCAAGCTGCAGGCGGTGGAAAACATCGTCGCCAATCCGCAGGCCTTCAACACCGAATTGCCGCTGATTGAAAACCACCCCTACTTCCAGCAGGTGCGCATCACGCGCGACATCGACGTGGCACTCGCCGCGCGGCTCGCCGACGTGCGCATCGAGGACTTCAAAGCGCTGAACCCCTCGGCGCACCGGCCCATCATCATTGCCTCGGGCACGCCGCACATCCTGCTGCCTTGGGACAACGCCAAAGTGTTCCAGCGCAACTTTGAGGCCTACGACAAGGGCCAGTACGCCAGCTGGACGGCATGGACAGCCCCCACCACCATGGGCACCGCCGAAGCCGCGCGCCGCACCGGCATGAGCGAAGCAGATTTGCGCGGCGTGAACAACATCCCGCCGCGCATGCTGATCAAGGCCGGCTCCACCTTGCTCGTCCCCAGAACCGCCAAGGTCGACGAGGATGTGCCGGTGCAGATTGCCGATACCGCGCAGGTGGCCTTGGCGCCCGAGGTGGTCACGCGCCGCACCACCGTGAAGGCCCGCAAGGGTGAATCGGTGGCGTCGATTGCCAGGCGTTATGGCCTCAGCGCCAGCAGTGTGGCCGACTGGAACAACATCAGCGCATCGGCCGCATTCAAGATGGGCCAGCCGGTGGTTCTGTTCCTCCCCGTGAAGGCCGCCCGTGCCTCAACGGCAGGAAAAGGCATCAGCAAGGCCACCCGGCGCCCAGCGGCAAAAGCCGTCGTCAAATCCAGAAGGCGCTGACACCGCGCGCTTGGCAGCAAGGTCAGCCGGGGGGTTTCGTTGCCGACTGGCTGTGTGTTGGCCTTTTTGGGTTATTTGGCTTTCAGAGACTGAACTGCGATCAGGGGAACTACCACCCCGGAATGGTCAGCTTGAGACGGCCAGATCCGCTCAATCCAAAATTTTGAAACCGATCGGCAATGCGGTGCGTATCACCCTCGCATCGTTCCAATAATTCACCGAAAGGCGCCAAATGAACACACCTTCCTTCAAAATCACCGCTCTTGCCACGCTCATTCTTGCCAGCCTGACCGCCTGCTCCACCATGGCACCCGGCTCGGAAGGAATGGCCCGCGCTGAAAAAGCGGTCGCGGTCACCGCATCCAACAAGCTGATCAAGTTCAACGCCGGCCAACCTGGCCGCATTCAAGCCACGCTCAACATCGCGGGCCTTCAAGCCGGCGAAACCCTGCTGGGCATTGATTACCGCGTGTCCAAAGATCAGCTCTATGCTCTCGGCAGCAGCGGCCGCCTCTACACCATCAATGAAGACACCGGCGTGGCCAGCGTCGTGGGCATGCCGTTTTCCGTCAAGCTGGAAGGCACGCAGTTTGGTTTTGACTTCAACCCGACGGTTGACCGCATTCGTGTGGTCAGCAACACCGGGCAGAACCTGCGCCTGCATCCCGACACCGGCGCTGTGGTCGACAGCAACGCCACCACCGACGGCGTGCAGACCGACGGCAAATTGACCTATGCTGCCGGCGACGCCAACGTTGGCAAGACGCCATTCACGGTTGGCGCGGCTTACAGCTACAACAAGGCCGACACCAAGATCACCACCAACTTTGCGCTGGATGCCGCGACGGGTGCATTGGTGACGCAGGGCTCGCGTGAAGGCGTGACGCCCGCCGTGTCGCCCAACACCGGCCAGTTGTTCACGGTGGGTAGCATCGGCATGCCCTTCAACACGGCGTCCTTCGATATTCAGGCACTGAGCGATGTGGCGTTTGCAGCATTGAACAGCGACGGCTCCAATGCCAGCCGCTGGGTCACGATTGATCTGAAAACCGGTGCTGCCAAGTCGCTGGGTACCGTGGGTGGCGGCGAGCGCGTCGTCGGCATTGCGCTCGAGCCTTGAGCGTTTTCTAAGCAGTAACAGTCGGCCATGGCCGGCTGCAGCAAACCCTCAACCTGTGGTTGGGGGAGATGGACGCTCGACGAGCAGAACCCAGCAAGCGGCCCGGCTCCTGCTCTTCACTACAACTGGATTGCCAGGCGCTGATGAGAGTCAGCGCGTGCGACATCCCCCTTAGAGCTTGAACGAACCGCTGCCGAAGAGGCCAATCAAACCGATCACGATCAGGTAGATCGCGACGATGTAGTTGAGCAGGCGCGGGATGAGCAGGATGAGGATGCCTGCAATCAGGGAAACAACGGGGCCAATGCTGACGGCGAGATTCATGGGATGTCCTTGGGTGCGATGTCGATGATGAGCCACTGTAGCGAGGCATCACACCCAAGCCTGTAGGACGACAGGAAAACTGCAGCGCAGTTGGCAGCTCGTTCACCACCTGCCGGCGATTTCCGGCTGCTTACCGCGTCAGAGCTTTTCAGTCTCACCCGAGCGTGGCTGCCATTTCATCAGGCGCTTTTCAACTCTCCCGACCAGGGCGTCCAGCATCAGGGCAAAGGTGGTGAGTACCACAATCCCCGCGAACACGGTGTTCACGTCGAACGTGCCCTCTGCCTGCAGGATGAGATAGCCAACGCCGCGTGCTGACCCGAGGTACTCACCCACCACCGCACCGACAAAGGCCAGCCCCACCGAGGTGTGCAGGCTGGAGAACACCCAGCTGGTAGCGCTGGGCAGATACACCGTACGCAGCAGCTGACGCTGGTTGGCACCCAGCATGCGGGCGTTGGCCAGCACCACCGGGCTGACCTCCTTCACGCCCTGATAGACATTGAAGAACACGATGAAAAACACCAGCGTGACCGCGAGCGCCACCTTGCTCCAAATGCCCAGCCCGAACCACAGGCCGAAGATGGGCGCCAGAATCACGCGGGGCATGGAGTTCGCGGCCTTGATGTAGGGGTCGAGGATCGCGCTGGCCAGTGGTGCCAGGGCCAGCCACAGGCCGCACACCAGTCCCAGCAAGGTGCCAAGGCCGAACGCCAGCACGGTTTCAAGCAGGGTGGTGCCGAGGTGGATGTAGATGTCGGCATTGCCGCGCAGACCGTCCGGAAAGAGCACGCTCTCTCCAAACCCGAAGGGCATGAACCAGCTCCAGATGCGCCCCATCACCTTGATGGGCTCGCCCAGAAAAAACGCAATCTGCTGGTCGCGCGAAGCCAGGTGCCAGCCGGCCAGCAGAAGGATCAGCAGCCCGATCTGCCACAGGCGAAGATTTTTCCGAAGGTGGTTTGCTGGAGATGTCACGGTACGTGCCTAAGCGGTTTTCCGGAGTTGCTGCGTGTAGCCCTTGAGCACCTCATCGCGCAACACATTCCAGATCTGCGTGTGCAGCTCCACAAAGCGCGGCTGGTGCCTCACTTCTGCCACGTCGCGCGGCCTGGGCAGATCGATGTGGAACTCGCCCATCGGCCGGGTGCCCGGGCCCGCCGACAGCACCACCACCCGGTCGCTCATGGCAATCGCTTCATCGAGGTCATGGGTGATGAACAACACGGCTTTTTTCTTGGCCGCCCACAACTCCAGTACCTCGTTTTCCATCAGCTGGCGGGTCTGGATATCGAGCGCGCTGAAGGGCTCGTCCATCAGGATGATGTCGGGGTCCAGCGCCAGCACCTGCGCGAGTGCGGTCCGCTTGCGCATGCCACCAGACAGCTGGTGCGGGTAGCGGTCACCAAAACCGGTCAGCCCCACCCGGTCAAGCCAGCCAAGCGCTGTGGCCCTGGCCTCATCGTCGGCAATGCCGCGGTACTGAAGGCCGACCATGACGTTTTCGAGCGCGCTGCGCCAGGGCATCAATGCTTCGGTCTGGAACATGTAGCCCGCACGGCTGTTGATGCCCTGCAAAGGCTGACCGAACACCTTGACCTCACCGGAAGACGCCTCCAGCAAGCCGGCGCCGATGTTGAGCAGGGTGGATTTGCCGCAGCCCGTCGGACCCACGACGGACACAAATTCGCCTGCCTGAATGCGAAGCGTGGTGTTGCTGACGGCCGTGTAGCGTTGCCCACCGTCGGGCGAACGGAAGGTGCAGGTGATGTCGAGGAACTCCAGGGCATGCGGCCCCGGACCATTGCTGTCGATGGTTGCCATGAAAGAGGCGAAGAACGCGAAAAAGGCGAAAAGCGCGGGTGGCGCGGACGCTCAGGCCTTGAAGCGCTCCTTGGCGCGACGCGAGAACTCGTTGGTGTAGGTTTTGGCCAGATCGATCTTGTCGGCCTTGATGCTCGGGTCAAAACTCGACAGCGCCTTCAGTGCAGTGCGGGCGCCTTCATCAGGGATGATGCCGTCCAGCGAAATCGACTCGCGCACCTTGTTGAATGATGCAAGGTACAGCGCGCGGTCACCGAGCAGGTAGCTCTCTGGCACGGTCTTGATGATGTCGCCGGGGCCAGCGGTCTGCAACCACTTGAGTGCATGCACCATCGCATTGGCCATGGCCTGGCAGGTGTTGGGGTTCTTCTGCACGAAGTCCATCGGTGCATACAGGCAGCCGGCAGGCATCAGCCCGCCAAACACCTCGACGGTGCCCTTGAGCGTACGGGTGTCGCTGATGATCTTCACCTCGCCTTTTTGCTCCAGCATGGTCATCACCGGGTCAATGTTGCTCATCGCGTCAATCTGACCGGAACGCATCGCCGTCAAGGCGCCTGCCGAGGTGCCCACGCCGATGAAACTCACATCAGCGGCCTTCAGGCCAGCCCGCGAAAGCACCAGATTGGCCATCATGTTGGTCGATGAGCCGGGCGCGGACACACCGATTTTCTTGCCCTTGAGATCGGCCAGGGTCTTGTAGTTGGGCATGCTCTTGGTCGACACGCCAAAGGCAATTTGCGGCGCCCGCCCCTGCAGCACAAAGGCCTGGAACATCTGGTTCTTGGACTGCAGGTTGATGGTGTGTTCGTACGCACCAGAGCAGACATCGGCCGAGCCACCCACCACCGCTTGCAGCGCACGCGAGCCACCGGCGAAATCGCTGATCTCGACGTCCAGCCCTTCAGCCTTGAAGTAGCCGAGTTGCTCGGCAATCGTCAACGGCAGGTAATAAAACCCGGCCTTGCCGCCCACCGCCAGGGCCACCTTGGTCTTTTCCGGTTTGGCCTGTGCACGCAAGGCCGGTACTGCCAGTGTGGCTGCAGCCAGGGTGATGCCACCGGCAAAGCGCCGGCGAGTCAGGGTGGGGGCGGTGATGCGGGTGGTGTTCATGGGTTTGTCCTCGGGCTTTTTGCAGTTTGCTACAGCGTATCGGGGCAAAGAAAAACCCGCATCGGGGTCATCCCGTGCGGGTTTTTACGGAAGAGCGTCGTGCCGAGCAGCGCGTTAGCGATAACCTGCAAAAAGAATGAAGATGTTGACAATGAAAGCAGAAACCCAGACGGCGGAACGCGCCTTGGCCAAGTCCGCCACATACATCATGATGTAGGCGATGCGCAGGAACACAAACAGCAGCGCCAGAATGTCGAGGCGCGTCTGCCCGGCCTGAAGAATGTGCGCAATGATGACTGCTGCAAAAAAGAATGGCAGCGACTCAAAGGTATTGGCCTGCGCTGCATTGGCACGCGCCCGCCAGTCGGTTTGCCGCGAAAGCCAGTGGCGCGGGTTGTTGTTGTCATAGCCGCCATCGCGCGGGTGTTTGGCGAACATGCCGTACTTGGCGATGCCCGCGCACACAATGGGCAACAAGGCGGCCACCAGAACACACCAGTAGGCGATGGTGAAGCGTGCGAATGTCATGGCAGGGTCCTTGTCCTGTGTGATGGGTGTTGTTTGGGGAGACGGGGAATAGAAGGTGCGTGCGGAGTACCCGCCTAGCGGCGATCCACCAGCGCATGGGCAATGGTGCCGAGGTCCACGTATTCGAGTTCGCTGCCCACCGGCACGCCGCGCGCCAGCCGCGTCACCTGCACGCCCCGACTTTTCAGGGCCTGCGCAATCACGTGCGCCGTGGCCTCACCTTCCGCCGTGAAGTTGGTGGCCAGAATGACCTCCTGAACCTCGCGCTCGGCAGCGGGCAAAGGATCGCCCTGCGCATTACGCGGCACCACACGGTCAAACAGCTTTTGCAGACCGATGTCGTTCGGGCCAATGCCGTCCAGCGGGCTGAGCTTGCCCATCAGCACAAAGTAAAGCCCTCGGAAAGCCAGCGTACGTTCCAGCGCCGCCTGATCAGCGGGCGTTTCGACCACGCACAGCTTGCTGCGGTCGCGCTGCGCGTTCGCGCAGGTGGCACACACCGCCTGCTCGGTCAGCGTGTTGCACAGCGTGCAGTGCCCCACGCTGGCGACTGCATGCTCCAGCGCCCGTGCGATCTGCACCGCGCCGGGTTTGTCGTGCTGCAGCAGATGAAACGCCATGCGCGCCGCCGACTTGGCGCCCACGCCGGGCAGGCGGCGCAAGGCCTCGGTCAGTCCCTCAAGCGCACCGGAATCGGCCATCTATGAGCCTCCACATTCGCTCACAGCGTGTGGCGCTCTGCGCCTGCAAGTGGCGCTGCTTGTGAACACGAAGATCAAGACTAAAAGGGCAGCTTCATGCCGCCGGGCAGACCAGGCATGCCGGCGGTCAGCTTGCCCATTTTTTCCTGACTGACTTCTTCCGCCTTGCGCACGGCGGCATTGAAGGCGGCAGCCACCAGGTCTTCCAGCATGTCCTTGTCGTCGATCAGCAGGCTCGGGTCAATCTCGATGCGCTTGACGTCGTGCTTGCAGGTCATGGTGACCTTCACCAGACCCGAGCCGGCTTCGGCCGTGACTTCGACAAACGCCAGTTCGTCCTGGGCCTTCTTGAGGTTGTCCTGCATGGCCTGCGCCTGTTTCATCAGGCCAGCCAGTTGTCCTTTGTTAAACATGTTTTTCCTTTGGGAGTGTGGCTTCAAACGCCGGGAATTGGCTCTCGGGAATTTATGCCGGGGAATATGACCTTGATCATATCGGCTTGGCCGCGAGTGGTTTGATGGAACCAGGCACGATTCGGGCGCCCCATTGACGCACCATGTCCTGCACCAGCGGGTCGTTCTGGATCAGTTCTTCCGCAGCGCGCTGCCGCTCGGCCGCCGCTGCTGCGTTGCGGCGGGCCGGGGTGTCGGTGACTGGTCCCAGTTCCACCGTCAGGGCTAGGCTGCTGTGGCCGGTCGCCTGTTGCAGTGCCGCCTGCAGCTTGTCGCGCGCGGCCGGCTGGTTGAGGGATTCGCGCTCTACACGCAACACCCAGACGTCTGCCGTCTGGCTGCGCAGCTCGGACTGCAGCGCCAGCTCACGCGTGAGCGCCGCCACCGACTCCGCCGCCACCAACCGATTGACCAACTGTCGCCAGCTGTCACCCAGCGGCGTTTCCTCCAGTGTCGAAGGCGATGTGGCTGCCGAAGCTGGCGCAGGAGTCGGCGGAGCTGCAGGTGTGACCGGGGCGGCCTGAGGGGCAACGGCTTCTGTCGGCGGAGCAACGGTTCGGGGCGACGGGGGCGCCGCTTGCGGAGAAGGCGGTGGGAGCGGCGACGTCGAGACAGCCGGTGGCCGTCGCTCGCTGTTGATACCCATACTCGCGTCCGGCACTCGCACGGCGGGAGCGGCCGCCATGGCTGGCACCCGTCCCGGCGCCGGGGGCTCGGCACCAGTTGGCTCAGGCGACGGCTTTTTTCCGGGCTCGGCGGCGCTCCTCTGCTGGGGCGCTGCCTGCACCGTTGCGGAAACCGAGGTACTCGCAGGCTTGAAGGCCAACAAGCGCAGCAAAACCATGGTGAGGGCGGCGTATTCATCAGGCGCCAGACCCAGCTCACCGCGCCCGTGCAAACACAGGCTGTACAGCAGCTGGGTTTCATCAGCCGGCAGGGTGCGCGCCAGGCGAGCCGTTTCAGCAATGTCGGGGTCGGCCGCATCGCCATCAGCAGCCATGTCAGGCACGGCCTGCAGTACCGCCATGCGCTGCAGGACGGTGGTCATTTCCTCCAGCGTGGAGGCAGCACTCAGCCCGTTGAGGCGCAGCACTTCCGACGTCTCGACCACCGCGCGGCCATCGCCCCGGGCCAGTGCATCGAGCAGATTGAAGACATAACTGCGGTCCACACTGCCGAGCATGGTGCGCACGCTGGCCTCCTGCAACTGACCCGATCCGAAGGCAATTGCCTGGTCGGTGAGCGACAGCGCGTCGCGCATGGAGCCGCGTGCGGCCCGCGCCAGCAGGCGCAGCGCCTGCTGCTCGGCCGGAATGTTCTCAGCCGCCAGAACCTGCGTGAGGTGCTCCAGCACCGTCTCGGGCGCCATCGGCCGCAGGTTGAACTGCAGGCAGCGCGACAGTACGGTGGCCGGCACTTTCTGCGGGTCGGTCGTGGCCAGCACGAACTTGAGGTATTCAGGAGGCTCTTCCAGCGTCTTGAGCATGGCGTTGAACGCCGTGTTCGTCAGCATGTGCACCTCGTCGATCATGAAGACCTTGAAGCGCCCGACGACCGGCTTGTATACCGCCTGCTCCAGCAGCTGGGCGATCTCGTCCACGCCCCGGTTGGAGGCGGCGTCCAGCTCGGTGTAGTCGACAAAGCGGCCGCTGTCGATGTCGGTACAGGCCTGGCACACGCCGCAGGGCTCGGCCGTGATGCCGCCCTGCCCGTTGGCACCGGTGCAGTTCAGTGACTTGGCCAGAATGCGCGACACCGTGGTTTTGCCCACACCGCGGGTACCGGTGAACAGATAGGCGTGGTGCAGGCGTCCGGTGGCCAGCGCGTTGCCCAGCGCCTGCACCACATGCGCCTGGCCCACCATTTCAGAGAAATTCCGGGGGCGGTATTTGCGGGCGAGGACAAGATAGGACATCAGGGCATTCTAAATTGCGGGGCACTGGCGCTGTTGCAACTTGAGTGTGTGAATTCCAGCATGAAATGAGCCAGCAGCGAAGCGAAACCATGCGGGAAGACCCGTACAATGGTTGGTGACGGGCCTTCCCGCATGGTGAAGCGGCCAACCGGGTCAGGTGGGGAACCAAGCAGCCCTAACTGTGGAGCCAGTGCCGGGGTCGAGGCTCGTCACCTTATTTCAATTGCACTCAATGCGGCGCTGACCTACCCGGTGGGTGCCGGTGCATGAATCGCCACGGGAACCCACCTCGTTGACTCTCACCGCATTGCCATGAACGCCACCGACCGCCTGCCAATGTCTGCCCTTGTCGTTGAAGACGACGAGCACATTGCCCATCTGCTGAAGTTCATTCTGGAGCGCGAGCGCTTTGCGGTGCATGTGGCCAAGGACGGACGCGAAGCACGCGAGTTCATTGAGCAGCAGCCCGCGCCAGCCATCGTGCTGCTCGACGTGATGCTGCCTTTCATGGATGGCTTTGGCCTGGTGAGTCTGCTGCGGGCCCAGCCTGGATGGGAATCCACCCCGGTCATCATGCTGACCGCCAAAACGCAGGAAAAAGACATCGTCCGCGCGCTGGATTCGGGCGCCAACGACTACATCGTCAAACCCTTCCAGCCGGCAGAACTGCTGGCGCGCATCAAACGCCTGTCATTGCGAAAAGCCTGATTCATGATCTTCAACGCCCCTCACCGTCTTGCCGTTGCACTGGTTCCCGTGATGCTCGGCACTGCGGCGTGGGCCCAGTCTGATGCCCAACCCCTCACGCGGGTCGGACTGGAAGCGGAATCGAGCCACCTGAGCAACGCCAGCCCCGACTGGCGCGAAACCACCTTGCGCATCACGCGCAGCATGGGCAAGAACGAAGTCAAATCACTGGCGCTGACCCAAACCAACCGCTTCGCGCTGGACGACCACGAACTCAGCGGACTGATCGCCACCCGCCTTTCGCCACAACTGACGGCCAGCGCGACCGCAAGTATCAGCCCCACCCACCGGGTACTGGCCAAAAACACCTTCGAGGGCGCACTGCAGTATGAGTTTGCGCCCGCGTGGCTGATTCACGGCGGACTGGGCCGCAAGAACTACAACAGCACCCATGTGAACCACGGCACGCTGATGCTGGAGCACTACTTCTCCGACTTCAGCGCCTCGGCGGCCTGGAAGCCGGTGCGCTCATCGGGCGTGGGTTCCAGCAGCGCCGAACTGAGGCTGGCCTGGTATTACAGCGACACCGACTCCGTCGGCCTGATCCACAGCACCGGCAAGGAAGTCACCACCATCACACCCGGTAATGTGGTGCTGACGGACGTGCGGTCCACGGCGCTTCAGGGGCGGCACTGGCTCAGCCGCCAGTGGGTGGTGAACTACGGCTTGTCGCACACCCGCCAGGGCAGCTTCTACAACCGACGCACTGCCCGGCTTGGCGTTGAATACGTTTTCTGACCCCTACATCCGGTTTGCATTTCTGGCGGGGGCGGTGGCCATCGGGCTGACGCTGCTGCTGGTGGTGCTGATCATCGGCCTGCGCCTGAAAATGCGGGCCAGTGTGGACGAGGAAGCGGCTTTTGTGGCCCGCTGGCGGCCCGTCATGCTGGAAGTCATCAGCGAGGGCACACCCAAGGTTCCCAAGCGGTTGCGGCCTGGCGAACACATCTACTTTCTGAAGCTCTGGAACTACCTGCAGGAGTCCCTGCGCGGCCCGGCCAGCGAGCGGCTCAACCGGCTGGCCCGGAAAGTCGGCGGTGATGTCATGGCCCGCAAGCTGCTGAGCAAAGGCAACCGCGCCGAGCGCCTGCTGGCCACACTGACGCTGGGGCACCTGCGCGACGAGGCCTCATGGGACGCGCTGGCCGCACAGACCAGCCAGGCCGACAGTCTGGCCTCGGTGCATGCCGCACGGGCCCTGCTCAAGATCAATCCGCTCAAGGGCACCGAGCTGCTGCTGCCGCTGATTCTTTCCCGCAAGGACTGGGACATCACGCAGATTGCGCATTTTCTGGCCGAGGCCAAGCAGGCCTTCTGGCTGGTGCTGTCCAAGCGCATCACCACCATCAGCCGCACCCGCTGGACACGCGCACTGCAGCTGGCTGACGCGCTGAACCTGCAGATCCCGCTGGCCTCCA
This sequence comes from Polaromonas sp. YR568, assembly GCF_943372955.1. Classification (GTDB taxonomy): domain Bacteria; phylum Pseudomonadota; class Gammaproteobacteria; order Burkholderiales; family Burkholderiaceae_C; genus Polaromonas. Next base: position 1,026,040 of record NZ_CALSAL010000001.1, read on the forward strand.
TGCAGTACATGCTGCTCAACTGCCGCTCGCCTGACATTCTGGCCACCGCCGTGCACAGCGCCGGCGACCGGGAACTGCTGCCGGTGATCAGGCAATTCATGACGCATGGCGACGGCCGTGTGCGTGCGGAAGTCGCGGTGTTTCTGGGGCGCTTCGGCGATGAGGACGATTCGCTGCGCCTGCAGGTCATGCTGGAAGACGACGAATGGTGGGTGCGCTACCGGGCTGCGCAGGCGCTGGCCGGATCGCCACTTTTCGGGGTCGACCGGCTGACCGCCCTGCGCCAGCAGACCAGCGAGCCGGCGATCACCAGCATCCTCGACCACGTGCTGGCCGAATACCAATCCGCCAACGCGGCCACGCCATGAGGACACGCCCATGACAACGTGGACCACCTGGTTTGTATTTGCCTACTTCATCCTGCTCAACGGCTGCTATCTGGCGCTCAACCTGCTGTCGATCTTTGCGCTCCAGCGCAACAAGGAAGAAAAACTGCTGGAGGCCCTGCCCCAGGTCTTCACCGGGCTGGAGCCCGGCATCAGCCTGCTGGTGCCCGCCTACAACGAGGAAGCCACCATCACTGCCTCGGTGCAGTCGATGTTCCAGCTGACGTACTCGGACTTTGAGATCATCGTCATCAACGACGGCTCCAAGGACGGCACGCTGGAAGTATTGAAGCGTGAGTTCTCGCTGCTGCCCTTCCCCGAGGCGCCGCGCGAAGGGCTGACCACCAAACCGGTGCGCGGCATCTACCGCTCCCTGAAATACCCCAACCTGCGGGTGATCGACAAGGAAAACGGCGGCAAGGCCGACTCGCTGAATGCCGGCATCAACGCTGCACGCCACCCGCTGTTTTGCGGCGTCGATGCCGACTCCATCCTGGCGCGCAACAGCCTGCAACTGGTGGCCAAGCCCTTCCTGAACCACCCCGACACCGTGGCCACCGGCGGCACCGTGCGGGTTGCCAACGGCTGTGAGGTGGCCGACGGCTTTCTCACCAAGGTCGGCCTGCCGACCAACCTGTGGGCGCTGTTCCAGGTGGTGGAGTACCTGCGCGCCTTCCTGTTCGGGCGTCTGGGCTGGTCCAAGCTCAACGCCATGCTCATCATCTCTGGCGCCTTCGGCCTGTTCAAGACCGATGTGGTGATCGAAGCCGGTGGCTACCGGGCCAACACCATCGGTGAAGACATGGAGCTGGTGGTGCGGATTCACCGCTACCTGAGGCAGCAGGGCCGCCCCTACCGCATCGAGTTTGTGCCCGAGCCGGTCTGCTGGACCGAGGCGCCCGAAGACCACAAGACCCTGAAAAACCAGCGGGTGCGCTGGCAGCGCGGCTTGTCGGAAAGCCTCACCAGCAACTGGGGCCTGATGTTCAGCCGCAATGGCGGCACACCTGGCTGGCTGGCCTTCCCCTTCATGATCATGTTCGAGTGGCTGGGCCCGCTGGTCGAGCTGGGCGGCTACCTGTTCATGTTCTACGCCTATGCGTTTGACCTGGTGTCATGGCAGGCCTTTTACGTGTTCCTCTTCATGGCCATCGGGCTGGGGATTCTGCTGTCGGCCTCGGGCCTGCTGCTGGAGGAAATTTCATTCCACATCTACCCGAGCTTTCGCCACCTCGCGATGCTGTCGCTGATTGTGGTGCTCGAGAACTTCGGCTACCGCCAGCTCAACAGCTGGTGGCGCCTGCTGGGCCTGTACAAATGGGCGGCGCAACGCGAATCCACCTGGGGTGAGATGAAGCGCAAGGGTGTAGGCAACCAGCCCAAATAGCCGGCCGCCCGGAGGCGATCAAGTCATCAGTTCCTGAATCGCTGCGGTGGTGTTGATGGCGTGCTCCGCGATCTGGGCGGACATCAGCGCCAGCGAAGCCAGCGGGTAGGTGCCACTCACAATGCCGCCCAGCGCCACTTCGGCCGCCACGGCGCCCTGCCCCAGGCCTTCAACCGCGGCATCGATGCAATGCTCGACGCTTTGCAGGCCCTCGTCACCGAACAGCGCCTCGCCTTCATAGCTGACCTGGTAATCGTAGGCGCCCGCAGTGGGGTGGATGGAAAACCGCACGATCATCGCAATGCCTCCGGCTGTGCCGGCATCATTCGACCGTCGGAATCACCACCACGGTCAGCCAGTAGCCTGCCAGCTGGCTGATGGCCTTGGTGAAACTGTCAAAGTCAACCGGCTTGGTGATGTAGGAGTTACAGCGCAGTCCGTACATCTTCCTGATGTCTTCGGCCTCATACGAGGTGGTGAGCACCACCACCGGCAGGTGATGGAGCTGCGGGTCCTTCACGATTTCAGACAGCACCTCGTAGCCGTCCATCACCGGCATGTGCATGTCCAGCAGGATCAGGTCGGGCGTCATGGCGTCAGCGTAAGGGCCTTGCTTGCGCAGGAACTGCAGGCACTTCTCGCCGTTGTCCACATGGTGCAGGTGAACGCGCAAATGGGCCGCGTCAAACGCCTCGCGGGTCAGGAACACGTCGTCTTCGTTGTCCTCGACCAGCAGGATCTCCGCCGCACGGGTTTTGGAGACTGGTTCAATCTTCATGAGAAGCTTCCGGAAAGTAGTCTGGCAGTGTAAATCTGAACGTAACGCCCTGGCCAGCGTTGGAACTCACCCAGATCTTGCCACCGTGGCCTTCCACCACGCGACGGCAGACAGCCAGACCAATGCCGGTGCCCTGAAACTCGTTCTGGTTGTGCAGGCGCTTGAAAATCTCGAACACCTTTTCATGGTGTTTCGGGTCAATACCAATACCGTTGTCGGTCACGGAGAACACCCACTCGCGGTCCTGCTTGGCCGCCGTGAAGGCGACCACCGGCGCATGGCCGGTGCAGTATTTGAGGCTGTTGCCCATCAGGTTCAGAAGGAGCTGCACCAGTTGCGCCCTGTCACCCTTGATGACGGGCATCTCACCGACGGTCACTGAAGCGCCGGTGCTCTGGATGGCGGCCTCCAGCAGGAAGATGGCGTCTCCGGCCACCTCGCCCATGTCGACTGGGGCAAAGGGCTTGGCTTCGGCTTCAATGCGGGCAAAGGAAAGCAGGTCTTCCGTCAGTTGTTCCAGACGCTTGGCCGCGTTGGCCGTGCGGTGAATCAGTGAGATGGCTTTTTCGTCCAGTTTGTCGGCGTAATCGCGTTCCAGCAACTGCACAAATCCGCCGATGGACCGCAGCGGTGTCTTCAGGTCGTGCGACGCCACATAGGCGAACTGCTGCAGGTCCAGGTTGCTGCGCTCCAGCGCCTTGTAGGCCTGAACCCGGCTGGTCACGTCGCGGATGATGAAGGTATTGAGCACCGTCCCCAGGGCGTTCACGCTGGAGACCGACACCTCGGCGGGAAACTCCTCGCCGTTCATTCGCAAACCCACGGCGACGCTGATGGATCCGCCGCCATCGCCTCCGTCCTTGCTGCTCTTGGTCTGCTGCTTTCGCAAAAGCTCTGCATGGTGCGCATGGAAACGGGTGGGAACAAAACGGGTGACCGGCTGGCCGATTGCCTGATCCACCCGGCACGCAAACATGGCGGCGGCGGCGGCATTGAACATGACGATGGCACCCTCTTCGTTCACGGTGATGATGGCGTCCATGGCGGACTCCACCACACCCCGGAAACGCGCCTCGTTCTCCGCCAGCGACTTCATGGACTCCTGCAGCAGCACCGAGGCCTTGCCCAGCGCTTCGCCGACTTCGTCAATCTCCTGAATGTGTTGCGCTTGCACGAAGACCGACTCGCCATAGCCCAGGCCCAGCGCTGGCACGCGCAAGGCGCCGACAGCACGGGCAATGCGGCTGGCCATGCTCTGCGCCAACAGCAGGCTGGTGCCGAACAACAGAACCGTGAGGCCGATCAGTATCCACATCGAACGACGCAGATTGGCTGTCAGCGATTTTTCGGGAATGCCGATCGCCACCCCCCAGCCCGACACCGGCGAGCGGTAAAAGGCGCTCACCACATTCGTCCCGTCCAGGGTGACAGCTTCAAACGCGTCCTCATTCACCTCACTGAGTCGCTTCACCAGACTGGGAGAGACTGACTGCCCCCTGAAACGATCAACCTCGTAAGAACGCGCCACCACCCTGGAAGACGGGTCGAAGATCACGGTCAGCCGGTCTTCAGGCAAACCATAGCTGACCAGAAGCTTCTGGAAGTGGTCGGGCAGGATCACGCCAGACAGCGAGTGGGTCACGGCACGCCCTGAAAAAACGGGTACAGCCACATTGGAAATTTGCCGTTTCAGCGCAGCGCCAGTCAGCAGGCCGGAAATGTCCGGCTTGCCGCTTTGAATCACCCGCTGGGTTTGTTCCATCACGCCGGTCTGCGGCAAGGGCTGGCCAAAGGGAATGGCGGTATTCATCAGCTGTTGACCACTTGGCGCGATCAGGGCGATGTTGTTGATGAAGCTGCGCTGCAGCACCTCGTCGGCCTGCGCCTGGAAAGCGCGGTAATCACCGGTACGCACCAGCGGCGAAGTGGCCAGCGCGCTGAGCGACACCTCCACCGTGGTGAACTCCCGGTCCATCAGGCGGACCAGGGTGCGTGCGCTCTCGACGGCGTCCTGAATAAGCGCCGTACGCTGCTGCTGGTAGTTGTAGTACAGCACGGCGGTGGCCAGCAGGAACGCTGGCGCCATGCAGGCGAAGGTCAGCAGGACAAGCCTGGAACGGATGGTGGGAAGGCGGTTGAGCTTCAAAAAAACAATGCCGGTTGCAAACTGAACAAAGGCGGACGACTGAATTTTAAGTTTCGAACTGCAACATATATTTACATATTGACACAATCAGTGCCGATATGGGGAGTAAGTCACACGCAACTGTTGCTATACCCATGCAATTGAATGATGTACCGATCCCTGCCTGATGCATACGCTTTACAACCCTATTCATCGGGTAAGTTGATATAGCTCAATACGCCTTCGGCGGCTGCTTTCCCGCTGGCAAAGCAGGCGGTCAGCAGGTAGCCGCCGGTGGGCGCCTCCCAGTCCAGCATCTCCCCGGCGCAAAAGACGGGCAGGGGCAAAGGCGGCTGGCCTGCCCCCGGCGCCACGCGCAGCCCGGGCGCCATGCCCTCCCACATCACGCCGCCTGCGGTGCTGATGGCCTCGTCAATTGGGCGTGTGATTAATACCCGGACAGGCAAGGCCTTGATGCCCTCGGCCAGCTGTGCCGGGTCGGCAACGGCATCTTTGCCCAGAACCTCATGCAGCATGGCCGCCTTGATGCCTTCCAGCCCCAGACGGCTTTTCAGGTGGCTGGAGAGCGAGCGTGAACCCCGCGGGTGTCGCACCTCGGCCAGTACCTGCTCTGCCGACTTGTCGGGCAGCAGGTCCAGCAGGAAGGTCGCGCTGCCGTGCGCCTCGATCTCGTCGCGCAGCAGGTGCGAGACGGCATACACCAGACTGCCCTCCACGCCGGTAGCCGTGGCCACAAACTCGCCTTTGCGATGAAACGTGCGCCCGGTGGAATCGGTGAAGCGGATCGCCACCGACTTGAAGGGCTGACCTGCAAAGCGGCTGGAAAAATGCGGCGTCCACCCGACATCGAACCCGCAGTTGGCTGGACGCAGCGGCGCCACCTGAACGCCGCGCTGCTGCAGCACCGGCACCCAGGCGCCGTCAGAGCCCAGCCGGGCCCAGCTGCCACCGCCCAGCGCGAGCACCACCGCATCGGCCTGAACCCGTTGCTCGCCTAGAGGCGTGGCAAACAGCAAACTGCCATCATCACCCCAGCCCAGCCAGCGGTGTCGCATGGAAAACTGCACCCCCGCCGCGCGCAAGCGGTGCAGCCAGGCGCGCAGCAGCGGTGCAGCTTTCATGTCTTTCGGGAAGACGCGGCCGGAGCTGCCCACAAAGGTTTCGACACCCAGCGCTTCAGCCCAGGCGCGGAGCTGTTCGGCACCAAAGGCCTCCAGCATCGGTTGCAGCACGGCACTTCGCTCGCCATAGCGGCCGACGAAAGACTCCAGTGGCTCGGAATGGGTGAGGTTGAGGCCGCCAATGCCCGCCAGCAGGAACTTGCGGCCCACGGAGGGCATGGCGTCGTACAGATGCACCGACACCCCCGGCTGCGCAGCAAGCACTTCAGCCGCCATCAAGCCAGCGGGTCCACCGCCAATAACGGCAATACGGGGCGAATGGGATGGTGCGTGCGGGGAAGCGGAATCGGTCAAAGCGTGTCCAGGGAAAGCGGGAAAACAGGAAAGCGTGAATGGGTACGGGCGCGTACCTGCGGGATCAGGGGGATCAGAGAGATCAGCGGGATAGGGGCGAGAAAGCAGCGGTGATTATTGCAGCCGGGCAATGGGCGCCGCCGCTAGTCCACCCGCACCAGCGCGCCCTGCCCCGTCAAAAATGCCGCCGTCACAGGCGCGTCGGGGTAAATCCGCTGCACGGCCTGCCGGTAGTTGCGCAGTTGCTCAACCAAAGCCGCCTGCCGTTGCGGCACCGGGGCCGATTTGTAGTCCAGCACCCACCAATGGCCCTCATGGCCCGCGTCCTTGCGCTGGACCAGGCGGTCCAGCCGCAACGCGGTGCCTGCGTGAACCAGATCCACCTCATTGCCCTGCCAGGCCAGCCGCTCAGGCTGCCACGCCCAGGCGCCCTCGCCCGCCAGAATGCGGCGGGCCATGTCCGCAGCTTCTCCCATCTGCGACGGGCTGAGCCGGAACTCGCGCGCCGCTGCCGCCCGGTGCGCAGCCGACAGGCTGCCGCCCCATTCCAGCAGGCGGTGCATGGCCTTGCCGATCCGGGCACTCGGGGAGTCTTCATCATCGGTCGCTGCGGAAGCAGCAGTTACCGGTTGGCCAGAGGGTGCAGGTAGCACGGGAAGCACAAAGCTGCCTTCGGTACCCGTCACCGAGTGGTCTGCAATTTCCGCAGGCGCGGTGGGCGCGGAGCGTTCTGGCACCACAGCCGCGATGCGCTGCCACCAACTGCCCGCGTTGGGGCGGTGCGGCGTGATGCTGGAAATGGCCAGCGTGCCACGGGCCCGCGTCATGGCCACATAGAGCGCGTTCAGTTCTTCCCGCTGGCGCGCCGCGAGGTCGGCAGCCAGCAGATCGGCCGCGCAGGCCGGTGGGCGGCTTTCGCTGACCATGAATACCAGTTTCTCGGGCGCCGTTGAGCGACCGGGCCAGTCCAGCAGCACCGCCATGCTGTCGGCGTTGCGCTCCACCGCATCGGTGTCGAGCATCAACACGGCATCGGCCTCCAGCCCCTTGGCGCCGTGGATGGTCAACAGCCGCACGGCGTCAGCACTGACGGTGGCAGGCGCCTGCGTGCCGCCGGCCTTCAAGGCGCGAACAAATCCGTAGGGCGTGGTGTAGCGACCCCCATCAAGCGCCAGCGACACCCCCAGCAGCGCCCGCAGATTGGCCAGTACGGCCGCGCGCCTGACGGTTGGCGCCGCGGCGGCAAAGCGGGCCAGCACATCGCCGTCGTCATAGATGGCTTGCAGCGCGTCGTGCGGTGGCAAGGTGTCGAGCCAGTTTTTCCAGCGCACCAAGGCCGAGCCGGCTTGCCGGAGCAACTCCGAGTCAGGGCCAAGGCGCTCAGCCGACTGCAGCAGTTCGAACCAGGACAGTTTGGATTCCTGCCTGGACTCCTGCCCCGATCCCTGCGGCGATGCACCTTGCCACTCCCGCTGCAACACAGCCAGCTGCACCAGGCGGCTGTCGTCCATGCCGAACAGCGGGGAACGCAGGGCGCGGGCCAGCGACAAGTCGTGCCCGGGCGACACCAGCACGTCGAGCAGGGCCACGATGTCCTGCACCTCGCAGCACTCGATCAGCTCGGTCTTCTCGCCCACCTGTGCGGGAATGTGCAGCGCCCGCAATTCGTCCTGCAGCGGCAGCAGCCCTGCCCGCTTGCGCGAAAGCACCATGATGCTGGAAGGCTGCAAACCTTGCGCAATCTGTTCTGCGATCCAGGCGGCCGCCTGCCGCGCCTCCAGCGTGCGCAGGGTTTCCTCTGGCACTTCACGCGGCGTGGTCAGGCTGTCGCGCCAGGCCGGCGGGGCATCCCTCTCGTGGCTGCCGTCTGCGGTCACCTCACTTTCGGCACCCGATTCCGTACCACGGGGAATCACCGGCAGACAACCCACCTCGCCATCGGCCGGCGAGTCGGTGGAGTGCGGGCGAAAGCCCTCGTACCCATCCGACTGGCTGGCGGCCGTCATCACAGTGTTCACGGTTTCGATCACTGCTTTCGCATTGCGTCGGGTGTGGTCGCAACTCAGCAGATCACCACCGAGGTGCTGACGCACAAAAGCCTGCGCGTCACGAAACACCTGCGGCTCGGCGCGCCGGAAGCGGTAGATGCTCTGCTTCGGGTCGCCGACCAGAAACACGCTGGGCGCTTGCCCGGCCCCAGCGTAACTGGAGAGCCACGCGCTGAGTGCCTGCCACTGCAGCGGGTTGGTGTCCTGAAACTCGTCGATCATCAGGTGCCGGATGCGCGCGTCCAGCCGCTCCTGCACCCAGCCGGAGAGCACCGCGTCGGACAGCATGACCTGCGCCGCGCGCTCCACGTCGTTCATGTCCACCCAGCCGCGCTCGCGTTTGAGCGCCGCGTACTGCGCGATCAATGCCCGGGTGAGCCGCGCCATGCGCTGCTGGTGCAGCCACGCGGTGTGCTGGGCGCTGGCCTCGCACAGCATGCGCAGTTCGGGCTCAGCCTCCTGCGCGGCCGGGTACTTCTGCAGATGATTGGTCAACCGGTCTTCGGTAGCCACAAAAAAGCCCTTGCGCAGCAGGCTCAGGCGAAGCTGCGGGTCTGTGGTCTCAAACGCACCTACCACGGCCTCGGCCGCTTTCTGCGGCGTCTTGTTTTTCTCCTGTCCCAGCGCGCGAGCGCGGGCCAGCCAGCGATCACGCGCGGCGGCATCCATCAGCGCCAGCTCAGGCGTTTCATGGTTGGCCAAGGGCTCAAACCGCACCTGGAAATGCTCGACCGATGCATCGACCACGCCTCGCGCATCGGCGAGGTCAAACTCGGTGCGCTTGTCGAGCGCCGCCTGCAAGGCCTTGTCGGCCTGAGACCGCCCGTGGGCACTGACCAGCGCATCAAAGTCGGCGTGCAGCGCTTCATCTGCAGCAAGCGCGGCATAAAAAGGCCGCCATACCAGTGCCCGGGCCGGCGCGTCGTCTTCCAGCAGCTCGTAGTTGACCGGCAAGCCCAGGCGCTGCAACACCGCCACCGGGGCGTTGCGCAGCAAGGCCGCGAACCAGCCGTGGAAAGTGCGAATTTGCACCGAGCGGCCTTGCGCCAGCACCGCCCGGTACAGACCCGACAGCACCTTGCAGGCTTCGGCCGAAGCGTCCGCATCCGACACACCGCGCATGGTCAGCTCGCGCCGCAGCGTGTCGTCGTCCGCGCCATCGAATTCCATCAGCCACTGCTCCAGCCGTTCCCGCATCTCGCCAGCGGCTTTCTTGGTGAAGGTGATGGCCAGAATTTCCTGCGGCCTGACCGCGCCATCGGGCGACTGCAGCGCGGTGTCGAGCAAGGCGCGCAAGATGCGCGATACCAGCATCCACGTCTTGCCCGCGCCCGCGCAAGCCTCCACCGCGACATGACGCCGCGGATCGCAGGCGATTGCATAGAAGGCCTTCGCCGAGACCGGCGTGCCGTTGCGTTCGTAGGCAGCAACAGGGGTTGCGGTCATGGCCCTCTCCCACCTGAAAGCGCTGATGCGCCGGCCCTTCGATACCTCAGGGCGAACGGACTACAGGAAGAAGTGCGCGAATGTGGAGGCATCACGATTTCCAGAAGTCCTTGCGGCACAAGCCGCGCGCGGCACACCAGTCGCAGGCCGTGCCCTCGCCCAGTGCCGGCAAGGCCGCACCTTCGGCAATGCGCGCCATGTCGCGCCGGATGCTGTCGATCAGCCCGTCGCGCAGTTCCACAATTGCGGGCTGCTGATAGGTTTTGGTCACGCCCTTTTCACCCAGATTGACATAGGCTGCCGAAAGCGTGTCGTCTTCCAGCAGTGCGGCATAGAACGCCAGCTGGGTGTCTTCCTCGGCGCTCTTGATGCGCTCTGCGGTGGTGGTGCTGTTTTCGGTTTTGTAATCCATCACCAGCGCTTGCCCGTCAGCCATGCGATCCACACGGTCCAGCTGGCCTCTCAGGCTCAGCGTGCCCAGCGGTATCTCGCGCCATACCTCACCGGCCTCATACACCGCCCCTGCGGCTTCATGCTCGCGCAGCCATTGGAGGTAGCCGTCTCGCACGCCGGGCCACGCAGCGGCGTAAGGCAGGAACTCGCTCGCACCCAGGGCCAGCTCGCGACGGGACCGTTCAGCAGCGGCATCAATCAGCGCGACGCGTTCACCGGCATCATCGGTCGGTGCCGCCTTCAGGGCGTCGTGGAAATCCTTCAGCAGCCCGTGCAGCCAGTTGCCGAAATCGCGCTTGCCCAGTGCGTTGTCGAGTTCATCCGACTCCTGCAACTGAAGCTGGCGCAGCGCGAAAAAGCGGTAGGGGCAGCGCCGCAGGTCTTCATAGGCGCTGGCCGACAAACGGGTCGGTGTCAGCGCCTCGCCGGTGGGCAAGGGCCGCAGCGTGGGGGTGATCTGCACCTCGCGTGGCGAGCGCGGATCGGCAGTCTCCGCGGGGGGCAGTCCTTTGCGGTTCAGCAGCAAGGTCTGGACAAACCCGCTGGGCAGCAGATGCTCGCCCGCTTCGCTGGCACGCCACAGCACGTCCACCTGCGGCTGCTGCAGCGCGTGCTGCCAAGCCTGGCTGGCAGTGGCGGCCAGCGCATCGCGGGACGGCAGCCCCAGCAGCACCCTTTGGGCCGGGGTCCAGGGGCCAGAGGGCTCGGGTGAAACCGGCAGACGCAGCTCGTCACAACCCGGCAGCACCACGGCGGCCATGCTGCGACCGAGCAGCTGGGCCAGCGGCAGGATCACTACCTGCTCGGCCGGCGGATGCGGCGGCGAGAACTTGCCCGCCTCCAGCGACTGGTTGACCCAGTGGGTGAATTCATGCAACGCCATCCTTGGCGCACGCTCGCCGTCCAGCTCATGGTCTACGCCTTCGTGCAGACGCAGCACCTCCAGCACGGTTTGCCCTGCCCCGTCGGTCGCCAGCAGGTCCCACTGACCGGCGGCCTGCAGCGCGGCGCGCAGGCGCTCCAGCCACAAGCACAGGGGGCGCGGCCGGGCCCAGTCGCTGCGCAGAGGCTCGACCTGTTGCAGCAGCAAGGCCAGCGTTTCCCGTCCCGCAGAAACCTGTTCACTGCCCACCGCATCGGGCAGCTCACGCCATGAGCGCACACCCAGACGGCGAAGGCAGGCCTCTACGGTGGTCACGCGGGCAGCTTCCAGCGCCGGCGTGTTCTTGAGCCAGTCGAGTACCGCGTCGGTAGAGGCATCCCACGGCATGGCGCGCAGCAGACCCATCACGGTCGCTGCCGCACGGGTGGTGGAGAGCTTCCAGCCGGTCTCGTCGCGCATGGCGATGCCGCGCCCGGCCAGCATGGCGCCCACCCGGCGCGTGAGCTGTCGGTCCTGGGCGATCAGAGCCACCGGGCTGCGACCCTGGGTGAGGTGCTGCAGGACGCAGGCGGCAGCTTGTTCGGCCTCGTCCTCGGCGTCTTGCGCGGCATGAAGTACAGCATAGGATGAGGGACCAGTCGCATCGGCGGGCGCGGGCGACTCTGCCAGCGCAATCGTCAGTGTGCAGTCCGGCCAGCGCGCCTGCAACGCCTGCGCCAGCGGATCGCGCTGAAAGCCCTCCATCACCACCAGCAACACCGGATTGGCTTCGAAAAGCCGATCGGTGGGATAGGCCGAATTGGCGGCCCAGGCCAGGGCAATCCGTGCCACGGCAGCTTCCAGCGCCAGGGCCGGGGTGTCCAGGTCTGCGCCCAGTGCACCCGCGAGACGCGTACCCCAGGCGGACCGGTCGGTCGGCGGCACGGCAGCGGCCACACCGGCCACACTCCATGCCGCTTCGACCACGCGACTCGTCAGCATGTCGCGATGGCTCGCCAGTCCGGAACGCTCGAGCAACGAGGCCGCCGTCAGAACATCCAGCGCCATGTCCAGACGCAGATCATCGGGGGCAGGCACAAAAACACCGTGCGAGCCGCCTAGGCTGTCGGCCCAGTTCAGGGTGCTTTCAAAGCGCGGCAGGAAGGAGGTTTCGCCGACGTGCGCCGCCCAGGCCTGGCGCGCCTGCTGAATGAGTTGCGCGTAGGGCAACAGCACGACGGCCTGCGAAGGATGAACGCCCCTGCTCTGCAATGCGCTGGCCAGTTGCGCCATGGCGCCCTGCCAGCACGGCGCTGGCGGCAAGGCGGCCGGGCCTTGGCTGCTGACACTAGGCGTCGGTTGAGTGGCAGATGATTCCATCGACAAATCGGGAGGGTCCTGTAACAACACCGGAATGCCCGGCGGGTCTGGCGGGTCCGCCTTGTGAGAAGCCGCACAGGCTGCACCTATCGGGCTGATAGCCACTGCCACACCGACGTCACCACTTGCTTTCTGCCACAATGACGGTAACTCCAGTCAGGACCCAGCAGTCCAATAGTAACAACCCCATAACGAAGGAGCCACCATGGCCAGCGACCTGATCAAACACACCACCGACGCCACTTTCGAGGCCGACGTGCTGAAATCTTCCAAGCCGGTGCTGGTGGACTACTGGGCTGAATGGTGCGGTCCCTGCAAGATGATTGCCCCCATCCTCGACGAAGTCGCCACCGGCTACGACGGCAAACTGCAGATCGCCAAGATGAACGTGGACGAGAACCGCGACATCCCGGCCAAGTTCGGCATTCGCGGCATCCCAACCCTGATGCTGTTCAAGGACGGCCAGCTCGCTGCCACCAAAGTGGGCGCGATGAGCAAAGCCCAGCTGACCGCCTTTATCGACCAGCAACTGGCCTGAATCTGGCCCCAGCCAGCCCGCCGTCATACCTGATGCGTCGGGCTGGTTACCCCCCTTGATCCACTCCTCAGCCGGTTGCTCCTCCATTTAGCCTTCGCGCTTGCCCGGCATGTTGTTAGTCCGCCGCACCGGGGCTGCAGGCCCCATTCACAGGCGCCTGAGACCCTGTTTTTCCTGTCATAATGCCAACCATTCACCCGCCACAGCATTCGGCGGGTTCGAGTAACCGGTTTGTAAGCCTTCAGTCTGAAGCAGCTTCCGTTCAAACCTCCCCCGTTTCCATCACTGAACTCCGCAAGGAGTAATTCCATGCACCTCAACGAACTCAAGGCACTGCACGTGTCTGAAGTCCTCAAGCAGGCCGAAGCGCTTGAGATTGAAAACGTCGGCCGGATGCGCAAGCAGGAGCTGATGTTCGCCATCATCAAGAAACGCGCCAAGACGGGTGAAACCATCGTAGCCGATGGCGTGCTGGAAGTGCTGCCTGACGGATTCGGTTTCCTGCGCGCGCCGGACTCCAGCTACACCGCCAGCACCGACGACATCTACATCAGCCCCAGTCAGATCCGCCGCTTCAACCTGCACACCGGCGACATGATTGAAGGCGAGGTGCGCACGCCCAAGGACGGCGAGCGCTACTTTGCGCTGAACAAACTCGACAAGGTCAACGATGGCCTGCCCGAGGCGAACAAGCACAAGGTGATGTTCGAGAACCTGACGCCGCTGTTCCCGCGCGAGCAATTCAAGCTCGAACGTGACATCAAGGGCGAGGAAAACCTCACCAGCCGGATCATCGACATCGTCGCTCCCATCGGCAAAGGCCAGCGCGCCCTGCTGGTGGCCCCGCCAAAGTCCGGCAAGACGGTGATGATGCAGAACATCGCCCACGCCATCACTGCCAACTATCCCGAAGTGGTGATGATGGTGCTGCTGGTTGACGAGCGCCCTGAAGAGGTGACCGAGATGCAGCGCAGCGTGCGCGGCGAAGTGATTTCCTCGACCTTTGACGAGCCCGCCGCCCGCCACGTGCATGTGGCCGAAATGGTGATCGAACGCGCCAAGCGCCTGGTTGAACTGGGCAAGGACGTGGTGATCCTGCTGGACTCCATCACCCGCCTGGCCCGCGCCTACAACAACGTGCTGCCCTCTTCCGGAAAGGTGCTGACCGGCGGCGTGGACGCCAACGCGCTGCAGCGCCCCAAACGCTTTTTCGGCGCGGCGCGCAAGATCGAGGAAGGCGGCAGCCTGACCATCATCGGCACCGCACTGGTCGACACCGGCAGCCGCATGGACGAAGTGATCTTTGAGGAATTCAAGGGCACCGGCAACTGCGAGATCCACCTGGACCGCCGCCTGTACGAAAAACGCGTGTTCCCGGCCATCCACCTGAACCGCAGCGGCACCCGCAAGGAAGAGCTGCTGCTGGCCCCGGAAATCCTCCAGAAGTCACGGATTCTGCGCCAGTTCATGTACAACATGGACGAAATCGAGTCCATGGAACTGATGCTCAAGAACATGAAGGCGACCAAGAACAACCACGAGTTCTTTGACATGATGCGGAGAGGTGGTTAGCCCCCACGCTCTCCCACTTCGTGTGGGTCGCGCCCCCCCCCGAGGGGGCCGCCCGCCTTCGGTCTGGCAGAGCCAGTCCCGCGGCTCGTACTTGGTTAAATGCAGGCCTTTCATAGGCGACGGGTCATTTCAACCACCAAATCACCTCTTGGCAAAGCCAAAAACCGCGCTAAGTGGTTGATTTCGTGCCATAATATTGGGCTTAGCGGAAAGTGCCTGAAACGGTTTCATGTGGCTCCCGCAACGAACAAGGAAAGACCATGAAAGAAGGCATTCACCCCAATTACCGCGAAGTTTGTTTCCTCGACCTGTCGAACAACTTCAAGTTTGTGACCCGTTCCTGCGTCAACACCAAGGAAATGGTGAAGATGGAAGATGGCCGCGAACTGCCGCTGTACAAGCTGGACACCTCCAGCGAGTCGCACCCCTTCTACACTGGTACGCAGAAATCCGTGGACAACATGGGCGGCCGCGTGGAGAAATTCCGCAACCGTTTCGGCAAGACCCCTGCCAAAGACGCTGCTGCCGAAGCCACCAAGTAAGCTGCACCTGAACAGCCGATCAGCCGCAGCCACAAGGCTGGCGACTGGCCCCCGAAAGCAGCCTGAAATTCAGGCTGCTTTTTTTTCGGGAAAATGACTGTGCTGGCCGCTGGCGGCTACACGCGACAATCACACCCAATCAAACGCATTCGGCCACGCGCGCCGGGCGACCCGACACCCCACCCGCCTTGAACAAGCCTTCTCCCGCCATCATTGCCCAGTCTGCCGTGCGTCGCCTGCCGCGACTGGCACTGCTACTGTTCTGTCTGGCGTATGTGCTGCCGGGCTTCGTGGGTCGTGGCCCCTGGAAGAATGAGGACATCGCCGCCTTCGGTGTGATGCAGGAGCTGGCGCAGCCGGGCGGCAACTGGCTGCAACCGCAGCTGCTGGGCGTCGTGACCGGCTTTGATGCCCTGGTGCCTTATTGGCTGGGCGCTGCCGCCATCAAGGTGCTGCCCGTCCTTGACCCGGCCTTCGCCGCTCGCATTCCGTTTGTGGCCCTGCTGATTCTCACGCTGCTGGCGACCTGGTACGCGATCTATTACCTGGCCCGAAGCCCGCAGGCGCAACCGGTGGCTTTTGCCTTTGGCGGAGAAGCCAGTCCGGTGGACTATGCCCGGGCAATCGCCGACGCCGGCCTGCTGGCCTTGATCGCCAGTCTCGGCCTGGCCCAGCTGTCGCACGAGACCACGCCCGCGTTGGCGCAACTGGGCTTCACCGCGCTGACTTTTTATGCCATGGCCGCCAGCCCCTACCGGCGGGCCACCCAGCTGGTGGGGCCTGCACTGGGACTTCTGGTGGGCCTGGCGGGATTGGCCCTGAGCGGTGCGCCCACCCTGGCCGTGATGCTGGGCGCTGGCGGAGCGCTGGTCGAATGGACCCACATGCGCTGGGGCCAGACGGTACAGAGCGCACAGGGCGATCAATTTGCGCAGTTGCCGTCCGACAGCCGCAAGCAATCCTGGCACTGGGTGTTGCTGATTGCTGGCGTCACGCTGGCAGTCAGCCTGCTGGCGCATCAGCTCGATCTCTGGCGCTGGCGCATTTCGCTGCCCGGTGCAGACGGGCAGTCGGCGTTGAAGGGCTGGCGCAGCCTGGGCCGATTACTGATCTGGTTCACCTGGCCGGCCTGGCCCCTCGCGTTGTGGACACTCTGGCGCTGGCGCCGGCAGCTTGCCAGCCGGCATGTGGCGCTGCCCCTGTGGTTTGCGGTCATGGCGATTGCCGCGACGCTGACCACCACCGCCTCAGACCGCAGCCTGCTGCTGGCGCTGCCACCGCTCGCCGCATTGGCTGCATTCGCACTGCCCACGCTCAAGCGCAGCGTGGCGTCGCTGATCGACTGGTTCACGCTGCTGTTTTTCACTGGCTGCGGCATCATCATCTGGGTGGTATGGATTGCCATGCAAACCGGCGTTCCACGGCAACCGGCGGCCAACGTGGCCAAGCTGGCACCCGGCTTCGAGCCCAGTTTTTCGTGGATCGCTTTCGCCGCCGCAGTGGCTGCCACGCTGGCGTGGACCTGGCTGGTGAAATGGCGTACCGCGGGTCATCGTACGGCCATCTGGAAATCGCTGGTGCTGCCTGCCGGTGGCGCCACGCTGTGCTGGCTGCTGCTCATGACACTCTGGATGCCGCTGCTGGATTACGCGCGCAGCTATGCGCCCACTTCGCGCGGCATCGCCAATCTGGTCGACCCCAAGGCGTGCGTGGCCGTGCACGGCATTGGCAGCGCCCAGGCAGCCGCGCTGCGCTACCACGGCAATCTGCAGCTGCGTCAGGCCGGGCAGCAGGCCATGTGCCCCTATCTGATCGTGGACGTGGAAGCCCAGTCCACCCTGGGCTCTGTCGTCAACCTGCCTGACTGGGCCTTCCAGGCCACGGTGCGCAGGCCGACTGACAGGAACGAAAACGTCCTGGTGTTCAAGCGCGTCAGCGTGGCCACGCCTGCCGAAACACCCGCAGCCCAGGCTCTGCCAGCCCGCCAGCCGTGAGCGAGCTGAAGGTCATCGGCCGGCACGCGGCAACCGTGCTGGTCGGTCAGCTCGCGGTGATGGCCTTTGGCGTTGCAGACACCGTGATTGCAGGCCGCTTCAGCGACGAGGCGCTGGCGGCGCTGTCAGTGGGCTCTGCGCTCTACATCAGTGTGTATGTGGGCCTGATCGGTATCGTGCAGGCCTTGCTGCCCATCTGGGCGGAAATGCGCGGCGGCCGGCACTACATCGCACTGGGTCGCTCACTGCGCCAGAGCCTTTACCTCTGCGCGCTCATCACCGTCGTTGGCATGACGGCCCTGCTGTTGCCTGGTCCGCTGCTGCGATGGGCCGATGTACCGCCGTCTATGCAGGGGGAGGTGGAGCTTTATCTGGCGATTCTGGCCTTCGGCTTTGCGCCTTCGCTGCTGTTCCGGGTCTACAGCACCTTCAACCAGTCCCTCGGCAAACCCTTGCTGGTGACCTGGCTGCAGGTGGGTGCGCTGGCGGTGAAGATTCCACTGTCCATCTGGCTGGTCGCGGGCGGCGCTGGCGTGGAACCCATGGGCGCGGCTGGTTGCGCCTGGGCCACCCTGATCGTCAACTACCTGCTGCTCGCGGTAGCCTTCCTGATGCTGCGCCGCGAAAGCCTGTACCAGCAGTTCCAGCTCTGGCAAAAGCTGGAGCCGCCCGACTGGCGCCAGATCGGGCAGTTTGCGCGTCTGGGCATTCCGGGTGGTCTGGCGTATCTGGTTGAGGTGACCTCCTTCACGCTGATGGCGCTGTTCATCGCACGGCTGGGAACCACGGCCTCGGCCAGTCACCAGATCGCCGCGAGCGTGGCGGCCCTTCTGTACATGGTGCCGCTTTCCATGGGCATTGCTGGCAGCGCACGGGTCTCGTTCTGGCTGGGCGCGGGTCATCCGGCCAAGGCCCGGCAGGTGGTCTGGCTGGTGATGACGATGACGGTGCTGATGGCCCTTGCACTGGCCGCCATGCTGGCCCTGAGCCCCCCCCTCGTGGCCAGTGGGTACTCTGGCAGTCCGGCCATTGTGGCGCTGGCCTCCTCGCTGCTGCTCTGGGTCGCGGCGTATCACCTGGCCGATGCGCTGCAGGCCCTGTGCGCTTTCCTGCTGCGCTGCTATGGCATCACACTGTTGCCGCTGTTGCTGTATGGCGTTCTGCTCTGGGGTCTGGGCCTGTATGGCGGCTACCAGCTCACCTACGAGGGCGTTGGCAGCCATGCGGCCTCATCGTCGGCACAGAGCTTCTGGCTGGCCAGCACCGTGGCGCTGGCGCTGGTCGCTGGGTGCTTTCTGGTCCTGCTGTGGCGCGCTGTGCGGAACGACAAAGCCGATCACACCGCACGGAACTGACTCGCACACCCGTTGTGCATGCATCGCCTTCGGCGGGCTTTTCAGGCGGCCTGAATGTCGCGCACGCGCATGGCGGGGAAGATGATCGCAAACAAGGACCCGCTTCCCAACTGGCTTTCGATGTGCAACTCGCCACCGTGTCTTTGCACCACATGCTTGACGATGGCCAGTCCCAGACCGGTTCCGCCGGTCTCGCGTGAACGGCTGCGGTCCACGCGGTAGAAGCGCTCGGTCAACCGGGGAATGTGCTCCGGGGCAATGCCTGGTCCGGAATCCTTCACGCTGAATTCCACGCGCCCGTCGCCCAGCATGCGCCAGCCAGCCTCAATCAGGCCGCCGGGAGGCGTATAGCGGATGGCATTGCTGAGCAGATTCGACATGGCGCTCAGCAGCTCGCTGGGTGTACCTGCCAGCTCCAGCGGAGGCGAGGGGCTGAACAGCAAGGCATGCGGCAGGTCAGGGGACAGCAAGGCGGACAAGGACCGCCCTTCCTGCTCGCATTGCGTGAGCAGCGTGGCCAGCGGCGTCCAGTCGCCAGTGCCTGGCTGAGGGCTTCCCTCCAAGCGGGACAGCGTGAGCAGATCATTCACCAGTGTCTGCATGCGATGCGACTGCTGCGCCATCAGCCCCAGGTAGCGCATGCGGTCATCCTCGTTGAGCGGCAGCGACTGCAGGGTTTCCACAAATCCGGCCAGCACGGTGAGCGGCGTACGGATCTCGTGCGACACATTGGCCACGAAATCGCGACGCATGGTCTCGGCCTGCTCAACAGCAGTGACGTCGCGCGACAGCAGCAGCTTGCGGCCCTCGCCATAGGGATGCAGGCGCACCGCGAGGCGAACCGGCCGGCTGCTGGTGCTGCGCGGCCCGATCATCACCGCCTCAGAGGCGTAGTCATTCGAGGAGTGATAGGCCGTGAAAACCGGATCGCGAACCAGGTTGCCAACCAGTTGCAGCATGTCCCGGCGCATATCGAACCCGAAGTGATCTGCAGCGGTTTCGTTGCACCACTCGATGCGGCCCTGGGCGTCCAGCAGCACCACGCCGTTGGGCGACGCCTGGATGGCCGCCAGAAATTCCCGCAGCCGTGTCTGGCTGTCTTCCACCTGAATCTGGCGCGTGCGCAGGGCCCGGCGCATGCGGTCGGCGGCCTCGCCCCACATGCCATTCATGCGTGGCGGTTCGGCCTGCGCGCCACCCCGCAACCAGCGCAATACGCGCTCGCCGCGGAAACCGTCAATGATGAACCAGCAGACGCTGGCCGCAATCACACCCGCCAGCGCACCGCGCGACCGGGCTGACGACCAGCCGACCAAGCCACCGGCCAGATGCAATAACAGGAATACCCAAAGGCGCCAGAGCATGGGGTAATTGTGACGGCTTTACGGACGCTTTTTGACTGCGCCCGGAGACTCCCGCGGCTGACCAGCTCCAGCGCTTCAGTGTGGGGTTTCGACGGACGGGAATTGAACCTGCGCGGTGAGCCGGTAGCCCGCACCACGCACGGTTTCGACCATCACGCCCGCCACACCCAGCGCCTCGCGCAGGCGCTTGACATGAACGTCCACGGTGCGCTCTTCGATGAACACATGGTCGCCCCACACCTTGTCGAGCAACTGGCCCCGGCTGTGAACGCGCTCGGGGTGCTTCATCAGATAGTGAAGCAGTTTGTACTCGGTTGGCCCCACCTTGAGCAGTTGCCCCTGCCACGACACCCGGTGTGTGGCAGCGTCAAGCACCAGTTCGCCAATCGTCACGCTGTCATTGACCTGCTCTGGCGCGCGGCGACGCAACACGGCGCGGATGCGGGCCAGCAGTTCCTGGGTTGAGAACGGCTTGGTCACATAGTCGTCCGCCCCTGCGTCCAGACCCTGCACCTTGTCTGGCTCGTCACCACGGGCGGTCAACATCAGGATGGGGATGGCCTTGGTCCGGGCATCTGCGCGCCACTTCTTGGCCAGCACGACGCCGCTCTGGCCGGGCAGCATCCAGTCGAGCAGGATGGCATCCGGCAACACGGCATCGAGTTCACGCTGCGCCGACACGCCATCCTCAGCCCAGATGGGCTGAAAGCCGTTGTGGCGCAGGTTCACCGCGATGAGTTCGGCGATGGCCGGCTCGTCTTCAACAATCAGGACGCGGGGCTGGTGTTTCATTGCGCTTACCGGACCACAGACTCAATGGTTTCCATGGAGGTGTGCCGGATGTCGGCTCCCTTGACCACGTAGATGATGAACTCGGCGATGTTCTTGGCATGGTCGCCGATGCGCTCGATGGCCTTGGCCAGGAACAGCAGATCCAGACTCGGCGAAATCGCGCGCGGGTCTTCCATCATGTAGGTGATGAGCTTTCGCACGAAGCCGTCGAACTCCTTGTCGATCGCATCGTCTTCCTTGAGGATGCTGACCGCCATGTTCACGTCCAGTCGTGCGAATGCGTCGAGCGCCTTGCGCAGCAGACCGGAAGCCAGATCGGCAGCCACGCGCAGCTCCGAGGCCGGCATGGTGCGCGCAGCGCCACTTTCGATGATGGACTTGACCATGCGTGCGATCTTGTCGGCCTCATCGCCTGCACGCTCCAGGTTGGCCGTGGTCTTGGAAATCGCGATCAGCAGACGCAAATCGCGCGCGGTGGGCTGGCGACGCGCGATGATGGACGACAGCTCCTTGTCAATCTCCACTTCCATGGCGTTGACACGCGATTCGGCTTCAGAAACCTGGCTTGCGGCATCGGCACTGAACTGTGCCAAGGCGTAGACCGCCGTGCGGATCTGCGACTCCACCAGACCGCCCATCTCCATGACGCGGGTGGAAACGTTGGTCAGTTCGCTGTCGAACTGGCTGGACAGATGCTTGTCACTCATGATCAACCAAACCTTCCTGTGATGTAGTCTTCGGTTTCCTGCCGTTTGGGCTTGAGGAATATCTGATCGGTTTCGCCAAATTCGATGAGCTCACCGAGATACATGTAGGCGGTGTAATCGCTGCAACGCGCCGCCTGCTGCATGTTGTGGGTCACGATGGCGATGGTGTAATCCTGCTTCAGCTCGTGCACCAGCTCTTCCACCTTGCCGGTGGAGATCGGGTCCAGCGCAGAGGTGGGCTCATCGAGCAGGAGCACCGAAGGCTTGACCGCCACGCTGCGGGCGATGCAAAGCCGCTGCTGCTGGCCACCCGACAGTGAAAGACCGCTCTGGTTCAGCTTGTCCTTGACCTCATTCCACAGCGCGGCCTTGGACAAAGCCCATTCGACGCGGTCGTCCATTTCGCTCTCGCTGAGGTTCTCGTAAAGCTTCACGCCAAAAGCGATGTTCTCGTAAATCGACATCGGGAACGGCGTGGGCTTTTGAAAAACCATCCCGATCCGGGCTCGCAGCAGGTTGATGTCCTGCTTGGGATCGAGGATGTTCTGGCCATAAAAGTTGATCTGGCCTTCTGCACGCTGACCGGGGTACAGGCTGTACATGCGGTTGAGTGTTCGCAAAAGAGTGGATTTGCCGCAACCCGACGGGCCGATAAAGGCCGTGACCTTGCGTTCTTCAATGTCCAGGTTCACATTCTTCAGGCCCTGAAATTTTCCATAATAAAAATACAGGTCCCGCAACTCAAGGGCGTTTTTCTTTGCTTGCACAGCAGCAGCGGTATTTGGCATCAGAGGCTCCCGAATCTCGTAAAAGTCAAATGTCTAATTGAAGATGGTCGACGTCAACCCCGCGACTTTTCACGCAGGAAGACGCGTGCCACGATGTTGAGCACAAGAACCGACAGGGTGATCAGCAGCGCGCCACCCCAGGCAAGACGGATCCAGTTGTCGTAGGGGCTGAGCGCAAACTGGAAAATGACCACCGGCAAATTGGCCATCGGCGCGCCCATGTCGGTGCTGAAGAACTGGTTGTTGAGCGCAGTGAACAGCAGCGGTGCTGTTTCACCACTCATGCGTGCGACGGCCAGCAGAAGACCTGTCATGACACCGCTTTTGGCCGCCCGCAGCGTGACCATGGTCGCCACTTTCCAGCGAGGAGCGCCGAGCGCAAACGCGGCTTCGCGCAGACTGCCAGGCACCAGACGCATCATGTTTTCGGTGGTGCGCACCACCACGGGCACCGCGATCAGCGACAGCGCCAGACTGCCGGCCCAGCCCGAAAAATTGCCCACCGTGGCCACTGCAATGGCATAGACGAACAGACCGAGCACGATGGACGGGGCGGAAAGCATGATGTCCGTCACGAAGCGCGTCAGCTCCGCCGTCTTGCTCTGGTCACCGTACTCGGCGAGGTACACGCCGGCAAAAACGCCGATCGGCGTGGACACCAGCACCGCAAAGCCGACCATCATCAAGCTGCCCACGATGGCATTGGCCAGACCCCCGCCCTCGCTGCCGGGCGCAGGCGTGGACTGGGTGAACATGTTCCAGTCCAGCGCAGCGAAGCCGTTGGAGAACAACACACTCAGAATCCACAGCAACACAATCAGGCCGAGCACCATGGCACCCATGGAGAGCGTCAAACCGACGGCATTGGTGAGCCTTCTGTTCTTGTAGAGTTGTTGGTTGAATTTCATCAGGACTTTCCTTTGGGATGAAGTGCGGCAGGGCTTACAGCCCCTTGGCCTTTTCAGCGCGCAGCATCATGATCTTCGCGAGCGAAAGCACGATGAAGGTGATGACGAAGAGCAGAAAACCCAACGCAAACAGCGTGGACAGGTGAAAGTCCGCCGCCTCTCCGAATTCATTGGCCAGCGTGGACGCGATAGAGGTGCCCGGCGAGAAAAGCGAGGTCGGCATACGGTTGGCATTGCCGATCACAAAGGTGACCGCCATGGTTTCACCCAGCGCCCGGCCCAGGCCCAGCATGATCCCGCCGATAACGCCCTTTTGGGTGTACGGAAGAACCACTCGCCGGACGACTTCCCAGGTGGTGCATCCCAGCCCGTAGGCCGATTCACGCAGGATAGGCGGCACGATCTCGAAGACATCGCGCATCACCGCCGCCACAAACGGCAGGACCATGAAGGCCAGCACAATGCCGGCAGCGAGGATACCGAAGCCGTTGGTGCTTCCGCCGAACAGGAAGCCGATCAAGGGCATGCCGCCCAGCAACTGCTGCACCGGCATCTGAAAGTAGTCGGCGAACAGCGGCGCAAACACGAACAAGCCGAACATGCCGTAAATGATGGACGGCACGGCAGCCAGAAGCTCTACCGCGATACCCAGGGGCCGACGCAGCCAGACCGGGCAGGTTTCGGTGAGGAACAGCGCGATCCCGAATGCCAGCGGCACGGCGATCAGCATGGCCAGCCCGGAACTGGCAATGGTGCCCACAATGGCAATCGCAGCACCGAATTCTTCATTGATGATGTCCCACTCAACACGCCAGATGAAGTTGAGGCCGAACTTATGGAAGGTGGGCCAGGCGTTGATGAACAGCGAGACGATGATGCCCACCAGGGCAATCAGCACCAGCAGCGAGAAGCTTTGGGTGATGCGGTGAAACAGGACGTCGTGAAAACGTTGCCGCCTGGCAATCGAGGCCATGTTGGGATTGGCGGTTTCGGCAGGCACATTCAGCGGATTCATGGTGATTTCCACGCTCATTTTGACTCCCATGTGAGGTCACCCAATCTGATAAATAAAAATCCGCCGGCCAGCCCACGCCGGTCGGCGGATCTCACTTCAGGATCAGTTCAAATCACTTCGCGATCTGCGACCACACCTTGGTGCGAATCTGGGCAGTCAGCGCGTCAGGAAGAGGCACGTAGTCGAGCTCTGCAGCCATCCCTTTGCCGTTCTTGAAAGCCCAGTCAAAGAACTTTAACACCTCGGCAGACTGTGCTTTATCGGCCGGATTCTTGTACATCAGGATGAAGGAAGCCGTGCTCACTGGCCAGCTGTTGGCGCCCTTGGCATTGACCATGGAAATGCCCATGCCAGGAACGCTGAACCAGTCGGCACCCGCTGCCGCAGCGGCGAATGCGGAGTCATCCGGGCTCACGTATTTGCCTTCAGCATTCTGCAGCTGCAGGAAGTTCATGTTGTTCTTTTTGACGTACGCGTATTCCACGTACCCCAGTGCACCCTTGACGCGGTTGACGTTGGCAGCAACGCCTTCGTTGCCCTTGCCGCCGACTGACGATGCGGCAGGCCATTTGACGGCAGCGCCGCGGCCCACGGTGTCAGCCCATTCCTTGCTGACGACCGTCAGGTAGTCGGTCCAGTTGAAGGTGGTGCCGGAGCCGTCAGCGCGGTGCACCACGGTGATGTTCTGGTCAGGCAGCGTCTTGCCAGGGTTCAGGGCGACGAGCTTGGGGTCGTTCCACTTGGCGATCTTGCCCAGGAACATTTCGGCCAGCACGGGGCCGGTCACGCGCAGTTCGCCCGGCTTGAAGCCGTCCACGTTGATCACAGGCACCGTGCCGCCGATGATGGCGGGGAACTGCACCATGCCGTCTTTGTCCAGATCGGCACCGGGCACCGGCGCGTCGGTCGCGCCGAAAGCAACGGTTTTGGCGCGGATCTGGCGGATACCGCCGGAAGAACCGATCGACTGGTAGTTCAGTCCGGTACCGGTTTCCTTTTTGTAGGCTTCAGCCCATTTGGCGTAAATGGGGAATGGGAAGGTAGCGCCAGCGCCGGTGATATCGGCTGCGATGGCGGAACTCATGCCAAAGGTGGCAAAGGCAGCGACGGCCATTGCCTTGAGGAAAACGCGCTTGTGTTTCATGTGGCTCCTTACGGTTTGGTAAACGACTCAACAAGTCAGACTGTAGAAGCCGAGTGTGACAAGTACATGACAATTCCATGAAGGTTTTGACCCGATCTGCCAGCCCATCCATCGTGGTTTCCGGCACAAGTTGCCCGCCTTGGCCCGGTGCAGTTCCGATGAGAGTCCGGTTTCACTGTCTTGTCAGGATGACCAACGGCGGGCCATATTCCGTCTGCTCTGCTGGCCTGTCCCTCGCTCAAGACCGGCAAACCTCGGCAGCCGTGGCGCACCTGCCGAACGGCGGGGCCCTGCCAGCTTTGCTATGCTGGGGTGAAAACCACAACAACCGACATGCAAAACGGCACCCTCCTCGCTGCTGTGGACCTCGGGTCCAACAGCTTTCGCCTTGAAATCGGCCGCCTCGACCACGGCCGCATCAACCGCACCGAATACCTGAAAGAGACCGTCCGCCAGGGCAACGGGCTGGATGCAGACCGCAACCTGACCGCCGAGGCCATGCAGCGCGGCTGGGACTGCCTGGCCCGGTTTGGCGAACGCCTGGCGGGCTTCAAACGGCCCCAGGTGCGCGCGGTGGCCACACAGACACTGCGCGAGGCCCGCAACCGCGAGGAGTTCATCTCCCGTGGCGCCAAAATCCTCGGCTTTCCAATTGACGTGATCTCCGGCCGCGAAGAAGCCCGGCTGATCTATCAGGGCGTGGCCCACCTGCTGCCGCAGTCGGACGAACGCCGCCTGGTGGTGGACATCGGCGGCCGCTCCACCGAGATGATTCTGGGTCAGGGGCTGGAAGCGCGCACCATGGAGTCCTACCGGGTGGGCAGCGTTGCCTGGTCGATGAAGTACTTTCCGCAGGGTCTGTTCACCCCACGGGCCTTTGAAATGGCCGAAATCGCGGCCAAGGCGGTGCTGGAAGAAGCCATCGACGTGTATCACCAGGGCGCTTGGGATGTGGCCTATGGTTCGTCCGGCACGATAGGTGCCGTCAGCGACGCCCTGAGTTCTTCTGGATGGCCTGCCGGTGTGGTCACCCGCGAGGGACTGGACTGGCTGCTCGACCGGTTGATCAAGGCACAAAGCGCAGACAAGCTGCGGCTTGAAGGCATGAAAGACGACCGTCGCGCCGTGATCGGCGGCGGTATCAGCGTGCTGCGGGCGGTGTTCGAGCAACTCGACATCGACCGCATGGAGACGGCCCAGGGTGCGCTGCGCCACGGCGTGCTGTACGACTTGCTGGACAGGGAACAGGACCAGACCGATCTGCGTTCGACCACGGTTCAGCGCCTGTCGACCAAATTCAGCACAGACACCGTGCAGGCACAGCGGGTGAGCCAGGTGGCTCTGCAGCTGTTCACCATGGTGGACGCCGGCCGGCCAGCACCGGAATCAGCCCGCCTAAGGCGCAAGCTGCAATGGGCCGCACAACTGCATGAAATCGGCAGCCAGATTTCACACAGCGATTACCACAAGCACGGCGCCTACATCCTGGACAACGCCGACGCCCCGGGCTTTGCGCTGGCCGAACTGCACCGGCTCAGCCAGCTGGTACTGGGGCACCGCGGCAAACTGCGCAAGCTGGAAGTCAACTTTGAAGACCGCACCTTCATTCAGCAGCTGATTTGCCTGCGTCTGGCGGTCATCCTGTGCCACGCTCGCCGCGACCCTGATCTCAAGGGCATGCAATTCGATTGCGGCGCTGAGCCCGGCCGGATTTTTGTCCTGACCTGTCGCGCAGGCTGGGCCGAAGCCTTTCCGCAATCGGCACACCTGCTGCGCGAGGAAATGGTGGCCTGGCAAAAGACACCGTGGACCTTGCTCGTGTCCACCGCCTGAGGTGCAGGTCGCCTGCTGCGCGCAGGCCCTCCACACCACCCATGTTGACCCCCGTTAGATTAACCGTATAAACTGTTTACACCGTTTGACTGAAGCGTTTCGACTTCAGTTTCTCCTTGAGTTTCAGTTTCATATTCCGACAAGGGCTTTTTATGGTTACTGCAAAGAAAACTTCTCCCGTCAAATCTGCGGCCGCTACCCGAAAAAGGGGAGCGAGCGCTCCATCACCCACCAGGCCAGCGGCGAAAAAGCGGCCGGCCAGCAAGGCCCCCGCGCGCCCGGTTTCCAGCAAGCCTTCTGCCAAGGCAGCTGAAGCACCAAAAGTAAAAAAGGTGGAAAAACCGAAAAAGCCCAAGCTGGTGAGAGACAGCTTCACCATCCCCAAGCTTGAATATGTTGTTCTGGAGGAGCTCAAACAGCGGGCCAACCGCTTGACGCGCCCTGCCAAGAAAAGCGAGTTGCTGCGTGCGGGCATCAAGCTTCTCGCCAGCCTGCCAGACGCCGGCTTTCTGGCGGCGATGGAGCAGGTCCCCGCCATCAAGACCGGTCGTCCGGCTGCCGACAAGCAGGCCTGAGTCTGGGTTCAGTCCCAGGAACACCTGCGGCTCATTTGCTGTTTAGTGCGCCCTGGTGGCCGGCTTACATCACTTCCGGCGACTGCACCGTCACCACAACGGTCTGGTTGGTGCCATCCCGATCCCGGTGACGCAGCCACCAGATCGAGCCCTTCTTGACGGCGCATTCGCTCTCCTGCAGCCCCATCAAACGCGCGATGGTCTGACCCAGCGTGGGCTGGTGTCCCACCACCAGAATCGGCGCCTTGCACTGCGGCCACTGAACCAGCTCCAGCAACTGGTCGGGCGTGGCATCGGGGGCCAGTTCAGGCCTCAATTTGTACTTTCGGCCCAGCGCCAGCGCGGTCTGCTCGCAGCGGCGGGCCGGGCTGACGAAGATGCGGGCGCCGTCGGGTAATTGACGGTCCAGCCAGGCGGCCATGCGGGCGGCCTGTTTTTCACCCCGAGGGGTCAGGGAGCGCTCCAGATCGCGCGCGCCGTCCGGGTCGCCTTCAGGCCAATCCTCGGCTTCTGCGTGACGCCAAAGAATCAGGTCCATCCTATTTGTCCTGCTCGCGGGGCGCTGCGTAACGCGCCATCAACGCCGCCTGCGCACCATGCTGGCGGTCAGCGTGGTGCCCGTGCGGCTTGACCCGCAGATAGGTGCCGTCGGGCTGCAAGTCCCAGGCGTCGCGGCCATCGTGCAGATAGGCCACCAGGCACTCGTCGATGATGCGCTGGCGAATGGCCGGGTCTTTGACCGGCCATGCCAGCTCGATGCGCCGCAGCATATTGCGGTTCATCCAGTCGGCGCTGGAAAGATAAAGCGTTTCCTCGCCATCGCAGCGGAAGTAAAACACCCGTGAATGTTCCAGGAAGCGGCCAATCACCGAGCGCACGCGGATGTTGTCGGTCACGCCCGGTACCTGCGCCGGCAACATGCAGGCACCGCGCACGATCAGGTCGATCTTCACGCCGCTCTGCCCTGCCCGCACCAGTGCCAGCATCAGGTCTTCGTCGGTCAGCGCGTTCATCTTGATCACGATGCGCGTGTCCTTGCCACGGGCAGCAGCCTCGGCCAGCATGCCCACACGCTCAATCAGCTTGCGGTGCAGCTGGAAAGGCGCCAGCAAGAGATGATGCAACTTGGGCAGGCGGCTCTGGCTGGCCAGATGCACAAAGACGTTGTCGATGTCTTCGGTCATCAGCGGGTCGGCGGTCAAATAGCTGATGTCGGTATAAAGCTTGGCTGTGCGCGGGTTGTAGTTGCCAGTCGACAAGTGGGCATAGCGCACCAGATGGCGCCCCTCGCGGCGGGTCACCAGCAGCATCTTGGCGTGGGTCTTCAGGCCCACCACGCCGTACACCACCTGGGCGCCGATGGACTCCAGCATCTCGGCCCAGTTGATGTTGGCTTCCTCATCAAAGCGCGCCTTGAGCTCCACCACCACGGTGACTTCCTTGCCGCGCCGCACGGCTTCGCGCAGCAGCACCATCAGCTCGGAATCGGCACCGGTGCGGTAAATCGTCTGCTTGATGGCCAGCACCTGTGGGTCATTCACTGCCTCGCGCAGGAAGGCCAACACGCCGTCGAAGCTCTCAAACGGCTGGTGAATGGACACGTCGCCCGCCTTGAGGCGTTCAAAAAACGACTGACCCGCCTGCAGCTGCTGGGGGTAGCAGGCGCGGTAGTGAGGAAACAGCAGGCGTGGGTCGTTGACCAGATCCACCAGCTGCGTGAGGCGCACCAGATTGACGGGCCCATGCACGCGGTAAAGCGAGAGTTCGGGCAGATTGAACTGCTTGAGCAGAAAACTCGACAGGTGTTCGGAGCAACCCGCAGACACCTCCAGCCGCACCGCCTGACCGTAGTGACGCTGCTCCAGCCCCTGGCGCAGGGCAGTACGCAGGTTCTTCACATCGTCTTCGTCCACCGCCAGGTCGGAATGCCGGGTCACGCGGAACTGCGAGAACTGGCCCACCTCGCGGCCGGCAAACAGCTCGTGCAGGTGGGCGCGGATCACGCTGGACAGCGACACAAACAGCTTGGTCTTGCCCCCGCCCACATTCATCGGAATCAGGCGCGGCAGCACGCGCGGCACCTTCACGATGGCGATGTCGTTGTGCCTGCCAAATGCGTCGTGCCCGCCAAGGCGGACGATGAAGTTCAGCGACTTGTTGGCGACCTGCGGAAACGGGTGCGATGGGTCCAGCCCCACCGGAATCAGCAGCGGGCGAACCTCACGCTCAAAGTAGTTGCGAACCCAGCGCCGCTGCGCGGCATTGCGCTCGCCGTGCGACACGATGCGGATGCCCTCACGCTCGAAGGCCGGCAGGAGGTCGTCGTTGTAGACCGAGTACTGGCGCGCCACCATGTCGTGCGCCAGCGAAGACAGCGCCTTGAAGGTCTGGGCCGTATAGGGGCCTTTGGACTCATTGGACTGCACCGCCTGCAGGTGGGGCGCGGCGCGAACCTCAAAGAACTCGTCGAGGTTGGACGAGACGATGCACAGAAAGCGCAGGCGTTCCAGCAGTGGCACATCGGGCCGCCTGGCCCAGTCCAGCACCCGCTCGTTGAACGCCAGAATGCTGTGGTCACGATCTAGGAACTGGACGGGCGTGGGCGTGCGCGCGGCCGAACCCGCAGCGGGAGGCGTGGCACTGGATTGGGTCATGAACAGGGGAGACTCCGCGATCAAAGGCGTTAAAAACAGAGGCGTTAAAAAGCGTTACCGGAGTGTTCACCTGTTTGATGACAACGGCGTGACAGTTCCTTGACCCGATGTTGCCACCGCAGCGGGAGTCAGGAAGGCCCCGGCGCCCCTTATCCCCGATCGTACCGGCACCAGATGCGACTCAAAAAGCCGCGCCGCATGGGCCCAGCTGAAGGCCTGGGCGCGCTGGCGAGCTTCATGGCGCGGTATGGCCAATGCCCGGTAACAAGCCTGCTGCAGGTCTTCGTCCATGACACCGCCATGACAGGTCAGCGAACCTTCATGACTTTTCTGGCCCAGCACCTCCAGCGGCCCATCCACCGGGAAGGCTGCCACCGGGGTGCCGCAGGCCATGGCCTCCAGCATCACCAGGCCAAAGGTTTCGGACCGGCTGGGAAACACAAACACATCGGCTGCCGCGTAGACCCGGGCCAGCTCAGGCCGGGCCAGAACGCCCATCCAGCGGACCTGTGGGTAGCGCTCTTTCAGCGAAGCCTCCAGCGGTCCGACGCCGCACACCACTTTGGTACCCGGGATGTCCATCTTCAGGAATGCTTCGATATTCTTCTCATAGGATACACGCCCCACAAACAGCGACACGGGCCGCACCAGCGGCTCCATCGCCGGATGGGCAGGCGGCTGTGGCTCGAATGCAAAAAGCTGGGTGTCCACGCCGTGGGTCCACGCGCGCAGGTTGCGAAAGCCCCGCCCGGCCAGCATGCGCAGCACGCCCTGCGTCGGCACCATCACGCCCGACGACGGTCGATGGAAATGACGGAACAAGGCATAGCCCCATGACAGCGGAATGCGCAGCGCCGCGTGCAGGATCTCCGGAAACTTGGTGTGGAAGGCGGTGGTGAATGCAAGCTGGTGCTTCAGGCAGTAGCTGCGCGCGGCCCAGCCCAGCGGCCCCTCGGTGGCAATGTGAATCGCCTCTGGCGCAAACGCGTCCAGCCGGGCCTTCAAACCCGCTTTGGGCCGGATGGCCAGGTCAATGCCGGCGTAGCCCGGGCAGGGCCGGGTCCGGAACAGTCCCGGGTGAATCACCTCGACCTGATGCCCCAGGGTTTCCATTTCGCGCACCAGCTCCACCAGGGTGGTGACCACGCCGTTGACTTGCGGTTGCCATGCGTCCGTGACGAGGGCGATCTTCATGCGACCGCCGCACTGGCGTAGTGACCCCGCCCTTGAGTTTCATGCGCTGGCGCCCAGTGCACCAGTTCGAGCGAACCGTCAAAATTTTCAACCAGCGCGGTGCGGCTTTCCACCCAGTCGCCATCGTTGCAATACAGCACGCCGTCGATGGTGCGCATCTCAGCTCGGTGGATATGCCCGCAGACCACGCCCTGGTGGCCTTGCCGGCGTGCCTCTGCAGCCACCGCCACTTCAAAATCAGTCACGTAATTCAATGCGCTCTTCACCTTGTGTTTCAGATAGGCAGAAAGCGACCAGTACGGCAGGCCCATGCGGGCGCGCAAGCGGTTCAGGTAACGGTTGAGCTTGAGCGTGAACTCGTAGAGGTTGTCACCCACGTAAGCCAGCCAGCGGGCGCACTGGACGACGGCATCGAAGTAATCTCCATGGATGACCCACAGCGTGCGGCCGTCGGCGGTGGTGTGCACCGCCTCGTCGATCACTTCGATGCCGCCGAACTGGTGGCCGATGAATTCGCGCGCAAACTCATCGTGGTTGCCTGGCACGTACACCACGCGGCAGCCCTTGCGCGCACGGCGCAGCAGCTTTTGCACCACGTCGTTGTGCGACTGCGGCCAGTACCACTTGCGGCGCAGCTGCCAGCCGTCCACGATGTCACCGACCAGATAGAGGTTGTCGCTGGGGTGGGCTTTCAGGAAGTCCAGCAACGCGGCGGCCTGGCAGCCCGGTGTGCCCAGGTGGATGTCGGAGATGAAGATGGTGCGGTAGCGCTTTCGCAGGCTGTCATCGCGGTCATCACGGTCATCGTCGTGGTCGCCACCACCCTGCCCCATGCCGTGGTTGATGACCCCCGCCGCATCAAACAGGCTGCGCATCAGGCGCCCCCGGTGCCAGTTGCCATAGGCTTGCCAGCGAAATGCTTGAGGTAGCGCGGCGGCAGGTCGGCAATGCGCATCATCATCGGCAAGTCAGCCGAATTGAAATCCGGGTCCCAAGCGGGCGCGCCCAGTACTTTGGCGCCAAGGCGAAGGTAGCCCTTGATCAGCGCAGGTGGCTCCACGTCGAGCGTGTCGTCCAGTTTTTCCACCGGCAGGGCCAGCCGCGGCGTGACGCGGTATTCAATCGGTGCCAGATGCGTCTGCCGCACCTGCCGCCAGATGCTGGCCGCCGCGTGCCCGCTGCACACACCGTTGTGCTGCATCGGAATGCTGGCGCAGCCGATCATGGTGTCAAGCTGGTTGCGTGCCATGAACTCCGCGAGCGCCCCCCACAGCGCCAGAATCACGCCACCGTGGCGGTGGTCAGCATGCACACAGCTGCGGCCCAGTTCGACCATGCGCTCGCGCAGGCTGCGCAGGCGTGTCAGGTCAAACTCGGTGTCGCTATAGGTGCTGCCCACGCGTTTGGCTTGCGTCGGTGTCAGCACGCGGTAGGTGCCAATCACGTCCTGGGTGTCGGCGTCGCGCACCAGCAGGTGTTCGCAATAGTCGTCGAACAGGTCCACATCGTGGCCTGGCAGTGTTTTGGCCAGGTTCGCGCCCATCTCCAGCGCAAACACCTCGTACCTCAGGCGCTGCGCCTGCCGGACTTCATCCTGGTGCCGGGCCCAGCTGACCGAAATTTTCCCCACGGCAGGTTTTTGAATCCCTTGAACATCGGACTGGCGGACAACATGACCGCTTTGATGAAGTGACCCCCGTGGCATGGCGACCGGCGACAGTGCAAAAGTGGGATTGGGCAATTCTTTCATCGTGAGCTCCTTGTGGTCTGTGTCAATCAACGCCTTGCAGCGTTCAACTGCAGCATGTGACTGCTGCTTGCGGCGGAAAAGAGCCCCGTTTCCGGGGCTTGCATATCCATGTTTCTCAATCGTTGGCACTCCAGCGACGGCTGGCATGAGCCGGTTGCCGGCGACTCGGCGCCAGCTCCTCGTGGGCCTGGCCGGGCAGCCAGGGTCGGGCCCCGGCCTTGAATCGCAGCCCGCCCGGGCTGTTCAACATGGCGCGGGCGGTGCAGCTCAGGATGCGCAGACGCTGCAATTCAAAGTCGTCCAAATCGCGGTGACCATGCGCTACACCGTCTGCGGCCATGGCCTCGCGCACTGATGGGGTTTGCTTTCTTTCCATGCCGAAAGTTTGTTCGGCAGCGATGACGTCCGCGTGTCACTTTCATGGCATCTGCGTGTCAGCGCTGCGCGCAGTGGGCCCGACTTAGGCGCACGGATGTCACCGGTTTGTCACACAGACATCACACACTTGCCGTCGGCCGATGACAAACCGCCTGACGTTCCTCAGGGTTTGAAGGCCATCCAACAACCTCGCCAAGACACGACGATGACAACACCCACCCTTCGCCCATCCGATATCTTCAACAACGAAGACTCGAACACCTCTTCCAACCCCACGTTTGACGATGTGCTGAACAGCCGCCTGAGCCGGCGCAACGTGCTGCGTGGTGGTGCCAGTGCCGCAGCAGCCACCGTGCTCGGTGGTGTGGGTCTGGCTGGCTGTGCCACCAGCAGCACCACGTCCATGGCATTGCCTGGCGAGAAGCTGCTGGCGTTCAAAGCTGTGCCCAAGAGCCTCGCCGATGTGGTCAGTGTTCCTGCCGGCTACAAGGCCGAGGTGATCTACGCGCTGGGCGACCCGATCCTGGGTAACGCAGCACCGTTCAAGAACGACGGCACCGATGCCGACTTCGAACTGCGCGCTGGCGACCACCATGACGGCATGGAATGGTTCGGCCTGAGCGACAACGGCCAGCCCTCACGCTCGGCCATCAACCGCGGACTTCTGGCGATCAATCACGAAGCCACCACCGACGAGAAGCTCACCTCCTTCTTCATCCACGCCAACGGCGGCAAGGCCAGCCTGCCCCGCCCCGCCAGCGAAGTCGACAAGGAGATGGCGATTCACGGTGTCTCCGTCGTCGAAGTACGCAAGAACGGCAACAAGTGGGACTACCTGCGTGACTCGCCCTTCAACCGCCGCCTCACGCCGATGAGCGACATCGAGATTTCCGGCCCGGCACGCGGCAACAGACTGATGGTGACCAAGTACTCGCCCACCGGCACCAAGACCCGCGGCACGCTCAACAACTGCGGCACCGGCCTCACGCCGTGGGGCACCTTCCTCACGGGTGAAGAGAACTTTGTCGGCTACTTCCACCGCACTGCTGGCGACGACGCCCGCCGCGGCAACGACAAGTCAGTGGCCTCATTGCGCCGCTACGGCCGCGCGCAGGGCGCCGCATCCCGCCACGGCTGGGAAACAGCCGGCAGTGACGACAAGTACATGCGCTGGAACAACAGCCAGACCGGCACCTCTGCCGACGGCAGCGACGACTACCGCAACGAACTCAACGGCCAGGGCTATGTGGTCGAGATGGACCCCTACGACAAGACCAAGCTGGCCAAGAAGCGTACCGCACTGGGCCGCTATGCCCATGAGAGCGCCGTGTTCAGCAAGGCCGTTGCAGGCCAGCCGCTGGCGGTCTACATGGGTGACGATGCACGCAACGAGTACATCTACAAATACGTCTCCAATGCGCGCTGGGACCCGGCCGATGCAGAGCCAGCCAACCGCATGGCTGCTGGCGACAAATACCTCGACAACGGCAAGCTCTACGCGGCCAAGTTCAACAGTGACGGCACGGGCCAGTGGGTCGAGCTGTCCATCGACAACCCCGCCATCAAGAACTTTGCCGGCTACCGCTTTGCCGACCAGGCCGACGTCTGCGTGAACGCCCGCCTTGCCGCCGATGCGGTGGGTGCCACCAAGATGGACCGTCCCGAGTGGACCGGCGTCAACCCGAAGAACGGCGAGGTGTACTTCACGCTCACCAACAACACCAACCGCACGACCGACCCGAAGAACGCGTCGCAGCTGCTGCCCGACGCGGCCAATCCCCGCGCCTACACCGACAGCCGCAGCGGCCAGAGCCAGGGCGGCAACCCCAACGGCCATGTGCTGCGCCTGAAGGAAGCCGGTTCGATGGCATCGGCAACCGCGATGACCTGGGACATCTATGTGTTCGGCGCCAAGACCGGCACATCGACGGCGTCGATCAACCTGTCGAACCTCACCGATGACCAGGACCTTTCCAGCCCCGACGGCCTCTGGTTCAGCCCGTACACCGGAATCTGCTGGATCCAGACCGACGACAAGGCCTACAACGACAAGACCAACTGCATGATGCTGGCCGCGCTGCCCGGTCAGGTCGGCGATGGCAAGGCTGTCACGCTGAACTACCCCACCGCCAACGGCAATCTGGCGGTTCAGACTCAAGTGGGCAAGTCGCCAACCGCCGACACGTTGAAGCGCTTTCTCGTGGGGCCTGCGGGTTGCGAAATCACCGGCGCTTGCGAGACGCCCGACGGCAAGGCACTGTTTGTCAACATCCAGCACCCTGGCGAAGACACCCCCATGGCCGCTGTGAACGACGTGAGCAAATACCAGAGCCAGTGGCCTGCCAATGCAGGTTACGGTCCCGGTAAGCGCCCGCGCTCGGCGACCATCGTGATCACCAAGCTGGACGGCGGTCGTATCGGTACCTGATGATCCGGGCAGGCGGGGCAGCTTGACGCTGGCCCGCCCCAGTGAATTAAGCACTGGATTGAAAATGGCTTGACCGCAAGGTCAGGCCATTTTTATTGGGGGGCCGCTTGGGGATGCACCGCGCTGCGGTGAAACTGCATCAGCGCAGCTCTGCGCCTATTTCTGTTGCCTGTTGCCTATTGTTCGGAAGGCAACAACATGGCGATGCGCTCGCTCAAGCCATCGGCCCTTTCTGCCCCGGCGACAGCCTCCACGCTGGCCAGAATATCCTGCGACACGATCAGCATGGACGCCCGGTCACGCGCATCCCGCAGCCGCTCCCTGAGGCGGGCTGCCATGTCCGGGTCTTTCCTCGCAAACATGCGTTCGCAGATATCGAAAAGGAACATGCGCGTCGTGGCCAACGAGCGTTTGCCGTCAAAGTTGTCGCCTTGAGGGCGCAGGGTTTCATTGGCACTGGCCGCACTGGTTGTCGTCGCAATGGCGGGTGACGCTACAGCCAGCGCTGGCGTCGCGGGTACCGCTCCGGGTTCCGGGGGAATCAAATAGCCTTCCACCAGCAGTTTTTCCAGGATGCTGCCGTCGTCCTGCAGTTGATCCTGAATCTGCGCACGGGTCCTGACGCCGTCGACCAGAAAGAGCGCAGACCGCTCCCGCAGTGTCAACGTTCTGGTTTTGGAAGCAATCTCGGTTTTCGCTTTTTCGGATTTTTGCAGAGGCATGGCACGCGCCGGAGTTGACTAGACAGTCATCATGTAATCGGCCCGTGTACGCGTGATGACAACGTGTCCCCCTGTGCCAGTTGAAGGGGCTTTTACCCCTGCGCTGAAACCCCTGAAGTCCCGGCTGTACGACCTGGCACTTCGGCGCTCAATAACCGCGCTAGTTCGCGCGCTGATTCACTCGCTTCGATAGCGCTTCCGCACTTTCCTTGCGCTCGCTGTAGCGGTCGGTCAGCCACGGCGTGATGCCGCGCGTGAGCAGTGTGAACTTGACGAGCTCTTCCATCACATCCACCACCCGGTCGTAGTAGGCCGAAGGTTTCATGCGACCCGCCTCGTCAAACTCCATGAAGGCCTTGGCCACCGACGACTGGTTGGGAATCGTCAGCATGCGCATCCAGCGGCCCAGCACGCGCAACTGGTTCACCGCATTGAACGACTGCGAGCCACCTGAGACCTGCATCACCGCCAGCGTCTTGCCCTGCGTCGGTCGCACCGCGCCTTGCGTCAGCGGAATCCAGTCGATCTGCGCTTTCATGATGCCGGTCATGGCGCCATGCCGCTCGGGCGAGCACCACACCATGCCTTCGGACCAGCGCACCAGACTGCGCAGCTCTTCGACCTTGGGATGACTCTCGGGTGCATCGTCGGGCAGCGGCAGACCGCGCGGGTCAAACGTGCGGGTCTCCGCGCCCATGGCCCGCAGCAGGCGCGCCGCCTCCTCGGTCAGCAACCGGCTGAAGGAACGGTCACGCACCGAGCCGTACAGCAGCAGAATGCGGGGCGGGTGAGCCACGGCGGTGATGCGGGCCGCCGCTTCTGCGAGCTGGGCAGCGTCGGGCTGCCGGAACAGCGGCCACTCCAGCTGGGGCAATTCGCTGGCGTCGATTTCAGGGCTGGACAATGCGCTCTCCCCGCTCGTTGATGACCTGCTCGCCGTCTTCCTTGGTGAATGCACCGCGCTGCGGCTGGGGCAGGATGTCCAGCACAGCCTCCGACGGCCGGCACAGCCGCGTGCCCAGGGGTGTGACCACCACCGGCCGGTTGATGAGGATGCGGTGGGCCAGCATCGCGTCGATCAGCGCGTCATCGCTCAGCGTCGGGTCGTCGAGCCCGAGTTCATCGTAAGGCGTGCCTTTGCGGCGCAGCAGCTCCCGCGCCGGCATGCCCATCTGCCGGATCAGCTCCTGCAGTTTGTCGCGGCTGGGCGGGTTGTTCAGGTACTCAATCACTTCAGGCTCTTCGCCGCTGTTGCGGATCAGGGCCAGGGTGTTGCGCGAGGTGCCGCACTGGGGGTTGTGGTAAATCGTGATGCGGGGCATGCCGGTGATTCCTTGGGTTGGTGGTTTGGGCTGTGGTTTTAGCTTGCGATGATTCAATATTTCAATTATATTTGAATCATGGAAACAGTTACCGCACCACCCTCCCCCCTCACCCTGCTCAG
Organism: Polaromonas sp. YR568; assembly: GCF_943372955.1. Lineage (GTDB taxonomy): Bacteria > Pseudomonadota > Gammaproteobacteria > Burkholderiales > Burkholderiaceae_C > Polaromonas. The sequence goes on from NZ_CALSAL010000001.1 coordinate 1,064,098, forward strand.
CCCCCTCGACGAAAGCGCTGCCGTCAAGGCGCTGGCGGCCCTGGCTCAAGCCCAGCGCCTGCGCGCCTTCCGGGCGCTGGTGGTGGCGGGGCCGACCGGGCTCACGCCGGGGGCCATGTCGGCGCAGCTGGGCGTGGCGCCCAGCGCCCTGTCGTTCCACCTCAAGGAGCTGACGCACGCCGGCCTCATCAGCAGTGAGGCGCGGGGCCGCAACCTGATTTACCGCGCCAGCTTCGGCCACATGAACGCCCTGCTCGGCTACCTCACCGAGCACTGCTGCGAGGGCCAGGTCTGCAGCACCACGGCTGACGCGGCCTGCGTCGCTTGCTGAGGCGGTTGGCGCTTCACCACACACCTTCCCTGTCCACCCATGCCCCCACCCATGTCCACGACCATGAACAACGAAACCCTGAACGTTCTTTTCCTGTGCACCCACAACTCGGCCCGCAGCATCCTCGCCGAAGCCGCGTTGAACCACATGGGCCGCGGCCGCTTCAAGGCCTGGTCGGCTGGCAGCAGCCCGCGCGACTACCAGCAGCCCAACCCGCTGGGCCTGCAGGTGCTGAAAAACGCTGGCATTTCCACCGACGGCCTGTACAGCAAAAGCTGGGATGAATTTGCCCAGCCCAACGCACCAAAGATGGATCTGATCATCACCGTCTGCGACAACGCCGCTGGCGAAGTCTGCCCGATCTGGCCCGGCCACCCGGCCACGGCCCACTGGGGCTACGCTGACCCGTCAGAGGCCACCGGCACTGACGAGGAGCGGCTTGAAGCCTTTCGCCAGACGCTGTATGCCATCCGCAAACGCCTGGAGCTGCTGCTCAATCTGCCACCGGCCAGCCTGGAGCGGATGGCGCTGCAGGGCACGGCACGGGCGCTGGCCAACAGCAACGTGCCAGCATGAGCGCAGCTGCCAGGCCGCTGGGCCGACAGCTCTTTGCAGAGGGTCTGGGCACTGCCGCGCTGCTGTGCGCCGTGATCGGCTCCGGCATCATGGCCGAGCGCCTGAGCGCCGGCAACAACGGTGTAGCGCTGCTGGCCAACACACTGGCCACCGTATTCGCGCTGTATGTGCTGATTGAGTTGCTGGGCCCGCTGAGCGGCGCGCACTTCAACCCGGTGGTCACGCTGGTGCTGTGGTCCAAGGGGCTGTTCGCACAGGAGGCCCCTGCGCGTGCCGCGACACTGTTCATCGTGGTCCAGTTGCTGGGCGCCGTGGCTGGCGCCTGGCTGGCGCATGCGATGTTCGACATGAGCATTCTGCAATTCAGTACCAAGCTGCGCACCGGCGCAGGGCAGTGGCTAGCCGAGGCAATTGCCACCGCCGGACTGATTCTTGTGGTGCTGCGCGCGCCTGCAGGCAAGGCCGCCGCGATGGTCGCGTGCTACATCGGCGCGGCCTACTGGTTCACCGCCAGCACCTCGTTTGCCAACCCGGCTGCGGTGATGGGCCGCATGCTGTCTGACAGCTTTGCCGGCATCGCGCCGGTCAGCGCACCGGGCTTTGTGCTGTCGCAGGTGGCCGGGGCGCTGGTGGCCCTGGGCATCGACACAATGCTTGGAAAGCAGGCGACCCCAGGTGATCGCTGAAGCGCTGACCGACTTGCGGCTGATTCGCTGCCCTGCCTTGTTTTGTTGCTACGCTCTCTGATGTGAGCTCGCGTACATCCGTTGTCTGGGGCCTTGGCATCGCGCAGACGCTGGCGTGGGCCTCAAGCTATTACCTGCCCGCCATTCTGGCCGTGCCGATGGCGCGCGACCTGGGCGTGAGCACCCCCACTGTGTTCGCCGCTTTCTCCGTGGCACTGGTGGTGTCGGCCGTTCTCGGGCCTGCCGCTGGAAAAACCATTGACCGCTACGGGGGTCGCCCGGTGCTCACCGCGACCAGCCTAGTGTTTGCGCTGGGCCTTGCGGCCATCGGACTGGCGCAAGGGCCGGTCGGCCTTTTTACCGGCTGGATCATCCTCGGCGTGGCGATGGCTGCCGGGCTGTATGAGGCGGCCTTCGCCACACTGGTGCGCCTGTACGGCAAGGACGCCCGCAGCACCATCACCGGCATCACGCTGCTGGCAGGCTTTGCCAGCACGGTGGGCTGGCCGCTGAGCACCTGGCTGGAGCTGGAGTGGGGCTGGCGCGCCGCCTGTCTGACGTGGGCCGGGTTGCACCTCGTGGTGGCGCTGCCTTTGAACTGGGTTCTGCCAAGCGCACCGCGCGCAGCACCAGGGCATGCGGCGCACCCCTCCCATCCACCCGCGGAAACAGATTCAACACGGCCACCAGCCTCTCCAGCAACTGCTGCCACGCGCACTGCTTTTCTGCTGGCCACAGTGTTCGCCGTCACCTGGTTCATCAGCACCGCGATGGCCGCCCACCTGCCGCGCCTGTTGCAGGCCAACGGCGTCACGCTGGCCACGGCGCTGCTGTTCGCCGGTCTGGTGGGGCCGGCCCAGGTGGCAGGCCGGGTGCTGGAATACAGCCTGCTGCGCCATGTCCACCCGCTCATCTCGGCCCGCGCTGCGGCGGGCATGCACACGCTGGGCGCCGGCCTGTTCCTGCTGGGCGGTGTGCCGCTGGGGGCCCTGTTCACCGTGCTGCACGGGGCCGGCAATGGCGTGCTGACGATTGCCAAAGGCACCTTGCCGCTGGTGCTGTTTGGCACCCGCGACTACGGCGCGCGTCAGGGCCTGCTGATGGTGCCCGCACGCTTTGCGCAAGCCAGTGCACCCTGGCTGTTTGGCCTGGCGCTCGACCATTTCGGTGGTGCTGCGCTGTGGTTTTCAGCCGCGCTCGGGCTGGTGGGGCTGACCGCGCTGCTGCTGCTGCGGGATACACAGGCTACCGCTGATTCCGCCCGCTCCTGACGGCTATTTCAAGCGGCTCAGCTCAGCCACTTCTGGAAAAACTGCGCCTGCCCCATCGCCGGGTCCAGCTGATAAGCAGCAAAGCCAATGCGTTCATACAGCCGGATCGCGCTCTGGTTGCCTTGCAACACCTCCAGCGTCATCTTGCAGGCGCCGCGCTCCCGCGCAATCGCCTCAGCCAGCGCCAGCATCTTCTCGCCGACGCGCTGACCGCGATGCCCCGGCAGCACCGCCACATCGTGCACATTCACCAGCGGCTTGCAGGCAAAGGTGGAAAAGCCTTCAATGCAATTGATCAGCCCGACCGGCTGCTCGCCATCGAACGCCAGCACGCTGAAGGCATGGGGCCTCGCCACCAGTTCGGGCACCAGCCGCGATTTGGCGAAATCGCTCAGCCCTTCGCCACCACCGGCCGGGTCTTGTGCATAGGCGTCGAGCAGCATCACGACGGCGGCGGCATGCACGGGGTTGCTGTAGTCGGCGCGGCAAATCCGCAGCGCGGTGGGCGTGGTGTCAGGCAGGGTCATGGGATCGATGAAATTCCGGAATTTTAGTAAGGTGAAAAGTGCTCGGCCGGGCCCTCAGTCCGGCAATCAGTCTGGAATGAAGCGCGCGTTGAAGGTCACCTCGTCCTCGGGCAGCTCCAGCGTGACCAGTTGACCCATCTTCATGTCGGCCAGCCGGCAGGCCCCGAACAGGCTGTATTTGCCTTTGAGGCCATAGCTTTCCATGTCGATCAGCATGTAGGGGTGCGGCAGGAAGACGCGGTAGAGGAAGATCGTTCGGTGCCGGTTCCGTGGCGAGGGGAAGAGCTTGTATTCGTCGTTGGTGATGCCCTGGGCTGCCATCGGTTTGCTTTCAATAGTCAGGTGCTGTGATCGGTGTGCGCAAGAACCAGTGCCTGACTGTAAGCTCTGGGGCGACCCGACCGAATCACCCTGTGCCAATCACCCTGACCGAGACCACCGCCCATGACCGAGCGCCACCCCACCCCCAGCAAAGACGAGATCGCCCTGCTGGAGCCTTTTGACCGCCTGGGTCTGGACCAGATCGAGGTGGTCAATACTCCCGCACAGGCCGCCAGCGCCCTGAAGGCCCTCCAGGGCGCCACCGTGCTGGGTTTTGACACCGAGTCCAAGCCCACGTTTGCCGTGAATGAACAGTCAGAGGGCCCGCACATCGTGCAACTCTCGACGCTGCACAAGGTCTGGATTTTCCAGCTCGAAGACGAAGATTGCCGCCGCGCCGTAGCGCACTTGCTGGAGTCGCCTGCCATCACCAAGGCCGGCTTTGGCCTGGGTGATGACCGGCGCCGCATCATCCACAAGCTGGGCGTGGACCTGCAGGGCGTGCTGGAGTTGAACACCGTGTTCCGCGAGCGCGGCTACCGCAAGGACATGGGCGTGCGTGGTGCGGTGGCGGTGCTGTTCAACAAGCGCTTCATCAAGTCCAAGAAAGCCGCGACCTCCAACTGGGCCAACCGACAACTGACCGAGGCCCAGATTGTTTACGCGGCCAACGATGCTTATGCAGCGCTGCGGGTGTTCCATGCGCTGGGCTTGGGTTAGTGGCTTGACTGAGCCACGGCAAGATGCACGACCGCTCACTTATCATCGACGCCAACACGAACCACCCCTACAACCCGAGGACTGCCATGAAATACCTGTTGCTGCTGGCTTGCGTGATGACGATGACCGGCTGCGCCGCCGAACTGGTGAGCGTCAACGACAAATTGATCGTCGTGAAAGCCCGCCCCTCGAAGCTGGGCGAGGCACAGGACATTGCAGAGACCGAATGCCTCAAGCGTGGCCTGCACGCGAGGCTGACCACCCGGCCCGCAGAGGGGCAGTATGGGTTTGACTGCGTGCGCTAAAGCACCCAGCGACGAAATTCTCACGACGGGGGATCGCCCCGCGCCCGCTCAGAAATCCCCGCTGCTGTGCGCGAGGCTCTCGAACTTGGTGATGCGGTTGATGAAGGCGAGTTTGACCGTGCCCGTGGGACCGTTACGCTGCTTGCTGATGATGACCTCGGCCACACCAGGCTCCTTGCAGGCCTCCTTGGTGTAGTACTCATCGCGGTAGATGAACATGATGATGTCGGCGTCCTGCTCGATGGCGCCGGACTCGCGCAGGTCGCTCATCATCGGGCGCTTGTCGGTGCGCGACTCCACGCCCCGGCTGAGCTGCGACAGCGCAATCACTGGGCACTGCAGTTCCTTGGCCAGCATCTTGAGGCCGCGTGAAATCTCGCCCACCGCAGTGGCGCGGTTTTCTTCGCTCATGCTGCTGGACACGCTCATCAGCTGCAGGTAGTCCACCACGATCAGGCCCAGCTTGCCGCACTGCCGGGCCAGCCGGCGGGCGTTGGCGCGCAGCTCGCTGACCGTGAGGCCTGCAGTCTCGTCGATGTGCAGCGAGATGTTGCGCAGCTTCTCGATGGCCTCGGTCAGGCGCGGCCATTCTTCATCAGTCAGCGCGCCGGTACGCAGATGGGTCTGGTCGATGCGGCCGATGGAGCCGACGATACGTACGGCTAGTTGCGACGCACCCATCTCCATCGAGAATACCGCCACGGGCAGGCCTTCGTTGAGTGCCACATGCTCGGCGATGTTGATGGCGAGCGCGGTCTTCCCCATCGAGGGCCTTGCCGCCAGAATGACCAGATCACCGGCCTGAAAGCCGGACGTCATACGGTCCAGATCGTAGAAGCCGGTGGGCACGCCAGTGACGTCCTGCGGGTTCTCCGACATCTCGGTCACGCGGTCGAGCAGACTCACGACCAGGGTGTCCATGCTCTGGAAGCCCTGCTTCATGCGCGAGCCCTGCTCGCCGATGTTGAAGATTTTTTGTTCGGCCTCGTCCAGAATCGTGGCGACCGCCTTGCCCTGCGGGTTGAAGGCGTTGGTGGCGATCTCGTCGCTGGCAGAGACCAGCTTGCGCAGGATGGAGCGCTCGCGCACGATCTCGGCGTAGCGGCGCACGTTGCTGGCGCTGGGCACGTACTGGGCCAGCGCGTTGAGGTAGCTCAGGCCGCCGATTTCATCGGCCTTGCCCTGGTTCTGCAGGTGCTCATACACCGTGATGATGTCGGCCGGCTTGGAGGCGTTGATGAGCGCGCCCACTGCCGCATAAATGAGCTGGTGCTCGCGGCGATAGAAGTCCTGGTCGGTGAGCAGATCGCCCACGCGGTCCCACGCGCCGTTGTCGAGCAGCAGGCCACCGAGCACACTGGACTCGCCCTCGATGGAGTGCGGCGGAATGCGCAGCTGCGCGATCTGCGGGTCGGCGCTGTAGCCGGGGTCGTTGTAGGCGGAAAGTACGGCGGACATTGGGAAACCTTGATAGCTCTACATGCTAGCGCCTCAGCGGTGCACAGTCACTCGGGTGGTGCAACAGGCTGTGGATAAATCTGGGGGCAACCCAGTGGATGAAGGCAGGGACAACTGTGTAAAAGTTGTGTACCGAAAATAAAAAAGCCGCTCAGCGAGCGGCCTTTTCAAGTGTCGTGAAGACTTAGGCGGTTTCGCCGTACACCGTCACGGTAATGTCTACCGTCACGTCGGTGTGCAGTGCCACGCTCACAGCGTGGTCGCCCACGACCTTCAGCGGGCCGTTCGGCATGCGGATCTGCGACTTGGCAACGGCAAAGCCCTGTTTGGTCAACTCACCTGCGATGTCGAAGTTGGTGACGGAGCCGAACAGGCGGCCGTCCACACCGGCTTTCTGGGTCAGCTTGACGGTGGTACCGCCCAGCTTTTCGCCCAGCGCCTGCATTTCAGCGAGCTTGGCAGCGGCGGCTTTTTCGAGCTCGGCGCGCTTGACTTCAAATTCCTTGATGGCCGCTGCGGTGGCGCGACGGGCGCGGCCGGAGGGGATCAGGAAGTTGCGTGCGTAGCCGTCTTTGACCTTGACGACTTCGCCCAGGTTACCGAGGTTCACGACTTTGTCGAGCAGAATGATTTGCATGGTCGTGCTCCTTACAGGGTACGGTGTTGGTCGCTGTACGGCAGCATCGCCAGGAAGCGTGCGCGCTTGACGGCGGTGTTGATCTGGCGCTGGAAGATCGCGCGCGTGCCGGTCAGGCGTGCGGGGATGATCTTGCCGTTTTCGGCGACGAAGTCGCGCAGGGTGTCGATGTCCTTGTAGTCAATTTCTTCGACGCCGGCAGCGGTGAAGCGGCAAAAGCGCTTGCGCTTGAACAGCAGGGATTGTGTGTTGCGCTTGGGGCGCTTGTCTTTGTTGAAACGTTTTGGTCCGGGCATGATGGACTCCTTAAATCGGGGTGATCGGGTTTACAGATTGAATGTGTAAAACAATGCTTTTGCTGGTACGTGCGTTGATCATGAACCCGGTGAACAGATGGGGCTTGCCTAATTCGAGCCGGCCGGTGGTTTCTGCCAGCGATCCGAAGGCTACTGCCCTGACTGTCAACTTGACCTGCCTGGTGACCCCTGCCTCGACAACTTCGGACTCGTGTTCGAGTACAAGGTTGAGGGCCGGGATGCCGGCTGGCGTGTAGCGAAGAGGACTTGCCTCGGCGATGCACGCGGTCAGTCTGACCTGGTTCAATGAATGATCAGTTGCCTGCGTACTCGGCTTGCTGGGTCTTGCGCGCTTCTTCGCGCTCGACGTTGCGCATCATCAGCGAAGGGCCGGTTTCGGCTTTCTTCTTGACGACGGTCAGGTGACGCAGCACGGCATCGTTGAATTTGAACGCGTGTTCAATTTCTTCCATCACAGCCTGGCTGGCTTCGATGTTGATGCACAGGTAGTGGGCTTTGGCCAGTTTCTGGATCAGGTACACCAGTTGACGGCGGCCCCAGTCTTCAACACGGTGCACTTTGCCACCGCCAGCGGTGATCATGCCCTTGTAACGTTCCAGCATGGCTGGGACTTGCTCGCTTTGATCCGGGTGGATCAGCAAGACGATCTCGTAGTGACGCATAGACTCTCCTTGTGGTTGATAAAGCTGCCCCAGCGTCGAACCTGTGAAGGTATTGGGTGCAGCAAGGCGAAGCCCATGAGTATAACACCCCCACAGTTGCTCACTGCGTGTAGCGCCCTGCCCCCCAAGGGGGCCGCTCCGCCTGCGGCCTGGCGAAGCCAGTTCCGCGGCTCCTGCTGGTCAGGAAATCCACTGCGCGGGTCGCAGGGTTTTTAGAGCTGTTTTAGATCAGGGTAACGGATGTACTCGACCAGGTCCTGCACCTTCTCGCTGGGGGGTTTGGTCACCAGGCTGACCAGGATCATCACCGCGAAACCGACCGGAACGCCAAACAGCCCGGCGGAAATGGGCTCTATGCCCCACCACAGGCGCACCGGTGAGGTGATGCCCAACAGCTCCCGCAGCCAGGGCTGGGTGGTGAACATGTAATAAGTAGTCACTGCGAGCCCGGCGGTCATGCCCAAAACCGCCGCCGTGCCGGTGGCGCGTTTCCAGAAAATACCCAGACTGAGCGCCGGGAAGAACGAGGCCGCCGCAAAAGAAAACGCCGCCGACACCAGAAACAGGATGTCCGCCGGCTTTTGCGCCGCCACATAGGCCGCTAGCAAGGCCACGATCAGCAGCAAGATTTTGGACACCGTGACGCGGCTGACCGTCGAGGCGTTCGGGTCGATCATCTTGTAATAGAGGTCGTGGCCCAGCGCGTTGGCAATCGTCAGCAGCAGGCCATCGGCGGTCGACAGCGCGGCGGCCAGGCCACCCGCCGCCACCAGCCCTGACACCACATACGGCAGGCCGGCCAGCTCGGGCGTGAGCAGCACGATGATGTCACCGCCAATCGTCATTTCGTTGAGCTGGAGAATCCGGTCGCTGTTGATGTCGGTGATCGACAGCAGGGAAGGTTCAATACGGCTCCAGTAGCTCACCCAGGCCGGCAGCTGGTCAAAGCGCAGGCCCACCACCGAATTGAAGATTTCGTATTTCACAAGCACTGCCAGCGCAGGGGCGGTGAAGTACAGCAGGAAGATGCAGAACAGCGACCAGGTCACCGACTGCCGCGCCTCCTTCACGCTGGGCACGGTGTAGTAGCGCATCAGGATGTGCGGCAGCGCGGCCGTGCCCACCATCAGGCAGAACATCAGGGCCAGAAAATTGCGCCGCGACGTCTCGAACTGCGCCTTCTGCTGGGGTGTGCCGTCGGGGTCACCCGCAAACTGTGAGGCGTGCGGCGGCATGCCGTTGAGCGGCTGGCTCTTGGTTTCAGCCACGGTACGCGCAGCCGTCCAGCTCTCGATGGCGCCCGCTTCGTTCTTGGGCATCGCGCCCAGGGCGCGCGCGGCAGAAGACACATCCAGAACGCCAGCATTGCTTGCTTTCAGCGCCTCCAGCAGGCCGCTGGCGGCAGCCCTGTCTTCAGCCAGTGCTTCCGCGGGACGGCGCAGTTTCTCGCTCAGGGCCTCTGCGCGCTGCTTGAAAAGCTCACGCACCTGCAGTTCACCCGGATCGACCGCCAGCTCTTTTTCCTTGGCCGTCACCTTTTCCAGCTGCAGGCCATACACCAGCTGAGGCAAGGGCACGCCGGTCTGTTTGACCGACAGCCACACCACCGGAATCATGTACGCCGCCACAAGAATGATGTACTGGGCCACCTGCGTCCACGTCACCGCCCGCATACCGCCCAGGAAAGAACACACCAGAATGCCGCCCAGCCCGAGAAAAATACCCAGCTCGAAAGCAATGCCGGTCAGGTAGGAGGTGATGAGGCCCACGCCGTAGATCTGCGCCACCAGATAGGTGAACGAGCACAGGATGGCGGCGCCGACGCCAATCAGCCGTGGCAGGCGCCCGCCGTAACGCTCACCCAGAAAGTCGGGAATAGTGAACTGGCCGAACTTGCGCAGATAGGGCGCCAGCACCAGCGCCACCAGGCAGTAGCCGCCCGTCCAGCCCATGATGAAGGCCAGTCCGTTGTAGCCGGTGAGGTAGAGCGTGCCTGCCAGCCCGAGAAACGACGCGGCGGACATCCAGTCGGCGCCGGTGGCCATGCCGTTGTAGACGGCCGGCACACGGCGCCCCGCCACGTAATACTCTGCCGCATCGGTGGTGCGGCTCATCAGGCCGATGCCGGCATAAAGACCAATGGTGGTCAGCAAAAAGGCGGCGCCTATCCACAGGCGGGGCAGGCCAAGGCCCTCTGCAGCGGCGAGTATCAGCACGAACACCACCAGACCGAAGGCATACCAGCGGTACACCCGGTTGAGTTCTGACTTGAACTGCTGGGTGGACAGCTGGGCACCGTCGCGGGAGCCGAAGAATCCGCTCACGTCAGCGGTCCCCGCCAGTCAGATCGCGCCCGCGACCCGGCCACTGCGGCGGGCGCCGGGCAGACATCGCTGGCGAGGCGCGTTCAGCAATCAGTTTGACGGTGGCTGCCGCAGCGATCATGGGAGGTGTCCAGCGCAGCGCTACAAGACGCTGCATGACCAAAGAAGCCTTTGATTGTCATCAGCGGGCTTGCCACTGGCTTACCGCCGGAGGGCAATGCCCCCGGGGTTTTCCCTTGGTGACCGACCAGGCTGCGTCGCGGCTGGTCGGCTGCAGATCGCTCAGTACACGACTCAGTTAGCGAGCTGCTTCCAGGTGTCGATCACCGTGTCGGGGTTCAGCGAAATCGAGCCGATGCCCTGCTCTTTCAGCCACTGGGCAAAGTCGGGGTGGTCGCTGGGACCCTGACCGCAGATACCCACGTACTTGCCCTGGCGCTTGCAGGCGCTGATGGCCATGCTCAGCAGTGCCTTCACGGCCGGATCACGCTCGTCGAAGTCTTTCGACAAAATCTCCAGGCCCGAGTCGCGGTCCAGTCCGAGCGTGAGCTGGGTCAGGTCGTTGGAGCCAATCGAGAAGCCATCGAAGTATTCAAGGAACTGGTCGGCCAGCACCGCGTTGCTCGGGATCTCGCACATCATGATGATGCGCAGGCCGTCCTGGCCACGCTTGAGGCCGTGCTGCGCGAGCAGCTCGGTCACCGCCTTGGCCTGGCCCAGCGTGCGCACAAACGGCACCATCACCTCGACATTGGTCAGGCCCATGTCGTTGCGCACGCGCTTGACCGCCTCGCACTCCATCGCGAAGGCCTCGGCAAAGTCAGGGCTGAGGTAGCGTGCAGCGCCGCGGAAGCCCAGCATCGGGTTCTCTTCTTCCGGCTCGTAGCGGGAGCCGCCAATCAGCTTGCGGTATTCGTTCGACTTGAAGTCCGACAGGCGGACGATCACCGACTTGGGCCAGAACGCGGCGCCGATGGTGGCGATGCCTTCGGCCACCTTGTCGACATAGAAGGCACGCGGCGAGGCATGGCCGCGGGCCACGCTTTCCACCGCTTTTTTCAGATCGGCATCGACATTCGGGTAGTCGAGGATGGCCTTGGGGTGCACGCCGATGTTGTTGTTGATGATGAACTCCAGCCGGGCCAGGCCCACGCCCTGATTGGGAATCTGGCAGAAGTCAAAGGCCAGCTGCGGGTTGCCCACGTTCATCATGATCTTGATGTCGATGGGCGGCATCTCGCCGCGCTGCACGTCGGTGATTTCGGTTTCCAGCAGTCCGTCGTAAATGTTGCCGGTATCGCCCTCGGCGCAGCTCACGGTGACCAGCATGCCGTCTTTCAGGTGCTCGGTGGCGTCCCCGCAGCCGACCACGGCCGGAATGCCCAGCTCGCGCGCGATGATGGCTGCGTGGCAGGTGCGACCGCCGCGGTTGGTGACGATGGCGCTGGCGCGCTTCATCACCGGCTCCCAGTTCGGGTCGGTCATGTCGGTCACCAACACGTCGCCGGGCTGGACCTGGTCCATGTCCTTGATGTCGTGCACGATGCGCACCGGGCCGGTTCCGATCTTCTGGCCGATGGCGCGGCCTTCGGCCAGCACGGTACCGGTGCCCTTGAGCTTGTAGCGCTGCTCGGACTGGCCCTTGGACTGGCTCTTTACCGTCTCGGGGCGGGCCTGCAGGATGTAGAGCTGGCCGTCGGTGCCGTCCTTGCCCCATTCCACGTCCATCGGGCGACCGTAGTGGCCTTCGATGATGAGGGCGTAGCGGGCCAGCTGCTCCACATCGTCGTCGGTCAGCGAGAAGCGGTTGCGCAGCTCGGTGGGCACATCGGTGGTCTTGACGAGCTTGCCAGTGGCTTTTTTCTCTTCCGGCGTGCTGAACTCCATCTGCAGCAGCTTGCTGCCCAGGTTACGACGGATCACTGCGCGCTTCCCGGCCTTCAGCATCGGCTTGTGCACATAGAACTCGTCGGGATTCACAGCGCCCTGCACCACGGTTTCACCCAGGCCATAGCTGGAGGTGATGAACACCACGTCTTCGAAGCCACTTTCGGTGTCGATGGTGAACATCACGCCGGCAGCGCCCAGATCGCTGCGCACCATGCGCTGGATGCCGGCCGACAGCGCCACGTTGGCATGGGCAAAGCCCTTGTGCACGCGGTAGCTGATGGCGCGGTCGTTGTAGAGCGAGGCGAACACCTCTTTCATCTTGTGCAGCACGTCTTCAATGCCGACGACGTTCAGAAAGGTTTCCTGCTGCCCGGCAAACGATGCATCTGGCAGGTCTTCGGCGGTGGCCGACGAACGCACTGCATAGCTGGCCTGCGGGTTGCCGGCGCTCAGCGCGGCGAAGCTATCGCGGACGGCTTTTTCCAGATCAGCCGGGAACGGCTGGGCTTCGACCATCGCGCGGATTTTCGCGCCAGCCTCGGCGAGTGCGCGCACATCGTCGGTGTCGAGCGCGTCGAGCAGTGCGTTGATTTTGTCGTCCAGCCCGCCATGGGCCATGAAGACGCGGAAGGCGTGGGCGGTGGTGGCAAATCCCGTGGGGACCCGCACGCCCTTGGGGCCGGTGGGCAGTTGCGAGATCATCTCGCCGAGGCTGGCGTTCTTGCCGCCAACGGCCTCGACGTCTGTCATCCTCAGGTTTTCAAACGGTACGACCAGGGCGGTCGCCTCAAAAAGCTTGGACATGAAAATACTCCGGGAGGTTTAAAAACCGGGGATTTCACGATGCGCGGCAAACAACCTTGTTGTGGTTCTAGGGGGTTGTGGCGGGGCATGGTGTGACAGACGGGATAATTGCCTGCATTGTAGGCGCCCGGTCTTTTGCGGGGAACTGCAAGCCGCTGCCATACCTTTCACCAGCCTGACCACCCACCATGTCCAATCGCACCGTGTTCTACATCTCTGACGGCACCGGCATCACCGCAGAGACCTTCGGCAACGCCATCCTGGCGCAGTTCGAGTTCAAACCGCGGCATGTGCGACTGCCCTTCATCGACAGCGTGGACAAGGCGCACCAGGCGGTCCGGCAGATCAACCACACGGCCGAAACAGAGGGCAAGCGCCCCATTGTGTTCACCACGCTGGTCAACATGGAGATCCTCGCAGTCATCAAGGGCCAGTGCAACGGCATGCTGCTCGACATGTTCGGCATGTTCGTTGCGCCGCTGGAGGGCGAACTGGGCATCAAGTCCAACCACCGGGTAGGCCGGTTTTCGGATGCCTCGAAAAGCCAGGAATACGACAACCGCATTGAGGCCATCAATTTCTCGCTGGCCCATGACGACGGCCAGAGCAACCGCGACCTGCAGAGCTCGGAAGTGATTCTGGTGGGCGTGAGCCGCAGCGGCAAGACGCCGACATCGCTCTATCTGGCGATGCAGTACGGCATCAAGACCTCCAACTACCCGCTGATTCCGGAAGACTTCGAGCGCCGGCAGTTGCCGCCCGCGCTGGTGCCGCATCGCAAGAAGATATTCGGCCTGACGATTGCCCCCGAGCGGCTGAGCCAGATCCGCAACGAACGCCGCCCGAACTCGGTGTACGCCAGCCTGGCCAACTGCCGCCATGAAATCCACGAGGCCGAGGCGATGATGCGGCGCGAAGGCATCCGCTGGCTGTCGACCACCACCAAGTCGATCGAGGAAATCGCCACCACCATCCTCCAGGAAATCCGGCCGGAGCGGCTGGAATACTGACCCGCCTCCCCTGCCGCCATCCTCTCCCGTGTGACTTCACCCTCTCAAACCGGCCGGGGGCAGCCAACCAGCCGCACCGGGCAGACACCACCGATAGCCAAAACCGATGGGTCGAATCCATTTAATTAATTGGATTGATGGGTCGCCTGCCCTTATCCTTCATGGCTGCGCAATCTTTCACACCAACCACTACAAAGGAAACCTGCAAATGTCCCTGATCAATACCACCGTCCAGCCTTTCAAGACCCAGGCTTACCTCAATGGCAAGTTCATCGAAGTGTCCAATGAGTCGCTCAAGGGCAAGTGGTCGGTCCTGATCTTCATGCCGGCAGCTTTTACCTTCAACTGCCCGACCGAAGTCGAAGACGCTGCTGACAACTACGCCGAGTTCCAGAAGGCCGGTGCCGAGGTCTACATCGTGACCACCGACACGCACTTCTCGCACAAGGTGTGGCACGAGACCTCCCCCGCCGTGGGCAAGGCCAAGTTCCCGCTGGTGGGCGACCCCACCCATGTGCTGACCAACGCCTTCGGTGTGCACATCCCCGAAGAAGGCTTGGCACTGCGCGGCACCTTCGTGATCAACCCTGAAGGCGTGATCAAGACGGCCGAAGTTCACTCGAACGAAATCGCCCGTGACGTGAAAGAAACCCTGCGCAAGCTGAAAGCTGCCCAGTACACCGCTGCTCACCCAGGCCAGGTCTGCCCTGCCAAGTGGAACGAAGGCGCCAAGACGATTGCCCCGTCGATCGACCTCGTCGGCAAGATCTAAGCCCCAGCGACCGGAGCCCGGGCGATGCACACCTCGGTGTGCCCCGGGCTTTTTTGTTCCTCATTTTTCCTTTTTGACACGATACAGCCATCGAAAGCGAGTTCGCCATGCTTGACGCAGACACCAAAGCCCAACTGAAATCCTATCTTGAGCGCGCGACGCAGCCGATCGAGATCGTGGCTTCGCTTGACAACAGCGATGCCTCGGGCGAAGTGCTGTCGCTGCTGAAGGACGTGGCCGACTCCTCGCCACTGGTCAAGCTGACCGAGAGCCGCGATGACCCGCACCGCAAACCCTCGTTCTCGATCAACCGCCCCGGCGAAAACCACGGCCCGCGTTTTGCCGGTCTGCCGATGGGCCATGAGTTCACCTCGCTGATCCTGGCGTTGCTGCAGATTGGCGGCTACCCACCCAAGGTCGAGCAGGAAGTGCTGGAGCAGATCAAGGCGCTGGACCGCGACCTTGAGTTCGAGGTGTATGTCTCGCTGACCTGCCACAACTGCCCCGACGTGGTTCAGGCGCTGAACCTGATGGCGGTGCAGAACCCGCGCATCAAGACCACCATGATTGAAGGCGGCACCTTCCAGGATGAGGTGAAGGAGCGCGAGATCATGGGCGTGCCCACCGTATTCCTCAACGGCACCATGTTCGGCAACGGCCGCATGAGCCTGGAAGAAATCCTCGCCAAGATCGACACCAGCGGCGTCGAGCGCGAGGCCAAGAAGATTGATGCCAAGGACCCCTTCGACGTGCTGATCGTCGGCGGTGGCCCGGCCGGTGCAGCTGCAGCGGTGTATGCCGCACGTAAGGGCATCCGCACTGGCGTGGCGTCGGAGCGCTTTGGCGGCCAGGTGCTGGACACCCTGGGCATCGAGAACTTCATCTCGATCAAGGAGACCGAAGGCCCCAAGTTTGCCCACGCGCTGGAAGAGCATGTGCGCAACTACGACGTGGACATCATGAATCTGCAGCGTGCCAAGGCCCTGCTGCCGAACAGCGGCGACGGCAAGGACCTGATCGAGATCCAGCTGGAGAGCGGCGCTTCGCTGAAAAGCAAGTCGGTCATCATTTCCACTGGCGCGCGCTGGCGCAACATCAACGTGCCCGGTGAGCATGAGTTCAAGAACAAGGGCGTGGCCTACTGCCCGCACTGCGACGGACCGCTGTTCAAGGGCAAGCGCGTGGCGGTGATTGGCGGCGGCAACTCGGGCGTCGAGGCGGCGATTGACCTCGCTGGCATCGTCGGCCATGTGACGCTGATCGAGTTCGACACCGCCCTGCGCGCCGATGCGGTGCTGCAGCGCAAGCTGATGAGTCTGGCCAACGTCGAAGTCATCACCAACGCGCAGACCACCGAGATCACCGGCGACCAGAAAGTCACTGGCCTGGTTTACAAGGACCGCGCCAGCGGCGAGTTGAAAACCGTGGCGCTCGAAGGCGTGTTCATCCAGATCGGTCTGGTGCCCAACACCGACTGGCTCAAGGGCGTGGTTGAACTGTCCAAACACGGCGAGATCATTGTGGATGCACGTGGCCAGACCTCGGTGCCAGGTGTTTTCGCTGCCGGCGACGCGACCACGGTGCCGTTCAAGCAGATCATCATTGCCGCTGGCGATGGTGCCAAGGCAGCGCTGGGTGCGTTTGACTACCTCATTCGCACGCCAGCAGCAGGTGCAACGGCCGCAGAGAAGGCGGCGGCAGCGGCGCACTGATCGAGCCTGCGCCCCGCACTGCAACGCCCGCTTCGGCGGGCTTTGTCGTTTCTTCGCGCCTCTGATTCAAAAAGCCTTCATTGTTTTGATTCTTATTTGAGAATGATTCTCATTTGAGTTATACTTGAGCCTGATTCATTCGCAGCCAGCCCACTTGCGCTCCTGACCCCGACCGGCGTCAGCGCAAACCAGCCAAGCCATTCCCCAATCACCCGGGCCCTCGCCAACTGGCAACGGCCCGCCTGGAAGCCTACCCCGGCCCAGATGGTTCTACATGGTTCATATGGCTCACATGGCTGCCCGTATTTCTGCACGCACTTCCGACACACATTCCCTGCCGCATCCGACGGCACATCCACTTCAACACCCCATTCACTACCCACTCCCGCTTGGCGCACTGATGCTCGCCATGTCTGCCTCCAATTGGGCGCAGGGTGTGGGGCCCACCGGTAATGAAGCCGCTCTGCTCGAAGGCAAAACCCTCGCGCCAGTCACCATCACCGGCACACAGGAGCCCGCAGGGCGCAGTGCCACCTACCAGAGCGGCATCACCAGCGTGGGCAAGATGCCTGTACCCGCCAAGGACATTCCTCAGTCCCTCACCGTGGTCAACGACAAGCTGATCCACGACCAGGGCAAGGACAGCATGAAAAGCGCGCTGGAAAACGTGGTGGGCATCACCTTCGAGGCCGGTGAAGGCGGCCGCGTCGGCGACAACATCCGTCTGCGCGGCTTCAGCGCGGCGGGCGACATCTACCTCGACGGCATGCGCGACATTGCCCAGTACAACCGCGACACATTCAACGTCGAACGCATCGAGGTGCTGCGCGGCGCGGCTTCCATGCTGTTTGGCCGCGGCTCCACCGGCGGCATCATCAACCAGGTCAGCAAGCAGCCCGGCGTGGTGACCGGTCACGAACTCAATGCCACCGTCGGCACTGACGGCTACCAGCGCTACCAAGGCGACTTCAATTTCCGGCTGGAAGACAACGCGGCCCTGCGGCTCAATGCCATGGCCACAGACGCCAACGGCCGCGGCGACAACACCGGTGCAGCCACCCACCGCCGCGGGCTGGCGCTGGACTATCGCTTCGGCATCGGCACGGCCAACGAGTTCCAGATCAGCTACTACCACCTGCACTACAACGACAAGCCGGATTGGGGCTTTGCCTGGCTCAACGGCCGCCCCGCGCCGTCGCCCACCAACCGATACTGGTACGGCCTTGATTTGGACTTCCAGAACGACAGCGCCGACGTGCTGACGCTGTCACACACCCACCGCTGGACCGACGGCAGCAGTCTGAAGACCACGCTGCGCGATGGTTACTACTCGCGTGCCATGTGGGCCACCCAATCGAGCTTTGCCACTGGTACCACGTCGTCCAACCTGAGTGCGAACACCGTCGTCAACCGCCGCACCAACGCCAAGTCGGGCAATGAGCACCACACCTTTTTGCAGACCGACTACCTCACACAAACGCAGTGGTTTGGCCGCCGCAACCAGATCCTGCTGGGCGCCGAATACGCGATTGAAAACTCCAGCCGCTCCACCTACCCCTTCCTCGCGGCAAACAAGCCGTCCACCACCGTCGGCAACCCGAGCAGCGCTGGCGTCGCCGGCAACCTGACGGAGCGCGTGGCCACCGAGTTCCGCGCCGCCACACTGGGCCTGTATGCGCAGGACACCATAGACCTCAGCGCCACCTGGAAACTGGTGGCTGGCGTGCGGCTGGATAACTTCCGCGGTGACTTCAACCGCAGCGGCAATGCGGCGCCCAACAACACCCCACTGTCGCGCTCCGACACACTGCTCAGCAAGCGCCTGGGCCTGATGTACCAGCCCGACACCGAGAGCAGCTACTACGTGGCCTGGGGAACGTCGTTCAATACCTCGGGCGACCTCTACCAGTTCGATCCGCAATCGGCCAACACGCCACCAGAGAGCAGCCGCAACATCGAGATCGGCGCCAAGTGGGAGCTGTATGAAGGCGACCTGTCACTGCGCACCTCCCTCACCCGCACCGACAAGTACAACGAGCGCAACACCGACATCGACACGGCCAACAACTCCTACCTGCTGTCCGGCCGACGCCACACCGATGCGCTGGAGTTTGAAGTCGCTGGCCGCATCACGCCCAGCTGGGATGTGTTTGCAGGCATTGGCTTTCTTCGTGCAGTGATTGACCAGGCCGGCTCCAATGCGGCCGGGCAGGCCGAGGTAGGCCAGAACCCCGGCCTCAGCCCCAGCCGCCAAGCCACGCTGTTCACCACCTGGCGCATCGACGAGCGCTGGCGAATTGGCGGCGGCTTCACCGCCGTCAGCCAGAACAAACCCGCCAACAGCGTGACCTCCACCAACCGTGCGCCGGGTTACGTGAAAGCCGACGCGCTGGTCGAGTACCGCGTCAATGCCGCCAACACGGTGAAGCTGAACATCGACAACCTGTTCAACAAGGTCTACTACAACACGCTCTACCGCGGCTTTGCCGCCCCCGGCCCCGAGCGCAGCGTGCGCGTGACGCTCACCAGCCGATTCTGAGACCACCACCATGCTGCTGCGAATCCATCAGGTCCTGACCACCGACGAACTGGCGCAAGTGCGCGAGCTCGTGCTCGGCGCCGACTGGGCCGATGGCCGCCTCACCGCAGGCAGCCAGAGCGGCGCGGTGAAGAACAACCAGCAAGTGCCGGAAGACCTGCCGGCGGCGCAGCAGGCACGGCATCTGGTGTCGGTGGCGCTGGCCCGCCACCCGATGTTCGTGACCGGCGCGCTGCCCCGGTCGGTGTACCCGCCGCTCTTTAACCGCTACAGCGGGGCCGCCAATCATTTCGGCGACCACATCGACAACGCGGTGCGCACCCATGCCGCCACGGCCCGGCATGTGCGCACCGACATCTCGTGCACTCTGTTCCTCAGCGACCCGGCCAGCTACGACGGCGGCGAGCTGGTGGTGCAGGACACCTATGGCGAGCAGCGCATCAAGTTCGACGCGGGGGACCTGGTCATGTACCCCGGCACCTCGGTGCATCGGGTGGAGCCGGTGACACGCGGCGAGCGCCTGGCCTGTTTTTTCTGGGTCGAGAGCATGGTGCGCCACGACGCCCAGCGCCGCCTGCTCTACGACATGGACATGGCCATCACGGCCCTGCGCCGCAAGGAACTGCAGACCGCCGCTGCAGACACTGCCAGTGGGCCGGGCGAAAGCCCCGAAGTGGTCCGGCTCACCGGCTGCTATCACAACCTGCTGCGGATGTGGGCCACGGTGTAAGCCGCATGCTGACACCCCGGTACCAACGCCATTTCACTTTTTTACCCACCAAGGAGCTGACTATGCCTGTCCCGTGCCCCATTTCCCGCCACCACGCCCTGCAAGATAATGGCCGAAGCCAAGCCGTCCGCCGCGTCGTGCAACGCCTGCAGGCGGCCTGCTGATGGACGCGCTGATGATGAGCCTGGTGCTGGTGGTGGGCGCCACATTCTGGATCCTGCAGCGCTGAACGCAGCCCACTCGCCTTGAACCCATGGATCGATGGACCCCTGCATCAATGAACTCTGCTCCCTCGCACCGACCCCAACCGCCCGCAGGCCGCACATGGCCCGTGGGGCGCAATGGCACGATCGCGCTGGCGGTGGTCGGCCTGCATGTCGGCGTGCTGTGGGCACTGCAGAACGGTCTGTTGATGCGCACGTCAGAGCGGGTGGTGCCGGTGGCGCTGATCGGGCAATGGGTGACGCCGCCTGCGGCCACCCCGGCGCCGCCACAGCCCGCCGCCGCGCCGGCTGCACCCGTGACGGAAAAACGCAAGCCAGCCGTCCCGGTGGCCCGACCCTCCACGTCGCCGCAGCCCCTGGCCGCCACCGATCCAGCACCTGCCCCCGTTCCTGCCACTGCGGAGCCATCCAATCCGGGCAGCACCGCCGCAGCGCCTGCCGTCACGGCGCCACCGGCTGCAACCACTGGCAGTGCCAGTGCCGCAGCCACGGCGGCCGTGGTGCAACTGCCTTCCAGTGATGCCGACTACCTGCAAAACCCCAAGCCCCCCTACCCGCCCCTGAGCGAGCGGCTGGGCGAACAGGGCAACGTGATCTACAAGGTCTGGATAGGCACCGATGGCCGGGCGCAGCGTGCCGAACTGGTCAGCTCCAGCGGTTTCGCCCGGCTCGACAAGGCCGCTTACGACACCGTGATGCGCTGGCGCTATGTGCCGGGCAAACGCAATGGCGTGCCGGAGGCGATGGCCTTCAATGTCCCGATCCGCTGGCAACTGCGAAGCAGCCCCTGAGCGGGCCACCTTCCAGCACCCGCCGAACTGAACCACACCGATATTTGAACTTTGGAGCAACGATTCATGAACTCACAATTTGGCCTTGCCAACGTCTGGAGCCAGGGCGACATGGTCACCCGTGGCGTGGCCCTGCTGCTGCTGGCGATGTCGCTGGCCTCCTGGATGGTCATCATCATCAAGACGCTGGACCTGCTGCGCTACAAAAAGGTGTCCCAGGCCGCAGAGGCCTTCTGGCACAGCGAAGACTTTGCCGCCGGCCTGGCCGCACTGGGCAATGACCCCGCCAACCCCTTTCGCCAACTCGCCCAGCAGGGCCGTGAGGCCACGCTGCACCATCGCCAGACCAAGGCGCAGTTGCACGATACGCTGGATGTGAGCGACTGGGTCACGCGCACCCTGCGCAATGTGATCGACGAGTTCACCGGCAAGCTGCAGTCCGGGCTGGCCATCCTCGCCTCGGTGGGCTCCACCGCGCCTTTCGTCGGCTTGTTCGGTACGGTGTGGGGCATCTACCATGCGCTGCTCGCCATCGGCGCGGCAGGCCAGGCCACCATCGACAAGGTCGCTGGGCCGATTGGCGAGTCGCTGATCATGACGGCACTGGGCCTGGCAGTGGCGATTCCTGCTGTGCTGGGCTACAACGCGCTGGTGCGCGGCAACAAGGGCGTGCTGCAAAAGCTCAGCCGCTTTGCGCATGATCTGCATGCCTACTTCGTGACCGGCGCCCGCGTGGGCTCAAACGGATCCAGTGGATCGGGGGGTTCTGCCCAGATCGTCCCCATCAAGTCCGCCTGACCTCAAGCGCCACGCAGGAGCACACCATGGCCTTTGGCACCCAGGACGACACCGACGAGGTGATGAACGAAATCAATATGACACCCATGGTGGACATCATGCTGGTGCTGCTCATCATCTTCATCATCACGATTCCGGTGATGAAGGACTCTGTCAACATTGACCTGCCCCGCGCCAGCAGCGCGGCGCAAAACATCCAGCCCGACACGCTGCGCCTGAGCGTCGATGCCTCAGGCAGCTACTTCCTCAACGACACGCCGGTGGCCGATGACGCCCTGCCAGCCCGACTGCAAGCCGCCGCAGCGCAAAACCCGCAGCCCGACCTGCACATCCGCGGCGACAAGGCGGTGCGCTACGAGCGTGTGGCCCAGGCCATGGCGGCGGCCCAGCGGGCGGGCCTGCGAAAAATCGGCTTCATCACAGAACCGGCTCCCTGAGGACGGCAATCCCTTGACTGACCGCGTTTGCTTCAGTTTGCTTGACTTTTAAATGCGAATGGTTATCATTTAATAACCGTACAAAAATACATCTGCTGTCACACACCTTCCCATCAACCATGCCCATGTCCCTCGCCCCTTCACTGCTGATCCCGCAAGCTGCCAACGCCCCCGTGCAGCCCCCGAACGGCCGCCCGGCACCTGGACAGGCGCCGGCGGCTGTGGACAGCACAGACATCCTGCGAGGCCAAAAAGCGGTGGACATCAGCCACAACGGCGCGCTGTACCGCCTGCAAACCACGCGGCTGGGCAAGCTGATCCTGACCAAGTGAGCCCGTCACAACGCGATTGCACCGCCCACGAAAAAGCCGGCCTGAAAGCCGGCTTTTTTCATGGGGAACCAATACCAACAGCGTCGGATCGCGTCAGTAGCCTCCCGCTGAGGCGCTCAGAGGCCGATGGCCGCCAGACCGGCCCGCGCGATCTGCACGTCTTCGGTCGACTTCACACCGCTCACGCCGACGGCGCCGATGCAGTGGCCATCCTTCATGACGGGAACACCGCCTTCGAGCATGCCGCTGAGCAGCGGTGCCGAGAGGAAGGACGTCCGGCCACCGTTGATGGTGTCTTCGTAAATCTTGCTTTCACGCCGGCCCATGGCTGCGGTGTGGGCTTTTGCCGGGGCGATATGCGCGGAAATGGCGGGTGCGCCGTCCAGGCGGTGCAGGTGCAGCAGGTGGCCGCCGTCGTCCACCACGGCGATGGTGACCGCCCAGTTGTTCTTCAGGGCTTCCGCTTCGGCGGCGGCCACGATGGTTTTCACGTCTGCGGATTCGAGAAATGCTTTGGATTTCATGGTGATAAATAGAAGTAAGAAATTGCTGCAGGGAATTGCGACAAACCCTTGAGCATACGCATATTCCGGCACCCCTACCGGTTTCATTGGGTGCAATGCGGCTTATGGAACCCTTACAAAAAGTAGGGGGTGTCATGGGGTGATTACTTGAAATCAGGGGTCTGCACCCTAAAATCCGATTGCCCGCATATGCAGGCTATCTGGAGATCATGTTCATGAGCGACAACATTCAAACCCTCGACCCGGCTGGCTACGGTTCTGCTGTCTCGGCGGAACAACGCAATCGGGTGTTGCGCAACACGTACTGGCTGCTGGCACTGAGCCTGCTGCCCACCGTACTGGGCGCCTGGATCGGTGTGGCCACCGGCATCACGAGTTCGCTGTCTGGCGGCCTCGGACTGATCGTTTTCCTTGGCGGCGCATTCGGCTTCATGTTTGCCATCGAGAAAACCAAGAACTCGGCAGCGGGTGTGCCCGTGCTGCTGGCCTTCACCTTCTTCATGGGTCTCATGCTCTCGCGCATGATCGGCATGATCCTGGGCTTCAAGAATGGCTCCGAACTCATCATGACCGCCATGGGCGGTACGGCTGGTGTGTTTTTCGTGATGGCTTCCCTCTCGACGGTCATCAAGCGCGACCTGTCCGGCATGGGCAAGTGGCTGTTTGTTGGCGCCATGGTGGTCATGGTCGGCAGCATCATCAACGTGTTCGTGGGCTCCACGGCCGGCATGATGGCCATCTCGGTGGCCGTGATCGGCATTTTCAGCGCCTACATGCTGTATGACCTGAAGCGCATCCTGGACGGCGGCGAGACCAACTACATCAGCGCCACGCTGGCCCTGTATCTGGACATCTTCAACGTGTTCCAGGCCCTGCTGGCCCTGCTCGGTATTGCCGGCGGCGACCGCGAATAAACGGTCAGCGCATCGCACCCATCAAAAAAGGGCCTTCGGGCCCTTTTTCTTTGGCCGCTCTCTTTGGCGGCTTGACGCAGAAGACTCAGGCGGTCGGTGACTCTATGCGGTCGAACACGGCAATGCTTTCCACATGCGCCGTGTGCGGAAACATGTTCACCACACCCGCAGCCGAGCAGCGCCAGGCCCCGGTTTCCACCAGCACGCCCGCATCGCGTGCCAGCGTGGCCGGGTTACAGCTCACGTACACGATGCGCTGCGGCGGCGCCCAGTCGCCCAATGCCAAGCTCTGCTGCTGGTCACCGTCATCACAGGGCACGCCGGTGCTCATCTGCCGCTGCAGCGCGGCGAGCGCCTTGAACAGCTCGAAAGCACCTTCCCGGGGCGGGTCGACCAGCCATTTGTCCGCACGGCCGTCCTTCACCAGCATGGCCGGCGTCATCTCGAACAGGTTGCGGGCCACAAACGCCGTGGGGGCCAGCGCCCCCCGCGCGGTCGAGGCTGTACGGTTCCTCGCAAAGTTCTCCCGCGAGCGCGCCACCAGCGCCTCACTGCCCTCGATGCCCAGCACTTCGCGGGCTCGCGTGGCCAGCGGCAGCGTGAAATTGCCCAGTCCACAAAACCAGTCGATCACCCGCTCGTGCGACTGCACGGCCAGCAAGCGCAGCGCACGCGACACCAGCACCTGATTGATGTGCGGATTGACCTGAGTGAAATCGGTGGGGCGAAACGGCATGGTGATGCCGAACTCTGGCAGGCCGTAGCTGAGGTCTGCTGAACTGTCAGTGGCCGGGTCGAGCAAGGCCACGGTGTCGAGCCCGCCGGGCTGCACCCACCACTGCAGGCCCGCATGTTGCGCCGCAAAGTCCCGCAGGCGCTGCTTGTCGGCCTCACTCAGGGGCGCCATATGGCGCAGCACCAGTGCGGTCACGTGGTCGCCGCAGGCCAGTTCGATCTGCGGCACGGTCTCGCGCGCATCCATCGCACCGATCAGTGCACGCAGCGGCAGCAGCATGGCACTGACATGGACGGGCAACACCGGGCACTGCTGCATGTCGGCCACATAACTGCTCTTGCGCTCATGAAAGCCGACCAGCACCGCATTTTTCTTGCGCACAAAGCGCACCGACAGGCGTGCCCGGTAGCGGTAGCCCCAGGCCGGCCCCTCGATGGGCCGCAGCAGGTTGTCGGCCTTGACCTTGCCGATGTGCTGCAGGTTGTCTTCGAGCACACGCTGCTTCACAGCCACCTGCGCCCCGGCATGCAGATGCTGCATCTTGCAGCCACCGCAGGCCCCGGTGTGCAGGCCAAAATGTGGACACGCCGGCACCACGCGCTGCGACGATTCGCGGTGAATCGCCATCACCACAGCTTTTTCAAAACTGCTTTTCTTGCGGTAGACGTTGGCAGTGACCCGCTCGAAGGGCAGCGCCCCTTCGATGAACACCACCTTGCCGTCAGCCCGGTGCGCAATGCCCTGCGCTTCAATGTCCAGGGACTCCACCTGCAGGATGTCAGGCGCGTATTCAGTCGTGGCGCCTTGCGCGCCAGCTTGTTCTTCTGTCATGCCCGAATTGTCTCAGGTCCAACAACCCTGAAATGGGCCTGCAAGCCCTGGCGTACAGCCCCGCTTATTTGGCAGGCAGGTATTTGGCCGGATCCACCGGCTTGCCCTGGCGGCGGATTTCAAAGTGCAGCTTCACGCGGTCGGTGTCGCTGTTGCCCATCTCGGCAATTTTCTGGCCACGCTTGACCGACTGGTCTTCCTTGACCAGCAGCGTCTGGTTGTGCGCGTAGGCCGTCAGAAAGGTGTTGTTGTGCTTCAGGATGATCAGGTTGCCATAGCCGCGCAGGCCGGCACCGGCATAGACCACGCGGCCATCGGCAGAGGCGACCACTGGGTCACCGGCCTTGCCGCTGATGTCAAAGCCCTTGTTCTTGGCCTCGTCAAAGCCGGCCAGCAAGGTGCCCTGCGCCGGCCAGATCCATGCCAGGTCCTCATCGCCAGAGGGCGCGGCAGGCTGTGCTGGCGGCGGGTTGCTGGCTGGTGCCGCCTGCGCGGGCGCCTGGTTGGTGCTGTTGACCGTGCCAGACGTCACCGGACGGGTCACCACGGCGGTATTCTCGTTCGGGGGCACCACCCGCAGAACCTGCCCGACCTCAATGATGTTCGGATTTTCGAGGTTGTTCCAGCGGACGATGTCACGCCAGTTCTGGCCGTTGTCCAGACCGATGCGGATCAGAGTGTCGCCGGGTCGCACGGCGTAGTAGCCGGGCTTGCCTGCATTCTCGAAACCAGGGAGCTGCTTCACATTGCCGGTGTCCACCGCGCCCGCACCCTGCCGGGGCATGCCTGTGCCACGGTCTTCCACGGGTGCCATGCTGCCACGCGCCCCACATCCAGCCAGCAGCGCTGCAGCGAGCAAGGCCGCGCCGAAACCACTCCAGCGGTTGAGGCTGGAATATGTCGCGCGTTCACCGCCCGCAGACTGGCGCGCATGGAAAACAGGGGAGAAGCTGCAAGGCAGTACCGTTTGATTCATGGGTGCTTTCGACTTCCATCTGGGTGGTGGGGAAAAGCCCGCAAAAACACGGGCGCTGCAGTCGTCTCCTTGGGGTGGCGCAGGGCGAACACGCGCTGCAGCAGGGACCAACTCAGCTGATGCCCGATTTTAAGGGCACAAAGTGAACAGCCTCCAGCAAGGTCTGGCGAATGCCCTCGGGTGTCTTGTCAACCACCACCAGGGCCTGCTTGCCGGTGGCCGCCTGAAGCGGGGCCACCAGACGCCCGCCGATGGCGAGTTGCTCAATCCAGGCCGGCGGAATGGCCTCGCCACCGGCCGCAGCGATGATGGCCGCATAAGGCGCACCCTTGGCGTAGCCCACCATGCCATCACCAAACAGAAGATGCACATTCGGAAGCCTCAATGTGCGCAGGTTTTCGCGCGCCTTGTCGTGCAGGCCGCGCAGCCGTTCGATGCTGTAGACCTCACTGGCCAGGTGGCTCAGCACAGCCGCCTGGTAGCCACACCCCGTGCCGATTTCCAGCACGCGCCCGAGCTTGCCCGAGCCCCCCGCCGGCAGGCCGGCACGCAACAGCTCCAGCATGCGGGCCACCACATTGGGCTTGGAGATGGTCTGGCCCAGCCCGATGGGCAGGCTGGTGTCTTCATAGGCCTGGTTAACCAGTGCGGTGTCGACAAACCGATGGCGCTCAACCGCACCCATTGCGGCCAGCACGCGGGCATCGGCCACGCCCTGCGCCGCCAGTTTCTGCACCATACGTGCCCGCACGGCCTGGGAATCCAGCCCTACGCCGCCGGGCGTCACCGGGAGAGAAGGCTTGTTCAGAGGCTTGGCTGCGACCACCGGCGCCACCTGCGCCCTTCCCGCCACCGGTTTTGTCGCTGATGGCATGCCCGCCGAGGGGTTCAGCCGCACCGGGAATCCGGGGCGATTGGTCCCGGTGGTCTTCACAGGGGCGGGCACAGCAGGCGGTTTGGAAACAGGTTTCATCGGGGCGCGGTTCAGGCGTGCGCCGATGTGAGCCGTGCCGCCGTCTCGGTCCAGTACGGCAGACGCTCGTGATCGGTTAGGTCCACATGCAGCGGCGTGATGGACACAAAGCCCTGCGACGTGGCGTGGAAATCGGTCCCGTCACCGGCCTCCTTGGCAGGGCCGGCGCCGCCGATCCAGTACATGGTCTCGCCGCGCGGGCTGGTCTGGGTGATCACGCGTTCTGCCGCATGTCGACGGCCAAGCCGCGCCACCTTCACACCCTTGATCTGGTCATCCGGCAGGTTGGGAATGTTGACGTTCAGCAGCCAGGGCGCCAGCGTCGGTTGTGCGCCATGGGCCACGGCTTCCAGCGAGGGCATCAGTTGCTGCACCAGCTCGCGGGCCCTTTGCGCCGCGACGTCGATGTGGGCCCAGCCCTTTTCCGTCTGCGAGAACGCAATCGCTGGAATGCCGAACAGATAACCCTCCATGGCCGCGCCCACGGTGCCAGAGTAAATCGTGTCGTCGCCCATGTTGGCGCCATTGTTGATGCCGGACACCACCAGATCAGGCCGGTAACCCAGCAGCCCGGTCAGCGCAATGTGCACGCAGTCGGCCGGCGTGCCATTGATGTAGCGAAAGCCGTTGGCGGCGGTGTGCACATACATCGGCGAATGCAGCGTCAGCGCATTCGATTTGGCGCTGTTGTTCTGCTCGGGGGCCACCACTTCCACATCGGCGAGGGTCTTGAGTGCTTCATAGAGGGCAATGATGCCGCTGGCTTGGTAACCGTCGTCGTTGCAGATGAGAATTTTCATCGCCCCATTTTACGGTCGCCGCCGCGACAGACTTCCCTGCAAGGGCAAGCGATTGACGCGTTGCCCTGCCTATGATGTGAAGCGAACCCTGAAGTTTGAGACCACGGAGACACCCCATGCATGCCTGGATTTGTGACAACCCGACCGGCGTTAATGCCCTGACCTGGAAAGAAATGCCCACGCCCGAGCCCAAGGCCGGCGAAGTGCTGGTGCAGATCCAGGCTGCGAGCCTGAACTTCCCCGATCTGCTGATCGTGCAGAACAAATACCAGATGAAGCCGCCGCTGCCCTTTGTACCCGGCTCCGAATACGCGGGTGTAGTGCAGGCGGTGGGTGAAGGCGTGAAGCATCTGAAGGTCGGCCAGGGCGTAGCCTGTCTTTCAGGGACCGGCGGCTTTGGTACCCACACCCTGGCACCGGCAGCCCTGTGCATGCCGCTGCCGCCCGGGTTCCCGCCTGTGGACGCGGCGGCCTTCATCATGATTTACGCGACCTCCTGGCATGCGCTGATGGACCGCGCCCAGCTCAGGGCGGGCGAAACCGTGCTGGTGCTTGGCGCTGCCGGCGGCGTGGGCACCGCCGCCATCCAGATCGCCAAGGCGGCGGGCGCCCGCGTCATCGCGGCGGCCTCGACCGACGAGAAATGCGCGCTGTGCCAATCGATTGGTGCAGACGCCACCATCAACTACAGCCGCAGCAACCTGCGCGACGAGATCAAGGCGCTCACCGGCGGCAATGGGCCTGACGTGATTTACGACCCGGTGGGCGGCGACTTCACCGAACCGGCCTTCCGCTCGATCGCCTGGCGCGGCCGCTATCTGGTGGTGGGCTTTGCATCGGGGCCGATCCCGGCCCTGCCGCTGAACCTGCCATTGCTCAAGGGCGCATCCATCGTGGGCGTGTTCTGGGGCGACTTCGCCAAACGCGAGCCAGAGGCCAACGCAACCATGATGCGCGAGCTGGCCACCTGGTATGCACAGGGCAAGATCAAACCGGTGATTGACCGGACCATGCCAATGGCCGAGCTCAAGGCCGCCTACGCCCACATGGGCTCGCGCGGCGTCAAGGGCAAGCTGGTGATGGTGAACTGAGAACTGAGATCAGCCGCTCTGGGCTCTCTGGAATTGATTACTTGCGGTTGACCGGTTGCAGGCGCTTGTGAATGCGCCGGGTCGCCGTCCAAGCCACCCACAACACCAGCGGGACTGACGCGCCCGCAGCCATTTCAGGGTTGATGGGAAAGCCGGCCGCATTCAGCGCCTTGCCACCGTACAGCAGCAAGCTGACTACGTAGTACGAGATGGCCGCGATCGACAGACCTTCCACGGTGGTCTGCAGCTGGAGTTGCAGTTCCTGGCCACGCGTGAGTTTTTCAAGCAGCTGCTGGTTCTGCACCTCAGTGGCGATGTCGACCCGTGTGCGCAGCAGCGCACTGGTGCGCGCCACACGCTCCGACAGCGAGGTGAGGCGCTGCGCAGTTGCCGCAACCGTGGCAATCGCGGGCGACAGCCGGCGCTGCATGAACTCGCCCATGGTCTGCGTGCCGGGAATCGCGCGTTCGCGCAGTTCCGTGATGCGCTGCGAGACCAGCTCGTTGTACGCACGCGTGGCCGAAAACCGGTAGACATGCTCGGCGGTGGCGCGCTCCACCCGGGCGGCCAGTGAGACCAGCGTGTCCAGCAGTTCCTGGTCGGACGCAGCCTTGTTCTCCAGGTTGGCCATGATGTCAGCCAGCGCCTTTTCGGACTGCGACAGCATGGGCCCGAGTTGCTTGGCCACCGGCAGGCCCCGCAAAGCCATCAGGCGATAGGTTTCCAGTTCCAGCACGCGCTGCGAGACGCGCCCCGCACGGGTGTCCAACGTGTCCGGCGGTGCCACCACCAGAATGCGCTCAAAGCCGTCGGGCCGCAGCAGGAAGTCACTCACCGCCCAGGAATGACCGTTTCGCCCGAGCACCGATGCAGTAGACGGGGTGTTGCCCAGCCACGCGCGGGCCGCCGACAGGGTCTGCTCGGGGGTTTGCAAATCACCCGGCACCATGCCCATCAGGATCGCCGCGATGGTTTTCCCGGGAATCTCGCGCAGCCACTGCAGATTGATCAGCAGGCCCTGCAGCAGGTCGGGGTTGACGGCACCCAGCATCGCACCTTCGGGCAAGGGCTGCACGATGGAATAACGCGTGAACTCGGTGTGACGCTCCCATTTCATCGTGTAGTGGTCAAGCCGCAAACGCAGGAAATTCAGCGCGAGATCGTCCGTCGTCAACGCCTCTTGGCCGGGCAGGCGGCGCAGGTGCCTGCATTCGTCTTCACGGCTGACCCCCTCGTTGAGTACCGCAACGTACACCACCAGCGCAGGCAGGTGAATCCGGGCGGTGGGCCGGGCATGTACTTCGTTGTGCAGCGTGTGCCGCTCGATGTCATCTGGCGGCAGGCAGGATGGCAGCGCATCGGTACGGCCGGTCGTGGGCGTGTTGGAAGAAGTCATGACACGATTGTGAGGGATTCGGCCTGAAAATGCCTCCCCCAATCAGACCCCTGCTGCTGGTTTTGGAGAGACGACGACAGCCCTGCCTGCAGAAGGCCTGCACGCATACCGAAATTGCCAGTCAAAATAGCGAGTGTCACAGCCGCTGGAGTTCTCCCCCCGGGCCAGCATGATCCGTATTCGCGCACCATATTTCAGAAAGCACCACCATGGGTATTTGGCTTGAACTGGGCATTTTCATCGTTGTGATCGCCTGGGGCTTCTGGCAGCTCCACGACGTCAAGCAGGCCAAAGCCAAACGGCTGGCCGATGAAGCCCAGGCCCGCAAGCACAAGGCCCCTGAAGCGTCCGACTCGCCACATCCCTGAAGCGCCTTCGCATGCCTGCGGCTGCGCGCCGCCAGCCTTGCAGCCTGCGCCCTGTATTTCAGTACTATCCCGCTGAAAAGGCGCGCCGCCCTGTGCAATACTCAAATTGATATGGCAAATACATTTCCTTTTTCGGCGATCGTGGGTCAGGATGAGATGAAACTGGCGATCCTGATCGCCGCCGTGGACCCCCGCATCGGGGGCATTCTGGTGTTGGGAGACCGCGGCACGGGAAAGTCCACCGCCGTGCGGGCACTGGCGGCGTTACTACCACCGATGCGCGCTGTGGTCGGCTGCCGTTATGGCTGTGATCCGGCCGATGGGCAGCCCTGCTGCGAAGAGTGCGCTGCGCTGAAAGCCTCCGGCAAACCAGTCAAGACCCACTTGGTGCCCGTGCCAGTGGTCGACCTGCCCCTGGGTGCCACAGAAGATCGCGTGGTCGGCGCCCTTGATCTGGAACGTGCGCTGTCGCAAGGCGTGAAGGCTTTCGAGCCCGGGCTGCTGGCCCGCGCCAACCGCGGCTTTCTGT
Organism: Polaromonas sp. YR568; assembly: GCF_943372955.1. Classification (GTDB taxonomy): domain Bacteria; phylum Pseudomonadota; class Gammaproteobacteria; order Burkholderiales; family Burkholderiaceae_C; genus Polaromonas. Next base: position 1,095,410 of record NZ_CALSAL010000001.1, read on the forward strand.
ACATCGACGAAGTGAACCTGCTGGAAGACCATCTGGTGGACCTGCTGATTGACGTGGCCGCCTCCGGCGAGAACGTGGTGGAGCGCGAAGGCCTGAGCGTGCGGCACCCGGCCCGCTTCGTGCTGGTGGGCAGCGGTAACCCAGAAGAAGGCGAACTGCGCCCGCAACTGCTGGACCGCTTTGGCCTGTCGGTTGAAGTGCGTACGCCGGGCGATCTGGCCAGCCGCATTGAAGTGGTGAAGCGCCGCGACGCCTTCGAACAAGACCCTGCCGGCTTTGCCGAAGCGTGGAAGAAGGAAGGTGACCGCATTCGCCGCAAGCTGGTGTCGGCGCGCAAGCGCCTGGACGACGTGAAGATTCCGGATGCGGCGCGCGAGCGGGCCTCGGAGCTCTGCATGGCATTGGGTACCGACGGCCTGCGCGGCGACATGACGCTGATCCGCGCGGCCCGTGCGCTGGCCGCCCTGCAGGGCGACGCAGCCGTGAACGACTCGCACCTGCGCAAGGTGTCCGGCCCGGCCCTGCGCCACCGCCTGCGCCGCAATCCGCTTGACGACGCCGGCTCCACCGTGCGTGTGGAACGCGCCGTGGCCGAACTGCTGGGCTCATGACCCCTGACACCGCGCTGGTCGCAGCGCTGCTGGCCATAGACCCTGCCGGTCTTGGCGGCGCTGCCCTGCGCGGGCCCGCCAGCGACCTGCGCACAGAGTGGACGGAGCTCTTACGCTCCCTGCTCCCCGTCGGCGCACCGGTGCAACGCATTCCCCTTAGCGCCACTGAATCCGCACTGCTCGGCGGACTGGACCTCGCCGCCACGCTGCATGCTGGTAGAGCCATCGCACAACAAGGTCTGCTGGCCCGCGCCAACGGCGGCGTGGTTCTACTTAGCATGGCCGAGCGCGCACCCGCCAGCACAGCTGCGCACCTGGCTGCGGTGCTCGACCATGGCGAAGTGGTGCTGGAGCGCGATGGACTGACACAGCGCCGCCCTGCCCGGCTGGCCGTTGTCGCGTTCGACGAAGGGCTGAACGATGAAGAAACCGTCTCTGCTGCACTGCTGGACCGGCTGGCTTTCCACTGCGTGCTGGATGAACGCTTTGAACGCGCCGGTACCGTGGGCGACGACCAATGGCAGCGCGCCGACATCGATGCCGCCCGCGCCCTGCTGCCCTCGGTGACGTGTGGGCCGGACACCATCGAGGTGCTGTGCAGCACAGCGGTGGTGCTTGGCATTGCCTCCATGCGCGCGCCCTCGCTGGCGCTGCGTGCGGCCAGGGCGGCCGCGGCGCTGACCGGTGCGACGCAGGTGGATGCAGAACACACTGCGCTCGCTGCGCGTCTGGTGCTGGGCCCACGCGCCACGCGATTGCCCGCGGCCGCCGCAGACGAAACCGACGACACCACAGACGAAGCCTCCGACACATCCGAGCCGCGCGACAGTCCACCACCGGACAACGCCACCGCCGAAGACGCCCCCACACCACCGACCGACCTCGACGTCAAGCCAGACGACGTGCAGGATGAAGATCAGCCCCCCCCTGCGCCGGAAGAAGCACTGCAGGAAATGGCCGTGCAGGCCGCGCTGGCTGCGATCCCGCCGGGCTTGCTGACAGCCCTCAAGGCCGGGCAGGTGCGCACCAGCGCAGCCAAGGGCAGCGGCGCGGGGGCGGCAGACAAAAACCTGCGCCGCGGCCGACCCATCGGCACACGGCGCGGCGAGCCGCGCAACGGCGCCCGCCTGCATGTGCTGGACACCCTGCGTGCGGCAGCGCCGTGGCAGAAGTTGCGCCAGCCCCCGGCGGGCTCCGGAGCCCCAACCCCTCCGACGCCACCAGCCATGCGCCGTATTCAGGTGCGCCGTGAGGATTTCCATGTCATGCGCTACCGGCAGAACCGCCCGACCACCACGCTGTTTGTGGTCGATGCCTCCGGCTCTGCGGCGCTGCACCGGCTGGCCGAAGCCAAGGGCGCTGTCGAACTGCTGCTGGCCGACTGCTATGTGCGGCGTGACCGCGTGGCCGTGATCGCCTTTCGCGCCCAGGGCGCCGAGGTGCTGCTGCCGCCCACGCGCTCGCTCGCGCGGGCCAAGCGCAGCCTCGCCGCACTCCCTGGGGGTGGCGGTACCCCGCTGGCGGCTGGCATGGATGCGGCGCGTGAGCTTGCGCAGCAGATCGGGCGGCAAGGCGAAACGCCGGTTGTGGTGCTGCTCACCGATGGCCGCGCCAACATTGCGCGCGACGGCACACCTGGCCGCAAGCAGGCCGGGCAGGATGCCCTACTGGCGGCGCGCGAGTTCAAGCTCGCTGGCCTGACCACGCTGCTGATCGACACCTCGGCACAGCCGCACGCCACCGCCCGGACGCTGGCCGAGGCCATGGGCGCCACCTATGTGCCCATGCCTTACGGTGGCGAGCGGCAGTTGTCGCGCGCGGTGCAGGCAGCCCAATCGATTCAGGGCTCCTCGCCTTCAGCGCGCTGACACCATGCACGAGCGCCTCGACTGGAACCGCGACGGGCACGATTGGCCGCATCGCGAAGCCAGCCAGTTCATCGAGGCGGCGCAGTTGCGCTGGCATGTGCAGCGCTGGGCGCGCGATGTGGATGCGCACGGACCCGCGCCACTGATCCTGCTGCTGCACGGCACCGGGTCGTCCACCCATTCCTGGCGTGGCCTGGCACCGCTGCTGACGCGGCACGCTGATGTGCTGTCGCTGGATCTGCCGGGGCATGGCTTCACCGGCATGCCCGCCGATGGCGCGGCGTCGCCGCAGCTGTCATTGCCCGGCATGGCACAGGCTGTTTCGACCTTGCTGGGTGCGCTGCAGGTGTCGCCCACGCTGGTGATCGGGCATTCCGCCGGCGCTGCGGTCGCCGTGCGCATGGCGCTTGACGGCCTGATCGCACCGCGCGGCATCGTCGGGCTCAATGCTGCGCTGCTGCCGCTCAGTGGCCTCGCTGGTCAGCTGTTTTCCCCGGTAGCCAAGTTGATGGCCGGAACCAGTTTCGTGCCGCGTTACTTTGCTTCGAGGGCCACGCAGCCGTCGGTCGTGAAGCGCCTGATTGACAGCACCGGCTCCACGCTCGATGCCGAAGGCATGGCGCTCTACGGGCGTCTGGTGGCCAGCCCGGGGCACGCAGCGGGTGCGCTCGGCATGATGGCCAACTGGGATCTCGACACGCTGGCAGAGCGCTTGCCGCGGCTGCAGACGCCGCTGGATCTGGTGGTGGGCACCAACGACCGCACCGTGCCGCCATCGCAAGCCGATAGGGTGCTCGCGCGCTTACCCTCAGGTCTGCGCTCCAGCCTCACCATGTTGCCGGGGCTTGGGCATCTGGCGCATGAAGAGCAACCGCAGCAGGTGGCTGAGCTGGTGCGCCAGCGTTACTTCAGCTGAACGCGGCCCGACGGTTGCAGACTAGGGCTGCACCTGATCGATGGTCAACTCGATGCCGCGTGCACCGAGCTTGAGCGGGGTGCTCTGTCCCACCAGATCGCCGGACTGCGGCAGGGCCTCACCCGATCGGGAAATGCGGGCCGACACCACCACCTCGGGGAACCGCGACAGGCGCAAATCGGGCGACATCGCGAGCTGATCATCGAGCGTGAAGCGGGCCGGCAGCTCGCTGGCCTTGAGTCGCAAAATAGCCAACGGCATGCGCGGGCCTTGTGCGGCACGAGCGAACACAAACAGCGTGTCGCCCGGGCCGACGCGCGACGCCAGTGCAGGGGCCAGCCGTACCGTGCCGCTGACGGCCGATGCGGGATCGCCCTTGGGCGGTGTGGCGCGATCACTGGCTTCGGCTATGGCACCTTTTGGCGTTGGTGCCGCGGGTACCGATGGTGAAGATGGGCTGACGGGCGCGGTCGCCACCTGCCCGGCGCTGCTGCGCGCGGCTTCCAGACTGCGGTCCAGACCGTTGGCGAACTCACTGCCGGGCGGTACCAGCTCGCGGGCGCGCTGCCAGAAGCCAGTGGCAGCAGCGAAATCAGCGCGCTCAAACGCGGCGCTGCCCGCCAGTGCCAGTGCCTTGAGATTTTTCGGGTCCAGCGCCAGTGCCTTGTCGACCAGCCGGGTTGGTTCACCCGCGCTTTTGCCGCCTTGCATCAGGGCCAGAAGATCGGCACGGTCGGCCAGCAACTGGGCGTCACGCGGGGACATCTCGATGGCCCGCGCAAAGGCGCGGTCGGCGTCCGGATAACGCTGCAGCGCGGCCATGGCGCGCGCCAGCAGGGCCCAGCCCTCGGGGTCGGCCTGTCCGGGTGGCAGGCTCTCCAGCCGCGCGGCCATGGCCGTGACCATGGCTTCGACCTGCGCTTGCGTCACAGGCTCTTCACCCGTGGCCGCCGCCACCGGGGCAGGCTGCAGTGCCTCGGGCGCGCCCAGTTGTCCGTACAGAACGACCGCCAGCAAAGGCACCAGCAGCGACACGGCCGCCACGGTAGGCCAGCGCTTCGAGTCGGTCGCTGCCCGGCCTGCAGCAGGCGGTGAAGAGGCGACGTCGCCCGCCTCTTCCAGCGCGCGGCGTGCCAGTTCCTCGCGGGCTACTGCATACTGCTCTGCCGATACCAGCCCCTGCGCGCGGTCCGTCTCCAGTTGCGCCGACTGCTCCCTCAGGATGGTCAAGCCCGCGCCGGAAGGCAAGGCCGCCGAAGACCCGTTCACCGTCGCATCAGCCGGGCGGCGCAGCAAGGGCGGCAACAACAAGGCCAGAACAACAGCAACCAGCAGCAGGCCACACAACACAAACCAGATCATCAGGAGTCCCCGCTGCCTTGCAGCATCTTTTGCGCACGCGCCAGCTCTGCGCTGCTCAAGGCCGGCGCCTCGCCCGGCCGCTGGCGACGGATGCGTCGCACCAGCGCCCAGCCACCGATTAGCAACAACACAAACGGCCCCACCCACAACAGCACCGTCGTGGCCTTCAGAGGTGGCCGGTAAAGCACGAAATCGCCATAGCGCTTGGCCATGAATTCCAGAATCTGCGGCTGGGTGCGGCCCTGCTTCAGCTGCTCACGGATCTGCTGGCGCAGATCAACGGCCAGATCGGCTTGAGAAGCCGCAATGGTTTCGTTCTGGCAGACCAGGCAACGCAGCTCTTCGGCAATCACCATCACCCGCGCTTCCAGTGCCGGGTCGGCAGCGCTGGGCACGGCCGTATTCGCGAGTGCACCGCCAGCCGCGCAAAACGCCACTACACAAACAACCGACAGATGGGCGTACAGCTTGCGGAAAAATCGATTGAGCACGCGATCAGGCACCGAGCTTCTCCAGCAGCGGCAGGATGGTGTCGCGCAAGACCTGCGGCGTAACTTCACCAATCTGCTTGTAGCGGATCACGCCGTCACGATCAATCACAAAGGTCTCGGGCACGCCATACACACCCAGCTCGATGCCGACGCGGCCATCGGTGTCAGACAGCGAAGTGCGGTAGGGGTCACCGTACTTGCCGAGCCAGCGCAGCGCGTCGTCGCGGCGGTCCTTGTAGTTGAGGCCGATCAGCGGCACAGAATTCCGCTTTGCAAAATCCACCAGCACCGGGTGTTCAGACTGGCATGCCACACACCAGGAAGCCCAGACATTGAGCACCCACACCTGCCCGCGCAAGTCTTGCGGCGACAGGCTGCGAGAGGGTTGTGCCAGTGTGGGCAGATTGAACGCCGGCAGCGGCTGATTGATCAGCGGCGAGGGCACCTCTTTCGGCTTGAGGCCGAGGCCTGCGGCCAGAAAACCGATCAGCACCACGAAAATTCCCAGTGGCAGCCAGCGCATCGGGCTGGCGGTGTTGCGAGCGGCTCCGGACGGCTCCACAGGCACCTCGGGTTTGGCGACTGGCGAGGTTTCGCTCATGCGGCCGCTCCCGCTGTGGCCGCTTGCAGAGGGTTGCCAGCATGTGCAGGGCTCACAGCCCGGCGCGCGCGGTAACGCCTGTCAAGCACGGCCAGCAGGCCGCCCAGCGCCATCAAGAGGCAACCGCCCCAGATCCAGTTCACCATCGGTTTGTGGTGGATGCGCATGCTCCACGCCGTGGCGCTGACAGGCTCGCCCATGGCCACATACACATCGCGCCAGATGCCGCGGTCAATGGCCACCTCGGTCAAGGGCATGCGGCTGACCAGATAGATGCGCCGCTCTGGCTCGAGCATGCCGATAACCGAATCACCTTTTGTCACCAGCAGGCGCGCACGCGCGGCGCTGTAGTTAGGGCCCTGGATCAGCTGCACGCCTTCCAGACGGACGGTGTAGCCACCCGCATCGGCCGTGTCGCCGACTTCCATGCGCACATCGCTCTCGCTCTGGAAACTGCTGACCACCGTGACACCGGCCACAAACACCGCCACACCCAGATGCGCCAGCAGCATGCCGTAGTAACTGCCCGACTGGGAGCGCAGTCTTTGCACCAGGCCCGTCGATGAACCGGCGCGAATCCGCTCCACCAGCTGACCCAGGGTGCTGCAGGCAATCCACACGGCCAGCCACAAGCCCAGGCCCGTCATGGGCGACCACTGCTGCACCCACACCATCGCAATCACTGCGGCCACCACACTCAAACCAAAGGCCCAGCGCAAGCGGCGGGCGAGGTCACCCACTTCGGCCTGCCGCCACCGCGCCATCGGACCCACGCCCATCAGGAACAGCGCCGGTGTCATCAGTGGCACAAAAACGGCGGTGAAGTACGGCGGCCCCACCGAGAGCTTGCCCATGCCCAGCGCGTCAATCAGCAGCGGATACAGCGTGCCGAGCAGCACGGCGGCCGTGGCCACCAGCAGCAGGACGTTGTTGACCAACAGCATGGATTCGCGCGAGACCATCTCGAACTGCCCGCCCATGCCCACGCGCGGCGCGCGCCACGCAAAAAGAGCCAGCGAGCTGCCGATGACCAGCACGAGAAACAGCAGAATGAAAACGCCGCGCGCCGGGTCAGTCGCAAACGCATGGACCGAGCTCAGCACGCCAGAGCGCACGATGAAGGTGCCGAGCAGCGACAGCGAAAACGCCAGAATCGCCAGCAGGGCTGTCCACATCTTGAAGCTGCCGCGCTTTTCAGTGACGGCCAGCGAATGAATCAGCGCGGTGGCGACCAGCCACGGCATGAAGGAGGCGTTCTCCACCGGGTCCCAGAACCACCAGCCGCCCCAGCCCAGCTCGTAATACGCCCAGAAGCTGCCCAGCGCAATGCCGCAGGTGAGAAAGCACCAGGCGGCAGTGGTCCAAGGGCGCGACCAGCGGGCCCACGCTGCATCGAGCTTGCCGGACAGCAGCACCGCCACGGCAAATGCAAACGGCACCACCAGTCCGACATAGCCCATGTACAGCATGGGCGGATGAATCGCCATGCCCGGGTCCTGCAACAGGGGATTGAGGTCCTTGCCGTCCATCGGTGCAGGCAGGATTCGCTCGAACGGGTTGGAGGTGAACAGCGTGAACAGCAGAAAACCGCAGTTGATGAGGCCCATCACGCCGAGCACGCGCGAGACGAGTGGCAACTCCAGACGCCGCGAAAACAGCGCCACCGCCAGCGTCCAGCCAGCCAGAATCAGCGACCACAACAGGATGGAGCCCTCATGGTTGCCCCAGACGGCGGAGAAGCGGTAAATCAGCGGCAGCGCTGTGTGCGAATGCTGGGCCGCCAGCAGCACCGAAAAATCATCGGTGATGAAAGCATGCGTGAGAACCGCATACGACAGCGCAATCAGCAGGAACTGGCCCAGCGCCGCCGGGCGTGCCATGGCCATCCACGGCGCATGACCGCGATGGGCACCCCACAAGGGCAATACGCCCAGCACCAGGGCGACCGCCAGCGCCAGCATCAGCGAGAAATGACCCAGTTCATAAATCATGGTTTGGCTCCGGGCGTGCCGGAAGTAACTGAAGTTGAGGCTGCGGCTGGGGTTGCAGCGGAGGATTTCGCCTGCTCCAGCGCGGCGGCGGCTTCAGGCGGCATGTAGTTTTCATCGTGCTTGGCCAGCACCTGATCGGCGCGGAATACGCCGCTGCTGTCAAGCCGGCCCTGCGCCACCACGCCCTTGCCTTCGCTGAAGAGGTCAGGCATCAGCCCGGTATAGGTCACTGGCACGGTGTGCACCATGTCGGTCACGACAAAACGGATGGTCAGCCCCTGCGGGTCACGCACCACACTGCCCACTTGGACCATGCCACCCACCCGGAAGCTGCGTTCGCGCGGCGCTTCCTTCGCGGCGATCTGGGACGGACTGAAAAAGAACACCATGTTGCTCTGGAAGGCATTGAGCACCAGTGCGCTGGCAATGCCCAGCGAGGCCAGTCCGCAGACGATGGCCGCGAGTCGTTTATGTCTGGCCTTCATGCATTGCTTCCGGTGGGTTGTTGATCGGCAGCGGATGGGCCGGACGACTGCAGGGCCTGCTGGTCCAGCGCGTGGCGCCTTGAGCGCAGCAGAAACACCTCCAGCCCCATCGTCACCGCGCACATGCCGAGCGAGCCCCACACATACAGCCCATAGCCACCCATGGCCAGAAAACTGCCTAACGATTCATTCATGCGGCCTCCGACAGGCTGTGGGTTTGCCGCGTCCAAGCGGCGTGGCGCTCGCGTTCGCGGATGATGACCCGCACCCGCGCCAGCGCCACGGCAATGCAATACATCCAGAAGGCCAATGCCATCACCAGCATGCCCAGCAGCATCGGCGTGGCCATGCTGGGCGCCTTGGTCAGGCTGACCGAAGCCCCCTGATGCAGCGTGTTCCACCACTTGACCGAGAAATAAATGATGGGCACGTTCACCACGCCCACCAGCGCCAGAAGCCCGGCCGCACGGTCGGCCCGGCGCTCGTCTTCAATCGCGCCGTGCAGCGCCATGAAGCCGATGTAGAGAAACAGCAGCACCAGCTCGGATGTGAGCCGCGCATCCCACACCCACCAGGTGCCCCAGGTGGGCTTGCCCCACAGGGCGCCCGTCCACAGGGCCAGAAAAGTCATCAGGGCACCAGTAGGCGCCAGCGCACAGGCCATCATGGACGACAGCCGCGAATTGAGCACCAGCCCGACCCCCGCCCACCCGGCCATGGCCAGGTAAATCACCATCGACATCCACGCGGCTGGCACATGCACGAAGATGATGCGGTAGGCCTCGCCCTGCTGTGCGTCGGTGGGTGCCACCCACAGACCGATGTACAGACCCATGACGCCCAGCAGCACAGCGGCGGCGGTGAACCAGGGCACCAGCTTGCCAGCCAGTGGATAAAAACGGTGTGGTGCCGCAAAGGCGAACCACTGAATGCGCCGGTCCGCGCGGGGCGTCTCGGAGGGTTGCGGAAAATTCAAAACATCACTCCACCGAAATACGCAGCGCCGCTGCAACCGCTGCCGGGGCGCCCGCCAGACTGAGCACGAGCATGGCGCCCAAAAGAGAAAAGTGCCCGGCCACGCCCAAACCAGCGTTGTAAGACTCCACCGCGCCGGCACCAAAGATCAACACAGGAATGTAGAGCGGCAGGGTCAGCAAGGCAATCAACAGCCCTGCGCCGCGCAAGCCCACTGTGAGTGCCGCCGTCACCGCGCCCACCAGACACAGCACCGGCGTGCCGACCAGCAGCGACAGCGTCAGCACCATCCCCGCCCCGGCCGACAAACCGAACTGCAGCGCGAGCAGGGGCGTCATCAGGATCAGCGGCAGACAGGCCGTGACCCACTGCGCGGCAATCTTGCCCAGCACCAGCAGCGACAGCGGCTGCGCCGACAACAGCAGTTGCTCCAGCGTGCCGTCCTGATGGTCGTCGGCAAACAGGCGCGGCAGCGCCAACAACAGCGCCAGCAAGGCCGCCACCCACAGCACGCCCGGCGCCATGCGCCGCAGCAGTTCAGGCTCAGGCCCCACACCCAGCGGAAACAGACTGGAAACCATCACGAAGAAAAACAGCGACGCCAGGGTGTCGGCGCGGCGGCGCATGGCAATGCGAAAGTCGCGCATGAACATGCAGCGCGCACCCGCCAGCCAGCCCACGGCGCCGGGCGCGGCCGGCATCACCGGGGCAAACGAGATCATCACAGCGCCAGCACCTGTGTCGGCACGCCCGGCAGGGGGGTGCCCTGGTGGCTGGTCAGCACCACCGTGCCCGAGCGCGCGAGATGGTCTGACATCAGCCCCTCCAGCCAGGTGGTGGCAACCGCATCGAGTGCGTTGAAGGGCTCATCGAGAATCCACAGCGGCCGCTGCACCCCCATCGCCAGCCGTGCCAGCGCCGCGCGGCGCCGCTGTCCCTGCGAGAGCCGCCGGGCCGGGCCATGCTCAAAACCGCGCAGCCCCGCCGCCTGAAGCGCGGCGAGCGACTCCTCGCGCCCGGCTGCAGTGCCGCCCAGCGCGCAGGCGGTTTCAAGGTTTTCGAGCGGGCTGAGGTCGTCTTTCAGGGCCGCAGCGTGGCCCAGGTAAATAAGCTCCCGACCAAACTCCTCGCGCAGCTCGCCCACCGGCTGGCCGCGCCAGAGCACCTGGCCATCGGTTGGCGGCAACAGGCCGCAGAGCATGCGCAACAAGCTGGTTTTGCCCGCCCCGTTCGCGCCCTGCACCCGCAGCAGCTGCCCCGCAGGAACGCGGAGATTGAGGCGGCCAAACAGGACCCTGCCGCCGCGCACGCAACTCACACCGTTGAGCGCGAGTTCGGCGGTCATGCGGGTACCGCCGGGGGGCAGAACCTCGTCACGCGAACACAAAAATCGGAGAAGCAAGAAAGCACAGGCTATGCGGGCAATCGCCCTGAATGGACACTGACACGTTGCACAGATCAACAAGGCGTGCCGGGCGTTGAGGTCAACTGGCCCACACATACTGTCAACTTTATGTGACACTTATATCATCAGAATCGCGCAGCCAAAACCCAAAAAACCCTGAATGCCCCCTCTCTTGCCTCCTGACAGCACCGCCGCCGGGTTCATTCAGCCGACCCTGCCACCGGCCCCGCCCCGCCACTTCTGCACCGACTGCGGTGTCTCCCGCACAGCCCAGCCCAAGCGCTGCGGGCAGGCCTGCCAGTTCATCCAGCCGGACTACCCGGTGCTTGAAACGGCGGTGCATGGCCGCACACGGCGCCTGCCCGGGCAATCCGTGGATGCTCCCGCAGAACACAGCACGGACGAACTGTTCTTCGGGCCGCACGAGCGCATGTTGCAGGCCGCGCTGGCCAGGCCGCTGCCCGGCGCCCAGTGGACCGGCATCACAACCCGCATCGCTGAAAAGCTGCTGCAAAACGGTGAAGTCGATGCCGTGCTGGCCATGGCGCCCCACCCGGACGACCCGTGGCGGCCGATGCCAGTGGTGGTGACGCGGGCCGAAGACATGGCCCGCTGCCGCGGCATGCGCATGGGTTACGCGCCGCTGATCGCACTGGTCGAGCCGGCGCTGCAGCAAGGCTACAAGCGCCTCGCCGTGATTGGCATCCCCTGCCAGATTTACGCGCTGCGCGCGCTGCAACCCGAGCTGGAGCGCGAACACGGCCTTGAAAAGCTGTTTGTCATCGGCACGCCCTGCTCCGACAACACCACCACCGAGCGCTTTCACGAGTTCCTCGCGCTGATTTCCCCGCACCCCGAGGACATCACCTACCTGGAATTCCGCGCGGACTACCACGTCGAAATCCGCATGCGCAGCGGCGAAGTCAAGGCCCTGCCCTTTCTCAGCCTGCCGCTGTCGCAGCTGCCGCCCGACTTCTTTCCGATGACCTGCCGGACCTGCGTGGACTACACCAACACGCTGTCGGACATCACCATTGGCTACATGGGCGGGCAAGGCCAGCAGTGGCTGCTGGTGCGCAATGCGCGCGGCCAGCATCTGCTGGAAACACTGGGCGATGAGGTGGTGGTGAAAGCGCCTGGCAGCGCTGGCAGCCGCGCTGGCGCGGTGAAGGGCTTTCTAAAGAACGTCGAACGTGCCGCAGGTGGTTTGCCGCTACGGCGCATGCCGAACTGGCTGCGCCCGTTGGTGAGCTGGCTGATGCCCCGCATCGGCCCGCGCGGGCTGGAGTTTGCCCGTGCCCGTGTCGAGATGAAGGCACTGGAAACCATGGTGCACCTGCAGCGTGAAGAACCCGCGCGCATCAAGACCATGGTGCCTGAGCATGTGATTCACTTGGTGCGGCCGTATGGCTTGAAGCCCGAGGCAAGCACCACACCGAAATAGACCCTGAAACGGGCCCGCGAGTAAACCCTAGGTTCAGAGGCAAGTCGCCCGAGAATCGAACACAAGCGCCGCAACCCCTGAAAATTTAATTGTCAAACTAAATTGACAAACTAAAGTGTCATGTTAAATTGACACCAGTGATTGTCCCATGTTGCAGACAGTCACCCCACTTTGGCGGGGGCTTCATGAGCATGATGACACGCATTGAGCAGGCGCTCTCACAACCTTTCATGGTGGCTGACAGCGCTACCGCCCCACCCCGATTGATGGCCGCCATGCGGCATGCGGTGTTCCCCGGTGGCGCGCGCATCCGCCCCCAGCTGTGCATTGCGGTGGCCAAGGCCTGCGGCGAAGACGCACCCGACCTCACCAACGCAGCGGCCGCCAGCATCGAGCTGCTGCACTGCGCCTCGCTGGTGCATGACGACATGCCCTGCTTCGACGACGCCGACACGCGCCGCGGCCAAACCACCGTGCACAAGCAATTTGGCGAGCCACTGGCTCTGCTGACCGGCGATGCGCTGATCGTACTGGCCTACCAGACACTGGCGCGCGCTGGTGCACGTCACCCGCATCGCCTGGCGCGCCTCCTGATGACCGTCTGCGAAGGCACCGGCACACCCGACGGCATCGTGGCCGGACAAGCCTGGGAATGCGAGCCACGCGTACAGCTGGGCCGCTACCAGCGGGCCAAGACAGGCGCGCTGTTTGTCGCCTCCACCTGCGCCGGTGCGCAGGCCGCTGGCACCGATCCAGAACCGTGGCGCCGTCTGGGCGATGCCCTGGGTGAGGCCTATCAGGTGGCTGACGATATTCGCGATGTGATGGGCGCCGATCAATTGGGCAAGCCTGTGGGCCAGGACGCTCAGCACGGCCGCCCCAGCACCGCAGCAGATCTCGGCCTGCTGGGTGCGGTGGACTACTTCCGCAAGCTGATCCAGAGCGCCGTGCAGTCGGTTCCCGCGTGTGCCAGCCGCGAAGCCATGCAGCAGCTGGTGCTGCATGAATCAGAGCGCCTGCTGCCGCAAAGCGCGTGCGACCAGATCGCCGTGCAGCACGCCGCCAGTCAGCGCCGTGCCGTGGCCTGAAGCACTCAGCCCACCACGCCACCATTGATCACCTGACCCAGTGCGCCCCGCTGAAGCCTCAGTGAATACCTCGACCAAGCACACGCCCGCTGCCGCGTTCACGCCGCCGGCAGCAACTCCCGCCTCATGGCGGGAGCGCCTCGATACCCGCATCGATCAATGGATGACCAGCCCCTCGCTCTACCGCTGGGCGCTGGGCAACCCGGTCGGGCGCTGGATCACACGTCGCCGCGCCGATGCGCTGTTCGAAGTGATGGCGGGCTTTGTGCACAGCCAGGTCCTGCTGGCCTGCGTGCGACTCGGCCTGCTGGAAAAAGTCATGGCAGCACCTGCCACGCTGGACGCACTGGCAACCCACACGGGCCTTCAGGCCGAGGCACTGCAGCGCCTGCTGGACTCTGCTGTTGCGCTGCGCCTGCTGGACCGCCGCACCGGTGGTCGCTATGGCCTGGGGGCGCTGGGCGCACCAGTGGTGACCCATGCCGGCCTGCGCGCCATGATCGAACACAACGCGCTGCTCTACGAAGACCTGCGCGACCCGCTGGCACTGATGCGGCAGCCCGAGCAGGCCAGCATGCATGCCTACTGGCCCTATGCGGCTGATACGGCCGCTGCACCCGGCCAGCCGGGCGCAGCAGGGCCAGGCAGTGCAGCAGCACACCCCTCGGATCAGGTGGCGCGCTACTCCGAATTGATGTCGAGCTCACAGCGTTTCGTGATTGAAGAGCTGCTCGCCTCCTACCCGTTCTCACGCCATCGCCGCGTGCTGGACGTGGGCGGTGGTCAGGGCGGCTGGGTGATGGAACTGGCCCGGCGCGAGCCCTCACTGGAGCTGATGCTGTTTGACCTGCCAGGTGTGGCCGCGATTGCACGGGAACGCATCGCACAGCATGCGCTGGCCGATCGCATCACCGTGTACGGCGGCAGCTTCACGCAGGATGCGCTGCCTGCAGGCGCCGATCTGGTCACGCTGCTGCGGGTGGCCCACGACCATCCGGATGACGTTGTACGCACCGTTTTAAAGGCCATCTATATGGCTTTGCCATCTGGCGGCTCGCTGCTGCTTGCCGAGCCGATGGCGCAATCCGATGCCGACTCACCGGGTAAACCCGCGGTCAGCGACCCTTATTTTCACTTTTACCTGCTCGCCATGGGTTCAGGTCGTCTGCGCACCGCAAAGGAGCTCAGCAGCCTGATGTCGGAAGCCGGATTTACTGGAATTCGCGCCATTGCCAACCCCATGCCCCTTCACGCTGGCCTCTTAATCGGTCAAAAAAGTTAGTTTTCTAGGTGTTTACCCTTGAAAGTCACCCTATTTTCGATAAAAGCGTCAATTTGATTTGACACTTATCAATGTCAACTAAAGAATACAACTCATGAAAGCTTCTGCGATAGTCTTCCAAAATCCTTGCACCCTGACGGTGCAGCAATTGGAAATGCACAGCGCAGTGGCAGGCGATCTGGAAGTCCAGGTCAGCTTCAGCGGCATCAGCACCGGAACCGAGCGTCTGCTGTGGGACGGTAGCATGCCAGCCTTCCCCGGCATGGGCTATCCGCTGGTTCCCGGCTACGAAACCGTCGGGGTCGTCACCCGGGTTCATGCCGACTGCGACATCCAGGTGGGCGACACCGTCTTCGTCCCTGGCTCCAAAAGTTTTGAAGGCGTGCACAACCTCTTCGGTGGCAGTGGCTCCCACCTGGTGGTTCCACACAACCGCGTGGTCCGTGTGAACGCCGAACTCGGCGCCGATGCCGCCCTGCTCGCGCTGGCCGCCACTGCTTATCACAGCGTCGCACTGGGCGGTACCCGCGCACCGGCTGCAGCACCCGACCTCATCATCGGTCACGGCGTCATGGGGCGCCTGCTGGCCCGCCTGACCGTTGCTGCCGGCATGCCTGCCCCGACCGTCTGGGACACCACTGCCGCACGCCGCGAAGGCGCTGAAGGCTACAGCGTGATCCATCCGGACGAAGACACCCGCAAGGACTACGCAGCGATCTATGACGTGAGCGGCGACGCCGGCATCCTTGATCGCGTCATTCCCCGCCTGGCTCCTGGAGGCGAGGTGGTGCTGGCCGGCTTCTACAAACAAAACATTTCCTTCGCCTACCCACCGGCCTTCATGCGCGAAGCGCAGATCCGTGTGGCCGCCGAGTGGAAACGGGCCGACCTGCTGGCAGTCACCGAGCTGGTGCACGCCGGCCGGTTGTCACTGGATGGATTGATCACGCATACCCAACAACCCGGGCATGCACACCAAGCTTACGAGGTGGCCTTTGGCGACCCGGAGTGCCTCAAGATGGTTCTGGACTGGAGACACTGAAATGACAACTTCGAGCGGCAGCATGCAAACCGTTAAATTTGTGGAGCAACTGCGGCGCGAAGCATCCCAGGAGCCCACGCCCGTCCACACCGGCGAGGCCACCAAGGAAACGCAGATCATTGCCATCTACGGCAAGGGCGGCATCGGCAAGAGCTTCACGCTCGCCAACCTCTCTTACATGATGGCGCAGCAGGGCAAAAAAGTGCTGCTGATTGGTTGTGATCCCAAGAGCGACACCACCAGCCTGCTCTTCGGTGGCCGCGCCTGCCCCACCATCATTGAAACCAGCAGCAAGAAAAAACTCGCCGGTGAAGCGGTCGCGATTGGCGATGTCTGCTTCAAGCGCGACGGCGTCTACGCCATGGAACTCGGCGGCCCTGAGGTCGGTCGCGGCTGCGGCGGGCGCGGCATCATCCACGGCTTCGAGCTGCTTGAAAAACTGGGCTTTCATGAGTGGGGCTTTGACTACGTGCTGCTCGACTTCCTGGGCGACGTGGTGTGCGGCGGCTTCGGCCTGCCGATTGCCCGCGACATGTGCCAGAAGGTCATCGTGGTCGCTTCCAACGATCTGCAATCGCTCTACGTCGCCAACAACGTCTGCAGCGCCGTCGAATACTTCCGCAAACTCGGCGGCAACGTCGGCGTGGCCGGCATGGTGATCAACCGCGACGACGGCACCGGTGAGGCGATGAACTTCGCTGAAGCAGTTGGCATCCCGGTCCTGTCAGTCATCCCGGCCGACGACGACATCCGCCGCAAGAGCGCCAGCTACGAAATCATTGGCCGCCCTGAATCCGTCTGGGGTCCGATGTTCGCCCAGCTCGCCGAGAACGTGGGCAACTCCACGCCGATGCGACCCAAGCCGATGACGCAAGACGAACTGCTCGGTCTGTTCTCCGCCTCGGCTGTCGGCCGCGATGTGGTGCTGGAGCCTGCCACGCAGTTCGACATGTGCGGCAAGACCGAAAACATCAAGCCGACCCTCGAAGTGGTTTACGACGAAGTCTGATTCACCATGAACACCGGCACCATTCCCATCATCCCCGTCAAGGCCACCACCGCCATTGAAGGCGATGGCATGGGTTGCCACGCCGGCGGTGAAACACTGCTGGCCGCCGCCAAATCGACTGGCAAAAGCGAAGTGCTGGCACAGTACGCCGCCGACTACCCGAAGCGCGAGAACGCCGGCCCGCACGACCAGCCGCAGAGCATGTGCCCGGCCTTCGGTTCACTGCGCGTTGGTCTGCGCATGCGCCGCACCGCCACCATCCTCAGCGGCTCGGCCTGCTGCGTGTATGGCCTCACCTTCACCAGCCACTTCTACGGCGCCCGCCGCAGCGTGGGTTATGTGCCCTTCAACAGCGAATCACTGGTGACCGGCAAGCTCTTTGAAGACATCCGCGAAGCAGTGCATGCCCAGGCAGATCCGGCCAAGCTCGATGCCATCGTCATCATCAACCTGTGTGTGCCGACCGCCAGTGGTGTGCCGCTGCAGATCCTGCCCAAAGAGATCAACGGTGTTCGCATCATCGGCATCGATGTACCAGGCTTTGGCGTGCCGACCCATGCAGAAGCCAAAGATGTATTGACTGGCGCCATGCTGAAGTACGCCCGCCATGAAGTCATGGCCGGTCCGGTGCCTGCACCCCGCCAGGCGCGCTCGGACAAGCCCACTATCACGCTGCTCGGTGAAATGTTCCCGGCCGATCCGATGATCATTGCGCAAATGATTGCGCCCATGGGCATTGCTGTGGGCACAGTCGCCCCGACCCGCGAATGGCGCGAACTCTATGCCGCGCTCGATGGCGCTGCCGTCGCAGCCATTCACCCCTTCTACACTGCCAGCATCCGTGAGTTTGAGGCGGCTGGTCGCCCCATCGTCGGCTCGGCTCCCGTCGGCGTCGATGGCACGCACGACTGGCTTGGCGCGGTGGGCCAGACCATGGGCATCTCACAGGCCCTGATTGACGCAGCGCGCAACCAGTCGCTGGGCGCCATCCGCGGCGTACTGTCGCAACAGAAAATCAAGGGTCGTATCACCCTCAGTGGCTACGAAGGCTCTGAACTCCTGGTGGGTCGCCTGCTGGTCGAGTGTGGCGCCGATCTGCGCTACGTCGGTTCCGCCTGTCCCGCCACCCCGTGGAACGCGCACGACGCCGCATGGCTCAAGTCCAAAGGCGTGCAGGTGCAGTTCCGTGCTTCGCTGGAAGACGACCTCAACGCACTGCACGAATACAAGCCGCAGCTGGCCATCGGCACCACACCGGTGGTACAGGCTGCCAAAGAGGCCTGCGTGCCAGCGCTCTATTTCACCAACCTGATTTCCGCCCGTCCGCTGATGGGTGTGGCTGGCGCCGGCTCGCTGGTGCAGGTGATCAACGCCGCGATGGGCAACCAGGCGCGCTTTGACACCATGAACGCCTTCTTCGGCGGCGTTGGTCAGGGCGACAAGGCCGGCGTGTGGGAAGAGGTTCCCCAAGCCTTCCCGGACTTCCGCAAGGAAATGAAGCGGCAGAACGAGAAGCAGGCCAAGAAACGCAAAGCGGAGGAAATGGGCTGATGCTAGTCCTCGACCACGATCGCGCTGGCGGCTACTGGGGTGCCGTGTATGTGTTCACAGCCATCAAGGGCCTGCAAGTGGTCATTGACGGCCCGGTGGGTTGCGAGAACCTGCCAGTGACCAGCGTGCTGCACTACACCGACGCCCTGCCACCCCATGAGTTGCCGATTGTGGTGACTGGTCTGGCTGAAGAGCAGCTCGGCCGTGAAGGCACCGAAGGCTCGATGAAACGGGCACACGCCGTGCTCGACCCTGAACTCCCTGCTGTGGTGGTCACAGGCTCCATCGCCGAAATGATCGGTGGCGGCGTGACCCCTGAGGGCACGAACCTGATGCGCTTTTTGCCGCGCACCATCGACGAAGACCAGTGGCAGTGCGCCAACCGCGCGATGTTCTGGCTCTGGAGCGAGTACGGCATGAAGAAAGTGCCGGCGCGCAAGCCCATGAGCGAACGCGCACCGGGCGAGAAACCCCGCGTCAACATCATTGGCCCCTGCTACGGCACCTTCAACAGCCCGAGCGACCTCGCGGAAATCCGCCGTCTGGTGCAAGGCATCGGCGCCGAGATCAACATGGTCTTCCCGCTGGGCAGCCATGTGTCCGAAGTGTCGCGGCTGGTGGAAGCCGATGTGAACATCTGCATGTACCGCGAGTTCGGCCGCATGCTCTGCGAGGCGCTGGACCGCCCCTACCTGCAGGCCCCGATTGGCCTGCACAGCACCACGAAATTCCTGCGCAAGCTGGGCGAGCTGCTGGGCCTGGATCCGGAACCCTTCATCGAACGCGAGAAGCACACCACCATCAAACCGGTGTGGGATCTGTGGCGCTCGGTCACCCAGGATTTCTTCGCCACTGCCAGCTTTGCGGTGGTCGCCAATGAAACCTACACACGCGGCCTGCAGAACTTCCTCGAAACCGAAATGGGTCTACCCTGCCGCTTCGCCGTGTCACGCATTCCAGGTGGCAAGACCGACAACGCGGCAGTGCGCGAGATGGTGCAAACCAAGACCCCGCTGATCCTCTTTGGCAGCTACAACGAGCGCATGTACCTGGCAGAAGCCGGCAGCACCGGCCCGATGCGTGCGGCCTTCATTCCGGCCTCGTTCCCGGGCGCCATCATCCGCCGCCACATCGGCACACCGTTCATGGGTTACAGCGGCGCCACTTACCTGATTCAGGAAGTCTGCAACGCGCTGTTTGATGCCCTGTTCCACATCCTGCCGCTGGGCACCGACATGGACAAGGTCGAGCCGACCCTATCACGCATCCAGGGCGAAGCGGCCACTCCATGGGAAGACAAGGCACAAGTGCGGCTGCATGCCCTGGTGTCACAGCAACCCGTGCTGGTGCAGATTTCAGCGGCCAAGCGGCTGCGCGACCAGGCGGAGCAGCAGGCGCGCGAAGCCAAAGACCCGGTCGTGACGGAAACGCACGTGACCGAGGCTGGCAAAACCATGGGCATGGCCCTGGGAGAGCCGGCATGAACGCACACACGCAGGGTCTACAGACCACACCGAATTTTGTTCTGGCGCTGACCCGCCAGTCCTACCCCATTTCGTGGCAATTTGCTACGGACGCCCAGGCTGCGCGGGCTGCGCGCAGCACAGGCCTTTTGGCCTTTTGAAAAGGAGCATTCGTATGTCAACTCGGACCTCAATTTCCGGCCTGACGGACGAGGAAGCTCAGGAGTTTCACACGTACTACATCCAGGGTTTCCTGGGCTTCACGGCGATTGCTGTGGTGGCTCATATCCTGGTGTGGATGTGGAGACCCTGGCTCTAAGTTCGGTTCCCTTGCATGAATGGAGAAACTGCCATGAACGACGTGTCTTATTCCTCGACTAAGCCATCCCACCGGGTTGACAGGCTCACGCTTGTCCTGATCTTTGCCCCGTGCTTTGTACTGCTGCTGTCCCTTGCTGTTCTCGGCCAACTGGTCGGAATGCACTGGCAGACGTGGCTACCAGGCGCTGAGCACAAGAGCAGCATCTTCTCGGGCGTCCATGCTGCGGTGTACACACTCATGTCTCATATTATTTAAGGAGAAAAGATCATGTGGAGAATTTGGCGACTTTACGACCCGCTTCGGGCGATGGTAGTTCAAGGTGTTTTTCTGTTTGCACTGGCAGCGATGATTCACCTCATCTTGCTGAGCACAAACAAGTTCAACTGGCTCGACGGCCCGAAGAAAGCAACGGCAACGGCTGCGCAAAACGCACCAATGCCTGCAGCGACTCCCGCGGCGAAGTCCTGACCTTCAGGCGAAGTGCAGATGCTGCACTGCGCCTTGGCCGGCGCAGCATCTGCTCTTTTTCCGGTTCCCTCCGGAAAAGACGATTGATTTGACAAGTTAGAAAAGCAGTTTGCAGCAAGTGTTCATCACTCAAGCGACAGGAGAGTTTCACCATGGCCATGCTTAACTTTGAAAAAAAATACCGGGTAAGGGGTGGCACCCTGGTCGGCGGTGACCTGTTCGACTTCTGGATGGGCCCTTTTTATGTTGGTTTCTTTGGCGTGACGACCGCGTTCTTCGCGTTGCTCGGCACCGCCATGATTCTCTGGGGTGCCTCGCAAGGGCCGACCTGGAATCTCTGGCAGATCAGTATTGCCCCCCCTGACCTTTCCTACGGCCTGCGCTTTGCGCCGCTGATGGAAGGCGGCCTGTGGCAGCTGATCACCGTTTGTGCGATTGGCGCGTTCGTCTCATGGATGATGCGGGAGGTGGAAATCTGCCGCAAGCTCGGCATGGGTTACCACGTGCCAGCAGCGTTCGGCGTGGCCATCTTCGCGTATGTGACGCTGGTGGTGATCCGGCCCATCCTGCTGGGCGCCTGGGGACACGGCTTCCCCTACGGCATCTTCAGCCACCTTGACTGGGTGTCCAACGTGGGCTACCAGTACCTGCACTTTCATTACAACCCGGCGCACATGATCGCCGTGAGCTTCTTCTTTGCCACCGTGCTGGCGCTCTCGCTGCACGGCGCGCTGGTCCTCTCAGCCACCAACCCGAAAAAGGGTGAGGTCGTGAAGACGCCCGAGCATGAAGACACCTTCTTCCGCGACATCATCGGCTACTCGGTCGGAACACTGGGCATTCACCGCCTGGGCCTGTTCCTGGCACTGGCTGCGGTGTTGTTCAGCGCACTTTGCATCGTCATCAGTGGTCCCTTCTGGAGTCGCGGATGGCCTGAATGGTGGGGCTGGTGGCTCAATATGCCTATCTGGAATTGATCAGACCACAACGCACCGTCTAAGCATCATCTACGCATAGGCTAAGGAGACTCTCATGGCTCAATACGAAAACCTCTTCACTGCTGTGCAGGCGACAGGGCCGCTGCACCACGGCATCCCGCTCGGCCCCGGCAACGACAAACGCTTTGGCGACACCCCTGCCATCTCTTACTGGCTGGGACGCATCGGCAACGCCCAGATCGGACCGGTGTACCTCGGCGGCATGGGTGTGGCTTCGCTGATCTTCGGAACGCTCGCGTTCAACATCATCGGCCTGAACATGCTGGCCTCGGTCAACTGGGATCCGATCCAGTTCATCCGGCAACTCTTCTGGCTGGCACTGGAGCCACCGGCACCGGGCAACGGCCTGGGTCTGGCTCCGCTGAACCAGGGTGGCTGGTGGCAGATCACCGGCCTCTTCCTGACGATCTCCGTACTGCTCTGGTGGGCGCGAACCTACCGACGGGCCCGAGCGCTGGGCATGGGCACCCATGTCCCCTGGGCGTTTGCTGCAGCCATCTGGCTTTTCCTGGTGCTTGGTCTCTTCCGTCCGGTGCTGATGGGCAGCTGGGGCGAGGCGGTACCGTTCGGCATCTTCCCGCACCTTGACTGGACGGCTGCCTTCTCGCTTCGCTACGGCAACCTGTTCTACAACCCGTTCCATGCGCTGTCGATTGCCTTCCTGTACGGCGCCACCCTGCTGTTCGCCATGCACGGCGCCACCATCCTGGCGGTGAGCCAGTTCGGCGGTGAACGCGAGATCGAGCAGATCGTGGACCGCGGCACGGCCTCTGAGCGTGCAGCCCTCTTCTGGCGCTGGACCATGGGCTTCAATGCCACCATGGAATCCATTCACCGCTGGGCCTGGTGGTTCGCCGTGCTGTGCCCGCTGACTGGCGGCATCGGCATCCTGCTCACCGGCACGGTGGTGGACAACTGGTACCTGTGGTCCATGAAACACGGTGTCGTGCCCCCTTATCCGGAAATCTTCCCGGCCGTGATGGACCCAGCCCTTAGCCCAGGAGTCAAACCATGATGCGAAACACCTCACCCATCACACGCGGCTTGCAGCTGCTAGGTTTGTCCTCCCTGCTTTTGCTGAGTGCCTGCGAGCGCCCGCCGATTGACAGCGTGCAGCACGGCTACCGCGGAACCGGCATGGTGCAGGTGTACAACCCGCGCCTGCTGGAAGAAAAAACCGCAGAAAACCAGGTGCCCAAAGCGCTGGATGCGGCTTCTGCTGAAGGCCCGAAAGCCGGTCAGGTTTACCAGAACGTCAAGGTGCTGGGCGACCTCAGCGTTGGCGAGTTCAACCGTCTCATGGTGGCCATGACCAACTGGGTCTCGCCTGCGGAAGGTTGCACTTATTGCCACAATCCGGCCAACTTTGCCGAAGACAGCAAGTACACCAAGACCGTGGCCCGGCGCATGGTGCAGATGACGCAGCACATCAATGCCGACTGGAAGCAGCACGTGGCTGCCACTGGCGTGACCTGCTACACCTGCCACCGCGGCGAGCCCGTGCCGAAGGCGGTCTGGTTCAAGTCAGACCCCCAGCCGTACGGCAGCAACTTCATCGGCGACAAGGCTGGCCAGAACTCACCGGCAGACAGCGTCGGTCTGGCATCCCTCCCCAACGACCCGTTCACGCCCTTCCTGCTCGAAAGCAAGGAGATTCGCGTCAATGGCACCACCGCCCTGCCCTCTGGCAACCGCCAGTCGATCAAGCAGGCGGAATGGACCTACGGGCTGATGGAGCACATGTCCTCGTCTCTGGGCGTGAACTGCACCTACTGCCACAACACCCGCTCATTCTCGAGCTGGGAAGGCGGCCCGCCACAACGCGTGACGGCATGGCACGGCATCCGCATGGCACGTGACCTGAACAAGGACTACATGGAGCCGCTGACCGACACCTTCCCGGCCAATCGCAAGGGCGAAACCGGTGATGTGGCCAAGCTCAACTGCGCCACTTGCCACCAGGGTGCCTACAAGCCACTGAACGGTGCCTCGATGCTCAAGGACCACCCCGAGCTGGGAAGCCTCCCCGCTGCGGCAGCCCCTGCCGCCGCAGCACCCCTGACGCCAGCCAACGTAGCGACTGCCGCCGCAGCCGTCGCGCCGGCACCCGCACAGGCCAAGCCGTAGCGAGTCGTCAACGACGCCGTCACCCGCAAGGGTGCGGCCCAACTGACGGGTCCGCCGGCCCACCCCATGCAAGCCCCCTCACCGGATGTCATCGCGGTGTCGGGCTTTATGGCGGTGGTCCTGGCGGATTACCTTCGTCCGCACCAGGCATGGGGCTGGATGCGTCTGGCCCAGGGCACAGGCGCCATCAAGGATTTACCCGGTCTGCGGTTTGCCAAGGTCATGGGCAGCGGCCATGGGGGCGGCTTCAGCCTGCGGCCCAGTGCCTCTCATCAGGGGCTGATCACCGTCTTTGAGCAACGTGCCCAGGCAGAGGATTTCCTCACCGGGCCATACGTCACCGCCGGCCGCGAACGCTCGCGAGAGTGGTGGTCTGCGATTCTCGCCATCGATTCTGCGCGTGGTGAGTGGGACGGGCAGGTATTCACCAGCACGCCGCATGCTGCAAACGACAGCGAAATCGCGGGCGATGCTGAGCCAGCACTGGCCGTGTTGACCCGCGCCAGCATTCGACCCGCAAAAGCAATGGCCTTCTGGCGCTTTGCCCCTGCGGCGCAGGCCGATCTGCAAACCGCGCCCGGCTGCATACTGGCCATGGGCCTCGGTGAAGCCCCATTGGTGAGGCAATGCACCTTCAGCCTGTGGCGCGACACCCCCTCGATGCTCGGCTACGCACATGGCGGCGCCCATCAAACAGCCATCGAGGCAGCCTACAAACACGGCTTCTTTTCGGAGTCGCTGTTCATGCGCATGCGTGTGCTGCACCAGCAGGGACAGTGGAAAAATCATGAGGCAAGCCATGGCTGAACATCACGTCATCGTCATCGGCGCCGGCATGGGCGGACTGGTGAGCGCCCTGCAACTGGCCAGGCAGGGCCTGGCGGTCACCGTAGTCGAGGCGACCGATGGGCCGGGCGGCAAGGTGCGCCAGTTGAACGTGGGCGGCGCGCTGATTGACAGCGGCCCCACCGTGTTCACCATGCGCTGGATCTTCGACCAGATCTTCCAGTCGGTCGGCACCACACTTGAAGCCGAATTGAAGATCACGCCCCTGCCGGTACTGGCCCGCCACTTCTGGGAAGACGGCTCGTCGCTCGACCTGTTTGCCGACCCCGCGCGTTCCCTCGCAGCAGTAGCGGACTTTGCAGGCCCGGCCGAGGCGCAGCGCTTTGAAGACTTCTGTGAAGCGGCACGCAAGACCTATCAGGCGCTTGAAGGTCCGTTCATCCGCTCATCGGCGCCTACGCTACTGCAGATGCCGGCACGGCTGGGTGTGGGCGGGCTGGGCGCGCTGATGGACCTAGGCCCCATGCGCAGCCTCTGGCATGCGCTGGGCCGCCACTTCAAGGACCCGCGCATGCGGCAACTGTTTGCACGCTATGCCACTTACTGCGGATCGTCTCCGTGGGAGGCGCCAGCCACGCTGATGCTGATCGCGCAGGTCGAGCTCGACGGCGTGTGGGCGGTTCAAGGCGGCATGCACGCGCTGGCCCGGAGCCTGGCACGGCTGGCCAAGGCGCAAGGTGCAGGATTCCGTTACGGCACAGCCTGTCAGCAGATTCTGCTGAAGGATGGCCGGGTGTGCGGCGTGCGCCTCGCGAACGGGGAAGAACTGCAGGCCGACCGCGTGGTGTTCAACGGCGACATCGCTGCACTGCGCACCGGATTGCTGGGCGCTGCAGTTCGACCGGCAGTGCCTGCGAAGGCTGCGCCACGCTCGCTGTCGGCAGTGACTTGGTCAATGAATGCAGTCACATCGGGCCTGGCACTGGACCGCCACAACGTTTTCTTCAGGCACGACTACGCCAGTGAGTTCAACGACATCTTCGGCGCAGGTCGACTGCCCCAAGAACCCACGGTCTATGTCTGCGCGCAGGACCGCGGCGCCGGCGAGTCACCTGCCCCGCAGGCTGCAGAACGCCTGCTGTGCCTCGTCAACGCACCGGCCCACGGCGACGGCCACACCATCACTCCGGAGGCACTCGACGCATGTCAAACCACCAGCTTTTCCCTGCTGCAGCGCTGCGGCCTGAACATCCAGCCAGACAGCCCGACACAGCGCACCACGCCAGTGGACTTTCACCGGCTGTTCCCGGCGACGGGCGGAGCGCTGTATGGCCAGGCCACTCACGGGTGGATGTCGGCATTCGCGCGGCCGGGAGCGCCAACGCCGATCAAGGGCCTGTTCCTGGCCGGTGGGAGCGTGCATCCGGGGCCCGGCGTGCCGATGGCAGCGATGTCCGGCCAGCAGGCGGCCGCGGCCGTGATGGCCAGCCTCGCTTTGACCAGGCGGTCCCCTCCGGTGGCTATCTCTGGTGGTATGTCGATGCGCTGAGCGACGACGGCCAGTGGGGCCTGTCGATCATCGCCTTTGTGGGCAGCGTGTTCTCGCCCTACTACGCCTGGGCACGGCGTGGTGGCAATGCCGCGCAGCCCGCAGCAGACAACCACTGCGCACTGAATGTCGCGCTCTACAGCCGCCAGGCCAAGCGCTGGGCCATGACGGAGCGCGGCCAGCGCCACTGCAGCCGCAGCGCCGTGGAGTTCAACATCGGACCCAGCCAGTTGCAGTGGGATGGTCGCTCGCTCATCATCCACATCGATGAAGTCTGCATGCCGATTCCGTACCGCATCAAGGGCCGGATCCGGCTGGAGCCGCGCCAGCTGTTCAACTTCAGCACGCCGCTGGATGGCGCCGGAAAGCATCGCTGGGGACCACTCGCGCCGCATGCGCGGATTGATGTCGATCTCCAGCACCCCGCCCAGCGCTGGAAAGGCCACGCCTACCTTGACTCCAACGAAGGGGACGAGCCGATTGCCAACGCTTTCACCGAATGGGACTGGTCACGCAGCCAGATGAAAGACGGCAGCACCGCAGTGCTTTACGACGTCGAGCCCGAGACGCCCGCCCAGCGCGGACAGGCTTCAAGCCCGGCCAGCGCAGGCAAGGTGCTGGCCTTGCGCTTTCAGCCGAACGGCGAGGTCACCCCCTTTGAGCCGCCGCCCACGCAACACCTGCGCCGCACCTTGTGGGGCATCAACCGCCGCATGCGCAGCGACGGCCCGGTGGAGGTCAGCCAGCAACTGGAAGACACGCCTTTCTACCAGCGCGCAGTGCTGCAAAGTACCCTGCTCGGTGAAACCGTGTCGAGCTTTCACGAAACCCTGAACGTGCCACGCCTCGTGTCACCGGTGGTTCAGGCCATGCTGCCCTGGCGCATGCCGCGGCGCGGCTAGGGCACGCTTATTACCGGCTGGCCGCCGGCAAGCTCACCGCGCAGCGAAAGCCGATGTAAACCACGGCCGTGTTGGCTGGCTTGGTCTGTACGTGGTTGTCCTGCATGCTGGCCGCGCCGTACCACCAGGAGCCACCCCGGGTGCGCTTTTCGGTGCCGGGGCCGCTGTCGACCCACTCCCAGAGATTGGCGCCCATGTCATGCAGACCGTTGACCCCGACCCGCGTGCTGCCCGCCACCGCATGGCCGCGTCCGCGTGAGGTCACCGCCTCGGGCACGGTGGCCACGCTGCCGCAATCGCCCAGGCAGTTAGCGCCCATGGGGCTGTCGCCGGTCGGGTAACGGTAGGTCTGGCCCTTGCTGAAGCCGGCGGGCGGTGCATCGCGGTGCTCCTTGTAGGCGGCGAGGCCCCACTCTGCATCGGTCGGCAGTCGTTTGCCCGCCCAGCGGCAAAAGGCCTCGGCCTCGCCGTGAGTCACATGCGCCGCAGGCTCGCCATCGCGCCCCGGTTTGCCATACGGTGAATGCCAGACCCAACCGGCGCGCTGTTCCCAGCCCGCTTCGTAGGTGCTGCCACCGCCGCTGCGCTCGGCTTGCGTCACCGATCCGGTGGCCTGCACAAACCGGCGGAACGCGCCAATGCTGACCTCGGTGCGGTCGATGGCGAATCCGCTGATGGACTGCATGCCTTCAGGCACAGCCTGCGCACGTGCGGCCCCGCTTTGGGTGATCGCTGCCAGCCACAGAAAGAAAAAGGCAGCAGTCAATGCGTGGCGCACTACTTGAGTGGGCGGCGAGATGGCGAGGGCAATTTCAGGGCAGATGACAAGGCGTGTTGGTTTCATCACGACATCATGCCGAGGCTGAAAAATCCGTCGATTCAGCAGGGATTTACACCTGCTGCGGGGCAGTCAATGCAGGCCGGGTTGGGCCGGGAAGTAGGCGCTGCGCACATTGGCGCGGCCCTGGCGCAAAGCCGCTTGCCGCTCGAACAGCTCCAGCATCCACTCAGCACGCTGGCCGAGCGAGCGGTGTGGAATGCCTGCATGGGTGGGCTGCTGGGCCGCTTGATGCTGCAGGCGCTCACTGGCCTCGGTGCAGTGCTGCACCAAATAACGGATCGCATCCACCGGCTCAGCCGCTGCCGTGGCCGCGTCGGTCGGGCTCATCCATGCGGACTGCAGCCAGGCCGAAGCCAGCAGCGTGAGCTTGCGCGAAGACGCCACCACCGCCCGGCGCTGCACCGGGTTCATGCCTTCGCGCCGCAGCTGCACGCCGATCTCGGCGTAAATCAGGCGCGCTGCCATGATGGCCGAGCGGCAATCGCGCGGCAATTCGGCAATGCCTTGGGTGGACTGTTGGTACAGGCGGTCAGCTTCAGCGAGCAGACGCTCCACCACGCTTTCAAGGGCGGGAGAACACACCGGGGCCTGCAGCCAGGCATCGGCATCAATTCCGGCTTCGTGCAACCACTGCCGCGGCAAGTACAGGCGGTCGTTTCGGGCGTCATCACCCACATCACGGGCGATGTTGGTCAGTTGCATCGCCAGGCCCAGTTCGCAGGCGCGGGCCATGGCATGCGCGCTGCGCACCCCCATCAGCCAGCACATCATGGCGCCCACGCTGCCTGCCACGCGGGCGGCATAGGCATGCACTTCTTCAATCGTCTCGTAGCGCCGGGCCTGTGCATCCCAGGTGAAGCCCTCCAGCAGGGCATCGAGCAGCGGCCTCGGCAACTGGTACTGATGAACCACTGCGCTCAGCGCCCGGTCTTCCACCAGTGGCTGCGGGCGGTCAGCGTAGATATCGTCGAGCCGCTTCGAGAGCTGGGCCAGGCTGTCGGACGGCGATACGCCCTCGTCGACCAGATCATCGGCGACACGGCAAAACGCATAGAGCGCAATGCTGGCGGAACGCATGCGCGGGGGCAGCAGGCGACTGGCTGTAAAGAAAGTGCGCGAGCCGGTGCGCATCATGCGTACGCAGGCATCAAGGTCACGCTGGTGGTGGGCCGAAGACAGGTCAGGCGAAAAGTAGGAACGCTGCGTCATGAACCACCTCGAGGGGAGGAATAAAACACGTGCATAGTCATGTTGATGTTGTCAGGGGCTGCAGGCAGCGACAAATGCTTCGCCATGCGGAACCACGGAATCCAGCGCCTTGGCCGACATCAGCACGCCCGGCACACCAGCCCCTGGATGGGTGCTGGCACCCACCATGTAGAGGCCGTCGATGTCTTCGCTGCGGTTATGCGGCCTGAACCACGCGCTTTGCAGCAGCAGCGGCTCCAATCCAAACGCAGCGCCCTTGAATGACAGCAGCCGGTCATGGAAGTCCTGCGGTGTGGTCATGAACGAGGTGGTGACGTGTTGCTCAAAGCCGGGCATCACGGTTTGATCCAGTACCTTGGCAATCGCCTGACGGTAAGGCTCGGCCTCGGTCTGCCAGTCAGTGCCACTGTCCAGATGCGGCACGGGTGCCAGCACGTAAAAGGTGTCAGAACCAGCCGGTGCCATGCTTGGGTCTGTGGCCGTCGGGCGGTGCAGATACAGACTGAAGTCACTCGCCAGCTTGTGGCGCTTGAAGATGTCCTTGAGCAGTTCCTTGTAGCGGCTGCCCAGCAGCATCATGTGGTGCGGCACGTCGGTGTACTGCTTGTTGGTGCCAAAGTACCAGACAAACAGGCTCATCGAGT
The DNA here is from genome assembly GCF_943372955.1 of Polaromonas sp. YR568. Lineage (GTDB taxonomy): Bacteria > Pseudomonadota > Gammaproteobacteria > Burkholderiales > Burkholderiaceae_C > Polaromonas. The sequence continues at coordinate 1,124,840 of NZ_CALSAL010000001.1, forward strand.
AGCGGCCCTTCTCGACGCGCTTGTCGGTCCAGTGGCGGCGGTGCTGCGGCTCAATCAGGTTGCGATAAGTCCAGGCGGTGTCGGCATTGGAGATGACGATGTCTGCAGCGATCTGCTCGCCGTTGGCCAGCGTGACCCCGGTGGCACGCCCACCATTGACTTCAATGCGGCGCACCTCGGCATTGCAGCGCAGCGTGCCGCCCATGCCTTGCAGCAGACTCACCAGTCCGTTGATCAGCGATCCGGTGCCGCCCATGGCCCAATGCACACCCCACATGCGTTCCAGTGCGTTGATGAGGCTGTAAACACAGGTCACTGAAAACGGATTGCCACCAATCAGCAGGCTTTGCAGGCTCATGGCCATGCGCAGCTTGGGGTGCTTCAGGTGTGCCGCCACCATGGTGTGCAGGCTGCGCCAACCACGCATGCGCAAAATGGCTGGCGATGCACGGAGCAGGTCGCCCACCGTGTCGAAAGCCTTGGCGCCCAGCGCTTCAAAACCGAGGCGGTAGCAGTGGTCGGCTTCGGCCATGAAGCGTTCATAGCCTGCCGAATCGGACGGGCTGACGCGGCGCACCTCAGCGCGCATCTTGTCGGGGTCGCCGCTGTAATCAAAGTGGTCGCCATCGGCGAAACGGATGCGGTAGAACGGATCCAGTTGCTTGAGCGCGATGTCATCCGAAAACCGCCGGCCGGCCAGCGCCCAGAGTTCTTCGAACAACGAGGGTACGGTGATGATGGTGGGGCCCGCATCGAAGACGTGGCCATCCTTACGGTACACGTAGGCTCGCCCACCGGGCGCATCGAGCTTTTCGAGGACCGTCACGCGCCAGCCGCGTGCCGAGAGCCGGACTGCGGCGCCCAGCCCGCCGAAGCCGCTGCCGACGATCACGGCATGCGGTTTGGCTTCGTTTTCAAGTGTCAGTTGTCGTTGTTCAAGCGTGGAGAATGCGTTCATGCCTGGTCAGACTTGGTGGTGTGCACATGCGCCGATGCAATGGCTGTGGGAACCAGCGGGAGCGCACTGCCCGCTGACGATTGGCGCGACATGGCCCATCCCCAGAGCCGCTGAAGCGGCACGGGAAAAACCATCAGCACATGTTCAACAATGGCCAGGCCCAGAAGAGCTGCCAACAGCACCGACCCGGTGGTGGCTGCGACGGCGCCGCTTTGCACCTCCCACACCAGCCAGAGCCAGGTTCCGCAAGCGACACCCATGGTCACAAAGAAAAACACGGTCACCGGGCCACGCTTGAAGTAGCTGCCCAGATAAGCGAGGTGGCTCGCGAGGTACTGCTCACCGACCTGCGGCACACCAAGAAAAAGATTCATCTTGGCCGTGAAGCGCATGCACCACAGCAGCGCAAAGGTGCAAATCGCCACATGATTCGGCTCACCGATCTGCAATACACACAGCACCACAAAATTGGCCAGCAAGGCCAGCTCATGGTGAAGCACGGCCTGCACCGATTGCGTGAAGCGGCGCATGCCGACCGCGCCCGGCTCCAGACGGATTTTGCGGGGGCCAGTCAGCCATCCGGTGAGAAACGCCATCTCATGCCAGCTCCACATCAGGATGACACTGGCAAAGCCCAGGTACGCATTGCTGACACCTGACGACTGCATGCTTACATGGCTGGCCCATAAGCCAACGCCGAGCAACGCAGTGAAGACCCACAGGCTCCACTTGAATGTGGCCACAGGCAGGCGAACCAGCCACAGGATCACCCCGGTACCAAACCACCAGCACAGCAGGGCAAAAAGCACCGCTGCCGTGTTGGATGAGAAAAAGTCAGGCATGGGTTCGGGTTGCTTTCCTGCGAATGGGGAACATCATGAACAGCGGGTCAGGCCGCTCACCAGACGGGCTGAAAGCGGATCTGCTCGGGCAGCACGTTGGACTTCACCGGCACCATGAACAACCGGGCGAAGGTCAGCGCCGCCTGGACGGCGTAACCCGCACCCTGCAACTTGCCCCAGACACCGCCTCGCGCCTTGGCTTTGGCATGGGCCAGCGACAGGGATAGCAGGCGCTCCAGGCACGCGCGGAAGACCGGATGGTCAATATCCACCTCGACAGGAAACACCTGCCGGCAGATTTCTGATGTGATGCGGAACACCGTGTAGTCGTACTCGGTGGACTTCAGGCCCATCGCTTCGTGCAACATCGGGCGGCTGTGGTCCCGCACATACATGGTGGCGTACACAGCCAGGATAAAGAAGCGGATCCAGAGCTTGTTCACGCCGCTTAGCAGCTTGGGCTGCGCGCGCATGATCAGCGCGAAGGATTCGCCATGACGAAACTCGTCATTGCACCAGCGCTCGAACCAGCGAAAGATCGGGTGGAAACGCTTGTCGGGATGGCGCTCCAGCTGGCGGAAGATGGTGATGTAGCGCGCGTAGCCGATCTTTTCCGACAGATAGGTCGCGTAAAAAATGTACTTGGGCTTGAAGTAGGTGTAGCTTTTGGTGCGCTTCAAGCTGCCCAGGTCGATGCCGAGGTTGAAGTCTTTGAGCGACTGGTTCAGGAAACCGGCATGGCGCGACTCGTCGCGGGCCATGTAAGTCATCAACTGCTTGATGTCCGGGTTAGTGACGTTCTTGCGAATCTCGTTGTAGAGAATACAACCCGAAAATTCCGAGGTCAGCGAGCTGATCAGGAAGTCGAGAAACTCCTGCCGCATTTCGGGCGACAGCTGGGGCATGAGGGTTCGCACTTCTTCTGCGAAACGTGCATCGCGCTGGAAGTGGTCATGGTTATTGTCACCCTCGTACTCCTTCATCATCGCGTCCCACTCGCCGCGTACCGGCGAGACATCCAGCGCATCCATGGCCTTGAAGTCGGTGGTGTAAAAGCGTGGCGACAGCATGGTGCTGCTCACCGCCTTGGCAATCGCATCTTCCGAGCTTTCCACCCGGTCCATCAGCATGGCCACATGGTCCATGTCCTGGACGGCTGCAGAACCTGAGGTATTCATGACTTCTCTCCTTTGAACGAAACATGGGCCGTGGGCGATGCGGTTTGCAGACGCGCAAAGATGCCGGCATTCACCGGCCCGAACGACTCGAGGCTGATGTCTGCACCAGTGGCCTGGTCACGCAGCGATAACCGCCCGTCCGCATAACCCACCAGCTCAAACGGAATCTCAGGCCCGAAAGATGCGCGCTTGCGCTCGCGGGCCAGCGCCCTGAGCGTGCCGCGCACAAAGCCCTGCTCCCCTTCGAAGCGCGCGATCTCCTGCCGGCTCATCGGGTCCACCACCACCACGTCGCCGTTGGGGCGATCCTCAAAATTCAGCGAACGCTGCCACTGCACGGCGGCACGGGGTTCCGAGATGGACTCACCCGTGCTGCGTTGCCAGGTCACGCCCGCCAGCGTGCCGACCACGGCCAGACCCAGAAGCCAGGCAGGCCATGGACGTGAAGTGGCAAGCGGTGCTTCCGCCTTGAAAGAAGTGGTTTCATCCATGATGTGACCTGTTTTTATTGGCTGTTGTCTCAGACTGCGGCTGTGCGGTGATCGGAAGCCTGCCCGTATCCTGAAGTGATGCCAGACGCGGCGCCCGACACACTGACCGACTCACTGCCCATCAGTTGCACATCCGGATTCGCATTGCGCCATGCCTGCTGCATGGTCTGGGCCACGCCCGCCACGTTGGCCAGACAGCGCAGGCTGGGCTGCGGATTCTTCAGCTCCCAGGGGCGTGCATGCGGCCACAGGTTCAGGTACGCAATGCGGTCTGAGCCTTTCAGGGTCAGGGCGATGTCGCCAAAACCCTTGGCCTCTGGCCGCAACGCGGCACCCGCGATTTGCTTAAGTGGCAGGTTGAAGGTCAGCGTCAGCACAATGCCGACGCGCATCACCACACGCTTGTCGGTCAGGGTGTACATGGTGGTACGGGCCGAGAAATACGCCGTGATGCTCAGCAGCAGCAGTGCCAGCAGGGCCATGCCCACGCTGGTGGCCAGTGGCCGCACCGGCATACCGCCGGGCTCACCCGCCAGATACATCGCCTGCACGGCCAGCATGGCGGCGAAGTAGATCGCCAGCTTGCGGACATGGAAAGCCTCTACCGCCAACACACGCCAGTCAGGCGCCCCCTGCCAGAGAATGTGCTCACCGGCTGGCAGCTCCTCGGGCAGGCCGAGGGCGGCCTCGAACTCATGTTCGTGGTTGGTGTTCACAGCAGCGGCTCCTGGCGCTCAGGCGTGGCGTAGAGCGATCCGGCGCCGTAATAGGCCATGATCTTCTCTTCTTCCAGCAGCGTGACCTGCTCCGGGTTGCGCAAGGCAGGAACCTGCGCAAACTGCGACGCCAGAATGGCCTTGACGCGAACCGCATCGCGGCTGACATAAGCGAAGTTCATCGGCAGCAGCACCTGGCCACCACCGGTCAGCGAGACCTCGATGTAGCGGAACAGGATCTCGGCCTGGTCAATCCACATGTCGGAGACCGTACCGGCGCGTTCACCGTCGGCGCCCAGCACGGGCAGGCCACGTGGATCGGTGTCCTGGGCCGCAACGCCATGCTCATGCGCCACGCGCAGCGGAACGATCTTCACCGTGCCGTCAAACATGTGGTCAGGGATGTCAGCGCGATTGGCCCATGCGCCTGCACCCACACCCGCCAGCAGGGGATTGCCCACAGGCTCCAGTGGCGAGCCATTCCAGCCATGCCGGGCCTGCGCGCTGTAGTCGCCATCGGCACGGTTGGGGTCCGGGCTCAGCATCTCGCGACCATCGGCCAGTTTGTAAACCTTGGGTTCAGGTACGGCGGGCCAGCCCTCCACCTTCGGACCGTTTTCACGACCTGGATCCATCGGGTAGCCTTCGCGGTGGTTTTCCCGCAGCAGGTAGTAAATCAGTCCTGCGAAAAATGCCCAAAAGGCATACAGCACAAGCTGTGCGACGTCGACATACTGCGTGATAGCGCCTGTTTCCATGGTGGTTCTCCTTCAATGACAGCGGGCGGGGGTGACTTATCCTGGCAATTCGGCCAGTCCGATCGGGTGACTTGTGTGTTTTGTGGCGGCGCTGCGGCGGACCAGCGGTCCCAGTGCAATCAGCACCACGAAGAGCATGTAAATTTCAAGGTGGAACACAAAGCTGTAGCCGGTGACGGGCGAATTGAGTGCACTGCCCAGCCAGCCCGATGTGGCCAGACCCGACACCACATCGCGCAGCACACCGCCAAAGGCCATCGACAGGCCAGCCGCAGTAGCCTGCACCGCGCCCCAAGCGCCGAGCACCAGACCAGTGAGCTCGCGCTCGGGCAGCTCCATGGCCGTCAGCAGCATGCTCACAGAGAACAGTCCGCCGGAAAAGCCGATCAGCGCGGCGCCAAACTGGAACAGCATCGCCGATTCCAGCGGTGCCGAGAAGATCACACAGGCAAATGCGGGTAGACCCAGCAACGCGCCGATGGCCGCGAGGCGAATGGTGTCCAGACCCTTGGACATGAAACGGGCTGACAGGACGAAAGCCAGCAAGGCGCCACCGGCACTCATGGCTGTCAAGGTGCTGGTCAGGCTCACATTCAGGCCCAGCACCTCGCCGCCGAAAGGCTCCAGCACGATGTCCTGCATGCTGAAGGCGGCAGTACCAAGGCCGACAGTCCAGAGAAAACGGCGGATCTTCGGAATCGCCATCAGCTTTTGCCAGCTGCGCGAAAAGCCCTGCTCTTCTCGTTTGCCACGGCGGGCCTGACGCGGCTCCTGTTTCCACAGCGAGATGACATTGAGCACCGCCACCATCACTGCGGCACCCTGCACCACCTGCACCAGGCGCGTGGGGCTGAAATCAATCAGCAACAAACCGAGCAAGCCGCTGCCGAGGATCAGCCCCAGCAGCAACATGCTGTAAAGCAAGGCCACCACGCGGGGGCGCTTGGCCTCAGGGGCCAAATCGCTGGCCAGTGCCATGCCGGCGGTCTGGGTGATCTGCATGCCGGCACCCACCAGCAGGAAGGCCAGCGCGCCGCCGATGCGGCCCGCCCAGACGCCAGCGGTGTCGGGTGCAGACAAGAGCAACAAGGCAAAAGGCATGATGGAGAGACCTCCAAACATCAGCAAGGTGCCCACCCACATGTAAGGCATGCGCTTGAGGCCCAGCGGCGAAGGGTGCGTGTCGCTGCGGTAGCCGATCAGCGCACGCAACGGCGCAAACACCAGCGGCAGCGCGACAGACAGCGCCACCCACCAGGCGGGAACGCCCAGCTCCACAATCATCACGCGATTGAGCGTGCCCACCAGCAGTGCTGTCGTGATGCCAACAGACAACTGGAACAAGGAGAGGCGCAACAGGCGCCCCAGGGGTAATTCGGTCGATGCAGCGTCAGCAAACGGCGCATAGCGCTCAGTCATCTGTTTGCTGAGATTCAGCGCCCAGGAGGGCGACAGAAAGCGCTGGAGATTCACCGTGCCCACTCCCACGCCTGTGAGGTGTAAAAGCCGCTGGAAACCCGCTGACTGCGGCCTTCCATCCAGCCGGTACCTGCAAAAGCCTGTTGCAGCGACTTGCGCAGCAGGGCTTGTGACACTGGCGTCAGTGCGGGCGAACGGTCGCTGCTCGGAAAGAGCCGCCCGACACTGTGCGCCACGGTCAGCAGCGGGCTGCTGGGCGCAATCGTGAAGAGCACGCTGCCGCTGGTGCGGGCAGCGAGCCGCTGCACAGCGCGTGAAATATCGGGGGTGTCGTAATGAATCACCGAGTCCATCGCCACCACGTGGTCGAAGCGACCCAGCGCCTCGTCGAGCATGTCGCCCGAGAGAAACTCCACACTGCCGCCCATGTCGTTGGCCGGCAAGGGGGCTGCGCGGTCGCGTGCCAGTTGCACCAGCGTCGGCGACAGGTCAATCGCCACCACCTCAGCGCCGCGCTGCATGGCCTCCATGGCCAGCGCGCCAGTGCCGCAACCGGCATCGAGCAGACGCAGGCCACGCATGTCCTGCGGCAGCCATGACAGCAGCGTGCTCCGCATCTGGTCACGCCCTGCCCTTACCGTGGCACGAATCCGGCCCACCGGAGCGGTAGAGGTCAGGCGTTCCCACGCCTTGGCTGCCGTGCGGTCGAAATAGGTTTCGATTTCGAGCCGGCGCTCAAGGTAGTTGGCGTTGGTAGTGTTCATCAATCAAATCCCAGCAGGTCAAAGATGTCGCGGTCTTTCATGGGCACGGCGGCCAACGGCTCCACGCCCAGCCACAAGGAAGCAGCGAGTCGCATGTATTCCTTTTTGACGGCTTCCAGCTCGGGCGAGGTTTCCATCTCGAACAGCGTGGACTTCTTCAGACGGCTGCGACGAATCACATCCAGGTCCGGGAAGTGCGCGGCCAGCTTCAGGCCAATCTGGTTGTTGTATTTGTCGATCTGGTCGGTGGCTGCGCTGCGGTTGGCAATCACACCACCCAGACGCACGTTGTAGTTCTTGGCTTTGGCGCCGATGGCCTGCACGATGCGGTTCATCGCAAAGATCGAATCGAAGTCGTTGGCCGTCACGATGAGCGCGCGGTCGGCGTGCTGCAGTGGCGCGGCAAAACCACCGCACACCACGTCGCCCAGCACATCGAAAATCACCACATCGGTGTCTTCCAGCAGGTGGTGCTCTTTCAGCAGCTTCACCGTTTGTCCGACGACGTAACCGCCGCAACCGGTACCGGCAGGCGGGCCACCGGCTTCGACGCACATCACGCCGTTGTAGCCCGGGAACACGAAGTCTTCGACACGCAGCTCTTCGGCATGGAAGTCGACCGTTTCCAGCACGTCGATGACGGTGGGCAGCATCTTCTTGGTCAACGTGAAGGTACTGTCATGCTTGGGATCGCAGCCGATTTGCAGCACGCGCTTGCCGAGGTGTGAGAACGCCGCCGACAGGTTGCTGCTGGTGGTGCTCTTGCCGATACCGCCCTTACCGTAAATGGCAAAGACTTTGGCATTGCCGATCTTCAGCGAAGGATCCAGCTGGACCTGCAGGCTGCCCTCGCCGTCTTCGCGGTGGGACTTCCCCGAGGCACGCCTCAGGTCGGTCAGGGGAACGCTGGTTTCCATCATGCGGTAGCTCCTTCAAAAACACCTTCGAGCCGGTCTTCAAGTTCTTCGCTGGCCTGTCTGAGCGCCGCGAGAACTTCCGGATCGGGTTGCCAATATTGGCGGTCTGACGCTTCAAGCAGGCGGCTCGCCACACGCGCAGATGCCGTGGGGTTGAGCTTGGCCAGCCGGTTGCGCATCTTGGGGTCGAGCATGAATGTCTCGCTCAATTCCTGATACACCCAGGGCTGTACCTGGCCGGTGGTGGCAGACCAGCCCATGGTGTTGGTGACATGCACCTCAATCTGACGCACGCCTTCGTAGCCGCTTTCGAGCATGCCTTCGAACCACTTGGGGTTGAGCATGCGGGTGCGGGTTTCGAGTGCCACCTGCTCATGCAGTGTGCGCACGGCGCCATCGCCCTTGGTCTGGTCACCGATGTAAACCGGTGGCGTCACGCCGCCACGGGCGCGCTTCACGGCCTGGGTGATGCCACCCAGCGTGTCGAAATAGTTGTCCACCGTGGTCACGCCCAGTTCAACTGAATCCAGGTTCTGGTAGGTCAGCTGCACATCGGCCAGCGCGCTTTGCAGCAAGGCGGTCTGCTGCACCGCAAGGCCAGTGCGTCCGTAGGCAAATCCCTTGCGGCGCGAATAGGTCTCGGCCAGCTCGTTCTCATCAGACCAGCGGCTGCTTTCCACCAGGTTGTTGACGTTGGAACCGTAGGCGCCTTCGGCGTTGCCGTACACGCGCAGTGATGCGGTTTCCAGTGTGCAGCCATGCTCAGCCTGGTAGGCCAGCGCATGTTTGCGAATCCAGTTTTCTTCCAGTGGCTCATCGGCCGATGCGGCCAGATAGGCGGCTTCAGCCAGCATGCGAATCTGCAGCGGCATCAGGTCACGGAAGATGCCAGACAGCGTGATCACCACATCAATGCGCGGGCGGCCCAGTTCAGACAGCGGCACCAGCGTGGCGCCGGCGATGCGGCCGTAGCTGTCAAAGCGCGGCAAGGCGCCCATCAGGGCCAGCACCTGCGCAATCGGTGCGCCTTCGTTCTTGAGGTTGTCGCTGCCCCACAGCACCATCGCAATCGATTCGGGCAACTGGTGGGTTTCGCGCATGTGGCGCTCCAGCAGGCGCTTGGCCTGCTCGGCACCGTCTTTCACAGCAAAGGCACTCGGAATGCGGAAGGGATCAAAACCGTGCAGGTTGCGGCCGGTGGGCAGCACGGCCGGGGTGCGCAGGATGTCACCACCAGGGGCAGGGCGGATGTACTGGCCATCCAGGGCGCGAAGAATCGCCTCGACTTCAGAATCTTTGGACAGAAGCGTGTTGGCCTCGCCCAGTTGGGTCATCGCCGTCACCAGCTCGACATCGCCGTGCATGTGACCGATCTTCATGGCCTGATCGACGGTGTGACCATCCACCAGCGCCCGTACGGTCTCGCGCGGCGGGCGCTGACCAGCCCAGGCTTCGGTCATGGCCAGCAGCATGTCGACGCGCTCGGCCACACTCGGCGGGCGACCAGTGACGTGCAGGCCGCAAGGGATCAGCGTGTATTCGAGTTCCAGCACCTGCGTTGAAAGCAGCGCCACCTGATGGTCGGCATCGCCGCCCACAGCCGCATCCCACAGGGGCTCGGCCGGCGTCAGGTTCAGTGCGGCAGCCTGCGACTGGAGCAACACCGCGAAGTCAGCGCGCTCCCGGGCGTCCGGGTCCATGCCGCGCCAGCGTTCGATGGAGGCTTTCAGGTCCACCAGGCCTTTGTACAGACCGGCCTCCGACACTGGTGGCGTGAGGTAACTGATCAGCGTGGCGCCGGAACGGCGTTTGGCGATCGCGCCTTCCGAGGGATTGTTGGAGGCATAGAGATAGATGTTCGGCAGATCACCAATCAGGCGGTCCGGCCAGCAGTTGCCGGACATGCCGCTTTGCTTGCCTGGCATGAACTCCAGCGCGCCGTGGGTGCCGAAATGCAGCACCGCGTGGGCATTGAAGTCCTCGCGCAGGTAGCGGTAGAACGCCGAGAACGCATGCGTGGGCGACAGGCCTTTTTCAAACAGCAGGCGCATCGGGTCACCTTCATAACCGAAGGCAGGTTGCACAGCCACCAGCACATTGCCAAACTGTTTGCCCAGCACGAGGATGTCGGTGCCGTTGCTGAGCTGGCGCCCGGGTGCCGGGCCCCACTGGGCTTCGATCTCGCTGAGCCAGCGCTCGCGGCGGACATGGTCATCGGTGCTGATCAGGGTGTGCACGTTGGCGTCTGCGCCGTAGCGGCTGGCATTGCCCTGCAGCACGCCGTCGCGCAGCTCGTCCACGCTGGCGGGCATGTCTACTGTGTAGCCCTGCGCCTTCATCGCGCTGAGCGTGTGGAACATTGACTCGAACACCGAGAGGTAAGCCGCGCTGCCGATGTTTCCGGCATTGGGCGGGAAATTGAAGATCACCACGGCCACGCGGCGCTGGGCGCGCTGGCTGCGGCGCAGCGCCACCATCCGGCTCACACGGGCGGCGAGCATCAGCGCGCGCTCGGGGCAGGACTGCATGTCCTGTGCGGTGTCGTTCGCGGTGAAGGTGCAGGCGTGGTGGCAGCCGGTGCAGGTCACGCCGGCATGGCCAGGGCGACCACCGAACACCATCGGGCTGGTCGCGCCGTCCAGCTCGGGAATCGCCACCATGATGGTGCTTTCCACTGGCAGCAAACCGCGCTCGGAACCACCCCACTGCGCGAGGGTCTGGAACTCCACCGGGTGGGCTGCCACATAAGGCACATCCAGCCTGGAAAGAATGTCTTCGGCAGCTTTGGCATCGTTGTAGGCCGGGCCACCGACCAGCGAGAAGCCGGTGAGCGACACCACGGCATCGACCATGGTCTGGCCGTTGCGCACAAAAAATTCATCAATGGCGGGCCGCGCATCCAGACCGGCCGCGAAGGCGGGAATCACGCGCAAGCCGCGCGCCTCCATCGCCGCAATCACGCCGTCATAGTGCGCCGAATTGCCCGACAGCAAATACGAGCGCAGCACCAGCAGACCGACCGTGCCCACCACCGGGGTTGCAGGCATCGGCAAGGCAGACACTTCAGCCGCCAGGCGGCCAGCCATGCGCGGATGGTATACACCGACCTCCGGATATTCGATGGGTGGCTCTGCACGAACCACGCTGCGCAGCTCCTTGCGCTCGCCGTCTGCACCGCGATTGACCACGTGGCGGATCAGGTTCAGGATGTTCTCGTCCGAGCCGCCCAGCCAGTACTGCAGCGTCATGAAATAGGCGCGCACATCCTGTGCGGTGCCGGGCACAAAGCGCAGCAGCTGCGGAATGCGCCGCAGCATCTTCATCTGCGCCGCGCCGCCGGTGGAGGCTTTTTCCTTGTTGCCGCGCAGCTTCTTGAGCAGCGCCATCGGGCCGCTGGCGGGCTTGGCCATGTCGAAGTTGCCGAGGCGAGTGAGCTTGACGACTTCAGCAGCCGAAGCCATGCACACCATCGCATCGCAATGGTCACGCCGGGCCTGCAGTGCGGGCAGCACCGGCAGGAAGTGGTCTTCCAGAAACAGCATGCCGCAGACCACGATGTCGGCTTTGGAAATGTCATCGCAGCAACGCGCCACGGCGGCTTCGTCACCCGCGTATTCAGAAGCGGCGTGAAAGGCCACCGACAGGCCGGGCAGCTCGCGCGCCAGTGTGACCTGCGCCCGCTCGACAGCGCCTGCGAAGTGGGTGTCCATGGTCACGACGACCAGACGAACCCTTTGGTGATTGACTGCAGACATCGGCTTAGCGGCCATAGTGAGCCTTGGCGTCATACAGTGTCTCCACGGTGATCAGGGACACCCCGCGATCCATCGCAAAGCGCTCGGTGTTGCGCTTGGCCTTGCCGCGCACGAAGAAGGGAATCTTTTTGAGCTCTTTTTCAGCGTCGATGCCCCAGGTGGCTTCTGCAGGGGACAGCGTTTCATTGGCTGCTTCTACTGCAGTCGTGGCTTCTGCTGCGAGTACATGGGCAGGCTCGGCCGACGCTGCAACGGTCTGCGCCCGAGGGGTCACAGCGCCACCCAGGTGCGACGGCGCGGCGTCCTCATGGAATTCGGCATCACCGCGGAACATGCCGATCAGGTGCTCTTCGAGCCCCATCATCAGCGGATGCACCCAGGTGTCAAACAACACGTTGGCGCCTTCAAAACCCATTTGCGGTGAATACCGCGCCGGAAAGTCCTGCACATGCACCGGCGCCGAGATGACGGCGCAGGGCACGCCCAGGCGCTTGGCAATATGGCGCTCCATCTGCGAGCCCAGCACCAGTTCGGGCTGCAGTTCGGCAATGCGGGCCTCGACTTCAAGGTAGTCGTCGCTGATCAAAGCCTCGACACCATAGAGCTGTGCGGCTTCGCGCACTTCGCGGGCGAACTCGCGGCTGTAGGTGCCCAGTCCGACCACGGTGAAGCCCATTTCCTGCGCGGCGATGCGGGCTGCGGCGACCACATGGGTGGCATCGCCAAAGACAAACACACGCTTGCTGGTGAGGTAGGTCGAATCCACCGACTTGGCATACCAAGGGGCACGCGCCTCGGCGTTGGCCAGCACACCCGAAGGATCCACACCGGCGAGTTCGGCTACCTCAGCGATGAAATCACGCGTGGCGCCAGAGCCGATGGGCACCGTGCGTGTGGAAGGCTGGTTGAAGGTGCGCTTGAGCCAGCTGGCGGCCAGCATGGCGATCTCTGGATAGAGCACCACATTGAAATCAGCGTCGCCCAGACGAGCCAGATCGGCGGGCGTGGCGCCCAGCGGTGCGGTGACGTTGATGTCCACGCCCATGTCGGTCAACAGACCGGTGATCTCACGCAGATCATCGCGGTGGCGAAAGCCCAGCGACGCCGGGCCGAGGATGTTGCAGCGTGGGCGGCGGGTCTCGCCTTCGCTCTCCCCTTCGGTTTGTGGCGCACGGCGCACGCTGGTGTCGGCCAGCTGGCGAACCATCTGATAGAAAGTCTCCGAAGCGCCCCAGTTTTCCTTGCGCTGGTACGAAGGCAGCTCCAGCGCCACCACGGGTACGGGGAGATCCAGCGCCTTGCACAGGCCACCCGGATCGTCCTGAATCAGCTCGGCGGTGCATGAGGAGCCGACCATCATGGCCTTGGGGCTGAAGCGGGCGTAGGCCTCGCGGGCAGCGTTCTTGAACAGCTCGGCGGTGTCGCCACCCAGGTCACGCGCCTGGAAGGTGGTGTAGGTGACCGGTGGCCGTTTGGCATTGCGCTCGATCATCGTGAACAGCAGATCGGCGTAGGTGTCGCCCTGGGGTGCGTGCAGGACGTAGTGGACGTCCTTCATGGCGGTGGCAATACGCATCGCCCCCACATGCGGCGGTCCTTCGTAGGTCCAGAGTGTGAGCTGCATCGTGGTGGCCTTTGATCAATCTAGGCGGCTAGCCGCATTCGGCGAACCAGTGGTCTGCTGAAGAGCTCAGCCAGATCGGCCGCCTGTTCATAGCCCTGGATCGGGGTGAAGACCAGTTCGATGGCCCATTTGGTGGTCATGCCCTCGGCTTCGAGCGGGTTGGCCAGCCCCAGACCGCAGACCACGATGTCGGGCTGCGCTGCGCGGCAACGGTCGAGCTGGTTTTCCACATGCTGGCCTTCTGACAGGAAGGTGCCTTCAGGCAGCCAGGCCAGCTCTTCGGCCATGTGCTGGCGGTGCAGGTAGGGCGTGCCCACCTCGGCCAGCGTCATGCCCAGTTCACGCGAAAGAAAACGGGCCAGCGGAATTTCCAGCTGGGAATCGGGGAAGAAGAAAATGCTCTTGCCAGCAAGTTGCGTGCGCTGGCGTGCGACAGCGGTGGTGGCACGCTCGCGGCTGGCGGCTATGGCGGCCTCGAATGTGGCAGCCTCCACACCGAAGGCGCTGGCTGCTGCCTGCAACCAGGCGGTGGTGCCCTCCACACCCAGTGGAAACGGTGAAGGCAGGCGCTTGGCACCGCGAGCTTCCAGCGCCACGGCGGTGTCCGCCAGAAAGGGTTGCGCCAGCAGAAACACGGTGTTGGGGCCAACCGCAGGCAGGTCGGTGGCATGGCGCGGCGGGAAAAAGCGAACGCGCTCAATGCCCATCTGTTTGAACAGCCGGGCAAACTGGTCTTCCACCACATCGGCCAGTGCACCCACCACCAGCAGTTCGGTGGGTGTATCGGCAATGCACACGGGCAGGCTGGGCACCAGCGACGCGAGGCAGGCGTCTTCGCCCTGGGTGAAAGTGGTCTCGATACCGCTGCCAGAGTAATTCAGCACCCGCACATCCGGCGAGAAGCGACCCGAAAGGCGCGACGCTGCGCGCGACAGATCGAGCTTGATGACTTCCGATGGACAGGAACCCACCAGAAACAGCAACTTGATTTCAGGGCGCCGCTCAATCAGCCGGGTGACCACGCGGTCAAGCTCTTCATTGCAGTCGGCCAGACCAGCGAGGTCACGCTCGTCAATGATCGCGGTCGCAAAGCGGGGCTCGGCAAAAATCATCACGCCAGCGGCGGACTGGATCAGGTGCGCGCAGGTGCGCGAGCCGACCACCAGGAAGAATGCGTCCTGAATCTTGCGGTGCAGCCAGATGATGCCAGTCAAACCGCAGAACACCTCGCGCTGGCCGCGCTCCTTCAGCACCGGCGCATCAGAGCAGCCACCGGTGGCTGCATGAATCGGAATGACCGGGCTCATGCGGCGACTCCTGAAGGCTGATCGGCCGATGCGGCTGGTTGCCCCTGAAGCCGGGCCATGCGCAGCTTGTAGATGAACTGGCCAGCGTTGATGACGTAGGTGGCGTAAGCCGCCAGCGCCAGAAGCATCAGTCCGCGCGCATCGAGCCAGCCGGACATCAGCGCAGCCAGATAGGCGGTGTGCAGTGCCAGCACCAGCATGCTGAACACGTCTTCCCAATAGAAGGCTGGAGCGAAGAGGTAGCAGTCAAACACCACCTTCTCCCAGATGCAGCCGGTGATCATGATGGTGTAGAGCGTCAGCGTCTTGATGACCACAGACACCGTGGCGGCGTACTCGCCCTCGCCCGTCCAGAGGAAGCGGAGCACCAGCACCAGACTGACCAGGAACACCAGAAACTGCACCGGGGCCAGAATGCCCTGCACCAGGGTCCAGACAGTGCCATCGCGCCGCACACGCTGCTGCGGTGTGTAAAGCGGGGCGCTGGTTTTTGGTCTCGGGGCGCCAGGTTGCATTGTTTTGGTGCTCATGTGGGGTTTGGGTTGAATTTAGACGCGCTTGGGACTTGTGTCAACTTAAATTGACGTATATATTTATTTACATTGAATAGAAATCGTTGACCGACCAGATACTGAAACAAGTACTTAGTACTTACCCGGGCATCTGCACAAATGTTTTGACGGTGACACAAGTGGACAGGTACAAGCTGATCTGGCGAGTGTGTTTTGCAAAAGAGGCAAAACAGGGTCGCCGGGAGAAATTGCAAAATCTGATGACGTAGTAGAGCTCCGGCCAGGACCGTAGCCCGTGCGCATTGGCACCAACCGCGCCATGAAAAGGCGGCGCAGGAGAAGTGAGATGGGCTCGTTTTCCAGATATGAATCTGAAAAGCCAGAGGGATCAGGGTTCGGCTCCGCATCGGATCCGTGGCCGGATGCCAGTAACAACTACGCGCAGGGCGTCGAGGGATTCCTGCAGTCCGAACGTGCAGACATGCCCGACCAGACCAGTCTGCGTACCATGCTGCTGGCCAAGGCTGTCGAATACGAAATCATCCCGCGCCTGATGCTGGCACACCGCTTCCCGCACGAATGCTCGATGGACCTGCCCGTGATGGAGCAGGTCTCGCCTGAAGACGTGCTTGAATTTGCGCGCATGGTGCTTCACGACGACGATGCAGCGCTTCAGCGCAGCGTGATGTCCTTCCGGGCGCGCGGCATCCCGATGCAGTCGATCTTTCTGGATCTGCTGGCGCCAGTGGCCCGACATCTGGGCGAGCTGTGGGAGCGCGATCTCTGCGACTTTACCGAAGTGACCATGGGCTTGGGCCGCCTGCAGCACGTGCTGCGCGAGAACAGCGAAGCAGCGGCACCGCCGCCCACACAAACCGATGCCAACCCCGGACGCCGCATTCTGCTGGTGCCCTGCCCCGGCGAACAACACACCTTTGGTCTTTCTCTCGTGGCCGAGTTTTTCCACCGCGCCGGCTGGGACGTATCGACCAATTTCGGCGCCAGCGACGTGTCTCCCGCGGTCATGGTCAAGCAGGGTTGGTATGACGTTGTCGGCTTCTCGCTGGGCAGCGAAACCAGCATCCTGCGACTGGCCGAATGCATTGCAGAGGTGCGCCGCGCAAGCGTCAATACCGGCGTCCCTATAATCGCCGGGGGTGCAGTGTTTGCACTCCATCCGGAATATGCCGCGCAGATTTCCGCCGATGCCATCATCATCAACGGCGGTACAGCCCCTGAAATGGCCGAAAAACTCGCGGCGCGCAACACGCGCATCGGTGTCAGCAGTTGAAACCTCAGCTCACGCCCCCACCTTACACCTAATATCCGGATGAAAGACAACTCATGCAACAGGTAACGCAAGCGTTCATTGACCGGCATTTTGAAATGCCGAGTCAATTCCTTGCCAATCTGGACGTCGATACGGCGGCAGAGTTGATCACAGCCGCGGCAGATGTCGTGTTGGTGCTTGACGACTCTGGCGTCATTCGCGATCTGGCGCTTGGCAGCGACGATCTCCGCACTCAGGGCTGCCACGAATGGCTCGGCAAGACATGGTCTGAAACCGTCACCGTCGAAAGCCAGCCCAAGATTGAAGCACTGCTGAAGAACCCCGTCTCGGGTGACGGCGTTCGCTGGCGCCATGTCAACCACCCGGTGGCTGGCGGTGCGGCGGATCTGCCCCTGTCCTATTCAGTGGTGCCTGTGCGCCGCAAGGGCCAGCCCGCTTCGAGCGAAACCACGCTCACCCTCGCCTTCGGCCGCGACCTGCGCGCGCAGGTGGCGCTGCAGCAGCGGCTGGTCACGGCACAACTCTCCATGGAACGCGACTACTGGCGCCTTCGCCAGGTGGAGACGCGGTATCGCCTGCTGTTCCAGATGGCCACCGAGCCAGTGTTGATCCTCAGTGGCTCCATCGACAAGGTGGAAGAAGCCAACCCGGCGGCCCTCGAACTGTTTGGCGAAAAGGCCAAGCGCCCCGGCTGGGCACTGGCAGACAGCCTTGACTCGACCAGTGCTGACGCGGTTCGCCACATGCTTGATCGCCTTCGCGCCACTGGCCGTGCAGACGCAGTGCAGGTGCGTCTGCTGGAGCAGAACCAGCCGCTCACACTGACGGCCTCGCAGTTCCGCCAGGAAAACTCCCTCCACTTCCTGCTGCGTTTCTCGACCCAGGACTCGGCCGCAGCGGTGAACACCGACAACGGCAAGCAGCAATTGCTGCAGGTGATGGAAAGCGCCCCCGACGCGCTGGTGGTGACCGACATCGAAGGCCGCATCCTCACCGTGAATCGCGCCTTCCTCGATCTGGGCCAGATCGGCACCGAAGACCAGGCGCGCGGCCAGTTGCTTGACAAATGGCTGGGACGCAGCGGCGTGGACTTCCGCGTGCTGCTGTCCAACCTGCGCCAGCATGGCTCGGTCAAACTGTTTGCGACGCAGCTGCGCGGCGAACTGGGCGCGAGCAGCGAGGTGGAAATTTCTGCGGTCTCCGTGGATGCTGGCGATCAGCGCTGCCTGGGCTTCACCATCCGCGACATGGGCCGGCGCCTCACCAGCGACGGCCGTGGCGCCAAGGAACTGCCGCGCTCAGCCAGCCAGATGACCGAACTGGTCGGCCGCCTGCCGCTCAAAGACATCGTGCGCGAAACGACCGACCTGATCGAGCAGCTGTGCATTGAAGCGGCATTGCAGCTGACCGGTGACAACCGTGCTTCCGCAGCGGAGATGCTGGGCCTGTCCCGTCAAAGCCTGTACATCAAGCTGCGCCGCTTTGGCATCGGGGAATCGACCGGTGAAGTGGAACACTGACCTGGCGCGGAATTTCCCGCCCGCTCCAACAAAAAGGCACTCTCGCAGTGCCTTTTTTGCGTTCAGGGCTGGCTGATGTGCTGTTTTTTAAGGTGTTTGTTGAGCTTTTTGTTGCGCTGCGGCACTTTCAGCCGATGGATCACGTCCAGTTTTTGGCCCAGATTTAAGTGTCAATCTCAATTGACACTTGATGGTGTCCGATGTAAAACCTATCCATGACACGCCCCTCTCTCGCCACCGTCACGGAGCTGTTCAAGCCGATCACCTGGTTTCCGCCGATGTGGGCTTTCGCGTGTGGCGTGGTGGCCTCTGGCATTTCGATGGATGGGCGCTGGGGACTGGCGATTGTCGGTGTAGCGCTGGCCGGGCCCTTGGTCTGCGCCACCAGCCAGGCCGTCAACGACTGGTTTGACCGCCATGTCGATGCCATCAATGAACCGCAGCGCCCCATTCCCTCCGGGCGCATGCCGGGCCGATGGGGCCTGTATCTGGCCATCAGCTGGACTTTTGTTTCCCTGCTTGTCGCAGCCGTGCTGGGTCCGTGGGGCTTCGGTGCTGCCGCCATCGGCCTGCTGCTGGCATGGGCCTACAGCGCGCCGCCTGTGCGGCTGAAAGAAAACGGCTGGTGGGGCAACGCGGCCTGCGGCATCAGCTATGAGGGCATCGCGTGGGTCACCGGTGCGGCGGTGATGGCTGGCGGCAGCATGCCGCACGGGCACTCGCTGATTCTTGCCGCGCTCTACAGCGCTGCGACGCACGGCATCATGACGCTGAACGACTTCAAGGCAGTGGCCGGCGACCGGCAAATGGGCGTGCGTTCGCTGCCCGTGCAGCTCGGCGTGGACAAGGCGGCTCGGGTGGCATGCCTCTTCATGGCTGTGCCCCAACTGCTGGTAATTCTTCTTCTGATCCAATGGCAGCGGCCCCTTCATGCAACAGGTGTCGCGGTGCTGGTGCTGCTGCAGGCGTTCATGATGCGGCGCTTCATGCAGGAACCCACATCGCGTGCGCTCTGGTACAGCGGCTTCGGTGTGCCACTGTTCGTGGCCGGCATGATGGTCAGCGCCTTCGCACTTCGTTCGATCAGCATGGCAACAGCCGGATGAACAACCCCGCGCCCTTACAGACTTTTGGCTGGCTCAGCGTGGCCCGCCTCGGTCTGGTGCAGGCGGCGCTGGGTGCCATCGTGGTGCTCACCACTTCGACCCTGAACCGCGTGATGGTGGTGGAACTGGCCCTGCCCGCGCTGCTGCCCGGGTTTCTGGTGGCCCTGCACTACCTGGTGCAGATCACGCGTCCGCGCATGGGCCATGGCTCGGATGTCGGCGGCAGACGCACCCCGTGGATCATGGGCGGCATGGCTGTGCTGGCCACAGGCGGCATCACCGCGTCGCTGGCCACCGCATGGATGGCCACCAACCGCCCTGCCGGTATGGCGCTGGCTGTTGCAGGTTTTGTGTTGATCGGTTTGGGGGTCAGTGCCAGCGGTACATCGCTGCTGGTTTTGCTGGCCAAGCGCGTTCCATCGGGCCGCCGCGCCGGCGCAGCGACCATGGTCTGGATGATGATGATCTTCGGTTTTGCCATGACGGCCGGCCTGGCCGGCCACTGGCTGGACCCGTATTCCCCGGCACGGCTGGTGCTGGTGACCTGCATCGTGGCTGCAGCGGCCCTGACACTGACAGCGGCTGCGCTGTACCGACTGGAAGAACGCGCTCCGCGGGTTCCGGCAAATTCCCCACTGCAGCAGGCCCCTATACAAGCTGCACCTTCCACCGGCCGACCTCAGTTTCTGGAGGCGCTGCAGCAGGTGTGGAGTGAGCCCGCAGCGCGCCGCTTCACCATTTTTGTATTCGTCTCCATGCTGGCCTACAGCGCTCAGGACCTGATTCTGGAACCCTTCGCCGGCACTGTATTCGGCTTTACTCCCGGCGCATCGACGCAGCTGGCCGGTGTGCAGCACGCAGGCGTCTTGCTGGGCATGCTGCTGGTCGCCGCAGCAGGGGCCTGGGGCGCACGTCAGGCCCACCATCCGCTGTGGCGGCATGTGGGCTCGCTGCGCGGCTGGACCATTGGAGGCTGCGTGGCCTCTGGCATCGCGATGGCCGGACTGGTAGCCGCTGGCCTGACAGGCCTTGGCTGGCCGTTGAAGGAAAACGTGTTTCTGCTGGGCGTCGCCAACGGCGCCTTCTCCATTGGCGCCATCGGCTCCATGATGCGCATGGCCAACGAAGGCCGGCAGTCACGCGAAGGCGTGCGCATGGGCTTGTGGGGCGCAGCGCAAGCGGTGGCCTTCGGGCTGGGTGGGCTGGTCGGCACAGCCGCCAGCGACATCGCGCGCTTTTTGATTGCCTCTCCGGGCGTCGCTTACGCCTCGGTCTTCGGTCTGGAGGCCGCCCTCTTCCTGGTCTCTGCAGCACTGGCCTGGAAGATCAGCAGCCCGACTTCATCCCTATCCCCGACAGCAGCAGCGCCACAGGCCACAGGGCCAACGGCACCCGGCAGCTATTCACTGACACCGCAGGCCTGAGATGCAGACCGGCCATCAGGGAATCCATGAACAACAAAACCCGCCACGCGGCCCGATGCAATGTGAAACAGAACCAAGGTGATCACAATGGACTCAACTGAAACTTTCGATGTGGTGGTCGTCGGCGGCGGCCCTTCTGGCGCCACGGCGGCCCATGAGCTGGCCCGTCAGGGCCATTCGGTGCTGCTGCTGGACCGGGCAGGTCGCATCAAGCCCTGTGGCGGCGCGATACCACCCCGGCTCATCAAGGACTTCGCCATCCCCGACAGCCTGCTGGTGGCGCGCGCCCGCTGTGCCCGCATGATTGCGCCTTCAAGGCGGCATGTGGACATTCCCATCGAGAACGGCTTTGTCGGCATGGTCAATCGCGACGCATTCGACGAGTGGCTGCGCGAGCGTGCAGCCGCTGCGGGTGCTGTCCGGCGCACGGGCAGTTTTGTCAAACTGGAGCGCGATGAACAAGGCACCAGCGTCGTTCACTACCTCGTGCGCGACAAGCACACCCGTGGCGAAGGCGTGCCCGCATCGGTCAAGGCGCGAAGCGTGATCGGCGCAGACGGCGCACGGTCTGAAGTCGCCCGCCAGGCGGTGCCCGGCGCCGAGAAAACCAAATACGTCTTCGCTTACCACGAGATCGTCCGCGCACCTGCGGCCCAGACCCCCGGCTATGACGCCGCACGCTGTGACGTCTTCTACCAGGGCACGCTGTCGCCCGACTTTTACGGCTGGGTCTTCCCGCACGGCGACACCATGAGCATAGGCACCGGCAGCGCCGACAAGGGCTTCTCGCTCAAGGCGGCGGTCTCGCGGCTGCGCGCCACAGCAGGCCTTGACGGCACCGAAACCCTGCGCCGCGAAGGCGCACCCATCCCGATGAAGCCCCTGCCCCGCTGGGACAACGGCAGGGATGTGGTGCTGGCCGGCGATGCAGCGGGTGTGGTGGCACCTGCTTCCGGTGAAGGCATTTACTACGCCATGGTCGGTGGTCAACTCGCAGCGGAGTCGGTGCATGAGCTGCTGCAAACCGGCAACGTCGGTGCGCTCAAGCTGGCACGCAAACGCTTCATGAAAACCCACGGTACGGTGTTCTGGGTGCTGGGCATCATGCAGTCCTTCTGGTACCGCACCGACAAGCGCCGCGAGCGCTTCGTGAAGATCTGCGAAGACCGCGACGTGCAGCAGCTCACCTTCGAGTCCTACATGAACAAGGAACTGGCCCGCAAGAAACCGATGGCGCATGTGCGCATCTTCTTCAAGGACATGGCGCACCTGCTCGGGCTTGCCCGGGTATGACGCGCAAGGCCCTCCTCGCACCGATCCTCATTGCCTCTGCCGCCGCGTTGGCGGTGTCCAGCCTCGGCGCCTGGCTGACTGTGCTGGGCCCGTGGTACCGCGCCCTGGTGCGCCCGCCATGGCAACCGCCCGACGCGTGGTTTGGCATCGCCTGGACCACCATCTTCGCGCTGGCCGCTGCGGCGGGCGTGATGGCGTGGCGAGCAGCCCCTGACAGCGCCAGTCGCCGCGCGGTGATTGTGCTGTTCGCCATCAACGGCGCGCTCAACACGCTCTGGAGTGTGCTGTTCTTCCGGCTGCAGCGACCCGACTGGGCCCTGATGGAAATCGGCTTTCTGTGGCTGTCGATTGCCGTGCTGATGTGGCGCTTCAAGGACTGGTCGAAGGCGGCCGCCCTGCTGCTTCTGCCCTACCTGCTGTGGGTGTCCTTCGCCTCCCTGCTGAACCTGTCGACGGTGCGGCTGAACGGCCCGTTTTGACTGCCTTCATGGACACCATGCAATTGCTGTGGCAGAGCGGCTGGCTGGTCGATGCCGTGATTGCCCTCACAGTGCTCGAAACGCTCACCCTGCTGGCCTACCACCGCATGACGGGCAAAGGCCTGCCGCCACGCGCCTACCTGCTCAACATAGTGTCAGGCCTGTGCCTGATGCTCGCCGTACGCAGTGTGCTGGTGAACACCGCCTGGCCGCTGACGGTGCTGTGCCTGAGCGCGGCGGGCATCGCCCACGCCAGCGACCTCATCATGCGCTGGCGCCGCGCCTCCTGATGTTCGACTGACCATCAACTGACCAGAGCAGCTGGGGCTTGCCATGCTCCGTGCGAGTCTGGCAGGCTATCATTCAGCAGCCTGAGCCAGCGGGTACATCAGTGCCTCGCTGCCGTCTTTGCCTTTGCTTTCGTATACAACCGCATGCAGGGCCGCTAACCCCAACCGACCCCAACCGGCGCCATCACCCATGACCTCACCTCTCGTGCACGCACTCAGCGGTGAACGCATCGAATTCGACAGCCCTGCTGGCCGGCTGAGTTATTACGTCGAAGGCAATGGCCCACCGCTGTTGCTGGTGCACAGCGTCAACGCTGCAGCCAGTGCGGCGGAAGTCCGGCCCCTGCACGAGCACTTTCGCCGCACACGCACCGTGTTCTCCATCGATCTGCCGGGCTACGGGTTCTCAGAGCGCAGTGACCGCGCCTACACACCCGCGCTGATGACGCAGGCTCTTCACGCCATGACGGCTGTCATCCGGCAGCGCTGCGGCGAGCAGCCCGTTGATGCACTGGCCCTTTCACTCTCCAGTGAATTTCTGGCGCGCGCAGCTATGGAGCAGCCGCATAACTTTCGCAGCGCTGCCCTGGTGAGCCCCACCGGCTTCAACGGCACCCAGGACAAACGCCGCGGGCCACCGGGCAGCACGCTCTACCTGCCCTGGCTGATGAAGGCCCTGCGCGGGCCGGGATGGGGCGGCGCCGTGTTTCGCAGCCTCACCCGCCCTGGGGTGATCCGCTTTTTCCTGAACAAGACCTGGGGCTCGCGCGACATTGATGAAACACTCTGGCGCTATGACGTGCTGACCGCCAGGCAACCTGGCGCCGAGTTTGCGCCACTGCACTTCCTGTCGGCCGCGCTTTTCAGCCGCGACATCCACAACGTCTATGACACCCTGCAACTCCCGGTGTGGATGTGCCATGGCGTGCGGGGCGACTTCACCGACTACCGGCGCAAAACGACTCTGCAAGGCCGCAGCAACTGGCGAGTCAACGTGTTCCAGACCGGCGCCCTGCCGCATTTTGAAATACCGGCGCTGTTTTGTTCGACCTATGAGGCGTTTCTCGGCTCGGCAGGGGCAGCAAGCCATGCCGCGCCTTCGATCACGGCCAGTTGATTGCAACCGCTCGCCCTGAGCTTGTCGAAGGGCTTCGACAGGCTCAGCCCGAACGGTACGAACTCGCGCATGGCAAGGGCATCAAATGAGCGCCGGGGATTTTAAGAATCAGACACGCAGCTTCAAACCCAACTTTCCCCCAGCGCCTGAGCCTGCTGCAGCACCAATTCGACAGCCGCGTCCTGCTGGTCAGGCGGGTATTTGTACTTGCGCAAAATGCGCTTGACCATCAGGCGCAGCTTGGCCCGCACGCTCTCGCGCGCTGACCAGTCCACACTGATGTTCTGGCGCAGGTTCTCGGTCAGCTCATGGGCGATTTTCTTGAGCGTCTCGTCGGTGAGTTCACGCACCGCCGATTCGTTGTTGGCCAGCGCGTCATAAAAGCGCACCTCGTCTTCGCTCAGTCCCAACTGCTCACCACGCGAAGCCGCTTCGCGGAACTTCTTCGCCATCTCGATCAGCTCTTCCATCACCTGCGCAGTTTCGATGCTGCGGTTCTGATAGCGCTGAATCACGTCGCCCAGCAGGTCTGAAAACTTGCGGTTCTGCACCACGTTGCCGGCAAAGCGGCTTTTAATCTCACCTTGCAGCAGTCGCTCCAGCAGTTCCACCGCCAGATTGCGCTCTGGCAGATTGCGCACCTGCGCCAGAAACGCGTCGTCCAGAATACCGATGTTGGGTTTGTCCAGCCCCACCGCGTCGAAGATATTCACCACTTCCTCTGATACCACCGCCTGGCCGATGATCTGCCGAATGGCCAGTTCGCGCTGCTCATCGGTGCGTTTTTGCGCTGTCAGGTCTTTCTTGGTCAGCAACACACGCACCGCCTGCAGGAAAGCCACCTCGTCTCGCACGGCGCGGGCCTCGTCCAGCGTGCAGCACAGGGTGAAGGCATGGCTCATGGCCAGTGCGGTATCGGCAAATCGCTTCTTGCCGTCGCGCCCCTGCGCAGTGGTCAGACCCAGCACATGGTCAGCCGCGCCAGAAAGCGTTTTGTACCCGCCCTTTGAAAAACCGCCGTAGTCAAACCCATGCAGCATGGCACGCAGCACATCCATCTTTTCCATCAGCAGTGCATACGCTTCATGCGCATCCACCGTCGGCCGCCCGCGCCCCCTGGCCTGGGTGTATTCCTTCATCGCAGCCTTCAGCTCATTGCCAATGCCGATGTAATCCACCACCAGCCCGCCCTGCTTGTCGCGGAACACGCGGTTGACCCGCGCAATCGCCTGCATCAGGTTGTGGCCCTTCATGGGTTTGTCCACATACAGGGTGTGCACGCAAGGTGCGTCAAAGCCGGTGAGCCACATGTCGCGCACGATCACCAGGCGCAGCGGATCGGCTGGGTCCTTGAAGCGCTTTTCCAGCCGCTTCTTGGTTTGCGCGCTGTAGATGTGCGGGCGCAGCAGCGGCTTGTCGCTGGCGCTGCCCGTCATCACGATCTTGATGGCGCCCTTCTCCGGGTCGGCGTCGTGCCAGTCGGGCCGCAGGCGGGTGATCTCGTTGTACAGGTGCACGCAGATGTCGCGGCTCATGGCCACCACCATGGCTTTACCGGTCTGGGCCTGGTTGCGCTCTTCAAAGTGCTGCACCAGATCAGCCGCCACCTGCGCCACGCGTGGCTCGGCGCCCACCACCTTCTCCAGCGCAGCCCAACGGCTCTTGAGGCGGGCCTGCTGGCTTTCTTCCTCGTCTTCGGCCAGCTCGTCCACCTCGTCGTCCAGCGTGGCCAGCTCGTCCTGCTTCAGGCCCAGCTTGGCCAGGCGTGATTCGTAGTAGATGGCCACAGTGGCGCCGTCTTCTCGCGCCTGCTGCATGTCGTACACATGGATGTAGTCGCCAAAAACGGCACGCGTGTCGCGGTCTTCACTGCTCACCGGCGTGCCGGTAAATGCCACAAAAGTGGCGTTGGGCAGCGCATCACGCAGGTGCTGGGCATAGCCGGCCTGGTAAACGTATTCAGCCTGCGGGGCAAACTGTGCGGTGGCTGCGCGCGAGGCCTGGCCGTCGGTCGTCACCACCGAGGGCGGTTGGGGGCTGCTGCGCTTTTTCAGCGTGGCCTCAAAGCCGTATTGCGTGCGGTGCGCCTCATCAGCCATCACCACAATGTTGGCGCGACCACTCAGCACCGGGAACTGGTCTTCGTCTTCCCCCGGCATGAACTTCTGGATGGTGGCGAACACGATGCCGCCCGATGGCCGGTTCGTCAGCAGCGCCCGAAGCTCCTGCCGGGTGCGGGCCTGCACCGGCTGCTCGCGCAACAGGTCTTGCGCCAGGCTGAACACGCCGAACAACTGCCCATCCAGATCGTTGCGATCGGTAATAACGACGATGGTCGGGTTCTCCATCGCGGGCTCCTGCATCACGCGCGCGGCGAAGCAGGTCATGGTGATGCTCTTGCCGCTGCCCTGCGTGTGCCAGACCACGCCGCCCTTGCCCTTCACAGCCGCGTTACCGTCGGGCCGCGATGCCGCCACCACCTGCGCAATCGCCATGCGCACCGCATGGAACTGGTGGTAGCCCGCGATCTTTTTCACCAGCGTGCCGTCGTCTTCAAACAGCACAAAGTACCGCAGATAATCCAGCAGCCACACCGGGGCCAGTGCGCCGCGCACCAGGGTTTCGAGCGCGTTGAACTCGCCCAATGGATCCAGCGCCACACCGTCAATCGTGCGCCAGGCCATGAAGCGCTCGCTGTTGCTGGAGAGCGAGCCCATCAGCGCCTCGGCGCCGTCAGAAATCACCAGCAGCTCGTTGGCCTGGAACACATCCGGAATCTGCTCTTTGTAAGTCTGCAACTGGTCATAGGCCTTCCAGATGCTGGCGTTCTGGTCGGCCGGGTTTTTGATTTCCAACAGCACCAGCGGCAGGCCGTTCACAAACAGGATGATGTCGGGCCGGCGTGTGTGGTGCGGCCCCTTGATGCTGAACTGGTTCACCGCCAGCCAGTCATTGGCGGCCACGTTGGCCCAATCGATCAGCCGCACGAAGTCGCCCCGCGTCTCGCCCGCCACCTGGTACTGCACTGGTACGCCCCCCACCAGCAGCCGGTGGAACTGCCGGTTGGCCGCCAGCAGCGCAGGCGTGCCCAGGTCTTGCACCTGCTTGAGTGCGTCTTCGCGTGCAGCGGCAGGCACACCCGGGTTCAGCCGCGCGATGGCGCTGCGCAGGCGACCGGCCAGCAGCCAGTCGCGGTAGCTGCTGCGCTCGGGCGCTGGCCCGTCGTGCGCGATGTCGGGCCCGTGGGCCACGGTGTAGCCCACATTGGCCAGCCAGCCCAGGGTGTCTTGTTCGAGCTGGTCTTCGGTCATAGGCTGGCCACGGAATCTGTCTGCAGCATCGACAGATTCCTATAATATGTTTAAAAAAACAAAATAAATCGACATATTAAGAGGAAATGTCGATTCGGAACCCATATCAAGCCGCCAGTTCTGCCAACAAGGCATCGTTGATGTAGTACTTCTCACGACCATGCTTCAGTTCTCGCAGCACACCCAGGCCCGCCAGCGCCTGCAGGTAGCTAGAGGCCGTCTGGCGCTTGGCAATTCCCGCGTCCACCAAAAACTGGATCTTGGTGTACGGATGGCGAAAAATCGCCTCGACCAGATCTTTGCTGTAAACCACCGGGCTTTCGCGCTGCACCCGCTCACGCACCTGCTCCATCAGGTCGCGTATCCGGCTGACTTGTTCGTAGGTCTGCTGCGCTGTACTTTCAATGGCCCGCAGCATGTACAAAATCCACGACTCCCACTCCTGCCGCTCGGTCACGCCACGCAGGCCTTCGTAATAAGCCGGCCGGTTGGCAATGATGTAGCGCGACAGAAACATCACCGGAATATCCAACAACTTCTGGTCCACCAGATACAACAGGTTCAGGATGCGCCCGGTCCGCCCGTTACCGTCAGGGAAAGGGTGGATCGCCTCAAACTGATAATGCATCACCGCCATTTTCACCAGCGGGTCCAGGTCATCCTGCGCATGGATGAACTTCTCCAGATTCGACAGCTTGTCGCGAATTACCTCGGCCCCCACTGGCGGTGTGTACACCACTTCACCACTGACCGGGTTTTTCAGCACCGTGCCCGGCACTGCACGCACCTGCATGTCCGACTGCTTGATCAGCTGGACAATCTCGATGAACAGATTGGTTGAAAGTGGCCGGGCTTTCAGCGCATGGAATCCGTGATACAGCGCCTCCCGGTAGCGCAACACCTCTTTGGTCTGAGGGTCGGCCTTGCCGTCGGCGTCAGCATCTGCGCGGTACAGCGCATCGTTGCTGGTCACGATGTTTTCAATCTCTGACGACAGCCGTGCCTCCTGCAGCACGATGCTGCTGATCAACATGCCCTGGTTGGGAATCTGCGCCGCCAGACCACGCAGGCTGGCCAGCACCCGGTTGGCAGCAATGGCCTGCTTGAGCACCGCCTTGGTTTCCAGCTCCACGGCAGGTGGCAGCAATGGCAACTCGTTGTAGGGCTGAAGGCGGTCAAACGGCATGGAGCGACTGGGTATCTGTATGGAGAATGGTTATTTTCTATGCATGTTACCCACGACGTGTCGAAAAAGCACGGGATTTTGGACGTTAATAAGCTGCATGGGTGCGAGATACCCGACACCCACTGGCGTACGGATTAGCGGTACGTTTCTCGATTTTGAAAAAAGTACGGCCAAATAAGTAAGGCCAAATTCTTCAATGCCTGGTTTGCGACGACTCTGAATTTCATTCGGCCCTCAGCTCCCGCCGCAGACCGCCCGTTGAGGGAGCAGCATCAACATCACGACAGGCTGTGACGCGCAAGGGCTGGCTTACGCCTCGGCATCTTCGGCCAGGGCCTCGGCGTCGGGCACGCGCAGTTGGCCGGAGATCAGGCGGGGGAGAAGGGTGTCGCGGAGGGAGGCCAGAGTTTGGGCCTGATTGTGGTTCTCAGATATCTTGCGCTGTGCGGTCGTAACTACGCCGTCAAATGCAGCAGCAACAGAAGCAGAAGGCACCGCAACCGGATACATACCGAGAACGTCGTTCTGCACTCTTTGGCGTCCGCTGGTCCCCGACATGCTTTGAACGGCGTGATCGCGAAAAGCAGTATGCCTGCACAACAGATACCCGAAGTAAGGCGGCAGCGGCGCCTTTGGTCGTAACACGACAAATTCTGTAGAACCCCAGCCAACTTTGTCGCCGGAGAGAAAATCAACAAAACAGGTCTTCCCGTTTTCAAGACATGGGGTAATGCGTGCAAGGAGGGTGTCGCCGTTCAAAAATTTAGTGCCCGAGCCCATCTCACGTTGAATGACGCCTTGAACGACATGCGACTGAATGCCGACGCCAGCCATGTCAAGGTACGGCGCGACGTCACCGCGCTTTAGTTTGCGCGCGGGGTTTATATCAAACGCTTTAGACAATGGGAGCAGGCTCCACCCCCTCGGCACCAAACCCAACTCCGACTCCTCAAACCCATCCGGAAACAGCGCCGCCGTGGCCTCGTCCATGCCTTCGGGGGCGCGGCCTTCCATCTTGGCGCGCACGGGGTCGAAATCGACAAGCCAGGACTTGAACAGGGCCTGGGCGATGGCTTCGAGGGTGGTGTTGGTTTCGCGCAGGAGGGTGATGCGTTCAGAGAGCTCAAAGTAGAGATCACCAACAGCAATTTGTGATTTGCTATCTAGCAGTGGGATGTACAGCTTATCGAAGTCCCCTTTTTTGAAATGCGGAATCATCGTGCCGACATGCATATTGTCGATTTGCGACTGAACGCTATCTGAGCGTAGTACAGCAAACAAATACTTGGGGTAAATCTTCAGCGGATCCGCCCGAACCGCCACCATGTCTTGTGCTATGCAAAAGTCCACAGGGTCCGGAACCCAGTTGGTACGACCCGGACTACCCTTACAAACAAAAAGAATATCACCTGGCCTCGGATGCGCGCGAAACCATGTTCTGTAAGTTTCATCCGAAACAAAACGAGTAGTTTCGTAGCTTGGATAGAGGTCCTTGCCGTTTATGCAGTTTGTGGCGATGAGTGGTAAGCCAGTCTCACCAACCGGACAAGTCTTCCCTCGGTTATCGACAATAGCTGCGAGTAGGTCTGTGAACTTTGCCCACTCAGAACTCATACCCCAGCCCCCCCAGCTTCTTGCGAATCAACGCATCCAGTTCCGCGCCCCTTGCCATCTGCTCGCCCAGCTTTTCCGTGAGCTGTTGCATGGTGGTTGCAAAGTCTTCGTCGTTGTCTTCGACTGCTTCCGCGCCCACGTAGCGGCCGGGGGTGAGCACGTGGCCGTGCTGGGCAATTTCAGTTAGCGGCACGCTGCGGCAAAAGCCGGGGGTGTCCTGGTAGTCGCCTTCACCACGCCAGGCAGCCACGGTGTTGGCAATACGTTCGATGACCTCGTCTTTCAGCTCGCTTTGCACGCGGCTGATCATGGTGGCATGTTTGCGGGCGTCGATAAACAGCACCTGTCCCTGGCGGTGCGCCGGTTTGGCTTTGGTGAGGAACCACAGGCACGCCGGAATTTGCGTGTTGAAGAACAGCTGGCCGGGCAGCGCGATCATCACCTCCACCACGTCGGCCTCGACCATCGCGGCGCGGATTTGGCCTTCGTTGTTCTGGCTACTGCTCATGCTGCCATTCGCCAAAACGATTCCAGCACGACCAGTCGGCTTGAGGTGATGCAGCATGTGCTGCAGCCACGCGTAGTTGGCATTGCCCTGGGGTGGGTCGCCATGCACCCAGCGCGGGTCGCCCGTCAGGCTGGCGTGCCACCAGTCGCTGATGTTGAAGGGCGGGTTGGCCAGAATGAAATCGGCGCGCAAATCGGGGTGCTGGTTGCGCACAAAGGTGTCGGCCGGCTCTTTGCCCAGGTTGAAGTCAATGCCGCGAATGGCCAGATTCATGGCGGCTAGCCGCCAGGTGGTGGGGTTGGCTTCTTGCCCGTAGATGGACACATCGCCAATTTTTCCGCCGTGGGCCTCAATGAACTTCTCGCTCTGCACAAACATGCCGCCACTGCCACAGCACGGGTCGTACACCTGGCCGTGGTGCGGCGCCAGCACAGCGACCAGTGTTTTCACAATGCTGGCCGGCGTGTAGAACTGGCCGCCCCGCTTGCCCTCGGCACTGGCGAACTGGCCGAGGAAGTATTCATACACCTGCCCCAGCACATCGCGTGCGCTGCCCGGCGTTTCACCAAAGCCAATGGTTGAAACCAAATCCACCAGCTCACCCAGCTTGCCGTCGGGCAACTGGGCGCGGGCGTAGCGCTTGTCAAGAATGTTTTTGAGCTTGGGGTTCTCTTGCTCAATCAACGTCAGCGCGTCGTCGATCAGCTTGCCGATGGTGGGCTGCTTGGCTGCAGCGCGCAGCGACTCCCAGCGCGCGGCTTCGGGCACCCAGAACACGTTGACCTCTTTGTAATAGTCGCGGTCTTCCAGCTCCTGCGCCAGCAGCTCGGGCGTGTGGCCGTGCAGAAAGTAGTCGTCGGCCGGGTCGGTGAGGCGGCGCTGCAGCTCGGTGCGGCGCGCGGCGAAGGTGTCAGAGATGTATTTGACGAAGATCAGGCCCAGCACCAGGTGCTTGTATTCAGCGGCGTCCATGTTGGCGCGCAACTTGTCGGCCGTGGCCCAAAGGGTTTTCTTGATGTCGTCGAGCATGTAGGTCCCAGGTCAGTGGCTTGAAGCATCGGTCATTGGCCAAGCATGAGCATGGCACCCCCGATGACTTTCTCAAACTAACTGGCAAAAAAAAACCTGCTACCGATTTGGTAGCAGGTTTTCTTGAATCACTTGGGGTGGCTGATGGGGCTCGAACCCACGACAACAGGAATCACAATCCTGGACTCTACCAACTGAGCTACAGCCACCGCAGCCGCAGATTATAAAACAAAGTGGCGGTGTTGCACGGGCAGACGTGCCATCAAACGCTGGTCTTGGTGGCCGGCGTTGGTTTGGGCACCAGAATCTCGGCCTTGAAACGTTCCTTGAGGGCGTTGTAGTAGGCCAGGTTTTCCGCAGTGGTCCACCACTGGTTGTACTGCTCGCGCTCCTGCGCGGCCACGGCGGCTGCAGGGGCCGTGCGCGGCACCAGTTTGGCCACCTTGACGACCACATAGCCCTGGTTGCCCAGGTCCACACCCACCCATGCGGGCAAGGCGGCGCCATCGGCACGCAGGGCGGCGTCGATGATGGGCGATGGCAGGTTCTGCGTCTGGTCACGCGAGACTGTCACCACGGGCGACAGGCCGGTCGCCGTAGCGGGCGATGCTTTCCACGCTGCCAGACGTGCAGCACCCTCTTTGCGCGCTTCTTCTGCGCTGCGCTCGGCGATCCAGCGCTGGCGCACGGTGGCCTTCACCTCAGCGAAAGGCTGGGTGCGTGCCGGTGTGTACTGCACGATACGGCCCGAAACCAGCTGGCTCGGCGCCGTTTCGACGGCTTCGGTATTGCGCTTTTTCTCGACAGCATCGGGGGCGAACAGTGCACCCAGGAACTTGGCATTGGCCAGCACGCCGGTGGTTCCGGGCGGCGGCTGACGGGTCACGCCGGTGGCCGTCTTGACTTCCAGCTTGAGGCGATCGGCCACTGGCTTGAGCGCGTCGGACTGCTCGTACACACCGTTGGTGAAGGCTTCGGCAGTTTCAGCGAACTTCGTCTGTGCCTGCTGCTTCTTCAGCTCAGCTTCCAGCTCGGGCTTCATCTCTTCAAAGGAGCGCTGCTTGGGCGCCTTGATGTCTGTGAGCTTGATGATGTGATAGCCGAAATCAGACTCGACCACACCACTGATCTCGCCCTTCTTCAGCGTGAAGGCCGCGTCCTCGAAAGGTTTGACCATCGCGCCACGGGCGAAGAAGTCAAGATCACCGCCGGAAGGGGCAGAGCCTGGGTCCTGCGAATTCTTTTTGGCCAGATCGGCAAAACTCTCGGGCGCCTTGCGCACGGCTGCGAGCAGCTCTTCGGCTTTGGCCTTGGCCTTCTCGCGCTCGGCGGCGCTGGCGGTCTTGGCTGCCGAGATCAGGATGTGGCTGGCGCGGCGCTCTTCCGCGCTGCTCAATCGCTGGGCGTTTTGCTCGTAATAGGTTTTGAGATCGGCATCGTTGACGCTGATGCCTTTTGTCACGGCCTCCAGATCAAGCTGCACATATTCGATGCTGGCTTGCTCGGGCGCCTGGAACAGCTTCTCGTTGGCCTTGTAGTACTGCTCCAGATCAGCGTCTGAAGGGTTGAGCTTGCCAGCGAAATCAGCCGCACTGAAGCGCACCAGCTGGATCTCACGGCGCTGGAAATACGCATTGAGCGCAGCATCGGCCGCTGCAGACGGCGCAAAGCCGCTGATGCCGACACCACCGAGCACCTGACGCAGCGACAGGTCGTTGCGGACATTGGCCTCAAACATTTCCGGCGTCATGCCCTGCGAGCCGAGCACCTGGCGGTAACGCTCCATGTCCATCGTGCCGTCTGCGCGGCGCAGCGAGGCAATTTCGGGGCTCTGCTGCAGCTCACGCGCCAGGCGCTGGTCGCTGGTGGTGAGCCGGAATTTCTCTGCGGCGGCAGCGATCACGCGGTCGCGCACCAAGCGCTCCAGCGTGCCGTAGCGTGCCTCAGGTGAATCGAGCAGCTTGACGTCGAGCGAGGGCATGCTTTCGCGCACGCGATCCACTTCCAGCTGATGGGCGCGGTCCCATTCGCCCTGAACGATGCTCTTGCCGTCGACCTTGGCTACCGTCGTGCCGGTTTCGCTGGACGGGTTGTAGCCCTCCAGACCGAAAAGGACGAAGGACGGAACGATCAACACAAACAACAGCACCATGGTGATTCTGGTGTGCTTGCGAATGAAATCAAACATCTCGAAATTCCTGTGCGACTGCGTGGGGATATACCGGAAGCCCAACAACAAAAAAGGCGAACCAGGTTCGCCTTTTGAGATGGTGGTGGGTGCTGACGGGCTCGAACCGCCGACCTACGCCGTGTAAGGGCGCTGCTCTACCAACTGAGCTAAGCACCCCACTCAAACACTGTTCATCAGTTCAATGCATCCTTGAGCGCTTTGCCCGGACGGAACTTGGGAACCTTGGCTGCCTTGATTTTAATCGCATCGCCGGTTCGTGGATTGCGGCCGGTGCGGGCAGCGCGCTTGCCAACGGCAAAGGTGCCAAAACCCACCAGAGACACAGAGCCTCCTTTTTTCAGCGTGGTCTTGACGGCGCCGATGGTGGATTCCAGCGCACGGGTGGCTGCGGCTTTGGAAATGTCTGCATGCTTTGCAATGTGCTCGATCAGTTCAGTCTTGTTCACAAGGAGCCCCTCGTAGATGGGTGAGTTAATCTGGATGTCTCAAAAAATATCTCCCGGGACACAGTGGTGGGGGTGTCAGCGGGAGCGGCATGTGCAGGTTGGCTGCTGTGTTCAATTAGAGCGATGGGGCTCCGACCTGTCAATACAGCAACAAGCTTTTACAACGTGCGGACGCGGATTCTAGACGTTTTTTTCACGCCTTCCGCGCCCGCCGCTGTGCACGAGATGTGATTTTGAGGCTTGACAGAAAACCCGTTCAGGCGCTTGCAACAGCGGCTGCAATGGCCTTGCCGACATCGGCGGTGCTGGCCTTGCCACCCAGATCGGGCGTGCGCGGCGCGCCGCTGTCGGGGCTGAGCACCTTCTCGATGGCTGCCAGCACACCATCGTGCGCCGCCTTGTGCCCGAGGAACTCCAGCATCATGGCGCCGCACCAGATCTGGCCAATGGGGTTGGCGAGACCGCGACCAGCGATGTCGGGGGCCGAACCATGCACGGGCTCGAACAGCGAGGGGAACTTGCGCTCGGGGTTCAGGTTGGCACTGGGCGCAATGCCGATGGTGCCGGTGCACGCCGGGCCCAAGTCGCTCAGGATGTCGCCAAAGAGATTGCTGGCCACCACTACGTCAAAGAAGTCAGGGCGTTGCACAAAGTGCGCTGTGAGAATGTCGATGTGGAATTTGTCGAGCTTGATGTCGGCGTAGTTCTTGGCCATCTCGGCCACACGCTCGTCCCAGTAGGGCATGGAGATCGAAATACCGTTGGACTTGGTGGCGCTGGTCAGGTGCTTCTTGGGGCGCGACTGTGCCAGCTCAAATGCGAACTTGAGCACGCGGTCCACGCCGATGCGGGTGAACACGGATTCCTGCAGCACGAACTCGCGATCCGTACCGGGGAAAGCCTTGCCGCCGATGCTGGAGTATTCGCCCTCGGTGTTTTCGCGGACGATGTAGAAATCAATTTCGCCTGGCGCCCGGGCGCTGCCATCACGGCGCACCACCGGCGCGATGATGCCGGGCATCAGGCGCGCAGGACGCAGGTTGATGTACTGGTCGAACTCGCGGCGGAACAACAACAGCGATCCCCACAGCGACACATGGTCTGCAATCTTCTCAGGCCAACCGACCGCACCGAAGTAAATGGCATCGTGCCCACCGATCTGGTCTTTCCAGTTGTCGGGCAGCATCTGGCCGTGCTTCTCGTAGTAGTCCCAGCTCGAAAAATCAAAGTGGTCGAACTGCAGGTCAATACCGTACTTGACGGCGGCAGCCTCCATGACGCGAACGCCCTCGGGCATGACTTCCTTGCCGATGCCGTCGCCGGCGATGACGGCGATGCGCTTTTTGCCGGTGGCGCCGGCGGTGGGTTTGCTGGTGCTCATGGGTGTCTCCTCAGGTTCAGGTTTCAAAAAATTCAAGGGCTTCCGCCAACAGCATGGCGGGAGATTCTTCAGCGATGTAATGGCCACAGGGCAGGCTGCGACCAGACACATCGACAGCGCGCTCGCGCCACAGGGCGAGCACATCAAAACAGGTGCCGACGGTGCCATGCTCACCCCACAGCACCCGCAGTGGTTGCGACAGGCGGCGTGCCGCAGCCACGTCGTCGCGGTCATGCTGCAGGTCCACGCTGGCAGAGGCACGGTAGTCCTCGCAAATACCGGTCGCCGTGCCGGGAATTCGGATGCAGCGCTCGTACTCGGTCAGCGCTTCGGGGGTAAAGGCCGACAGGCCCGCGTGGCGCTTGCCCATCACGCTGCGCAGGTAGCGCACTGGGTCGGACTCAATCAGCGCTTCTGGCAGCGGTGGTGGCTGGATCAGGAAGAACCAGTGCCAGTAGGCGCGCGCGAACGCGTCCGAGGTGTGCTCGTACATGGCCAGCGTGGGCGCGATGTCCAGCAGCATCAGGCGCTGCACCGCCGCGGGGTGATCCATTGCGAGACGATGGGCCACGCGCGCACCACGGTCATGCGCCAGCACCTGGAAGCGCGTGAAGCCGTGGAACTGCATCACAGCCACGGCGTCTTCGGCCATGGCGCGTTTGGAATGCGCCTCGTGCGCGGCATCGCCTTGCACCCGGGCCGAGTCACCATAACCGCGCAGGTCCATCATCACCACGGTGTGTTTCTGCGCCAGCGCAGGTGCCACAGCATGCCACATGGAATGGCTCTGCGGATGCCCGTGCAGCAGCAGCAAGGGGGAGCCGCTGCCCAGGCGCCGCGTGCGCAGTGTTCCGGCTGGTCCGGCAACGTCAGCGATGCTGAATCCTTCAAACATCGAAGCGACCCCGCGTGACACACCTCGCTATCACGAGGATGGCGGGCGGCATGAAGGGCATGGGGTCGTCGAATGGCATGGAGGAATTGTGAGTAAACGGTGGAATCAATTCAAGCAATAATCAGGCAATCGATTATTTCCCAAAAAGAAACAATGGAACGCATGGATCTAACTATGGTGCTGGCGGTTCGCGACACAGGCAGCCTGGCAGGTGCAGCCAGCCAGATGGGGCTCACGCCCTCCGCAGTGACCAAACGGCTGGCCGCGCTGGAGGCCACGCTGGGCCAACGCCTGTTTCAGCGTACCACCCGGCGCGTGAGCCCTACGGCCGAAGGTGAAACCGTGTGTGAGCGCGCGCAGATGCTGCTGCAGGGATTTGTCGCGCTTGAGGAAGAACTGCAGGAGCGCAAGGCTGAACCCACAGGTCTGATACGGCTGGCCGCCACACTGGGCTTTGGCCGCCTGTGGCTGGGCCCGGCGCTGGCGCGATTTCAGCAGCGCTACCCGCGCGTGGAGATTCAGGTGCAGCTGACCGAACAGTTGCCCGACCTCGCACAAAACGGCTTCGACGGCGCCATCTGGTTGTGGTCGGTGCAAAGCGGTCCAGCGGCGCAATGGGTGTCCCGGCGGCTGGCACGCAACCAGCGGGTGCTGGTTGCTTCGCCGCAGTATCTGCGCCACCATGGCACACCCAAGGTGCCGAACGATCTGCAGCAGCACGCGTGCCTCACGGTACGCGAAAACGGCAATGCACCCGGTCAACGCTTTGACACCTGGACTCTGCAGAAGGAGCGGGAAAAAACACCGGAACGAATCCAGGTGTCGGGCCCGATGTCGAGCAACTCCGGCGAGCTGGTACGCGACTGGTGCCTGCAAGGTCGCGGCATCATGCTGCGCAGCCTGTGGGACATTGCGCCGCAACTGGCCAGCGGCCAACTGGTGCGGGTGCTGCCGGGCTACACCATGCCCGACGCTGACATCCACTGGCTGGCCCCCTACCGGCCCGGTCAGCCCCGGCGCATTCGCCTGCTGATTGACCACCTGGTGGCTGAGTTCCGCGATGCCCCGTGGAGCACCAGGGCCCGCTAAAGCTATTTGGCAAGATGCCTTGGCAGGCCCTAGCCCGCCTGCGGCGCTGCAGCCCGCACCACGAGGCTCACGCCGATCGCGGTGAGTGCCGTGCCCACCAGCGTGATGGCGGTGATGGGCTCGTTGAACAGCAACCACGCCATTACTGCCGTGGTGGGCGGCACCAGATACAGCAGGCTGGTAACAGAGGTCGCGGCGCCGCGCTGTATCAGCAGATACAGCAGCGAACCACCGCCCAAGGTCAACACCAGCACCGCCCACACCATGGCGCCAATGAAATGGCTGTTCCAGACGATGGCCTCGCTCTCCAGCAGGGTCAGCGGCAGCGTCACGGCCAGCGCGGCCATCAGCTGGATGGCACTGGCGGTGCGTACATCGGTCGGCTTCAGGTAACGCTTCTGGTAGAGCGTGCCTGCAGTGATGCTGAGCAAGGCCAGCACGGTCGCGAGCAGCGTGAGCAGAGTCACCTCCTGGCTGCTTCCGAACTTGCCGGACACCACCAGCAGCAGCCCGGCCAGACCGAGGACCAGACCGGCCCACTGGCGCGGCTGCACCCTGCCCTCACCACCTCCATCGCCACCATGGTCCGACGCCCACGACACCCACACCGCCGTCAGCACCGGCTGCAGGCCCACAATCAGCGCCGCAAGGCCCGAACCCATGCCGGCCTTCACCGCCACCCAAACACCGCCCAGATAGCCGGCGTGCATCAGCACACCCGTCACGGCCAGATGCAACCACTGCTTGCCACGGGCTGGCCAAATCGCACCCGAGGCCCGTATCCACACCAGGAAGCAAACGATGGACAGGAAATAGCGCAGCGCCAGAAAGGTCAGCGGCGGCGCGTAAGGCAGGCCGAACTTGGCGACGATGAAGCCGGTGCTCCAGATCAGCACGAACACCGCTGGCATGGCGCGGAGCACCAGCGACACGGGCGCTCCGGCGGAAGACGTGGAACTCACGGTCGAGTCAATTCAACAGCGCCGCACAAGTGCAGCTACTTGGCGCGGGCCCGGATTTCCGGAATCGCTTTCTGCAGGTAGTACACCATCGACCACACCGTGAGAATGGCCGACAGCCAGATCAGCCAGGTGCCCCACACGTGAGTGTTGATCAAGCCCATCAGCGTGCCGTCAAACAGCAGGAAGGGAATGGCGATCATCTGCACCGTGGTCTTGACCTTGCCGATCATGTGCACGGCCACGCTGCGCGAGGCGCCGATCTGCGCCATCCATTCACGCAGGGCCGAAATCGCAATTTCACGGCCAATGATGATAAGGGCCACAAACACATCGGCCCGCTGCAGATGCACCAGCACCAGCAGCGAGGCGCAGACGAGAAACTTGTCGGCCACCGGGTCAAGGAATGCGCCGAACGAGGAGGTCTGGTTCAGCTTGCGGGCCAGAAATCCGTCCAGCCAGTCGGTGGCGGCGAACACCACGAACATCACGGTGGCGATCAGGTTGCGGTCAGCGGTGGGGATATCCAGATAAAAAACCCCGACGATCAGGGGAATCGCGACGATGCGCGTCCAGGTCATCAAAGTGGGGATAGTCAGGAACATATGCCTCGATTTTGGCACGAGCCCTGTGCATCACGCTCAACGCCGGGGCGTCGTTACCGCCAGTCACGCCTGATCAGGGCATTTAAGGGTGCATTCCGTTGCGTGAATACGTCTGAGCTGAAGGCGCCTGCCCATCCATGCACGGCGCAAGAAGCACCGACCCGGTCCCTGCAGGGGCCGATCCAGAGTCAATGCAAGGCGCGGTAAACCTCTTCCGCCAGATCACGCGAGATGCCTTCTACCGAGGCGATGTCTTCCACACTGGCCGACGCCACACCGCGAATGCCACCGAAGCGCTGCAGCAGGCTGGCGCGCTTTCTCGGGCCGATGCCGGCAATGTCTTCCAGCTTGCTGCCGCCCGTGCGCACCTTGTCACGCTTGGCACGCATGCCGGTGATGGCAAAGCGGTGCGCCTCGTCGCGAATCTGCGCGATCAGCATCAGTGCCGCTGAGTCGCGGCCCAGATACACCTTGTCGCGTCCGTCGGCAAACACCAGCTCTTCCAGACCCACCTTGCGGCCCTCGCCTTTTTCGACGCCGGCGATCAGGCCGAGGTCAAGGCCCAGTTCCTCAAACACCTCGCGCGCCATCGAGACCTGGCCCTTGCCGCCATCGACCAGCACCAGATCAGGCAGGCGTACACCGACCTGCGTGTCAGGGTTGCGCACCGCCTCGGCCAGCTTGGTGTAGCGGCGGGTGAGCACTTGGCGCATGGCAGCGTAGTCATCGCCCGGCGTGATCCCGTCGATGTTGTAGCGGCGGTACTCGCTGTTGACCATCTTGTGGCCCTGAAACACCACACACGATGCCTGGGTGGACTCACCTGCGGTGTGTGAGATGTCGAAGCACTCAATGCGCAGGCTCTCCAGATCGTCCCGCGACAGGTCCAGCGCCTCGGCCAATGCCCGGGTGCGCGCCTGCTGCGAGCCCTGCTCGGCCAGCAGCCGGGCCAATTGAAGGCCGGCGTTTTTCTGCGCCATCTCCAGCCAGATGCGGCGCTGCTCGCGCGGCTGATGAACCACGTGCACCTTGCTGCCCACTTGCGCGACCAGCGCGTCGATGAGTTCGCGGTCCACTGGCTCGCTGCACACCAGCGTGGGTGGCACCGTCACATCGATGTAGTGCTGGGCAATGAAGGCTTCCAGCACCAGGGCTTCCAGCGATTTGCCGACAGGTACTGCAGCCCCATCGGTCGCGAGCTCGGCATCCAGCGCCGCCACATCCGTGGCGTTTTCCACATGAGTGGGGAAGTACGGCCGGTCGCCCAAGTGCCGCCCGCCGCGCACCATGGCCAGATTCACACAGGCCTTGCCGCCCTGCACCTTCACCGCGAGGATGTCCACATCCTTGTCTCCACCCGTCTCCATCGACTGCTGGTGCAGCACCTTGGACAGCGCCGACATCTGGTTACGCAACTCGGCTGCCTGCTCGAACTCCAGCCGGTCGGCGTGCGCGAGCATCTTGCTCTCCAGCGCTGTCAACACCTCCTGCGCCTGCCCCTGCAAAAAGCGCTCGGCATTGGCCGTGTCCAGAGCGTACTGCTCTGGTGACACATGGCCCACACAGGGTGCCGAGCAGCGCTTGATCTGGTACAGCAGGCAGGGCCGGGTGCGGTTGTTGAACACGGTGTCTTCACAGGTGCGCAGCCTGAACACCTTTTGCAGCAGCAGGATGGTGTCTTTCACCGCCCACGCGCTGGGGTAGGGACCGAAGTAGCGGTGCTTTTTCTCCACCGCGCCGCGGTAGTAGGCGATGCGGGGGAACACCTGCGCCGTCGGTGCGCTGCCCTCTTCGGCAGTGCGCGCACCGGTGAGCTTGAGGTAGGGGTAGCTCTTGTCGTCGCGGAACAGGATGTTGAACCGGGGGTTCAGCGTCTTGATCAGGTTGTTTTCGAGCAGCAGCGCCTCGGCCTCCGAACGTACCACCGTGGTTTCCATGCGGGCGATCTTCGTCACCATGTGACCAATGCGGGTGCCGCCATGGTTCTTCTGGAAATAGTTGGCGACCCGCTTCTTCAGGTTGCGGGCCTTG
This sequence comes from Polaromonas sp. YR568, assembly GCF_943372955.1. Taxonomy (GTDB): domain Bacteria; phylum Pseudomonadota; class Gammaproteobacteria; order Burkholderiales; family Burkholderiaceae_C; genus Polaromonas. The sequence continues at coordinate 1,165,846 of NZ_CALSAL010000001.1, forward strand.
CCCACGTACAGCACGCCGCCTTCGGCGTCAAAGTAGCGGTACACCCCCGGCAAGGCCGGCAAGGCCGCCACTTCACTGAGCAGTTGGGGGTCGAATTCGTGGGCTTTGGTCATGCAGGCAGATCAACGAGGACATCAGGGTTCGACGAGAGCCGAGCCCGTATTGTGGACAATCCCCGCATGATGCGCAGCCTGCAGTGGGACATTTTTTGCAAAGTCATCGATAACTTCGGTGACATCGGCGTGTGCTGGCGCCTGGCGGCGGACCTCGCCACGCGCGGGCATCGCGTGCGGTTGTGGGTGGACGATGCTTCAGCCCTGCAGTGGATGGCGCCGCGAGGCCACGCGGGCGTCCGTGTGCTTGACTGGAAGACCCCACTGGAGCCCCAGGCCCTCGCCGAAGCAGCGGTTAACGCGACACCGCCCGATGTGCTGATTGAAGCCTTTGGTTGTGATGCCGACCCTGCCTTCCTGACCGCGTGCGTACACCAGCGGGGCACGGCGCCGCAGCCCGTCTGGATCAATCTGGAATACCTGTCGGCTGAGCCCTATGTGGAGCGCAGTCACGCCCTGCCCTCGCCGGTGCTGCAGGGGCCAGCGGCAGGCTGGACCAAATGGTTCTTCTACCCAGGCTTTACGCAAGCCACCGGCGGGCTGTTGCGGGAGCCCGGGTTGCAGGACAAGCAGGCAGTATTCCAGCGCGGTGAATGGCTGCGGGCGCAAGGCGTCGGCGGGCAGGGCGAGGCGCTGGTCAGCCTGTTCTGCTACGAGCCTGCGGCACTGGCGCCCTTGCTGCACTCGTTCAAACAGCAGGGTCTGCGCGGGCAGCCGGTGCGGCTGCTGGTCGCTGCTGGCCGGGCCACGGATGCGGTCAAGGCGGAAAGCGCTGCGGCGGCAGTCGATGACGTTAGCGATGGGCCGATGCTGACGATCTCGTATCTGCCGTGGCTGACCCAGGCCGACTTTGACCACCTGCTGTGGTCCTGCGACCTCAACTTTGTGCGCGGTGAAGACTCGGTGGTGCGGGCGATCTGGGCCGGAAAGCCTTTCATCTGGCAAATCTACCCCCAGGACGATGAGGCCCATCGCATGAAACTCGACGCGTTCCTGCAGATGCTGCAGGCGCCGGGCTCACTGCAGGCCTTTCATGCCCACTGGAACGGCCTCCACCCCGCAGGCGCGGAACCAGACTCATTGACCGACACGCTTTCCGGGCTGCTCGGCGACCTGCCAGCCTGGCAGGCATGCGTTACTGCCGCTGCCCAACGCCTGCAGGCGCAGGACGACCTCGCCACCCAGCTCTGCGGCTTTGCCCTGAAAAACGGCTAAAATCAGAGGCTTTGCGGACCAGCCTGACCTGGCACACCGCACAACCCGCCGCAAGCGCCCACAGCGGTGCACACCTGCACCCAGGCTCAGCGGCCTAGCTTCAAGTAGAAACTGCTATGAAAATCGCTCAAGAAATCCGCGCTGGCAACGTCATCATGCACGGCAAAGACCCGATGGTGGTGCTCAAGACCGAATACAGCCGCGGCGGGCGCAATTCCGCCACTGTGCGCATGAAGCTCAAGAGCCTCGTCGCCAACTTCAACACCGAAGTGGTGTTCAAGGCCGACGACAAGATCGACCAGATCGTGCTCGACAAGAAGGACTGCACCTACTCCTACTTCGCCGACCCGCTGTATGTCTGCATGGACTCTGAGTACAACCAGTACGAAGTGGAAGCCGAGAACATGGGCGACTCGCTGAACTACCTGCAGGACGGCATGGAACTCGAAGTGGTGTTCTACGATGGCAAGGCCATTTCGGTGGAACTGCCGACCAGCGTGCAGCGCGAGATCACCTGGACCGAACCTGCCGTCAAGGGCGACACCTCGGGCAAGGTGCTCAAGCCTGCCAAGATCGCCACCGGCTTCGAGATCGGTGTGCCCATCTTCGTGGCACAGGGCGATGTGGTCGAGATCGACACCCGCACCGGCGAATACCGCAAACGCGTCTGAGCCTTCCCCGCTCGTCCAACAGAAAGGCTCCGCAAGGGGCCTTTTTGCTTTGCGCACCATTCACCTCATTCACGTTGGGGTTTGAAGGTCGGGGTTTGTCAAACACGGCGGGCATGTTTCATCATTCACAATCAGTCATGGATCAAACACAAGACCTTTCCGCCAACCGCCTGGCCGACGCCTGGGCCGAGCTGCAATCCCAGGCCAACAGCGGCTCGGCGCTCGATGCATCCGCCTACCGTCTGGCCTTTGCCGACCCGGAGTTCATGCTGCGCCGCGAAACCCGCGGCATCCGTTTTCAGCTGGAGATGCTCAAACCCGATATCGAGCAGCAGGCGCAGGGCATTGAAAGCACGGTGGTGGTGTTTGGCAGCGCGCGTTTTCCCTCGCCCGAGCAGGCACAGGCCGCGCTGGCCCAGGCCGAAGCCAGTGGTGACGCACAACAGATGAAAATCGCGCAGCGCCAGATGCGCAATGCCCACCACTACGACCAGGCCCGCCAGTTTGCCCGGCTGGTGGCCGAGTACAGCACCCAGTGCAAGCCCGCCGAACGGCTGTTCATCTGCACTGGCGGCGGCCCGGGCATCATGGAAGCCGCCAACCGGGGCGCGCATGACATCGGCGCACCCACGGTGGGCCTGAATATCGCACTGCCGCACGAGCAGTCGTCCAACCCCTACATCTCGCCGACACTGAACTTCAAGTTCCACTACTTCGCGCTGCGCAAGATGCACTTCATGATGCGGGCCAAGGCGCTGGTGGCATTCCCGGGCGGCTTCGGCACGCTGGACGAGCTGTTTGAAGTCATCACGCTGGTGCAGACCGGCAAGGCCAAGGCGGTCCCCATCATCCTGTTCGGCTCGGATTACTGGAAGCGGCTGATCAACTTCGATGTGCTGATTGAAGAAGGCGCGATCTCTCCGCAAGACCTCGATCTGTTCCGCTACGTGGACGACCCGCAAACGGCGTGGGAAAAGATCAGGGACTTCTACAAACTGTAAATATGACCCCCACGGTCGTTCGCTTCACGTAACTCCCTGCCCCCCCCGAGGGGGCGCATTTTTCCTTGGGGCGGCCCTGCGGAAAAACTTGATCCCCACGGTCGTTCGCTTCGAGGGGCTCAGTTCCTCAATTGCCACGCCAGCCGGCTGCCCGCCCCCACCACGGCGCCAGTCGCCCAGAACACGGCGGCGATCCCGACCAGCGCACCGGCTGTTCCGAACAGGATGGGCATCAATACACTGGAGGCATTGATCGCCATCAGGCGCAGCCCCAGCGCCTCACCATGGCGCGCCTCCGGCGTGATCTGGTGCAGCATGCTCATCACCATGGGCTGTACCATGCCCAGCGCAAAGCCCAGCAGAACCGAGCAGATGCCCATGCCCAGCGCGGAATCCATCAGGGGGTAAATGCCGAACAACACCGCCGTGGCCAGCATGGCGCCGGCCAGCACCTTCCACTCGCTCAGGTGGGCGGCAATCAGCGGCATCACCATGCGGATCAAGGCGGCAGCAATCGCAAAGGCGCCCAGAATCGTGCCGATGACCGACGCACTGATGCCGCGCTCGAAGCCCAGCACTGGCACCACGAAGGTGTGAACATCCCAGCAGGAGGAGAGAAACCAGTTGACCATCATCAGGCGGCGGAAAGACGCATCGCGCAGCAGGTCCCACGCACGGGGTTGCGGGCCAGACGCGGTTTCCACCGGTGGCAGCTCGGTGGTGTGGCGCACCATGAACCAGCTAACCAGCGGCAGCAAGGCCATCAGCAGGAATGCCGCACGGTAACCGGTGATGCTACCGGGTGCCGCACCGGCATGGTCAATCAGGAGACCCGCACAGAAAGGGCCCACAAAGTTGGACACCGCCGGCCCGATGGCCAGCCAGCTGAAGACCTGCCGCAACTGCATGGCGCCAGACGTCGCACGCCCGACATGGCGCTGAAGCGCGATCACCGCCGCGCCGGTGGCCCCGCCGGTCAGCAACGCGGCCAGACACAGCACCGGAAACACCGGGAAGGCCACCGCCGCACTGGCGCCCAGCACTGCTGCGATCACGCTGTAATGAATCGGCCGCTTGAGACCATGGCGATCGGCAAACCGCCCGGCGGGCAGTGCGAGAAACACCTGGGTCAACGCAAACAGCGCGAGCAACACACCCACGGCCGCAGGGCTGTAGCCTTCGCGCAGCGCGAGCAGCGGCGCCGCCAGGCGCGTGCCGGCCATGCAGGCGTGCAGGCACACCTGTGCGAGGATCAGGCGCATCAGTTCACGGGTCATGGGGCAGGCGTGCGGCGGAGCAAGGCATCAATGCCGCCCCTGAAGACGGCAGCGGGACTCACCGTTCATCGAGGTCCCGGTCGGCCTCTCTGTCCGCTGGATCCAGCGGAATCAGGCGGGCCGAATCGGCCTCGGGCAGCGCCTCGACATTGCGCAGCGCCTTGCCCATCACCCGGCTGCGCTGCTCAGCACTGCTGAGGGTGTTGAGTACGGTTTCGGTCTGCGACTTGACCTTGGCCAGCACATCGCCGAACTTGCCGAACTCGGTCTTCACCGCACCTAGCACCTGCCAGACTTCGCTGGACCGCTTTTCCAGCGCCAGAGTGCGAAAGCCCATCTGCAGCGAGTTGAGCATGGCCAGCAAGGTGGTCGGGCCAGCCAGCGTGATGCGGTGGTCGCGCTGCAGGCTCTCCATCAGGCCGGGCCGGCGCAGCACTTCGGCGTAGAGGCCTTCGGTGGGCAGGAACAGGATGGCGAAGTCGGTGGTGTAAGGCGGCTCGATGTATTTTTCGGACATCGACTTGGCCTCGGTCCGGATGCGCACTTCCAGCGCCTTGCCGGCGATCTCGGCGCCCAGCACGTCGGCGCGCTGCTGGGCGTCCAGCAGGCGCTCATAGTCCTCGTTGGGGAATTTCGCATCAATCGGCAGCCACAGCGGTTCCCCCGAATCGGAGCGCCCCGGCAGCTTGATGGCAAAGTCCACCGGGTTCTTGCCGCCCCGCCGCGTAATGACCTGTGCGGCGTACTGGTCCACCGTGAACACCTGCTCCAACAGGGCCGACAGCTGTGCCTCGCCGAAGATGCCGCGCGTCTTGACGTTGGTGAGCAGGTGCTTGAGGTCACCCACACCCTGCGCCAGCGTCTGCATCTCGCCCAGACCCTTGTGGACCTGCTCCAGCCGGTCAGCCACCTGCTTGAAGCTTTCGCCCAGGCGCGTCTCTAGCGTGGTCTGCAGTTTTTCGTCCACCGTCTTGCGCATCTCGTCTAGCTTGGCGGAGTTGGTGAGCTGCAGTTGCGCGAGCTGCTTTTCGAGCGTGTCGCGCACCTCACCCATGCGCCGCGCATTCGACTCGCTGACCGACTGCAGTTGTGTGGTCAGCGTGTCCGACAGTGTTTTCTGCAGCAGGGTGAGCTGCTGGGCAAAAGCATCGATCTGCGCGTTCTGGGTGCGAATCGCCTCGGCGCTCTGCTGCACCAGCGTCTGCTGGAAGGTGGCGAAGGTGGCGGCCAGTTCCTGCCGGCTGCTGCGTGCACTTTCGGTGATCTCGCGGCGTAATTCGCGTTCAAGCTTGTCGTCGCCAGCCGTGATGCCGGCCAGCACTTTCTCACTGCCGTCACCTGCCGGCTTGCGCAACAGCAGCACGGTCATCAACACGAGGTTGATGAGCAGCAAGCCCAGAATCAGCCAGAGTTCCATCGCGGTGTCCGGCCGCTGCTCAGGCCTGGGTCAGGACGGCAGGATTGAGCGGCGTGAGCGGCGCCTTGCCCGTGAAAAAGGCGATCAGGTTGTCGGCTGCCAGGTTGGCCATGGCCATGCGGGTCGGAATGGTGGCACTGGCGATGTGCGGCGTCAGCACCACGTTGGGCACGGTCAGCAGATCGGGGTGCACCGAGGGCTCGCCCTCGAACACGTCCAGCCCGGCAGCGGCAATCCGCCGCTCTTTCAGGGCAACCGCCAGTGCCGCGTCATCCACAATGCCGCCCCGGGCGATGTTGATCAGTGTGGCGGTCGGCTTCATCTGGGCCAGCTCTGCCGCCCCGATGATGTGGTGCGCTGCAGGCGAGTACGGCAGCACCAGCACCAGATGGTCGGCGGTCTTGAGCAGCTCTTCCTTGCTGACCAGCGTGGCCTTGCAGGCGGCTTCGGTCGCAGCGTCGAGGCGTGAACGGTTGTGATAGATCACCTTCATGCCAAAGCCATGTGCACCGCGTTTGGCAATGCCCTGACCGATGCGCCCCATGCCCAGAATACCCAGCGTGGCGCCATGCACGTCAGAGCCGGCAAACATGTCGAAGCTCCACTTCTTCCAGAGACCGGCACGCAGGTAATGCTCGCTCTCGGTCACGCGCCGGGCGGTGGCCATCAGCAGCGCAAATGCAAAGTCGGCGGTGGTCTCGGTCAGCACATCCGGTGCGTTGGTGGCCAACACGCCGGCGGCGGTCATCGCGTCGATGTCGAAGTTGTTGTAGCCGACGGCCATGTTGGCGCAAATTTTCAGCTGCGGGCAGGCTGCCAGCACCTCGGCATCAATGCGGTCACTGCCGGTGGTGAAGGCGCCCTGCTTGTCTTTCAGGCGGGCCGTCAGCTGCTCCTTGGTGAGCACATCGTCCGCCTGGTTGCTCTCCACTTCAAAGTGCTGGGACAGTCGCTCCAGCACTTCAGGGAATACGGCGCGTGCGACAAAAATTTTCGGTTTGCTCATGGAATGCCTTTCGTTTGTCTCTTGATTTTTTGGGATCGCAGGAAATGAAAAATGTCGGTTCCAGTCAGCGGAACCAGATGAGGGTCATGATGACAAAAAGCGGAATCAGCACGGCACCAGACCATGCCATGTAGCCGAAGAAGCTGGGCATCTTCACCCCACGCTCTTCCGCCACCGCCTTGACCATCAGGTTGGGCGCGTTGCCGATGTAGGAGTTGGCACCCATGAAAACAGCGCCGGCCGAAATAGCCGCCAAAGTGGGCGCCAGCGTGGTCATCAGCGTTTGCGGGTCACCGCCTGCCGTGTTGAAGAACACCAGATACGTTGGTGCGTTGTCCAGGAAAGAACTGAGCACGCCGGTCGCCCAAAAGTACATCGCGGGGTCGGGCTGCCCGTCGGGGCGCGTCACTGCCGCGACGACCGCACCGAACGGGCCCTGCACGCCCGCCTTCAGCATTGCAATGACCGGAATGATGGTGAGGAAAATGCCGGCGAACAGCTTGGCCACCTCCTGCATCGGGCCCCAGGAGAACTGGTTTTCCGAGTGCACTTTGGCCGGCGTGATGCTCAGCGAGATGAAGGTCACCGCGATCAGTCCCAGATCGCGCATCAGGCCGGGCAAGCCGACCTCGGTGCCGAACACCTCGAACACGACCGGAGACTTCCAGATGCCGCTCATCAACACCAGCCCCACCACGGCACCGAGCAGCCAGAAATTGGCGATGCCGTCGAAGCCAAAGCGCCGGGTGTCGGGCGTCGGGTCCACAGGCAGCACGCCTTCGCGACGGTAGTACCAGCTGTCCAGCAAGTAAAAGATCACCAGCAGGCTGCCGACGAGGAACAGGGTTTCCGGGAAGATGTGGCGCACCGTCCAGAAAAAGTCCACGCCCTTGAGGAAGCCGAGGAACAGCGGAGGATCACCCAGCGGCGTGAGCGAGCCCCCGGCGTTGGATACCAGAAAAATGAAGAAGACCACCACATGAGCCTTGTGGGCCCGGTTGTCGTTGGCGCGAATCAGCGGACGGATCATCAGCATGGACGCACCGGTGGTACCCATGAAACTGGCCAGCACGGTACCGATGGCCAGAATGCCGGTGTTCAGCGCCGGGCTGCCGTGCAGGTTGCCGCGGATGAAAATGCCGCCTGATACGGTGTACAGGGCCGTGAGCAGCACAATGAACGGAATGTATTCAGCCACCGCCGCATGGACGAGACTGGTACCGGCCAGCGCCGGCCCGAACACCACCGCAAACGGCAGCAAAAATGCCAGTGCCCAGGCCGCCGACACCTTGCCGAAGTGGTGGTGCCAGAACGAGGGCACCCACAAAGGCAGCAGCGCGATGGACAGCAGGATGCCCGCAAACGGAATGCCCCACATCGGCGACAGCTGCGCGCCGTTGATCTCTGCGGCAGCGGCTACGCCCGGCAGAAAGGCCATCAGGCCCGCCATTGACACCGCACCCACGGCACGCATCGCACGGCGTGCACGCCCTGATTTCCGCTCAGTCATCACATCTCCAAAAGGTTGTGTATCTTTTTTCAGGCCAGCTGCAGCCCGCTGACCGCCCTGTCAAACAATCTCGAACACCTGGCGCAGATAGGCCAGGTATTTTTCGTCGTCGCACATGTTCTTCGACGGTGTATCCGACAGCTTGGCCACCGGCTGGCCGTTGCAGCGGATCATCTTGATGACGATCTGTAGCGGCTCATAGCCCATGTCGTTGGTCAGATTGGTGCCAATGCCGAAGGCCAGCTGGCAGCGCCCACGGAACTGTTGATACAGCTCGATGGTGCGCGGCACGGTCAGGCCGTCGCTGAAGATCAGCGTCTTGGTCTTCGGATCGACCCGGTTCTTGACGTAATGCTCGATCATGCGCTCGCCCCACTGGAACGGATCCCCGCTGTCATGGCGCGCCCCATCAAACAGCTTGCAGAAATACATGTCGAAGTCGCGCAGGAAAGCGCTCATGCCATACACGTCTGACAGCGCAATGCCCAGGTCACCCCGGTACTCCTTGGCCCACGATTCAAAGCCGAACACCTGGCTGTCGCGCAGACGCGGGCCCAGGGCCTGGCAGGCCTGCAGGTATTCATGCGCCATGGTGCCCAGCGGCGTGAGGCCCAGCTTCATCGCAAACAGCACATTGCTGGTGCCCGCCAGTTGGCCTTGCGTACCCGTGCCCAGACGCGAGACCAGCGTGCGCAGCACCTCTTCGTGCCACTCCTTGCCGAAACGCCGGCGCGTGCCGTAGTCGGCGATCTTGAGCTCGCCGAGGCCACCCTCCTGAAGCTCCAGAATCTTGGTCGACAGGCGCTTGCGGCCCTCCTCCAGGTCGGGCTGCTTCTGGGTGTTGCGGAAGTACACCTCGTTGATGATGGCCAGCACCGGAATCTCGAACAGGATGGTGTGCAGCCAGGGGCCCTTGATCGACACCTCGATCTCGCCGGAGGGCAAGGCCGACACCTTCACATACTTCTCGTTGAGCCGGAAGATGCCCAGGAAATCCACGAAGTCGCTCTTGATGAAGCGCATCGCCTTCAGGTAGGCCAGTTCGGCATCCTGAAAGCGCAGGCTGCACAGGTGGCGAATCTCCTCGCGGATTTCATTCGCGTAGGGCGCAAGGTCGCCCATGCCGGGGGCGCCCGCATTGCGGCACTTGAAGCGGTATTCGACCTCTGCACCGGGAAACTGGTGCAGCACCACCTGCATCATGGTGAACTTGTACAGGTCGGTGTCGAGAAGGCTGGTGATGATCATGAAGTCGCCCGGCGCCCTTTCGGGCAATCACTGGTCCGCTGCGGCCTGAAGATCCATGCCGCAGATGCCTGCATCTCAGGTGCCGAGGAAGTCCACTTCGAACAGCAGGGTGGCATTCGGTGGAATCACGCCGCCGGCGCCGCGTGCGCCGTAGCCCAGCTCTGCTGGAATGATGAGGCGGCGGGTTCCGCCGACCGACATGCCCTGCACGCCCTCGTCCCAGCCGCGAATCACCTGGCCGGCGCCCAGCGAGAACTGGAAGGGTTGGCCGCGGTCCTTGCTGGAATCAAACTTGGCGCCTTGCACGCCGCCGTTGTACAGCCAGCCGGTGTAGTGGACCTTGACGTTCTGGCCCGCCTTGGCGATGGCACCCGAGCCGAGCACGGTGTCTTCGTATTGCAGGCCGGAGGGTGTGGTGATGATGGTCATGGGTGTCTCTTTCTGGAGCTCAAACGAACAATGGAAGGTCGATGCAACTTTGGCGCGTTGGGAGCATGGGAAGCATTTGGAGCGTGTGGCCCGCTGCGCCGGTCGCTTTCACGAACCCCTGACTTTACCCGCAACCAGGTGCAGAAGGCGGTCGGCCCGGGAGGCCAGCAACTGGTTTTGCTCCGCCACCAGCAGCGCCATGCCCTGGGCCTTCAGCGCCAGCAGGGCGTCGCGGATCGATTCAACCAGCACCGGGGCGATGCCTTCGCAGGGTTCGTCCAGCAGCAGGATGCGCGGCCCGGTCATCAGCGTGCGGGCAATCGCCAGCATCTGCTGCTCGCCGCCGCTCATGTGGGCGGCAGGCCGCGCCAGCATGGACTTGAGCGCCGGGAACAGGTCCAGCGCCTGTGCCTCCAGCGCCGCCACGGCCGCTGCCGGACCGCGCGCCGCGATGCGCAGGTTCTCGCGTACTGAAAGGCCGGTGAAAAGCCGCCGGTCCTCCGCCACATAGCCGAGCCCGGCCTGCGCCCGGCGGTGGGTCTCCCAGCCCTGAATGGTCACCCCGGCCGAGCCGGGGTCGCCCGGCGGTTGGTAGCGGATGGTGCCGCGGGTCTGCACCTCCAGCCCCATCACGCTCTTGAGCAGCGTGGACTTGCCCGCGCCATTGAGTCCCTGCAGCACCACCATTTCTCCGGGGTGTACCTGCAGCGAGACGCCGAAAAGCGCCTGCGCCGGGCCGTAAAACGCATCGAGGTGATCGACTTCAAGCATCTGAAACCCCTGCAGCGGGCTGAATCACGGCGCCCGACGATTCGCCAAGGTAGCGCGCCCGTACCACCGGGTCGCGGGCCACCACCTCAAACGGGCCTTCGGCGACGAGCCGGCCTTCAATCAGCACCAGCACCCGGTCGGCCATGCCGGCCACCGCGTCCATGTTGTGCTCGGTGTACAGCACCGCCATGCCCTGCGCCGCCACCTGTTTGACCAGCGCCATCAGGCGGGCGCGCTCTTCTTCGGCCAGGCCCGCTGCGGGCTCGTCGAGCAGCAGCAACTGCGGTCGTGCCGCCAGCGCCATGGCCAGTTCCAGCCGTTTCTTGGCGCCATAGGGCAGATTGAGTGCATCCACGCTGGCCTGTGCCTGCAGACCTGTTTGCGTCAAGAGGGCCATCGCGGCATCGGTCGAGCGGCTGCCAAGGCGGCGAAAGCCGGCCGAGAGCCCCAGCGTGGAGCGCGCGCCCCGTTCACTCGTTCCGCCCGCGCCATCAGCAGCCTCCATCGCCAGCTGCACGTTCTGCAGTGCGGTCAGCGCCTCGAACACCTGCGCCACCTGGAAGGTCCGCCCCACCCCTTGCCGCAGACGCTGGGCTGGCGTCAGGCGGTCCAGTGCCTGGCCCTTCCACAGCACCTGACCCGAGGTAGCCGGGTATTGCCCTGCGATGCATGCAAAGGTGGTGGACTTGCCGGCACCATTGGGGCCAATCAGCGCCACGCAGTCGCCGGGCTGAACCTCAAAGCTCACGCCATCGACCGCATGCACCCCGCCAAAGTGCTTGACCAGTTGCCGGACCTGCAGCATCAGGCCGCCCTCCGAGCATTGGCTGCTTGCACCCGGCTGCGCAGGCGCGTCACCACGCCCAGCAGTCCGAAGGGTGACGCCACCATGATCAGCATGATGAACACGCCCAGCAGCCCGCGCCAATACGTCACCTCGCGGCCCAGTTCGGCACCCGCATAGCTCAGCACCACGCTGCCGGCCACTGCACCCCAGAGCTGGTGCACGCCGCCGAGCAGCACCACCAGCAGCGCATCGACCGAGGTCGATACCGCCGCGACCGACGGGAACACGGCCCCCTTGTGCGCCGCCAGCAACCCGCCTGCCAGGCCGGCCAGCACAGCGCTCTCCACAAAAATGCGGTACTTGAGTCCGGCCACCGGCAAGCCCGAGGCGGCAGCGCGGCCGGGCGCATCCCGCAGTGCCTGCAGCGCTGCGCCCATCACCGAGCGTCCGAGCACGCGAAGGCCTAGCACAGCCACCAGCGCGATCCCCACCAGCAGCACATAAAACAGCGGCCGTCCGTCCTCTGAAACCAGCGTCAGGCCAATCATGCCGTTGTCACCGCCCGTCAGCGCCACCCACTGCGTGGCGCCGGCCCAGATCACCTGCGCGAGGGCCAGCGACAGCATGGCCAGATACACGCCGCTGCTGCGGATCACTGCAGCACCAAACACCGCCGCCACCGCGAGCGCGGCAAGGCACCCGGTGGCCAATGCCACCGGCAGGGACGCACCCCACGCCGTGTGGGACAGCGCCGCACCGTACGCCCCCAGCGCAAAGAAAGCCGCATGGCCAAAACTCACCAGCCCGCCCAGGGCCATCATGGCCTGCAGGCTGATGCCGAAGATCATCAGGATCAGGGCGTCGGCCGCCATGGCCTGCCAGTAGGGGCCACCCCACCAGGCCAGCGCAGCCAATGCGACAAGGGCCAACCCACCGGCAGCCAGCCACCGGGGCCCCGACGCCAGGCCCTGAAACTTCTGCGCCGGTTCGCGCACCGCAGCATCACCCGCGTGCGACGCAGCCAAAGACCCGGCCAGACCCTGCGGCCGGAACACCAGCACCACCGCCATCGTGAGGAACACCACCACCAGCGTTCCCTGCGGAAACAGGCTGATGCCGAAGGCATGCACCAGCCCGATCAGCAAGGCCGCCACAAACGCCCCGCCGATGCTGCCGAGGCCGCCCATCACCACCACGACAAAGGTCTCGACGATGATGTTGGTGTCCATCTGCAGATGGGCCGGCTCGCGCGGCAGCTGCAGCGCCCCACCCAGCCCGGCCAGCGCGCAGCCCAGCACCACCGCGCCCAGCATCAGCGGCTTGGGGTTCACACCCAGCGCGGCCAGCATGCCGCGGTCCTGTGTGGCGGCGCGCAGGTGCTGGCCAAAGCGCGAATGCCGCAGCAGCAGATGCAGCCCGCCCCAGACGAGCGGGCCGAGCGCAATCATCACCAGCTGGTACACCGGAAAGAACTCCTCCCCGATCTGCACTGATCCTTTCAAGCCGGGAAAGCGCGGCGCGAACACTTCTTCCGGACCAAAGCCCCATTGCATCGCATCGTGCATGGCAAGAGTCAGCCCAAAGGTGGCCACCAGCTGGTACAGCTCGGGTGCGCCCGTCATGCGGCGCAGCAGCAGGAACTCGGCCACCGCGCCCGCCACTGCAGCACAAGCTGCACCCAGCAGCATCGCCAGCAGATACAGCGGCGCGCTCTCGCCCCACGCCGGAAACCAGTGCGTCACCCAGTGCGCGGTAAACAGCGCCCCCAGCATGAAAAAGCTGCCGTGGGCAAAGTTGACGATGCGGGTGACGCCAAAAATCAGCGTCAACCCCGCCGCCATCAAAAACAGCGTGGTGGCGTACGACAACCCGCCCAGCAGTTGGACCACAGAGAAAGTCACCGGTTGAAGTCCATCAAGCGCAGTTCATAACGGTCACCCAACGTGGGCTCTCATCTAGTCCAGCCACGTCGTCAAGGCCGCCGCAGGCACCCGCGGCGTGCGGAAGGTGTTGACCAGCGCGCCCTCTTCGGCATAACCGAGCGACATGCCGCAGACCAGCATCTCGCTCTCTCCGGCGCCGACATGCGGCAGGATGATGCTGGAAAACGCATTCCATGCGGCCTGCGGGCAGGTGTGCAGGCCGTGGCTGCGTGCGGCCAGCATCAGCGTCTGCATGAACATGCCGTAGTCCACCAGCGAGCCCCGGCCCATCACGCGGTCCAGCGTGAACATCAGACCCACCGGCGCATCGAAGAAACGGAAATTGCGCTGCTGCTGCAGGTGCATCTTGTCCTTGTCGCCCTTGGTGATGCCCAGCAGGCCATACAGGCCCCAGCCGTTCTCGCGGCGGCGGTCGATGTAGGGCGACACCCACTTCTCGGGGTAGTAGTCGTAAGGCTCCTGGTAGCTGGCCGCCAGCGCCGGGTTGTCACGGATCGCATCATGGGCGGCGCACACCTTGTCCACCAGCGCATCGCGGCTGGCGCCCTGCAGCACGTAGATTTTCCAGGGCTGGGTGTTGGTGCCCGACGGTGCGCGAGCGGCCAAATCCAGCAGATGGGCAATCGTCTCGCGCGGCACCGGCTTGGGCAGGAAGGCGCGCATCGACTGGCGGCTGAGGATGGCTTCCTCGACGGGGTTGCGGGCATCGTCAACCGATGGCGCCGGGGCGGAAGAAATGGCAGCATTCATCGCAAAGTCTCCAGAACACGAAGCAATTCAGGCGGAAGCGGCACCGGCCGCTGTGTGGCGCGGTCCACATACACATGGACGAAATAACCCCTGGCCGCACACGGCCGACGCTCATCAGCAGGAAACAGACCGACTTCGTAGCGCACGCTCGACTGCCCCACATGGGCCACGCGAATGCCAGCCACCACAGGCTCCGGAAAGGCCAGTGGTGCAAAGTAGTTGCAGCCGGTTTCGACCACAAAGCCGATCACCGGACCGGTGTGAATGTCGATGGCGCCCTGCTCAATCAGGAAGCCGTTGACGGCGGTGTCGAACCAGCTGTAGTACACCACGTTGTTCACATGGCCGTACACGTCGTTGTCGGACCAGCGGGTGCTGATGGGGCGAAAGGCTTTATAAGCGCCGCGTGGCTCAGGTTGCGGACGCGGCGTTGTGGACTCAGGACTCATGCGCGGGTATTTTGCCAGTGAGGGCATTCCACTTGGCCCAGTACTCCAGCGCCACCCGGTAGGTGTTCATCTGAACCTGCACGGTCTGGTCGATCTGCACGCCATAACCGCCAGCCATCGAAAACGCCAGCGGAATGCGCCGCTGCCAGGCCCAGTCGAACACCCGGCGGTCGCGCGCCTCCAGGCCGTCAAAGCTGAGGGCGAGGCGCCCAAGGCGGTCGCCCTCGAACGGGTCGGCCCCGGCGAGAAAGAACACCAGCCCGGGTTCAAAGCGGCGGTCCAGCTCGTCGAGGGCATGCTCCAGCGCCTGCAGATACGGCGCGTCAGTGCAGCCGTCGGGCAATTCGACGTCGAGGTCACTGGCCTCCTTGCGGAAAGGAAAGTTCTTCTGGCCGTGAAGCGACAGCGTGAACACACTCGGGTCGCGCGCAAAAATGCTGGCCGTGCCATTACCCTGATGCACGTCGAGATCAATCACCGCCACCTGCAGCGGCTTGCGCGCCGGGCCATGCGCCCTGGCCCACTCAGCCTGCATCAGCCGGGCTGCGACAGCCACATCGTTGAAGACGCAGAACCCCCCGCCTTTGCTGGCGTAGGCATGGTGTGTGCCACCGGCCAGATTGGCCGCCACGCCTTCACTTGCCCCAGACGATCCCTTACCCAAACGGCCACCAACGGAATGCGCCAGCGCCACGCGGGCGGCGGCCACCGTGGCGCCGACCGAGCGCCGCGCCCGTTCGGCCATGGCGGGACTCCACGGAAAACCGATCTCGCGCTGCGCCGGTGCCGGCAGGCTGCCGTGGGCGATGGCACTGATGTAGTCCGGCGCGTGGGCCAGCGCGAGCTCTCCGTCGCTGGCAGCGGGCGCCTGCGCCAGTCGCACAGCCGGCAGTTCCTGAGCCAGCCGGTCGCGCAGCAGGCGGTACTTGGCCATCGGGAAGCGGTGACCCTCGGGCAGGGGCAACACAAAGTGGTCGGCGTAAAAGGCTTGCACAGGGGAACAGGGACGGAGAAATCGGCTGAAGAGGCCCCCGAAAGGCATCCGGAAAGGCAGGAAAGTTGTTCGATTGTGTAGCGAATCGAGCCAAACAGCCCCGTGGGGACCCACAAACCGGCGGCTGCCGAGGGGTGTAAATCCCGACTCCTTCACTCTGGTGAACCTCAGCCCGACCCCGGGATTTAGGCCTTGTTACCTAGAATGCTGCAGCGCAACAAAAATCGCTTGCATTGACCCGGGTTATCCCTATAATTCGAATCATGTTGCAGTGCAGCAATTCAGCGCAAAGCAACTAATTGACCTTCATTAACTTATCGGAGATACACACTATGCTGACCGCTGAACAAATCATGGCCTCGCACAAAGCCAACATCGAAACCCTGTTTGGTCTGACCCACAAAGCCTTCGAAGGCGTTGAGAAACTGGTCGAACTGAACGTGCAAGCCACCAAGGCTGCCCTGGCTGAAACCGCCAACCACGCACAAGCCGTGATGGGCGTGAAAGACGCACAGGAACTGCTGGCTCTGCAAGCCGGCATGGTCCAGCCCCTGGCTGAGAAGACCGCTGCCTACAGCCGTCACCTGTACGACATCGCCTCTGCTGCTGGCGCCGACATCGGCAAGACCTTCGAAAGCCAGACTGCTGAAGCCCAGAAGAAATTCGTCGGCCTGGTCGACAACGCTGCCAAGAACGCACCTGCCGGCTCCGAGACCGCCGTGGCTGTGATGAAGAGCGCCGTGGCTGCTGCCAACAACGCTTTCGAATCCATGCAGAAAGCTGTCAAGCAAGCCACCGACATGGCTGAAGCCAACTTCAACACCGTGGCAACGACCGCTGTGAACGCCACGAAGACCGCTGCCAAAAAGCGCTGATTTGAGCGTTAATTGATTGTTTTGAGTTTCCGGTGCCCAGCGCGCCGGAATGCTCAGGAGCCTGATCTGGAAATACTGCAATTCGTTGCATCACTTCCGACCCCTTGTCTCCTTGGATCTTCGCTGAAAGCCACTTTCACAGATCCAATTAGCCCGGTCTCACGACCGGGCTTTTTTTTGCCCTGAAATCCGCGTGGATCAGCGCATGGCGGCAGCGGCCAGCCGTTCCCTGAGTGCGGGCAAGGCTGCCAGCATGGCCGCACGGCCGGCATCGATGGCGCGTTGACGGGCGGAAAAGTCTGCGCTCTTGAGTCCCACGAGCGAGGGCTTCACTACCACATCGGCATCGCGCAGTTCGTAGCGGTTCAGGCTTTTCCCCATGATGGCAAAGGTCTGCAGCAATATCTGCAGGGTGTCGCCTGCCGGGTTGCCCTCGGGCGGGCTGGAAATATCCACCGCCACCACCACATCCGCCCCCATCTGGCGCGCAAAGCGGGCCGGCACCGGTGACACCAAGCCGCCATCCACATACTCACGCCCATTGATCCGGACCGGTACAAACACCGCCGGCACGGCACTCGACGCCCGCACCGCCGTGCCGGTATCGCCGCGCTGAAACAGCACCGGCTCGCCGGAACCCAGGTCGGTGGCCACAATGCCCAGCGGCATGGCCATGTTCTCGATCAGTCGCCCGGCCACCAGCTCGTTCACATGACGGCCCAAGGCCTCACCGCGAAACATGCCCCGGCTGAAAATCGGCAAGGTCCAGTCGGTGATTGCTACCTCATCCATGTTCAGCGCCACCTGCTGCAGCTGGGCACTGGTTCTGCCGCTGGCATAGAGCGCTGCCACCAGACTGCCTGCCGACGTGCCCACCACCAGCTGCGGCTTGAGCCCGGCCTCTTCGAGCACGGCAATCACTCCAACATGCGCAAAGCCCCGGGCAGCGCCACCGCCCAAGGCCAGGCCCAGCCTGACTGGCTTTCTGGTGGGCTCGATAACCACCGGATCGGCAGGCTTGCCTGGTGGCAGCGGGGGCGCAGTGCCACACCCAGCCAATAGCGCCGCGAGCGCCAACACAAGACCAGCTCGACCAGGGAAGAGTTTTGACATTGAAATTGACATGGAGGGGCGCCACGCGGGCCGCAGCACCAGAGCAAAGAGGCGTATTCTGCCTGCCAGTGAGCACACGGCTGATGACCAAGCCCCTTCGGCCATAATGCCACTTTACGTTTACGTCAACGTCACTTTTCAGCCCACGAGCCATACGCGATAGCTGCTGCAGTGACGCCAGCGTTTCCTCTTTCATCTCCATTTTTCCGGGACACACCATGGACATCGCAGGCAAAGTTTTCATCGTGACGGGCGGCGCATCCGGTCTGGGCGAAGGCACGGCGCGCATGCTGGTCGCCAATGGCGGCAAGGTCGTCATAGCCGACATGCAGGCCGACAAGGGCGAAGCCATCGCCAAGGAACTGGGCGCTGACAAGGCGGCCTTTGTGAAATGCGACGTCAGCCAGGAGGCCGACGGCCAGGCCGTGGTGGCCAAGGCCGTGTCCATGGGCAAGCTGATGGGTCTGGTCAACTGCGCGGGCATTGCCCCGGCGGAGAAAACCGTGGGCAAGAACGGCGCGCACGGCCTGGCTCTGTTCAGCAAGACCATCACCGTCAATCTGGTGGGCAGCTTCAACATGATCCGCCTGGCCGCCGATGCAATGTGCAAGAACGAGCCAGAAGCCACCGGCGAGCGCGGCGTGCTGATCTCGACCGCCTCGGTTGCCGCCTATGACGGCCAGATCGGTCAGGCGGCCTACAGCGCTTCCAAGGGCGGCATTGTCGGCATGACGCTGCCGATCGCGCGCGACCTGGCCCGCAACGGCATCCGCAACATGACGATTGCGCCCGGCATCTTCGGCACGCCCATGCTGTTCGGCATGCCGCAGGAAGTGCAGGACTCGCTGGCCGCAGGCGTGCCCTTTCCTTCGCGCCTCGGTACGCCGCAGGACTACGCACGCTTGGCGAAGCATATCTTTGAAAACGACATGCTCAACGGCGAAGTGATCCGCCTCGACGGCGCAATCCGGCTCGCACCGCGCTGAAAAGCCTGCGGACGGCAAGGCGTCATGATGCGTTGCGTGAATCCAGCGCCACGGCGATCATTCGTCGTCGCCTGCCTTGGGGTGTCGCTTCTGGCGGCATGCACCAGCCCCTCGACCGGCCTTCGCCAGGGCACACCCAGCCAACCCGAAAGCGCTTCGGGCTTCGCACCCAAGCCCGGCTGGACCACACAGAAGTTCGCCGTCGCTGCGGCCAACCCGCTGGCCACCGAGGCGGGCTATCAAATCCTGCGCGCCGGCGGCTCCGCTGTCGATGCAGCAATTGCCGTGCAAACGGTGCTCTCGCTGGTGGAGCCGCAATCGAGCGGCATCGGCGGTGGCGCGTTTTTATTGCACACCAACGGGCGTGATGTCGAGGCCTTTGATGGCCGGGAAACCGCACCTGCCGCTGCCGATGAAAAACTGCTCCTCGGCGTTGACGGCAAACCACTGCCGTTCCACGACGCCGCGGTCGGTGGCCGTTCGGTCGGCACACCCGGCGCCGTGCGCATGCTGGAGATGGCGCATCGGCAACACGGCCGCCTGCCATGGGCGCAGCTGTTTGTCCCTGCCATTCAACTGGCTGAAGCCGGCTTTCGTGTCAGCCCGCGCCTGAACGCCCAGCTCACCACCGAGCGCTTTCTGAGCAAGGACGCCACCGCAGCCGCCTACTTCTACCAGCCCGATGGCCGCCCAGTGAGCACCGGCACCCTGCTGCGCAACCCGGCGCTGGCCGACGTGCTGCGCCAGATTGCAGCCCGGGGCTCGCGCGCCTTGCTGGAAGGCCCGGTGGCGCAGGCCATCGTGAACAAGGTGCAAAGCCACCCCGGCAACCCGGGCCGGCTCTCCATGGCCGACCTGGCGGCCTACCAGCCCGTCAAGCGCGAGCCACTGTGCGCCGACTACAGCGCGGCCCGCCAGAGCTACCGCATCTGCGGCATGCCGCCGCCCAGTTCCGGCGCCATCGCGGTGGGGCAGATCCTGGGCATCCTCGGCCATACGCCCGCGTCCACACACGGGCTGGTCCCAGGCTTCGGCGGTGTGGCCGGCACCGTGGCACCGACGCCTTCGGCCGACTGGCTGCATCTGTACACCGAGGCCGCGCGACTCGCGTTTGCTGACCGGGCGCAGTATGTGGCCGACCCGGACTTCGTGGCACCGCCCGGTGGCAGCTGGCAGAGCCTGCTGGCGCCCGACTACCTCGCCAGCCGCGCCAGACTCATTCAGCCGGATGGCCCCAGCATGAAGACGGCACAACCTGGCGTGCCGGGGCCCGTGAAAACTGCGTATGCACCGATGCCGGAACAGGTGGAGTACGGCACCTCCCACATCAGCGTGATCGACGGGTACGGCCAGGCAGTGGCCATGACCACGACGATTGAAGACCAGTTCGGCGCCCGACTGATGACGGACGGCGGCACCGGCAAGCCCGGCGGCTTCCTGCTCAACAACGAGCTCACCGATTTCAGTTTTTCACCCACGGGTGCTGACGGCAAACCGGTGGCCAACCGCGTGCAACCCGGCAAGCGGCCGCGCTCGTCCATGTCGCCCACGCTGGTGTTCGACAAGGCTACCGGCCAGCTGGTGCTGACCGGTGGCAGCCCGGGCGGTGCGCTGATCATTCACTACACAGCCAAGTCGCTCTACGGCATGCTGAACTGGGGCCTGTCACCGCAACAGTCCATCGACCTGCCCAACTTCGGATCACTCGGTGGCCCCAGTCTGCTGGAAGAGCGCCGCTTCACCCCCGCCACCGTCGAGGCCCTGCGCGCCCGAGGCGCCGAGGTGCGCGAACAGCCCATGACCAGCGGCCTGCAGGTGATCCGGAAAACACCCAACGGCCTCGTCGGCGGCGCCGACCCGCGACGCGAAGGCGTGGTGATGGGCGACTGAGCCCGCACCACTCGGCGTAGCCACGGCCTCTTGGCAAGCGAGTGCCGCAGGGCCAGCTTCGCCAGACCTCAGGCGCATCGTTCCATATCTCAGGACGAACGGATTTCAACAAGCCGCAGCATGTCGAAAAGGCTGTGTATTCATACCAGCGGAGCCGTGGAACCGGCTTTGCCGGGCCACAGGCGGACGGCCCCCTCGGGGGGCAGGGAGTTACGCGAAGCGAACGACCGTGGGGGCGATAATTAACCATGGCGATCCCCCAAACATTCATCCAGGAACTGCTGGCACGCGCGGATGTGGTGGACATCGTCGGCCGTTCGGTGCAGCTGAAAAAAGGCGGCGCCAATTTCATGGGCCTGTGCCCCTTTCATGGCGAAAAGTCGCCGTCGTTCAGCGTCAGCCCGTCCAAGCAGTTCTACCACTGCTTCGGCTGCGGCAAGAACGGCAACGTCATCAGCTTCCTGATGGACCACTCGGGCATGACCTTCATCGAAGCGGTGAAAGACCTCGCCCAGCAGTATGGCCTGCAGGTGCCGGAAGACGATGTCTCGCCGCAGGACCGCGCCCGCGCCGCGCAGATGCGCGAGCAGCAGGCGACGCTGACCAGCGTGCTCGAAAAAGCCGCTGCCGCCTACATCAAGCACCTGCGCAGCTCGCCGCGTGCCATCGACTACTTCAAGGGCCGGGGCCTGTCGGGCGAGATCGCCAGGACCTTTGGCCTGGGCTACGCGCCCGAAGGCTGGCGCAGTCTCGCCAGCGTGTTTCCCGATTACAACGACCCGTTGCTGGTGGAAAGCGGCCTCGTCATCACCGGTGAGGCTGGCGAGGAAAACGCCGCAGGCGAAGCCAAGCGCTACGACCGCTTCCGTGACCGCGTGATGTTCCCGATCCGCAACGTGAAGGGCGAATGCATCGGCTTTGGCGGACGCGTGCTGGGCGATGAAAAGCCCAAGTACCTCAACTCGCCCGAAACGCCGGTCTTCAGCAAGGGACGCGAGCTCTACGGCCTGTATGAGGCCCGGCCCGCGCTGCGCGAGCACGGCTACGCGCTGGTGACCGAAGGCTATATGGACGTGGTGGCGCTGGCCCAGCTCGGCTTTGCCAATGCGGTGGCCACGCTCGGTACGGCATGCACGGCCGACCATGTGCAAAAGCTGTTCCGCTTCACCGACTCGGTGGTGTTCAGCTTTGACGGCGATGGCGCCGGTCGGCGCGCGGCCCGCAAGGCGCTCGACGCCGCCCTGCCCTTTGCCACCGATGTGCGCACCGTCAAGTTTCTGTTCCTGCCGTCCGAGCACGACCCCGACAGCTACATCCGCGAGCACGGCAAGGAGGCCTTTGCCGACTATGTGAGCAAGGCCGTGCCGCTGAGCCGCTTCATGCTCGACGCCGCAGCCGAGGGCTGCGACCTCGACACCGCCGAAGGCCGCGCCCACATGGCCAGCAACGCCCGGCCGCTGTGGAGCCTCTTGCCCGACGGCGCGCTCAAACGCCAGTTACTGGCCGAAATTGCCGACCGCGTGCTGATCGACAGCCGCGAACTGCTGCAGATCTGGCAGCCTGCCGCCACCAGCAACCGCAGCAACTACAAGAACAAGCCAGCGAGCCCTTCCCGCGCTGCCAGCCCTGGTGCGCGTGCCGAGCCCGCAGGCCAGATGCCGCCGCCCGGCGACTACCCGCCCGATGAGGCCTATGCAGGCGCCTATGCCCCGGATTACCCGCCCATCGACTTGCCGCCGGGCGCATCAGAAGGGTGGAGCCGGGGCACGTCCACACCGGGGCGCAGCAGCACACCGCGGCGCGTGGCAGGCCGCATGCTGCCCGCCAGCCGTGAAGACCGCGTACTGCGCCTGCTACTGACCGACGCGCAAAGCTGGGACAAGCTGAGCACCGAAGAGCACCACCTGCTGCTCGGCCTGCCCGCGCCGCACGGCCCGCTGTTTGTCTGGCTGGAAGGCCAGTTGCACGAACACGGCCCCCAGCCCTGGGCGGCGCTGCGCGAGGGCCTGCGCGGCCATCCGCACGAGAAGCACGCCATCGCCCAGATCTCGCAAATCCCCGAAGGCATCGAGCTGCACTGGGACGAGGTGCGCGCCATCCTCGACCAGCTGGTCCGGCTGGAACGCCAGCGGGAGATGGACGCGCTGGTGCCGCTGGTCACCACCGACCCGGCCGCGCGGCAGCGCTATCAGGCGCTGCTGGAAGCGAACCTCAAGAAAGCCTGAGTTCGTTTTTCCACCCTTCTTGCTCTGCTTTTTTGCCTTGTTTTCTGCCTAAAAATGAGGCATCAGGGTATAATCCACCTTTCGGTAAGCGCGACAGCAGCACCTCCGGTACCGGCCAGCCCTTAAATCAAAGGGAACTCGCACAAGAGTCGGCCACCTCCTCCACGGAATTTCCGCAAGGACTGCACACCAAATGTTCGCCCAAACAGCTTGCCTGAAATCGCCTGCTTCCCCTGTGCCCTGGCACGTGGGTGGTGCGCTTTTTCAACTCTCCCGTTCCTGAAGTTGCGATTGCCAATGCGCCTGGCTGCGGTCGGGCCTGCGACGTATTTTTTGTTCACTGGTAGCCGATAGATCGTCAAAAACATTCCGTTCACTGGAGGTTCCATGCCTGTTGCCAAACCCAAGAAGACCATCCCACCGAAGAAGCCGCAGGGCGCGCAGCCCAAGGCAGCCGCCAAAGCGGCCACGAAAGCGGTGAAGGTGGCCAAGCCGGCTGGCAAGCCTTCGGTGAAAGCTGCTCCCAAACCAGCGGCCAAACCCGCTGCAAAGGCGACAGCAAAGCCTGCCCCAAAAGCTGCCCCAAAGACTCCCCCAAAGAGCAGCAAGGTTGAAAAGCCCGGAAAACCCGCCATCTCATCCAAAGCCAGCCCCATCGCCAGTTCCCCGAAGAAAGCCCCGTCCGTGCCCTCCAAGTCCAGTCCTGAATCGAAGTCCATCAAGCCTGCTGCCAAGTCCGCAGCCAAACCTGCGGTCGCTGCTGCAGATGAATCGCTGAAAAAGAAGCCGGGCCGCCCACCGAAGAACCCGGCTGCTGCCGATGGTGCTCCGGCTGCGACCGGCGCCAAGCGCGGCCGCAAGCCCAAGAATGCAGAAGCCAAGTCTGGCGAAGACCTGGACCTGTCCGACATTGAAGACGATCTGGTGGGCGAACCTGTGGCGGAGACGACCGAGAAGGTCAAGCCACTGCGCATGAAGATCAGCAAGGCGAAGGAACGCGCCTTGATGAAGGAGTTCGGCCTCGACGAGACCGTGCTCTCCGAAGAAGACATGCTCAAGCGCCGCCTGCGCCTGAAGACCCTGATCAAGCTCGGCAAGACGCGCGGTTACCTGACGCACGGCGAGATTTCCGACCACCTGCCCGACAAGCTGGTCGATGCCGAGACGCTGGAAGTCGTCGTCAACATGCTCAACGACATGGGCGTGGCGGTGTACGAACAGGCACCCGATGCCGAAACCCTGCTGCTGAACAATACCGGCCCGACCGTGGCCACCGAAGAAGAAGCGGAAGAAGAAGCCGAAGCCGCGCTCTCCACCGTGGACAGCGAGTTCGGCCGCACCACCGACCCAGTCCGCATGTACATGCGCGAAATGGGCACCGTCGAGCTGCTGACCCGTGAAGGCGAAATCGAGATCGCCAAGCGGATCGAAGGCGGCCTGATGAAGATGATGGAAGCCATCTCGGAAAGCCCGGCCACCATCGCTGAAATCATGCGCCTGGGTGAGGAGATCCGCGAAGGCAAGATCGTCATCTCCACCGTGGTGGACGGCTTCTCGAACCCGAACGAAGCCGACGACTATGTGGCGGAGGAAGACTTCGACGAATTCGACGAAGAAGACGATGACGACGGCAAAGGCGGCTCCAAGGCGCTGACCAAGAAGCTCGAAGAGCTCAAGAAGGAAGCGCTGACGCGCTTCGACCGCATCGCCGCGCTGTTCGAAAAAGTGCACAAGACCTACGACAAGGAGGGCTACGGCACCCCTGCGTATGTGAAGGCACAAAAAGCACTCAGCGACGAGCTGATGACGGTGCGCTTCACCGCCAAGACCATCGAAAAGTTGTGCGACCTGCTGCGTGGCCAGGTGCTGGACGTACGCAAGAAAGAGCGCGAACTGCGTCGCATCATCGTCGAGAAGTGCGGCATGCCGCAGGAGATTTTCGTCAAGGACTTCCCGCCCAACCTGCTGAACCTGAAATGGGTGGAAAAGCAGGTCGCTGCGGGCAAGCCGTGGTCCACCGTGATGGCGCGCAACATTCCGCCCATCCAGGAATTGCAGACCAAGCTCGCCGAACTGCAGGCGCGCGTGGTGGTGCCGCTCGGCCAGCTGAAAGACATCAACAAGCGCATGAACGAAGGCGAGTCCAACTCGCGCGATGCCAAGAAAGAGATGATCGAGGCCAACCTGCGTCTGGTGATCTCGATTGCGAAGAAGTACACCAACCGCGGCCTGCAGTTCCTGGACCTGATCCAGGAAGGCAACATTGGCCTGATGAAGGCGGTGGACAAGTTCGAATACCGCCGCGGCTACAAGTTCTCGACCTATGCCACCTGGTGGATTCGCCAGGCGATCACGCGATCCATCGCTGACCAGGCCCGCACCATCCGCATCCCGGTGCACATGATCGAGACCATCAACAAGATGAACCGCCTGTCGCGCCAGCACCTGCAGGAGTTCGGCTTCGAGCCGGACGCCAGCATCCTGGCTGCGAAGATGGAGATTCCTGAAGACAAGATCCGCAAGATCATGAAGATCGCCAAAGAGCCGATCTCCATGGAAACGCCGATCGGTGACGACGACGACAGCCACCTCGGTGATTTCATCGAAGACAGCGCCAACACCGCACCGCTGGAAGCAGCGATGCAGGCCGGCCTGCGCGATGTGGTGAAAGACATCCTCGACAGCCTGACACCACGCGAAGCCAAGGTGCTGCGCATGCGCTTCGGTATCGAGATGTCGACCGACCACACGCTGGAAGAAGTCGGCAAGCAGTTCGACGTGACGCGCGAGCGCATCCGCCAGATCGAAGCCAAGGCGCTGAGAAAGCTCAAGCACCCATCACGTTCGGACAAGCTGCGCAGCTTTATCGATACGCTGTAAGCCAGCGGCCTGAGGGCATCCCTATCAGCCAGCACCCGTAAAAGGGTGTTGGCTTTTTTCTTTTCTGCGTCAACAAGTTCCAAACCGGTAGCTGGTCCTGCCTCGGCGAGGCCGGTCTGGCTCATGGACCGCTGACGGAAACCCGGGCAGATTGGGTGCATTTGGATAGCCTTGCGCTTCAAAGCACAGACCCTGCTGCTGAAAGTAAGGCTGGCCGCCCTTGCCTGACCCGCCCGGCAGGCGTGCTGAGGGATCCATGCCGGTGTAGAACTGCAGCGCAGGCTCGGTGGACCAGACCTCCATGGTCCGCCCACTCTTCGTCGCCTCTACCCGCGCGCACAAGGCCCATTCATCAACGACCTGCCGACGAATCAGAAAGCAGTCGTCGTAGCACGGCAGTTGCGCCGGAATGCGGCTGGCCAGTTCTGTAAGCGCGCGCAAATCCATGGCCGTGCCCTGCACTGGCAGGATGTGACCATTCGCCACCAGTTCAGGGCTCATGCCAAAACACTGGTCAGCCATCACCGTCACGCGGTGATCCAGCACACTCCCGCTGGTTTCCCCGTTCAGGTTGAAAAACCCATGGCTGGTGAAGCTGGCCACTGTGGGCTCGTCGAGCGCCACCGCCTCATGGTCCAGCATCAGCTCGTTGGCGTCGGTCACGGTGTAGTTGAGCTGCAGCGCCAGGGCACCCGGAAAGCCCTCCTCACCAGCAGCGAACACATACGACATGCGCACGCTGCGCTCGCTGGTCTGCTCTGCATCAAACATGCGGAAACGAGACCCCTTGATGCCACCGTGCAGGCAGTGCGCACCATTGTTGGCTGTGAGCCGGTGCAGCTGGCCATTCAGCGTGAAACTGGCATGGCCAATGCGCCCGGCGTAGCGGCCAATGAAGGCGCCCATGGAAGGCGAGCCGCCGAGGTAAGCATCCAGGCTGTCATAGCCCAACACCACATCGCCGGGCACGCCCTGCCGGTCGGGCACCAGCACCTGGACAATCCGCGCGCCGTAATTGGTCAGCGAGACCGACATGCCGCTGGCATTGCGCAGCGTGAACAGCGCCACCCGCTTGCCATCCAGCTCGGCGTGAAAGCGAGCGGGGTCTAATGGCTTCACGGTATCGTCAAGCCACCGTGTGCGCTGCCATCAGCTCCAGTGCCCGCACCAGCGCGGAGTGGTCCAGGTCCTGCATGCCGTTGGCGGCGCAGGCCTGCATCAGCTGCGCAGCACCGGCCGTCTGCGGCAGTGCCACACCCAGGGAGCGTGCACCGGCGAGCGCCAGATTCAAATCCTTCTGGTGCAGACCGATGCGAAAGCCGGGGTTGAAGGTGCGCTTGATCATGCGCTCGCCATGCACCTCGAGAATGCGCGAGGCAGCGAAACCGCCCATCAGCGCCTGCCGCACCTTGGCAGGGTCGGCACCGGCCTTGCTTGCGAACAGCAGCGCCTCGCCGACAGCCGCAATGTTCAGCGCCACGATGATCTGGTTGGCCACCTTGCAGGTCTGCCCGTCGCCATTGCCACCGACCAGCGTGATGTTCTTGCCCATCAGCTCAAACAGCGGTTTCACGCGTTCAAACGCAGTATCAGGCCCACCGACCATGATGGTCAGGCTGGCGGCCTTGGCGCCGACCTCACCGCCGGATACGGGCGCATCAAGGTAGTCGCAGCCCAGCGCATTGATCTGCTTGGCAAAGTCCTTGGTGTCCATCGGCGAGATGGAACTCATGTCCACCACGGTCTTGCCCTTGCTGAGGCCGGAACTCACACCGCCCTCCCCCAGCAGCACCTTGGCTACGTCCGGCGTGTCGGGCAACATCATGAAAATGATGTCGGCCTTCTCGGCCACTTCTTTCGCACTCTTGCAAACCGTGGCGCTGGCGAGCTCCTGCGGCACCTTGCTGCGGGTGTTGACGAAAAGCGTGTGGCCCGCCTTGAGCAGGTGCCCTGCCATCGGCGCACCCATGATGCCGAGGCCAATGAAGCCAAGTTTTTGCGTTGTCATTTGTAGATCTCCTAAATAGTTGTTGCTGCAAGGCACGATAACAAAGAGCGGGAATGCGTGGAACCGGCTCCGCCGGGCCGCAGCATTGCCCCCCAGTGGGGGGAGGCGCGCGCCAGCGTGCTTCGGGGGGCGTCAAAATTTATCGCGCAGCGCCTGCGTGGCCGAACGGAACACACCCAGGTCACTGCCAACAGCGACAAAGGTCGCACCCATCTCCATG
The DNA here is from genome assembly GCF_943372955.1 of Polaromonas sp. YR568. Taxonomy (GTDB): domain Bacteria; phylum Pseudomonadota; class Gammaproteobacteria; order Burkholderiales; family Burkholderiaceae_C; genus Polaromonas. The sequence goes on from NZ_CALSAL010000001.1 coordinate 1,193,624, forward strand.
TAACGCCGCGCGTCGGCTTCCACCGGCGCGAGGATGCCAGTGGGCTTGCCGCAGGCCTTGGCGTTCGCAAATACGCTGGCAATGGCAGCCTGCACTTCGGGGTGGCCGGCATGGCCGAGGTGACCAAAGCCCGCTGCCAGATCGGAAGGGCCGACAAACACGCAGTCCACACCGTCGACCTCGGCAATGGCACGCGAGGCCGCCACACCGGCACGGCTTTCAATCTGCACACCGACGCAAATCTGGTCGTTGATGCCCTTGAAGTAATCGGCTACGGTGCCGTAGCGGTTGCTGCGCTGCGAGACCGATACACCGCGTATGCCTTGCGGTGGATAGCGTGTGGCCGCCACAGCGGCACGGGCTTCATCGGCGCTTTCGATGAAGGGCACCAGGAAGTTGTAGAAACCAGCGTCAAGCAGGCGCTTGATTTCCACCGCGTTGTTGCTGGTCGGGCGCACGATGGGCGCACTCGGGCTGTCCTTCAGTGCCATCAGTTGCGGGATGAAGGTGCCCACGTCGTTGGGCGAATGCTCGCCGTCGAGCAGCACCCAGTCGAAGCCGGCCACGCCCAGCACCTCGGTGGTGATGGCGTTGGCCAGCGACGACCAGCAGCCGATCAGCGTTTTGCCGGCGAGCAGATCGCGCTTGAAGCTGTTGGGGAAGGGTTGATAGGAATTGGCTTGTGTCATAGAGGTCTTCTGCTTTTCTCTGGAATAGAGAGCTGGCTGGTCAGGTATTCAGTCATTCAGCCTTGATGTTGGCGGCCTTGATGACCTTCGCCCATTTCTCCACCTCGACCTTCTGGTAGGCAGCCAGCTGCGCCGGCGTCATGGTGGACGGCTCCATGCCGAAGCCCTTGAGCCTGGCCTGCACGTCGGGCGATGCGATGATCTTCATCACCTCGGCATGCAGCCGGTCGATGACCGGCTGCGGTGTATTCGCAGGCACGAACATCGCCTGCCAGGACACCATGTCGAAGCCCTTTTGGCCACTCTCGGCAATGGTGGGCACGTTCGGGAAACCCGAGAGGCGCTGACTGCCGGTCACGGCGATCGGGCGCAGCTTGCCGCTCTGGATATGGGGGCCGACGATCAGGCTGGTGTCGAACATCATGTCCAGCTGGCCACCGATCAGGTCCTGCACCGCCGGGCCCGAGCCCTTGTAGGGGGCGTGCGTGAACTTGACGCCCGACTGGTCTGCCAGCAGCTCCAGCGCCATGTGCGGCGAGGTGCCGATGCCGGGCGAGCCCGAGGACAGTCCGCCATTCTTCGCACGGCTGGCCTTGAGCACGTCGTCCAGCGTGCGCAGCGGGCTGTTGGCGGGCACCGTCAGGATCAGCGCGCCCACACCCAGCATGGCGACCGGCGAGAACGACTTCACCATGTCATAACCAATCGGCGTGGTGTAGAGGCTGCCGTTGATGGAGTGCGAGCTGATGGTTCCGCCCAGGATGGTGTAGCCGTCAGCCGGTGCGCGCGACGCAATGGCCGAGCCCACGCTGCCGCCGGCACCGCCCTTGTTTTCGATCACGATGGGCGTGCCCAGTGCGGCGGAAAGCGGCTGCGAGATGAGCCGGGCCAGCGTGTCGGTGTTGCCACCGGGCGGGAAAGGCACGACATAGGTGATGGCCTTGCCCGAAGGCCAGGCGCCTTGCGCAAATGCAGGCATGGCGCCGAGTCCGGCGGCGGTTGCGGCGATGGCGGTATGAATCAGGGTACGGCGTTGCATGGTGATGTCTCCTCTGGGTTTGGTACAGCAAAAAAAGGTGATGAATCAGTTGATGAATCAGTGGGTGAGTCAGGCAAGGAACCAGGTATCAAGTCAGGTAATAGGCGCGGGATTGAACAGCACCAGCGCGTTGTGCAGCTTCCATTGCTCGGCGAATGTTTTCTTTCGACCACTGGCCACGTCGAGCATGAAGCGGAACAGCTCCCAACCCACGTCCTCGATCGTTGCCTCGCCATCGGCGATACGGCCGGCGTTGATGTCCATCAGGTCATGCCAGCGGCGCGCGAGGTCGGTCCGCGTGGCCACCTTGATCACTGGCACCTGCGCCAGGCCATACGGCGTGCCGCGACCGGTGGTGAATACATGCAGGTTCATGCCGGCAGCCAGCTGCAGCGTGCCGCAGATGAAGTCGCTGGCGGGTGTGGCCGCATACGTCAGGCCTTTTGCCTTGAGTTTTTCACCGGGCGAGATCACGCCGGTGATGGGTACGCTGCCCGACTTGACGATGGAGCCCATGGCCTTCTCGACAATGTTCGACAGGCCGCCCTTCTTGTTGCCGGGCGTTGTGTTAGCACTGCGGTCCACCAGGCCCTTTTTCAGGTAGGCGTCGTACCAGGCCATCTCGCGGATGATGCCTTCGGCCACTTCAGGCGTGCTGGCGCGCGAGGTCAGCTGGTCGATGCCGTCGCGCACCTCGGTGTTCTCGGAGAACATCACGCTGGCGCCGGCGCGCACCAGCAGGTCGGTGCAGAAGCCCAAGGCCGGGTTGGCGGTGACGCCGCTGAAGGCATCACTGCCCCCGCACTGCACGCCCACCACCAGCTCGCTGGCCGGCACCGTCTCGCGCCTGCGGGCATTCAGCCGCTCCAGGTGCAGCTGCGCAGCCGTCATGATGGAGTCGATCATCGACATGAAGCCGATGTGGTTCTCGGACTGCAGGCACACCACATCCAGCTGCGGCTCTGCGCTTGAGCCGGTGCCCACCACACTTCTTTCGTCAACGATGGCAAAGCTGCCCGGCGGCAGCAGCCGCTCGGGCTGCAGCTTCTCGCAGCCCAGGCTCACGACCATGACTTCGCCGCCGAAGTTCGGGTTCAGGCTGATGTTGCGCAGCGTACGGATGGGGATGATGGCGTCCGGCGCGTCAATGGCCACGCCGCAGCCGTAGCTGTGCTCCAGGCCCACCACATCGTCCACGTTGGGGAACTTCGGCAGAAGTTCCGCCTTGATGCGCTGCACCGCAAAATCCACCACGCCGGCCACGCACTGCACCGTGGTGGTAACTGCCAGAATGTTGCGGGTGCCCACCGAGCCGTCGGCATTGCGGAAACCTTCAAAGGTGTAGCCCTCCAGCGGCGCCTGCACCGGCGGCTTGACGGTGGCGATCGGCAGGCCTTCCAGCTCGCGCGCGGCCGGCATGTCCAGCAGGCGCTCATGCACCCAGCTGCCGGCCGGAATGTCCTTGTTGGTGGTGCCAATGGTCACGTTGTAGCGCCTGACGGCCGTGCCCCTGGGCAAGTCCACCAGCGCCACCTTGTGGCCTTGCGGCACACGGTCCACCAGCGCCAGGCCGTTGCCAAACACGGCGCCCGCATCGAGGCCGCCATCGTTCGCGACGATGGCGACGTTGTCCGCATCATGCATGCGGATGAAGAGCGGCTTGCGGGCGTCGGCAGTGGTCATTCAGGCACCTGTGCTCAGAAGTCGACGATCTCGACCCAGTTCGGGTTCTTGCCGGCCGGCTGGCTCTTGCCCGCGCCGGGCATGCCGGTGGCAGCGTCGATCGTGTGCAGCGACACGCCGTGCGAGTCCTGCCCGGTGCAAACAAGGAAGCGGCCAGTGGAGTCCACCGCAAAACCGCGCGGCGTCTTCTCGGTCGGCGTTTGACCTACCACCTGCAGCCTGCCGGTGACGGCGTCCACCCTGAAGGTGGTCAGCGTGCTCGATGTGCGCTCGGAGCCGTACAGGTACCTGCCGTCTGGCGCGATCTGCAGATCGGCGGCCCAGACCTTGCCGGTGAAGCCCGGTGGCACGACGCTGCTGCGCTGCAGGTGGCTCATCGCGCCCTTGCCTGCGTCATAGGCGAACACGTCAACGCCGCCGTCCAGCTCGTTGATCAGGTAAGCATGCTTCTGCGCCTTGTCCCAGAGAAAGTGGCGCGGACCTGTCTTGGCGGGCGCGACATTCACCAGCGGCGGGGCGTTGGGGCTGAGCATGCCAGTGGCCGCGTCGAACTTCCAGCTGGAGAGGTTGTCCCCGCCTAGGCTTGTGGCGAACACATACTTGCCCGAAGCGTCGGCATGGATCGCATGGGCGTTGGGCGAGGTGCGGATGAGCTGCTGCACCGGGCCGATGACACCATCGTCACCCACATTGTTGACCGTGATCTTGTTGCCGCCGTAGGATGCCGCAAACAACCACCGGCCTGAAGCGTCGAGGTCGATGTTGCACATGCTGTCGGCCAGCGTGGACTCACCCAGCTTCTTCAGGCCGCCACTGGAACCGTCAAAGGCGAACGTCAATACCCGGAACGGCTGCGAGCGCAATGCCACGTACAGGAATTTCCTGTCCTTGCTTACCACCATCGGCATGGCCGCGCCGCCCACAGGCACACGGCCCACCGGGGTGAGGCTGCCAGCGGCACGGTCCAGCCGCATCACCAGGACTTCCTGGCTATCGGCGGCGGAGATATAGACCCAGGTGTTCATCGTCAGTAACGGGGTTGCTTGCCGGTAAACGTCGAGTCGTACTTGCGCATCTGCGCCAGGTCGTCGCGGTTGCGGATGCCGCAGTTCAGGTAGTTGTCATGCAGCCGGGCCAGTGCGGTGCGGTCCAGCGTCACGCCCAGGCCAGAACCAGTGGGGACGCGCAGGCTGCCATCCTCGAACTTCAGCCGACCCCCTTCAACAACCTCTTCGTCCTGCCAGGGGTAGTGGGTGTCGCAGGCATAGTTCAGCAGTGGCACGCTGGCGCACAGGTGGGTCATGGCCACCAGGCTGATGCCCAGGTGCGAATTGCTGTGCATCGACAGGCCCAGGCCGAAGGTGCTGCACAGCCGCGACAGCTGTTGCGTGGCGCGCAAGCCGCCCCAGTAATGGTGGTCGCTCAGCACAATCTTCACCGGGCAGCCCATGTCGGCATTGCGGCGGAACTCGGCAAAGTCGGTCACGACCATGTTGGTGGCCAGCGGTACATCGCACTCACGCGCTACGGCCGCCATGCCATCCAGGCCGGGGGCCGGATCCTCGTAATACTCAAGCACGCCACGCAGCTGCTCGACGATCTTCAGGCTCGTCGCTACCGTCCAGTTGGCGTTGGGATCGATGCGCAGCGGCGTGCCGGGGAAGGCTTTGGCCAGGGCCAGCAGTCCTGCCGCCTCATCCTCAGGCGCCAAGGCACCCGCCTTGAGCTTGATGCTTTTGAATCCGTACTCACCGATCATCCGGCGCGCCTGCGCCACGAGCTGCTCCGGCGTGATGGCCTCGCCCCACGGGTCGGCCAGGTAGCCTGACGAAGCGGGTTTGTCGATGTGCTGTGCGTACTTGTAGAAAAGGTAGGCCGAGAAAGGCACCCGGTCGCGCGCCGCGCCGCCCAGCAGGTCCACCACCGGTGCATTGGCCAGCTGGCCCTGCAGGTCGAGCATGGCAACCTCAAAGGCACTGACCACTTTGGCAACGGTCTTGGACACATGCGTGCCCGGCGCAAGCGAAATCTGCTGCCCGAGAAACTCCGACGCGGTATCCGCGCGCGGTGCGACAAGCGCAGCCACACGCGTTTCCATCTCGTTGAGTGCCCAGGGCGACAGGCCGGTGAGCGCAGGCGCCGCCTTGGCCAGCGCCTCGAGCATCGGCAAGTCGCCGTAACTCTCGTTGATGCCCACCAGGCCCGAGGCTGTTTCAATCTCGATGATCGAGCGCAGCGCCCAGGGCTCGTGGATGCCCGCTGCGTTCAGCAGCGGCGGGTCACGGAAGGCGATGGGCGTGACCCGCACCGCAACGATCTTGGTCATCAGTCGCGCCCCGTCACTTGAGCAGCAGGTTGGGCAGCCACAACGACACGGCGGGTACGTAGGTCACGATGGCCAGCACAAACAGCAGCGCGCCGAAGAACGGGTACAGCGCCCGCACCACCTTCTCGATGGGAAGCTTGGCCACCGCAGCCCCGACAAACAGCACCCCCCCGACGGGCGGCGTGATCAGACCCATGCCGAGGTTGACCATCATGATCATGCCGAAGTGCACAGGGTCAACGCCCAGATTGGTCACCACTGGCAGGAGGATGGGCGTCATGATCAGGATCAGCGGCGCCATATCCATCAGCGTGCCCAGGATCAACAGCAAGACGTTGATCATCAGCAGCACGACCAGCTTGTCGGTGGAAATGCTGGTGAACGCATTGGTGATCTGCTGCGGGATCTGCATCAGCGTCATGATGTAACCGAAGGCAGCGGCAAAACCGATCAGAATCATCACGATTGACAGCGTCTTCACCGTGCGGTGCACCAGCTTGGGCAGATCGCGCCACTTGTAGTCGCGGTAGATGCACATGGTGACGAAGAAGGCCCAGATCACGGCAATCGCCGCCGACTCTGTCGCGGTGAAGATGCCCGAGAGGATGCCGCCCAGAATAATGACCATGGTCATCAGGCCCCAGAGTGCGTCAATGCAGATCCTGATGGCCTCGCGCATCGGGATGACGCGGCCCTTGGGAAAATTGCGCTTCTTGGCAATGAACAGGCACATCACTGCGAGCGTCAGGCCCAGCAGCAGGCCTGGCAGCACACCTGCCAGAAACAGCGCGGCGATGGACACGCCACCGCCGGCTGCCAGCGAGTAGATCACTGCGTTGTGGCTGGGCGGAATCAGGATGGCCTGCACCGAGCCGCTGACCGTGACGGCCGTGGCGAAGTCGCGCGGGTAGCCTTTCTTTTCCATCTCGGGAATCAGTACCGAGCCAATCGACGCCGTGTCGGCCATGGACGAGCCGGAGATTGCACCAAAGAAGGTGGAGGCAAGGATGTTCACAAGTGACAGCCCGCCCCGCACAAAGCCCACCAGCACGCTGGCAAAGGCCACCAGCCGGCGTGACATGCCGCCCTCGGCCATGATGGCGCCCGCCAGCACGAAGAACGGGATGGCCAGCAGCGAGAACTTGTTGACGCCGCTGGCGATGGCGATCATCACCGCGTCCAGCGGAATGTCGATCCACCAGGCGCCGATCAGCGCCGAGAGGCCCAGGGCATAGGCCACCGGCAAGCCCATGATCATGAGGCCGACAAAAGACCCAAGCAGTATGAATGCGTCCATCAGAGTGCTCCTGCTTCAACTTTTTCGTGGTCATAGGTAACCACGTCGCGGTCACACTGGACGCCCAGGAAGATCCGCTCAAGCACGAAGACGAAAGTGATGGCGCCGCCGAGCGGCACCGGAAGGTAGGTGGCGCCAACCGGCATCCAGGGGATCTCACCGATGTTCTGGCCCCAGGTTTGAATGCAGAGCTTGGTGCCGTAGTACGCCATGAAGACGGCGACGACGGCCATCAGCACATCCATGAGCCGGGCCACTGCGCCGCGAAGGCCCGCAGGCAGGCGGTCGGTCACCATGGCCACGGCAATGTGCGAATTGGCGCGGTAGCCTGCTGCCGCGCCGAAGAAGGTAAAAATCACCATCAGGAGAATCGAGATGGGCTCGGGCCACTGCGAGCCGGTGCCCAGGACGTAGCGGGTAAAGATGCCCCAGGGAATGATCAGCGACATCACGATGACCGCCATGCCAGAGATCCAGATACACGCAAGGTACAACCAGTCGTTGTAGCGCAGGATTTGTTTTTTCATGTTGGTTTCGCCTGGAAACAGCGGATGACAGCAAGGGCGCTGCCGAGGGCGCCGCCGCTGGCGGGGCCCTCGGCAATTTCTGCAACTGGTTTACTTGACTGCGTTAATGCGCGCCATCAGGTCGCCAAACTTGGCGCCGTATTTGGCACGCACCGGTGCGGTCGCGTCAAAGAACAGCTTCTGGTCCACAGCCACGAACTCCACACCGGCTGCCTTAAGCTTGCCCGAGTACTCTTCCACGCTCTTGTCCCACAGGGTACGCTGCTCCAGTTGGGCTTCGCGGCCGAGCTTCTTGACCAGGGCCTGGTCGGCAGGCGTCAGCTTGTCCCATGCCACCTTGGACATCACCAGCAGTTCGGGAATGATCAGGTGGTTGGTCTGGGCGTAGTACTTGGTGCCCGTGGTGTAGTGGTTGGAGGTGAACATGCTGGGCGGGTTGTTTTCCGCGCCGTCGATCACGCCGGTCTGCAGCGCGCTGAACACTTCGCCGTAGGCCATGGAGATGCCGTTGCCGCCCATGGCGTTCATGGTGTCGACGAACAGCGGGTTGCCCATCATGCGGACCTTCACGCCCTTGAGGTCGGCCGGCGACTTGACCAGCTTCTTGGTGTACAGGCTGCGCGCACCGCCGTCCATCCAGCCCAGCGCCACCAGGCGTGCCGGGCTGGCCGTGACCTTGGCCAGCAGTTCGTCGCCGATGGGGCCATCAATGACCTTGCGCATGTGCGGAATGTCGCGGAAGACGAAGGGCATGTTGAACACGTCAACGTCCGGCACCACCGGGCCGATCACACCCAGCGAAATGCGGTTGATCTGTAGCGCTCCGATTTGCGTCTGCTCGACGGTTTCCTTTTCCTGGCCGAGCACGGCGCCGGCGAACATCTGCATCTTGATACGGCCATTGGTCTGGGCTTCGAGCTTCTTGCCCATGTTCTCGACAGCCACAACCGTCGGGTAGCCCGCCGGGTGCGTGTCGGATGCCTTGAGCACGATCTGGGCCGAGGCCTGGAACGATACGGTGAATGCCACGGCGGCAATGGCTGCGGCGATAAAGTTGCGGCGGAAGGTCATGGTTGTCTCCTGAATTGACCGGGGTTGAGAACGGGGGAACGGGAACGGGTTGATAAAAAAATCTTCAGTCAGAAGCCGAACGGCCCTGCCTTGACAAAACCCCCACCCTGGAACTGGGCCACTGGGTCATCAAGGTCGGGCTGTGTGGTGCGCGCATACACCGCGTCACGAAACACATCTGAGCTGTCCTGCGCCACAAAGCCGACGTGCCGTGCCTGGCTGTTGTCCCACCAGGTGACGGCGTTGTTCGACATGCCAAAAATAATGCTGTGCCCCAGCACCGGCGTGGTGAGGCAGGCGGTGATCAGGCGGTGCAGGTCGTCGTAGCTCAGCCAGGTGGCGAGCATGCGGCGGTCGCGCGGCTCGGGGAACGAGGAGCCGATGCGGATGCACGCCGTCTCGATGCCGAAGCGGTCGAAGTAAAAACGCGACATGTCTTCGCCAAAAGCCTTGCTCACGCCATAAAAGCCGTCGGGCCTTGCCGGGTGGCTGGCGTTGATGGTTTCGCTCTGACGGTAAAACCCGGTGACATGGTTGGAACTGGCAAACACCACCCGCTTCACGCAGTGCTTGCGGGCCGATTCATAGAGGTTGTACACCCCGAGGATGTTGGCCTGCATGATGGGATGGAACGGGCCTTCGACCGACACACCGCCCATGTGCACGATGGCGTCCACGCCCTGCACCATGGCATCAACCGCAGCCGCATCGGCCAGATCGGCCAGCACCACCTCTTCGCCTGGAGCGGCATCGCCAAAGGCTTTCAGGTCAGACAGCCGCAGCACATCGCAGTTGGCTTTGAGCCGCTCGCGCAGGGCCTGGCCCAGACCGCCTGCGGCGCCGGTCAACAGCAATTTTTGGTGAACCTTGATCGTCATGGGTGTTTTGACTGCCAATGTGGGCGCAGCAGCTGCGGCAAACACTGGACTTTTCCGGGAAGTTTGTTAAAGTCGCTCCAGACACCTTGAGTTGTAGGTTGTCTGATGACTTGGATTCTCCAAGCCCCCTGTCAGCTTGTCAACGTTTTTTGCATGGAACCAAGGAAAACCCCTAGTCGCCCGAACAGTCGCCCAGATTTGGGCTCCGCACTGGCCTTCGCAGACGAGCCTGCGCCGCCGCTGCGGACGGCCGCTGCACCCACTGGCGCACGGCGCCCGCGCGGGCTGGTCGGCGAGATCGTTGACAGCCTGGCCGCCAGCATCCGCGAGGGGCAGTTGCAGCCCGGTGACAAGCTGCCGACCGAGGCCGAAATCATGGCCCGCTTCGATGTCAGCCGCACCGTAGTGCGCGAGTCGCTGTCGCGCCTGCAGGCCTCCGGGCTAGTCGAAACCCGCCACGGTATCGGCACCTTTGTGCTGGCACCGCAGGCGTCCGGCAACTTCCGCATCAACGCCGAGGACTTCGCCACCGTGGCCGATGTCATCTCGGTGCTGGAGCTACGCATCAGCCTGGAGACCGAGGCAGCGGGCCTGGCCGCACAGCGCCGCACGCCTGAAAACCTGCTGGCCATGGAGCAGGCGCTGAAGGCCTTTCACGACTCCATTCACCTCGATTCCGACGCGGTGCCGCCCGACTTCCAGTTCCACATGGAAGTGGCCCGCGCCACCGGCAACCGGCACTTTGCCGACCTGATGACTTACCTGGGCACGATGATCATTCCGCGCACCCGGGTGAACACCGCGCACAACGCGCCGGAAGGCCGCTTCAACTACCTGCAGCGGGTCAATGGCGAGCACGAAAGCATCTACAACGCCATCCGCAACCAGGACGCCGAAGCGGCCCGCGCCGCCATGCGCACCCACCTCTCGAACAGCCGCGAACGGCTGCGCCGGGGCAGCAACCTGCACACCACGCAACCAGCGGTGGCGACTTCCCCGCTTGCATAACTGAGGTCTTAGTTGTACGATGACTGACTAATTTTTGTTACTCATCGCTCACTCCTTCAGACATGCCAGCCCCATCCGCCTCCCTTTCCGGCGCTCTTTCCGGCGCTTCCACGCCTGCCAGTTCCCCTGTTGTCTCCTCCGCCACTTCATCGGCACCGCGCATCACCCGCGTACAGGTGATTCCGGTGGCCGGCCACGACAGCATGCTGCTCAACCTGAGCGGTGCCCACGGCCCCTTCTTCACCCGCAACCTGCTGATCCTGACCGACAGCAGCGGCCACACCGGCGTGGGCGAAGTGCCCGGCGGCGAGAAAATCCGCCAGACACTGGAAGACGCCCGCAGCCTGATTGAAGGCGAGTCCATCGGCAACTGGAACCACATCCTCGCCACCCTGCGCACCCGCTTTGCCGAGCGCGACAGCGGCGGGCGCGGCAACCAGACCTTTGACCTGCGCGTCACCATCCACGCCGTCACCGCGGTGGAAAGCGCCCTGCTCGATCTGCTGGGCCAGTTTCTCGGCGTGCCGGTGGCCGCACTGCTCGGCGAGGGCCAGCAGCGCCAGTCGGTCGCCATGCTGGGCTACCTTTTCTATATTGCCGACCGCAGCAAGACCAACCTGGCTTATCGGTCTGAGCCAGACGCGCCCGACAACTGGCAGCGCCTTCGCCACGAGCCGGCCATGGACGCGAAATCCATCGTGGCGCTGGCCGAAGCCGCCTACGAACGCTATGGCTTCAAGGACTTCAAGCTCAAGGGCGGCGTGCTGCGCGGCGAAGAAGAGATGGAGGCCATCGTTGCCCTGTCAGAGCGCTTTCCCGAGGCGCGCATCACGCTGGACCCGAACGGCGGCTGGCTGCTCAAAGACGCCATCCGCATCTGCCAGGGCCGCCACAAAGAACTGGCCTATGCCGAAGACCCCTGCGGCGCCGAAGGCTTGTTCTCGGGCCGCGAGGTGATGGCCGAGTTCCGCCGCGCCACCGGCCTGCCCACGGCGACCAACATGATCGCCACCGACTGGCGCGAGCTCTCGCACACCATCCACCTGCAGTCGGTCGACATCCCGCTGGCCGACCCGCACTTCTGGACCATGCAGGGCTCGGTGCGCGTTGCACAGATCTGCCAGACCTGGGGCCTGACCTGGGGCTCGCACTCCAACAACCACTTCGACATTTCACTGGCCATGTTCACCCATGTGGCCGCTGCGGCGCCCGGCAAGGTCACCGCAATCGACACCCACTGGATCTGGCAGGACGGCCAGCGCCTGACCAAGGCACCGCTGCAGATCGTCGACGGCCAAGTGGCAGTACCCCAACAGCCCGGCCTTGGCGTGGAACTGGACATGGTGGAAGTGGAAAAAGCCCACCAGCTCTATCTGCAGCACGGCCTGGGCGCGCGCGATGACGCCATCGCCATGCAGTTCCTGATCCCGAACTGGAAGTTCAATCCGAAGATGCCTTGCATGTCACGCTGAACCCGCCACTGGCTGACCCTCTTCCCTCATTCATTTGCTGTCACTGTTCACCGGCTTTCCGCACAACCAACTACAAAGAGACAAGACATGAAACGCCGCACCTTCAAGCTCGAATGACCTGGCCCCTGCGCCTGGCGGTCATCGGCGCTGGCCTGGGATCGGCGCCGCACTTTCGCAGCCTGCAAGACCTGACGGCCGATATTGATGTCGCCTGGGTGCATGCGCGTGATGCAGCGCGGCTGGCTGCGGCCACCACACCCGCCGGCGCACGCAAGACCACGCGCCTGGAGGACCTGCTGGAAGACAGCAGCGTTGAAGCCGTGCTGGTGCTGACGCCGCCCAACACCCATCTCGCGCTGGTGCAGCAGATCGCCACTGCAGGCAAACACGTGCTGGTGGAAAAGCCGCTGGAAATCAACCTTGCCCGCGCCCGCGAGCTGGTGGAGGCCTGCGAGTCGGAAGGCGTCACGCTGGGCATCATGCTGCAGCACCGCCTGCGTGAAGCAGCGCTGGCGCTCTCGTCGCTGGTGCACAGCGGTGCGCTGGGCACGCTGGTGAGCGCCTCAGTGTCGGTGCGCTGGTGGCGGCCACAAAGCTATTACGACGAGCCAGGCCGCGGCACGCTGGCGCGCGACGGTGGCGGCGTGCTGATCACGCAGGCCATCCATGCGCTGGACCTGATGCTCAGCCTCACCGGTCTGCCCGAGCGCGTGACCGGCACAGCCTTCACCAGCCCGCTGCACCGCATGGAAGGCGAAGACACCGCCGCGGCCCTGCTCCATTACCAGGGCGGAGCAGTGGCGACTGTGCAGGCCACCACCGCTGCCTGGCCCGGCTTTGCCGAGCGCATTGAAATCAACGGCACGCTGGGCAGCGCCACGCTGGAAGCTGGCGAACTGCAGGCGCGCATGACCGATGGCCGCACACTCACCGTGGGCGCAACGCAGGCCACCGGTGGTGGCGCCGACCCAATGGCCTTCGACCATGCGGCACATCGCGCGGTGCTAAAGGACTTCGCTCAGGCGGTGTGGCACGGCAAGCCGCCTGCCGTAACGGGCCGCTCAGCACTGGCGGTGCAGCAGGTCATCGAGGCCATCATCACCTCGTCGCACAATGGCACAGCCGTGTTGTTGAACCACTGATCGCACGACACGAACCCTGCGAGTCCATGCACTGTGGGCATTCACAGCTATAAAACTCGTAGCACCTCAAAAATTGCGTTATATTTGGATGCAGAGGTTTTGAAACCCGATGACACCGCAGCGATCACGACCGCTGCTACCCCTGGGATCCGAGGAGATAAGTTGATGAGTGCCAAAGAGAATGCCGCAGTCGGCCAATTGCTCGAACTGCTGGAAGCACGCTATGCCCTGCGCGTGCTGTGGGCGCTCAAGGATGGTCATCCGCAGACCTTCCGGCTGCTGCAGGACAGCATTGGCCACATCACACCGAACACCCTCAACACCCGCATCAAGGAACTGCGTGCCGCCGGCCTGATGGGCCATGGCAGCGACGGCTACAACGTCACGCCGATGGGCGCCGACCTTTTGAGGCGCCTGAACGACCTGCAGGCTTTCGCCGGCAAATGGGCGGTGAGCCAGACCCGGGTGGTGCCGGTCAAGAAGACGAAATAGAGGCGACCGGCGATCAGATCGCCTTGATCAGATCGTCCTTATCAGATCGCTGTCTCCAACAACTCGATCGGGTTGCCAAACTTCGCCGCCGCCGCGCGCACCGCAGGGTCGCGCAGCGCGCTGAGAAAACCACCTTCAATCAGCGGCTGACCGTCCACGGTGACCGTGCTGTCGAGCGTGACCAGATCCATGTGCACCGGTGGCTCTTCCCACTGCGGCATGGTGCGCAGGATGTACTCGCTCGGCCGGGCCAGATCGATGCCGAAGTGCAGCGCACCCGGTGCGTTGGAGCCCGCCGGGTAAATCGTGTGGCGTGGTGCCTTGGGATTGAAGCCGCAGCCCAGCTCGATCAGGCGGCCACCCACCAGCATCTCGCGCAGGATGGCGGCGTCGCTGCCCTCGCCGGTCACTTCCACGATCGTGTCGCTCTCGAAGCGGCAGCCGATGCGCTCGGTGAACGGCTTCGCAAAGCCCACGGCCCACTGCGGATACAGCGTGCCCGACATGGTGACCGGCGCTGTCGAGTCATTTCGGTGCGCCGTACGGTCCCACAGGTTGGGGCCGTGCGTGGGCAGATAGTGCACATAGCAGCCCGGCTCGTCAGCAAACATCTTGCCGCGCCAGCGGTTGTGCGCCAGCAGCAGCTCGCGCATGGCGGGCGTGTAGTCGATGGAAAAGTCACTGCCCCGCGCATCGGCAAAGCGCACCGTGAAGTCACGCCCCGCCGGGTAGCGCGTGGCGGTGGCGCGGATGATCTCGCCCACCAGCTCGGCCGGAAAGCGCGCCTGCGGCGTGTGCAGCAAATCCAGATCGCGGAAGTAGGTGATCTTGACCCAGCGCTGCCCTGCCGCACGGCGGGCAATGAAGTACGGATCGAAGATCGAGCAGAACCAGGTGGACACCACAAAGTCGGCCTCTGCCACCAGTGCCTTGACGGCTTCCGGCACTTCGGTGATCTGGCTGCTGGACTCCATGTACTGCCGCACCGTGGCGCCGCGTGCACGGGCGAGGCCCATCACGGCATCGGCCACGCGCGTGTCGAGCAGCGGGTCGGTCAGCAGCAGCACCTTGTCGCCCTGCCCGAAGGCAAAAGTGCGCTGGAAGTTCTCCAGCGCGGCAAAGTAGTTCTTGGTGTGGGTGACCTCCGGGTTGAGTGCGGGGGGCAAGCCCACCAAGGGGTCGGTGGCGAGTTCGGGCATGGACATGTGAAATCGTTCTGAAAAATGAAACTGAGGGACGGACGCGATCAGTCCACCGAGGCGCCCGAGCGCTTGACGGCATCGCCCCACAGCGTGAGGCTGGCAGCAATGTGCTTGCCCAGTTCGTCGGGGGTGCCCGGCGCCACTTCAGCACCGCGCGACTGCAGCTGCGCCTTCAGCTCCGGGTCGGCCAGCGCCTTGTGGATCGCGGCATTGAGCTGGTTGACGATGGGTCGCGGCGTGCCGGCAGGCACGAAGATGGCGTCCCACGCACTGACATCAAAACCGGGCAGACCCGATTCAGCGATGGTCGGAATCTCGGTCCAGCCTGCCACGCGGGTCGCGGTGCTGACGGCCAGCGGCTTCACACGGCCGCCACGGGCCTGCGGTGCGGCATTGGGCATGACCTCGATCATCAGGTCCACCTGCCCGCCCATCAGGTCGGTCATGGCCTGCGCGCCGCCGCGGTAAGGAATGTGCACCACCGCCAGACCGGCGCGCGACTTGTAGATTTCACCGGCCAGGTGCGAGGTGGTGCCGTTGCCGGCCGAGCCGAAGGTGTACTTGCCGGGGCTGGCCTTGAGCAGCTTGGTGAGCTCGGCCATGCTGTTCACGCCCAGTGTGGGCCGCACCACCACCATGGCCGCGATGCGGGTGAGCTGGGTCACCGGCTCGAAGTCGCGCTGCGGGTTGAAGCCCGCCGACTTGTAGATGGCGTGGTTGATGGCGTGTGTGCCGTTGGTGCCATACAGCAGGGTGTAGCCGTCCGCGGGTGCCTTGGCCGCCGCAGCGCTGCCCACATTGCCACCGGCACCACCGATGTTCTCGACCACGATGGGCTGCCCCAGCTCCTTGGCGGCACGCAGCATCACCAGACGCGCCAGCGTGTCGCCGCCACCGCCAGCAGGGAACGGCACGATCAGCTTGATGGGCTTAGTCGGATAGGTGGTCGCTCCGGTCGAAACAGAAGCAGCAGGCGCCTGGGCAAACGTGGCCGACGCGGCGAGCGCCAGTCCCAGGGCCAACACCACAGATCGGCGCTGCGCCAGCAAGGGCTTTGAGGTGGGCGAGATGGGCATGGCGATGTCTCCTGCGGGTGAGCGATGTATGGAACAGTGACGAACACTGGGCACTGGCCGCCCTGACAGAGTACGAGAGTACGGCCACAAATACTTAGCCATCTTATTTTATTGCACGCAATATTTAGTCAATAACCCCTATTTACCCTAATTAACCGATTTATTGCATGCAATAATTTGTATTGCTGTTGACTCCCAACCCGCCCCGCGTCCACCACCAACCCATGTCTTCTCACATCAACCAGGCCACCCGCGAACTGCGCAGGCGCATCCTCAGCGGCGAGATCGCCCCCGGCGAGCGCATGGTGGAGCTGGACCTGTCGGCGCAGCTGAAGGTGTCACGCACCCCGATCCGCATTGCGCTTGGCGAGCTGGAAAAGGAAGGCCTGCTGGAACGCCTGCCCACGAGGGGCTTCCGGGTGCGGCAATTCAGCGTGGACGAAGTGGCCCAGGCGGTCGATGTGCGCGGCGTGCTCGAAGGCATGGCCGCACGCCAGGCCGCCGAGCGTGGGCTGACCGCCGCCACCCAAGGCGAGCTGCGGGCCTGTATCGCCGAGGGCCAGGCCCTGCTGGAGGGCGCCACCCGGGCCGATGGGCTGATCGATGCCTCGCGCTGGGTGCCGATGAATGCCCGCTTTCATGCGGCGCTGGTCGAGGCCGCTGGCAATAGCACGCTGGCCTCGGCGCTGGCGCATGTCAGCAAGACCCCGATGGCCGGCGCAGGGGCGCTCAGCCTCAATGGC
This sequence comes from Polaromonas sp. YR568, assembly GCF_943372955.1. Classification (GTDB taxonomy): domain Bacteria; phylum Pseudomonadota; class Gammaproteobacteria; order Burkholderiales; family Burkholderiaceae_C; genus Polaromonas. The sequence goes on from NZ_CALSAL010000001.1 coordinate 1,210,269, forward strand.
GTGCTGCCGCGGCTTGAATTTCGCTACATCCAGCGCGCCCAGAGCGACCATGAAGACGTGCTGGCCGCCCTGCTGGCCGGTGAAGGTGCCCGGGCCGAGGCGTTGATGCGCGAGCACGCCCACCGCAGCCGCGACAACAAGCGTGAGCTGATCACCCAGATGCAGCGGCTCGCGGCGGCTGAAGGCTGACCGCCCCCCGTTCTGCCACCTTCGGCCCGCCTACAATGCTGGGTTTGCCGCGCGCAGCCGGCACCTGAAGGGTCCCGAAAACGGACGTATTGAAAGCGGCCGTATTTCTTCCGGCCGATTTCAATTCCCTGCCTTGAAAAGGGCTTTTGAGGCCCCAAGTGCCTCGCTGGCTGTCATTCGACCCCTCCAACCACTTTGCCCACCACTTTCAATACCTGTCTTTGAGCATGTCTGAAAACACACAACCCGAACAAAACCAGCCGGCCGGCGAAGCGTCCTCCCCCGAAGAGCTGGAAGCGGCACAGGCGGCCAATGAATTCGACGCGCTGACCATCGCCCAGGCCGAAGTCGCCACGTTGCAGGCCAAGAACACCGAGTTGGCCGACAGCTTCCTGCGCGCCAAGGCCGAGGCCGAAAACGCCCGCCGCCGCGCCGAAGACGAGATCGCCAAGGCCCGCAAGTTTGCGGTCGAGAGCTTTGCCGAAAGCCTGCTGCCGGTCACCGACAGCCTGGAAGCCGGTCTGGCCATCAAGGACGTGACGCCCGAGCAGCTGCGCGAAGGCGCCGAGGCCACGCTCAAGCAGCTCAAAAGCGCGCTGGAGCGCAACAAGGTGATCGAGATCAACCCGGCGCCCGCCAGCAAGTTCGACCCGCACCAGCACCAGGCCATCAGCATGGTGCCTGCCGAACAAGAGGCCAACACCGTGGTCAGCGTGCTGCAAAAAGGCTACCTGATTGCCGACCGCGTACTGCGCCCGGCACTGGTCACTGTGGCTGCACCGAAATAAATCCACAGAAAAACGCGACTTGTCCCTTGAACTTGCACAGCGTATCCATAAGTTATCCACAAGTCATCAACACGTTTACTGACCCGGTCGCTGCACTGCAGCGCCGCCCCCAATTTCACCTTTTCAACCTTTAACGAATCAAAAAGCAGGAGCACACCATGGGAAGAATCATCGGCATTGACCTCGGCACCACCAACAGCTGCGTGTCCGTCATGGAGGGCAACACGCCCCGCGTTATCGAGAACTCGGAAGGCGCGCGCACCACGCCGTCCATCGTCGCTTACCAGGAAGACGGCGAAGTGCTGGTCGGCGCCTCGGCCAAGCGCCAGGCAGTGACCAACCCCAAGAACACGCTCTACGCGGTGAAGCGCCTGATCGGCCGCAAGTTCAGCGAAAAAGAAGTCCAGAAAGACATCGACCTGATGCCCTACGCCATCGTGGCCGCCGACAACGGCGACGCCTGGGTGGAAGTGCGCGGCAAGAAGCTCTCGGCCCAACAGGTCAGCGCCGACATCCTGCGCAAGATGAAGAAAACCGCCGAAGACTACCTCGGCGAGCCGGTCACCGAAGCGGTGATCACCGTGCCTGCGTACTTCAACGACGCCCAGCGCCAGGCCACCAAGGACGCCGGCCGCATCGCGGGCCTCGAAGTCAAGCGCATCATCAACGAGCCCACCGCTGCAGCGCTGGCCTTCGGCCTCGACAAGCAGGAAAAGGGCGACCGCAAGATCGCCGTGTATGACCTGGGCGGCGGTACCTTCGACATCTCCATCATCGAGATCGCCGATGTCGATGGCGAGAAGCAGTTTGAAGTGCTCTCCACCAACGGCGACACCTTCCTCGGCGGTGAAGACTTCGACCAGCGCATCATCGACTTCATCGTCACCGAGTTCAAGAAAGAACAGGGCGTGGACCTGAGCAAGGACGTGCTGGCCCTGCAGCGCCTGAAGGAAGCCGCCGAGAAGGCCAAGATCGAGCTGTCCAACAGCGCGCAGACCGACATCAACCTGCCTTACATCACCGCTGATGCCTCGGGCCCCAAGCACCTGAACATCAAGATGACCCGCGCCAAGCTGGAAAGCCTGGTCGACGAACTGATCGAGCGCACCATCGCCCCCTGCCGCGTGGCCATCAAGGATGCCGGCGTGAGCGTCAGCGACATCCACGACGTGATCCTGGTCGGCGGCATGACCCGCATGCCCAAGGTGCAGGACAAGGTCAAGGAGTTCTTCGGCAAGGACCCGCGCAAGGACGTGAACCCCGATGAGGCGGTTGCAGTCGGCGCAGCGATTCAAGGCCAGGTTCTTTCTGGTGACCGCACCGACGTGCTGCTGCTGGACGTCACTCCCCTGTCTCTCGGCATCGAGACCATGGGCGGCGTGATGACCAAGATGATCAAGAAGAACACGACCATCCCGACCAAGTTCGCACAGACCTTCTCGACCGCTGAAGACAACCAGCCGGCCGTGACGATCAAGGTGTTCCAGGGTGAGCGCGAAATCGCCTCGGGCAATAAGGCGCTGGGCGAGTTCAACCTCGAGGGCATTCCGCCCGCAGCCCGCGGCACGCCTCAGATTGAAGTGTCTTTTGATATCGACGCCAACGGCATCCTGCACGTCGGCGCCAAGGACAAGGGCACCGGCAAGGAAAACAAGATCACCATCAAGGCGAACTCGGGCTTGTCGGAAGCCGAAATTCAGCAGATGGTGAAAGACGCCGAGCTGAACGCCGAAGAAGACAAGAAGAAGGTCGACTTCGTGCAGGCCAAGAACAACGCTGAAGCCATGGTGCACAGCGTGAAGAAATCGCTGGGCGAGTACGGCGACAAGCTCGAAGCTGGCGAGAAGGAAAAGATCGAAGCCGCCATCAAGGACATGGAAGAGGCACTCAAGGGCGACGACAAAGCCGCCATTGAAGCCAAGAACACCGCCCTGATGGAAGCCAGCCAGAAGCTGGGCGAGAAGATGTACGCCGACATGCAGGCCTCGCAGGCCGCTGGTGCTGCCGGTGCTGCAGGCGCAGCCGGTGACGACCAGGCACAGGCCAAGCCCGCCGACGACAATGTGGTGGACGCCGAAGTCAAGGAAGTCAAAAAGGGCTGAAGCCATTCAACCCGGGCTGCCTGAAATGACGCATCCATGGATGCATCGGGTGGTGCCTTGAGTGGCACGCCTGATGCATGCAACAAGGCGGAAAACCTGGAGCAATCCCGGATTTCCGCTTTTGTGTTTGTCGGATGTCTTCATGCACTTTCATGGTTCCTGCCGCCTGCTGATTAACTGCCCCACGACGACCAAGCATTCCTGAACAACGACCTCACATGGCCACCAAAAAAGACTACTACGACACGCTGGGCGTTCCCAAGAACGCCAGCGACGAAGACATCAAGAAGGCGTATCGCAAGCTGGCGATGAAGTACCACCCTGACCGCAATCAGGGGGATGCGTCCAAGGTGGCCGAAGAGAAATTCAAGGAGGCCAAAGAGGCCTACGAGATGCTCTCGGACGAGCAAAAGCGTGCCGCCTACGACCAGTACGGCCACGCCGGCGTGGACCCGAACATGCGCGGCGGCCCGGGTGCAGAAGGCTTTGGCGGTTTTGCCGAAGCCTTTGGCGACATCTTTGGCGACGTGTTTGGCAACCAGCGTGGTGGCCAGCGCGGCGGGCGTCAGGTGTACCGGGGCGGTGACCTCAGCTACGCGATGGAAGTCACGCTCGAAGAAGCCGCCGCCGGCAAGGACGCGCAGATCCGCATCCCGAGCTGGGACAACTGCAACACCTGCCACGGCACCGGCGCCAAGCCCGGCACCAAGGTGGTGGCCTGCACCACCTGCCACGGCCACGGTGCGGTGCAGATGCGCCAAGGCTTTTTCAGCGTGCAGCAGACCTGCCCGCAGTGCAAGGGCACCGGCAAACTGATTCCCGAGCCCTGCGTGACCTGCCACGGCGTGGGCAAGACCAAGAACAACAAGACACTGGAAGTGAAGATTCCGGCCGGCATCGACGACGGCATGCGCATCCGCTCCACCGGCAACGGCGAGCCGGGCACCAACGGCGGCCCGCCCGGAGACCTGTACATCGAGATCCGGCTCAAGAAGCACGAAATCTTCGAGCGCGACGGCGACGACCTGCACTGCGTGGTGCCGATCAGCTTCACCACCGCCGCACTGGGTGGCGAGATCGAAGTGCCCACGCTGGCCGGCAAGGCTGCCATCGACATCCCCGAAGGCACGCAGGCCAGCAAGCAGTTCCGCCTGCGCGGCAAGGGCATCAAGGGCGTGCGCTCCAGCTACCCGGGCGATCTGTACTGCCACATCACGGTGGAGACGCCAGTGAAGCTCACCGAGCACCAGCGCAAGCTGCTCAAGGAGCTGGACGAGTCACTGAAAAAAGGCGGCGCCAAACATTCGCCGACGGAAGAGGGCTGGGCCGACAAGCTGAAGAATTTCTTCAGCGCTTGACTCTTGAGGCTGGCTTGAGGCTGGCCTGCAGCGCACCCACAAATGCCGGATTCGTTCCGGCATTTTTTATGGGCTACGCCTTCTGAGTTCTGCGGCATGACAACCGCTGTCATACGGTTGCCGTTTTGCAGCCTCTACCATGGAGGTTTTCATCTGCAGGACGCGCCATGACAGCACTCGCCAGCCGACGCCTGAAGCACTTCGCACAGCGGATCAGTACCGCCCTGGTTGCCAGCCTCCTGCTGACCCTCTCCCCGTCGGTCACGCAGTCGCAAACCGGCCTTGCCACACTCGACGGCAAGCCACCACTGGTCATCGCGCACCGGGGTGCGTCCGGTTACCTGCCCGAAGAAACACTCGAGGCCTACCTGCGGGCCATCGAACTGGGGGCTGATGTGATCGAGATGGACCTGGTCTCCACCAAGGACGGGGTACTGATCACCCGCCACGATGCCAACCTTGCCATCAGTACCGATATCGCCCAGCGCCCCGAGTTCGCCTCGCGCAGGAAAAGCGTGATGGTCGATGGTGAGACGCAGACCGGCTGGTTCAGCCATGACTTCACACTGGCCGAGATCCGGACCCTGGGCGCCATCTCGACCGACCCCGAACGGCCCCAACAATTCAACGGTCTGTACAAAGTACCGACCTTCCAGGAAGTGGTGGACCTGGTGAAGTCCCATTCGGCCAGAGGTGGCCGCAGCGTCGCGATTTATCCGGAGACCAAGCACCCCACCCACTTCCGCATGCTCGGCTTGGCGATGGAGGACAAACTGATCGCGATCCTCGAGAGCGCCGGTTGGAACAGCAAGCAGGCGCCTGTGCTGGTGCAGTCTTTTGAACCGGGCAGCCTGCAGTACATGCGAAGCAAGGGTCTGAAGACGCGCGTGGTGCAACTGATCGGCGGAGGACGTCCGTATGACTGGACTGTTGCAGGCGACAGCCGCAACTACGCTTTCATGACCACGGCCGCCGGGCTTGCCGAGATCAAGACCTATGCAGATGGCATTGGCCCGTGGAAGGGCCTTGTCATCGGTTCGAACACCGGCGCCACGCCCGGCCCACCCAGCCGCCTGGTGGCTGACGCCCATGCGGCTCGCCTCTTTGTTCACCCCTACACCTTTCGCAACGAACAGCGGCGGCTGGCGCCTGCGTACCAGGGCAATCCGCAGCTGGAATATCTGGCGTTCTACCGGGCTGGGGTCGATGGTGTGTTCACCGATTTCCCTGATACCGCCATCGCCGCGCGAGCGCAGTTCTTGAAGAACCTCGGTTACTGAACCGACAGCCACGCACCACTCGGCGCTGGTTTTCTCAAAATGAAACACCTGCCACACCATGAATGCCCCTGCCACCGCCGGGCGCAGGGGGCGTGACTTATAGTGCGGGCACACCCACTGACGCAAGGCACTCCCTATGAAAACCAAAGCCGCCGTCGCCTGGAAAGCAGGCGCCCCGCTGACCATTGAAACCGTTGACCTTGAAGGTCCAAAATTTGGCGAAGTGCTGGTCGAGATCAAGGCCACCGGCATTTGCCACACCGACTACTACACGCTCAGTGGTGCCGACCCGGAAGGCATCTTCCCCGCCATCCTCGGCCATGAAGGCGCGGGCATTGTGGTTGACGTCGGCCCCGGCGTGACCAGCCTGAAAAAAGGCGACCACGTCATTCCGCTCTACACCCCCGAATGTCGCCAGTGCAAGTTCTGCCTGTCGCGCAAGACCAACCTGTGCCAGCTGATTCGCGGCACGCAGGGCAAGGGCCTGATGCCTGACGCCACCAGCCGCTTCAGCCTGGACGGCAAGCCCATCTTTCACTACATGGGCACCAGCACCTTCAGCAACTACACCGTGGCGCCTGAAATCTCGCTGGCCAAAATCCGCGAAGACGCACCGTTCGACAAGGTCTGCTACATCGGCTGCGGCGTCACCACCGGCATTGGCGCGGTGCTGTTCACCGCCAAGGTAGAAGCAGGCGCCAACGTGGTGGTGTTTGGTCTGGGCGGCATTGGCCTGAATGTGATTCAGGGCGCGAAGATGGTGGGTGCCGACAAGATCATCGGTGTGGACATCAACCCCGCCCGTCAGGAGATGGCGCGCAAGTTCGGCATGACGCACTTCATCAACCCCAAGGAAACTGAAAACGTCGTCGATGCCATCGTGCAGCTCACCGACGGCGGCGCCGACTACAGCTTTGAATGCATCGGCAACACCCAGGTGATGCGCCAGGCGCTGGAGTGCACGCACAAGGGTTGGGGCCGCAGCATCATCATCGGCGTGGCCGAGGCCGGCGCCGAGATCAGCACCCGCCCCTTTCAGCTCGTCACCGGCCGCAAATGGGAAGGCTCAGCCTTTGGCGGCGCACGCGGCCGCACCGATGTACCCAAGATCGTCGACTGGTACATGGATGGCAAGATCAACATCGACGACCTCATCACCCACACCATGCCGCTGGAAGACATCAACAAGGGCTTTGATCTGATGAAGCGTGGCGAGTCGATTCGCGGCGTGGTGATTTACTGAGTCTGATCTGCCAACGATGCCTGCCTTGACGACGCTCCAGCCCCTGCGCCAGATTACTGCCGGCGTGCTGGATGTAGCCCTGTACGAGACCAGTCCGGCCGACGGCCCGCCCGTGTTCCTGATGCACGGTTTCCCGTACGACATGCACGCCTACGCCGAGGTGGCACCCTTGCTAGCCGCACAAGGCTGCAAGGTCTATGTACCCACGCTGCGCGGCTTTGGCGCCACGCGCTTTCTGAGCGCCAGCACGCCACGCTCGGGCGAACAGGCCGCGCTGGGCGCAGACCTGCTGGCGCTGATGGACGCGCTGGCGGTGCCACGTACCGTTCTCGCCGGCTACGACTGGGGTGGCCGTGCGGCTTGCGTGGTGGCTGCCCTTTGGCCCGAGCGCTGCGCCGGTCTGGTTTCGCTGAACAGTTACAACATCCAGAACATTGCCAAAGCGATGGTGCCGGACACACCCGAAAATGAGCGCAGCCTCTGGTACCAGTACTACTTCCACAGCGAGCGCGGCCACGCAGGCCTCGCCGCCAACCGGCGAGCCCTGTGCCGCCTGCTCTGGAAAACCTGGTCACCCACCTGGGACTTTGACGAGGCCACCTTCGAGCGCAGCGCAGCGGCCTTTGACAATCCAGACTTTGTCGATATCGTGATCCACTCCTACCGCCATCGCTTCGGTCTGGTGGCTGGCGACCCGGCACTGGCCAGCATTGAGCAGCGCCTCGCGGCACAGCCGCCCATCACGGTTCCCAGCATCACTTTCGACGGCACTGACGACGGGGTGCGCCCGCCCGCCGCGGCCGCGCAACACGCGCACCTCTTCACCGGACCGCGCTCCCACCGCATCGTGCCCGGCGCAGGCCACAACCTGCCGCAGGAAAAGCCACAACTGTTTGCCGATGCCGTGATGGAACTGGTACAGCAAGGTTTTACGTCATGAACCCATCTCCCGAACTTCTCAGCGAACACGCCTGCTTCGGCGGCGTGCAGCGCTTTTACCGGCACGCCTCCAGCGAGATCGGCCTGCCGATGCGCTATTCGGTGTTCCTGCCGCCGCAGGCCGCCCACGGGCCGGTGCCAGCCGTGATGTATCTGGCGGGCCTGACCTGCACCGAAGAAACCTTCATGATCAAGGCAGGCGCGCAGCGCATGGCCGCCGAGCTGGGCCTCGCGCTGATTGCGCCCGACACCAGCCCGCGCGGCGCCGGTGTGCCGGGTGAGGCGGAGAGCTGGGACTTCGGCGTGGCCGCCGGCTTTTACCTTGATGCGACCGAGGCGCCATGGGCCACGCACTACCGCATGGAAAGTTACCTCATGCGGGAACTGCTGCCCCTCGTCACACAGACCTTGCCGATGGACGGCAGCCGCATCGGCATCTTCGGCCACAGCATGGGGGGCCACGGCGCGCTCACGCTGGCGCTGCGGCACCCGGGCGTGTTCAAGTCGGTCTCTGCCTTCGCACCAATCTGCGCGCCCAGCCAGTGCCCCTGGGGTCACAAGGCTTTCAGCGGCTACCTGGGCGCTGACATGACCGCATGGGCGCAGCACGACGCCACGGCCTTGATGAGCCAGTACACCGCAGCGCCCTACCCGGCGGGCATCCTCGTCGACCAGGGCCTGGCCGACAAATTTCTGGCCGAGCAACTGCACCCGCATCTGTTTGAGGCGGCCTGTGAAACCGCGGGCCAACCGCTCACGCTGCGCCGCCATGCGGGCTACGACCACGGCTATTACTTCATCGCCAGCTTCATGGCCGACCACCTGACGCATCACGCCCGGCAGCTCGCCGCCTAGCAAACCACCACAGCGCAGTCGGACCACTTGGCCGCTGCAGGAAATGCGCGGATGCGCACCCTACAATGCCCGGCATGCCGCTGAAGCCTTCTTCTCCTGCGTCCCGGCGCGCCGCCCCCAACCACCTCTCGCCGCAGGGCATTCGGCCCCTGTGGGTGGTGATGCTGGCGAGCTTCTGGATTGCCACAGTCTGTAATCTCGCGCTGTGGCGCACCCTGGCGCGCCTGCCCGACTTGAGTACCAACCAGGTGCTGACCATCAGCGTCGCGCTGGCGCTGGTCATCGGGCTGGCCACCACCGGGCTCATCAGTCTGCTGGCATGGCGCTGGACGCTCAAGCCCGTCATCATCCTGTTCTGCATCTCGGCCGCGCTGGGCGCGTATTTCATGCAGGCCTACAACATCGTCATCGACAAGACGATGATGGTCAACACACTGCAGACGGACGTGCGCGAAACGCGCGACCTGCTCAACTGGCGCCTGCTGGCCACTGTGCTGGTGCTGGGCGTACTGCCCAGCGTGCTGCTGTGGCGCCAGGCCATCCGCATGCAGCGGCCGGTGCGTCAGGCACTGGCCAACCTTACGGCGGTTCTGGTCAGCACAGCGCTGCTGGTGCTGGTGGTGATGCTGTTCTTCCAGAGCATTGCATCGGTCATGCGCAACCACACCCATGTGCGCTACCTGATGAATCCGCTTAATTCGTTTTACGCACTGGGCGCAGTGGCGGCCAAGCCGTTTCTGCGCGACGAGTCGGCGCTCCTTCCGCTGGGCGAAGACGCCAAACTGGGCGCCAGCTATGCCGCACAAACCAAACCACCGCTGCTGTTGCTGGTGCTCGGCGAAACCGCGCGCAGCGCCAACTTTTCCCTCAACGGCTACAACCGGCCCACCAACCCACGGCTGAGCCAGGAGAACGTGGTCAGCCAGCGCAACGCATGGGCCTGCGGCACCAGCACCGCCGCATCGGTGCCCTGCATGTTCTCCCACTTCGGGCGCGAAGACTACGACAACCGCCCCGCCAACTACGAAGGCGTACTCGACGTGCTGCAGCGCGCCGGGCTGGCGGTGCTGTGGATCGATAATCAGTCCGGTTGCAAAGGCGTGTGCGACCGCGTGCCCAACGTCAACACCTCGCAGCTGCAGGTGCCCGAGCTGTGTACCAAAGGCGAGTGCTTTGACGAGGTGATGCTGCAAGGCCTGGACGAGCGCATCGCCGCCCTGCCCGCCGAGCGTCGCGCCAAAGGCGTGGTGGTGGCCATGCACCAGATGGGCAGCCACGGCCCCGCGTACTTCAAGCGTTCGCCCCAGGCCCTGAAAAAATTCCTGCCCGAGTGCACCACCAACGCGCTGCAAAGCTGCTCAACGAGCGAACTCGTCAACGCCTACGACAACACCATCGTCTACACCGACCACCTGCTCGGCTCGGCGATCCAGTGGCTCAAGGGCAAGGAGGCGCAGGCCGCCCCGGCACTGCTTTACGTGTCAGACCACGGTGAGTCGCTGGGTGAAAACAACCTGTACCTGCACGGCATGCCGTACAGCATTGCACCGGATGTGCAAAAACAGGTGCCGTGGATCACCTGGCTCTCACCCACCTTCGAGCAACGCACCAGGATCACGGCAGACTGCCTGAGGAAAAAGATTGATGACCGCATCAGTCACGACAACTACTTCCACTCGGTGCTCGGCCTGATGAATGTGCAGACGCAGGTCTACAAGGCCGGGATGGATGTGTACGCGGGTTGCGCGAAGCCCTGACGGTTGAAGCCTTCCAAGGCTAGCGCCTCAGGGCTTCTGCCCTGCAAGTACCTCGTGAAGGCGATTCAGGTTCTGCTCATTGGCCGGCTCAATGATGTGCCTGAGATTTGCCGCGAACTGCAGATCTTCCAGCGCCTGATGCCAATCAAGCAAGGTGTGACCTCCCTGCTCGGTGAGCGTGATCGTCAGCGTGAAGTGCGGCCGCGAGAGGTGCTGAATCACGATCTGTGACGGTGTCGCTTCCAGGAAGGTGTTTTCATTCAGATAGTCTTTCCCGTCAGGGCCGTGCATGACGAATTTCCATCGCCCGTGGGCTTTGAACTCAAAAATCTCAAAGGTATTGCGAAAGCCGTCGGGGCCCCACCACTTTGCAAGCTGAGTGCCATCCTTGAATGCGGCGAAAACGTCCAGTCTTGGAAATGGCAAAAGGCGGCTGGTTACAAAGACGCCATCGGTTTCGGGTTCAAATTCCACATAAGTTCCCAGCTTATACAAGACCATCACAGCGACCTGCTAGGCCCGCTGATATTTCCAATTCAGATGATGGCACAGGCCCCCAAGATCTGGAAATATCGTCTTGGCGTTGACTCCATGCCTGTCAAGTGCGGTCAACAATTCCCTGCGGCGAGCGGCTGGTATGTGGAACTGGTGCAAATTTTTATTTGTCAGAGGATTATTTTCGATAGAGACAAATTTTTTGTTCTTCTCTGCGTATCTATGAAGTGTGAACCAGCCCTGCTGCGCGATGATTCGAGTATTGTTTAGCCGCGGCTGGAAGACTTTTGTCAGGTTTCGCGAAAAAGGATCTTGTTTATAGACATCCTTAGCGAGCAGATTGTCAGCTTCAAGGGCATATACGTACACATCGCCCTCGGCTTTATCTGAGCACGCGAACCAGAGGGCAGCAAGAGGGTTGCTAGTCCAGTCAAGAAGACGTGTTTTAAGTCCGAAGTGTTGGGCAAGCACGAGTAAATCCAAGTCGTTTGCTTCCGCCCCTGTGATCAGGGATGCCCCTTGGAGCTTTAGTTGCTCAAGTACGTCCTTTTCGGAGCTTGTAGTGTCCACACTGGGGTCTGCACGTGCGATGCTTGGCAGGAGCTTCCCTTTAACTGGCTGCCCTCGGAACACCACCAGGTCGACAACCAAATCAAAAACGTCCGTCTCTTTTATAAAGGACAGAAACGACGTAACTTCAGCTTCACGCATCTTGCAAAGGCCTAACTTAGATTTATCCGGAAAAACTGAGGAATAACGCGGACACTGCGTAGATGTAAGCGGACCGTGCGGCTACAAACCCTTTGAATACAAAGAACTGCCTCTGCACGCAGTATGAGCTAACACTTTGACGTCTTCGCAGATTCTCAAACACGCGTGACCACACGTCAGTTTAATGACATCTCTTGACGACACCAACCTCAAAGCTGACGCCAGTGGCTAAAACAACCTCCCCTGCCCCACCACCCCAGGCGGCCTGAACTGCCCCAAGTCCAACTCCGTCCGCTGACGGTTCAACCCCAGCCGCGCGCAGGTTTTCTCAAACCGCTGCTTGATCAAATCTGCCCACAGACCCTCGCCCTTCATGCGTGAGGCGAAGTCGCTGTTGTAGTCCTTGCCTCCGCGCATCTCATGGATGCGGGCCATGATGCGATTGGCGCGTTGGGGGTAGTGCAGCTCCAGCCATTGTTTGAACAAGGGCGCGACCTCCCAGGGCAGGCGCAGCACGGTGTAAAAGGCGCTGACCGCGCCAGCGTCGCAGGCGGCTTCGAGCACCTGCTCCATGTCGTCGTTCACAAACGGAATTTGCGGCGCCACGCTTACGCCCACAGGCACGCCGTGCTCGGCCAGCGTGCGGATGGTTCGCAGGCGCCGGTGCGGTGCGGCAGCACGTGGCTCCAGCGTGCGGGCCAGATCAGCGTCAAGCGTGGTGATGGTGATGTAGACCGCAGCCAGATGGTCTGCGGCCATGGGGGCGATTAGGTCCAGGTCGCGCTCTACGCCGCTCGACTTGGTGACGAGTGAAAACGGATGCCGCGCCTGCTGCAACACCTCGATCACGCTGCGGGTAAGGCGCAGCTCGCGCTCAACCGGTTGGTAGCAGTCTGTCGCGGAGCCGATGTTGAGCAGCCTCGGCACATAGCTGCGGCGTACGAGGTCTGCGCGCAGCACTTCGGGCAGGTTGCGCTTGGCGATGATCTTGGTTTCAAAGTCCAGCCCCGGCGAGAGGTTGAGGTAGCTGTGCGTGGGCCGTGCGTAGCAGTAGATGCAACTGTCACCTCTGCGCGGGTTAAATTGTTCAGCCCTTTCAATACATCCTAGTTGGCAGAGGTAAAAATATGATTGACACCTGAAATCTACAAGGTGACTGTTCAGACTGTGCTCAATAGATTGCCTGTAGGCCTTGAATCTTAACGATCAGCACTCTGCGACTTTGAATAGGCCAAGAATGACCCACCCCAAATTTCAGGCTAATTTGATAGATTTACCATTCAGGCATCGTCATAGCTTGGCAATTACAGGACTTTTGAAGGCCAGCCCGAAACCAGATCAGCCTCAATAGAATCAAACACTGTGTCCTTAGAAGCATAACTCTGGCGCTTCGGCACCCTTATGGGGTGTTTTTCAGGGCGGCACGGTTATAGTTCCATTGCGATTGGCGAGCGAATAAGCAAACAATCCAGAGTATGCTGGCCTACTTAGACCCCTAATACTCCCTGTCCATAGGGACTAGATCGCGCTTCGTAGCTCCTTGTGAGCGAATGATAAGCAAGCCAAGCACGCCGATCAGAGCGGCTGAAATGATGATTACGGCCCAACTACCCATGAAATTTAACGTGCTAGCTCAGGTGCGCGAAGCCGGCTTGCCGGCGTAGCGTCGCGCTGGAGCGGCGGGTTATGCATTGGCGTCCCGATTCGAGAAGGTGGTTTTCGAGCGCCTAGTGCAGGACCAAACAAGCCACCAGACAAATGCTGCACCAGCCAACGCCAATGGTGGCACCACCATGACTCTCGGTGCTATCTCAAGATTGGTTCGCCGCGCGCTTACCAAGGAAACACATTGTGGCTGGATCAGTTGGTTTGCCAACGGTGCGGGAGCAACCCCCCAATCTGACTGGCCCGCTGTGTCGGCAGCCGAGCCAGCACATCCTTGAGGTAGACGTACGGGTCGTGTCCATTGAGCTTGAGCTATCTGGCAGACCAGAAGACGACTGTTAACTGGACGCCGCCTACTTCCAAGCAACCAGCAAAAAGGCGGCTAATGAGGCATTTCAAACTTTAGAGCGCCAGTAACCAAATCCTCAATTGATAAAGCCGAGAAAGACGCTGGATATTTCTTCCCGCTGACAGTTTCAAAAATGTCCATAGGAACCGCGTCCTGTCCCACTGGTTCCCTGCCGTGCCAGACTGCACGCAGCTGATCCATATTCCAGCTATTGCTGCCGTTGACATGTCCAGGCGTAAACATATAGACAGACTTTAATTGGATGGTGCTGTTTTCTTTGGACAGGATCAACTGTTCGACACCCCGAAAGTCAAATACGAGAACTGTTCGGTTACGGGAAAACTCGAAATCAATGGCGCAGTCAGATTCTTCGACCTCGACCAAAAACCATATTTTTTGCAAAGCGAGCTCAGTCGATAGCCAACCTGTTTCTCCATCGTCCAAAAAAAGGGACGAAAGGGGGGATCTGTGAGCCTCGCGTGTAATGAACATGGTTTTTTCAAATGAACACTATAGATTGTAGCCCTATAGAGCTCATTGCTTGCTAATAGCGAGCATGTCATATGCCGCTAAGTCAACAAACAACTTTGCCAAGGCTCTTAAGTCCACTCGCAAATCCAAAGGCTTGAGCCAAGAGGATTTCAGCCAAGTTTCTAGTCGCACATACGTCAGCACCTTAGAGCGAAACATAAAGTCTCCAACCCTAAGCAAGGTGGAGGTACTAGCACAGGTATTGGGCGTTCATCCTTTGACTTTATTGACCCTTGCATACCTGCGTGCCAACGATACTGGGTCAGTCAACACGCTGCTGGGCTTGGTGAGTGAAGAAATTGCAGAGCTTACTTAGGGGAGTGATCGTCCACCCTAACCACCTAGCATCAGTGCCAGCATCCCGGGGCCGCAAATGTTTAGGTCGTCAGCGACGGATGAGCCGAGCATGACAAAAACTGGATGATGAGCCTAGAAGTACTGCTGTAAATGCAGCTGATCTGGTGTCATTGGTCAGCACTGCGCATGACCGCTATCGAGACAAACCGGAAGTTCAAGGTGTTGGTTTTGGCGGCTCAAAGCCGACATTCGACTAGCCACTTAGGTACACGGGCGATTGACTGGGTTGCAGCGATCGCTGCCAGGCATCAATGTTCGCTTTTGGGTGCCACGATGGGCCGGAAAAACACCGTGCCATAAAAGGCTGCATCTACTGCTCCGTGTGAGGGGTTGGATCTGACGCCATATCGGTATGCCGGAGCGCTGGACGCGATTCTCCCGCAGAAAAAGCGGCACACGGGCGCAGCGCGAAAAGGCTTCCATCGTAAATACATCCACCGCATACCTTCACTCCCTGTGTGTTCACAGGCTTGGTCGCAACCACAGCGCCATTCATTACGCAGCACAAGGCCAGCCCACCTGCGGACCACATCGCAAGGGCAAGCCAACGTCAATTTTGGGCAAAGCGGTGTAACGATTTCAATGCTGCAACGACTACCTCCTTGCAAGCCAACCTTGTTGGCGAGCACCTTCCCCTCTCTACCCTCATCCACCTTCAGGAGATCAGCATGAACCACAGCATGAACCACAGCATGAACCACAGCATGACCCGCCGCAACGCCGCACAGATTGCCTCGGGCGCGGCCCTCGCACTCGCCATGGGCGCCGCCTTGACGTTGGCTGCCAGTCCAGCCGCTGCCCAGAGCGCCGACAAGGAGAAGTGCTTCGGCGTCGCGCTCAAAGGCAAAAACGACTGCGCCGCTGGACCTGGCACCACCTGCGCAGGCACATCCAAGGTCGATTACCAGGGCAATGCCTGGTCTTTGGTGCCCAAGGGCAGCTGCGAAAAAACGGCCTCACCAAAGTCGCCCTCCGGGTTCGGTCAACTCAAGGAATTCAAGGAAAAGGCCTGACGCCCTGAGCGCGACCGTCGGACGCCAGACAGAGGAAACTTTGCGATGAACTCGACGCCCGCTTCCGCCTCCGCATGCATCCCGCCGGTCGCGCTCACGCGCCACATTTCAACCGATCGCTGGCCGCTGCCGCATCGGGCGGGACTCGGGCTCAAACCCGAACATTTCGCCCACATCCAGGAGCACCAGCCAGATGTGGGCTTCTTCGAGGTGCACGCGGAAAACTTCTTAGTGGCAGGGGGGCCCATGCACCACCATCTCACCCGCATCCGCGAAAGATATGCGCTGAGCATCCACGGCGTGGGCCTGTCGATCGGGGGCGAGGATCCGCTGGATCTCGTCCACCTGGAAGCCGTGGCTTGTCTGGTGGATCGCTACCAGCCAGCAGTTTTTTCTGAACACCTAGCCTGGTCAAGCCACGGTGGAGTGTTCTTCAACGACCTGCTGCCCTTGCCCTACAACCTGCCCGCGCTGCAACGCGTGTGCGAGCACATCGACCAGGTACAGAACCGCATGGGTCGCCCCTTGCTACTGGAGAACCCATCCACCTATGTCGAATTCATCAGCTCGACATGGAGCGAGGGCGACTTCCTGCGCGAGGTGATACACCGCACCGGCTGCGGTCTGCTGCTCGATGTCAACAACGTGTATGTGTCCAGCACCAACCACGGCCGAGACCCCCACCTCAGCCTTTGCGAGTTGCCCTGCCACGCCGCTGGTGAAATCCACCTAGCGGGCTTCGCAGAAGACCTGGACGCCGCCGGTGATCGCCTGCTCATTGACACCCACGGTGCGCCTGTGGCCGAAGCTGTCTGGGCGCTGTACGGCACCGCACTGGCCATCACTGGGCCGCTGCCCACCTTGATCGAGCGCGACAACGATCTCCCTGCATTCGAAGTGCTGCAGCAGGAAGCACGCGTGGCCGAAAAGCACATGTTGGCCCCCGCGTCCGGTTCCAGCCACGTGAACCCCTGCCCTCGGACGAAGACCCGCTACGCCCCTGCGCAGGAAGCAACATCATGGGCGCTGCCCGGCCGCACCGAATACTCTCAGCCCCGCAGTGCGCGTCACGGAGGGGTAGTCCGGTGAGCATGCAACACACCTGGGCCCAAGCCCTGTTGGACCCCTTGCAAGCCGCACCACAGGGACTCAGCACCTGGAACCGCAGCGACCCTGCGAAGCGCCTGGCTGTGCACCGCAACAATGTGATGGTCTCGTTGGTGGACGCGCTGGCCCAGACTTTTCCGGTAACCCTGCAACTGGTGGGTGAAGAATTCTTCCGCGCCATGGCCCAGGTTTTTGTGCTCGCCCACCCGCCTCGCACCCGCGTGCTCGCCCAACACGGTCAGGCGCTGCCCAGCTTCATCGCGCAGTTTCCACCCGCCGCCGGCTTGCCTTACGTGGCTGATGTGGCGCAACTGGAATGGCAACGCCTGCAGGCCCTGCACGCGGCCGATGCATCGGCTCTTGAATCCGCCGCCATCGCCGCCCTGCTGGCCGATTCCGAGCGCCTCCCCGAGCTGCGTTGGCAACTGCATCCCAGCCTGCAGCTGCTGCATTCGCCACACGCGGCGGTGTCGCTATGGGCGGCTCACCAGCCAGGCAGCAGTATCGCCATTGAAGACGTCGATCTGGCACGGTCCGAATCGGCTCTGGTCTTTCGCAGCGGGCTGGACGTGATGGTGCTGCAGGTCGACGCTCCCATGGTGATCGTGGCGGCAGGTTTGCTCAACGGCATTCCCTTTGGCGATACCGTCGAACAAGCCTTCGGCGCTGATCCCGCCTTCGATTTCTCACAGGCCATGGCCCTCCTGATCCGCTACCGGCTGCTGATCGGCGCTCATCACCCGGATTGAACACCACCAGCACCAATATCGTCTTTCTCCGACAACAACCTACGAGACCACTATGAACACACTCACCTCCTCCCCAGACGCCACCAGCGGCGGCCCGATGGCGCGCCTGACCACGCTGCTTCACAGCGTCCACAACGTGATGGGCAAGTTGCCCAACACGCTGCTGGCCTTCGTCGCGCGCTTTTCCATCGCCGCTGTATTTTGGAAATCGGGCCAGACCAAGATCGAAGGCTTGGCCATCGACATCGTCAATGGGAGCTTCACACTGGGCATTCCGCGCCTCTCCGACAACGCGGTGTTCCTGTTCAAGGAGGAATATAGGCTTCCCATCCTGCCGCCCGAGTTGGGAGCGGCGCTGGCGGCGCTGGGCGAACACATTCTGCCCATCTTCATCCTGCTTGGCTTTGCCACCCGCCTCTCAGCCTTGGGGCTGCTGGGTATGACGATGGTGATCCAGTTCTTCGTCTACCCCGATGCCTACCCCACCCATGGCACTTGGGCGGCCGTATTGCTCTACCTCATGGCACACGGACCGGGCAAGCTGTCGCTAGACGATTGGATCGCCAGTCGCCACACACGCTGAGTAGCGCCTGATCTACCAGTACGACATGCGCAATGGGTCGGACCAAACCAGTTCAAGCTAATTGTTCGTCAAGCACTATCCTCCAAGTTACAGCACTTCAGAAAAATTCGTGGCCCTCGGCGAAATCGTCGCCCTACCACCTCAACACGCGGGTCCCAAGGAAGGCACCAAGAATGCCCGTAAGAAAAATGCCAAGCGAATACCAGACCGCCACAAATGTGGCTGAGACCTCGGGGCATATCAGCGAGTAGCCCATTGACCCCAGTGCACCGGCCATCAATCCAGCATTGAAGCCGGCGGCTCGCAGTTGGGTTGGAGCCAGCCCACGTAATGCCCACAGGGCGCCGGCCAGCGCCGGCAGTGACAGCAACACAACGTTTCTAGGACAACTGAGCCAGGTTTCGCCAAAGAGCGCCGTCATACGCTGATCCGGCGCGCTGGTCACCAGTGTGAGCGCGCCCAGGGCCAGCATGGTGGTGAAGACAGCCAACACGGCCCGTGCGGGCCATTGTGTACGCGCCACCGGACGGGAGAGCCTCGCAGTCAGCCAGCCCGCTGCCAGCGCCAGGCTGGCGCCGTAGATCAGCTTCAGCCACGGCGCCGACGTGGCCCATATGGCCGCTGGGATCGATCCCGCGCTCACCATAGCGAACAAAGCGCTGGCGAACAAGCCAAGCGCCGCCACTGGAGCCAGTCGCCGCAGCACGGGCGGCTGAGGGGCAGGCCCTGCGCCCTTGGCCAACATTTCGATCAACGATTGCGTTTTCATGTTCCTGTGTCTTTCACCCATTGCGCTAACCGCTTCAATCCTCTATGAACCTGAACCTTGATGGCCGACTCCGAGATACCGGTGCGCATCGATGCCTCGGACACCGACAGGCCCTCGATCTTTGTTAATACGATGGCCTGACGCTGAGCATCCGGCAACTCCTGAAGCAGCCTTTCGAGGTCGCGCTGCGCACCATCTTCGACCGGCTCGGCAGCCAACAAGGCCTCGTCCACATCGTCCAGCGCGTCGTGGAGATTCTCCCGACGCCCACGGCGCCTCCAGTGATCAACCAGCTTGTGACGTGCTATTGCCGTGACCCAGGCACTGACCGGCAAAGTCGGATCAAACGTTCCGCGTTGCAGGTGAAGCGCCAGCAAGGTTTCTTGGACCAAGTCTTCAATTTCATCCGGCGTCGATTGCATGCGCCGCCGCAGGTATCCGCGGATACGCAAAGCAGTCTTCTTCAGCGCCTCTCGGTAAGCCACCTCATCGCCCTGCTGCCCACGCAGCCACAACGCTTTCAGGCTCGCTTCAAAGTCGTTGGGACCTGTCTCTATAGGCATGTCGTAGAAGCGGCTGCTTCGGTTACACAAACGGAGGATGGTGTGAACAAGTGCCGTTTAAAGGCATGGTCAGCTCGAAATTCTGCGCTGACTGTAACCGAACGACTCTTGACGGCGTAAAACGAGCACACCCCCAACCCTTTTAGAGAGCCAAGGCAGTTCCGATGCAATCTTCCTTAACGCCACCCTGCAGCGAGGCTCCGACGGAGCCAGCGTCCTTGAGTGCCGCCATGACCACCGGTCGACGCCATTTCCTCATCTCCGCAGCAGGGAGTCTGCCGGCCCTTTGGCCCCTGGGTCACAGCCATGCGGTAACGTTCGATCACACCCACGCCATCTGGACCGGTCTGCTCAAGCGGCACGTCGTGCTGCTTCGAGGCGGGCAGGCATCGCAGGTTCGTTACGCAGGCTTCGCACAGGACCGCAGCTCGCTCACGGCCTATCTGTCATCCCTTTCTGCTGTAACCAGTAACGGGTTCTCGGCCTTCTCTCTGGCGCAGCGCCAAGCGTTCTTGATCAACGCCTACAACGCGTTCACCGTCGAACTGATCCTCACCAAGTACCCGGACCTGACGTCGATCAAAGAGTTGGGCAGCATCCTCTCAAGTCCCTGGAAGCCGAAATGGATCTCCCTGTTGGGCAGCAAGGTGTCGCTTGACGATATCGAACACGGCATGCTGCGCAAGCGGGGCGTCCATGACGATCCAAGGGTGCATTTCGCCGTGAACTGCGCGTCCATCGGGTGCCCGATGTTGCGCGAAGAAGCCTTTGTAGCAACGCGCATCGACGCCCAGATGGAGGAGCAGACGAGCCGCTTCATGGCCGACCGTACGCGCAACCGGTTTGACGAATCCAGCGGTCGGCTTGAACTGTCACGCATCTTTGACTGGTACGGCGACGACTTCAAGCGTGGCGACCGGGGCATCGCCTCGTTACAGACGTTTGCCAGGCTGCATGCCGACCTCCTGTCGGACTCTGCGTCAGCCCGGGATCGAATCCGCAGCGGGCGATTCGATATCGCGTTCCTCAACTACGACTGGTCCCTGAACGATGTCCGCCAATAAGCTGGCGTGTCACTGACCAGGGACGTTGTTGAGCGGGGGGCGGCTTCTTTCGGGTTCGCTGTGCTCCCATCTGTGCGCGTAATTCACCCAGGAACCCATCCATGAGCTTCTTTCCCTCCCTGCCAGCCGACGCCGGCGTTCGCCACATCCTCACACTGATCCCTGAGGCCGATCGTGCGCTGGTCGCGTTCCACACCGCTGCCCTTAGAAACGCTGGGCCGCTGACGCCAGCCCACAAAGAGCTGATCCTGGCCTACGTATTCCGGCTGAATGCCTGCCAGTCTTGTTGGGGTGTGCATTCGCAAACCGCGCAGGCCTTCAGCCTGGATGCGCAAGCGCTGGAAGCCCTGCTGGCATATATCGATACAGCCTACATAGATGAACGCCTCGGAGCCCTGCTGCTCTATGCACGCAAGCTCACCCTAGAACTCACCCGCATGACAGAGCAGAGCGGGACACTCAAGCCGTGTTTGCCGCCGGGTGGACCGAGGCCGCGCTGCACGACGCCGTTCTCACCGTGTGCCTGTTCGACTTCATGAACCGGCTGCTGGAGGGTCATGGGGTAAAGGGCAATCCCGGGGTATTCAGCGCACGGGGACAGGCCCTTCGCAATCGGGGCTATGAACCCCTCGCGGCTTATCTGGATGCGGCTGTCAAACCTGGGGCGCAGGCGTGACATTGAAAGTGGTGTGCGTGTGTGCCGCATGGTGCGGTACCTGCCGCGACTACCTGCCCGTGCTCACTGCAATGGCAGAAGCACGCCCCGAATGGCGCATGCACTGGGTCGATGTGGAGGACTTCGAGGCCGCTTTGGACGAGACCGAAATCACGACCTTCCCCATGGTCCTGATTGTGGACGGAGAAGGCGCTTTGTGTTTTGTCGGCCCGGTCACGCCTCAGTCAGGCATGTTGCAGCGTCTTTGCGATGCAGCTCAGCAGGGCTCGCTGCGGCTGGGCGATGCCGAGGCCGCAAGCTGGCAACCGTTGTTGAACGCCCTGGAATTTCGAAACGAAATGACATTTATTCGGTAATCTTTTTGACCGGTCGTATCATCAGGCTATGGATATCATGGCCTCGCTGCTAAACAGCTTCTCCCTACAAGCCGGTGTTTTCTATACCGGCAACATCTGCGGCATTCACGATTTTGAACATGATGCACGGCGAGGGCATCTGCACCTGATCCGGAGTGGAACGGTGCAGGTGCGCGGCGTGACGCAGCGCCGCTTCAAGGTCGATGAGCCCACCTTGATGTTCCTGCCCCGCCCAGACCAGCACCGGCTGGTGACCGATGACGGGCCCGGCGCGGACGTGGTCTGTGCCACGGTGCAGTTCGGAGGATCGGGTGTCAACCCGATCACGGCATCGCTACCCGATCTGGTGCAGGTGCCACTGGTGCAGATGCCGGGCGTGGACGCTTTGCTGGACCTGATGTTTGAAGAAGCCTTTCATGAACACCCAGGTCGCCAGGGCGTGCTGGACCGCCTCTGTGAGGTGCTCATGGTGCGCCTGCTGCGCCACTGCATGGTCCGTGGCCTGACGCAAGGGGGCTCCCTCGCAGGCCTGGCCGATGTGCGCCTGGGCCCTGTGCTGGCCGCACTGCATGAAGACCCCCGGCACCCGTGGGACCTGCCCAGCATGGCGCAACTGGCCGGCATGTCACGTGCCCGCTTTGCAGTACGGTTTCGGGAAGTGACTGGCGAGACCCCGGCTGACTACCTGTCAGCCTGGCGCGTAATGACGGCGCAGCGCCTGCTGGCACGCGGCGCGCCGGTCAAGCAGGTGGCCGAAGACGTGGGCTATGGCAGCGCGAGCGCCCTGTCGCGCGCGTTTGCGCGCCGGCTCGGGATAGCACCGGGACAATGGCTGCGGCAGCAAGTCTTGCTAAAGCAGACCGAAAACGCGGTCAGTCCTTGATATTCCCGTGTACTCACCTTCCGGGAAACGGCGGGTATGGAAATGGAGACGGCTGGTTGCTAGTTGGATACGGTGACCAACTAGCATTGTGCAACGTTCATCGAGCACATCACCTGGTGATCGGTGAAGCATTGCAAACACAACCCAGGAGCCTTCCTTCCATGTCTGCCGCCCCGTACATCCACCAACTCCAACCCATCAACCACGCCAGAGCAGAGGGCGCGCAGAAGGCCATTCTGGACACTGCCCTCAAGCAGGTTGGCTTCATCCCCAACATGTACGCCAACATGGCCAACGCTCCGGCCGTTCTCAGTACCTACCTGCATGGCTATGCACTGTTCCGCAGTGAGTCTGGCCTGACATCCGCGGAGCAGGAAGTGGTGTTCCTCGCGGTCAGCCAAACCAACGGCTGCACCTACTGCACAGCAGCGCACAGCATGATCGCCGATAAGATGTCTGGCGTTCCCGCCCCAGTCCTGCAGGCCATACGTCAACAGCAACCCATTCCCGAGGCCAAACTTGCCGCGCTGTTCGCAACCACCACAGAGATGGTTAAGTCGTTGGGCCAGCCCAGCCCCGCCACGGTAAAGGCGTTCCTTGAGGCAGGTTACCAGGAGCGTGATCTGCTCTACATCATGCTGGCTGTGTCCGTTAAGGTTCTGAGCAACTATTCCAACCACGCTTTTGCCACGCCAGTGGACGAGCGTTTTTCGGCCTACAAAGTCGACTGATCCTGCAAACCCATGACCCCCGCATTTGTTCCACAGATGTTTGAGCGGGTCATGGGCTGCACCTCTTCGGAGCTGGTCTCGTGGTTGCCGCGCGCTCTGCCCGATGCCGAGCTAGCAACCGACGTGACCGGTCAGCGCAACGTGGCCATCTGGATCGATGGGTCGATGGAGTTGCGCTGGAACATCTTGCTTTCGAGACGCATTGGGTCGCTGGAGATTCCACAGCTGCAAGTGACTTTCGCATACAAAGACCTGCACGATGAAGCTCGCTACCGGATTCAGAAATGCTTTGACCTGCAGACCCATCGTGGTGGCGGTTGAAGCGTAGCTCGACCAAAAGGAAATAGTTCAATGAACATACAGACACTGGCATTTGATACCGGTGGTACGGTTCTCGACTGGCACAGCGGCGTCTGCAAAGCCTTGGCCTTTGCCGGACAGCGCTATGGTGTCGAGCGTGACTGGCACGCGGTAACCAATGATTACCGGCGCGCGTCCATGGCCGGCATCGTGGGCAAACTGAAGCCGGCATTCAACATGGACGACGTGCACCGCACTGAGCTCGATGGCGTGTTGTCGCAACACGGCCTCGAGATGTTCACATCGCAGGACCGCGCTCATATCTATCGAGCCTGGTACGGGCTGGACGCGTGGCCAGACTTTGCTGGGGCTTTGGGTCGCTTGAAACGCAAGCTTCCTGTGGTCTCGTTCACCATGCTGCCACTGGCCATGGTCATGGCCGTCTCCAGACGCAATGGCCTTGAATGGGATGCCGTGATCTCCTGCGAGATGATCGGCGCCTACAAACCGCAGCCAGTGGCCTACGAAAAGGCGGCGCGCTGGATGAATGTTGCGCCTGGTCAGATATTGATGGTGGCTTGCCACAACTTCGATCTCAATGCAGCGCGCGCATGCGGCTACCACACCGCCTTCGTGCGGCGCCCTTTGGAGTGGGGTACCGCCGGCCCCCCCGATCCGCATCCACATCCCGACTGCACCATCGTGGTGGACGACTTTCCAGCATTGGCACAACACTTGGGTGCCTGAGGTATTTCAATTCACTACACACCCGGTCATGTGGTCGCCAAACACCTTAACATCATCACGAATCACCAGAAACTCACCATGCTCATTCCCCGTCAAACCGTACGCGGGAGAGATCGGCGTGGTACTAGCTGCCTGCAGTATGGTCGCTGCCCATGGTTGGGCCGGGTCTCAGCGGGCGGGTCGGTGCAGCGTCTTCATTGCGCGCGAGTAGCAGCAGAGGTTACCGCTCGCTGCGCTGCCGGAGGTCGTCGTGTGGGACCTGGCAGTCTTTGGGCGGACGTTCGGCGCGTAAGCTGCCTGGCCACCTCAAGTCTTGGGGCCCTAGGGCGGCGCCGAGCACTTCAGCGGGCACGATGCCCGGCGTATACCAGACCGACACGAAAGCCCCCGAGGCTTTTGGGCAGGCGAGTGAATAGCCAAAAGCACCTACTGCCCCCGCCAGCAGGCCTGCGGCGAAGCCGGCCATGCGCAGCTGAGTCAGCACGAGACCGCACATGGCCCAGAACGAAAAGCCGAGCGCCGGCAGCAACAGTACGCACGAGCCAGGGACACTGGGATACGCCGTTTGCCGTCCGTAGGTGCATTCGGTGCTCAGGCGCTGAGCTGGCCATCATCGACGCACCCAAACCAACCATCATGAGTACCACGGCCAGCACGGCCCTACCGGGCGCCGCGCGCCAGCGTGTCGACCCATGCGACTATGTTCATGATCCGTATTCGCTATGCTTGAACGAGCCGAACCGTGCGTGTGTGACCGTTATCTGCTCCGCTGCTAGTTGTCGGCAGCCCCGGTTCGGTTATAACAATGTCCACCTTTTATTTTGCCGTACTGTAACCAAACGGCGCAGCCGAGCGACTTGCGTGGGGACCATGAACCTTTACGCAAGTACGTCCCAGCGCCATGTTCTTTTTTGCATCGCCATGCTGGCAGCACTCCCAAACGTCGCCGAGGCGGTTCGGGCCAGCCGCTTTGACCTCGGTATGGCACCCTGGCAGGAGGTGCGAATCAAAGCTGACCTGCAGCCCAACACGTTCACTCTGCGCAACTGGGACGGTGTGCCTGCGCTGGAGGTGAAATCCGCCACTAGCATCTCGCTGCTTGCTCGGCCGCTGGAAGTCGACCTCCAGCGTACGCCGGTGCGGTGCTGGTGGATCGACGCCCCCCTGAAGTCCGCCGATGTGACGCAGCGCAGTGGCAACGATTACGCGGCCCGGCTCTACATGAGCCTTGCGTTGCCGGAATCTGAGAAAAGCCCCGGGCTGCGTGCGCAGCTTCGCATCCCTCGCACGATCTGGGGTCCCTCGGTGCCAGATGCAGCAGTCAACTATGTCTTGGATAATCGCCAACCCGCAGATACAGAACGCCCCAATGCTTACACCGATCGTCCTGCCATGGTCGTGCTGCTTAGCAGCGCGGCAGATACGGGTGCTTGGGTGCAGGAGCGTCGCAATGTCGGCCGTGATGTGACCTGGTTTTGGGGCACATTGGCCCGTCCTATGCAGCTGGCTGTGACGGCAGACACCAACAACGCCGGGGAGTCGGCTCGCGCCGGCTTTGCCTAACTGCACTGTGTGTCGGAACAGGGCGCTTGCGTAATGCGCTGACGGCCTGCAAACCCCCACATCTGGACAACACTCAATCATCGATCGCCACGCCCATTATGCACGCCACACTGCCCCTCCTCGCTGCCACCGACTTCCCGCCCATCCGCCGCCGCCAGCTCGACACACTGCAGGTGAACCTCGGCTACAAATGCAATCAGAGTTGCCTGCACTGCCACGTTGCGGCCAGCCCCCAGCGTACCGAAATGATGGATGCCGAGCACGCCGCCCTGGTGCTAGACGTGCTGCGCGCGCGCGGCATCGCCACGCTGGATCTGACCGGCGGCGCACCGGAGCTGAGCCCGCATTTCCGGGACCTTGTCCGTGGCGCCCGCGCTTTGGGCGTGCGCGTAATCGACCGCTGTAACCTCACCATCCTCTCGGAGCCTGGGCAGGACGGCCTGGCAGAGTTCCTCGCGCAGCAGGGTGTGGAGATCACCGCCTCGCTGCCCTGCTACTCGCCAGCCAACGTGGACCGGCAGCGCGGCGACGGCGTCTTCGACTGCAGCATCGCCGGACTGCAGCAGCTCAACACCCTGGGCTACGGTCAGGACGGCAGCGGCCTGGTACTTAACCTGGTCTACAACCCGCAGGGTGCATTGCTACCCCCACCGCAGGGTGCGCTGGAAAGCGACTACAAGCGCGAGCTGCTGGCGCACTTCGGCATCCGATTCAACCACCTGTTCGCGCTCACCAACATGCCGGTGCAGCGCTTTGGCAGTACGCTGGTGAGCAAGGGCACCTTCGGCAGCTATATGCAGCTGCTGCGCGGTGCCTACCAACCGCAGAACCTTGACACGGTGATGTGCCGCAGCATGGTCAGCGTGGACTGGCAGGGCTACCTGTACGACTGCGATTTCAACCAGATGCTGGGCCTTAACGCGCGGCTGGGCGACATCCAGCGTCCGCACCTGCGCGACTTGCTCTCACACGACCCGGACGGCGAGGACATACGCATTGCGGATCACTGCTACGGCTGCACAGCCGGTCAGGGCAGCAGCTGCGGTGGTGCTCTGGAGCCCACCCCACCGCTGGAGGTCGTCCTGAAATTCGCGCCCACCGGAGTCCTCTGATGCGGCCCGCCCGTTCAATGCTGCTCTGGATCGGCGTCGGGATTGCCGCGGTCGTGGCCGTGCTGCTGTATCGCCACTACGAGCTGGGTCAACTGCTGACGTTGGAGAACCTCAAGGCCAGCCGCGACGCGCTGGTAGGCCGCTACCAGACCCAGCCGCTGGCCACCGTGCTGGTGTTTTTTGCTCTCTACGTGGCGGCAGCCGCTCTGTCAATTCCAGGCGCGGTGATTCTCACCCTGGCCGCCGGCGCCATCTTCGGCCTGGGCATGGGTCTGCTCGTGGTGTCGTTCGCGTCCAGCATCGGCGCACTGCTGGCCTTCCTGGCAGCCCGCTACCTGTTGCGCGACATGATTCAGGCCCGCTTCGGCCGCCGGCTGGCGCCGATCAACAATGGCATGAAGCGCGACGGCGTCTGGTACCTGCTCACCCTGCGCCTGGTCCCGCTGTTCCCTTTCTGGCTGATCAATCTCCTGATGGGATTGACTTCAATCACGGCACTGCGTTTTTACGTGGCCAGCCAGCTCGGCATGCTCGCCGGTACCGCGGTGTATGTGAACGCCGGCACCCAGCTGGCTGCCATCAACACGCCCGGCGATGTGTTCTCGGCCAGGCTACTAGGCAGTTTCGTGCTGCTCGGCGTGTTTCCGCTGGTGGCCAAGGCTGTGGCGGACAGACTGCAGGCGCGTAAGCGCTATGCAGGATGGAAGAAGCCGTCAAGTTTCGACCGCAACCTGGTGGTGATCGGCGCTGGCGCCGGCGGCCTGGTCAGTGCGTACATCGCGGCGGCGGTTAAGGCCAAGGTCACCCTCGTAGAAGGTCACAAGATGGGCGGCGATTGCCTGAACTACGGCTGCGTGCCCAGCAAGGCACTGATCCGCAGTGCCAAGCTGGCGCGGCAGATCCGCACGGCCGACCGCTTCGGGGTCAAGGATGCGCGCGGCACGGTGGACTTTGCGGCCGTGATGCAGCGGGTGCACGACGTGATCCGCACCATCGAACCGCACGACTCTGTAGAACGCTACACCCGGCTCGGGGTGGAAGTGCTGCAGGGCCATGCCCGCATCACCAGCCCGTGGAGCGTAGAAGTCGCGTTAGCCGATGGCGGCTCCCGCACGCTCACCACGCGTAACATCGTCATCGCCGCCGGCGCCAGTCCCTTCGTGCCGCCGGTCCCCGGCCTGGCCGAGGCCGGCGTGCTGACCAGCGACACGGTGTGGGGCCTGAAGGAACTACCGCGGCGCCTGCTGGTTCTGGGCGGAGGACCGATTGGCAGCGAGCTGGCGCAGTCGTTTGCGCGCCTCGGCAGTCAGGTCACGCAGGTGGAGATGGCCGACCGCTTGCTCGTGCGCGAGGACCCGGAGGTCTCGGCCCTGGTGGCAGCGTCGCTGCGCGATGACGGCGTCCAGGTGCTGACCGGGCATGAAGCGCTGCGGGTCGAGATGAATCATGGTGAGAAACACCTGATTGCGAAGCACGACGGCCAGGAAGTGGCTCTCCCCTTCGATGAGTTGCTGTGTGCCGTGGGCCGCAGCCCGCGCACCACCGGCTACGGCCTGGAGGAGCTGGATATGCCGCTCACGGCGCGCAAGACCATCGAGACCGACGCCTACCTGCGCACCCACTTCCCCAACATCTACGCAGTGGGCGATGTGGCCGGGCCGTTCCAGTTAACTCACACGGCGGCGCACCAGGCCTGGTACGCGGCGGTGAACGCGCTGTTTGGCCGGGTGCGGCGCTTCAAGGCCGACTACTCAGTGATTCCCTGGACCACGTTCACCGATCCGGAAGTCGCCCGGGTTGGTCTGTCGGAGAACGAAGCCAAGGAGCAGGGCATTGCCGTAGAGGTTACCCGCTACGGCTTCGACGACCTGGACCGCTCCATCGCCGACGGCACCGATCATGGGTTCGTGAAGGTGCTCACGGTGCCGGGCAAGGACAGGATTTTGGGCGTGACCATTGTTGGCGAGCACGCCGGTGACCTGCTAGCCGAATACGTGCTGGCGATGAAGCATGGCCTGGGGTTGAACAAGATTCTGGGAACCATCCACACCTACCCCACGCTGGCGGAGGCCAACAAGTACGCCGCCGGCGAGTGGAAGCGCGCCCATGCACCGCAGCGCCTGCTGCAATGGGCGGAGCGCTACCACGCCTGGGAGCGCGCCTGACGTGAAGCCCACCTTGTCCATCATCGTGCCCGTGTTGAATGAAGCGGGAAGCATCGAGGCCACTTTGCGTGAGCTGGCGCTGCCGCGATCACGGGGCGCCGAAGTTATCGTCTGTGATGGCGGTAGCAGCGACGCCACCATCTCGCTGGCCCGACCGCTGGCGGACCAGGTGCTGGCAGCGCCCGCCTGCCGGGCGCGCCAGATGAACGCCGGCGCTGCCGCGGCGTCCTCCGACCTGCTGCTGTTCCTGCACGCCGACACGCAACTCCCCGACGGCGCCGACCATCTTGTACGCCGGGCGCTGGTAGCCGATGCAACCTGGGGCCGCTTTGACGTGTGCATCAGCGGCCGGCCACTGATGCTGCGCGTGGTGGCTGCGCTGATGAACCTGCGCTCGCGCTGGAGCGGCATCGCCACCGGCGACCAGGCCATCTTCGTAACCCGTGCGGTTTTTGACCGCGTGGGCTGCTTCCCCGACCAGCCGCTGATGGAGGACGTGGAGATGTCGCGCCGGCTGCGCGCGCTGGGACGCCCGGCCTGCCTGCGCCAGCGGGTCACGACCTCGGGCCGCCGCTGGGAAACTCGGGGCGTCTGGCGCACTATCTTCCTGATGTGGCACTTGCGCTGGCGCTACTGGCGCGGCGCACCAGCGCAGGCGCTGGCGGAGGCCTACCGATGAGCCGTAGCGCCGTCGTCATCATGGCCAAGGCGCCAGTGGCGGGGCTGGCCAAGACGCGTTTAATCCCCGCGCTGGGCGCTGCAGGTGCCGCGGCGTTGGCAGAGCGCATGCTGGCGCACGCCGCGCAGGTTGCAGCCGAAGCGACGCCCGACACGCTGGAGGTCTGCGCTACGCCCGATGCTGCCCATCCCGCGTTCGACCGACTGGCGCGAGACCATGGCCTGCAGTTGGCCACGCAGGGCGACGGCGACCTGGGCCAGCGTATGCATCGCGCCTTCGTACGCGTATTGGCGCTGCATGATTGCGCCGTAATGATCGGCACCGACGCGCCGGGGCTCGACACGACTTGTCTGCGCCGGGCCCTGCGCGCACTGGCAGAGTACGACGCGGTGTTCGTGCCAGCACTGGACGGCGGCTATGCGCTGATCGGCCTGCGACAGCCGCAGGCTTGCCTGTTCGACGGTATGGCCTGGAGCACGGCCGAGGTGATGTCGAACACGCGCGGCCGCATGAAGGCCACCGGCCTGCGCTGGGCTGAGCTGCCGCCAGTCCCTGATGTGGACGAGCCTGCCGACCTGGTGCACCTGCCTGCAGGGTGGCTAACATGAGCCGCCCGGCCACTCCGAAGGCTTGCGGCACCGCAGCCGTAGGCGGAGGTCTCCAATGAAGAGGCTGGTACTTGCTGGCGCTGGCCATGCTCATGCGCAGGTGCTGCTCGAGTGGTCACGCGTGCCGCTGTCCGGAGTGGAGCTAGTCGTGGTGTCACCACAGGCATTGGCGCCCTATTCCGGCATGGTGCCCGGCTGGCTGGCCGGCACCTATCGGCTGGACGAGATGGTGATCGACTTTCGGGGGTTGTGCGCCGCCGCCGGCGCGCGCTGGGTCGCCGCCGAGGTGGATACGCTCGATCCCGACCGCAACCAACTCATACTGACCACCGGCGAGGCACTGGGCTATGACCTGCTGTCGCTCAACGTCGGCTCTACCTTGCGCCCGCCACCGGGGGAATGCGCTCGAATGCTGGCCATGCGGCCGCTGTCGGCGCTGCCCGCCGCCTACGAAGCGGTGCTGGCGGACTGGTCGCGTGGGCCGACGGATCGGCCCTGGACCGTGACCGCGGTCGGTGGCGGCGCAGCCGGCGTCGAATCGCTGCTGGCGGTGCTGGCCCGGCTGCGTCATTTGCGCCCCGACCGCCCGGTGCAAGGCGGCCTGGTCACCAGCAGCGCGCAATTGCTGCCCGGCCTGTCGGTTTCGGCCCGCCGAGCGGCACGACGTGCGCTGGCCCGTGCCGGCGTGACCGTGCAACTGGGCAGCCGATGGTGCGATGCCATCGGCCGCAGCAGCGATTTGGTCTTGTGGACGACAGGCGCCGAAGCGCACGACTGGCAGCGCGATCCCATGCGCCGAGGCGGGCTGGCCGTAAGCGCGCAGGGCTTTGTGCAGGTGGACGCGCAACTGCGTTCAGTCTCACACCCGGCAGTGTTCGCGGTGGGCGACTGCGCCGACTGGGCATCCGGCCCCCACGCGTTGCCAAAGGCAGGCGTGATCGCAGTGCGCATGGGCCCCGTCCTCTCGAACAACTTGCGCGCCGCCTTGGACGGTCCCGTGGCCGGCAAGCCCTACCGCCCGCAGCGCCAGTTCCTGGTGCTACTGGCAACCGCGGACGGCCGCGCCATCGCGTCGCGCGGACCTTTCGGCGCGAGCGGATCCTGGGCATGGCGCTGGAAGGATTTCATCGACCGGCGCTTCATCGCGCGCTACGCCAAGACCACTTCCTCCACTTCTTCCACTTCTTCCACTTCTTCCACTTCCTACGAAAGCGACATCGCATGAGCTCCTCACGCCGCCAAGTTCTCACAGGCGCAGCCGGCACAGCCGCCGTCCTTGCCTTGCCCCCGCTGGCCTTGGCCCAAGCCGCCCCACTGAAGTTCGGCGTTGGCATGTTCCAGCCTGATCGCGAGAAGAACGACGCCACCTACCGGCCACTGGCGCAGCACCTGTCGCAGCGGCTGGCTCGGCCGGTCGAGCTCCGTACGGTCGACAGCTGGGAGGGCCTGGCTAAGAGCCTGGCCAATGGCGAGACCGACATCGCGTTGATGGGTCCCTGGGGCTATGTGTTGGCCAACCACTTTGCCAACGCGCAGGTCGTGTCCACCATCCTGTACCAGGGCAAGCCGGAGTATTTCGCGATGATCGTGACGCACCCTGACTCGGGGCTCTCCAGCATCCAGGATCTGCTCGGCCCCAAGGGCAAGGGACGCAGCTTCGCGTTCGGTGACAAGGGCTCCACCTCGGGCTACCTGATTCCCCGGCACTTCTTCATGCAGCAGGGCATCGACCCCGAAAAGCACTTCGGACGGGTGGTCTACACCAAGCACCAGGCTATCCAGACCCAGGTAACGGCCGGACAAATCGACGCCGGCGCCGACTACAACCGCAACCGCACTGCGATGATCGACCAGGGGTTGATCCGGGCCGAGCGCAGCAAGATCATCTGGCAGTCGGCGCCGCTGCCCAACGACGCCGTGAGCGTCAGCGCAACGCTGTTCCAGGACAAGGCGTTCGTGCGGCGGCTGCAGGCAGCGCTGGCCGAGGTGGGTCCTTTGCTCAAGACGCAGGCCTCCTTGCTGCCGGCCAACTACACCGGTTTCGTCGACACCGACAACGCCTTCTACAAGCCGATCCGCGACGCCGGCCTGGCCACCGGAACACTGGCTGCGAAGTGAGCCGGCGATGAGTGCTGCGCTCGCCCCGCCCAGCGACCCCGTGGCGCGCGGGCGTCTGGGCTTTCTCGCGCTGGCCACGGTGTATGCCGCCCTGGTGCTGGGCTGCGCGTGGACGCTGGCGGCGGCCGGCGACCTATCCCTGGGTCGCAACCCCTGGGACAACCTGCTGAAGTCTTTGGGCGACTTCTCAAGGCCAAGTTTCCTGGATGTCTGGTTCGGACCGGAAAGGCTGGAGTATCGAAGCGACGATGGCACGGTGCTACGTGTGGAGAACCGCCGCCTGGTGGAGGCCGACTTTTTGGCGGCGCTGGGTCGGGCCGCTTGGACCACCTTCCAGATCGCCACACTGGGTTCGTTGCTCGCTGCTGCCCTGGCCCTTCCACTGTCGATGGCCGTGGCGCGCAACCTGCGTGCACCGCGCGCCCTGGCTTGGGCGGCCAAGGGTGTGCTCGACGTCGCTCGCTCCATCCACACGCTGGTGTTCGGGCTGGTGCTGGTCGGCATCGTCGGTCTTGGCCCGACCGCTGGCGTCCTGGCCATCGCACTGCACTCGATGGGCACCTACGGCAAACTGTTCGCGGAAAGCATCGAAGCGCTGGACATGGGCTCCATCGAGGCAGTGCGGGCCACCGGAGCCGGTCCAGTGCAGGTCTTCTTCCATGGTGTGTGGCCATCGGTGCTGCCGCAGTTCATCAGCCACCATTTGTACGTGTGGGAGTTCAACATCCGCGACTCGACCATCCTCGGCCTGATCGGCGCCGGAGGCTTGGGCCTGCTGATCAGCGAGGCGGTGAGCCTGTTCCAGTGGAGCCGGCTGGCCACGATCCTTCTGGTGGTGGTGGCGCTGGTGATGGCGTTCGATGCCCTGTCCCGGCGCGTGCGAGAGGCTTTGCTGTGAGCATCCCGGTTCCCAGCGAACAGGCAGACGCCCCAGTCGCGGTCCGGCTGGACAAAGTGCGCGTAGAGGCTGCCGGTCGGTGCCTGCTGCGCGTGCACCGGCTGGAGGTGCGCCGCGGCGAGCGCGTGGCCATCGTCGGGCCCAACGGAGCGGGCAAGAGCACCCTGCTGCGGCTGCTCGCTGGCCTGCTGGCGCCCTCTGCCGGGGAGGTTCAGGTCCTCGGACGTCCAGCGCAAGAAGTCCCGCGGCAGGCGGTGGGCCTGCTGATGCAGGGCCTGCACCTGGTGCCGCGGCTCAGCGCTCGAGAAAACGTCATCATCGGCGCACTGGCCCGGCTTTATGGTGCCGACGCCTGGCGCAGCTGGCTGCGCCTGTACCCGGCGGCGCTGTTGCATGAGGCGGACTCGGCATTGGCGGCACTCGGCCTCGGCGAGTACGCAGGTGCGCGGGCAGACCAGCTTTCCGGTGGCGAGCGGCAGAAGGTCGCCCTTGCGCGCCTTCAGCTACAGCAGCCACAGCTCGTGCTGGCCGACGAGCCGACTTCGGCGCTGGATCCGAGTGCCACACAGCAGGTCTGCGAGGCGCTACTCGCCTTGTCTGAGCCGGCCGGTCGTACGCTGATCAGCGTGGTCCACGACCCGGAATTGCTGCCCGTGCTGGCCACGCGCGTGATCGGCGTCGCCGGCGGCGAGGTCCAGTGGGACCTTGCCATCGAGGCCGTGCAGCCCGAAAGTCTGCACGAGTTGTACCGGTCACGGACCAGCGAACTCTTTAGCGGCGCAGGGTCTGCACCTGCGCTTTCCACCAGCATCCCGTACCTGCACCCGGCACCTTCCATCCACTCCAGGAGTTCCACATGAGCCCTATTCGCACGAGCACGCTGCTCGCCTCGCTGATCCTGCTGGCCGGCTGCGGCGCCATCGGACGTCAGCACCACGGCATGCAGGGCCCGCATGGGCTGGTGGCCGTCAAGAGCCCGCACAGCCAGTCCGACACTGTGAACCGCCTGGAAGCTGAGGTTCGCCAGCGCAACCTCAACGTCACTGCCCGAATCGACCACGCAGCGGCCGCTCAACGCATCGGCCAGTCGCTGCGCCCGAATGAGGTGGTGATCTTCGGTAATCCACAAGCAGGCACTCCGTTGATGCAATGTGCTCCCACTGTGGGAATAGACCTGCCGATAAAGGCTCTCGTCTGGACCGATGGTACCGGCCAGGTCTGGCTTGGCTACAACGATCCGGCGTGGCTGGTTCACCGGCATGGTGTGCC
The DNA here is from genome assembly GCF_943372955.1 of Polaromonas sp. YR568. Taxonomy (GTDB): domain Bacteria; phylum Pseudomonadota; class Gammaproteobacteria; order Burkholderiales; family Burkholderiaceae_C; genus Polaromonas. Next base: position 1,244,841 of record NZ_CALSAL010000001.1, read on the forward strand.
CGAGTGCCCGGCCGCCGAGAACGTCCGCAAAGCGCTCGCCGCGATTGCCGAAGCGACGGTGGCACGATGAACGCCAGGCTCGATCCATTGGCTGTCGCCACCCAGGGCGATGCTCCCGGTCGCAGTTGCCCGCTGCACTACCGGTACGCACCGGAAACATTCGCCCGCGCGGCCGATTTGCCGACCACAGACGTGCTCTACGTGGTGGGTGGCTTGTACGGCAACGAGCTGGCACTCGAAGAAGTGCTGCGACTGTTCGCCGCTGAACGCGGGCGTGCGCAGCTGGTCTTCAATGGCGATTTCCATTGGTTTGATGTGGACTCTGAGGTGTTTGCGCGGGTACAGCGCCAGGTCTTAGCCCACGCGGCGCTGCGCGGCAACGTGGAGACCGAGTTGGCTACTGAACCTGAAGGCGGAGACGACGATGCCGGCTGTGGCTGCGCTTATCCAGACTGGGTCGGCAACGCGGTGGTGGAGCGCTCCAACCGCATCTTGAGACGCCTGCGCACGGCCGCTACGCCCGCCCAGCGCGCTGAGTTGGCGGCCCTGCCGATGACGCTGCGGGCCGATGTCGGCGACCTGAAGCTGGGTATCGTCCATGGCGACGCGCAGTCGCTGGCTGGCTGGGGCTTCGCCCAGGAGCACCTTCGAGATGACGCCCATCGCGACACCGTGCGAGGCTGGCTTGCCCAGGCGCAAGTCGATGCGTTTGCCTGCACCCACACCTGCCTGCCGGTGTTCCAGCACTTGCGCGGCGCCGGCGATGCAGCAGCGCAATGGATCTTCAACAACGGTGCGGCAGGCATGCCCAACTTCAGCGAAGATGGCGCTGGCCTGCTTACGCGCGTCGCGCTGCATCCCTTCGAAGGTCCTCAGCGGCGCTTCGGGGTGCAGCAGGGCGAGGTCTTCATCGACGCCATCGCCATCGACACCGATGCCGCTCAGGTGCGCGCACGCTTCCTGCGCCAATGGGCAGAAGGCAGCGACGCGCACGCATCCTATTTCCACCGCATTGCACACGGCCCCGACTACCGTGTGGGCGACACAATTCGAATTGAGGAGTGACCAACATGCTGGCCATCATCGGAGGCACCGGCCTCTACGAACTGAACGGACTTGAGGTGGAAGATCGCCTCGCAGGCGACACGCCCTTCGGTACGCCTTCTGGCGAGATTCTCAGGGGGCGCCTCCACGGTCAGCGGTTGCTGTTCCTGGCGCGCCATGGCGCTGGCCACCGCCTGCTGCCACACGAAGTGAACTACCGGGCCAACATTTTTGCGCTCAAACGCGCCGGCGCCACGCAGCTGCTCGGGTTTTCCGCCGTTGGCAGTCTGGCGCAGGAGGTGGCACCTGGTGTCCTGGCGATGCCCGCGCAGTACATCGACTGGACGCGCGGCCAGCGTGAACGCACGTTCTTCGGTGGCGGAGTTGCTGGGCACGTGTCCACGGCACGGCCGGTCAGCGCGTCTCTGGTGGAGGCGGTGTGCGCGGCTGGACAACGCGCCGGCCTCGCCGTGCGACGTGGCTTGACTTACGCCTGCGTGGAGGGTCCGCGACTGGGCACCCAGGCGGAAAGCCACATGTTGCGACAGCTCGGCTGCCATCTGGTGGGTATGACCAACGTGCCCGAGGTCTTTCTGGCGCGCGAAGCACAGCTGGCCTATGCGACGGTCGGCCTGGTGACCGACTACGACTGCTGGCTGGACGACCCCACCCAGCATGTAAGCGTTGGCGCGATTTTTGAGCGCTATGGGCAGACGCTGGCCCAGGCGCGGCAGATGCTGGACGCGCTTCTGCAGGCGCCGTTGCCGCAGCCGGAGCCTGAAAGTCGGCAAGCCCTCGCCAACGCCCTGCTCACCCCGGAGGTCGCGCTGTCACCAGCACAAAAGGAATGGCTGGAGGTCCTTCGCCGTTGATCGGCCAAAAATCAACTTTCTGCTCCGTGCAAGACAATTCGCGAGGGGCTGTCGCTCCGGATTTGAACTGACCACCAAAAGTTGGACGAAGTTCAAGGGGCTCCATGAAGAAGTATCCAACAGAGAGCCTCGCGCCCTCTCAAGCCCACGCAAGTATGTAACTACAGGCAACCACCGAAGCTGAACCTTTTACGCTAGGCTTCGTGCGAATGATGCCTGCAACGGTGCGAGCTGATATGTATCCGCCGAGAGTCAAGGTTCGGTAGTGATCTTCAGCCACTGATGGCTAAGGAAGAACTTTCGCACACCTCTCCAATCAGAGCTCCATTAAACTCCCGTCATGCCTAGAAATAGCCGCCAACGCCTGATCACAGCGCTCTTCGCGCTGGTCAGCCTGCTCTTTATGCAGCTGGCGGTGGCAAGCTATGTCTGCCCTGCTTCAGGTTCCAAACTCAGTGAAGCGGCCGCTATGGCCGAAGCCGGCATGCCGTGTGCCGAATCCATGGCCTTCACCATGGACGATCAGCAACCCAACCTGTGTCATGCGCATTGCCAGGCGGGCCAACAGACCGCTGACAAGTACCAGGTGCCAACGCCTGTTGCCATCGGCGGTTTACCTGCCGACTTCAGTTTGCAGATCGCCATACCAGTGTTTTCTGAGGCGCCGCTGCAGGCTTCTCATCTTCAGCGCCCAACCTCCCCTCCAGTCGCCATCCGCAACTGCTGCTTCCGACTCTGACCTTTCAGGCCACTTAGCTCCTGTCTGATGCATTTCGCGTGTATCGACAGGCCGTTATTCGTGCTCTGGAGGTTCTATGTTCATCCCATTTCCGAAGTTTCGGACAGTCGCTGTCGGCCTGACGCTCACAGTGGCGTCTGCGTCCTGGGCCGCTGACCCTCTGACTCTGGTCGAGGCGCAGCGCATTGCCATCGGTCGATCCCAGCAACTGGTCGCTCAAGGCGCGCTGACGGCCGCTGCCCGTGAGCAAGCCATTGCGGCCGGCCAGCTCCCTGACCCGGTACTGAAGTTCGGGATCGACAACCTCCCGGCGGACGGCGTAGATCGCGGCAGTCTGACGCGTGACTTCATGACCATGCGCCGAATCGGCGTGATGCAGGAAATCACGCGCTCCGGTAAGCGCCAGTTACGCGCAGAGCGCTTTGAACGCGACGCGCAGAAGGTGCAGGCTCAGCGGCAGCTGACCCTGGCCAACCTGCAGCGCGACACGGCACTGGCCTGGCTGGAGCGGTATTACGCCGACGCCATTCGTGAGCTGGTGCGGCAGCAGGCCGAAGAAACCCGGCTGCAGGTGCAAGCGGCAGACACCTCCTACAGCACCGGCAGGGGCAGTCAGGCCGATGTGTTCGCCGCACGCAGCGCGGTGATGCAGCTTGAGGACCGCCTGAGCCAGATTGATCGACAGTCACGCAACGCAGGCCTGATGCTAACCCGTTGGGTGGGCGCGCCGGATGCAGACCGACCACTGTCAGGCTCACTGCCATGGCACACCACCCCACTGCGTGGTGAGGTGTCAAGCGGACATTTGAAGCAGCACCCTGATCTTCTGCTTATCAGTGCTGAAGTTGATTCAGCCGAAACAGATGCCCGCCTGGCTCAAGCGAACAAACAATCGGATTGGGCTATTGAAGCCAGTTATGCGCAGCGCGGTCCGGCTTACTCCAACATGATCTCCATCGGCGTCTCCATCCCGCTGCAATGGGATCAAAAGAATCGCCAGAACCGCGAACTGGCTGCCAAGCTGGCGTTGGTCGACGAAGCCAAGGCTCGCTACGAAGACATGCTGCGAAGCCGCGAATCCGAGGTGCGCGGCTGGCTCAACGATTGGCAGACAGGTAAGGACCGGGTCGCCCGGTATCGCAATGAATTGATCCCGACAGCCCGGCAGCGCACCGAGGCGGCGCTGACCAGCTATCGCACAGGCAAAGGCGATCTGGCCAGCGCACTGGCCGCGCGCCGCGATGAGATTGACACCCGCATACAGGCCTTGACTGTGGAAATGGAAACCGCGCGTTCGTGGGCCCAGCTCAAGTACCTCAATCCCGAACATAACCTGCCAGCACACACCAAGGAGCAGCAATGAACAAGAAATACTTCGTTGGCGCGTTGATTTCCGTCGGTGTACTGGGAGCGGCAGGCTATGGCCTGTATAGCCTGGGAATGAAAAACGGCAGCAGCACAGTGGCCACTGTCACACCAGGTGAAGCAACGCCGACTCAAGGGACGGAGCCGGCAGCTGTCCCCCAAAGCATTGCCGAGGGGGAAGAGGCCACCCGCCGTCACATCAGCGCCGGCATCAAGGCTGGCGATACCGATCCAGCCACAGGCCGCAAGGTCTTGTACTACCACGACCCCATGGTGCCCGCCAGCAAGTTCGACAAGCCAGCCAAGTCGCCGTTCATGGACATGATGCTGGTACCGGTCTATGC
>NZ_CALSAL010000002.1:0-903467 GCF_943372955.1 Polaromonas sp. YR568
AGGTCGGGGATCGGCGGCGACCATTGGGGTGGGCGCTTGGGGAAACTTGGATCCACGCCGCAGTCGGACGTCCTCTCGCCGAGGCGCCAATCTGGCAGTTTCCTCGCAGCCTCGCGCTCACCCCACATTTCGAAGTATGCGATCCACGAATACTTCTTACCGTACCGGTCCACTTTGTCCTGGTCACGTGCATTCCAGGAGGTGTTTCCGATTTCGCGATCAGAATTCTTAAAGCGCTCCTGGCGATACCCCAAGTCGAACATGCGACGTTTGATCTTCGAGAGAACCTGCACGTGGCCCGGATGCTTGTCGTCGTAGTTCGAGCGCTGCGGGATCAAGCGCCCAATCGTGTAGTTGCCGAAGTCCATCTGGATCGCATGACCGATGGCGTCTTCCACCTTCGGATCAGGTGTGCCGTTGCTCGTGAAAGTCGAAGGCGTGTTCGGATAGGGCGTGGCGAGGTTGCGGCTTGCGGTTATCGGAAGTGCGACGCATTTCGCGCGCTGCGCCATCTCGATGATCCCCAGCGCGTAGTCTCGCATCAGGGTGTGGTGGGTCGCGCACTTCGCACCGGGTGCGAACATCTTGCGGTACAGCGTCTTGGCGAGCGGCCCGAGCACAGGTCGAAACGTCGCAGCGTTTTCAGAGTCCACCAGCGATAAGGTTGTTCCGTAGGCGGCCGCCAGCATCCGTTCCGGCAAATACGGGTCATTGAACGCAAGGCTCGTCTCAAGGTGGCTGAACAGCACGTCGGGAAACCGTTCGCCGATCAATACGAGCGCCTTGGTCGCAATATCGCGGTCAGCGCGGTTGACGGTCGTCAAAACGAGCGAGAGTAGGATGACAAGCTCCTTCGCGGACTGCGGGGTCATGTTCGCCGTGCTCAGCTTCTGTGCCCATGTCAGCAGCCTGTGAATGGTGGGCGATGCGTACCGCCGTCGAAGGTATTCGGACCACTGCAGATCCCGATCCGGCATCGGAAAGCGTGCAAGGAAGTCATACAAGCGCCGGGCGTGGTACGGGTGCTTCGGTTTGGTCGAGACGGCGGCCAGTGCGTCAACTACTCGCTCCCATGCTTGGACCCCTGCGTTCAAATACTGATTGATAACGGCCCGTGTTCCCTCGGTAAACGCCGCCGGATCGCGCCAGAACATCCCTTCGATGAACGGGTCGAAGTACGCATCCAGATTCTGTGCCGGTTTGGGCAGCACGAAGAACAGCTCACGCTCCTTGGCCGGCAGCCGCGTGCCCACACGCTCCGGAAATTCGGTGATCAGTGCCTGTGCCCAGCCTGGCTCTGCGTATTCGCGCTGATAGCGGCTCGCCATCCGAAAGATTCGGGCGAGCGGCGATTTGGCCGAGAAACTGCGCCTGATCGTGGTCGCCGAAGACACGTCGAGGTGCGTCTTCAGCAAGTGCCGCGCGACCAAATGGTCGCTGAAGCGCTGGTAAGGCAGGCGGAAGACCACGCGGGACTTGAACTCGGATCGGGACGAGTACCAAATCGCGTCTTCTTCGATCAGACCATTCGTTCGCAGTGCCTCAAGAAGTTGGCGTCGCTGCGCCGGCTTCAGTGCCGGGTAATTTGCCGCGATGATACGGTCCGCCTCGGCGGGCCGAACATAGCCGCGCAAGTTGACCGCCATACATGGCGCGAATCCGGCGAGGCGCCTGTCAGCGATTTGATCGCTTCCCTTCAGCAGGAACCAGCATCCCTTGGAGTTCAGGCCGAATTCACCTTCGATCGGCTCGCCGACGCGCTTAACGAACGATTCGAGTACAAAGGTCATCCCCTTTTGTCCGGAGGCAATTCCAGCGAATCCCTTGGCCAACTTCTTGCCGGTGAGGTTCTGCAGTGACTGGCAGATCAACTTCAGCGTGAGGGGCCGCGAGAACTCGCGGTCAAGCAGCGGCACCTCGGGCAGCGGAAGGCTGTAATACTCGAAGAAGGCTGCTTGGGCATCGAACTCCTGATCGTCGAATCCAAGGTGCGTCACTTTGTGGAACTTGTCCAAGTTGTTCTGCTCAATCGCGATTGACTCGAACGGTGTCCGGCACGTAACGATCAACCCGACACTTGGGCGCGATGCAACGAGGGATTGAAGGGTGCTGACAGCTTCGCGCCACTCCCGCCGACGACCTTCGTTGACGCCATCCACGATAACGACTGCGCGCTCCCCTCGCTCGTCGGCAAGCGCCTGAAGTTGGTCGAAAATCTCGTCTTCACCGCACCCTGCTTCGATGCGACCGCAAATCTCGGCGACGACACGCCCTTCGAAGTTCTTGGCCAGTACCAAAACGGTGGCTTGGCCTCGCGCGATCCGCATCTGCGTGACGTCACACAGCAGGTGCGTCTTGCCCGTGCCCCACTCGCCGCTGACCAGCAGTCGCGGGTCGAACAGAACCTTGAACGCTGCGCTCTGAACGAATTCTCTTTCGTCTCGCACGACGCCCAAACACCGTCCGATGGAGTTCATGTTGCCGCGGACGGTATTGCGTTCGGAGGAGTAGCCGCCATCCCCGGTAGTCGGCGACAGCTTGGCGTCCTCGGCGCGCCAGTGATCCATATCAGCTTCAAGATCGGATTGAAGGCGCCCAAGTTGCTCAGACCACTCGTCCGCTGCCCGCGCATCCCTCGCACGCAATCGGCTTATGATCAATGGCAAGAATTTGTGCGCCTCGTCCGTCAGCGTTTGAATCTCGTCGCGCCGCTGACTGCAGTTCTTGGCGCTGTCCCAGGCCTTCGAGAACGCCTCCAGGACACCCTCAAAACGCGCGAGCGCCCCCGCGCCGCAAGCGACGTTTTCAATGGCGGTGAAGAGCGATTCGATCCGGAGGTTCGGGGCGTTCGGATCAACGCCTGGTGTGTACCGCTGCCCAGCTTGCTTGATCTGGTCCTTGGAGAGACTTGTCAAGGCTGCCGGGAAAGAAACGTGAGGTGACGACATACCACGACTTTAAGGTAGAGAAGCCCTCATCGGCAGCAGCTCCTCCATGGGAGCGTCTGGCCTGCCATTGACGGAAAACCTGAAGCGCGCCGCGGTGCCGTCTGCAACTCCCACGACCCTTGGCACAAACCAAGGTCATTTGGCGCGGTTTGCAGGGTGACTCAGTGCCCGCATCGGCGCAGTGACCGTTAACTCGGCGCCCTCTGCCGACCGACCGCAATCGTAGCCACAAGTGGTCTTTGGCGAGTGACCGGTATCAGGCAACCGATATGGCAGCCAGATACCGATTCCAAAAGATATAAATTTCAATTCTCGGATAGCTCATCTAGACCTGCTGTGCCCGCTTGCGTTCGCGCAGCTTCATACTAGAAGCTGAAATGTGTCTCCGAAAGCGGGTCAAGTCCGGTATCCGTTATTTCAGGGAAATCTCACATCAAGAAGCTCGTTGGTGGAGCCTCCCAAGCTTAGCCGCGCTTATGAGAGTGAACTTTCGGCATACACATGCTGTTAGATGCCGGCGGGTTGATCCATCGTCAGATGTCCAGTAAATCATCCGAAAAATCTGGGAAAACCCTAGTCCGTTTTTCCGCACATTCGTTGATACTAAATTCATGTACATGTAGTTGTAATTCATGTATGTGAATTTAAAGGTAAATAATGGCAATCACTTCAGACAATCTGCCTATCGTCGGCTTGGGCATTCCATACGAAGAATGGACGATCGGACGCAAGTTTCGAACCGTAGGCCGAACCATCACAGACGCAGACATTACTAATTTCGTTTGCGTCACCGGTATGCTCGAAGTACTGTTTACCAATCTCGACTATCTCGAGAACGAATCCCTGATCAAAGGCCGGTTGGCGCCAGGCGCACTGGTGTATTCCTTTGCTGAGGGCCTGCTCATGCAATCCGTCATGCAGCACACCGGGCTCGCATTTCTGGGCATGGAGCTTAAAGTCAGCAAGCCGGTTCTCGCTGGCGACACCATTCATGTGCGATGCGAAGTTACCCATGCGCGCCCCACATCCAAACCCGGCCGAGGCATCGTTACGGCATTGAATAACGTAACGAACCAGCATGGCGACTGTGTGCTTTCATACACAGCCACTCGCATGGTCAAGCGCTTCGACGGGCAATAAATCAAAAGAAAACCTTCTATTAGCCAATTCCACCACCCTAGGAGACATCACCATGAGACAAATCACAAGAGTACTCGCCAGCATAGGCTTGACCGCGGCTATCGCTACTTCCGCCAGCGCTGCCGATATCGCTATTCCACTGGCAACGTGGGGTGGTACCAATCACATCAACATTCGCCACTTTGTTCCTGCTCTGGAACAAGCCTTCAAAGACACCAAGCCTAACAATCTTGTGCTGCAACACTTTCCGGGCGGTCAGTTGGGCGAAGACAAAGGCATGCCCATCGCCATTCCCACGGGCCAGGTGAAACTCGGCTGGATAACGATTAACGGCTGGACTGGCACCGTTCCCGACACCCGCATCATGGACGCGCCTACCGGGTTGACGATGCAGCAACTCGACCAACTGATCGATGCGCCCAATGGACTGATGAGCGTTCTGCAGAAAAAATTCGAGCAGAAAAATACTGTTCTGGTCGGCATGGCGGACCTTGGCCCACCAGCCATCGCATCGAAGAAGCCGATCAGGTCGCCTGAAGACATGAAGGGCATGAAGGTGCGTGTGTTCTCTGAGGGCCAGGCAGAGGCCGTGAAAGCCTTTGGTGGTTCACCCGTGAATCTGGCGTTTGCCGACATCTACTCCGCCATGCAGTACGGCACCATCGACGCTGCCATCCTGGGCTTCCAGGGCGTCGGCAGCCAGCGAGTCTACGAAGTTGCCAAACACGTGATGGTGCCGGCATCGTTTCTGGGAACGACCATGATGGGGTGGGCCGCCAACAAACCCTGGTTTGAAAGCCTTCCAGAAGGCGACCGCAAGGCATTTCTGAAGTCCATGGATATCGCCAGTCACCAGAACCGCAAAGCCATCGTCGATGAAATCGGCGATCTGACCAAGGACTACGAAAAACGAGGCATGACCGTCACGTTCCTGTCACCAAACCAACCCGAATATCCGAAATGGAAAAATGCCACTGGCCCCTTGCTCAAGAAAATTGCTGACAAGCTCAGTCCCGAAATGAATTCGCAGTTCAAAAACTAAGGAGCCCTCATGGCATCCACGCATGACGAAGCGCCGCAGCAAAAAATAGTCGTCCTGATCGATACGCTAGGCACGGCGGGTGGCGTAATAGCCACCATCGTCATATGGCTGTTGGCGGCCACCGTCACCTACGATGTCGTTCTTCGCAGCATGGGTGCGCCAACGCTATGGGCCTCCGAGGTCAGCATCTACTTGATGCTTGCAGTCGCGTTCCTGGGCGTAGGCGCCACCCAAAGCGTGGATGGCCATTTCCGCATGACTCTTGTTCGCGATATGTGCCCGCGCCCGGTGCGGGCTGCTTTCGATCTATTCAGTCTCGTGGTGTACCTGGGATTCGCCATAGGTTTCACTTACGGGGCCTGGAAGCTGATTTCGTTTTCACTGATGCTGAATCTGAGTACCCCAACCATACTTCAAGTCCCCATGTGGATACTTCAGGTCTTGCTCCTGCTCGGCGGCGTGCTGCTGATACTAGCTAATGTGCGCGACACACTGCGGTTTTTCGCAGAAGGCGCTTCCGCGCGCGATGCCAAAAGTTCTAACGAGGTGATATGACCATGGAATACGCAGTCCTTGGCATCATCGCATTCTTCGTACTCTGCCTGGTATGCAGCGTCCCTGTGTTCGTGGCAATGGGGGCCAGCGCCGTGCTTGGCGGCTTTGTGCTGGGCCGTGACAATCTTTTCCAAGACGCAGCACTGAATGCCTACAACGCACTGAACAGCTTTGTTCTGTTGGCCGTGCCTCTATATATACTGGCCGGCACGCTCTTACAGGAAACAGGCTTATCCAAGCGCTTGTTTGCCTTCGCTGCTGCGCTGGTGTCAAACATACGCGGCGGACTGGGGGTGGCCACCGTCATTGCCTGTGCCATCTTCGCCGCGATTTCCGGTTCCAGCGTAGCCACAGCCGCGACCATAGGGCTTGTCGCCATTCCCATACTGAAACAAAACGGCTACCCGCCCGGTCGGTCAGGTGCGCTAATTGCCGCTGGCGGCACGCTTGGGATTCTTATTCCGCCATCTATTGCGCTGCTGTTGTACGGCGTGCTCACCAATCAGTCGATCGGCGCCCTGTTCGTGGCGGGCGTGATGCCTGGTATAGCGCTGGCCACCCTGATGGCGGTCTACACCATACTGACAAATCCTCGCGACCCCGGAAGTAAAAAGCCCACTGCCCGGGAAATCGGGCAAGCAACTGTGAATGCCGGCCCCATACTGTTGCTGCCCATTCTCATTTTTTACGGAATTTATTCTGGTCTGGCCACCGCCACCGAAGTTGCCGCCTTGGCGGTTGTTTATACCGTTGTCGTCGGTTTTGCATCGCGCACGCTGAATCTTCGGAAGCTATACAAAGCCGGCTTATCGGCCACGCATGCATCTGTAATGATTCTAATGTTGGTGGCATTTGGCGCCCTGCTGACGCATTTTCTTACCGTAACCCGGGTACCCCTACTGCTCACCGAAGTGATCGCCGGCTCAGGGCTAGGCTTCTTTGGTACCTTGACGCTGATGATAGTCTTTTACCTTGTGCTGGGCATGTTCCTGGAGGCTCTCTCCATGATGCTGATCACTATCCCCATCCTATATCCCGTTGCAATGGCTATAGGGATGGACCCGCTGGCCTTCGGCATTTTCGTGGTGCTCGCCATCGAAATAGCACAGATCACGCCCCCTGTGGGTATCAATTTGTTCACGGTGTCGCAAATTGGAAAGGTGCCTTTCGAAAGCATCATCCGGTCCATCGTGCCTTACGTGGTTATGGCCGTGTTGATGATGTACGCCGTTGCCTACTGGCCGGAACTGGCGACGTGGCTTCCACAAACAATGGACTACAAACAATGAACTCCGATATTGCCGAAATGGACAGGGAGGCTCTCTGGCCCGCCTTGGTTGATTCGGTCTACGTTCGCGAACTCCAGTCATTCGCCGATGACCACATAGCTCCACATGCGGCGCACATCGACAAACACGATGTGTATCCGGTAGAGATACTGAAAAAAATGGCCCGGTGCGGCTACAACAACGTTACCTTGCCCAAGCAATACGGCGGACAAGGTTTGTCGTACACCCACGGTGCTGCCGTATTTGAGGAAGTCGGCGCCGCCAGCGCGGCCGTCGGCATCTCTCTAATCACTATTTATCAGGCCCAGAACATGATCAACCTGTTTGGTCTGGAAAGCCTCAAGCAACGCTATCTGCCGGCCTTCGGCCGGGGCCTGTTGTCGTCATATGCACTTACCGAAGCCAGCCATGGCAGCGACATTCGCAAGTTGGATACCAAAGCGCAACTCCAGGGCCATGAATGGGTGATTCAGGGCGAAAAGCATTTCATCACGTCAGCCACGGCTGCTGAACTGTTCGTCATCTTGGCAGAAACGGACGTTGGCGTCTCTGTGTTTGCCATTCCTCGAGACGCGCCAGGCCTTACCATGTACGAGGGCTCCAACTCGGCTACTTTCGGTCTGCGTAATGGCCCACACATGAACGTGCGGCTCGACGCAGTGCGAGTTCCCGCCGATCACCTCATTGGCCAAGAAGGTAAAGGTGTCAGGCAGGCTGTCACCGTGCTGAATTACTCACGTACCTTGGCCGCAGCAATCAGCTTGGGTATCGCACGAGCAGCGTTTGAGGGGGCATTGACATTTGCACGTGATCGCATTGCCTTTGACCAACGCGTATTGAACTTCCAGGGTATTCAATGGTACTTTTCAGACATGCTCACCGACATCGATGGGGCCCGGGTGCTCACCTATCACGCTGCAAGGGCGTTGGACGCCGATGATCAAATTGCGCGCTGGGGTAGCGAAGCGAAGCTTAAAGCATCAACGGTAGCCACTCAAGTTGCCAGCCAATGCGCTCAGATATGCGGCGCCTACGGGATCATGGAAAACGCGCCTTTCGGTCGCTATTTGCGCGATGCCAAGGCGTACGAAGTTGCAGGCGGTTCCAGCGAGATATTAAAAAACACCATCGGCAAGGCGCTGATGCCCATCGCCGGCATTGGACCAAAAGCGAAGGTAAGCGCATGAGCGGCTTGACCATCTGTTCGCGGCTGTACCACCAGGCACAAAAGCACGGGGACAACGCAGCCGTGGTCTTCGACGGCGGCACAATTTCATGGAGTGAACTTCTTGATCACTCGCTTCGCATGTCGTCGATGTTGCGCGCGCAAGGCATCAGACGCGGCGATCGCGTGGCATTGGTGTGCGGGAACCGTCCCACCTTTCTGATCGGATGGTTCGCCATTGCCAACATAGGCGCCATTGCTGTGTCGGTGAACACCGGCCTGATCGGTGAGAGCCTGCGCTACACACTGACGCAAAGCGAGTCGTCGGCAATGATCATCGAATCGAGTTTGCTTGACGAAAAGGCAGCCTACTTGAATGACCTCCCCGGCATTCGTTTCTGCTTCACGCTTGAGTCCGAGGACGATTTGCTGGCGCAGCTTGCCACATTCAGCGCCGATACGGTCTATGAGGGCCATGGTTCTGACCCAGTTAGCATAATTTATACATCGGGTACCACGGGACGCGCGAAAGGGGTGCTTAACTGTCACGAGGCATTCCTGGCCAGTGGGCGTCAGATGGTGCAGTACTTGGGGATCACGGCAGAGGACAGAATCATGGTCTTTCTGCCGCTGTTTCACACTAACCCGCAAATGTATGCCGTAATGTCAGCCTTGGAGACGGGCTGCGCAATCGTGCTACGCCCACGATTCTCGGTAAGCCAATTTTTCAATGATGCTCGACGCTTCGAATGCACTATGTTCACCTATGTGGGTACCGTGCTGTCGATGCTTACGAGTCGCATAAAAGACTCCTGCCTCGACCACCCCATAACACGTTGCATGGGCGGGGGCTGCCCGGCTAGCGTGTGGTCTGCACTGCAGGAACGCTTTGGAATCACGCCTTACGAACTGTACGGAATGACGGAAGTCGGTGGCTGGGTAACCAGTAATAGCATACAGAATTACCGTTACGGCTCGTGTGGTAAAGCCCGCCCCGATGTTTCTGTGCGTGTGGTTGACGCCCACGACAACCCTGTTCCGGCCGGCGTCGCCGGCGAAATTGTGCTCCGCCCGGAGAATCCTTTCATATTTCTGTTGGGCTATTGGAACGACCCCGCGACAACTTGGGAAGGATCGCGCAATTTTTGGTTTCACACCGGCGACATAGGGCTCATTGACGCAGATGGTTATCTGTTTTTCCAGGGCCGGCTCAAGGAAATCATTCGACGCGGCGGCGAGAACATTTCCCCGTTCGAAATCGAGATTGCGTTGCTTGAATATCCGGCCATACGCGACGCCGCCGTTGTACCTATTCCCGACGAGATCTACGGCGAAGAGATCAAGGCGGTGATCGTCAGCGCTGCGCCGCTGTCCCTCGATGATCTGGTGCGTTTCCTGCGCGAGAAAGTTCCTGCGCACATGATTCCGCGCTACCTGCAGCACGTGCAAACCATACCTCGTACCGAAACCCAAAAGATACAGCGGCATCTGCTGGTAAAAGATCAGCGGGGTGTCATTGATCTGACCGCAGAGATCACTCATGTCTGAAACCTCACGCGGCCTTTTTTACCAAACCACTGATATCCGCCCGCCATGGTGCAGCAAAGGCTCGGCCGTGTTCTTTCACCATGGCATCGGCACCAATCACGCCATCTGGAGCGAATGGGTGCCTATCATCGCAGCACGCTACCCTGTCGTGCAGTTCGACATGCGTGGTTTCGGCAACTCCATAGTCCCCGACCAGCCACACCTTTGGTCTTTGCAGGAAATGGTGGATGACGTGTGGGATGTCGTCGACGCGGCAGGCCACCATAGGGTACATCTGGTGGGCGAGTCGTTCGGTGCCACCGTGGTTCTGGCCGCTGCCCTCGCACGCCCCGACCGCGTGGAGTCGCTTCGGATGCTCAACGGCACCTTTAAAGGCCAGGGTCTGGGCGAATTGGACAAGTGGGAGCAGCAGTTTGCCGAGGGCAGCAGTAAAGGCTGGAGCCAGCGCATGATGATCAATCGGTTTCACGCCGACGCCTGTAGTCCCGGGGCTCTTGCCTGGTTTGAGCGCGAACAGTCCAAAACCCTGCCTTGGGTTGCTATTGGTCTGGGCGGAGTCTTGGCGAAACTGAACTTGACGCCACAGCTTCGGAACCTGAAGGCGGCGACAGCTATAGTGCTGCCCGACGCCAGTCCTTTTATATCTATCGAACACGGATACGAATTCGTACGCCACGTAAAACATGCCCAGTTACGCGTCGTAGCGGGCGCTCGCCATGGGCTGCCGTTTTCCCATGCGAAAACGGAGGCGCAAGCCCTTCTAAACTCGCTGGACAGCCTGAACTGAACAAAATAGGCCACAGCTATACTTTTCTGATTTCCTGTAAGCATTTACATAGAGCATCAATGGGCGCTTATGATCGTCAGGCAAGTCCAGAACGTTTTTCAGATCCTTGAGTTGTTCGCCAGCCGGCGTAGCGCGGCCACGCTTACGGAAATTGCTGATCATTTTGGCTGGCCGCGTTCCAGCACATTTAACCTGATTGAAACCCTTTGTAGCAGCGGTTTTCTGTACGAACCCAAGTTTCGGGGTGGTTATTACCCGTCGATGAAGCTGTTGAAGCTGGCCAACGATGCCATAGCGGGAGGGCCGATTTCCGAGCGGCTGCGCGCCTGCATTGCCCACATCGCGCAGCGCACCGATGAAACGGCTGCTCTGTGCGCGCTGTCCGGCCCGCAGACGATCTTTGTCGAAGTTGTGGAGTCCAGCTCTCCCATCCGGTATTTCGCACAAATCGGCCAGCGGGTACCTACGCACACAACGTCAGCTGGTCGAGCTCTTCTCTCCCTGCTACAAAAAAAAGAACGCACAGTCATTTTGCAAAAGTGCGAATGGATACGTTACGCCCCTGAAACAATCATGACCATAGATGCTCTGCACGAAGAGATCGAGCAGTCGCAGAAGCGCGGATGGGCCCAGAACATTAACGGCTTCGAGCCAGATCTGGTCGGCTTGGCTGTGCCAGTCAACCTAGAAGACAGGCAGTTTTCCATGATGGTTGCCGGCCCCTCGTACCGGATGAAAAACCGCATACCCGAGCTGGTTCAAATTCTCAAAGACGAAGTTGCAGGCTATTTGCGCGATCGCACAGAGAACGAGTGAAAAGACCCTCATATCGCCAAATATAGGAGTCACCGTCACAAGCGAACCCTAAAAAGGTTAACCGCCTTGAGGACCATCACTGTCTGAAAAACAGGTGACCCCAAACCGCCAGGAAATTGATGCGCAAGCACCCAGAAGATGTGTCTCGCAGTTTGTGGGTTCAGCCTAGTGTCGCAGTCTTCGGTTGAAGTACCAACTGCCAGTTCACGCAAACAGAGAAAGAAGTTATGCCTGCCTACTTGCCCTTCAATTCTGACGTAATTGCCCCAGCGATGGCATTACCTGTAGGTGCATGTGATTGTCATTTTCATGTTTTTGAGTCGTTTTCAAACTATCCTCTAGCAACGGAGCGTAGCTATACGCCAACCCCGGCGCCGCTCACGGCATACCAAGAGATGGCACGCGCATTGGGATTGAGTCGCGCGGTATTAGTTCATCCCAGCGTGTACGGGTCAGATCACCGCAGCTTTGAAGACACATTGCGCCACAACCGGGATTGGATGCGGGGGGTCGCCGTGGTGTACGCCGATACACCGATTGCCGACATTTCACGGTGGGATGACCTCGGCGCCCGCGGAACACGATGTAATGCACTCTTCGAAGGCGGCGCTGCGGTGCAGGATTTGCCAAGAATCATAGCCAAAGTCAGAGACTTTGGTTGGCATTTGCAGGTGCTGATGGACATCAATAAAGATCCTGATATGGTGGTGAAAATGGCTAGCCTCGGTGTGCCATTGGTGATCGACCACTATGGGCATGTCAACGCAGAGGATGCTATGCAAAGCAAAGGCTTTGGTAACTTACTCGCCCTAGTGCGTGAAGGACGAGCTTGGGTGAAACTTTCAGGAGCCTACCGAATTTCACCGCAGCGAGAGCATTTTGATGATGTAAGACCTTTGACCGAGGCGTTACTCAAAGCTAACTCTGGGCAATTGGTCTGGGGTAGTGACTGGCCCCATCCATCCATTTCAGCCCCCATGCCCAACGATGGGCATTTGATCAATGCGTTGTTGGACTGTTGTAGTCCAGCACAACTGCAGCAGGTGCTAGTAGATAACCCTACGCGCCTTTATTGGAACAGTTAGTTTTACTTCAATCTACCGACCTTATTCAACGAAACACAATTGCCGGCCTTCGAGTCGTGCGACTCAATAACTGCGCACAGCGCCGAACCTTCCCGGGGCGATTCAAGAACGTCTAGTGGCCGGGGCCTCTATACCTTCAGTAAGGCATTTCAGCTATCGAGTCAGTCATGAGTTTAATGGTTGCATCATCCGTATCAACCAAAGGGAATCGCAGGTGCCGAGCACCAGAGATATCGGCATGCCTGAAGGCTCATTGGAAGCCTTACGAGGTATTGCTGAAGCTCTTGAGTCCTGACGTCACAGAGAGTCAATTTCGGCTTTCTGGTAGTCGGTTCGGAATCCTGGAATTCCGCTATGTCTCGTTAAGAGTCGTTCATAGCGATCAATTCCTGGCAGACGCATTGGCTGATTCACTAACTAGTAATGGTCATTACAGGCCAGCTGAACAGGAATTACCGGATTAGTGGTGAGTGATTTCCGGAATACGCAATTTTCACTCCCATCAGCTTACAAAGGATTTTTAATCGACTTTTTTCTTGGAAATCAAACTCACAATCTTTGCAGAGTCGCGTCCTGTTTTCATTAGTCTTTGGTATGCGTCTTTCCATCGCCTTGCATCTTTGAGAGCGTCCTCCTTTTCATAAAAGTCAAGCAGACGCAAGGATCTAGATTTATCAAGGTCAGATTTGAGATTTCTATTTTCCTGCCTTAGCTTTTGCATTACCGCCATTGACGTCGATGGCGCATCTACTACTTTAGACAAGTCGAGAATCTTTTCCCGAACAAGCGGGAATTTGCAGGCATTTAAGGCAATTAGGGTTCTTGAATGCCCGGCCTCCTGAGCAACCGTTGATGCATTGATCTTAAGCTTACCCTCAAGTGCGCGCTGCTTAAGTTCTGCATTAAGCGGGTTTCCAAGCACTAAACGCTCTATGGCGTCATCGAAATCCTGCGCAACGTTTAAACCACGTTTTGTGACTGGGACATTTTTCCTATTTTTTTTTGACATAGACAACTCTTACTCCTTCAGGATGCGTCGATCAGCTTCAAATTGCGTCTATATCTTTCATATCTTCACCCAGCATTCGAAGCCAAGCACCTGCTACTGCAGCTCGCTTTTCAAAAACAGCACCCGAAAGAATACTTTCAAGGCTGCCGTGTTCGCGTGCCGCTACTTTATTTTCAATATATCTTTTAAGCCAAAAAGAGCGATTTTGAGCAGTAATTAGATAGTTATCACATCCTCCACAAGTTGAAGGTCGACGGAATTCGTGATTGGGTTGTATATTTATTGCATTGGGGCGGGTTCCCGCGTCTTTGTGGCAAAGCATATTCTCTGAGTCAAATGGCAAACAGGCCCCGTCAATTTGAAACCACGCGGTAACGCCAATTTTTTGAACAAGCTCAACAGAATTTTTCCAGGTGGCGGCTACAGTATTTCCTAACAAGAGTTTGCGTGCCTCTTCAAGATTCTCAAGCAAATGAGCGCCCCTCTTTCCTGCAACTGCTGTATTACCGCCAACTAGATCAAAGAAAATAGATGCAGTTCGTTGGGCTGCGATTGAATCCCGATCAGCTAGAAGGATCGGGTTGGACCCGATATAGCCCTGCTCAGTCATGGCATGCGACATATGTTTGAAGTGCATCGCTAAAGCCGGAATCAGGCCAGAACTTACGTGAATAGCGAATGATGCAAAAGTCTTGCGAAACTGTGTCGGTTTAACACAGCGTCCTTTTGATACTTTGTACTCAACCAAATCATTGAGTATGTAGGGTCGTGAGGACTGGTCAGGAATTTCATTTAGGTCAACCCATCGTTCAATAAAACCACGAAGCCAGTCTCTCAAATGGCCACTGTAGATGGGCCCAACCCCTGCCTCAGATTTAGGCAAACCAGAACCCGGTGGCAACGACACGAACATTCGCTCAGTACCCGCCAACCACCTGACAGGGTCGAAAAGTTTCTGCGCAATAATGAGCGCAGTCACCACCGGTGGAAGAATCTCGGTACCGACTAAACGCATCCCCATCAGCCATTCAACCTTCCTAGGAGACTCTTCCCCTTTAGCGATATGGGAACGGAGGTAGAACATCTCAAAAAGCCCACTCGCAGAAATCCTTTTTTCTACGGCGCTAGGCAAACCACTCTCTTCATCTAGCCCCGCGAAGATTGCTGCAATTTCCGAAATACGAACACCAGTGCCCCCTTGAAGGATTGCAATACTGGCACCTGCTAAGTCCACAAAAAGCGATCGAATTTCTTCGCTGGTGAAGTCTCGTTCTTCAAAGCGTCCACGCCACCAAGCTTCTGCACTACGGTCAAGGAATCTAAACTTAAGCGATGCCGTTTTTGCTCTCTTTGCAGACACATGCCTAGATATACCGCCGCCGTTCTTGTGTGTGCCAGGTTCTTGAAAATAAGCTTCATACATTTGATGAACTAGTTCAAGAATGTCGTTACTAGCAACTTCAACAAACCAATGTGCTCTATTCAAAAGAGGTATTGCTACTTCATCAGGCAGAGGCAAAATCCACCCCCGACCGCGGGTAGCAATCCTTAACTGCACCTCGTTTGCCGTTTCTCCGTTAAAAGGATGTTTGGCCATTGCCTCACAACCCGCTTTGGTTAAGGCCCTGCGTTGCTTCCACAACTGTGACACTGTTCTGATCGGCAACCAAACTTGCGATTCAGATACCTCTCCAGTATCAGAAAGCAATTCGGGAAGATCATCACAGAATTCGCTAACGGCATCGGGTGTTAATTCAGCAGGTGTTCTGTACTGATTTGCAATCATCCAGGTAATCAGCGTTTTGAATCCAACACTCAACGAATCAATCGACGAAACTGAAAGGGCACTCGCGCCATCGCCAGGTGCAACCAAAAGTGACCACACAAATCTCCTGGACCAGTTCAAGACATCAGCGTTGTTTGAATCGGTTAAATAGCTGCCATCCTCTAACTTTATATGCCAGTTGATGCCGGTTCTTTCCATGCCTGCAGTCTCTGTATCAAACGTCCACCCATGATCGTGCCAAAGGCTAAAACTTGAGACAGCTTTATCCACAAGTTGATCATTTTCAAGATAATAGAGACTGCGACCGACTGGGCTCATAACAATTCGCTGAGTTGTCCAATCGGGTCCATTTTTTGCAGCTCCAGTATCGGAAAGTGCCACCCTACGATACATTTTTGGCGAATTGCTTCCCATATCAGCCTATCTCCGGTAATTTCGGAAGTTTCACCTCAAAGTCCATTGCTTCATCGATCAGAACCTTTGAGAAACTTGAGATCAGCGCTTCCAGGGATGTAAACACTGGCGCCCACCGAGTTCGCCAAACCGTCTTAGTCGTAGTAGTTAACGCTTCTGCGACCCGCTTACGCAATGACAGATAACTCGCGACGTCAGTGAGCCCGTTCGACGCTGCAGCCAGCGGACAATCAGGACATTCGCCATAAGCGGTGCACAGGCGACCCGCTTTTTGCCCTGGGCGTTGTGAATCAAATGGGTCCAAACAATAAAACCCAGGGGTAGCGGAGGAACGGTTTTTAGAGAATCCCGTCCGATCTACTCGAGGGTCAATGAGTCCTCCAGTTTTGAGCCAACGTTCCCTGAGAAGAAACACGGCCTCTCCTAGTTGTTCAGATAGGCGCTGTTTTGTCCCATCTGACGTGTAGTGGTTTAGCAGTGTCCAAGGACTTTTTTGTTTGCCCAACGCTTGCGCCGCTTTGAGGTCCCCAGTGTTCGCAATAATGTCGTCCAGCACCGTCGGACGAAGATTAGCCAAAGAGAAATATTTCAGTGAATGATCTCGGATAAATAGTTTTAGATTGTGGCTAAACGCGATATCGCTACATGCCAATTTTTCGGCTCCTTCATAGTTGTCACCGTAACTTCTGAGCTTGGTTATGGCTGACGACTGAGCTACAAACAGGAACAGTCGATTGCGATGGGCAGTAATTGGAGTCTCCGGCCGAATGCGTGCGACCAATTTTTCCGTAAGGTCTAGGATTTTTCTAAACGATATTCCTGGCGTTATTTCAAAATCGAGTGGCACGGTTAGCACTGGATCAGCGGCAGCTCTATTTTTCGCCCCTTTAATGACAACATAAGACTTACCAAATACATCCATTCGGGATATGTTCTCGTTGCTCAAAGTCAGAACAGTTTCCGGGTTTAGAGCCAAGCCTGTCGTAAGCAGCAAAACCAGTGGAACCAAATCACGGGCAGAAGGGTAGAGGTATCCCCTGAAAGCTGAAACACCTCCTAGGTGACGAAGAGTTGCGCCAATTACTTTGTCCTCTTTCTTGAGCAGACTGGTTTTTGGAAGCGGTCCTGGATAAAGCGCAACAATACGGGCCAGCAAACTGGCCATGTCCGTGACTTTAGGTTCATTGGCAAGTTCTGGTAACAACTTTCCTGCTGCAATAAGACGCTGACCTTCTTCAAATCTTTGCTCAAGCAAGAGAATTTCCGCGGCTGCGGCTTGTTTCATTTTTGCTAAAGCTTCTTTGTGCAATCTCTCTCTTGGCGTTGCTTTCTTACTCGCATTTTCATATGAGCTAGACGGAAAATATTCAAGAATTTTCAGCGCGACATCTTTAAATTGCTTACTTTTTCTAAGGCTAGAAAACACTGATCGCAACCGGCAGTAATAGTTGAGTCGAGTCTTGTGAGAGAAAACCCCTTCGGAGGTAGCATCACTTCTATTCAACCATGCAAGAAAACTTTGAAAGAGGTCTTCGGACAGATCTTCAAGATCAATATTTTTCTGGTCCGTTTCTATAAGAAATTTAAAAAAACCGTTCCTAAGATCGCCAACATACGTTTTCTTTGTATTTTTACGTTGAGATTCAATTGCCAATCGGAGTCCGATTGCAAATGGTTTCCAGATATTCGGGAAATCCAATAAAAAAGTAAACTCAATTCGGAACGGCACTCCACCACCGGTCGACATAATCGCGTCTAGCTTGTGCAAACCATCATCAAAGCTGGTAAGTATCAGCCCAAAATCAATTGACTTTTCACTCAAGTTTTTTTTGTCTTTTTGAGTTTCAGTCTTGGGTCTCCCCAACATTTTCTTGGCACTATTAGTTCGCATGGATGACTACCATTTCATGATGCCGCGAAGATCTGCGACAGGAACGCTGGCGTCAAAAATGGCGACATACTCGAGGTAGGTATTGAGCGTGGTCGCTAGGTGACGATGCCCTAGTTGCGCCTGTATTTGCTTCCAAGGCTCTGGGTCTCCCGCCTGCTTCAAAGATTGATAAGTCCATACGGCATAGGTATGCCTGAGATCGTGCACTCGATATCGGGAAATTTCTACCGGCTTTAGGTCACCCGAGTCATCGATTACCCGCATTACCGTTCTAGTAAGGCCAGCGCGGAAGCAAGCTTCGTAATGAATTTCCTGAATGCGTCGGTTCGACAATTTCGCACCAGGGCGTTTTGAATTAACACTGGTCAAAAAAAGTGCTGCTGAGATTCTTTTTTTCAAACGATCTGCCGCTGTTTGCCTTTCATGTGCAATATAAATATTTATTTCGAGCACAAGCCAACCGGGGCATCGGATCATTCGACTCCTGCTACCCTTCCCTTTAACTTCGAGGTTATGCTGAGAAAAAAGGGTTGCGTCGGTAATCGACAAAAATTGATAACAAGTCAGTCCCGTCAGCTCTGAAATTCTTATGCCCAGCACGAGCGCAGTTGTGAAGATTAGGGTGTCGCGGCATAAATCTCCGCTGCGATTTGCCGATGGAAGCGGTCCCAGGACTTTCATCATGCGTTGCCAGTCAGCGGGGCTATATGGCCTAATTAGGTCATCGCTAGTCGATTTTGGAAATATGTCTAAGTCAATTCCAGGCTGTGAATCCCGGATAAATGTATTTTCCGGACCTACGCTTACCGTTGCTATGGATGTAGTACTGGCGAGATCCCCTTGCAGGATCGTGCCGTCATAACGCCCCAAGCCTGCTTGGTGCCTATAAAAGTCACATATCACTGACATTCGATATCCAACCGTATCTGGATCGTACGGCTCACCTGTTTTAGGACTGATTGATCCAAGGTACAGATCACGGTACTTCAAAAGGTCTTCCCTGGTTGCGAGAGCGCACTCAATTGGTGTTTCCAAGGCTTCCAGAAAGTCGAACCAAGTCGCTAGCGCATAGGCTCCCTTTTCCCATGTAAGTGGGGAACGAGATTTCCCAGACTGGACGTACCGTTTTCGAAAAAACCGCGTCGGATCCTCTAGGAGAATTCCGGTGTCTGCGGCGAAAAAAGCAGGCGCTCCCCGTTTTAGAGAAGTTCCTGATTGCTCAGGGTTAAAAAAAACGATGATGTTGGAAGTGTTCATTGGGACTCACATGGTTTGCTCAAGAATGAACAATTAAAACTTGAAGACCGAAATATCCGCAATGAGATGACTTTTAGTGAACACTTTTCAAAGCGCGGAAAGACTTAATTGTTTATGTGTCTGCCAGAATGAATTCCCTCCTCAGCCAACCCTGCAAGGCCAATAAAAAGTGAACAAATCTTGACCGCGTAGACCATGCTCGCAGCCGCGATAGGGGTTGATGCTGTAGTCGAAAAAGATGTCGGGCGAGTCGTTGCGGTTGATGGCGCTGCGGGCGTCTTCAAACATCACCTCGGTTTCAAGGGGCGGCTTGTCGCTGGCCTCGCCTTCCATGCGTTCAAGCGTGCCCCAGCCGTCGTCGTGCGCGATACGCCGGTCTTTCTCGAACCGGTGCCCCAGCCGCGTGGCTGCGCCTCGGCCCTTGATGGCATGCAGCGGGATGGTGACGTCAGTCATGAGGCGATGTTGAAATTAGCCAATAAAACTGTATATTTATACAGTATATGGTTTAGGAACCAGGATGCAATGCCCGCTATGCTGGCCGTGCAGAAACCCCAACGGAGACACCCCATGAGCAGCACCGGCTTTACCGTCAGCCACGCCGCAGGCGCGCACTTTGAGCGCGGGCTGCGGTCGTTTTTTGAGTACCGCGACCTGGGCATCAGCCAGGCCACCGCAGGCCAGGTCGAGGCCCATGTGATCCGCGCGGCGGCCGGGCGTGAGTTCTCCGGTCAGCCGCACTTGCACCGCACCAGCTTCCAGATGGTTTATGTGCTCAAGGGCTGGATCGAGTTTGAATACGAGGGCCAGGGCATCGTGCGACTGGAGGCGGGGTCCTGCGTCTACCAGCCACCCGGGATTCGGCACCGCGAGACGGGCCACAGCGATGACATCGAAATGCTCGAAATCGTGATGCCTGCCGACTTCAAGACCGAAGAAGTCGAGGCGGTTGAGGTGACAACCTCGGCGTAAAACCCGTTGCTGTTGCGCTTACGACGGTGACGGCCGCAGCGTCCGCGCCTCGGTGCTGCGGTAGAGCAGCACGCCACTGGCCAGCGACAGGCCAAAAGCGGCCAGCAGCCCCACGGCATTGATCCACACCACGGCGGGCCAGAAGTGGCTGACCACGGCGTTGACCAGCAGGCACACCGGAAAGTGAATCAGAAACACCGAATACGACACACCGCCCAGCCGAGCCAGCGGCTGCACCATCCATTGCGGCGGTAATGCACGCAGCTGCTCACCGGCCAGCTGCAACCCGACCAGCCCAAACGCCGTGGCCGCTGCCACCACAATGCGCCCGCGAAAGTCCAGCCACAGGGCGGCGATGACCGCCAGCGCCATCGCCAGCAGCAGCCACCTGAAGCGTTCTGACTGGCCGTGCTGGTGGGCCGAAACCGCCCAGCGCGCGACCATACCCAGGCCATACGCACCGAAGAAATAAAGCGCGGTGGCATCCAGCCCC
Organism: Polaromonas sp. YR568; assembly: GCF_943372955.1. Classification (GTDB taxonomy): domain Bacteria; phylum Pseudomonadota; class Gammaproteobacteria; order Burkholderiales; family Burkholderiaceae_C; genus Polaromonas. The sequence goes on from NZ_CALSAL010000002.1 coordinate 20,198, forward strand.
GGCTGGCGGTTGAACACCATGAGCGAAGCCACCACCATCGCACCAATCAGTGCCAGGCCTGCAGCTGCCGACCAAGCCCCCGCCCCACCACGCTGGATGGCCTGAGTTAGGCTGAACAACAGCACGCTGAGCGCAAACAGCTGGAAGTCAATCGCCACGTACCAGACCCCGGCCGACAGCGACTCCTGCCCCACCAGACTGTGCAGCAGCAGCGCATGGCTGAGCACCTGCCACAGCGTGGGTGCGGCGGGCAGGGAGTCATGTACAAACCACGGCCGCAGCACGGCGGCCACCAGCAGACTCACCGCAAGCGCCGCCAGATAAGGCAGCACCAGCCGGCGATAGCGCCTCAGCAGGAGGCGCCATGGCGTGCGCACTGTCGCCATGCCCCGTGGCGCCAGCGAGCCCGCCGCCAGAAAACCACCAACGACCAGAAACAGCTGCACCGCCATGCGTGCGTAGTCGTACAGCCAGTCCATGAGTTGCGGTGCGAAGGGAAACACCACGTCCGACATCGGCCCATAGAAGGCCAGGTGGTGCCAGACGATCAACGCGCAGGCAATGCCCTTGAGCACGTCAATGCCGGCCAGTCGGTCAGGTGTGGCGCTGGCAACAGACGGGTTGGTCATGGGAACGCCTGCTAAGGGCTTCAACGCACGCAGACCAACAAACCTGTCTGGTCAAGCGCTTGGGTTCAGGCGCAGACGCGCTGGCGGGCCGTCTGGTATTCGCGCTGGAGCTGGGCGATGAACTCGCCCGCCGTTTGCACCTTGCTCACAGCGCCAATGCCCTGGCCGCAACCCCAGATGTCTTTCCAGGCCTTGGACTTGTCGCCGCCGAAATTCATGGCGCTGGGGTCGCTGGCAGGCAGGTTGTCGGGGTCCATGCCGGCGGCGCGGATGGAGGGCGCGAGGTAGTTGCCGTGCACGCCAGTGAACAGGTTGCTGTAAACGATGTCGTCCGAGTTGCCATCGACGATGGCCTGTTTGTAGGCGTCACTCGCGCGGGCTTCTTCGGTCGCAATGAAGGCTGAGCCGATGTAGGCAAAGTCGGCGCCCATGGCCTGCGCAGCAAGCACCGCACCGCCGGAAGCGATGGAGCCCGACAGCGCCAGCGGGCCGTCAAACCACTGGCGGATTTCCTGGATCAGCGCGAAGGGGCTCTTCACGCCTGCATGACCGCCTGCTCCGGCGGCTACTGCCACCAGACCATCGGCGCCTTTTTCAATCGCCTTGTGGGCGAACTTGTTGTTGATGATGTCGTGCAGCACCACCGCGCCGTAGCTGTGCGCTGCGGCATTGATGTCTTCACGTGCGCCCAGACTGGTGATATAGATGGGCACCTTGTACTTCACGCACAGTTCCATGTCGTGCTCCAGCCGGTCGTTGGACTTATGCACGATCTGGTTGATGGCGAACGGGGCGGCGGGTTTTTCGGGGTTGGCCTTGTCCCAGGCGGCCAGCGTCTCGGTGATTTCAGCCAGCCACTCGTCGAGCTGCGAAGCCGGCCGCGCGTTGAGCGCCGGCATGGCACCGACCACGCCCGCCTTGCACTGCGCAATGACGAGCTTGGGGTTGCTGATGATGAACAGCGGCGAACCGATGATGGGCAGGGGCAGGTTGGCAAGTGCGCCGGGCAGTCTGGACATGGTGGTTCCGCCTGTAAGAAAGCTGTGAGGGGTGTGATCTGTTGGAAAGCAGCGAGAGAGCGCTCAGAACGCTTCCAGCGCCAGCGCCGTGACGCACTCGGCCCCCTGCACGATGCTGTCGCGCATGCCGGGTGCCTTGGTCAGCAGATGGTCGGCGTAAAAGCGTGCAGTGATGACCTTGGCTTTCATGAAATCAACATCCACCCCCGCTACGAACTGCTGCTCGGCCACCAGCAGCGAGCGCGCCATCTGCCAGCCCGCCATCACGTTGCCAGCCAGCATCAGATACGGCACGCTGCCCGCGAACACGGCGTTGGGGCTGGCCTTGGTGTGGTCAGACACAAACTCGACCACCTCGACGAACGCCTCGCGCGCGGCCTTCAGGCGTTTGGCCATGGCCAGTGCGTCGGCGCTAGCGTGCTTAAGCAGTTCTTTTTCAGTGGTTTCGATTTGCGCGGCAATGCCCTTGGCGGTCCGGCCGCCATCGCGCGCCGTCTTGCGGCCGATCAGGTCGTTGGCCTGAATCGCTGTGGTGCCTTCGTAGATGGTCAGAATCTTCGCGTCGCGGTAGTACTGCGCAGCGCCGGTCTCCTCGATGAAACCCATGCCGCCATGCACCTGCACGCCAAGGCTGGTGACTTCCAGGCTCATCTCGGTGCTGTAGCCCTTGACCAGTGGCACCAGGAATTCATAGAACGCGGCATTCTGCTTGCGCACCTCGGCATCCGGGTGATGGTGAGCGCCGTCGTAGGCCGCAGCAGCTACTGACGCCATCGCGCGGCAGCCTTCGATGTAGGCGCGCATGGTCATCAGCATGCGCTTGACGTCGGGGTGGTGAATGATGGGTGCACTGGCCTTGATGGAGCCATCGACCGGGCGGCTCTGGATGCGTTCTTTCGCAAACGCCACCGCCTTCTGGTAGGCCCGCTCGGCAATTGCAATACCCTGCACACCCACCGCGTAACGGGCGGCGTTCATCATGATGAACATGTATTCGAGGCCACGGTTTTCCTGACCAACGAGGTAGCCGACCGCACCGCCCTTGTCACCGTACTGCAGCACGGCGGTGGGCGAAGCCTTGATGCCCATCTTGTGCTCGATGCTGACGCAGTGCACGTCGTTGCGGGCGCCAAGGGAGCCGTCTTTGTTGACCATGAACTTGGGCACCACAAACAGGCTGATGCCCTTCACACCTTCGGGCGCACCCGTCACACGGGCCAGAACCAAATGCACGATGTTCTCGGCCATGTCGTGCTCACCGTAGGTGATGTAGATCTTGGTGCCGAATACCTTGTAGCTGCCGTCTGGCTGCGGCTCGGCACGGCTGCGCACCATGGCCAGGTCTGAGCCAGCCTGCGGCTCGGTCAGGTTCATGGTGCCGGTCCACTGCCCGCTCACCAGCTTGTCGAGGTAAGTGGCCTTCAGTTCATCGGAGCCGGCGGTGAGCAGCGCTTCAATCGCACCGTCGGTCAGCAGCGGGCATAGCGCAAAGCTCATGTTGGCGGAGTTGAGCATTTCGCCGCAGGCCGCGCCGATCGTCTTGGGCAAGCCCTGGCCGCCGCAGACTGTGGGATGCTGCAGGCCCTGCCAGCCACCTTCGGCGTATTGCCGGAAGGCTTCCTTGAAGCCGGGGGTGGTGGTGACCACGCCGTCTTTCCAGCTCGAGGGGTTTTTGTCGCCTTCCCAGTTCAGCGGTGCGACGACGCCTTCATTGAAACGGGCGCACTCTTCCAGCACGGCCTGGGCGGTGTCAAGGCCGGCCTCTTCAAAGCCGGGGATTTGCGCGATCTGCTGGATGCCAGCCAGGTGCTGGATGTCGAACAGCATGTCCTTGAGGGGGGCGGTGTAGCTCATGGTTTGTCTCCGTTGTATCTACCGTCGTCATTCAGCCAAGAAAAAAGGCACCGCTCACGATGCCTTTCCTTGACGCAGCGCACTTACAGCGCCGCCACCAGTTCCGGCACGGCCGTGAACAGGTCTGCTTCAAGGCCATAGTCGGCAACGCTGAAGATCGGGGCTTCCGGGTCTTTGTTGATGGCCACAATGACCTTGCTGTCCTTCATGCCGGCCAGGTGCTGGATGGCGCCTGAAATGCCAGCGGCGATGTAGAGCTGCGGCGCGACGATCTTGCCGGTCTGGCCCACTTGCCAGTCGTTCGGCGCGTAGCCGGCGTCCACCGCCGCGCGCGAGGCGCCGAGCGCAGCGCCCAGCTTGTCGGCCAGCGGCGTCATGATTTCGTTGAACTTCTCGCTAGACCCGAGTGCGCGGCCGCCTGAAACAATGACCTTGGCTGCCGTGAGTTCGGGTCGGTCGCTCTTGGCGATTTCGGAGCCGAGGAAGGACGACTTGCCGCTGTCGGCCACACCGGCCGGTGCGTCGATGGCGGCCGAACCACCGGTGGCAGCTGCCGCATCAAAGCCGGTGGTACGCACGGTGATGACCTTGGTTGCGTCCAGGCTCTGGACGATGGCAATCGCGTTGCCGGCGTAGATGGGGCGCTCGAAGGTGTCGGCGGCATCGACCTTGGTGATGTCGGAGATCTGGCCTACATCGAGCGTGGCGGCCACGCGTGGGGCGATGTTCTTGCCGGAGGCCGTGGCGGGGAACAGGATGTGCGAGTAGTTCGCCGCAATGGCCAGCACCTGGGCAGCCATGTTCTCGGCCAGACCGTGGGCGAAATGCTCGCCTTCCACGTGGATGACCTTGGCCACGCCAGCGATCTGCGCGGCGGCCTTGGCGGCCTCACCGGCGTTGTGGCCGGCCACCAGCACATGCACTTCACCACCGCACTGGGCAGCGGCAGTCACGGTGTTGAGCGTGGCGGGACGGATGGTGGCGTTGTCGTGTTCAGCAATTACGAGTGCAGTCATGTCAATTCCTTAGATCACTTTGGCTTCGTTCTTGAGCTTGTCCACCAGCGTGGCGACGTCGGGCACTTTCACGCCGGCGCTGCGCTTCGGCGGCTCGCTGACCTTGAGGGTCTTGATGCGCGGCTTGACGTCCACGCCGAGGTCTTCGGGCTTGACGTTGTCGAGCTGCTTTTTCTTGGCCTTCATGATGTTGGGCAGCGTCACATAACGCGGCTCATTGAGGCGCAGATCGGTGGTGATGATGGCGGGCAGCGTGATGGAGAGGGTCTCCAGGCCGCCGTCAACCTCGCGGGTGACCTTGGCTTTGCCGTCCGTCACTTCGACCTTGGAGGCGAAGGTGGCTTGCGGCCAGCCGAGCAGCGCGGCGAGCATCTGGCCGGTCTGGTTGCAATCGTCGTCAATCGCCTGCTTGCCAAGAATCACGAGCTGGGGTTGCTCTTTCTCGACCAACGCCTTGAGCAGCTTGGCCACGGCCAGCGGCTGCAGTTCTTCGGCGGTTTCAACCAGGATGGCGCGGTCGGCGCCGATGGCCATGGCGGTGCGCAGGGTTTCCTGGCACTGCAGCACGCCGCAGCTGACGGCGATGACTTCCGTCACGGCACCCTTTTCCTTGAGCCGGGTCGCCTCTTCGACGGCGATTTCGTCAAACGGGTTCATGCTCATCTTGACGTTGGCAATATCGACACCAGTGCCGTCGGATTTGACGCGGACTTTGACGTTGTAGTCGACTACACGTTTGACAGGGACCAAGACCTTCATTGAGTGGCTCCAGTTATTCCAGTTTGAATTCCAGTTTTCATTGATCAGCTTGCGTTGACATCAGCTGTGCGCCAGATTGACGTTGACGTAAACGTAAAGCACTTATTCTAAGTGGTGACCGTATTGTCCGGGGCATTCATCCGGACTCCCCGACCGGCCCCGAATCTCCCTGCAGAGATAAAAACGAACGGTCGTTCTTTTTTTGGATTATAGGGGAGATCACTGCACGGATTAGAGTGCCGCGCCCAACCGGTGTCCCGCAGGCATCAGCCGGCTGGGGAGACCGGTGACACGGCACCGGGCTGCTCTGCCGGCACGGCGCGGGTATGAACCACCCGCTGCGGGTACGGAATGTCGATGCCGTTGGTGCGCAGCGATTGCAGAATCGCCAGATTGACGCGGGAGCGCAGGTTCTGCTGCCCGTTCTCCGGGTCGGTCATCCAGTAATTGAGGGTGAATTCCAGCCCATCGGCACCGAAGTTGGTGAGGTTGGCGCCGGGCCCAGGGTCGCGCAGCACCCGGTCCTGCTTCAGGGCGGCCTCAATCAGCAGACGCATGACCAGTTCGACGTCGCTGTCGTAGCCGACCGTTACCACGGTGGACTGCAGTACCTGCTTGTCGGACAGCGACAGGTTTTCGATGCGGTTGCTGATGAACATCTCGTTGGGCACGATCGATTCGCGCCCCGACATCGCACGGATCACGGTGTAGCGGGCGTTGATGTCGGTGATGCGGCCCTCGAAGTCGTCGATGCGCACGTTGTCGCCAATGCGCACACTGCGCTCGGCCAGCATGACAAAACCGCTGACATAGCTGGCGGCCAGCTTCTGCAGACCAAAGCCCACACCCACGCCAATGGCCCCGCCCAGCACCGACAGCGCGGTGAGGTCAATGCCTACCGCCGACAGCGCCAGCAGCAAGCCGATGAACACCAGGATCACCCGCAGGCCGTTGCTGACGGCCTTGCGCAGCGACAGCTCACCGCCGGTAGCCTTGCGCAGCAGGCGGGCCTCGATGGCCGAGGAGATCCACAGCATGATGAGCAGCACCAGACCAGCCGTCAGGCCGCCTTCAAGCATGGTGCGCACAGACAGGGTGGTGTTGCCCACCTTCCACTGGATGTCGTCGAGCTCTTCAAGAATCACCGGCAACAGGCCGCTCAGCCACAGCACCATCGCGCCCCAGGCGACCCACGAAATGGTACGTTCAAGGGCGCGCACCAGAGGCGCCTCCTTGAAGGTGACCTGCAGCACTTTCACGCCCATGCGAATCACCGCCAGCGCCAGCAGCACAGGAATTGCCACCTTGAAGACGGCTAACGGGAACACGCGCGCCAGCAGCCCCTGCACCACATAGGCCAGCAACAGCAGCAGCAGCGGAAACAGCACGCCGTCGATCACACGGCGTCCGAAGAGGATGGAGCTCTCGTCCACCACCACGCGCGCACGGCTGACCAGGCGAACCACCAGCCACGCCAGCAACATGCAACCCACCAGCGCGGCGAGTTCGGTCAGCGCGGTGGGCTGGGTCAGCGCGGCCAGCCAGGCATCGAAACTTTCAAAACGGGTCATGGAATCAGCGCGCTTGCTCAGGGTGCCGGTGCCGGCCATTGCAGAGTCCTTTATTCATCGAGTCAAACAAGGGTTTCGATTCAGCAAGCGGCGGGACAACCGCAACGTCCCGGCAGCCGGGTCTACAGATCGGCTAGCACCCGGATGTGCGCTTCCACACTGCGCCCGAGTGCGCTGAGGTTGTAACCGCCTTCCAGCGACGACACGATGCGGCCTTTCGAATGGCGGCGGGCCACATCCTTGATGCGCTGCGTGATCCACGCGTAGTCCTGCTCGACCAGACCCATCTGGCCCAGATCGTCCTCGCGGTGGGCGTCAAAACCGGCGCTGATGAAGATCATCTCGGGCTTGAAGGCTTCGAGCCGAGGAATCCACATCATCTCGATCAGTTCGCGCACGTCCATGCCCTTGGTGTACGCCGGTACCGGAAGGTTCACCATGTTGTTGGCGTGGCTGTCAGCCCCGGTGTAGGGATAGAACGGGTGCTGGAAAAAGCTCACCATCAGCACGCGGTCGTCACCGCTCAGGATGTCTTCGGTGCCGTTGCCGTGGTGCACATCAAAGTCGACCACTGCCACGCGCTGCAGGCCATGGCGCTCCAGCGCATAGCGGGCCGCAATCGCCACGTTGTTGAAAACGCAAAACCCCATCGATTTGGCGTGGCAGGCGTGGTGGCCCGGTGGGCGCACCGCGCAAAAGGCATTTTCAATTTCACCGGCCATCACGGCGTCGGTGGCTGCCAGCGCCGCCCCGGCAGCGCGCAGGGCCGCATTCCACGAGTGCGGGTTGATCGCGGTGTCGGGGTCGATCTGTACATAAGCCGGGCCACCAGCCTGGATGTCGTCGCCGAGCTGGTCGCTCAGGCCGCGGATGGCGGCGACCATCATGCGGTCATGCGCCAATTCGATGTCGCCCAGCGGAGCGAGCGGTGCCTCGCGGCGGTCGAGCGCATCGCCCACGCCGGTGATCAGCAGCCGGTCCTCGATGGCGTCCAGCCGCTCGGGGCATTCCGGGTGCCCGGCGCCCATTTCATGCCGCCGGCAATCGGGGTGCGTGTAATAACCGGTGGCATTCATCGGACTAACTCTCGCGGACAATCTGTCTGAAAAATTACGGTATGGTTCAACACATGCATGTCAAAGAAAAACTTCAAGCGCTTCTGAATCAGCTTAACACGGTCATCGTAGGCAAAAAGCCCCAGGTGCAGGACTGCGTGGCCTGTCTTCTGGCCGGTGGCCACCTGCTGATCGAGGACGTTCCGGGCGTCGGCAAGACCACGCTGGCCCATGCGCTGTCGCGTTCTTTCGGCCTGCAGTTTTCCCGCGTCCAGTTCACCGCCGACCTGATGCCCAGCGACCTGTCGGGCGTATCGGTGTACGAACGCCAGAAGGAAGGCTTTGTGTTCCACCCGGGGCCGGTGTTCGCCCAGGTGTTGCTGGCCGACGAGATCAACCGCGCCAGCCCGAAAACCCAGAGCGCGCTGCTCGAAGCGATGGAAGAAAAACAGGTCACCGTCGAGGGCGAGTCACGTCCGCTGCCGCTGCCGTTTTTCGTGATCGCCACGCAGAACCCGCACGACCAGTTGGGCACCTACGCGCTGCCCGAGTCGCAGCTGGACCGCTTTCACATGCGCATTTCACTGGGCTACCCCGACCGCGCCGCAGAACGCGAGCTGCTGCGCGGGGGTGATCGGCGCGACATGGTGGACAACCTCACCGCGCTGGTGCTTCCGCATGATCTGCTGGAGCTGCAGAAGATGGTGCTGGCCATCCATGCGTCGGAGCCGCTGGTCAATTACCTGCAGGACCTGGTGGCCGCCACGCGCTCGGGCCGCTGGTTCCTGCAAGGCTTGAGCCCGCGTGCCGGTATCGCCATCATGCGGGCCGCCAAGGCGCAGGCCTTTTTGAGCGGGCGCGATTACGTGGCGCCGGATGACATCTCTGCCATCCTGCCGCAAACGGCGGCACACCGGCTGATTCCCGTCAGTGACGCAGGCCGTGGACCGGTAGAGCAGGTGCGGGCCATGCTGGAAGCGGTGGCATTGCCGTAATGAACGCCCCCCGAAGCGCCTACGGCGCCTCCCCCCCCGGGGGGCGCCACCTGTGGCCCGGCAAAGCCGGCTCCACGGTGGCACGCGAGTGGAATCCCCTGACTCTGGTGCGAGCCCGATTCCGGACCTGGTGGCAAAGCAAGATGCCGCTGGCCGACAGCATCACGCTGACACAGCGCAATGTGTACATCCTGCCCACCCGCCCCGGCCTCATGCTGGGCGTGACGCTGCTGGTGCTGCTGGTCGCCACCATCAATTACCAGCTCAACCTGGGTTACCTGCTCACCTTCCTGCTGGCGGGCAGTGCACTGGTAGGCATGCATGTATGCCACGGCACGCTGCGCGGCCTGTCGACGCACCTGACGCCACCCACTCCTCAGCACGCCGGTACCGCTGCAGTGTTTGATGTCCGCCTGCACAACGACAGGCGCAGTGTCCGCTACGGCATTGGCCTGAGCGTGCTGCACCCTGTCGGCAGCGACACCCAGGCGCACTGGGCCTGGACCGATGTTCCGGCGCAAGGCAGCAGCACCGTGCAGGTGGCCTTCACACCGCCGCGGCGCGGACTGCACCGGCTGCCCACCCTGACGGCTGAAACCCGGTTCCCGCTCGGCACCTTCCGCGTCTGGACTGTGTGGCGCCCTGCCGCGCAAATGCTGGTGTACCCGGCAGCCGAGAGCCACCCACCCCCCTTGCCCTCCGGCGAGCCCCGCTCTGGAGGTGCCGCAGCAGCCGCCCGTGCACAAAGCTCGGGCGAATTCGACGGGGTTCGCGGCTACCAGCGCGGTGACCCGATGAAAATCGTGGTCTGGAAAAAGGCCGCCAACGCCATGGGCGGCGACGGGTACAGCGGTGAGCTGGTGGTGCGTGACACCCAGCAGGCCCAGCGCCACGAGCTGTGGCTGGACCTGACGCGCGCCGGCCCCGGCGATGTGGAACAAAAGCTCTCTCGCCTGTGCGCCTGGGTGCTGCAGGCCGACCGCCTGGCGCTGGACTACGGGTTGAGACTGCCTGCGCTGGAAGTCAAACCCGGCAGTGGCGAGGCGCACAAGCGTCGATGCCTGGAGGCGCTCGCGCTGTGCTGACACGCCTGACCGCCCTTCCCCGCGACAGCCGTGACACGCTGTTCTTGCTGGTGGTGATTGCCTGGGTGCTGGTGCCGCAGGTGGAGCGCATCCCGCTGTGGTGCAGTCTGGCGGCGGGCGGTGTGCTGCTCTGGCGCGGCTGGCTGGCGCTGCAGGTCAAGCCCCTGCCCGGCCGCTTCTGGCTGCTCGGCGCACTGGGGCTGACCCTGGCGGCCACCTACGCGACCCATCGCACGCTGATCGGGCCGGAGGCCGGCGTGACGCTGCTGGTGGTTCTGCTGACGCTCAAGACGCTGGAGCTGCGCGCGCGGCGCGATGCATTTGTGGTGTTCTTCCTCAGCTTCTTCTGCATGCTGAGCAACTTCCTGCACTCGCAGTCGCTTCTCACCGCTTTCGGCATGCTGGCCGGCCTCTTGGGCCTGCTCACCATGCTGGTCAACGCCCACATGCCGGTTGGCCGGCCGCCGCTGCTTGACGCCGCCAAAACCGCTGGCTGGATGGCGCTGCTGGGGGCGCCCATCATGCTGGTGCTGTTTGTGCTCTTCCCGCGCATGGCGCCGCTGTGGGGCGTGCCTGCCGATGACAACCTGACCGGCCGCAGCGGCTTGAGCGGCAGCATGGAGGTCGGCGCCATCGCCAAACTGGCGCTGGACGAAAGCATGGCCATGCGCGTACGGTTTGAGGGCCCGCCACCGCCACAGAAAGACCTGTACTTCCGCGGGCCCGTACTGTCCAGCTTCGACGGCCGCAACTGGCAACCGATGCGTGCACGGTCGCTGCTCAACGACTCGCTGCCCGCCAATCTGCAGGTCACCGGCACACCCATCAACTACGAGGTGACGCTGGAGCCGACCCGCCGCCGCTGGCTGCTGCTGCTCGATGCCGCCGTCAAGCCGCCAGAACTGCCCGGCCCGCCCAGCGTGATGATGGCGGACCTGCAATGGATTGCTGCGCGGCCAATCACTGACATGGTCCGCTACAAGGCACAAAGCCACCTGGAGTTCCGCCACGGACCGCAGCAGCAGACGTTGGGACTGCAGGACTACCTCGACCTGCCACCGGGCTTCAACCCGCGCACGCTCGCGCTGGCTGCCGAGATACGCCGTGATGCACGTTATGCAAACGCCAGCAACACCGAACTGGTGGGTGTGGTGATGGACCGGCTGCGGACCGGCGGCTACACCTACACGCTGGAGCCCGGCGTGTATGGCACCAACACCGCCGACGAGTTCTGGTTCGACCGGAAGACCGGCTTCTGCGAGCACATCGCCTCGGCCTTTGTGGTGCTGATGCGGGCGCTGGACATTCCGGCGCGCATCGTCACCGGCTACCAGGGCGGAACACTCAACACCGTGGGTGGCTTCTGGGTGGTGCGGCAAAGCGATGCACATGCATGGGCCGAGGTGTGGCAGCCGGAACAGGGCTGGGTGCGGGTGGACCCGACATCGGCAGTCGCGCCCGGCCGCATCGGCTCGTTCGACCGCCTGCTCGTGCCACAAGGTGTGGTCGGGCAAGCCCTCAACCGGATGAGCCCCACCCTGGCCGCCCAGCTGCGTGCCACCTGGGAAGCGGTGAACAACGGCTGGAACCAGTGGGTGCTGAACTACACCCAGGGGCAGCAACTCAATCTGCTCAAGGATATCGGCTTTGACACCCCAAGCTGGGAAGATCTGAGCTATCTGCTGCTGGGAATCATTGTGGTGGTGAGCCTTGTCGGCGCCTCGTGGACGCTGTGGGACCGCACCCAGCATGACCCGTGGCTGCGTCTGCTGGCCCGCGCACGCAAGCAACTGGCCAAGGCTGGCATCGACAGCTCGACGTCCACATCACCACGGCAGCTGGCGCAGCAGGTAATGGCCCGGCAGGCAGAAACCACGCCCAACGGAATGAACGCCCAGGCCCTGCACGACTGGCTGATTGCGCTGGAGGCGGAGCGTTATGCCAACGCCCATCCGCAACAGCGCACGCATCAACACAAACGGCTGGGCGAGCTCAAGCGGCAGTTTGACCAGCTGGCCTGGCCGGGCTGAAGCCTTCGGTGCGTGGCCCGCTCCCTACAATGAGGCCAACCATGCCCCCGCTGATGAATCCACTGACAAGCTCGCTCATAACCTCGTTCGTGCGGGCCCTGCGCGCCTTTCACCGACAGGCACCGGTTTGCATGCTGACGGCCGTGCTGACAGTCGCTGGCGTTGCCGGCACACCCATCGCGTCTGCTGCGGATCCGAAGGCAGTGAGAAAAACCGCCAGCAAGGCGCCTGCCAGCCAGGGCCCGCTGTATTCCACCCGCCCCGAGGTCATGCAGTTTGCAGACGATGTGGCCAGCCGCCGCGATCTGGACCGGGACTGGGTCCGCGACGCCATCGGCCACTCGCGCTTCAATGCGACGGTGGTGCGGCTGATGCAGCCACCTGCGCGATCCTTTGTGAAGAACTGGCGCGTGTACCGCAGCCGCTTCATCGACCCGATCCGCATCGAGGCTGGCGTCCGCTTCTGGCGCGCCAATCAGGCAGCGCTGGAACGGGCCGAGCAGGAGTATGGCGTGCCGGCGGCCATCATCGTTGGCATCATTGGCGTCGAAACCATTTACGGCCGCGACACCGGCAGCTTCCGCGTGATGGACGCACTCACCACACTGGCTTTTGACTTCCCGGCCAGCCACCCGCGCGCGAAGGAGCGCAGCGAATTTTTCAAGAGCGAACTCGAGCAGTTCCTGACCCTGCAGAGCCGGCGCGGGGCCGACCCTTTTGAAGCCCGCGGCAGCTTTGCGGGTGCCATGGGTTTGCCGCAATTCATGCCGTCGAGCTGGATCAGGTACGCAGTGGACTTTGACGGCGACGGCACCATCAACCTCTGGGACAGCACCAGCGATGTCATCGGTTCGGTGGCCAGCTACTTCAAGGCCTTCAACTGGCAACCGGGCATGCCCACGCATTACTCGGTGAGTTTCGACACCAGCCGCCTCGACATGCCCGCGCTGATGGCGCCGGACATTCTGCCGACCTTCAGCGTGGCCAGCTTCACTGCCAAAGGTGCGGTGCTGGAGGGCGAGGCACAGCAACACGCTGGCCCGCTGGCACTGATCGAGCTGCTGAACGGACCCGACGCACCGCAGTACGTGGCTGGCACCGAGAACTTCTACGCCATCACCCGCTACAACTGGAGCAGCTATTACGCGATGGCGGTGATTGAGCTGGCGCAGGAAGTAGCGGCTCGCGTCAAGGCTGGCAACTAACGCCTGCCTGTACCGGCAATTCAAGCGGACCGCATTCAGACCGGCTGGATCGTGATCTCCACCCGCATCGTTTCCTCACCACCACCCTGCCTGACCCCCTTGATCGGCGGGCAGGCGTTGTAGTCGGTGCCCATCGCCAGCCGGACGTGGCGCTCGTCAATCAGGCAGCTGTGCGTGACATCAATGCTGACCCACCGCCGGGTCGATACATCAAGGCACACGTCGGCCCAGGCGTGGCTGGCCAGATCGGGCTCGTTCGCCGCATAGAAATAGCCGCTGACATAACGCGCCGGGTAGCCCAGGCTGCGGCAGATCGCCACCATCACATGCGCCTGGTCCTGGCAGACCCCGGCGCCGGCCCTGAACGCCTCCAGTGCGGTCGTTGTCACGGTCGTGCTGTTCTTAAGATATCCCACCGCCTTGGCCACGCCCTGGCTCAGGGCCAGCAGAGCCTGCAAATCGGCCCGCCCATCGACGCTCTGGCCGATGAACTGACGGCCAAACTCAGCCAGCTCCCAGTGCGGCTCTGCCAGATGCGTGGCACGCAGAAAGAAGTAAGGGTGCGGCAAGGTGTCGGCATCGGTGAACTCGGCCATGCCCAGGGTTTCCACATCGCCTGCGGCATTCACCAGACTCCAACGCACATCGTCAGCCACCGAGCCGACAAAGGTGAAGGTGTTGACGGTGTTGCCAAAGGCATCGCGCTGGGCAAACAGCTTTTCAGGCGCGCCCAGACTCCAGTAACGCACCGTCTGCGCGGGGCTGGATTGCGGCGTGAGCCACAGCGTCTGCAGCGCGTAACGCAACGGTTCGCTGTAGCGATAGTCGGTAATGTGCCGGACGTGGAGTTTCACGTAAGGTGGCCCCCACGGTTGCTCGCTTCGCGTAGCGCCCTGCCCCCCGAGGGGGCCGCTGCGCCTGCGGCCCGGCGAAGCCGGTTCCGCGGCTCCTGCTGGTGAAGAGGGTATCCGTTACGGCTATTCACCAGGCGCTCCGGGACGGCATCCCCCGCTGGGGGTTGCCAGTCGCCTGAGGGGGTTCACGACGTCGCCGGAACGAGAAACTCCCGGCTGATGTGCATGCCCAGTTCGTTGACGCGGTCGAGAAACTGCGTCAGGAAGGCATGAAGCCCGGTGGCCAGAATCTCGTCGATGCGTGCGTATTGCAGGTCGGCGCGCAGCTTGCCGGCGCGGCGCTGGGTTTCGCTCGTCGTGTCGCTGGTGACCATCACGAGGTTGCTCATCAGCTCGTTGAGGCAGGCCAGCAGCGAGCGCGGCATGTCGGGCCGCAGAATCAGCAGCTCGGCCACGCGCTCCGGGCGGATCACGTCGCGGTAGACCTTGCGGTACACCTCGAAGCCCGAAACGCTGCGCAGGATGGCGCTCCAGTGATAAAAGTCGAACTCCTGGTCCTTCTCTTCGGCAGAACCGACGAAATCGGTCTGCACCGCATGAAACTTCACATCCACCAGCCGCGCCGTGTTGTCGGCCCGCTCCAGGAAGGTGCCCATGCGCAGGAAGTGAAAGGCTTCGTCCTGCAGCATGGTGCCCGCCGTCACGCCGCGCGACAGGTGCGAGCGGAACTTGACCCATTCAAAGAACTGTCCCGGGTCGCGCTCGAAGTCGCCATTGCGCAGCATGCGGATGATTTCGAGATAGGTCTGGTTCTGCGTCTCCCAGACTTCGGTGGTGAGCGTGCCGCGCACGGCGCGGGCGTTCTCGCGCGCGTTCTGCAGGCAGGAGATGATGCTCGACGAGTTCTTCTCGTCACGCACCATGAAGTCCATCACGTCGCGCGGGTTGATGTTGTCGCCATAGTGGGCGGCATAGGCCGGCTTGAGCTCGCTGATGCTCAGCAGCCCCTCCCAGCCCGACTGAACGACCGCAGCGGACTGCGGCAACAGTGAGGTCTGGTAATTGACGTCAAGCATGCGGGCGGTGTTTTCGGCTCGCTCGGTGTAGCGCGACATCCAGAACAAATGGTCAGCGGTGCGGGATAACATTTTTTCTCCTTCTTACGCCTCAAACACCGAAAGCGCTGCGCGCTTTGCGTGTTTTGGTGATGGCCTCACAAGCGCTTCGCGCAATTGATGAGTCATCCCCGCGAATGCCTGCGGCATGTCGCCAGCTCGCTCGGTGTAGCGAGACATCCAGAACAAATGGTCAGCGGTGCGGGACAACATGATTACTTGCTCCCTGGTTTCTGTGATTGCGACTGCGACCCGTACGGGGCAGACACGCCGCCCTGCAGAATCCAGGTGTCCTTGGTACCACCGCCCTGTGACGAGTTGACGACGAGCGAGCCATCCTTCAGCGCCACGCGCGTCAGGCCGCCGGGCACCATCTGCACTTCCTTGCCGCTCAGCACGAAAGGCCGCAAATCGATGTGGCGGGGTGCGATGCCGCTTTCCACATAGGTCGGGCAGGTCGACAGGCTCAGTGTCGGCTGGGCAATGTAACCCGACGGATTGGCCAGCAGTGCCGCACGGAACTCTTCAATTTGAGCTTTCGTGGAGGCAGGCCCGACCAGCATGCCGTAGCCGCCCGCGCCGTGCACTTCCTTGACCACCAAGTCCTTCAGATTGGCCAGCGTGTACTGCAGGTCTTCGCTGTTGCGGCACATGTAGGTCGGCACGTTCTTCAGGATCGGCTTTTCACCCAGATAAAACTCTATCATCTTGGGCACGTAGGGGTAGATCGACTTGTCGTCCGCCACACCGGTGCCAATCGCATTGCACAGCGCCACATTGCCGCTGCGGTACACATTGAGCAATCCGGCACAGCCGAGCGTGGAATTGGGCCGGAAGGCCAGTGGGTCGAGGAAGTCGTCATCGACGCGCCGGTAAATCACGTCGACGCGCCTGGGGCCGCGGGTGGTGCGCATGTAGACGAAGTTGTCTTTCACAAACAGGTCCTGGCCCTCGACCAGCTCGATCCCCATTTGCTGGGCCAGGAAGGCATGCTCGAAGTAGGCCGAGTTGTACATGCCCGGCGTCAGCACCACCACCGTCGGGTCGGCGGTGGCAGGTGGCGCCGAGGCGCGCAGGGTTTCGAGCAGCAGGTCGGGGTAGTGCGCGACGGGCGCCACGCGGTTTTCACTGAACAGTTCGGGAAACAGCCGCATCATCATCTTGCGGTCTTCCAGCATGTAGCTCACGCCACTCGGCACACGCAGGTTGTCTTCCAGCACGTAGTATTCGCCCTCGCCCTGCGCGTTCGGGGCACGCACGATGTCGATGCCGCTGATGTGGGAGTAGATGTTGCCCGGCACATCCACACCCATCATTTCGGGGCGGAACTGGGCGTTCTGGAAGATCTGTTCGGACGGCACCACGCCGGCCTTGATGATTTCCTGGTCGTGATAGACGTCATGGATGAAACGGTTCAGCGCGGTGACGCGTTGCACCAGTCCCTTTTCCATGGTCTCCCATTCGTGGGCAGGAATGATGCGGGGAATCAGGTCGAAGGGAATCAGGCGTTCGGTACCGGCGCCATCTTCGTCTTTGGCGCCATAGACCGCGAAGGTGATGCCGACACGCCGGAAAATCATTTCGGCTTCAGCGCGGCGCGCTTCCATCACATCAGCCGGCTGGCGGGCCAGCCATCGCTGGTACCCTTGGTAGTGCTCACGGACGCTGGAATCCGTGGCGTTCATCTCGTCAAACATCGGTCGGCTCATTGGCGTGGTCTCCAGCAGGATTTGCCCATCATCTGATGGCAATATAGCTTAGCAAGTAATGCGCCAAGTCGGTGCATCACTGACTTGGCGAGATGGGGGGCCTGTTTTCAGCGGCTTGCGCGGCCGAGGGTGTGGACCCATGCGCAAAGTTGCCGCTCGTCGGATTCGGTGCCAGTCCCAACGGGTGGTGCCAATAGCGATGGGCGATTTGCCGCTGGCAGCCAATGGCCCCGGGCTGATCGCTGCGCCAGACAGCAGCGCCGCAGCGGGACGACTCGATCACAGGAATATGCCGCTCCTGATAGCGCGCCACCACGGGAGTCGCCGGGTGGCCAAAACGGTTGCGGTAGCCCGCCTGAACCACCGCCACCCGGGGGCTGACCGCATCGAGGAAGGCCGCACTGGACGAGGTCTTGCTGCCGTGGTGCGGCACCAGCAAAAAGTCGGCCCGCAGCTGCCCACGCTGAGCGGACACCAGCCGCAGCTCCTGCGCCGCCTCGATGTCGCCGGGTAAAAGCGCAACGGCTGCTCGCGATGCAGTGCCATCCGGGGAAGCCGATGAACCGGGCGCCAACACGTCGGACGAGGAGATGCGCAGCACACAGCTCATGGCATTGGATTTGCCCGGCAGCTCGTAATCGGCAGCCGTCGGGTGCAACACCTCAAAGCGCACGCCGTCCCACACCCATTGCTGCCCCGCGACACAACGCACCGCTGGCCGCAGCGCCTGCAGCGCATGCCCGGCCTCAATCGAGCTCAGCAAGCCCGCCTGCGGCTGCATCGCCAGCACCGCGGGTGCACCACCGACATGATCGGTGTCGCGGTGGCTCAGCACCACCTGGTCGAGTCGTTCGCCAACAGCCCGCAGCAGCGGCACCAGCACCCGGTGCCCGGCATCGCTCTCGCGTGAAAAGCGGGGCCCGGTGTCGTACAGCAGGCTGTGCGTGGCAGTCCGCACCAGCACCGCATTGCCCTGTCCGACGTCGGCCGCCAGCAATTCGAATTGGCCTGGCGCCACACGCGGCGCTTGCCAGAAGAGCACGGGCAGCAGCATTGGCAAACCCAGCAGCCGGAGGTGCCACGGCCAACGCATCGCCAATACAGCGCCGCCCGCCACCCCGGCCACGGCAGCCCACAGCGGCGCGCTGGCAACGCTGATGGAGGCCAGCGGCCAACTCGCCAACCACTGCAGCAGAACGGTCACCCAGCCGGTGGCGCCAGCTGCCATGCTCCAAACCGGTGACCAGATCACGCCGACCATTGCCAGCGGCGTAACCACCAGCGTGACCCAAGGAATCGCCACCGCATTGGCCAGCAGCCCCACCAGCGACACCTGGTTGAACAACAGCAGCGACAGAGGCGTGAGCGCCAGCATCACCACCCATTGCTCGCGCATTGCACCTACGAGATTGCGGCGCAGCACCGACCAGCCCTCGCGCACACGCTGCCCTGCTCCGCCCGAATGGTGAATCACCGACTGATCTGTCTCCCAGGTGTGGGTCCCCGTCGCAAACAGCACGCCGACCGCCACAAACGACAGCCAGAAGCCCGCCTGCAAAAGCGCCCACGGATCCAGCGCTACCACAACGGCCATGGCCATCAACCAGGTTTGCGGCCACGGCCATTGACGGCCGCTCTGGCGAAGCAGCACCACGGCGGCCAGCATCCAGATGGTTCGCTGCGCAGGCACACCCCAGCCGGAAAACACGGCATACAGCGTGGCCAGCAGCAAGCCGCCCCACGCCGCCGCATTGGCCGCCGGCACGGCCAGACACAGACGGGGCGTCAGCCGTACAGAACGCCTCCACAGCGCCCCGGCGATCAATGCAGCCGCCCAGGCGAACATGGTGATATGTAAGCCAGAGATGCTCATCAAATGGGCCACGCCCGTGGCGCGGAACACATCCCAGTCGGCGCGTTCAATCGCGTTCTGGTCGCCCACCACCAGCGCGGCAATCACACCGGCGAGCGGTCGGTCGGACACCTGCGCAAAGATGGCCTCCCGCACGCTTTGCCGCGCACGCTCGACCGGGTGACGCCAGCTGGCGGACAGGCGCACCGGGGCCGCGTCCTGCGCGCCCGTGCGCACATAACCCGTCGCCTGAATCCCCTGCTCCCAGAGCCACAGCTCGTAGTCAAAACCGTGCGGGTTGGCGTTGCCATGCGGGGCCTTGAGCCGTACCGTCATGCGCCAGCGCTCCCCGGCGCGCAACGGCTGCGCCTGGCGCGGCGAGATCACCGCCTGCTCAGCGGTGTCGGTATCGGCCAACGCCTCATTGAGCGCCGACGCAGACGAGAGCGAGCCCGGCTGCACACCCCGGGCGCCAAAGCCGTGATACCAGCCCAGCAGCAGCTTGGGTGGCAGGCGCACCGGCCAACCATTCAGGG
The DNA here is from genome assembly GCF_943372955.1 of Polaromonas sp. YR568. Lineage (GTDB taxonomy): Bacteria > Pseudomonadota > Gammaproteobacteria > Burkholderiales > Burkholderiaceae_C > Polaromonas. The sequence continues at coordinate 39,482 of NZ_CALSAL010000002.1, forward strand.
TGGCTGATTCCACTCCGAAGCGAAAGCGCACACCGTCTTCCCCCACCTGCGGCATCGCCAGCACCCGCCCTACCAGTGTGATGTCGCGGCCCTCCAGCGCCGGGCTCAGTGCGGTCGACTGGAACACCCCCGCACGCCAACCGGTTGAGCCAAAAGCCATCAGTGCGGCAGCGCACACCAGCACGGGCATACCAGTCCCGTGGCGACGGCTCGCGACTGACCAGCAGGCCAGTACAAGCAACACCATGCCGAGCAGGAACAGGCCGCCATTGGCCACAGGCGACCAGAGCGCCACCTGCTGCAACTGGCTCACCACACCCGCAATCCAGCCGAGGAACACCCATCCCAGCCGGCTCATCGCTCCGATTCCGCAACAGATGCTCTCACTGTTGCCCTCCCTGATTTTTGTTGGTTTTCTGTGAGCCATGGACCCACAGGAGCTAGCGTATCCGAAGCAGGCAGGGCACTGGCTGCGGACGGTGGCGCAGGTCTTGCTTTCCGCTGAAGGTGAAAAATGATTCAACGAAACGCGGTAAGCTGGGCTGGCACCACCGGCATGCAGGGGAACGCAGCGACAGCGCTGTTTACCCCGGCAGGTAGGGCCTGTTAACACTATTTTTGCAAATGCGAACGGTATGAAAACGGTGCCAATCAAGGCGCAGGGCGCAGCCCAGACCGGGTGTCTGGGCAAGCCGTGCAACGCCGAGTGGCGCTGTTTTCATGCCGTTCCCTCCGGGTTGCGATCAAAAAGACACTGGGCAGCGTTGCAAAGCCTTGTCGGGGGCCTACCCCGACCGCGTTTTACGCCTTGCCCCTTGCCTTTTTGACTCGCAACGCATCTTGCAAAAATAGCGTTAACAGGCCCTAGTGAGTTGCTACCATTTGACTGCGCGGTACCCCGGTGCCGCAACCTATTCAGCGAGATTTAAGCGAGGCTGCCCTTGTCCATTCACGTCGCCTTGAGCCACATCACCCACTACAAGTACGACCGTCTGGTCAAGCTGGGGCCGCAGGTGATCCGCTTGCGTCCGGCACCGCACAGCCGCACCCGGGTGCTCTCCTACTCGCTGCGGGTCGAACCCGCCAAGCACTTCATCAACTGGCAGCAGGACCCGTTTGCCAATTACCAGGCTCGTCTGGTATTTCCGGACCCGACGCGCGAGTTCAAGGTCACCGTCGACATGGTGGTCGAGATGGCGGTGTTCAATCCGTTTGACTTTTTCCTGGAGCCGGCGGCCGAGGAATTCCCGTTCACCTACAACGCGCTTCAGGCACGCGAGCTGGCCCCGTATCTGGCCACGCAGCCCGCGACGCCGCTGCTCAAGCGCTACCTTGAGAAGATCGACCGCGCGCCCAAACGCACCATCGACTTTCTGGTGGGGCTGAACCAGAGCCTGCAGTCCGACATCAAGTACTCCATCCGCATGGAGCCCGGCGTGCAGACGCCGGAAGAAACCCTGCGCCTCGGCGTCGGCTCCTGCCGCGACACCGGCTGGCTGCTGGTGCAGTTGCTGCGGCACATGGGTCTGGCGGCGCGTTTCGTGTCGGGCTACCTGATTCAGTTGAAGGCCGACGTGAAATCCATCGACGGGCCCAGCGGCACCGAGGTGGACTTCACTGACCTGCATGCCTGGTGCGAGGTGTTTCTGCCCGGTGCCGGCTGGATCGGCCTGGACCCTACCTCGGGCCTGATGGCTGGCGAGGGGCATATTCCCCTGGCCTGCACACCCGAGCCCTCCAGCGCAGCGCCGGTCGAGGGCGGCGTGGACAAATCCGAGGTGGAGTTCACCCACCACATGGCGGTGCAGCGTATTTATGAATCGCCGCGAGTCACCAGCCCCTACACCGACGACCAGTGGCAGAAGGTACTGGCCCTGGGCGAGGCGGTCGACAAAGACCTGACCGCTGGCGACGTGCGCCTGACCATGGGCGGCGAGCCGACCTTTGTGGCCACCACCGACCGCGACGCCGCCGAATGGAACATTGACGCGCTGGGCCCCACCAAACGCGGCTACGCGACCGAGCTGGTGCAAAAGCTGCGCGCTGAATATGGGCAAGGCGGATTTCTGCACTTTGGCCAGGGCAAGTGGTACCCCGGCGAGCAGTTGCCGCGCTGGGCGCTGAGCATTTTCTGGCGCAAGGACGGTCAGCCGATCTGGCAGAACCCGGCCCTGTTTGCCGATGAGCGCAATACCGAGGCCAGCTGCAACTACACCAGTCTGGACGCCAAACGCTTCATCGACACACTGGCCGGCAAGCTGGGCCTGGCCACCCGCTACATCACGCCGGGCTACGAAGACACCTGGTACTACCTCTGGCGTGAGCGCCGCCTGCCGGTGAACGTGGACCCGTTCGAGTCGCGGCTCGACGACCCGATGGAACGCGAGCGCCTGCGCCGCGTCTTCATGCAGGGGCTGGATGCCGTGGTCGGCTATGTGCTGCCCCTGCAAACGCGCGAGCAGCTCGTGCAGCGTAACCCGGGTGCTGTGCCCTTGCTGACTGGACCGAAGTGGACCACCGGCCCCTGGTTCTTCCGCGACGAGCGCATGTACCTGATGCCCGGCGATTCGCCGATGGGTTATCGCCTGCCGCTCGATTCGGTGCCCTGGGTGTCCAAGACCGACTACCCGTACATGATCGAGTCGGACCCGTTTGCGCCGCGCGATGACTTGCCGGCCAGCGTAGCGCTGGCCGCGCGCTACAACAGCGCCAACGCACTGAGTCGCGGAGATGTACCTGCGACTCCCGCCCTGGTTGCAGCACCCACCAGCCGGAGCGGCAGCGCCAGCTCTCTGGCCCAGTACATGGCCCGCTACATGACGGGCAACGCCAAACTCACCGAGGCCAGTCGCATTCTGCAGTTCCGTCCGCTCGGCTCCGGCGGAGGGGGCACCGGTGCACCAGGCACACCGACTGCCTCGCCCGTCCCCGCTGCAGCGCCAGCTCCCGAGGACGCGCGCATGCCCAAGGCCCACGAGTCAGCCGCCTGGCTGACCCGTACCGCGCTGTGTGTCGAGGTGCGCGACCCGGCCCGCGCAAATGGCCCCAAAGACAAGCCGACCAAACCCAAAGCCGATCCCGACCACCCGGCCAATGCCAAGGGCCGCGGCGAAGTCGGCGCGCTTTACGTCTTCATGCCGCCCATGGAGCGACTCGAGGATTACCTGGAGCTGCTGGCTGCCGTGGAAGCCACAGCCCAGGCGCTGGGCGTGCAGATCGTGCTCGAAGGCTATCCACCACCACGCGACCCGCGCCTGAAGATGCTGCAGGTCACGCCGGACCCGGGTGTGATCGAGGTCAATATCCACCCCGCCTACAACTGGGGCGAACTGGTGGCCCACACCGAGTTCCTCTACAAGATCGCGCACGAAACACGCCTCTCAGCCGAGAAGTTCATGACCGATGGCCGCCACACTGGTACCGGCGGTGGCAACCACTTTGTGCTGGGCGGCGCTACGCCAGCCGACAGCCCCTTCCTGCGCAAGCCCGAACTGCTCGCCAGCCTGATCGCCTACTGGCACAACCACCCGTCGCTGAGCTATCTGTTCTCGGGCATGTTCATCGGCCCGACCAGTCAGGCGCCGCGCGTGGACGAAGCCCGCAACGACCAGCTCTATGAGCTGGAGATCGCGCTGCGCGAGATCGCCAACAACCGCAAGAAGTACGGCGCCGACATGCCGCCCTGGCTGGTCGACCGCACGCTGCGCAACATCCTCGTCGATGTGACCGGCAACACCCACCGCAGCGAGTTCTGCATCGACAAGATGTATTCGCCGGATTCGGCCACCGGCCGGCTGGGCCTGCTGGAACTTCGCGCATTTGAGATGCCGCCCCATGCGCGCATGAGCATTGCCCAGCAACTGCTGCTGCGCGCGCTGGTCGCCCGCTTCTGGAAGCAGCCCTACCATGGCCGCGTGACGCGCTGGGGTACCGAGCTGCACGACCGCTTCCTGTTGCCCAGCTTCATCCGCATGGACTTTGCCGACGTGCTGACCGAGCTGCGCGACGCCGGTTATGCGTTCGACATGGCCTGGTTCGAGCCGCACTTCGAGTTCCGCTTCCCGATGATCGGACAGGTCAAGTCGCACAGCATTGAGCTGACCCTGCGCAGTGCGCTGGAACCTTGGCATGTGATGGGCGAGGAAGGCTCTGCAGGCGGCACAGTGCGCTATGTGGATTCGTCGCTCGAACGCGTCGAAGTGCATGTGACAGGCCTCAATGACAACCGACATGTGGTCACCGTCAATGGCCGGGCGCTGCCGCTGCAAAGCACGGGCCGCGTCGGCGAGTTCGTGGCGGGCGTGCGCTACAAGGCATGGAACCCGCCCTCGGCCCTGCACCCATCCATCGGCGTGCATGCGCCGCTGACCTTCGACATCGTCGACACCTGGATGGAGCGTTCGCTCGGCGGCTGCCAGTACCACGTGGCCCATCCCGGGGGGCGCAACTACGACACGCTGCCGGTCAACTCGTATGAGGCCGAAAGCCGGCGCCTGACGCGCTTTTTCCGCATGGGTCACACCCCCGGCAAGATACAGGTCGCGCCCGCACAACGCAGCAGTGAATTCCCGTTCACGCTGGATCTGCGCTAGCAGCCACAGACTGGGCAGGACGGCCAAGCCTTATCGCCTCGCAGCCGTCTGTCTTATGCCTGCAACATAAATATGCTGCACAGGCATGAATAAATACGCCATCCGGGCGTGGAACGGGCATTTCCGGGGTGCGGCGAGATGCCGCAGGCATACTCAACGGTTACTACCCGTTGCAATCTGTGGAAAACAAGACCCAGTCCCTTTTTGAGGCGCAGGCACTCGAGTCGCCCGGCGCGCTCGCCGCAGCGCTAGCGCCAGCCGCAGCGGCAGGGCATTTCGATGAACTGCGCGGCACGGTGGCGCCGGGGCCGGTGGCCTGGAAAGCAGCGAGCGAGGCACCCGCTGACAATGCCGCCAAGGCCTTGTACCTGGCGGCCGATTCAGCAGCAGCGCCGTTGTCGGTCGATGAGCAGGCGAGCGCGTCTGGACAGGCACAATCCGCATCCTCACAGTCTCAAAGCCAAACTCAGGGCCCCGCAGCTCACCCCGCCGGCGGCGACCCGCTGTCTGCCGACTGGAGCCGCTTTTTCAACCACCTCGGCACCAGCGGTTTCTATGACCTGAACCACCGCACCGCCAACCTGCAACGGCAGATTCGCGACAACGGCGTGACCTACAACGTCTATGCCGACGCCAACGGCCCGCAGCGGCCCTGGTCACTCGACCTGTTCCCGATGATGGTCTCCAGCGACGACTGGCAGCACATCGAGGCTGGCGTCAGGCAGCGGGCACGCCTGCTCGACCAAGTCATGGCCGACATCTACGGCCCCCAGGAGTTGCTCTCCAAAGGCCTGATCCCCAGCGCGCTGGTGCATGGCCACCCGGGCTATCTGCGCGGCATGCACGGCGTCAAGCCGGCGGGCGGCACCTACCTGCACATTGCCGCCTTTGACATGGCCCACGGGCCTGATGGCCAATGGTCGGTGGTATCGCAGCGCACGCAGGCGCCATCGGGTCTGGGCTACCTGCTGGAAAACCGCCTGACCATCTCGCGCCTGTTCCCCGATGCCTTCCGCGGCATGCGGGTCCAGCGTCTCGCGGCCTCGTACAAGGCGCTGGTCGATGGCCTCAAGGCGATGAGCCCGGCCAACAACAGCCCTCAGACCGACGGCACTGAAAGCCGCGTGGTGCTGCTGACGCCGGGCCCCTACAACGAGACCTACTTCGAGCACGCCTATCTCGCGCGCTTTCTGGGCCTGACGCTGGTGGAAGGCAATGACCTGCTGGTGCGTGACGACCGCCTTTACCTCAAGACCCTGCGCGGGCTGGAGCCGGTGCACGGCCTGCTCAAGCGCCTTGACGATCAGTTCCTGGACCCGCTGGAGCTGCGATCTGACTCCACGCTGGGCGTGCCCGGTCTGCTGCAGGTGATCCGTGCCGGCAATGTGCTGGTGGTCAACACACCGGGCTCGGCGTTTCTGGAGTCGTCCGCGCTGCTCGGCTTCCTGCCCGCGCTCTCCAAGCACCTGCTCGGCGAAACACTCGCGCTGCCGTCGCTGGCCACCTGGTGGTGCGGCGAACAGGCGGTGATGCAGGACGTGCTGACCGAGCTGCAGAACTGCGTGATCAAGCCCACCTACCCCGGTTCCGGCATGGAGTCGGTGATCGGCAACACCCTGTCGCGGCGTGAACTGGATGAATGGGCTGGCCGTATTCTGCGGCGTGGCGAGGACTACACCGTGCAGGCCTATGTGCCACTGTCGCAGACCCCGACCTGGCACCAGGAAAAAATCGCGCCGCGCCCGGTGATGCTGCGCGTGTTCGCCGTGGCCGATGGTTCCGGCTCGTGGCAGGTGCTGCCCGGCGGCCTGGCCCGGCTGGCGGGCAAGAACGAGAACATGGCCTCGATGCAGCACGGTGGCAGCAGTGCCGATGTGTGGGTACTGGGCGCGCGAACCGATGGAGAGCACGATGGCGAGCAGGTGACGGCGCCGCAGGATCCACGCAACCACGAAGCGGAACCCGCCTCGGTCGCCACCACCAGCGACAGTGCCGCCGCTGATACATCCCGCTCATCCGACCTGTCCAACTCATCAGACCCCCTGGCCGCTGGCGACACCGTGGAAGCCGTGATGGCCGCCCGCGCGCGGCAGCTGCTGCAGGCACCCGCGCTGGTGCGGCACCGCCCACCGGTGACGAGCCGCGCCGCAGAGAACCTGTTCTGGCTGGGCCGCTACACCGAGCGTGCAGAGAACGCAACGCGCCTGGCACAGATCACGCTGCAATGCCTGGGTGGCGAAGACCAGAACTCGCAGCCGCTGCTGGCCTGGCTCACCGAGGTGGCCGTCAACAACGCGCTGGTGCTGGATACCGTGCCGCCCGCCACACAGGCCCGCCGCGTATTCGAGCGCGCGCTGATCGCCAGCTTGGCCGACACCGACAAAACAGCCAGCGTGGGCTTTAACCTGCGCGCCCTCAAAAGCGCCGCCTCGGCGGTGCGCGAGCGTCTGTCGCAGGAGCAGTGGCATGTGATCGTGCGCGCAGAGGCCGACTTTTTCCACCACTGCCGGCAACTGGGGCAAAGCGCAGCGCATCGCCATGCCGCCCCGACCGACCCGCGCAGCGCCGACTATTCCTCGCTGGAAGCACTGCGCGCACTGGAATTCCTGAGCGGCTTTCTCGCCGCCATGACAGGCGCACAAACCGACCGCATGACGCGCGACGACGGCTGGCGCCTGCTGAGCATCGGTCGACTGATCGAGCGTCTGAACATGTTGTCGAGCGCGCTGGCCAGCGGCTTTGAAACCGGCGCAGTGTTTGAAGAAGGCGGCTTCGGCGCCATGGTGGCCCTGTTCGACAGCACCATCACCTTCCACGCCCAGTACCAGCAGCGGCGCGACATCCCTGCCCTGCTCGATCTGCTGGTGCTGGACCGCGACAACCCGCGCTCGCTGGGCTGGGTGGTGCAAAGCCTGAGCGGCCGGCTGGCCAAACTGGCCGCCAGCACGCCCACCGACATGCCGGACCTCGGTGTCGCGCTGCCCGATCCGGGCGCCTGGTCGCTGGCAGAGCTGTGCGCGGCGCCACATCGCAAAAACAGTGCTGAAAGCGGGGACGGGGGCGGAAATGCTCCAGCCGATTTTGAGTTCCTAGTGAGCCTGCTGGAAGACTGCTGCGATGCAGCCCGTGATTTGTCTGACACCATCAGCCGGCGTTACTTCAGCCACGCTGCGGCGGGCAATCAGAGCCTGGGAGCCTGAAGCCATGCTGCTGCGCGTCGTCCACGAAACTCGCTACCGCTACAGCCCGATGGTGGTGAACGCCCACCATGTGGTGCACCTCAAGCCAGCCAGCCGCCAGGGGCAGACGTTGCTGAGCCATAGCCTGAATGTCGATCCGGCACCGGTGCAGCAACGCGAAGCGCAGGACGTGTATGGCAACACACGCACCTATTTCTCCCTGCAGTCCGCACACGAGAACCTCACGGTGGTCGCTGAGAGTCTGGTGTCCACCACGCCCGTCAATCCGCTGCAGTCCGAGGGCATGCCCGCCATGGCCGCGTGGGATCAGGTGCGCGAGCAGTTCCGCTACCGGGCGGGGGTGGCCTACGACAGCGCATCCGAATTTTTGTTCGCCTCGCCCTATGTGCCGCGTGATGATGCGTTTGTCGAATTCGCCCGGCCCAGTTTTGTCGCCGGACGCCCCCTGCCCGAGGCGGCTTACGACCTGATGGGCCGCATCCACACCCACATGCAGTACGAAGCCGAGATCACCGAGGTGAACACACCCGCGCTGGAAGCCCTGCACCTGGGCAAGGGCGTGTGCCAGGATTTCGCCCACATCATGGTGGCCTGCTGCCGCGCGATGGGGCTGCCGGCGCGCTATGTCAGTGGCTACCTGCTAACCAATCCGCCACCCGGGCAGCCGCGCCTGATTGGCAGTGATGCATCGCACGCCTGGGCCTCAGTGTATTGCCCTGCGGCAGCCAGTGAAGGCGGCATGGCTGCAGCAGCTGGCCAATGGCTGGACTTTGATCCAACCAACAACCGCGCACCGGGTGAAGACTATGTGACGCTGGCCACCGGACGCGATTTTCTTGACGTGTCGCCGATGCGCGGCGTGATCCGCGGTGGCACCCACCATGTGCTCGATGTGGCAGTGACTGTCGAACCTGTCGAGGCTGCCGCTCAGGTCTGACGAGATGAGGGGAGCCGCAGCGCTTCGTCATCAGTGGAATTGACTGCCGATTAGCCGGGTTCATCGGCTTGCCGCGCTAAGATTCCGGCACACCCGTCGCTGTGATCGAGCGCAATTCGTACGCCGCTTGATCAGACGACACTGACAACCACCGATACACCCACACCCTGACACACCACAAGGAGACTCCATGACCACCGTGCACGACAAACTCAAGGCCCTGAACATCATCCTGCCACCCATGGCTGTCCCCGCTGCTGCCTATGTGCCCTTTGTACAGACCGGCAATCTGGTGTTTCTGAGCGGCCACATCGCCAAGAAAGACGGCAAGGCCTGGGTCGGCCAGCTTGGCAAGAACATGAGCACCGAAGAAGGCAAGGCCGCGGCACGCGCGATCGCCATTGACCTGATGGGCACACTGGAAGCGGCCGTCGGTCTGGGCAAAGTGAAACGCATCGTGAAGCTGATGAGTCTCGTCAACTCCACCAGCGACTTCACCGAGCAGCATCTGGTCACCAACGGTGCCAGCGAACTCTTCGGCGAGGTGTTTGGCGACGCAGGCAAACATGCGCGCAGTGCCTTCGGCGTGGCGCAGATCCCGATGGGTGCCTGCGTGGAGATCGAGCTGATCGCTGAGGTTTAGGCTCCCCCCCGAAGCGGCCTTTGGCCGCCCCCCCTCAGGGGGCGCCACCTGCAGCCCGGCAAAGCCGGTTCTGCGGTGACCCTTGTACTTATTCCACTCGAATGATCGAGCTGGGTTTGAACCCGAGATCGGCAGCCTTGCCCTTGCGCGCGCGCGCTGCACGGGCGTTGTTCAGGCTGCGGATCTCCAGCGTTTCGTCGCGCGCCTTGCCGCCGCGGCCAACGCCTTCGATCTTCACGCTGCGCGTGTAGGCTGCGGCGCCTGCCAGCGTGTCCTTGACGTCAAGGTCCAGCAGCACCAGACCGCGGCCACCTGCCACCTGCAGTTTCAGCTCGCTGATCTCAAAGGTCAGGATGCGCCCGCCGGTCGACGCGCAGGCCACATGCGTGGCGGGCAGCAAAGGAGCCGAGCCGCTGCTGCCTGACACCGGCGAAGGCCGGCATACCGACTCACCCTCAGCGCAGCTGATGAATGCCTTGCCGCCTTTGAGCCGCGAAGTCATGCTCTCGATGGTGGCGAGGAAACCATAGCCACCGCTGCTGCTGAGCAGCAGGGTTGCCGCTGCCGGCCCGGCAAAGTAATGCACGAGTTGCGTGCCGGATTCCAGATCAATCAGCGTGGTCAGCGGCTGACCATCGCCCCGGGCACCCGGCAGTGTGGACACCGGGACCGAGTAGACGCGGCCGTTGCTGCCGAAGCCAAGCAGTGTGTCCACCGTGCGGCATTCAAAAGTGCCATAGAGGCCGTCGCCGGCCTTGAAGGCAAAGCTCGCCGCGTCGTGACCGTGCCCGCTGCGCGCGCGCACCCAACCCTTGGCGCTGACCACCACCGTCACCGGCTCGTCGAGCACCTTGACTTCCAGCACCGCTTTCTTCTCAGCCTGGATCAGCGTGCGGCGCAGGTCGGCAAACTGCTTGGCATCGGCCTCGATTTCCTTGATCAGCAGACGGCGCAGGGCGGCCGGGCTGCCCAGAATTTCTTCCAGCCGGCCCTGCTCTTCACGCAGGCTCTTGAGCTCCTGCTCGATCTTGATGGTTTCGAGCCGCGCAAGCTGGCGCAGGCGGATTTCAAGAATATCCTCGGCCTGCCGGTCACTGAGGCGGAAACGCTCGATCAGCGCCACCTTGGGCTCGTCCGACTGGCGGATGATGGCAATCACTTCATCGATGTTGAGCAGCACCAGCTGCCGGCCCTCGAGGATGTGGATGCGGTCCAGCACCTTGTCCAGCCGGTGCTGCGAACGCTTTTGTACCGTGGTCTGGCGGAATTCGATCCACTCCAGCAGCATCTCGCGCAGCGATTTTTGCGTCGGTTTACCGTCCAGTCCCACCATCGTCAGGTTGATTGGAGAGGAGCTCTCCAGACTGGTGTGCGCCAGCAGGGTGTTGATGAGCTCGGACTGGCTGATCTTGCTGGTCTTGGGCTCAAACACCAGTCGCACGGCCGCGTCCTTGCTGGACTCGTCACGCACCACGTCCAGCACCGACAGAACCGTCTGCTTGAGCTGCACCTGCTCCTGGCTCAGCGCCTTCTTTCCCGTCTTGATCTTCGGGTTGGTGAGTTCCTCGATCTCCTCCAGCACGCGCTGGGTGCTCACACCGGGCGGCAGCTCCTGCACCACCATTTGCCACTGCCCGCGGGCCAGCTCTTCAATCTTCCAGCGGGCGCGCACCTTGAGCGAGCCGCGGCCCGAGCTGTAAGCGGCAGCAATTTCCGCTGCGCTCGAAATGATCTGCCCACCACCGGGGTAGTCGGGTCCGGCAATCAGCGTGTAGAGCTCGTCGTCGCCCAACTTGGGCGTCTTGATGAGCGCCACACAGGCATCGGCCACTTCACGCAGGTTGTGACTGGGAATCTCGGTGGCCAGGCCCACGGCAATGCCGCTGGCGCCGTTGAGCAGCGTGAAGGGCAGACGCGCTGGCAGCTGGCGCGGCTCTTCAAATGAACCGTCGTAGTTCGGCACGAAATCGACGGTTCCTTCGTCCAGTTCGTCAAGAAGCAGCGTGGTGATGCGCGCCAGCCGCGCCTCGGTGTAGCGCATGGCTGCCGCGCCGTCACCATCGCGCGAGCCAAAGTTACCCTGACCATCCACCAGCGGATAGCGCTGACTGAAATCCTGCGCCATGCGCACCATGGCGTCGTAGGCCGCCTGGTCGCCGTGCGGGTGGTATTTGCCGAGTACATCGCCGACCACACGGGCGCTTTTCACGGGCTTGGCACCAGTGGCACCGTTGGCGCCACCAAAGCCCAGACCCATGCGCGTCATGCTGTAGAGGATGCGGCGCTGCACCGGCTTTTGCCCGTCGCACACATCGGGCAGGGCGCGGCCCTTGACCACGCTCAGGGCGTATTCAAGGTAAGCGCGTTGCGCGTAAGCGGCGAGAGAGTCTTCGCTCGCGGGTTCAGGGTTTTGCGCATCAGCGCCGGGGGTGAAGAGATCCATCGGAGAGGACTTGGCTTTTTTGAAAAGAGGGGCTTGCGGATCAGTACGGCGGCGTGGAACAACTGCTGAAAAAGCCGTGCAACATTGGCACGGCTATCAGTAATCGGAATCGATTTCGGTGTCGTTGGCACGACCCATCAAATCTTCGGAAACGACCAGAATGCTGCGCGAACGGTGACTGGACGGCCACTTCTTGAACACGCCGGACACGGACTCCATCCAGGTCTGGGCCGCCAGCAGCGTCAGGGGCTGCTTCAGGCGCAGCTCCAGCACGATGACACGGAACTTGAACTCGACACCCGACAGCAAGGGACTGTCGATACGCAAACCGCTCACCACCAGGCGCGTGGCCAGTGCCGCGATTTCCTCGTCGCCCTTCAGGCCCTGCGCCACCACCGCAAAGCGGCCGCCACTCAGTCGTGCGGCGAGGTCGTTGTCGCCAATCGACCGGCGCAGCCGCATGGCGGCTTCAAGCAGCATTTTTTCATTGAACTCGGCGCCCAGTTCATTGAGCAGGCCCTGCCAGTTCAGCACGTCGATGACAAACAGCGCGCTGGTGGTGCCGCTTTGCGGCGCCCGCGATGTCACGCGCATCAGGCGTTCCAGCAACACATTGACGGTGGCCAGACCGGTGAGCGGGTCGGTCGTGTTGGCCGAGTAGCTGCGCAGGCGGCTCTCGTTGAGCAGGCGGCTGCGCCAGACCAGCGAGAGGTAAATCGGCGGAATCTGCAACAGCAGCATCATGACCACTGCCCAGTAGCCCTGCGGAACCTCCACCACATCAGCCAGGAACAGCGCGGAAACCGCCAGGCCGCCCCAGTGGCCGAGCAACAACCACCACTTCCACGGTCCCACGGTATCCCGCGATTGCAGCAGCAGCGTGACGGACAGCATCAGCAGCATCGCCGTCCAGGCGAGGGACGCCGGAATCGCCAGCGCCATCGCCACCGGCGGCGCCCAGCCCGACTCCAGCCACAGCAAACCCAGCGTGGCCAATCCGACAATCGCTGCGGCGGCTTTTGCCAGCACGGTGCTCTGGCGGTTTCGCATCAGCCACATCTGGAAAGCGGCCATGACCGTCGAACCAGCGACCAGCAAAAGATTCTGGAGCTGCCCCTGCCCCATCTGCAGCTGCTGCCCCACGCCCACAGCGGCCACCATCAGCGAGAGATAGGCCGCCAACGCCAGCAGCGTGCGCTCGTCATAGGCATAGGAGACGATGAGACTGAGCAACAGCACCAGCCCCAACACGCCTACAGCGATACCCAGCGCGAACAGCCCTGGATTGAATGCAAGGGTCAAGGACATCACTCCCGCACCGCTCCAGCGTCAGGCGCGGGAGCGACAGCCACCGCCTCGGGCACCATGTTGGCGCGACCGGCAGTGCCGCCCATCATCTCCATACGGACACGGCCCACGCTGCCCACCGCACTGGGGGGCTTGAGGTGGTTGTACAGCTCCATCACGGTTTTGACGTAGTTGCGCGTCTCGGGGTAATTGGGAATTCGGTTGCCCGCACGTTGCACCGCGCCCTCGCCAGCGTTGTAGGCTGCAAGAGCGAGCTCCAGCTGACCCGGAAACATCTTGATGAGGTCACGCAGATAGCTGGAGCCGGCCCGGATGTTGGTGCGTGGGTCGGTGAGCTTTTTCTGGATGGGCACATTGCGATCCGCCTTGACGCCGTAGCGCTCGGCGGTGGGCGGGATCAGCTGCATAAGGCCGACAGCGCCCTTGGGTGAGACGGCGTTGGCATCGAAACCCGACTCGGTGGCAATCAGGGCCTGCAGCAGTTCGTAATCAATCCCGTGCGTGACGGAGGCTTCGCGCAGCAGATGCTTGACCGCCTTGTAGTTGGGCGACACATCAAAGTACGCCAGCAGCTTGGTCGGCGCGGCTGCTACGCCTGCGCCACGCCCGGCATCCAGGCGTTGACTGGCAACACCCTTGCCGGCGCTGAAGGATTGACCGCCCCGGAAGAACAGCTCGTAGCGGCTGTCGAGCCGGGTCGAAGAAAAATGGGCAATGCCCTGCGCGTCCACGTAGGCCCAGATGTCTGCGCGGGCCGGCGCGGCCTGCAGCCCGGCCAGCAAGACGGCCGCGCTCAACCAGCCACGAAGCGGCAGGCGGCGGTGTTGGCGGAACAGGGCTGAAAAAACCATCAAATGTCAATTTCCACGGCGTCGCCGTGCAACTCCATCAGTTCGCGGCGCGCTGCTGCTTCGCCTTTGCCCATCAGTTTGGTGATGAGGTTTTCCGTTTGCAGGAAGTCCTGGTTGCCCAGTTGCACCGGCAGCAGCCGGCGTGTATCCGGATTGAGCGTGGTTTCCCACAATTGTTCCGCACTCATTTCACCCAGCCCCTTGAAGCGGCTGATGCTCCAGGCATTCTCACGCACGCCATCCTTGCGCAGCTTGTCGAGTATGGCGGTCAATTCGCCCTCGTCAAGCGCATAGACCTTGGACGCCGGCTTCTTGCCACGGGCCGGTGCATCCACGCGGAAAAGCGGCGGCCGCGCCACATACACATGGCCCGCCTCGATCAGCTTGGGGAAGTGCCGGAAAAACAGCGTCAGCAACAGCACCTGGATGTGCGAGCCGTCCACGTCGGCATCGCTCAGGATGCAGACCTTGCCGTAACGCAGGCCCGAAAGGTCAGGCGTGTCGTTCGGGCCGTGCGGATCGACACCGATGGCGACCGCGATGTCATGAATCTCGGTATTGGCAAACAGGCGGTCACGCTCGACCTCCCAGGTGTTGAGCACCTTGCCGCGCAAGGGCAGGATGGCCTGGCTTTCCTTGTCACGGCCCATCTTGGCGCTGCCGCCGGCGGAGTCGCCCTCGACCAGAAACACCTCGTTGTGCGCCAGATCGCGGCTCTCGCAGTCGGTCAGCTTGCCGGGCAGCACCGCCACGCCCGAGCCTTTGCGTTTTTCAACTTTCTGCCCTGCCTTCTGGCGCGTTTGCGCAGCCTTGATGGCCAGTTCGGCGAGCTTTTTGCCGTAATCGACGTGCTGGTTGAGCCACAACTCCAGCGCAGGCCGCACGTAGCTGGAGACCAGCCGCACCGCATCGCGGGAATTGAGCCGCTCCTTGATCTGACCCTGAAACTGCGGGTCCAGCACCTTGGCCGAGAGCACATAACTGGCGCGGGCGAACACGTCTTCCGGCAGCAGCTTGACGCCTTTGGGCAGCAGCGAGTGCAGTTCGATGAAGCTCTTGACCGCATTGAACAGGCCGTCGCGCAAGCCGCTTTCGTGCGTCCCGCCGGCACTGGTCGGGATCAGATTGACGTAGCTTTCACGGACCGGTTGGCCGTCTTCGGTGAAGGCCACGCACCACTGCGCGCCCTCGCCTTCGGCAAAGCTGTCGTGGTTGCTGTCGGCAAAGCCTTCGCCTTCGAACATCGGAATCACCGGATCGGCTGTCAGCGTCTGCATCAGGTAGTCGCGCAGACCGCCCTTGTACAGCCAGGTCTGGGTGTCACGGGTCTTTTCGGTGGTGAGGGTCACACTCACGCCCGGCATCAGCACCGCCTTGCTGCGCAGCAAATGCATCAGTTCGGTCATCGGAAGCGCGGACGATTCGAAATACTTGGCGTCTGGCCAGGCCCGCACCGTGGTGCCGGTCTTGCGGTCACCCTCGCCGGCTTTACGCACCTGCAGCTTCTCGGTGACGTCGCCACCGGAGAAAACCAGGCTGGCCACGCTGCCCTCGCGATAAGAGGTGACTTCCAGGCGCTTGGACAGCGCATTCGTCACGCTCACGCCCACGCCATGCAGGCCGCCGGAGAAACTGTAGGCACCGCCCTTGCCCTTGTCGAACTTGCCGCCAGCATGCAGGCGGGTGAAGACCAGTTCCACGACCGGGGCTTTTTCTTCGGGGTGCAGGCCGAACGGAATGCCGCGGCCGTCGTCTTCCACGCTCACCGAGCCGTCGGTGTGCAGGGTGACCTTGATTTTCTTGCCATGCCCTGCCAGCGCCTCGTCGGCAGAGTTGTCCAGCACTTCCTGGATGATGTGCAGCGGGTTGTCGGTGCGGGTGTACATGCCCGGACGCTGCTTGACCGGCTCCAGCCCTTTGAGAACGCGGATGGAGCCTTCGGAATATTCAGTAGGAGTTTTATCGGCCATGGGAGCACGGATTGTAGACCGCCGGGATTTTAAAGCTGGATAAATATCCAGTACTCCAGGTTCGAACCAGTCGGGATAAACCATCCATGTCATCGACGCATCAATGCCCTGAAAATTTTCACCAAAACTTTCAGCAGCAAACAGGCACGGCATTGGTTACATTGGCTGGATGTCTTCCACGCCATCGACCCGCCCCCCTCTTTCCATGGCCCAGGTGCTCATCTGCGGCGCCGCCATCGTCACCTTGTCCATGGGCATCCGCCACGGCTTTGGGTTGTGGCTTCAGCCCATCACCCAGGCGCAGGGCTGGACGCGCGAGACGTTCGCCTTTGCACTGGCCGTGCAGAACCTGGCCTGGGGCGTGTTCGGCATTTTTGCGGGGATGGCCGCCGACCGCTTTGGCGCGTTCCGGGTGATTCTGGGTGGTGCCGTTCTCTACGCGCTGGGCCTGGTGGGCATGGCGCAATCCACGACGGGCCCGATGTTCACGCTCACGGCAGGCGTGCTGATCGGCGCGGCGCAGGCCGGCACCACCTATGCGGTGATTTACGGCGTGATTGGTCGCAATATTCCCGAGAGCAAGCGTTCATGGGCCATGGGTGTGGCCGCTGCTGCGGGTTCCTTCGGTCAGTTCCTGATGGTGCCGGTCGAGGGCTTTCTGATCAGCGGGCTGGGCTGGAAAGAGGCCCTGCTCGCGCTCGCAGGCGCCGTGCTGCTCATCATGCCGCTGGCCCTCGGCTTGCGGGAGAAAGGATTTTCCAGCAGCGCACCGGTGCAGCGGGAACAAACCATTCTTCAGGCACTGAAGGAGGCCTTCAAGTACCCCAGCTTCCAGTTGCTGATGGCGGGTTACTTCGTCTGTGGCTTTCAGGTGGTCTTCATTGGCGTGCACATGCCCAGCTACCTGAAGGACAAAGGGCTTTCTCCGGAGGTGGCCAGCTATGCCCTGGCGCTGATTGGCCTGTTCAATGTGTTTGGCACTTACATCGCCGGCTCGTTGGGCCAGCGCATCGCCAAGAAGAAAATCCTGGCCACGATCTACTTCTCGCGCGCCGTGGTCATCGCCATCTTTCTCGCCGCACCGCTGACCCCGCTCAGTGTTTACATCTTTGCCAGCGTCATGGGCTTGCTGTGGCTGTCGACCATTCCACCGACCAATGCGGTGGTGGCGCAGATTTTCGGCATCCAGCACCTGTCCATGCTGGGTGGCTTCATTTTCTTCAGCCACCAGATTGGCTCGTTCCTGGGCGTGTGGCTGGGTGGCTACCTGTATGACCGCACCGGCAGCTATGACATCGTCTGGTACATCGCGATTGCACTGGGCGTGTTTGCGGCGCTCGTGAATCTGCCGGTGCGCGAGGCACCGATCGAGCGCAGGGGTCATGCCAAAGCCGTGGCGGCCGCCTGAGATGAATCTGAGCACCTTCCAGAAAATCGGCGTGTGGGCCCTGGTCCTGGTGGCCTCTGGCGCCGTGTTCGCGATGTACACACGCCCGGAGTTCCTGTTCACACTGGCCAATCAGGTGTGGGCGTGCTTCTAGTGTCCTGTCCGGCATGACGGCCCCGCTGCCGGCCAGCCCGCCACTGCACGGCACCGAAGCACCTTCGGCGTGGGTGCAGCGCTGGTCCCATCTGGTTCGCGCGCATGGCACCGTGCTCGACGTAGCATGCGGCCATGGTCGCCACACCCGGTGGTTGGATGCGCTGGGTCATGCGGTTACCGCAGTAGACCGCTCCAGTGACGCCATCGAGGCCATTGCCGCCTCCCTCACGAAAGGCGAGGCTGTCGTGGCCGACATCGAAAACGGCCCCTGGCCCTTCGCTCACCGGCAGTTTGACGCCGTGGTGGTGACTAATTACCTGTGGCGACCGCTGATGCCCACCTTGCTCGCCAGTCTGGCGCCGGGCGGTGTGCTGATTTACGAAACCTTTACCGCCGGCAACGAGACGGTGGGCAAGCCCTCCCGGCCCGACTTTCTTCTTCGCACGGGTGAACTGCTGACGGTATGCGCAGGACTGCGGGTGGTGGCGTTTGAGGACGGCTTTGAGGAGCGCGGTGACGGCACCGGCCAACCGGTACTTCAGCGATTCGTCCAGCGGATTGCCGCTGTCAACGAGCCTCCGATCGATACGGGTTTGCCCTCACCAGAAAGCCCCTCGCAGGCCGTCCCCGCGCGCTATCAGCTGCCTTGGGGTCTGGGTAGAATGCAGGATTGAGTCCGGCGCGCCAAACCTCTGGCTCCTCCGGGATACCGGGCAGGCCATCCGGCCACGAATGTTTACAAAAGACAGCATGAAACCCATTACCGGCAGCATCGTTGCGTTGGCAACGCCCTTGCACGAAGACGGCAGCGTTGATTACCCCGCATTGCGCAAACTCGTGGATTGGCACATTGCCGAAGGCACCGACTGCATCGGCGTGGTGGGCACCACCGGCGAATCGCCCACGGTCAATGTCGAAGAGCACTGCGAAATCATCCGCGTGTCGGTGGAGCAGGCGAAAACCCACGGCGACAAGCGCGTGCCCATCATGGCGGGTTGCGGCGCCAACTCGACGGCCGAAGCCATCGAGCTGGCCAAATTCGCCAGGCAGGTCGGTGCCGACTGCCAGCTGCAGGTGGTCCCCTACTACAACAAGCCCACGCAGGAAGGCCAGTACCGGCACTTCAAGGCCATCGCCGAGGCTGTCGGCGACCTGCCCACCGTGCTCTACAACGTGCCGGGCCGGACGGTGGCCGATATGGCCCATGCCACGGTGCTGCGCCTGGCGCAGATCCCCGGCATCGTCGGCATCAAGGAAGCCACAGGCAACATCGAACGTGCCCAGTGGCTCATCAAGGAAGTGCCCAAGGGCTTCGCCGTTTATTCCGGCGACGACCCGACCGCCGTGGCGTTGATGCTCTGCGGTGGACAAGGCAACGTCAGCGTGACGGCCAACGTGGCGCCGCGGCTGATGCACGAGCTGTGCGTGGCAGCAGTCGCCGGCGACGCGCGACGCGCCATGGAGCTGCAGTTGAAGCTTCTGCCCTTGCACCGCAACCTGTTCATCGAGGCCAATCCAATCCCCGTCAAATGGGCCATGGCCCGGATGGGCCTGTGCGGCGGTACGCTGCGCCTGCCCATGACGCCGCTGGAGACATCCAACGAGGCCGTGGTCGAAGGCGCCCTGCGCGCCTGCGGCCTGATCTGATTTTTAAGGGAACCCAAGTGAAGACATTGCCCCCAAGTGCTGCTTACCTGAATGCCAAAAAGGCCGCTACCGTCTCCGCGGTTCTGGCCTTGAGCCTGCTGGCCGGCTGCTCTTCCATCAAGGAAATGATGGACGGTGATCGCGTGGACTACAAGTCCGCTGGTGCGAAAGGACCTTCCCTTGACGTGCCACCAGACCTCACGCAACTGAGCCGCGAAACCCGCTATGTGGTGCCCGGCAGTGCCGTGACGGCCAGCGCCTATCAGGTCGGACAGTCCGCCCCCGTGCTGCCCACCGCTGCTGCGGCAGTGGGTGACGTGCGGATCGAACGCGCCGGCAGCCAGCGCTGGCTGGTGGTCAACCGCCCTGCCGACAAGCTCTGGGGACCGGTACGCGACTTCTGGCTGGAGAGTGGCTTCCTGTTGTCCCAGGACCAGGAAAACCTGGGCATCATGGAAACGGACTACGCCGAGAACCGCGCCAAGATTCCACAGGACTTCATCCGTAGCGCGATTGGCAAGCTCTTTGACAGCCTCTACTCCACCGGCGAGCGTGACAAGTTCCGCACCCGCTTCGAGCGCCGTACCGATGGCGGCACCGAGATCTATGTGAGCCACCGCGGCATGGTGGAGATCATCACCGGCGCCAAGAGCGGTGTGGCCTCCAGTGGCGACAGCTCGGTCTGGCAGCCACGCCCCGCCGACCCCGAACTGGAAGCCGAATTCCTTCGCCGGATGATGGTGAAACTCGGCGTCACGCAGGAGCAATCCAAGGCACTTCTGGCTGGCGGTACCCCGACCCAGTCATCGCGGGTGGCCAACATCAACAACGTTCCAGTGGTGCAGATCGACGAGGGCTTTGACCGTTCGTGGCGCCGCGTGGGTCTGGCACTGGACCGGACGGGCTTCACGGTGGAAGACCGTGACCGCAGCCAGGGCACTTACTTCGTGCGTTACGTTGAACCCATCACGAACAGGACGGAGCCAGGCTTCTTCAGCAAACTCTTCAGCGGCACGCCTGCTGCAGTGCCACCGCTGAAATACCGCATCGTGGTCAAGAGCGAAGGCGAAAAAACCGTCGTTTCTGTGCTCAACGCACAAGGCGCTCCGGAAGGCTCTGCCAACGCGCAGCGTATCGTCCAGGTGATTGCTGACGACCTGCGTTGACCGGTTGTTGAACCCACGGCCGGTGATCCGGGGCATCATTTGCCTGTAGCGATGAGGCCGTGGTGCTGAGATTCAGGAGCCTCGGTAGCGGGAGTACTGGCAACGCCACCTTGATAGAGGCGCATGGTCCTCAACCCTTCCGGTTGCTGGTCGATTGCGGGTTTGGACTGAAGCAGCTGACGCACAGACTGGCGCTGGCCCATCTGACCCCTCACGACATTGATGCAGTCTTCGTCACGCACGAGCATGGCGACCACATTGGATGCGCCAGGGGGCTGTCGCTGGGTTACCGCATCCCGGTCTGGATGAGCCATGGAACCCACGTCGCCATCGGATCCCCGGACTTCGAAGGACATCTGCACATCGCAAGAGACGGAGAAGCCATTGATCTCGGCGCCGTTCAGATTCTGCCCTTCACGGTGCCTCACGACGCACGGGAACCGCTGCAGCTGAGCTGCACCGACGGCAACAGCAAGCTCGGCGTGCTGACCGATCTGGGCCACGCCACACCGCATGTGCTGTCGCATCTCGCAGCATGTGACAGCCTGCTGCTTGAATGCAACCATGATGAAGACCTGCTGTCGAAATCGGCTTACCCCGCCTTCTTGAAGCAGCGGATTGCCGGGCCTCACGGACATCTGTCCAACACCGTTGCAGCGGAAATACTCAGCGCCGTACGACACAGCCAGCTCAGGCATCTGGTGGCAGCTCACCTCAGCGCGCAGAACAATCAGCCAGCCCTGGTGCGGACGATCATGGCCGCTACGCTGTCATGTGCGGACGATGACATTGTTGTTGCAAGTGCAGATGAGGGAACGGGCTGGCTGAGTGTTTGAACCAGCCTTACGATCAACACGGTGGGGCTTGCGGACGAAAAAAAAGCCGCCCGGAGGCGGCTTTCTTGATCACCGAAGTGATTACTTTGCAGGAGCTGGGGTAGCAGCAGCGGCACCAGCAGCGGCGCCGGTAGCAGCACCAGCGGCGGCACCAGCAGCAGCGCCGGCAGCGGCACCAGCGGCAGCAGCAGCGCCAGCGGCAGCAGCATCAGTAGCGGAAGGAGCGCTGGCAGCAGCAGCTGGCTCAGCAGCAGGCGCTGGGGCAGCAGCGGCAGGAGCTGGCGCAGGAGCGGCAGCTTCTTCTTTCTTGCCGCAAGCAGCCAGGGCGACTGCAGCGATGATGGCTGCCAGAGCGAGGGATTTGTTCATTTTTAAGATCCTTGGTGATATTGAAGAAAACAATTTCCGGAAATTGTCAAAAAAGCCGAATGGACATTCAGGTCATGTTTTGACCGGGGAAAGGACTCGAGCTCTTTCTACCCAGCCGCAAATTATATGCCGGATATTGCAACCCTGAAAACCCTAGGTTTGAACACCATTGCATGCATGGCCACCGAATTGGTGACTTTTGACTACGCTGTCAACGCCCAGTGAGCCGGGATTCCATCGCTGGCGGGCTGTGGTCATCGAGCCCCCAAGCCATGCGGCACCGCAGCCACCCCTAAAGCCCCAAAGTCGTGGCCGGAAAGGCCGGTGAGCTCTTGAGCAACCGTTCGTTCAGGCGTTCCCGCAAGGCCACGCGCCGCGCGGGCTCGCTGCCAGCGATGCCGAGGCAGCGCTCCCGGTCGAGCCGCTCGAACACCCAGCCGGGCCCATACAAAGCGCTGGGAATGTCATCCGCCGAGACCGAAGACAAGCCCCGGCATTCGACAATGTGCGCCCAGGTCCGTCGCCAGGTCACGAAGCGGGCATGCCGCCTGGCCAGTTCACTGTAGTTCTGCGCGAGCATGGTGAACTTTCGGCCGCTCTGCGCCCAGTCGCCGAGCGCCTGCGCCACCGCCCGTTCGCCCAGCGGCCAGTCCTCAAACCCCGGGTCCGACACCATGATTTCACGCCAGCCCTCGGCAGCCGCCACGACCAGCGCCTGACGTATCAGGTCAGTGAACGCCTGTCGCCCTGAAAAACGCCCCTCCAGCAACGCCCCGGCATCCCCGGGGGTAGCAGTCATCGACGGGTTGTTGGTGTCCATGGTCGCTCCGCAGTCTGCCCTCAGGAAAGTTGGTGCAGCCACCCGGCATCGTGCCACTCGGCCAGCAAACCGAGCGCTGCCGGACTGGCCGCGCGCAATCGGGCGCCATCAAGGCCACGGCCATCCGCCAGTTGACGCATCAAAGTGGCATCGGCGCCCTTGGCGCGGTAGCTGTCACCGTTGATGAACACATGGGCGGCGTCGTACATCATCCGAGTGCGTGCATCCAGCCTCACTTGGCTCCGGCCCGACCGGACCGCTTCCGCATCCCACTCGCCTTGTGGCTCATCAAACCAGACCGACGGCTTGGGTTCGGTCATGTACTCACCGAGGGCGCAAGCGACTGCCAGCGGATCCTTCAAGGCCTGCAGCACGGCCTGGCCGGCAAACTCGACCAGGCCTGAGGGAAGTGCAGCGGGCGTATCCGTCGCCACCTGCGTCTTGTCCCGATAGAGCGCAGGCTCGGGGGGACTCTGTCCTGACGCCAGATCGCCGCCAGCCTCTTCGCTGAACTCGGCGAGGCGATGAAGCAACTCGGCCGCCAGTTCATGCTTGGCAGGCGCGCGAAATCCAATCGAGTACGTCATGCAATCGTCCGCCTGGCCCTTGGCACCCGCCAGCGCCACACCATCGTGCGCGTAGCGAGGCGGCAGATAGAGCATGTCGCCCGCTTCCAGAACGAACTCTTCTTCGGGTTCAAAGTGTTTCAGGATCTTCAAAGGGACACCCGATTGCAGGCTCAGGTCCTGCTGGCGTCCGATCTGCCAGCGACGACGCCCGCTGGCTTGCAGCAGGAACACGTCGTAGCTGTCGAAGTGCGGACCCACCCCGCCACCCGGGGTGGCAAAGGAAATCATCAGATCATCCATCCTGGCGTCTGGCACGAAGCGGAAGTTCTGCAGCAGTGCGTGGGCGCTGGCATCGTGCAGGTCAACGCCCTGCACCAGCAGGGTCCACGCTTTCTGGTTCAAGGGCGGCAGCGACTTTGCCGGCAGCGGACCTTGCGTCATTCGCCACTTGCGTGCTTCATGAACAATCAGCCGGGACTCCACACTGGCCTGCGCGGCAAGCCTGAAAAGGGCCGTCCGGCTGAGCAGTGGCTGAAAGCCGGGGATGGCCTGGCGCACCAGCAAAGGCTTTTTTTGCCAATGGCGGCGCATGAATTGCGCCGGGCTGAGACCAGCGAGCAGGGGAAGGGGTTGGTGGACATCCATGGGACAATTGTCGGATGAAAATCACACCGCAATGCGTTGTTGCCCTGACATGGGTCCTGAAAGACACTCTGGGCGAAGTGCTCGACGAACTGGACGAGCCCATCGAATTTCTGCTGGGTGGTGATGACCTGCTGGCCAAAATCGAGGAGTCGCTGCAAGGCCATGGAGTCGGCGACAAGATCGAGCTGCACCTCGAGCCGGAGAATGCGTTTGGCGACTACGACGAAAACCGTGTGTTCCTTGAGGCACGGACACTGTTTCCGGCAGAGCTCGAAGAAGGCATGACTTTTGACGGTGCCGCGCTGCCTGCGGGCGCCAGCGCACAGATCCCCGCAGAGCACATTTACACGGTCACGGACATCTACCCTGACCACGTGGTGCTGGATGGCAACCATCCACTGGCCGGTATCGCGATACGGCTCACCGCGAAGGTGGAGTCTGTGCGCGAGGCCACTGCCGATGAAGTCGGTCAGGGCACGCTGGGCACCGGCTTCTTCAAACTGGAACCTCTCACCCCAGGAAAAACGGACCAGGACACGCTGCACTGAGCAGCGATATCCTGATCCGCACTTGGCGATGACCTTGGCGCAGCGATGCCGGGAGGCACCGCTGCAGAGGTGTCACGTCAAGCGTTACATGACGTGTTACACGACACGTTACATCACACGATAGAGCTGGTTGTTTTCAACCCGCACGCGATCACCGATGCGAAGTTCGCCCATCGCTGGCACGTCATAGGAACGCATCGAGCCGTTGTCCATTCGAATGGAAACACGGAAGCTTTCCTGCACCGTGGTGTTGCGGCTTTTCTCGATGGCGTTGCCGGCGAACGCGCCGCCGACAGCACCTGCCACCGTGGCGACGCTCTTGCCGGTTCCGCCGCCGATCTGGCTACCGATCACGGCGCCAGCAACACCACCGAGCACGGCGCCCACACCAGTACCCTGTGCTGGCTGCTGCGAACGAAGCACTTCCACATTGCTCACGCGGCCATATTCGGCATAGTTGCCCTGTGTATTGGGGTAGGTCGCTGCAGGGTACTGCTGTGACGGGTATTGCTGGGTCTGTGTAGGGTAAGACGATGTCGGGTAGGCCGAATCACCCTGCGTGTTCATGGGTGCACAGGCGGCCGTCAGCGCCAGCAAAAGAACGGATGAAACAGCGGGGACAAGACGTGAAAGGCGTGAAAAGTTGCGCATGAGGCTCTCCTGTGAGTGAACGCATGAGATCCGGCATGACGGCGGCAGGCAACCGAACTGTTGTCTGCCACTTTTCGCATGGCGTGTCTCATGCACTCATTACAGGCCAGTTGGCGCACGCGACTGGCGAGCGCCCATGCTGCTTGGGAGTGAGAAGCCCGCGCCACCGGCCGTAGGAAAAGCCTGACGTCGCCCCCCTTAACAGCGCTTTTGGGCGCTTCTCGGCGCTTTCGGGCGCTTCAGATTCAGCGCGTATCAGGCCTTGCCGGTAGAGCCGTACCCGCCCTCGCCCCGCTGCGTGGCAGGAAAGTCGGTCACCACATTGAACTGCGCCTGCATCACAGGAACGATCATCAACTGGGCGATACGCTCCATCGGCTCGATGGTGAATGGCACATCGCTGCGGTTCCAGGCGCTGACCATGAGCTGGCCCTGGTAGTCGCTGTCGATCAAGCCCACGAGGTTGCCCAGCACGATGCCATGCTTGTGCCCCAGCCCCGAGCGCGGCAGGATCAAGGCCGCATAGCCGGGGTCGTGCAGGTAGATGGCGATACCAGTCGGTACCAGCTGCCAGGCGTTGGCCGCCAGCGTGACTGGCGCATCCAGACACGCGCGCAGGTCTAGCCCGGCGCTACCCGGTGTGGCGTAGGCTGGCAGATTCCCCACCATGCGGGAATCCAGAATCTTCACATCAATTTTCATGGCGACTTTTTTCGTGTCTTTTCAGGGGCATTGAACGACTCGGCTGACTTCTGAGCCCCAGCCCTGCGGGTCAGGTCTGTCATCGCACACTCTGCAAGGGTGCGCGCCCGCGTGGCGAGCCCTTCGGGCGACTGCCGCACAAACCGGAAAATCACCCAGGCGATGTAGACGACCAGGAGAGGCACAAAGGCATATCCGAGGCCGGGTACCCAGGCGTCCAGTACCTGGGCTGCGATCCAGAGGACCACCACCCACTTCACGTGCGTGCCGAACGACGGCATCACCGCAGGCCGAAGCTGCTCGTCCACTGACGGAATACCGGCGCTGGCTGCAAACGTACCGTCGCCCGATGGCGCAGAACCAGCGGAGCCATCCATCGGCGGACGCACGACAGCCGGCCGGCTGGTCAGCTGCTCCACGTATCTGGCGAAGTCACCGTTGGGGGGCGTGTCGGACGGATGGTTCATGGCAGAGCCTTCGCACTGCCGACGCTGCGGACGCTGCGGACGCGGCTGGCGATTTCCTGCACCAGCCGGCGGGCCAGTACCCGCTTGGGCGCCAGCGGCAGCTCAAGGTGTCCATTGGCGTCAATCAACAGCAGCGCGTTGTGATCCTGCCCGAAAGTGTCTGGCCCCACATTGCCGACCAGCAGAGGCACCTTTTTTCGCAGTCGCTTGGCACTGGCGTTCTCCACCAGATCGTGGCTCTCGGCGGCAAAGCCCACGCAGTACGGGGTGCCGCGAGTCGCTGCATCGGATGCCACTGCCGCCAGAATGTCGGGGTTTTCGACGAACTCCAGTTGCGGCGTGGACTTGCTGCCGTCTTTCTTGATTTTGCGGTCGGCGGGCGACGCGGGGCGCCAGTCGGCCACGGCCGCAGTAGCGATGAAAATGCCGGCCTGAGACGCCCGCGCCATGACAGCCTCGTGCATCTCAACAGCCGAGCGCACGTCCACCCGGGTGACACCGCGCGGGGTGGGCAGCGCCACCGGGCCCGCCACCAGCGTGACATCGGCACCTGCCTCGCGGGCCGCACGGGCGATGGCAAAACCCATCTTGCCGCTGGAGCGGTTGGTGATGCCGCGCACCGGGTCCATCGCCTCATAGGTCGGGCCTGCAGTGATCAGCACACGCTGGCCTGCCAGCACCTTGGGTGTGAAGAAGGCAATGATGTCTTCGAGCAGCTGATCGGGCTCCAGCATGCGGCCATCACCGGTTTCCCCGCAGGCCTGGAAGCCCGTGCCCACACCCAGCACGGTCGCACCATCAGCCTCAAGCTGCAGGAAGTTGCGCTGCGTGGCAGGGTGGGCGTACATCTCGCGGTTCATGGCAGGCGCAACCAGCAGGGGCACGCTGGCAATCGGTCGTGCAAGGCACATCAGGCTCAGCAGGTCGTCGGCACGGCCGTGCAGCAGTTTGGCCATGAAGTCCGCGCTCATCGGTGCAATCACAATCGCGTCGGCTTCGCGCGAGAGGTTGATGTGCGCCATGCTGTTGGGCTCGCGTGCATCCCACTGGCTGGTGTAGACCGGCCGCCCACTCAAGGCCTGCAAGGTCACCGGCGTAATGAACTGCGCGGCGGCCTCGGTCATGACCACCTGCACGGTGGCGCCAGCCTTGATCAGGGCCCGGCACAGCTCGGCGGATTTGTAGCATGCAATACCGCCCGACAGACCCAGCACGATGTGCTTGCCTGCGAGGTCCTGCGCCGCGTCGCCCTGCTCCGGATTTGCCTGGTTCGTCATGGTGGGCAATGTAGCATTTCCAACGCGTGCGCCGCAGGCATGCAACATGCGGCAGAAGGCGACAGGAGACGACGGGAGACGATTTACCGGCGCAAAGTCGCCCACCCGTATAATTCCCGTTTACCACCTCTGCGAACTTGCGGTTCGTACTGACATGACCAAATTTGTCTTCGTCACCGGCGGTGTGGTGTCTTCCCTCGGCAAGGGAATCGCCTCAGCCTCCTTAGCAGCGATCCTTGAATCGCGAGGCCTCAAAGTCACTTTGATCAAGCTGGACCCGTACATCAACGTGGATCCGGGCACGATGTCCCCCTTTCAGCACGGTGAAGTCTTCGTGACCGACGACGGCGCCGAGACCGATCTGGACCTGGGCCACTACGAGCGTTTCATCGAAACGCGCATGCGCAAGCCCAACAACTTCACCACCGGCCAGATCTACAAGAGCGTGCTCGAAAAAGAACGCCGCGGTGACTATCTGGGCAAAACCGTGCAGGTGATCCCGCATGTCACCAACGAAATCCAGGACTTCATAAAACGCGGTGCACGCTACGACACCCCAGAAGCCGTCGATGTGGCCATCGTCGAGATTGGTGGCACGGTCGGTGACATCGAGTCCCTGCCCTTCCTCGAAGCCGTGCGCCAGATGAGCCTGCGCATGGGCGCCAACAACACCGCGTTTGTGCACCTGAGCTATGTGCCGTGGATCGCCGCAGCGGGCGAACTGAAGACCAAACCCACCCAGCACACCGCCCAGAAACTGCGCGAAATCGGTATCCAGGCCGACGTGCTGCTGTGCCGTGCCGACCGCCGCATTCCTGACGAGGAGCGCGAAAAAATCTCGCTCTTTTCCAATGTGCCGGAATGGGGCGTCATTTCGATGTGGGACGTGGACACCATCTACAAGGTGCCCCGCATGCTGCACGAGCAGGGGCTCGACGGCCTGATCTGCGACAAGCTGCGCCTGAACACGCCGCCCGCCAACCTCAAGCGCTGGGACGATCTGGTGTACGAGACCGAGCATCCACGCTCGGAAGTGAATATCGCCATGGTCGGCAAATATGTGGACCTGAGCGACAGCTACAAGTCACTCAACGAAGCGCTGCGCCACGCCGGCATGAAGAACCATGCCAAGGTGGTGATCCAGTACATCGACTCGGAAACCATCACGCCCGACAACGTCTCACAGCTCGCCAAGTTTGACGGCATTCTGGTGCCCGGCGGCTTTGGTGTGCGTGGCGTGGAAGGAAAAATCTGCGCCGCACGCTTTGCCCGCGAGAACAAGCTCCCCTACCTCGGCATCTGCCTGGGCATGCAGGTGGCCACCATTGAATTCGCACGCCATGTGTCGGGCTTCAAGGACGCCAACAGCACGGAATTTGCACCCGACACCCCGCATCCGGTGATTGCACTCATCACCGAGTGGAAAGACGCCGACGGCACCATCAAGACGCGTGACGCCAAGTCCGACATGGGTGGCACCATGCGCTTGGGTGCGCAGAGCTCCGACGTCGCCAAGGGCACGCTGGCGCACAAGATTTATGGCGACGTGGTCACCGAGCGGCATCGCCACCGCTATGAGGCCAATGTGAATTACCTTGACGCCCTGCGCAAATCCGGGCTGGTGATTTCCGCCCTGACGCAGCGCGAGCAGCTCACCGAAATTGTGGAACTGCCGCAGGACATCCACCCGTGGTTCGTGGGCGTGCAGTTCCACCCCGAGTTCAAGTCCACGCCGTGGAACGGCCACCCGCTGTTCAATGCCTACATTGCCGCCTCGCTGGAACACCGCCGTACTGCCGGTCAGGATCAGAACGCGGGCAAGCCGCTCAAGGCGGTGGCATGAGCATGAAACTGTGTGGATTCGATATTGGTCTTGACCAGCCCTTCTTCCTGATTGCCGGCCCCTGCGTGGTCGAGTCCGAGCAGCTGCAGATGGACACGGCAGGCACGCTGAAGGAAATCACCACCTCGCTGGGCATTCCTTTCATCTTCAAATCCAGCTACGACAAGGCCAACCGCTCCAGTGGCACCAGCTTTCGTGGTCCCGGCATGACCAAGGGGCTCGACATTCTGGCCAAGGTCAAGCGCGAACTGGGCCTGCCCATCCTGACCGACGTGCACTCGGAAGCCGACATCGCGCCGGTGGCTGCGGTGGTCGATGTGTTGCAGACACCCGCCTTCCTGTGCCGCCAGACGGACTTTATCCACGCAGTGGCACAGTCGGGCAAGCCGGTCAACATCAAGAAAGGCCAGTTCCTCGCCCCGGGAGACATGAAGAACGTCATCGACAAGGCCCGCGCCGCCGCGCGGGAAAAGGGCCTGAACGAGAACAACTTCATGGCCTGCGAGCGGGGGGCGAGCTTCGGTTACAACAACCTGGTGTCTGACATGCGCAGTCTGGCGATCATGCGGGAAACCGGCGCGCCAGTGGTGTTTGACGCCACCCACTCGGTGCAGCTGCCCGGCGGGCAGGGCACCACCTCAGGCGGTCAGCGCGAGATGGTGCCCGTGCTGGCACGCGCCGCTGTAGCAGTGGGCGTAGCTGGCCTCTTCATGGAAACGCATCCCGACCCGTCCAAGGCCATGAGCGACGGCCCCAATGCCGTGCCACTGAAGCACATGAAGGCGCTGCTGGAAACGCTGCTGGCGCTGGATCGCGTGACCAAGAAAAACGGTTTCCTCGAAACCAACTTCAACTGAACCGTAAACGTCCCCTTCACGGAGCTCACATGGCCGCTGGCTACATCATTGTTGACATGCAGATCTCCGACATGGAGCAGTACAAAAAATACATGGCGGAAGCCCCCGCATCGGTGGCTGCGGCAGGCGGTGAGTATCTGGTGCGTGGTGGCCGGTTTGAGACGTTGGAAGGCCGGTGGCAGCCGGCGCGCATTGCCATGCTGCGCTTTCCCAGCTATGACGCGGCGAAAGCCTTTTATGACGGCGAGATGTACCGCGCAGCCCGTGCCAAGCGGGCTGGTGCCACCGAGTTTTTCAATATGGTTCTGGTCGAAGGGGTGGGCTAACGCCCTCCCCTTTGGGGTGAATGTGTTCGCCCCTCCCCAACCCTCCCCTCACGGGGAGGGAGTAAAAGCGAATTCGAAACTAAAGAGAGATTGAATAAATGAGCGCAATTGTTGATATCGTTGGCCGCGAAATTCTCGACAGCCGGGGCAACCCTACCGTCGAATGCGACGTGCTGCTGGAGTCCGGTGTCATGGGCCGTGCAGCGGTGCCGTCAGGCGCCTCGACCGGCTCCCGCGAAGCCATTGAGCTGCGCGACGGCGACAAATCCCGTTACCTCGGCAAGGGCGTGCTCAAGGCCGTTGAGCACATCAACACCGAAATCTCCGAAGCCGTGCTGGGCCTCGATGCCAGCGAGCAGGCCTTCCTTGACCGCACGATGATCGACCTCGACGGCACCGACAACAAGTCGCGCCTGGGCGCCAACGCCATGCTGGCCGTTAGCATGGCTGTGGCCCGCGCCGCAGCAGAAGAAGCCGGTCTGCCGCTGTACCGCTACTTTGGTGGCAGCGGCGCCATGCAGATGCCCGTGCCCATGATGAACGTGGTCAATGGCGGCGCACATGCCAACAACAACCTTGATCTGCAGGAGCTGATGATCATTCCGGTGGGTGCACCGAGCTTTCGCGAAGCGGTTCGCTACGGCGCCGAGGTGTTCCACGCACTCAAGAAAATCCTGCACGACAAGGGCATGAGCGTGGCGGTGGGTGACGAAGGAGGCTTTGCCCCCAACGTGACCAACCACGAAGCGGCCATTCAGATGATTCTGGAAGCCATCGATGCAGCGGGCTTTGTGGCGGGCGAGCAGATCGCACTGGGCCTGGACTGCGCGGCTTCGGAGTTTTACAAGGACGGCAAATACGTTCTGGGCGCGGAAGGGCTGACGCTCGATTCCACCGAATGGACCAACATCCTCGCCACCTGGGTGGACAAGTACCCCATCATCAGCATCGAAGACGGCATGGCCGAAGGCGACTGGGACGGCTGGAAGATCCTTACCGAGCGCCTGGGCCAGAAAGTGCAGCTGGTCGGCGACGACCTGTTCGTCACCAACACCAAAATTCTCAAGGAAGGTATCGACAAGCGCATTGCCAATTCCATCCTGATCAAGATCAACCAGATCGGCACGCTGACCGAGACTTTCGCCGCCATCGAGATGGCCAAGCGTGCTGGCTACACCGCCGTGATCAGCCACCGCTCGGGCGAGACCGAGGACTCCACGATCGCCGACATCGCCGTGGGCACCAACGCAGGCCAGATCAAGACCGGCTCGCTGTCGCGCTCGGACCGCATGGCCAAGTACAACCAGCTGCTGCGCATCGAGGAAGACCTGGGCGATATCGCCACTTACCCAGGTCGGGCGGCGTTTTATAACCTCAAGTAAATTGTTGGCCCCCACGCTTGTCGCTCCGCGTGCTGCGCTGCCCCCCCGGGGGGCGCATTTTTCCTTGGGGCGGCCCTGCGGAAAAACTGTGGCTCCCATGCTCGCCACTGCGAGCCTACGGCGCGCTGCCCCTTTCATTCGGAATGGTGCGCATTTTTCGCTTGAGCGGCCCGGCGGAAACACCTTGGTCTTCACGGGCTCGGTAGCGAAAAACTGTAATTGGGCCTAGACATGGGGCCACGCATCGTTCCCGCCATCCTGATCGTGCTGCTGGCATTGGTACAGGCGCAGCTGTGGATTGGACGAGGCAGCATTCCCAGCGTGCGGGAGATGCAGCACAAGCTCGACGAGCAGCTCCGGCTGAACGCCCAGGCGCAGGCCGCCAACGACCAGCTCTCCGCGGAGGTTCGCGACCTCAAGGAAGGGCTGGAAATGGTGGAAGAAAAGGCGCGCAGTGAGTTGGGCATGGTCAAGCCGAATGAAATCTTCGTCCAGATCACGCCCTGAGTGGCTGAGCGGACGCTGATGCGGCCCCTTACCATCGGCGTGGCCGATACCGCACCAGCGCCAACCCGTCCTGATACCCACATGCGCCTCCAGTCGGCCGCGCAGAAGGCAGGCTTTGAAGGAAGGCTACTTCCACTCGCCGTTCCCGCACAGCCAGCGCAACTGGCACTGTGCGACTCAGTGCTTCTGATCGGTCTGGCAAGCGGCACAGCAGCAGCCATGGCAGGGCATACACGGTTTCGCGATGCACTCTCGCAGGCGAGCCTGCCCTATCAGGTGGTCTACAGCCTGGACGAGGATCAGCTGGTTGAGCTGATTGCCTTCAACATGGCCGTCGTACAGAGTCGGCAAATGCCTTCAAGAAAAAGCGCGCGATCGCCATGGGTGTGGGCCTGCGACAAATGCAGTGACCCGCAATGCGAGCACCGCCTGCTGACCGATCTGATCCAGAAGCGCCAAAGCACCGGCTGAATCACCGCCGGAGTTCGGTCGCCTTCATTGCACCGTCGAAGGCGGCGGCGGTTGCTGCGTCTGGCTGGTGAACAGCTGGGCGGCGTCCACCGGGTCGAAGGTGTAGTTGGCACCGCAGAACTCGCAATCGACGGACACATCACCACACTCCGCGAGAATGCTCTCGATTTCTTCCACACCCAGGCTGCGCAGCATGCCACCCACCCGCTCGCGTGAGCAGTTGCAGGCAAATGTGGGCGCAGCCGGCTCGTAGCGGGTGATGCGCTCTTCCCAGAACAGGCGGCGCAAAATCGTGTCGGCGTCCAGCGTCAGCAACTCCTCGCGCTTGAGCGTGCCGGCCAGCATGGCGATGCGCTTGTAGTCTTCGTTGCGGCCGATTTCGTCTTCATTCGCATCGCGGTCGATCTGACCTTCAAGGTTGCCCTCACCCTTGACCGGCAAGCGCTGAATCAACAGCCCCGCTGCCACATGGCCATCGGCCGCCAGGATCAGCCGGGTGTCCAGCTGCTCGCTCTGCAGCATGTAGTGCTCCAGCACCTCGCCGAGATTCTCGATCTTCTCGTGCTGATCGCCATACAGCGGCACCACGCCCTGGTAGGGTTGCTGACCAGGAAACTTGTCTTTCGGGTCCAGCGTGATGGCGCAGCGCCCCTTGTTGTCCACATTGACAAGCTGGCTCAGCGAGCTGCCCGGGTCCACCACACCGGTGACGGTGGCCGTAGCGCGCAGGCTCAGGTCAGGTTGCACCTCGGCCACCGCGAGCTTGACAGGCCCGTCGCCAAAGATCTGCAGGATCAGTGCACCGTTGAACTTGATGTTGCTTTGCATCAGCGCACCCGCAGCCGTCATCTCGCCGAGCAGATGCATCACCTCGACCGGGTACCCGCCAGCGGCATGCCGGCGCTTGAGGATTTCCTGCCAGGAGTCCGTGAGACG
Source organism: Polaromonas sp. YR568 (assembly GCF_943372955.1). Classification (GTDB taxonomy): domain Bacteria; phylum Pseudomonadota; class Gammaproteobacteria; order Burkholderiales; family Burkholderiaceae_C; genus Polaromonas. Next base: position 72,988 of record NZ_CALSAL010000002.1, read on the forward strand.
AACCAGCATGCCGCGAACGGGCAAACCATCAAAGAGGAATTTGTGAAGTTCTGACATCACGCTCCGCCGCTTTTCACTTCGTTATTCATGCAATCTTCTTGAGCCCAGCCTTGTAGCGCCGAGCATTGTCGATGTAATGCTGGGCGCTTTTTTTCAGCCCTTCGATCTGCTCGGGTGACAGCTGGCGCACGGCCTTGGCCGGGCTGCCGAGGATCATGGAGCCATCCGGAAACTCCTTGCCCTCGGTCACCAAGGACCCAGCACCGACCAGGCAGTTCTTGCCGATCTTCGCGCCGTTGAGTACCACCGCCTGAATGCCGATGAGTGAGCCGTCGCCGACGCTGCAACCGTGCAGCATGACCTGGTGGCCGACGGTGACGTTCTCGCCAATCACGAGCGGCATGCCATGGTCGGCGTGCAGCACGCTATTGTCCTGGATGTTGGTGCCTTTGCCCACGGTGATGGTTTCGGTGTCACCGCGAATCACCACGCCAAACCAGACGCTGCTGTCTTCCGACAGGACCACGTCGCCGATGACCTGGGCGTTGTCTGCGACCCACGCAGATCCGTGAATCGTGGGCTGGAGGGCGTCAAGCTGAAGGATGGCCATGGGCGTGTACAAAAGGTTTGTTGGGAGGGTCAGCAGGGCCATGTATGCGGCACTGCGGGGAACGGCTTGATTGTAAGGAACACCCGCACACCCGCAGAGCCGGTGGCTGTGCCGGCAGCCGCCGGGTCAGGCCGACAGGGTGAACCGGAAAACCGCGCCCTGCCCCGGCATGGACTCGGCCCAGATACGCCCGCCGTGTCGGGTCACGATACGCTCGACGATGCTCAGGCCAATGCCTGAGCCAGCGAATTCTTCTGCCCCGTGCAAGCGCTGGAATGGCCTGAAGAGCTTGTCGGCGTGCTGCATGTCAAAACCAGCGCCGTTGTCACGCACCACATAAACATTCTGTGAACCCATGCGCTCGGCACTGAAATCGACCACGGGTCGCTCTGTCCTGCCGGTGTATTTCCAGGCGTTGCCCAGCAGGTTGTCGAGCACGATGCGAACCAGCCCCGGGTCGGCCATCTGCCGCAGGCCGGGGGCCACCCTGACCTCGATCTGTCTGCCCGGGTCGGCCTGGCGCAGCGCATCGACCACCCTGCCGGCCACTTCACTCAGGTCCACCTCCTGCAGGTGCAGCTCCTGCCGCGACACGCCGGACAGCCGAAGCAGTTCGTCAATCAGTTGCGCCATGCGCTCGGCGCTGGTCTTCACGCGCTCCAGCATCGAGATCGAACCGGTGTCCAGCTTGTCGGTGTTTTTCTTCAGCACCATGCTGGTAAAACCGTGAATGGTGCTCAGCGGCGAGCGCAGGTCATGCGACACGGAATAGCTGAAAGTCTCGAGCTCACGATAGGCCGCCTGCAGCTCCGATGTGCGCGACTCCACACGGCGCGACAGCTCGGCACTGAGCTGGCTCAACTCTTCCTCGGCCTCCCTGCGCACCTCTTCCATTTCATAGACTTCTAGCGCAAATGAAACGTCAGACGCCATGCCGGTCACCAGCGCCTGAAGCTGGTCGTCAAAATGCTCTTTCTCAGCGGAATACAGTTTCAGCGCGGCGACCACATGCGGACCAATGCGCAGCGGATACGCCACCGCAGAATGCAGACCCCGGCGGCGAAGCCCCTCCTGAATCGGCTTCAATGCAGCATCGGTGTCCGCGTCGGTGTACAGGCAAATGCGCCCCTCATTGAGCGCGATCTCGATGGGCGACTGACCCGGCACCAGTTCATGCAGCTCGTCGATGTGTTGCGTGAGCCACGCGGGCTCCGCACCGAATGAGGCGATGGGAACCGCCTTGCCCGAGGCGGCGTCCATGGTTCCCACCCAGGCAACAGCAAAACCACCACGCTCGACGGCGATGCGGCAGAGGTTGCTGAACAGCGCGTCACGGCTCTTGCTGTGCACGATGGCCTGGTTGGTCTCCGTCAGCGCCGCATAAATCCGGTTCAGCCGCTTCAGGCTCGCATCCGAGCGGGTGAGCTCCTCAATGCGCCGCTCCAGCTGCTCGCTCTTCTTTTCGAGCTGGCGGACCAGCACTTCGTTGTAAAGCCGCAGCGTGACTTCTTCGCCGGCCACCGGCTTCCTCGCCGGCCAGGCAATGCGCCGGGTGGCATCGACCACCTGGAACACCCGCTTCATCAGGGCCTCAGGCTCCTGCGGCTTGACGATGAAAGCGTCAGCCCCCAGCTCCAGCGCCAGCCGTTCGTCGTTGGGCTCGGTGTAGGTGGCGGTGTACACCACGAAAGGAATCTCGCGCAGGCCAGCATCCGCCTTCCATTCGCGCAGCAGCGTGTAGCCATCCATCTCGGGCATCAGCAGGTCGCTGATGATGAGTTCCGGCCGCTTGTGCCTGGCCTTGATCAGCGCCTCGACACCATTGAGCGCCTCTTCCACCTCGAAGCCATGGCCCTGCATCAGCATGCGCAGCATGTAGAGGTTTTCAGGCTTGTCGTCCACCAACAGCGCACGTGTCATGAGGCGGCCTGTTCCTTGTCGGTCTTGATGAAGGACTCGACATCCTGCACAAACGTCAGCGGGTCAATCGGCTTTTCGAGGTAGCCGTCACAGCCGGACTGCATGCAGCGTTCGCGATCACCGGGCATGGCATACGACGTGACAGCAACGATGGGCACCGCATCGAGGCTCGCATTCTGCCGTAGCGCGGTGGCCACCGCATAGCCGTCCATGCCGGGAAGCTGGATGTCCAGCAGGATCACCGCCGGCTGCATCTGGGCCGCCAGCTCCAGGCCGCGCGGCCCGTCTGGTGCATGGGTCACATGCCATCCCCGTCCGGCGAGCAAGAAGGTCGCCAGGTAGCGGTTTTCCTCGTTGTCCTCGATCAGCAGGATGCTTTTGTTCATGCGGTCCTCAGTGGTGGACGGCCGACTGAACCGGTACCCACACACCGTCGGTACCGACTGCAGCAAGTGCCACACCCCGCAGGCTCACAGCGCGACGCGGGGTCCGGCTGTGACGTGGCCAGATGGAACTGCAGGGTGGAGTGATCATTCTGTAACGAATTGATAATGAATCATGGTACCTGCTGCCAGCGCCAAGCACAACGGCCGCCCCTGAAAGACCTTCTTGCATCGTGCGCGAGCAGGAGGTCGCCAACGCGCCCATTTTGGGCCATTGGTCGTCATCGTATTCATGCATCCATCACTGACAATCTGCCAATGCCCTCCTGCCCTCCTGATCCATACCGGCCCGATGAGGCGCCAGAGCTGCGCCAGCTTGCGCTGGAGGCCCTGCTGACGCCAGACCCCGCGCAAAAGGTGGCGCTGACGCAGGCTGCATGGGCCCAATCCGGCACTGCAAGGGTCGCCACCGGTCCGCTTGCCGCGCCCGACGCTCCGCTGCCCGGCTGCCCTGCACGTCCGGAATTGCGCTCGCACCTCAAGGTCCCCAAACGCTCGCCCTTCACGGCCGAAGGACTGGCGGCGCTCCTGCATGCCGTGACCCACATCGAGTTCAATGCCATCAACCTGGCACTGGATGCCGTCTGGCGATTTGGCGACATGCCCCGCGCGTATTACATCGACTGGATGCAGGTGGCATCGGAAGAGGCGCTGCACTTCAGCCTGCTGCGCGCCCATCTGCAGACCCTGGGCCATGACTACGGCGATTTCCCGGCCCACACCGGGCTGTGGGACATGACCGATAAAACCCGCGGCGACATCGTGGCGCGCATGGCGCTGGTGCCACGCACGCTGGAAGCCCGCGGGCTGGACGCCACGCCGCCCATGCAGGCCAAGCTGCGCAAGGTCAGCTCGCCCGAGGCACTGCGCGCGGTGGACATCCTCGACGTGATCTTGCGTGACGAAATAGGCCATGTCGCCATCGGCAACCGCTGGTACCAATGGCTGTGCGCACAGCGCGGTGTGGATCCCCTGGCGCACTACGCCGTGCTGCTGGACCACTATGCTGCACCCCGGTTACGGCCACCCTTCAACCTGCCAGCCCGTGCCCGCGCAGGCTTCACTGCAGACGAGCTGGCCGCACTCCAGAGCGTCACAGTGGATGCCGGCCATGCGTGAAAACGGCAATGGACAAGCGGCGTGCATCACTGACAATGCCCTCAGGGGAAGCAATCATTCCGCAGCACAACGAAGTCGGCGCAAAGCAGCCGGCCCTGCCGTCGGAACCAAGACCACACCGGAGCCACCGTGAGCCACACTTTCATATCCCCTGCTTTCAAATTCCCTTTCTCGCACAGCCCGCGCCAGACGCTGCTAGCGCTCGCGCTGAGCCTGACTGCCGGCATCACGATGGCGCAGGGCTTTCCGACCAAGCCCATCACCCTGATCGTGCCTAACCCGCCCGGCGGCCTGGTTGATGGTTCAGCCCGCCTGCTGAGCGAGCCGCTCGCAAGAGTCCTGGGCCAGTCGGTGGTGGTCGACAACAAAGGCGGCGGCAGCGGCAACGTGGCCTATGGCCAGGTGGCGCGCGCCACCCCCGACGGCTACACGCTGCTCACCTCTTATTCGGCCTACCATGTGGGCAACCCGGCGCTCAGCCCCAAGCTGCCATGGACGCAGAAAGACCTGGCCCCGGTGGCGCTGATTACCGTGGCCACCAATGTGATCGCGGCGCATCCGTCGGTGCCAGCCAACACGCTGGCCGAGTTCATTGACTTCCTCAAGAAGAACCCGGGCAAGCTGAGCTATGCATCGCAGGGCAATGGCTCGCTGTCGCACATCGGCACCGAGATGTTCAAGGGACAGACACGCACGAGCATGGTGCACATCCCCTACCGTGGCTCCGGGCCGGCGGTGCAGGATGTGTTGTCAGGCCAGGTGCAGGTGTTCATGACCACACCGCCCTCGGTGATGGGCCATGTGCAGGCGGGCAAGCTCAAGGGCTTTGCCGTCACCGGCAAAACCCGTCACCCCGGTCTGCCCAATGTGCCGACCACCACCGAAGCCGGCCTCAAGGGCTTTGAACTGGAAGCCTGGGTGGGCATCTTTGCACCGGCCGGCACACCGCCGGACGTGATTGCCAAACTCAGCAGTTCCATCAAGCAGGCGATGGAGCAGCCCGAGACCAAAACCCGTGCCAACACCGCTGGCATTGAGATCCGCTACCTGCCACCCGAAGCACTCGACGCACTGGTCAAGACCGAGACCGAGTTCTGGGCCAAGACCATCAAGGCGGCAGGCATTACCGCCGACTGAGTTCAGCCGCGCGGGTGATGCTGCGCATGCAGGGCCTTGAGCCGTTCGCGCGCCACATGGGTGTAGATCGTAGTGGTCGAAATGTCCGAATGCCCAAGCAGCATCTGCACCGCCCGCAGGTCGGCGCCGTGGTTCAGCAGGTGCGTCGCAAAGGCATGCCGCAGGGTGTGCGGCGACAGCGGTGAGGTGATGTGGGCGCGCTTGGCGTATTTCCTGACCAGCATCCAGAACATCACGCGGCTCATGCCCTTGCCATGGCTGGTGACAAACAGGTCGTCGGTCTGCTGCCCGCCCAGAATGGACTGCCGCGCCTCGGCCATGTAGCGCACCACGCAGTCGCGCGCCACCTGTCCGAAGGGCACCAGGCGCTCCTTGCTGCCCTTGCCCATGACCCGCAGCACGCCTTCATTGAGGCCGAGCTGGAAGGTCTTGAGCCGCACCAGTTCACTCACCCGCAAGCCACTGGCGTACATCAGCTCCAGCATCGCACGGTCACGCAGGCCCAGTGGGGTGCCCTCATCCGGCGCCGCCAGCAGCGATTCGACCTGCGCCTCGCTCATGGTCTTGGGTACCCGCAGCGCCTGTTTGGCCGATTGCAGCTTGAGGGTGGGGTCAGCCACGATCATTCGTTCGCGTAGCGCCCAGCGGAAATAGCGCTTGAACACCGTCAGACGCCGGTTCGCAGAAGTGGCCCGCGTTGCCGCGTGGCGCGCGGCAAAGTAACCGTGCAGATCGGTCTCTGAGACCTCATCGAGGTGCCGCACGCCCTGCGCGGCTGCGCCCAGCCAGCCGGCAAACAGCGACAGATCGCGCCGGTACGCCGCCAGCGTGTTTTTGCTCAGCCCGTCTTCCAGCCACAGGGCGTCGATGAAGCTGTCGATACGGGACTGGCTGTGCTCGTGCATGCTCAGACCATAACAAAAACAGGACCGACAGAAAGCCCCGGACACAAAAAAGCCGCTGGACACCTGAGTGCGCAGCGGCTGGTCTGAAAGGGCAGACTTAGCCAGTCAGCTTATTCGAGCTTGAGCTTGGCCGACTCCACCACTTTCTTGTACACGTCGTATTCAGCTTTCATTTGCACCGCGAACTGCTCTGGCGTATTGCCGATGATCAGCGAGCCGGTGTCCTCGATGCGCTTGCGCACCGCAGGATCCTGCAAGGCCTTGAGCGTGGCCGCGCTGACCTTGTCGACGACTTCCTTGGACAAGCCCTTGGGACCCAGAATGCCGTAGTAGGCCATGCGGTTCACCGGCTCCAGCCCGACTTCCTTGAAGGTCGGCACATCCGGCAGCACCGACAGGCGCTGCGGCGCAGCGACCACGATGGGGATCAGGCGCTTTTGCTGGATGAAGGGCAAGGCAGACGGAATGTTGTCAAAAATGATCTGCACCTGGCCAGCCACCGTGTCGTTCAGTGCCGGACCTGCACCACGGTAGGGGATGTGGGTGATGAAGGTACCGCTCAGGCTTTTGAACAGCTCGGTCTGCAGGTGGCCAATGCCGCCAGTGCCGGAAGAGGCGTAAGAGTACTTGCCGGGGTTCTTCTTGATCTCGGCCAGAAACTCACGGTAGTTGCGGGCCGGGAAGCTGGGGTGCACCGCAATGATGTTGGGCGTGGCCGCGATGTTGATGATGGGCGTGAAGTCGGTCAGCACATCGTACGGAATCTTGGGGTTGATGGCCGGGTTGGCTGCCGTGGTCGAGACCGTGGCCATGCCCAGCGAGTAACCGTCTGGCGTGGCGCGCGCCGTCTCCAGCGCACCCACCACACCGCCGCCACCCGCCTTGTTCTCAACCACCACGGACTGGCCCAGCGCCTTGCCCAGCGGCTCTGAAATCACGCGGGCCACGATGTCGGTGGTACCGCCCGGTGCAAATGGCACCTGCAGCTTGATGACCTTGTTCGGGTAGCCCTGGGCGAGCGCAGCACCGGAGGCCGCAGCCAGAGCCAGCGTCGAAAGAGCGAGGAGATAGCGTCGTTGCATGGAGAGATCCTTCCTGAATGAAATCAGATGGAATCGTAAAGCCAAGATTCAAGAAGCTCGATTGTGGATTACGCATAAGGGCAAACCCGGGGATAGGCTGTGATTCGCGTTATTCTCAGTGGGTGAATTACGCGCAACTTCTTTTCCCCGACTTCTCGCTCATCCTCTGCGGCTACCTCGTCTGCCGCTACACCGCACTGAACCGCACCGTCTGGGAGCAGGTGGAAAGTCTGGTGTATTACTTCCTCTTTCCAGTGCTGCTGTTTCACTCGATCGTGAAAAGCCCACTCGACGTGGTGGCGGCGTCCAGCCTGATTGGCGCCGGCCTGCTGCTGGGTGTGACCGGCATTGCGCTGGCCTACAGCCTGCCGCATTGGCCGTGGCTGGGCCGGCACATTGACCGCCGGGAACACGCCGCCAGCGCGCAGGTCGCCTTTCGCTTCAATTCCTTCATCGGGCTGGCGCTGGCCGAGCGTCTGGCGGGGCCTGAGGGCCTGCAGTTGATTGCCGTGCTGATTGGCGTGTGTGTGCCGCTGTTCAACGTGGGCGCCGTCTGGCCGATGGCGCGGCACGCCCAGCGCGGTTTTGCCCGCGAGCTGGTGCGCAACCCGCTGATTCTGGCCACCGCCACCGGTCTGACCGCCAACCTGCTCGGCTTCGTGCTGCCGGTGTGGCTGGAGCCCACAGTGACCCGGCTGGGCGCGGCCTCCCTCGCGCTGGGCCTGATGGCGGCCGGCGCCGGCATGCAGTTCAGCCAGCTGTCGCAGGCCAAGCTGCTGGCGGTCAGTGTGTTGACCATCAAGCACCTGTTGCTGCCGCTGGCGGCGCTGGGGCTGGCCAAGGCGTTCACATTGCCGCCGACCCAAACCACCATGCTGCTGGCCTTTTCGGCCTTGCCCACCGCCTCTAGCGCTTACGTGCTGGCCGCGCGCATGGGCTACAACGGCGGCTATGTCGCCGGGCTGGTGACCTTGTCCACCCTGCTGGGTGTGGTCAGCCTGCCGTTTGCGCTGGGCATTCTGCGCTGACAGCTCGGGTTCTTCACGCGCTGCCCTGCTGCGCCAAAGCCCAATCGATGTGTTCAGCCACCAGCGGCGAACTGCCCGGCTGGCGCAACTGCAGGCTGGTGCGAATGGCCAGCGCAGTCTGCGGGTCGCTTGCTGACGAAGCCCGCAGCGCATTGCCCATGGCCACCGCGATGTTGCGCAGCCAGCGCTCGTGGCCGATGCGGCGGATGGCACTGCCCTCGGTCATCGCCAAGAAATCGGCTTCGCTCCATTCGAACAGCGTCACCAGTTGCTGACCCGACAGGCCAGTGCGTTCATCAAAATCAGGCAAGGCGCTGCGCTGCGCGAACTTGTTCCACGGGCAGACCAGCTGGCAGTCGTCACAGCCGTAAATGCGGTTTCCGATCAGCGGACGCAGTTCCAGCGGAATAGGCCCCGCGTGCTCAATGGTCAGGTAGGAGATGCAGCGACGCGCATCCAGCCGGTGCGGCGCCACGATGGCCTGTGTCGGGCAGATGTCAATGCAGGCGCTGCAGGTGCCGCAGTGCGGCGTGATGGGCTCGCTCGGAGGAAGCGCCACGTCGACATAGATTTCCCCAAGGAAAAACATCGAACCGGCCTCGCGGTTGAGCAGCAAGGTGTGCTTGCCACGCCAACCCTGTCCGGAACGCGCGGCCAGTTCAGCTTCCAGTACGGGGGCGGAGTCGGTGAAGACGCGATGGCCCATCGGCCCCACGGCTTCCGCCAGGCGCAAAGCCAGCTTCTGCAGCCGCTGACGCATCACCTTGTGGTAGTCACGGCCTCGCGCATAAATGGACACCACGCCTTCTGCGGGACGCTGCAAGCGGCCCAGCTCCACGGCCTGCCATTGGCCTGCGTCAGTGACCGTGGTGGCAGGCAGATAGTCCATGCGGGCAGTGATCACGCTCACCGTGCCGGGTACCAGCTCGGCCGGCCGGGCACGTTTGAGGCCATGCGCCGCCATGTAATGCATGTCACCATGAAAGCCGGCCGCCAGCCAAGCCGATAATCCAGGCTCTGCTGAGGTCAGATCGACGCCTGCCACCCCAATTTGCGAAAATCCAAGCTCGCGCGCCCAAGTTTGAATTTGAGAAACGAATTGATGACTGCCCAAAGAGTTGCTGACCGGCACCCGCTGATTGTAAAAAACATTGTCTGGCAGAGTGAAGGCCAGACAGAGGCGTTCGCGCGGTCACTTGCAGGGCAACCGGCCATCAACAATGCATTGATTGAGCTGCAAGGCGATCTGGGCGCAGGCAAGACCACCTTTGTGCGTCACCTGCTGCACAGCCTGGGCGTGCAGGGCCGCATCAAAAGCCCGACCTATGCGGTGGTGGAGCCCTACACGCTGGCGGCGGCATCAGGGCAGCCAGCACACAACGGAGACCTTAGCGGAGGCCTCAGCATCTGGCACTTTGACTTCTACCGCTTCAACGACCCCAGGGAGTGGGAGGACGCCGGTTTTCGCGACATTTTTGCGAGCCCCGGTTTGAAACTGGTGGAGTGGCCCGAAAAAGCGGGCGAGCATCTGCCGTCGCCCGACCTGCTGATACAAATCGACCTGCAGGCCAATGAAGCCCGCTCAGTCACGCTCACTGCCCACACACCCATCGGTGCGGAACTGATCGCATGAAAGACACCACGCTTGCGCAGCGCAGCTTTCTGGCGGCCGCCGAGGCCAGCCGGCGGGATATCCTGAAGAGGGGAAGCCTGGTGCTGTTGCTCGGGGTGCAGCACCTTGCGCATGGCGCCAGCATCGTGGCGGTGCGGGTCTGGCCATCGAAAGACTACACGCGGCTGACGATCGAATCGGACACCGAACTCAAGGCCAGGCAGTTCTTCATTGCCGAGCCGCCCCGGCTGGCGGTGGACATTGAAGGCATTGACCTGATTCCCGCCTTGCGCGAACTGGTCGCCAAGGTCAAGCCCGACGACCCCTACATCGCCGGCATGCGCGTCGGCCAGAACGCACCGGGTGTGGTGCGGCTGGTGATCGACCTCAAGCGGCCCATGCTGCCGCAGGTGTTCACGCTACAACCGGTGGCCGCCTACCAGCACCGGCTGGTGTTCGACCTCTACCCGGCGCAGGCAGTCGATCCGCTGGAGGCCCTGATCGCCGAGCGGCTGTCCGAGACCAGACCATTGGGCCAGTCCCCCGCACCGGCGCCCGCAGAAACACCTGCGGCCGATCCCCTCGGGGAATTGATCGCACGGCAATCCGGCAAACCCGCTGCACCCGCATCCCCAGCCCCCGCACCGCCCGTACAACCGTCTGCGGCACGCAGCCCCGACAGAAAGCCGCAGCCTGATGCAGCCACAGAGCCCGACGGCAAAACCGACCGGCTCGTCATCGTGGCGCTGGACCCGGGTCACGGCGGCGAAGACCCGGGCGCTATCGGCCCTGGGGGCACGCGCGAGAAAGACGTGGTGCTGCAGATTGCGCAGCGGCTGCGCGACCGCATCAACCGCCAGCCCAACATGCGGGCTTACCTCACTCGCGATGCCGATTTTTTTGTGCCCCTGCATGTGCGCGTGCAAAAAGCCCGCCGCGTGAAGGCCGACCTCTTCATCAGCATCCACGCTGACGCCTTCTTCACGGCCAGACCAAGAGGCGCCAGCGTGTTCGCGCTCAGCGAAAAAGGCGCCTCCAGCAGCGCTGCACGCTGGATCGCCGACAAGGAGAACTCGGCCGATCTGGTCGGTGGCGTGAACGTCAAGGCCAAGGACGCGCAGGTGGCCAAGGCGCTGCTCGACATGAGCACCACGGCGCAGATCAATGACAGCCTGAAGCTCGGCACCGCGATGCTCGGCGAAATCGGAAGCGTTGGCAGACTTCACAAGCCGCGCGTCGAGCAGGCCGGCTTTGCGGTGCTCAAAGCGCCCGACATTCCCAGTGTGCTGGTGGAAACCGCATTCATCAGCAACCCTGAAGAAGAAGCACGCCTGCGCAGTGAGGAGTACCAGGTGCAACTGGCCGACGCCCTGATGCGCGGTATCTCGCGTTACTTCGCACGCAACCCACCGCTGGCCCGCAACCGCGCCACCTGAGGCTTCTCCGCAGGCCGGCCACCAGCGTCTCCAACACGCCCTGAATGTGCGGCGACGCACCGACGCAGCCGGACGGTTTTGTCCTACAGGTGGCGGCTGGTGTGCCAACTACAGTTCATTCACAGGAATCGCCTGACTGTCACTTTGTGAACGTCTACGGCCCGAGGCCTGAAACCACATGCAAAGGAACACACCATGAATACGAAAATTTTGATTTCTGTCGCCGCCGCCAGCCTGATCGCCCTGACCGGTTGCGGAACCAACCCGACACGCGCACAAATCGGTACCGGCGTCGGCGCCGTGGCCGGTGGTGTCGTCGGTAACGCCGTCTTCGGCGGCACGCTCGGCACCGTGGGTGGCGCCGCAGCCGGTGCGCTGATCGGTAACGAAATCGGCAAGAAATAAGGAACTGAAAACCCCGCGCGAAGCGGGAGGGTGTATCGCCCTCCTGCCGTTGCAGGGCTATTCACTCCAGCGGGGGACTTCGGTCCCCCGTTTTTCGTGGTGCACGCGATATGGGGACGTGACGATCTGGCGCAGGGGCGCTCAGATCGGATAGATCAGTGAGTTGAGGATCATCTCGCTGTCGTAGACACACAGGCGGCTTTTGAACTTCAGCCCGGCTTCGGTGCAAACGATCTCGTCCACATAGCGACCAACGTTGTACACCTCGCTCACACTGCCGGGCTTGGTGCGAAACACCGCGTAGTTGGCCTGGGCACGGATCACCTCGCCCTCCACCGCCAGCACACGCGCCGGGCTGATCACATGGCGCATGTAGTAAGGGCCGTGGTAAATCGTCTGGGTCACGCCGTAGACCCGGTCTTTCATCATGCCCCGGCTTTCCAGCGCGATCAGTGCAAGAGGCAAGCTGCGGTCAAAATTCTCGCGCGCCTGGACTTTGTAGCAGCCATCTTCCACGAAAAATTCCGGCCAGTCATCAAAGCGCTTTTCGTCCAGCGCCGCAGCGTACTCGGCATTGAGCTGGTCCAGCGACTGCTGCAGCAGCATGCGCTGCAAGTTCTGATCGCTGACCGTCATAGCCCCATGACTTTCTTCCAGTAGCCGTACATGCTGCGGATCAGGGTTTCAGTGACCATGTGTTCCGTGGCTTCGGTCCCGGTGCCGCCAAGTTCGCACAGCGTGGTGGTGTTCTCGTCACCCTGCTCAAAACCGGCCTGGCTGAATTCGATCACCTCCCCATCGTCGGCACTGACGAATCCGGCAGGACCGAACAGGTTGGCCTGCCGCAGGCGCCGCTGCGTCATCTCGGGCGTGTCGTCGGCAAAGCCGAAATGGGTCCAGACGAAATCGAACTCGCCTTGCCCGCGCGGCACGATGTGGCGCGTGCTCAGCGAGTTGACCTGCTGCTGGATGATGAGGCTGGGAAACAGGGTGATCATGGTCACCGTGGGCATGATGTCGGTGCCCGGTTTGGACGGATCGTCCACCTTCCACCACGGCTCCGGCACCACGTCGAGCAGACGGTCGTCATGCAAGGTCATGTTGGCTTTGAAGGATGTCACGCCCTCGGTCACCGCCGCGTTGGCGCCACCCTCGTTGCGCCTTGAAATCATCACCGCGTGGCGACCCTTGGCATCCATCACCATGCGGCTTTTCTGGTCGGCGCGCCAGAGCCCGAAAGTCACGAACCAGGTGTGCAGCAGCCCGGGGTGATATGGGTCCTTGATGTTCTCCATCATCAGCTTCCAGTTGCCCGGAATGCGCTGGCGGTTGTAGCCCAGCAAGGTGAGTTCGCGGCCTTTGAAGATGCGGTCCAGCCACGGCATGACGTCCGGGCCGAGGTAGTCTTCCAGCGGCTCCACCTCGTGGCCGAAGGTGGCGAACACCAGCCCATGCAGCACGGCCACGCGCAGCCTGGTCAGCCCATGGTCCTTCAGGTCAAAACCTTCGGGCATGCCGCCGTTGATGCAATCGCCCTCTTTCACCCCGTCCTTGAACGGCAGACCCGCCAGGTCGCCGTTGAGCTTGTAGGTCCACTGGTGGTAGGGGCAGACAAAGCTGCGGGCATTGCCCTGCGGGTTCTGACAAAAGCGCACACCCCGGTGGGCACAGCGGTTTTCAACGACGCGAATGCCATGGTCTGTACCCCGGTCTTTGGGGGCTACGCGGTCACGCACCATCAGCACCTGCCGCTCACCGATGTGGGTCAGCTTGTAGTCGCCGATGTTCGGGATTTCAGCCAGCAGCCCCACATAGGACCAGTGCGCCCCGTAAAAAATCCGCTCCAGCTCACGCTGGTACAGCTGCTCGTCGGTGTAGGCCCAGAACGGCACGCGGCTGGAACCCGGAGTACTCCAGCGGGAGAGCGCGGAGCCGCCTTCTGTGGGTGCGTTCATGACAGCAGGTTCAAATGTCTCAGGGTGGACCGGAATGATACGCCCACGTATCGTTGGGAATCAGATTTTGGCGGGCTGGCTCCGGCTGGCTTTCCAGGCGCCGAATAGCACGAACAGGCCCGGAATCAGGATCATGGCCCAGATGATCTTGCTGAGGTTCTCCTTGACCCAGGGCAGATTGCCGAACAGGTAACCCGCCACGCACAGACCCACCACCCACAGGAATGCGCCGGCGATGTTGAAGGCAATGAACTTCGGGCGGTTCATTTCAGCCACGCCAGCCACAAACGGCGCGAACGTGCGCAGGAAGGGCATGAAGCGCGCAACGATGATGGTGACGCCGCCGTACTGCTCGTAGAAAGCATGGGTGCGGTCAAACGCCCGCTTGTTGAAAAACCGCGACTGCTCCCACTGAAACACCTTGGGCCCGAAATAACGCCCGATGCTGTAGTTGCATTGGTCTCCCAGCACGGCAGCCGTGAACAACAGCCCCACGGCCAGCGGCAAGCTCATTAACCCGGCACCGCACAGGGCGCCCACCACAAACAGCAGCGAATCTCCGGGGAGAAAAGGCATCACCACAACACCTGTTTCCACAAAAATAATCAGGAACAGAAGGGCATAAACCCAGGCGCCATAAGAAGTAACGAAAGCTTCGAGGTGTTTGTCGACGTGGACGATGAAGTCAATGAGGAGGGCGAAAAATTCCATGACCGGCATTCTGACAGGTCCCCGCGCCGGCCCAGTCAAAACGCCCACGGCGGCGCGGGGTACTGCGCCTAGAATCAATTCCCAATGAGCCTCATGCCACCCGCCACCCGGCGTCCCATCCGCGAACTGCCCGACGAACTGATCAGCCAGATTGCCGCGGGAGAGGTGGTCGAGCGACCCGCCTCGGTGGTTCGCGAGCTGGTCGACAACGCATTGGATGCCGGTGCCCGCCAGGTCACCGTGCGTCTGCTGGCCGGCGGTGTGCGCCAGATCAGCGTCGAGGACGACGGCGCTGGCATCCCCCGCGAGGAACTGCCGGTGGCGCTGCGCCGCCACGCCACCAGCAAGATCGCCTCTCTGCAGGATCTGGAATCGGTCGGCACCATGGGATTTCGCGGCGAGGCGCTGGCGGCCATCAACTCGATTGCCGACATGAGTGTCATCTCGCGCACGGCCGGCGCAGAGCACGCCTGGCAGCTGGATGGGCGCACCGGCGAGCTCAAGCCCGCGGCGCGCAGCCAGGGCACCACCGTGGATGTGCGCGAGCTGTTTTACGCCACGCCAGCACGTCGCAAGTTTCTCAAGACCGATGCCACTGAGCTGGCGCACTGCATAGAGGCGGTGCGCCGCCATGCGCTGGCGCGGCCCGATGTGGGCTTTGCGATCTGGCATGAAGGCAAGCTCGTGGAGCAGTGGCGCGCATGCGCAGGCGAGTCGCTGCAGGCCCACTCGCAACGCATGGCCGACGTGCTGGGCAGCGCCTTCGTCGAGCAATCTGTCGCTGTGCACTATGAAAGCAGCGCCCGCCGTGCCGATGGCTCGCCAGCAGTGCGGGTGTGGGGCCGCGCTGGTATTCCAGATGCCGCCCGCTCGCGCGCCGACCAGCAGTTCGCCTATGTCAACGGCCGCTATGTGCGGGACAAGGTATTGACGCACGCAGCACGCAGCGCCTACGAAGACGTGTTGCATGGCCACCGCCAGCCGGTGTATGCGCTGTACGTCGAGATGGACCCGGCGCGGGTGGATGTGAATGTGCACCCGACCAAGATTGAGGTGCGCTTTCGCGATGGCCGGGAAGTGCATCAGGCCGTGCGCCACGCGGCCGAGAACGCACTGGCGGTGCCGCGCTCCTCAGCCACTGAGGGCGATTCGACCAGTGTCGCCGAGGGGTTGTCGCACGCAGCGGCGTCCGATGTTGCCTCTGGCATGGCAGGCGGGCCCGTCGTTTTCTCCCAGCAGGGCTGGGCACAACCATCAATGGGGTTTTCAGCACCCGCCGCTTCACGCGCGTCGGATTTCGAGGCGATGTGGCCCCAGTCGTCAGGCGACGGCCCAACGCCTTCCCATCCAGCCGTCATCAGCAACAGCCGCCCTGCAGACACTCCCGCCTTACCCGAAGGCGACTGGCCGCTGGGCCGGGCCATTGCCCAGTTGCAGGGCATTTACGTACTGGCCGAGAACGCCCAGGGTCTGGTGATTGTGGACATGCACGCGGCCCACGAGCGCATCGTTTACGAGCGCCTGAAGGCGCAGCTGGACACCTCCCGCATCGCCAGCCAGCCGCTGCTGATTCCCGCCACTTTTGCTGCCAGCCCGCAGGAAGTGGCCACCGCCGAAAGCAGCGCGGACGTACTGGCGACCCTGGGGCTTGAAATCGTGCCCTTCTCGCCCAAGACACTCGCCGTGCGCGCGGTGCCGGTGACGCTGGCCCAGGGCGACGTGGTCGAACTGGCCCGCAGCGTGCTGGCCGAGCTGGCGCAGCACGACGCCTCCACCGTGATCCAGCGCGCCCAGAATGAACTGCTGGGCACCATGGCCTGCCACGGCGCCGTGCGCGCCAACCGCAAGCTCACGCTGGAAGAAATGAATGCGCTGCTGCGGCAAATGGAAGCGACCGAGCGATCCGACCAGTGCAACCACGGCCGCCCCACCTGGCGTCAGCTGAGCGTGCGCGAGCTGGATGCGCTGTTCATGCGCGGCCGCTGAGGGGCCAATCGTCGGCTGATCCGCCTGTCAACGCAGATCAGTAAAGCGCCCAGGCCCCCGCCACACAACTGGCCGTCGCCACGGCGGTGAGCTGCAGACGCAGCGTCAACCATCCGGCCAGACCGGCACTGGCGTAGAGCGCCCGGTCCACGGCATAGCAAGTCGCCAGCAACGCCGCCACCACCAGCAGCCCGGCGCCGAGTGGAAGCATCAGCGCGACCCACGCCACCAGGCTGGGCACCACGCCCCACAGCAGCCGCGTCGTGACCGGATCAGCACCCCGCATCGCCAGCCCCCAGTGGATGCCACCTAAAAATGTGGCGATCAAGGCGCCATAAGCCAGCAACGCCACACCGGCCCAGGCCTGCAGCCCGGGCGCCTGCAGCAGCCATGCACCGGCTGCTGCCCCGACAAACGGAAGCAATCCGGCATAACCCAGCCAGCGGGCATAAGGCGGTGGCGTGAGGGCCGGCGCGGCAGAGCCCTGCAAGACGGGCGATGGCTTGGAGGGCGAAGCGTTTTCAGTCATTCGCAAAGTTTAGAGCAGTGCCTGCGAACCGGCAGCCCGCAAAAAAGCAATCTGCTAACCTCTGAGGGATGCCCGCTTCGCCACCGACCCACAGCGCCACTGCGGTGCATCGCCCCGACCTCACGCGTGGTCCGGTCACCCGAATGCCTGGTGCGCTGATCGTCCTGATTCTGGCCACCCTGCTGGGTATCCAGCCCGTCACCACTGATCTCTATCTGCCCGCCCTGCCAGCGATGACGACTGGCTTCGGCGCTCCCATGTCGCAAGCGCAACTCACCCTGAGCGCGCTGCTGCTGGCCTTCGGGCTGTCGCAGCTGATCTGGGGCCCGCTGTCTGACCGCTTCGGGCGGCGCCCGGTGCTGCTGTGGGGTTTGTCGGCTTACACCCTGGCCTCGGTGGCCTGCACGCTGGCGCCGTCCATGGCGTTGCTGATCGTCTGGCGTGTGGTGCAGGGCGCTGCCATGGGCGCGGTGGTCATGTGCGCCCGTGCCATTGTGCGCGACCTCTACATGCCGCTGGAAGGTGCACGCGTGATGTCCAAGGGCCTCACCGGCCTGGGTGTGCTGGCCTGCATCAGCGCGCCGCTGGGCGGTTTGCTGTCGGAACTCTATGGCTGGCGGGCAGCACTCACCGCGCTGGCAGTATTTGGCGGCGGCGCGCTGCTGCTCATCGCCCTGCGCTTTGAGGAAACCCTGCCGCAGAAAAGCATGGATGCACTGCGCCCACGCAAACTGGTCGGCACGTGGATCACGCTGTTTCGCCACCCGACCTTCATCGCCTTCTCGGCGCTGTCCACCGCGTCGTATGCGGGCCTGTTCACTTTTCTGGCGTCGTCTTCGTTCGTGTTCATCGAGGTGCTGGGCGTGAGCAAGACGGTCTACGGCCTCATCATGCTGGCGTCGTCGCTGGCCTACATCATCGGCACCTTCATCTGCCGCCACCTGCTGCCACGGCACGGTGTGCGCAAGACGGTGGCCATGGCCGCCGTACTGAGTGTGACTGGCGGCACAGTGATGGGCGTGCTGGCGATGGCCGGGGTGCATTCCGTGTGGGCCATCATGGTGCCGCACATGCTGTTCATGCTGGGCCACGGCGTGCACCAGCCCTGCGGGCAGAGCGGTGCCGTCGGGCCATTCCCGCAGTCAGCAGGCGCGGCGTCGGCGATGAACGGTTTCCTGATGATGGTGGCCGCGTTTGGCATGGGCGGCTGGCTGGGCCAGCGGCTCGATGGCACGGTGCTGCCCCTGACCAATGGGCTGTGGCTGTGGAGCACGGTGATAGCCGCCGTGGCCTGGACGCTGGTGCGCCGCCACGGCGAGCCCGTCACCAGACCGGCCGTTCAGGTGCCCGGCACGCCATGACCCCGTCCCCTGTCAGCCCCCTGCCGCCCCTGGCATTGGCCGGCCCCACCGCTTCGGGCAAAACAGCCGCCGCACTGGCGATTGCGCGTGAGCTGGCTGACACGCATCCGGTGGAAATCATCAGCGTCGATTCCGCACTGGTCTACCGCAGCATGGACATCGGCACCGCCAAGCCGACCGCAGAAGAACTCCGCTCCGCGCCGCACCACCTGATCGACATCCGCGACCCGCTGCACGCCTACAGCGCAGCTGAGTTTGTGAGCGACGCCACACGGCTGATCGGCGAGATTCAGGCGCGCGGCCATTTCCCGCTGCTGGTGGGCGGCACCATGCTGTATTTCAAGGCCTTGTTTGATGGCCTCTTCGGCCAAGAACGCAGCCTGCCCAAGGCCGACGCCGCGCTGCGCGCCGATATCGCCGCCGATGCGGCTGTGCGCGGCTGGCCTGCCCTGCACGCTGACCTGGCCAGGATCGACCCGGTGACCGCCGCACGTCTGGCGCCCAATGACTCGCAGCGCATCTCGCGTGCGCTGGAGGTGTACCGGGCCTCGGGGCGCACGTTGTCCTCTTTCCACGCCGAAGATGCAGCCCGTGCCGGCAACGATGCACAACCAGTCCCCAGCGCATCCATGACCCTGATTTCACTGGAGCCGTCTGACCGTGCCTGGCTCCACGAGCGCATCGCACAGCGCTTTGACGCCATGCTCGCCGCCGGATTGCTGGAGGAAGTCAAAGCCCTGCGCGCGCGCGGCGACCTGCATGCAGACCTGCCGTCGATGCGCTGCGTCGGCTATCGGCAGGCCTGGGAGGCGCTCGACGGCGCATTCCCGATGAACGAGCTGCGTGACCGGGGCATCTTCGCCACCCGCCAGCTGGCCAAGCGGCAAATCACCTGGCTGCGCAGCATGCCGCAGCGTCACACGGTGCCGTGTGACGCCAGCGACGCACAGGTCCGCGTACTGGCGCTGGTCCGGCAGCATCTGGCGGCTGCAATGCAGGGCGTGACCGATCAAACTTGCGAAAAGACGTGGTGAATGCGATGAGTCTCGTTGTCCAAAGCCTTGCCAAGCGCTATGACGGCGTGGCCGTCTTCAGCGGTGTCTCTCTGACGGTTGCACCGGGCGAATTCGTGGCCATCATCGGCGAGTCGGGCGTCGGCAAATCCACGCTGCTCAACTGCATGGCGGGCCTCGACCAGTGGGACCAGGGCACGGTACAACTGGACGGTGTGGACCTCGGCCAGCTGGGCGACGACGGGCGTGCGCTGCTGCGCCGGCAGAAGGTGGGCTTTGTGTTTCAGGCTTTCCATGTACTGCCGCATCTGGATGTGGCGCAGAACATCGCCCTGCCCCTGCTGCTGCTCGGCGAGCGGGATGCCGCACAAACCGACTTGCGCGTGGCCGCCATGCTCGATGCTGTCGGTCTGGCGGGGCTGGGCGCCAGGCTGCCGCAGCAATTGAGCGGCGGGCAACTGCAACGTGTGGCGATAGCGCGGGCACTGGTGCACCGGCCCAGCCTGCTGCTGGCCGACGAGCCCACCGGCAACCTCGACCCGACCACCGCCGCACGCGTGATGGATGCGCTGGTCAGCCAGACGCGCGCGCACGGTGCGTCCATGGTGCTGGTCACCCATTCGGAAGCCGCCGCCGCGCGCGCTGACCGCATCCTGCATCTTGATGCCACCGGCGTCCGCTCCAACGCGGGTGCGAGCGCAGCGCCCTGATTTCACCGGCATCCGCGCCAAAGCCCTTACCATGCACGCATGAGCTCATCCACTTCACCGCTGACTCCAACCGCGAACGCGCCACTGAGCGAACAGGCCGCTCGCGAGGAAATCTGCCGCGTTGGCCGAAGCCTGTTTGAGCGCGGCTATGTGCATGCCACCGCCGGCAACATTAGTGTGCGTCTTCACGCATCGGCTGGCGGCGGTTACCTCATCACACCCACCGATGCCTGCCTGGGTTTTCTGGACCCGGTACAACTGGCGCGCGTTGACGAGCAAGGCCAGCAACTGAGTGGCCTGCCCGCCAGCAAGACGCTGGCCCTGCACCGGCACATCTATGCGGCCAGCGCGGCGTTCGAGCCAGCCACGGCATGCGTGATTCACACCCACAGCACGCATTGCGTGGCGCTGAGCCTGAAAGCGCAGGGCGAGGAATTACTGACCGCCATCACACCCTATTTCGTGATGAAGGTCGGCCACGTGCCGCTGATTCCCTATCACCGGCCCGGAGACCCTGCAGCGGCCGCACTGGTGGCGCAGACCATCACGCGCTATGGTGATCAGGGCATAC
Source organism: Polaromonas sp. YR568 (assembly GCF_943372955.1). Lineage (GTDB taxonomy): Bacteria > Pseudomonadota > Gammaproteobacteria > Burkholderiales > Burkholderiaceae_C > Polaromonas. The sequence continues at coordinate 93,521 of NZ_CALSAL010000002.1, forward strand.
CGTTGCGCGCCGTGATGCTCAGCCGGCTGGGGCCGAATGTGTGGCACAGCAGCCCGGCTGCCGCGATGGCGGTGCTGGAAGAACTGGAAGAAACCGCGCGACTGGCCATGCTCTCAGACAAGGTACCGCCACTGACTGACGAACAACTGACCGAGCTGCGACAGACCTTTGGCGCCCGCTGGTAAACCCTGCCCCGCAAGCCTTGAACCGATGCGGGGCTTTGAAGAAAATCCCGTCGGTTCAAGTTGATTTATCACCTCATTCCCCCTACCGATCGTTCTCCATGCCCCAATTTGCTGCGAATCTTTCGATGTTGTACCCCGAGCTGTCTTTCACCGAGCGCTTTGAAGCGGCGGCCAGGGACGGTTTTCAGGCGGTTGAGTTTCTTTTTCCCTACGCATTCCCGAAACACGAGCTCGCAGCCAGGCTGAAAGACCTCAAGCTTCAGCAAGTGCTCTTCAACGCGCCGCCCGGTGGCACTGATGCCACGTCCATCGCGAATGCCTGGGACAAGGCAGGTGACCGCGGCACCGCCTGCGTGCCGGGCCGTGAAGCCGAGTTCCGCGCTGGCGTGACGATGGCACTGGACTACGCCGAGGCACTCGACTGCCCGCGCATTCACCTGATGGCTGGCCTGATCCCCGCAGACCTCACGCGGGAAGCCGTGCAGCCCACCTATATTGCCAACCTGCGCTGGGCCGCAGCCGAGGCCGCACAGCGCGGCCGGGACGTGCTGATCGAGCCCATCAACACGCGCGACATTTCGCGCTTCTTCCTGAACCGCCAGGACCACGCGCATGAGCTGATCGCCGAAGTGGGCGCCCCCAACGTCAAGGTACAGATGGACCTGTACCACTGTCAGATCGTCGAAGGCGATGTGGCGATGAAAATCCGCAAGTACCTGCCGACCGGCTCGGTGGGCCATTTCCAGATTGCCGGCGTGCCGGAGCGACACGAACCCGATGTCGGCGAGCTGAACTACGCCTACCTGTTCAAGGTGATCGACGAGGTGTCGGCCGCCTGCGGCTGGAAGGGCTGGGTGGGCTGCGAGTACCGGCCCCGCAAGGGCGCCGTCGCCGGCGGCACCTCGTCAGGGCTCAACTGGCTGGAGGCCTTTGCCTGATCGGCACCCCTCCGCTTCAGCCCGTGAGCAGCTGGGCGTAGCGCGCCAGGTCCACGTTGCCGCCACTGATCAGCACGCCCACGCGCTGACCCTTCAGGCTGTTCACTTCGCCTGAAGCGGCTTCGCAGGCCGCCGCGAAGGCCAGGCCCCCGGTCGGTTCAACCACCATCTTCATGCGCTCGGCAAAAAAGCGCATGGCTTCCACCAGTTGGGCATCGCTCACCGTCACCACGTCCTTCACGTCGCGGCGGATGATGGCAAAGGTGTACTCGCCCAGATGCTGCGTCTGCGCGCCATCGGCGATGGTCTGCGGCGTGGGAATGGTGATGATCTTTCCCGCACGCAGCGACTGCTGCCCGTCGTTGCCCGCCTCTGGCTCGACGCCGTAGACCTCGCACTGCGGCGATAGCGCGCGCGCAGCCAGGGCCGATCCGCTGGTCAGGCCGCCACCGCCCATGCACACATAGAGCCGGTCGAGCGGCCCGACGTCTTCAAACAGTTCTTTCGCTGCCGTGCCCTGTCCGGCAATCACGTCGGGGTGGTCGTACGGCGGGATCATGGTCATGCCACGCTCGGTGGCGAGTTGCCGAGTCACGGCCTCGCGATCTTCGGTGAAACGGTCGTACAGCACCACTTCGGCGCCGTAGCCACGCGTGGCGGCCAGCTTGGCTGCGGGTGCATCCTTGGGCATCACGATCACGGCCGGCATACCCAGCAGGCGTGCCGAGAGCGCCATCGCCTGCGCATGGTTGCCCGACGAAAACGCAATCGCGCCGGCCTTGCGCTGCGCCGCATCGAATTTGGACAACGCATTGAACGCCCCGCGGAACTTGAACGCCCCCATGCGCTGGAAGTTCTCGCACTTGAAGAAAAACTGCGCGCCCCAGCGCGCGTCTGCTGTGGCCGAGCGCAGCACCGGCGTGCGGTGGGCGTGGCCTTCCAGCCGCGCGGCGGCGGCGATCACATCGTCATAGGTGGGCAATTGCATGGTGAAGACTTCTGGATGACAGGTCAGTGAGTGGTCGATGAATTGCTGCAAGGCAGCGCCACCCCCAACGATAAACCACTGGCGCCCGCTTGACCTGGCACGGCGGGCACAATCCGCTCATGTGGGCCCTTCTCTCGAGTTTTTCCTGGCAGGAACTGCGCCACCACCCGTGGCGCAGCGCTGCGGCTGTGGTGGCGGTGATGCTGGGTGTGGCACTGGCGTTCTCGGTGCAGCTGATCAACGCCTCGGCGCTGAGTGAGTTCTCGCAGGCGGTACGCGCTGTCAACGGCCAGCCCGACCTGGAGCTGCGTGCTGTACAGGGCAGCTTTGACGAAACGCTCTACGCCCGGGTCGCCAACAACCCCGGGGTGGCGCTCGCCAGCCCGGTGCTGGAAATCAGCACCTATGCGCTCAACGCCAAAGGCGAGCGCCAGCCCCTTCGCGTGCTGGGCGTTGACGCACTGGTCGTGGCGGGTGTGGCACCCGCGCTGATGCCGGTGCCGGCTGCCGAAGCCGACCGCTTTGCACTGTTCAGCCCGGGCATAGTGTTTCTGAACCCGGCAGCGCAGCAGGCGCTGCCCGGTGACACGCTGCAGCTGCAGGTGGGCCTGCAACTGCGCACCGCAGAGGTGGCTGGCAGCGTGGCCAGCGGCGGCGGCCCGCTGGCGGTGATGGACATCGGCGCCGCGCAGGATTTGTTCGACCGGCGCGGGCAGCTCACCCGCATTGACCTGCGTCTGCGCGCCGGCACCGATGCCCAGGCACTGATTGCCGCGCTGCAGTTGCCGCCCCAGATCACTGCGAATGCACCGGGCGATGCGGCCGAGCGCGTGAGCAATCTCTCGCGCGCCTATCGGGTCAACCTCACGGTGCTGGCACTGGTGGCGCTGTTCACTGGCGCCTTCCTTGTGTTTTCGGTGCTGTCACTCAGTGTGGCCAAGCGCGCGCAGCAGTTTGCACTGCTCGGTGTGCTCGGGCTGACCGGCCGCGAACGGCTGCGGCTGGTACTGGCCGAATCATTGCTGCTGGGGCTGGTGGGCAGTCTGCTGGGCATTGCACTTGGCAGCCTGCTGGCAGGGCTGGCGCTGCGGCTCCTGGGTGGCGATCTGGGCGGTGGCTATTTCTCAGGCGTGGCACCTGCACTGCAGTGGAGCGCTGGCGCGGCATTGATCTACGGCGCGCTGGGGGTGGTGGCGGCGGGCGTGGGCGGCTGGTGGCCGGCGCGTGCTGCGCAAAAGCTGCCAACCGCGCAAACCCTCAAAGGCCTCGGGATGGCCCACCACAGCCATGCCGCGCGCTGGTTGAGCGTCGCCATCATCGTCACGGGCGCGGTGCTGGCGCTGATGCCACCCCTGGGCGGTATCCCGCTGGCGGCTTATGTTTCGGTGGCCCTGCTGCTGGTCGGTGGCATCACTGCGCTGCCTTGGCTGATCGCGCTGCTGTACGACCGCATCAGCCCCTGGGTGGCCCACCGCCTGCTGCCGCTGCTGGCGGTGGAGCGGGCACGGCGTGTGCGCGAGAGCGCGGCGGTGGCCGTGAGCGGTGTGGTGGCCTCGCTCAGTCTGGCGGTGGCACTGACGGTGATGGTGGCGAGCTTTCGCGAATCCGTCACGCGCTGGCTGGACGTGGTGCTGCCAGCAGACCTGTACGTACGCACCGCGCTGGGTGGCAGCGCCACCGAGTCGGCTTACTTCTCGCCTGAGTTCGTTGCCGCGCTGGCAAGGCTGCAGGGCGTGGAACGCGTGAACACGCTGCGCACCACCTCGCTGCAACTGGACCCGGGCCGGCCCGCCGTGGCGCTGATTGCCCGGCCGATGGACGACCCCGCCACCGCACTGCCACTGGTGGGCGAGCTGCGCCCGGTTCCGGCCGGCCAGATCCCCATCTACGTCAGCGAAGCCATGGTGGACCTGTATGGCGCGCAGCCCGGCAAAGTGTTTACGCCGTTGTCGAGCGCACTCGGTGCCTTGCCGTCGTCAGCCACCCTGCAAAGTACCGCTGCAAGTGCTCCAGCGACATTCTTCGTTGTGGGTGTCTGGCGCGACTACGCGCGGCAGTTCGGCGCCATCACGATGCGCCAACAGGACTTCGAACGCCTGACGGGCGACACCCGCGTGAACGATCTGGCCCTGTGGCTGTCGCCGGGCGCTTCGGATGCCGACGTGCAGGCGAGCGTGCGGCAACTGACTGCCACGCAGTCCGGCTCGGCAGCACTGATCGATATCGCATCGGTCAGCCAGATCCGCGCCACATCACTCCGGATCTTCGACCGCAGCTTTGCCGTGACCTACTGGCTACAGGGCGTGGCGATTGCGATTGGCCTGTTCGGCGTAGCGGCCAGCTTCAGCGCGCAGGTGCTGGCGCGCCGCAAGGAGTTCGGCCTGCTGGCGCATCTGGGGCTGACGCGGCGGCAGATTCTGGCGGTGGTCGCCGGTGAAGGCGCGGCGTGGACGGTGATCGGCGCAGTCGCAGGCGCGGGCCTGGGGCTGGGTGTGTCTACCGTACTGGTGCATGTGGTGAACCCGCAGAGCTTTCACTGGACCATGGACCTGATGGTGCCGTGGCTGCGGCTGGCGCTGCTGTGCGCTGCCGTGGTGGCGGCCGGCACATTGACCGCGTGGATTGCCGGCCGCGCAGCAGCAGGTCGCGATGCGGTGCTGGCCGTCAAGGAAGACTGGTAAACCTGCTCTGAGTGTGCGGCCCAGCTTGCAACCTGGCTGACGGTGAAGTTTGCGTTTCCTTACGTTTTGCAAGCGATTTGTCACCCTGCTGACGCACGACAGGTCCACAATGAAAACGCCTTCCAGCAATTTTTCTGGAACTGTTTTGTCAGGCAAAGCTCTTATACAAAGCTTTTGCAGCGAGGTTTTCACCATGACATCCGCGCGACCTACTTCCCACAGACCCCAGTCTCACGACTACCGCATTGAATGCCGCGACACACTGTCCGGCCGGCTGCTGCCCCGCGGCGCACTCAACCACCTGTACGCCGATCCGTCGCTGGCAGTCGCCGTGGCGGTGAAGAGTGTGGCCGACCCCACCCGCCAGCAAGTGCGTGTGGTGCATGTGCCCAGCGGCGAGATTGTTTTCCAGTCCACCGGGCCGGCTCCTCTTTAACGAGCTCCGAGGCCGGCCGCCGTTATGCCAGCCGCAGTGTCGCGGCAAGGTGGTCATACACCACCGCAATCCGGCGCAGGTGACGCGACTCGGGGTGCGCCAGCAGCCACAGGTCTGACTCGCAGTCTTGCAGCACCGGCGAAAGTGGCACCAGCGCCGGCTCAACGGCCAGCATGAACGCGGGCACGATGCCCACCCCCAACCCGGCCTTGATCATGTCGGTGAGCGCCACGATGCCGTCGGCCTGATGGCGCGGCACCACGCGCGGCAGATGTCTGCGCCGCCACAGCACAGAGGGGTGCTCTGGCAATGACTCGTCCGGACCAATCCAGTCCCACTCGCCCCACTGGGCCTTCACTGAACCGGCTAGGTCTGCGCGCTTCGCCTTGCGCCCCCGCGAAGGCTCGGCATGTTCCGCGTGTTCAGCGGTTCCGCACAACACAAAACGCACTGTGCCGAGTTGGCGCCCCACCAGATGATCGGGTGGCTTGCGCGTGGCGCGCACCGCGAGGTCGGCATCGCGGCGGCTGAGGCTGGCCAGTTCATTGCCAGCGCGAAAGTCCAGTTGCAGCATCGGATGGGCAGACAGCAGCGGCGGCAGGCAGGGCAACACCAGGCCGCGCAGCACGGCATCGGTGGTGGTCAGTCGCACCAGACCGGCCACACCGGCTGAATCAGCCTCCGGGCCGCGCGCCTTGCTTCGCGCGGCTTCGAGCTCCGCCTCAATGCGTTCAGCATGCCCTGCCAGCACGATCATGCCCTCGGTCGGGAGATAGCCACGGCGTGAACGCTCGAACAGCCGTTGACCCAGATTTTTTTCAATGCGCTGCACGCTGCGAAACACCGTCGAGGCATCGGCTCCCACCCGGCGTGCGGCCTCGGACAGCGTCGTCCCGCGCGTCAGCGCCAGCAGCACGTGCAGGTCTTGTGCTGTCAGCTCATATTGCGTTTTTGCAATCGATGGTTTCATCAGTGCCAATTTACATTGCTTTATCGCAATCGTAAAGTCCGCTCTCGCAAGTGCCCTGAAGCCTTGTGCGTCCTTTCATCTGTATCGAATTTTCTGGAGGTTTCATGTCAACGCACCAAACACAACTCGCCCCCGAGTCCCACAGTCAGGCCCTTGCCGCCACCTTGCTCCGCGTTGCACTGGGCATCATGTGGATCACCCACGCACTGCTCAAGGTGCTGGTGTTCACCCTGCCCGGCACGGCGCAGTTCTTCGACGGCGTGGGCCTGCCCGGCTTCATGGCCTATCCGGTGGTGGCGATGGAGCTGGCTGGCGGCACCGCGCTCCTGCTGGGCTTTTACGCGCGGCAGACGTCGCTGCTGCTCACCCCCATCCTGGTCGTGGCCACATGGGTGCATTGGCCGAATGGCTGGGCGTTCTCCAACCCGCAGGGCGGCTGGGAATACCCCCTGTTTCTGCTGGTCGCCTCGCTGGTGCACTGGCTGCTGGGTGACGGCAAATGGGCGCTGCGCCGCAGCCGTGTGCTCATAGTCGCCTGAACACTTCCCGGGAGACATCCATGCAACTCACCCTCATCAGTCACACGCTGTGCCCCTACGTGCAGCGCGCCGCCATCGCCCTGATGGAAAAGGGCGTCGCCTTCGAGCGGCGCGACATCGACCTCGCCAACAAACCCGCGTGGTTTCTGGCGATTTCGCCCCTGGGTAAAACGCCGGTCCTGCTGGTCGATGGCCAGCCCATCTTTGAATCGGCCGCCATCTGCGAATACCTCGACGACACCCTGCTGCCCCGGCTGCACCCGGCAGACGCCTTGCAGCGCGCACAGCACCGCGGATGGATGGAGTTCGGCTCCAGCGTGGTGGACGATATCGCCGCGTTTTACAACGCTGCAGACGCTGGTGCGCTGGAAGCGCGGCGCCAGGCGATTGCCGGCAAGTTCCTGCAAGTCGAGCAAGCCCTTCACCCCAGTGGGCCGTATTTTTCAGGCGCTGCCTTCACCCTGGTTGATGCCGTGTTCGGCCCGGTATTTCGCTACTTTGACGTGCTGGAAGGCCTGGGCGAATCCGGCTTTCTGCCTGACCCTGACCGTGCGCCCCGTGTCCACGCCTGGCGTGCGGCGCTCGCACAACGGCCATCGATGCAGCGCGCCGTCAGCCCCCACTACGCCCGCGAGCTGGAAGCATTTCTGCGGCGACGCGACACAGAGATCTCGCATCGTCTTGCGGATCACAGCACCGCCACGGCGCACGCCTGACGCAACGGAATCAGCTTCTGCAGCAATCTGCACGCAGCCGCCAGCCAGGGTGCAGGCCACTTTCACAACAGGTGGCCATGCTGCGAGAATCCGGGGCATGACGTCTGCGCCCCCTCTTGTCCTTCCCGGCCCCCACACCACCGGGGCCACAGGCCATGCCTGGCTGCATGCGGCCGTGGCCCGCATCGAGGCCGACTTTCAGCGTAGCGCTGATACGCACCTGATCGCACTGCCCCTGCCGGATTTCGCGGCGCGCGGGATTGACCTGTACCTGAAAGACGAGTCCACCCACCCCACCGGCAGCCTCAAGCACCGCCTGGCGCGATCGCTGTTCCTTTACGCGCTGTGCAACGGGCTGATTCACGAAGGCTCCACCATCGTGGAAGCATCGAGCGGCTCCACCGCCGTGAGCGAGGCCTACTTTGCCCGACTGCTGGGCCTGCCCTTCATCGCCGTGATGCCGCGCAGCACCTCACCGGAAAAAATCGCGCAGATCGAGTTCTATGGCGGTCGCTGCCACTGGGTGGAAAGCGCCAGCGCGGTGTACGACGAAGCACGCCAGCTGGAGCTGGAGACCGGCGGCCACTACATGGACCAGTTCACCTACGCCGAGCGCGCCACCGACTGGCGCGGCAACAACAACATTGCCGAGAGCATGTTTCACCAGATGGCGCGCGAGCGCTTTCCCGTGCCGCGCTGGATCGTGGTCGGTGCAGGCACCGGTGGCACCAGCGCCACCATTGGCCGCTATGTGCGCTACCAGCAGCATGCGAGCCAGCTGTGTGTGGCCGATCCGGTGGGTTCGGTGTTTGCGGCCTATCACCGCACCGGCGACGCCACTCTCACTGGTCCCGGCTCACGCATCGAAGGCATTGGCCGGCCGCAGGTGGAGGCCAGCTTTATCCGCAGTGTGATCGACCGCATGATCGAGGTGCCCGATGCCGATTCGCTGGCCGCCATGCGCGCACTGTCGCGCCTGCTGGGCCGCAAGGTCGGCCCTTCGACCGGTACCAACTTTGTTGGCATGCTCACACTGGCCCACGAGATGCTGGCCCGCGGCGAACAGGGTTCCATCCTCTCGCTGCTGTGCGACTCTGGCGAGCGCTACCTGCCCACTTATCACGACGACGGCTGGGTGGCCGACAAGCTGGGCGACTGCAGCACCGCGCACGAAGGCATAGTCCGCCTGATGCGCCCCGCGCTCACATCAGGGACATGAGCATGAATATCAACATGAGCCCGATCCGGCGCCGGCAGGCACTGCAGTGGATGGGTATCGCGGCAGGCGCCGCCGCGCTGCCGCACGACGCGGCCCACGCACTGCCCGCGAAGGCGCTGGTGTTCCCGCGCGACCGCGGCGCTCACCCTGACTTTCGCACCGAGTGGTGGTACATCACCGGCGAGGCCTTCACCACCGAAGCCGTGCCGCGCCGCTTCGGCTTTCAGCTCACGTTTTTCCGTTCGCGGGTCGATGCCACGCAGGGCATGGGTTCAGCCTTTGCCGCCAAACAACTGGTGTTTGCGCATGCCGCCATCACCGATGTGCAGGGCAAGAAACTCTGGCACGACCAGCGCATTGCCCGCGAGGGTTTTGACATCGCCAGCACGGGCCAGCAGGACATGGCCATCCGGCTGCGCGACTGGTCCTTGACGGCAGACGGCAAACGCTACACCGCAGAGCTGCCCGCCACCGGCTTTGGTCTCTCGCTGCAGTTTGATGAAACCCAGGCGGTGCTGCTGCAAGGCCGGCAAGGCCTGTCGCGCAAGGGGCCAGAGGAAAAACAGGCCAGCTACTACTACAGCCAGCCGCAGCTGGCCACCAGCGGAACGCTGACCGTTGGCAATCAAAAGCTGGCAGTCAAGGGCGTGGCATGGCTGGACCACGAATGGAGCGAAGAGCTGCTGCACCCCGAAGCCACCGGCTGGGACTGGATCGGCATGAACTACTACGACGGCAGCGCACTCACCGCCTTTCGCCTGCGGCGCAAGGACGGCAGCACCCTGTGGGACGGCGGCTCCTTCCGCACCGGCAACGGCCTGCTTTACACCGCCAGCCGCGGCGAGAACGAATTCAGACCGCAACGCAGTTGGAAGAGCCCGCTCTCACAGGCCATCTACCCGGTGGAATGGATCGTGCGCACACCGGCCGATTTCTACACCGTCAAGGCCGTCATCGACAACCAGGAAATGGACAGCCGCAACTCCACTGGTGCGATCTACTGGGAAGGGTTGAGCGACATGTACGACAGCAATGGCAAGAAGGTGGCGCGTGGGTATCTGGAGATGACGGGGTATGCGCAGCCTTTGCGGATGTAGGTTGGTGGCAAGGTTGCGGCAGTAACCATGACCGTTCGCCCTGAGGTATCGAAGGGCTTCGATACCTCAGCCCGAACGGATTTGCAGCAGAAGTTATCAAAAGACCGATGACTTCCTTGAATTACCTGCGTCATGAGGCAGCACCACAATTTTCGCTGCGGGCTTCGTCGGAATTTCTATGCCCGTATAAACTGGCAAGGACAAGCGCCAGAATCAAGGTTGCAAGCCACTTTCAAGGTGATTTCATTTCCAGGATATCGAGCACCGGCCAGTTTATCCAGCAGGTGTTGCTCCATACATTACGTTAGGCCCCGAGGACTCTGTGAGGTCAACACAAAAATGTCAGCCCCGAAAGTATTCATCTCCTACTCCCATGATTCGCCAGAGCACAAGCTGTGGGTGTTGGAGTTGGCAACACGGCTGAGGACTTCTGGGATCGACGTGATCCTAGACCAATGGGACATCGGACCAGGCGGCGATCTACCCCACTTTATGGAGAGGGGAATCTCGGAGTCCGTTCGAATTCTGATGATCTGCACCAACAGGTACGTGGAGAAGGCGAATGCTGGGATGGGCGGCGTCGGATACGAAAAGATGATCGTCACCGCAGAACTAATGACGCGAATAGATTCTGCAAAAGTGATCCCAGTTCTACGGCAAATGGGCGCGCTTCCAACGTTCCTCGGCTCCAAGCTCTACATCGATCTCTCCAAGCAGGACTACTTCGAGACCGGATTCGATCAGTTGCTACGCGAGCTCCTCGGCGCACCGCTCTTTGTGAAGCCGCCAATAGGGAACACTCCCACGCTTCTTCCTCATTCGACACCCACTCCAACCCAGGCGAGTCCGGTGACGCAATTCATGATTGCGCTATCGAAAGTGTACGAAGGCAGCTTCGAGAGCGGTGCAATTAAAACCGAAAGAGTGCGGCAGGCGATGGGCGCATCTAAGCTCCTATTCGACTACGCCCGCGATCTCGCTATCAAAGCAAAGTACGTCAACAGCTCAGGGACAATGGAGTTCATGTGGGTCGAGGCCAAAGGCCGCGAAGAAATGGTTCGCTTGATGACAGCAAAAGAGTAGATCGAGGGTGTGCTGGCCTAACAACAGGTTCTAATGCGACGTCCTCGCCTGAACCTGGGCGTTGAGCGTCGTAACCAACGCTCCTGCACTTCATCTGCATCTATCACGAGTTCGACACTAGATGAACAACCGAATTTCCGAGATCGAAGCCGCAGAGGACGGACTTCGAGCTGCAATGCTTGCAGGCGACGTCACGATACTCGACGCATTGATTGACGACTCTCTCCTCTTTATCGGTCCGGACGGAAGCGTTCTGTCAAAGGACGGCGATCTCAACCTTTACAGGTCAGGTGAACAGCGAATCCTGGCGGTCGAGTTTCAAGATCGGCAGATCAGAATTAGGGAAGCAGTCGCCTCCGTCACCGTCCTGGCTTTCGTCTCTGGCGTGTTCAAGGGCCATGCATTTGAAGGGCACTTTCGGTATCTTCGCGTTTGGCAGCGAACTTCCGCTGGGTGGAAAGTGGTTGCTGGCACCGCGTTCGCTATAAGCAAGTAGCGCCCATGCGTCTGGCGACGTCTTCGATATTCAGGCCAGACTCCCAAGCACTCACAAGCCCTAAACTCTGTGAATGGCTCAATCACCGCGCTCTGACGCACCCAAAGGCGCTCCGCGCTCCCTCTCCGGACTGGTTCCTTTTCTCAAGCCCTACCGTGGGCACATCCTGCTGGCGGTGTTCTTTCTGGTGATGGCGGCGGTGGCAACGCTGGTGTTCCCGCTGGCGCTGCGCAGTCTGATTGATGGTGGCCTGAGCGTGAGTGACAAAGGTGAGCAGATGCTCGCGCTGCGCCGGCACTTCTTTGAGCTGTTTGCAGTGGCTGCCGCGCTGGGGCTGTTTTCAGCCGGTCGCTTCTACACCGTGAGCTGGCTGGGAGAACGGGTCACCGCCGACTTGCGCAACGCGGTGTATTCACATGTGGTGAGGCAAAGCCCGGAGTTTTTTGAAACCACGCAGACTGGTGAAGTGCTGTCGCGCCTGACCGGTGACACCACGCTGGTGCAGACCGTGGTGGGGTCGTCGCTCAGCATGGGGCTGCGCAACGCGGTGATGGGCGCGGGTGCACTGACCATGCTGGTGGTGACCAACCCCTACCTGATGGTGCAGGTGCTGGGCGGCCTGGTGCTGATCGTTGCGCCTTCGGTGTGGTTTGGGCGCAGGGTACGCAAGCTGTCGCGTGCCAGCCAGGACCGCGTGGCCGACTCCAGTGCGATTGCGGCCGAGGTGCTGAATGCGATTCCGGTGGTGCAAAGCTACACCGCCGAAGGGCGCGAGGCGGAGCGCTTCAACCAGTCGACCACCAACGCTTTTCACACCGCCGTCCGGCGGACGCGGGCACGCACCGTGCTGGTGGCCTTCATCATCATTGCCACCTCTGCCGGGCTGCTGTGGGGGCTGTACCAGGGCACGCAGGCGGTGACGCGCGGCGACATCACCGCCGGCCACTTGGGCCAGACGGTGGTGTACGTGATCATTCTGGCCAGCGCCGCGGCCGTGTTGAGCGAGGTCTATGGCGACCTGCTGCGCGCCGCTGGCGCCACCGAGCGGCTGATGGAACTGCTGGCCTCGCGCTCACCGGTCACATCACCGGCGCACCCGGTGCCGGCGCGCATCACCAGCGCGGGCAGCGCGGTACAGTTCAAAAACTTGACCTTCCGCTATCCGTCGCGCCCCACTCAGGCGGCGCTGACAGACTTCAACCTGCACGTCGCGCCCGGCGAAACCGTGGCGATTGTGGGCCCCAGCGGTGCTGGCAAGAGCACGGTGTTCCAGTTGCTAATGCGGTTTTATGACCCGAGCAGCGGCAGCATTGAGCTTGACGGTGTGGCCACGCGCGATATGGCGCTGACCGACCTGCGCCAGCGCATCGGCATCGTGCCGCAGGACGCGGTGATTTTTTCAACCAGCGCGCTGGAGAACATCCGCTACGGCAAGCCCGAGGCGACCGACGACGCGGTGCATGCGGCGGCAAAGGCGGCGTTTGCGCACGACTTCATCACGGCCTTGCCCGAGGGCTATGCGACCTTTCTGGGCGAGCGTGGTGTGCGCCTGTCGGGTGGACAGCGCCAGCGCATCGCCATTGCCCGCGCCATGCTGAAAAATGCGCCACTGCTGCTGCTGGATGAAGCCACCAGCGCACTCGACGCCGAAAGCGAGCGCATGGTGCAGGCCGCACTGGAATACGCGATGAAAGACCGCACCACGCTGGTCATTGCGCACCGACTGGCCACGGTGCAAAAGGCTGACCGCATTGTGGTGCTGGACCATGGCCAGCTGGTGGAGCAAGGCACGCACGCCGAGCTGGTGAGCCGCGGCGGTGTGTACGCGCGGCTGGCGGCGCTGCAGTTCACGACCTGAGTTTTATACCTCTTTTGCCTATCTATGCATTTAATGCATAGATAGGGCGGTTCAAATGCCTTGGACTATTTGGGCGCCGACTCGTAAGCTCCACGCACCGAGTTTTATCCCACAAGGAGTCCAATTCATGTCACACGCAAACACCGCCACGCAAAGCCCGCCAGTGGCTGGCGCCCATTCCCTCCCCTCGTATCTGCAGGCCGACAACCTCGGCCCCTGGGGCAACTACCTGCAGCAGGTCGACCGGGTCATTCCGCACCTGGGCAGCCTGGCCCGCTGGGCCGAGACACTGAAGCGCCCGAAGCGGGTGCTGATTGTCGATGTGCCCATCCACATGGACGACGGCACCGTGGCGCACTTTGAAGGCTACCGCGTGCAACACAACGTCTCGCGTGGCCCCGGCAAGGGCGGTGTGCGTTTTCACCAGGACGTGACGCTCTCTGAAGTGATGGCGCTGTCGGCCTGGATGTCGATCAAGAACGCGGCGGTGAATGTGCCATACGGCGGCGCCAAAGGCGGCATTCGCGTGGACCCGAAGAAGCTCTCGCGCGGCGAACTCGAGCGCATGACGCGCCGCTACACCAGCGAGATCGGCATCATCATCGGCCCCACCAAGGACATCCCTGCACCCGACGTCAACACCAATGACCAGATCATGGCGTGGATGATGGACACCTACTCCATGAACACCGGCTCCACGTCGACCGGCGTGGTCACCGGCAAGCCGGTGGACCTGGGTGGCTCACTCGGCCGCCGCGAGGCCACTGGCCGCGGCGTGTTCACCGTGGGCGTGGAAGCCGCCAAGCACATTGGCATGGATATCTCACGCGCACGCGTGGCGGTACAAGGCTTTGGCAATGTGGGCGGTGTGGCCGGCAAGCTGTTTGCCGAAGCTGGCGCCCGCGTGGTGGCGGTGCAGGACCATGGCGGCACGATTTACCGCGAAGCCGGTCTGGACGTACCCGCCCTGCTGCGCCATGTGGCCGAGACCGGCAGCGTCGGCGGCTTTGCGCAGGCTGAAGTGATTGCCAACGATGCGTTCTGGGATGTTGAATGCGACATCCTGATCCCCGCCGCGCTGGAGCAGCAGATCACGGCCGCCAACGCCCACCGCATCAAGGCACGCATGGTGATCGAGGGCGCGAACGGCCCCACCACGCCAGCAGCAGACGACATCCTGCAGGATCGCAATGTGCTGGTGCTGCCCGACGTGATTGCCAACGCCGGCGGCGTGACGGTGAGTTACTTCGAGTGGGTGCAGGACTTTTCGAGCTTCTTCTGGGATGAAGACGAAATCAATGCCCGCCTGGTGAAGATCATGCGCGAGGCTTTTGCCGGCGTGTGGCAAGTCGCACAGGACCAGAAGGTAAGCCTGCGCACCGCCACCTTCATCGTGGCCTGCAAGCGCATTCTGCACACCCGCGAGTTGCGCGGCCTGTACCCCTGATCTGCGAAGGGCGTGTCGGCATGCTGATCCGCCCGTTGATCGGCACGGTTACAGTGCTGCATGACCGACCGTTACCCGCTCCTGATGGCCATTGCCGGGGGCAGCTTGTTGGCGCTGCTGGCTGCCACCCTGGGGCCACTGCTAAATGACCCGGCACTGGTCCGCTGGACGGTTCAGATGCAGGACGAAGAACACGCCCGCGCCGCCTTTGCACTGATTGCCATTCGCCACCTGCCGATCTTCCTGCTGGCCGTTGCGGCGGGTCAGGTGATCTTCCGCGTTGTCAGCAAGACTGCCGCAGCCACAGTGCTCGCGGCGGCGGCACCCTGGTGGCTGTATGTGGTGGTCACCGGAACGATGGAGTCAGTGGCCCTGGGCGAGGACACGTTCAGCTGGGTGTTTTACAACCCGGCGTATTTCATATGGCCGCATTTTGTGGCCTTGCCAGCAGGGCTGCTGGCCGCCAGCCGCATGGTGCAGAGGGTCAGACGCAGTGGGTGACTGCGGGGGCCCTGTTCACTGCAGTGTTTCTTTGAGCAGGGCGGGCAGTGGTAGCGGCAGCACTTCAATGCCTTCGTCCAGCAGCTCCATGGCCTCGCGCGCGCTGGTCTGTCCACGAATGTTGCGGGCCTCGGCATCACCGTAATGCATGCGGCGCGCCTCCTCGGCGAATTTCTCACCCACGTCTTCGGTCTGCGCCACCACCTGGCGCAAGGCCTGAAGAAAGGCGGCCTGCTGCGCCGGCGACATGCCAGGGACCAGCGGCGCATTCTGCCCGTTGGTGACAGCCAGAGCGGTTCCTGGGGCGTCAGCTGCTGGCTGCGATACCGTTTCAGTCACGGGTGGTGATGAGCCCAGATTGAGCCGGGGTGCGCTGGGCAGCTTGCGTATTGCCGTGTCGGCGCACAGGGGGCAGGCAATCAGGCCGCGGGTACGCTGGCTCTGGAAGTCATCTTCGGACGCAAACCAGCCTTCAAAGGCATGCTGGTGCGCGCACTGGAGATTGAGGACCTTCATGCCCCGATTATCGCAGTGGCGTCAGCTGGCGGCGCCCTGCCAGTCCAGTACCCATGCGCCTGTGGCCACGTTTTGCAGCCACAGCATGCCGGTCAGGGTCTTGGCGTCGGTCACGGCGCCGCTGGCGCACCAGGCCAGCACTTCGGCGGGCGTGGCCGTGAACACATCGAGGAACTCGCCATCGTCCAGCTGGCGGGCACCCGCCGTCAGCCCACGGGCAAACCAGATGTCGATGAACTCGGTGGAATAGGAAATCACCGGGTGCAACACCCCGGCCCGGGCCCACTGGCGTGCGGTATAGCCGGTTTCTTCCAGCAGTTCGCGGCGGGCGCAAGCCAGAGAGTCTTCGCCCGGATCGAGTTTGCCGGCGGGGAATTCGATCATCACCTGCCCCACCGGGTAGCGGTACTGGCGCTCCAGCACGAGGCGGCCGTCATCGAGCTGCGCAATGATCATCACGGCGCCCGGATGAACGATGTATTCACGCGTGGCGCTGGCCCCATCTGGCAGGCGAACGGTGTCGCGCCGGGCTTTCAGAAAATGGCCGGTGAAAAGTTCGGCTGACTCGGTGGTGGTTTCCCGCAGATGCTGGTCAGGGGATTCGTCCGCAGGCACCACAGCGCTCACCCGCGAGGCTTGAACAGGTAGCGCCAGGTGAAACCGGGAAAGGCAAAGGTGATGAAGAGCGTGCTGGTGATGGCATAGAACTCCCATCCCTGCGGCGCGATCTGGCCCAGTCGCTGCTCCAGCCCGAGGCCCACAGCACCCGCCAGAAAGTAACCGACTACCATCTCGCCAAGGCGCACGGCCAGGTTCTTGGGCGCGGAAAGACGGATCACCGCGAACAACCGGTCATTGAGGAAAGGCAGGTTGGCCAGCACCAGAGCCAGCAGCACCACCGCCCAGACGGACGTTGTTTGGGTCATGGCGGCGCTCAGCTGCCCAGTGACTTCACGACGCTGCTCATCGCCTGCGAGCACAGCGTCATCAGACCGCCGGGCGCCAGGCCAAGGATCAGGATCAGCGCGCCGTTGATTGACAGCACCACCTTGGCATCGGCTGGACCCGAAATCGCGCCAGTGTTGGCGCCCTGGGGTGCATCGAAATACATGACCTTCACGACGCGCAGGTAGTAGAACGCGCCTACCAACGACATCAGCACCGCGAACACGGCCAGCACCACATAGGTGGTCTGCTGCGACGACACCAGCGCCTGCAGCACCGCCAGCTTGGCATAAAAGCCGACCAGCGGCGGCAGACCCGCCAGAGAGAACATGCTGATGGCCATCACGCCAGCGTAGAGCGGGCTGCGCTGGTTCAGACCGGCCAGATCGCTGATCTCTTCAGACTCATGACCGGCACGCGAAAGCAGCAGGATGATACCGAACGCACCCAGCGTGGTCAGCACGTAGGTGATGGCGTAGAACATCGAGGCACTGTAGGCCGACTCGGTGTTGATCTGGTTGCCATTGACGACGCCAGCCAGCAAACCAAGCAGCAGAAAACCCATCTGGGAGATCGTCGAGAAGGCGAGCATGCGCTTGAGGTTGGACTGCGCGACGGCGGCCAGATTGCCCACCAGCAGAGAGCCGATCGCCATCAACGCCAGCATTTGCTGCCAATCGATGGCCAGCGGCAGCATGCCCTCGACCAACAGGCGGATGCAGATGGCGAACGCTGCAAGCTGCGGTGCAGCACCGATCAGCAGCGTGATGGCTGTCGGGGCGCCCTGGTACACATCGGGCAGCCACATGTGGAAGGGCACTGCACCCAGTTTGAACGCCAGACCCGCGACGATGAAGACCAGACCGAATACCAGCACCTGATGCTTGACCTGACGGCTGGCAATGGCGTTGAACACTTCGTTCAGATCGAGCGAACCGGTCGCACCGTAGAGCATCGACAGGCCATAGAGCAGAAAACCGGACGCCAGCGCACCCAGCACGAAGTACTTCATGGCCGCTTCGGTGGCGGTGGCGTTGTCGCGGCGCAGGGCCACCAGCGCGTAGCTGGAGAGCGTCATCAGCTCCAGACCCATGTAGATCACCAGGAAGTTGTGACCCGAGATCATCACGAACATGCCCAGCAGCGCAAACAGGCTCAGCGTGAAGAATTCGCCGCCGCGCAGCATGTCACGTTGGGCGGCATAGGGCCGGCCGTAGACCAGCGTCACCATCAGGGCCACGGTGGCAAAGCATTTGAGCCAGCCGCCCATCGGGTCCACCACCACCATGTTGCCGAAGCCATAGTAGGTCTGGCCACTGCTGGCGTAAAAGGCTTCCATCACAGCCACTACGGCAAGGGTGGCCAGCGTCAGCACGTACGTCAGCGTGCGCTGCGGAGACTTCACCCACAGATCTACCAGCGCAATCACGCAGCCCATGACCAATAGCACGAGCTCGGGGTAGACCGCAATCCAGGAAAGTTTGTCAATCATCGGAATACTTTGTTGTGCGTCAGTTCAGTTTGGACGCTGCCACATGCTTGAGCAGGTCCGCCACCGAGGTGTCCATCACGTCTGTGAAAGGCTTGGGGTAGATGCCCATGTAAAGAACGGCCACTGCCAGAATCGCGAGCACCAGGAACTCGCGGCTATTGATGTCTTTCAGTGCGCGCACGTCATCATTAGCCACCGGGCCGAGGTACACCCGCTTGAACATCCACAGGGTGTAAGCTGCGCCAAAAATCAGGGCGGTTGCCGCTGCGGCGCCGATCCAGAAATTGAATTTCACGGCGCCGAGGATCACCATCCACTCGCCGACAAAACCGGCAGTGCCCGGCAGGCCGCAGTTGGCCATCGCAAACAACAGTGCAAAGGCAGCGAACTTGGGCATGGTGTTGACCACGCCGCCATAGCTGGCAATCTCGCGCGAATGCACCCGGTCATACAGCACGCCGATGCACAGAAACATGGCGCCCGACACGAAGCCGTGCGCAATCATCTGCACCAGGCCGCCAGACACGCCAAGGTCGTTGAAGATGAAGAAGCCCAGCGTCACAAAGCCCATGTGGGCCACCGACGAGTAAGCCACCAGCTTCTTCATGTCGCGCTGAACCATCGCGACCAGACCCACATAGATCACGGCGATCAGCGACAAGGCGATCATCAGCCAGGCCCATTCACGCGATGCGTCTGGGGCAATCGGCATGGAAAACCGCAGGAAGCCGTAAGCACCCAGCTTCAGCATGATGGCAGCCAGCACGGCCGAGCCGCCGGTGGGTGCTTCGACGTGCACGTCTGGCAGCCAGGTGTGTACCGGCCACATCGGCACCTTCACGGCGAAGGCGGCAAAGAAAGCGAAGAACAGCAGCGTCTGCACCGTGCTGCCCATCGGCAGCTTGTGCCAGGTCAGGATGTCGAAGCTCCCGCCGGACTTGTTATAGAGAAAGATCAGCGCGACCAGCATCAGCAGCGAGCCGAGCAGTGTGTAGAGGAAGAACTTGAACGCTGCGTAGATCTTGTTCGGTCCGCCCCAGATGCCGATGATGAGGTACATTGGGATCAGCGTGGCCTCGAAGAACACGTAGAACAGGATGCCGTCGAGTGCTGCGAACACGCCGATCATCAGGCCGCTGAGGATCAGGAACGAGGCCATGTACTGGTTCACACGTGTGGTGATCGCCTCCCAGCTGGCGATGATGACCACCACATTGATGAAGGCGGTGAGCAGCACGAACCACAGCGAGATGCCGTCCACACCGAGGTGGTAGTTGACGTTGAAACGATCAATCCACTCGGCCTTTTCCACGAACTGCATGGCCGAGGTGTCTGCCTGAAAACCGCTGTACAGCGGCAAGGTCACCAGAAAGCTGGCAACTGCACCGATCAGCGCGATCCAGCGGACGCTGCGCGCCTGCTCGTCACGACCCAGTGCCAGCAACACCACGCCGAAGGCGATTGGCATCCAGATGGCAAGACTCAACAAACCCATTCTTGTTCTTCCTTGATATTCTTGGTTATTGTTGAACGGATCAGCGGTTGAACCAGACGAAGTACGTCATCAGCACAAACACGCCGATGATCATGCCGAACGCGTAGTGGTAGATGAAGCCGGACTGCAGCTTGCGCACCATGCCGGAGATGAATCCCACCAGCTTCCACGATCCGTTCACCACCGCGCCGTCGATCAAGGCCTGATCGCCCCCCTTCCACAGAGCCGTACCCAGCCCCCGCGCGCCGCGCGCCAGCACGTTCTCATTGAACCAGTCGAGGTAGTACTTATTGTCCAGCAGCGTGTGCAGCGGCTGGAACTTGCGCTGGATGGCGGCTGGCAATGCCGGGTTGACCATGTACATGTAGTAGGAGAGCGCCACGCCGGCGAGTGCCAGATACAGCGGCAGCGTGAAGAATGCGTGGCCAGCCATCTGCAGCGGGCCGTGGATCAATTTGGCCAATTCGGCCATGGCCGGGTGCCGGGCGGCATCGACAAAGATCGCATCCTTGAAGAACTCGCCGAACAGCATCGGCTGCAGGGTGATGAATCCAATCACCACCGAGGGGATCGCCAGCAGGATCAGCGGCACCGTGACCACCCAGGGAGACTCGTGCGGATGGTGGTCACCATGGTGATCGCCGTGGTGCCCGTGGTCATCGTGGTGCGCATCGGGGTTCTGGTCGTAGCGCTCCTTGCCATGGAAAACAAGGAAGTACAGCCGGAAGGAGTAGAAGGCAGTCACGAACACGCCTGCCATCACGGCGAAGTAGGCAAACCCGGCACCCGGCAAGGTGCTGAAGTGCACCGCCTCGATGATGCTGTCTTTGGAGTAAAAACCGGCGAATAGGGGCGTCCCAATCAGCGCCAGCGAACCCAGCAGCGACGTGATCCAGGTGATCGGCATGTACTTGCGCACGCCACCCATCCAGCGGATGTCCTGGTTGTGGTGCATGCCGATGATCACGGAGCCCGCCGCGAGGAACAGCAGCGCTTTGAAGAAAGCGTGCGTCATCAGGTGGAACACCGCCACGGAATACGCCGACGCGCCCAGCGCAACCGTCATGTAGCCCAGCTGCGAGAGCGTCGAATACGCCACCACGCGCTTGATGTCGTTCTGGATGATGCCCAGAAAGCCCATGAACAGCGCGGTGATCGCACCAATCACCATGATGAAGCTGAGCGCTGTATCGCTGAGCTCGAACAGCGGAGACATGCGCGCCACCATGAAGATGCCGGCCGTGACCATGGTGGCCGCGTGGATCAGCGCCGAGATCGGTGTGGGGCCTTCCATCGAATCGGGCAGCCACACATGCAGCGGGAACTGGGCCGATTTGCCCATGGCGCCAATGAAGAGGCAAATGCAGACCACGGTGATCAGCATCCAGCCGGTACCGGGGAAGGTTATTTTTGCCAATTCATCCGCCTTGGCAAACGCCTCGCCATAGTTCAGCGTGCCAGCGTACGCGGCGATCAGGCCAATGCCCAGGATGAAGCCGAAGTCACCGACGC
Organism: Polaromonas sp. YR568; assembly: GCF_943372955.1. Lineage (GTDB taxonomy): Bacteria > Pseudomonadota > Gammaproteobacteria > Burkholderiales > Burkholderiaceae_C > Polaromonas. The sequence goes on from NZ_CALSAL010000002.1 coordinate 114,635, forward strand.
GGTTGACCAGAAAGGCCTTCATGTTGGCAAAAATCGCCGTCGGCTTGTTGAACCAGAAGCCGATCAGCAGATAGGACACCAGACCCACAGCCTCCCAGCCGAAGAACAGTTGCAGCATGTTGTTGCTCATCACCAGCATCAACATGGAGAAAGTGAACAGGGATATGTAGGCAAAGAAACGGTTATAGCCGTCGTCCTCTTCCATGTAGCCGATGGTGTAGATGTGGACCATCAGCGACACGAAGGTCACCACGCACATCATCATGGCCGTGAGGCCGTCCACCAGGAAGCCGATTTCCATCTTGAGGCCGCCGACCACCATCCAGGTGTAGAGCGTCTCGTTGAAGCGGGCGCCATCGATCGCCACGCTCTTGAGCGTCATCGCCGAGAGGATGAACGCCACCAGCACGCCCAGAATGGTCAGGGTGTGCGAGAGCCGCCGGCCAATCCAGTTGCCACCGAAAGAAGTGCCCAGAATGCCGGCTGCCAAAGCGCCCGCCAGTGGCGCCAGCGGAACGGCCAGCAGGGTCGATGCAGAAAGTGTTGCGCTCATCTTTATCCCTGGAGCGTGTTGAGTTCATCGACATTGATGCTGGACTTGTTACGGAACAAAAGCACCAGAATGGCCAGACCGATCGCCGACTCGGCTGCCGCGACCGTCAGAATGAAAAACACGAAGATCTGGCCTGCCATGTCGTTCAGGTAGTAGGAGAAGGCCACGAAGTTCATGTTGACGGCGAGCAGCATCAATTCGATGGCCATCAGCAGCACGATCAGGTTCTTGCGGTTGAGGAAGATGCCGATGACCGACAACGCGAACAGCATCGCGCCCAGCGAAAGAAAATGTCCGAGGGTCAGCGTCATGGTTTCTTCTCCTCCGAAGCGTCTTCAACGACAGCAGGTGCCGCCACGACCGATTTCATCTTGACCAGGCTGACACGGTCGGCGCGCTTCACGCGGATCTGGTCAGACGGGTTCTGGTACTTGGAGTCCTTGCGCTCGCGCAGGGTCAGCGCGATGGCGGCAATGATGGCCACCAGCAGGATCACAGCCGCCACTTCGAGCGGATAGATGTATTCGGAATACAGCAGCTTGCCCAGTTCCTTGGTGTTGGAGACCTGCGCACCGATCTGCTCGACACCCGGAGCAATCTTCGGCGGCTCGCGAAAGCCACCCATCAAGACATAGGACATCTCCAGCGCAATGATGGCGCCCACACTGCCTGCCAAGGGGAAGTGTTTCCAGAAGCCCTTGCGTACGCTGTCGAGGTTGATGTCCAGCATCATGACCACGAAGAGGAATAGCACCATCACCGCGCCGACATACACCAGCACCAGCGTGATGGCCAGGAACTCGGCCTTCAGCAGAATCCAAACCGCTGCCGCCTGAAAAAACGCGAGCACAAGGTACAGCGCCGCATGCACCGGATTGCGCGCGGTGATCACCCGGAAGGCCGCAAACAGCAGCACCGCCGAGAAAAGATAGAAAAGCCCTGTTTTAGCGTCCATGTTCTTGTGAGTTCTTTCTGGTGGCATCAAGGGCAACGCCTGAGTCGGCGCACCCTGCGGCCCGATCAGCGGTATTTGGCATCAGCAGCCCGGTTGGCCGCAATCTCCGTCTCGTAGCGGTCGCCCACGGCCAGCAGCATTTCCTTGGTGAAGTAGAGGTCGCCCCGCTTCTCGCCGTGGTACTCGAAGATATGGGTTTCCACAATCGAGTCGACCGGGCAGCTCTCTTCACAGAAGCCGCAGAAGATGCACTTGGTCAGGTCGATGTCGTAGCGCGAGGTGCGGCGGCTGCCGTCTTCACGAACGTCGGATTCAATGGTGATGGCCATGGCCGGGCATACGGCTTCGCAGAGTTTGCAGGCGATGCAGCGCTCTTCGCCGTTCTCGTAACGACGCAAGGCGTGCAGGCCACGAAAACGCGGGCTCTGGGGCGTCTTTTCTTCCGGGAACTGGACGGTGATCTTGCGGCGGAACATGTACTTGCCGGTCAGGGCCATGCCCTTGAACAGCTCGGTGAGCATGAAGCTCGACACAAAATCTTTGACAGAAGCAACTGCAGTCATGACTTTTCCAGTTATTTCCAGAGTGAATACGGGGTCTGCATCCACGCGCCGACGACGACCAGCCAGACCAGGGTCACGGGGATGAAAATCTTCCAGCCCAAACGCATGATCTGGTCATAGCGGAAGCGCGGGAAGGTGGCGCGCACCCACAGGAACAGGGTGACCACGATGAAGGATTTGATGCCGAGCCAGATCCAGCCGGGAATCCAGTTGAACAGCGCGCTGTCGATCGGTGGCAACCAGCCGCCCAGGAACAGGATCACGCACAGCACCGACACCAGAATCATGTTGGCGTACTCGGCCAGGAAGAACATGGCGAACGCCATGCCGGAGTACTCGACCATGTGGCCGGCCACGATCTCGGACTCGCCTTCCACCACGTCAAACGGGTGACGGTTGGTCTCGGCCAGACCGGAGATGAAATACACCACGAAGATCGGCAGCAGCGGCAACCAGTTCCACGACAGGAAATTCAGGCCCTGGCTCGCGGCCATGCCCTGCCCCTGCCCCATGACGATGTCGGTCATGTTCAGGCTGCCGGACACCATCAGCACCACCACCAGGCAAAAACCCATGGCGATCTCGTAGCTCACCATTTGTGCCGAGGCACGCATGGCGCCAAGGAATGCGTATTTCGAGTTGGAGGCCCAGCCGGCAATGATCACGCCGTAGACTTCGAGCGAAGTGATGGCCATCAGGAACAGCAGGCCGGCGTTGATGTTGGCCAACGCCACCTCAGGCCCGAACGGTACTACCGCCCATGCGGCGAGCGCTGGCATGATGGTCATGATGGGACCCATCACAAAGAGGCCTTTGCTGGCCGCCGTGGGGATGATGATTTCCTTGGTCAGCAGCTTGAGCGCGTCGGCAATCGGCTGCAACAGACCGAAGGGGCCCACCCGGTTGGGGCCCAGACGAATCTGGGTGAAGCCAATCGCTTTGCGCTCCCACAGCGTGAGGTAGGCCACGCAGCCCATCAGCGGCAGCAACACGCAGACGATTTTGATCAGCGTCCAGAGCACCGGCCAGACAGTCGCGGGCCAGATGCCGCCCATCAGCCCCTGGCCGAAGCCGTAAATGGTGTCAATCATGCGGCCACCCCTTCGCGGCCCGACGCTACAGCAGAACGCGCATCAGCCGTCATCTGGAGTGAACTGGCGCGGCGCACCAATCCGTCGAGTTGATAGATCGCAGCCACTGCCGGGGCCGCCACGGGCGCACTGGACACGGCCATAGCGACCTGGCTGCTGTTGTCCAGACGCTCGGCAGGCACATGGCTCGCACTCGCGCCCGGAATCTGCTGCAACACCTCTTGCGAGGATTCAAATTCGAAGCTTGGTAAACCCAGCAGGTTGGCCAGCACGCGAAGCACTTTCCATGCGGGACGGGTCTCGCCCAAAGGCTTGACCACGGCATGGAAGCCCTGGATGCGGCCTTCGGCATTGACGAAGGTGCCTGAGGTTTCGGTGAACGGCGCAATCGGCAGCAGCACATCGCTGATCGCCATGTTCGCCTTGAACGGGCTCAAGGTCACGACCATCTGCGCAGCGTTCAGGCCGGTCAGGGCCTGACGACCCGCAGCAGAGTCGAACTCGGGTTCGGTGTTCAGCAGGATGGCCGCCTTGAGCTTGCCGCTCAGCATGTCGGATGCATTCAGTCCTTTGGCACCAGGCCATGCGCCGGCCAGTTGGGCACCCACGGTGTTGGCGGCTTCCGTCAGGTAGCCAACGGTTGCACCGGTTTGTGCAGCGATCCACTGCGCCAATGCCAGCAGCGTCGAGGCCTGCGCGTGGTGGGCGGCGGCGTTGCCCAGCAGCACGGCCTTACGCTCGCCACCGAGCAGGGACTTGGCGATCTTTTGGGCGGCTTCGGTCGCTTGACCGGCGGCTGGCGCGGCCACACCTTTTTCAGCAGCAATGGCGGTCGCGATGTCTGCGAGGGCCTGAGCCCAGTTTGAAGGCTCGGCAGTGACCGCATGGGCCACCGGCATCGCCCAGGCATCGGCCGTTGCCAGTTCGGCAGCCGAGTTGACCGAGCTGAGTGCACAGCCCTTGCGTACCGACTGGCGAATGCGCTGCGCGAACAGCGGGTGGTCCTTGCGCAGGTTGGAGCCCACCACCAGCGCGCGCTGCAGCTGCGACAGGGATGCAATCGACGTGCCCAGCCAGCGGATATCGGCCGGTGCCGCAAACTCCGCGTTACGCAGGCGGTAGTCAATGTTGTCACTGCCCAGGCCCCGCATCAGCGAGGCAGCGAGGAACAGCTCTTCCAGCGTGCTGTGCGGGCTGGCGAGCGTGCCGATACTGGCAGCGCCATGGTCGGCCTTGATCTGCTTCAGGCCGTTGGCCACGTACTCCAGCGCGGTCTGCCAGTCGACAGTTTTCCACTCACCGCCCTGCTTGAGCATGGGGCGGGTCAGGCGCTCGTCGCTGTTCAGGGCCTCGTACGAGAAGCGGTCGCGGTCGGCGATCCAGCACTCGTTGACCTCTTCGTTCTCCAGCGGGACCACGCGCATGACCTTGTTGTTCTTGACCTGGACAATCAGATTAGCACCGGTCGAGTCGTGCGGGCTGACCGACTTGCGGCGCGACAGCTCCCAGGTACGTGCGCTGTAACGGAAAGGCTTGCTGGTGAGCGCGCCCACCGGGCAGATGTCGATCATGTTGCCAGAGAGTTCTGAGTCCACCGACATGCCGACAAAGGTCTCGATCTCTGCATGCTCGCCGCGGTGGGACATGCCGAGTTCCATCACACCGGCGACTTCCTGCCCGAAACGCACGCAGCGGGTGCAGTGGATGCACCGGCTCATCTCTTCCATCGAGATCAGCGGGCCGACGTTCTTGTGGAACACCACGCGCTTTTCTTCCTGATAGCGCGATTCGCTGCCGCCGTAGCCGACAGCCAGGTCCTGCAGCTGGCACTCACCGCCCTGGTCGCAGATGGGGCAATCCAGCGGGTGGTTGATCAGCAGAAACTCCATCACGCCCTTCTGGGCCTTGATGGCTTTGTCGTTCTTGGTGCGCACCACCATGCCTTGCGTGACTGGCGTTGCGCAGGCGGGCATGGGTTTTGGGGCTTTTTCCACGTCGACCAGGCACATACGGCAGTTGGCCGCGATGCTCAGTTTCTTGTGATAGCAAAAGTGCGGAATGTAGGTGCCGGCTTTTTCGGCAGCGTGCATCACGGTGCTGCCTTCGAGCACCTCCACTTTCTGGCCGTCGAGTTCTATTTCAACCATGTTGCTTTCTTTCCGGGACTCAGGCTTGCACGGCATCAGCCGGGGTGTGGGCTTCAGCGCCGGCGGGCTTGATCATGGCCTCGAATTCGTGGCGGAAGTGCTTGATCATGGCGCGCACTGGCATGGCGGCCGCGTCGCCCAGCGCGCAGATGGTACGGCCCTGGATGTTGTCAGCCACGGAGTTCAGCAGGTCCATGTCGCCGGGGCGGCCTTCACCGCGGTGAATGCGGTCCACCACGCGCCAGAGCCAACCCGTGCCTTCGCGGCAGGGCGTGCACTGGCCGCAGGACTCGTGCATGTAGAAGTACGAAAGCCGCTTGAGCGACTCGACCATGCAGCGGGTGTCGTCCATCACGATCACCGCGCCCGAGCCCAGCATGGAGCCGGCCTTGGCGATGGAGTCGTAATCCATGGTGCACTCCATCATGATGGATGCAGGCAACACAGGGGAAGAAGAGCCCCCCGGAATCACGGCCTTGAGCGTGCGGCCTTCCTTGGCATTGCGCACGCCGCCGGCCAGTTCCAGCAGCTTGGCAAATGGCGTGCCCATTGGCACTTCGTAGTTGCCCGGCAGTTCGACGTCGCCAGAAACAGAGTAAATCTTGGTGCCACCGTTGTTGGGCTTGCCACACTCCAGATAGGCCTGACCGCCGTTGCGGATGATCCAGGGCACGGCGGCGAAGGTCTCGGTGTTGTTGATGGTAGTGGGCTTGCCGTAGAGGCCGAAGCTCGCAGGAAACGGTGGCTTGAAGCGGGGCTGGCCCTTCTTGCCTTCCAGTGATTCGAGCAAGGCGGTTTCCTCGCCGCAGATGTAGGCACCGAAACCATGGGTGGCATGCAACTGGAAGTTGAAGCTGCTGCCCAGGATACCGTTGCCGAGCAGGCCGGCTGCCCGGGCCTCTTCCAGCGCCTCTTCAAAGCGCTGGTAGGTGGCAAAAATCTCGCCGTGAATGTAGTTGTAGCCGACGCTGATGCCCATGGCATAGGCGGCAATCGCCATACCTTCAATCACGCTGTGCGGGTTGTACTGCATGATGTCGCGGTCTTTGCAGGTGCCCGGCTCGCCTTCGTCTGAATTGCAGACGAGGTATTTCTGGCCCGGGAACTGGCGCGGCATGAAGCTCCACTTCAGCCCGGTCGGGAAACCGGCGCCGCCGCGGCCGCGCAGGCTGCCGGCCTTGACCTCGGCAATCACCTGGTCAGGCGTCATGCCTTCAGAACCGTCCTTGCCCAGTATCTTGCGCAGGGCCTGATAACCGCCGCGCGCCTCGTAGTCTTTCAGGCGCCAGTTGCTGCCGTTGAGGTCGGCCAGAATCTGCGGATTGATGTGACGGCCATGAAAACAGCTCTGCACGCCGGTCGCAACAAACTGCGACAGCACGCTTTTCGCCGCGGCGCTGACGGGCGTAGAGGGTGTGGGGGTTGCGAGCGTCATGGTTGTTTCGCCTCGGCAGATTGAAGACCGTCGATCAGCTGATCCAGCTTGTCATTGCTCATGAAGCTGCACATCGTCAGGTCGTTGACCAGCATGACCGGCGAATCGGCGCAGGCGCCCAGGCATTCGGACTGTTGCAGCGTGAACAGGCCGTCAGCGGTGGTTTCACCCATGGTGATGCCCAGCCTGCGTTCGAGGTGGTGCAGCGCCTTCGCGCCATCACGCAACTGGCACGGCAGGTTGGTGCAGACGTTGAGCTTGTACTTGCCCACCGGGCGCTGGTTGTACATGTTGTAGAAGGTGGTGACTTCATGCACGGCAATCGGCGCCATGCCGAGGTAGTCGGCCACAAGCTTCTCGCTCTCGGCGCTTACAAAACCGTGCTCTTCCTGCAGGATGGTGAGGCAGGCCATCACTGCCGACTGCTTCTGGTCGGCGGGGTACTTGGCGACTTCCTTGGCGAAGGACGCCAGCGTTTGTGCGCTTAAACTCATTTCCATACTCCGACCTCTGACGACAGAGATGAACAGGCCAAGCGAACGCCGTGGAACCGGCTTCGCCGGGCCACTGGCGTTGCCCTCTTGAGGGGGGAGGCGCCGCAGGCGCCACGGGGGGGAGCCATCTTCATCGGTCAATCTCACCGAACACAATGTCCATGGTGCCGATCACGGCCACCGCGTCGGCAATCATGTGGCCGCGCGACATCTCGTCCATCGCCGCCAGATGCGAAAAGCCCGGCGGGCGAATCTTCAGGCGGTAAGGCTTGTTGGCACCATCGCTCACGATGTAGATGCCAAATTCGCCCTTCGGATGCTCGACGGCGGCATAGGCCTCGCCCTCGGGCACATGGAAGCCTTCGGTGAAGAGCTTGAAGTGGTGGATCAACTCTTCCATGTTGCTCTTCATGGATTCGCGGTCCGGCGCAGCAACCTTGTGGTTGCTGGTGATCACCGGGCCGGGGTTGGCGCGCAGCCAGTCCACGCACTGCTTGATGATGCGGTTGGACTGACGCATTTCTTCGATACGGACGAGGTAGCGGTCATAGCAGTCGCCCGTCTTGCCGACAGGGATGTCGAAATCCATCTGGGCATACACGTCGTAGGGCTGTTGCTTGCGCAGGTCCCACGCCAGGCCGGAGCCGCGCAGCATGGGGCCGGTGAAGCCGAGGTTGAGCGCACGCTCTGGCGACACCACGCCCACACCGACCGTACGCTGCTTCCAGATGCGGTTGTCCGTCAGCAGGGTTTCATACTCATCGACGTAGCCGGGGAACTTGCTCACGAAGTCATCGATGAAGTCAAGCAGAGAACCCTGGCGGTTCTCGTTCAGCGCCTCGATGGCCTTGGCGTTCTTGACCTTGCTCACCTTGTACTGCGGCATGGTTTCAGGCAGGTCGCGGTACACGCCACCCGGCCGGAAGTAGGCCGCATGCATGCGCGCGCCGGAGACGGCCTCGTACATGTCAAACAGCGCTTCGCGCTCGCGGAAGCAGTAAATCAGGATGTTCATCGCGCCGCAGTCAAAACCGTGCGCGCCCAGCCACAGCAGGTGGTTGAGCAGGCGCGTGATCTCGGCGTACATCACACGGATGTACTGCGCGCGGACGGGCACATCGACACCCAGCAACTTTTCGATGGCCAGGCAATAGGCATGCTCGTTGGACATCATGGACACATAGTCCAGGCGATCCATGTACGGCAGCGACTGGATGTAGGTCTTGCTTTCTGCCAGCTTCTCGGTGGCACGGTGCAGCAGGCCGATGTGCGGGTCAGCGCGCTGGATGACTTCGCCGTCGAGTTCCAGCACCAGGCGCAGCACGCCGTGGGCGGCCGGGTGCTGGGGCCCGAAGTTCAGTGTGTAGTTCTTGATCTCGGCCATTACTGGATGCCACCGTAGTTGTCTTCGCGGATCACGCGCGGAGTGATTTCGCGCGGCTCGATGGTGACCGGCTGGTAAATCACGCGTTTCTGTTCTGGGTCGTAGCGCATCTCGACATGGCCGGTGGTCGGGAAGTCCTTGCGGAACGGATGACCGATGAAGCCGTAGTCGGTGAGGATGCGGCGCAGGTCGTTGTGACCCTCGAAGATGATGCCGAAGAGGTCGAATGCCTCGCGCTCAAACCAATTGGCGGAGTTCCAGACTTCGTTGAGCGAATCCACCACCGGGAAGTCGTCATCGGCGCAGAACACCTTGAGCCGCACACGCTGGTTCAGACTCACCGAAAGCAGGTGCGACACCACGCAATAACGCGGGCCTTCGTACTGGCCGTCACGGTACTCGGAGTAGTCCACGCCGCACAGGTCAATCAATTGCTCGAAACGGCAGCCGGGGGCATCACGCAGCAGCACGGCAGCGGCGCGGTAATCGGCGGCCGACACCGTGACCGTGATTTCGCCAAGCGCCTGCTGGATGCTTTTGACCATGCCGCCCAGGGTGGTCGAGAGCGTTGCCGCCAGGTCGGAAACAGGAACGGGAGAAACAGGAACGGGGGACACCACAGTCATCACGCCCTCGCAATCGTGTTGGTGCGGCGGATCTTCTGCTGCAGCTGGATGATGCCGTACATCAGCGCTTCAGCCGTGGGTGGGCAGCCGGGCACGTACACATCCACCGGCACGATACGGTCACAGCCGCGTACCACCGAGTAGCTGTAGTGGTAGTAGCCACCACCGTTGGCGCACGAACCCATCGACAGCACCCAGCGCGGCTCGGACATCTGGTCGTAGACCTTGCGCAGTGCCGGGCCCATCTTGTTGCACAGCGTGCCGGCCACGATCATAAGGTCAGACTGACGCGGGCTGGGGCGGAACAACATGCCGAAACGATCCAGGTCGTAGCGGGCCGCACCGGCGTGCATCATCTCCACTGCGCAGCAGGCCAGACCGAACGTCATTGGCCACAGCGAGCCGGTCTTGGCCCAATTGACAACCGAGTCGTAGCTCGTCGTCATGAAGCCTTCGTTGAAAACACCTTCAAGTGACATACCCGTACCTTATTTGGTGGATTGGATGGCGAGCGCGTCGCAAAACCCTCGGGATTTTTTCTTATTCCCAGTCCAGCGCACCTTTTTTCCACTCGTAGACAAAGCCCACGACGAGGATGGCGAGGAAAACCATGACAGACCAGAAACCGACAGCACCGATTTCCTTGAGCGCTACGGCCCACGGAAACAGGAACGCAATTTCAAGGTCGAACAGGATGAAGAGGATGGCGACCAGGTAGTAGCGCACATCGAATTTCATGCGGGCATCTTCGAAGGCCTCGAAGCCGCATTCATAGGGGGAGTTTTTTTCGCTGTCAGGCCGCACGGGGCCAAGAAGACGTCCCAGCACCTGGGGAACCACACCAACACCCACGCCGACCAGAATGAACAGGAAAACGGGGAGGTACTGATCGAGGTTCATCGTAGACTGAATGTGTGAGTGCCACTGGCAAGCATTCCCGACAGCCTTGTGGGCCGTCGGCACCGTCAACAACGATGCCGCCAATGAATGTCAATCTGGTGCGGACGGCGAGACTCGAACTCGCACACCTTTCGGCACTACCCCCTCAAGATAGCGTGTCTACCAATTTCACCACGTCCGCGGTATCTAGCTGCCTGGATGGCATGAGGAAAACCGGTGCATCAAAACAGGCGCTTTGACGACGGGTTCTTGCTTTCCAGACAGCTTTAGAGTTTAACCTGAAATGACCCTTTTTCCCGGTTGAGAAAGAGGGCGAGTCGTGTTATTTCGTCGGGATTTGCGCAGGGCCGGGTACGGCACCAGGCGCAGTAGTCGTAGGGGCCACCGGCACTGCGGCTGCAGGCGAAGCAGGCGCTGCAGATCCGGGAATCTGCGCTGCGCCCGAAGCCGGCACGGCCGGGGCTGGCGCCGTGACGGCTGCGCCTTCCAGAACGCTGGAGCCGGTCGTGCGCGGCTGGGCATTGCCGAAGTAAGCAAGCAGCAAGGTACACGCAAAGAACACCGCAGCCAGCACGCCGGTGCTGCGTGACAGGAAGTTCGCACTGCCGCTGGCGCCGAACAGGCTGCCGGAGCCGCCGCTGCCGAATGCGGCACCCATGTCGGCACCCTTGCCATGCTGCACCAGAATCAGGCCAATCATGACCAGCGCCGAAATCATCTGCACGGCGAGAACCACAGTCAGTAACACGTTCATATCAACTCCTAATTCCTATTTGTCCTAATTCGCAACTGGATAGCCTGCTGCGCGCTTTACTCGCGATTGCCCACGATCACCCACGGGCGGCAGCAATGATGGTCAAAAAGTCTGCGGCCTTGAGGGCTGCCCCTCCGATCAGGCCACCGTCAATGTCGGGCTGCACCAGCAAGCTGGCAGCATTGGCAGCGTTCATGCTGCCACCGTACAGGATTTTCACCCGTGAAAAATGTTCCGTTGCCGCCTTGATCTGAGCACGCAGCACGGCGTGCACGGCCTGTGCCTGCTCTGGCGTGGCGGTCTTGCCCGTGCCAATCGCCCACACGGGTTCATACGCCACCACGATCTCGCTGATGCAATGGCCGTTGGTGTGAATCACCGCCGCGAGCTGGCGCTTGACCACCTCTTCGGTGTGACCCGCTTCCCGCTCGGCCAGCGTCTCCCCCACACAGACGATGGGCGTGATGCCTGCGGCCAGCGCCGCCTTGGCCTTGTCAGCCACCTGCGCATCGGTTTCACCGTGGTACTGACGGCGCTCCGAGTGGCCGACGATGGCGTAACGGCAGCCAAAATCCTTCAGCATGGCTGCGCTGATTTCCCCGGTGTAGGCGCCCGACGCGTGGGCCGAGACATCCTGCGCCCCCCAGGTCAATGCCGCCAGCGAAGGCGTGGCAGCACAAAGCGCCTGCACCTGCGCCAGATACGGCGCCGGCACACACACGGCCACGTCGCAGCCCGGCTGGCCCAGTCCCTGCGCCAAGGCGGCCAGCAGGGCCTCATTGGCAGCCAGGCTGCCATTCATCTTCCAGTTTCCGGCAATCAGCTTGTTCATCTTGCGTCTTGATGGTTCGTGTGGGTCGTGTGCGTCAGGGCGTCAGGCTCACCAGGTCAGCACTATCTTGCCCACGTTCTGATTGGATTCCATCAGCGTGTGAGCCTGCGCCGCATCGACCGCCGCAAAAGTGCTGTGGATCACGGGCTTGATGGTGCCACTGGCAATCAGCGGCCACACGTGCTGTTTCAGTGCCTGGGCAATTGCCGTCTTGAATGCCAGCGGGCGTGGTCGCAAGGTGGAGCCCGTCACCGTGAGCCGGCGCCGAAGCACCAGACCCGCGTTGAACTCCGCCTTGACGCCGCCCTGCACCGCGATGATGACCAGCCGGCCGTCTTCGGCCAGGCTTTCCACTTCGCGTGCCACGTAACTGCCCGCGACCATGTCGAGGATGACGTTGACACCCTTGCCGCCGGTGAGCTTTTGCACCTCGGCCGCAAAATCAGTCGTCTTGTAATTGATGGCATGGTCAGCGCCGAGTGCGAGGCAGGCCGCACACTTGGCATCGCTGCCGGCTGTCACGATGACTGTCGCGCCCATGGCCTTGGCCAGTTGGATGGCCGTGACACCGATGCCGCTGGAGCCACCCTGTATCAGCAGGGTTTCGCCCTTCTGCAAACAGGCACGCTCGAACACATTGCTCCACACTGTGAAGAAGGTCTCAGGCAGCGAAGCGGCCTCCACGTCCGACAGGCGCGCCGGCACCGGCAGGCACTGGCCGACCGGGGCCACGCACAGCTCGGCATAACCACCGCCAGCGACCAGCGCACAGACACGATCACCCACGCTGAAGCCGGCGGCCGCCATGGCCTGTGCGTCGCCCGACACGATGACGCCCGCCACTTCCAGACCGGGAATGTCCGAGGCACCCGGCGGCACCGGGTAGTTGCCGGTCCGCTGCAGAACGTCGGGGCGGTTCACGCCGCTGGCGCTCACGCGGATCAGCACCTCCCCTGTGCCTTCGACAGGCGCAGGCCGGTCACCCAGACGCAGAACGTCCGGTGCTCCGTAGGAAGTGATTTCAACCGCTCTCATGGCTTGGCGCGTGTGATCTGGCGTGACGATGGGGTGATGTCAGGCGGCGATGCCCACACCCGTGGGCACCGCACACCTTGAAGTCACGGGTACTGTCGATCAGCCCTGGTCCTGGTTCATCGAAGGACGGTCAAGCAGCGCCTTCATGGACAGCTTGACGCGACCCTTCTCGTCGGTCTCCAGCACCTTGACCTTGACGATCTGGCCTTCGCTCAGATAGTCGGTGACTTTCTCGACGCGCTCGTGGGCGATCTGGCTGATGTGCAGAAGGCCGTCCTTGCCGGGCAGCAGGTTGATCAGTGCGCCGAAGTCGAGGATCTTGGTGACCGGGCCTTCGTAGACCTTGCCGATTTCGACTTCAGCGGTGATCTCGGCGATGCGGCGCTTGGCTTCATCGGCCTTGGCGCTGTCGTTCGAAGCGATGGTGATGGTGCCGTCTTCCTCGATGTTGATCTGCGTGCCGGTCTCTTCGGTCAGCGCACGGATCACGGCGCCGCCCTTGCCGATCACGTCGCGGATCTTCTCGGGGTTGATCTTCATGACATACAGGCGCGGTGCGAAGTCAGACACTTCGGCCTTGGCTTCGCCCATGGCTTCCTGCATCTTGCCCAGAATGTGCATGCGGGCTTCCTTGGCCTGAGCCAGCGCGACCTGCATGATTTCCTTGGTGATGCCCTGGATCTTGATGTCCATCTGCAGCGCAGTGATACCGAAGGTGGTACCTGCCACCTTGAAGTCCATGTCGCCCAGATGATCTTCGTCACCCAGGATATCGGTCAGCACAGCGAAGCGGTTGTCTTCCTTGATCAGGCCCATGGCGATACCGGCCACGTGGGCTTTCATCGGCACGCCGGCGTCCATCAGCGACAGGCAGCCGCCGCAGACCGAAGCCATCGACGAGGAGCCGTTCGACTCGGTGATCTCCGACACCACGCGCATGGTGTACGGGAACTCTTCCTTGGTGGGCAGCACGGCGACCAGCGCACGCTTGGCCAGACGGCCGTGGCCGATTTCGCGGCGCTTGGGGCTGCCGACACGGCCGGTTTCACCGGTGGCGAACGGAGGCATGTTGTAGTGCAGCATGAAGCGGTCTTCGTAGTCGCCACTCAGCGCGTCGATGCGCTGCGCGTCACGCTCGGTGCCCAGCGTGGTCACGACCAGCGCCTGGGTTTCACCGCGGGTGAACAGGGCCGAACCGTGGGTGCGGGGCAGCACGCTGTTGCGGATTTCGATGGCACGCACGGTGCGGGTGTCGCGGCCGTCGATGCGGGGCTCGCCAGCCAGGATCTGGCTACGGACGATCTTCGCCTCGATGTCGAACAACATGCCTTCAACCGCCACGGCGTCGAATTCGACACCGTCGGCCTTCAGCGCGGCCATCACTTCAGACGTCACCACGCGGCAAGCCTGGGTGCGAGCCTGCTTGGCGCGGATCTGGTAAGCGGCCTGCAGCTTGGCAGCGGCGAGTTCGTTGACCTTGGCGATCAGCGGCTCGTTCTTGGCAGGAGCCTTCCAGTCCCAGACCGGTTTACCGGCATCGCGCACGAGTTCGTGGATCGCGTTGATGGCGATGTTGCCCTGCTCGTGGCCAAACACCACGGCGCCGAGCATGATTTCTTCCGACAGCTGCTGCGCTTCGGACTCGACCATCAGCACGGCGGCTTCGGTACCGGCCACCACCAGATCCATCTTGGAATCCTTGAGCTGGGTCTTGCCGGGGTTCAGCACGTACTGGCCGTCGATGTAGGCCACGCGGGCGGCGCCGATGGGGCCGTTGAACGGAATGCCAGAAATCGACAGGGCCGCGCTGGAGGCAATCAGCGCAGGGATATCGCCTTCGACTTCGGGGTTCAGCGACAGCACGTGGATGACGACCTGCACTTCATTGAAGAAGCCTTCAGGGAACAGCGGGCGGATCGGGCGGTCAATCAGGCGCGAGGTTAGCGTCTCGAATTCGCTCGGACGGCCTTCCCGCTTGAAGAAGCTGCCGGGAATGCGGCCCGCAGCATAGGTTTTTTCCAGGTAGTCAACGGTCAGGGGGAAGAAATCCTGGCCAGGCTTGGCGTCGGTCTTGGCGACCACGGTGGCCAGCACCACGGTGCCGTCCATGTCAACGATGACGGCGCCGCTCGACTGGCGTGCGACTTCGCCGGTTTCCATCGTGACCTTGTGCTGGCCCCACTGGAATGATTTGGTGACTTTGTTGAAAATGCTCATGTTCTTTGCCTTGTTGATGTTTTCGCACTTGAGGCAGTGCGGGAGGCCCGAAGGTCTGGCCGGCTGAACACGATGCCATTCCACAAAACGCCTGTCTGTTCGCCGGCTGTTCGGCTTCAGGACTTTTCTTGTGGAATGACACAGCGCGTGCTCTTTTTGCCTTGCTCCGATTTGCTTCTTCTGCCCTTTGCCCGAGCGGGAAAAGTGCATCTGAACTGGGTTTTGACGTCTTTTTTGCGTCTTTAAAGTGCAAAGCGCCTGAGCTAGTGAACTAACTCAGGCGCTTTCATGGGGTTCTACCGCTTATTTGCGCAGGCCAAGTTTGGCAATCAGCGCGGTGTAACGGTCAGCATCCTTGGACTTCAGGTAATCCAGCAGCTTGCGGCGACGGCTCACCATGCGCAGCAGACCGCGGCGACCGTGGTGGTCCTTGGCGTTGGCCTTGAAATGGGGGGTCAGTTCATTGATGCGGCCGGTCAGCAGCGCCACTTGAACTTCGGGGCTGCCAGTGTCGTTGGCAGCACGTGCGTTGGCCTTGACAATCTCGGCCTTGATGGATTTCTCGATCATGGGTTTCCTTTCGCACCTCGGTGCACTTGCGATCGAAGCAGCGTTCCCGACATGGGAGTTGACCGCTTTCGTCGTGATCTTCGTGCTGGCAACCCAAGCAGGCCGCCAGACGCGAAGCCTCAGATTATAGCCCAAGCCAGCGTTCCAGCCGTCCTACCCCGTCCTTCAGGCGGGACAGGTCCTGGCTGGCGAAACACCAGCGCAGCCAGCCCTGCGCCTCAGGCCCGGGGTTGACCATGAAAGCGTTGCCCGGGGCCAGCCCTAGCCCGGCCTCCACCACCAGCCGTTTGGCTGTTTCCAGGGAATCCCCAAAACGGTGCTGGTCTTCCAGCCGGAAGAAGGCATACATGCCGCCCTTGGCCGGTGCCACCTGCACGCCGGGCACGGCCTGCAGCAGCGGAACCAGGGTGTCGCGGCAGTTTTTGAGGTGCGCAACCACCCGCGGGGTGATGTCAGCAGTGCCTTCGATGGCCGCCAGCGCCGCACGCTGCACAAACACGGGGGCGCAGGAGGTATTGAACTCAACCAGCTTGCCCATGTGCGGCGTCATGCCGGGCGGCATCACCAGCCAGCCCAGACGCCAGCCGGTCATCAAAAAGCTTTTGGAAAAGCTGTGGGCCACCACCAGCCGGTCATCCGGCGAAGCAATATCAAGAAAACTGGGCGCAGCGCTGTTGGGCGTCGGCTCGAAGTAAAGGCGCTCGTACACCTCGTCAGCCAGAATCCAGGTGCCGGTCTGCCGGCAGTGCGCCAGGATGGCTTGCTGCTCAGGGCGGCTGAGCGTCCAGCCGGTCGGGTTGTTCGGCGCGTTGACGATCAGCAGCTTGGTTTTGGGGGTGATGGCCGCCAGCAGCTCGTCCATGTCGAGCTGCCACTGGCCCGCTACTGGCCGCAGGCTGACGCACTTCACCACGCCACCCATGATGGCGGGCTGCGCCGTCAGGTTAGGCCACACCGGCGTGACGGCCACCACCTCGTCGCCGGTGTCCACCAGCGCCTGAACGGCCAGCATCAGCGCATTGACACCGCCCGAAGTGACCGCCACGCGGTCAGCGCCAATGGCAGCTGCACCGGCCGTGCGCAGGCCGGTGGCGTAACGGCCAATCGCTTCGCGCAACTCGGGCAGGCCGAGGTTGTGGGCGTAAAAGGTCTCGCCTTGATGCAGCGACTGCACGGCCGCCTCGCGGATGAAGGCGGGCGTGACTTCGTCGCTCTCGCCAAACCAGAACTTCAGCACATCGCTGCGCCCCATGCCGGCGTTAGCCACCTGGCGGATCATGGACTCTTCAAGGTTCAGGACGGCTTGTCGCATGGAAATATCAATCCGCCTGCTGGCGTGGAGTCAAGGAATTCGGAAGCCTGCGGGCTCAGGGCCGCACCATCTTGCAGCTAGTCGGCTGCTCGGCGCGTTCGGCGGCGATGGTTTTCACCACGCGAAAGCCGTAGCCTGAGCCTTCCACATCAAAGCGCACGCCCGGGCTGCCCTGCTTGTCCATCAAGGCCACCACCAGCGTTTGCTGGAACTGGTGATCGGCGGCGCGCATCGCGCCCTTATGACCAGCGAAATTGACGGTCACGCGCTCCAGCTGCGCGGCCACCGGCAGGGCATCGGTACCCCCAGCTTTCTCGACGCTCTGGGCCAAGGCCTCCACCATCAGCTGCATGCGCATGTGGACATAGTCGTCCTGCGGCCGGGGGAAACGCTGCCGGAATGACTGGTAAAACGCTTCCGATGCGGCGCCCGCCTGATTCGGAAACCAGTCGGCCACGGCGATCACCTTGCCAACACCCGATTCGCCCAGCGCACCGGGCACACCCAGCGCATTGCCATAAAAGGTGTAGAACTTGCCCTCGTAACCCACTTCCCGGGCCGCCTTGATGAGCAGCGTCAGGTCATTGCCCCAGTTGCCAGTGAGTACCGCCTGCGCGCCGCTGGTCTTGATCTTCACTGCGTAGGGGATGAAGTCCTTCACACGGCCGATGGGGTGGAGTTCTTCGCCGACGATCTGCACATCGGGGCGCTGGGCTGCCAGTTGCCTGCGCCCTTCGCGCAGCACGGCCTGGCCGAAGCTGTAGTCCTGACCGATCAGGTAGATGCTTTTGAGGGCCTTGTCATCGCGCAGCACTTCCATCAGGCCGGCCATGCGCATGTCGGCGTGCGCGTCAAAGCGGAAATGCCAGTAGCTGCACTTCTCATTGGTGAGAATCGGGTCCACCGCCGAGTAGTTCAGAAACAGCACGCGTCGGCCCGGCTCACGCTCGTTGTGTTTGTTGATGGCGTCCACCAGCACGGCGGCGACCGCCGAGGAGTTGCCCTGGGCGATGAATGTCACGCCATCATCGATGGCGGAACGCAGCGCCGCCAGGGCTTCTTCGTTCTGGCCCTTGCTGTCGTAGCGCTCCACCACCAGGTTGCGGGCGCCGCCCGGCAGCTTCACACCGCCCCGCGCATTGACACGCTCAGTCGCCCAGACGAGGTTGCGGAACACCGCCTCGCCCGCATTGGCGAACGGCCCGGAGAGACCCTCGATCAGCGCGATGCGGATCGGTGGCGCAGACGCCGACTGGGCCAGGGCCGGTACGGTTGCGAGCAGGCAAGCGGCTGACAGTAGGGCCAGTGCAGCGCGTTTCAAGAGTCGTGGCAGCAAAAAAAACATGTCCGGAAAATCCCTGAAATGACTTGAAAAGGATGGCGTCAGGCCTAGTTGTGAGCCATGCGGCAATCATGGTGAGCGCCGCGCAGTGTAAGGGGAAACCTCCCCTTGATTGATCCACCCACCAAGGAGTTCACATGTTTTATTCGCTCGCTACCCGTCCCGCCAGCACCCTGCGTCGCAACTACGCGCCCATCGTGAACAACGGCGCACTCGACCAGTTCCTGAGCGACACCCTGTCGTCCTTCACAGCCCCCGCCGCACCCCGCTCGGCCGAGGTCAATGACGGCGACACCCACTACACCCTGCAGATCGACGTGCCCGGTCTGGCCAAAGACCAGCTGGACATCGGCATCGAAGGCGATGTGGTGCGCGTGACCAGCAAGGCAGACGCCCCCCGCAGCGTGAAAGCCGCCTGGCGCTTCCCGCTCGAAATCGACGTGGCTGGCAGCTCGGCTTCGCTGGAGCATGGCGTGCTGAGCCTGCGTCTGGCCAAGCGCATTCCGGTCAGCAACGTGGCGCGCCTCGAGATTCTGTAAGCGTTCCTACGCCACGCACCATGCGCTGCTTCGCATCATGCGGTGCAGCGCATTGTCTTTGCGGGACCGTGACTTCCCCGGAAAGCCTGAGTCAGACGGGCCTGATCAAGTCGGCTCAAGCGATTCGGCAGCCAGCTCCGCCAACGGCCAACGAGGCTTGACGTCGAACGTGTAGTGGCTCTGTAGGGTGTCAAGCCGCGCCTGCAGTCGCATGCCTGCTGCCAGCGCAATCATGGCGCCGTTGTCGGTGCACAGGTGAAGCTCGGGGTAGTGCACCCGGATGTTGCGCTTGCTGCAGGCCTCATTGAGCTGGCTGCGCAGCAAGGCGTTGGCCCCCACCCCACCCGCCACCACCAGTCGCTTCAGGCCGGTCTGGGCCATGGCAGCCAGCGACTTCTTGACCAGCACCTCGACGATGGCGGCCTGGGTTGACGCAGCCAGATCGGCCTTGCGCTGCTCCAGTTCGTCGCCGAGTTTTTTCGCCTGCGTCAGCACCGCCGTCTTGAGACCGGCAAAGGAAAAATCGAGGTCGCCGCTGTGCAGCAGCGGCCGGGGCAGCTTGAACGCGGCGCTGTCGCCCTTGAGCGCCAGCCGCGCCAGATGCGGACCACCCGGGTAAGGCAGACCCATCAGCTTGGCCGACTTGTCGAAGGCTTCACCGGCGGCGTCGTCGATGGTCTCGCCCAGCAGTTCGTAGCTGCCCACACGATCCACCCGCATCAACTGCGTATGCCCGCCAGACACCAGCAGCGCGACAAACGGAAATTCGGGCGGGTCCGCACTGAGAAAGGGCGACAGCAGGTGCCCTTCGAGGTGATGCACGCCCATCACCGGCTTGCCCAGCGCCGCCGCGAGCGAGCAGGCCACGCCCGCACCCACCAGCAAGGCACCAGCAAGACCCGGGCCGCGGGTGTAGGCCACCACATCCACCTCGGACAGACTGCGGCCCGCTTCAGTCATCACTTGCTGCGTGAGCGGCAACACGCGACGGATGTGGTCGCGGCTGGCCAGTTCAGGCACCACCCCGCCATAGGCCTGGTGCATGTCAATCTGGCTGAACAGCGCGTGCGATAGCAAGCGGGGCACGCCAGTGCCCGCCGCATTCACCAGTGCGACGCCGGTTTCGTCGCATGACGATTCAATTCCCAATACAAGCATGCGAACGAGTTTAAAGTGTTTGTACACTCGGACGCGCGCAGAACCCGGCCGGGCCAACTAGAGCATCGGCACGGTTGTTGCGACTTCCCCGCCACCACCATGAAATCCGGACTCAGTTTCCTCATCGCCGCCCGACAGTGCGAGATCGTCGAGCTCGAACAGCTGGCACTCACCTGCGAACTGGTCAGCGCCATTGGCCGGCTCATCCACGCCCTGCAGCGCGAGCGCGGGCTGTCCAATGTTTATCTCGGCTCCCAGGGCAGCCGGTTTGCTGACCAGCGGCTGCAGCAGGTGCTGGTGTGTACCGAAACCGAGCAGCAGGTGCGCGCCCACTTCGATGCGCTGGACACCGACGCCCACCATGTGCGCAACGGCGCGCGCCTGTTCAGCCGCATCGCCTTCGTGCTGCACGCACTAGATGATTTGCCTGCCCTGCGCGAGCGGGTGGCCAGCATGTCGATCTCGCCGGCCGAATCCACAGCCCAGTTTGTGCGACTGGTTTCGGGGCTGCTGGTGGTGGTGTTTGAAGCGGCCGACAGCGCCACCGACCCGGAAATCTCGCGTGCGCTGGTGGCGATGTTCAACTTCATGCAGGGCAAGGAGTTCACCGGGCAGGAGCGCGCTTTTGGTGCAGCTGTGTTCGCCGCCGGCCGCAGCGACACCAGCCACCAGCAGCAGTGGCAGCACCTGATCGAGTCGCAGGAGCGCTGCTTCCAGGTGTTCCGCGACTTCTCCGAGCCCGCTGCCGTGAGTGCGTGGCACGCCAGCCAGAAGCCAGAAACCTTGGCCGAGGTCGAGCGACTGCGCCGTGTCGGCTGCGTGCCCAACGACGGCGGCCAGCTGGACCCGAATCTCAGCCAGGTCTGGTTTGACTGCTGCACCCGGCGCATGGACGCGATGCGGGCAGTCGAAGACCTGCTGTCCAACAGCCTGCGCACGCTGTGCGAAGGCAAGATTGCTGAGGCTCGCAATGTGCTGCGCGACCAGCGCGCCATTCTGGAGCAGTTCTCGGATCAGGCGCAGGCCGCCAGCCTCGATGCGTCCACACCGTATGGACGCCAACTGGAGCGCTCCATTCTGGGCATGGTGCAGGAGCAAGCCCAGCGCCTGCAGGCCATGGGCGATGAACTGGAGACGGCCCGCTCTGCACTGAACGAGCGCAAGGTGGTCGAACGCGCCAAGGGCCTTCTGATGGCCACCCGCAAGCTGAGCGAAGACGAGGCCTACAAAATGCTCAGGCAGACCGCCATGAGCCAGAACCGCCGCTTGCTGGATGTGGCCGAGTCGGTGCTGGCGATGTCCGACTATCTGTAACAACCCCGCAGATAAAAACTGGGGAGTTGAGGCGGCGCTGCGCCTCTAGCGGTGTTGCACCGCACAAATTCCGTGCTCTCCGGTGCGCATCCGGCCAATTCACGCACCAGCATGGTGGAAACCCGAATCGCAACCGATCACCGGCCCCGCCATCCTGCACCCGAGGAAATCCCAAACCCTTGATTTGAAAAGAAAAAGTTGTAGCTCAAGAGACTAAAAATTAGTGGCACGGTTTCTGCTTACTCGGAGCTCAAGCAGAACCAATGGCGGTTCAGCAACGAGTCCTCTCGGGGACTTCTCCGGACAACGGCGTCCATCAGTTACCTGCCTGCGCGGGTGAAAGATGGTCGCCGTTTTTGTTTTTCAGCTTGTCATTTCGTCAATCAGGGAGTTCAACATGGCATTGCAGTCTTCAGGTCCTTTGGCACCCGCCCGCCGCGACTTCATCAAAAAAGCTGGCGCTGTCAGTGCCGCCACGCTGCTCACCAGCGCGGGCTCCGGCGGCGCCTGGGCAGCCGGCTCGGATGCACCGGAAAAGAAGGAAGTGAAGATCGGCTTCATTCCGCTGACCGACTGCGCCAGCGTGGTGATGGCTTCCGTGCTGGGCATTGACCAGAAATACGGCGTGAAGATCATTCCGTCGAAAGAAGCCTCGTGGGCTGGCGTGCGCGACAAGCTGGTCAATGGCGAACTAGACATGGCCCATGTGCTGTACGGCCTGATCTACGGTGTCCACATGGGCACCAGCGGCCCCAAGAAGGACATGGCCGTGCTGATGAGCCTGAACAACAACGGTCAGGCCATTACCCTGAGCAAGAAGCTGGCAGACAAGGGCGCTGTGGATGCGGCCTCTCTAGCCACCCTGATGGCCAAGGAAAAGCGTGAGTACACCTTTGCGCAGACCTTCCCCACCGGCACGCACGCCATGTGGCTCTACTACTGGCTGGCCAGCGCTGGCATCAACCCCTTCAAGGACGCCAAGGCCATCGTGGTGCCTCCGCCGCAGATGGTGGCCAACATGCGCGTGGGCAACATGGACGGCTTCTGCGTCGGCGAGCCCTGGGGCCACCGCGCCATCATGGACGGCATCGGCATCACCGCGGTGACCACGCAGGACATCTGGAAAGACCACCCTGAGAAGACCCTGGGCACGACGGCCGAGTTCGTCAAGAAATACCCCAACACGGCACGCGCCGTGACCGCCGCCATTCTGGAAGCCGGCCGCTGGATTGACACCGGCCTGCAGAACAAGATGAAGATGGCCGAAACCGTGGCCGACAAGAGCTATGTGAACACCAGCGTGGACGCCATCAACCAGCGTATCCTGGGCCGCTATCAGAACGGTCTGGGCAAGACCTGGGACGACCCGAACCACATGAAGTTCTACAACGATGGCGCGGCCACCTTCCCCTACCTGTCCGACGGCATGTGGTTCCTGACGCAGCACAAGCGCTGGGGCCTGATCAAGGACCACCCCGACTACCTGGGCATCGCCAAGCAGATCAACCAGATCGACATCTACAAACAGGCCGCCACCGCTAGCAAAACGCCGGTACCAAAGGACGTGATGCGCACCAGCAAGATGATCGACGGCGTGGTGTGGGACGGCAAGGACCCCAGGAAGTACGCCGACGGCTTCAAGGTTCGCGCCTGAGCCCCCGCCCCTCAGTGATGAATCGTTTTATGAAAGAGGTGACGCCATGGTCAGTGCTGTGTTTCACTCCCCGCTTGAAGCCGCTTTGCCGGCGGCACGCATCGACGAGCGTACCAACGAGCGCGCCACGATGAGCACCGTGAGCGCCAGTGCCCTGGCGAAGGGTGCATCTGCGATTGGCGACGTTGGCGAGCCCGTGAAGGCCGTCGCCACGCCTGCTGCTGCAGCGCCGGTGGTGGTAAGGCCTGCGCGAGACGTTTCATTCCTCTGGCTGGCCTTGTTGCCACCGCTTCTCGGCATCGGCCTGCTGGTGCTGGTGTGGGAGCTGGTTTCCATGGGCACTGGGGCCAGCATCCCTTCACCCAAGGACACCTTCATCCAGGCTGTCGACATCTTCAGCGACCCCTTCTACAGCAAGGGCCCCAATGACCAGGGCGTGGGGTGGAACGTGCTGAGCTCGCTGCAACGCGTGGCCATGGGTTTTGGTCTGGCCGCAGTGGTCGGCATTCCGCTGGGTTTCATGATCGGCCGCTTCACTTTCCTCAGCCGCATGTTCAACCCGCTGATCAGCCTGCTGCGTCCGGTGTCGCCGCTGGCCTGGCTGCCGATCGGCCTGCTGGTGTTCAAGGGTGCCAACCCGGCCGCCATCTGGACCATCTTCATCTGCTCGATCTGGCCCATGATCATCAACACCGCAGTAGGGGTACAGCGTGTGCCGCAGGACTACATGAACGTGGCCCGCGTGCTGAACCTGAGCGAATGGAAAATCGTCACCAAGATTCTCTTCCCCGCTGTGCTGCCGTACATGCTGACCGGCGTGCGGCTGGCCGTGGGCACCGCATGGCTGGTGATCGTGGCGGCCGAGATGCTGACGGGGGGCGTCGGCATCGGCTTCTGGGTGTGGGACGAGTGGAACAACCTGAACGTCAAGAACATCATCATCGCAATCTTTGTGATCGGCATCGTGGGCCTGCTGCTGGAGTTTGCACTGATCAAGCTGGCTACCGCCTTCACCTTCGAAGAAGTCAAGAACTGAATTCCCCCCGAAGCGCCTTCGGCGCCTCCCCCTCGAGGGGGGCACCACCAGCGGCCCGGCAAAGCCGGCTCCGCGGTGGTCCTTGAAAAAACTGGAGTCAATCATGAGCGAGTCTTTCAGCACCAAGTACATCGAGATCCAGGGCGTCGAGCAGACCTTCAAGACCAAGAAGGGGCCGTTCTGCGCACTGCGCAACATCGATCTGAGCGTGGCCAAGGGGGAATTCGTGGCGCTGATCGGGCACTCCGGTTGCGGAAAATCGACCCTGCTGAACCTGATCGCCGGCCTGACCACGCCGACGCAAGGCACCCTGCTCTGCGCCAATCGTGAAATCTCGGGCCCCGGCCCGGAGCGCGCGGTGGTGTTCCAGAACCACTCACTGCTGCCCTGGCTGACCTGCTTTGAAAACGTCTACCTCGCGGTGGAGCGGGTTTTTTCCGCCACCGAGACCAAGGCCCAGCTCAAAGCCCGCACCGACGCCGCACTGGCCATGGTGGGCCTGACCCCCGCCGCACAGAAACGCCCCGGCGAGATTTCGGGCGGCATGAAGCAGCGCGTGGGCATTGCCCGCGCCCTGTCGATGGAGCCCAAGGTGCTGCTGCTCGACGAGCCCTTCGGCGCGCTGGACGCGCTGACCCGCGCCAAGCTGCAGGACGAGCTGCTACAGATCGTGGCCACCACCCAAAGCACGGTGGTGATGGTGACCCACGATGTGGACGAAGCCGTGCTGCTGTCAGACCGCATCGTGATGATGACCAACGGCCCGGCAGCGACCATCGGCGAAATTCTGAGCGTGGACCTGCCTCGCCCGCGTGACCGCGTGGCACTGGCCGAAAGCACCCGGTATTTGGGCTACCGCAAGGCCGTCATCGACTTCCTGTACACACGCCAGGCACACGTCGAAAAAGTGGCCTGAAAAAAGTCCCCTGAGAACGCCGCCTGAGCGCAGGCGTGGTGATGGCATGGCAGTCGCCATCTGCGTGATGCGCTACACCGGCATGGCTGCTACTGAATTCATCTGAACCAGCTGCGCCTGATGCTGAACAGACCCTCAAGGTCTGATCACCCGACTTTGAAACTACACACCGGCCCCTCATCGCTGCACGCAATGAGGGGCCGGTTTCATGAAGGCGCCCAGGCGCTTGCTGCTGCAGCGCACAACATCGATGCACAGGTGCACCACAGAGGCACCCTGCGGCATCTGGCATGCTTCTTTTTTGATAGCTGCTAATCACCTTCCTCCGGGAGCGAACAGACTTTTCCTCTGATTCCATACCAGCCAGCTCAACTGGCACATCCCTTGCTTTATTTTGATTGCTGCCGTTGCTGGCAGCATGAAGATCCGGTGCAATGACGGATCGGATCTTCAGGACGATGGCGTCCCCACGCAGGAACAAGCTCAATCGGTTTGTTCCCCCGTGCGGACGCCTTTTTTGTTTCTGCAAACGGCTTGAGGGGTTGATGATGAAGAAATCCAGACTGGTGATGATTGGCAACGGCATGGCCGGCGTCCGCACGCTGGAGGAACTACTCAAGGTCGCTCCCGAGCTGTACGACATCACCGTGTTCGGTGCGGAGCCGCACCCGAACTACAACCGCATCCTGCTGTCGCCGGTGCTCGCAGGCGAGCAGACGCTTGACGAGATCGTGCTCAACAGCTGGGACTGGTACACCGACAACCACATCACCCTGCACGCCGGCAAGAAGGTGGTGGAGGTGGACCGCATCAAACGCATCGTGCGCGCCGTGGACGCTGAAGGCGCCGTCACCGAAGCGGAATACGACCGCCTGCTGATGTGCACCGGCTCCAACCCCTTCATATTGCCGATTCCGGGCAAGGACCTGAAGGGCGTGATTGCCTACCGCGACATCGCCGACACCAACGAGATGATCGAAACGGCCAAGAAATACAAGAAGGCCGTTGTCATCGGCGGTGGCCTGCTGGGCCTTGAAGCAGCCAACGGCCTGATGCTGCGCGGCATGGACGTCAGCGTGGTCCACGTGATGCCCACGCTGATGGAGCGCCAGCTCGACAGCGTCGCCGGCAAGCTGCTGCAGAAGTCCCTCGAAGACCGCGGCCTGAAGTTCCTGATGGGCGCGCAAACGCAAGAGCTTGTCGGTGGCGAGGACGGTCGCGTGAAAGCCATCAAGTTCAAGGACGGCACCGAGCTGCCCGCCGACCTGGTGGTGATGGCGGTCGGCATCCGCCCCAACACGCAGCTGGCCGAGTCGATGCGCCTGCATTGCAACAAGGGCATTGTGGTCACCGACACCATGCAGACCGTGACCGATGCGCGCATCTACAGCGTCGGCGAATGCGCCGCGCACCGCGGCATTGCCTACGGCCTGGTGGCGCCGCTGTTCGAGCAAGCCAAGGTGGCAGCCAACCACCTGGCGCAGTTCGGCATCGGCCGCTACCAGGGCTCGCTGACCTCGACCAAGCTCAAGGTCACGGGCATCGACCTGTTCAGCGCCGGCGACTTCCTGGGCAGCGAGGGCGCCGAGGAAATCGTGATGAGCGACCCCTTCGGCGGCGTATACAAAAAACTGGTCATCAAGGACGACAAGCTAGTGGGCGCCTGCCTCTACGGCGACACGGTCGATGGCAGCTATTACTTCAAGCTGCTGCGCGATGGCCGCAACGTGGCCGACATCCGCGACAAGCTGATGTTTGGCGAGTCCAACATCGGTGACGCTGGCCACGAGGGCCACAACAAGGCCGCATCCATGCCCGACAACGCCGAAGTGTGCGGCTGTAACGGGGTGAACAAGGGCACCATCTGCAAGGCCATCAAGGAGAAAGGCCTGTTCACGCTGGACGAGGTCCGCAAGCACACCAAGGCCAGCGCGTCGTGTGGTTCCTGCACCGGGCTGGTTGAACAGATTCTGATGTTCACCGCCGGCGGTGACTACTCCGCCACGCCCAAGCTGAAAGCCATGTGCGGCTGCACCGACCACGGCCACCAGGCGGTGCGCGATGCGATCCGCGCCAACAAGCTGCTGACCATTGCCGAGGTCTACAAGTTCATGGACTGGCGCACGCTCAACGGCTGCGCGAGCTGTCGCCCGGCCGTCAACTATTACCTCATCAGCACCTGGCCCAAAGAAGCCAAGGACGACCCGCAAAGCCGCTTCATCAACGAACGCAGCCACGCCAACATCCAGAAAGACGGCACCTACAGCGTGATTCCGCGCATGTGGGGCGGCGAAACCACGGCCAGCGAGCTGCGCCGCATTGCGGATGCCGTCGACAAGTACAAGATTCCGACCGTCAAGGTCACCGGCGGCCAGCGCATCGACCTGCTGGGCGTGAAAAAGGAAGACCTGCAGAACGTCTGGAAGGACATCGGCATGCCTTCCGGCCACGCCTACGCCAAGGCGCTGCGCACCGTGAAGACTTGTGTGGGCAGCGAGTGGTGCCGCATGGGCACGCAGGACAGCACGCAGATGGGCAAGGATCTGGAGCGCGCGATGTGGCGCATGTACGCCCCGCACAAGGTGAAGTTCGCCGTGAGCGGCTGCCCGCGCAACTGTGCCGAGTCAGGCATCAAGGACGTGGGCATCATCGGCGTGGACAGCGGCTGGGAGATGTACATCGCCGGCAACGGCGGCATCAAGACCGAGGTGGCCCACTTCCTGACCAAGCTGAAGACTGCGGCAGAAGTGCTGGAGTACACCGGCGCGTTCTGCGAACTTTACCGCCAGGAGGGCTGGTACCTGGAGCGCACCGTGCACTACGTGAACCGCGTCGGCCTCGACTATGTGAAGAAGCGTATTCTCGAAGACCACGAAGGCCGCAAGGCGCTGTGGGAGAGGCTGCAGTTTGCGCTCGACGGTGAGCCCGATCCATGGTTTGAGCTGAAAGAGGCGGCTGTGGACACGCGGCAGTTCTCCACCCTCACCGCCTGAACTTAGCCTGAACGTAGTCCGTATTCCAACCATGAAACTACCGATGACCCCCTCCTTTTCACGCCGCGTCTTCTGCGGATTCGCACTGGCCACGCTGGCCCCGGTCCATGCCCAGGTGGCCGGGCTGGGCGACGCCATCAACAAGGCCGGGCGCCAGCGCATGTTGTCGCAGCGCATGGGCAAGGCCTGGTTCGGTATGGGCCAGGGCATCCAGACCGAGTCGGCCCGCCGTGTACTGGACCAGTCGATGGCGCTGTTTGACCGGCAGCAAGTGGAGCTCAAGAGCTTTGCACCGCCCGGCGACACCCGCGACACCTATGTGCTACTGGAGTCCGCCTGGTCCGACTACAAAAGCCTGCTGGTCGGCTCCGCACCCTCGCAGGACAAAGCCAAGGCAGTGCTCGACCAGGCCGGCAAGGTACTGGCCCTGGCGCACAAGGGCACCGGCCTGTTTGAGCAGCAGGCCGGCAAGCCGGGCGCCAAGCTCGTCAACGTGGCCGGTCGCCAGCGCATGTTGTCGCAGCGCATGGCGCAGTTCTATCTGGCCAGCAACTGGAATGTGGACAGCGCCGTGAGTCAGCGCGAGATCAACAAGGCCCGCGACGAGTTTGTGCCAGCGCTGGAGCTGCTGCGCAATGCGCCGGAGGCCACTCCGGAGATCAAGCAGGAGCTGGCGCTGGCCGACCACCAGTGGATGTTTTTCGACAACGCACTGAAGGCCCGCGTCAACAGCGCCAAAGCCGCCAACGATGTCTTCGTGACCAGTGAAAACCTGCTGCAGGTCATGGACCGGGTCACCGGCATGTACGCCCGCGTGCTCGGCTGAAACAGGAGCCCACCATGAGTGAATGGAAAAAAATCTGTCTGGTGACCGACATCCCCGTGCTCGGCTCGCGCCGCGTGGCACGCCCGCGGGGCCTGGATGTGGCGGTGTTCCGCAACGACCAGGATGGCGTGTTCGCCCTGCTGGACCGCTGCCCGCACAAGGGCGGCCCGCTGTCGCAGGGCATTGTGTTCGGCAACAGCGTGGCCTGCCCGCTGCACAACTGGACGATTGACCTGGAAGGCGGCTGCGCCAAGGCACCCGACGAGGGCTGCACGCCGAAGTTCAGCTGCAAGGTGGAAGCCGGGCAGGTGTTTCTGGATGCCTCAGAGCTGAACGCGCTGGCGCTCGACCTGACCCGACCCCGCGCAGGCCCTGGTGCCACGCATGGCGCTGCGGACGATCAGACCTTCGACGTGCAGACCCCGCATACGGCATGACCCTCAACCCCCTTCAGGTGCATGACCCATCCTTCCCGGAGCGCGTCGGTCATGGCTGAAACACGCTCAACCTGCCCCTACTGCGGTGTGGGCTGTGGCGTGATCATCGAATCGCAGGGCGACCAGATCACCGGTGTGCGCGGTGACCCGGACCACCCGGCCAACTTCGGCCGGCTGTGCACCAAGGGCTCGACACTGGCGCTCACCGCCTCGGCCGAGGTGACTCGCCACACACGCTTGCTGCAGCCGATGCAGCGGCTGAAGCGGCATGAAGCGCCGCAGCCCGTCAGCTGGGACCACGCGCTCGGCTTTGCCAGCGAGCGCTTTGCCAGCATCATCACCGAGCACGGCCCTGATGCGGTGGGTTTCTACATCTCCGGCCAGTTGCTGACCGAAGACTATTACGTCTTCAACAAGCTCGCCAAGGGGCTGATCGGCACCAACAACGTCGACACCAACTCGCGCCTGTGCATGAGCAGCGCGGTGGCCGGCTACAAACAGACGCTGGGCGCCGACGCGCCGCCGAATTGCTATGACGATGTCAACCACGCGCAGTGCATCTTCATCGTCGGCAGCAACACCGCCTATGCGCACCCGGTACTGTTCCGCCGCATTGAAGACGCCAAAGCTGCCAACCCGGCCCTGCAGATCATCTTCTGCGACCCGCGCCGCACCGACACGGCCGAGATTGCCGACCTCTACCTGCCCATCCAGCCCGGCACCGATGTGTCGCTCTTCAATGGCCTGCTGCACATCATGCTGTGGGAAGGCTGGACCGACAACGCCTGGATCGCCGCCCACACCACCGGCTTTGAGGCGCTGAAGGCCACGGTGCGCGACTACACGCCCGACCTGGTGGCTGAGACCTGCGGCATCAAAAAAGACGATCTGTTTGCCGCCGCAAAAATGTTCGCCACGTCCAAGGCCACACTCAGCCTGTATTGCCAGGGCCTGAACCAGTCGAGCAGCGGCACCGCCAAAAATGCGGCGTTGATCAACCTGCACCTGGCGACCGCGCAGATTGGCAAACCCGGCGCGGGCCCGTTCTCGCTCACCGGGCAACCCAACGCCATGGGCGGCCGCGAGGTCGGTGGCCTGGCCAGCCTGCTGAGCGCGCACCGTGACATGGCCAATCCGGATCACCGCGCAGAAATCGCTTCACTGTGGGGCGTCGACTCGGTGCCGGAAAAGCCAGGTAAAACCGCAGTGGAAATGTTCCAGGCCGCTGCAGATGGCGAGATCAAGGCACTGTGGATCGCCTGCACCAACCCGGCGCAATCGATGCCCGACCAGACCACGGTGCGCCGCGCGATGGAGCGTGCCGAGCTGGTCATCGTGCAGGAGGCCTTTGCCACCACCTCCAGCTGCGACTACGCCGACCTGCTGCTGCCCGCCACCACTTGGGGTGAAAAGACCGGCACCGTGACCAACAGCGAACGCCGCATCAGCCGTGTTCGCCCTGCTGTCGCCGCCCCCGGCGCCACGCGCCACGACTGGGCGATTGCAGTGGACTTCGCCCGGCGACTGGAAAAGCAACTGCCTTCTCGCAGCACATCGAGCAAGACGCTGTTCCCCTACCCGATCGAAGACGAAACCGCTGGCGTCGAGGTCATCTGGAACGAGCACCGTGAATCGACTCGCGGGCGCGACCTCGACATCACCGGCATGAGCTACACGCTGCTGGAGCAGGCACCGCTGCAGTGGCCGATGAGATCCGGCGAGACCGCGGGCAAGGTGCGGCTCTACGAAGACGGCGTGTTTCCGACTGCCGACGGCAAGGCCCGCTTTGCGAACACGGTCTACAAGCCCGTCGCCGAGCCACGCGAATCGCGTTTCCCCTTCTCGCTCACCACCGGCCGTCTGCGCGACCAGTGGCACGGCATGAGCCGCACCGGCACGCTGGGCCGCCTGTTCGGCCACGTGCCCGAGCCTTCGGTGCAGATGAACGCGCAGGACATGGCGCGCCGCCTGCTCAAGGACGGCGACCTGGTGCACGTCACGTCCAAGCGCGGCTCCATCGTGGTGCCGGTGCAGTCGTCGCCCGAAGTGGCGGCCAGCCAGGCCTTCATCGCGATGCACTGGGGCGCGGAGTACCTCGCCGGGCAATCCAGCACCGGCCTGCCTTTGGCGGGTGTGAATGCC
This sequence comes from Polaromonas sp. YR568, assembly GCF_943372955.1. Lineage (GTDB taxonomy): Bacteria > Pseudomonadota > Gammaproteobacteria > Burkholderiales > Burkholderiaceae_C > Polaromonas. The sequence goes on from NZ_CALSAL010000002.1 coordinate 145,860, forward strand.
ATCACCACATCGGCCTACTGCCCGACCTCCAAGCAGCCCGAGCTCAAACATGCGGCAGTGAAAATCCTCAAGGCTGAAATGCCCTGGACCTTGACGGCGATGGCCTGGCTGCCGGGCAGCGACGCCTTGGCCGCACGCGAACAGCTCAAGTCGCTGATGACCGCTTTTCCCTTCACCAGCTGCGTGCCTTTTTCCAGCAACACCGCCTTGAACGATCACCACCGGGAACGCACCGGCGTGCTTTTCCGCGCGGCCGCCCACGATGCCCCCGACGATGCACTGCTGCAGTCGCTGGAGAAGGTACTGGGGCTGGACGGTGCCGATGCGCTGCGCTATGTGGACCACAAGAAAGGCCAGCGGCGCACCGTGCGCCTGGTGCGCAACAAAGACCAGAGCGACCAAGCCCGGCTGGCCGGCTTTGTGCTCGCCGGCGACACCAGCGCACAGGCCTGGATCAAAACGCTATTGAAGGACGAGCTGCCCGCCCAGACCTACGGCCGCCTGCTGCTGCTGCCCGGCGCCAAGCCACCGGCAGCGGTGACAGATTCCATGAAGGAGCGCGGCAAACTGGTATGCACCTGCTTCAACGTCAGTGACACCGCCATCGATGCGCACCTGGCAACAGTCAGCACAGGCGGGGGTGGCGCAGGTAATCTCGACACCGACGAAGAACGCCTCACCTCACTGCAAGACGCATTGAAGTGCGGCACCAATTGCGGCTCCTGCGTGCCTGAACTGAAACGCCGCATTCGCTCCGCCAGCAGCGCATCTGGCCAGACGGCCGGTACACCTGAGCGCACGGTGATTCCGATCAAGCAACTGGCGTGAGGCTCAGCCAGGCCCCTGCTTTGAAAATGCCCTTCCATACCTCAGGGCGAACGGATGTTATGCGGCATCCACGAATCTTGTCTTCACCAGCGGAGCCGTGGAACCGGCCTTGGCCAGTCCCGAGCTTGTTGAAGGGCTAGGCCACAGGCGGGGACCCTTTCGGCAACCGCAGGGGCGGTGTCTTTACCAGTGGAGCCGTGGAACCGGCTTCGCCGGGCCACAGGCGGACGGCCCCCGAGGGGCTGACGACCGCGGCTCCAAACCTGCCTGCGCAGGTTTGGACGGGAGGAAGAGCCCACGCCTCAGGCGTGGGCACGTACAGGGAGCCACACGAAGTGGGGGGAGCGTGGAGTCGATAATCTGTTTATGGGAATCAGTCAGTACATCAAGGAAATCGGCCGCGGCAAAGACGGCGCACGGGCCCTGTCGCGCGAGCAGGCAGCAGACCTGCTGGGCCAGGTGCTTGACGGCCAGGTCACCGACCTCGAAATCGGCGGCTTTTGTCTTGCCATGCGCATCAAGGGCGAGACGCCGCAGGAAATGGCCGGCTTTCTCGATGCCATCCATCAGCGCCTTCAGAGAGTGCCGGCTGGCGACAAGCCTGTTGTAGTGCTGCCCAGCTACAACGGTGCGCGCAAGCTGCCTGTGCTGACACCGCTGCTCGCCCTGCTGCTGGCACGTGAAGGCATGCCAGTGCTGGTGCACGGCACACCCACCGAATCGACACGGGTGTTTGCCTCCGAGGTGCTGCTGGCACTGGGCATTCCGGCGCAGACCACGGTGCAGCCCATTGCGCCGGGCACCGCGCAGTTTGTCCCCACCGAAGTGCTGCTGCCCGCGCTGAAACGGCTGCTGGACGTGCGCCGCGCCGTAGGCCTGCGCAACCCGGCGCACAGCCTGGTGAAAATCATGAACCCCTGCGCAGGCCGCAGCCTGATCGTCAGCAGCTACACCCACCCCGAATATGCGGTGTCGATGGCACACACCTTCGAGCAAATCGGTGCAGATGCCCTGCTGCTGCGCGGCACCGAAGGCGAGGTGGTAGCCGATGCGCGCCGCATGCCGCAGATGGACGGTTTTCTGGCAGGTCAACGCACCCTGTTGCAAGAGACACAGTCGGGCACACTCGCATCGGTGCCCGACCTGCCTCGCACCGTGGACGCCGCTGTCACAGCGGCTTACATTCAGGATGTGCTGGCCGGCGAGCAGCCCGTACCCGCCCCGATTGCAAGGCAGGTGGAACACATCTTGCATCTCGCATCGCAGATCACAATCACACCATGAACCACGGAAAAGTCACTCTCGTCGGTGCAGGTCCCGGCGACCCGGAACTACTCACACTCAAGGCGCTCAAGGCAATCCAGAGCGCCTCGGTGCTGCTGGTCGATGATCTCGTGAGCGACGAGATCGTGGCCTTCGCGCCGGCCGGTGCGCGCATCGTGCATGTGGGCAAGCGCGGTGGCTGCAAATCCACGCCGCAGGCCTTCATTGAAAAACTCATGCTGATGGCCGCCCGCGAAGGCGAATCGGTGGTGCGCCTCAAGGGCGGCGACCCGTTCATCTTTGGCCGGGGCGGCGAAGAAGTCGAACACCTGCGCGCTGCAGGCATTGCGGTGGAGGTCATCAACGGCATCACCTCCGGGCTGGCGGCCGTCACGTCGCTCGGCGTGCCGCTCACCCACCGTGAACATGCCCACGGCGTAGTCTTCGTCACTGGCCACGCCAAACCCGGCGACGAAGGCACCGACTGGCGCGCACTGGCCGCCACAGCACACAGCGCCCGTTTGACGCTGGTGATCTACATGGGCGTGAGCGGTGCCGAGCGCATTCAGTCCGATCTGCTGACCGGGCTGCCCGCCACCACCCTGGTGGCGGTGGTCCAGAGCGCATCGCTGCCGTCGCAGCGTCACATCACCACCACGCTGGGTGAACTCGCGCAAGCCATCAAGCAGGCAGGCTTGGCCAGCCCCTCGGTGATCGTCGTGGGTGATGTCATCAGCGGCGTGGCGCTGGCTGCAGCACATCCTGACGCCTCAAAGAACGCGCGGGTCGCCTGAATCCGGAGCATGCCAGCCACAGGGCCGGCATCAAACGCGGGGCTACACTTTCGGCTTTGCCACGCCGAAGAAACACCCCGCCATGAAGCTTGTCGCGGACACCCCACTCCCTGCTGAACAGCACCGCGAAATGGCCATCGGGCCACACTGGAGCCGTGCTTGACCCATCACTTTGACGCCGTGGTCATCGGCGCTGGTGCGGCCGGTCTTTTTTGTGCCGCGCAGGCGGGTCAGCGCGGGCTGAAGGTGCTGCTGCTCGACCACAGCGAGAAGGTGGCCGAGAAAATCCGTATCTCGGGCGGCGGGCGCTGCAACTTCACCAACATCGGCACCACGCCGGTCAACTTTCTTGGCGAGAACCCGCACTTTTGCCGCTCGGCCCTGTCGCGCTACACACCGCAGGACTTCATCGCCCTGCTGCAACGGCACCAGATTCCGTTTCATGAAAAGCACAAGGGGCAGCTGTTTTGCGACCGCTCGGCGGAGGACATCATCAACATGCTGCTGGCAGAGTGCGATACCGGAGGGGTCACCCGCTGGCAGCCCTGCCAGGTGCGGGATGTGTCCAGTACCAGCGATGCCGACGCGCCGCTCTACCGCATCGACAGCGACCGCGGCCTCATCAGCACACCGCAACTGGTGATTGCCACGGGAGGCCTTTCGATCCCCAAGATCGGCGCCACTGATTTCGGCTACCGCATTGCTCAGCAGTTCGGGCTGCGCATGGTCACACCCCGCCCTGCGCTGGTGCCGCTCACCTTCGACGCCGAAGCCTGGCTGCCTTACGCCCAGTTGGCCGGGCTCGCCCTGCCGGTGCTGATCGACACCTGTCCGGCTGACGCCACGCCCAAACACCGCAAGAAGGCGGTGGTGTTCGCGGAAGACCTGCTCTTCACCCATCGCGGCCTCAGCGGGCCGGCGGTGCTGCAGATTTCCAGCTTCTGGCAGGAAGGCCAGCCCATCCACATCAACTTGGCGCCGGGGGTGGACCTGCCCACCCTGCTGCTGCGGGCCAAGGCCACCTCCAAAAAGCTGATCGCCAACGAGCTGGCCAGCCTGGTGCCCAACCGGCTGGCAGACACCTGGACAGCGCAAAACCCGGCACTGCAACGCCCGATCTGCGACGCGACCGACAAGTCCCTGCAAAGCCTGGCCGGGCAACTGGCCGACTGGACGCTGCTGCCAAATGGCTCCGAAGGCTACCGCAAGGCCGAAGTCACGGTGGGCGGGGTCGATACGCGCGATTTATCTTCACAGACGATGGAATCGAAGCAAAAAGGCCTCTATTTCATCGGCGAAGTGGTCGACGTGACCGGCTGGCTGGGCGGTTACAACTTCCAGTGGGCGTGGGCAAGTGCACACGCCTGCGCCCAGGCTTTAACCACCACCCCCGTCTAGGCTCACTGCGTGTAGCCTGTTCCCCCCTCGGGGGGCGGCGCCTGCGGTCTGGCAAAGCCAGCCCCGCGGCACCTGCTGGTTTGCGCAATCCGGACCCTTCACACAAGCAGGGGCACCTCGGGAGAGGCAGCGGCTTTGCCCTCACCAGCGGAGCCGTGGACCCGGCTTTGCCGGGCCACAGGCGGACGGCCCCCTCGGGGGGCAGCGAACCACACGAAGTGGGGAGCGTGGGGGTGCTATAATCTCAGGCTTTGCTAGCAAACCCGCGTCTGGCCTGATCCTGATCAGATCATCAACGGCGCACCCTTTTGGATCAATTCATCAATGACCACCATTCGTGTAAAAGACAACGAGCCATTTGATGTGGCTCTGCGCCGCTTCAAGCGCACCATCGAAAAACTCGGCCTGCTGACAGACCTGCGTGCGCGCGAGTTCTACGAGAAGCCCACCGCCGAGCGCAAGCGCAAGAAGGCAGCCGCCGTCAAGCGCAACTACAAGCGTATCCGCTCGATGCAGTTGCCCAAGAAGCTGTACTGATTTTCAGTCCTGCCTCACGGCAACAAAAAGCCCGCACGAGGACGCTCTGCGGGCTTTTTCATTTTTCAGACCTCTTCTTTCCACACCCATCCGCCGCCTCAGGAGCACGCAATGTCCCTCAAAGACCAGATCACCGAAGACATGAAAACCGCCATGCGCGCCAAGGACTCGGAGCGCCTGGGCACCATCCGCCTGCTGCTCGCCGCCCTGAAGCAAAAAGAGGTTGATGAACGCGTGGTGCTGGACGACGCGGCCGTCGTCGCCATCGTCGACAAGCTGATCAAGCAGCGCAAGGACTCGCTCGAAGCCTTCCAGAAAGCCGAGCGCAAGGACCTGGCCGACAAGGAAGCCGCCGAACTCACGGTGCTGCAGGCCTACCTGCCAGCACGCCTGAGCGCCGAAGAAGTCACCGCCGCCGTCAAGGCCATCGTCGCAGAAGTAGGCGCCAGCGGTCCGGGCGACATGGGCAAGGTGATGGGCGCCGTCAAGGCCAAGTTGGCTGGCAAAGCCGACATGGGGCAGGTATCCGCTGCGGTAAAGGCTGCTCTGGCTGGCTGAAAAAGCGAAACCCAAGCGCCGCCCGCCCCCACGGCGGATTGCAGTGGCCTGTGTCTGCACCAGCGGAGCCGTGAAACCGGCTTAGCCGGACCACAGGCGGACGGTCCCCTCTGGGGGCAGGGAGTTACGCGAAGCGAACGACCGTGGGGGTCAGATCAAGACCCCGCCACCTTCATCCGGTTCACCAGGATGGACCCGACGGTCTTCGCGCCATAGTTGTAGGCATCAGCGCCCACCGCCTCAATGCCCATCAGCATGTCTTTGAGGTTGCCAGCAATCGTGATTTCCTCCACCGGGAAAGCGATGCGGCCGTTCTCGACCCAGAAGCCCGACGCGCCGCGCGAGTAGTCGCCCGTCACGTAGTTCACGCCCTGCCCCATCAGCTCGGTGACGAACAGGCCGCGACCCAGTTTGCGCAGCATGGCTTCAAGATCGTCGCCGGCGCGGGTGTGCCGGCTGGTGAGCGTGAGATTGTGCGAACCACCAGCATTGCCGGTGGTGCGCATACCCAGCTTGCGGGCTGAATAGGTGCTGAGGAAGTAGCCTGCCACCCGGCCAGCGTCCACCACCTTGCGCGCCTGGGTTTTCACGCCCTCTTCGTCAAACGGCGCACTGCCCTTGCCTTTGCGCAGGTGCGGGTCCTCCACGATGTCGATGTGCTTCGGAAACGCCGGCTTGCCCAGGCTGTTCAGCAAAAAGGTGCTTTTGCGGTACAGCGCCCCACCGCTCACCGCCTGCACAAAGCCGCCCAGCAGGCCAGCAGCCAGTGGGGACTCGAACAGTACCGGGCATTCGGTCGTCGGGATCTTGCGGCTCTTGAGCCGTGCCAGTGCACGCTCTGCGGCGTAGCGGCCCACGGCTTCAGGCCGTGCCAGCTCGGTCGCATCGCGCATGGAGCTGTACCAGGCGTCGCGCTGCATCTGGTCGCCCTTGCCGGCTATCGGTGCCACCGAGATGCTGTGGCGCGAGCTGGCATAGCCACCGCGAAAGCCTTTGGTGTGAGCACTGAAAAAATGGCTTTGCTGGGCCGACACGCCCGCACCTTCGCTGTTGGTGATCAGGCGGCTGGTGCCCAGGGCTGCCGACTCGCATTGCAGCGCCAGTTGGGCGGCCTCTTCAGAGGTGATGGCCCAAGGGTGAAACAAATCCAGCGCCGGGTGCTGGCGGGCAATATCGCGGTCATCGGGCAGGCCGGAGGTGTCGTCTTCCGCCGTGAAGCGGGCGATGTCGTACGCAGCCTTGACGGTCTGTTGAATGGCGGCGGTGGAGAAATCACTGGTGGCCGCATTACCGCGCTTCTTGCCGATGTACACGGTGATGCCCAGCGACTTGTCGCGGTTTCGCTCGACATTCTCCAACTCGCCCTTGCGCACGCTCACCGACAGGCCGCAGCCTTCAGACGCTTCAGCGGCCGCATCGGTGGCGCCGAGCTTCTTCGCGTGGTTGAGCGCGGTGTCAACGAGGTCCTCAAAGAAATCGCGGTGGTAGCTGAAGCCGGACTCCGGCTGGCGTGACACGGTCCGTGGTGCGGCGTGTGAGGTGCTGGCCGAACGCGGGGACACGCGGGATGTCTCTGGGGAGGTCGCTTTGGAGGTCATATGGGTAGCTATGATACTGACTGACATGAACAACAAAACCACGAAGGCGATTCCCAAGGCCATCAAGGGCTATTGGTCCAACGGCCGATTCATCAAGCCAGAGGAAATCGCACTGGAGTCGGTAGGCCCGCCCAGCAAGACCCAGCTCAAGGCAGAGGCCGACGAAAAACAGGCGCTCGGCGAAGCGCTACTGACCCTGCGCGCCGACCTGATGGCGCGCCTCGATCTGCCTGAAAAACTGCGCGATGCGATTGCCGATGCGAAACGCATCACCAACTTTGAAGGCAAACGCCGCCAGATGCAGTACATCGGCAAGCTGATGCGCCCGCTCGACCCGGAGCCGATCCGCGAGGCCATCAACGAACAGCTCAACGGTTCGGCAGAACTGACGCTGGCCCTGCACTTGGCCGAGCAGTGGCGCGACAGACTGATTGCTGACGACGACGCTCTCAGTGCCTGGCTTGCAGAACACCCCGACACCGACTCGCAGCAGCTGCGCGCGCTGATCCGGCAGGCCCGCAAGGATGCCAAGCCCGAGAAGCCGGGCGAGGCACCGCGCCACGGCAAGTCCTACCGCGAAATCTTCCAGCTGGTCCGCCACGCCATGCAGGACACCGACACCCGCGAACCAACAGAGCCACCAGACCCGGCATGACTGCAACGATGAACAACAACCCGTTTGATGCCGTCAGAATCGGCATCGTCTCAGTGAGCGACCGCGCCTCTACCGGTGTGTATGTGGACAAAGGCCTGCCCGCCCTCAAGGAATGGTTGACCCGCGCCTTGCGCAATCCGCTCACTTTTGAAGAACGCCTGATCCCCGACGAACAGGCGCGCATCAGCGCCACACTGATCGAGCTGGTCGACGCCGGCTGTTCGCTAGTACTCACCACCGGCGGCACCGGCCCCGCCCTGCGCGACGTGACGCCCGAAGCCACGCAGGCTGTGGCCCACAAGGAAATGCCCGGCTTCGGTGAGCAGATGCGCCAGATCAGCTTGAAGTTTGTGCCCACGGCCATTCTTTCGCGCCAGTGCGCGGTGATCCGGGACAAGAGCCTGATCCTCAACCTGCCCGGCCAGCCGAAGTCGATTGCAGAAACGCTGGAAGGCCTTAAGAACGAGGCCGGCGAATCTGTGGTGCCCGGCATCTTCGCCGCCGTGCCGTACTGCATCGATCTGATTGGCGGCCCCTACCTTGAAACCGATGCCGCCGTTTGCAAGGCCTTCCGCCCCAAGACAGCGATTCGCACCTTTCCCGCATGAACACCGCTGCAAACTCCGCCAGAAACACTGCAGCCCGGATCGCTGAAGGCAGCCTGCAGGCCAGCGATGAAATTCGCCAGACGCTGGACCGCATTCAGGCCAGCCAATCCAGCGTGGGTGCATTCACCGCCTGCCTGGAGCTGCCCACAGCGCTCCAGCAACTGGGCGCCATGCAGGCCAGCGGCATCGGGCCGCTGCAAGGTGTGCCAGTGGGCGTCAAGGACATCTTCGACACTCGCGACCTGCCCACTGTCTATGGCTCGGCGCTGTACACCGGCCCGGCACGCAGCGATGCCGCCATGGTCAGTGCCATCCGCCGTGCGGGCGGTCTCGTCATTGGGAAGACCACCACCACCGAGTTCGCTTTTCTGAACCCGACAGCCACCCACAACCCCCGCGCACCGGGCCATACGCCCGGTGGTTCGTCGGCCGGCTCGGCGGCCGCTGTGGCGGCAGGCCTGGTACCGCTGGCGATTGGCACCCAGACCGGTGGCTCCATCGTGCGCCCCGCGTCTTACTGCGGCGTGGTCGGGTTCAAACCCAGCTTTGGCCTGCTGCCCACGCCCGGCTTCAAATGCTTCTCGTGGTCGCTCGACACCGTGGGGCTGTTTGCCAACAGCGTGGACGACGTGGCTTGGTTTTCCGAAGCGGTCAGCGGTCACACACTGCAACTGGATGGCGCCACACCCCGCACCAGGCCCTGGGTGATCGGCGTGCCGGATGCCTACCCTTGGGGCGAAGTCACACCCAGTGCGCGCAAGGCACTGGACCAGGGTTGCCGCGCACTGGAAGTAGCTGGCGCAACAGTCCAGCGCATCACGCTGCCTGGCTGGATGCGGGACGTTTTCGAGGCGCAGGACGTCATTCAGGGCTATGAAGTCTGGCGCGCGCTCTCGCGCGAGGTGGACGAGCATGCCGAGGCCTTGTCACCCATCCTGCGCAACTACCTGCTGGCTGCACGCGACATCACGCCACAGGCCTACGAGGCCGCTCATCAACTGGCCACCCAGGCGCGTCACGATCTGCTGGCATGGATGGCGCCGTGGGATGCCGTGATGACGCCCAGCGCACCTGACGAAGCACCGGCCGGCTATGGCAGCACGGGGGCATCCAGCTTCAACCGGGCCTGGACACTGCTGGGCGTGCCCTGCATCAATGTGCCCGGAGCAGTGGGTGTGAACGGTTTGCCGATGGGGCTGCAGGTCATCACCGGTGTGCGCACCGATGCGATGTGCCTTCAAGTCGCTGCGTTTCTCGAAGCCGCACTGAAGCGTTGACGCTACGACGGCCGGGCACCCGCATTGAGGTGCCTGCGGCCTGCTACTTACCCACCAGCTGATTCAGTTTGTCGGCCTGAAAGGTCTCTTTCAGCGCGGCATCGGTCGGCACGCAATCTTTGGTGCTGTGGGCCTGCTGGCTGGAAAGCTTTTCAATCGCCTGCCAGAGCAGCGAAATCTGGTGTTCCTGCCCGGCCGCGTTGTCAATCAGGCCGCGCATGGCCTGCGACAGCGGGTCGTCGTTCTGGGTGATACCGTAGGCCGAAAAGCCCATCTGGCTGGCCGCCTCTTCGCGCTTCACGTCCGCATCGGCCTGGATGATGCGCGCCGGATTGCCCACCGCCGTGGCGCCTGCTGGCACCGGCTTGACCACAACCGCGTTCGACCCCACGCGCGCGCCGTCGCCGACAGTGAAGCCACCCAGCACCTGCGCACCGGCGCCCACCACCACATCACGGCCCAGCGTCGGGTGGCGTTTGGCGCCCTTGTAGAGCGAGGTACCGCCCAGCGTCACACCCTGGTAAATCGTGCAGCCGTCGCCGATCTCGGCGGTTTCGCCGACCACGACACCCATTGCATGGTCGAAAAACACCCGCTCGCCAATCTTCGCGCCCGGGTGAATTTCAATGCCGGTCAGTCCACGCGTGACGTGCGAGATGAATCGCCCCAGCCACTTGAAGCCATGGTTCCAGCACCAGTGGGCGCGGCGGTGCAGCACCACCGCATGCAGACCGGGGTAGCAGGTCAGCACTTCCCACGCCGTGCGCGCGGCCGGATCCCGGTCAAGAATGCATTGAATGTCAGAGCGGAGTCGGGAGAACATGCGCAGAGTCTACCGGCACGGGGCGTGTTCTGCCGACGCCCGGATCACCGCCCTATTGACACTCATGAAAGTCAGACAGAACTGACAACTGCAGCCATTCGCGGCCATTCTTTTGGGCTATAACGAAGGAATTGCCGATTTCGGAATTCTCACCAAAGGAAACCACGATGGATGCCCGTTCCACTGACCAGGCGAAATGGAGTCACACGGATGTCGCCAGGCTGCTGGTTTCACACAACGGCCTGGTCGAGCTGGGGCTGGAAGAGGCCCTCATCATCGTGCGGCGCATGCACACCGTCTCGGTCAAACGGGACGCAGTACTGGTTCAGGAAGGGGCGTCGAACAGCAACTACATGCTGCTGGTGCTGCGCGGCGAAGGCGTGGTGCACAGTGAAGGCCTCAAGCGCGCCGATGCGCTGGTGTTTGGCATGGTGTCGGCGGGCCAGATCATCGGCGAGATGGGGCTGCTGGACGGCGAAATGCGTTCAGCCACCGTCACCGCGTCGACCGACATGGATGTCGCGGTGCTCGACAAGGACGCCCTGACTCAACTCATCGCCCACGAGCCGGCGGCGGCCTGCAAGCTGCTGGTGACGCTGCTGCAACGCACCTCACGCCGTCTGCGTGCCAGCAACCGCAAGCTTCGCCTGATGGCGCAGGTCAACCTCAAGCTGGAAGAGGAACTTGGCATGACACCTGCCGGCGCGCCGTCGCGGCCTGCTGCACCTGCGCTGCCTGACAACCCGTTGATGTTCTGAGTCGGTGATGCTCTGACACCACCGGCTGGCAGTATCCCGCAGGCCGTCACGCTTTGGGCGGCTCGGCAACAGCCGCTTTCTGCAGCATGGCCTTGGCCACGCCCCGCAGGATGTGAATCTCCTCCGGGCTCAGGCTGGCGCGGTTGAACAGCTGGTTCAGGCGCGGCATCAGTTTCTTGGGAGCCGCAGGGTCCAGAAAATCCACTGCGACCAGCGCCTCTTCCCAGTGGCGCAGCATGGCCGCCACTGCAGCCGCATCGGCCTGCGCGGGTGGGGAGGTCGCCGACTGCACCGCGAACCCGCCCAGCGCCTGCCGCCAGTCATAGGCAATCAGCTGCACAGCTGCCGCCAGATTGAGCGAGCCAAAACACGGATCGGTCGGGATGCTGAGCGCTACATGGCAGCGGTAGACATCGTCGTTCTGCATGCCGAAGCGCTCGGAGCCGAACAGGAAAGCCACAGACTCCGGCCGGGCAGCGGCGTCCGGCCCTTCAGGCGCTGACAGCAACTGCGCGAAGTGATCCCGCGGCGCGCGTGTCGGAGGACCAAAATCACGCGGCGTCATCGCGGTAGCGCAAAGATGCGTCATGCCGTCCAGCGCCTCATCCAGCGTGGGCACGATGCGGGCGTTTTTCAGCACATCGAGCGCGCCGCTGGCCCGCTGGATGGTTTCCTCCCGGTTGAGCACATTGGCCCAGCGCGGCGCCACCAGCACCAGATCATCAAAACCCATGGTTTTCATGGCGCGGGCGGTGGCGCCCACATTGCCGGCATGGCTGGTGTGGATCAGGACAAAACGGGTTTTCATGCGGGATTCATACGGGATTTCTGGCCGGGGCCACTGAGCGGGTGGCAGGCAGCGCGGAGCCGGTAAAATGGCGTTATTGTCGCTTGACACCGTCCTGCCCCGCTATTGAGCGGCCACGCAGCTCTGCCCGCTCTTTCTTATCTTTTATGTCCAGCAATCTCCACCCCATGCTCAACGTGGCCATCAAGGCTGCGCGCGCCGCAGGCGCCATCATCAACCGCGCCGCGCTGGATGTGGAGTCGGTCCGCATCTCGGTCAAGCAGACCAACGATTTCGTCACCGAGATCGACCAGGCCGCAGAAGCCGCCATCATCGAAACGCTGCTCACCGCCTACCCCGGCCACGGCATCCTGGCCGAAGAATCCGGCAGCGAGCATGGCGCCAAGGATTCCGACTTCGTGTGGATCATCGATCCGCTGGACGGCACCACCAACTTCATCCACGGCTTTCCGGTCTATTGCGTCAGCATTGCGCTGAGCGTGAAGGGCAAGATCGAACAGGCCGTGGTGTACGACCCCACCCGCAACGACATCTTCTGCGCCACCAAAGGGCGCGGCGCCTACCTGAACGACCGCCGCATCCGCGTGGCCAAACGCACCCGCCTGCAGGAATGCCTGATCTCCACCGGCTTTCCCTACCGGCCGGGCGACAAACTCAAGACCTATCTGAACATGCTGGGCGAAGTGATGAGCCAGTGCGCCGGCGTGCGCCGACCGGGCGCGGCCGCACTCGATCTGGCCTACGTGGCCGCAGGCTACAGCGACGGATTTTTTGAGAGCGGCCTCAAGCCTTGGGACGTCGCCGCCGGCTCGCTGCTGGTCACCGAAGCAGGTGGCCTGATTGGCAACTTCACTGGTGAAGCCGATTTCATGGACCACGGCGAGTGCCTCGCCGCCAACCCGCGCATTTACGGCCAGATGGTGGCCAGCCTGGGCAAGTACAGCAAGTTTGCCGGCGCTGGCGACAAGGCCGTGGTGCGGCAGGCCGTGCAGGACAGCCACAACGCGCCTGCTGCCGATGCCGAATCCGCACCGCCAGCTAAAGCAACGTTGAAGTCCCGTCGCGTGAAGGCTGACTCACCGGAGTCGCCCAACGCACCCGAAACACCGCTGCCCGACGCGCCGTTCTGACCCTCTGCCGGGCACCAGCGGTGCGCAGTCACCGCGAACAGTTATCGTGAACAATCATCGCGCCGGATAACACCAGGCGCGCTTCAGTCGAAGATATCGTGCAGCCAGGAGCGCTTGCGACTCTGGTAGTAGCGCTGCCCACTGCGGTAATCCGAATCCTCGAAGTCAGGGTGCCGGCCTCTGGGGGCCATGGAGCCCGCAGGCGCCTGTACCGCTGCGGGTGCCTGTGGGGCAGGCGCAGCGGCGGCGGAAGTCGCCCGCTCCAGCAATTTGTCCAGCTCGCCTCTGTCAAGCCAGATCCCGCGGCAACTGGGGCAGTAGTCAATTTCGACGCCTTGCCGCTCACTCATCGTCAGGGTGGTGTCGGGACAGGTGGGACATTTCATGAAAACCTCCTTGAGATGTGTTGCAAAGTACCTCTTACTGAGTGCTTGAGGGGCCGTAAGTTCATTGGATGTTGTCAGCTGTGGCGCATCTGCCGCAATCACTTGTCGACCTCACGGCCCGCACGGCGATGCAGGATCCGGAAAAAGACCACCTCCGGAAAAACAGATAATTTGCTCAATGCAGTCACAGAAAACCTGATTCAACGTATCTGACCATGAGCACGCCCTTCAACTACAAGCACCTCTACTATTTCTGGGTCGTGGCGAAGGAAGGCGGCATCTCGCGTGCGGCCGACAAGCTGGACATGGCTGTCCAGACGGTCAGCGCACAGGTGCGTGAGCTGGAACGCTCGCTCGGCCATTCACTGCTCAAACCGGCCGGTCGCGGGCTAGCCCTGACCGATGCAGGGCTGGTCGCTCTGCAGCAGGCCGATCTGATTTTCCAGCTGGGCGAAAAGCTTCCGGACCTGGTTCGCGATGCAGAAAGTACACCGGCTGTGCGCCTAGCGGTCGGCATCTCAGATGGCCTTCCGAAGCTGGTGGTGCGCCGCCTGATGCAGCCTGTCGTGACCGAACAGCACCTGCGCCTGTTGTGCCATGAAGGGGAGTTCGACGACCTGCTGGGCGATCTGGCCCTGCATCGGCTGGACCTCGTGCTGTCCGACCGCCCTGCGCCAGCCAACCCGAACATCAAGCTCTACAGCCATCGCATGGGCTCATCCAACATCGCCTGGTACGGCACCGCCGACATGGTCAAGGCCGCCGCGGAAGATTTCCCCCACAGCCTTTCCAGGATGCCCCTGCTGTTGCCCACCGCGCAGACGGCCGTGCGCACGCGCATCGACCACTGGTTCGAGCAGCATGCCATCCGGCCGCGCATCGTGGGCGAGTTTGAAGACAGCGCGCTGCTCAAGACCTTTGGCGCCAGCGGTATGGGCCTGTTCCCGGCGGCAGAGTGGGTGCATGACGATCTGCTGGCCCACTATGCGGTGCAGCGGCTGGGCTCCTGCCCTGGGGTGACAGAGTTCTTCTTTGCGATTGGCACCGAAAAGAAAGTGCTCCATCCGCTGGTGCAGCGCCTGCTGCAACCAGCGCTCTGAGAGGCCAGTCAGGCGCTGCGTCACTGAACTGGGTCTTTGGACGCGGCAGTGACCTCGGCTCCAGACTGGGGCTTTGCGCTGCGAACGCTCAGCCACATGGTTGCTGCCAGGATGCCCACCACCACGCCCAGCGATACGCCCACTGGAATCTTGTACACATCGATCAGGCACATCTTGGTGCCGATGAACACCAGAATGATGGCCAGTCCGTAGTTGAGCAGGTGGAACTTCTCGGCGACCGCAGCCAGCAGGAAGTACATGGCCCGCAAGCCCAGGATGGCAAACACGTTGCTGGTCAGAACAATGAACGGGTCGCTGGTGATGGCAAAAATGGCAGGGATAGAGTCGACCGCGAAGATCACATCGGTGAGCGCAATCAGGCAGATCACCATGAACAGCGGGGTGGCGATTTTCTTGCCGTTTTCAACCGTCCAGAACTTCTCGCCATCGTAGTTCTTGCTCACCGGCAGCACCTTGCGCAGCAGTTTCAGGGCCGGGTTGTCATCCAGGTCGGGCTCCTGGCCGGCAGCCAGCCACATCTTCACACCCGTGAGGATCAGGAAACCGCCGAACACATACAGGATCCAGTGGAACTCGGCCAGCAGCCAGCCACCCACCAGAATCATGATGGTGCGCAGGACGATGGCGCCGACGATCCCGATCATCAGCACCCGTTTCTGGAACTCCGGAGGGACAGCGAAGTAGGTGAAGATCAACAGGAAGACGAAGATGTTGTCGACCGCCAGCGACTTCTCGATCAGGTAGCCCGTGAGGAACTCCAGCGATTTGGTGTTGGCGATTTCGACCGAGCCGGTGGTGTCTCTGACCGCCCACCAGAACAGGCAGTTGAACAGGAAGCTGAGCGCAATCCAGACCAGCGACCAGTTGAGCGCCTGTTTCACGCCAACACCCTGTGCGCCCTGTTTTTTGAGCACCACAAAGTCGATGAAGAGCGACACCAGTACGATCACGACAAAGATGGCCCAAAGCCAAAGGGGAGCAATTGTTTCCATGATCAGCCTTGCAAGTTTGAAATCAGTCACCCGCCGTGCGGGGGTGCGCATGTGTGCAGCAGCCTAAGGCTCGCTGCACGCGTTGCCGCAAGTTTAATCAAATAACACCATGTTTATGCTGATTGATTTATCATTTAACTTCGAAAAAACAAGAATATTTTTGAGCTTTTTCCTGACTCTGGTATTCCGCCGCAGGCGACAATACGGCATGGATTTGAAACAGAAAGGCTGCCTGGCATGACAGGTCAACCCAAGGATTGGCGGGCCCGGCTCAACGAGGCCATGCCCAATCGCGACGCATTGGCCGCACACCCGTGGCTCAAGCCAGTCGCGAACCGGCTGCTTCATCCCCAGCTGTGGCGGCTCCAGCACGAGGCCGTGGCCCGTGGCGTCGCCGTGGGCATCTTCTGGGCCTTTGTGATTCCGTTCGCACAAATTCTGGCGGCAGCGGCCCATTGCAGCTTGTGGCGCGCCAACATCCCGGTCGCTGCCGCCATGACCATGGTGACCAACCCATTCACCATCGGCTTCTGGCTCTGGCTTGCCTACCAGGCTGGCTCGCTGTTTGTGGGCCCTTCCGTGCAAGTCAGTGAGGGCGCACCATCGTGGCTGGCAGAGTTTGGCTGGCCCACCGTGCTGGGCATGGGCCTGTTTGCGGTCGGCGGCGCCGCCGTCGGCTACGTCGTGGTCAAACTGGTCTGGCGCCTTCGCGTCTGGATGAAGCGGCGTGCGCGCCGTTGAGGCCGTTTTGGTGACCGAAAGACGGCGGGTCCACATGGGTTGACCCGTCCCGCACGGGTCGCGGATTCCCGCATCTGGCTTGCCATCGATAATGCAGGACGCAACCGCTGACAGGCCAGAAAAATACCCCACCAATCCATGGCTGATGACAAGAATTCGGGCAAAGCCAGGGACCTCGCCAAGGACATGGTGAAGCCGGCAGCCTCCCCCCACACGCCGATGATGGCGCATCATGTAGGTGACAAGAAGCTTCCCCCTGTAAAGCGCACTTTTTGGCCTATTTTCCGGGAACTGAGCTACAGATGCGATACGAATTTGACGTCGCACTTGGGCGCACTTTGCCGTCAACTTGAGACGCCCCGCATGAGCCAAAAGCGGCCTTAAACCACGCTCAAAACGAGCCCGCCACCCCCACCTCAGAGCACGCCTTCAACGAGGTGTTTCGAGGGGCGTCTCCTCTCCATTCTGTGTGAACCATCAGCACCTGCGAGCACGCTTGCAGCTGCTAAAACGCGTCCCATCAGGGCCGGCTCAATGCGTCCCGACGCCGCCGAACTCTACTGACCAACAGGCGTAGTCGATGGCACGTCGTAGTCGTTGTCGGACAGCTCTGAACGCAGACGATGGTCTAACAGCACATGCAAGATGTCGCTCATGGTCTCCGGTGTAGCCACGACTCGACCTTCCGCGTCGAACTGGATGCCCCAGTTGCGCAAGCCATTGATCTCACGCAGCCGGGCCATGTAATTCGGGTTCTGGTAATAGCCACGGGCCTTGATAACGGCCATTCTCCGCAAGTGAGTGGCATTCCGTCCGATGAAGGTATCAAAGACCGCAAAGTCGGCAATTGCTGCTACGAACCCCTGTTCTTGTTTAAGTTCGGCGTAGGCTTCCTCGTAAGTGTCCTTGTGGCTTAGAACCGATTCGAATGCTGCCTTATTCACCATCAGGACACTGACGCCCGCAACGAAGAAGTCAAAGCTGCGAGAGATGCTGAACGATGGGTTCTCCACGATGTCCAGCCCGGCCCCGTTGAAGACAATGTTCATCATCCCTTTTTTCTTACGGGTGGCCCAGTCGGAATTGGCCTTCTTCACGCAGTAAACGATGGCTTCACCGTGGCGCAGGCGAAGGATGTATCCAGCAGCGTTGTTCAATTGCTTCACGTTCTTGACCAAGCACTCTTCCAAAGGCTGGTCGATCAGCCCTTTAAGGGGTTGGAAAAGAGTCTGTTCGCTGGCCATGGCGAGAAAGCTACCTTCGCCGGGCTGACTGAGCAGGCTGTACTCGTCAAACGCCGTGTGGCTGGCTTGATACCCAGAGGCGAGGGCCTTCAATTGATCTCGCAAGGTGTCACTCATCACCACGGACACAGCCGTGAATGGGTTCATCTGTCCTGTGGCTGGGCGCTTCTTGAACACCCACAGCGATGCCACGGCCTGGTCGACATTGAATTCACCAAAGGCCTGCAAGTCTTGCGCAACTGTCATCTTTCTCCCCGATGCAAAACGTAAATCCCATGAACCAAGCAGGATTCAAGATGATCGCCCGCTTTGATCTGATCTTTGGAAAGCGCCTTAACGCAACGCTTGTGCCCTTCGGTCACAATATTCAGCTCGTAGAGCTGCCAACCAGCAACCAACAGGAACGGATTCATGAGAATCTGCCCTGATCGGTAAGTGATGATGAACATCAGGACGATGAAGAGCATGAACCCATAGAACTTTCCATCGGCACCCAAGTCGAGTCCCATGAAGGAGACCACGTAAGGGAAGACGTAGTTAATGAGGTCGTTTGGGACGGACTTGGAGTCCACGACATCAAGACTCGAATACGCCGATAGCCGCTTCATCATCACCATGAAGGCAACCAAACTCACCGCGCAGATAAACAGCAATCCAACGGCCCGCCATGGGTTGGTCAGTTCAGGCAAGAAGCACGAATATTCCGCCGAAAACCTGCACAGCGGAGCTTTCCACGACGATTCCTTGATGTCCTGGATCAGCAATATCAGGCTCAGCGGGAAGTAGGAGCCTAGAAACAGGATCAAGGCTGGGATCAGTCGCATTTGCATGGTGTTCCAGCCTTGGTTTTCAGCCCCTGCTGTTTGTGATGTGAAGTCGTGCGAGCCACGCTACTTCACCAACTCCATCAGCTTTCCGAAGCTGTCTACCACGTCGTACTTGACGGCCTCGGGCGCAAAGCGCTGGTTGATTTCATCGAAGAACTTGCGGGCGCACTTGATCTTGGTTTTCTCAATCTCGCGCAGTTCCATGGATGACATGGAGCCTTTGGTTTCCGCCACGAAGTAGACGTGCTTGACGGAGCCCTCTTTGAACGAGATGGCCCAGTCGGGGTTGTAGTCGCCTACCGGTGTCGGAATGAGGAAGCCGCGCGGCAGCTTGGCGTAGACCACGACATCGCTGCTGGTGTCCAGTTCCTTGACGAACTGGCGTTCGACGTTGGAGTCTGTCAGCAGGTAGTCGTAGATGTGATGGTGCAGCTTGTCACCGGCCTTGCTGAAGTCCTGCTTGGTCAGGCCGGCCGTGAAAATGTCGAGGTCGAACTTATCCTCCACGGGGTCATAGGCCAAGTGCTCGATGATGACCGTGGCCTTCTGCTCGTTAATCAAGCGGGTGGCCTCGGCAATGAAGCTCTCGGGGTTGGTCTTGAACTGGGCGAAGACAGCAGCGCTCAGCCCCTTCAGGATGTCGGCCACCGTCCTGCGCGTCAGTTGAGTGCCTTCCGCTAGCTTGCCGATCAGGTCGTACTTGACTGCCGAATGTACCGACTGCCGATTGGTTTCGGTTTCCGTGGCCTTGAGCTTGAAGGCGTTACCTTCCTTGATGCCGTCGTAGGTGACGGCTTCGGCCTGTTCACCATGTTGGATGGTGTACTGCAAGGGCGTGACGCGCAGGCCAGCATCCTTGTCGTTCATTACCGCGACTGCCTTCTGAACCAGCTCGTCAGAGTCGAAGGCCACGCTGTAGGCTGCCTTGCGATTGATGCGGCTCCACAGCGCCTTGAACTCTTGCTTGTCGAAGTTGGCATTGAGCGGATTCTTCTTTGGGCGCCGGTCGTCGCTGATGTCGGGGAGCTGGCTCGCACTGAACACGCTGTCAATCAGTTGGTAGACCTGCGTGGCGTAGGGCTTCAGATCTTGGGGCAGGTCAGCCAATGTCTCGGCCTTCTTGGCATCGTGATAGGTGCCGGTGATGCGGTCTGCATCGTCGGTGTAGTCGTTCTTGAGCAGGTACTTGTAGATTTGCTTGGCCAGTTGCGGCGTGACCGCCACATCGCCAGCCGCAGTCTTTAGCACCTTGCCGGTGAAGAATTCTGCGTCGGCCACCTTCGGGCGTGCAGACAGCGAATCGCTGATGTCCTTCTGTAATGCCGCTACGAAGTCTTTGTAGCTCTCGCTGGCCACCACGGTCAGCACGTTCACGTCGTGGACGATGGCGGGGTGATCCATGCGGTCGCCGTGCTGGTTTACGGACAGACGCAAGCCACGCCCCACTTCTTGGCGGCGTGAAACGGTGTTGTCGCTGTGCTTTAGGGCGCAGATCACGAACACGTTGGGGTTGTCCCAGCCTTCGCGCAGGGCAGAGTGCGAAAAGATGAAGCGCACAGGTTCTGCAAAGGACAGCAGGCGTTCCTTGTCTTTCAAGATGAGGTCGTAGGCGTCTACGTCATCTGACAGCCCCGCGTTTTCACCGCGTGCAGCCACGGCTGGATCAGCCAGGCGTTTGGTTCTTTTGTCGATGGAGAAGTAACCGCTGTGCGTCTGCTCAGCGGGAATGCCCTTGAGGTACTTGATGTATGGCGTCTCGTCCAGGTCCAGCACCTCGTTCAGGTACTGGTTGTATTCCTCTTCGAAGATGCGTGCATAGTCGCCCTTCTCGTCGGCCGAGGTGTAGTCACGGTACTTCGCCACCTCGTCAATGAAGTACAGCGTCAAGACCTTCACGCCTTGCTGGAACAGTGCCTGTTCCTTGTCGAAGTGAGCCTTGATGGCCTCACGAATCTGGATGCGGCGTAGCGCGGCCTCGTTTACATCGCCAGTGGCGTCGCCCACAGTCAGCTCAAGCCCGTTGGTGAAGCTCAAGGTGTCGGTGTTGGCGTTGATTTCAGACACCACGAAGCCGTCGCGGTACTGGTCCAGTTGGTTGGACAGGTCAAAGAGGTTGTCGCCCTTGGACAGCTTCTTGACGATCCGTTTGATGTTGCCGCCCGCCAGCTTCTGTTCGTACTCGACGCGGGCCTCGGGCGGCTTTTTGCTCGAAATCTCGATGGACTGCAAATACAGGTAGCCCGCTGTGCCAGCCAGGCCTTTGACAGCAATGCCGCGCACCGCGATCTTCTTCACCAGCTTCTGGTTGTAGGCGTCCAGTGCATCCAAGCGGTGAATCTTATTGTGCGTCGTCTTGTGGGTGGCGGAGTAGCGCAGCACCATCAAAGCCTTGAACTCCTCCAGAGACTTCAAGGTTTGCGCGCCTTCCATCTTCTGGGGTTCGTCCAGGATCAGGATAGGGCGATTGGCGCTGATGACATCAATCGGGCGGCGCGACTGGAAGTCGTCCAGCACCTCGTAAATGCGACGGTTGTCGGCACCACGGGCGGCGAAGGCCTGCACGTTGATGACCATGACATTGATTCCAGCGTCAGAGGAAAAGCTCTCCAGATGGTGCAACTGCTTGGAGTTGTAGATGAAGAAGCGCGCTTTCTTCTGGTAGGTCTCCAAGAAGTGCTCGGCGGTGATCTCCAGCGACTTGGCAACACCCTCACGAATGGCAATGCTGGGCACAACGATGATGAACTTGCTCCAACCGTAGCGCCGGTTCAGTTCAAAGATTGACTTGATGTAGCAATAAGTCTTGCCAGTGCCTGTTTCCATCTCTACATCGAGATTAATGCGGGCGACTTTGGTCTTGCACAGCGCGTTATCCACAGGCAGGTTCTGGCCACGCTGGACCTGCTGAATGTTGTCGAGCAAGTGCAGGTCGGTTAGTGCCAAATCTGAGTTCTTAAATCCGGACTCGGAAAACAGGTCTTCCATCCCTTTCCTAGCTTTGCCTGGGTCGATTCGATAAGTGGTGGCCTCGGCAGAAGCATGTGGCTGCCCATTGAAGCAGTCAATCACAGCTTGTACTGCTGCGGACTGGTAGGCCTGTGTTTTGAATTTGAGCTTCATCTAAGGCCTTCTAGATGCACTTCACTTCGGTGGCCGGCGACAACAGCTTGAAAATCTGCTCGACGTTGATCTTGACGGAGCTGTCCTTGTAGCCTGCGTCGCGGAAAACCACACGAAGCGGCTGCTGCTTGGCCAGCTCCTTCACGAGGGCTTCGTCTACGCTGCCGCTGGCATCGAAGCAAGCAGCAAGTGCATTGCCATCGACAAATAGCACGTCCTTGCCTTGAACAGACTCCTTACTAATTGGTAGAGTCAGATCGACGCCCCAGTCAAGCATCACCTGGAACAACAAGTCTTCGGGCGTGCGGTCGGGTTTGATGTTGTCAACAAACAGGTCGAATTTGCCTTTGTCCAGCGAATCAGGCGCATAGAAGACGTCAGCCATGCTTGACGTATCTATTTTCAGAACGCGAAAACCCACGTCGCCACTCCAGCCCTCGTGCGATTGAGCCTCTTTAATTCTTTGCCCAACACGCCTAACGCGTTCCTTGCAAATCTCGGCTATCGTATTCGGGAGTTGCTTGCTCCGAAGAAATTCAATGGCATTCTGGATAACCTTCTTGGTCCCACCAGTTGCCGTGGTAAGCAAGTCAGCCAAATTTTCTGCGATTTGTACGGTTATTATTCTGCAATTACTTCCTTGGATTCGATTAAGTTCGAGGACCGCGTGGGCCGTAGAACCTGACCCCGCAAAGAAATCCAAGACAATATCTTCCCCTTTTAGTCCTATAGCTTTGAATAGATCCGCCAACAGAAACTCATCTTTGGGATTTGTAAAAACCTTACTGCCGAATAAGTCTTGAAGCCTGTTTGATGCAGACCTGCCGTCAACGAATCGCATGCTGGTAAGGCTTTGATATTCTGTGTCTTTTAGATATGTTTTGTTTTTCGGAATCGTAGTGTGATCACTTCCAAAGTGCACTCGGTTGTCTTTAATTCGTTCCTTCATCTCAGTCTCTGGATAGCGCCAGCCCGACGCTGGTGGCTTGCAGATCGCCTTGGTTTTGGGGTGAATGACGTCATAGACGTACTGACCGAAATTAGGCCCTGAGATGTCCGACGCGAAATATACGCCACGCTCATCCATCCAGTTGTAATGCTTGCTATCGACTATTGGGTTAGACGCCGAAAATTGCCCATACCAGTCAAGCGCACCTTGATGAATGGCGTTCCAATCGTCACCATGAGTGCGCTTGAATCCATCAAATGCGCTATATATTTCATCAAGGCCAATTTTCTTTTCAACCCATTCGCCTTTGTTTTGTTCTTTGTCTCGCGCGTAGACAACGAAGTACTCATGTTGCATTGAGATATAGGCTTGATCATTCTTGCTGCTGTTCTTCCACACGATTTCCCCGCAGAAGTTTTGGCCGCCAAAAATTTCATCGCAAAGTTTCTTGAGATTTGCGTGTTCCTTCTCATCTATCGAGATGATCAAAACTCCGTCTGCGGTCAAAAAGTTTCGCGCAAGCACAAGGCGGCTGTACATCATGCTCAACCAATCCGAATGGAATCTCCCATTGGATTCCTTGTTGGCTACAAGCCGATTTCCTTTTTCGTCCTCCTGATTCGAACGCTTTAGATATTCAGCGGAATTTTCTGAAAAATTGTCTTCGTAGACGAAGTCTTTTCCCGTGTTGTATGGCGGATCGATGTAGATCATCTTGACCTTACCGAGGTATGTCTCCTGCAACAACTTCAGTGCGTCGAGGTTGTCGCCTTCGATGAACAAATTCTTCGTGGTGTCGAAGTGCACGCTCTCCTCGCGGCACGAGCGAAGCGTTTTGGCTATCGGCGCATTAGCCGTTAATAGTGCCTCACGCTTCCCGGGCCAGTTCAAGTGATAGCGTTCTTGCGGACCTTCGACAATTGAGTCGGCTAGCTCCTGGCGAAGCAGATCGAAATCCACCACCAGCTTCATTTCATCGCTTGCCGTCTTTGCCTCTGTTACGCATCCCGGGAACATGTCCCGAATGCGCTCGATGTGGTCCTGCGTAAGGTTGCTGGAGTGCATCTTCAGTTTGTCCATATTAATTTCCTTCGAGTCCGCCCAAGATCAGCGGCTCATTTTTTCAAGTTCGGTTTTAAGTGTTCGTAAAGTCGCGTTGATCTCGACTTTGCGGTTGAATTGTTTTTCTTTGGTCAGGCGGGCTTCGGCCCTCTCTACTTCGCGTCGCTTAGTCGCGATTTGCTCAATTCGCGTGACTAAGCCAGCCAGAGGTTCTTGGGTTCGCGCTGGCAATGGCAGCAAACGATGCAGCAATTGCTCGTACAGTCCAGCCAGGTCTAGCGATAAGGGCATTGCCACTCGTCCGGTGGGCGCAGGCCACCAGTCCGTCGAGAAGTAATCTGAGAGTACCCAACGGCTTGCGTCCGCATCACTCGGGCGCTTAAAGGCAGCCACTACCTGTGTAAGTGCGTCGGCACCGCTGCCATACGTCAACTCAAAGATGATGGGGAACTGCACCGCGCCATCAATGCAGCGCAGAACATCGTGGTTCAGCTCGGGGGTCTTCAACTGAATGGTGAAGACTTGAATCTCCGGCACGCCGGGCTTGGCGGGCAAGTTGGTCGTCTCGGGAGCTAACTTGTATCGCCAGACGATCTGTTCGACCTGCTCCACGAACAGGTCTTTTAAACGGGTGTTAGCACCACTGTGTTCGTAAATTTTGTTCTTGGGCAGCGTGCGGCCGAACTCGGCCTGCTTGGGGTAGCTGACCAAAGCTGGGCAAGTCTTCGCATCGCTGAGCTGGCTCATCCGGCTTCCTGGATGACTACGAAGGTGATGAGTTCAAAGTCATCTAGGCCGGAAATGGTGTTGGTCAGCGCCGTGGTCTTCCCGCCGGTAAACAGGCTGTCCAGGTCCTTTTCTTCCTTCACCTCGACCATTGAGCGAATGGCTTTGCCCAGCAGGTCTGAGTAAACCTGCATCTTTCGGCCTTCGGCAGTCTCTTGATTGAACAGTTCGCAGGCCTGCGCGATGGGTTTGTCTTGCCCCTTGCAGCAAGTGCGAACCAAGTCCAGCAGGCGCTTGACCTCGGTGTGGTCGTGCACCACGTCGCCCGCCCGGTTGATGTAGACGAGGTAGTACGGATGCAGCCGGTTGTGCTGGTTGATGTTTACGCCTGCATTGACGTTGCGCAGCGTGAAGATCACGCCCGGATGCAGGCCCATGGCGGGCTTTGCCGGAACCACCGCGTGCATGCCAGTGGGCACGTTGCCCAGCTCGCCATGCTCCTTCACGTAGTTGAGCAGGTCCATGCGGAAGTCGTTGAGGCCGAGGTCGGTGATCGACACGCCGGTCTTCAGATCTTCCAACTCGATGACTTCTTCTTGCAGGCGGCGCAACTGCTCCTTGCGGTACGACACGTCATTGGCCTGGGCCGAGAGCACGTTGTCATCGCCGGTGGCGGAAACGTCCGCGATCATCATGCGGCTTTCCACCCGGTCCTTGAGGTTGATGTACTCATCAAGGGAGATGTCGGGCCAGTAGTTGACCAACTGGATGCTGCTGTTCGGTGAGCCAATGCGGTCCACCCGGCCAAACCGCTGGATGATCCGCACAGGGTTCCAGTGGATGTCGTAGTTGATGAGGTAGTCGCAGTCCTGAAGGTTCTGGCCTTCCGAGATGCAGTCAGTGCCGATCAGCAAGTCCACCTCTGCAGCCTCAGTCGGCAGCACCACGGCCTTTTCTTTGGAGCGTGGCGAGAACAGCGTCAGCAGCTCTTGAAAGTCGTAGCCCTTTTTCAGCGTGGACTTTGGCCCGCCTTTGCCGGTCACCTTGGCGGTGTGCAGCCCTTGCACAGCCAGCAACTCAGGTGCGAGGTTGGCGTAGAGGTAGTCGGCCGTGTCGGCAAACGCCGTGAAGAGCAAAACCTTCTTGTTGCCGGGGTTGATCGGGTTGGCGATCTTGTTCAGCAAGTGCGCCTTGAGGTGCTGGAGCTTGGCGTCATCCTCCGGGGTGATCTTGCCCATTGAGGCCAGCAGAGCGTCGATGACTTCCAGGTCTACCTTGAGGTCGTGCTCCCACGACGGTAGGTCCATATCGCCGAGGCTGATCTTCACCTTGCAGCCAATTTCCCCGCTGTCGTCATCGAGGATGGGCAGGTCATCGTCTTCTGCGTCCAGATTCTCCAGTGCCTCCGTCAGGTCACCGACGCTGGTTGCCACGCCCGACTGATTGAAGGTGGTGATCTTCGCGAGGGTGCCTTGGTGATTGCGGCGCAAGGCGTTCAAAGTTAACCGAAACGACTCGACGGAGCTTTCCAGCCGCTTGAGCAGGTTGACCGTCATCAGGGCCTGCAAGCTCTTTTCACGGTCAGCTTGCTTGAGGGTGCCTTTCCCGCCAACCTTGGTGTCGTAGGCTTCTTCGTACTTCTTGAGGCGGCTGGGCAGGATGTAGCTGACTGGGGCGTACACCGCCAGCTTGAGCAAGGAAAGCTGAGCGAAGATGTCGTTGAAGCCCATCACGTCTGGCCTAGCGGTCAGCGGACAGTGAAAAGACAGTGGCTTGCGGCGCTCAGGAAACTGCCCGATGTCCGTGGTGTCGTAGAAAGTCTGGATGTGCTTGCGTGAGCGGGCGATGGTCACGCTGTCCAGCAGTTCGAAGAAGTCGAAGTCGAGCGAGTCCAGGATGGCGCGGGCGGTGCGTTCTTCGGGGGGCAGCTTGGCCCACGCATTGAACGAGGCTTGTGCGCTACGGAAGATTTCTTCAACGCTCTTGCCGATCTTCAGCTTCTTGCTGAGGTTTTCTGAGTCGCCCTCATAAGCCAGAGCCAGCTGGTTGCGCAGGTCGGCAAAGCGGTTGTTGACTGGGGTGGCCGAGAGCATCAGCACCTTGGTCTTCACGCCTTCCTTGATGACCTTGTTCATCAGCTTCTGGTAACGGGTCTCCTTGTCCTTGAAGGCATCGTTGTTGCGGAAGTTGTGGGATTCGTCGATGACCACGAGGTCATAGTTGCCCCAGTTGATCCGGTTCAGCGGGGTGCCGAAGGATTCGCCGCTGGTGCGGCTCAGGTCGGTATGGCAAAGGACGTCGTAGTTGAAACGGTCCTTGGCGAAGATGTTGGTCTTGAGGTTGCGGTTGTAGTTGAGCCAGTTGTCGGCCAGCTTCTTGGGGCACAACACCAGAACCGACTTGTTGCGCAGCTCGTAATACTTGACGACGGCCAGTGCGGTGAAGGTCTTGCCCAAGCCCACGCTGTCAGCCAGGATGCAGCCGCTGTAAGTTTCTAGCTTGTTGATGATGCCGGTGGCCGCGTCTCTCTGGAAGTTGAAGAGCTTTTTCCAGATGAGGGTGTCCTGGTAGCCGGTGCGGTCGTTGGGCAGAACGTCTTCGTCGATTTCGTCGAGGAACTCGTTGAAGATGTTGTAGAGCATCAGGAAGTAGATGCTTTCGGGCGAGTTCTCCTGGTAGACGGACGCGATGTGCTCGCAGATCTGCGTGGTCACGTCCTCCAGCTTTTCTGGGTCGTTCCAGATCTGGTCGAAGAGGCTCAGGTAGGTGGCCGCAAAGGCGGGCTCGTCCATCTTGTTGACGAGGTTCGACACGGCATTGCCTTGCTGGTAGCCGAGGTCTACGGCCGTGAAGCCATGCAAGGGCATGTAGGCGGTGTCAGTGCCGCTGGCCTGCACACAGGCGAACGGCTGCATGGGGGCCTTGGTGCGGTTGCTTTTGAACCGAGCCTTGCGGCGCATCCAGTCAGCGCACTCCTTGGCGATGGCCCGCTGGGTCAGCTTGTTGCGCAGCTGGATTTCGAACTCGCTGCCGTAAAGGCTGCGCTCGCGGTCCTGCTTGGGAATGTGGAATTCCTTGCGCTCCTTGCGAATCTTGTCAGTGACTTCGCTAGCGGTGAACGTGGGCGACGTGAAGATGAAACTGAGTTCGTCGATCTTTTCCAGTTCTGCTTTGAGCGCTTCAAACGCATACATCGAAAAGCAGGATGCCGCGATCTTCAGGCGGGCACCCGGTTTGAGCGTCTGCTTGAGGTCGTCGCCTAGTAGGCGGTTGATGTTGTCGATCAGCTCCATCAGCTACTCACCCCGCATCCTTACTCTTCAGTTTGGCGGCAATCCACTTGTCCAGATCGCTACGACGAAAGCGCCACGTACCACCTAACTTGAAGCCAGGGAGCTTTCCCTCGGCCGCAAGGCGATAGACGGTGCGCTTCCCGGCCTTCAAGTAGGCGGCCACCTCGTCCAGGGTCAGGACTTCACCTTCAGGTTCTGACATCGTCTCGCCTTTACCGTTGAAGATCATCGGTTGCCAAGTGTTGCCAATTCTCCCACATACCGACAAGACTCAACGGTAGCGTTCAGCGCCCCGACCCAGCCTAAGCAGAGTGCCGAATCCTCGCCGGCGAGGGGTTTGGGTGTTGCATAGAAGGATTCAGTTCGGGCTCCTTGCAGACACCTAAATCAGGCAAAGGAGCCCATGCAGCCAAGTAGTCGGCGATCTTCTGGGCCTCTGCCGCTGCTCTGAAAATCTCGTTCTTGTCCCGCTTCAAGACGGTGAGCCAGCTCGCCATGTAGCTAGCGTGCGACTCCATCATCGAGGCCGCCATGGGCATTCCGAGCTGTGCACCCAAGAATGCCGACGAGAGCTCTGCCACCAGCTCCTCCCTGCTGTACTCCTCGCTGCCGAATCGGGCGTACAAGTTCAGCCTGTCCAGCCTTTTCTTGTTTCCCGAGGCGTGGGCCAGCTCGTGCAGCATCGTCGCTGCGTAGTCCTGGGTCGTGTGGAAGCGATCAGGCAAGGGCATCTTCACGGTGTCGGTCAGTGGGGCATACGCTGGCTGACCGCCCCCATACAGGACGGTCAAGCCCGTGCCCTTCATGCCTTCGATCAGTGCATCTACTGCGGCAACAGGCTCGACCTTGTTTGTAGGCCGTGGCAAGTCAGGGAGCCCCTCGATCTGCTCGGCGTTGAAGACTACGTAGCCTTTCATGATGAGGGCCTTGCCCTTGTCCTCGGCAAGTACTTCGCCTTCTTGGACGGATGCAGCACGGCTTCTGTCCACCTCGACCATCTTGACGATACGGTGGCCTTTGGATCCTCGCTTAACCTTGACTCCCAAAGTCTCAGCCTGCTTCCACGTCAACCACCTGCTGTCTGTGTATGGCGTCATAGCCAAAATGACCTGATTCACTCCCCGGTACGACGCCTGAGTGAGGCCGTTTTTATGTAGCTCAGGGCTTGACCATCCCTTCCGCCATGGAGGCGTACCCGCCTCGATGGCTGCCACGATCTGGTCGGTTATTTGCTGCCTGATGTTCTCCATAGCTTGTCCCCCTCGGGGTCAAGCTCTCACAGCAAATCAGACTTGTATCGCCCGATGGTCGGCTGCCGTAAGGCCACCGACCATCGGCCTAGCTCAAAGGGCCACGCGGCTCCCGAGACCTCGGGAGTTGCGCTGCCGGCGCATCACCTTGCCTGCTTTTAGCTCCCGCAGGATTGCGGCGGGCGTCAGGGGCGTGCCAGCATCTATCTGCACGCGCCCCATAGCCTGCTCGATCTCCCACTGCTCTACCCCCAGCGATTCCATGTCCCGGATCAACTGGCGGCTGTCTGCGGTCCCCATGTAGAGCACATGCGACGGGAGTGCCTTCAATGCAAGCTCGATTTCCAGCTCGCCCATCGTCCTCTCGGCCGCCCCACCCCCCTCTAAAAGTGGCCGCTCCGAATGGGGCGGCGGCGGGGCGGGCGTGTCGCACGCCCCGTCAGTACTGGGTGAAGCGAGGGCTTCACCCGTTTCCCGTACTGAGTCAGGTACTGAAAGGTATTGGTCGGTATTGAGAGCCAGTACTGATGGGGGGGTGTCGGGATGGTCAAAATCCCAGTCTTCATGCGGGTTTGCAGCCGATTCGGGGTGCTCGGCAGTCGGCAACTTCTCGGCAACTGTCGGCAACTTTTCACCATAACTGCCGGCATCTTGCCAACGATTGTCAGAACTCGCTGATGCCTCCCGCTGCTCAAAGTCAGCTATCAAGAAGGGATCCACCCCACGACTGGCCGCGTTTGCTGACGGTTGTTTGGCAGTCTTGGTGGGCACTGCCTTAGCCTTGCTGGCTCGGATCGGCGACATGGGCAGGGTCATCGTCAATCGTGTCCCGTCGTGGAGCAGATCAGCAACCAGGCCCAGGCTTTCTAGGCGTTCCAGCAGCCGCCTGATTTCCGTCCCGTCTACCGTCGCATGGCTGGCCGACGCGCCCTGTCTCACGGGGATGGCGACCATCTGGGCCAGGCCTTCGTAGCTCAGCTTCTGCTGCCCGAACGTGCCGACCACGCCCGTCTTGAAGTTGGCGAGCCATTTCAGCTCGGCATAGAGGCGCTGGGATCGCAGGCAGGTCTGCCTGAGGGCAGCCCACTCCCCCCTGCCAAAGCTGATGTAGATGTCGGTCTCCGTTTTTCCTACCTGGGCGGTTGCTGCCGCCTGGCTTATTCCTTTGTTAGTCATGTTGAACTCCTTTTTTGGTTAATAAAGCCCGTGTCGTGGGCGATCCGTTTGTTGGGCAGGTGCTCCTGGCACCTGCCCGAACTTCTTGCGTCTCTCGTGCAGCCGTTGCAGCAAGTCGCTGGTGCTGGGCTCCATGCGTGCGGTCAGCACCGACGCGGCTACTTCCGCTCTCACCTCGTCGATCAGAGCCACCTGGCTCATGTCAGCAGCGACCACTTCAAGGCCTATCTGCATCGCCTGGCGGATGGCCTCTTTTACAAAGCTAGGCGTGCCCGTGAAGGACACCCCCTTCCAGCCTTTGGCGACAGCCATGGCTACCAGCTTCTGCGCGGCCTCTCGTTCGTCAAAGCCCTTTGCCGAAACCGTGCTGCCCTCGTCTCTGAGCTGCTTGGGCTTGTCGAAGTACAGGACCAAGCCACGGTCGTGTCGATAGAACCGAAAGCTCTCGCCCCATAGGACACGAAGCTGCTTCTCGTAGTCTTCGGTCAGCACCGTGCGGCGTGCTTCACGCTTGAACTTCGTGCCCGCGTTGCCAGGCTTGGCTGCATCGGGGCTGGTCATGGTGAGCGAGTAGCCGCCGTCGCTGTCGTGCTTGATGGGCTCGGTCGCCTCCGTGGGTCTGAGTGGTTCTTGTGGTGTATTCATGTCGTCCTCCTTGGGTTTGTTTTTCTTCTGCTTCGGGGTCTTGGCCCCTGGTGCGTCCACCGTCCTGAGGCGGTAGTCGCGTTCGATCTGCCGCAGTAGCTGCTCGGCTCTGCGGTAGTCGTTGGAATCCGACACAGCTCTGCCGTGTCGGTCTACCCTGCACAGCAGCAGGTGCATGTGCTGGTGTTCGGTGTCGCTGTGCCGCACGAAAATGTGCGGGCTGTCGGCGTATCCCAGGCCCTGCGTCAAGCGGTCGGCGATCTCTGCCATCTCGCCATCGGTCAGCGAACGGTCTTCGGGGTGGGCAGACAGGGGGATGTGAACCACGGCCTTTGCGAGCCCTGGCCGCAGCTTGCGGAACTGACCGAACTCAGCAGCCAGCTCACGGGGCGAGCGGCCCGACAAGTTGCCGCCGATGATGGTGGCCCTGTCGCCACGGAACAGGTAGTTCAGGGCTCCACGGAACCCCCTGCCCTTCACCATCTTGGCGATCACGTCTCGGCTCCTGCACTGGCCCCGATCAGTTCCATCCGCAGCAGCCGAACCTGCTCGGCCACCTGCTGGACAGTCGCAACGTCCACCCCTGTCGCTCGACCTGCGGCGATGGCGTGCGCAAGCTGGTTCAGGTTGCCCGCGACTCGTGCCATGTCCTGCCACGCCGCGATGCTGACTTCGCTCGGGGGTGCATGCACGGGTTGAGCCAGTGCCGCGTGCCGCACAAAAGTCGATACAGGCAGGTGTGCCTGACGAGCCTTGTCCCGCACTCGGGTCAGCTCCGCCGCGTTCAGGTAGATGTCATATCGATGCCGCAGAGCCTGTTGCGGCAGTAGTGGTTGTGTCATGTTGTGTCCTCCGGTGGTGTGTGCTGGCGATGCCAGCCAAGCGTGGTGAACACGGGTACCCCCGTGTTGACCACATTGCTTGCTTCTCGCCTGCTGTTGATCGCCTGCTACTACCACTCTCAAATGCGAGAGGGGTTGTCAACAGGTGTCAAAGCCGCATGACGGATTGACCAGCAGACCCAGAAACACCAGCAGTTAGCCACGGGCTCGGGTGCGGGTCTTCATCTGACCCCTCATCCTCCTCGGCGTCCTGCATCGAGTACTGCCGTTGGAGCCTGTTCCGCTCGTCTAAGGCGTTCTCGATTTCCAGTGCTTCCTCAGCCGCCAACTCAGTTAGGCATCTGGGCTTCACCCAGGCATTCAAGTCGAGCATGCTTTTGGCAAATGCATCGTCAAACTCAGGACACTTGATCACCCGCTTGCATCGGAAATAGAACATCTCGTTCTTTGCGTGCCACCGCCACGTCAATCTCTCGCGACCGCGAAACATGTTGACAGTCCTCGAAAACCAGCCCTCGAACACTTCTGTTGCGAGGAAAGCACTCGCAGCGATTTCTGCCGTGGTGTGAGCGAGGATTAAGTCGTCCCAGGTTCGCGTAGTCCTCGACTTGCGGTCGTAGAAGATGCGTGCCCCATTGCCACCAGCGATGACCTTTGCCGCTAGCCTAGTTCGCAACAGAAGGTATCTATCCCGATGGCCTTGCTCGATGGCTCTGATTGCCAGGTAGGCAACCTCAATCAATTTGTCGCGTTCGAGGTCGTCGCCTGTTCGCTTCACGAGCTTGTACCGCTCAGAAAAATCGTAGAGGCCTGTGATGGGGAGGTTGTGGATGCGATCAAGCATGGTGGACCTCCTTCGCAAGGGCAAATAACTGGCTCTTTTTGTCAAGAGTCAGAACATCGCTTGTTAAGTCCGTGAGCTGAGTTCCTTCCACCATCTTCGAAGTGATCAAGATTCGGTCGCACTCCCCGCTCAGTCGGGGGAAGTGAGCAACGAATTTCACGAACTCGAATTTGAGTCCATCAATGATGCGTCGATTTGAGCTAACCACCTCCATCTTGGGTTTAAGGAGGCTGATTATTTCCAACAGCGTTAATGGGACCCTTTTCTGGTGATGATTGGATTTGCATTTTTTCTTCATGGTTATTACCTTTAATTGGACGGTTGATTGGTAGACCATGAAGCGTTGCCCAAACGCCTCTTGGCCACTCCTAGCGGAGTTGCAGAACGGCGTGTTCTTGGGTTGCAATTGATTCCTTTCGATGTATGCCGATCACAGGTGTAATTGTTCCAGAGATAGAAATAAGATGATCTCCCAATAACGTTTACTTCGGGCTGATTTGGCCTCCATTGCACTCCCAATAAGGGAGACTTTCTATTTGGTACACCGTATCGGTAGAAAGCGGATCTCCGATCTACCGCACTGGGAGACTGAGGGCGTTGACTTCTGGTGTTCGATCGCTAATCTGTGCATACGTCAGCAGCGTCGTGATCCGCACAATGTGCGGCTTAGAAATTGGCAGAACACGCGCAGCATGCATGTCGCAAGTTATCCGCACCACGTGCGGCTTAGTCATTCCGATGGGGACGCCCATCAACCTGCTGCCAGACGTAGAAACGCCACCTAGTCGGTGGCGTTTCCTTTGATGCCGATCAGGTCCTTGAGAAGGCGTGCAGAATGTCGGAGCAAAGGAGCAAGTGATGACGCTATTTCGAGTGCGGGTTGAGCGCTTGGTGCAAGAGGTTGCATGGGTGCAGGTAGAGGCAAACAGTCCCGAAGACGCCGTGGCTGCGGCACTTACCAAGGATGACCTCGACTTTGCAAGCGACGCAGAGGCTTGCCATCCCTACGCGTACAGCATCAGCGATGAGGCGGCGGCCTTTGAGTACACCCTTGGCGATGCCAGAGCAGAAGGCGCCGAAGTGGGACAGCTGGCTCAGGGGACCGGCCTAGAAACTTTGACGTCAGGCTCTCTGATGGCTGCGTGGGAAAGAAAACTGTTAGATCAGCACTCGTCTTCGAGCACGTCAACTGCGAGCGATAAAGGGCTATGACATTGACTACCGGATGCAGATACCCAAACTGAGGCAGAAAAAGCATGCTGCGATTTGGTCAATCGGGGGCCGGGGGTCGAGCGCCTTTTCGGGAAGAGCCTATATGAGCTCGGTGGCTTCGCGGCCAGCGTTCGCAGCATCAAGGGCGCGCGTCAGAAGCGTGGTGTAGGGCACTTCAAAGACCTGGCGCTGCTGCCCATTGCTCCAAGGCATCCGCAATGCATGCGGCCACTCGATCCACTCGATGTGAGCAGCATGACCCGATATCAAGTTCGAGGTCAAAGGCGTTGCGAGCACATGTCCCAAGATCGCCTCCACACCCTTCTGCTTGTGAACCCAAAAGGGCTCTGGCACACCTAGACTTTGAAGCGTTGCGAACATCGTGCCCCGCCTTTCGGCTGCATGAATCGTGGAGGTCGTGCGCTGCGAAGCGAGCCAATCCTTTAGGTCGCCCAAGCGATAGGTGATCTTCTGATTTCGAGCCGTGGAGTCGGTTTCTGGCTGCGTGTAAACAGGGCCACTTTTGGTGCCACGGAGCTCCCGAAGGTTGCGCTCCGAGCGGCCCGTGAAAATGGCAGCAAGACCTGGCGTTAGCTCTGTCTCACTGTTCAAGGAAGCGATCTGGGAACGCACCTTGGCTTCCTCAAGCTGCTTGCGAATATCCAGAAGCTGCTCCTTTTCCCAGGCCTCGTACTCCCTTTGAACGGCTTCCCCCAACGTGATGTCGTCGCTCATGCACGGGTCTCCTTAACTGGTGATTTGCGAATGCTCTTCGACTCTTTGCTACGCAAAGGTTTAGGCGTCCAGGGCTTTTCATCCAAAGGCTGCAAGTGCAAGGGACGCAGAGCATTCCAAGCACGAGGGCACCTAGCCATAAACGCTTGCTCCAAGCGCAGCATGTGTTCTGCAAACCTTGCCCACTCAGCCTCGGTATAGCGATCTGTCACACTTTTGACCCCGTGATTGAGGACGCGCTTGGTCATTTTCTCGGAGAAGTCCAACGACTCGCACATGCGGCCCGTGGTCCTTCGAATGTCGTGCATCGAGAATTTATCGACCCCAGCATCCGCACGAATG
The DNA here is from genome assembly GCF_943372955.1 of Polaromonas sp. YR568. Lineage (GTDB taxonomy): Bacteria > Pseudomonadota > Gammaproteobacteria > Burkholderiales > Burkholderiaceae_C > Polaromonas. Next base: position 180,402 of record NZ_CALSAL010000002.1, read on the forward strand.
CTCTCCAATAGTTCATTAGGCGAGGAATAGTGGCCTGTCTTGGACAGGGGGCTCTCGGCTGGGAAGACGAAGAGCCTGCGTTTTCCGAGGTCCTGCGTCTCCTGAGTCTCCGCCATAAACTCTTGTCGCTCTTGAAGGATTTTCTTTGCAAAGTCGCCGAGGGGCAGGCGATGCGAAAGGCCGTTCTTGGTCTTGTAAAAGAAGACCATCCCGCCCTTCAAGTCCACCCATGAGCTCACGGGCACCTCATCAGGAGACAAGAGCTCCTTCCATTTGAGTCCCGCATGCTCGCTCTTGCGGCAGCCCCACAAGAAGTTCAAAAGCAAGTAGTCGCAGCCGGTGCGGCGCATCCCCCGCTTGTCCCAAATCGTATTCAAAAACGCCGTGAGGTTTTCGTTGTCGCCCGCCCGCACGTTCAATGGATTTCTGGTCCGGCCCTCCTCATAGGCCTCTTCCAGTTCCTTCCGGTTCCGGTACATGTTGTTGACTTTGAGGATGTGGAACGGATTGGAGACAATGGCAGGGCGCTCCCCACGACTTCCCGTTGCCAGCAAATCGTTGTCGATTTTTCGGCTCACCGCAGACGAGGCCCAACGAAACGCCGCTTCCGTGGCTGTGGGTGCCTTTTCGTAGAGCTCATTGAAACGAGCTTTGATTTCGTCGGTAGTGATGTCCACCACACGCCGAGATAGCCATGGCTCAAACTTGGCAATGCCCTTCGCCAAGGACAAGATGCTGTTGGGCTTGGCTCTGGGCTTGCGCTCCGTGGTGAGGTACGTCTTATAAACATCAAAGACCTCGCCCAATGTGTACTCGCCCAGTTGCCGATGGCGCCTGATGGTGTTGGGGTTTCGGGACGTTTCCCGGATCGTTTTGAGCGACTGAAAAGCTGCCTCGTAGGCGTTCTGCATCGACTCAAACTCGTTGATGTCCCCCACCTTGGTCTTGATGACACGTGTGCCTTGACGCACTTGCACGATGAAGGACTTGCCTCTTGGGCTCACCTTGACCGCAAAGCCTTTTGGAGCATCCCGATGCTCATCAAATACCATGTATGGCTTGCGGCTCTCGTTCGCTTCAAAGAGCACCGCCTTCTTGCTGTCGCGTAAGACCTTCCCAGTCTTCTCGTCCACCTGAGGGCGCTTGTCGATAGTGAGCGCTACGCGAACGAGGGTGCGGTCTAGCTGGGTATGCATACGTGTAGCCTAATGGGCACAAGAGCCAAATTTGACGGGGTGTTGACCCCCGCTTTGTAGCCTGGTGCTTTGTGTGCCGCAAAGCACTGAGCTACAAGTCAAATCAACAACTTAGCATAGTGTAGCCCAGGCAGTTTGCCGCGCATAGCGGATTAGGCTACACGCTACAATCGAGCTACAAGTTACCTGTGCCACAACGGCTCAGAACGGCTGAAAACGGCGAAGATGGTGAAGCGAGCAGGACGAGCAACAACGATAAGTTATTGATTTTGATAGATAAAAGCAAAAATCCCTCTGGTGTGAAGATCCCGTCCGGGGAGGTCGACGGGCCTCAGAATCACACCCCCATGATGGCGCAGTACTTCGCCATCAAGGCGGACTACCCCGACACGCTGGTGTTCTACCGCATGGGGGACTTCTATGAAGTCTTCTATGGCGACGCCGAAAAAGCCGCGCGCCTGCTCGACATCACGTTGACGCGGCGCGGCCAGTCGGCGGGCGAGCCGGTGGTGATGGCCGGCGTGCCCTTTCACGCGCTGGAGTCTTACCTCGCAAAGCTGATCAAACTGGGCGAATCAGTCGCCATTTGCGAACAGGTGGGCGATGTGGCCACCAGCAAGGGCCCGGTTGAGCGCAAGGTGGTGCGGGTGGTGACGCCCGGCACGCTGCTCGACGCCGAGCTGCTGGACGACAAATCCGAATCCATCCTGCTCGCCGTGCACCAGGGTGCACGTCACAACTGTGGGCTGGCCTGGCTGAGCGTGACGCAGGGCGACATTCACCTCGCGCACTGCGCGCCCGATGCACTCGAGGCCTGGCTGGACCGCATCGGCCCCAGCGAGTTGCTCTACAACGTCGATGTCACGTCGGCGTTTGAACAACGCCTGAAGGCCGCGCGCTGCGCCACCTCGGCCCGGCCCGCCTGGCAGTTTGACGGCGCACTGGGCGCGCGTCGCCTGCTGGAGCAGCTCAAGGCAGCGTCACTGTCGTCATGGAACGCCGAGGGCCTGGGCGATGCCCATGCCGCCGCCTCTGCGCTGCTGGGCTATGCCGAGCACACGCAAGGCCGTGCGCTGTCGCACATCCAGGGCCTGAAAGTGGTGCGCTCGGGCGAACTGATCGAGCTGCCGCCCAGTACCCGCCGCAACCTGGAACTCACACACACCCTGCGTGGCGAAACCTCGCCCACGCTGTTTTCGCTGATGGATACCTGCACCACCGGCATGGGCAGCCGCGCGCTCAAGAGCTGGCTGCTCAGCCCGCAGCGCGACCGCACCGAGGCCACCGGGCGGCTGGACGCCATCACCCACCTGCGCGGCGGCCTGCAGCAGACGCTGCGCCAGCAGCTCAAGGGCTGTAGCGATGTGGAGCGCATCACCGCACGCATTGCGCTGCGCCAGGTGCGCCCGCGTGAGCTGGTGGCGCTGCGCGATACGCTGCAGAAAACCGGAGGGCTCACGCCGGGCGGCAATAACCTGCCAGCGCTGTTGACGCACATTTTTTCCGACCTGCAACCACCCACCGGTTGCGCTGCGCTGCTCAGCCGCTATGTGCTGGACGAACCTGCCGCGCTGATCCGCGACGGCGGCGTCATCAACCATGGCTGTGACGCTGATCTGGACGAACTTCGCGCGATCCAGACCAATTGCGACGGTTTTCTGCTCGACCTCGAAGTGCGCGAGAAAGCCCGTACCGGCATTGCCAACCTGCGGGTGCAGTTCAACAAGGTGCATGGCTTTTACCTCGAAGTCACGCAGGGGCAGCTCGACAAGGTGCCCGACGACTACCGCCGCCGCCAGACTTTGAAGAACGCCGAGCGCTACATCACGCCCGAGCTCAAGGCCTTTGAAGACAAGGCGCTGTCGGCACAGGAGCGCGCCTTGGCACGCGAGAAATGGCTTTACGAACAGTTGCTGGATGAACTGCAGACCCACGTGCCGGCGCTCACGCGGCTGGCGCGCGCGCTGGCGTCGCTGGACGCGCTGTGCGCGCTGGCTGAGCGCTCGCTGACGCTGCAGTGGGCGGCGCCAGTGTTCGTGAAGGAACCCTGTATAGCCATCACCGCGGGCCGTCATCCGGTGGTCGAGGCGCGGCTGGCCGAGACCGGCGGCGGCAGCTTCATCGCCAACGACTGCAGCATGAGCGGCAAGCAGCGCATGCAGGTCATCACCGGCCCCAACATGGGCGGCAAGTCGACCTATATGCGTCAGGTGGCGCTGATCGTGCTACTCGCCAGCGTGGGCTCCTATGTGCCTGCCGAAGCCTGCCGGCTGGGGCCCATCGACGCCATCCACACCCGCATCGGCGCAGCCGACGACGTGGCCAACGCGCAATCGACCTTCATGCTGGAGATGACCGAGGCGGCGCAAATCCTGCACACCGCCACCCCGCATTCGCTGGTGCTGATGGACGAGATCGGCCGCGGCACCTCGACCTTCGACGGTCTGGCACTGGCTGGCGGCATTGCGGCCTACCTGCACAACAAGACGCAGGCCTTCACGCTGTTTGCCACGCACTACTTTGAGCTGACCGAATTTCCGGCGCAGCACCACGGCGCCATCAACGTGCATGTGAGTGCGGTGGAATCGGGCGCCGATATCGTGTTCATGCACCACATCGAGCCCGGCCCGGCCAGCAAGAGCTACGGCATTGCAGTGGCGCGGCTGGCGGGTGTGCCCACGGCCGTGGTCAACCATGCGCGCCATGCCCTGACCGCGCTGGAAGCCCAGCAGCACGAGACCCGTGCGCAGGTCGACCTGTTTGCACCGCCGCCGGAAGTGGCAGCCGCCGAACCACACCCGGCGATGAAGGCATTGGGTACCATAGACCCTGATGCGCTCAGCCCGCGGGAGGCGCTGGAGGCGCTGTACCAGCTCAAGAAAATGTCTGCCGCTTCATGACGCCGCCTTCCTGCCTGCCCCAGTCCTCTTTCTCGCCGCCCACGACACCAGCCACCCACACAGAGCCCCTCATGACCTACTGCGTCGCTGCCAAACTCAACGCCGGACTGGTGTTCCTCTCGGACTCCCGCACCAACGCGGGTCTGGACAACATCAGCACCTTCCGCAAGATGATCGTCTATGAAAAGCCGGGCGACCGCTTCATGGTGCTGCTGTCGGCGGGCAATCTGTCCATTTCGCAATCGGTGCGCGAAATCCTGCAGGTCGAGCATCTGAAGGACTCCGAAGGCGGCGAAGCGCTGACGATCTGGAATGCCCGGAGCATGTTCGACGCTGCACGCGTGCTGGGCTCGGCCATCCGCCATGTGCACCAGCGTGACGGCGAGGCGCTGAAGAATGCCGACCTCGACTTCAATGTGTCGCTGATCTTCGGCGGCCAGATCCGCGGCGAGAAGATGCGCCTGTTCCAGGTGTATTCCGCCGGCAACTTCATTGAAGCGACCGAAGAAACGCCCTATTTCCAGGTCGGTGAATACAAGTACGGCAAGCCCGTGCTCGACCGCGTGCTCACGCCCGAAACCCCATTGGCGGAAGCCGCCAAGTGCGTGCTGGTGTCGATGGACTCGACGATGAAATCGAATCTCTCGGTCGGCCTGCCGCTGGATCTGGTGGTCTATGAGGCCGACAGCTTCGAGAGCAACAAGATCGTCTGCATCGACAGCGAGAACCCCTACTACCGCATGATGCATAACAACTGGGGCCAGAAGCTGCGCCAGGTGTTCGACAGCATTGAAGACCCGGTCTGGGACGACGCGCACACCGACATCCCGTTGAAAATGCCCAACACCCGCCATGCGCCACTCAAGAAGATCAGCACGCCTGACGACAAACTGATCTGACGACCCGCCCGCAAGTGCCTTCCCGTTCCCGGCCGCTGGTCGTCTTTTCCCACGGCAACAGCTTTCCAGCCAGCACCTACAGCGTGCTGTTTCGCCATCTCGAATCGCGCGGCTTTCAAGTCCGTGCCATCGAGAAGTTCGGCCACGACCCGCGCTACCCTGTCACCAGCAACTGGCCGCACCTGGTGCAGCAGCTGGCGGACTTCACCGACACCGAGGTGCGTGCCACGCAGCAACCCGCCTTTCTGGTCGGGCATTCGCTCGGTGGCTTTCTGAGTCTGATGTGCGCTTCACGCCACCCGGTTCTGGGCGAGCAGGCGGTGCGCGGTGTGCTGATGCTGGACTCCCCGCTCGTCGGCGGCTGGCGTGCGACGGCGCTCAGCGTGGCCAAACGCGCGCAGCTGGTCGGTTCGGTATCGCCCGGCGCAGTGAGCAAGAAGCGCAAGCAGCAGTGGCTCAACCGCGACGAGGTGCTGGCCCATTTCCGCAGCAAGAAGGCGTTTGCGCGCTGGGACGAGCAGGTGCTGCGCGACTACATCGACCACGGCACCCATGCGGCTGACAGCGACGGGCCCGACGCCCAGCGCCTGCTGAGCTTTGACCGCGAGGTCGAAACCGCCATCTACAACACCCTGCCCGACAACCTCGAGCGCCTGCTGCGCCAGCACCCGCTGCAGTGTCCGGCAGCGTTCATTGGCGGCTGCCAGTCGGCCGAGCTGAGGCAGGTGGGGCTGGCGTTGACGGACAAAGTCACCCGTGGCCGTATCTCGATGCTCGATGGCAGCCATCTGTTTCCCATGGAAAAGCCTGCGGTCACCGCAGCCGCCGTCGAGGCCGCGCTGCTCAACCTCATGGCAACCAGTTCTGCAGCCCATTCTGCAGCCAGTCCGCCCGCCTGATTGGTTCACCCAAAGTGCCCGCGCCACGGCTAAACTCTTGCGCAGAACCCGGGACGCCAAGCCGCCTCACTGGCCCAGACCGCTGACGTCCTCGCACTTGTCATGACTGTCATGTTTTCAGGAGTTCCCATGGTCGCGCCTAATGTTGTCACCGCACTGGCCACGTTTGTCGGATGGGGCTTTCTGGCCATCCTGTCCAAATCCATGGGCGATGTGGCCACGCAAAGTGCCGCTGTCTGGCTGGCGACTGGCGTCACCTTCGGCGCACTGCTGGCCGTTCGCCCGGCCCGACGCAGCGGCGTGCTGCTGGGCACCGGTGTGGCCTGCGCCCTGCTCGGTTTGCTCGACGGCACCCCCGTGCTGCCTTCACTGGTCTTTGCGCTGAACGAAGTGCTTTCTGCCGGTGTCGGCGCCTGGGTGGCCCAGCGCTTTCGCACCACCACACCCGACGGCCGCCCCGAGCCGGGCAAGGCCTATGCCGGTTTGTTGCTGGGCGCCGCTGTCACATCCGCTGTGGGTGCCAGCGTGGCGATTGGCCTGTGGAGCTGGACACTGCCCGAACAGGTGCAACTGGCCACCGAATGGCGGGTTTGGGCTTCGACCACCTTCGTTGGCGTGCTGCTGGTCGCGCCGCTGGTGATTTCGTTCTCGGGCTTTCGCGTGCGGCGCTCTGGCGGTATGAACTCGGCCGAGTTCTTTGCCGGTGCGGGCACGCTGGTGCTGTTCTTCGTCGTGGCGACGCTGATTTTCTCCAGTGATGTCTCGGACCGGTTTGGCACCTCGCTGGGCGCCACACTGACCTATCTGCCGCTGCCCTTTATGGTGCTAACCGCCATCCTCTGGAAGGAACGCGGCGCCACCGTGGCCACGCTGATCGGCGCACTCGCACTGATCGGCTGGACGGCCGCCGGCGGCGGGCCGTTTGCCGAGATTGAAGGCTTCCGCGGTGAAGCCATCATTGAGGTGCAGGGCTATGTTGCGGTGATGGCGCTGCTGGTGGGTGTGGTCAATGCGCTGGGAGCCGTGAATGCCCATGCGCTGGCGCAGGCCAGTGACTGGCGCACCCGCTACCGCCAGATTCTGGAGTCCAACCGCACGGTGGTCGCCAACTTCGATGCCGTGAGCGGTCTGGCGCAGTGGGGCGACGGCGCCGGCCCCTTGCTGCGTGTGGACACCGCCCTGCTGCGCACCGTGCATGACCTCATCGCCCACGCAGAGCTGGAGCAGCAGACGGCCCTGCAGGCCGATTGGCGCGACCTCGCCGCCGGCCACCGCGAGCATGTGCTGTGGAAAACCGTGCTGCGCTGGAGTGATGGCAAGGTCGTCACACTCGGCGCGCGTCTTTCCAGCGTGCGCGGTGCGGACGGACAGGTCGAACAGGTGGCGGCTTTGCTGGACGTCGAGGTTCCCCATGCCGGCTGACGTGGTGACAACGAGCGCCCCCAATGCCGGGGCAGCAACACTGGACCGCAGCGTGCCGGCGGTGTTCCTGATTCATGGCCTGGGCGGCACGCAGTACGACCTGGGCTCCATGCACAAACGCCTGAAGAACGCGGGCTTCGTCACCCACTCCCTCACCCTGCCGGGCCACGGCACCACGCCTGAAGATCTGGTGAATGTGACGGCCGAGCAGTGGATGGATGCCGTGACTGCCAAGTACCACGAAGTGGCCGCGCAGCACGAGCACTTTCACCTGATGGGCATGTGCATGGGCTCGCTGCTGGCAATTGAGCTGGCCAAGCGGCAGCGACACACCTGCGGCAAGCTGATTGCGCTGGCGCCACCCATTTACATCGACGGCTGGGCCACCGCCTGGTACACGCCGCTGCGCCACCTAGTGTACTGGGTGCCCGGCCTGCAGTCGCGCATGAAGGTCGAGGAAGAAGACCCCTACGGCATCAAGAACGAACAGCTTCGCGCCATCGTCAAGGCCAAGTTCGCACGCGGGGAAGCCTTTCACTACCGCTGGGTGCCGCTGGCCTGCGTGCGGCAGGTGGACCGCCTGCGCCACTGGGTCATGACCAACCTCAAGAGCATCGTCAGCGACACGCTGGTGATTCACGCCCGCGAGGACGAGCTCACCAGCCTGAACTCCGCCAACTTTCTCGTCGAGCAGATCGGTGGCGCTAAAGCGCGCATGGTGGTGCTGGAAAACAGTTATCACATGATCTGCGTGGACAACGACCGCGAGCAGGTCGCCCGCAGCGTTCTGGAGTTCTTCGGTGCCAGCAGCGCCGCCTCGCTGGGCATGGCGGTGGACGATGCAAAGATGAGCCCCGAAGCTTTGCGCGCCTTTGCCAACGAACTGCGCGCGCTGCTCGAAGTGGGCGACTTTGCCGGCCTGTTCGGCAAGGGCACGCCCGACATGGCCTGGTTCCAGCCCGGCCACAACAGCACCAGCGGCATTTACCGCGGCAGCAAGGGGCTGCAAAGCCTGCAACGCTGGGCACAAGGCCCCGGTGAACTGGGCAGCCAGGTCAAGTTCACCGCCTTCGGCGAGCCGGTGTTCAACGCGGGCATGGCAGTGTGGCCGGCCACGCTGACGGCTGGTGCGCTGCAATCGCAGGGCGTGCTGGCCTTCGCGGTGCGGTCAGGTCGCCTGCTCGATGCGCGCTGGTTCCCGGACGATGTGGCACTGGAAGACGCCAGCTTCGGCGCCCCTGTGGCCGATACCGGACCGTCTGACATTGAGAAAGCCTTTGAAGCCGCAGGCATCGCCGTCAAGACGCTGAGCAAGCCACCCGATAACGATGCACTGCTCGACCTCTATGCGCTCTACAAGCAGGCTACCACCGGCGACGTGACGGGCGACCGACCGGGCATGATGGACATGGTGGGACGCGCCAAATACGACGCGTGGGCCAAACGCCGCGGTGAAACCCGCGAGTCGGCCATGCAGGCCTACACCGCGCTGGTGGACAAACTCAAGAACGCTTGAACGCTCCGTGGAAGGACCGGCAGCACGCCGCCTTCACATGCGTCACGCAGCCCAGTCCACCAGGCCCGACCACCAGGTGCCCAGCACCACCAGGCCGAACACAATGCGGTACCAGGCGAACGGCACAAAACTGTTGCTGGAGATATAGCGCAGCAGCCAGCGCACGCACACCCACGCGCTCAGGAACGAAAACACCAGCCCCACCGTGAAGAACGGCAGGTCGGCCATCGACAGCAGCGCGCGCTCCTTGTACAGGCTGTAGGCACCGGCGCCGATCAGCGTCGGCATGGCAAGGAAGAAAGAAAAATCGGTCGCGGCCTTGCGCGACAGACCCAGCAGCATGCCGCCGATGATGGTGGCGCCGCTGCGGCTGGTGCCGGGAATCATCGCCACGCACTGAACCAGCCCGACCTTGAGCGCATCCCACACGCGCATGTCATCGACATCGTGGATACGCGCCGCTGCCGGGTTCGCCTGCTGGCGTTTTTCAGCCCACAGAATGATGAAGCCGCCAATGATGAACGTGCTGGCCACCACCACCGGCGTGAAGAGGTGCGCCTGAATCGCCTTGCCGAACAGCAGGCCCAGAATCACCGCCGGGAAAAACGCCACCAGCACGTTGAGCGAAAAGCGCTGCGCCTTTTCTTCCGTCGGCAAAGCCACCAGCGTGCTGCGGATCTTCTGCCAGTAAACAATGATCACAGCAAAAATCGCCCCAGTCTGGATGGCGATGTCAAACACCTTGGCCTTCTCGCCGCCAAACCCGAGCAGGGAGCCGGCCAAGATCAGGTGACCGGTCGACGAGATCGGCAGGAACTCGGTCAGGCCCTCGACGATGCCCATGACGGCGGCCTTGATCAGCAATACGGTGTCCAACGGGTGCTCCTTTGATGCACCGGGATTATCGCCGTGGCGATCGCCGGTCCGGCCACGCCTCTCACCGTTCTGGTCCAAAGCCCTGGCCAACTGATGAATCTGCGCCGCAACGGTGCACAAACAGCTCGCTGCGACCCACCATCGAGCATTAGCTCAGCTAATCAATACAGACATTCATTCAATAACGGTGAAACCCGCTATCCACGTCACCGGATTGAAACTTACATTCCGTCACACCCCAACCAACGAGGTTCTGACCATGAACAATTTCAATGTACGTCGCTTGACCCTGGCGGCTCTCTGCGCTGGCCTTGCAGCCGCCACTACCCTGCTGGTCGGCTGCAACCAGACCCCTGACACCATCCGAATCGGTGTGGCGCAGCCCCTCTCGGGTAACCTCGCCGCACTCGGGCAGGACTTGCTCAACGGCGTGAAGCTGGCCGTAGCAGACATCAACCAGGAAGGCTTCAAGATCAAGGGCAAGACGGTGAAGCTGGAAGTGGTGGCCATGGACGACCGGGCCAACGCCACCACCGGCAAGGAAGTGGCGCAGCAGATGATCGACGCCGGCGTGGTCGCCGTGATCGGTAACCTCAACTCCGGCGTGAGCATTGAAGCGGCGCCCATCTACGGCGCCAAGAGCATTGCCCAGCTGGCCATCTCGACCAACCCCAAGTTCACACAACTCGGCCTGCAAACCACCTATCGGCTGGTGGCCAACGACACCCTGCAGGCCAAGGCCATCGGCTCGTTTGCAGCCAACCAGCTCAGCGCCAGCAAGTTCGCGGTGCTGGACGACGGCACGCCTTACGGCAAGGGCCTGGCCGATGGCGCGGTGGAGCAGCTCAAGTTGGCGAAAAAAGAAGTCACCATCCGCCAGTCGTTTGACGACAAGACCACCGCCTTCGATGAACTCGCCGGCAAGCTCAAGGACGGCAACGTGGAAGTGGTCGTTACCACACTCAATGATTTCCAGGTGCTGGCCCTGCTGGATGCGCTGAAGAAGGTGGAGTACACGCAGCTCAGCATTCTGGGCGGCGACACCATCAAGACCACCACCATGCTCAAGGGCAGCGACATAGTCAAAGGCCTTTACGCCACCTCACCGATTCTGGACGCCAAGGAATTCGCCAGCGGCAAGCAGTTCCTTGCCAAATACGTCGATGCATTCAAGGTAGAACCCGCCTACGGTGGCCACTACACCTACGACGCGATGTATATCCTGGCCGGCGCGATGAAGCGCGCTGATTCGGCTGATCCCAAAAGAATCACCGACACGCTGCGCAGCTTCGACGGTTATGCGCCGGTAACAGGCTCGATGAAATGGGACGATGTCGGCGAACAGCGCTACGGCGTCGTCGGTGTGTACGCGGTGCGCAAAGGCGTGTGGGACCTGCAGATGCGATCAGACCGCTGGTAGGACCGGCACAACCCCGAGGGGCGCGTGCGACAGCTTGCTGCCAGACAAAGCCGCCCTGCGCCCGCAAGTTCTCGGTAAAGCGTCCTACAGGGCCAGGGGCTCCGGCGCGGTGTACTGGACTTTGTCTATACACCCCGAGGAGTCCCGATGAAATCCACCCACAACGTCCTGTTGGCCTGGACCAAGAGCGCCGCCATCACCACCGTCATGGTCACGGGCACCGCCCTGCTGATGACGGCTTGTTCCACCGTCAAACCGCCTGCAAAAGAGTACAGCCAGGATCGCCTGGACGATCAGATGCTGGTACCCGCGGGCAACGTCGTGGCGCTGGAAACCACCGCTGTCGGCCTGCTCAATTACGAATGCCGACCCAACCCCGCCAACGCAGGCGCGATTGGCTGGGTGCTGATGAAACCCGAAGCTGAAATGCGCGACCGCACCGGCAAAGTGGTCGGCAGGTATGTCGGCCCCCCAGCCACCTGGACGCACACCGACGGCTCCAGCGTCGTTGGCACACAGCTCGCACTGGCACCCACCACCGGCGCCACCAACATTCCCAACCAGTTGTCCAGAGGCACGCCCAGCGCCGCGCCCGGTGCCATGCAGAACATCACCTATATCCAGCGCATCCGCACCAAAGGCGGTCAGGACATGAGCAAGCGCTGCACGCAGACCGAAGTCGGCGACAAGCTGACGCTGCCTTACCAGGCTGATTACATCTTCTGGAAAGCCGCTTGAACCAGCACACCGTCTGAAGGAGTCGCCATGAAACAGCGGTCTGCCGATCCCTGCCCCGGGGTACCACCCGGGCGCCGGGCACCTTTGTACAGGTCCCTCGCAGCAACGGCTGCATTGAGCCTGCTGGGCGCCTGTAGCCTGGTTGCCCCCTTGCAGAACCTCGACCAGGCCAGCTTGCCTGCCGACATTCGCGTGCCGGCGGGCAACGTGGTGGTGCTGCAGGCGCAGGGCCGTGGCGATCTTCTGTACGAATGCCAGGCCGTCCGCCGCACGCCCTTTGAATACACCTGGCTGCTGCGCAACCCCAGCCTGCAGCTGCAGGACGGGCGCGGCAATGTCGTCACCTACTACCCCGGCACCCGTTCGCGCTGGGTGCACAGCGACGGCTCCGAGGTGATAGCGCGTGAGTTTGTGGAAGTCTCCCTCAGCAGCGGCAACATGCCCTTGCTGCGTGCCAAGGCCGATCCGACCGAGGGACGCGGTGCACTCGAAAACGTGAGCTACATCCAGAACCTGCGCAACCAGGGGGGTGTGGTGACCGGCAAGTCGTGCACCGCAGCCGCACTGGGCATGCGCATGAGCGTGCCCTACGAGGCCGATTACGTCTTCTGGCGGCCTGCTGATCGCGGCTAGGCCAACTACGCAGGTTTCAGCCTTCGACGATCGCCTGGCGCAGCGTCTGAATGGCCTCGGGAATGCGCTCATCCGGCAGGTTTGAAAACCCCAGCATCAGGGCTGGCGGAAACTGCCCTTCTACGGCGAAGTCAGACAGCGGACGCGGCAGCAGCCCCAGCCGCCATGCGTTCTCGGCCACACGGCGGTCGTCCAGGTGAGGGGGAAGCCAGCCGATCAGGTGCAAACCTGCATTGAGAACCTCGGTCCGCACGAGGTCCTGCAAACTCTCACGCAAATGGTGCTGCAGTGCATCCTGACGCCTTCGATAGTGCGTCCGCATCGCACGCACATGCGATTCAAACGCACCGCTTTCAATCAGGTGCGCAATGCTGAGCTGTGTGGCCAGGTTGGGCGGCCTTCCAGCCAGATCAATCAGCTTGGACATCACATTGACGTAGCGTCGTGGCACCACCAGGTAGCCAACACCCAGCGACGGCAGCAGGGTCTTGCTGAAGGTGCCGAAATACAGAACGCGCCCGTCCGGGTCCAACCCTTGTAACGAGGGGGCCGGGGCACCGCCAAAGCGGTACTCACCGTCGTAATCATCCTCCAGCACTAGCGCGTCACGCTCATGCGCCCAGCGCAACAATTCGAGTCGCCGGCTCAGGCTCATGGTGTGACCCAACGGAGCCTGTCGCGCTGGCGTGACGTAAGCGAAGCGGGCATGGTCATCGCGCCGACGCCCCTCTGCAACCATCAGCCCCTCGGCATCGACCGGAACTGCCGTCGTCCGCAGCCCGAACAAAGCGAACGATTTGCGCGCCCCCGGGTAACCGGGGTTCTCGGTCCAGGCACCATCGCCAGGGTTGGACAGCCCGAGCATGATCAGGTGCAGTGCCTGATGGGCGCCTGAAATGATGAACACCTGCGATGGATCGCAGATCACGCCTCTGCTCGCCCCCAGGTACGCCGCCACTTGCTCTCGAAGCACTGGCGTGCCCTCGGCAGGACAGCGCGCCGCGCCGCGCCTGATCACATCCAGTGATACGCGGCGCTGGATGCGAACGTAGAGCTTTGCCGGAAAGGCGGCGATGTCCGGAATGCCGGGATGGAAAGGCTGCGCGATCATGCCGCGCTCCGCCCTTACGGCTGCTGTGCCTTCCATTCGCCTGGCCAGCGTCGGCGGGGGCGCTGCCATCTCGGCCGCTGAATCGCTGGACTGACGCGGCACCAGCACCTGGCGCGCGTCAGGCAGCACTGCAGGGATGAATGTGCCCGATTTCTCTCGCCCGATCAGATAGCCCTCGGACTTCAGCTGCTCGTAGGCCTGGGCCACGGTGGTGCGGGACACGCCCAACTCGGTGGCCAGGTTTCGGGTGGCTGGCATGCGCATGCCCGGCTTGATGCACCCCGAAATGACAAATTCACGCAAGGCCTGAAACAGCTCACGGCCGATCGGTGTGCGGCTGTCGCGAGACAGGTTCAGCCCTGGAAGTAGCGCGCCTGAGCTTTGTCGGGCCATATGAAGCTCCTGTTACCTACGGATTCTGGCCTTTCAATATATTCGATTCTGGCCATATCGGACAGTCCAGAATTTAATTAGGATGCACTTCAATGATGTCTATCCCAGCCATTTCCCAGACCGACCAGCCCTCTCCGGGCTACCTGCCGTTCCGCGCTGAGGTCGCGCCCCCTGCGCGTCCCCTGCCTCGCGGCGCTTGCGACTGCCACTTCCACATTTTTGAGCCCGGCGCCGCCCAGGACATGCCGTTTCCCTTTCAGGAGCCCCGCAGCTACACGCCGACCCAGGCCCCGCTGGCCGCGTACCGCGCGATGGCCGACGCCCTCGGTCTGGAACGCGCCGTTCTGGTGCACCCCAGTGTTTATGGCAGGGACCACACCAGCTTCGAGCACTGGCTGAAACTGTGTGGCGACTGGATGCGTGGCGTGGCCGTGGTTTACCCGGACACACCGATCGCCGACATAGAACGCTGGCATGCACTCGGTACCCGTGGCACGCGCTTCAATGCCTTGTTTGAGGGCGGCGTGTCAGCGCAGGCGCTCACGCGTATCGTTGACCGTGTGCGGGACTTTGGCTGGCACTTTCAGGTGCTGATGGATGTCTCGCGCGACCCGCAGCAGGTACTGGCCTTCGCCGACTTTGGCGTGCCGCTGGTCGTGGACCATTGCGGTCACGTTCCAGCCGATCAGGCCCTTGGCAGTGCCGGATTTCAAAACCTGTTGGCGCTGGTGCGCGAAGGGCGAGCCTGGGTGAAACTCTCCGGCCTCTACCGACTGACCAGCCAGCGCAGCGGCTTTACCGACACATTGCCGCTCGTTGAAGCATTGCTGCGGGCGAACCCCGGCCAACTGGTCTGGGGCAGCGACTGGCCGCACCCTGCCATTGCGCCGCCAATGGTTGACGACGGAGACCTCGTCCATGCCCTGCTGGATGCCTGCAGCGACGCAGAACTCCAGCAAGTGCTCGTTGACAACCCCAGCAGGCTGTACTGGGCGCAGTGAACAGAAAACCGCCACCCGTGTCATTACTATTAAAGGAGACAACCATGAACCGTCGATCCAAGCTGCACACCCTTCTGGCACTGACCGCCAGCCTTTGCCTGAGCGTCACCGGGCCAGCGCTGGCGCAAGCCCCCACCGTCATCAAGCTCGGATGGACCACATCCGACGGTGCCCAAGACCCCTATGCCTCCGGTGCCAGGGCTTTCCAGAGTGCAGTAGAGCGCGAAACGCGCGGCTCAGTACAGGTACAACTGTTCCCCAATCGCCAACTCGGCGATGAACGCCAGATGCTCGAAGGCATGCGCTTCGGCACCGTGGATGCGGGCATCATCACCAACGCGGTGATCGCACAGCTGGAGCCCGCATTCAGCGTGAACGACCTGCCCTTTCTTTTCGCCAATGAAGCGCAAGCCCACAAGGTTCTCGATGGTGCCGTCGGGGCCAACCTGTCCAAACGCCTCTCGACCAAAGGCATCGTCGTGTTGGGGTACATGGAGGGCGGGTTCCGCAACATGATCAACAACAAGCGGCCGGTCAATACGCCCGGCGATGTGACGGGGGTAAAGTACCGCGTGATGCAGAACCCGGTCTTCATTGACATGTTCAACAGCCTCGGTGGCTCGGCGGTTCCCATGGCATGGGGCGAAACCTTCACGGCCGTACAACAGGGCACCATCGACGGCCTGGAAATTCCGCTGGCAGTGATTGACGCCAACAAGTATTTCGAAGTCACCAAATTCCTCTCGCTCACCAATCACACTTACTCCATGATCGGTCTGGTGATGAGCAAACGGACCATGGACAAGCTGACGCCCGAGCAGCGCACCGCTGTCTTGAGTGCAGCCAAAAGCGCGACTGCCGTACAACGCCAGGTTTCGTTGGCTGACGCCAGAGCCACTGTCAGCAAGTTGGAGAAGAACGGCATGAAAATCAACACCGTGGCCGATGTCGGCGCCTTCCGCAAGAGCGTAGCCCCGGTTTACGACAAGTTCCGCAAGAGTGAGGCAGGCCCGTTGCTGGAGCAGGTGCTCGCCGCCGTGAAGTAACAACCCAACTTGCCATGCCTTGAAAACCAACATGAGTGACCTTGCACGCCGTCTACTCGATCAGTTGACCGGTGTGCTCAGGGTTGTGATCGTGGCACTGGCAGTTCTGATGCTGGTGTCGCTGTCACTGCAGGTGGTGATGCGCCTTGTTTTTAACGAAGCACTGAGCTGGAGCGAAGAGCTCGCCCTGGGCTGCTTCGGCTGGGTGATGATGCTGGCCATCGCCGTGGGCGTGCGCGACGCGATCCATGTGCGCATGGACCTGCTGGTCGACCAGTTGCCACCCTCTTTGCAGCGGGCAGTCGAGGTGCTGGTATCGCTTGGCATCGCCGGACTGGGCGTGTTTGTGACCTGGGCTGGCGTGCGCTACGTGGTGGATTCCTTCGGAACCACGTCGGCGGCCATCGGCTACCCCATCGCATTCCTGTATGCCAGTGCGCCAACAGGCGGTGCGTTGATCGCCATCTTTGCGCTTGAACGTGCCTTGATGGGTCCGGCACCTTCAGCACCGCCTGACGCCAAGTAAAGACCAGCGCCCAAGATGTCCACCACTGCATTGATTCTGACGGCTGGTTTTGCTGGACTCGTCATTCTCGGCTTTCCTTTCGCCTTCGCGATCGGGCTGTGCGTGCTGGCGGCAATCGTCGCGGCCGGCATCGAGCCCATGCTGCTGCCGCAGACCATGGTGGCTGGCACGCAGAGCTTCAGCCTGCTGGCCATTCCCTTCTTCATGCTGGCTGGCGAGCTGATGAGTGCGGGCGGCTTGTCGCAACGGCTGGTGCGTGTTGCCGACGTCTTCGTACGCCACCTGCCTGGCGGCATGGGCTGGGTGGTCATCGTGGCGGCCTTGGTGTTTGCCGCCGTGAGTGGTTCAGCGCCCGCAACAACGGCAGCGATTGGAGCCGTGATGATCCCGGCCATGATTGAACGCGGCTACAGCGCCGCCTACGCCACCGCCCTGACCGTGAGCGCAAGTGTTCTGGCGCCATTGATACCGCCGTCGATTGCGTTTGTCATCTGGGGCGTCATCGCCGAGCAGTCCATCGCCAAGCTCTTCCTCTCGGGCGTGCTGCCCGGGCTGCTGATGGCTGCTGGCCTGGCCGTCATCGTGACCATCCAGGCTTTGCGTGAGAAGCGACCACGCGAGAAACACGCCACGGCAGTCGAAGTGAAAGCCGCGTTGCGCGAAGGCATCTGGGCCCTGCTGGCACCTGTGGTGGTGCTGGGGGGAATCTACGGCGGCGCGTTCACGCCCACAGAAGCGGCGGTGGTGGCTTGCCTCTATGCCCTGTTCGTCGGTGGCGTGATTGAAAGGCGTCTGAAGTGGAGTCACTTGCCGGCTGTTATTGGCCGTGCGATGTCTCTCAGCGCCATCGTGATGGCCATCGTGGCTGTTTCCACTGGCTTTGGTTTTCTGGTGGCACAGGAGCAGATGGCCACCAAGCTCGCAGCCTGGTTGGGCGCCAACATCCATGAGAAATGGATCATGCTGGCTGCGCTCAACATTGGATTCTTCGTGCTCGCCGCAGTGATGGACGAGATCGCCATCATGGTGATCCTCGGCCCGATGCTGATTGCCATCGCCAATCAGTTCGGGGTGGACCCCATCCACTTCGGCGCCATGATCGTCACCAATGTGGCCATTGGAATGGCCGCACCACCCATCGGCTACTGCCTCTTCGTCGGCATGGCTATCAGCGGATTGAAGCTATGGCCGGTGGCGCGCGCCATCATGCCCTTCATCGTGATGATGCTTGTGGTGTTGATGCTGGTGACCTATGTGCCAACCTTCGCACTGGCCCTTGTGAAGTGACGGGCGTCGACCGCAACTCCGAAGAATCAGAGGCTGGCTCCTAATCCTGAACAGCGCTGGGGGTAGAAACTCCCGCCGCGATGCGGCGCACGCCACGTCACCAAATCAACCCAGTACCCCGCACATCAGCAGGTTTGCCGTACCCTGCTGGCCACTGTGCGGCTGAGACAGTGGCCAGATCAGGTCGGATGACGCCAGGTTGCCAGATCAACGTCCGTAATAGACCTGCCCATACCCGGGGCGTGGGCCCTGCACATAGTAGCCACCATGACCATCGCGGCGACCGTGCTTTTTCTTCCAGCCATGCGGATGGCCGTAATACACCGGTGCGGGCTGCACATACACAGGACGTGGCTGGTAATAAACCGGCGCAGGCTGCACGTACACAGGGCGCGGCTGGTAGTACACCGGCGCAGGCTGCACATACACCGGCGGGCTGTACACCGGGTAGGCGTTGGTCACACCGACAGCCACGCCCGGAACACCAATGCCGATGGAAAACGACACATTGTCACGGGCTTGCGCTGCGCCTGCAAAGCCCATGGCGGCGACGGCCAGGACGGCCGCTGTACCAGCAAGGGCGCGGGAGCGGTTGGCTTTGAGGGATAAGTTCATCAGGTTCTCCTTGAGCAGGCAGGAAGTGCCCACGTGTCAATTAAACGCACGGTGGCCGTAACCGCATACCGGATGCACAGTGAAGACCGTAGCGAAACGTAACCTTTGGCCCGTAGCCCTAAAATCAATCAATGAGCTCCCCCACCCCCTCTGCGACCCCTTCAGCGACCACCGACAAAGACCCCGGCAAAGAGGGCACCAAGCCCAGCAATTTCCTGCGCCAGATCATCGAAAAAGACCTGACCGAAGGCACTTACGCCACCCGCCACTGGGGCGGCAGCCCCGGCGACGCCGCCCACCACGCAGCCGGCCAGCCCGACCCGGCCAAAGTGCGCCTGCGCTTTCCGCCAGAGCCCAACGGCTACCTGCATGTGGGCCATGCCAAAAGCATTTGCCTGAACTTCGGCCTGGCGCGCGACTACGGTGGTGTGTGCCACCTGCGCTTTGACGACACCAACCCCGAAAAAGAAGACACCGAATACGTCGACAGCATCATCGACGCGGTGAAGTGGCTGGGTTTTGACTGGGTGCAATTGGGCCAGCCCGCCGGCAGCGCCAAGCCCTACCAGGCCAGCGACTACTTTGACTTCATGTACCGCGCGGCCGAGTACCTGATTGAATCCGGCAACGCGTATGTGGATGAACAAACAGCCGAAGAAATGCGCCACAACCGCGGCGACTTCGGCCACCCCGGCACCAACAGCCCCTTCCGCAGCCGCACGCCTGCCGAGAACCTGGCGCGCTTTCGCGAAATGCGAGATGGCAAGCTGCCCGACGGCGCCGCCGTGCTGCGCGCCAAGATCGACATGGCCAGCCCCAACATCAACATGCGCGACCCGGCCATCTACCGTATCCGCCGCGCGCACCACCACAACACTGGCGACAAATGGTGCATCTACCCGATGTACACCTTCGCCCACCCGATCGAAGACGCGCTGGAGCAGATCACCCACAGCATCTGCACGCTGGAGTTTGAAGACCAGCGCCCGTTTTACGACTGGCTGCTCGATCGCTTGGCCGAAGGCCGTTTGATTGAATCACCGCATCCCCGCCAGTACGAATTTGCCCGCCTGAACCTCACCTACGTGCTCACCAGCAAACGCAAGCTGGCCCAGCTGGTGAACGAGAAGCGCGTGAGCGGCTGGGACGACCCGCGCATGCCCACCATCGTCGGCCTGCGCCGCCGCGGCTACACGCCCGAGGCACTGCAACTGTTTGCCGAGCGCATTGGCGTGAGCAAGAGCGACAGCTGGATCGACTACAGCACGCTCGAAGGCGCGCTGCGCGACACGCTGGACCCAGTAGCACCGCGCGCCATGGCCGTGCTGGACCCGGTGAAGCTGGTACTGACCAATTGGGACGAGGTCATGGGTACCGATAGCTTGGACGAGTGCAGCGCCCCTGTGCACCCGCACCACCCCGAACAAGGCAAACGCAGCTTCAAGATCGGCAAAGAGGTGTGGATTGAACGCACCGACTACGAAGAAACCCCGCCCAAAGGCTTCTTCCGTCTTTATCCGCCGCAGCGCACGGTGGATGGTTCTATGACTCCCGGCAACAAGGTTCGCCTGAAATACGGCCACGTCATCGAATGCACGGGCGCCACCAAAGACGCCTCAGGCAACGTGACCGAAGTGCACGCCACCCTGATCCCCAACACCAAGAGCGGCACCCCGGGCTCCGACGCCATCAAGGTCAAAGGCGTGATCACCTGGGTCTGCGTGAGCGATGCCGCACAGGCCGAAGTGCGCCTATATGACCGCCTGTTCAAGACCGAACACCCCGGCGCCGGCGACAACGATTTTCTGGAAGAGCTGAATCCGGGCAGCCTCACCGTGGTGACTGCCTATGTGGAGCCTTCAGCCGCCGCAGCGCCTGCGGGGCAGCGGTTCCAGTTTGAGCGGCACGGGTACTTTGTGACGGACATGCTTGATCACCAATTGGGCAAGGCCGTGTTCAACCGGGTGACAGGGATGAAGGACTCGTTCAGCAAATAAGTTACTACTAAAAGAGTTCTCCGAAGGCTAAAGTGCACACGATATTGAGTTGAGAACATAAACTCACGAGCAACGACCGACTGAGAGAAATAAAATGAAGCTACTTTCTTTTGAGATAAACAACTACAAATCCCTCAGGTCGGTGCAGCTTATCCCCTCAGATATGACAGTGATCATTGGAGCAAATGGTTCTGGTAAATCAAACCTTTCCAGCTCTTTTGACTTCATTGCCGATATCTATGCCAATGGAATTGATTTTGCTGTTGCAAAAAAGGGAGGATTCGAAAATATCGCATTCCGTCGACAACGGCGGACGAAATCCGCAGTCACTTTTGTAATTAAAGCTGAGTTTGAGAAAGCTGAGGCCAGACGAGCAGTAAGCCGCAGCTTTGTCCTTCGGTCCATATCGGCTGCTAGAGTTCGTGCAATTAGCTTTGAACACAAAATTTCTCTGCGAGCGTCTAAGCAAGCAATCAGTGCTGATTACTACGTAGAAGACGAGCTTATTGAGCTGGTGATAGGGTTAAATCAACCAGAGTCTTCGCGTGACCCTGACGTTATTACCATCACACTAAGAAAAAATGATGGAAAAGTAAGTTTTCAAAGCTCGAATGCAGAAATAGGCGATAGATTTAAAGAATATCTTCGATTAGTAGGCGATCCTTCGGAGCAAATTGCCAATACAGAAGGCGACGAAAGCTATGTCAGAGTATTTTTTCCAGCAATTGCTACTGCGTTATCGGGAATCTCAGTCTTTCAGTTTTCACCGCAAATTTGCAGAACGCCAGGAGCACCATCTCCAAATCCTCGATTGTCTGGCTATGGTCAGAACCTGCCCTCACTAATTGATTGGCTTTCAAGAAAACATCCCGCCAAATGGGAATCTGTGGTCTCCTCTATGAGATCGATTGTGCCAACTCTTGAAAGTATTTCCACTCAATATCTTCATACTAAAACGCTAGGTTTAGTTTTTCAGGAAGAAGGCTTTAATCGACCGTGGACCGCAGAAGACGTTTCAGACGGCACTATTCAATCCCTTGCAATATTGGTATCGCTTGCTGACCCCAGAAATGACCTCATGTTCATTGAGGAGCCAGAGAACTCAGTACACCCTTGGATAGTACGTCAACTTGCGAATCAGTTGAAGAAGATAAGCAAGCAAAAACAGGTCTTCGTCACAACGCACTCCCCCGTAATACTTAACTTAGTATCCCCGAATGACGTGTGGGTTTGCTTCAAAATAAACGGAGAAACGTCAATACGTAACTTGACAGAGATAGGACCGGAGATCATTCACGATTGGGAAAATGGGCAAGGTCGATTGTTCGATTTGTTGGATCTAGGAATAGTGGATGAAGCCGTTCCTTCTGGGAGATAGCTGTGGCGCGAATAGGAATAGTTGTTGAAGGCAACGGCGAAGTACCCGCTTTTAAGCAGCTGATACCCAAACTGACGTCGCCGAACGGAATTCTTGGCCAACCGCTTAGGGCGGATCTACAACCGAAAGCTACGCCAGCCCAGGTCGCAGCCTCAGCCAAAGCGGCTATTGGCTACTTTTGCAGGCGCAATGTAGACCTTATCGTGGTCCTAATTGATCTAGAAGACAACCCAAGTGCAAGTACGTTTTCTAAAAATCTGCAAGCAGCTTTTACTAAGTTGTATCCTCACATAGCGGTAGAAGTCGTAGTTAAAAATAGTTGCGTCGAAAACTGGCTCATAGCAGATGTAGACGCATTACGAAAGCAGCCCAAGCGATTTGCAGTTACGCCCGCACTTGTAAGAAGCGTCTGTCCGGACAAGGCAGACTCTCTCGACGCGCAAACCTTGCTAAATAAAGCTGCTTTGAAATTTGAGTATGACAAAGGCGCAGACCCTCAAAAAATCATGTCTCATCAAAACCCGTTAGAGGTAGCTCAGCATTCACGATCTTTTCGAAGGTTTTTGCGAGTCATAGGAAATCCAGATTACCAACATCAAAGTCGCTCTCCGGTGTAAAGAACAGCCATAAAGCGGTAAGTTAAATGGTCACTACACCACGCCCGAAATTTCTAGCGTTTAGGTTCTGCGTCACCGAGCCAATGTGTCTCACACACTCGAAGTAAGTCGTCGAGTGGGCTGCGAGAATAATCTTTCAAGGCGATCGTTAGAGTCTTCTGATGACTGGGCAGATCACGTATCCGGTTGAACAGGCAGAACATATGACTCCAGCACTTTCACTTACGCTGCTCGCGTACGCTATCTTCATTACTTCCACCGCTGCCCACGCCCAACTCACGGACGAAGTCCCCTTCATCACCACCCCCGACAACGTCACGCTGGAGATGCTGAACAGCGCAGGCGTCAAACGCGGTGACCATGTGATTGATCTCGGCTCCGGCGACGGGCGTATCGTGATCACCGCAGCCAAGCGGTTTGAGGCGACGGGTCTGGGTGTGGAGATTGACCCGCGGCTGGTGGAAGCCAGCAACACCAGCGCGCGCAACGCGGGCGTGGCTGCTAAGGTTGAGTTCAGGGTGCAAGACCTGTTCAAGACCGATCTGTCAGCGGCCACCGTGATCACCATGTACTTGCTGCCGGAGTTCAACCTGCAGCTGCGCCCGGCCATCCTCGCGCTCAAACCGGGCACGCGCATTGTTTCGCACGACTGGGACATGGGTGACTGGTTGCCTGACCGCACCACGGTGCTGCCGGTGCCAGACAAGGTGGTCGGGCGCGACAAGTCGAGCAAGGTTCATTTATGGACGGTGCCCGCCCGGGTGGAGGGGCTGTGGTGTGCCAGCGGTCTGCTGCGTGGTGCAAGCCTGCGCCTGTCGCAGAAGTACCAGGCCTTTGAAGGCACGCTGGCCTGGCGTGACCGTACACGGCCCCTTGCGGGTTTGATCAGCGGTACCGAGCTTCGTACTCCCGCAGGCAGCAGCGGCGAGCTGGTGCTGCAGGCCGTTGACAACGTGCTGCGCATCACGTCGGCCCGCGGCAATCTGGCACTGGCGCAAGGCCAAACCTTCACGCGTACCGCCGGCGCGTCATGCAGCTGAGCTGACGCAGCCATGCAGGCCAAAGACATTCTTCATTTCTGGTTTGAGGAGCTGACTGACAAGCAGCACTTCGTCAAAGACCTCGCGCTTGACGAAACGATTCGCACGCGCTTTGGCGCAACGCTGGAAGCCGCTGCGCGGTGTGAGCTTTTTGGCTGGCGCGCGACGCATGGCGGTCGGCTGGCGGAAATCATTGTGCTTGACCAGTTTTCGCGCAATATTTTTCGTGACAGGCCGCAGGCTTTTGCACAAGACGCCTTGGCGCTGGCCCTGGCCCAGGAACTTGTGGCCAACGGGCAAGACCAGCTGTTAAACACTGCCGAGCGCCGCTTTGCCTACATGCCGTACATGCACAGCGAATCGCCGCTGATCCATGTGCAGGCCGTGCGCCTGTTCTCACAGCCAGGGCTTGAAGACGGTTTGAGTTATGAGCTACGCCACAAAGCCATCATTGACAGGTTTGGCCGCTATCCGCACCGCAATGGCGTGCTGGGCCGGGCTTCCACGGCTGAAGAAACGGCATTTTTAAGCGAGCCAGGCTCGTCGTTCTAGCGTGGCCACGGCGCCCGCTGAATCAATTCTGCACGTCCACACAAACTACCGCTGTTGGCTGACACGCCACGGCCGGGCCAGCTGTCCTAATGAAGCTTTGAGGAGAGTTGCATGGACAAATCAACAGCACCACCCGCCGCTGAGCCTGTTCCCCTGGCTGGCACGATAGCAGGCTGCGTGACTTACAGGCCCGGTGATGGCGCGCCGATTGAAATACCGATGGGTCCGGTAGAGGTGACGCTGGCACCCGACAGCGCCACGCTGAGCTGGGACGCTGGCGACGGCGTCGCAGGGCTCACCGCCATGCCGCGCACGCAGTTTGACGACTATGTGAAGAAAGGCTTGATCGCGATGGGGGCCAGCAAGCCCGGCAAAGCGGCAGCCTGACGGTTTGTCGATCGGGGCCGGCGAGCGCGGTTGGGCCAGCAAGGCGAAAATACGTCTTGACTCCAACAACCTCCAAAGAGACAAGCCCCCATGACCCAAACCACCCAAGCCCGCTCCATCCAGCTCACCGAATTTGGCGCCCCCGAGGTGATGCGCCTGGCCACGCTGGACTTGCCCGCGCCCGCTGCTGGCGAGGTGCAATTGCGCCAGACGGCGATTGGCTTCAACTACATCGACATCTACCAGCGCGCGGGCAAGTATCCGCTGCCCACGCCGACAGGCCTGGGGCATGAGGCAGCTGGTGTGGTGGAAGCCCTTGGTGATGGCGTAACCGACCTGAAAGTGGGCGACCACGTGGTGTACATGAACGCCGGGGTTGGCGCTTATGCCGACCGGCGCAACGTGCCGGCAGCCAAGTTGGTGAAGATTCCGGCAGGTATCAGCGACGAGGCCGCTGCCGCGGTGTTCTTCAAAGCCATGACGGCGCAGTACCTGGTGAAGAAAACCCACTCGGTGCAGCCGGGCGATGTGGTGCTGGTGCATGCTGCTGCTGGCGGTGTGGGGCTGATTCTGTGCCGCTGGGCCAAGGCGCTGGGCGCCACCGTGATTGGCACCGCAGGCTCCGCCGCCAAATGCGCGCTGGCCGTGGCCGAAGGCGCTGATGTGTGCATTGACTACACCCAGCCCGACTGGGTGGCGCAGGTGATTGCTGCCAGTGGTGGCCGCAAGGCACGGGTGGTGTATGACTCGGTGGCGCAGCACACCTTCATGGGCTCGCTCGATTGCGCCGCGCCCTTCGGCATGGTGGTGCTGTACGGCGCCGCTTCCGGTCCGGCCCCGGCAATAGAGCCCGAGCTGCTCAACAAGAAGGGTTGCCTCTTTCTCACGCGGCCTTCGGTCTTCCCGCACAACGCTGACCCGATCACCTTCCGCGCCAATGCGGCCGATGTGTTTGCGGCGATGGCCAGCGGCGCAGTGCGTGCAACGATTGGCGCACGCTTTTCGCTGGAGCAGTTGCCAGACGCTCACCGTGCCGCCGAAGCCCGCCAGACGACGGGCGCCATCGTCATCGTGCCTTGAAGCCCTTGCAGGCCAATCCGTCCAGGTCTGGTGCACTCGGCAGCAATGTGCCAGCAGCGGGCAGGACGCTGTTCAGCCCGGCAGCAGACCGCAACAAGCAGGACATCCTGGCCACACTGCGCGAGGTGCTGGCGCCCCGGGCCGCTGGCGGCAACGCACTGGAGGTCGCTTCGGGCAGCGGCCAGCATGTGGTGTGGTTTGCGCGGCACCTGCCGCAGTGGACCTGGCAGCCCAGCGATCCGCTGCCCGAGGCGCTGGACTCGATTGCAGCGCTCACCACGGCCGAGGGCCTGACAAATGTGCGCCCGCCCCTGCAGCTGGATGTGATGGCGCCCGCATGGCTGCCCGACCATACAAAGTCCGACGCCCAGTTCGACGCAATTTACTGCGCCAACATGCTGCACATCGCGCCGTGGGCCGCCTGCACCGCGCTGATGCACGGCAGTTCGCGGCACCTGGCACCGGGTGGTGTGCTCATCACCTACGGGCCGTTTCTGGAGCGTGACGTGCCTACCTCCGAGGGCAATGCGGCGTTTGACCAGAGCCTGCGCGCACGCGATGCTGCCTGGGGCATTCGCCAACGCGAAGCGGTGGAAGCCGAAGCCCACAAGGCCGGGCTGCGGCTCGCAGCGCGGCACGCCATGCCGGCCAACAACCTGTTGCTGGTGTGGAGGCAGGCCTGAATGACGATGCCTCCGCTTCGCCTTGCGCTGCTGGTGTCGCTGGCCATGCTGGCCTTTGCGGGCAATTCGCTGCTGTGCCGCATGGCGCTGAAAGCCACCAGCGCAGGCGACTCGGGCATTGACGCTGCCAGCTTCACGGTAATGCGAATGGTGTCTGGCGCCTGCGTGCTGTGGCTACTGGTGCAACTGCGCGGTGGCGCCCAGCGCAGCGTGACACTGGGGGGCAACTGGCTGTCGGCCGCCGCCCTGTTCGCCTACGCCATGTGCTTTTCGCTGGCCTACGTCAGCATGCCGGCGGCCACGGGCGCACTGCTGCTGTTTGGCGCCGTACAGGCCTCGATGACGGGCTATGGTCTCTGGCAGGGCGAACGTCTGGGCAGGCGCCAGCTGGCTGGCCTGGCGCTGGCCTTGGCGGGGCTGGTGGTGCTGATGCTGCCGGGGCTGGCCACACCGTCGCTGCTCAGTGCGGTGCTGATGATCACTGCCGGCGTGTCGTGGGGCATCTACTCGGTGCGCGGCAAGCGAGGTTCTGCGCCTGGCGCAGCCGCCACAGACCCGACGCGCGAGACAGCAGGCAACTTTGTGCGCACCGTGCCCATGGTGTTGCTGTGGGCGCTGATCGCGCGCCACCAGCTGACGCCCGATGGCACGGGGCTGTGGCTGGCGTTCCTCTCGGGCGCGGTCACCTCTGGCTTGGGTTACGCGATCTGGTACCACGCCCTGCCCGCCCTGAAGACCACGCAGGCGGCAGTGGTGCAACTGAGCGTTCCGGTGATTGCCGCGCTGGGCGGTGTGGTGCTGCTTGCTGAATCACTCTCGCTACCGATGGTGCTGGCTTCTGCGGCAGTACTCGGCGGTATTGCACTGGTGACGCTGGTCAGGAAATAGGTGTCCCCGCGCCTGACGGCAAGAGCCTAGCCGATACCCGTCAGCGCGAGATAGGCCCGGCGCGTGTCGGCCCCCACCGCCGCCAGCACTTGCGCGTGGCTGGTCTTGTGACGTGCGAGCAGGCGCGCATCTGCCACTGCGCGAGAGTTACAGAACCAGTGGCAGGTGTGCTGCATCAGGAACAGCTCGGCCGACATCGTGAAAGCCTTGTCGCGCGGTGTGCGTTGTAGGGCGTTGCTAGCCGCCTGCGTGAGCCCGTGCGCATGAATGGCAAGCGCCTTGCGCAAATCAAACGTAGCCTGCGGAAACATCTGCGTAGCCATGGGAATGCCGATGGGCAGCTTGCTCACGCGCGTCTCGACCTCTCCCCGCTTTGCAAAGTCGGCCACAAAGCGCTCGAACTGCTCGCACAGCTGGGTTTCGTTGGCGTCCAGATAGCGCCAGATCTGCTCGCGGCGCGTCGGGTCGGGCTCACCCAACGCACGCAGATAACCGTCGGCCACGGTTTCCATGAGTTTTTCAATCTGGAACTGCATCAGGTGCTGGCCCAGCAGCACCACGCGGCGCAGGCGCTCGCGCTTGCGAAACACAAAGAAAACCAGGGTGGCCAGCAGTGCCAGGGGAAGGAGGTCGATCACGGGTGGGGATGGATCAGGGGTGGGCCAGCAAGCGATGAAGAAGCTCGATTGTGACTTTCATCGGGAAGAAGGGCCGCAAGGAAGCGGTTCAACCTGAAGTGCCAGAGGGGCTTCGACACGGTTCGAGTCGGCATACTGTCGCCCTGCCACTGATGCCCACGCGCGGCCAGACTCAGCGGCGCGCAGGCGCCAAAGTGAAATAAAAGGTGGCGCCCTGATTGACCTTGCTTTCAGCCCACACTCGACCACCATGCCGTTCAATGACGCGCTTCACCGTCGCCAGACCGATGCCGGTTCCGGGGAAATCGCCCGGGGAGTGCAGCCGCTCGAAGGTACCAAACAGCTTGCCACCGAAAGCCATGTCGAAACCAGCACCGTTGTCTCTCACATAGAACACCGGAACGCCATCGCTGCCCGGCTGACTGCCCACCTCGATGCGCGGCGCGGCCTGCCGGGACGTGAACTTCCATGCGTTGTCGATCAGGTTCTGCAGCACCGCCGCCAGCAGGCGAGGGTCGCCCCGGCCCTGCAGGCCCTCCTGCACATGCACCTCGACCTGCGCTTCACGTCTGGGGTCGCGGTCGCGGCAGCTGGCCTCAATGCGGCGGGCCATCGCGGAGAGGTCCACCAGCTCCGAGCGGATCTGCTCCTGCGACAGGTGCGCCAGCGTCAGCAGCCCCTCGATCAACTCGCCCATGTGCTTGACGCCCACCCCGATGCGGTTGAGGTAGTGCTTGCCCTTGTCGCTGATGTGCTCGGACTCCAGCTTGAGCAGCAGCTGGCTGAAACCATCGACCGTGTTCAGCGGCGAACGCAGGTCGTGCGAAACGGAATAGGCGAACGACTCCAGCTCCTTGTTGGCAGCGGCCAGCTGGGCGGTGCGCAGTTCCACGCGCGCTTCCAGTTCGCTGTTGAGCGTCAGGATTTCCTGCTGCTGATGGCGGCGCTCGGACACATCACGCTCCACCGCCACCCAGTGGGTGTAGCGACCGGTGGGGTCGGCAATCGGCGTCACATCGATCTCCAGCCACAGCGCCTGCCCCGACTTGGTCTGCACCACCACCTCGCCGCGAACCGGCTGCCACTTCTGCATGGCGGCGCGAATGCGCTCCCGCTCCGCCCGATGGCTGTGCGGCGCCCACACAAAGCCGGGCGTGTTGCCCACGGCTTCCTCGCGGGTGTAGCCGGTGTGGCGCTCGAAAGCATCGTTCACAAAGACGATGCGCGGCGTAGACTCGCCATCGTCTGGCGCCTGCATGATGACCACGATGTCATTGAGGCGCGAGACTGCCGTTTCCAGCAGTCGCAACTGATCCTGCTGGGCACGCAGGGCGGTCACGTTCTGGAAGTACACCGCCAGCCCGGCATGGGTGGGATAGGCGTGGATGCTGAACCACGAATCCAGCGGTTCGTAGAAGTTGTCGAACTGCGCGGTACGCCGGGTCGCCATGGCCTGGCGGAACTCGGTTTCGACAATCGTGCCCAGCGTGAGGGGGAACACCTCCCAGAAGTTCTTGCCCAGCAGGTCATGCCGCGAGAGCTTGAGCATGTGCTCGGCATGGCCGTTGACGAAGCGGAAGTTCCAGTCCCTGTCCATCAAAAGAAAACCGTCGGTGATACTCTCCAGCGTGTCGGTGAGCTGCACTTCCAGCGCCCGCATGCGCTCTTCGGCCAGTTTCTGCTCGGTGATGTCCTGGAACGCGCCCTGCAGGCGAACGATGTTGCCATCGGCATCGCGCTGGGCTTCACCAATGGAGCGCACCCAGATCTGCCGGCCCTTGGCGGTGAGTTTGGGCAGTACGAACTCATAGGGCGTTCCGTGCTGGGCGCAGGCCTCGACATGGCGGATCACGATGGAGCGGTGCTCTGGGAGAAAGTAATTGATGCCCTCCTGCAGCGTGGGCACATAACCGGGTGGCACATCGTGAATGGCACAGTTCTCGTCGGACCAGGTGAGCTTGCGCTCGGGCAGGTCTATCGTCCAGCCGCCCAGGTGCGCCACACGACCGGCGATACGGTTCATCAGCATGTTTTCTTCCAGCCGCACTGCTGCCTGCTTCAGCTCGTCAATGTCTGTGAAGGTGCCGACCCACTGGATCACATAGCCCATGGCATCGCGCTGGGGAACGGCGCGGCCCAGCATCCAGCCGTGGTGACCATCGGCACGGCGGATGCGGCATTCGCCCTCGAACGATTCACCGTGGGCCAGGGCGTGTGACCATTGCGTGGTGACGCGGGCCAGGTCGTCGGCGTGAAGCTGGGCCAGCCAGCCGGCAGACAGGCTCTGCTCGGCAGGCAGGCCGGTGTAGTCGATCCACTTGCGATTGAAGGCGGTGCAGCGTCCGTCAGCGCTGGCCAGCCACACCATGTGCGGCATGGCGTCCATCAGCATTTCCAGCTGGGGTTCTGTCACGCTGCAAGCCTTTGCTGGCGCGCTGGCTTGCCAGCAGATTGAATGGGTACATGGACAGGCACAGGCCAATGGCAGTCCGGCACCACGACGGTGCGGCCATCCCTGGACGATGCTTTCTGCTGGCTCAACTGCATGTGTGTCTTTCCGCGCGTGAAGCCCATCAGCGGTGTCCTGCAGCAGCCCGCGCTGCCCTGCAGAAGGGAAACACAGAAGCGCATGAACACGATCAAATGACGTCACGCGCCCTCTGAGTTTAGCGCGTGAAATTTGCACGGTCCGCGATTTGTCTCACCTCGTTTTCGGCTTCACGCGACGGTAGTTCATTGGTTCTAAACAGCCGATGAAAACGGGTAAAGACAGACGACCAAATGCCTTCTTTAGAACTACATCCCGTGCATGGTCTGCGTGCACTGCGGCGCACGTTGGATGCAGGCCGGAATAAAGGCGAGAACACAGATGAGCATGCAGACATGAAAAAACCGCCCCTTGGGGCGGCTTTTCACGGGGCAGCGCTTGATTGCCTACTGGCCGAGGAGGATCTGGAAGATCAAGCCCGTGTTGTTGGCAACCAGAACATAGTCGTTGCCGGTCTGGACCCAGTGGTAGCCCGCAGGCGGCGCACTGAGTCGATGGCCACGCCAGTCGTCCACCCAGTAGCCACGGTCACGGTACTGCACCGGCAGACGCTGGCCTTTGTAGAAGGCGTGGTCGGGTCCGGCACCGCGCCCGCCAGCCTGCGAAAACGCAGGCGGGCCGCGCCGGCCGTTGTCGCTGTTTTCATAGCGGCGACCGTCATCATGGTCACCGCCATGCTTGCCGTGGGCCTTCTGGTGCTTTTTGTACTGCTTGTGGTCGTCGTGTCCACGCTTGTCGTGGTCCTTGTCCTTGGCCAGCGCAAGGCCGCCAAAGGCAAGGGAGGCCACCGTCAGGACGGCCATCAGGGTTTTGTTATTCATGCGGTTCTCTCGTGAAGATCGTGAAGGATGCGCGGCGGCGCTTCAGTGCGCCGCCGGCCGGGCTCAACCGCGATTACCCGCGATTGCGCCTGTCGTTCTGGATCATGCGTTCGATCTGGTCGCGCAGCGCAGCCACTTCATTGCGCAGCTGGCGGCGTTCCTGCTGGGTCACCACACCATCGGCCTTGAAATCCATTTCATGGCGCTGGATTTGCCGCTCACGGCGCTGCAGCCGTTGCGCTTCGCGCTGGCTGATGCGTCCCATGCGCACACCTTCGTCAATGCGCTGGCTGACGTTGTACTGGGCGTTGTCGATGCCGGGTGTATTGCCTGCATTGCCGGGGTATCCGGGCTGACCGGGTTGACCCGCCACGGCACCGTTGGCGATCAGGCGTTCGACTTCATTGCTCAGGGCAGCGAGGTCGGCACGGATCTGCTGGCGCTCCTGGGGTGACATGTCACCGTTGGACTTGTACTGACTTTCACGGGCGGTGATTTCGCGGTCGCGGCGGTACAGGGACTGCGCTTCGGCTGGCGTGATGCGCCCTGCCTGCATGCCCTGCTGGATGCGGGCACTGATGTTCTGCTGCGTCTGGTCAATCTGCGGCGTGTAGGTGGTCTGCGCCATCACTGGGGCAAACGCCATGCCTGCGAACAGTGCTGATGCGATGAAAGAGGCTTTGAAAATTTTCGATGTCATGAGGTTCTCCTGCGTGTGGATGGACTGACCAACCACCGGGGTGTGACCTGCAGGCCCCAGAACGGATTCCAGAGCGCGCAAGCCACACATCAGGCGGCGACCGGGGCACCGCTTTCTGAAGGCGTTTGTGCTGTCCCGGTGAATGCATTGTTGGACTGCGATTGCAAAGCGCGTGTAAGCCAATCAGAGCTTTACCGGGTAATTACCTCGCGATTGCAATGGTGTCCAGATGCCTTGCACCGCCCTTCCAGAGATGCGCTGGCATTCAGTTCGCCAGCGGGTGCCCCGCCGCCTCGACAAAAGGCTGCAGCAAGCCGTGCACTCTCAGCTGGAATCATGCGTGCAGCCAGTCGGACGGGGCCCCGAGTTCGTAAAGCTGGCCGTGCTTCACGCGCGCTGCTCTGAATCGCCAATCGCGTGCTTAGGGTGAAATCCGCCAAGGGTGGGGCTGGAAATCAGAGCTTTTTACCCCCAGTTCCTGTGGGTCACCTTGTGGATAAAAGGGTGGAAAAAGCGCGCAGGCCTTGCCAGCATTGGGCTGCAACGGGATGCCTGCAAAATGCTCAGCCCCACGCCGCCGAGGGTCGGGCCGAAAATGCTAACTTCCTTGCCATCGACCGGATAGGAAGTCCGGCACTCACTTCGACTGGAACGCTCCGATGCTGCAATCCCTGCAAAGCCTTTTTGATTCCTTTGTGTCGGCAAGCACCAGCGCGGCCCCCGCCGACCGCGAGCATGCGCTGCAACTGGGCACGGCGGTGCTGCTGGTGGAAGTGATGCGGGCCGACCCGCAGATCCAGCCCGCCGAGCGCAGTGCCGTGCTGGGTGCGCTGCGCGCCAAATTTGCGCTCAGCAGCGCCGAGCTGGAGCGGCTGGTGGCGCTGGCTGAGCAGGAAGCGCAGGGGCTGTACGACTACCACCGCTTCACCTCACGAATGAACGAGCACTTCACCCAGGCCCAGAAAATACGGGTGGTCGAGGCGATGTGGGAGGTGGCGTATTCAGACGCGCACCTGGACGCCCACGAGAACCACCTGATCAGCAAGATCGCCGGCCTGCTGCACGTGACCCATGGCGAATACATCGCCGCCAAGATGCGCGCCAAGGAGGCGGCCGGGCATCACTGACGTGTGCTGAACGGCGTGCCTCAGGGCTTGCTGCGCGAGTCGGGGCGTGGCAGCTTTTTCAGCTTCACCAGCCGCGCGGTTTCGATCTTGTCTTTCTTGACCTGCCGTTCCGCATCGAGCAGACGCCCTGCCGCCAGCCAGCTGGCGAACTCTTCCGGCGTTTCCAGCGTGATGCGGCCCAGCGTGGCGGCACGGAATTCGTGGATCACGATCTCGGCCGCTTTCTGCAGGTTGACCCGTGAACCCGGCAGCACCGCACCGCGTTTTCGGCCAATGGCTTCGAGCATCTGCTCGTCGGTCACGCCGGGCGGTACCCCCACCTTGTACCTGGCCTGCAGCAGCGCGGGGTAGTGCGAGATGAGGTAGTCGAGCAGCTCCAGCGCCACTTCTTCTTCGTCAAAGGCGTTACGGCCAATGGCGCCACTGGCCGCCAGGTTGTAGCCGCTCTTGGCGACGATGATGCGCGGCCACAGCATGCCCGGGGTGTCCCACAAATAAAAGCCGTCGGCCAGCACGATGCGCTGCTCCAGCTTGGTGATGCCCGCCTCGTCGCCGGTCTTGGCGGCACGCTTGCCGGTGAGGGTGTTGATCAGCGTGGACTTGCCGACGTTGGGAATGCCGCAGATCAGCACCCGCATCGGCTTGACCATGCTGCCGCGCGTGGGCGCCAGTGCATGGCAGGCGTCAATCAGCCGCCGGGCCGGCGTGGTTTCGCTGGCGTCCAGCTCAATCGCACGGGTGTTGGGCAGGCTGTTGTAGTGCGCCAGCCAGAGCGGCGTGCAGGCCGGATCCGCCAGGTCGCGCTTGTTGAGCACCTTGAGCGCAGGCTTGGCGCCGGTGAGTTCGGCCAGCATCGGGTTGGCGCTCGACCCGGGCAGGCGCGCGTCGAGCAACTCAATGACGACATCAATTTCCTTGATGCGCTCACTGATGGCTTTTTTGGTCAGGTGCATGTGACCGGGAAACCACTGGATGGCCATCGGGATCGTTCTTTCTCTGGTGAGCCGGTGAAGGGCTGAATTGTCGCCCGTCCGGGGCAGGCGGCGGCGGACAACCCGCAATCAGCGAAAATGGCGCCCTGTGGCCCGCATTTTCCGGCGCCAGTCCAACCCGAGTACCCGATGCCGCTTCCGAACGCCCCCACCCAACGCCCCAACACGGAAGTGAACCGTCAGGCCCACACCAAAGCCAGCAATGAGCTGCTGATCAAGGGCATTCTGTGCGCCATGATCGGCCTCGGCGTGCTGCTGTCGCCCTACTTCATCACCTCGCCAGGCATGCAGGGCATCGTGGCCCAGTCGGCGGTTGTCGGATGGTTTGCGCTCGTGCTCGGCTGTGCCTTCGCGGGCCTCTATGTGCGCCGGCGCATGACGGCCAAACAAAAGAACTGATTCCCGCGCAAATTACGCAGGTTTCGCATCCAGCGCATACCAACCATGGGCGCGTGCACTGACCGAGACACTGCCCAGCACGTGTTCAGTGTGCTTCAGCAGCGCGCGCAAGCCGCCGGGGTGACGCTGCGATCACCCCCCGCCGAGCCCACCACCTGTTGTGGCCGGGGTTGCAACGGCTGCGTGTGGGAAGGCTATTACGCCGCTGTGGCGTGGTGGCAGGAGGAAGCCGAGGAAACCATCGCCGCAACGGTCGCCAGCGCCACGCGCTAGCCTGGTGCCGTCAGGCGTGCGCCACTTCGCGCCGGGGAATGCCCAGCCGGTCGGCTGACACATACTGCTGGCGGTACTGCTCGAAGGGCATGGTGTCGGCAGCCTCGATTTTTTTCTGCTCGCGCACCGATTCTTCGCTCAACGCTTTCAGCCTTTCGCGCGCAGCAGCATCCAGCGGGGTATCGCGCAGGGCGCGCTGGGTTTTCTCGGACTGGGCGCGCGCAAAGCGCACAAAAGAGTTGTCGTGCTCGGCAGCCATCGCCGCCAGCACGCGCGCCGATGGCAGGCTGGCCGGGTCAAGCAGTGCGGCCTCGGCCGACACCACCGCTTCGCTGTAATGCGTCACGCCATGCGCCGCATCCAGCGCGGCAGCAATCGGCGCGCACTGGGCCACCACCTCGGCACCCCATTCGGTGAGCGGCACATCGCCCCCGCCACGTTTGAGCAGCAGGCCCGGTTCGCGGCCGCGCGCAGCGGTGTGGTGCTGGTTGTGCTTGAGCTCGGCAATTTCCTGCGGCGTGTCGTTCGGGCTGGGGGACAGCAGGCAGTGCAGCAGGAACACATCAAGAAAGCGCATGGTCTGCGCGTTGATGCCGACTTTCTCGAACGGGTCCAGGTCCATCAGGCGCACCTCGATGTACTCGACGCCGCGCTCACGCAAGGCGTGCAGGGGCCGCTCGCCGGGGAAGATCACCCGCTTGGGGCGAATGGTGCCGTAGAACTCGTTTTCGATCTGCAGCAGCGTGGTGGCGAGCTGGTTGTAGTCGCCACCCGGGTTCTGGATGCCCACCGCCTCATAGGCCGGGTACGGCCGGGTCAAGGCATCCTGCAGCGAGGCGCCATAGCCGTCAAGGCTGTTGTAGCTGACTGCCAGCGAGGCCTGTGCATCGCTCTGGTAGCCCAGCCGCCCCATGCGCAGGGAGGTGCCGTGCGGCATGTACATGGTGGTATCGGTGAGCTTTTGCAGCTCGTGCTGGCGCCCGGCGACAAAGGTGGAGCACACGGCCGGCGACGCACCAAACAGATACAGCAGCAGAAAGGCGTGGCGACGGAAATTGCGGATCAGCGCGAAGTATTGCTCGTTGCTCACCCCCGGCAGCGACCAGTTGTAATGAATGCCCGAAATGGTCTGCATGCGCCGCCCGTAGCGGTGCGACAGGCCCATGCGGTACACGCTCTTGGCACGTCCGACGTTGGACGAACCAAAGCGGGCAATGGGAATGGTTTCGTCGGTCGGCAGGCCGCAGGGCATGCTGGAGACCCAGAGCATCTCGTCGCCCATGGCCTGCATGGCCTCATAGGTGAACTGGTGCAGCTCGGTCAGCTCCTGCAGGGTGGCCTCTGCGCTGAGGTGGGCGCCGGTGACCAGCTCCACCTGGGATTCGCTGAAATCGGTGGTGATGCCTGGGTGGGTCAGGGCCGAGCCCAAAGCTGCCGGATGCGGCGTGAGTGCCAGGCCGCCGCCCGGCTGGGCGCGCAGGCTTTCTTTTTCCAGCCCGCGGCGCATGCCCTTGAGCCGTTCAGGCGTCAGCGCCTTCAGGCCGTTCCCGATGCCGACGGTTGCCGAGGCCGATGCTGTGTGTGGCGTGTTCATGGTTGTTATGCCTCCCCTTGTAACGGTCGGGTGTGGAACTTATCACACGTCAGCCCTTCGCGCTGGCAGGGCCTGGCTTTCCTGCACCGGCCACAGGGCAGCCCAGGCGGGCAGCCCACGCCAGTGCCGAATTGATGTTGCAACAGGGCGGTGCTGCGGTCATCGGTGGGCATTTGCTGGTAACTGCAGATGTCAGCGCACTGTCAGTGCAGATGTCAGCACCGCGTGACACTCAGGCTTGACAGGGCCGCCTGTCGGCCTCACACCACGACAAAGCGCCCTGCGAAGCCGCTGTGCTTGACTTGCCCGGGCGCCTGAACGACGATGAATCCCGTTTTCAGGGTTGGGTGAGCAGGTGCAGCGCGTTCCAGGCTGCCACCGCAGTGAACGGTATGAAACCGCGTGGAACTGGTATCGAATGAAAAATCTGATCAACAAGCTGCTGGGGCGCTCGCGTTCCGGCGACTTCGCCAAAAGCACTCCCAGCTCGGGCTTCATGCCCAGCGGCCAGGCCAGGGACCCGCGCGACAACCCGGTCACGATCGAGGACGGAAGCGACAACGCCACCCGCAGGCAGCTGGTTCAGGTGCTGATGCGCGACGTGATGCGGCGTCATGGCATTTCATCGAGCTGGCTGGAATGCCAGTTGCTGGTGGTTGCCAGCCGGACCAAGGGCGCTGGTCTGTTCGTCCGCCTGGTGGTGCGGCACTGGGACCAGCGCCTGATCAATCACATGCATGCCTTCCAGCAAACGCTGATGACGGACATCACCCGCTTTGAACCGCGCGCCACCGACTGGCTGCATGGCATATCCTGGCAACTGGAAGTTGAGGGCAGCTGCCCCTACACCGTGTTGCCGGAAAAATCGTTCTGGACCGATGGCGAAAAGCCAGGCGCCAGCACCTTGCCGGCTGGCCGCGTCTCGCCAGCCAGCGCCCCCGGGCGCGTGCCAGCAGCTGCGCCAGCTGTGGCCGCAGCAGCACCGGTGGCAGCTGCCGATTCAAAATCCCCGGAAGACACCGAAACACTCAAGGATCTGGAGCGCCTGTTCATGATTCGCGATCGGGAAATCAACCGCGAGAACAATGATGGCGAGCGCCCTGATTTTGAGGCCACGCAGCCGGCGTCTTATTCAGACCGCAGCTGAGCCCTCGCGCTCCCGGCACGGCGCCACGCACCTTGAGTGGTCCTGTGGCGCCGCGTCAGAGCAGCCTACCCCGTCCCTGCTCCGTCCCTGGTCAGGCACCCCATGACCACTGAACCCCTGGCAGACTCCCGCTACGCCGTGATGCGCCTGATGGTGACACTGGCGCTGATGACAGTGGGCGCCAGCGGCATGTATGTGGTGGCCGTGGTGCTGCCCGCCGTGCAGACCGAGTTCGGCGTAGCGCGCGCCGATGCATCCCTGCCCTACACGCTGATGATGATCGGCTTTGGCATCGGCGGCATGCTGATGGGGCGGCTGGCCGACCGTTTTGGCGTGATGCTGCCGCTGCTGATTGGCGCCTTCGGCCTCGGCCTGGGTTACCTCGCCGCCGCGCTGTCTGACAACATCTGGACCTTCACTCTCGCGCACGGCCTGCTGATTGGTCTGCTGGGCATCTCCACGACCTTCGCACCGTTGCTGGCCGACACCTCGCTGTGGTTTGTGCGGCGCCGCGGCATTGCAGTGGCCGTCTGCGCCAGTGGCAACTATCTGGGCGGCGCAATCTGGCCGCCCATCGTGCAGCATTTTGTGGAGACCGAGGGCTGGCGCCACACCTACATGGGGCTGGGCCTCTTCAGCGTGGTCAGCATGACGGCACTGGCGCTGATGATGAAAAAGCGCCCGCCACTGGCTGTGGCGGCAGCGCCCAACGCGCGTTCATCGGCCGTGCCCAGCACCCAGCCATTTGGCATGGCACCCGGCAAGGCGCAAACGCTGCTGTGCGTTGCAGGTCTGGCCTGCTGCGTGGCCATGGCGATGCCGCAGGTGCACATCGTGTCGTATTGCACCGATCTCGGCTACGGCGCAGCACGTGGCGCCGAAATGCTGTCGCTGATGCTGGCCTGCGGCGTAGTGAGTCGGCTGGTGTCAGGCATGATTTGCGACCGCATCGGCGGGCTGCGCACGCTGCTGCTGGGCTCGGCGCTGCAGGGCATCGCGCTGCTGCTGTTCCTGCCGTTTGACGGGCTGGTGTCGCTCTACCTGATTGCCGCGCTGTTCGGCCTGTTCCAGGGCGGCATCGTGCCGTCGTACGCCATCATCGTGCGTGAATACTTCATGCCGTCAGAAGCCGGTGCACGGGTCGGCACCGTGATCATGGCCACCATGGTGGGCATGGCGCTGGGTGGCTGGATGTCGGGCAAGGTGTTTGACCTCACCGGCTCCTACCACGCGGCCTTTCTGAACGGAATCGCATGGAACCTGCTGAACCTCGGGATCGCCGCGTTCCTGCTGTACCGGGTGCAAGGCGATCGCAAGCCGGCGGGCTGACCTCAAGCCATCAAGTCATCAAGCCAGCACGCGCAGCAGCCAGTCCTGCAGGTCTGTCACTTCCTGCGGGCACACCGAGTGCTCCATCGGGTAGGCATGCCAGTCGACCTGATAGCCCATGGCAGTGAGTGCATCGCGTGAAGCGGTGGCGCGCGGCAGCGTCACCACGCCATCGTGCGTGCCATGGGCGAGGAAGATCGGCGTCTCCAGGCTGGCCGTGCTGCGCTCGGCGGCGGTCTTGTCAGCCAGCGGCAGATAACCCGACAAACCGGCAATGCCTGCCAGACGCTCCGGGTGACGCAGACCGGTCATCAGGGCCATTGCGCAGCCCTGCGAGAACCCGGCCACCACGATGCGGCGGGCCGGGATGCCGCGCGACTTTTCACGCCCAATCAGCGCCTCGATAGAGGCCTGCGAGCGCCGCAAGCCGACTTCGTCCTGACGGCTCACCAGATCTGCGCCCATCAGGTCATACCAGGCCGGCATCACATACCCGCCGTTGATGGTGACCGGAATGCTGGGCGCGCTGGGGAACAGGAAGCGCACCGGGCCCACGGCAGTGAGGTCGAGCTGCTCGGCAATCGGCACAAAATCGCGCCCATCCGCGCCAAGGCCGTGCATGATGAGGATGGTGGCGACGGGCTGCTCGCCGGTCTGGGCTTCGATGACCTGAAGTGAAGAGGACATGGGGTGGAAAAAGGTAAAGGAGAAACGGTGTGGGCAGACGCCATGCGGTGCGAACCGGCACGGCAATTCTAGGCGGCCAGCGGTGGTGCAGCATCCAGTCAACCAGATGCTGCGTACTCTCTGGCATACCGACAAGATCGCTACAGTCAAGATCGATACGGCAAGATCAGCTCCGTGAAACCGCGAGACAGGACATTCCCATGACGACCACTTCCACGATGGCTCTCGCATCCCCCCGCACAGTCACACGCAGGGCTACCCTCTTCATGGCGGGTGGCCTGTGGGTGCTGGCGGCACTGCAGCCCGCCGGCGCGCAGGCTGCACCCCTGACGGCCGCCGACGAAAAGCAGGTGCGCACAGTGATCGAGGCGCAGCTCAAGGCTTTTGCGCGCGACGACGCCAAAAAGGCCTACACCTATGCCGCGCCCAATGTGAAGGCGGCGATGGGATCGGCCGATGCCTTTCTGGCCATGGTGCGCCGGGACTATCCGGTGGTGTACCGGCCCGCGTCCGTCGCCTTCCTCAAGCCCGAAGGTGAAGGCGACCAGGCCATCCAGCGCGTGCAGATGA
Organism: Polaromonas sp. YR568; assembly: GCF_943372955.1. GTDB lineage: Bacteria > Pseudomonadota > Gammaproteobacteria > Burkholderiales > Burkholderiaceae_C > Polaromonas. Next base: position 220,327 of record NZ_CALSAL010000002.1, read on the forward strand.
CCGATGCGGGCGGCACGGCCTGGCTGGCGGTTTACAGCCTGGCACGGCAAAAAGACAAAAGCTGGCGAATCACCGGCTGCGCAGTCGTGGAGAACCGGGCGCGCACCGCCTGAGACCGCCACGACAGGCATCAGGCCGACCAGCAGCCAACCGAATACTTAAGACTTATCAAGGCGCAGGCCGATCTGAACCGCTTTTGGTGTGAATAATTGCGCGCTCCATACCGTATGGGCACTTGACGCCCTCGGGAGCCGGGCGCATCATCCCCTAAGACGAAATAATTAGATACATAAGGAAACAGTTTGCAACCATTCGGAAAGCGGGTGGGCTGAGTTCCAGGGAGGAGAACGTCGCTCCAGGAGGCACCCCATGAAGATCCGCCAGTTGTTCGGGCTGAAAAGTCACAAGAAAACCGTATCGGCGACACCGTCACAAAGCCCGGAAGGCCCGCCGACGATTGAAGACGGCTCGCCCAACTCACTGCGCCGGCGACTGGTTCAGGTGCTGCTCAACGACGCCACACGCCGGCACGGCATCCCCGCCGGCTGGCTCGATTGCCAGATGCTGCTGGTCTCCAGCCGCAGCCGCGGTGAAGGCATGTACCTGCGGATCATCATGAAGCACTGGGATATCCGCATGCTGACCTATGCTGTCGCGTTCGAAAAGTCACTGATGCACGACATCGTGCGGTTTGAGCCGCACGCCAAGGACTGGCTCTACGGTGTGTCGTGGCAGTTTGAAACCGGCAAGAGCTGCCCGTATCCCGAACTGCCCGACCCTGCATTGTGGTCTGCACCACCGCGCAAGTTCAGCGCCGAAGACGACCTGAAGCAGGACCTTGAACGGATGTTCGCGGTGCGTGACGCCGACATGCTGCTGCGCAGCGAGGCCGCAGGGCCCCATGCCAAAGGCGCCTACGCAGCGACCGAACCGCTGCCGCTGCGCAAACGCTGATCCTCTGAAACGCTGGCCTGCTGCTGGCGCCACACCCGCGCAGCTCAATACGTTCCGATGTAATCCTTCTTGCCCACTTCCACGCCGTTGTGGCGAAGGATGGCGTACGCCGTGGTGGTGTGAAAAAAGAAATGCGGCAAGCCGTAGTTGCACAGGTAGCTGCTGCCGGTGAAGCGCTTTTCCTTGGGCGTGCCGGCCTGCGTGACGATTTCGCGGGTGTCCGCATCGGCAAACTGGGCCGCATCCAGACTCTGAATAAACGTCAGCACTGAGGCGATGCGCGCCTGCAGTTCGGCGAAGGTCTGTTCGGTGTCGTCAAGCTTGGGCGGCTCCACGCCCGCCAGCCGGGCCGCCACCCCCTTGGCAAAGTCGCTGGCCACCTGGACCTGGCGCAACAGCGGAAACATGTCCGGGTAGAGGCGGGCCTGCAGCAAAGCGTTGGGGTCCAGCTTTTTGGCTGCCACATGCGCTTCGGCCTTGGCCAGAACGCCCTGCAGGCCTCCCAGCATCTGTGTGAAAACGGGAACGGAGGCGGTGTAGATCGAAACGCTCATGAATGTCTTTCTGGAGTGGCTGGCGGTTGGTGCAAATCAAACGAAGGAAGCGAAGGAAGCAACTAAAAAGAATACCGCGCCGGATGGGTTGATTCCTTCGGGAATACCGTCACCGATGCGGGGTGAGTGTCTATTGTCAGGTCGCGGCGGAACGGGACGGCAGAGGCGCCGTTGCGCAGGGAGTCCGCAAGGCGATCGCGGTTGCACTTCTTGCACTTCTTACACCAGGAGACGCTTTGTCAGCGCAAAGCGCCCAAGAATGTAGGACTGTTTCCAGAACGCGATTTCGCCTCAACAAACAGGCTCATCATCGCGTCATGACGCCCGAGCATTGCTCCGGCGCCATACCTTTCAACTTCCGATAGAGGCAACGATCATGTCAACACCCCAATACAAACTGGCCATCACAGCCCTTGCCGTCAGTGCGCTTGCATTTGGCGGTCTGTCGTGGGCACAGACCACGACCGGTACCTCCACCACCACGACTGCAAGCTCAACGACCAGCCAGCCCGGCTCGCAGATCGCGTCGGGTTACGCCAGCATGGCCGGCTCGCCGGAGAATGCTCAGGCCATGGTCAGCGGCCTGCGGACCAGCTCGACGATCAGCCTGAGCGCCACCCCCAGCAACCCCAGCGCACCATCGGCCAGCGTATCCCCGGCCACAGGCCCCATGGGATTTGGCAATATCAGTATTGCGATGGCGTTGACCCAGACCACGCTGGCCCAGCAGAACATCACCAACCCCACACCGGCACAACTGGCCAGCGCGCTGAGCAGCGTGACCGATGCACGTGCCAGCGGCATGGGTTGGGGCCAGATCGCAAAGGGCCTGGGCGTCAGCCTGGGCTCGGTGATGAGTGCCGCCAAACAGAACGCCAAGGCCACCACCGCGTCGGCCAAAGCCAAGGAGACCGCAGCTGCGGCCAAAGCGAAGTCCAAAGACACGACCACCGCTTCAGCCAAGGCCGCCGGCCTGTCCAGGACCAGTGACAACGCCAGCAGCGGCAAAGGCAGCTCTGGCGGCAAAGGTGGGAATGCTGGTGGCAACGGTGGTGGAAATGGCGGCGGCAACGGAGGCGGCAACGGAGGCGGCAATGGTGGTGGTAACGGTGGCGGTGGCGGTGGCGGTGGCGGCGGCGGCGGCGGTGGTGGCGGTGGTGGCGGCAAGTAAGCCCCCCCCCCCGCGCAACACTGAAGACGCTTCGCACACAGCGCGTCGCCTCCCCAATAAGCCACCTGCGCAGTCTGCCCAGGTGGCTTTTTCACGCGTGTGCGTCGCCAACCGGCGTCCACGCCGCGCGGCGCTGTTTGCACAGCAGGCCTACAATTTGCATACTTAGTATTTTTTCGGCCGGGGCGCGCTGCAGATGCGCCTGTACCGATGCTGTGGGCAGACACCCGAGCGTGCCGGCCCGTTTTTGACAAGGCACACCATGAACGCACCTCTTCACACCACCGCTTTGCAATCTGCCATCGCGGCCGACCTGGCCGCCCTTCCGCTGATTGAGAAATGGGTTTCGTTCGCCTCGGTCTCGCGCGACAGCAACCTGCCCATCATCGAATGGACGCGTGAACTGCTGGCGTCCTACGGCATCGAGTCCCACCTGACCTACGACGACAGCGGCAAGAAGGCCAACCTCTGGGCCACGCTGCCCGCCGAGAACGGTGAAACCAAATTGGGTGGCCTCGTGCTGTCGGGTCACACCGATGTCGTGCCAGTCGATGGCCAGCCCTGGGACACCGACCCCTTCGTGGCGCAGATCATCGGCGACAAGCTTTACGGCCGTGGCGTGACCGACATGAAGAGCTACGGCGCCACCGCACTGATGATGGTTCCGGAACTGCTCAAGCGCAAACTCAAGCGGCCTGTGCACCTGGCCTTCAGCTACGACGAAGAGGTCGGCTGCATTGGCGTGCGCCGCCTGATCGCCGACATGGTGGCCCAAGGCTACAAGCCGGCCGGCTGCATTGTGGGTGAACCCACCGGCATGCAGGTGGTGATTGCACACAAGGGCAAACACGCCTACAAGACCTCGGTGCGCGGCTTCGAAGCGCATTCGTCCCTCACGCCACTGGGTGTGAACGCGGTCGAGATTGCCTGCGAATTTGTGGCGCACCTCAAGTCCATGCACCGCCGGTTGGTGGAGGAAGGCCCGTTTGATCCAATTTACGACGTGCCCCACACCACCATTCACACCGGCGTGATTGCCGGCGGCACCGCGCTGAACATCATTCCGCGCGACTGCGATGTGACCTGGGAAATCCGCCACCACCACATGAATTCGCCCGAGCTGCTGTTCAACGAAGCCAAGGCCTTCGCCGACAGCCTGCTGCCCGCGATGCAGGCGGTGGCGCCAGATACCGGCATCACGCACAAGCTGAACTCGGTGCTGCCCGGATTCGCCACCGACGCCGACAGCGAGATTGCCCGGCTGTGCTTCACCTGTGCCGGTGCAGATGCCAGCTCGGGTGCGGGCAAGGTCTCGTTTGGCACGGAAGCTGCATTGTTTCATCAGGCCGGTGTGCCGACGATTGTGTGTGGCCCCGGTCACATCGCGCAGGCGCACCAGCCCAACGAATGGGTCACGCTGGACCAGCTGGCCTGGTGCGAACGCTTCATGCGCCGCCTGGCCGATGAAATCTGCGTGAACTGATTTCGACACATTCCAACGCACCCCTACCTTCCACCACCACAGAAAGACCCGACCGCATGCAACGCAGAGACTTCATGGCCACTGGCCTCGCACTGGCCGCAGGCAACGCACTGGCCCAAGCCCCCAACCCCAAAGTCACGCGGATCGTCGTTCCCTTTGCAGCCGGTGGCGTGCAGGACACCCTTGCACGTGCAATGTCCAACGAACTCGGAATCGCCTTGGGCCAGACGGTGATTGTGGAAAACCGCCCCGGTGCCGGTGGCACGGTCGGTACCGGTTTTGTGGCCAAGTCCCCCGCCGACAGCGGCACCATGGTGATGGCCGCAGCCAGCCACAACATTGCCGGCTCGCTCTACACCAAGCTCACCTACGACCCACAGAAGGATTTCGCACCGATCGCACACATCGGCACCGCCGACTATGTGCTGATGATCCACCCCGATGTGCCAGCCAAGACGGCGGGTGAATACATCCGCTACGCCAAAGCCAACCCCGGTAAGATGAACTACGCCACTGCCGGCGTGGGCAGCGCAACCCATCTGTCGATGGCCTACTTCAACGGCCTGGCGGGCATCGACGTGGTGCACGTGCCGCTGAAGGCTACCGGCGAAGCGATCAACGAAGTGATTTCCGGCCGCGCTCAGGCGGTGATTGCGGCCAGCATCGGTGCACTGGCATTTGCCAAGGACAGCCGCATACGCCTGATCGGCGTGACCTCGCCCAAGCGCTCGCGCTATCTGCCTGATGTGCCGACGATTGCCGAAAGCGGATTGCCCGGCTACCAGTTCGATTCCTGGTTCGGTCTGCTCGGCCCGGTCGGCACGCCTGCCGCCGAGGTGGCCCGCGTCAACGCGGCCATGGCCAAGCTGCTGAAAGACCCGGTGATTCTGGAACGCCTCGACAAGCAGGGCATCGAGCCACTGGCGATGAGCAGCGGCGATTTCGGCAAGCTGCTCGCAGTCGATTACGAGCGCATGGCGCGCGTGGTGAAAGCATCTGGCGCCAAAGTGGAATAAACTGAAAGCGGCGACCATACAGCAGAGGATTCAAGCGGGTGCCGTGCCATCACTGGCATGATTCCTGCTGACTGCTATGTCATAGCAACCGGCCCCGCCAAGGGCCGGTGGTTTCGGGGAGCACAGAAGACGCCCGGCTTGTCAGCAAGTCAAAGGCGCATTTGCTGACGAAAGCTTCTTCATGACGTGGTCCATCGTCGCGCGGGATTCTTCCGGCGCGTTTGGCGTGGCAGTTGCCAGTCGATTTTTTGCCGTGGGTGCGCTGTGTCCCCACGCGCGCGCTGGCACAGGCGCACTGGCCACCCAAGCCCTCGTCAATCCCCTGTACGCCGTGCCCGCACTCGATGCGATGGCGCTTGGCACCGCCCCCGCCCTGGTGATTGAACAACTCACGGCCGCCGACGCGGGCCGCGACCATCGCCAGCTCCACATGATCAGTGCCGACGGCGTCACCGCCGGCTACACCGGCAGCGCATGCATCGACTGGTGCGGACACACCGCTGGCCCGGGTTACTCGGTGGCGGGCAACATGCTGGCCGGCCCGCAAGTCATTGAAGCCACCGCCGCCGCCTATGAAGCCCACGCGGCGCTGCCATTTGCCGAGCGCCTGTTGCTGGCACTGGCCGCTGGCGAAGCAGCCGGTGGCGACAAGCGTGGCAAACAGGCCGCCGCCCTGCTCACCTACACCACCGAAGACTACTGCGCGCTCGACATCCGTGTAGACGACCACGTGGAACCCATTGAGGAACTGAAACGCCTGTACGCCAAAAGCCTGGAGCGCTTTCAGCCCTTCAGCACCTGCCTGCCGTCGAAAGCCCGCCCCGCCGGCATCACCGACCGCACCATCATCGAAGCCGAAATCGAACGCTTCCACGCCGCCCTTCACGCCAACAGCCGAGGAGTCGCCGCGTGACCGCGCTGCTCGAAGTCAAAGACCTGCGCACCAGCTTCAAGCTAGAAGGCGGCGGCGAATTCACAGCGGTGGACGGCATCAGTTTCTCGGTGGGCTCCGGCCGCACGCTGGGCATTGTGGGAGAGTCCGGCTGCGGCAAGAGCGTGACCTCTCTCTCCATCATGGGCCTGCTGCCCAAAGGGCAAGGCCGCATCTCGGGTGGCTCGGTGCGTTTTGAGGGCAAGGACCTGGCCACCGTGTCGCCAGAAGAGATGCGCACGCTGCGCGGCAACCGCATGGCGATGATCTTCCAGGAACCGATGACCTCGCTGAACCCGGCCTTCACCATCGGGGATCAGCTGATCGAGGGCATCCGCTGCCACCGCGACATCACACCTGAAGCTGCGCGCGAACACGCCATCGACATGCTGCGCCGCGTGCGCATTCCCTCGCCCGAGCGCCGCATCGACGAATACCCGCACAAGCTTTCTGGCGGCATGCGCCAGCGCGTGATGATTGCCATGGCACTGTCGTGCGAGCCGCAGCTGCTGATTGCCGACGAGCCCACCACCGCGCTGGACGTGACCATCCAGGCGCAGGTGCTGGACCTGATGCGCACACTGCGTGAGGAAACCGGCGCTGCGATTGTGCTGATCACCCACGACCTTGGCGTGATTGCCGAGCTCGCAGACGACGTGGTGGTGATGTACTCCGGCAAGATCGTCGAACGCGCAAGTGTCAGCCGCCTGTTCGCCCACCCGCACCACCCCTACACCATCGGCCTGCTGGGCTCCATCCCGAAGCTGCATCTGGAGCAGAGCCGCCTGAATGCCATTGAAGGTCAGGTGCCAACGCCGATGACGGTGTTATCCGGCTGCCGCTTCGCGCCGCGCTGCCCGTTTGCGCAGCAGCAATGCCGGGAGGAAGTGCCGCCGCTGCGCGACATGGGCGACGGCCATGAGGCCGCCTGCTGGATGGCGCCGTTGACGGTCCCCGGCATGACTGAATCCCGTGAGGAGCTGGCCGCATGACCGCCCCGCTGCTCAAGGTTGAAAAACTGGTCAAGCACTTCCCGGTGCGCAACCATCTCTTTGGCCGTCAGACGGCTGTGGTGCATGCGGTCGATGGCGTGAGCTTCGAGCTGCGTGCCGGCGACACCATGGCGCTGGTCGGTGAATCGGGTTGCGGCAAATCCACCGTGGGCCGTCTGGTGCTGCGCCTGCTGGAGGCCACCTCCGGCAAGGTGTGGTTTGACGGCGAAGAGCTGATGCAGCTGCCGCCAGAGCGCATGCGCAGCAAGCGGCGCGAGCTGCAGATGATTTTTCAGGACCCGTACTCCTCGCTCAACCCGCGCATGACGGTCGAGCAGACACTGGTCGAGCCACTGGCCCTGCATGGTCTGGCCGTGGGCCGCCGGCGCGAGCGCGCCGCCGAGTTGCTGGAACTGGTCGGGCTGGCGCCGCAGTACCTGCAGCGTTATCCGCACGAGTTTTCAGGCGGCCAGCGCCAGCGGATTGGCATTGCCCGCGCACTGGCGGTCGAGCCGCGCCTCATCGTCTGCGACGAGGCGGTGTCGGCACTGGACGTCTCCATTCAGGCGCAGGTGGTGAATCTGCTGCAGGACCTGCAAAAACGACTGGGCCTCGCCTATGTGTTCATCGCGCACGACCTGGCTGTCGTCAAGCACATCGCCTCGCATGTGGCGGTGATGTATCTCGGCCAGATGGTGGAGTACGCCGACAAGCGCAGCCTGTTCGCCAACCCGCGCCACCCGTACACCCAAGCCCTGCTGTCGGCGATTCCGATCCCCGAGCCCGGCCTGCGCCGCGAGCGGGTGATCCTGCAGGGTGACGTGCCCAACCCAATCAACCCGCCATCGGGTTGCCGCTTCCGCACCCGTTGCCCGCACGCACAGGACCGCTGCGCCGCCGAGGTGCCCGAGCTGCGCACGGTGGATGGGCATTCGGTGGCCTGCCATTTCTGGGAAAGCATCGAGGCGCCGGCCGTGGTGGCCACTGAAGGCGCGGCCAATGAGCGATTGATGCGGCTGCAGGCCGCCTTCCGCGCCGCCTGATCTGTTCACTGGTTTTGCATTGATTTTTTTGTTGGGTAATTTGATTCATGGACAACCGTAAAGGAATGAAGCGATGAGCAAGAAAACACTGCTGGCGCTGACGCTGGCCATCACCGCCTGTGCTGCACAGGCACAGACCCTGCGCATTGGTCTGGCCGAGGACCCGGACATTCTGGACCCGACGCTGGCACGCAGCTTTGTGGGTCGCATCGTGTTCTCGTCCCTGTGCGACAAACTGGTCGACATTGACGAAAAACTCAACATCGTGCCGCAGCTGGCCACCTCGTGGCAGTGGTCGGCCGACAACAAGGCGTTGACGATGAAGCTGCGCCCCGGCGTGACTTTCCATGACGGCGAGAAGATGGACGCCGCTGCCGTGAAGTACAACCTGGAGCGCCACAAGAACCTGGCCGGCTCCAACCGCCGCGGCGAGCTCGCACCGATGACCACTGTCGATGTGGTTGACGACCTGACAGTGCGCATCAACCTGAGCGCGCCCTTCTCGCCCCTGCTGTCGGTGATTGCCGACCGTGCCGGCATGATGGTCTCGCCCAAGGCGGCGCAAGCGATGCCGACCAACTTCGGCACACGGCCAGTCTGCTCCGGCCCCTTCAAGTTCACCGAGCGCGTGGCGCAGGACCGCATCGTGCTGGAGCGCTTTGCCAACTACTGGGACAAGGCCAACATCCACTTCGACAAGGTGGTGTTCCTGCCCATCGTCGATGCGACCGTGCGCCTGGCCAACCTGCGCTCCGGCCAGCTCGACTTCATCGAGCGCGTGGCACCGTCCGACATTGCCTCCATCAAGGCCGACAAGAAGCTGGGCCTCTCACGCATCACCGAGCTGGGCTACCAGGGCATCACCATCAACACCGCGAAAAGCGATCTGGCACAGAAGAACCCGCTGGGCCGCGACCCGCGCGTGCGCGAGGCATTTGAGCTGTCGCTGGACCGGGCTGGCATCGTGCAGGTGGCCATGGACGGCGAAGCCACCCCTGGCAACCAGTGGGTGCCACCGAGCAACGCGTTTTATGCCAAGAACGTGCCCATCCCCAAGCGCGACGTCGCACGCGCCAAGCAGCTGCTGAAAGAAGCCGGTGTTCCCAACCCGACCTTCACGCTGATGACACCGACCACCTCGGACGGCCAGCGCGTGGCCCAGGTGGTGCAGGCGATGGCCAAGGAAGCCGGCTTTGACGTGAAGATCCAGTCCACCGAATTTGCCACCTCGCTCGGTCTTGCCGACAAGGGCCAGTTCGATGCCTATGTGCTGGCCTGGAGCGGCCGCGCCGACCCGGATGGCAACCTGTTCAGTTTCTATGGCTGCAAGCAGCCGCTGAACTACCACGGTGAGTGCCGCCCGCAGTGGGATGAGCTGCTGAACCGTTCACGCAACCAGCTGGACACTGCAGGTCGTATCAGGACTTTTGCCACGCTGGCTGCTGAAGCCGACAAGGTCAAGCCCATCGTTTACCTCTACCACCGCAACTGGCTCTGGGCCTACAACGTCAAGCTCAAGGGTATGCGCACCATTCCTGACGGTCTGGTCCGTGTGCAGGGCCTGAAGATGTAAGGTGCGGTAGCCCCCAGCCTCCACAGAGACATACGCCACCCATGTTCCAGTACCTGCTCAAGCGGCTCGCCGCGATCATTCCGACGGTGTTCTTCGTCACGATCATCATCTTCGGGCTGCAGCAACTGCTGCCCGGCGATCCAGCCGTGATCCTGGCGGGTGAGAACCAGGACCCGGAGGTGATCGCCTACCTGCAGAAGAAGATGCACCTGGACGAGCCACTCCCGGTGCGCTACTTCTACTGGATCTCGGGCGTCTTCCAGGGCGACCTGGGCGAGTCGCTACGCATTCAGGAGCCGGTGCTGGACCTCATCAAGGACAAACTGCCGGTCACGCTGCAACTGGCCGGTATGGCCATGGTGATCGCGCTGCTGATCGGCATTCCGGCCGGCATCGTGTCGGCTGTGGGCAAGGACACGGTGTGGGACTATGTGGCCAACGTGGTGGCGCTGTGGGGGCTGTCTACGCCCAACTTCTGGTTGGGCATTCTGATGATTCTGGTGTTCTCGGTGTCGCTCGGCTGGTTGCCGGCGTCCGGGTACACCAGTCCGTTTGAAAACCTCGGCGCCAATCTGGCGGCGATGATCATGCCGGCCTTTGTGCTGGGCAATGCGATTGCGGCGGTGCTGATGCGCCACACCCGCAGCGCGATGCTGCAGGTGCTCAACGCCGACTATGTGCGCACCGCGCGTGCCAAGGGGCTGAACGAGCGCGTGGTGGTGCTCAAGCACGGGCTGCGCAATGCGCTCACACCCATCATCACGCTGGGTGCGCTGGAGTTCGGTACGCTGCTGTCGGGCGCGGTGCTCACCGAGCAGGTGTTCTCCATCCCCGGTTTTGGCAAACTGATTGTGGACGCCGTCTTCAACCGCGACTACGCCGTGGTGCAGGGCGTGGTGCTGTTCACGTCGAGCGTCTACATCCTGCTCAACCTGCTGGCCGATCTGGCCTACTTTGTGGTCAACCCACGTCTGAGAGGTTGACGCATGAGCGCTGTTCTTCCTGTCAAGCCCACTGCCATTCCTGCCGTGGCGCCCCGCGAAGCCTCGCCGGCCCGCCGCGCCCTGCGACGGCTGATGCGCCGCCGCGGCGCCATGGTCGGCCTGGTGATTGTTCTGCTGTTTGTGACCCTCGCCGTTTTTGCGCCATGGATCGCACCCTATGACCCGATTGCCACCAGCTGGAGTGCGGTGCGCAAGGCGCCGAGTGCCGAGTACTGGTTCGGCACTGACGAGATCGGCCGCGACGTGCTCTCGCGTGTGGTGTGGGGCGCTCGCGCCTCGCTGCTGGCGGGGCTGGTGTCCGTCTGCATCTCGATGGCGCTGGGCGTGCCCATCGGACTGCTCGCCGCCTATGTCGGTGGCTGGACCGATGGCCTGATCTCGCGCTTCACCGACTCCATGCTGGCCGTGCCCTTTCTGATTCTGGCGATCGCGCTGGCCGCCTTTCTGGGCCCCTCGCTCACCAACGCCATGATCGCGATTGGCGTGTCGGCGACACCGGTCTTCATCCGCCTCACGCGAGCCCAGGTGCTGGCGGTGAAGGTGGAAGACTTCATCGAGGCGGCGCGCGCCGTCGGCAACCCGCACTGGCGCATCGCGCTGCGGCACATCCTGCCCAACGTGCTGCCACCACTGATCGTGCAGGCGTCGCTGGCGATTGCCGCCGCCATCATTGCCGAGGCCAGTCTGTCCTTTCTCGGACTCGGCCAGCAGCCCCCCGCACCCAGCTGGGGCAGCATGCTGAACACCGCCAAGAACTACGTCGACAATGCACCCTGGATGGCCATCTGGCCCGGTCTGTCGATCTTTCTGCTGGTACTCTCTTTCAACCTGCTGGGTGACGGCCTGCGCGACGCGCTGGACCCCAAGCACAAATAAGCACTGAAGAAACCTGAACAAGCGCCAAAGAAGCGCTGAATAACCTCTCATCCAACATGCTTCAATTCGACTCCCTGAACTACCCCTACGCCTCCCGCCGCAATGTGGTGTACGGCCACCGCGGCATGGTCGCGACCTCCCAGCCGCTGGCCGCACAGGCTGGCCTGCAGGTGCTGCAAGCCGGTGGCAACGCCATTGACGCCGCCATTGCCACCGCCGCTGCGCTGACGGTGGTGGAACCCAATGCCAACGGCATCGGCGGCGATGTGTTTGCACTGGTCTGGCACAAGGGTCAGATGCATGGGCTGAACGCCAGCGGCCCGGCACCCCGCAGCCTGACGCTGGACAAGGTGCAGACCATGGGCCTGACCGAAATTCCGAAATATGGCCCACTGCCGGTCACCGTGCCCGGCACGCCTGCGGCATGGGCGGCGCTGGCCGAGCGCTTCGGGCGCCTGCCGCTGACCACCTCGATGGCGCGTGCGGTGGAGCTGGCGCGTGACGGTTATCCGGTGTCACCTACGGTGGCCTTTGCGTGGCAACAGGCCACCAAGCTGTTCCGCACCCAGTTCAAGGAAGATTATTTCCGCCACTGGTTCGACACCTTCTCGCCGGAGCGCGCGCCCGAGGCGGGCGAAATGTACCGCTCGGCCGGTCACGCCGACACACTGCAGTCGATTGCGGAGACCAAAGCTGAGAGTTTTTACCGCGGACACCTTGCAGAGAAGATTGGCGCCTTCATCCAGTCAGCGGGCGGCCATCTGACCGCGCAGGACCTGGCCGACTTCAAGGTCGACTGGTGCCAGCCGATCAGCGTGAACTACCGTGGCTACGACGTCTGGGAGATTCCCCCCAACGGCCACGGCATGGTGGCGCTGATGGCGCTCAACATCCTCAAGGGTTTTGACTTCCAGGACCGCGACACGCTCACCACCTACCACCGCCAGATCGAAGCGATGAAGCTGGCCTATGCCGACGGCAAGGCCTATATTGCCGACCCGGCGTACATGAAGATGTCGGTGGCCGACATGCTGTCGGACGCCTATGCCGACGAGCGCCGCGCCCTCATCGGCACCGAGGCACTGCAGCCGATGCCGGGCCAGCCCTCGCGTGGCGGCACCGTGTACCTCAGCACCGCCGACGGCGAAGGCAACATGGTCTCGCTGATCCAGAGCAACTACATGGGTTTTGGCTCCGGCATGGTGGTTCCCGGCACCGGCATTTCGCTGCACAACCGGGGCAACAACTTCTCTGTCGAGCCCGGTCACCCGAACTGTGTGGCACCGGGCAAACGGCCGTACCACACCATCATTCCGGGCTTCCTCACCAAGGGCGGCGAAGCGGTCGGCCCCTTCGGCGTCATGGGCGGCTTCATGCAGCCGCAAGGCCATGTGCAGGTGGTGATGAACACCGTGGACTTCGGGCTCAACCCGCAGGCCACGCTGGACGCGCCGCGCTGGGAATGGGAAAGCGGCAAGAAGGTGAGCCTGGAGCGCAGCACACCCGAGCACCTGTACCACAGCCTCGCGCGACTGGGCCACGAAGTGTCCTGGTCCAACAACCGCATCGGCTTCGGCCGCGGGCAGATCATCTGGCGCAATGCGGCCGGTGTGCTCTGCGGCGGGACCGAGCCGCGCACGGATGGCGCTATTGCCACGTGGTAGCGGCTTGGCAAGCGCTGTGCCGAAGTGGTGTCCAATAGCGGCATGCCCGATCTGCCAGACACACCTCCCCACGACCACCCGACCGACGCACGCCTGACCGCACTGGAGATCAAGGCCAGCTTTCAGGAAGACCTGCTCGACGAGCTGAACCAGGTCGTGGTGCGCCAGCAGCAACAGATCGACCTGCTGGTGCGCGAGGTCACGCAACTGCGCCAGCAACTCGACCAGCAATCTGCAGAAGGCGGCCCAACGCGTTTCAGCCGCCCCGGCGACGACCTGCCGCCGCATTACTGAGTGCTTGTCCCAGCGACTGGCCCTTCGACAGGCCTGTCCCGAGCCACGCCGAAGGGCTCAGGGCGAACGGGAGCAAGACAAAGCCTGTTAGCGCCTCAATCAGCGCGCATCCGATCAATAGCGGCCACCGAGAAATCCGGCCCATTAGATTCGAGCCTCTGCAACACGCGCAGCACCGTGCACTCATCACCCGGCCGGCCTACCACCTGCAATCCGATGGGCAAGCCCTGCGCATTGCAGCCCACTGGCGCCGAAGCCGCCGGGTTGCCGGTGAGGTTGAACACATAGGTGAAATGCGACCACGCCACCGGTCCCCGGTCAGCCCAGGCCTGGGGCGCGTCCTGCCCCGCCGGAATACCTGCGACCGGCAGCGTCGGGCTGAGCAGCACATCGACCTCTGAAAACACGGCGTCCAGTTCAGCGCGGATGGCTGCGCGCTGCCGGGCCAGCAGCGCGGCATCCACCGGCCACTGAAGGCCCTCCACCTGCCGGCGAAGTGCGGGATCAATCTGCGCCAAGGCATCCGGCAGGCTGGCAATGCGCTGGGCGATGCCTGCGTAAAACTCGGTCTCCCACGGTGAGCGTGCACCGGTCTTCAGCCACGGTGGCACCATCACCACCGTACAGCCGGCGCCGCGCAGGCGCTCGACGGCTGCCTCGCACGCCGCCAATACGTCGGGCTCGGCACCGCCTTCGCCGAAATCCGGGCACCAACCCACGCGCAGCGGTGTGAAGGCCTGAGACAGCGTCGACAGGAAGTCAGACGCCTCGCCCTGAGCCGACGTGGCATCGCGTTCATCGGGGCCGGCCATCAACGACAGCAGCAGTGCCGCATCGGCCACATTGCGCGCCAGCGGCGCCACGTGGGCCAGGCCGGGCGTGGCCGACGCTGGCCACACCGGCACGCGGCCGTACTGCGCCTTGAAACCCGTGAGGCCGCAAAACGCTGCGGGGATGCGGATGGAGCCGCCGCCATCGGTACCCAATGCCACCGGCACCAGGCCAGCCGCCACGCCAGCCGCCGCACCGGCGCTGGAGCCGCCCGGTGTGAAGCCGGTGTTCCACGGGTTACGCGTGATGCCGGTGAGCGGCGAATCACCGACGCCCTTGGAGCCCAGCTCGCTGGTGGTGGTCTTGCCAGTGATGCAGGCGCCGGCCGCGCGCAGCCGCGCCACGCTGGGCGCATCGTGACCAGCGATGTTGCTGGCAAACAGGCGTGAGCCAAAAGCCTGCGGCACGCCGCCCACCGCGATCAGGTCTTTCACGCTGACCGGTACACCCGCCAAAGGCCCCGGGTCATCACCGCGCGCGATACAGGCATCCACCGCCTGCGCGTCGGCCATGGCCTGCTCTGGCATGAAGTGCGCATAGGTGTTGAGCAATGGCTCCAGCCGCTCGGTGCGTGCGATGAAGGCCTGCACGACATCAACAGCGCGCAGGCGTTTGGCCCTGACCGCTGCAGCGATCTGTGTCGCGGTCAGTTCAATGATTTCGTTGTCGGACATACCAGCTCCTGCGGTGAAACCTGTCGTGACGATTGCCTGGCGATTGCCTACCAATTGCCTAGAGGACCAGCGGCAGCTCGAAATAGAACTCGGTGCCCTTGCCCACTTCGCTGCGGTAGTCGATGCGGCCGCCGTGTTGCTCGACCAGGCTCTTACAGATGCTCAGGCCCAGACCGGTACCGCCTTTCTGCCGGGTGTCCGAGCCATCGGCCTGGGAGAAGCGCGAGAAGATGCGCTCGCGGAATTCGTCTGGAATGCCCTCGCCCTGGTCAATCACCGACACGCGCACATGGCTGTCCCTGCGGCTGACCTCGACCCGCACCACACCGCCCGGCTTCGAAAACTTGGCTGCATTCGACAGCAGATTGACCACCACCTGCGTGATGCGGTCGGGGTCCATGTTGACCACCGCCTCGCCGTCCCACGGCACCATCTCAAAGCTCACCTGATACGGCTCACCATAGGGCCGGGTGGACTCCATCGCATGCTCCAGCACTGGCCGCAGCGGCAGGTCTGAGCGGTCGAGCTTCATCGAGCCGGCCTGCAGTTTTTCAAGGTCCAGGATGTCGTTGATCAACTTGACCAGCCGCTCGCTGTTGCGGATGGACACCCCCAGCAGGTTCTGCGCCGGCGCGGGCAGCGTGCCGGCCACACCGCCCGCCAGCAGTTTGAGCGAGCCATAAATGGCCGCCAGCGGTGTGCGCAGCTCGTGCGACACGGTCGAGATGAACTCGCTCTTGAGCCGGTCGGTCTTGCGGCGCTCTGAAATATCGACATAGGTGTTGACGAAGCCGCCGTCCGGCATCGGCACGCCGCGCACCTCCAGCGGCAGGCCGTCGAAGCGCAGACGCTCGTAGATGCGCTTTTCCGGCGCGCGGACACGCGCAATCGCCGAGGCGACAGAGGTCTCGACATCGCCGGAGCCGTAATCCCGGCGCGTGGCCATGAAGCGGATGATTTCCTCAAAGCCCAGATCGGGGTTTTCAAAAAGCGTGTCTGGCAGGCCGGTCAGGTCGCGGAACTGCTGGTTGTAGGCTACCAGTTTGAGGTTTCGGTCATACACGCTCAAACCGCAGGGCAGGTTGTCGAGAATATTCTGCAGCGCCTCATTGGCCTGCTGGATCTGTTCCTTGGCGCGCTTGCGTTCGCTGATGTCCAGCCCGATCTGCATGAAGCCGACCAGCTCGCCCGCCTCGTTGCGGCGTGGCTGGATTTCCAGCTGCATCCAGCGGGACTGGCCGTCGCGTGCATGGTGAATCACCTCGACCTGGCAGCCCTGCCCCGAAACCACCGCCTGCTCAATGCGCTGCAGGGCCGCGGGGTCGTTGCCTGCCAGTCCGGTCAGCTCCTGCACCTGACGGCCCTGCGCCTCTTCGGGCGTGTAGCCGTACTGGCGGGTGAAACCGTCATTGACCCAGGTGACTCGCTGGGCCTGGTCGGTGATGACCACCGAGTTCGAGGTGAGCCGCGCGACCTCGGCCAGCCGCGCCAGATCGGCCGTCATGCGCTGCGCCACCGCGTAGGCGCGGGTACGGCTGCTGCCGAGCAGCCAGACCGTCAGGGCCAGCAGGGCGCTGAGCAGACTGCCGCCGATGCGGGTGACGATGGGGGTGGTGAAGTCCACCGTGGCTTCGAACTGCGCCGACGTCCGTGCGCTCAGCACAAAAGGCCTCTCGCCAACCACCAGCTCGCGCTCCTCGCGCAACCACGCCGATGGCCGCACCAGGGCGGGAGACGGTGTGGCGGCTGCGGCTGGGCTGTCTGTCCGGTGGGAATACACCAGGTCCTCAGGGTGGATCGCGCCCTCGTAGAGATCGAAATCCAGTTGCGACGCCACTGCACGCACCGTGCCGGCCAGCAGCTCGCGCGCCACGATGGGTGATGCCAACACGCCCACCAGGCCGTCAAACCGCTGCTGCGCGGTGTTCAGCGGCACGCCCGCGCGATAGACCGGCAGAAAATAGAGGAATCCAGCGCCTTTTTGCTCGTCCTGCACCAGCACCACCCGGTTGCTCAGTGTCGGCAAGCCCGTGCGAATAGCCTGCTCCAGCGCGGCGCGGCGAAGTGGCTCGCCGCCGAGATCAAAACCGATCGCCCCGGCATTGGAGACCACCGGCTCGATGTACTTGACCACATACAGGTCGGGCGCGTTGCCGCTGCTGCGCACTGCAAAGTCCGGCATGCCATCGGCCTTCTCGGCCGCGACAAACGCATCAATGTCCTGCCGCATCACGCGCTGCACCATTGCAAAGCCACGCACCCCCGGAAACTCGACCGCCAGGTCGCGCGAAGCCACATAGGCCCGGAAGGCCTCGCGGTTCACGACCGGGCTGGCCGCATAGACGCCGCGCGCGCCCTTCATGCCATAAATGGGTTGCAGAAAGCGCCGCTGAATCTCGCCGGCCAGCACTTCCATCTGGCGGTCAAACCGCTGCCGGGCTTCGGCTTCAATGCGGGTGTGCTGCCAGTGCGCGAAGGCCAGCGCCACGCCCAGACCGAGCACAAAAACGCCAGTGGTCAGCGCCAGTACCCAGCGCGGAATGTCGTAGGTCGCATCAAGCCGGTTGGCTTCACGGCGTGTCAGCGCGATGCAGCGCCAGACAAACAGCGGCGCCACCACCGCCATCAGCAGCAGGGCATGAAGAAAGGCCGATGTGGTGTTGCTGCCGCCCCAGATACGGCCTAGCGTGAAGGCGATCAGCAGCTCCGACACCACCGCGATCAGTACCACTTCGCAGAACAGCCGGAGCACACCGCCCCGGGACTTCATCGCAGTGGCGTTCCACAGGGCCAAGTCAGCCCTCTCCCCAAGGGTTGTGGATAGCCAAGCCAGCGACAGATGAGTGGGGTGCCACGATGCCTGCGCCCGCAGTGCAGCGCACGGGCATCGGTTGATTCAGGGGAGGAAGCAGGCGCATGCGTCCGGTTGTAACAGATCGCATGCGGGGCCGTCAGACGGCTGGTCAGGCCTTGGGCAGCGTCACGCCGACCTGGCCTTGGTACTTGCCGCCGCGGTCCTTGTAGCTGGTTTCACAGACGTCGTCCTTGTCGCTCTCGAAGAACAGCACCTGGGCGCAACCCTCGCCAGCGTAAATCTTGGCCGGCAGCGGCGTGGTGTTGGAGAACTCCAGCGTCACATAGCCTTCCCACTCGGGTTCGAAAGGCGTGACGTTCACGATGATGCCGCAGCGCGCATAAGTGCTCTTGCCCAGGCAGATCGTCAGCACATTGCGCGGAATGCGGAAGTACTCGACGGTGCGGGCCAGCGCGAAGCTGTTGGGCGGAATGATGCAGCTGTCACCGTGGAAATCGACAAAGCTCTTCTCGTCAAAATTCTTCGGGTCCACCACCGTGCTGTGGATGTTGGTGAAGACCTTGAACTCGGGCGCACAGCGGATGTCGTAGCCGTAGCTGGACGTGCCGTAGCTGATGATCTTGTGCCCGTCAGCCGCCACACGAATCTGGCCCGGCTCGAAGGGCTCGATCATGCCGGTGGTCTCTGCCATGCGGCGTATCCATTTGTCGCTCTTGATGCTCATGCGGAAGGCTCCTTGCTGTGCCGCCATTGTAGGCAGCCCGTGGCCTAGGCGGTGGCCGCTTCGGTGCGCTGGGCCATCACGGTGCGCTCGATCAGCCGGTCGTCCCCCAGCACAATCAGGGAGAACAGCAGTTCGTCGAGACTCGCAGCCTGCGCGGTCTTACGGGCCAGCAGCGGCGTGGCGCTCGGGTTGAGCACCACAAAGTCGGCCTCGCAGCCGGGCTGCAGGGTGCCCACCACGCCACCCAGGCCCAAGGCCTGCGCCGCACCCCCTGTGTGCTGCCACCAAAGCTGTTGCGGGGTGAGCGAAAGGCCGGTCTTGGTTTGGCCTTCCCGGCCCACGTAATAGGCGGCCAGCATGGTGTGGAAGGGGCTGAACGAGGTGCCACCGCCCACGTCGCTGGCCAAGCCGTAGGCAAAGCCCATGCGGTCAGCGCTGGCGTAATCGAAGAATCCGCTGCCCAGAAACAGGTTGCTGGTCGGACTCACGGCGGCGGCAGTGCTGGTATCGCGCATCAGTGCGCGGTCCTCGTCGTCGATGTGGATGCAGTGCGCATACACCGCCCGTGGCCGCAGCAGGCCGAACTGTTCGTACACGCTCAAATAGCTGCGTGCCGCCGGGTACAGCCGGTGCACCCACGCGATTTCATCACGATTCTCGGCCACGTGCGATTGCACCCAGACATCCGGGTAGGCGGCGGCCAGTTCCCCGGCGCCGTGCAGTTGCGCTGCCGAGCAACTGGGCACAAAGCGCGGGGTGATGGCATAGCCCAGACGACCCATGCCGTGCCAGCGACGAATCAGCGCCTCAGTGTCCAGCAGGCTTTGTTCGGTGTGGTCGCGCAGGCCTTCGGGCGCGTTCTGGTCCATCAGGCACTTGCCCGTCATCAGCCGCATCTGCTGCTTCGATGCCTCGGCAAACAAGGCATCGACCGATGCCGGGTGCGAGGTGGAAAAGGCCAGCGCCGTCGTCACACCATTGCGGAGCAGCTCGGCCACAAAAAAGCGCGCCACTTCGGCGCAGTGTGCCGGGTCTGCAAAACGCATCTCCTGCGGAAAAGTGTAGTTCTCCAGCCAGGGCAGCAGCCCTTCGGCGGGTGAGCCGATCACATCGACCTGCGGGCAGTGGATGTGCATGTCCACAAAACCGGGGGCGATGATGCGGCCCGGCCAGTGCGTTACGGGCATATCGCCAAAGACATCGGCAAAGCGCGGTGCCAGCTGCTGGTAGCTGCCCACGGCATGCACCACCTCCTGCCCCTCTGCGTTGGGACCAATCACCAGCAGGCCGTCAGACTCCAGCACGGCCTCGGCCGGTCGGGGGAAATGCAGGATGCCAGCGCGAAAGGCTTTCATGCGACTAGGGCCTGTTAACGCTATGCAGTGGTCAGCGACCCGCCGGGCGCGTGACGCGGCAGCCATCGCCCAGCGACTCGCGCCACACCCGCACCGAAGCCAGCGCCGGCAGACGCGGCGACAGCTTGCGGAAGATGAAGTGACACAGGTTCTCCAGCGTCGGCGGGCCGAGGCCGGGCACGTCGTCCAGCATGTGGTGGTCGAGCTGCTCGCGCAGAACGGCGATCTCGCGCCGCACCAGGCCCAAGTCCATCACCATTCCGGTGGCTGGGTCCGGCGTGCCGGCGATGAATACCTCGGCGTTGTAGGTGTGACCATGCACACGCTTGCTGCCTTCGGCCTCGATGGCGCGGTTCAGCGTGTGAGCGGCGTCGAAGTAAAAGGTCTGGCTGATTTCACAACTCAGATCGCAGGTCGTCTCTGGGGGTGGGAGTTCGTTGTTCATCGGATGCCCGTGATCTTGTGGGTTTGAAGGCTCAGGCGCCATGCCGGCCGTGCCATGCACAGCGCAATGCAGTCTTCGGTGTTGCGCTGGCGTGCGGGGTTGTCCATGGGCTGCAGGTAGCGGTGGGTGAAGTGCGCCGCCTCCAGCTCATCAAGACTCAAGGCGGGCTGTGGCCACACCACCTTGAGCTCATGCCCCTCGCGCTGCACCCAGGGCGCACCGGCCTTGGGGCTGACGCAGATCCAGTCGATGCCTGCAGGCGCCGCGATGGTGCCGTTGGTCTCCACCGCCAGCTGAAAGCCGCGCGCGTGCAGGGCATCAATCAGGGCTGCATCGACCTGCAGCAGCGGCTCGCCGCCGGTCATCACCACAAAACGGTGGCCGGCATCGCCGACGGGCCACAGGGCTTCGATCTGCGCCGCCAGCGCATCGGCGTCGGCAAACTTGCCGCCCAGTGTGCCGTCGGTGCCGACAAAGTCGGTGTCGCAGAAACGGCAGACTGCGGTGGCGCGGTCATGCTCACGGCCAGACCACAGATTGCAGCCGGCAAAACGGCAGAACACCGCCGGCCGCCCGGCATTGGCGCCCTCGCCCTGCAGGGTGTAGAAAATTTCCTTGACCTGGTAGCTCATGCAGGCCTCCGCGCCAACAGGCTCGAACGCGCATGCGCCAGCGACGACATGGCGCCACGACGGTCAATACAGGAGATGGAAAAACTGGCAGCCCCGCAGGCGTCAAAAAGGCCCGGGGCAGCGAGGTTTTTGTACATGGTGTTCCTCTACATGGTCCCGAATGAAAATGGGGCGCCGGGACAACGCGTAGCGCTATTTTACCGGTTTGGCGCTTTCAGCCGGGACTGGCCTCTCGTACTGGATACGCCCGCGCCATCCACAGGTAGAGCACGGCACCGGCCAGCAATGTGCTGGCCGCCATCTCCAGCGACAGCGTGAAACCGGCACCCGCCGTTGGCGTGTGGCGCAGCAGCAAGGCCACCAGTGGCGGGCCGATGATCTGGCCCACGCCGTAGGTTGCGGTGAGCAGGCCGATGAAGCTGGCCGCCGTGACAGGCCGCAGGCGGCGCACCTCCTGCATCGCGAAGAAAGTGATCGCAGTGAACGGAATGCCCAGCAGCAAACTGCCAATCGCAAAACCGGCAAGGCTCGGACTCCACAGGCTGGCGGCAATGCCCAGCGCCTGCACGAAGTAGCAGCCCGCCAGCAGGATGCGGAAATCCTGGCCCGGGGGCATGCGGGTGGCCAGCACCGCACCGATCATCACGCCCATGCCGAAGATGGGCCAGAACATGTCCAGCCACGGTGAGCCCGGCAGCGCCGCGCGGGCAATCACCGGCAAGAAGGTGGCGGTGATGATGTAGCCAAAACCGGCAATGCCGTAGGCCAGCGTCAGCAGCGGCATCTCGGCGCTGGCCTGCGCTGGCAGCGCGGCAGGGGCGGCCTTGCCCTGCGCCGGGGTGCCGGAGGGCAGAACGATCAGGCGCTCTTCGCCGCCGCGCATGATGTGCCACACCAGCGCCGTCAGCACAAAGGCCAGCACACCAAAAATCAGCCATCCGGTGGCGGCTGTCCATCCCCAGGCCACCATGCCGGTGGCGAACAGGCCGCTCACCACGATGCCGGCACCGGGGCCGACGTAGATCAGGCCGCCCATCGCCGGCACGCCCAGTTTGGCCAGGCGCGAGAGGCACCAGCCCGAGGTGAACACAAACACCACGGCGCTGGTCACGCCGGCCAGAAAACGCAGCAGCGGCCACAGCGCTGGAACCTGCCAAGCCATCGCCAGGGTCAACACACCGGTCATGACCAGACCTGCGCGCACCAGCGAAGAAAACGCAAACAGGGGCAGCCCCTTGACCTTGGACCAGATCCACGGCTGCAGCGTGCACAGCACTGCGCCCAGCATGTAGCCGAGGTAATTGGCACTGGCCAGCCAGCTGGCGGTGGGCAGATCGACCACGCCGTCGTGCAGCATCATCGGCAACAGGGGCGTGAAGGCAAAGCGTCCCAGCCCCATGGCCACAGCCAGCGCCACCAGCCCGGCCAGCGCAATCGGCCAGGGGCTGGCCCGGGCAGGTGTCGGGCGTGATTCAGGGGCAGTCATTCAAGGTCATTGAAAGGTGTCAAAGCTCTCGTTCAGCCGCTCGATGTGGCGGGCCTTGGCCGTCGCATCGAGAAAGCTGGCCTCGAAGCTGTTGCGCGCCAGTGTGTAGGCATGCCGGGCCTGCAGCCCGGTAGCGGCAAAGGTCTGGACAAAGTTGTCGTTCATGTAGCCACCAAAGTAGGCCGGGTCATCCGAGTTGACGGTGGCTGCCAGGCCTGCGTCCAGCAGGCGACCCAGGTTGTGGCTGGCCAGATCGGGGAACACGCAAAGCTTGAGATTGGACAGCGGACACACCGTCAGCGCAATGCGGTCTTTTGCGAGCCGCTGCATCAGCGCCGCATCGTGCACCGACTGCACGCCGTGGTCGATGCGCTCGACCTTCAGCACATCGAGCGCCGACCACACATAGGCGGGCGGGCCTTCCTCGCCGGCATGCGCCACGCGGTGCAGGCCCAGCTCGCCGCAGCGGGCAAAGACGCGCGCGAACTTCTCGGGCGGGTGGCCCAACTCGCTGGAGTCCAGTCCCACACCGATGAACTTGTCACGCAGCGGCAAGGCCTGCTCCAGCGTTTCAAACGCCTCCTCTTCGCTGAGGTGGCGCAGAAAGCACAGGATCAGCGAGGCACTCACGCCGAGTTTGGCGGAAGCGTCCGTGCAGGCGCGGTGCAGGCCGTCGATGACCGTCTTCATCGCCACGCCGCGGGCAGTGTGGGTCTGCGGGTCAAAGAAGAGCTCGGCGTGCACCACGTTGTCGGCAGCGGCCTTCACGAGGTAGGCCCAGGCCATGTCGTAGAAATCCTGCTCGGTGATGAGCACACTGGCACCGGCGTAATAGATGTCGAGGAAGCTCTGCAGGTTGGTGAAGGCGTAGGCGCGGCGCAGTTCCTCCACGCTGGCATAGGGAATCTGCACGCGATTGCGCTGCGCCAGCGCAAAGATCAGCTCGGGCTCCAGCGAGCCTTCAATGTGGATGTGCAGCTCGGCCTTGGGCATGAGCCGCAGCAGATCGGGCAAGCGGTCTGCTGCCACCGGTTTGACAGCCAATTCACGTGGAATCATTCGAACTCCAGAAACGAAGAAGCTGCCCGAAGGCAGCCGTGACAGGATTTTGTGTGTCTGCCCTCCCCACACAGGAGAGGGCATCAGACATCCAACATCAGGTACCGAACATCAGTTGCCCGGCACCTTGCCCTCCACACCTTTCACATAGGTCTTGAGGCCACCGAGGAATTTGTCGTCGGCGACGACGTCCTTGGCCAGCAGTTCCTTGCCGGTGTTGTCGGTGATGGGGCCCTTCCAGATAGCGAAGCTGCCGTCTTTCAGGCCGGCCTTGATTTCATCGACCCGCTTCTTGATATCGTCCGGCACGTCGGCAGCAACAGACACCATGTCGATGGCGCCTTCCTTCACGCCCCACCACACGCCGGTGCCGCCAGTCCACTTGCCTTCCAGCGCCTCACGCGTGGCCTTCACGTAGTACGGACCCCAGTTGATGATGGCCGAGCCCAGGTGGGCTTTGGGGCCGTAGGCGGTCATGTCGCTGTCCCAGCCGAAGGCTCGCTTGTTCATCTTTTCTGCGGTTTGCAGCACAGCCGACGAATCGGTGTTCTGGAACAGCACGTCAGCCCCGCCATTGATCAGCGAGGTGGCGGCTTCGGTCTCCTTGGGCGGGTTGAACCACTCGTTGACCCACACCACCTTGGTCTTGATCTTCGGGTTGACCGACTGCGCTCCCATCGTGAAGCTATTGATGTTGCGCACCACTTCAGGAATCGGGATCGAGGCCACCACGCCCAGCGTGTTGGACTTGGTCATCTTGCCGGCAATCACACCCGCCATGTAGGCGCCTTCGTAGGTGCGACTGTCGTAGGTGCGCATGTTCGGCGCGGTCTTGTAGCCGGTGGCGTGCTCGAACTTGACGTTCGGGTTGTCAGCCGCCACCTTGAGCATGGGCTCCATGTAACCGAAGGTGGTGCCGAAAATCAGCGTGTTGCCCTGGGCCGCCATGTCGCGGATCACGCGCTCGGCATCAGCCGACTCGGGCACCTTCTCGACGAAGCTGGTGACGACCTTGTCGCCAAACTCCTTCTCGATGGCCTTGCGGCCGTTGTCGTGGGCGAAGGTCCAGCCACCGTCGCCCACCGGGCCCACGTAGGCAAACGCAATCTTCAGCGGCTCGGGTTTGGGTGCTGGAGCGGCGGCGGGCGCAGCGACCGGGGCCGGTGCCGGCTCTTCCTTCTTGCCGCAACCCACCAGGGCTGCCGCTGCCACGGCGGACAGCGCCGCGACTTTGAGCAGGGAACGTTTCTTCAGGTCAGTCATGTCAATTCCTTCTTGAGGGTTGCGACAGGTTGGTTAAAAAAAGTGGCTAAAAAAGCGGGTGAATTCGAACAATTATGAACCGGGGTAAAACGGCTTTCCAAGCGATGCCGGCATGTTGATGCGAATCCAGGCCGGATTGCGCGAGATCAGGGCCAGCACCACGATGGTGGCAAGGTAGGGCAACATGGTTAAAAACTGGCTCGGCACCTCAACACCGATGCCCTGCAGGTGAAACTGCAGCATGGTCACACCGCCGAACAGGTAGGCACCAAGCAACACCCGTGCCGGGCGCCAGGTGGCAAAGGTGGTGAGCGCCAGCGCAATCCAGCCCTTGCCGGCCACCATGCCCTCGACCCACAGCGGCGTGTAGATCACGGCGATGTACGCCCCCGCAAGGCCGCACAGCGCGCCGCCCGTGACCACCGCCGCCAGCCGGATGCGCCGCACCGGGTAGCCCAGGGCGTGGGCGGATTCGGGCGACTCGCCCACCGAGCGCAGCACCAGCCCGGCGCGCGAGCAGTACAAGAACCAGATCAGTCCCACCGCCAGCAGGATGGCCAGATACACCATCGGGTGCTGGCGGAACAGCGCCGGGCCAAGCAAGGGCACGTCACCCAGCAGCGGGATGGAGAACTGTGGCCGCTCGGGCAACTTTTCCTGCACGTACCTGATGCCGGCAAACGCCGAGAAGCCGGCGCCAAACAGACTGAGCGCCAGCCCGGTGGCGTACTGGTTGGTGTTGAGCCAGATCACCAGCACACCAAACGCGCCGGCCAGCAGCGCACCGGCGCCCATGCCCGCCGCAAAACCCAGCCAGTCGTTGCCGGTATGGACCACCGTGGCAAAGCCGGCGATGGCGGCGCACAGCATCATGCCCTCGGCGCCCAGGTTCACCACGCCGGATTTTTCATTGATCAGCAGGCCCAGCGCGGCAATGGCCAGCACCGTGCCCGCATTCAGCGTGGCAGCCAGCAGGAGTGCGTAACTTTCCATCAGCGCGCTCCCCCGGAGGCCGACAGGCCGGTGATGCGCAGACGATACGAGATCAGGGTGTCACAGGCCAGCAGCGTGAACAGCAGCAGACCCTGAAACACGCCGGTCAGCGACTTGGGCAGGCCCAGGCGCGACTGCGCCAGTTCCCCGCCGATGTAGAACATGCTCATGAGGATGGCCGAGAAGATCATGCCGACCGGATGCAGCCGCCCGACAAAGGCCACGATGATCGCGGCAAAGCCATAGCCTGCCGGCACATAAGGGGTGAGCTGGCCGATGGGCCCAGCGACTTCCAGCGCACCCGCCAGCCCGGCCGCGCCACCCGAAGTCAGCAAGGCCACCCACAGCGCCTTGCGCGAGGAAAAACCGGCATAGCGGGCTGCCGCCGGTGCCAGCCCGCCGACCTGCTGGGCGAAGCCGGCCCGGGTACGGAACAGGTAAACCCACAGCAGGGCCGCACCAGCCAGCGCGATCAGCAAGCCGATGCTCACGCGCGAGCCGGTCATGAGCCGGGGAATCTGCGTGACCGACTCGAAGGTCTTGGTCTGCGGAAAGTTGTAACCCGCCGGGTCCTTCCACGGGCCATAGACGAGGTAGCTCAGCACCATGTCGGCGACGTACACCAGCATCAGGCTGACGAGGATTTCGTTGGCATTGAAACGGTCGCGCAGCAGCGCGGTGATGCCAGCCCAGACCATGCCGCCGGCCATGCCCGCCAGCAGTATGGCCAGCACAATCCAGCCGCCAGTGGTCTTGTCGGCCAGCAGCGCCACGCCACCGGCGAACACCGCACCAATCACAAACTGCCCCTCGGCACCAATGTTCCATACATTGGAGCGGAAGCACACCGCCAGGCCCAGCGCAATCACCAGCAGCGGCGTGGCCTTGACCATCAGCTCGCCCAGCGCGTAAGGCGTCTTGATCGGCTCCCAGAAGAACACCTGCAGCCCGCGCACCGGGTCCTTGCCGAGGGCGGCGAACAGCAGCACGCCAATGACCACGGTGATCAGCAGCGCCAGAATCGGCGAGCCAAAGCT
This sequence comes from Polaromonas sp. YR568, assembly GCF_943372955.1. Lineage (GTDB taxonomy): Bacteria > Pseudomonadota > Gammaproteobacteria > Burkholderiales > Burkholderiaceae_C > Polaromonas. The sequence continues at coordinate 247,196 of NZ_CALSAL010000002.1, forward strand.
CCAGAACGGCGACGGCTGCGGGCGCGGCTCAAGCTTCAGCATGCGCGGCCTCCGCTGGTGCGTCCCACAGCCCGCTCATCCATTCGCCAATCTGCGGCACCGTGGCGTCGGCCCGGGCGACAGACGGTGACATCCGGCCCTTGGCCATCACATGCAGTCGGTCGCTGATTTCAAACAGCTCATCCAGTTCCTCGCTGACCACCAGCACCGCGCAGCCCGCATCGCGCAGCGCGAGGATTGCGCCGCGAATCTGCGCCGCCGCGCCGACGTCCACACCCCAGGTGGGCTGGGAAACAATCAGGAGCCGGGGGTTGGCGTCGATCTCGCGGCCCACAATGAACTTCTGCAGGTTGCCGCCCGACAGCGACTTGGCTGCCGCGTTCGGCCCGCCGGCCTTGACGTTGAAGCGCGCGATGATGCCCGCCGCCTGCGCCTCCAGCGCCTTGACTCTGATCCAGCCGCTGCTGCCCATCGCTTCGGTACGGGTCAGCAGGAGGTTGTGCGCCAGGCCCAGCGTGGGCACAGCGCCGCGGCCCAGCCGCTCTTCCGGCACAAAGTGCAGCCCCATGGCGCGGCGCTGGGCCGGGCCCAGCCCCCCGGCATCGCGCCCCATCAAGGTGATGGCCGCGGCCCCGGCACGCGTGTCCTCGCCCGAGAGCACATACAGCAACTCTTTCTGGCCGTTGCCCGAGACGCCGGCAATACCCACCACCTCGCCTGCGCGCACCTGCAGGCTGATCTCGTGCAGGTCCACCCCGAACTGCTCGGCACGCGGCAGGCTGAGCGCCCGAACGTCCAGCACCACATCGCCCAAAGGCACCTCACGGTGCTCCAGGGCCGGCGGCTCGGCGCCAATCATCAGGCGGCTGAGCGAGGCATTGGACTCCTGCCGCGGATCGCAGACGCCCGTCACCTGCCCGCCGCGCAGCACGGTGCAGAACGTGCACAGCGCACGGATTTCATGCAACTTGTGGCTGATGTAGAGAATGCTGCAGCCCTGCGCGGCCAGACGGCGCAGGGTGTCAAACAGGTTCTCCACCGCCTGTGGCGTCAGCACCGAAGTGGGCTCGTCCAGAATCAGAATTTTCGGGTTCGTGAGCAGGGCCCGCACGATCTCGACGCGCTGGCGCTCGCCCACACCCAGCGTGTGCACCGGTCGCGTCGGGTCCAGGTCCAGCCCGTAGGCCTGCGTGGTCTCGCGGATGCGCGCCGACACCGCCTTCAGCGTCAGATGCTTGTCCAGCCCCAGCCAGACGTTCTCGGCCACCGTCAGCGTGTCGAACAGGTTGAAGTGCTGGAACACCATGCTGATGCCCAGCGCCCGCGCCTCCTGCGGGTTGCGCACCAGCACCGGCAGGCCATCGACGGCCACGCTGCCGGCATCGGGCTTGACCGAGCCGTAGATGATTTTCATCAGCGTGGACTTGCCGGCGCCGTTCTCGCCCAGCACGGCGTGAATCTCGCCGGGGGCGACCTGCAGCGAGATGCCATTGTTGGCCACCACACCCGGGTAGCGCTTGGTGATGCCGCTCAGCTGCAGGCGGGGTGGCGTCATTGGCGCAGTCATGGGTAAAGACGTCTCCAGCGTCATGCTTTTTCTTTTTTCAGTGCGGCAGCGACCGACTTCACGCGCTCGCGCAGCCAGCGTGCCGAGGCCGACGCGTGGGTACGCTCATGCCAGAGCTGGTAGTACATCATGCGGGGAAAGGCCACCGGGCACGGCAGGATTTTGACCGGCAGCACACCCTCAAAACGCTCGCAGTACTGGCGCCCGGTGGTCATCACCAGCAGGCTGGTGGCCACCATCGCCGGCATCAGGCCAAAGTGCGGGCTGCGCACGGTGATGTTGCGCTGCAGGCCCAAGGTGTCGAGGTGCTCATCGATCACGCCCTTGGCGCCGGGGTGCAGCGCCGTGGGCGCAATGTGTTCGGCCTGCAGCCAGGCATCGGCATTCTTGCCCCAGCCGCGGCGCACCGCTGGGTGGTTTTTAGCAACCAGGCAGACCACTTCGTCACCAAAGAGGCGCGCCATGTGCAGGTCGTCCGGCGGCGCGCTCCAGTTGCCGATCACGATGTCAGCCAGGCCCTGCGCCAGCTGGGTGCGGTAATCAGCCTGTGCCGACAGCGGCAGGATCTCGATGCGGCAGCGGGGCGCCTGGCTTTTGATCTGCGCCACCAGATGCGGCAGAAACAGCGGATCGAGGTAGTCGCTGGCGGCGATGCGGAAGGTGCTCTCGGCAGTGGCCGGGTCAAACCCGCGCGCATCACTGAACAGCACACCGGCGGCGCGCAGGATGCTGGCCGAAGGCTCGATCATGCGCAGCCCGGCATCGGTGGGCACCATGCCCGCGCCGGAGCGCACCAGAATCGGGTCGCCCGCCAGCGTACGCAGCCGCTTGAGGGCGGCGCTGACGGCGGGCTGATACATGCCCAGGCGGATGGCGGCGCGTGATACGCTGCGTTCAACAAGCACGGTGTTCAGGACCCGGATGAGGTGAAGATCGATCTTGTCGGCAATTTTGTCGAAGGGCACCTGTTCCCTCATACCCGTTCACCCATGCGGCTGATACGCGCTGTTGTATGCCGGGGGCCGCCCGGCGGCATTACCCTGATACCAAAGAAGTGCCGGAAGTCTGGCATGGCGAACCGTTCTGCTGCCTCAAATTCAGTGAAAACCATCCGCTTCATCCGACGCGGCGCGCTTGTGTCGCTGCCCAATGTACCACCCGACCGCACCCTGCTGGAGCTGCTGCGGGAGGACCTTGCCTGCACCGGCACCAAGGAAGGTTGTGGCGAGGGCGACTGCGGCGCCTGCACCGTGGTGGTGGCCGAACCCGGGGTGTCCGGCGATGGCCTTCATTACCGCGCGATCAACAGCTGTATCCGGCTGGCCCATTCCATCGACGGCATGGCGCTGTGGACTGTAGAAGATCTGGCGGTCGATCCGATGATCAAACCGTCGCGAGCGGACGGCGGGCTAGGCGCACGGCGCGCAGAAACCGGAATGGACAGCCACGTCCATGAGGATTTCGAGCACCGTGCAACAACGCCCCCCGTTCGCGCAGCAGGTTTGCACCCTGCACAGGAAGCCATGGTGCAGTGCCACGGCTCCCAATGCGGGTTCTGCACACCCGGCTTTGTGATGAGCCTCTTTGGCATGTATCAAAACCACATCTGTAAGGGCCAGACCGTCAGCCGCACGCTGGCGCAGGAAGAGCTCTCGGGCAACCTGTGCCGCTGCACCGGCTACCGGCCGATTCTGGATGCTGCGCAGCAGATGCAGGACTTGCCGCAAGCGACGGTGGACGAGCGACGTATTCTGAAACTGCTGGAATCCGTTCGGGCTGAGCCTGCCCCAAAAATACGCCCAGCGTTGGACTCCAGCTACCTCGCGCCTACCACCCTGCCCGCCCTGCTCAAAACCCGCGCCGATCACCCCGGCGCACAACTGGTCGCCGGCTGTACTGACGTCGGCCTGTGGATCACCAAGCAGCACCGGCAGTTCGACAGCGTGCTGGATGTGACCCGGGTGCGGGAGCTGCGCCGCATCGAGGACTACCCCCATCACATCGCGATTGGCGCGGCTGTGACTCTGGCCGATGCGTTTGCCGCGCTGGTGAAAGAGCGCCCGCAGCTGCACAGCTTTGCCACGCGCTTTGCGGGCCTGCCGGTGCGCAACTCGGGCACGCTGGGCGGCAATGTGGCCAATGGCTCACCGATTGGCGACAGCATGCCACTGCTGATTGCGCTGCACGCCAACGTGGTGCTGATGAGCGTGCGCGGCCATCGCGAACTGCCTCTTGAAAATCTCTACACCGGCTACCGCCAGAACGTGATGGCACCCGACGAGGTGCTGGTCTGGATCAAGGTGCCCAAACCCACACCAGGCGAGGCCAGCCGTATCTACAAAATCTCCAAGCGCTATGACGACGACATCTCCGCCGTCTGTCTGGCGATTAACCTGCAAATTAAAGACGGCGTGGTCGCGTTGGCTTCCATCGGCGCAGGCGGCGTGGCCGCCACACCAGTGCGCGCGAGCCAGACCGAAGCGGCACTGACCGGGCAGCCCTGGGACTGGCCCACCATGCAGAACGCCATCGCCACCTTGCGCGCCGAGTTCTCGCCGATTTCCGACATGCGCGCGTCAGCCACCTATCGCCGCGAGGTGCTGGGCAACCTGCTGCAGCGTTACTGGCTGGAAAGCCAGGGCCTGCAGGCGATTGACCTTGCAACCACCCGGCAGATCACCGACGAGGAACTGTCGTGAGTCGCGCTGCGGGTCAATCGCAAGCCCACGAAAGCGCCCGCGCGCAGGTGGCGGGCGCGGCCATCTATGTGGACGACATTCCAGAGATCCGCGGCACGCTGCATGCGGCGCCGATTCTTTCCACTGTGGCTCACGGCCGGTTGCTGGGCATAGACACCGCTGCCGCTCTGGCCTTGCCGGGCGTGCGCGGCGTGGTCCTGGCCAGCGATATTCCGGGCGATCCGCTGCTGGCCAGCTTCGGGCACGACGAGCCGATCTTCGCGAGCGACACGGTGCAGCATGTCGGCCAGGTGCTGGGGCTGGTCGTGGCCGATTCGGTGATGCAGGCCAGGCGCGCAGCGCGGCGGGTCACCTGCCAGATCGAGCCCCTGCCCGCGCTGCTGGACGTGCGCGAGGCGCTGAAGGCGAGGAGCTTTGTGCTGCCGCCAGTGTTTGTGCGGCGCGGTGATGCAGAGCGCGCATTGACGCAAGCGCCGCACAAACTGACCGGTTCGCTCGACGTGGGTGGGCAGGAGCATTTTTACCTCGAAGGCCAGGTGGCCTATGCCGTGCCGCAGGAGCAGAACCAGTGGCTGGTGTATTCCAGCACGCAGCACCCCGGCGAGGTGCAGCACTGGGTGGCACACGCACTGGGGCTGGACCAGCACGCGGTGCGCGTCGAATGCCGCCGCATGGGCGGTGGCTTTGGCGGCAAGGAGACGCAGGCCGGTCACCTTGCGGTATGGTCGGCACTGGCCGCCCGCAAGTTCAGATGCCCGGTCAAGCTGCGGCTGGACCGCGACGACGACTTCATGGTGACCGGCAAGCGCCACCCCTTCGCTTACGACTACACCGTGGGCTTTGACGACACCGGCCGGCTGCAGGGCCTGAAGCTGACGATGGCCGTCAACTGCGGCTTTAGCGCCGACCTGTCCGGCCCGGTGGCCGACCGTGCGGTGTTCCATGCCGACAACGCCTACTTTCTGGAAGACGTGGAGATCGCGTCTTACCGCTGCAAGACGAACCTGCAAAGCCACACCGCCTTCCGCGGTTTTGGTGGGCCGCAGGGCATGATCGTCATCGAAACCATCATGGGCGACATCGCCCGCACGCTGGGGCTGGATCCGCTGGCGGTGCGCAGGCGCAACCTCTACGGTCTGGCCGAACGCAATGTGACGCACTACCAGATGACGGTGGAAGACAACATCCTCGAACCGCTGCTGGCGCAACTGGCGCGCACATCGGACTACACACAGCGGCGCGCACGCATCGCCGCATGGAACCGGCAAAGCCCGGTGATCCGGCGCGGCATCGCCATCACGCCGGTGAAGTTCGGCATCTCTTTCACGGCCACGCTGTTCAATCAGGCAGGTGCCTTGGTGCATGTGTATACCGACGGCAGCGTGCAGGTGAACCACGGCGGTACCGAGATGGGCCAGGGTCTGCATACCAAGGTGGCGCAGATCGTGGCCGACGAGCTGGGCCTGCCGCTCGCGCAGGTGCTGGCCACCGCCAGCGACACCGGCAAGATTCCCAACGCCTCGGCCACCGCCGCCTCGGCCGGAACCGACCTGAACGCCCGCGCCGCACAGTACGCCGCGCGCCATGTGCGGGACAACCTGGCGCAGTTTGTCGCCGGGCTCGACGGTTGCGGCGCTGGTGCAGTGCAGTTTGCGGCGGGGGCCAAGGGCGGTGAAGTCACCACGCCCAAAGGCACGCGCCTCTTCACCGATGTGGTGAAGCTGGCCTATGCCAACCGCATCCAGCTGTGGAGCGACGGCTTTTACCGCACACCCAAAATCCATTACGACAAGACCACCCTCACCGGCCGGCCGTTCTACTACTTCGCCTATGGCGCCGCCTGCACCGAAGTAGCGATTGACACGCTCACCGGTGAGAGCCGCGTGCTGAAGGTCGACATCCTGCACGACGTCGGCACCTCCATCAACCCGGCCATAGACATCGGCCAGATCGAAGGCGGCTTTGTGCAGGGCATGGGCTGGCTGACCACCGAGCAACTGGTGTGGACAGACAGAGGCGCGCTGGCCACCCACGCCCCCAGCACCTACAAGATTCCGGCCACGGGCGACATCCCCGACCACTTCAAGGTAGAGCTGTGGCCAGAACCCAATCGCGAAGACAACGTGTTCGGCAGCAAGGCAGTCGGCGAGCCGCCCTTCATGCTGGCGATTAGTGTGTACGAGGCGCTGCGCGACGCGGTGGGCGCCGGGCGCCAAGGCCTGGTGAGGCTGGAGGCGCCGGCCACCGCCGAGCATATGCTGCGGGCGCTGAACGAGAAGAACCCTACGAATGCCTGAGGCGTTCCAGCGCGAACCTAAAGAATCAGCAGCGCCCGGAAGTCATTGACGTTGGTGTGCGTCGGGCCGGTCACCACCAGATCGCCCAGCGGCTCGAAATAGCCATAGGCGTCGTTGCGGTCCAGGAAGCTGTTGATCTTCATGCCCTTTGCCTCGGCGCGGGCCAGTGTGTCGGGCGCCACGCAGGCACCGGCGTTGTCTTCCATGCCGTCGATGCCGTCGGTGTCAGCCGCCAGTGCGTGCACACCGGGCTGCCCCTGCAGCGCCAGCGCCAGCCCCATGCAGAACTCACCGGCGCGGCCTCCCCGGCCCCGCTGGTCCTTCGGCATGCCCTCGGGCTGCTTGCGAATCGTCACCGTGGTCTCGCCGCCACTGAGGATCACGCAGGGCTTGCTGAAGGGTTGGCCGGTCATGGCCACCGCCCGCGCCAGTGCCGCATGCACCTTGCCGACCTCGCGCGATTCGCCTTCCATCTCGTCGCTCAGGATGTGCGCCTGCAGACCGGCCGCACGCGCCGCAGCCGCAGCGGCGTCCAGGGACTGGCGGGGCGTGGCGATCATGTGGACCTCGTGGCCGGTGAACAGGGCATCGCCGGGCTTGGGTGTTTCCAGCGCACCGCTCTGAAGACCGGCCTCGATCACCGGTGGAACTGCAATACCGTAGCGCTTGAGGATCGCCAGCGCATCGGCGCAGGTGGTGGCGTCGGGCACGGTGGGGCCGCTGGCGATGATGGACGGGTCATCGCCCGGCACATCGCTGATGGTGAGCGTGACCACGCGCGCTGGCGCACACGCCGCCGCCAGGCGCCCGCCCTTGATGCGCGAGAGGTGCTTGCGCACGCAGTTCATCTCGGAAATGTTGGCGCCGCTGGCGAGCAACTCCTTGTTGATGCGCTGCTTGTCCTGAAGCGTCAGGCCCTCGGCCGGCAAGGTCAGCAGCGAGGAGCCGCCACCGGAGATGAGGCACAGCACCAGATCGTTGGCCGTCAGACCCTGCACCATCGCCAGAATGCGCTCGGCGGCGGCCATGCCGGCAGCGTCGGGCACCGGATGGGCCGCCTCGACGATCTCGATGCGCTGCTTCAGGCCTTCAGGCCGCGGTGGAATGTGGTCATAGCGGGTGACGACCAGGCCCTGCAGCGGCGCATCGGCGGGCCAGAGTGCCTCGACCGCCTGCGCCATGGAGCCACCCGCCTTGCCGGCACCGATCACGATGGTGCGGCCACCGCTGGCTGGCGTCGGTGGCTGGGGCAGGTGCGCGGCCGTGCTCTGGAGCGGCAGTGCGCGCGTGACGGCGGTATCAAAAAGATGCCGGAGAAAGGCGCCGGGCTGGGCGCGAACAGCATGCAGGTCGCTGAAACTGGGTGCGGTCATGAAAAGTCTCCCGCCGGTATTGTGACGCGGTAACCGGGCGGTAACTGCCGGGTAGCCAGTCACCCCGGCCGCACAGTCTGGTCACTGGCCAGAGAGCTTCTTCATCTCCGCATACAGGTCCGCCTTGCCTTCAAAGCCGATGCCCGGCAGTTCCGGCAGCATCACAAAGCTGTCTTTCACCGCCACGCCATCCGGGAAGCCGCCGTAGGGCTGGAACAGGTCCGGGTAACTCTCGTTGCCGCCCAGTCCCAGGCCTGCCGCAATCGCCAGCGACATCTGGTGCCCGCCGTGCGGAATGCAGCGCGTGGCAGACCAGCCGTTTTCTTTCAGCATGTCCAGCGTGCGCAGGTACTCGACCAGCCCGTAACTCAGCGCGCAGTCGAACTGCAGCCAGTCACGGTCCGGCCGCATGCCGCCGTGGCGGATCAGGTTGCGGGCGTCCTGCATGGAGAACAGGTTTTCGCCGGTGGCCATGGCGCCTTCGTAGTGCTTGGCCAGTTCGGCCTGCAGCGCGTAGTCCAGCGGGTCACCGGCCTCTTCGTACCAAAAGAGGTTGTAGGGCGACATGGCCTTGGCGTAGGCAATCGCGGTGGGCAGGTCGAAGCGGCCGTTGGCGTCCACCGCCAGCCGCTGGCCCGGGCCGAGCAGCTTGAGCACCGCCTCGATGCGCTTACAGTCTTCCGCAAGCGGGGCGCCGCCGATTTTCATCTTCACCACCGAATAGCCACGGTCGAGGTAGCTGCGCATTTCGTCGGTGAGACCCTGCAAGCCCTTGTCTGCCCAGTAGTAACCACCGGCCGCATAGACGAACACCTTGCGGTTGGCCACGCCGTTGCCGTAGCGGTCTGCCAGCAGCTGATACAGCGGCTTGCCGGCGATCTTGGCCACCGCGTCCCAAACCGCCATGTCGATGGTGCCGACAGCGACTGAACGCTCGCCGTGGCCGCCCGGCTTTTCGTTGGTCATCAGGGTGGCCCAGATGCGGTGTGGGTCGAGGTTGTTGCCGGTGTCGTCGAGCAGGGTCTCGGGTTTGGCCTCCAGCACGCGCGACAAAAACCGGTCACGCATCAGCGCGCCCTGGCCATAGCGGCCATTCGAGTTGAAGCCATAGCCGACCACCGGCTTGCCGTCGCGGATGACGTCGGTGACCACGGCTACCAGGCTCAGCGTCATCTTCGAGAAGTCGATGTAGGCGTTGCGGATGTTCGACTGGATGGGTCGGGTCGATTCGCGGATGTCAACAATCTTCACAGGCGTCTTTCAGGCAGAAATGAAATCAAAAAAGAAATCAGAAAAAGAAAGTGCCGTGGGTGCGGCCCACGGCAGGTAAGGAATCAGGGGATTGCCGCGGGCGCTTATTTCTTGCCCAGGCCGAGCAGCTGTGCACCGTCGGTGTAGAGGCGCGTTTTTTCCTTCATGAACGCATCCATCTGGTCCACGCCCACGTTGACCAGCTCGAACCCGCTCTTGGCGGCCAGCTCTTTCATCTCGGGGTCGTTGTTCAGGGCCATCCACATGTCGGAGATCTTCTTGCGTGCCTCGGGCGGCGTACTCTTGGGCATGCCGATGCCGCGGTAGGCGCCGTCGACCCAGTCCACACCCAGTTCCTTGAAGGTCGGCACATCAGGCATCAGCGGATGGCGCTTTTCCATCGCCACGGCCAGCGGGCGGATGCGGGTCTTGTTGTTGATGGCAAACGCGGTGTAGGTCATCGCACCATCCACCTGCGCGCCCATCACCGAGGTCGCCATATCGCCGGTGCCCTTGAACGGCACATAGATGGTTTTGACGCCAAATGCAGCGTTCATGCGCTCATGCGCCGCATGGTTGGCCGAGTTCTGGCCGGAGCCACCCAGGCTCAGCTTGCCGGGCGATGCCTTGGCCGCCTTGATGAAATCGGCGAAGTTCTTGATCGGGCTCTGCTCTGGCACCACCAGAATGTCAGGCGTGTAGTGGAACCAGAACACTGGCGTGATGTCCTGCGTCTTGTACTGCACCTGGCCCTCGATCGGCTGGAACACGATGTGTGGCAGGTTGATGCCGACCACGTTGACGCCGTCACCGGGTAGCTGGTTCATCTGCGACCACATCAGCGCGCCACCGGCGCCGGCCTTGTACTGGATGATGGTTTCAATCGCCGCGCATTTTTTCTTCAGCACCACCTGCTGGTGCCGTGCCGACAGATCCGACTCGCCACCCGGCGGGAAGGCCTGCCAGTACGACAGGTTCTTGTCCGGGCACACCGGGGTGCCTGCAGCGGGGAGCTGCGCCATGGCAGCAGGCGCCGCCACTGCACAGAGAATGCCGAACCACTTCTTGATGCCGTTTTTCATGACGCTTGTCATTGCTTGTCTCCTAAATGGATTTTTCTGGGGAACTCACTGGTCCGCGCCCATCATGCAGGCTCGCCAGTCTCACGCGAAGGAAAAAGGTGAAAGGCCTCTGGAATAAAAGGGGAAAGAAAAAAGGTGAAAAGAATCAGGCCGCCTTACGCAAGGGCTGGCGGCCCACCGCGTCGCAGATCGCCTGCGTCACCTGCGCCGTGGTGGCGGTGCCGCCCAGGTCGCGGGTGTGCAGGGCCTTGTCGGCGGTGACGTTCTCGATGGCGACCATCAGGGCCTGCGCGGCGGCGTTCTCGCCCAAATGCTCCAGCAGCATGACACAGCTCCAGAAGGTGCCTACCGGATTGGCCAGCCCCTTGCCCATGATGTCAAAAGCCGAACCGTGGATGGGCTCGAACATACTGGGGTAGCGGCGCTCGGGGTCGATGTTGCCGGTGGGTGCAATGCCCAGGCTGCCGGCCAGCGCGGCGGCGAGGTCGCTCAGGATGTCGGCATGCAGGTTGGTGGCGACCACGGTGTCCAGTGACGCAGGCCGGTTCACCATGCGGGCGGTGCAGGCGTCGACCAGTTCCTTGTCCCAGGTGACATCCGGAAACTCCTTGCTGATCTGCAGCGCAATCTCGTCCCACATCACCATCGCGTGGCGCTGGGCGTTGGATTTGGTGACCACCGTCAGCAGCTTGCGTGGCCGCGACTGCGCGAGTTTGAAGGCGTAGCGCATGATGCGCTCGACACCGGCGCGCGTCATCATCGACACATCGGTCGCCACTTCAATCGGGTGGCCCTGGTGCGCGCGGCCGCCGACCCCGGCGTACTCGCCTTCCGAGTTCTCGCGCACGATGACCCAGTCAAGGTCCTTCGGGCCGCAGCGCTTGAGCGGTGCGTCGATGCCGGGCAGGATGCGCGTGGGCCGCACGTTGGCGTACTGGTCAAAGCCCTGGCAGATCTTCAGGCGCAAACCCCACAGCGTGATGTGGTCGGGAATGTGCGGGTCGCCTGCCGAGCCGAACAGAATGGCATCCTGATGCCGCAGGGCGTCCAGGCCGTCCTGCGGCATCATCTCGCCGTGCGCGCGGTACCAGTCGCCACCCCAACCGAAGGTGGTGAAGTCAAAGCGGAAGTTCTGTTGCGTGGCGGCCAGTGCCTCCAGCACCTGCTGGCCAGCGGGAACCACTTCTTTTCCAATTCCATCGCCGGGAATGCAGGCAATCTTGTACGTCTTCATTCGGTGTCTCTGGGTAGTGAACAGCTTTGCTGCGATACCCGCAGTCTAGGCATTGCCCGAGTCAATGGAAGTCGTTAGAGTTAAGTTATTGTTTACTTTGAATTAACAATGTCCACCCCTGTTTCTGCTCCCTCCGAGATGGCTTTTTTCAGCCTGCTGGCCCGCTGTGGCAGTTTTTCCGCAGCCGCACGCGAGCTGGAGGTGAGCACACCGGCGGTGAGCAAACGCCTGGCGCAGATGGAAGCGCGCCTGGGCGTGCAGCTGCTGAGCCGCACCACGCGGCGGGTCGGCCTCACACCCGAGGGCGAGACCTATCTGCAGCACGCGCGCCGCATCCTGGCCGACATCGACGACATGGAGCAACTGGTCTCCAGCGCAGTGGCGGCCCCGCAGGGTCTGCTGCGCGTGAACGCAACGCTGGGCTTTGGCCGCAGCCACATTGCGCCGCTGATCTCGGGCTTCATCAAGCTGCATCCAGAGGTGCAGATCCAGCTCCAGCTGTCTGTGGACCCGCCACCGCTGAGCGACGATGCCTTCGATGTGTGCATCCGCTTCGGCGAGCCGCCCGATGCCCGCGTGGTGGCACGGCGCCTGGCACCCAACCGGCGCCTGCTGTGCGCGGCACCCGCATACCTGGCGCGGCAAGGCACGCCAAGAGTGCCGCACGACCTGACACGCCACGACTGCATCGGCATCCGGCAGGGTGACGAGGCCTATGGCACCTGGCGGCTGTCGTCAGGCAAGCACACCGAAGCGGTGAAGGTGCGCGGCAAGCTCAGTACCAACGACGGCGAGATCGCCGTGAACTGGGCACTGGCCGGCCACGGCATCGTGATGCGCGCCGAGTGGGACATTGCCCGCTACCTGCGCAGCGGACGCCTCAAGCCGGTGCTGGAGAGCTACCGCACGCCGCCGGCCGACATCCATGCGGTGTACCCGCAGCGGCTGCAGGCCTCGGCCCGGGTGCGTGCGTTTGTTGATTTTCTGGCGGCGCACTTTGAGAAGTCGTCCACCCGCGCGGCCGGGCTGGTCGTGGAGTGGTAGCCAGGGCCTAGCGCAGCATCAAGACGGCGGTATCTCGGCGCCCGCTTCAAACCAGCGCCTGAGCAACTGCCGCTCGGCATCGGTGATGCCAGTGGCGTTGTTCATCGGCATGAGCTTGAGCACCACCGTCTGCTGGTAGACCTGCAGCGCGTGGGTTTTCACAGCGCTGGCCGAGTCGAGCCGCACATTCTTCATCTGCACCTCGGCACCATGGCACTGGTAGCAACGCTGCGCAAGCACGGTCTGCACCTCGGCGTAGGAGACTGCAGCTTTGGCCTTGTCAGCGCCACCTGCCCCGGCCGGCGAAGCCTGCGGCGCCAGCCACAGCACCACCGCAGCAATCACCACCACACCCGCCACCGCATAGGCGGCAGGGTGACGGTTGCGGCCCAGCTTGTAGCCGTGGCGCAGCACAAAAAACTGCCGGATCGCCGCGCCTGCGGCCATCATCAGCACCAGCACCAGCCAGTTCTGTGGATGGCTCCAGACAAAGCTGTAGTGGTTGCTGAGCATGGCAAACAGCACCGGCAGCGTGAAGTAGGTGTTGTGCACGCTGCGCTGTTTGCCGCGCTGACCGTGCACCGGGTCGACCGGCTCGCCGGCACGGATCGCGGCCACCACCTTGCGCTGGCCGGGGATGATGCAGAAGAACACATTGGCGCTCATCGCGGTCGCGATCATGGCGCCCACCAGCAGGAAGGCGGCGCGCCCGGCAAACCAGTGGCAGGCCAGCCACGACGCGGTGACCACCAGCACCGCCACGCCCGCCCCCACCCAGGCATCGCCGCGTGGGCCTTTGCCGAACACGCGGCAGATGCCGTCGTACAGCAGCCAGAACACCACAAAGAACGACAGCGCCACCGCACCGGCAGCCACTGGCGACCAATCCATCAGCGATTTGTCGACGAGGTAGGTGCCCGCATGCCACAGATAGGACACGCTGAACAGCGCAAAGCCCGACAGCCAGGTGCTGTAGCTTTCCCAGTAAAACCAGTGCAGGTGAGCGGGCAGCTGCGGCGGCTTCACTGCGAACTTCACCGGGTGATAAAAGCCGCCGCCGTGTACCGCCCAGAGCTCGCCACTGACGCCCTGACGCTTGAGTTCTTCATCAACAGGCGGCGTGAGGCTGCTGTCGAGAAAGACAAAGTAGAACGAGGAACCGACCCAGGCGATGGCGGTGATGACATGGACCCAGCGCAGCAGCAGGTTGGCCCAGTCGAGAAGGTAGCTTTCCATGTTTCTCAACCCATGCAAACCTGCTCACCACTGCGGGCGCTGTAAGCAGAACAAGACAAGGCCACGAACAACAGGGGCTGCGTTCCTTCTGGAAGGAACAACCCCGCGGCTCCGCTGCGGCCCGAGGCTACGAGTTTATCGGCTTTGCGGTCTGTCGGGTCTGCAGCAGCTGCGCCGCCACCGCAGCGGCAATGACCTCGGGCTCCTTGCCCACCACGCCGGGCACGCCAATCGGGCAGGTCACCTGCGCCAGTTCCGCCTCGGTAAAGCCACGGGCCCCCAGCCGCTTCCGAAAGCTCGCCCACTTGGTCTGGCTGCCGATCAGGCCGATGAAAGGCAGGTCGCCCCGCTCACGCTGGCGCTGCAGGCAGGCGGCCACGATGTCCAGGTCTTCGGCATGGCTGAAGCTCATGATCAGCACGCGGGACTGTGGCGCCAGACCCGGCACCGCCGCCTGCACCGGGTCCGAGTGCTCGCATTTCACCTGCGCCGGCACCACCTCAGGAAACACCCCATCGCGGCTGTCAATCCAAGTGAGCGCCACCGGCAAGGGCGCCAGCGCCTGCACCAGCGCGTGGCCCACATGACCCCCGCCAAACAGCGCCACCGGCATGCGGTGCACAGAAGCCAGCCGCTGCGCGAGCGCGGGCACATCACTGGCATGCACCGCCTCAAACCGCAGGTGCATCACGCCACCGCAGCACTGCCCCAGCGACGGCCCGAGTGCGACCCTGACGGTGACAGGCTCAAAGGCTTGAGCTTTGCCTGTGTCCCTTTGCAGCATGGCCCGGGCGCGGGCGATGGCCTCATGCTCCAGATGACCACCGCCAATCGTGCCGACCAGGTCGTCAGCAAAAACACCCATCCACGTTCCCACCTCACGAGGCACCGAGCCTTCGGTCGCCACCACGCTGACAAGCACCGAGGGTGGGCCAGACGCCAGCGAAAGGAAACGTTCTGCCGCAGAGCTGAAACAACGTGAAACCATAAGTGACAACTGTTGCGGCACCAGGCCGGGAGAAACAGGGCTGAAAGAAACGGGGCCGGGAAAATAGGGAGGACAATCAGAACAGACAGACCTTAGCATCACTTCCTGAATGCTCGCCCGTGCGAGGTTCAGACGCGCGTATCGACAATGGCGACTGACTTGACTCACAGAAGCGACCGGAGACCCCACCATGCCACGCACTGACACCGACTCCAACCCGCGCCGCTTCTGGCTGCTGGCCGCCTTATCGGGCGCGGTCGCGAGCCTGGTGAGCGCTTGCAAGAGTGCGCCAGAAACACCGCCACCCAGCAGCCCGGCACCGGCGCCTGTACCGACGGTGATCGGGCCCATTCCCGAGGAGCAGGGTTCCGCCCGCCGGTCATCGGCCAGCACGCCACGCGCCTACCGCGAAGACGGTGCCAGCCATATTTACGGACTGAATTCAGACCGCATCTACAAGGGCCGTATGCCACCGTTGCTTTACGCCGTGGGTGTACTGAATGTGGAGATCGACCGCGTCGGTCGCGTCACCCGCTTCGACTGGATGCGCGCGCCGCGCCACGCGCCAGAGGTGATTGCCGAGATCGAGCGCACCATCCGTGAAGCAGCGCCCTTCCCTGCACCGGTGAAGATGGGCCGGGTGGTCTACACCGACACCTGGCTGTGGCACAAGAGCGGGAAATTCCAGCTCGACACGCTGACCGAAGGGCAGAATTAGGCCCCCACGCTCCCCACTTCGTGTGGTTCGCTGCCCCCCGAGGGGCCGTCCGCCTGCGGCCCGGCAAAGCCGGTTCCGCGGCTCCACTGGCAAAGACAGGCTTCTACGGTCGCTGACTACGCGCCGTTCGTCCTGAGGTATCGAAGGGCATTCCCTTCGCGGAATTTCAATCTATTTTGAGATTCTGCGTCGTCACGACGTTGCGCCACGCACGGTAATCGGCCTCGATGAACTGGCCGAGCAATGCGGGTGAGCCGGGGGCGGCTTCTACTGCATCGGTCTTGAAGCGCGCCACCACATCAGGCTGCACCACCAGCCTGGCAATCGCTGCGTTGATGGTATTCACCACGGCAGGCGGGGTGCCGGCAGGGGCCATCAGGGCAAAGTAATTCACCACATCAAACCCCGGCAAGCCGGCTTCAGCCATGCTGGGAACATCGGGCAAGGCGCTGGAGCGCTTGGCGCTGGTCACGGCGAGCGGCTTGACCCGACCGTCCTTGATGAAGGGCAACAACGCCGGAATAGTGCCGGTGATGAGCTGGATCTGCCCGCCAATCATGTCCATGGTGGCTGGCGCCACGCCGCGATACGGAATGTGCGTGATGAAGGTGCCGGTGCGCGACTTGAGCAGTTCCAGTACCAGGTGGTTCACGCCACCCGCGCCAGCCGAGCCGTAATTGAGCGCGCCCGGTTTCTGGCGGGCCAGCGTGACGAGCTCCTTCATGTTGCTCGCCGGCAGGCTGGTGTTGGCGGCCCAGACCAGCGGGCCGCTGGCAATCATGCCGACCGGCGTGAACTGGCGCAGCGGGTCGTAATTGGCGCTCGGCAGCGATGCCGCCACGGTGGTGAATGGCGACGCGGCCAGCAGCAAGGTGTAGCCATCGGCGGGCGACTGCGCCACAAACTGGGTGCCGATGGCGCCTGAGGCACCTGCCCGGTTCTCGACCACGAAAGTGCCGCCCAATGCCTCACCCAACTTTTGCGCAACCAGGCGCCCCATGGCATCGGTGCCTGCGCCGGGTGCGAACGGCACAACGATCTTGACCGGGCGGTCGGGATAAACACCGGCCGGGTTGGCCGCACCGGCGCTCTGCGCATGCGCCATGCCGGCAATACCGAAGGCAGCGCAGGCCACCCACTGCAAGGCCAGTCGGCGAGGGAACGAAGGGGTGGAGAGGGAAATTTTGAAGGTCATGGACATCACGCAAAGAAAACCAACCAGGTCAGCTGGCGACAGTGATTGTCACCGGCGCCAGTGACCTTGGTGTGACACCCTCACCTGCCGACGGCGGGCCTGTCAGCTGCCCCGATAGGTCGAGTAGCTCCAGGGGGTGACCAGCAAGGGCACATGGTAATGTTGCCGGGGATCGGCCACACCGAAATCCAGACTTACCCAATTCAGAAAAGCCGGCTCGGGCAACGCCACACCTTTGGCGCGGAAATAGGCCTGCACCTCAAACACCAGCCGGTAGGTGCCCACCTTCAGCGTGGCGCTGTCATAGAGCAGCCCGTCCGGATTGCGGCCGTCGGCATTGAGAACAAAACGCTTGACCAGCGTCGCCGCCTCGCCCTCGGTGGTGTAGAGGGCAACGCCCATGCCGCCCGCAGGCGTGCCATGCATGGTGTCCAGTACGTGTGTGCTCAGTCCCATGGCAGTCCTTTGTGGAAGGGTGTGTCGGCACTTGCCGAGAAGAGTCGAAATGGTTTACCAAAAGTGTATACATTTTCGGGTTGCCGCTATCATCGGGCGATGGAGTCACCCAACACCCGCGCCATCGTCGAGGCGCTCACCAAAGCGATTGTGGAGCACCGGCTGCATCCCGGCACCAAACTGGCCGAGCAGAAGCTGGCCGACCACTTCGGCGTCTCGCGCACGCTGGTGCGGCAGGCGCTGTTCCAGCTGTCGCAGAACCGCCTGATCCGACTCGAGCCGGCACGCGGCGCGTTCGTTGCCGCGCCGTCGGTGATGGAAGCGCGCCAGGTGTTTGCGGTGCGCCGCATGCTGGAAGCCGAAATGACCCGCGCCTTTGTGCGCGAGGTGACGCCAGCGAAGATCAAAGCGCTCAGGGAGCATGTGGCGCAGGAAAAAGCCGCGATGGAGCGCGGCGATGTGCCGGTGCGCACGACGCTGCTGGGCGACTTCCATGTGCGCATGGCCGAGCTGATGGGCAACGAGGTGCTGGCGCAGATGCTGGGCGAGCTGATCTCGCGCTGCGCTCTCATCACGCTGATGTACCAGACCGACAGCGCCGCCGAGCACTCGCACGACGAACACGCCGACATCATCAAGGCCCTGGCAGCGCGCGATGAACCCCTGGCCGTGCGACTGATGACCGAGCACCTGCTGAATGTCGAGCAGAACCTCGCCTTCGACCGCAAGGTGCCGAGCAACGACATCTCCATGGCGCTGTCATGAACCCACTCCCCCCCCACCCCCATTACCCCGACTACCCGCGCGACCTGATCGGCTACGGCCGCACACCGCCGCATCCGCAGTGGCCGGGCAAGGCCCGCATCGCGGTGCAGTTTGTCCTGAATTACGAAGAAGGCGCCGAGAACTGCGTGCTGCACGGCGATCCGGGTTCGGAGCAGTTCCTCTCGGAGATGGCCAACCCGCCCAGTTTTGCCGACCGGCACCTGACGATGGAAAGCATTTACGAGTACGGCTCACGGGTTGGCGTGTGGCGCATCTTGCGCGAGTTTGAAAAACGCCAGTTGCCACTGACGGTGTTCGGTGTGGGTATGGCGCTGCAGCGCCACCCCGACGTGACTGCCGCCTTTGTGGAGCTGGGTCACGAAATTGCCTGCCACGGCTGGCGCTGGATCAACTACCAGCAGATTGACGAAGCCACCGAGCGGGAGCACATGCGCCTCGGGCTGGACGCCATCGAAAAGCTCACCGGCGCGCGGGCAGACGACACGCAGCGCATCCACGGCGTGGGCTGGTACACCGGCCGCGACAGCCCCAACACACGCCGCCTGGTGGCCGACGACGGACGCACCGAGTACGACAGCGACTATTACGGCGACGACCTGCCTTTCTGGACGCCGGTGACACGCACCGACGGCACGGTGGTGCCGCGGCTGGTGGTGCCCTACACGCTGGACGCCAACGACATGCGCTTTGCGCTGCCGCAGGGGTTTTCGCAGGGCGACGACTTCTTCACCTACCTGCGCGACAGCTTTGACGTGCTCTATAACGAGGGCGCACCGAACGGCCAGAACGCACCGAAGATGCTCAGCATCGGCATGCACTGCCGCCTGCTCGGCCGACCCGGCCGCCTGCGCGCCCTGCAGCGTTTTCTGGACCATGTGCAGTCGCACGACCAGGTCTGGGTCTGCCGCCGCATCGACATTGCGCGCCACTGGCAGACGACCCACCCCTATCAACCCAATCCACCCGTGCAGGAGCACTGACGCATGGCCATCACCCTTGCACAGGTCAATGCCGCGCCTGCCGATGAGGCGCTCAGGCTGCTCGACGGGCTGTATGAACACTCGCCCTGGGTCGCTGAGCAGGCACTCCAGGTGCGCCCTTTTGTATCGCTGGCACACCTCAAGTACAGCCTGGTCCAAGTGCTGGCTGAGGCAGGCCGCGAGGCACAGGTCGCGCTGATACGCGCCCACCCCGAACTCGCCGGCAAGGCAATGGTGAGCCAGAGCCTTACGGCGGAGTCAAGCCATGAGCAAGGCAAGGCCGGCCTCACGCAATGCACACCCGAAGAATTCGCCACGCTGCAGCAGCTCAACAGCGACTACAACGCCAAATTCGGTTTTCCCTTTATCCTGGCCGTGCGTGGCCCGCGTGGCACCGGACTGAACAAGCGGCAGATCATCGACACCTTCAGCCGGCGCCTGCAAAACCACCCCGAGTTCGAGCTTCAGGAAAACCTGCGAAACATCCACCGCGTGGTCGAGCTGCGCATCAACGACAAGTTCGGCGCCGAGCCCATCGAGGGCAACGCCGTGTGGGACTGGCATGAGCAGATGGCGCAGTTCAGCGACCCGGGCTATGCCGAGAAGGGCCAGCTGACCGTTACCTACCTCTCAGACGCGCATCGCGCCTGCGCCGCCTTCATCAGCCAGACCATGCGCGACTGCGGTTTTGACGAGGTGCGCATCGATGCCGTGGGCAATGTGGTGGGCATTTACCGCGCGGACACGCTCCCGGCCAAAACACTGCTGACCGGCAGCCACTACGACACCGTGCGCAATGGCGGCAAGTACGACGGGCGCCTCGGCATCTTCGTGCCCATGGCCTGCGTGAAGGCCTTGCACCAGCGCGGCGAGCGCCTGCCCTTCCACATTGAAGTGGTGGGCTTTGCCGAGGAGGAAGGCCAGCGCTACAAGGCCACCTTTCTTGGCTCCGGCGCACTCACCGGTGACTTCAAGCCCGAGTGGCTGGACCAGAAAGACGCGGCAGGCATCACCATGCGCGAGGCCATGCAACAGGCCGGGCTGGACCCGGCAGCGATTCCGGCCATACGCCGCAAGGCAGACGACTACCTCGGCTTTGTCGAGGTCCACATCGAGCAGGGGCCGGTGCTCAACGAGCTCAACATTCCGCTGGGCATCGTCACTTCCATCAACGGCAGCGTGCGCTACCTCTGCGAAATGGTGGGCACTGCCAGCCACGCCGGCACCACGCCAATGAACCGCCGCCGCGATGCCGCCGTTGCCGTGGCGGAGCTCGCCCTCTACATGGAGAAGCGCGCTGCACAGGATGGCGACTTGGTCGCCACCATCGGCATGCTGCAGGTGCCCAACGGGTCCATCAATGTGGTGCCGGGGCGCTGTCACTTTTCGCTCGACATGCGTGCACCCGACGACGCGCAGCGCGACGCGATGGTCGCCGACGTGCTGGCCGAACTGCAGGCCATCTGCGCGCGCCGCGGCGTGCACTGCAGCACAGAGCTGACCGAGCGTGCTGCCGCCGCCCCGAGCGCCACCGTGTGGCAGCAGCGCTGGGAACGGGCCGTGAGCGCGCTTGGTCTGCCGCTGCACCGCATGCCCAGCGGCGCTGGACACGACGCGATGAAACTGCACAAGGTGATGCCGCAGGCCATGCTGTTTGTGCGCGGCGAGAACTCCGGCATCAGCCACAATCCGCTGGAGAGCAGCACCAGCGACGACATCCAGCTGGCCATCACCGCCTTCAGCCATCTGCTGACCCAACTGGCCAGTGATACCTCATGACCGCCTTGACCAACCATACTGGCCCAGCCAAAGACTACCCCAAAGACTACAGGTTGCTCGACCAGTGGATCGACGCGCACTTCGACGAGGAAGTGCGCTTCCTGCAGGAGCTGGTCCGCGTGCCGACCGACACGCCTCCCGGCAACAACGCTCCGCATGCCGACCGCACGGCCGAGCTGTTGCAGGCCTTTGGCTTTGTGGCTGAAAAACACGCGGTGCCTGCAGCCGAAGTTCAGGCCGCCGGAATGGCGTCCATCACCAACCTGATCGTGCGCCGGCCTTACGGAGCGCCCGGCAGCGGCCCGGTGATTGCCCTCAATGCCCATGGCGATGTGGTGCCGCCTGGCGATGGCTGGCAGCACGACCCGTATGGCGGCGAGATCGAGAACGGGCAGATCTACGGCCGCGCCACAGCGGTCAGCAAGGGCGACTTTGCGAGCTTCACCTTTGCCGTGCGTGCGCTCGAATCGCTGGGCGCCTCGCTCACAGGTGGCGTGGAGCTGCATTTCACCTATGACGAGGAATTTGGCGGCGAACTCGGCCCTGGCTGGCTGCTGCGCCAAGGCCTCACCCGCCCCGACCTGCTGATCGCCGCCGGTTTTTCCTACGAGGTGGTCACTGCGCACAACGGCTGCCTGCAGATGGAAGTCACCGCGCACGGCAAGATGGCGCACGCCGCGATTCCGCACACCGGCGTCGATGCGCTGCAGGGCGCGGTCGCCATCCTGAATGCGCTGTACGCGCAGAACACCGCCTACAAGACAATCACCTCCAGCGTCGAAGGCATCACCCACCCCTACCTGAATGTCGGTCGCATCGAAGGCGGCACCAACACCAACGTGGTGCCCGGCAAGGTCAGCTTCAAGCTGGACCGCCGGATGATTCCGGAAGAGAACCCGAAGGAGGTCGAGGCCAGTATCCGCCGCGTGATCAGCGAGGCAGCCGCTGCCTGCCCGGGCATCACGGTGGATATCAAACGCCTGTTGCTGGCCCGGTCCATGCGGCCGCTGCCAGGCAACCAGCCGCTGGTGCAGGCCATTCAGACCCACGGTGAAGCCCTGTTCGGCCAGCCGATTCCCGCCATGGGCACGCCGCTCTACACCGACGTGCGCCTCTATGCCGAAGCAGGCATTCCGGGCGTCATCTACGGTGCCGGGCCGCGCACCGTGCTGGAGTCCAATGCCAAGCGTGCCGACGAACATCTGGCACTGGAGGACCTTCGCCGTGCGACCAAGGTCATCGCCCGCACGCTGCGGGATCTGCTGGGCCCGCAGTGAACGATGGATTGGTTGGCATGAAACAGCACCCCGCCCTTCCGCTGTGGTCCATCGTCGCGCCGGTGGTGGGTTGCCTGCTGCTGGCTGGCACGGCGCTGGATCTGGGCGACAGCGTGGGTGTCATCTACAAAGTGCTGGTGGCGGTCGGTCTGCTGGCCTGTGTGCTCGCCGCCGTGCATCACGCCGAGGTGGTCGCGCACCGGGTCGGTGAGCCTTACGGCACGCTGGTGCTGGCGATTGCGGTCACCGTGATCGAAGTCGCGCTGATCGTCTCGCTGATGCTGGCCGGTGGTGCTGCCACCGCTGCGCTGGCGCGTGACACCGTGTTTGCGGCGGTGATGATCATCCTCAACGGCATCATGGGCCTGTGTCTGCTGGCCGGCGGCAGCCGCCACGGCGAGCAGACCTTCAGCCTGTACGGCGTCAGCGCCTCATTGGCCACGCTGGCCGCCATCGTGGTGCTGACGCTGGTACTGCCCAATTACACCACCAGCGTGCCGGGGCCAACCTACAGCCCCAGCCAGCTCGGCTTCATTGCCATTGTTTCGCTGGTGCTCTATGGCACGTTTGTGCTGGTGCAGACGGTGCGGCACCGCGACTATTTCCTGCCGCCAAACGCGGGCAGCAATGAGGATCTGCATGCCCAGCCGCCCGGCAAGCGGGCAGCCATGGCCAGTGCGGGGCTGCTGCTGGTGTGTCTGGTGGCCGTGGTTCTGCTGGCCAAATCGCTGGCGCCCACGATTGAGGCCGCGGTTGCAGCCGCCGGTGCGCCGGCGGCTCTGGTCGGCATCATCATCGCGGCGGTGGTGCTGCTGCCCGAGGGTCTCGCGGCCCTGCGCGCGGCCCGGGCCAACCGCCTGCAGACCAGCCTGAACCTGGCACTCGGCTCGGCGCTGGCCAGCATTGGCCTGACGATTCCGGCGGTGGCCATCGTCTCCTTGGCGACAGGCTGGACGCTCACGCTGGGCATCGACGTCAAGTCATCGGTGCTGTTGCTGCTCTCGCTGCTGGTGGCCACGCTGTCACTGGGAACCGGCCGCACCACGGTGCTGCAGGGCACAGTGCACCTGGTGTTGTTCGCGGTGTACCTGTTCACCACCATCGTCCCGTGATACCCCGGCCGCCGGGGCGCCAAGGGTATTCCGGGTGAAGACGGACGCACGGCGTTGGCGATAATCCTGCGATAGGGCCGACGGGTACGCCGTTCGGGCATCTTTCTTGCTCGTTTTGGCCGGTGACATCCACGCTTTTCCATGCCTTTTCATGCTTTTCCAATCGTGACGTTTTCAGGGAGATTTTCATGATCCACAGCCTCTTTCGCTCCATTTCTCGCCCTATTTCTCAACCCATTTCGCGCCGTACCCTGGCCGCCCTGCTCGCCGTGGCCGCCATGGGCTCCGCGCAGGCCCAGAACACCCCCATCAAGTTCCAGCTCGACTGGCGTTTTGAGGGGCCAGCAGCGCTCTTTCTCACGCCGGTGGCCAAGGGCTACTTCAAGGACAACAAGCTCGACGTGACGGTGGACGCCGGCAACGGCTCTGGCGGCGCCGTGACCCGCGTGGCGTCGGGTACCTACGACATGGGCTTTGCCGACATGGCGTCGCTGATGGAGTTCCACGCCAACAATCCCGACGCACCCAACAAGCCGGTCGCCGTGATGGTGGTCTACAACAACACGCCGGCATCGGTGATGGCGTTGAAAAAATCGGGCATCACCAAGCCGTCGGACCTGAGCGGCAAGAAGATGGGCGCTCCGGTGTTTGATGCGGGTCGCCGCGCCTTCCCGGTGTTTGCCAAGGCCAACAACATCACAGGCTTCCAGTGGACCGCGATGGACCCGCCACTGCGCGAGACCATGCTGGCCCGCGGCGATGTCGATGCCATCACCGGCTTCACCTTCACCTCCCTGCTGAACCTGGAAGCGCGCGGCGTGAAAGCCGAAGACGTGGTGGTGCTGCCCTATGCCGAATTCGGCGTGAAGCACTACGGCAACGTGGTGATTGCATCGCCCAAGCTGGTCCGCGAGAACCCCGCCGCCGTCAAGGCTTTCCTGCAGGCCCTGGCCCGCGGCGTGAAGGACGTGGTGGCTGACCCGGCAGCCGCGATTGAATTCGTGAAGGCCCGCGACGGCATCATCAACGTGCCACTTGAGGTGCGCCGCTTACGCCTCGCCATCGACACCGTGGTCAACAGCTCAGACGCCCGCGCCGAAGGCTTCGGCCAGGTGAGGCTGCCGCGCCTGACGCTGATGGCGTCGCAGGTGTCGGACGCCTTCAACACCAAGACCCGTGTCGACCCGGCACAGATCTGGAACCCCGCCTTCCTGCCCAGTGCCGCCGAGCTGAATGTCCTGCCGAAAAAATAAGGCGGCGGGTTCGCCATGACGCCATCGGTGCCATCCATGCCATCGATACCGAATGGCGCGTCCTTTGTCGACTTTCAGGGCGTGTGGCTCGCCTACAGCGAGGAAGCGCTGGCGCGCCAGCAGTTCGCTGTGGAGGCCATCGACCTGCAGGTGACCCAGGGCGAGTTCATCGCCATCGTCGGGCCATCGGGTTGCGGCAAGTCCACCTTCATGAAACTGGCCACGGGCCTGAAGATGCCTTCGCGCGGCCGGATCCGCATTGACGGGCAGCCCGTGACCGGGCCGCTGAAGATCTCAGGCATGGCGTTTCAGGCGCCGTCGCTCTTGCCCTGGCGCACCACGCTCGACAACGTGCTGCTGCCGCTCGAAATCGTCGAGCCTTACCGCAGCCAGTTCAAGTCGCAGCGCCCGGCCTATGAAGATCGGGCGCGTGGGCTGCTGAAAAAGGTGGGGCTGGCGGGCTACGAAGACAAGTTCCCCTGGCAACTGTCGGGCGGCATGCAGCAGCGCGCAAGCATCTGCCGGGCCTTGATCCACGAGCCGCGTATGCTGCTGCTCGATGAACCCTTCGGCGCGCTCGACGCCTTCACGCGCGAGGAGCTCTGGTGCATCCTGCGTGACCTCTGGACCGAGCAGCGCTTCAACGTGATTCTGGTCACCCACGATCTGCGCGAGTCGGTGTTCCTGGCCGACACCGTGTACGTGATGAGCAAAAGCCCGGGCCGCTTTGTGGTGCGCCGCGAGATCGACCTGCCCCGCCCACGCGACCTCGAAGTGACCTACACGGCCGCCTTCACCGACATCGTGCACGAACTGCGCGGCCACATTGGCGCCATCCGCCAGACCGGAGCCAGCGCATGAACAACAAACGCCTCGAACGCTGGGCGCCGTGGGTGCTGCTGGTGCTGGTACTGGCCCTGTGGCAGGCGGTATGCAGCGCTTTTGCCATTCCCGAATTCATCTTCCCGGCACCTTGGGTGATTGGCCAGGCGATGGTCGAGTTTGCCGGCCCCATCGGCGAAGCGGCGTGGAAGACCTTCTGGGTCACACTCTGCGGATTCGGCATCTCCATCCTCGTGGGCGTGCTGCTGGGTTTTCTGGTCGGCTCGTCGCGGCTGGCCTATGCGGCGGTCTACCCGCTGCTGGTCGCCTTCAATGCGGTACCAAAGGCCGCCATCGTGCCGATCCTGATCGTCTGGTTCGGTATCGGCGTGGGGCCCGGCATCCTCACCGCTTTTCTGATTTCGTTTTTCCCGATCACCGTGAACATGGCCACTGGCCTGGCCACGCTCGAGCCAGAGCTGGAAGACGTTTTGCGCGTGCTGGGCGCCAAGCGCTGGGATGTGCTGGTCAAGGTCGGCCTGCCGCGATCCATGCCCTACTTCTTTGCCTCACTCAAGGTCGCG
The DNA here is from genome assembly GCF_943372955.1 of Polaromonas sp. YR568. Classification (GTDB taxonomy): domain Bacteria; phylum Pseudomonadota; class Gammaproteobacteria; order Burkholderiales; family Burkholderiaceae_C; genus Polaromonas. Next base: position 272,929 of record NZ_CALSAL010000002.1, read on the forward strand.
ATCACGTTGGCCTTTGTCGGCACCGTGCTGGCCGAGATGACCGCCGGCGACTCCGGCATCGGCTACCTGATGCAAAGCGCCGGCTCACAGCAGCGACTGGCGCTGGCCTTTGCCGGGCTGGTGGTGATTGGTGCCATGGCGATGGCGATGTATGAGTTGTTCAGCTACATCGAGAAGCACACGACGGGGTGGGCGCATCGGGGGTCGCAGGGGGGTTGAGGTTTTTCTCTGACTGAGGGCGTGTCTCGATGGTCTGAGGCCGGGACTCACCCCGGCGGGCGACTTACTTTCTCTTGCTTCGCCAAGAGAAAGTAAGCAAAGAGAAGGCGACCCGAAGTCTGGGTCCCTCCGCTTCGCTGCGGGCAACCTGTGCTGCTCGACTACGGCGGCAGTCCGCACAACTCGCCTTCGGCTCAAACAAGTGCGGCCTGACCCTCCGCCTCCATCTGCGCTGCTCGGCCCAGCCACACGGGGCAAGCGGGAACTGGAAGCCATACAACAAGGACACGCCAAGGCGTGTCTTGTGGAGCCCGATTCCGCTTCTCTGGTTTTCAATCCCTTGTGAATGCGCCGAGGAGCGCAGGGCCAGGCGGATCAGGGCTGGCGTTGTCTGAGCCGAAGGCGAGTTTAGCCAGACCCCGGCTGGACCGAGCACCACAGGTTGCCCGTAGCGAAGCGAAGGGACGCAGGCACCAGGGTCGCCTTTCTTTTGGGTACTTTTCTTTGGCGAAGCAAAGAAAAGTACCTCGCCAGCCGGGGCGAATCCCGGCCTCAGGCCTCAATAAAACCCAGAAGCAGCTACAAAAAAATCAATCCACAACCCTCTTCAACCGAATCTCCTCCAACTTCGCAGTCCCAAACGGCACCGTCTTGAGCGAAGGCATTTCCCGCTTGAAACCCGCCGCCTGCTCAAAGAACCGCAACGCGCGCTCGTTGCGCAGCAGCACCCACGCAGTCACTGTCGTGCAGCCCTCTTCCTTCAGGCCGTCGCGCGCGCCGTCCCACAAGGCCAGACCGGCGCCCTCGCCCCAGCGGGACGGGGCCACATACAGCGCCCAGATCTCGCCCACGGTGGACTTGGTGCCTGCATCGCGGGAGCGGTCAAAGCCGACGAAACCGACGACCTCGTCGCCTGCGGTGGCGACCAGCACCTGCGGTTCGCTGTACTCGATGGCCTCGCGCCAGTAGGCCAGGCGCTTGGCCACCGTGATCTTGCTGAGGTGATCGTCGGGCATCAGGTCCTTATAGGCGGCCTGCCAGGTGGAGACGTGGATATCGGCGATGGCCTGGGCATCGCGAGAGGTGGCAGGGCGAACGGAATAGGTGGTCATGAAAAGCGTCACAGTAAGAAAAAGACAGAAGGCCGCCAGCGGCATTGCGCCAGAAGGAGCCAACCCGAAATTGTCGCTGCAAATCGGCAAACGCTTGGGGCTGGCTCCAGGCCCGCATGCTGCTGGCAGCGGCTGCGTTAAATTGAGGGCCTGATGCCTGCACCCCTCTTCACCCCGCCGCCGGACGCCGCCTCAAGTCCCTCTGGCCCCTCTGCACACCAGGTCAGGCTGGCCGGGGACGGTACAGGCTTTGAAGCGCCCGGCTCGCAGACACTGCTGGTTTCAGCCGAGGCTGCAGGCCTGCCCTGGCCCAGTTCCTGCCGCAACGGCACCTGCCGGACCTGCATGCGGCTGGCGGTGGGCGGCCAGGTCACCTACCGGATCGCTTGGCCAGGCCTCAGCGCCGAGGAAAAGAGCGAAGGCTGGATTCTGCCTTGTGTAGCCTATCCAGCCTCTGACCTGCTGCTTCAGGACCCGCCACCGGACGCCGGCATTTGAGCGTTTGATAGCCTTCGCCCGCCTCGCTGGACGCGACACCCCCTTGATCCTGGTCAATTGCCCGGATGTAAGTAGATGTGAAAATAAGCCAGCGGAGAGCAGATGCTGCCGGCGCGGCCGCCGCCGTGCCAGCAAGGCGCAGAGGCACTGACAAAAGGCCCGAACACCGAAGGAGCATGGTTTCATGCGTTTAAAGGCTTTGATGGGGTCCGTGCTGGCACGCCTCAATCTGGTGCCGCTGGTCGTCGTGCTGACCAGTCTGGCGCCCATCGGAATGATCTGGCACGTGACCCTGGAGCGCGCTGCGTACGAGGAGTCCGAGGCCGTGCGCCAGGAATTCCTGAACAACGCCAATCTCGCGGCAGGGATCGAGCAGCACACCAACCTGACCCTGAAGAACATTGAACAGACGTTCAATCTCGTCGAGGCCGATTACAGGGCGCTGGGCTCACAGGCCAATCCGGCGCAAAGCGTGGCCAGGGGTGCGGGCAGCTTCAAGCACTTCACCTACCTGGCGGTGATCGACACGCTCGGCCGGGTGAGCGCCGGGCCCGACAGCCCGGTGCCCGTCAATGCCTCCGACCGGGTCTACTTCAAGCACCACAAGGCGGTGAACGACTCGGCGCTTTTCATTGCGCCTCCGGCTTTCGGCCGGGTGTCCGGCCGATGGTCCATCCACATCACGCGCCGCCTCAATGCCGCTGACGGGAGTTTCGCCGGCCTGATCGTGGGCGCGGTGGAGCCGGCCTACTTTGCCAATTTCTATCTGCAGACCGACGTGGGTGAGCAAGGCACCGTCGCGCTGGTGGGACTGGACGGATTCGTCCGTGCACGGCGGACCGGCAAGCAGGTGAGCCTGGGGCAGAACGTCATCAAGGGTGAACTGCTGACGATGCAGCGCACCCGGCCCGAGGGCAGCCTGGTCACGGACAGCGTGATCGACCAGGTGACGCGGTACATCAGCTACAAGACGCTGGCCGACTACCCTCTGGTCGTGGCGGTCGCCACGGCGCAGCAGGAGGTGATGACGCCTGTGAAGGCCCGCAGGGACACCTACTACATGGCGGCCAGCGTGGCCACGGCGACCCTGCTCGCCATGGGCGGCATTCTCCTGTGGCTGTTGCATCGCCAGCAGGTGCTGCAGATGGCGGCACGCAAGTCAGAGGCGCTGCAGCGCGCGACGTTCAATCTGGCAGCGGTCGGTATCGCCCACATCAGTGTGGACGGGACCTGCATCGACGTGAACGGCAAGCTGTGCGACATGCTCGGCCATGCGCGCGACGGGTTCATCGGTCATCCGGTCTATGCCCATGTCCATCCCGAGGACCGGGACGGGTACCAGCTTTTTTTCGAGAGCCTGCGGACATCCCCGGAGCAGTCGCGCCCCGATACCGTCGAGATACGCTATCTGCACCGCAATGGCTCGGTGGTCTGGGGGCTGTGCTCCGTCGCGCTGGTCCTGCAGGTGGACGACAGCGCAAGCTACTTCATTGCCTCTGTGCTCGACGTCACCGAACGCCGGCAGGTTGAACTGAGCCTGCGCGAGCGAGACCGGCAGCTGGCTGCCTCGTTCGACTACTCGGGGATCGGCATGGCGCTGATCCGGCTCGACGGCAGCTGGCTGAAGGTCAATCGCGCACTGTGCCGCATGATCGGATACACCGAAGCCGCGTTACTCGCCATACCGTTCCACGACCTCACCCTAGAAGCAGACCGTGCCGCTTCAGTGCGACAGTGCGGAGAGCTACTCACCAGCGGCCGCGAGCAGTTCCAGACGGAGCTGCGCTACAGGCATCGCCAGGGCCGCATCGTGTGGGTGTCGCTCACCGTGTCGGTGGTGCGCGACGACGAGGGCCAGCCGGCGCATCTGGTCGCCCATGTGCAGGACATCACCCGCAACAAGCAGGCCGAAGAGGAGATCGTCCAACTCAATGCGAGACTGGAGGAAAGGGTGAGGCAGCGCACCGGCCAGTTGCAGATTGCAACGCGGGAGCTGACCGACTTCTCGTACTCGATGGCGCACGACTTGAGGCAACCGCTCAGCTCCATCATGGGTTTCAGTGAACTGCTCACGCGTGAGCTCGGCCAGCAACTGGGCGAGCGTGGCGAACACTGCCTGACCCGCATCAAGGCGGGTGTGCAGCAGATCGGCGAATCCACCGATGCACTGCTCCTGCTGGTGCGGCTGTCCACGCTGCAGTTGCGCTGGGAGAAGGTGGACCTGTCTCAGATGGCGCAGGGACTGGTCGCGCGCCGGGCCAGACTGGAGCCACAGCGCGACGCACGTGTCCAGATCCAGCAGGGGCTGGAAGTGACGGGCGATCCGACGCTGCTGTCGGTGGTGATGGACAACCTGATCAGCAACGCGTGGAAGTTCAGCTCCAGGATGGATAAGACGATCATCGAGATTGGCAGTGAGATCGGTAGCCAGACCGGCGGCGACAACCGGCCGGTTTACTTCGTCAGGGATCAGGGTGCGGGCTTTGATATGGCGTATATCGAGAAGCTTTTCGGCAATTTCCAGCGCCTGCATTCGCCCAGTGAGTTTGAAGGCACCGGCATCGGCCTGGCCAGCGCCCAGCGAATCATCATGCGGCACGGCGGCCGCATCTGGGCGCGCTCGGAGCCGGGCAAGGGCGCCACCTTTTACTTCACGCTGGGCGATGCGCCCTTGCAGCCGCTTCAACCGGTGAATGAAGAAAGCCCATAAAGGCAACCGCCGCTGAATTGGCCATCTCATGACCATCCCATGCGGCGGGACTGGCGCAGGCAAAGTGGCAGCAGGCTTACCTCGGCCAGTCTGGCTTGCCACGAGAGCCTGTGGGCGCTGGCCCGTCACCACAAAGCCCCAAATCGGTGCATCAACACCATGCAATGAGCGTGATTAATTACCTGTTCAAAACGTAACCAATTGTCATAATTTGATACAGGGAATTACAAAACCGCGCAGGCAAAGCGATGGCGGCTTGTTGTGTGGTGAAGGCTCAACAGAGGCCCGGTTGAACCAGGAGCGCACGGTGTGCGATATCCATGACATTTCGGGTGTTTTCGGGCTGGATCTCGAATCGGCTCACGCTGGTGTCGCTGATCGTGATTCTCATGAGCGTGGCACCCGTGGCGATGGAGTGGCGAGCCACCATGCAGCGCGCTGCCTACGAGGAGTCCGAGGCTGCTCGCGTTGAATTCCTGAATAACGCCAACCTGGCTGCAGCGATCGAGCAGCACACGCGCCGCACGCTGCAAAGCATCGATCTGGCATTTGATCTGGTCGAGGCTGACTTCCGGGCACGGGGCTCGCAGGCCAGACCACTCGAAACGGTTGCAAACGACGTCAACGGCTTTCGCGACTTCACCTACCTAGCGGTGGTGGATGCCTCGGGCAATGTCGCTGCCGGACCCGATGGCGCCACGCCGGTCAATGCATCTGACAGGGCTTACTTCAAGCACCACCAGTCGGTGAATGATTCGACGCTCTACATTGCACAACCGACACGGGGCCGGGTCTCCGGCAAGTGGTCCATCCACATCACCCGCCGACTGCAAACTGGCAACGGACGCTTTGCCGGGCTGATCGTCGGTGCTGTAGACCCTGCTTACTTCACCAACCACTACCTCAAGAGCGACGTGGGCGAACAGGGTGTGGTCGCGCTGGCAGGTCTTGACGGTGTGGTGCGGGCGCGGCGTGTGGGCAAGCAGGTCACCACCGGCAACGATGCCAGCAAGGGCGAGTTGCTGAGTTTGCAGCGCACCCAACCAGACGGCAATGCGCTCAGCAAGAGCGTGATTGACGGCGTCACGCGCTACGTCAGCTACCGTACGTTGACGGACTACCCCCTCTTCGTGGCAGTCGGCACGGCCCAGTCGGAAGTCATGGCGCCAGTGAAGAAGCGGCGCCATACCTACTATCTTGCAGCGGGCGTGGTCACCTTCACCTCCCTCTTTTTCGGTGCTGTGCTGCTGTGGCTCATTCACCACCAGCAGGCCCTGCTGATGACAGCCCGCAGATCCGAGGCGCTGCAGCGGACGGCATTCAACCTGGCCGCTGTGGGCATCGCCCACGTTGATCTGAATGGCAACTGCATCGAGGTCAATGACAAGTACTGCGAGATGCTGGGCCATTCACCCGGCAGCTTCGTCGGCCAGTCCGTGTTTGCCCATGTGCACCCTGAAGACCGGGACGAGTACCAGCTGTTCTTCGAGAACCTGCGTGCCGCGCCTGAGCAAGCGCTGTCGGACACCTCCGAAGTCCGTTACCTGCACCGCGATGGCTCTGTGGTGTGGGGCTTGTGTTCGGTGGCGCTGGTACTCCGGCTCAACGACAGTGCCAGCTATTTCATCGCATCGGTCCAGGACATCACCGAGCGCAAGCAGGTGGCCATGGCCCTGCGGGAACGCGACCGCCAACTGGCCAGTGCGTTTGAGCATTCAGCCATCGGCATGGCCCTGACACGCATTGATGGCAGCTGGCTCAAGGTGAATCGGGCGCTTTCCCGCATGATTGGCTACACAGAAGCCGAGCTCCTGGCCTCGTCGTTCCAGGAGTTCACGCTGGAAGAGGACAGGCCGGCGTCGCTTGAAGCCTATCGCCGGTTGCCCACCAGCGGGAAAGAGTACTTTCAGCTGGAAAAGCGTTACCGCCACCGCGAGGGGCACGTGGTGTGGGTGTCGCTCACAGTGTCGTTGGTGCGGGACGATGACGGCAAGCCGCTCCACCTGATCGCGCAGGTGCAGGACATTACCCGGAGCAAGCAGTTCGAGGAAGAGATTGTCTGGCTCAACGTCGATCTGGAGGACCGGGTCAAGCAACGGACCCGACAGCTGCAGGTTGCCACGCGGGAGCTGACCGATTTTTCGTATTCGATGGCACACGACCTGCGCCAGCCGCTGAGCTCCATCATGGGCTTCAGCGAGCTGCTGCAACGCGAGGTGGCCGAGCAGCTGGGCGAACGCGGCAAGCGTTACCTCGACCGTATACGGGCGGGCGTGGAGCAGATCGGCGAGTCCACCGACGCGCTGCTTTTGCTGGCGCGCCTGTCCACCCTGCAGCTGCGCTGGGAGAAAGTCGATCTCTCGCTGATGGCGCAGGGTCTGGTCGCACGCCGGGCCAAGCTGGAGCCGCGGCGCACAGCCAAAGTGCAAATCCAGCGGTCTATGGATGTAATGGGTGATCCGAAGCTGCTGTCCTTGGTCATGGACAACCTGATCAGCAACGCCTGGAAGTTCAGCTCCAGGATGGATCAGACCGTCATCGAGATCGGCAGCGAGAGCGGTGACGACGATGGCGACAAGAGCGACGACAACAGGCCGGTTTACTTCGTCAGGGACCAGGGTGCGGGCTTTGACATGGCTTACATCGAAAAGCTCTTCGGTAACTTCCAGCGCCTGCATTCGCCCAGTGAGTTCGAAGGCACCGGCATCGGCCTGGCAAGCGCCCAGCGGATCATCATGCGGCACGGCGGCCGCATCTGGGCGCGCTCGGAGCCGGGCAAAGGCGCCACCTTTTACTTCACGCTGGGTGATGCACCCTTGCAGCCGCTGCAGCCGGTGAGTGAAGAAGGCACATGAACCACAACAGCAGCCAAGGCACCATCGCAGCCGAGGGCACCGTCGTGGGCATTCCCTTCTGAACCCGCGGGCCTCCGCGCCCTGCAGGGCAGGCTCAGGCAAAATATCGACGTGCCCTCAAGGCAACCCGGCCATGAACTCCCCTTCCGACACCTGCCCACCCGCCCTGCCGTCCGGCCCGCACGGCGAGCCAGAGGCGGCGAAGCCGGAGATGACCTCACCGGAAACCATCGCATCCACCGGGCCGGGCACCCACAAGCGCCTGTGGGTACTGGCGCTCGGCACTGCCACCGCGTGGCATCTGGACCCGGCACTGGTCGAGCTGGCCGACATGATTGCAATGACCGCCTGCGCCAACAACAAATCACTGGCACGCGACAGCATCGCGCAGATGCGGGCCAAGGCCAACAGCCTGCGCGCGCAGATTCCGCCGCTGTCTGCCAGCGCACTCGCCAAGGTGGTGCGGCGCGCCGAGGCCGCTTGCGGTGCCGTGCTCGACAAGGGCGCGCGGGTGCACGAGGTACAAACCAGCTGGGAGCACTTTCTGACCTGTGTGCGGGTTCGTCACGAGGACGGCCCGCGCCGCTGACGAGCAGCTTTCACATCATTTCCGGTACACCACCATGAACCCGTTTTCACCGGCTGGCACTGTCAGCCGCGTCACCTCGTTGCAGCAGACACTCCGTCGTGCTACCGCCGTTGTGGCGCTGTCGTGGCTTTGCTGGCTGCCAGCTGCGCCTGTCAGCGCAGCGCCGTTTGAAGACACCATGGCCCAGCGACTGATCGCCTGCACCGCCTGCCATGGTCCGCAAGGACGCGCAGCCCCCGATGGCTACTACCCCCGGCTGGCGGGCAAGCCGGCGGGTTATCTGTACAACCAGTTGCTCAACTTCCGTGAGGGACGTCGCCACTACGGCCTGATGACTCAGCTGCTCACGCCGCTGGGCGGCCCGGCAGGCGACGCCTACCTGATGGAGATGGCCCAGTATTTTTCGCGCCTTGAAGTGCCCTACCCGGCGCCCACACCATCGGGCGCGTCGGCAGAAACACTGAACCGGGGCCGGCAACTGGTCATGGAAGGAGACAAGGCGCGTCAGGTGCCGGCCTGCGTGCAATGCCATGGCCAGAGCATGACCGGCGTTTCGCCCAACGCACCGGGGTTGCTGGGCCTGCCGCGCGACTACCTCAACGCACAGCTGGGCGCCTGGAAAAACGGCCAGCGCCGCGCCCATGCGCCCGACTGCATGCGGGACGTGGTGTCACGCCTGAGCATGGACGACATCAACGCCGTCACCCACTGGCTGGCCGCACAAACCCTGCCCGCCGTGACCCGACCTGCCAACGCGGCGCCTCCGCCGGTCGCAGGCGTACCCGCCATTGCGTGTGGCAGTGCGCCTGTGCCTGCAGGGGTCAAGCCATGAAAAGACTGCTCAAATGGCTGGCCGGTTTGAGCGTAGCGGCCGGTGTGCTGGCTGCGGTGGTGTGGACGCTCAACATCCAGGACGAGGTGGATGTGAATGCACCTGTCGCTGCAGCCGCACCCAGCGAACAACAGATCGCGCGCGGTGCCTATCTGGCCCGCGCTGGCAACTGCGCTGGCTGCCACACCGCGCCCGGCGGCGCAGACTATGCCGGCGGCAAAGGCATACCGACACCGTTTGGCACCGTGTTCACATCGAACCTGACGCCCGACGACAAGACCGGCATTGGCAGCTGGTCGCCAGCCCATTTCTGGCGCGCCATGCACAACGGGCGCTCCAAAGACGGCCGCCTGCTCTACCCCGCGTTTCCGTACACCAACTACACACAGGTCACGCGGGAAGACTCCGACGCCCTGTTTGCCTACCTCGGCAGCCTGCCGCCCGTGGTGCAGCCCAACCAGCCGCATGGCCTGCAGTTCCCCTTCCAGTCGCAGGCCGCACTGGCGGTGTGGCGTGCGCTGTATTTCCGGCCCGGCGTGTTTGAAGCCGACACCCGCCAAAGCATGGAGTGGAACCGCGGCGCTTACCTGGTGCAGGGCCTCGGTCACTGCAGTGCCTGCCACAGCGCACGCAATGCGCTGGGCGCCACCACGCAAGGGCTGAACCTCGCGGGCGGCCTGATTCCCATGCAGAACTGGTACGCGCCCTCACTCAGCTCGCCGCAGGAGGCTGGCGTGGCAGGCTGGCGCGAAGCCGACATCGTGAGCCTGCTGCAGCACGGTGTGTCGCCGCAGGCATCGGTGGCCGGACCGATGGCCGAGGTGGTGCTGCGAAGCACGCAGCACCTGAGCGCCAGCGACTTGGGCGCCATGGCGAAATACCTGCAGCAGCTGCCGGGCACACCCGTCGCTACAGCACCGCAGCCAGCAGCAGCCAAAGTAACACCAGGCACTGCCGCCAAGGGCGCCAAACTGTATGAGCAGCATTGCGCCCAGTGCCACGGTGCCAGCGGCGAAGGCGTGCCCAAGGCCTACCCCGCGCTGGCCGGCAACCGCGCGGTGACGATGACACAAACCGTCAATCTGGTGCAGATCGTCCTCGCGGGTGGCTACGCCCCAGCCACCGAAGGCAACCCCCGCCCCTTCGGAATGCCCCCCTTTGTGCTGGTGATGAACGACGAAGACATTGCCACCGTACTGACCCACATCCGCAACGCCTGGGGCAACCAGGCCAGCGAAGTAACCCCCATCGAAGTCAATCGCATTCGCGCCAACTCCGCGCGTTAGCCGCTTCTTTCTATATGGGACCCGTGAGAACCACCTGGCCCAGAAGACATCCTTCGACGAGCTCAGGACGAACGGAATTCAACAAGTCGAGGGGCGAAGCGAGGGGGTATTCAAACCAGTGGAGCCGTGGAGCCGGCTTTGCCGGTCCACAGGCGGGCGGCCCCTCGGGGGCAGGGAGCTACACGAAGTGAGCGACCGTGGGGCTCACATTTTGTCCCGTTGAGCCAAAGCCGGAAACCAGCGCAGCCACAAGGCAGCCACCAGCAGCGTGCCAATGCCGCCCAGCACCACCGAACCCACGGGGCCCAGCCACGCGGCAGTGGCGCCCGACTCGAATTCGCCGAGCTGGTTCGAGGCACCAATGAACACCGAGTTGACCGCGCTGACGCGGCCACGCATGTCATCGGGCGTTTCAATCTGCATCAGCGTCTGGCGCACCACCACACTCACCATGTCGGCAATGCCTGAGACCGCCAGCGCCAGCAGCGACAGCACAAAGCTGGTCGACAGGCCAAACACCAGCATGCACACGCCATACACCGCCACCGCGGTCAGCATGGTGCGGCCAACGCGGCGCTCCAGCGGCCAGCGCGTCAGCACGGCCGATGCCAGCAGCGCACCCACCGCAGGCGCTGCACGCAGCAGCCCCAGACCCCAGGGGCCGACATGCAGGATGTCCTTGGCAAACATCGGCAGCAAGGCCACAGCGCCGCCCAGCAGCACCGCAAAGAGATCGAGCGACACCGCACCCAGCAAAGCCTTGCGTTGCCAGACGAATACCGCGCCCGCGAACAGGGTGTGCAAGGTGACCGGCTCGCGCGGCGGTGGCACATGGGTGTAGCGCAGCAGCAAGACCAGCACGCAGCCAATGGCAAACAGCGCCGCGCAGGTGGCATACACCGCTGTCGCACCCGCCACAAAAATCACGCCGCCCAGCGCCGGCCCACCGATCACCGAGGCCTGCATGCCCGCAGAGCTGAAGGCCATGGCACGCGGCAGCATCACGGGTGGCACCAGCGTGGGCGTGAGCGCCTGCTGTGCCGGCATCTGGAAAGCGCGCACCATGCCCAACACCACCGACAGCGCCAGCAAAAGATCTCGCGAGACCCAGCCCCCTCCACTGCCCGAGCCAGCGCCCCAGCCCAGCGTGGCGGCCACCAGCGTCATCGACACACCCGCCTGTGTGACCAGACACACCGCCACAATGCGGCCGCGGTGCACGCGGTCTGCCACCTGACCTGCCACCAGGGTCAGCAACAACGCGGGCAGGAACTGGTACAGGCCGACCAGCCCCAGATCCCATGCGCTACCCGTCAGCTCGTACATCTGCCATCCTACGGCCACCATCAGCATCTGGCTGCCCGTGGTGCCGAAAAGGCGGGCAAACCACATGCGCATGAAGGCACTCTGGCGGGTCAGGTCCTGAAAACTGGGGGAAGACATGGGCGGGTGGAGCTTAACAGCGGCCGCGACCCGGCTGGCGTGGGCAAGGCTGCAGGCACAGCGTTAACATGGGCAAACAACTACGCTAACAGAGGTGGACACAGACCGCCTGCAACCGGAGGGAATTCATGCACCGCATCGTGATCGTCGGAGGAGGTGCCGGCGGCCTGGCGCTGGCCACGCAGCTCGGCAAGCGTCTGGGCAAAAAGAAGCTGGCCGACATCACGCTGGTCGATGCGGCGCGCACCCATGTGTGGAAGCCACTGCTACACCAGCTCGCCGCCGGCAGCTTTGACACCCATGCCGAGGAAATCGAATACCTCGCGCAGGCCCGCTGGAACCATTTCAAGTTCAGACTGGGCAGCCTTACCGGGGTGGACCGGCAGACCAAAACAATCCAGCTGGCGGCGAGCCACGACGAGGCTGGGCGCGAAATCACGCCCGCGCAGCAGCTCGGCTACGACACCCTGGTGATCGCCGTGGGCAGCCAGACCAACGACTTCGGAACCCTGGGCGCCGCCGAACACACCATCAAGCTCGACAGCCCGCAGGCCGCCAAGCACTTCAATGACCGGCTCATCAATGCCTGCATCCGCGCGCAAACCGTCCCCCGCGTGGCGGGCAGCGGGCGCCTGACGATTGCCATCGTCGGTGGCGGCGCCACTGGCGTCGAGCTGGCGGCCGAGCTGCATGCCTCGGCGCGGGTGCTGGCCAACTTCGGCTTTGACCACATCCACCCGGAGAAGGATTTGCAGATCGTGCTGGTCGAGGCCGCACCGCGCCTGCTGGCGCAGTTGCCGGAACGGCTCAGCGAGTCGGCGCTGCGCGAGTTGCGCAAGCTCTCGATTGAGGTGCACACCAATGAAAAGGTGGTCGAAGTCACGGCCGGCAGCCTGAAGATGGCCAGCGGCAAGGTAATCGCGTCGAGCATCATGGTGTGGGCGGCGGGCGTGAAGGCGCCCGAGTTCCTCACCACCATCGGCAATGGCGATCCGCTGGAGACTACGCGCCTGAACCAGTTGCTCGTCAACGGCAACCTGCAGACCACGCGCGACCCGCACATCTACGCCTTTGGCGACTGCGCCGCCTGCCAGCAACCCGACGGCAGCTGGGTGCCGCCGCGCGCGCAGGCGGCCTACCAGCAGGCGATGTATCTGGCCCGCCACCTGCAGGAACTGATTGATGGCAAGACCGTCGCGCCGTATCTCTACAAGGACCAGGGCTCACTGATTTCGCTGTCGGAATACTCGTCGGTCGGCAGCCTGATGGGCAGCCTGAGCCACGGCAGTTTTTTTGTCGAAGGCCAGCTCGCCAAGTTCATGTACTGGGGCCTGCACAAGCAGCACCAGCTGGCGCTGGGCGGCTTCAAGAAGACGGCGCTGATCACGCTGTCTGAAATGCTGGACCGCACCTATCGCCCACGCATCAAGTTGCACTGATAATTACCAGAATCCCTCAACAATCACCGGAGCACACCATGGCCAAAGGTCAGCAAAACAACAACAAGATGGTCAAGAAACCCAAGAAGGACACCTCACCGCCCAAGCCGGTGTCGCCAGACGCTGTGCGCCCGACCATCGTCACCCAGGTGCCGGTGCGCGGTAAACTGAAAAACAAATAGGGCAAAGACGCGTGGGGGCCTTATGAATGATCCTCTGCATGGGATCACGCTGGAAGCCATGGTCACCGCGCTGGCAGCCCACTACGGCTGGGAAGACCTCGGCCAGCGCATCCCCATCCGCTGCTTCATCAGCGAGCCGAGCGTGTCGTCCAGCCTGAAGTTCCTGCGCAAGACGCCATGGGCGAGAGAGAAGGTCGAGGGTCTCTACCTCTTCATGCTGCGCGAAGTCAAACGCAGCCAGCCCACCGCACACAACTTTCCCCCGCCAAAAGCTGGCAAGCCACCCGGCAAACCGCCTGGCAAGCCACCGTCCGCCGGCCTTTGACTGGCGCGGCCGGCATACCCATGGCCACACCTCGCAACCTGACGTCACCCGGCGACACACCACTCGCCCTGGTGCATGCCGACGACAGCCTGCTGGTCTTCAACAAACCCGCTGGCCTGCTCTCGGTGCCCGGACGCGGCGATGACAAGCAGGATTGCTTGAGCGCTCGGGTGCAGGCCCATTACCCCGAAGCCCTGGTGGTGCACCGGCTGGACATGGCCACCTCGGGGCTGATGCTGATGGCGCGCAGTGCGGCGATGCAGCGAGCGCTCAGCGCGCTGTTTGCGACGCGGCAGATGCACAAGTGCTACGCCGCGGTGGTCGACGGCAACATGACACCACCCCACACCGCAGACGGCTGGGGCCTGATTGATCTGCCGATCGCCGTAGACTGGCCGCGCCGGCCGCTGCGCATCATCGACAGCGTGAACGGCAAACCCAGCCAGACGCGCTGGCGCACGTTGTCGTTCGACGATACCAGCCAAAGCACGCGGGTCGAGCTTGAACCCCTCACCGGTCGATCGCACCAGCTGCGCGTGCACCTGCAGGCGCTGGGCCATGCCATCTTGGGTGATTCACTTTACGCCACCCCTGCCGCACAGGCCAAATCACCCCGCTTGCTGCTGCATGCCTGCGCCTTGAAGTTCGTCCATCCCGCCACTGGCGAGCCGTTGGCTTTTCAAAGCATTCCCGACTTTTGACGCCAGCTTGTCGAACGCGGTAATCTGTCGACTCGCGTTCGATGCCGAACGTTGGAGAATTTCATGCGCCCTGCAGTAGCCATTTCCCTAACTCCTCCCTCCGCTCCTCACGCCACAGCACAGCGCCTGTTGCGTCGGCGCACAGTGACTGCAGCACTGATAGCAGCGCCTGCGCTCTGGCTGGGCCCGCGCGCCCAGCCCGTGCCCGGTCGCCGCCTCACGCCGGCGCAGACAGAAGGTCCGTTCTACCCCGTCACATTCCCCAAAGACAGCGACCACGACTTGTTGCGCAACGGCGCACTGGATTACTCCAGCGGCCAAAGCGCCTGGCTGGAAGGCAGCGTCAGTGACCTGGCTGGCAAGCCCGTGTCCGGCGCGCAGGTCGAGATCTGGCAATGCGACCACGCCGGTCATTACCACCATGCCGGTGACGGTGACCGGGCCGACCGGCGCTTTCAGGGCTTTGGCCGTGTGACGGTGGCCGCCGATGGGCGCTACCGCTTTCGCACCATCCGCCCGGTTCCCTACGGCGGGCGCACGCCGCATATCCATGTCAAGGTCAAGCTGGGGGCGCGTGAGTTGTTGACCACGCAGTTGTATGTCGCGGACGATCCGGGCAACCCGCGCGACTTCCTGTGGCGCCGGCTGAACGCCACCGACCAGGCGGCACTGACAGTGCCGTTCACACCCGACGCCAGCGGCTTTCGTGCCAGCTTTGCAATGGTCGTCGCCGCATGAACCGACATCTCTTTGTTATTACCGGTGCCTCGCGCGGCATGGGTCTGGCCATGGCCAGGCAGCTGCTGGACCAGGGGCACACGCTGCTGTGCATTTCACGTCGGGACAATCCTGCGCTGACAGACCACGCGGCACGCACGCAGGCGTCCCTCACGCAGTGGACGCAGGACCTCGCCGACAGCAGCACGCTGGGCATCCGCCTGTCAGAGTGGCTGACGGCGCAGAGTAACACCGGATGGAGCAGCGCCACGCTCATCAACAACGCGGGCGTGATTCCCCGCATTGCGCCGCTGAGCGAACTCGGCAGCGCCGACATTGCGCAGGCCATGCGTGTCGGCCTTGAGGCACCGATGCACCTGACCGCGGTGTTCCTTCGTGCCACGCAAACATGGGCTGTGCCGCGCAAGGTGCTCAACATCTCCTCAGGCTTGGGGCGCCGCGCGATGGCATCGCAGGCGGCCTACTGCGCGGCCAAGGCGGGCATGGACCACTTTACGCGCTGTGTAGCGCTGGAAGAAGCCCTCAAGCCCAACGGCGCCAAAGTCTGCTCGCTGGCACCCGGCGTGATTGACACCGACATGCAGGTACAGCTGCGCCAGGCCGATGCGGCCAGCTTCCCCGACCGGGGCAGTTTCATCGGACTTCAGAGCGGCGGCCAGCTCACCTCGCCGGACGACGCGGCCGCACGGGTGCTGAATTACCTGGCAAGAAGCGATTTCGGCGCACAGCCGGTTGGTGACGTGCGGGACTGAAAGGCCGGGCGCGTGCGGAGGGTGACGCAACGACGGCGTCACCGCATCACGGGATCACAAGGTCTTGAGCATCTGATAGATCTCGTCCTTGACTTTCAGGCGGCGCTTTTTCAGGTCTTCCAATGCCTCGTCGGTGATGGCGCCCACACCCTGCTCATAGCGGGCGATGGTGTGGTTGTCCGAGTCATAGCGGGCATACAGACTGGCAAAGCGCGCATTGCTGGCCTTGAGCGTGTGCATCTTCTCCAGGTAGTCGGGGAACTCATGCACCAGATCGTGTTTCAGCAAATCCATGGGAACTCCTTCGGCGAGGGGAGAGGTGGAGAAAGCAGCAGGTGCGGGCTCAGTCGCGCACCACCAGCACGGCCAGATGGGCATGCGAGAGCACTTTCGAGGTCACACTGCCCAGCACCAGCTTCTGCAAGCCACGGCGCCCGTGCGAGCCCATCACGATGAGGTCAGCGCCCAGCGACTCGGCGGTGTCAATGATGCCGCGGTACACCGCATGGCCTTCGACCACCTTGCCCTCGGCAGTAATGCCGGCGGCTTCGAAAGCTGCTTTGGCGGCGGTGATGGCGGTGTCGGCCTCTGCCGTGGCGGCGCTGAGGTATTCGGTCTGCCCGTAAGCGAAGTCGGTGCCCACGCCGGTGAAGGCGTAGGGATCAATCACGTAGATGATGGTGACGGCGCTCTTGAAGGCTGCCGCAATGCCGACGGCTTTCACGATGGCTTGCCTGGCGGCTGTTGAGCCGTCTACCGGAACCAGTACATGCTTGAACATGGCGCAGCCTCCTTCGAGCCGTTGAGCCATTCTCAGGCACGCCTTCCTGCGCGTCAATTGAGCTGGCGCAAGCCGCCCTCACATTTCTGCGGCGGCACTATCAGAGTAGCCGCACTCTCACGGCGCGAACCCGCCGCACTTGGCTTTCTTCGACCTTATTCAGCCTTGATGTTGGCAGACTTGGCCAGTTGCGCGTAGCGCGCCAGATCCACTTTGATCAGTTGCGCCAGATCAGCCCCGTTGCCTGACAGCGGCTCCACGCCGGCGTTGGAGAGGTTTTCCTTGATGGCCGGCTCGGCCAGCACCTTCTGCACATCGGCGTAGATGCGCGCCACCACCTCGGGCGGCATTTTAGCGGGGCCCATGAGCGCATACCAGATCGAGAAGTCCAGTGGCTTGAGGCCCTGCTCCTCGAACGAAGGCAACTGCGGTATCAGCTGGTAACGCGCGGCGGTAGACACACCAATGCCGTTGAGCTTGCCGGTCTTGATGTGCGGCGCCACCAGGTTGGCACTGAGAATCGCCAGCGGTACCTGGCCACCCACCACATCGGTGAGGCCGGGCGCACAGCCCTTGTAGCCGATATGGGTCGCGTTCACGCTGGTCTTTTGCTTGACCAGTTCCATCACGAAGTGCTGGGGCGTGCCGATGCCGCAGGAGCCATAGCTCAGCGCGGTGGGGTTGGCCTTCGAGTAGTCCACCAGGTCCTTCATCGTCTTGATGTTGGTTCCCTGATGCGACACCAGTGCGATGGGCGTGAGGCCCAGCAGCATGATGGGCGTCAGGTCCTTTTCCGGGTCATAGTTGAGCTTGCCAGCCACCGCCGGATTGACCACCATGGTGCTGTTCTGCAGCAGCAGCGTGTAGCCGTCGGCCGGCGAGCGCACCACCGCCTCGGTGCCGATGTTGCCGGAGGCACCGGCACGGTTGTCCACCGCAATGCCCTGCCCCCAGAGCGTCTGCAGACGGGCGGCGATCTGGCGCGCCAGCACGTCTGATCCACCACCGGTGCCATAGGGCACGATGATGCGCACGGCACGCGAGGGGTAGGTGTCGGCCACAGCGGTGGTGGCCACCAGCTGGCCAGCCAGTGCAATGCCTGCAATGCTCAGGAGTTGTCTGAATTTCATGGGTGTCTCCGGTCTTGTTTTGTCTTATTTGAAAGCGCTTGAAGAAAATCCTGTTATTGGACATCGCCAATTTGCTGGCGCCACAGCTCCCACGGGCGCATCACCTGCCCCTCGGTGGAGGTCATCGCGAGCTCGGCTTCTTCCGGCGTGAGGAACTCGATGGGCCCGAGGCTGGAGGCCGTGAGCTGGAGCTTGGCGTTTTCTTCGGCATAGATGGCGCGGTACACCACGCGCTCCAGCGACGGCGCCACCGTGGTCGACCCATGGCCGCGCATCAGCACACAGGTGTGCTGCGCCAGTGACTTGGCCAGTGCCTTGCCCAGGCCGCTGTTGCTGATCAGCAGGTCGGTGTTACCCGCCGACTCGCGGATTTCAAAGAGCGCGCTGCCGCTCCCCAGAAACCCGCTCATGTGAAAGATCGGCCGCAGGCGCTGACCCGTGGCGCCAAAGGGAATCACGCTGGTGGAGTGGCTGTGCACCACCGCCATCACATCGGGGCGGACGCGGTAGATTTCGCTGTGGATGAAACGCTCCAGATAGGAGCGCTGGCTGGACGGCACCACCGGGTCACCGTTGAGGTCATACACCATGATGTCGGTACGCTTGACCAAGCCCGGGGCACGGTTGCATGACAGCAGGAAGTGCTCGTTCGACTGGTCGTGGCGAACGCTGACGTGGCCGAAGCCGTCAACCACCCCCTGGCTGAAAAGAATGCGATTGGCGATGACCAGTTTTTCGACCAGAGCCGGGTCGGGCGCGGGAACCGTCATGATGTCTCCTTATTGTGAAGACCTGCATCATTGCGACAGGTCTTTTTAATAAGTATACGTAGCAGTTAACGCGATGAACAGGCTTTTGCCGGCAGATCGGCAAAGGGTAAACCCGGCTCAAAAAAGACAGCGGGCAGCCCGGGCTCAGACGCCAGCCCTCGACGTTCAAGCCTTCAAGCCCAGGCCCTGAAGCTCAGGCCTCGATCTTCACGCCTTTCCAGAAGGCCACGCGGCCCTTGATGCTCTCGGCCTCGGGTTTCGGGTCGGGGTAGTACCAGGCGGCGTCGGTGTTCATTTCGCCATTGACCAGCAGCGAGTAATAACTGGCCTGGCCCTTCCACGCGCACATGGTGTGGTGGTTGCTGAAGGTGACGTAGTCGCGGTTGAGGGCACTCTCGGGGAAATAGTGGTTTCCTTCGAGAACCACGGTGTCATCACTTTCGGCGATGACGGCGCCGTTCCAGACTGCTTTCATGGGATTCCTTGACTCGGATGGGTTGCTTTTGGCAAATCTTCGCACAGAGGCCCCATCACTGCAGACCACCCGGAAAAGAAAAAGCCCATGACTGGCATGGGCTAACGGGTTCATCGGGCAATAGAGGTGATCGGTCGCGCGGCGAACCTGGTCGAGCCCTCTGCTTCAAACCCTCAGGCTGCGCGCAGGGTATTGCCTTCAACCACCACCTTGGCACCCACCTGCACAGCCGTGGGCTGCTCGATGGTGCGCACCGAGCCGTCGTTCATGCGAACGCGCACCTGGTACACGGTGACCTTCTTCATGTTTTTCTCGATGGCGTTGCCAGCCACCGCGCCACCGGCCACGCCGAGCACTGTCATGGCCGTCTTGCCGTCGCCGCCGCCCATCTGGTTGCCCAGCAAGCCACCGACCACGCCGCCAGCGACTGTGCCGAGGCCGATGGTCGTGCCGCCCACGGCCACACCATTGACCTGACCCTGGCGCTCCACGGCAACCACCGACTCAACGGTGCCGCAGGTCGCACAGACCTGCGAGTTGCCCGACTGAGCGACCACAGGGGCGGACTGATTGACGCTCTTGCTGGAGGTGGTGGTGCCGTTGGTGTTCTTTGCCGTCGTGTTCGACGCCGGCTTCGGTGCTGTTGCAGCTTTGGCTGGCTCTTTGGCGGTCACTGCCGCGGGCGCCGTGTCGCTCTGCTTGGCGTCGGAACTGTTCACCACCAGCGCGGCAACCAGTGCCAGCACGGTGACGCCCATGACGGCGATGATGGGAATCAAATACTTGTTCTGGCCCGCGCTAGGGCTTGGTGCAACTTGCGTATTGGTATGGGTATCCATGAGGGAACTCCTTTTGAAGAGAGCCCTTGTTTTACCCAATCCAGCAGATACAAGATGTAGGACAAAGTGACAAACGTAAGTAAAACTCCTGGAAGCCTGAAAAACCTGTGCGATTTTTCGCGCTCCGGTGCACCTTCATCTGCCGTTGACAGGCCTGGCCGGGCTACACCCCGCCCTGCGGATGCGTCGGGTCCACCCACAGCACGGTGTCGGGCTTTTCCACCGGCTCAATGTCGAGGTTCACCGCCACCGCCTCGCCATCGCTGCGGCACAGCACGCACTCCAGCGTCTCGGTGGCGCTGGCGTTGATTTCCTGGTGCGGCACGTAGGGCGGCACATAAATGAAGTCGCCCGGCCCCGCTTCAGCGGTGAACTCTAGGTGCTCGCCCCAGCGCATGCGGGCGCGGCCCCGGATGACGTAGATCACACTTTCCAGCGGCCCATGGTGATGGGCGCCGGTTTTGGCGTCAGCATGGATGGTGACCGTGCCGGCCCACAGCTTCTGCGCACCCACACGCGCAAAGTTGATGGCCGCGCGCCGGTCCATGCCCGGCGTCTGGGCGGTGTTGCTGTCGAGCTGGTTGCCGGGGACCACGCGCACGCCGTTGTGCTTCCACGCAGGCGTTTCAGGGTGCACATGGTCGTGACTGTGCTCGTGGCCAGTGCTGTCACTGTGGTTCGAATTCATCTGCGGCCCCTCTCGTCAAATATCGAAGAACTCTTAAGCAAGCCAGAGCCGCGGAACTGGCTTCGCCAGGCCGCAGGCGCAGCGCCCCCTCGGGGGGCAGCGCATGACACGCAGCCGAAGGCGAAGTGCAAAGCGTGGGGGCATTATTTGTAACGCTCGCGCGCCAGTGCCGCGCCTTTTGCCAGGGCTTCGAGCTTTTTCATCGCGATGGCGCGGTCCATTGGCGCCAGACCGCAGTTGGTGCAGGGCAGCAGGCGGTTCTTGGGCACGTACTGCAGCGCCTTGCCGATGGTCTCGGCGATCTGCTCGGGGGTTTCGATCTCGTCGCTGGCCACGTCGATCACGCCCACCATCACATCCTTGCCTTCCAGCAGGGCCATCAGGTGCGGTGGCACGTGCGAGTGATAGCACTCCAGGCTCACCTGCTGAATGCTGCTTTTGGCCAACGCAGGGAAGACCTCTTCGTACTGGCGCCATTCCTGGCCCAGCGTTTCCTTCCAGTCGTTGTTGGCCTTGATGCCGTAGCCGTAGCAAATGTGGACCGCGGTGGTGCAGGTCAGACCCCTGGCGGCGACTTCCAACGCCTTCACGCCCCAGTCGGCGGCATCTTTCATGTAGACGTTGAAGGCCGGCTCGTCGAACTGGATGATGTCCACACCATCGGCCTGCAGCGCCCGGGCTTCCTGGTTCAGGAGTTCAGCGAAAGCCATGGCCATCTTCACGCGGTCGCCGTAGAACTGGTCGGCCACGGTGTCCACGATCGTCATAGGGCCAGGCAGCGTGAACTTGATTTTTTTCTTGGTGTGGGCACGCAGCAGCTGTGCCTCGGCGGCGTGCACGCGGCCCTTGAGCTTGAGCTCGGAGACCACCTGCGGAACCATCGCGTCGTAACGGTTGTTACGGATGCCCATCTTGACCTTGTGCTCAAAGTCGATGCCGGCCACCTGCTCCAGAAAGCCGTGCACGAAGTGCTGACGCGACTGCTCGCCGTCGCCAATCACATCAAGACCCGCGTCTTCCTGGGCCTTGATCCACAGCAGCGTGGCATCGGCCTTGGCCTGCTTCAACTCGTCGCCCTCGGCCTTCCACTGGGGCCAGAGCTTGTTGGTTTCTGACAGCCAGGCGGGCTTGGGCAGGCTGCCTGCGATGGTGGCGCTGAAGAGGGGTGCGGTCATGTCGGATCCTTGTCTCGATTGGATTTATGGGGAAGCAGATAACGAAAACGGAAAAGAAAGCGGGAAAGAAAAACGTCAAAAAAACTCGCGGGCCAGCAGCTCGTAAGACCGGCGGGCAGCCGCCGGGTCATGCGTCCAGGTGATCACCACCAGCTCTTCTACCGCCAGTGTATCGGCCAGTGCGCGCAATTGGTTGGCCACTTGGGCGCCGGTGCCGACCAGCGCCGTCTCGCGCAGGCGCGACGCCTCGGCCTGCTCTGCAGGGGAATACGGCCGCGCGGCCACCTCTGCCGGGGACTGCAGCGCATAGATCGCGCCACGGTTGCGGTCGATCTTCCAGCGCTCGCGGCTGGAAAAGTGATGCCAGGCTTCGGCCTCGGTGTCGGCCGCAAGCGCCCATACGCACAGCGCCGCATGCGGCGCCGGGTGGCACGGGCTGGGCCGGTAGAGCGAGCGGTACATCGACAGCGCCTCGTCGGCGCCCCGGCCGTCGGTAATGAACCAGGCGTAGGCATAGGGCAGCCCATAGTGCGCGGCCAGCTGGGCGCCATAGTCGGAGCTGCCCAGCATCCACAGTTGGGGCGAGGTGGGGCCGGTCGGGTTGGCGGTGACGCCATGGCCCGGATGGCCTTCAGGCAGCGCAGAGCCCGACACCCAGGCCTGCAGCTCCCGCACCTGGATCGGGAAGTTTTCTGCCGACTGCCGCGGGTCGCTGCTGAGCAGGCGGGCGGTGCGCATGTCGGAGCCTGGCGCCCGGCCCACGCCAAGGTCAATGCGCCCCGGCGCCAAGGCCTCCAGCACGCGGAACTGCTCGGCCACCTTCAGCGCCGAATAGTGCGGCAGCATCACGCCCGCGCTGCCGATGCGGATGCGCTGCGTGGTTGCGGCAATGGCGGCCATCAGCACCTCGGGCGCTGAGCCGACAATGCTCGGGTGGCTGTGGTGCTCGCTGACCCAGAAGCGCTGGTAACCGAGGGCCTCGCAGTGCCGGGCCAGCGTGAGGGTGTCGCGGATGGACGCGTCTTCGGCGCGGCCGGAAATGGCGACCGACTGGTCGAGCACGGAAAGGCTGAGGGGCATCCACAAACTATAGCCAGCACGCCTTCATCCTGCTCAGACAGGGTTACCGGCGGCTGCGCTGTTCAGCTCTGTTCCAATACAGCGTTTGCGGTTGCGGCGACGTGACCGCTCCCTGACCTGACCCCGATCAAGAAAACCCACCGACCATGGCACTCAAAGCCACCATTTACAAAGCCCAGTTGGCCCTCTCCGACATGGACCGCAGCATCTACGCCGACCACAGCGTGACGATTGCGCGCCACCCGTCCGAGGCCGACGAACGCATGATGATCCGCCTGCTGGCCTTTGCGCTCAACGTGCCGGCCGACGACAAGCAGGGCAACCTGGAATTTGCCAAGGACCTGTGGGATGTGGACGAAGCAGCGCTCTGGCACAAGGACTACACCGAGCAGATCCTGCACTGGATCGACGTGGGCCAGCCCGATGACAAACGCCTGATGAAAGCCGCTGGACGTGCCGGCAAAGTCAGTGTGTACAGCTTTGCCAGCAGCACACCAGTGTGGTGGAAGAACATCGAGACCAAGCTCACGCGTGCGGCCAATCTGGTGGTCTGGCAGATCGACGCGGCCGAAAGCCAGGCGCTGGCCAAACTGGCAGAGCGCAGCATGCAGCTGCAGGTGACGGTGCAGGACGGCACGGTGTGGATGAGCACCGCGCTCGGCTCGGTCGAGATCACGCCGCGCCGCCTGACAGCCCCCGTCGAATAAATAATTATTCGGTACGGACGTCGGGCTGTACCTGATAGGCCGGCAGGTCTGCACCGCAGTGCAGACAGAACCGCGCTTCGGGCTGATGCCCTTCGGTCAGGCAATGGTGGCAGGTACGCGTGGTCGGCAGCGGCAGGGGCTGCTGGTTGCGTTGCGCCGACATTTCCGCGGTGACGATGCCGGTCGGCACCGCCAGAATGCCCCAGCCGAGCAGCATCATGAACGACGAAATGAGGCGCCCGAGGTCGGTCTTCGGCGTGATGTCACCATAGCCCACCGTCGTCACGGTGCTGATGGCCCAATACACCGCCGTGGGAATGCTGGTGAAGCCATTGGCCGGCCCCTCGACCAGGTACATCACCGTTCCCATCACCAGCACCAGCATCAGCACCACCGACAGGAACACCAACACCTTGCGCGCACTGGCAACCAGCGCCCGCCCCAGTTGCTGGTACTCGGCCACGTAGGCGGCGAGCTTGAAGACGCGGAACACCCGCAGCAGGCGCAGCACCCGCACATCCACCAGCGCATGGAATCCGGGAAAGAACAGCGCCAGGTAGGTTGGCAGGACAGCAATCAGGTCAATGATGCCGAAAAAGCTGCGTGCGTAACGCGCAGGTCGCGGCACACACACCAGACGTGCGATGTACTCAGCTGTGAACAACAGCGTGAAGAACCACTCAAGCACCGTGAACCACGCACCCCAGGCGGCATTGATCGCCTGCACACTGTCGGCCAGCACGACCACCACGCTGAGCACAATCATGCCGATCAGGACCTTGTCGAACAGACGTCCGGCTTCGGTGTCAGCCTCAAAAATGATGGTGTAAAGGCGTAGTCGCCAGCCAGACAAAGGCTTGGCATTCAAAGGAGGTGATTGATTGGAATCGGGAGTTGTCATGTCAGCAGTTCATGTCAGCGGCATCCGCTGCGGCAAAGCGGGCGGGCCAAAGCGGGCAGGCGGATGCAAGGTTCAACATGCCCTGCACGATAACCGCAGCGGCTGGAAAACGGCAACCCGTTGCCATTGGCCCCTGCTGGCGTGCCGGGTGCCGTCAAGTCCCGCCGCTTTCGGCTTCCTGCAAGCTACGCCACATGACCTTGCCTGAGCCGCTCTTGGGCAGCACATCGACAAACTGCACCACACGCGGGTATTTGTAGGCCGCCATGTGGTTGCGGCACCAGTCGATGATGTCGTCTTCGCTGGTCTTGCCCCGGGCTTCGCTGCGCAGCACCACCACGGCCTTGACGGTCTCGCCACGGTAGGCGTCGCGGGTGGAGATGATGCAGGCTTCCTGAATCGCCGGGTGCTTGAACATCAGCGCCTCCACCTCGGCCGGCCACACCTTGAAGCCCGACGCATTGATCATGCGCTTGAGCCGGTCGGTCAGGAAAAAATAGCCGTCCTCATCGATCCGCCCCAAATCACCGGAGCGGAAAAAGCGCTTGCCATCAAGCTCGATGAACGCGGCGGTCGTGGCCTCGGGCTGCTTCCAGTAGCCCTGAAACACCTGCGGGCCGCATATGACGATCTCGCCCTGCTCACCCTGCGGCAGTTCCTTCAGCGTGAGGGGGTCGATGACGCGCGCATCGGTGCTGATGAAGGGCACGCCCAGACACTGCTGACGGGTGGCGTCGGGCGGGTTGCTGTGCGACGGCGCCGCCGTCTCTGTGAGGCCATAGCCTTCTGCATAGCGCAGGCCATACTGCTCCCACAGGCGCTGCGCCACGGCCTGCGGCATGGCCGCGCCACCGCCACCGATGTAGACCAGACTGTCCAGCCTGAAATCGGCAACGTTCGGACTGCCCAGCAGGTCAATGACCATGGTCGGGATGTTGGTCCAGTGCGTGACGCGCCAGCGCGAGATCAGGGCACCAGCCAGCTCGCGGTCCCAGCGCGGCATGATGACCAGCGTGCCGCCGGCGTAGAGGGCAGTGTGCATCACCGACACCATGCCAGTGATGTGAAACATCGGCACCACCGACAGCACCACGTTTTCAGACGTGCCGTTGCTCCACAGGCAGGTCCCGACCGCGTTGTGCATGATGCTGGCGTGCGTGTGCATGCAGCCCTTGGGCAGGCCAGTGGTGCCACTGGTGTAGGGCAGCACCGCCAGATCCGACGATTGCGCCGTGTGTGGCGGCAGGTGCTCTACGCCCTGCCCCGCTAACGCATCAGCCCATGCAATGACCTCCCCGCCTTCGTGGCGGGGCAACGCATGCTGGGTACCCAGCCACTCGCGCCAGGCCTCGGGCATGGGCGCGCCTTGTTCTGCGGATTCAGGGCCTGCAGCAGGCATGTCGAAGGCATCGCTGTAATGGGTGACCACCAGATGCGCCAGCCGCTGGCTGGCTGGCAACTCCGCATTGGCCCGGACCAGTTCGGGCGCCAGATCGGCAGCAGTGATGGCCACCTTCACATCAGGGTCGGTGATGTAGTGTTTGAGTTCCTCGGCACGGTTCATCGGGTTCACCGGCACCACCACCGCATTGGCCCGCAGGATGGCAAAGTGCGCAATCACCCACTGCGGGCAGTTCTGCATGCAAAGAATGACGCGATCGCCCTTTTGCACGCCGCGCTGGTGCAGGGTGGCGGCCAGCCGTTCGGCCTGCTGCAACACCTGCGAGTAGCTCAGCGTGCGGTTGAAGAAGACCAGTGCGGCCTTGTCCGGAAAGCGCAGCGCGCTCACGGCGAGGTTGTACCAGAGCGACGTGGCCGGCGGCGAGATGCTGCGCGGCAGCCGCTTGGGCCAGACCTTGTGGTGCAGGGGAAGTGTCAAGGGTTGATTCCACGGTACCACGTGAAGCCCTGTCATCACAGGGAGGACAGCGGGCCGTCACGATGGTCCAAGCGTAACGGCACATGCCGCCCAACACATCCGGGAAGCTCCGTAGCCCCCGTGTCGCCAGGGCGACGACTGCTACCGTCCCTGATGAACTCCATACGGCTTGGGGCCACAATCGCATAGAGTCAGCCGAAGCCTTCCATCATCCCATGACCCGACCCCAACCTTCATCCCATCCTGCGTCAGAGCCCGTCCCGCAGTCGATGAGTGATTCACTCCCGGCTGCGTCCACGGACAAAATGGCCGAGGCCTTCGCGCTGCACCAGCAAGGGCGGCTGGCAGAGGCAAAGGCCCTGTGCGAACGCCTGCTCGAAAGCCAGCCTGACCACTTTGACTGCCTGCACCTGCTGGGGGTGATTTGCATCCAGAACGGGCAGGCTGCGCAGGCCGTGGCATTCATTGGCCGTGCGATTGCCCTGTATCCGGGCAACCCCTCTTTCCACACCCACCGCGGCATCGCGCTGACCGAACTGGGCCAGCTGCAAGCGGCGCTCGCCAGCCACGACCAGGCCCTCCAACTGCAGCCGGACCACGTCGAAGCCCATGCCAACCGCGGCATTGTGCTGCGCGCACTCAACCGGCTGGACGAGGCACTGGCCAGCCAGGACGCAGCCCTTCGCCTGCGGCCCGACCATGCCGAGGCGTATTACAACCGCGGTCTTGTGCTGCGCAGCCTCGGGCGACCCACCGAAGCGCTGGCGAGCTTCGACCACGCCATCCGCCTGCGCCCGGGCGATGTGGCCGCGCATTTCAACCGTGGGCAGGTGCTGATGGCGCTGCAGCAGCCAGAAGCGGCACTGGCCAGCCATGACGACACCATTCGCCTGCAGCCGCGCCATGCGGCAGCCCATTGCGGGCGTGGCGATCTGCTGATGGGGCTGCGCCGCCCCAGCGAGGCGCTGGCCAGCTACGACGAGGCCATCCGACTGCAACCGCCTTACGCCCATGCCTGGGGCAACCGGGGCAATGCCTTGCGTGAGCTCGCCCAACTGGACGCGGCGCTGGCAAGCTATGACGAGGCGATCCGCCTTCAGCCCGGCTATGTGGAAGCGCACACTAATCGCGGCAACGTCCTGCGAGAGCTCAAGCAGCTGCAGGCCGCACTGGCCAGCTATGACGAAGCCATCCGGCTGCGGCCCGACTTCCACGAGGTGCATTCCAACCGCGGCATTGTGCTCAAGGAGCTGGGCCAGCTCGATGCCGCGCTGGCCTGCCACGACACGGCCATTCGCCTTCAGCCCGGCTATGCCGGCGCCCACCTCAACCGCGGCAATGTGCTGCAGGACCTGGACGAGCTGGAGGCAGCGCTGGCCAGTTACGCCGAAGCCATCCGCCTTGAGCCCGGGCTGGCCATCGCCCACGGCAACCGGGGCAATGTGCTGCTCAAGCTCAAGCGCCTGCCGGAAGCACTGGCCAGCCATGACCGCGCCATCGCTTTGCAGCCGGACCTGGCCACCGCCCATTGCGACCGCGGCAACGTGCTCAAGGACATGCGGCAACCCGAAGCCGCGCTGGCCAGCTACGACACGGCCATCCGCCTGCAGCCAGACCTGGCCAAGGCCCACTCCAATCGGGGCAACCTGCTCAAGGACTTGCTGCAGCTGGACGCGGCACGCGCCAGCTACGACACCGCGCTCAGCCTGCCCACCGTCACCGCCAGCGACCGCGATCTGACCCGATGGAACAAGTCCTTGCTGTTGCTGGTGAAAGGCGAATTTGAAGCGGGCTGGGCCGAGTACGAGGCGCGCTGGTCGCAGGCCGAGTTCAAAAAAATCCAGCGTCAGTTCAAACAACCGCTCTGGCAGGGCAAGGAGTCGCTGCAGGGTCAGACGATTCTGCTGACGCGCGAGCAGGGTCTGGGCGACGCCATCCAGTTTTGCCGCTATGCCCGCGTGCTGCAGGCGCGCGGTGCACGCGTGCTGCTGGAAACACCGCAACCCCTGTTGCGGCTGCTGCAGGGCGTGGACGGCATCGCCCAGCTGATTGGCCCGGGCGAGCGCTTTCCCGCGTTCGACCTGCACTGCCCGCTGCTCAGCGTGCCGCTTGCCGTGGGCACTGACTTGCAGAGCATTCCCAGCCCCGGCCCCTACCTGCGCAGCGACAGCGGCAAGGTGGCGCAGTGGGCCACCCGCCTCGGGCCGCGCCGACAGCCCCGCGTGGGCCTGGTGTGGAGCGGCAGCACGATTCACAAGGGAGACGCGCACCGCAGCTTGGCACTGTCTGCGCTGCTCACCGGCTTGCCTTCGGGCGTGGAGTACATCAGCCTGCAAAAGGAAATCCGCCCCAGTGACAAGGCAGCCCTGCAGGCCAGCGGCATCCGGCAGTTCAGCGCCGAGCTGGAAGACTTCACCGACACCGCCGCACTGTGCGAGCTGATGGATGTGGTCATCAGCGTTGACACCAGCGTGGCGCACCTGAGCGGCGCACTGGGCCGGCCAACCTGGGTCATGCTGCCCTTCTCGCCCGACTGGCGCTGGCTGCTCGACCGCAGCGACAGTCCTTGGTACGCGTCCATGCGGCTGTATCGCCAGGAGCGGCCGGGCGACTGGGGCAGCGTGTTTGCGCGAATCCAGCAGGACTTGCAGCAACGGCTTTTCTGAAGTCCTGGAAGAGGCCGTCGGCCGATTCACGCATGTGGTGCAGCTGACGAGCCATCGCGTGGCATCAGAGGCCAGTTGCCACTACTCGCACACCAATTGAGTGCACAAAACTTGTATACCAGTTGACTGAACCGGTCAAAAGCCTGGCACGGCTTATGCAAAGGTGGGGCCATGACCACCGCTTCGGATATCAGCAACCGCATCATTGAGGCCGTCATGGCCCAGAAGCTGGAGCCGGGTGCGCGACTGGGCGAGCAACAGCTGGCAATGCTTTTCGATTGCAGTCGCACCATCGTGCGCGAGGCACTCACCCGGCTGGCGGTGCGCGGCATCGTCACGGTGAGCAGTCGCCGCGGCTGGTATGTCATCGAGCCTTCCCAGGACGAGGCCCGCGAAGCCTTCGAGGCACGCCGCGTCATCGAGATGGGGCTGATCCGCTGCACCGGTGACGTCAGCAAGACCGCCATCAAACAGCTCAAGAACCACCTGAGCCGCGAGAAAGCCGCGATCAAGGGCAGCGATGTGGGCTTGCGCAGTTTTCTGCTGGGCGATTTTCACGTGTGTCTGGCCGAATGCCTGGGCAACAGCCTGCTGGCAGACACGCTGCGCGACTTCACCGCACGCACCACCCTGATCGCCATGCTTTACCAGTCTTCACACGACGCTGCCCAATCCTGCGAAGAGCATGTGCAGATCGTGCAGGCGCTTGAAAAGGGTGACCTGCCCAAGGCCGAAAAGTTGATGCAGGCCCACATCGGCAGCGTGCAGGCCGCACTGAGACTGCAGAGCAGCAGTGGCGACCCGCTGTCGCATTTGCGCAGCGCCTTGAGCCCGCTGGAGGCGCAGCCGCCCAAAGCAGGCGCATCGCGCAGCGCAGTCGCCAGCGGCCGCAAAGCCGGACAGACAGCCGCCAAAGGCCTGCCGCGCCAGACCCTGCGCCAGACCGAACCCAGCCCCACCCGTTCCCCTGCCAGGCCGCGAAACACACGCAGTAACCCGCGTGGGAGCGAGCCATTTCCTGACGATTCCTCAACCTACCTTGGAGCCCTGCTATGAAGTCCAGCAAACGCCTTGCCTCCGTCATCACCCTTGCCTTCGCAGCCACTGCCGTCCTTGGCGCCGCTGGCGCCCACGCGCAGACCGCCCTCGACGACATCATGAAGGCCAAGGAGATCAAGATCGCCATCCCGACAGACTTTCCGCCCTATGGCATGGTGGGAACCGATCTCAAGCCGCAAGGGCTGGATGTGGAAATGGCCGGCTACATCGCCCAGAAGCTGGGAGTGAAGGTGGAGCTGGTACCCGTGACCAGCGCCAACCGCATCGCCTACCTGCAGACCAAGAAGGCTGATCTGGTGATCTCCACACTGGGCAAGAATCCGGACCGCGAGAAAGTCATCGATTTCACCATCGCCTATTCGCCGTTCTTCCAGGCCGTGTTTGGCCCCAAGAGCCTGAACGTCAAGTCCTTTGCCGACCTCAGCGGCAAAACCATCAGCGTGACCCGCGCCGCACTGGAAGACCAGGAGCTCACCAAGGTCGCACCGGCGGGCGCAGACATCAAGCGCTTTGAAGACAACAACACCACGGTGTCGGCCTACACCGCCGGCCAGGTCCAGCTCATTGCCACCGGTGCTTCGGTGGCCGGCAACATGATGGCCAAGAACCCGCAGCTCAATACCGAGTACAAGCTGCTGCTCAGCGACAGCCCCAACTTCATCGGCGTCGCCAAGGGCGAAGACAAGCTGCGCATGAAGGTCAACGAGGTGATTGCAGAGGCCAAGAAAAATGGCGACCTCGACAAGATCGCGATCAAGTGGTTGGGCCGGCCCGCTGGCAACCTGCCGCAATAAATGGCACACCCCCGTTGACGCTCACTGCGTGTAGCGTCCTCCCCCCCTTGCAGGGGGCGCCGCTGGTGGTCCGGCGAAGCCGATTCCACGGCGGCCGCTGGCCTGCAGGCAGCCCCACTTAACAGGAAGTAATCGCATGCGTGTCGAGCTTGATTTCATGGCGGTGCTGTCGCAATGGCCGTTGCTGGCCATCGGCGTCGCGTGGACGCTCGGCCTGACAGCAATCTCTTCGGTGCTGGGCATGGCCATCGGTATGGCCTTCGCCTGGGCGCGTGCCAGCGGACCAGTCTGGCTGCGCTGGGTGGTCAGCGCGTATGTGGAGCTGATCCGCAACACGCCATTCATCGTCCAGCTGTTCTTCATCTTTTTCGGTCTGCCCGCGGCAGGCTTCAAACTCTCACCCGAGATGGCTTCGGTGCTGGCAATGGTGATCAATCTTTCAGCCTATGCCACCGAGATCATTCGTGCCGGGGTCGAAGCCACGCCGCGCGGCCAGATTGAGGCGGCAGAGAGTCTGGCGCTCAACCGTGTGCAGATCTACACCCGCGTGGTGCTGCCACCTGCACTCAAGAAAGTCTGGCCCGCCATGGTCAGCCAGATCATCATCGTGATGCTGGGCTCGGCGGTCTGCGGCCAGATCTCGACGCAGGAACTGTCGTACGCCGCCAACCTGATCCAGGGGCGCAACTTCCGGGCCTTCGAAGCTTTCATCATTGCGACGCTGATCTATCTGGCACTGTCGGTGGCGGTGCGCAAGCTTCTCTACTGGGCAGGCCCCCGCTTCCTGTTCGGTCGATAAGGGCAAGGACGTGGGCGCACCATGATTGAATTCACCGTCTGGGACATCTTCAGGAACCTGCTGCTCGCCGCGCGCTGGACGGTGGCGCTGTCACTCGTGGCCTTCATCGGCGGAGGCATCGTCGGCCTGCTGCTGCTGGTGGCCCGGCTGTCGGCCACCCGCACCGCGCCGGGCAAAGGCAGGTCGGCACTGGTCGCGCGCCGGGCGCTCGACGGCTATGTGCTGCTGTTCCAGGGCACGCCCTTGCTGATGCAGCTCTTTCTCGCCTATTTCGGTCTGGCGCTCTTCGGCATCAATGTGCCCGCATGGGTGGCTGCTGCGGTGGCACTGACGCTTTACACCAGCGCCTACCTGGCCGAAATCTGGCGCGGCTGCGTTGACGCCATTCCCAAAGGCCAGTGGGAGGCCGCACAAAGCCTGGCGCTCAATTTCGGTGAACAGCTCAAACACATCGTGCTGCCGCAGGCGGTACGCATTGCCGTGCCGCCGACCGTGGGTTTTCTGGTGCAGGTCATCAAGGGCACAGCGCTCGCCTCGGTGATCGGCTTCATCGAGCTCACCAAGGCCGGCACCATGATCACCAATGCGACCTTCAAGCCCTTTGTGGTCTACAGCTGCGTCGCGCTGATGTACTTCGCGCTGTGTTTCCCCGTGTCCCTGTACGCCCGCAAGCTGGAGAGGAAAGCAAGAAATGGACGCTAACGCCACATCACCAGCCGCCGCAGAGCGGCCTGCCCTCGCCGGGAGGACACTGGTGGAGATCAACCAGCTGCGAAAGAGCTTCGGCGCCAACGAGGTGCTCAAAGGCATTGACCTTGAAGTCCGCGCGGGCGAAGTGATTGCCATCATCGGAAAAAGCGGATCCGGCAAAAGCACGCTGCTGCGCTGCATCAACGGGCTGGAGGTGTTCCAGAGCGGCACGCTGCGTGTGGACGGCAAGCATCTGCTGCACGACAACCCCCAGGTCATGCGCGAGTTGCGCCAGCAGGTGGGCATGATCTTCCAGAGCTTCAACCTCTTTCCGCACCTGACTGTAGGCAAGAACATCATGCTGGCGCCCGCCCTGGTGAAAAAGGCCACCGGCGCGCCTGCCGAGGAACACGCGCGCGCGCTGCTGCAGCGCGTCGGCCTGGCCGAGAAGTTCGACGCCTGGCCCGACCAGCTCTCAGGCGGCCAGCAGCAACGCGTGGCGATTGCACGGGCACTGGCGATGCGGCCCTCGGTGTTGCTATGCGACGAAATCACCTCGGCGTTGGACCCGGAGCTGGTCGGCGAAGTGCTTCAGGTGGTGGAAAGCCTGGCTGCAGATGGCATGACGCTACTGATGGTCACCCATGAAATGAACTTCGCGCGCAAGGTCTGTGACCGGGTGGTGTTCATGCACCAGGGCCGTGTGCACGAAATCGGCCCGCCAGACGAGGTGTTCACCCACCCCCAGACGCCTGAACTCAAGCAGTTCCTCGGCATGATCCAGTAACGCAAACACCCCGATGACAAGCACCACATCCACCCGACCGACCGCCACGCTTCACGTTCCCGCTGGCCATGGCAAGGCCGTGCGACTGACCGCTGGGCAGGCAGTCAGGGTAATCAACACCCATGGCACGCAGGTGGTGGATTGCTGGGCATTCAATGCCTACGACCTGCAGGAATTCATGTGCATGGAAACCACCCGTGTGTGGAACCAGCGTCTCAATCCCGTGGTGGGCGACTCCTTCGTCACCAATTTGCGCCATCCCATCCTCACGGTGGTGGAAGACGCTACGCCGGGCGTGCACGACACGTTCATGGCCGCTTGCGACCGGCGCCGCTACGAGCTGCTGGGCGTCAAGGGCTACCACCGCAACTGCTGCGACAACATGTTCGAAGGCATGTTCGAGCTGGGGGTGACGCCCCCACGCGCCATCCTCGCCTCATTCAACATCTTCATGAACATCCAGGTCCAGCCGGATGGCATCACGCTCAAGACCCTGCCCACCACCACCAAGGCGGGGGACTCCATCACGTTGCGTGCAGAGATGGACTGCTTCGTCGCATTCTCAGCCTGTCCGCAGGACATCGTGAAAATCCAGGGGGCAGGCGACAACACCCCTCGCCCGGTCGATCTGGAAATTCTGCAAAGCACCTCTGCGCTTCCCGTCAACGGCCCGTGGGTGCCGCCGATTTGACGGCAGTGTCCCGCCGCATCGGCTGACTGAGGCCTCACCTGCAGCGGCACAGCGGCGTTACCCAGTAGTGCTTTGTGCCTCACTGGAGGCGGAGCAGCGCTCCAAATTCTCATGCTATTTCTCACCTTGAGTGCAAGGCCTCTGTTACATTCAAATCACATCTCCTCCTTATCACCAGCCTGTTCGCGTTTCAGTGCTGAATGACGTGATAACCCGTGAGCCCGCCTGACGCGGGGTCTGTCGAAACAGTCCCTTGCCGAAGTGAGAATTCGCGTTGGAGGGTTTCCATGCCGAACTCCGGCTCGACCGACAGCACCTTTGGTAGGCAGGACGGTGCCGAGGGCGTTATTGAATTCAGGCGCCAGCAGTCTCTGCTCAAGACGGGTGCGCTGCAGGACGCGATTTTCAACAGTGCCAATTTCTCCAGCATCGCGACGGACGAAAAAGGCGTCATCCAGATTTTCAATGTCGGTGCCGAGCGCATGCTGGGCTACGCGGCCACTGAAGTGGTCAACCGCGTCACCCCGGCCGACATCTCCGACCCCGAAGAGCTGATCGCGCGCGCCGATGCCCTGAGCCGGGAACTGGGCACCGCCATCACGCCCGGCTTCGAGGCGCTGGTGTTCAAGGCCTCGCGAGGCATTGAAGACATCTACCAGCTCACTTACATCCGCAAGGACGGCAGCCGCTTTCCGGCGGTGGTCTCGGTGACGGCCCTGCGCGATGACCAGGAGGCCATCATCGGCTACCTGCTGATTGGCACCGACAACACCGCCCGCAAGGAAGTCGAAGCCGCCCAAGCCCTGCTGGACCAGCAGCTGCGCGACCAGCAGTTCTACACCCGCTCGCTGATCGAGTCGAACATCGATGCGCTGATGATGACCGACCCGCAGGGCATCATCTCTGACGTCAACCAGCAGATGATGACGCTCACCGGTTGCACCCGGGAAGAGCTGATCGGCGCGCCCTCCAAGCAGTTCTTCACCGATCCCGAGCTGGCTGACGCCGCCATCCAGCGCGTGCTGACCGAGCACACGGTCAACAACTACGAGCTCACCGTGCGCGCCCGCAACGGCGACGAAACCGTGGTGTCCTACAACGCGGCCACCTTCCATGACCGCCATCACCGCCTGCGCGGTGTGTTTGCCGCCGCCCGCGACGTGACCGAGCGCAAGCGGTTTGAACAGGCCTTGCAGGAAAAGAACGTGGACCTCCAGCATGCCAGCAGCATGAAGTCGGAGTTCCTGGCCACCATGTCGCACGAGCTGCGCACGCCGCTCAACTCCATCATCGGTTTCTCGGAGGCACTCAAGGACGGGCTGATGGGCCCGATGAGCGAAACCCAGCAAGAGTACATGGGTGACATCTTCACCAGCGGGCAGCACCTGCTGTCGCTCATCAATGACATCCTGGACCTCTCCAAGGTCGAGGCCGGCATGATGAACCTGGAGCTGGAGCCGGTCGATCTGCCATCGCTGCTGACCGCCAGCCTGTCCATCGTGAAGGAAAAAGCCCTGGCCCAGCGCCTGGCCCTGGGGCTGGATGTCGCCAAGGACCTGGGCCTGCTGATGCTGGACATGCGCAAGACCAAGCAGATTGTTTACAACCTGCTGGCCAACGCGGTGAAGTTCAGTGCCAGCGGCGGCAATGTGACCTTGAGCGCGCAGCGCGTCCCGCGCCAGTCGGTGGGCCTGTTGCCCGGTGCGTGGCCGGTGCACGGCTTTCCGCTGCACGCGAGCGACTACACCGAGTTTCTGGAGTTGTCCGTCACCGACAGCGGCATTGGCATATCCAAGGACGACATGTCCAAACTCTTTCAGGCCTTCCGGCAGATCGACAGCAGCCTGGCCCGCAAGTTCGAAGGCACCGGCCTGGGTCTGGCCATGGTCAAGCAACTGGCCGAGCTGCATGGCGGAACCGTGGCCGTCAGCAGCGCCGAAGGGCAAGGTGCGCGCTTTGCCGTCTGGTTGCCGCTGCGGCCCGTGGTGGCCGACGCCATGGAGACTCAGCCGCTTCTTCACCGGCCTGCCGCTCCCCTTGCGCTGGCCGGCCGCAATGCACTGGTGGTGGAAGACAACGACCAGGCTGCCGACCTGGTGCGCCTTCTGCTGGAGGCCGAAGGGTTCACGGTGGTGCGGGCCATCAGCGCTGAGGAGGCTCTGCTACTCGCGCCACAACAGCCGCTGAGCCTGATCACGCTGGACATCCAGCTCCCCGGCATGGACGGATGGAGCTTTCTCGCTCGCTTGCGTGAGCTGGACAGCGACAGCCTGTCGCGGGTGCCGGTGGTCATCATTTCGGGCAGCGCTGAAAACAGCCTGGGCCTTCACAGCGGTGCGGCAGCGGTACTCCAGAAGCCCATCAGCCGGGCGCAGCTGAAGATGTCGCTGGCCTGCCTCGGCCTGCATCCCACAACGGAGCGGACCCATACGGTTCTGGTGGTGGATGACGACCCCAAGGCGGTCGAGCTGATCGCCGCCTTCCTGCCCACGCCCGACTATGCGGTGGTCCGGGCCTACAGCGGCCAGGAGGCCATCACGCTCGCGCGGCAGCTGCAGCCGGACCTGATCTTCCTCGACCTGATGATGCCCGGGATGAACGGCTTTGATGTGGTGGAAATCCTCAAGCGTCACGTTGAAACCGCAAGCATTCCGGTGCTGGTGGTCACCGCCAAGCAGATCACCGCACAGGACCGAGCCCTGCTCAACAAGGACAGGGGGAGCGTGATCCGCATTGTCGAAAAGGTGGGGCTCAACCGCGGGCGCTTCATTGACGAGGTGCGGCGCGCCCTGCCTTCTCAGGATTCTCAAGATTCTCGAGAGGAGTCGTTTGATGGCACGCATCCTGGTCATTGAGGACAACCCGGCCAACATGAAGCTGGCCTGCGTGCTGCTGAGCAAGGCGGGGCATGAGGTGCTGAGCGCCACGGATGCCGAAACCGGCCTGACCATGGCGCGCGCCGAACAACCGGCCCTGATTCTGATGGACATCCAGCTGCCAGGCATGGACGGGCTGGCCGCCACCGCCTTGCTGAAGAAAGACGTGGTGACAGCGTCCATTCCGGTGATCGCCCTGACCGCGCTGGCCATGAAGGCCGATCAGGAGAAAAGCCAGATCGCCGGCTGCGAGGCCTACATCGCCAAGCCGCTGCGCTACCAGGAGCTGTACGACACCATCAATGCACTGCTCGGGACGGCCTCCGCCCCGGGAGGGAGTTGACTGCATGAGTCTGTCACAAGCCACCATCCTGATCGTTGACGACGACCAGCAAAACCGCAAGCTGATTGAAGCACTGCTGCGGCCAGAGGGCTATCGCACGGTCAGTGCAGCCAGTGGCGAGGAGGCCATGATCATGACCGCGCAGCATATGCCCGACTTAGTGCTGCTGGATGTGATGATGCCGGACATGGATGGCTACGAGGTGGCGCGCGCGCTGAAGGCGCACCCGGCCACATCAAACATTCCGATCATCATGCTCACGGCACTGGCTGACCGCACTGCGCGGCTGGCCGGCCTGAATGCGGGGGCAGAGGAATTCCTCACCAAGCCGGTGGACCGGACCGAGCTGTGGCTGCGGGTGCGCAACCTGCTGCGCCTGAAGGAATACAGCGACTTTCTGCAGAACCACAGTGATGTGCTGCAGGCGCGGGTGACCGCTCAGGTCGAGGCGCGCACCGCCGACCTGCAACGCGCCAACCAGCTGCAACTGGACGACGCGGCACGGCAAGCATCCATCCTCAACGCTCTGCCGGCACACATTGCGCTGCTCGACCATGAAGGCGTCATCATCTCGGTGAATGACGCGTGGCGGCACTTTGCCTGCCAGGATTCGCCGCAGTCCCAGGGCTGCGGGCCCGGCGCCAATTACCTCGACATCTGCGACCAGGCCATCGGCCCGGATGCCCGCGAGGCAGACCAGGCCGCAGCCGGCATTCGCGCCGTACTCAGCGGCAGCATCAAAAGCTACTCGCTGGAGTACCCCTGCCACTCCCCTGACGACGACCGCTGGTTTGTCATGACGGTATGCCCCCTGTCTGATGGGCCACCGGGCAAAGGCGTCATCGTGATGCACATGAATGTCACCGTACAGAAATTGGCGTCTGACGAAATTCTGCGCCTGAACTCCGAGCTGGAAGAGCGCGTGCGCAAACGCACCGCCGAGCTGGAAACCGCCAACCGCGAGCTGGAGGCTTTCTCCTACTCGGTCTCGCACGACCTGCGCAACCCGCTCAACACGATTGACGGCTTCAGCGACCTGCTGCACAAGGAAATCAACACGGCGGCACAGCACAACGGCAGTGAACGCAGCCAGCACTACCTGTCGCGCATCCGCTCCGGCGTGGTGCAAATGGGGGAGCTCATCGACGCCCTGCTGTCACTGGCCCAGGTGTCACGAACCACCTTGCGCTGGGAGCCGATTGACCTGAGCGCGATGGCCGGAACGCTGCTTGCGGTCTATCACGAACGCGAGCCTGCGCGGCAGGTGGAGGTCACCATCGAGCCTGGTCTCACGGCGGCGGGCGACCCGGCCCTGTTGCGTCAGGTGCTGGAGAACCTGCTGGCCAATGCCTGGAAGTTCAGCGGAAAAAAAACCAAGCCGGCCATTCGCTTTGCCAGCACACTCAACACCGCCGGGCAACGGGTGTACTCGGTACAGGACAACGGCGCCGGCTTTGACATGGCCTACGGCGACAAGCTGTTTGGTGCCTTCCAACGGCTGCACACGGCCGCTGAATTCTCGGGCACCGGCATCGGGCTGGCGACGGTGCAGCGCATCATCAAGCGCCACGGCGGCCAGGTGTGGGCTGAAGGCATCCTGGGTGAAGGCGCGCGCTTTTCATTCACGCTGGGCACTGCGCCGGCTTGACGGCGCGCTGAACGAGGGGCCGGCTTGACGGCGCGCTGAACGAAGGGCCGGCTTGACGGCGCTTCCTGAGCACTGCGCCGGCCTGAGCGCACCCGGTCCCGGCCCGGGGCACAATAGCAGGGCACTCACCGCAGGCGACACTGGTGCAGCCACCGCCTGTCGCGCGCCATCCCTCTACTGTGACCATGCCACCCATTCTTTATTTCTTCGCGCTCTGCAACCTCGTCATTGGCAGCGGGGCATTTGTGCTGGGCGGCATTCTGCAGCCGATGAGCGCATCGCTCGGCGTCAGCGTCGCCGCCGCCGGACAGGCCATGACGGCCTACGCCATTGCCACCGCGGTGCTGGCACCCCTGCTGATCATCCTCACCGCACGCTGGCCACGCAAGCGGGCCATCCAGCTGGCGCTGCTGCTGTTTTGCGTCGGCTGCCTGATCTGCGCGCTGGCGCCCAATCTGCTGGTGCTGCTGGTGGGCCGGGTGCTGATGGGTGCGGGTGCCATGTTCACCGCGGCGGCCTCCGCACTGGCGGTGAGTATGGTGCCGCCGGCGCAACGCGGTCGTGCGTTGTCGATCACCTTTCTGGGCATCAGCATCAGCTATGCGGTGGGCCTTCCCATCGGCGCGTGGCTGGGGTTTGAGTACGGCTGGCGCGTGCCGGTGTGGTTGTCGGCGGCGGCCAGCCTGGCCGCTCTGGTGGCCGCCAGCTGGCTGGTGCCGGCGCAGATGGCCAGTGCCGGCTCCAGCTTTGCGGGCTTCCGGGCGGCCGCGCGCCAGGGCGGCGTGCTGCGGGTGTGGACGCGCACCCTGCTTTACTTCGTAGCGATCTTCAGCGTGTTTGCATACGTGGGGCCGGTGCTGCAGGCGCTCAACCCGATGAGTTCCACACAGCTGTCGATGACGCTGGCGGTATTCGGCATGGCCGGTGTGGCCGGCACACTCAGCGGTGGCTGGGCCAACGACCGCTTCGGTGCGATCCGCACCATGCGTGTACAGCTGACCGTGCTGGTGACCATGATGTGCCTGTTGCCGCTGACGCAGGGCCATGTGCCCGCCACACTGGCCACGCTGGTGGTGTGGGGCGTGGCCGGCTTCGGCATGATGGCGCCGCAGCAGAGCCGGCTGGCCACCTTGTCGCCCGCGCAGGCGCCCCTGCTGCTCAGCCTGAACGGCTCCATGCTCTATGTGGGCACGGCGCTGGGTGCCGTCATCAGCGGCGCTTTGATCGACACCGTGGGCTTTGCGCATCTGGCCTGGGTCGGCGTGCCCTTTGGCCTGCTGGCCCTGAGCACACTGGCGTTTGACCGCTCCTCCACACCACCAGCGCACACCGCAGCGGCCAGCTCGGGCGCTAGGCCATGAGCGCCGCCGGTCAACTGCAAGCCATGACCGAGGCGCTGCAACGACTGCGCAGCGGTGAACTCAACGCCGCTGGTTTTTCGCACCTAGCGGCCCACCAGAACGAGCTGCTGGGCACGCTGCCGCCGGCGTTTGGCGAGGTGCTCAACGGTTTGCTCACACGCCTCGAATCCAGCGCGCTGTTCAGCGAAGAAAGCTGCTCTTTCAGCCAGACCGACTTGCTGGACAGCCTGCAGATGTGGCTGGACAAAGCCCGGTTGCGGCTGCAGCCCCCGCAATAAGACTCATACGTTAAGACTCACACATTAAGACTCACACGTGGCGCCTGGCCGCCGCCGCAGCCGCAGCCGCTCGGGCGGGTGGCGCGGGTAGCGCATCGGCCCGCTCGTGCAGTGCCTCGATGATGTGGCAACGGTTGTCGGTGCCATCGCAGCGCTGGCGCAGCGCCTGCAGGTCTTGCGCAAGCGCCTTCAACTCCTTCAGGCGGGCCTGCACATGCAGCAGGTGCTCGTCGAGAGCGGTACGGGCGGTAGCGCAATCGGCCTTGCGCGACAGGTCCAGCCCCAGCAGTGTTCGCACTTCGCCCAGCGACATGTCCATTGCCCGGCACAGCCGGATGAAGCGCAGCTGGTGGATGTCACCCACGCTGTACAGCCGGTAGCTGCTGTCGCTGCGCTCCATGACGGGCAGCAGGCCCTCTTTCTCGTAGAAACGGATGTTGGCGACGGACACACCGCTCAGGCGCGCCGCCACACCGATGCGGTGCAGCGTCGGCGTGGCAGCGTCACGGGGATGGTTTGTGGTCTTGGTCATGGTTTTTCAGGCCTGATGCACCTTGATGCCCGTGGCGGCGCGGGCGGTGACAAGCCAGATTCATGTGAGGAAATGCAAAATGGCGACCTGCGGAATGGGCGCGCCACCGTCGGTTGGAGAGGCTTCAGTGGCCGGATGGCAACGATCCCCTGCTCGAAGCCGGGCTTTTGAAAATCCCGCTTGACCTTCAAGTGACTTCAGGGTTTCCAATCATGCCATCAGAACCCGATGTAGAAATCGCCTGAATAAGGAAACCATGTCTTCAAACTGCTGCGACCACACCCCCGCCACCGACACGCGCCTTTCCAGCCCGCGCTACCGCAACATCCTGTGGATTGCGCTGGTTGTCAATCTGGCCATGTTTGTCATCGAGACCGGCGCTGGCTTCCGCGCGGGTTCGACCTCGCTGCTGGCCGACGCGATCGACTTTTTCGGCGATGCCGCCAATTACGGCTTGTCGCTGGCCGTCCTGTCGATGGGGTTGGCGGTGCGGGCACGGGCCGCGTGGGTCAAGGGCATCAGCATGCTCGGCTTTGGCGTGTTTGTGCTTTGGCGCGCCGGCTGGATGTGGCTGCAAGGCGGCACGCCCGAGGCCATCACCATGGGCAGCGTGGGCCTGCTGGCCCTGGTGGCCAACACCGGGGTGGCCCTTTTGCTGTACCGCTACCGCGATGGCGATGCCAACATGCGCAGCGTGTGGCTGTGCACCCGCAACGACGCCCTGGGCAATGTCGCGGTGATGCTGGCGGCCCTGGGGGTGCTGGGCACCGGCTCGGCCTGGCCCGATCTGGCAGTGGCGGCGGTGATGGCCGGGCTGGCCATCACCAGCGGCGTAACGGTGCTGAAGCATGCCCGCGCTGACCTGCAGACTGCGCGCCAGACCGCTGCCGTAAAACCCCAATGATCAACGGGCTATCGGGCGATCAGGGAACTTTCCGGCGGGTAGCCTATCATTCACCGATGCGCCGTTTTGTCCATGCCCTGTTGATCGCCCTGCTGCTCCTGCGCGGCGGGATGGATGTGGCCATGGCAACCACAATGGCCCTCGGGATGCCGGCCGCCCTGCCAGCCGCATCGCACCACGCGATGGTGATGGCCGAGCCTGCCACACCTCAGGGTGAATCTGCAGCCATGGCCGACTGCGCAGGCCACACCGCAGCATTGCAAAACCAGCATGTCGATGCGATCGCCACCCTGGCCGACACCCTCACGCACACCCCTGCTGACACCTCTCACGCCGACTGCGATTCCTGCTCGGTGTGCCAGGCTTGTCATTCGGTGGCGCTGTCATCCAGCACCGCAGCACCTGCACACGCGCAGACCGTCAGCGCCGTGCCCAACGGCGCACAGTCGCAGTTCGCCAGCGCCGACGCTGCGCAGGGCCAGAAACCGCCCATCTCCTGAAACCCGGGCCCGTAGTGGGCCTGTACTTGCATCCGGCACGGCCTGAAACGGCTGCCCGCCCGGAGGTTCGCGACATTTGCCGTCGCCCCGCTTGTTGTTCAGGAGACTCTTGTGACCCTTGCTTTCTTATCTCGTCCGCTGATGTTGCTGGCTGCCCTGGCCGCCACCAGTCACGTCGCCGCCCAGATGGCACCCTACCCCCAGGTGGACCCGCAGCCCGCCCTGCAGGCGGCAGACCCGGCCACCCCGGTGCCAGCCACGCTGTACCGCTCGGTGTTCCGTGACCTGCCGTCCGGCGTCGAGCAGGACAGCGTCGACTGGAAAAAGGCCAACGCCGATGTGGGCCAGTTCCGCCGTGGCCATGTCGATCTGCTGAAGTGGGAGCAGGCCAACAGCCGCAATCCCGCCGCAGTACCCGCAGCCCCCACCGCCACGCCAGCTGCGCCTGCGCCGGCTCCTACCCGCTGAGGCCTGCCATGCAATCAATGATGACCTCCTCCGCTTCCCTTTACGTACCCGCAACGGCAACCAAGCCCGGTCACGCCCCTTCGCTGCCAGCACGGGTGCTGGCTCTCGCGTTACCGCTGGTGCTCGGCGCCTGCGCCAGCACCTCATCGCCCCCTGTACCTCTGGACGGTGGCGTGACCAGCCTGCAGAAGCTCGCAGCCACGGGCACGCAGTCTGCCGACGCACAACCCCTGCCCATCCCGCGGCCGGGAGTTGACAACAGCGCGGAGATCAATGCGCTGCTCAAAGCCCCGCTCACGGCCGATGCCGCGGTGCGCATCGCGCTGCTCAACAATCCCGGTCTTCAGGTCGCGCTGGCCTCGGATGGCATCAACATTTCCGATGCCTCTGCCCCCAACAGCGTGGCCAAGCTCAAGGCCCGTCAGGCGCTGATCCAGACCTCGGCGCAGGCGCGCAAGGCGTGGATCAATGCGGTGGCTGCCGCCCAGAGCGCCCGCTACCTGCGCGATGCCAAGGAAGGCGCCGAAGCCGGTGGTGAGCTGGCCCGCCGGCTGGCCCGCGTGGGCAACTGGAGCCGCCTGCAACAGGCGCGCCAGCAGGCCCTGCTGACGGATGCGGCCATCCAGCTCGCACGCGCCGAACAGGCCGCCTTCAGCGAACGCGAGAAACTGATCGTGGTGATGGGTCTGTGGGGCCCGCAGACCGGCTTCACGCTGCCCGACCGGTTGCCCGACCTGCCCGCCCAGGCACAGGAGCTGCCAGACATCGAAAGCCGCGTGCTCGCCTCGCGCGCCGATCTGCAACTGGCCATGACCGATTACCGCCAGCGCCTGGCCGGCAAACGCGAAACCGGCCGCGATGCGCTGTGGGACAGCCTGCGTGATTCAGCCAAGGTGCGGGAGATTGCCGTGAAGGCGCGCAGCGAAGCCCGCGAGGCCTATCACGCCTACCGCACCGCGCATGATTTGGCGCGCCACTACCAGGCCGACGTGGTGCCGGTGCGCAAGTT
This sequence comes from Polaromonas sp. YR568, assembly GCF_943372955.1. GTDB lineage: Bacteria > Pseudomonadota > Gammaproteobacteria > Burkholderiales > Burkholderiaceae_C > Polaromonas. The sequence goes on from NZ_CALSAL010000002.1 coordinate 316,440, forward strand.
CATCAACGATGAAATGGTGCTGCGCTACAACGGCATGCTGTCGAGCATTTTTGATGTGCTGGCCGATGCACAGGCCCAGGTGCTTGCCACCAACAGCGCCATCGAAGCGCAGCGCGACTTCTGGCTGGCCGAGTCCGACCTGCAGACGGTGCTGGCCGGCGCCACGCCGGAGATGTCTGCTGGCAGCGCTGGACGCAGCAGTGGCGCATCTGCGGCCGGCGCGGCTGCCCCGGCGCATTGAGTCATTGACTTCATGTCAGACACATTCATCCCGAAATACCCTCAGGACATCCCATGAACCGACGTGATTTTTTCAACGGCACCGCCGCCACTGCCTTCACGGCTGTTGCGGCTGCCTCGGTCAGCAAGGTCGCCATGGCGGCCTTGCCGGAGCCGGTCATCATGACCAAGCCGGACACCGCCGCCCCGCTGACACCACCGAATGGCCGTCCCTACAACCCGGTGGTCACCCTCAACGGCTGGACGCTCCCCTGGCGCATGAACAACGGCGTGAAAGAGTTCCACCTGGTCGCCGAGCCAGTGGTGCGCGAGATGACGCCCGGCTTCAAGGCCCACATGTGGGGCTACAACGGCCAGAGCCCCGGCCCCACCATCGAGGTGGTGGAAGGCGACCGCGTGCGCATCTTCGTCACCAACAAGCTGCCCGAGCACACCACCATCCACTGGCACGGCCAGCGCCTGCCCAACGGCATGGACGGCGTGGCGGGCCTGAACCAGCCGGCCATCCCCGTCGGCAAGACCTTTGTCTACGAGTTCGTGGCACGCCGACCCGGCACCTTCATGTACCACCCACATGCCGACGAAATGACGCAGATGGCCATGGGCATGATGGGTTTCTGGATCACCCACCCGAAGGAAAAGCACCCGCTGATCGACGAGGTGGACCGCGATTTCGTGTTCCTTCTCAACGCTTACGACATCGATCCCGGCAGCGCCACGCCGAAGATCATGACCATGCTGGACTTCAACCTCTGGAGCTGGAACAGCCGCATCTTCCCGGGCATTGATCCGCTGGTGGTGCGCAAGAACGACAAGGTGCGCATCCGCTTCGGCAACCTCACCATGACCAACCACCCGATCCACCTGCACGGCCACGAGTTTCTGGTCACAGGCACCGACGGTGGCCCCACACCCAAGTCCACCCGCTGGTACGAGGTGACCACCGACGTCGCCGTCGGTCAGATGCGGCAGATCGAGTTTCTGGCCGATGAAGAAGGCGACTGGGCATTCCACTGCCACAAGAGCCACCACACCATGAACGCGATGGGCCACAACGTGCCGACCAGCATTGGCGTGGACCACCGTGGGCTGATCGGCAAGCTGCAAAAAGCCGTGCCCGACTACATGGTGATGGGCGAGCGCGGCATGGCCGACATGGGCGAGATGGAGATGCAGATTCCCGACAACACCGCACCCATGATGACCGGCACCGGCCCCTACGGCGGCGTCGAGATGGGCGGCATGTTCAGCATGGTGATGGTGCGCAAGGACCAGAAGCCCGGCGACTACAAAAACCCCGGCTGGTACAAGCAGCCACCCGGCACCCAGGCCTATGAATGGAAAGGCGAGCTGCCGTCCGCCCCACGGGCACAGGCAACCGGCGGCAACAAAACATCGGCAGCCTCATCAGCGCCCGCTGCAGCGACCAGTGCCGAGGTGCAGATTCGCAAGCCATCAGGGCACTCGGGCCATGCCGGCCACTGACGCCATGCCCATCAGGAGAAATTTCATGATCACTTCATCAACCCTCCGGCTTGTTGTGCTTGGCGCCTCGCTGGCAGGCTCAGCCACCGTATTCGCCCAGCACTCTGGCCATGCTGGGCACGGACAGAGCGCGCAGCAGAGCCACGGCAGCGCGAGCGCGAGCGCGCCCACGCACTACGCCGGCCAGCAACAGCGCGCCATCAAGGCGCTGTCGGACAAGGATGTTCAGGACCTCATGGAGGGCAAAGGCATGGGCCTGGCACTGGCCGCCGAGTTGAACAGTTACCCTGGCCCGATGCATGTGCTTGAAAACGCACAAGCGCTGGGCTTGAGCGACACACAGCGCAGCAGCACGGCCCAGCTGATGAGCACGCACAAGGAGGAAGTGCGCACCCTCGGTCGCCAGCTGGTGGAGGTCGAGCGCGAGCTTGACCAGGCCTTTGCCTCGCGCCAGATCGACTCGCCCTCGCTCACGGCCCGCATGCAGCGCATCGGCGCCTTGCAGGCGGCCATCCGCGACGCGCATCTGCAAACCCATCTGCGGCAGACCGCGCTGCTGACGGCGGCGCAGGTGGCCCAATACAACCAGTTGCGCGGCTACGGCACATCTGCCGCAGCATCGCACAAGCACTGATCCACCACGCCTTTAACTCACAGCAATTCACGGTAATCCACGGAGCCATCAATGAAAAAACACATCCTCACCCTGGGCTTGGCCCTGCTGCCCTTCATGACCGGCCAGGCACTGGCCCACGGCGACATGCATGGCAAGGCGCCAGCCGCCAAGAAGGAGCAAAAGGAATGGGGCATCGCTGGCGATGCCAAATCCGTCAACCGCACCATCACGCTGGTGATGGACGACGCCATGCGCTTCACACCCAACGCCATCACGGTGAAGCAAGGTGAAACCATCCGCTTCGTGGTGCAGAACAAGGGCAAGCTGATGCACGAAATGGTGATCGGCACCCGTGCCGAACTGGACGCACACGCCGCCATGATGGTCAAATTCCCGAACATGGAACACGACGAACCCTACATGGCCCATGTGTCGGCGGGCAAGAAAAGCAACCTGATCTGGACCTTCAACAAGGCCGGCGAGTTTGACTTTGCCTGCCTGATTGCCGGCCATTACCAGGCTGGCATGACCGGCAAGATCACCGTTGCCGCGCGCTGACCACAGCCCCATCCATCTTCACAAGGAGCCCCTCATGAAACGCAGATTCCTCCTCCAGGCCCTCGCTGGCGCAGCGGCCATGGCCTCCATGCTGCCCGCAGCGCAATCGCAGATGTTCACCGAAGTCGAGGTCTGGAAAGACCCCAACTGTGGCTGCTGCGGGGACTGGGTCAAGCACCTGGAGGCCAACGGCTTCAAGGTGAAGGTCAACGATGTGGGCAACGAAGCCGCCCGCACCCGGCTGGGCATGCCTCCCAAGCTGGGCTCCTGCCACACCGCGCTGGTGGGTGGCTATGTCGTGGAAGGCCATGTGCCTGCCCGCGAGATCCGGCGCCTGCTGAAAGACAAGCCACAGGCCCTGGGTCTGGCCGTGCCGGGCATGCCAGTAGGCTCACCCGGCATGGATGGCTCTGTTTACGGCGACCGCAAAGACCCCTACGACGTGCTGCTGGTGCAGCGTGATGGCCGCACAGCCGTTTACCAAAGTTACTTCCGCACTGGCGTGAAAGCCTGAGCTGGCTCGCGAACCCGACAAACGCCGCGAACTTTATTCGCCTTCTGACAGTCCATAGCTCTGGCCCCACCTTTCAAGGATTCCCATGAAAACCCGTCAAATCATCCTCGCTGCTGCTTTGTCCATCTCAGGCATGGTCACCGCCATGGCCCAGCAGGCACTGCCCAAGGCCGACGCCGAGGTGCGCAAGGTCGACAAGGACACCGGCAAGATCACGCTGAAACACGGCGAGATCAAGAACCTCGACATGCCCCCCATGACCATGGTGTTCAAGGCCAAAGACCCGGCGCTGCTCGACAAGGTCAAGGCTGGCGACAAGGTCAGCTTCACCGCTGACCAGATCAACGGCACCTACACCGTGCTGTCGCTGGAATCCAGCAAGTAAAATCACGCCGCCATGCGCGTCCTGCTCCTCGCCTTGATGATTGCCCTGCTGCCCATTCGCGGCTGGATGGGCAACGCCATGGCCGTGAGCATGGCAGCGCAGCAGGTCAGCATGGTGGCCAGTGATGCCGCCGACACCGCCATGCCGGAAGACTGCCCGATGCAGGCCATGGCAGGTGCGGATGACGCGGTGCCGGATGCATCACCCGCCAACAGTGGCATCGCAAAGTGCAACTGTGAAACCTGCGAGTTGTGCCTTGCGCTGGCTTCGGTGTCTCCGTTCCAGTTGCCACACACGTCGTTTGCACCCGCCGTCGGGCCAGTTGCCGACGGTTTGCTGTTCGTCAGCGCCGACCGCACGACCGGCCTCAAACCACCCATTTCCTGATCTCCCTACCCGAAGTGCGTCCGCCATCGACTGGCGGGCGGTTTCAGCTGAGGCGGCTTCATCGCTGCCCGCTTCTTGGAGATCACTGTGAAATATCCGATTCAGGCCTTTGCGGCCTGCCTGATGGCTTTAGGCATTGCCAGCACATCACCCGTTCATGCCGCGCCGCCAGAGCAGGTCGCAGCAAAGGTGGTTGCACTGAACGCCGAACGAAGCCAGATCGTGTTGAAGCATGCACGCATCAAGAGCATCGACATGGACGCCATGACCATGCCTTTCAAGGTCAGGGACGCGGCCCTGCTCAAGCCACTGAAGGTGGGCGACAAGGTCCGCTTCTCGGTTGCGGTGGAGAACGATGAGCTCACCGTCACCAGCATCCGGAGGGTGCCATGAAGGCCGCGTTGCGTCTGCTTGTCAGCAGCTTTCTGACACTCGCTGCCGCAGCCGTTCACGCGGGCCCCATGGGCTTCAAGGACAGCACCATGGCGATGGGCGACTTCAGCCCCAACTGGCAGGAGGCCTGGGTCAACCACGCCTTCACGCCACGTGACGCTGTGGGTGCTGGCGGCGTGTACATGCGCTCGGACGACAAGCGCCTCACGCGCGAGTTTGCCGAGCTCACCTACACGCGGCTTCTGCACCGCATCAACGGACCGCATTCACAGGCCAACTTCTGGTTTGTGGGCGGCTTGGGCAAGGTGCGTGGCAACGACTTTGGTGGCACCAGGACCATGTGGGCACCCGGCATATCGGCCGACTATGAAACCACGCGCATCTATACCTCGGCCATGGTGCGCCTTTACCGTGCACCGGGCATACGGCATGACTTCGCCTCGGTGCGCGCCGGCTTTTCGTTTTATGAGGTGGACTACGACGAAGTGCAGCCCTGGTTCATTCTCGAGGCCAGGCGCATGAAGGGGCTGTCTGACGAGACCGAGGTCACGCCGATGCTGCGTTTCATCCACAACCGCTACTTTGTCGAAGTGGGCGTCAACAACATGAAGCAGGGCCGCTTCAACTTCATGTACATCTTCTGAAAAACGTCTTCTCATTCATCCATTCATCCATTCATCCAACTTTTGATTCACACTTTGAAGGAAATCACCATGCGTTCATCCACTCTCAAAAACATTGCCCTCAGCCTCACACTGGCTGGCACGTTCGTCTCCCCGGTCTGGGCCGCTGAAAGCGTCAAGGCCACCGTCAACGGCATGGTCTGCGCGTTCTGTGCGCAGGGCATTGAAAAGCGCCTGTCCAAGCTGCCAGCCACCAAGGCGGTTTTTGTGGACCTGAAGAACAAGGTTGTCGCCGTCGAAGCCAAGGACGGGCAGACGCTGGACGGCAAGGTCATCACCGCCGAGATCACCGATGCAGGCTATGACGTGGTCAAGCTTGAAACCGTGCAGCAGTCGGTGGCCGACATCAAGGCGGCCGTGAAGGCCGCGAAGTGAGCACAGCACCCGCAGACGACGGGCTGCGCGCCAGCGCGGTGTCAGCCTGGTCGTCGTGGCTGACGCTTTTTGCCAGCTCGGGCACGCTGGTGTGCTGCGCCCTGCCCGCCTTGCTGGTGACGCTGGGCGCCGGTGCGGCGCTGTCCAGCTTGATTGCCGTGGTACCCGGTCTGGTGTGGATCAGCGAGTACAAGGTCGAGGTGTTCGCCTTCGCCGGCCTGATGATGGCTGGCAGCGGGCTGCTGCAGTGGCGCAACCGCACGGCGCCCTGCCCGTTGGATCCGGCCTTGCGCCACGCCTGCCTGCGTACCCGCAAGACATCGGCGCGGGTGTATGTCATCAGTCTGGCGGTTTACGTGGTGGGTGGCTGGTTTGCGTTTGTGCAGCCGCTGATCGGGGCGCAGACAGCAGGCTGATCGGCCGCACGCCACATCGGGCGGCATGCATGCTAAGGTTCCGGCATGCCGACCCACATTCGCTACACCCTGCTGTCCCTGCGCGATCTGGCCGTCTCGGTCGGGCCCTTCGTTGCGCTCGCCATTGCCCTGCTGGTGGCCACCTACTGGTGGCTGGACCCGAACCCGCCCAAGCGCGTCACGCTGGCCACCGGGCCCGCCCAAAGTGCTTACGAGGAGTTTGGCAAGCGCTATGCAGCCGCGCTGAAGCCCGAGGGCATCGAGGTGGTGCTGGTGCCCTCGCAGGGCTCGGCCGACAACCTGCAGTTGCTGCGAACGGGCCAGGTCGATGTAGGTTTTGTACAGGGTGGCACCAGCGACTACACCGATCAGGATGAGGAAGACCTTGCGTCGCTCGGCAGCCTGTTTGTCGAACCCCTGTGGCTGTTCTACCGCGAAGCCACCGCCCGGAAAGTGCTGGCCGCTGCCGACAAGGGCAAACTGGCCAACGCCCGCCGCAATGAACCCGAAGAGGCCAGCCTGACATCGCTCACGCAGCTGCAGGGGCTGAAGGTGAACTTCGGCACACCCGGCAGCGGCGTGCCCAGCCTGATGACCAAGCTGCTGGAGAGCAACCGTATCGAGCCGGCCAGCCTGAAGGTGTCGCAGCTGGAGCAGACGCCCGCCACGGTGGCATTCCTCGGCGGTGAACTGGATGCGCTGGTGTTTGCCTCGGCACCCGAGTCGCTGATGGTGCAGATGCTGCTGCAAACCCCCGGCGTGAAGCTGATGAACTTTGCGCAGAGCGAAGCCTACTCGCGCCGCTTTGCCTTTCTGGGCACCACCCGCCTGCCCCGGGGCGTGGTCGACCTGGCCGGCAACATTCCACCCGACGACGTGCGGCTGGTTGCGCCCACCACCTCGCTCATTACCCGCACCACCACGCACCCGGCGCTGCAGCAGTTGTTTGCACAGGCGGGCAACGACATCCACGGCGGCGCCGGCTGGTTCAAGAGCGCACGCGAGTACCCGAACCGCGACAACAGTGAGTTGCCGATTTCAAAGGAAGCCGAACGCGCCATCAAGAACGGCACGCCGCTGCTGCAGCGCTATCTGCCGTTCTGGGTGTCCAACCTGGTTGAGCGGATGTGGCTGGCCATGGGCATCATCCTGGCCATCATGCTGCCCCTGTCACGCATCGTGCCGCCGCTGTATGCCTTCCGCGTGCGTTCACGCATCTTCCGCTGGTACGGCCAGCTGCGCGACATTGAAAACCGCATTGACAGCACCGGCAGCAACGCGGCGCTGCTGGAAGAGCTGAACAGCCTTGAAAGCCGGGCCGAAAAGGTGTCGGTGCCGCTGTCTTACACCGATGAGCTGTATGCGCTGCGGAGCAACATTCATCTGGTGCGGAAGAAGTTGCAGAGGTTGTAGAAGGCTGGCCTGCCTGCTGTCGAAACAAAGCAGAACTCCAAGGGTTTGAACTTTTCACCTCTCAAGGCAGTCTCTTGTCGAAGCCTCGCAGAGATGCCTGGAATCAGTTGTAGTGAGCAACGTTAGCCAGTAGAAATCCGTAGAACTGGGGTACTATGCCCGCCGAAATGTCAGATATGGACCGTCGTCACTTCCTCTACAGCCTCGCCTCACTGGGAATCGGCACCCAACTCGGCTGCACATCCTCAGTCCACAACTACCCGGCTCGCGAGTTCGAGCTGGTCGCAATGGCTGGCCAGGCGTTGACGGATACGGGCAAACCTGCGATCGCAGCGTGGACCTACGGCGGGAGCGTTCCGGGGCCCCAGTTGCGCGTGCGTCAAGGCGAGCGCGTTCGGGTGCAAGTGACGAACCAGCTCACTGCACCCACTACCGTGCACTGGCACGGCGTGAGATTGCCTAACGCCATGGACGGTGTTCCACATGTGACGCAGCCGCCAATTGAGCCTGGACAGCGTTTCATTTACGAATTCGACGCCATCGATGCCGGCACGTATTGGTACCACTCGCACTTCCAGAGCTCGGAACAGGTGGACCGGGGCCTTTATGGCACCTTGATCGTGCAGGAACGGCAGCCCCCGACGGTTCATCGTGATGTGACCTGGGTGCTTGACGATTGGCGCATCACGGCGGGCGGGCTGGTCAGTGAGTCGTTCGGAAGCGCCCACGACATGTCGCATGCGGGGCGAATCGGGAACGTAATCACAGTCAATGGATCCGTGAGCGACCAGTTTCCAATCCGGGCCGGGGAAAGGCTTCGTCTGCGGCTGGTGAATGCTGCCAACGCACGCATTTTTGCGCTGCGGTTCCAGGGGCACCGGCCAATGATCATCGCTCTGGACGGCCACCCGGTTGCACCTCATGAGCCTGACGGTGGACGGATCGTCCTGGCGCCGGGGATGCGTTGCGATGTGGTGATCGATGCAACAGGATCTCCTGGTGAGCGGTATCCGGTACAGGAACTCTTCTCCCCTCGCCAGCAATACGTGTTGATGGACCTCGCGTACGACACGGCGCCGCGCATGACCGACCAAATTGCCGACCCGATTACCGACCGCTTGCCGCCACTGGCGCCTTTGGCGGCAAACCCGGTGAAAGAGCCTGACTTGAAGAGTGCAAAAACCCATGAGATTGTTTTTGGCGGCGGGATGATGGGAAACCTTCACCAGGCTTTGCTGGATGGAAAGCCGACCGACATGCGTGATCTGCTTCGGCGCGGAAAGGCCTGGGCCATCAACGGCCATATTTCCGACTCTCATCACCACATGGAACCCATGCTCCGCCTGGCTCTGGGCCAGAGCTATGTCTTGCGGATGCGTAACGACACGGCGTGGCACCATCCCATCCATCTGCACGGGCACACGTTTCGGGTGACGCGCCGCAACGGGCTCGCTACACCGCACCAGGAATGGCGGGACACTGTGCTGATGTCCCCTAGAGAAGAAATCGAAGTTGCGTTCGTGGCCGACAACCCCGGAAACTGGATGTTCCACTGCCACATCCTGGAGCACCATGCAGGCGGCATGATGGGCTTGGTGAGCGTGGGCTAAAAGACACGAAGGTCAACGCGCGGCATGCGCCCTTTGTAGCTCAGACGCATTCAGGATTCTCGGCGGGACATTCTGGGGCGTACCAAACTTTTATTGGACGACTACCTGACGCCGGTCACTCGCCAATGTCCGCTTGCGGCAGGGGCAGCGGCAAACACCGCTCCCGTGCGGCTTGACACCACGGGAGTGAATCGGAACTTTCGAGGGCTACAGGCCTCCCACTGCGCTGACTGGTTGCCCGTTCGGTGCAGGCCGGCGACAGACCCACTTTCATTGTTTCTCACCCATGACCAAACCCGCCCAGTCCATCATCGAAGTTGACAACCTGTCCATGTCCTACCCACTGGCCCACACCCGGGTGGATGTGCTGCGCGGCGTGAACCTGCGCATCGCGGCCGGCACCCGCGTGGCAATTGCCGGGCCTTCAGGATCTGGCAAAACCTCGCTGCTGCTGCTGTTTTCCGGGCTGGAGCGGCCCAGTAGCGGGCGCGTGGTGATTGACGGCGTGGACCTGGGCCAACTGGACAGGGATGGCCTGGCCGACCTGCGGCGCGAGCGCGTCGGCATCGTGTTCCAGAGCTTTCACCTGCTGCCCAGCCTGAGTGCGCTCGACAACGTGGCGCTGCCTCTGCAAATGACTGGCCAGCGTGACGCCCGCGACCAGGCGCGCAGCATGCTGGCGCGGGTCGGTCTGAGCGGCCGGCTAGACCACTTTCCCACCCAGCTTTCGGGCGGTGAGCAGCAGCGTGTGGCGATTGCGCGCGCACTGGTCCATCGCCCACGCCTGCTGCTGGCCGACGAGCCGACCGGCAACCTTGACGACACCACCGCTGAATCTGTGCGCGAGCTGCTGTTTGAACTGAACCGCGACATGGGCACCACCCTGATCCTGGTCACCCATGACCTGGACTTTGCCGCCCGTTGCGACCGCGTGCTGCGCCTGCACGACGGCCAGTTGATCGAGACTTTGCCCCACGCGGTGCACAGCCCGCTTCCAAACCACCAGCCCAGCGCCGAAGGCAGCACAGGAGCCGAGCGCCATGCCCTTCCTGCTTGATTTGGCCTGGCGCGACCTGCGCCGCAGCGGCCGCAGTTTGTGGATTTTTTGTGCCTGCCTGGTGCTGGGCGTGTCCCTGGTGGCCGCTGGCGGCGGCTTGTACCGGCAGGTGGCGGACGCGCTGCGCTCGGATGCGCGCCTGCTCTTTGGCGGTGACGTTGAAGTGGAGTACCAGCAACCGCTGCCGGCCGATGTGCTGACCTGGATGACCCGCTCCGCCACCGTCTCGCGCATGGTGGAAATGCGCACCATGCTGCGCACCTCCAGCGGGCAGTCACAACTCATCGAATTGCAAAGCGCCGACCAGCAGTACCCGCTGTATGGCGACGTGACCCTCGCCCCGGCCGCTGCGCTGGACACCGCACTGGCGCAACGCGGCAAGGACTGGGGTGCCGCCATAGATGCCGCCCTGGCCCAGCGCCTGGGTCTTCAGCCCGGTGACCGCATCGAGATTGGCGAGCTGAACCTTGAAGTGCGCGCCCTCATCACCCGGCAGCCCGATCGCAGCCTGCGCGCCGACTGGGGTGGCGCCCCAGTGCTAGTCGCCGAAGGCGCGCTGATGGCCACTGGCCTGGTGCAGCCCCTCAGCCGGGTGGACTACCGCTACCGCGTGCGCACCGACCAGCCCGCAAACCAGTGGCGCGACAGCTTTGTGACCGCCTTCCCCGCGCTGGATGCCGAGGTGCAAAGTTTTGACCAGCGCAGCGAACGCATGGCCGAGGTGCTGGCGCAGATCGGCTCGGGCCTGCTGCTGATTGGTTTTTCGGCGCTGTTCATTGGCGGGCTGGGCGTGTTCAACAGCGTACAGGCCTACCTGCAAGGCAAGCTGACCACGCTGGCCACGCTGCGCGCGCTGGGCCTGCGCGACCGGCAACTGGCACTCATGGTGCTGCTGCAGATCGTCATGCTGGCGCTGCTGGCCAGCACCGCCGGCGTGCTGGTGGGTAACGCACTGGCGCTGGCCGGTGCGTTCGTCACCGCCGAGCGCCTACCCATGGCGGTGCTGCTGGGCGGGCTGTGGCAACCCTCATTGGTGGCGCTGATGTTCGGCGTGCTCACCGCTGTGGCCTTTGCCCTGCCGGCGCTGGGACGCGCCTTGTCGGTGTCGCCCGCCGCCCTGTTCCGGGGGATGAACGGTTCGCAGCTGAAAACCCCGCGCAGCGCCTGGTGGCTCACCGCCGCAGCGGCTGGTCTGGTGTTGCTGCTGCTGGTGCTCACCCTGCCCGACCCACGCTTCGGCCTGGCCTTCGTGGGGGCCACCGCCGGCCTGCTGGTGCTGCTGGAAGGCATCACGCGCGGGCTCAAGCACCTGGCGCGCGGCGTTCAGGGCATGAACCGCTGGCAGCCACCGGTGGAACTGCAGCTGGCACTCGCCGGCCTGCAGCAGCCGCATTCGCCGCTGCGGCCGGCGCTGCTGTCGCTGGGTTCGGCGCTCACGCTGCTGGTGGCCTGCACGCTGGTGGTCGTGTCGCTGCTGCGCACGGTCAATGAAACCGTACCAGCCAACGCGCCAGCCATGGTGTTCTACGACGTGCAGACCGAACAGATCGACACCCTGCGCGAAACGCTGCAGGCCTCTTCAGGCCTGGCCCGCGTACAGACCGCGCCGCTGGTGCTGGGCCGGCTGGTGGCGGTCAACGGCGAAACCCTGCGCGACAGCGCCGACGGTGAGCGCGCTCTGGAAGCGCGCGACGAACACAAGCTCAGCAACCGCGAAGGCAACATCGACGACGTGGTGATCGACCGTGGCCAGTGGTGGCCCGCCAACCACACGGGGGAGCCGCTCGTGGCCATGGAAGACCGCGAAGCCGACCAGCTCGGCCTGAAGGTGGGCGACCAGCTGCGCTTCGAGATCATGGGCACGCCGGTGGACGTGACGCTCTCAGCCATCTACAGCCAGCGCCGCATGCAGTCACGCCTGTGGCTGGAAGCCATCTTCAGCGACGGCGTGCTCGACCCCTTCATCACCCGCCACGTGGGTGCGGCCTGGCTGCCTGCTGATGAGGCCCTGGCCGCGCAGGACCGTCTGGCCGCAGTGGCGCCCAACATCGCCAGCGTGCGCACCGAATCGCTGCTGCGCGAAACCCGCAACCTCATGGGCCGCGCCAGCAACGGCCTGGCCGTGGTGGCTGCCGTATGCCTGGCCGCCAGCCTGCTGGTGCTGGCCAGCGTGGTAGCCGCCAGTCGGTCGCGCCAGGTGTATGACGCCACCGTGATGTACACCCTGGGTGCGCGCCTGTCCACGCTGCGGCGGGTGCTGTACTGGGAATACGCCGTACTGGCGCTGGTGACCGCAGGCTTTGCCGTGCTGACCGGCAGCGCCCTGGCCACCGGCCTGCTGCGCTGGCGCCTGGACATCGACCCCAGCGGCCTGTACTGGAGCGGCCTGCTCACGGCCCTGGGTGTAAGCGGGGTCAGTCTGGGCATGGGCGCGCGTTACTTGCTGCGCCAGATGAACCTCAGCCCCGCGTTGTTGCTGCGCAGCGGGGGTTAGTGGGTGTCCAGTATGGTCAGCGCCCCAAAGCTGTCTTGCCCCCAGCTTCAGCGCTAGCTTGTACAAATTGCCGACATTCAGCTGAAGCTGCTGCGCCGTACGCCATAGCCGCTGCTATTGCCGCTTCTTTCCAGCAGCCTCCTTCGAACGCAGCGCATCCAGCACCAATGAGAACGCGGGCGACGGCTGTCGCCGGCTTGGGTAGTAAAGGTAGTAGCCCTCGAACGGCGCACACCAGTCCTCCAGCACCCGCACGAGCCGCCCCTCTTCGATGTGAGGGGCAAACTCCTCCTCTGGCAGGAAGGCGATGCCCAGACCCTGCAGCGCCGCCAGAACAATGTGCGGGGTACTGTTGAGTGTGACCTGCCCCTCGACACGGACATTCACCTGCTTGCCCTTGCGTTCGAACTCCCAGACATACAGGCCCCCGTGCGTGGGAAAGCGTATGTTGATGCAGCTGTGCTGCGTCAGGTCTTGCGGCGTCTTCGGCTTCGGGTGCCTGGCGAAGTAGTCAGGCGCGGCGACTGCTGCCATCCGCAGCCGGGGGCCGATGGGCACCGCGATCATGTCCTTGTCGATGGTGTCACCCAGCCGCACACCCGCGTCAAAGCGGTCCGCCACGATGTCCCTGAGCCCGTAGTTGACGTCGAACTCGACCTTGACGTCGGGATATTGGCGCAGCAGGGGTGCGACCTTGGGCAAGAGTGTGGTCTTGAGCACATGGTCACCACAGGTGATGCGCACCGTACCGGTCGGCTTGTCACGCAGATCCGACAACTCATCCAGCTCTGCCTCGATCTCGTCGAAGCGGTAACCGATGGCGTGCAGCAGCCGCTCTCCGGCGGCAGTGGGTGACACGCTGCGCGTGGTGCGGGTCAGCAGACGGATTTCCAGCCTGGCCTCCAGGCCGCTGATGGCCTGGCTCAGCGCGGACTGGGTCACCCCCAGCAGTGCAGCTGCGCGCGTGAAGCTGCCCTCACGCGCCACCGTGACAAATGAGAGGAGATCGTTGAGGTTTCGTCTGGCCATGCGTTCAGTTTCTCACGGCCTTTTGATTAGCTCAACTAATAGCATTTATAAGAATTGATTAGCTAGTCAAAGTGATCAAGCCCCGGGAGAATTCCCCGCACACCGGCGAATTTTTCGCATCAAAGGAACTTCAACATGAATAACCACGCTGCAACTGGCACCCGGACTGCCAGTACAAGTCGTCGCAACCTGCTCAAGACGACCGGCTCAGGCCTTGCCGCCATGAGCGTCGGCCTGGTCACCGCCGCATCCGCTCCCGCTCTGGCCCAGACGCGCGTGAGGCTCAGCGACAAGTGGGACAAGACCTTCCCCAAGAGCGCCAAGGTCGACCACAAGAAGGTGACCTTCAAGAACCGCTACGGCATCCTGCTGGCGGCCGACCTGTACCAACCCAGGAACGCCCGCGGCAAGCTGCCGGCGATTGCCGTGGGAGGCCCGTTTGGCGCGGTGAAGGAGCAATCGTCCGGCCTGTATGCGCAGACGATGGCCGAGCGTGGCTTCGTCACGCTGGCATTCGATGCGTCCTACACCGGGGAAAGCGGCGGGGAGCCGCGCAATGTGGCCTCGCCTGACATCAACACTGAAGATTTCAGTGCCGCAGTCGACTTCCTGGGCCTGCAGCCGATGGTCGACCGTGAGCGGATCGGCATCATTGGCATCTGCGGCTGGGGTGGCATGGCCTTGAATGCCACCGCGGTGGACAAGCGGGTCAAGGCCGTTGTGGCCAGCACCATGTACGACATGACGCGCGTCATGTCCCGGGGTTACAACGACAGCGTGACCCTGGCACAGCGCACGCAGATGCTGGAGCAACTGGGCCAGCAGCGCTGGAAGGACGCGGAGAAGGGAAGCCCGGCCTACCAGCCGCCCTACAACAAGCTGCAGGGTGGAGAGGCGCAGTTCATGGTCGACTACCACGACTATTACGCCAAGCCGCGCGGCTATCATCCGCGCGCGGTCAACTCCCTCAACGCGTGGACGCAGACAACGCCGCTGTCGTTCATGAACATGCCTATCCTGACCTACATCGCGGAAATTTCCCCGCGCCCGGTGCTGTTCATCCATGGCGAGAAGGCGCACTCGCGCTACTTCAGCGAAACGGCCCATGCGGCCGCGGCACAACCGAAGGAACTTGTGATCATCCCCGGCGCCAGCCACGTCGATCTGTACGACCGCGTGGACCTGATCCCGTTTGACAAGCTCACGTCGTTCTTCAGGCAACATCTGGCCCCGGCATGACCACTTGTCCTCATGCCCGGCACTGGTGGGTCTTGCGAAGGCTGGGCCTGCTGCTGTTGCCCTTTGCACTGTGGGGCGGTACTGTGGCTCAGGCGGCCAGCCCTGCGGCACCCGCTGGCACCACGTCGGCCAGCACTCTGACCCCCAGAAAAGCGGAGGAGTCTCGTATGTGGATGACCATCGGCGAGCGTCGCTTCGCCCTCACCCTGGCCGACACCGAGGCCGCTCGTGCTTTCGCTGCCATGTTGCCGCTGACGCTGGACATGGAGGAACTCAACGGCAATGAGAAGAAGACGGACCTGCCAAACGCGCTGCCAACAGACACCTACCGGCCCGGCACGATCCGCAATGGCGACCTCCTGCTGTGGGGATCGCGTACCGTGGTCATTTTTTATCTGACCTTCGACTCGCCTTACTCATACACCCGCCTCGGCCGCGTGGATGACCCCGCAGGGCTTGCACAGGCGCTCGGACGCCGAGGCGTACGCGTGGTGTTCTCCAGAGACTAGCTTACGCAGAAGGGCCGGGGACTCCAGTGGGCCAGCGCCTTGAGTCCAGTCTGCACCGCCTGGGTCCTCCCTTTTTAGTCGACACCTGCCGCTCACACATCTGTCGCCTGTGTGATCCACGCACGGCATCGCATTCGCCGTGCCGCTGTCAGCACATCAATGCACCAACCCCGTCTTCACGCCCAATCTGCGCGCCAGCTTGTGCAGATTGCTGGCATCCAGTTGAAGCTGCCGCGCGGCAGCGGCCCAGTTGTCGCCATGCAGGGCGAGCGCCTGCCGAATGGCCTGTCTCTGGCTGGCTTCGACCACCTCGTGCATCGAGGCCAGCAGCGGTGCGGTGGCACCTTGCAGCGCCTCATCGTTGGAGCGCGTCAGCACGCCCGCCGGCAGGGCCAGCGGATCGAGGTCCAGCATGTCGGCTTCGAGTGTGACGATCTCCTTGCGGTCCGCACCCCGGCTGACCGCCTTCAAGGCCGAGCGGCTGATGACGTGCTCCAGTTCGCGCACGTTACCCGGCCAGCGGTAAAGGCGCAGGGCATCTTCCGCAGCCGGAGACAGGCGCAGGCTGCGCAGCCCGAGCCGCGCGCGGTTGAGCTCCAGGAATCGGCCCGCCAGCAACAGCACGTCGTTGCCACGCTCGTGCAGTGGCGGAATCACGATGGGGTAGACAGACAGCCGGTGGTACAGGTCGGCGCGAAAGGTGCCGTCGCGCACATGGTCGCGCAGGCTGCGGTTGGTGGCCGCAATCACACGCACGTTCACTCGGCGCGGCCGGTCGGCGCCCAGGCGCTGAATCTCGCCGTTCTGTAGGGTTCGCAGCAGCTTGGCCTGAATTGACAGCGGCAGTTCACCCACCTCGTCAAGAAACAGCGTGCCGCCTTCTGCCGCCTCGAAGCGGCCTGGCCGGTCGTTCACAGCACCCGAGAACGCGCCGCGTGCGTGGCCGAACAGCTCGCTTTCGGCAAGCGACTCCGGCAAGGCCGCGCAGTTGACGTGAACCAGCGGTTTGCCAGCCCGGCGTGACAGGCGATGCAGCCGGTGCGCAAACAGCTCCTTGCCCACGCCGGTTTCACCCAGCAGCAGCACCGGCAGTTCGGAATCGGCCACCACCTGCAGTTCATGCAGCAGGTGGGTGATGGCGGTGCTCTGGCCAAGGATTTCATGGTCCTCGCCGGGCGCGGGGGTTCCGACCGGCAGGGCCCCACCAGACAGGCGAAACGCACGTATCTCTGCCTCAAGACGCGTCACGCGCACTGCGGCCTCGATGGCGCAGGCGAGTTTGGCCAGGTCGCCCTGTGCCTGTTCATCAAAGGCGCCGACTGCGATGGCGTCCAGCGTGACCACGCCCCAGCGCTTGCCTTCGACGTCCAGCGCCATACCCATGCAGTCGTGCACTGCCAGCGGCTCACCCACACGCTCATCAATCAGGCCGTCGTAGGGGTCGGGTAGCACGCTGTCCTGATGAAAGCGGGTGACGCCGCGCCGCTGCACGATCGCGGCCAGGCGCGGGTGGTCTTTCACTGCGAAGCGGCGGCCGAGTGCGTCGTTGACCAGGCCGTCCACCGCGACCGGTCGCAGGTGCTCCCCTTCCAGCTTGAGCAGGGCCACTGCACCGCAGGCGAAGTGGGCGCGCAGGCTGCCAACCAGCCGTTGCAGCCGCACGGCAACCGGCAGGTCGGCCACCAGATCGGTCAGCAGGAGAAGGTGGATGGTGGAGACGGTCATAAGGACCTTGCATGGTATTCCTGACCATGCCCGCACCGGGTACTGATGACCATCTAACTTGCAAGCAATTGATTCATATCAAGTTTTTCCTGGCACAGCCCTCGCAAGGTCAACAGGGCCGAAGTCGGCATCAAGACCAGGAGAGCCACATGAAACGAATCCATTCGCTGGGCGCCCGCATTCCGATGAGCGCCGCCATCTGCCTTCTCGCCATCACGCTGCCGCTACAGGCCCAGACAGCCGGGCACAGCACCCCCACCGCCGCGCCATCCAAGGGCGCTACAGCTGCCACACCGGCCGCCGTACGCCGCTACGACCTGCACACCAACATCGTCGACGGCAAGATGGTCTTCATTGACGACAAGGGGCGCGTTAACCCCACCCTCACGGCGAACGCTGGCGACACGATCGAGATCGTGCTGGAAAGCGGCGAAGGCGCAGAGCACGACCTGGTGATTCCAGAACTGAAAGTCGCGTCGGCCAAGTTCAGCGCCAGTACCGGCAAGACCACGGTGCGGTTCAAGGTACCCCGCTCGGGTACCTTCACCTACTTCTGCTCGATTCCGGGCCACCGCCAGATCGGCATGGAAGGCCTGTTGAAAGTCACGGGCCCTGCACAGGCCGGTCTGCCAGCCCCGGCCAACGACTCCAGTGCCTCTGCGCTGGCGCTCTACACCCCCGCACCTGTGCCGCAGCGCGCGGCCGACCCGTCTGCCGTGAGCGTGGTGGGCAATCCGGCTTCGGTGCCAGCAGCCATCGGAACGAGAGCGCCGCAAACCCTGAAGTACCGGCTGGAGACGGTCGAGCTTCCCGGCAAGCTCGATGACGGCACCAGCTTCACCTACTGGACCTTCGACCGGCAGGTACCCGGGCCCATGCTGCGCGTGCGCCTCGGCGACACGGTGCAGCTGACGCTGGCCAACGCACGCGACAGCAAGATGATCCATTCGATCGACCTGCACGCGGTGACCGGTGGCCATGGCGGCGGCGAGCACACACAGGTGGCGCCCGGCCAGGAAAAAACCATCACCTTCAAGGCGCTGAATCCGGGGCTGTACGTTTACCACTGCGCCACGCCGCTGGTGCCGCAGCATATCGCTGCGGGCATGTACGGAATGATTCTGGTCGAGCCAGAGGGCGGGCTGTCCAAGGTGGACCGCGAGTACTACGTGATGCAAGGCGAGATGTACACCGGCCGGCCGCACGGTGCCAAAGGCCATCAGGAGGCTGACCTGGAGAAGATGGCCAATGAGCTGCCGGACTACTACGTCTTCAACGGCGCAGTCGGCGCATTGAGCAAGACGCACAAGCTGCAGGCGAAAGTGGGCGAGAAGATCCGCATCTACTTTGGCGTGGGTGGCCCCAACAAGATTTCGTCGTTCCACGTCATTGGCGAAATCTTCGACACCGTGTACAGCGAAGGCTCGTTCACCGGCCGCAAGCACGACGTGCAAACCACGCTGGTGGCGCCGGGCGGGGCGACTATCGTCGAGTTCCAGGTGCAGCACCCAGGCAGCTACCTCTTGGTGGACCACGCGCTGTCTCGCGCCGGCAAGGGTGCGGTCGGCGTGCTTGAAGTGACGGGCGACCCGGTTCCGGGCGTCTACAAGGCTGGCGCGCAATAACCCTGTGCACGCCTCGCCCCGCGCCAGTCAAACCGATCCACCCTTTCCATACAGGAGCACATGATGGAACTCATCGACCAATCCCTCGGCCAACTCGCAAGGCGCATCAGCGGCGCGACGCGCCTGTTCGACGCCAACCAGCTCGACTTCTGCTGCGGGGGCAACCATTCGCTGCGCTCCGCCGCCGCGAAGGCCGGCATCGATCCGGAGCCCATTGCCAGCGAGCTGCGTGTTCTGGAGGGTCGCACAGCGCCCAACAGTGAACATGACTGGAGCGACGCCACGGTGCCCGCACTGGTGGAACACATCCTCACGCGCTACCACGCGGTGCACCGTGAGCAGCTGCCGGAGCTGATTCGTCTGGCGCGCAAGGTCGAGCAGGTGCATGGCGAGCGCGCCGACTGCCCGCACGGCCTGGCCGACCACCTGGCCGCCATGGCGCAGGAACTCGAAAGCCACATGCGCAAGGAGGAAGACGTGCTGTTTCCGCTGATCTCGCAAGGCCACGGCTCACTGGCTGGTGCGCCCATCACGGTGTTGCGAAGCGAGCACGATGAGCATGGCGTGGCGCTGCGCCATGTGAACGAGCTGACCAACGACATCACAGCGCCCGCCACCGCCTGCACCACCTGGCGTGCGCTGTATGCCGGGCTGCGAGTCTTCCGCACAGACCTGGTCGCGCACATCCACACCGAAAACAACATCCTGTTCGAGCGCTTCGCGCCCGCAGCGGTGATCTGACTGGAGCATCCCATGGGACCCTACAAGAAACTCTGGTTCACGCTGATCGGCGTGATGATCGTCACCTTCTCGCTGCTGGGCTACTTCGGCGTGGAGGTATACCGCCAGGCACCGCCGATTCCGGCGCAAGTGACCACGCAGGACGGCAAGGTGCTGTTCGACCGTGAGGGCATTCTCGATGGCCAGACGGCGTGGCAGTCGGTGGGCGGCATGCAGCTGGGTTCCATCTGGGGCCACGGCGCCTACCAGGCCCCCGACTGGACGGCCGACTGGCTGCACCGCGAGCTGACCGCCTGGCTCGACATCGCCGCGAAAGACACACACGGCAAGGCCTACGCCGCGCTTGACGGGCCCGCACAGGCCGCGTTGCGCGAACAGCTGCGCGCCGAGTATCGTGGCAACCGCGTGGACGCGGCCAAGGCACTGAAGCTGTCAACACGCCGCGCACAAGCCATCGCGCAGACGGCGAACTACTACGACCTGCTTTTCTCCGACGCGCCGGCACTGCAAAAAAGCCGCGAGCACTTCGCCATGAAAGAGAACACCCTGCCCAGCGCTGAACGGCGTCAGCAGATGACGCAGTTCTTCTTCTGGACAGCCTGGGCCGCCGCCACAGAGCGACCGGGCCAGAAGGTCACCTACACCAACAACTGGCCGCATGAACCACTGATTGGCAACCAGCCCAGCGCAGAGAACATTGTCTGGTCCATCGCTAGCATCGTAGTGCTGCTGGCCGGCGTGGGCTTTCTGGTGTGGGCCTGGGCCTTCATGCGCAAGCACGATGAACCCCTGCCCGAGCCCGCCGCACGTGACCCGCTGACCACCTTCGTGCTCACGCCATCACAACGCGGTCTGGGCAAGTACCTGTTTCTGGTGGTGGCGCTGTTCGTCTTTCAGGTGTTTGTAGGCGGCTTCACGGCGCATTACACCGTCGAAGGGCAGCAGTTCTATGGCATTGATGTCTCGCGCTGGTTTCCCTATGCGCTGACGCGCACCTGGCACATCCAGGCGGCGCTGTTCTGGATTGCTACGGGTTTTCTGGCCGCAGGGCTGTTCCTCGCACCGTTGATTAACGGGGGCAAGGATCCCAAGTTCCAGAAACTGGGCGTCGACGTGCTGTTCTGGGCACTGGTGGCCGTCGTGGTCGGTTCGTTCACGGGCAACTACCTCGCAATTGCACAGGTGATGCCGCCCGAGTGGAGCTTCTGGCTCGGCCATCAGGGCTACGAGTATGTCGACCTGGGTCGGCTGTGGCAGATTGGCAAGTACATCGGCATCCTGCTGTGGCTGGTCCTGATGCTGCGTGGCGTGGTGCCCGCGCTGCTGACCAAGGGCGGCGACAAGAACCTGCTGGCGCTGCTCACTGCATCGGTCGGCGCCATCGGCCTGTTTTACGGCGCAGGCCTCTTCTATGGCGAGCGCACCCATCTTTCGGTGATGGAGTACTGGCGCTGGTGGGTGGTTCACCTCTGGGTGGAAGGCTTTTTTGAGGTGTTTGCCACGACGGCTCTCGCCTTCATCTTCGCAACGCTCGGTCTGGTCTCGGCGCGCATGGCCACCACGGCCAGTCTGGCATCGGCATCGCTGTTCATGCTGGGCGGTATTCCAGGCACCTTTCACCACATGTACTTCGCGGGCACCACCACACCCGTGATGGCGGTGGGTGCCAGCTTCAGCGCGCTGGAGGTGGTGCCGCTGATCGTGCTCGGGCATGAGGCCTGGGAGAACTGGCGGCTCAAGGCGCGTGCGCCCTGGATGGACAAACTCAAATGGCCTTTGATGTGCTTTGTGGCGGTGGCCTTCTGGAACATGCTGGGTGCCGGGGTCTTCGGCTTCATGATCAACCCGCCGATCTCGCTGTACTACGTGCAGGGTCTGAACACCACACCCGTACACGCCCATGCTGCACTGTTCGGGGTGTATGGCTTTCTGGCACTGGGCTTCACGCTGCTGGTGCTGCGTTATCTGCGCCCCGACCACCAGTTCAGCACACCGCTGATGAAAACCGCGTTCTGGGGCCTCAACGCTGGCCTGGTACTGATGATCTTCACCAGTCTGCTGCCAATCGGCGTGATCCAGTTCCATGCCAGCGTGAGTCAGGGCCTCTGGTACGCCCGCAGCGAGGAGTTCATGCAGCAGCCGCTGCTGCAGAACCTGCGTTGGGTGCGAACCTTTGGTGATGTGGTGTTCATCGTCGGCGCGGTCGCGATGGCCTTGCAGGTGGTGATGGGCCTGCTGGGCAAATCGCCGGCGAAATCGCAGCCCTTGCCGTGGCCAGAGAAAACTGCGCTCGAAGGCGAAGGCAAATAGGAAGGCACGACGATGACGAGCGAACTTTGCACCGAAGAAGAAGTGGCTCGCCTGGTGCACTCGTTCTATGCGCGGGTGCGGCAGGACGGGCAGCTCGGCCCGATCTTCGCTGCGCATGTGGACGACTGGGAGCCGCACCTGGCGAAGCTGGTGGACTTCTGGTCCTCCATTCTTCGCCGCACCGGACGCTTTACCGGGGCACCCATGCCCAAGCATGCCGCCCTGCCCGGGCTGACGGCGGAGCTGTTCCAGCACTGGCTGGCCCTGTTCCGTGAGAATGCCGCTGCACAACCCAACCAGGCCATGGCGGCGCAGGCGTGCGTGATGGCAGAGCGCATCGCGCAAAGCCTGTGGCTGGGGTATCAGGCAGGTCGTGACATGCGCGGGTTGCTGCGAGCGCCCTCAACGGGCGCCGACTTGTTGCCTACCTGAACGGCGGGCCGCTCAGTGGGCCGCTCCGTGGGAAGACATGCGGTCCGACATCATCTGCATCATCATATCCATCATGGCCATGTGATCGCCCATCATCTGATGACGCTTGGCCATGTCTGCCGGCATGCCCTTGCCGTCGCCAGCAGCGGGCGGGCCCGACGTTCCCTGCATGCAGGCCGTGCCACCGCCACCCGGCTTGGCGTGCATTTCCTTCATCATGGCCATGCCGCCCTGCATGGCCTTCATGTGATCGGCCATCAGGGCCTGGCGCTCGGCAGGCGTCTTGGCGTTCTTCATCTTCTGGTGCATCTCATGCATGGCTTTCATGCGCGACTCCATGCTGGCCATGGGGCTGACTGCTCCTGCAGCGGTGGCACCCGCTGCGGCGTGCTGGTGGGCAGGGGCTGCGCAGGCGCTCAGAAGCGCAGCGACGGAAAGTATGAGAAGGGTGCGGGCGGCATTCATATGAACTCCTGGTGACTGAGAACTGTCAGCGCCGACCCAATGGGCCCTGCGCACGTTCACAGTCTGATGCAGAAGGCCATGGGCAGGTGGCCATAATGCAGTCGCCTTGCGATGGATCAAATCAAAAGGCAGCTGTCTGCCGCCGTCGCGCTTATCGCAAGCCCAAGGCCTTCCAGCCCTCGATACCCAGCTTCTCCAGCGTCTGAATGTTCTGCTCGAAGATCGCGTCAGCCTCGGGGAAGGCCTCGACGGCCTTGTCGACACTTTCTTCGCGCAACAGGTGCAGCATGGCAAACGGTGCGCGGTTGGTGTAGTTGCTGATATCGTCGGGCTCGGTGCCGTCGAACTGGAAGCGCGGGTGAAAGCTGGCGAGCTGGATCACGCCTTCGAGCTCATGTTCACTGACCACGCCATCGGCCAGTTCAAGGAAGTCGTTGAAGTCGAGAAAGTCTTCAAACAGCGTGGGGTGAATCAGCAGCGTGGTGTCAATCTCTTCTGCCGGTGTGGCCACCAGCAGATCGAGTTCGCGGTCGAGCTCTTCCAGCAGGTCGTCGGCATGGCGCGCATGGCTCACCACCAGACGCACCTGGTTCTTCACGTACACCGCCTTGGCGAACGGGCACAAGTTGAGCCCGATCACGGCCTTCTCAAGCCAGTGGCGGGTTTGCGTCAGGACTTCGTCGTCGGTCATCACTGTCTCAAGGAACTACATCCAATAGCTGTAGCAGCTGTTCAACCAAGCAGGAGCCGCGGGACTGGCTTTGCCAGACCGCAGGCGGAGCTGCTCCCACGGGGGCTCAATGCAAGGCTTTGAAACGCACCCGCTTCGGCTTGGCGCCCTCTTCACCCAGGCGCTTCTTCTTGTCGGCTTCGTATTCCTGGTAGTTGCCGTTGAAGAAGGTCCACTGGCTGTCGCCTTCGGCGGCGAGGATGTGGGTGGCGATGCGGTCAAGGAACCAGCGGTCGTGGCTGATGACCATGACCGAGCCGGCGAATTCAAGCAAGGCGTCTTCCAGCGCGCGCAGGGTTTCCACGTCGAGGTCGTTCGACGGCTCGTCGAGCAGCAGCACGTTGCCACCAGCGATCAGTGTCTTGGCCAAGTGCAGGCGGCCACGCTCACCACCGGAGAGCATGCCCACGCGCTTTTGCTGGTCGGCGCCGTTGAAGTTGAAGCGGCCAGCATACGCGCGGCTGGGCATGGTGAACTTGCCCACGGTCAGCATGTCGAGCCCGCCGGAGATGTCTTCCCACACGGTCTTGTCGTTGGCGAGGTCGTCGCGGTGCTGGTCCACAAAGGCCATGCGCGCGGTCTTGCCGATCACGACTTCGCCGGAGTCCGGCTTTTCCTTGCCTGCGATCAGCTTGAACAGCGTCGATTTACCGGCGCCGTTGGGGCCGATGATGCCGACGATGGCGCCCGCAGGCACCTGGAAGCTCAGGTTGTCGATCAGCAGGCGGTCACCAAAAGACTTGCTGACGTTCTTGAACTCGATGACTTCATTGCCCAGACGCTCGGCGACAGGAATGAAGATCTCCTGCGTTTCGTTGCGCTGCTGGTATTCATAATCCGACAGTTCCTCGAAACGGGCCAGACGCGACTTGCTCTTGGCCTGTCGCGCCTTGGGGTTCTGGCGTGACCATTCCAGCTCTTTCTTCAGGGCCTTGGCGCGGGCTTCTTCGCCCTTCTGCTCCTGCGCCAGGCGCTCGCCCTTCTGGTCGAGCCAGCTGCTGTAGTTGCCTTTCCACGGAATGCCGTGGCCGCGGTCGAGTTCCAGAATCCACTCGGCGGCGTTGTCGAGGAAGTAGCGGTCGTGGGTGATGGCCACCACAGTGCCGCCAAAGCGCTGCAGGAACTGCTCCAGCCAGTCCACCGACTCGGCGTCCAGGTGGTTGGTGGGCTCGTCGAGCAGCAGCATGTCGGGCTTGGACAGCAGCAGGCTGCACAGCGCCACGCGGCGCTTTTCGCCGCCGGAGAGCACGCCGATCTTGGCGTCCCACGGTGGCAGGCGCAGCGCGTCAGCGGCGATTTCAAGCTGGTGCTCGGAGTCGGTGCCGGCAGTGGCGATGATGGCTTCAAGGCGCGCCTGCTCGGCGGCCAGTGCGTCAAAGTCAGCATCGGGCTCGCCATAGGCGGTGTACACGGCTTCGAGCTGGGCCTTGGCTGCAAACACGGCGCCCATGCCAGCCTCGACGCTCTCGCGCACGGTGTGCTCGGGGTTGAGCTTGGGCTCCTGTGGCAGGTAGCCGATGTTAAGACCCGGCATCGGGGTGGCTTCGCCTTCAATCTCCTTGTCGAGGCCAGCCATGATCTTGAGCAGCGTGGACTTGCCGGACCCGTTGGTGCCGAGCACGCCGATCTTGGCGCCGGGGAAGAAGCTGAGCGACACCTCCTTGAGGATGTGGCGTTTGGGCGGCACGATTTTGCCGACCTTGTTCATGGTGAAGACGTACTGGGCCATCGGAAAACTACTTTGGTAAAGAGTGGAACACGGGCGCCTGTCCTGTGTAGAGCGGCCCTGCAGAGGGGGCACGCTGGGGCGCTTCAGGAGGCGTCAAACCCCTGATTATCGTTGCTGTGCGACAATACACCGGTTGGCGGCTCCAGTTGCCCTCAACATTTGGGCACATCCGGGGCGGTTTCCACCGCCAGCTACTCCGCTAGTCCTGCGATGTTTTCGGCCCGACTCCCTGACCCCATCTGCCTATGACTGGCGGGTTGCCCCCACACCGGGCACCCAACAGGCCGATCTAAAGCGCCCCGGCGGCGCAACACCATGACAT
Organism: Polaromonas sp. YR568; assembly: GCF_943372955.1. Lineage (GTDB taxonomy): Bacteria > Pseudomonadota > Gammaproteobacteria > Burkholderiales > Burkholderiaceae_C > Polaromonas. Next base: position 341,922 of record NZ_CALSAL010000002.1, read on the forward strand.
TTGAAGAATTGAACCTGGCCCCGGCCATTCTGAAGGCCGTGCTTGAGCAAGGCTATGACACCCCCACGCCCATCCAGGCCCAGGCGATCCCTGCCGTGCTGGCAGGCGGCGACCTGCTGGGCGGCGCCCAGACGGGCACCGGCAAAACCGCAGCCTTTACGCTGCCACTGCTGCAGCGCCTCTCCAGCGAGCCACGCCTGACCAACCGCCGCGGCGTCAACGCCGTGCGCGCCCTCATCATGACGCCGACCCGCGAACTCGCGGCCCAGGTGGAAGAAAGCGTTCGCACCTACGGCAAATACCTGGACCTCACCTCGATGGTGATGTTCGGCGGCGTTGGCATGGGTGCGCAGATTGAAAAGCTGCGCCGCGGCGTCGACATCTTGGTGGCCACCCCCGGCCGCCTGCTGGACCATGCGAGCCAGGGCACGCTGGACCTGAGCCAGGTGCAGATTCTGGTGCTCGACGAAGCCGATCGCATGCTGGACATGGGCTTCATCCACGACATCAAGAAGGTACTGGCGCTGGTGCCCAAGCAAAAGCAGTCGCTGCTGTTCAGCGCGACCTTCAGCGACGAGATCCGCGAGCTGGCCAATGGGCTGCTGAAGAACCCGGAATCGATCCAGGTCACGCCGCGCAACACCACGGTGCAGCGCATCACGCAGACCATTCACCCGGTGGGCCGCAGCAAGAAGAAAGCGCTGCTGACCCACATCATCAACGAACACAACTGGAGCCAGGTGCTGGTGTTCACGCGCACCAAGTTCGGTGCCAACAACGTGGCCGAGCACCTGACCAAGCAGGGCATCCCGGCGATGGCGCTTCACGGCAACAAGAGCCAGACTGCGCGTACCCAAGCACTGGCCGACTTCAAGAGCGGCACCATCCGCGCACTGGTGGCCACCGATATTGCTGCCCGTGGCATTGACATTGACGAGTTGCCGCACGTGGTGAACTACGAGATTCCGAACGTCAGTGAAGACTATGTGCACCGCATCGGCCGCACCGGCCGCGCCGGCAACAGTGGCGAGGCCGTGAGTCTGGTGTGTCTGGACGAAGAAGGCTTCATGCAGGACATCGAGCGCTTCACCAAGCAGACCATTGAGAAAGTCATCGTCCCCGGTTTTGAAGCCGAACCCGGTGAGCGCGCCGAGCCTTTGGCCATGGGCCGCCAGACCATCTGGGGTGGCTTGGGCAAACCGCCGAGCCGTGAAGTCATGCAGGCCGCCGCCAAGGCTGCCCGCTCGGAAATGATGCAGCGCATCCGCGACACCAAGGGCGCACAGCCGTCCCGTGGCAACGGTGGTAATGGTGGTGGAGGTGGTCAGGGTGCACGCGGTCGTGGCCCTGCCGGTGGTGGCAATGGTGGTGGCAACGGTGGCGGCGGCTCAGGTCGTGGCCCGCGCACACCCAACCCGGGCCAGCCACGCCAGAGCTCGGGCTATTCGAACAACGGCCAGCCCGCTGGCGAACAGCGTGCGCCACGCCAGTCACAGCCTCCGCGCTTTCGCGACGAGCAGCCACGCGCACCGCGCAATGAGTCCCGTGGTGAGCCGCGCAACGATTTCGACAACCAGCAACCGGCCAGCCACGCCTCGTCGGGCTTTCCCTCGTCGGGCCAGCCGACCGGCGGCAACCGTGGCGGCTTCAGGGGCGGTAACCGTTCTGGTGGTGGTGGCGGAGGCGGTGGTGGGCGCAGTGGCGGCCCGCGCCGCACGGGTGGGGGCTCCGGCCCTTACGGCGGACGTTGATTCGTTGCTGTTGAGAACAAAAAAAAGGGCTCCACGGAGCCCTTTTTCAATGGCGGCGCCGAGCCGCTGAAGCCGCCAGCGGCGTCAGGCCACAGGCTGTCGGTACTGGGCCCAGGCTGCGGCCGTCGGCGTGGTCCCCGCACCCGGCAGCGCAGGCCGTGCGAAGTAGCCATCCACCACCTCGGCCGGTTCAGTGAAGCAGTCCTTGATCCACGGAATGTATTCAAGCACTTCGCACGCCGGGTGCGCGTACGACAGGTGCACGTGCACCTGGCTCATGTCGCCCGCATGCGGCGCCACCGGCAGCCGGAAGGAATGGGCGGTGTCGCACACCCGCAGCACGTCGGTGAGGCCGGCCATGCGCGTCACGTCGGGTTGCACCCAGTCGATGGCCTGCTGTGCGAAGAACTCGGCAAACGCATCGGTGGTGTAGAGCTGCTCGCCCAGCGCCACAGGAATCGCTGTGGTGGCCGCCAGCTGCGCGTGGCCCGTCACGTCGTCGTGCCACAGCGGCTCCTCAAACCAGAACACGTCGTGCGCCTGCGCCGCATTGCAAAACCGCTTGCAGGTGGCCAGGTCCCATTTGCCGTTGCCGTCGATGGCCACGGTCACGTCCGGCCCCACGGCCTTGCGCACGGCGGCGAGACGACGCAGGTCGCGCTCCACCGTGGAGCCCACCTTGATCTTGATACCGGTGAAGCCCTGGGCCACCGCGCGCTGTGCGCCTTCGACCAGCTTGTCGTCGGAAATGCTGAGCCAGCCAATGTCGGTGTTGTAGGCCCTGACCTTCTCGCGCGCCTGCCCGCCCAGCAGCTTCCACAGGGGCTGCTGCGCCGCCTTGGCCTTGAGGTCCCACAGCGCGACGTCAATCGCGGCATGCGAGAGCGTGGTGATGCCGGCGCGCCCTATCCACTGCAGCGCCGGGTTACGCGCCAGCTTCTGCCACAACCGGGTGATGTCGCTGGCGTCCTCGCCGATCAGCAGCGGTGCGTGGCAGGTCTCGATGCAGCGGGCAATCAGCTGGTCGCCCGGCAGGTGGGCGTGGGTGCCAGTGAAGCCGTAGCCGGTCAGCCCGTTGTCGGTGTCAATCTGCGCGCCCACCACACCCCAGTGCGAAATGCTATGGGTGCTGTCGGCAATCTGCGAGCCAGTGACCGGCACATGCAAGATGAAGGCTTTGACGGAGGTGATTTTCATGGTGTGTTCTGTAGGTGATGGGTCAGCGCTGCATCATTGAGGGCGTGACACGCGGACGATGGCATCGGCCCGCTTGTGCAGGTCGGGCAGCAGTTCCAGCCCCAGGCCGGGCTTGTCGCTCAGGCTGATCATGCCGCTCTTCACGGTGGGCAGCTCGGTCACCAGTTCCTTGTACCAGCCGGTGAAGAAGGCGCGCACGCTCTCCTGAATCAGCGCATTGGGCGCATGCAGCGAGAGGTGCGTGGACGCCGCCCACACCACCGGCCCGGTGCAGTCGTGCGGCGCCACCGGCAGTTGCCACGCGTCGGCCATGGCGGCGATCTTGCGCGCCTCGGTCAGGCCACCGCACCAGCTCAGGTCCAGCATAGCCACACCGGCCACACCGGTCTGCAGGTAGTCCTTGAAGCCCCACTTGTAGCTCAGGGTCTCACTGGCGCAGATCAGCGCCTCGCAATCGACCGCGTACTGCTTGAGCAGATCCAGTGAATCCATGCGGATGGCGTCTTCATGCCAGAAGGTGTTGAACGGCTTGAGCGCGCGCGCAATCTTCTGCGCCATGGGTAAACGCCACAGGCTGTGGAACTCCACCATGATGTCCATGCGGTCACCGACGGCCTTGCGTATCTTGCGGAAGGGTTCGAGTGCGGTGTCGAGGTCTTCGTTGCTGATGTACTGGCCGTGGCTTTTCTCGGCGGCCGGATCGAACGGCCAGATCTTCATTGCCGTGATGCCCTCGGAGAGCAGCGACTCGGCCAACTCGTCTGCGTGGTGCAGAAAGCCCTGCAGGTCTTCGTAGGGGCCGTTGGTCTTGGCGAGACCCCAGTTGGCACTGGTCTGGTTGGTGGCGCTGCGGATGTACTGGTAGCCGGCGCAGGTGTTGTAGATGCGGATCGCGTCGCGGCTCTTGCCGCCCAGCGCGGTGTGCACCGGCATGTTGGCGGCCTTGCCGAAAATATCCCACAGCGCAATGTCAGTGGCCGAGTTGCCCCGGGTTTCCACACCGGAGCCGCGCCAGCCGAGGTAACCGGTGATGTCGCGGTTGCGCGCCTCAATAGCCAGCGGGTCCTGCCCCAGCAGCTTGGGCGCCACCCACTCGTGCAGGTAGGCCTCGACCGACGCGGCACCCATGAAGGTTTCGCCCAGTCCGGTGAGGCCTTCATCGGTGTGCAGGCGAATCCAGATGATATTGGGAAACTCGCCCAGGCGGATGGTTTCTACTTCGGTGATCTTCAAGACAGACTCCAGAGGAATCGAGCCAGATAAAAAAAGGGCCGCGAGAGTCACCCCCCGCAGCCCCAAGAAAATGTCACCTCACTGCCTCAGCAGTGAAGCACCTGCTCAGCTGCCGCGCGCTTTTTTCAGTGCGTCGAGCACGACATTGACCGGCTCGGCGCCAATCGTCGGCACGTTCTTGTCATACACGGGCTTGACCTTCTCGAACATGCGGCGCTGCTCGGCGGGGGTGATCTCGTTGACCTGCATGCCCTTGGTCTTCAGGCTGGCGAGCGATTTCTCGTTCAGCGAACGGTTGGCGGCGCGCTGCACCTTCTGGCCCTCGACAGCGGCTTCACGCAGCACAGCCTGCTCGGCCGGGCTCAGCTGGTCCCACAGCTTCTTGCTGTACAGCACCAGGAAGGGTGTGTAGGCGTGGCGCGTGACGCTCAGGTACTTCTGCACCTCGTTGAACTTGGAGGTCTCGATGGTGACAAAGGGGTTTTCCTGGCCGTCGATGGTCTTGGTTTCGAGTGCGGTGAACACCTCGCCAAAGGCCATAGGCACGGCGTTGGTGCCCAGGGTCTTGAAGGTGTCGAGGAAGATGTTGTTCTGCATCACGCGGACCTTGACGCCGTCAAAGTCTTCGACTTTCGCCACCGGGCGCTTGCTGTTGGTCAGGTTACGGAAACCGTTTTCCCAGTAGGCGAGGTTGACCAGACCGGCTTCTTCCAGCTTCTTGTTGAAGTAGGCGCCAGCCGGGCCGTCGAGCACCGCGTCGGCTTCTTTTTCGTTGGCGAACAGGAAAGGCAGGTCAAACACGCCGAGTTCCTTGACGATGCCCACCAGCGGCGAGCTGGAGGTGCACACCATTTCCTGCGTGCCTGCGCGCAGCGCCTGGGTGGCTGGCAGGTCACCGCCAGCAGCACCGCCCCAGAATGCCTGGATCTTCATCTTGCCGCCGGTCTTGGCGGCCAGCACTTCCTGCATCTTCTTGACGCCCACGCCCACCGGGTGGTCTTCGTTCACGCCGTTGGTGAACTTGATGGTGCGGTCGGCAAACTGCGCGAAGGCCGAGGTGGCGACCAGCAGCGACGCGCTGGCCAGAACGGATACGAGGGTTCTGCGTTTAAACACGGTTGTCTCCTTGAAATAACAGGGTTGGAAAAAATCAATCATTTCATCCACCACTTCAGGGGGACGAGAACGATTTCGGGGAAAAACACGAGCAGGAACAGCACCGCCACCTGTGCGATGAAAAACGGCATGACGCCCTTGAAGGCCTCTTCCATGCTTATCTTGGCCACACCGCACACCACGTTGAGCACGGTACCGACCGGCGGCGTGATCAGCCCGATGGCGTTGTTCATGATGAACATCACGCCGAAATACACCGGATCGATCCCCGCCTTGAGCACCACTGGCATCAACACCGGCGTGAGGATGAGCACCGTGGGCGTGAAGTCCAGCGCGGTACCCACCGCGATGATCAGCACCATGATGATGAACATCAACAGGATCTTGTTGCCCATGAAGGGCTCCAGCATCGCTGCCACCTCGGTCGGGATGTTGGCCACCGTGATCAGCCAGGCACTGACCATGGCCGCTGCCACCAGGAACATCACCACCGCAGTGGTCTTGCCGGCCGACAGCAGCAACTGGTACAGCGCCGACAGCTTGAGTTCACGGTAGATGAACATGCCCACCACAAAGCTGTACACGGCTGCCACTACTGCGGCTTCCGTCGGGGTGAATACACCAAACTTCATGCCGCCGAGGATGAGCACCGGCAGCGCCAGCGCAAAGCCGCCTTCGGCCGTGATCTTCAGCCGCTCGGCCATGCCCAGGCGCGGCGCCGGCTGGACGTTTTCGCGCCGGGCCACCCACCACCAGGTGACGCCAATGGCCACACCCATCAGGATGCCGGGCACGATGCCTGCGAGGAACAGCTTGGTGATCGACACATTGCCCGCCACGCCGAAAATGATCAGCCCGATGGACGGTGGAATCACCGGCGCGATGATGCCGCCCGCAGCGATCAGGCCGGCCGAGCGGTTCACCTCGTAGCCGGCGCGCTTCATCATGGGAATCAGCAGGGCAGACAGCGCTGCGGTATCGGCCACGGCAGAACCGGACAACGACGCCATGATCACAGCCGCAATGACGGCCACATAACCCAGACCGCCCCGGAAATGCCCGACCCAAGCCATCGCCAGATTGACGATGCGCCGGCTCAGGCCGCCCGCATTCATGAACTCGCCGGCCAGAAGGAAGAAGGGCACGGCCAGCAAGGGGAAGTTGTCAGCGCCATCGACGAAGCGCTGCGCCAGAATCTGGCTGTCAAACGACGGCAGGGCGCCGGTGAGCGTCATGAAGCCCATCAACGCGAGCCCGCAGATCAGCAAGGCATAGGCAATCGGCATGCCAATCGCCATGGCACCCAGCAGGCTGAATACAAAGACAGCGACGGTCATGAGCGCGCTCCCGGGCTGTTGACCGACACGAGGTGCGGAACGTCTTCCGACTCGATCACCTGCACCAGTTCCTCTTCGCTGAGCTGGCCCGTGACCAGGCGATACAGCACATGGATGTTGAAGAGGCCCATGACCACGGCCACCACATAGCCAATGCCGTATATCCAGATCATGGAGATGCCCACCACCGGTGACACATTGCTGACCTGCAGATCGTGCATCTTCCAGGTGCCCAGCAGGAACAGGCCGTTGCACCAGAGCATCAGGGATTCGCTGAGGAACAGGCACACCTTTTTACCCAGGATCGGCAGGTGTTTGACCAGGGTGTCCACGCCGAGGTGGCCTTTCTCGCGCATCGCAATCATGGCGCCGATGTAGGTGAGCCAGATGAAGCAGTAGCGCGACATCTCGTCGGAAATGGTGATGCCGGAATTGAAGCCATAGCGCAGCACTACGTTGCCAAACACCATGATGACCATGGCCACCAGCGCCACGACCACCAGCAGCTCCAGCAGCTTGAAGAACAGATCGATCAGTCTTGTCATGTTGTTGTCGTTGTTGATCCCTGGGGGCCGAAGGCTGGAGCGGTCTGAGCGCAGTCAGGCAGCGCGAAGATGCGGCGCCGGCAGATTCAGGCGCGGCAGCCGCCTGCGCGAAGACAGCACCATTTCAATATCGTCGCGCGCGCCGTCGATCAGCACAATGATGGCCTTCTCGGCCTTGGCTGGATCGTGTTCGATCACAGCGTCGAGCACCGCGCGGTGCAGCGGCAGGGAGTTTTTCGGGCCGTCCTTGCGGGTGGTGGAAATCTCGAAGCTGGTGCGCAGCAGCGCGCTCAATGCCTTGCTCATTTGCACCAACATGCGGTTGCGGCAGGCACGCAGCAGCCCCTGGTGAAAACGCAGGTCGAAGGTCACGTAGTCGCCGCCCTCTTCCACCGCGCGCTTCATGCCCGCAAACGCCGTCTCGATGTCGGCAATATCCTGGGCAGTGGCGCGCTCGGCAGCCAGACGCACTGCAGCGGGCTCCACCACGCGGCGCAGGTCCTGCAGGTCACGCAGGAACTCGGGGGTGAGCCCGGCCTTCGATTGCCAGGTGATGACGTCCGGGTCGAACCAGTTCCAGTGGTCTTCGGTGAGCACCCGGGTACCGACCTTGGGGCCGGTGCTGACCAACCCCTTGGCCACCAGTGACTTCACGGCCTCGCGCACCACGGTGCGGCTGACGCCCAGTTCGCCACACAGCAGGGGCTCGGGCGGGATCGACGCGCCCGCGGTGTAGCGCCCCGCGACGATGGCCTCGCCGAGGTGGTCAACCGTGTTGCCGTGGACGTTCTTGATCATGGTGCGGGAATCATGGTTATCACTGAGATTGCGGCGCCAATGGTATGACCATAATATGATTGTGAATTAAGGATTTTCCCTATGCCTGAACCCAAAGACCCCTCCAAACACACCTCCACCCCCTCCAGTTCCGCCGCATCCACCCGCAAAAAACCCGAGGACCTGCGCAGCCAGCAATGGTTCGGCCGCCAGGACCGCGACGGCTTTGCCTACCGCAGCTGGGTCAAAGGCAAGGGCGTGCCGCACGACCAGTTCGATGGTCGCCCCGTCATCGGCATTTGCAACACCTTCAGCGAGCTGACGCCGTGTAACAGTCATTTCCGGACGTTGGCCGAGCAGGTGAAGATCGGTGTGTATGAGGCGGGTGGCTTCCCGCTCGAATTCCCGGTGATGAGCCTCGGTGAGACACTGCTGCGCCCCACCGCCATGCTGTACCGTAACCTCGCGTCGATGGATGTGGAGGAAAGCATTCGCGGCAACCCGATCGATGGCGTGGTGCTGCTGATGGGCTGCGACAAGACCACACCTTCGCTCTTGATGGGCGCCTCCAGCGCCGGCCTGCCCACCATCGGCGTCAGCGGCGGCCCCATGCTCAACGGCAAGTGGCGCGGCCAGGAACTGGGCAGTGGCACCGGCGTGTGGAGCATGAGCGAGCAGGTGCGTGCCGGCACGCTCAAGCTGACTGAATTCTTTGAAGCCGAAAGCTGCATGCACCGCAGCCACGGCCATTGCATGACCATGGGCACAGCATCGACGATGGCCTCGATGGTCGAGGCGCTCGGCATCGGCCTGCCGGGCAACGCCGCCTACCCGGCGGTCGACGGCCGGCGCAATGTGCTGGCCCGCAACGCCGGCCGCCGCATTGTGGAGATGGTGCACACCGACCAGACCATCACGAAGGTGCTGACACGCGAAGCCTTCGAGAACGCCATCCGCACACTGGCCGCGATTGGCGGCAGCACCAACGCGGTGATCCACCTGATCGCCATTGCCGGCCGGCTGGGCCTGAAGCTCACGGTGGACGATTTTGAGAAGCTCGGCAGCGAACTGCCCTGCCTGCTGAACCTGCAGCCCAGCGGTGAGCATCTGATGGAAGACTTCTGCTACGCCGGTGGCCTGCCGGTGGTGATGAAAGAGATCCAGCACCTGCTGCACCGTGACATCGTCACCGTGAGCGGCAAGACGGTGGGCGAGAACATTGCCGACGCACAGAACTTCGACCCGCGCGTCATCAAACCATTCGATGCGCCGTTCAAGGAGAAGGCCGGCATCGCCATCCTGCGCGGCAACCTCGCGCCGCGCGGCGCCGTCATCAAGCCCAGCGCCGCCACACCAGCGCTGATGGTGCACACCGGCCGTGCCGTGGTGTTTGAAGACAGCCACGACTTCCATGCCCGCATCGACGACGACAACCTCGACGTGGACGAAAACTGCATCCTGGTGCTGAAGAACTGCGGCCCCAAGGGCTACCCCGGCATGGCTGAAGTCGGCAACATGCCGCTGCCACCCAAGGTGCTGAAAAAAGGCATCACCGACATGGTGCGCATCAGCGACGCCCGCATGAGCGGCACCGCCTACGGCACCGTGGTGCTGCACACCACACCTGAAGCCGCTGCGGGTGGCCCGCTGGCGATTGTGCAGAACGGCGACATGATTGAGCTGAATGTGCCGGAGCGCAGACTGCAGCTGCTGATCAGCGACGAAGAGCTGACAGCGCGTCTGGCGAAATGGACGGCGCCGCCACCGGCACTGTCGTCCGGCTACTGGAAGCTCTACATCGACCACGTTCTGCAGGCCGATGAAGGTGCCGACCTCGACTTTCTGGTCGGTCAACGCGGTGCATTTGTTCCTAAAGATAACCACTGAAGACCTTTCGAGCTGAGCCTGTCGAAGCCACAATTTCCAATGACAAAGCAGTTTGATGTGGTCGCCCTCGGCGAAGGCATGGTCGAGTTCAACCAGACCCGTGCCGGCGAGCCGGTGTATCTGCAGGGCTTCGGCGGCGACACCAGCAATGCGGTGATTGCCGCCGTCCGCGCGGGCGCGCGCACCGCTTACCTGAGCCGTGTGGGCAAGGACTGGTCGGGCGAGCGCCTGGAGGCGCTGTGGCAGGCCGAAGGGGTGGATTGCCGCGCTGTGGAGCGGGCCGACGACGGACCGACTGGCATGTACTTTGTCACCCATGGTCCGGCCGGGCATGAGTTCGGCTACCAGCGGCGCGGCTCCGCTGCGGCCCGCATGACGCCCGCGTGGTTTGCTGGCGCTCCGCATGAAGTGGTGGCGCAGGCAGGCATCCTGCATGTATCGGGCATCTCGATGGCCATCTCGGCCACCGCCTGTGACACCGTGCTGACCGCGATGCGTGCCGCACGCGCCGTCGGCTGCCGGGTGTCGTTTGACACCAATCTGCGGCTCAAGCTGTGGCCCATCGAAGCGGCGCGCGCGGCGATGGTACAGGCCGCTGCGCTGTGCGACTGGTTTTTGCCCAGCATGGACGATGCCGTTCACCTGTGCGGCCAGACCGACCCACAAGCCGTGGCGGCATGGGCCCATGCGCTGGGTGCGCAGACGGTGGTGCTCAAGCTCGGCAGCGAGGGCTGCCTGATCAGCCACGGCGGGCACTGCGAGTTCATCCCCGGCCACCCTGTCGATCTGGTAGACGCCACCGGCGCCGGGGACTGCTTTTGCGGCAACCTGCTGGCCCGGCTCGCCGCCGGTGACGCACTGGCCGATGCGGCGCGCTATGCCAACGCGGCGGCGGCACTGGCCGTGCAGGGCTACGGCGCGGTGGCACCCCTGCCGCGCCCTGAAGCGGTGAGGGCTTTGCTATGAGTGCGCTGATTGCCGTGGACTGGGGCACTACCTCGCTGCGCGCTGCACGGCTTGGCGCGCAAGGTCAAGTAGAGGAAGAGCGATCTTCACCGCAGGGCATTCTGGCGGTAGCGGCGGGTGGCTTTCCGGCCGCGCTTGATGCCTTGTGCGACGGCTGGCATCAAGACAAAACCTTGACACTGATGTCCGGCATGGTCGGCAGCCGCCAGGGTTGGGTCGAAGCACCCTACTGCGCTTGCCCGGCCGGCTTTGATGACGTAGCGCGTCAACTGGTCTGGCTGCGCCCCGGTCAGCTCGCCATCGTGCCCGGCCTCAGCTGTGAACATGATGGCGTACCCGACGTGATGCGCGGCGAGGAAGTGCAGGTGTTTGGTGCACTGCGCCTGCTGGGCCTGCAAGATGCCACCGTGGTGCTGCCCGGCACGCACAGCAAATGGGTCACGGTGCGGGGCAGCCGCATCGAAGGCTTCACCACCTTCATGACCGGCGAGTTCTATGCGCTGTTGCGCCGCCAGTCGATCTTGTCGCGCACGCTGCCGCCAGACGACGGGCCACTGGATGCCAGTGCCTTCGATCAGGGCGTGGCCCATGCGCTCACCGGCCACAGCCTGCTAGGCACGGCCTTCAGCGTGCGCACACTGTCGCTGTTTGAACGCATAGCGGCCGAGTCCCTGCCCAGTTATCTGTCGGGTCTGGTCATCGGCGAGGAACTGCGCGCCCAGCCCGCGTTTCCGGCAGCGGTGGTGGTGATTGGATCGCCCGACCTGGCGGGCCGCTACCAGCGGGCATTGGCACCGCAGGGCGTGACCACCCATGCCGTCGGGCATGAAGCAACCTGGCAAGGCCTGTGGGCCCTCTCGAAAACACTGGGCTAACACTGGAGTCCTGAGCCATGACATCGCACGACAAGTTTTCTGCTGCGCTCGACGCGCTGCCCTTGATTGCCATCCTGCGCGGCATCACACCGGCCGAGTCGCAGCCGGTGGGCAAGGTGCTCACGCAGAGCGGCTGGCGGCTGATCGAGGTGCCGTTGAACTCGCCGCACCCGCTGCAAAGCATTGCGACATTGGCTACCACCTGCCTCGACGCACTGGTCGGCGCGGGCACCGTGCTGCGCGCCAGCGAGGTCCGCGAAGTGCATGCGGCTGGCGGCCAGCTGATCGTCTCGCCGAACTTCAATGCCGAGGTGGTGCAGGAGGCCGTGCGTCTGGGCATGGTCTGCCTGCCGGGCGTGATGACGGCCACCGAGGCGTTTGCGGCGCTGGATGCGGGCGCCAGCGGGCTGAAGCTTTTCCCCGCCGAGATGGCCACCCCGGCCGTGGTGAAGGCGCTGCGCGCGGTGTTGCCGGCAGGCACGCTGCTGTTTCCTGTAGGCGGTATCACGCCAGCCAACATGACGGCGTATCGCGCTGCAGGTGCCGATGGCTTCGGCATTGGTTCTGCGCTCTACAAGCCGGGCATGACAACAGCAGAAGTCGGCGAGGTGGCGCTGGATTTTGCGGCGGCCTGCGCGGGTAATATCCGGGCATGAGTACGCCTTCTTCCACTTCATCCACCACCTCTTCAAGCATCTCCTTCGGCCTCGCAGGCCGCGTCTGCATCGTCACCGGCGGCGCGCAGGGCATCGGCGAAGCCTGCATCCGCCGCTTTGCGCATGAAGGCGCCAGGGTGGTGATTGCCGACATCGACGACACCCGCGGCTTGGCGCTGGCCATTGAGCTGGGTGGTCTCTATGTGCACTGCGATGTGGGCGACAAGGCCCAGGTCGATGCCTTGGTGGCGCAAACCGTGGCGGCGCACGGGCGCATCGATGTGCTGGTGAACAACGCAGGCATCTTCAAGGCGGCGGATTTCCTCGATGTGACCGAGGCCGACTTTGACGCTGTGCTGCGCATCAACCTCAAGGGTTCTTTTCTGGTGGGGCAGGCAGTGGCCCGCGAGATGACCCGCAACGCGCCAGCCGGACCGCACGGCGCACGCGGGGCCATCATCCACATGAGCTCGGTCAATGGCGTGCTGACCATTCCCACCATTGCCAGCTACAACGTCAGCAAGGGCGGCATCAACCAGCTCACGCGCGTGATGGCGCTGGCGCTGGCCGACAAGGGTATCCGGGTGAACGCCGTGGCACCCGGCACCATTGCCACCGAGCTGGCGGCCAAAGCTGTGCTCACCAGCGACGAAGCCAAGGCGCGCATCATGACCCGCACGCCGATGAAGCGGCTGGGTGAGCCTTCAGAGATTGCCGACACGGTGGCGTACCTCGCCAGCGATGCCGCCAGCTACATCACCGGGGAGATTGTGGTGGTCGACGGCGGGCGCATGACGCTGAATTACACCGTGCCGGTGTAAGGCCTGCAGCGTCGCTCAAGCAGGACCAATCGCCCTGCGCCGTTGAGTTGGATCATGCCCACCACAAAAGGTGCACCCCGAAGGCTGCTGTTTCAATAGACTGGGCCTCTGGCTTCTGGAGTTCACCATGCCGATTTGCCTTGCTTCGCCCTTGCTTTCATTCTCGACCCAACCATGTTCCTTGGCGATGACCCATACCGCCAGAAGCTGCCGCAGTGTCGACCGCGCTTGACGCTTCCACGCTGCTGGGCCTGAGCGTGGCGCTGGGCATCGGCCTGCTGATTGGCGCTGAGCGCGAGCGCCGCAAAGGCAGCGGGCCCACACGCAGTGCCGCCGGCATACGGACTTTTTCCGTCGTCGCCCTGCTGGGTGCCGTCGCGGTGCTGCTGGGCGGCACGGCCGTGCTGGTGGCCGTGACGGCGGTGGTCGGCGCGCTGGCGCTGGCCGCCTACCTGCGCACGCGCGAGACCGATCCCGGGATGACCACCGAAGTCGCGCTGCTGCTGACCTGCCTGCTCGGCGGGCTGGCGATGCGGCATGCCGTGCTGGCGGCTGGCGTGGGGGCAGCACTGGCTGCGCTGCTGGCCGCCAAGACCCGGCTGCATCACTTTGTGTCCCGCATCCTGACCGAGCGAGAGTTGCACGACGCCTTGCTGTTCTCGGCAGCGGCGTTGATCGTGCTGCCGCTGGCACCAGACCGTTTCATGGGCCCCTTCGATGCCGTCAATCCCTATGCGATCACCCGTTTGGTGGTGCTGGTGATGGCCATCAGTGCGCTTGGCTATGCCGCAACGCGCGCGCTGGGTCCGCGTTACGGCCTGCCGCTGGCGGGGCTGGCTGCCGGCTTCATCTCCAGCACCGCCACCATTCATGCCATGGGCACGCGTGCATCCGGGTCCAGGGCACAGGCAGACGGCGCGACGGCCGGCGCAGTGCTCTCCAGCATTGCCACCATCGTCCAGCTCGCTGTGGTGGTGACGGCCGTGCAGCCTGCACTGCTTGACGCGCTGCTGTGGCCGCTGCTGCTGGGCGGTCTCGCCGCCTGCGCCTACAGTCTGCTGTTCTTCCCTCGCGGAACGGCAGCGCCAGGCCACCCACAGGATCCGGCAGACAAGCCAGACCTGGGCCGCGCCTTTGACCTGAAAACTGCGGTGTCCTTTGCGGCGGTCGTCAGCCTCGTGCTGATGGTGTCTGCGGCACTCAGCGGCTGGCTGGGTGCACGCGGCACGCTGCTGGCAGCAGCCGTGACCGGGCTGGTGGACGCCCACGCCACCGCCGCCTCGGCGGCCTCGCTGGTGAAGGCCGACAAACTGCCACTGGACACCGCCCTCTGGGCCGTCCTCATCGGCCTGAGCACCAACTCGCTGATGAAGGCGCTGGTGGCCTTCCACGCAGGGGGCCGCGCTTACGCGGCGCGCATCGTGCCAGGGCTGGTGCTCGTCATCGCGGCGGTCTGGCTCGGTGTGTGGCTGACCTGAAAACTAGAATGGGCCATGCCTGCTGACGCCCCACCCCCCGGCCTGTTTACCGATGAAGCGGGCACCACGCGCTGCGTCTGGTGCCAGGCCACGCCGCTGTACCGCAACTACCACGACAGTGAATGGGGCTTTCCTGTCGCTGACGAGCGCCGGCTGTTCGAAAAAATCTGCCTCGAAGGCTTTCAGGCTGGACTGAGCTGGCTGACCATCCTGAACAAGCGCGAATCTTTTCGCAGCGGCTTTGCCAACTTCGACGCCGAGCAGGTGGCACGCTTCGACCAGCGTGACGTGAAGCGTCTGCTGGCCGACGCAGGCATCGTGCGCCATGCGGGCAAGATTGCCTCCACCATCAACAACGCCCAGCGCGTGCTGGAGCTGCGCCGCGAGTTCGGCTCGCTCGGCGCCTATGTGTGGCGCCTTGAACCCACACCCGCCGAGCGCCCGGCTCGCATCACGCTTGACGCACTGAAGACCTTCACCACCGCGTCCGCGTCGGTGACATTGTCCAAAGACCTGAAAAAGCGCGGCTGGAGCTTTGTCGGCCCGACCACGATGTATGCCTTCATGCAGGCCATGGGTCTGGTCAACGACCACATCGAGGGTTGTGCCAGCCGTGCGGCGGCGCTGAAGGCACGAAAGGCGTTTCAGCCGCCGCAGCCCGGGGCCACGCCTGCAGCCTGAGCCGGTGCGCTGAGGCCCTGCGGCGCTGCATCAGAGATCCGGCGCGTCGTCTGGCCCCAGCGCTGACAACAGCTCCAGCGATTCACCGATCAGCGCGTGCAAGGCGAGCACACGCGGCACGCCCAGTACCTCGTTCAGGCTGTTCTGCGCCGCTTTCCAGCGCAGCTGCGCTTCCTGCCGTTTGGCCTTGCCGCTGTCGGTGATGCTGACCAGGCGGCTGCGCGCGTCGGTGCCGGCAGACAGCGTGATCCATCCAGAATCGACCAGCGGTTTGAGATTGCGCGTGAGCGTTGACGCGTTGATCTGCATGCCACGCGCCAGCTCGCCCGGCCGCAACGGGCCGAGTTTGAGCACATGGCTGAGCAGCGAGTACTGCGTGCCTTTGAGTCCCGCCTTGGCGAATTCAAGGTCGTAGTGGCGGGCCACACTGCGCATCAACTGGCGCAGGCGCAGATTGGTACAGCCCTGGGCCCTCAGCAAGGCCTTGAGTTCGCCATCTGTTGCAGAGGTGACAGGGACCTGTTTCATGGATTCAATTGTATCTACAATTGTTGTATATGCAATTTAAATCACCTTGATCATTTTTATCTTGAAGGGGGCCGACATGACCACAGAAGAAACAGCAATGCAGTGGAACGAGGAATTGCAGGCAGTGCGCCAGCGCTTGCTGGCTGGCGGTGGCCAGGCGGGGCTGGCCCAGCCTTCGCAGGTGATGGGCAAGACTGGTCTGGAGATCATGCAAGCCATGCTGGCGGGCCAGATTCCCTACCCTCACATCGCCGACACCATGGATTTCGCATTGATGGAAGTCAGCCCCGGCAAAGCGGTGTTTCAGGGCACGCCACAGCTCAAGCACTACAACCCGCTGGGCACCGTGCATGGCGGCTGGTACGCCACCCTGCTCGACTCCGCTGTGGGCTGCGCAGTGCACACCCTGATGCCGGCCGGCCGCGGCTACACCACCGCCGAGCTGAGCGTGAACATCGTACGCGCCGCCTCACATGCCACCGGGCCGCTGCGGGCTATCGGCACCGTCATACACTGCGGCAAACAGCTCGCGACGGCAGAGGGTCGCATCGTCGGGCCTGACGGCAAGCTCTACGCCCACGCCACCACCACCTGCCTGGTGTTTGACCTCAAGGGTTGAAGCACCTCAGGGCTGCAGAGCGGGCCGGCCCTTCGTCGGCACAAAAGCGGGTTGTGGATTATTCTTGTACGGCTTGCCACGCTGCGGCACGGCCCCACCAGAACCCAGGAACACCCATGACCGACACCCCCCGCTTTGAGCTTTTTTCCTTCTGGCGCACCTCGGCCACCTACCGCGTGCGCGTAGCCTTCAACCTCAAGGGCGTGCAGCCGGAAGAGCACAACATCAACATCGATGCCAACGAACAGCGCAGCGAGGCCTACCTCAAGATCAATCCGCTCGGCGGCATTCCTGCGCTGATCGACCGTGAAAAGCGAAGCGATGGCCAGCTCCACACACCCATCACGCAATCGCTGGCGATTCTGGAGTTTCTCGACGAGATGTATCCGCAGCCGGCGCTGTTGCCCACCGACCTGCACGGACGCGCCCGCGTGCGCTCGCTGGCTGCCATGCTGGCCGCCGACACGCACCCGATGATCACGCCGCGGGTGAAGAAGTACCTCACCACCACCGGCGGCTTTGACGATGCGGCGTGGCGCGCCTGGCAAATCCACTGGTTCACCACCGGCCTGCAGGCAGTAGAACAACGGCTTGCCACCGAAAGCGCGACCGGCACTTTCTGCCATGGCGACAGCGTGACGATGGCTGACATTTGCCTGGCCAGCATCATCGCGGTGATGAAGGTGTTCAAGATTGAAGTGCCGAACACGCCCACCATTGACCGCATCATGGCCCAGTGCCATCAGCTGGAGGCCTTCGTGAAGGCCGAGCCCGCCCGCCAGAAAGGCGCGCCTGCGGCCTAGGTTCGGGCAGTCTTTGCCCTTCGCCACACGCCCTTCATCCGATATTGATTTTCAGGAACACCCCATGCGACTTCTCCACACCATGCTGCGCGTTGGCGACCTCCAGCGCTCCATTGACTTCTACACCCAGGTGCTGGGCATGCAGCTGATCCGCCGCTCGGAGAACCCCGAGTACAAATACAGCCTGGCGTTCGTAGGCTACGAGGGCAATCCGGCGCAGGCCGAGATTGAGCTCACCTACAACTGGGGCACCAGCAGCTATGAGATGGGCACCGCCTACGGCCACATCGCGCTGGGTGTGCCAGACGCCTACGCCGCCTGCGAGAAGATCAAGGCGGCCGGTGGTAACGTCACGCGCGAGGCTGGCCCCGTCAAAGGCGGCACCACGGTGATCGCGTTTGTCACCGACCCGGACGGTTACAAGATCGAGCTGATCCAGCGCGCTGAAATGGCAGCTGGCGCCGGTCTGCGCTGAGCCCTCCCCGTTCGCCTGGCTACGCCGCCTTGCCGATGCGGTTGACCGGAATTTTCAGGTAACTCACACCGTCGCTCTCGGGCGGCGGCATGTCGCCGGCGCGGATGTTGACCTGGATGGCCGGAAGAATCAGCACCGGCATCTCCAGCGTGGCGTCGCGCGCGGCGCGCATCGCGACAAATTCGCTTTCGGAAACACCATCGTGCACATGGATGTTGTGCGCGCGCTGCTCGGCCACCGTGGTCTGCCAGTGCGGCTCGCGCGGGACGGGTGACGCAGTCGATGAGGGCGGATAGTCGTGGCAAACGAAGATCTGTGTCTCTGGTGGCAGGGCCAGCAGCCGCCGGATGGAGCGGTACAGCTTGTGGGCATCGCCGCCGGGGAAATCGGCGCGTGCCGTGCCGACATCCGGCATGAAGAGCGTGTCGCCCACAAACACCGCAGACCCGACCCGGTAGGCCATGTCGGCCGGCGTGTGCCCGGGCACCAGCAGAGCAACCGCTTCCAGTTCACCAATCATGAAGACCTCGCCATCGGTGAACAGGTGGTCAAAGTGGCTGCCGTCGGGCACAAACGAGGGCTCCAGATTGAAGATTGTCCTGAAGGTGGCCTGCACCTCGCGGATGTGTTCGCCAATCGCGATGCGCCCGCCGACCTGCGCCTTGAGGTAATGCGCGGCCGACAGATGATCGGCGTGGGCATGGGTCTCCAGAATCCAGTCAACCTTGAGGCCCTGCGCTGACAGGTAAGCCAGCACCTTGTCGGCCGATGTGGTGCTGGTGCGGCCCGACTTGGGGTCGTAGTCCAGCACCGGATCAATGATGGCGGCGCGCCCGGATTGAGGATCAGACACCACATAGGTCACCGTTCCGGTGGTCGGGTCGAAAAAGGCTTCGATGTGCGGTGCGCTGTTGGTCGGCTTATCGATGGGTGTGCTCATGGTTCGCTCCTTGTCACGACCGTGTTGTCAGGCCGGTGGGATCAATTCAAACAATCTCTTGACTTACATTATATATTTAAATATACTACTTGCAAGCAAACTGAATACTGCCCATAAAACCCCATGAAAACATCGCACCCCGTCCTGAACCCTGAGCGCCTGCGCGAAGCGGCAGCGCAGGCGGTGAGCGCCCTGAAAGTGCTCGCCAACGAAGACCGCCTGCTGCTGCTCTGCCAACTCTCGCAGGGAGAGCTGTGCGTCAGCGAGATGGAAGAAATTCTGGGTATTCGCCAACCCACACTGTCGCAGCAACTGAGCGTGCTGCGCAAGGAGGGCACCGTGACCACGCGTCGCGAGGGCAAGAATATTTACTACCGCGTGGCTGATGCAGCGACGCTGGAAATTCTGGCGCTGCTGTATCGCCAATACTGTCCTGAAGGAGAAAAATGATGTCGATCAACTGGAACGCTTTCACTCCCTGGCATGCGCTGGCCGGCGGCATGCTGATTGGCCTGGCGGCCGCCCTGCTGTTGCTGCTCAACGGCCGCATCGCCGGCATCAGCGGCATCGTGGGTGGCCTGCTCAAGCCGGTGCGCAACGATGTCGCCTGGCGCGTGGCCTTTGTGGCGGGTCTGGTCGGTGCACCGCTGGTGTATGCCCTGTTTGCCGCACTGCCAGCCATGCAGGTGGATGCCGGCTACAGCACGCTGGTCGTTGCCGGGCTGCTGGTCGGCGTGGGCACCCGTTACGGCGCAGGGTGCACCAGCGGCCACGGTGTGTGCGGGCTGTCGCGCCTGTCGCTGCGCTCGCTGGCCGCCACCGCCGCCTTCATGGGAGCGGGATTTGCAACCGTCTTTCTCGTCCGCCACGTGCTGGGCATTTAAGGAGAACATTCATGTGGGTTTTGACATCCCTTCTGGCAGGCCTGGTGTTCGGGTTCGGCCTCATCATTTCCGGCATGGCCAACCCGGCCAAGGTGCTGGGTTTTCTGGATCTAGCCGGCGCGTGGGATCCTTCGCTGGCATTTGTGATGGGCGGCGCCGTGCTGGTCGGCTTCTTCGCCTTTCTGCTGGGCAAAAAGCGCACGGTGTCGCTGCTGGGCGCGCCGATGAAGCTGCCGACCGCGCAGCACATTGACCGCCGGCTGATCGTGGGCAGCGTGCTGTTCGGCATGGGCTGGGGACTGGCGGGCTTTTGCCCGGGGCCCGGCCTAGTCGCGCTTGGCATGGGTTCAACCAAAGCGGTGGTGTTTGTCGCCGCCATGCTCGCAGGCATGGTGATCTTCGAGTTGCTGGAAAAGCGACGCGCTTCGGTCCAAAAAGCCACCGCGTGATTCCCCCGGCGGGGGTTTCAGCGCTTGCGTGCGACCAGCCCGATGAGCGCCGACTGGCCGCTGTGTGCCGTGCCTTCGGACAGCTCGGCCTCGTACTCGCGCAGCTGCAGTATCTCCAGCCCCTGGAATGACTCCCGCAGCAGGGCCTCGGAGTAAAGATGCGAGGGCTCGGAAGGCCCGCCGGTCTTGTACACCAGTTGCCTCTGCGTGTAGCCCTGAAGAATCAGCGTGCCGCCAGGCTTGAGGCTGGCCACCATGTTCGCGAACAGGCGCGAGCGCATGGCTGGATCAGCAAACTGCACAAAGATGGCTGCCACACCGTCGAGCAGGGCTTGCGGCCAGGCATAGCTGTCGGCATCGCTGACACAGAAGTTCACCGACACACCGCGCGAGGCGGCAAGCTGGCGAGCCTTGGTCACACCAACCGCCGAGAAATCAAACGCATCGACTTGCAGGCCTTGCGATGCCAGCCACACGCTGTTACGGCCATCCCCGTCGGCCACGCTGAGCACGCGCTGCCCGCGAGAAAAATGATGGGCATGCTCACGCAGCCAGGCATTCGGTTCGGTGCCGAAAAGGTAGCCGTCTTCGGAGAAGCGCGAGTTCCAGCGGTCTACAGGATTGATGGGGGCGGCGGCATGGTTTGAAGACATCGGGAACCTGTGTGAGAGTCGATCGGAGCAATACGCCAGTCGTCAGTGCCTGATCGGTGTTCGATCAGCGTTTCATTAGGGTTTCATGAGCGTTTGAGCTGACTGGCCTGATACGCCAGTGCCGTCACCTGAGACCAGTTCTTGTGCACCAGCGCCTCGGCCGGCGTCAGCCACGAGCCGCCCACGCACACCACGTTGGGCAAGGCCAGGAACTCGGCCGCGTTCGCCACCGACACGCCACCGGTAGGGCAGAAACGCACATCGCCAAAAGGCCCACCCCAGGCCTTCAGCATGGCGGGGCCACCCGCCTGCATCGCGGGGAAAAACTTCAGCTCGGTGAACCCGTCTTCCTGCGCCATCATGATCTCGCTGCCAGTCGCCACACCGGGCAGCAGCGGCAGCCCGGCATCACGGCAGGCCTGACCCACCGCATGCGTGTAACCGGGGCTCACCACAAAGCGGGCACCGGCCATGGCGCAGGCCTGCGCATCCGAAGCGCTGCGCACGGTACCGGCACCTACCACCGCCTCAGGCACGTCACGCGCAATCGCCTCGATGCAAGCCAGTGCCTGCGGCGTGCGCAGCGTCACTTCCAGCATGCGGATGCCGCCCGCCACCAGCGCGCGCGCCAGCGCCACCGCCTGCACCGCATCGTGCAGCACGATGACGGGAATCACCGGTGCGTCCTGCATCACCTGCAGGGCCGTCAATTTTCCGTTCACGTTGAGGTTCACATCCACGACAAGGCTCCTTCTTCAGCGGTCAACGCATGCCGGCGCATGCCAGCGAACAGCTCGCGGCCCACGCCCACGCCGTTGCCCTGCTGCAATTCTGCCGGCATCACGTCGGGCGTGCGCGCCGCCCATTCAGCATCGGGCACCCGGACGAACAAGTCGCCGGTGAGCGCATCCACACGAATGATGTCGCCGTCGCGCACCTTGGCCAGCGGGCCACCGGCTGCGGCTTCGGGCGAGACATGAATCGCCGCAGGCACCTTGCCCGAAGCGCCGCTCATGCGGCCGTCAGTCACCAGCGCCACCTTGAAGCCCTTGCCCTGCAGCACGGCCAGCGGCGGCGTCAGCTTGTGCAGCTCCGGCATGCCGTTGGCCTGCGGCCCCTGCCAGCGGACCACGCAGACCACATCGCGCTCCATCTCGCCAGCATTGAAAGCCTGGAGCAAGGCTTCCTGCGAATCAAACACCCGGGCTGGCGCCTCGATGACATGCCGGTCATCCGGCACGGCTGACACCTTGATCACGCTGCGGCCCAGATTGCCCTGCAGCAGCTTGAGGCCACCCGTCGGGCTGAAAGGCCGCGACGCGGGGCGGACGATGGATTCATCCTTCGAATCGCCGAGCGCATGCCACGCCAGACCGTCTGCGCCCATGGCTGGCTCACGGGTGTATTCGCGCAGGCCGCCTTCACGTACGGTCAGCACGTCCTTGTGCAGGAAGCCAGCATCCAGCAGCTCGCGCAGGATGAAACCCGGCCCACCGGCTGCCTGAAACTGGTTCACATCAGCGCTGCCGTTCGGGTACACATGGGACAGCGTGGGCACCACGTCGGAGAGATCAGAAAAATCATTCCAGTCGATCACGATGCCAGCCGAGTGCGCCACGGCCACCCAGTGAATCAGGTGGTTGGTAGAACCGCCGGTGGCCAGCAAGGCCACCATGGCATTGACGATGGCTTTCTCATCCACAACCATTCCAATAGGAGCGTAGCGCCGCGACTTGACGATGCCCAGCACCGTGCGGGCAGCCTCACGCGTCAGCTCGTCGCGCAGCGCCTCCCCCGGGTTCACGAAGGCGGTGCCGGGCACGTGCAGGCCCATGGCTTCGAGCAGCATCTGGTTGCTGTTGGCAGTGCCGTAAAACGTGCAGGTGCCGGGGCTGTGGTAGGACTTCAATTCTGCTTCGAGCAATCCATCACGCCCGACCAGGCCCTGCGCGGCCTGCTCGCGCACGCGGGCTTTTTCCTTGTTGGGCAGGCCTGAGGTCATGGGCCCTGCCGGCACAAACACGGTGGGCAGATGGCCAAAATGAAGCGCGCCAATCAAGAGGCCAGGCACGATCTTGTCGCACACGCCCAGCATCAGCGCAGCATCGAACATGTCGTGCGACAGTGCCACTGCGGTGGCCATGGCAATCACATCGCGGCTGAACAGGCTCAGCTCCATGCCCGCGGTGCCCTGCGTCACGCCGTCGCACATGGCGGGCACACCGCCAGCCACCTGGGCGGTGGCGCCGAGCTTGCGTGCCTCTTCCTTGATGAGGGCCGGGTAGCCCTGCAGCGGCACATGGGCCGAGAGCATGTCGTTGTAAGCGGTGACGATGCCGATGTTGGGTGCGCGCTGGGTGACCACCTTGAAGCGGTCGTCCAGCGGAATGCCCGCCACGCCGTGGGCAATGTTGGCGCAACCCATGCGGTCCATGCCCGGGGCACGGCTGTTCATGGCGTGGAGCTGTGCAAGGTAAGCCGTCCGGCTGGGACGGCTGCGCTCCGTGATGCGCGCGGTGACGCGGGCGACGGTGGGATGAATGGCCATGTGAAAAACCCCGGTGGTGAAAGACAAGCCGACTCCGGGGCTTGCATCGGACCGCTGGGGTCGCGTCACAGCAGCGCGGATCGGGGTGTAACTAAATTACACGTTCTATCGTAACCGGTGAACGGGCGCGGCAACAGGTCGCGAGTTACAGGGTGGTAACGAAACCCGGCGCACCCGACGTAGAGAAGCTCAACGCAGGGTGATTTCCACCCGCCGGGCCTCGGGGTCTGTCGCTGCCGCCGCGATGGATTCGGGCTTGCGCAGCTCAATCTGCTGCTCGGTAACACCGAGGCCGACTAGCGCATCGCGAACGGACACCGCACGCCGCTTGGCCAGTTCGGCATTGCGGGCCGGGTCGCCGCTGGTGTCATGAAAACCCGACACCACGAATTTGCCGTTGGGCCCGGATGCGCGAACCAGGCCCACCAGCGCATCGGCAGCGCCTGCAGCGAGGTCTGATCGGCCAGAGGCAAAGTAGAACTTGACCACGTTGCGCTCGACCTTGACGCTGGCTGCATCCGTTTGGGCCTGCATGCTCTGGGCACTCTGCTGAGTTGGCGTATCGCCTGTGGCCGGCGGTGTGGGCGCCACGGCTGGAATGGAAGGCATTGCCACTTCGGCTGCCGGCGCCGGAGCGCTCGAAGGCGCCGGAGCGCGCGAAGCTGCGGGAACACGCATCGCAAACGCCAGCACGGACAGCACCATGGCGCCGACCACCAGCCCAACCACCGTCAACGCCACGCGCTGCGGACTCTCGTCGTCCTGCGAAAACATCAACCGACTCCCTTCACAAACTGACCGCAAATAGACCGCAAACAGAGCGCGCATTGTAAAGTGCGGGGGTGACCTCCATCGCTCGCCAGAACCCGCGCCCCCCCGCACCCATCACGCCCTCGCCGGGTCGCAACCCCGACCACATGCTGGAGGTCATCACCCGCGAATGGGGAGGCAAAACCGATCTCTGGATTTTTGGCTACGCCTCACTGATCTGGCGACCGGAGTTCGAGTTCACCGAGAAACGCTTTGCCACCATCCACGGCTATCACCGGGCACTGAAGATGTGGAGCCGCCTGAACCGCGGCACGCCCGAGTGCCCGGGCCTGGTGTTCGGCCTGCTGCATGGCGGGAGCTGCAAGGGCGTGGTGTTCCGCATTCCACGCGCGCAGGTGGCGGCTGCACTGCCCGCCCTGTGGGCCCGCGAAATGCCCAACGGCGTGTACGACCCGAAATGGCTGCGCTGCCAGACCGACCAGGGCGATGTGAAAGGCTTGGCATTCACGCTGTCCAAACGCAGCCCCAACCACACCGGCGTGCTGAGCGAAGACACCTACCGCCAGATTTTTTCAGATGCCTGCGGCCGTTACGGCACCACCCGCGAATACGCGCAGCTCACGTACGACAAGCTGCGCGAACTGGGCATTGAAGACCGTGCGCTGGGCAAGCTGCTGGCGATGGTGGGTCACTGAAGCCCGACCGGCTTGCAGGCCCATGCAATGCCGCTTAGAGTCAGGCTCTCATAACTACACCACCGGAGACTTTCATGATCGTTCGTTTCAGCCTTCTCGCCAGCGCGCTCGCCCTCACAGCCTGCGCCAGCACCATGACGGGCCCTGCAGCCGTGGCCCAATTGCGGAGCACCACGGGCAGCACCACCACAGGCACCGTGAATTTCCAGCAGAGCGGCGACATGGTGCGGGTGAGCGGCGAAATCCGCGGCCTCAAGCCGAATGCCGAACACGGTTTTCATGTGCATGAGAAAGGCGATTGCTCCAGCGGCGACGGCATGAGCACCGGCGGCCACTTCAACCCCGACGGCAAGCCCCACGGCAACCACGGCGTGGCCACGCACCACGCCGGCGATCTGCCCAGCCTGAAGGCCGATGCCAGTGGCGTGGCCAAATTCAGCTTTGATTCGCGGACCATCGCCGTGGGCGCCGGCATCAGTGACATCGTCGGCCGCGGCCTGATCGTTCACCGCGACCCGGACGACTACAAGACCCAGCCGACGGGCAACTCTGGCCCGCGCCTGGCCTGCGCCACCATCACGCGCAGCTAAACGCAGCGGATGGCCACTGGGCACTGCTGCGAGGGCTAAGTCCGCCCACGCAGCAGCGCTTCGGCCCGGCGCAGATCGTCCAGCGTGTCGATGTCGGTCACCGTACCGGCATCGTCCACCTCAAGGAGCGCCACCGCGCCAAGCGCGGCCTGCGTGCGTACCACCGAGGCAGCTCCCTCATTTCCATTCAGGGCCATCAGTGCCGGCCCGCACTGCGCCGCAAAGCGCACCGGATGGCCGCGCTGCCCGCAGTACACGGGCACAGTGACGGCCTCGCCCTTGCCAGCACCCTGCGCGATGCGGCGCAAGGTCTCGCTGCGCAGCAGTGGCAGATCGGCCGGCAGGATCAGCCATCCCGGCGCATCGGCGGTCGCGCGCACGCCGGCTGCAATGGAATCGCCCATGCCGGCCCGATCCGGACCAGGCTCCACCACGTGGTACGACAGACCACTGGCGCGCACTGCATCCAACACATGCGCACGTACCGGCTGGCCTTGCAGCAGCGCGTCGAGCTTGTGCGTAGTGCCACCGGATGCAATGAAGCGCTCACCGCGTCCGGCGGCGAGGACGAGAACAAGGGGCAATGCGGGAGCGGTCATCTCGGAAAGGGTCGGTTGCCTATACTTCCAGTATGTCAGACACCTCCACTTCCATCGCCGATCTCCGCAAAAGCTACGAGCGGGCGGAGCTTAATGAAGATGCCTCGCACGCCGACCCGATGAAGCAGTTCGGCCAGTGGCTGAATGAAGCCATCGCCGCCCAGGTGCCAGAGCCCAACGCCATGACGCTGGCCACCGTTGCCAGCAACCTGCGGCCTTCGACGCGCGTGGTACTGATCAAGGGCTATGACGAGCGCGGCATCGTCTGGTACACCAACTACGACAGCCGCAAGGGTCAGGAACTGGCGGGCAACCCGTTTGCCGCCCTGCAGTTCCACTGGGTTGAACTGGAACGCGTGGTGCGCATTGAAGGCGTGGTGGAGAAAGTCTCTGACGAGGAAAGCGATGCCTACTTTCACAGCCGGCCGCTGGACTCGCGCATTGGCGCCTGGGCCAGCCCGCAGAGCGAAGTGATTACCAGCCGCAATGTGCTGGTGACCAACGCCGCCAAATACGGAGCCAAGTTCCTGCTGCAGCCGCCACGCCCGCCGCACTGGGGCGGCTACCGGCTCAAGCCGGACAACTGGCAGTTCTGGCAGGGCCGCAAGAGCCGTCTGCATGACCGCCTGCGCTACACGCAGCAGGACGACGGCGGCTGGCTGCGGGAGCGGCTGGCCCCCTGAGGCAGGTCAGCCGCCAAACGCACCCACCGGCGTGATGGCCTGGTGCGCCACGGACGCCAGCGACGCGGGGCTGACCCGCTCCGGCGCAATCTCGGCCAGCGGGACCAACACAAAAGCCCGCTGCTGCATGCGCGGGTGCGGCACCGTCAATGCAGCCGAATCCACGGTGCCACTGCCATACAGCAGCAAATCCAGGTCCAGTGTGCGGGGGGCATTGCGGTAAGGCCGCTCGCGGCCGGCCTGCAGCTCCAGTTGCTGGAGCCGGGCCAGCAGCGCCAGAGCCGGCAAAGTGGTGTCCAGCGCCACCACCGCATTGAGGTAGTCGTCACCAGCCGTTGGTTTTTCACCCCCGTCGTCGGTGTCGAGTGGTGAGGTTCTGTAGATGCGGGAACGCGCGACCACCTGCGTGTCGGACCACGCCGCCATGGCGTTCACCGCTGTGGTGAGCGCGGCGCTGGCATCACCCAGATTGGCGCCCAGCCCCACGTAGGCACGGACGGGCGGACGCGCCAGCTCCGCAGACACTGTTTATTCGCCGTTACCAGCGCCGCTGTTCGCACCGCTGGCCGCAGAGCCACCACCTTCTGCGCCGGAAGCACCGCGGTTGCCCGGCTTGCGGCGGCGACGGCGCTTGCGCGCAGGCGCTGCCTCACCAGATTCTGCGTCAGCAGGGCCGTCAGCCGGATCGGTCGCACGCTCAGCCGCGTGACCGGCGGCAGGCGCGCGATCACCCTCGGCACGCTTGACGCGCACGCGTGGGGCTTGCGGTTTTTGCTGCTGCTCCAGCCGCACTTGCTCAATCATCGCGTGGCGTTCGTCGTCGTAGGCGGTGCTGAAGGTCTCCCACCATTCAGACAGCGCGGTGTCGATCTCGCCGGTCTGGGCGCGCAGGCGCAGGAAGTCGAAACCGGCGCGGAAGCGCGGCTGCTCCAGCAGCGAATACGGGGCGCTGCCAGTGCGCTTTTCAAAGCGCGGCTGCATGGTCCAGATTTCGCGCATGTCGGTGCCGAGCTTGCCGCGTCCGGAGACATCACCAATTTTGGCGTTGAAGGCGTCGTCAATCGCATCCTGCAGGGCCGGCATGACGTGCTCGCCCTGCCGCATGCGGCGCTCCCAGCCCTCGCGCACATCGGCCCACAGCACGCACGACAACAAAAAGCTGGGCGCTACCGGCTTGCCTTCACCCACGCGGCGGTCGGTGTCCTGCAGGGCGAGCTTGAGGAAAGGTTCGTCAGCGCTTTGCACCACCACGTCCAGCAGCGGGTAGATGCCGGTGCCCAGGCCCAGCATCTTGAGCTGGGCAATGCTGGCAATCGAGTGGCCGGTCTGCAGCAGCTTGAGCATTTCGTCGAACAGGCGCGACTGCGGCACATCGGCGAGCAGCCCCTTCATCTCGCGCAGCGGGGCTGCGGTCTTGTCCTCGAACTTGAAGCCGAGTGCGCTGAGCTTGGCGCCAAAGCGCACAGCGCGGATGATGCGCACCGGGTCTTCGCGGTAACGCACCACCGGATTGCCGATCATGCGGATGATCTTCTTTTTCGCGTCCTTGATGCCGTTGTGATAGTCGACCACGATCTGGGTTTCCGGGTCGTAGTACATGGCGTTGATGGTGAAGTCACGGCGGGCCGCGTCCTGCTCGATCGGGCCCCACACGTTGTCGCGCAGCACACGGCCGGAGGCGTCCACCGCGTGCTTCATGCCAGCGAGTTCGCTTTTGCTGGTGCGCTCGTTACCGCCGACCTGTTCCGCATCGGCGCTGTCCAGATGGGCGCGGAAGGTGGAGACCTCAATCACCTCGTGTTCGCGCCCACGGCCGTACACCACATGCACGATGCGAAAGCGCCGGCCGATGATGAAGGCGCGGCGGAACAGGCTCTTGACCTGCTCGGGCGTGGCGTCGGTGGCCACATCGAAATCCTTGGGTCGCAAGCCGACCAGCAGGTCGCGCACCGCGCCGCCCACAATGTAGGCCTCATAGCCGGCGTCCTTGAGGGTGCGCACCACGTCCATGGCGCGGTCATCCACGAGCTTGACGTCAATGCCGTGCTCGGCGGGCCCGACGTCCTGTCGCTGTCCGTAAGGTGATTTCTTGACCCGCTTGGCGCTTGCTGCCGAATCTGAACTGCCGGATTTGCCGAACAGCTTGTCGATGAATTTTTTGATCATGGGAAACTAGATAAACAGGTCAAGTATGCGCCAACCACGCTCTGTGGCGAGGGCCCGCAGGCGCGCATCGGGGTTGGTGGCCACCGGGTGGGTGGCCTGCTCCAGAAGGGCGAGGTCGTTCATCGAGTCGGTGTAGAAGGTGGTCTCCACATCGGCCCAGCCCAGCCCACGTGCAGCCAGCCATTGTTCCACGCGGGTCACCTTGCCCTCGCGAAACGACGGGGTGCCCTTGATCTCGCCAGTGATCCAGCCGCTGGCATCCCGCGCCAGCTCCACCGCGATCAGCTCCGTCACGCCAAACACGCTGGCGATAGGGCGGGTCACGAATTCATTGGTGGCCGTGACGATCACCACCTCTTCACCAGCCGCACGGTGCCCATTCACCAGCTGCAGCGCCTGCGGGGTGATGACGGGCTGCACCACCTCCTGCATGAACCGCTGGTGCGCCGCTGCCGACGCCGCGGCGCCCTGCTCGCGGACCGCCTGGGTGGCAAAGCGCACATAGTCGTGGATGTCGAGTGTGCCTGCCCGGTAGTGCTCGAAGAACTCGGTGTTGCGGCGCTTGAACTCGGTGCTGTCGCACCAGCCCAGCGCGATGGTGAATTCGCCCCACTCGTAGTCCGAGTCTTTAGGAATCAGCGTGTGGTCGAGGTCAAACAGGGCAATCTTTTTCTTTGAGGTCATTCACTTTCCAGCATGGACTTGATGAGCGGGATGGTGATGGCGCGCTTGGTCTGCAGGGCGTAGGCATCGAGCTGGTCGAGCAACTGCATCAGGCTGCCCAGATCGCGCGAGAAGCGGGTGAGCATGAAGTCCATCGCCTCGTCACTGAGGAACACGCCGCGGGCATCCGCCTCGCGCCGCAGCACAGCGCGGCGTTCGGTTTCGGTCAGGGCCTGCAGCGCAAACACATGGCCCCAGCCCAGGCGGGTGCGCAGGTCTTCACGCAGGGCCAGATCGGCGGGCGGCACATTGCCGGCCGCCAGCACCCAGCGGGGATGGCCATCGGCGGCGTTGAGAGCGTTCACAAACCAGTTGAAGGCGGCCTGCTGCTGCACCGCGGTGTAGAGGTGGCAGTCGTCCAGAATCACCGCCGCCCATCCGTTGTTGTACTCAGGTGGCTCCAGCATCGAGGCATCCAGCCAGCCGCTGGCCGCGCCCTGTTCGCGCAGCGCTTCCCGCACCGCCTTGAGCAAATGCGTCTTGCCGCTGGCCGCTTCGCCCCACAGGTAGGTGGGCACCGGCGAGCGCAGCGTGTTGCCAGCCCACAGCTCCAGATGCCTGAGCGCAGCCTCATTCGGTCCACCGAAAAAATTGGCGAACGAGGGGGCCGAAGCCAGGCCAATGTCCAGCGCGATCTGCTTCACGGCAATCTCACGCTGTCACCCACAATTCACCCACACGGAAGCGGTCACCACACACAGTCAACCCGTCTTGTTGTACAGCTGGCTGGCCAGGTAACTGACCCGCACCCGGCGGATGCCCACCAGCAGCACCGCGCTGGCCGGCAGGGCAATCAGCACGCCGATGAAACCAAACACCTGCCCGAACGCCAGCAAGGCAAAAATCACTGCGAGCGGATGCAGGCCAATGCGCTCACCGACCAGTCGCGGTGTGAGGTACAGGCTTTCCAGCACCTGCCCCACCCCATAGACCACGCCCACCATGACCAGCACCTTGAGCGCAGAAAACTGCAGTGCGCCTGCCAGCACCGCCAGCACCAGGCCCAGCCCGAAACCCACATAAGGAATGAACATCGCCAGCCCGGTGAACACACCGATGGGCACCGCCAGATCCAGGCCAAACAGCGCCAGACCCACCGAATAGAAAACCGCCATCACACCCATCACCAGCAGCTGGCCCCGCAGGTACTGGCCAAGCACGCCGTCGGCCTCTTCGGTGAAGCTGTCATAACCGCTGCGCAGATGCGGTGGCACCAGTTCCACAATGCGTGCGACAAAACGATCCCAGTCCATCAGCAGGTAGAACAGGGCCACGGGAATCAGCACCGCGTTGCCGACCAGGGCCAGCGCCACGCTGCCGCCGAGCTTCAGCGAGGACAGCAGGGAACCGAACGCGTCCTCGAAGTTGGCATTGAGGTACTTGAGCACAAACGCCTTGACGCTGTCCACGTCGAGCGCCACATTCAGCCCCAGTTGCTTGAGCCATGGCGCCAGGTGCGTGTTCAGCCGATCCGCCAGCAGCGGCAACTGCTCGCGCAGGATGGGCAGTTCCTTGGCAATGATGGGAATGATGAGCAAAAACAGGCTGAGCAGCGTGAGGATGAACAGCACCTCGACCACCACCACTGCCACCACGCGGGGCAGCCGGCCTTTGCCGAAGTGGTCCAGCCGGTTCACCAGCGGCGTGAGCGCATAGGCCAGCACCGCTGCCACCACAAAGGGCGTCAGCACCGGGCCGAGCAGCCACAGGGCCAGCACGGCGACGGCAGCGATCAGGCCCCAGGTGGCCGCACGCTTTTGCGTAGAGGAAAATTGCATAGGTCCTTGAAGGAAGTCCAGCTCGCAGCGCCCACAACAGACGCGGCGCAAGCGCCATGGCGCCTGAAACGACATCCATGCGACATCCGCGCCAGCTCCGGCTGGTCCCGAGGGGCCGCAGGCGCAGCCTTTAGAATCCAGTACTCAATTCTATCGGGCTTGCCGGGGCTGACAGGACGTGCGTCCCCCTCCTTGGACCCCTCACCGCAAGCCCACCCTCCTGCTGCACACCATGACCACCCCCTCCTCCACCCCCCTGAGCTACAAAGACGCCGGTGTTGACATTGACGCCGGCGACGCACTGGTTGAGCGCATCAAGCCACTGGCCAAAAAAACCATGCGCGAAGGCGTGCTGGCGGGGATTGGCGGCTTTGGCGCCCTGTTTGAAGTACCCAAGCGCTACAAGGAGCCGGTGCTGGTCAGCGGCACCGACGGCGTGGGCACCAAGCTCAAGCTCGCGTTCGAGTGGAACATGCACGACACGGTGGGCATTGATCTGGTCGCGATGAGCGTCAACGACGTGCTGGTGCAGGGCGCCGAGCCGCTCTTTTTTCTCGACTATTTCGCCTGCGGCAAGCTCGACGTGGACACCGCCGCAGCGGTGGTCGGCGGCATCGCCAGGGGCTGCGAACTCTCGGGCTGCGCGCTGATCGGCGGCGAAACCGCTGAAATGCCGGGCATGTACCCGGCCGGCGAATACGACCTGGCAGGCTTTGCAGTGGGCGCAGTCGAAAAATCAAAAATCCTGACTGGCCAGAGTGTGAAACCCGGCGATGTGGTGCTGGGCCTGGCCTCCAGCGGCGTGCATTCCAACGGTTTCAGCCTGGTGCGCAAGTGCATCGAGCGCGCCGGCACCAACCTGCCCGCCACGCTGGACGGCAAGCCCTTCAAGCAGGCAGTGATGGAGCCGACCCGCCTGTACGTGAAAAACGTGCTGGCTGCGCTGGCAGCTCACCCGATCAAAGCCCTGGCCCACATCACCGGCGGCGGCCTGCTGGAGAACATCCCACGCGTGCTGCCCGAAGGCACGGCCGCCCACCTGAAAAAAGGCAGCTGGCCACAGACCGAGCTGTTTGCCTGGCTGCAGAAGACCGCTGGCATCGACGACTTCGAGATGAACCGCACCTTCAACAACGGCATCGGTATGGTGGTGGTGGTGGACGCAGCCAACGCCGCCGCCACGGCCAGCACCCTGCGCAGCGCTGGCGAAAAGGTCTATGAGATCGGCGTGATCGCCCCGCGTGGCGAGGGCGCGCCAGTCGTCGTCGGCTGAGCGAGTCCCCTGCGCTGACAGCGTACCCCGGCCGTCTGCTACGGCGTGAGCCGGGGCATTCCGCCCTCAAACGGCCTCAACGTCCGTTTTTTGCTACGAAAAAACGAGCGCGCAACGCCCGTTGAATCGGGGTGGACTGGACTTTTTAACTCCTTTGTATCAAACTGTACTGCTGGTTCGCTTCAGGAGCATTCATGCCGGTCATCGCAGTCGTCAACCGCAAGGGAGGCAGCGGCAAGAGCACGCTGGCTGCGCACGTAGCCGCATGGTGCGCGCGCAACGGCAGCTCGGTGATGCTGGGCGACGTCGACCGGCAGCAGTCGGCACGCAGCTGGCTCAAGCGGCGCGACCCGGCACTGCCCGCCATCGCCCCGTGGGCAGTTGACCAGAAGAACATGCTGCGTGTGCCCACGGGCATCACCCATGTGGTGCTCGACACCCCCGGCGGCATGCATGGCTTTGAGCTGGCGCGCGTTGTGATGTTCGCAGACGCCATCCTGATGCCGGTGTGCCACTCGATGTTTGACCGCGAATCTGCCGCCGCCTGCCATGCAGACCTGATGGCGCTGCCGCGCGTCGCCAGCGGACGCTGCCGCCTTGCGACGATTGGCATGCGCATCGATGCGCGCACCAACGCCGCCGAAACGCTGCGGCAATGGTCTGAAGACCTCAAGCTGCCTTTTCTCGGCGTGCTGCGCGAAACCCAGCTCTATGTGCGCAGCCTGGAGCGGGGCATGACCATTTTTGACTTGCCGGGCAACGCGGTCGCCGCCGATCTGGAACAGTGGCAACCGATCCTCGACTGGCTGCGGCCCACCCTCTATGCCCCGCAGGCCGCCAACGACTCCGCAGCGCACGGTGCTGCGGCAGCCGGCGCCATGACGGGCATCGTATCTGCACACCCCGCGCCGTTGGCCAGCTCACCCGCGCAAAACGGGCCTCGCGTGCTGGGCGGCCGGCCCCTGCGGGAGCAAACCTTGCCAGCTGCGGCGCCGACGCGCCTCGGCAGCTCGCTGCCGGGCAGCCTGATGCCGGCGCAGGAATCGCTGGTGCATGGCGCACGCCTGTCGGCCCGCAGCACGGCACGGGCGGTCAGTCAGCCGGTGCAGGCGTCCAGTGCGCCCACGCTGTCGCGCAATGTGAATTTGCCGGATGGCCTGCAGATTCCGCAGTTCCTCAAGCGCCAGACCGGCTCCTGAGCTTTCAGCACTCGCCGCGGCGCAACTCCATCAGCCGCTCGACCATGGCATCGATGTCGAGCGCGTCTTCGGCATGGGCCAGATAGGTTTCGAGGTCGGCCACCGCACGGACCGAGTCACCGTGCGCCGCCCAGGCCAGCCCCCGGTCGCGGTACTCAATCCAGGCCTCGGGCTGCAGCACGATCAGGCGATCCTGCACCGCAATCAGCCGCGGCCAGTCTTCCTGCGTCTTGTGGATTTCCTTCAGGTTGCGCAGCATGCGGCTGATGATGTCGCGCGGCGCGGCCGACTGCAGGTACAGCCCCATCGGCACATCCAGATCGTCGGCGGCGCCACTGCGCTGGCGGAAGGGCTCCAGCCGCTCGGCCAGTTCTTCCCGGCTGAGTGACTGGCCACTGAACGGGTCGATCACCACCTGACCTTTCGGCAGGTTGACCTTGACCATGAAGTGCCCCGGAAAGGCCACACCGCGGGCATTCAGACCCAGGCCCACAGCCAGTTCCAGCCACAGCACTGCGAGGGTGATGGGAATGCCGCGCCGCGTGCGCAGCACCGCATTCAGGTAGCTGTTGTCCGGGTCGTAGTAGTCATTGACGTTGCCGCCAAAGCTCAGGTCGTGAAAGAAGAACTGGTTGAGGCCGCGCAGCCGCTGCAAGGCAGGCGCATCGGCCGGCAGGCGGCGCTTGAGCCGGGCCAGCAGCTGGTCGACATCGCCCAGCACCTGCTGCACATCCAGATCGGGGTATTCGTCCTGCGCCAGACAGATGGCTGCTTCGAGCAGGGGAAAGTGCTCATCGCTTTCCACGAGACAGGAAAAGTACTGCAGCGGGGACGGTACAGCCAGATTGAGTTGCATGCCACTACTGTCTCACAAAGCCGTACCGCTTGCGAGCCTGCGGACATGGCTTGGGAAGATGCTCGGGAATAGGTTGTCCGGGGCGTTTCAGCGCCGCAACAACTGTCTGAGCTGCAGGCCCGTCAGGCGCAGCGTTCCGAAGTAAAGCAGCGCAGACACGGCCAGTACCGCAGCCAGCAGCCCGATGCGCTCCAGCGCCTGGGTTTTCATGCCCACCCAACTGACCGCAGTGGCGGCCCACAGCAAAAACGCACCCAGCAGTGCGCTGGCCACCACCACACGCGCTGCAAACACGCCCCAACCCGGTGCAGGCGAATAGCTGCCGCGGCGGATCAGCCCCACCAGCAGCCAGATGGCATTGACCAGCGCGCCCAGCCCGATGGCCAGCGCCAGGCCGGCCTGCTGAAAGAGCGGCACCAGCGCCACGTTCAAAAACTGCGTGATGACCAGTACCACCACTGCAATCTTCACCGGTGTCTTGACGTCCTGGCTGGCATAAAACCCGGGCGCCAGCACCTTGATCGCCACCAGCCCCAGCAGACCGACGCCGTAGCCCATCAGCGCGCCGGTGGTCTGTTGCACGTCACGGTCGGTGAAGGCGCCGTAGTGGTACAGCGTGGCGACCAGGGGCTGGGCAAAGGTGAGCAAAGCCACGGCGCACGGCAAGGCCAGCAGCACCACGATGCGCAGGCCCCAGTCCAGCATGGACGAATAGCGTTCGGCGTCGTCCGCCGCCTTGGCCGCTGCGAGCTGCGGCATCAGCACCACGCCGATGGCCACGCCGAGCAGGGCCGTCGGGAACTCCATCAGGCGGTCGGCATAGGTCAGCCAGCTCACGCTACCAGTCGCGAGGTGAGAGGCGATCTGGGTGTTGATCAGCAGCGAGATCTGCGCCACGCTGACGCCCAGCAAAGCCGGCACCATCAGCCGCGCGATGTTGCGGGTGCCCTCGTCAGCCCACGCCGCGCGCAGTGCAGACCAGCCGAATCCGATAGAGGGCAGCAGGCCCAGCCGCGCCAGCGCCGGCACCTGCACCGCCAGTTGCAGTGCACCGCCCAGCATCACGCCGGCGCCCAGCGCATAGATCGGCTCGATGCCTTTCGTTTTGAACCACGGGGCCAAAAACCAGGCCGCACCAATCATCGACAGATTCAGCAGCACGGGCGTCGCCGCCGGCACGGCAAAACGCCGCCAGGTGTTGAGCACCCCTGACGACAGCGCCACCAGCGACATGAAGCCAATGTAGGGAAACATCCAGCGTGTCATGAACACCGCTGCCTCAAAGCCGCGCGGATCCTGCTTCAGGCCGCTGGCCATCGCCCAGACCAGCACCGGCGCTGCAGCCACACCCACGACGCAGGTCAGCAGCAGCGCCCAGGTGAGCACGGTCGCCACCCGATCAATCAGCACCCGTGTGGCTTCCTCCCCGTGTTTGGCCTTGCTGGCGGCCAGAACCGGCACAAAAGCCTGACTGAAAGCCCCCTCGGCAAACAGCCGCCGGAACAGGTTGGGAATGCGAAAAGCCACATTGAACGCATCCGTCATGGCGCTCGCACCAAAGGTCGAGGCAATCAGCAGCTCCCGCGCCAGACCGGTGATGCGCGAGACCAGCGTGAACAGGGAGACGGTGGAGGCGGCTTTGAATAACGACACTGCCGGAGTTTACCGGCTGGGCTTCCACCGAGGCGGGGGCCGCAGGCCTATCGCTAGCTGAAGGACCATCCTTCGACAGGCTCAGGACGAACGGAGTTCAGTGGGCGCCACTTGAGGGCCTGTCTTAACCAGCGGAACCGTGGAACCGGCTTAGCCGGGCCACAGGCGGACGGCCCCCTCGGGGGGCAGGGAGCTACACGCAGTGAGCGACCGTGGGGGCTATAATGGAAGGCTTCGCTTTGAACATCCGCAGACTCCTCCCCAGGATTAAAGGAAACTATTTATGGCTACCGCCAAACCCAAGAAAAAGAACCCGCGCCTTGCGTCGGGCCGCAAACGCGTCCGTCAGGACATCAAACTCAACGCTGCGAACACCTCGCTGCGCTCTAAATACCGCACCGCTGTGAAAAACGTCGAAAAAGCCGTTGCAGCCGGTGACAAGGACAAGGCCAAAGACCTGTTCGCCAAGGCCCAGAGTATTGTGGACACGGTTGCCGACAAGGGCATCTTCCACAAGAACAAGGCCGCACGCGACAAGAGCCGCCTGTCTGCCAAGGTGAAAGCCCTGGCACTGGCTCCCGCCAAGGCCGCCTGACCCAGTCAGGCAAACCGCCCGGACAGCCTCAAGCAGACTGTCCGCCGTTTTGCAGGGTGCGCTCAAAGTGAAGCTAAAAAGCCGTCGAAAGACGGCTTTTTTGTTGGTGGGTATAAAGGGGCGCGCCTGGCAACTTGCGCTTTCAGCGCGGCGGCAGATCCGGAATCAGGCAGGCCTCGGCCATCTGCAAATCGTTGTCTTTGGCAAAGTTGATGGCGAAGTCCCAGGCCATCGGTTCGGCCTCACGCAGTTCAGCGTTGACGACCACGCATTTCACCCCGTTGATGACCGTCGGCACGCACCAGGGCGAGTAGGTCAGGTGGCTGCCGGGCTGCGGCCCGCCGGGGCGGAACTGGCTCAGCACACCGCACAGGCGGTCGGCCCAGTCGCTGGGCCGGAAGGTCTTT
Organism: Polaromonas sp. YR568; assembly: GCF_943372955.1. GTDB lineage: Bacteria > Pseudomonadota > Gammaproteobacteria > Burkholderiales > Burkholderiaceae_C > Polaromonas. The sequence goes on from NZ_CALSAL010000002.1 coordinate 379,129, forward strand.
CCGTCGCGGGTGACACCTTGGATGAAAACTTCTTTGGCGGAGGAGGAGACCATCGGGTGGAGGGTTGGGGTACGCCGGTCAGCGGGGAAAGGCGGGATGTTGCCCTTGCTGCAGCGCAACACAATTCTATCTCAATCTTATATAAGACTTGGCGCCTTTTGCTACCGCCCGGGGAGACCGGTCAGACAGGCTACTCCGCCGCACCTGCCCCCGATCAAGGCGCCGTTGCACGCATTGCAGCCATGCACAATCGTCACAGGCGGTCCCGATGGCTAGCCCTAAAATCAGCCTCCCTTGCCCTGTTTTCCCTTTGTTTTTCCATTGTTTGCCCGGAGTCAACCCATGAACGCAGCCCTGCCCACCCCCGTTGAAGCCGCTTCGCCCCACGTGATGAACACCTACGGCCGCCTGCCGATTGCGCTGTCGCACGGCCAGGGCTGCCGCGTCTGGGATGTCAATGGCAAGGCCTATCTCGACGCGCTGGGCGGCATTGCCGTCAACACCCTGGGCCACAACCACCCCGAGCTGGTGCCCGCCCTGCAGGACCAGCTGACCAAGCTGATCCACACATCCAACTACTACCACGTGCCGCTGCAAGAAACGCTGGCCACCAAGCTGGTCGAGTTGTCGGGGCTGGAGAACGTGTTTTTCTGCTCGACGGGCCTCGAAGCCAACGAAGCCGCCCTCAAGCTGGCCCGCAAGTTCGGCCACGACAAGGGCATTGAACGGCCCGAGGTGGTGGTTTATGAGAAGGCCTTCCACGGCCGCAGCATTGCCACGCTGAGCGCCACCGGCAACCCCAAGGTGCAGGCTGGCTTCGGCCCGCTGGTCGAGGGTTTCATCCGGGTGCCGCTGAACGACATCAACGCCATCAAGGCGGCCACGGCCAACAACCCGAATGTGGTGGCAGTGTTCTTTGAAGCCATCCAGGGCGAAGGCGGCGTCAACCCGATGACTGACGACTACCTGCGCGAGGTGCGCGCGCTGTGCGACGAGCGCGACTGGCTGCTGATGATCGACGAGGTGCAATGCGGCATGGGCCGCACCGGCAAGTGGTTTGCACACCAGTGGTCGGGCGTGAAGCCCGACGTGATGCCGCTGGCCAAGGGCCTGGGCTCGGGCGTGCCGATTGGCGCAGTGGTGGCGGGCCCCAAGGCGGCGCACATCTTCCAGCCGGGCAACCACGGCACCACCTTCGGCGGCAACCCGCTGGCGATGCGGGCCGGCGTCGAAACCATTCGCATCATGGAGAAAGACGGCCTGCTGGCCAATGCCCAGCACGTGGGTGAGCACCTGCGCGCTGCGCTGGAGCGCGAACTCGCAGCGGAACTGGCCAGCAGGAAGGTCAAGGAAGTGCGCGGCCGCGGCCTGATGCTGGGCATTGAGCTCGCTATGCCCTGCGGCGACCTGCTCAAACGCGCGGCCGACAACGGCCTGCTGCTGAGCGTGACAGCCGACAGCGTGATCCGTCTCGTACCCTCGCTCATCATGACCACTGCAGAAGCCGATGAGGTGGTCGCCATCCTGTGTCCGCTGATCAAGCAGTTTCTCAAAGAAAAAGCATGACCATGACAAACTCCCCGCCAATCCGGCATTACCTGCAGTTCAGCGACCTGAACGCCGCTGAATACGCCTACCTGTTTGAACGCGCTGCGATCATCAAGAAGAAATTCAAGACCTACGAGAAACACCAGCCACTGGTGGACCGCACGCTGGCGATGATCTTCGAGAAGGCCTCGACCCGCACCCGCGTGAGCTTTGAGGCCGGCATGTACCAGATGGGCGGCAGTGTGGTGCACCTGACCACCGGCGACAGCCAGCTGGGCCGCGCCGAGCCGATTGAAGACAGCGCCAAGGTCATCAGCCGCATGGTGGACCTGGTGATGATCCGCACCTTCGAGCAAACCAAGATCGACCGCTTCGCTGCGCACTCGCGCGTGCCTGTCATCAACGGCCTGACCAACGAGTTCCATCCCTGCCAGATCCTGGCCGACATCTTCACCTACATCGAGCACCGCGGCTCGATCAAGGGCAAGACGGTCGCGTGGGTAGGCGACGGCAACAACATGGCCAACACCTGGCTGCAGGCCAGTGAAATCCTGGGCTTCAAGGTGCACCTGAGCACCCCCGGTGGCTACGAGGTGGATCAGTCGATTGCCGGCATCCGCTCGGCCGACAGCTATCAGGTGTTCAAGGACCCGATGGAAGCCTGTGCGGGCGCCGACCTGGTGACCACCGACGTCTGGACCAGCATGGGTTACGAGGCCGAGAACGAAGCGCGCAAGAAGGCGTTTGCCGACTGGTGCGTGGACACCGAGATGATGAAGGCCGCCAAACCCGACGCACTCTTCATGCACTGCCTGCCCGCCCACCGCGGCGAAGAAGTTGAAGCCGACGTCATCGACGGCCCCCAGTCCGTCGTCTGGGACGAGGCTGAGAACAGGATGCACGCGCAAAAGGCACTCATGGAGTACCTTTTGTTGGGCCGTCTCAACTAATCACTCATTCGCGCTACCAGCGGGCTCAACCCCGCCCCACAAACGGCATCTTCGTGGCCATGATGGTCATGAACTGCACATTGGTCGACAGCGGCAGCGCCGCCATGTGCACCACGGCGGCGGCGACTTCGCTGACATCCATCATCGGCTCGACCGCGATCTCGCCGTTGGCCTGCGGCACACCCTTGGTCATGCGCGCCGACAGTTCGGTCAGCGCATTGCCGATGTCGATCTGGCCGCAGGCGATGTTGTAGGCCCGGCAGTCCAGCGAGATGGATTTGGTCAGCCCGGTGATGGCGTGCTTGGTTGCCGTGTAAGGCGCCGAATCGGGTCGCGGTGCATGCGCTGAAATCGACCCGTTGTTGATGATGCGACCACCCTGCGGCGTTTGCGACTTCATCAGCCGGATCGCGCCCTGCGCGCACAGGAACGAGCCGGTGAGGTTGATATCCACCACGCGCTGCCAGTCGGCAAAGCTGATGTCTTCGAGCTTGCCCTTGGGCGCGTTGACGCCTGCGTTGTTGAAAAGCAGGTCCAGCCGGCCACAGGTCTGCTGGACGCGTTCGAACAGCGCCTGCACTGACTCGGGCTGGCTCACATCCGCCGACATCGGCAGGGCGCAATCGGTCCCCGCCTCGGCGGCGACAGCTTCCAGCGCTTCCAGCCGCCGCCCGACCAGCACCACGTGGTAACCCTCTTTCAGCAGCGCGAGCGATACCGCTCGGCCAATGCCGGTGCCCGCCCCCGTGACCAGTGCCACCTTGCCATTGCCCTGTGTGTTGTCATTGCTCATGAAATGTCTCCTGAAAAAAACTCATTGATTGGAAGTCCCCTGGCGGTCTCCATACAGCCAGGGCATGTCGAGCAGCCGCTCGCCCAACAGGCGCAGCGATGCATCGCGCGCCCTCCGCATGACGCCGTCTGCATGAAAGATCTGCCCGTTGCGCAGCGCCCTCGCCTGCACACGCGCGTTGCGCTGCCAGCGGTTGAGCGCAAAGCGCTGCAGCACCACCGGCACATCAAAGGCAGGATCGTTGGCGATGGACAGGGCTCGCCCCAGCTCGGCCGCATCTTCCAGCGCCATGCCGGCCCCCTGGGCCAGATACGGCCGCATCGGATGGGCGGCATCGCCCAGCAGCGCCACGCGGCCCACCGCATGCTGATGCGCGCCCTGCATGGGCGGTCGGTCACTCATGACCCACAGGCGCCAGTGGCCCACAGCATGCAACAGGTCCTGCAATGGCGCTGACATGTCCGCCAGTCCCGCTGCCAGATCGCTGGCGTTGGCACTGTGGTCCCAGGTGTCCATGCTTTCTGGCGCCTTGCCTTCAATGAAAGCAACGATATTCAAAAACTCGCCACTGCGCACCGGGTACTGCACCACATGCATGTGTGGCCCCAGCCATGCCGTGACGCACTGGCTGCGCAACCGTTCAGGCAGAGTGTTTTGGGCTACCAGCGCGCGGTAGGCCAGGTGCCCGCTGCGCTGCGGCAGGCCGTCGCCCAGCAGCTGCTGGCGTACTGCGCTCCACAGACCGTCGGCGCCCACCAGTGCGTCGCACTCGACTTCGAAGCCACTCTCGCACTGCACCGTGACCGCCTGCGCGGTCTGGCTGAACCCGGCCAGTGCGCGGCCCGCATGAAGCCGGGTCGGCGTCTGCTGCACCGCCTGCAGCAGAACGCCATGCAGGTCTGCGCGGTGCACTGTGGCGTAGGGCGCACCGTAGCGCTGCACCATCGCATCCCCCAGCGGCAACACCCCCAGCACACGACCATTGATGGCACAGCGTACTTCCAGGCGGTCGGGAAATGCCGCGACACGGCGCAGCGCGTCCAGCAGGCCCCAGCCTTCCAGCACGCGTACCGCATTGGGCCCGAGCTGCACGCCAGCGCCCACCTCGCTGAAGCTGGCGGCACGCTCCAGCACGCGCACATCCCAGCCCGCCCGCGACGCGGCGAGGGCCGCGGCCAGGCCGCCGATGCCGCCACCTGCAATCAGAACCTCCAGGGTCATCGGGCCAGCAATTGCCTGAGCACGTACGGCAGGATGCCCCCGTTGCGGTAGTAATCAACCTCGATCGGGGTGTCCACCCGCAGGATTACCGCGACCTCGCGGCGCGTGCCGTCGGCACGGGTGATGACCAGCCTGGCCTCGCTCTGCGGCTTGAGCTCGGGGTGGGGAATGACGTCAATCAACTCATTGCCCGTCAGCCCCAGGCTCTGCCACGAGTCGCCGGGCTTGAACTGCAGCGGCAGCACGCCCATACCGACCAGATTGCTGCGGTGAATGCGCTCGAAGCTGCGCGCCACCACCGCCTTGATACCGAGCAGTTGCGTTCCTTTGGCGGCCCAGTCGCGCGACGAACCGGTGCCGTACTCTTCGCCGGCCAGCACCACCGTGGGCGTGCCTTCGGCCATGTACTTCATCGCGGCGTCATAGATGAACATCTTCTCCCCGCCAGGCTGAAAGAGCGTCACACCGCCCTCCTCGCGCGAACCGTCTGCACCGGGCGGAATCATCAGGTTCTTCACGCGCACATTGGCGAAGGTGCCGCGCATCATCACGTCATGGTTGCCGCGCCGCGCGCCGTAGCTGTTGAAGTCGGCTTTCTGCACACCATGCGCCTGCAGCCACAGCCCCGCAGGCGAGCTGGCCTTGATGGAACCCGCAGGCGAAATATGGTCGGTAGTGATCGAGTCGCCAAACAGCGCCATGATGCGGGCACCCCGCACATTCACGCTGCCGGCGCGGCCGACGTCCATCGTGAAATCCTTGAAGAACGGCGGCTCGGCAATGTAGGTGCTGACTGGCCAGGTGTAGGTGGTGCCGGTGACGCCCTTGATGCCTGCCCAGAGCTTGCCCGGCTCGGTCTTGACCTTGGCGTAGTTTTCGCGGAAGGCCTTGCCATTCATCGCGTACTTCATCAGCTGGTGGATTTCATCGCTGGTCGGCCAGATGTCACCCAGATAAACATCCTTCCCGCCTTTGCCCTTGCCGACCGGCTCGGTCATCAGGTCGCGCATCACCGTGCCGGCAATCGCGTAAGCCACCACCAGTGGCGGGCTGGCAAGAAAGTTCGCCTTCAGGTTGGGGTGAATGCGGGCCTCGAAATTGCGGTTGCCCGACAGCACGGCCGCGCACACCAGATCGCTCTTGGTGATGGCTTCGTTGATCTCGGGGGTGAGGTCGCCCGCATTGCCGATGCAGGTGGTACAGCCATAGCCGGCCAGCGCAAAGCCGAGCTTTTCCAGATACGGCATCAACCCGGTCTGGGTGAGGTACTCGGTGACGATGCGCGAGCCCGGTGCCAGCGAGGTCTTGATGTGCGGCTGTACCTTCAGGCCTGCCTCCACCGCCTTTTTCGCCAGCAGGCCGGCCGCCAGCAGCACGCTGGGGTTGGACGTGTTGGTGCAGCTGGTGATGGCCGCAATCAGCACATCGCCATTACCAATGCTGATGCCCGCCTTGGCAGCCGGGGTTGGCACCGCCTCGGTGTGCGCGCTGGCCAGCGTGGGGCGGCTGCCCTCCATTTCCACCACCATGCGCGGCGCGCCCACCGGTGTGGGCGGCGCACCAGGAAGCGCATCCGTGCGGCCGTGGTCAGTGTGTCGCAGCAGATGGCGTGTGGCCAGCAGACCCGCCGGCTGGTTGAAGCCGTTCTCGGAAATCGGCTTGCTGAAGAGCGACGTGAACTGCGCTGCCACCTGACCCAGCTCGATACGGTCCTGCGGCCGCTTGGGACCGGCAAGACTGGGCGTCACGTCGCCAAGGTCGAGTTTGACGACCTGTGAGTAATCAATCTCGCCCGCTTTGGCCACACCGAAAAGGCCCTGCGCCTTGAAGTAAGCCTCGAAGGCCTCGATCTCGTCCCTGGTGCGGCCAGTGCCCTTGAAGTACTCGATGGTTTTCTCGTCTACCGGGAAGAAGCCCATGGTGGCGCCATACTCGGGCGCCATATTGCCGATGGTGGCGCGGTCAGGCAGCGACAGCGTGCGGGTGCCTTCGCCGAAAAATTCGACAAACTTCCCCACCACTTTTTCGCGGCGCAGGGTCTCGGTGACGCGCAGCACCAGGTCGGTGGCGGTGACGCCTTCACGCAAGCGGCCGGTGAGCTCCATGCCCACCACGTCGGGCGTGAGGAAGTACACCGGCTGGCCCAGCATGGCGGCCTCGGCCTCAATGCCGCCCACGCCCCAGGCCACCACGCCGATGCCGTTGATCATGGTGGTGTGGCTGTCGGTACCGACCAGCGAGTCAGGGTAGTACAGACCATCGGCGGTCTTGTGCACCCCACGCGCCAGGTATTCAAGGTTGACCTGGTGCACGATGCCAAAGCCGGGTGGCACGACGCCAAAGGTGTCGAAGGCCTGCATGCCCCACTTCATGAACTCGTAGCGCTCGCGGTTGCGCTGGAATTCGAGCTTCATGTTCAGGTCGAGCGAATTTTTCTTTCCATAGTGGTCCACCATCACCGAGTGGTCGACCACCAGATCCACCGGCACCAGCGGCTCGATGGCCTTCGGGTCTTTACCCAGCTGGCTGGCCACGCTGCGCATGGCGGCCAGGTCGGCCAACAAGGGCACGCCGGTGAAGTCCTGCAGCACGACGCGGGAAACAACGAATGGAATCTCCTGTGTGCGCCCGGCCTTCGGCGCCCAGCGCGACACCTCGGCCACATGCTCGGCGGTGACGCGCTTGCCATCGCAGTTACGCAGCACCGACTCCAGCACGATGCGCATGGACACTGGCAGGCGGGCAATCGACGGGAACTGTTTTGTCAGCGCCGGCAGCGAGTAGAACTTGCCAGTCTTGCCGGACGCGGTCTTGAACGTCTTGAGGGTGGACGCAAAAGCATGGGTCGATGCGCGGGTGAAGGCATGGGCACCAGCAGACGCGTGTGGCGACGATTTGGCCATGAGGGACTCCTTGGGTTGGATCACTGCCCTCCATTCTGGCAGGCTGCAAGCCCCGTGCACCCGTCGCGGCACGGATGGCCCCTTCATGAACATCGCTTCCCGGCCTGCGGCAAGACGCGGGCACGGGACAAAGAAAAAGCCCCGGAGCTTTCGCTGCGGGGCTTCGGTGTTGCCACGAAGGGGCGTCGTCAGGCAGAAACGCCCTGGTCCACCGTGTCGGCCATGTCGGTGTAATCCTTGACCTTGTCAAAGTTCAGGTACTGGTACACCGTGTCGCTGGCGGCCGTCAGCACGCCCATGTCGGCCATGTACTCGGCCTTGGTCGGAATCCGGCCCAGCTTGGAGCAGATCGCTGCCAACTCCGCACTGCCGAGGTACACAAAGGTGTTCTTGCCCAGGCGGTTCGGGAAGTTGCGGGTGCTGGTCGACATGACGGTGGCGCCTTCGCGCACCTGCGCCTGGTTGCCCATGCACAGGCTGCAGCCGGGCATTTCCATGCGGGCGCCGGCCGAGCCGAGCACGCCGTAGTGGCCCTCTTCGGACAGTTGCTTGGCATCCATCTTGGTGGGCGGTGCCATCCACAGCTTGACGGGGATGTCGCGCTTGTTTTCGAGCAGCTTCGACGCCGCGCGGAAGTGGCCAATGTTGGTCATGCAACTGCCGATGAACACCTCGTCGATCTTGGCGCCAGCCACGTCAGACAGCGTCTTCACGTCGTCGGGGTCGTTCGGGCAGGCCACGATGGGCTCGTGGATGTCGGCCAGATCGATCTCGATCACGGCGGCGTACTCGGCGTCCGGGTCGGCCTTGAGCAGTTGCGGATCCGCCAGCCAGGCTTCCATCGCGGCGATGCGGCGCTTGATGCTGCGCACGTCGCCGTAGCCCTCAGCGATCATCCACTTGAGCATGGTGATGTTGCTGGTGATGTACTCGATGATCGGTTCCTTGTTCAGGTGCACCGTGCAACCACCGGCAGAGCGCTCGGCAGACGCGTCGGACAGCTCGAACGCCTGTTCGACCTTCAGGTCTGGCAAGCCTTCGATCTCCAGAATACGGCCAGAGAAGATGTTCTTTTTGCCCTGTTTGGCCACAGTCAACAGACCGGCCTTGATCGCGTACAGCGGAATGGCGTTGACCAGATCGCGCAGCGTGACGCCGGGCTGCATCTTGCCCTTGAAGCGCACCAGCACGCTCTCGGGCATGTCCAGCGGCATTACGCCGGTGGCGGCAGCAAACGCCACCAGACCGGAGCCGGCCGGGAAGCTGATGCCGATGGGGAAGCGGGTGTGGCTGTCGCCGCCGGTGCCGACGGTATCGGGCAGCAGCATGCGGTTGAGCCAGCTGTGGATGATGCCGTCGCCCGGGCGCAGACTGATGCCGCCACGGGTGCGCATGAACTCGGGCAGTTCGTGGTGCATCTTCACATCGACCGGCTTGGGGTAGGCGGCGGTGTGGCAGAAGGACTGCATCACCAGATCGGAGCTGAAGCCGAGGCAAGCCAGGTCTTTCAGCTCGTCGCGCGTCATGGTGCCGGTGGTGTCCTGGCTGCCGACGCTGGTCATCAGCGGCTCGCAGTAGGTGCCGGGGCGCACACCTTTGCCCGCAGGCAGGCCCACGGCGCGGCCGACCATCTTCTGGGCCAGCGTGAAACCCTTGCCGCTGTCCGCGGGGCTCTGTGGCAGACGGAACAGCGTGGAGACAGGCAGGCCCAGTGCGGTACGGGCCTTGGCGGTAAGCCCACGGCCGATGATCAGCGGAATACGGCCGCCGGCGCGCACTTCGTCAAACAGCACGTCGCTGCGGATCTGGAACTCGGCGATCACCTTGCCGTCTTTCAGCGCCTTGCCTTCATAAGGACGCAGCTCAATCACATCGCCCATGGCCATCTGGCTCACGTCGAGTTCGATCGGCAGCGCGCCGGAGTCTTCCATGGTGTTGTAGAAAATCGGTGCAATCTTGCCGCCGAGGCAGATGCCGCCAAAGCGCTTGTTGGGCACGTAAGGAATGTCCTCACCCGTCCACCACAGCACGGAGTTGGTGGCCGACTTACGGGACGAACCGGTGCCGACCACGTCACCGACGTAGGCCACCAGGTTGCCCTTGGACTTGAGGTCTTCAATGAACTTCACCGGGCCGCGCTTGCCGTCTTCCTCGGGCGTGATGCCGGGGCGGGCGTTCTTGTGCATGGCCAGGGCGTGCAGCGGAATGTCGGGGCGGCTCCAGGCGTCCGGTGCGGGCGACAGGTCGTCGGTATTGATCTCGCCGGCCACCTTGAACACCGTCAGCTGGATCGACTGTGGCACTTCAGGGCGGCTGGTGAACCACTCGGCGTCGGCCCAGCTCTGCAGCACGGCCTTGGCGTGGGCGTTGCCCTTGTCGGCCTTTTCCTTGACGTCATGGAACTGGTCGAACATCAGCAGCGTGTTCTTCAAACCCGTCGCGGCCTGGCTGGCGACTGCCGTGTCGGCATCGTCCAGCAACTCGATCATCGGGCTGATGTTGTAGCCGCCCAGCATGGTGCCGAGCAGATGCGTGGCGTCCTTGCGGGAGATCAGCGCGCATTTCTCGGTGCCGTGCGCCACGGCGGCGAGATAGCTGGCCTTGACCTTGGCCGCATCGTCCACGCCTGCGGGCACGCGGTGCGTGATGAGGTCCACGAGGAAGGACTCTTCACCCTGCGGTGGGTTTTTGAGCAGTTCAATCACCTGCCCGGTCTGCTGCGCCGACAGCGGCAGCGGCGGAATGCCCAGGGCCGCGCGTTCGGCGGTGTGCTGGCGGTAGGTTTGCAAGAAATCAGATGACATGCGGGCTTCTCCTGTGATCAAAAAGCGGGGGTAACTGGAAACGGTGAAAAGATGGAATAAAACGGATGGCGTTGGGCTTCAGTGGGACGAAACGAAGGAGCACCCTGTCGACCTGATCTGCCTCATGTGGCTTATTTGGCAGCGTTGGCAGCGGCTCCTGTGGCCGGTGCAACCGGTACAACCGGAGATGGCACTGCGGCTGCTGGCGCCAGTGGAGCGACTGCCGGTGGAATTGCCGCTGAAGGCGCAACCACGGCAGCATCCGCAGGCAGCGTCGCAGCAGCGACCGGCTGGGGAACCGCCACTGGCGCAGGCGTGTCCAGCACGCTGACCGGTGGGTTCAGCCGGATCGCTTCAGCCACCGCACGCTGCGCCGGGCTGGCACATTCGTCGGCCATGCGCACACCCAGCTTCTGGTTCATCAGCATCGACTTGTTCGCCAGTTGCAGCCACACCGCACCCGATCGTTGGTCTTCAAGGCGGATCGCGCCCGTGGTGGTAGCCACCGGGAACATGCGGAACTTGAAGCTCTTGCCCAGCACATCGAAGTAACCCGGCACCTTGGGATCGGCCGTCACGGTGACGGCTGCGCCGAGCTCGCAGGGCAAGGTGCCCACTTCAACGCGCTCGGCAATCGTCAGTTCGGCAGGGGTCAGGGCCGCCTCGGCTGCCTCAATGCCAGCCGCCATGTTTTTCGCCTCGCTCTTGAGGCTGGTACGGGCGGTGGGGTTGATGACAGGCTGCTTCTTGGCCACCGGCTTTTTCGCTTCTTTCTTGGCGGGGGCCGCTGGCTTGGCCGGAGCGATCTGCGCGGCCGCGTTGCCGGCGCCGAACAGCAGCCAGCCTGCAGCCAGCGCAGCAGTCAAGGTTACCGACTTGGAAGGGGGTGAAATCAAGGCAAGGGTCATGGTTGTCTCGCAGTGTGAACGTGAGCGATGAATGGGACTTGCATTGTGAAATCGAAACCGGGCGGGCAGGTAACCATTGGTGAAAGACCACATATCCATGCAGAAGGCCATGCGGAACTCAATGCAGCGCCGTTGTGAAGTAAGCCTGCGCTTCGGCGGGCAACTGGCGCCCGGTCTGGTGCGCGCGCTCAAGAACCTGCCAGAAATAGCGGTAACTGGCCCGGTCGTGCAAAACGCCGCCGACGCTGATCGGAGCCCAGTCGGCTTTTTCAGCGGCCGCGATGATGCCGGTAGCGGCGTCAACCTCGGCCTCGCCCGGCGCAAAAGCCTCGAGGATCGGGCGAATCTGAGCTGGGTGAATGCTCCACATGCGGCTGTAGCCCAGTTGCTGTGCCGCATGACGGGCGGCAGCGGTCATCGCACCGACATCGCTGAATTCGGTCACCACGCAGTGCGATGGCACCTTGCCGTGCGCATGGCAGGCTGCGGCGATTTCAAGCTTGGCACGCAACACCAGCGGATGGGCGAACTGCCCCTTGCTGGTCATCGCGTCCGCCGGGATCGCGCCACCGTGGGCAGACACGAAGTCCATCAAACCAAAACTGAGCGACTGCACCCGGGGGTGCGCCGCGATGTCAAACGCGTTGTGAACAGCCAGTGGCGACTCGATCAGCACATGCACGGGCAATTCTTCGGCCCCCACGGCATCGAGCGCAGCGACGGCACGGACCACGTCGTCCAGCGACTCCACCTTGGGCACCATGAGGTGACACAGCCGGTCTGCCACCTTGCCAGCGATGCTGGCGACGTCAGACTCGAAAGCCGCGTGGTCGACCGGATGCACGCGCACCGCCACACGGGCCTTCTTGCTGGCCAGGGCCACCAGCGCCACCACCATCGCCGCATGCTCGGCCTCGCCGCCCACGGGCGCGCCGTCTTCGCAGTCGAGCGTCACGTCGAACACGCAGGCGCCGAACTCGTCGATCATGTCGGCCTGCAGCTGCAGGCTCTTGCGCATCCGCGCTTCCACGCCGCTGTAATGGTCGCAGACCGGCAACTGGCTGGTCTGCGCCTGGGCGCCGAGAAATACCTCGCGTGGATGCAGCGGGTGGGTCATTTACAGCAGGTGGGCGACGCCAGCTTGCTCGTCCTGCAGTTCCTTGAGCGTCTTGTTGATGCAGGTCTGGCTGAATTCATCGATGGACAGGCCCTCGACCACCTTGTACTCGCCATTGGCGCAGGTGACGGGGAAGCCGAACATGGTGTCCTTCGGAATGCCGTACTGGCCGTCCGACGGGATGCCCATGGTGACCCACTTGCCGTTGGTGCCCAGGGCCCAGTCGCGCATGTGGTCGATGGCGGCGTTGGCAGCGGATGCCGCCGAAGACAGGCCACGCGCTTCAATGATCGCCGCGCCGCGCTTGCCCACGGTGGGCAGGAAGGTATTGGCGTTCCAGTCCTGGTCGTTGATCATGTCCTTGACCGAGGCGCCGCCGATGGTGGCGAAACGGTAATCGGCGTACATGGTGGGCGAGTGGTTGCCCCAGACACACAGTTTCTCGATGTCGGCCACGGCCTTGCCGGTCTTGGCGGCGACCTGGCTCAGGGCGCGGTTGTGGTCCAGGCGCAGCATGGCGGTAAAGTTGCCACGCTTGAGATCAGGAGCGCTCTTCATGGCGATGTAGGCATTGGTGTTGGCGGGGTTGCCCACCACCAGCACCTTGACATCGCGGCTGGCCACGGCGTTCAGGGCCTTGCCCTGGCCAATGAAGATCTGGCCGTTGATCGACAGCAGCTCGGCACGCTCCATGCCCGCCTTGCGCGGCATCGAACCCACCAGCAGCGCGTAATCGGTGTCCTTGAAGGCGGTCATCGGGTCGCTGTGGGCTTCCATGCCGGCCAGCAGCGGAAACGCGCAGTCTTCCAGCTCCATCATCACGCCCTTGAGCGCTTTTTGCGGGCCCTCCACCGGGACTTCGAGCAGCTGCAGGATGACGGGCTGGTCCTTGCCGAGCATTTCGCCCGAAGCAATGCGAAACAGCAGGGCGTAACCGATTTGACCTGCGGCACCGGTGACGGCAACGCGGACGGGCTTTTTGCTCATGGGAATCTCCGAGAAGGTAGTGATGTGAAACTGGAGACAGAGCCACCGGCAACGAGGGCACAGGCGGTCCGCAACAAGCCTTCGAGTGTACCCGCGAAAACCCTGAGACGTCAATTTGTCTTATGTCTTATATAAGATATGATTCACCCCTGCTTCAGGCCTTTTCGGTCCACCGCGCAGACCTCCCGCAGCGCTGCCGACCGGGCCTGTTTCAACCCGCAATACCTTCATGGCCATCACTTCTTCCAACGCGGACCCCGCCCTCCTGGCGCCTGATGCCGCTGCTTCCACCAATGCAGGGCCGGCATTCAGCCCGCTTTACCAGCAGATCAAGACGCTGATCTTGCAAAGCCTGCAATCTGGAGAATGGAAGCCCGGCGAGGCGATCCCCAGCGAGATGGACCTGGCTGCGCGCTTTCGGGTCAGCCAGGGCACGGTTCGCAAGGCCATCGACGAGCTGGCCGCAGAAAACCTGGTGGTCCGTCGTCAGGGCAAAGGCACCTTCGTCGCGACGCACGCCGAGCAGCATGTGCAATACCGCTTCCTCAAGCTGATGCCCGATACCGGCGACACCAGCAGCGAGGGGCCAGCCGACCGACACATCATTGATTGCAAACGCCTGCGCGCACCCGCCGACATCGCCCGGGCGCTGTCGATGCGCAGCGGCGATGGCGTACTGCAGCTGCGTCGCGTGCTCGCGTTCCAGGGCACGCCCACCATCCTGGAAGACGTGTGGCTGCCCGGTGGGCCATTCAAGGGGCTGACCGCCGAGCGGCTGTCCACCTACCGCGGCCCGATGTATGCGCTGTTTGAAACCGAATTTGGCGTGCGCATGGTGCGCGCGGAAGAAAAAATCCGGGCCATTGCGGCAGACGCGGCATCAGCTGCGTTGCTGGATGTGCCCGTCGGCGAACCGCTGCTCAGCGTGGAGCGCATCGCCTACACCTACAACGACCTCCCGATGGAGCTGCGCCGCGGACTCTATCGCACAGACACCCACCACTACAAAAATGAACTGAGTTGAGACACTGAGTGGAGATGCGCCGTTAGATGGATGCACCCTTAGATGCCCACAGGCCATCTGGTTTTCCGTGTATTTTTTCTCGCCTTTTTCAGGTCTTTTTTCGTGTGTTTTTCACTGCATTTTTTCACGCATTCATCCACGATCACACATGACTTCCAATAAGCGAAATACCTGATTCCTCATCGCGGTTTAGCAGTCAACGCGTCAAAGCACCATTGCTGCATTGCAATAGAATTAAAATCGCTGGTTGGCAATTGCATCCCCGATTGCCTTTCAGTCCATCCAAGAAAGTCCACACAATGACAGAGCTGGCATCCAAACAGCGTCCCAAACGGCCTGAGTTCCGCAACATCAACGCGCTCACCGACTTACCCTCCTACCGACTTCCCCTCGCAGGCATCGTCTCCATCCTGCATCGCATCAGCGGCGCCATCATGTTCCTGCTGATGCCCTTCATCCTCTGGATGTTCGACACCTCAATCTCCTCTGAAATCTCTTTCGAGAAATTCAAGGGTGCATTCAATGCCGGCATGCTGGGCCTGCCGGGCTTCATCTGGAAGCTGGTCGCGCTGGCACTGATCTGGGCCTACCTGCACCACTTCATCGCCGGTCTGCGCCACCTCTGGATGGACACCAACCATTCGGCGGCCAGCAAGGAGTTCGGCAAAAGCTCGGCAGCCGCCACCTTGGCACTGAGCATCGGCCTCACGCTGATCCTTGGCGCCAAACTGTTCGGTCTGTACTGATCACCGACCACTGATTCAAGGGAATACACATGTCTGTCAACTATGGCTCCAAGCGCATCGTCGTGGGTGCACATTACGGCATGCGCGACTGGCTCGCGCAGC
Source organism: Polaromonas sp. YR568 (assembly GCF_943372955.1). Lineage (GTDB taxonomy): Bacteria > Pseudomonadota > Gammaproteobacteria > Burkholderiales > Burkholderiaceae_C > Polaromonas. Next base: position 394,232 of record NZ_CALSAL010000002.1, read on the forward strand.
GCGTCACTGCGGTCCTGATGGCCCTTTTCACCCTGCTGCTGCTGGCACAGGTGATCCTCAGCAAAGGCCCGATCGGCTACGACAAGTGGGCCGGCATCTTTTCTGCCCAGTGGATGAAGGTCCTGACCTTCGCCGTCATCATTGCCCTGCTCTATCACGTCTGGGTCGGCATGCGCGACATCTGGATGGACTACATCAAGCCGGTCTGGCTGCGCCTGTCGCTGCAGGTGTTCACCATCGTCTGGCTGGTCGGCTGCGCTGGCTGGGGCATTCAGGTGCTGTGGCGCCTGTAACCGCACCCGAGACTGCGGCGCCTTCCCGCGCATCCACTTCAGCCCATCCCGGCCGTATCTGAATCCAGAGACCCCAACAACATGACCGCTACATCCAATCTTCCCAAGCGCAAATTTGACGTCGTCATTGTCGGCGCCGGTGGCTCCGGCATGCGCGCCTCGCTGCAGCTGGCCCGTGCCGGCCTGAACGTGGCCGTGCTGTCCAAAGTATTCCCGACCCGCTCGCACACCGTGGCGGCCCAGGGCGGCATTGGCGCCTCGCTCGGCAACATGAGCGAAGACAACTGGCACTACCACTTCTACGACACCGTCAAGGGCTCCGACTGGCTCGGCGACCAGGACGCCATCGAGTACATGTGCCGCGAAGCACCGAAGGTGGTGTACGACCTGGAACACATGGGCATGCCGTTTGACCGCAACCCGGACGGCACGATTTACCAGCGCCCCTTCGGTGGCCACACCGCCAACTACGGCGAAAAGCCTGTGCAGCGCGCCTGCGCCGCCGCCGACCGTACCGGTCACGCCATGCTGCACACGCTGTACCAGCAGAACGTGAAGGAAAAAACCAGTTTCTTTGTCGAGTGGATGGCCCTGGACCTGATCCGCGATGCCGCAGGCGACGTGGTTGGCGTGACCGCCCTCGAAATGGAAACCGGTGACCTGCATATCTTCGAAGCCAAGACCACCCTGCTCGCCACCGGCGGTGCCGGCCGCATCTTTGCCGCCTCGACCAACGCCTTCATCAACACCGGTGACGGCCTGGGCATGGCAGCGCGCGCCGGCATTCCGCTCGAAGACATGGAGTTCTGGCAGTTCCACCCCACTGGCGTGGCCGGTGCTGGCGTGCTGCTCACCGAAGGCTGCCGCGGCGAAGGCGCCATCCTGCGCAACAGCAATGGCGAGCGCTTCATGGAGCGCTATGCGCCCGCCTACAAAGACCTCGCACCGCGCGACTTCGTGTCACGCTGCATGGACCAGGAAATCAAGGAAGGCCGCGGCTGCGGTCCGAACAAGGACTACATCAACCTCGACATGACCCACCTGGGCGTCGAGACCATCATGAAGCGCCTGCCTTCGGTGTTCGAGATCGGTCACAACTTCGCCAACGTGGACATCACCAAGGAGCCGATTCCGGTGGTGCCCACCATCCACTACCAAATGGGCGGCATTCCAACCAACATTCACGGACAGGTCGTCACGCAGGATGCGAACAACCAGAGCCAGGTGGTCAATGGGCTGTATGCGGTGGGCGAATGCTCCTGCGTCAGCGTGCACGGCGCCAACCGCCTCGGCACCAACTCGCTGCTAGACCTGCTGGTGTTCGGCCGCGCGGCTGGCAACCACATTGTTGAATTCAACAAGACCACCAAGCACAAGGAACTGCCTGCCGACGCTGCCGACAAGACGCTGGCACGCATCGCCCGTCTCGATAGCGCCACCGACGGCGAGTACGCGCAAGACGTTGCCAACGACCTGCGTGCAGCGATGCAGCAGCATGCGGGTGTGTTCCGCACGCAAGCCAACATGGACGAAGGCGTCGCCAAGATCAAGGCCCTGCGTGGCCGCGTCAACAGCATTGGCCTGAAAGACAAGTCGAAGATCTTCAACACCGCCCGCATCGAGGCGCTGGAAGTGGAGAACCTGATCGAAGCCGCAGAGGCCACCATGGTCTCTGCCGCAGCCCGCAAGGAAAGCCGCGGCGCGCACTCGGTCGATGACTACGGCGACACGCCAGAGCATCCGAACGGCCGCAACGACACCGACTGGCACAAGCATACGCTGTGGTACAGCGAAGGCAGCCGCCTGGCCTACAAGCCAGTGCAGATGAAGCCGCTGACCGTGGAATCCGTGCCACTGAAGACGCGTACGTTCTGACGCATACGCTCCAAACGGCACCCCAAACGCGACAAGCAGTTACCCGAAGCGAGAACATCATGACCAAACGCACCTTCCAGATTTACCGCTACGACCCCGACACCGACGCCAAGCCCTACATGCAGACCATCGAGGTCGAACTCGACGGCCATGAGCGCATGCTGCTGGACGCGCTGATGAAGCTCAAGGCCCAGGACCCGAGCATCAGCTTCCGTCGCTCCTGCCGCGAAGGCGTGTGCGGCTCCGACGCGATGAACATCAACGGCAAGAACGGTCTGGCGTGCCTCACCAACATGCGCAGCCTGCCCGGCACCATCGTGCTCAAGCCACTGCCCGGCCTGCCGGTGGTGCGCGACCTGATCGTCGACATGACGCAGTTCTTCAAGCAGTACAACTCCATCAAGCCTTACCTGATCAACGACAACGTGCCGCCCGAGAGAGAGCGCCTGCAGAGCCCCGAAGAGCGCGACGAGCTCAATGGTCTCTATGAGTGCATCCTGTGCGCAAGCTGCTCGACCAGCTGCCCGAGTTTCTGGTGGAACCCGGACAAGTTCGTCGGCCCGGCCGGTTTGCTGCAGGCCTACCGCTTCATCGCCGACAGCCGCGATGAAGCCACCGCCGAGCGTCTGGACAACCTGGAAGACCCATACCGGCTGTTCCGCTGCCACACCATCATGAACTGCGTCGATGTCTGCCCCAAGGGTCTGAACCCGACCAAGGCCATCGGCAAGATCAAGGAAATGATGGTGCTGCGCTCGGTCTGAGCACACCTCCTGTTCCGACACCGGCTATCTGCATGGACCACGATGACGTGCTGCTCGACGAGCGTGCCATGAGCAAGCTCAAGTGGCGCTGCCGTCGCGGTTTGCTAGAGAACGACTTGCTCATTGAGCGCTTCTTTCAGCGCCACGAAGCCACACTCACCGTCAGGCAGGCTAAAGGCTTGAATGATTTAATGGACTTGTCTGACAACGACCTGCTGGACCTGTTGCTAAAACGCAAGGAGCCGGCCGGACTTGCAGAGCCCGCGGCCCAGACTGTTGCCTCTACTTCCGAGGCCCTGGAAGTCTTAAAGTTGTTGCGACCCGCAGCGCCCGCACCGGGTGCGGCAGTCCTGTCGTGATGAATTGAGTTTGACACCGATACGAAAGAAAGAAGACCCCATGAAGCTCGCCGACAAAAAAGCCACCCTGTCCTTCAGCGATGGCAGCCCCAACGTGGACCTGCCCGTGTACCACGGCAACGTCGGCCCGGACGTCGTGGACATCCGCAAGCTGTATGCGCAGACCGGCATGTTCACCTACGACCCGGGCTTCCTGTCCACCGCATCATGCCAGTCGGCCATCACCTACATCGATGGCGACAAGGGCGAACTGCTGTACCGCGGCTACCCCATCGAGCAGCTGGCCACCAACTGCGACTACCTTGAGACCTGCCACCTGCTGCTGTACGGCGAACTGCCCAACGCGGACCAGAAAAAGGATTTCGTCAGCCGCGTGACCAACCACACCATGGTCAACGAGCAGATGCAGTTTTTCCTGCGCGGCTTCCGCCGTGATGCCCACCCGATGGCCATCATGACCGGCCTGGTCGGCGCCCTGTCGGCCTTCTATCACGACAGCACCGACATCAACAACCCGGAGCACCGCGAAATTGCGGCCATCCGCCTGATCGCCAAGATGCCGACGCTGGTCTCCATGGCGTACAAGTACAACGTGGGCCAGCCCTACATGTACCCCAAGAACCACCTCAGCTACTCTGGCAACTTCCTGCACATGATGTTTGCCACACCTTGCGAGGAGTACAAGGTCAATCCGGTGCTGGAGCGCGCACTGGACCGCATCTTCATCCTGCACGCCGACCACGAGCAGAATGCGTCCACCTCCACGGTGCGCCTGTGCGGCTCGTCGGGCACCAACCCGTTCGCGGCCATTGCAGCCGGCGTGGCCTGCCTCTGGGGCCCGGCCCACGGCGGTGCGAATGAAGCCGCACTGAACATGCTCGGCGACATCCAGAAGCAGGGTGGCATTGAGAAAATCGGTGAGTTCATCAAGCAGGTCAAGGACAAGAACTCCAGCGTCAAGCTGATGGGTTTTGGTCACCGCGTCTACAAGAACTACGACCCGCGCGCCAAGCTGATGCAGGAAACCTGCCGCGAGGTGCTGACCGAGATGGGCCTGGAAAACGACCCCCTCTTCAAGCTGGCAATGGCATTGGAAAAGATCGCCCTGGAAGACGACTACTTCGTCTCGCGCAAGCTCTACCCCAACGTGGACTTCTACTCGGGCATCGTGCAGCGCGCGATTGGCATTCCGGTGTCGCTGTTCACCGCCATCTTTGCACTGGCCCGCACCGTCGGCTGGATTGCGCAGCTCAACGAGATGATTGGCGATCCCGAGTACAAGATCGGCCGTCCACGCCAGCTGTTCACCGGCTCCGTCGCCCGCGACGTCAAGCCCATGGCCCAGCGCTGATCCTCCCCGAGGCGCCAGCCTCACCGAAAGCCCGCCAGACACACATCGGCGGGCTTTTTTTCGTCTGACCACGCCCCCTTGACCAGCGGATTGACGATGTTCGGGCAGGTCAGCCATCGCATTTGGCGATGGCCAAGCCACTGACAGCATGGGAAAATCGCGATTCGTCGTGAAAAGCGATGTCCCCAAGCCATGTCCATCAAAAGCTCCGAACGCAACTTTGCCCGCCGCATTGACCTGACCTCGCTTCAGCTCTTTGTGGCGGTGTGCGAGCTCGGCAGCATTGGCCGGGCGGCAGAGCGGGAGTTCATCGCCGCGTCGGCCGTCAGCAAACGCCTGTCTGACCTCGAGGCCACGCTCGACACCCCGCTGCTGTACCGCCATGCACGCGGCGTGGACCTGACCCCGGCCGGCGAAAGCCTGCTGCACCACGCCCGCTCGGTGCTCTTCAGTCTGGAGAAGATGCAGGGTGAACTCAGCGAATATGCCGACGGCGTGCGCGGCCACGTGCGGGTACACGCCAGCATCTCGGCCATCGTGCAGTTTCTGCCAGAAGACCTCGGCGCCTTCATCCGCGAACACGGCGAGATCAAGATTGACCTCGAAGAACATCTCAGCACCGAGGTGGTCCGGGCGGTGCAGGAAGGCGCGGCCGACCTCGGCGTCTGCAACACCGCCCACGGTATCGGGGAGCTGCAGGTGCTGCCTTACCGGCACGACCAGCTCGTACTGATTGTTCCCAAGGGCCACCGGCTTGCCGGTCAGGGCCCGGTGGCTTTTGCCGACACCTTGGATGACGACCATGTGGGCCTGCATGCCAACAGCTCCATCCATCTGGCGATGCGTGAGGCCGCCGCCAGCATGGGCCGCACCATCCGGCTGCGCATTCACGTGACCGGGCTGGACGCCATGTGCCGCATGATCGACAACGGCCTCGGCGTAGGCGTGATGCCACGCCGCGCCTTCGAGCTGATGCACGGCGTGGGCGCCCTCGAAGCCGTTGCGCTGCTCGACGCCTGGGCGGAGCGCCAGATACAGCTGGTCGCCCGCGATTTCTCCACCCTGCCACTCACGGCGCGGCTGCTGGTCGACCACCTGACCCGCCTGCCTGAGCCCGCTGGCAACCCCGCAAAAACCACACCGGCAGGTGTTCTGTCGCCCGCCTAAAATCGAAGACCACGAAGGAAAACCATGGGACGCACCCTCTACGACAAGATCTGGGACGAACACGTTGTCCACACCGAGGAGGACGGCACGTCCATCCTCTACATCGACCGCCACCTGGTCCATGAAGTCACCAGCCCGCAGGCTTTTGAAGGCCTGCGCGAGGCCGGCCGCAAGGTCTGGCGCATCAGTTCCATCGTGGCGACGGCCGACCACAACACGCCCACCACCGGCTGGGAGCTGGGCTACGACGGCATCACCGACCTGGTGAGCAAGGAACAGATCACCACGCTCGACGCCAACATCAAGGAATTTGGCGCAGCGGCCTTCTTCCCCTTCCTCTCCAAGCGTCAGGGCATCGTGCATGTGATTGGCCCCGAAAGCGGCGCCACCCTGCCAGGCATGACGGTGGTTTGTGGTGACTCGCACACCTCCACCCACGGCGCTTTCGGTGCGCTGGCGCACGGCATCGGCACCAGCGAGGTCGAGCATGTGATGGCCACGCAAACCCTGCTGGCCAAAAAAGCGAAGAACATGCTCGTCAAGGTCGAAGGCCAGCTGGCCCCCGGCCTCACCGGCAAGGACATCGTGCTGGCCATCATCGGCAAGATCGGTACCGCTGGCGGCACCGGCTACACGATCGAGTTTGCCGGCTCGGCCATTCGCGCACTCAGCATGGAAGGCCGCATGACGGTCTGCAACATGGCCATCGAAGCCGGCGCCCGTGCCGGCCTGGTGGCGGTGGACCAGAAGACCATCGACTACGTCAAGGGACGTCTGCTGTCCCCCACCGGCGTCGAATGGGACGTGGCTGTGTCTTACTGGAACACCCTGCACTCGGACCCGGATGCGAAATTCGACGCCGTGGTGGAGCTTGACGCCAGCCAGATCAAGCCGCAGGTGACGTGGGGCACGTCTCCCGAGATGGTGCTTTCGATTGAAGACCGCGTGCCCGATCCCGACAAAGAAAAAGACGCCAACAAGCGCGGCGCCATCGAGCGGGCGCTCACCTATATGGGCCTGCAACCGGGCAAGGCGCTGAACGATCTGTACATCGACAAGGTGTTCATCGGCTCCTGCACCAACAGCCGCATCGAAGACATGCGCGAAGCCGCTGCCGTTGTGAAGAAGCTTGGTCAGAAAGTGGCGAAGAACGTCAAACTGGCGCTGGTCGTGCCCGGCTCGGGTCTGGTGAAGGAACAGGCGGAGCGCGAAGGCCTCGACAAGATTTTTGTCGCTGCCGGCTTCGAATGGCGCGAGCCCGGCTGCTCGATGTGCCTGGCCATGAATGCAGACCGCCTGGAACCCGGCGAGCGCTGCGCCTCCACCAGCAACCGCAACTTCGAAGGCCGTCAGGGCGCTGGTGGTCGTACCCATCTCGTCAGCCCCGCCATGGCCGCGGCCGCAGCGGTGCATGGACACTTTGTTGATATTCGGAAATTTGTCTGACCCCACCACTACCCAAGGAGAAGCTCCATGAAGAAGATCACCACTCTGCTCGTCGTCTGCCTCGGCCTGGTTCTCGCGGGCTGCAACACCTTCCGGGGTGTGGGTCAGGATGTGCAAAAGGCCGGTTCGGCCATTGAGAATGCCGCGAAAAAATAATGAAAAAATTCACCGTGCACAAGGGCCTCGTGGCCCCGATGGACCGCGAGAACGTCGACACCGACGCCATCATCCCCAAGCAGTTCCTCAAATCCATCCGCAAGACTGGCTTTGGCCCGAACCTGTTTGATGAGTGGCGTTACCTCGACGCCGGCTTTCCCGGCCAGGACCCGACCACACGCAAGCCCAACCCAGACTTTGTGCTGAACCAGCCGCGCTATGCGGGCGCCTCCATCCTGCTGGCGCGCAAGAACTTCGGCTGCGGCTCGTCGCGCGAACATGCCCCGTGGGCGCTCGACCAGTACGGCTTTCGCTGCATCATCGCGCCGAGCTACGCCGACATCTTCTTCAACAACAGTTTCAAGAACGGCCTGCTGCCCATCGTGCTGAGCGAGACGCAAGTCGGCCAGCTGTTTGACGAGGCGCTGGCCTTCCCAGGCTATCAGCTGACTGTTGATCTGGAGCGCCAGGTCATCGTCAAGCCGCAGGGCGAAGAGCTGCCTTTCGAGGTGCAGGCCTTCCGCAAGTACTGCCTGATCAACGGCCTGGACGACATCGGCCTGACGCTGCGCAACAGCGACAAGATCAGGGCCTTCGAAGCACAGCGTCTGGCCACCAAGCCCTGGCTGGCGCATACCACGGTCGTCGGCTGAACCAGCCCGGCCATTTCATCCTGCCCACGCCCCGCCCTCAGGGTGTGGCGCTTCAACAAAGAGCCACATGAAAATCGCAATTCTTCCGGGTGACGGCATCGGCACCGAAATCGTCGCTGAAGCCGTCAAGGTACTGAACGCGCTCGACCTCAAATTTGAAACTGAAAGCGCGCTGGTCGGCGGCGCCGCCTACGAAGCCCATGGTCACCCCTTGCCGGAAGCCACGCTCAAGCTGGCCAAAGAAGCTGATGCTGTGCTGTTCGGCGCGGTCGGCGACTGGAAGTACGACAAACTCGACCGCCCGCTGCGCCCCGAGCAAGCCATCCTGGGCCTGCGCAAAAACCTGGGCCTCTTCGCCAACTTCCGCCCGGCCATCTGCTACCCGCAACTGGTCGATGCGTCGAGCCTGAAGCGCGAACTGGTGTCGGGGCTGGACATCCTCATCATCCGCGAACTGACGGGCGACATTTACTTCGGCCAGCCTCGCGGCCGGCGTGTCTCGCCTGACGGCCACTTCCCTGGCTCGGAAGAAGCGTTTGACACCATGCGCTACTCGCGCCCTGAGATCGAGCGCATCGCCCATGTCGCCTTCCAGGCGGCGCGCAAGCGCAGCAAGCGCGTAACCAGTGTGGACAAGGCCAATGTGCTGGAAACCTTCCAGCTCTGGAAAGACGTGGTTACCGAGATCGGCAAGCAGTACCCCGATGTCGAACTCGACCACATGTATGTGGATAACGCCGCGATGCAGCTGGTCAAGGCACCAAAGAAGTTCGACGTGGTCGTGACCGGCAACATGTTTGGCGACATCCTGTCGGACGCGGCCGCGATGCTGACCGGCTCCATCGGCATGCTGCCCTCGGCCAGCCTCAACGACAGGAACCAGGGTCTGTACGAACCCAGCCACGGCAGCGCACCCGACATCGCCGGCAAGGGTGTGGCCAATCCACTGGCCACCATCCTGAGCGCCGCGATGATGCTGCGCTTCAGCCTGAACCAGCCCGAAGCCGCCGCGCGCATCGAGAAAGCCGTTGATGCCGTGTTGACGCAAGGCCTGCGCACGCCGGACATCTACAGCGAAGGCACAACCAAAGTCGGCACGGCGCAGATGGGTGATGCCGTAGTCGCAGCGCTGAAATAGAGTCTCCCTGTCGTTGTCGGCTTGACGTTTTTTTGCAGCACTGGCCCCTGAAAATGCGGCCAGCGCCGCTGTTTCAGTGCTGCCTGAAGCCGGGAAAACCCGAATCCTGGCTACAATCGGGGGATGTCCAAAGGCCCCGCTTTCACCCGCTCCATTGCCGCCTCGCGCGCAATCGGCGCCGCGCCGGCTTTTGTTCAGACCACCAAAACGACCACCATTAAAGGCTAGCAAGCCTGGTTCGTCGTGCCCTGCCGGCTCGATGAGCCGGGCCCAAAAGTCGCATTTCGCACTTTCTGAAGGGGCAGTTCCATGAAACTCAAAGGCAATCTCACCGGACTCGTCGGCTGGCGCGGCATGGTCGGCTCCGTGCTGATCGACCGCATGCAGGCCGAGGGCGACTTCGACCTCATCGAGCCGGTCTTCTTCTCAACTTCCAACGCGGGCGGCAAGGCCCCGGCGCAGGCCAAAAACGAGACGACCCTGAAAGACGCCTTTGACATCGAGGCACTCAAGAAGTGTGACGTGATCATCACCGCTCAGGGCGGCGATTACACCTCCGAGGTGTTCCCCAAGCTGCGCGCCGCTGGCTGGAAAGGCCACTGGATCGACGCCGCCTCGACCCTGCGCATGCAGGACGACGCCGTCATCATCCTGGACCCGGTCAACCTGCCGGTGATTCACAACGCACTGGCCAAGGGCGGCAACAACTGGATCGGTGGCAACTGCACCGTCAGCTGCATGCTGATGGGGGTGGGCGCGCTGTACAAAGCCGGGCTGGTCGAGTGGATGACCAGCATGACCTACCAGGCCGCATCAGGCGGTGGCGCCCAGCACATGCGCGAGTTGCTGACGCAGTTCGGCACGCTCAACCATGAGGTCAAGGCGCTGCTCGACGACCCCAAATCCGCCATTCTGGAAATTGACCGCCGCATCCTCGGCAAGCAACAGTCGTTGAACGCCAGCGAAACCGCCAATTTCGGCGTGCCGCTGGGTGGCTCTCTGATCCCGTGGATCGACAAGGACCTCGGTATCGGGAAGAACTCGGACGATGCCGAGTGGGGCATGAGCAAGGAAGAATGGAAAGGCGGCGCTGAAACCAACAAGATCCTCGGCCAGGGCGCCGGCTTTGGCACACCCGCTACGCCAGTCGACGGCTTCTGCGTGCGCATCGGCGCCATGCGTTGCCACAGCCAAGCGCTGACTTTCAAGTTGAAGAAAGATGTTCCGCTGGCTGACATCGAGGCGATGATTGCCGCTGACAACGCCTGGGTGAAGGTCGTGCCCAACACGCGGGAAGCCTCCATCAAGGACCTGACTCCGGTCGCCGTAACCGGCACCATGACGATTCCGGTCGGCCGCCTGCGCAAACTGGCCATGGGACCGGAATATCTGGGCGCCTTCACCGTGGGTGACCAGCTGTTGTGGGGTGCGGCCGAACCGCTGCGCCGCATGCTGCGTATCCTGATCGACGCCTGAGCGCCTCCCGGGCGTCGCCGCCGGCACGGGAGCCCGGCTGGCGACGCTCGAAGCGGTAACATCGAGCCGTAACGACCTGTGACAAGACGTTGTGGTCAGACAACATCCAAAACTTGTAAGTTGATGCTAACTCGTGGCGCCAGAACTTAAGTGGAGTCTTAGCTTGTCAGCGTAATGCCTTGATGTTAAGGTTGTTTTTCGAAAATATGCATCGAGGTTTTTGTGCGCTCAAGCAGAACAAAGTTACACGCAGACCGGGCTCCGGCAACTTCCTCCCCATCCGAACATAGCGGTCGCTGGACTTTGGGCGCCTTGGCCACGGCTGTGGCGCTTTTGGGCGGCTTGACCTCGCTGGATGCCGATGCACTGTCGCTCGGACGCGTCACCGTTCAGTCCGCACTGGGCGAGCCCCTGCGCGCAGAAGTCGAAATCACGGACATCAGCACAGAAGAAGCCGCCAGCCTGAAAGCCGGCGTGGCCTCCATCGACGCCTTTAAGGCGGCAGGTCTCGAATACACCAACGTGGTGACCGGCATTCAGGTCAACCTCCAGCGCCGGGCCGATGGCCGTTCCTTCTTGCGTCTGTCCAGCACCCGCCCGGTCACTGAGCCATTTGTCGACGTCATCCTGGAAGCCAGCTGGGCGTCCGGTCGCATTTCCCGCGACTACACCATGCTGTTTGATCCGCCGAGCCTGCGCGCTGGCAGCAGCGCACCCGTCGCTCCGATGGCTCCTGTGGCCCCGGCCCTGTCGTCTGCCGCGCCAGCGCCGCTGCCGGTCTATCCCTCCAGCCCGCCACCGGTTCGCCCCTCCACCACGGCCAAGGCACCGGTCGTGCGGGCACCCGCACCGGCGCCAGCCCCTGCACCCGAGAGGATGCCAGCCGGCGACAAGCAGGTGACGGTGCGCGCCGGCGACACCGCCGGAAAAATCGCTGCACAGAACAAGTCGCCCAGCGTCTCGCTGGACCAGATGCTGGTGGCAATGCTGCGCAGCAACCCCGATGCCTTCATTGGCGGCAACGTCAACCGGCTCAAGGCCGGTGCCGTGCTCGACATGCCGACGGCTGAAACTGCCAGCACCATCGACGCAGGCGAGGCCAGCCGGACCATCGTCGCGCAAAGCCAAGACTTCAATGCCTTCCGTCGCAAGCTGGCAGCGGGCGCACCGACCACCCAGGTGGGCGAGGCCGACCGTCAGGCAGGCGGCAGGGTGCAGGCCAAGGTGGAAGATCGTGCCCCGGCCGGCGCCACACCCGACAAACTCACGCTGTCCAAAGGCGCCGTTCAAGGCAAGTCCGCTGCAGAAGATCAGATTGCCAGGGATCGCCAGGCCAAAGATGCCGCCACCCGGGTGGCTGAGCTGTCCAAGAACATCAGCGACCTGAACAAACTGACGGCGCCAGCCCCTGCTGCACCAGCCCCCGCTACCGCACCTGTCGCTGCGCCTGCAGCCGCCGCCCCGGCGCCTGCTGCGCCCGCCGCCACTTCACCCGCGCCTGGACTGCCCGTGCCTGTGGCCGCTGCGCCAGCGCCAGTCGTCAGCCCCGCGCCGGTGCCCGTCGCCGCGACCTCCGAACCCATTGCTTCCGTACCGACGCCTGCACCCGCTGCGTCCGCAACACCTGCACCGGCTGCACCTCAGCCTGCCGCCACAGCCAGCGCAGCGGCGCCGGTCGCCGCCAAGAAGCCTGCGCCGGCTCCACTGCCTGAGCCCAGCCTGCTGGACGACCTGCTCGAGAACCCGCTGCTCCTGCCTGTTGGCGCCGCGATCCTGCTGTTGCTCGGTGGTCTCATCTTCTACCGCTACCGCAAGCACAACAGCAACGCGCAGGTCGACAGCTCTTTCCTCGAAAGCCGCCTGCAGCCCGATTCATTCTTCGGTGCCAGTGGTGGTCAGCGAATTGACACCAGCGAAGGCGCAGCCACCGGCTCCTCTCTGGTTTATTCCCCCAGCCAGCTTGATGCTGCGGGTGATGTCGATCCCGTCGCAGAAGCCGATGTGTACCTCGCCTACGGGCGTGACCTGCAGGCCGAGGAAATCCTCAAAGAGGCCATGCGCACCACGCCAAGCCGGGTGGCCATCTACACCAAACTACTGGAAATCTACGCCAAGAGGCACGACGGCAAAGCCTTTGAAAGCGTGGCCACCCAGGCCTTCCAAATCACGCAGGGCAACGGTCCTGAATGGGCCTACATCACGGAAATGGGCCGCGAGCTGGATGCGACCAATGCGCTGTACCAGCCAGGCGGCCGTCCGGATGGCGCAGGCAAATCATTCAATCCGGCGGCCACGGTAGCCATCGTGCCGCCAGCAATGGCCCCTGTCGCATCGCAGCCCGCGGCCCCTGCCGCGGCGGTCGACGTCGATCTCGATCTTGATTTTTCGCTCGGTGACGACGAGCCTGACACCGCAGCCTCACCGATGTCTGGCGCAGCGCCGCTGAGCCCGTCGGCGATGGCATCCATGGCCGCTGCTGCACCGGCCATGCCACTGGTGGCTGCACCACCCCGCGCACCGGCCCCAGCGCCGACGGCATCGATCCCACCAGCACCGGTGCTGCAGGCACCCGCGCCGGTGGCGGCCGCCCCGGCTGTTCTGCCTGATCTGGAGTTTCCGACCGACGGACTGGATTTCAAACCGGAACCCATTGCCAAACCGGTCGTAGCCAAAGCACCTGCGCCGGCCCCAGCCCCTGCGCCCGCACCGGCGGCTGCAGACAGTGGCATGCTCGAGTTCGATCTGGGCTCGCTGTCCCTTGATCTCGGCCCGACAACCGAAAGCCCGGCACAGAACGCTGCGGCGGCATCCTCAGACCCCCTGGAAACGAAGTTCCAGCTGGCCGAAGAATTCCGCGCGCTGGGCGACCCCGACGGCGCCCGCTCTCTGGCCGAAGAGGTGGTTGCCGAAGCCACCGGGCCGCTGAAAGTCAAGGCCCAAGCCTTCCTGAACGGCCTGTCGTGAACGCGTGGTGAGCGCCGGGCATTCCAGCGCACCGAGCCTGCGCCCAGAGGGGGCCCAATGAGCGTGCGAATCGCACTGGGCGTCAGCTACAGCGGCAGTGCTTACGAAGGCTGGCAAAGCCAGCTCTCGGGCAACACTGTGCAGGACCAGCTCGAGCTGGCGTTGGGCAAGTTCACTGCCCAGCCCGTGCGCACCCTTTGCGCCGGGCGAACCGATGCCGGCGTGCATGCCCTGATGCAGGTGGTCCACTTCGACACCCCGGTGCAGCGCGAAATCCAGTCGTGGGTGCGCGGCCTCAATGCCTTGCTGCCGCACGACATCGCTGTTCAGTGGGCGCGCGAGGTTCCTGCCGAGTTCCATTGCCGAGGCAGTGCGATTGCGCGGCGCTATGCCTATGTGGTGCTGGAGTCGCCGATCAGGCCCAGCGTGGAAAAAGGCCGGGTCGGATGGGTGTTCCGCCCGCTTGACCCAGCAGCCATGCAGCAGGCCGCCAGCGCGCTGGTCGGGGAGCACGACTTTTCGTCCTTCCGTGCCGCGCAGTGCCAGGCAAAATCGCCGGTGAAAACCATGCGACGCATCGATATCTCGCACCGCGGCGAAACGGGTGCGCGCTACTGGCGTTTCGAGTTCGAGGCCAACGCTTTTCTGCACCACATGATCCGCAACATCATGGGCTGCCTGCTCGCGGTTGGCCAGGGCGCCCAGCCACCACAGTGGATCAGCGAGGTGCTGGCCGCACGCAACCGCGATGCCGCTGCCCCGACGTTTTCGCCCGACGGTTTGTACTTTCTCGGCCCGGTTTACGAGCCGCATCACGGGCTGCCTTCGCGGACGGCGGCTTATGATTGGTTACCGTGATCCCCCCCTTAACTTCCCCACTGCGTGTGGGTCGTCTCCCCCCTCAAGGGGGCAACGCCTGTAGTCCGGCGAAGCCGGTCCTACGGCGTTTTGGCCTGCCCGTGTCGTATGGGGTGCCAGCATGAGCGGCCTTCAAGCAAGAACACGCATCAAGATTTGCGGGCTGACGCGGGAAGAGGATGTGGATGCTGCCGTAGCGGCAGGGGCGGATGCGGTCGGGTTTGTGTTGTACGAACCCAGCCCCCGCTACGTGACTGCGGCGCGGGCTGCGGTGCTGGCCAGCCGCCTGCCGCCGTTTGTCACGCCGGTGCTGCTGTTCGTCAATGCGTCTGCGGCCGAGATCACGGAGGCCTGCGGCCGGATTCCGATGGCGCTGGTGCAGTTTCACGGAGATGAATCGCCCGAGGCCTGCGCGGCGATTGGCCGCCCCTTCATGCGGGCGGCACGCATTCCGCTGGACGAACACCCCGCGCCCGGCCAGGAACCGTTCGATCTCGTAAAATACGCGGAAGAATTCAAGGCCGCCCAAGCCATTCTGCTCGACGCCCACGTCGAGGGCTATGGCGGCGGCGGGAAAACATTCAATTGGTCACTTCTTCCTCCAAGCGTCAACGCTCACCTCGTCTTGTCTGGTGGGTTGACGCCTGCAAACGTGACCGATGGCATTGCGCAAGTCAGGCCGCGTTGCACCACGCTGGCCGTTGATGTGAGCTCCGGCGTCGAAGTTGCCACACCGGGGGGTGGCACCCTCAAGGGCATCAAGAGCGCCGAAAGAATTCATCAGTTTGTCGCGGCCGTGCGCGCCGCCGACACCCAACTTGCGGAACACCATGTACGACTATCACCAACCTGACCCGACAGGCCATTTCGGGAATTACGGCGGCAGCTTCGTTTCTGAAACGCTGACGCATGCCATCAACGAGCTGAAGGACGCCTACGCGAAGTACCAGCACGACCCGGAGTTCCTCGCTGAATTCCGCTCCGAGCTCAAGCACTTCGTCGGTCGTCCCTCCCCCGTTTACCACGCGGCCCGCATGAGCCGCGAGCAGGGCGGTGCGCAGATTTACCTCAAGCGCGAAGACCTTAACCACACCGGCGCGCACAAGATTAACAACACCATCGGCCAGGCGATGCTGGCACGCCGCATGGGCAAGCCGCGCATCATTGCCGAGACCGGCGCGGGCCAGCACGGCGTAGCCACCGCCACCATCTGCGCCCGCTACGGGCTGGAATGCGTGGTGTACATGGGCAGCGAGGACGTCAAGCGCCAGAGCCCCAATGTCTACCGCATGAAGCTGCTGGGCGCCACCGTGGTACCGGTGGAAAGCGGCAGCAAGACCCTGAAAGACGCGCTCAACGAAGCCATGCGCGACTGGGTCGCCAACGTCGACAACACCTTCTACATCATCGGCACCGTGGCGGGCCCCCACCCCTATCCAATGATGGTGCGTGACTTCCAGAGCGTGATCGGTACCGAATGCATCGCGCAGATGCCGGAATTCACCGGTGGCGCCCAGCCCGACGCGGTGATCGCCTGCGTGGGCGGTGGCAGCAACGCCATGGGCATCTTCCACCCCTATATCCCCTACGAGAACACGCGCCTGATTGGCGTGGAAGCCGCCGGCGAGGGCATGGACAGTGGCAAGCATTCCGCCTCGCTGCAGCGCGGTCTGCCGGGTGTGCTGCATGGCAATCGCACCTATGTGCTGCAGAACGAGGACGGCCAAGTGACCGAGACGCACAGCATCAGCGCTGGTCTCGACTACCCCGGTGTCGGCCCCGAGCATGCGTTCCTGAAGGACATCGGCCGCGCGGAATACGTCGGCATCACCGACGACGAAGCGCTGCAGGCTTTCCACTACCTGTGCCGTACCGAAGGCATCATCCCTGCGCTGGAATCCAGCCATGCAGTGGCCTACGCGATGAAACTCGCCAAAACCATGCGCAACGACCAGAGCATCCTGGTCAATCTCTCCGGCAGGGGCGACAAGGACATCGGTACCGTGGCCGACCTGAGCAACGCCGACTTCTATTGCCGGCCGAGCTGCCGGGGCCAGTCTGTCAAGGGCGGCGAGCAGGTCATTGAGGTCCGGAAATGAGTCGGATTCAGACCACCTTTGCGGCCCTCAAAACCAGCGGCCGCAAGGCGCTGATTCCCTACGTCACCGCCGGTTTCCCGTTTGCCGACATCACGCCCGAGCTGATGCACGGCATGGTGGACGCAGGCGCTGACGTCATCGAGCTGGGCATCCCGTTTTCGGACCCGAGCGCCGATGGCCCCGTCATCCAGCGGGCAGGCGAGAAAGCGCTGGCGCTCGGCATCGGCCTCGCACCGGTGCTGGAGATGGTGCGCACCTTCCGCCAGAAGAACACCACCACACCCGTGGTACTGATGGGTTATGCCAACCCGGTGGAACGCTACGACATCAAGCACGGCGGCAATGCCAGCGAAAGCCCATTCATCCGTGATGCCGCCCAAGCTGGCGTCGATGGCGTGCTGATCGTTGACTACCCGCCCGAGGAGTGCGTGGAGTTCGCAGCCCGCCTGCGCGCCCACAACATGGACCTGATTTTCCTGCTCGCACCCACCAGCACCGACAGCCGCATGGCCCAGGTCGCCCAGGTGGCCAGCGGCTATGTGTACTACGTCTCGCTCAAGGGCGTGACGGGTGCCGGCACGCTGGACGTGGAGGCGGTGGAGGCCATGCTGCCGCGCATTCGCCAGCACGTGGACATCCCGGTGGGTGTGGGTTTCGGCATCCGCAACGCGGCCACCGCCAAGGCCATCGGCAAGGTGGCCGACGCGGTCGTGATCGGCAGCCGGATCATCCAGCTGATCGAGAACGAGCCGCGTGACAAGGTGGTGGGCGTGGCCCACGCCTTCTTGAAGGATATTCGCGCTGCCCTGGGTTGATTGGGGCTGGCTCCGGACGGGTTTCGGGCCGGTTTTTCACCCCCGGGGAGCGCGGCATAATGACGTTCTCGCGCGGGCCTTGCCCTTTTTACCGCGCCCTGGCTCTGCGCCACTTCACAAGGACTGACCTTCATGTCTTGGCTAGAAAAACTCCTCCCGCCAAAAATCAGCCCCACCGACCCGACCGAGCGCCGCAGCGTGCCCGAAGGCCTGTGGATCAAGTGCCCGAGCTGCGAGGCGGTGCTGTACAAGAGCGATCTGGAGAAGAACCAGAACGTCTGCCCGCAGTGCAGCCACCACCACCGCATCGGCGCCCGCGCCCGGCTTGACGCCTTTCTCGACCCGGAAGGCCGCTATGAAATCGGTCAGGAAGTGCTGCCTGTCGATGCCCTGAAATTCAAGGACAGCCGCAAGTACCCCGAGCGCCTGAAAGAAGCGCTGGAAAACACCCAGGAAACCGACGCCCTGGTCGTCATGGGTGGCGCCGTGCACAGCATCGGCGTGGTCGTGGCCTGCTTCGAATTCGACTTCATGGGCGGCAGCATGGGCAGCGTGGTCGGCGAACGCTTTGTGCGCGGCGTGCATGCCGCCATCGAGCAGAAAGTGCCTTTCATCTGTTTCACCGCCACCGGCGGCGCCCGCATGCAGGAAGGCCTGCTCAGCCTGATGCAGATGGCCAAGACCAATGCTGCGCTGACCCGGCTGGCCAAGAAGGGCCTGCCTTACATCAGTGTGCTGACCGACCCGACCATGGGTGGAGTAAGTGCCGGCTTCGCCTTCATGGGCGACGTCGTGATGGCAGAACCCAAGGCGCTGATCGGCTTTGCCGGGCCGCGGGTGATCGAATCCACGGTGCGCGTGACCCTGCCGGAAGGCTTTCAGCGAGCCGAGTTCCTGCAGACCAAGGGCGCGGTCGACCTCATCTGCGACCGGCGAGAACTGCGCAAGACCGTGGCCTCCTCGCTCGCCATGCTGCTGCGCCAGCCGGCTGACGCCGTCAGCTGAATTCCCGCCCGGGCGCCAGTTCCGGGCCGACGTTGCAGGCCGCGGACGATATCCCTTCATCCTGCTCAAAACCTGATGATTCCTGAGAGGCCGAGCGTCCGGCCGTGGGATGATGTCGACATAGCCATTGATGTGATCCCGCCATGTCCGATGCCCTGACGCTGAACTCCCTCCCGCTGTTCCCGCTGGGCACGGTGCTTTACCCCGGCGGATTGCTGCCGCTGCGGATTTTCGAGGTCCGCTACCTCGACATGATCGGTAAATGCCACAAGGCCGGCGCGCCCTTCGGTATCGTGTCGCTCACCGAGGGGTCCGAAGTGCGCCGCCCCAGCGAAGCGGGCAATAAGGACACCAAACCCGGTGGTGACGGCTTCGCACACGAGGCTTTCAACGCCGTGGGAACACTGGCCACCATCACTGCTTTCGCCAACCCGCAGCCAGGGCTCATGGTCATCAGCTGCACCGGGGCACAGCGGTTCCAGATTTCCAGCCGCGAGAAACTCAAGCATGGCCTGTGGATTGCCGACGTCACCTGCGTCGCCAACGACCAGACCGTGAAAATCCCGCAAGACCTGCAAGGCACTGCCGATGCACTTGGCAAGCTGATCAAGAGCCTGCAGGACCGCGGCGTGCCCACCGACCAGATGCCTTTGCTGGCACCGTATCAGCTCGACGACTGCAGCTGGGTGGCCAACCGCTGGTGCGAGCTGTTGCCGATGCCGCTGGAGCTCAAGCAGCGCCTGATGGAGCTCGACAACCCCCTGCTGCGGCTGGAGCTGGTGAGTGACATTCTGGAGCGCACCGGTATCGCGCTTTGAGCTTGCCGGACAGTGCCCGGCAGCCGCTTTTCCGCGCCGGTGTCCAGGCCTCGGCGTAAAAAACTAAAATCAGACTTTTGCTGCTTTCAGGCAGCACTGCGACTGGCTTGCCAGCGCCGGTTGCTTGCCCACTTTTCCAGAACCACCAATCCATGTCCTCCACCCCGCCAACCGCACCTGTGCCTGCCACGCCGCACGACGACAACCAGCTGATCATCGAGCGCCGTGAAAAGCTCAAGGCAATGCGCCAGCAGCAGGCAGACGGCAAGGGCGTCGCCTTTCCCAACGACGTTAAGCCGACGCACCGCGCCCAAGCCCTGTTCGAGCAGTACGACAGCAAGACCAAGGAAGAGCTGGAGCCGCTTGCCATTCAGGCGCATGTGGCCGGCCGCATGATGCTCAAGCGCGTGATGGGCAAGGCCAGCTTTGCGACGCTGCAGGACTCGTCGTTTGGCCCGTCGCACGGCCGCATCCAGGTGTACATCAACAACGAAGGCGTGGGCGAGGACATCCACAACGCCTTCAAGCACTGGGACCTGGGCGACATCGTCGAAGCCACCGGCACGCTGTTCAAAACCAAGACGGGCGAGCTTTCCATTCATGCCACCCACATCCGGCTGGTGACCAAAAGCCTGCGGCCGCTGCCCGACAAGTTCCACGGCATGGCCGACCAGGAGGTCAAGTACCGCCAGCGCTATGTGGACCTGATCACCGACGAGGCGGCCCGCAAGCGCTTCATGGCGCGCAGCAAGGCTGTGAGCGGCATCCGCGAGTTCATGGTCAGGCACGACTTCCTCGAAGTCGAAACGCCGATGCTGCATCCGATTCCGGGCGGTGCCAACGCCAAGCCCTTCAAGACACACCACAACGCGCTGGATCAGGAGATGTTCCTGCGCATCGCGCCCGAGCTTTATCTGAAGCGACTCATCGTCGGCGGTTTTGAACGCGTGTTCGAGATCAACCGCAGCTACCGCAACGAAGGCATCAGCGTGCGGCACAACCCCGAATTCACGATGATGGAGTTTTATGCGGCCTGGTGGAACTACACCGACCTGATGAGCTTCACCGAGGCACTGATCCGCGACGCCGCACAGCGTGTGGCGGGGTCCCTGCAACTGAGCTACGGCGGCAAGCCGGTGGACCTGGCCCAGCCTTTCGAGCGCCTCACGATACGAGAGGCCATCCTCAAACACACCGAGGCCGGCGCACAGGTGGACGATGCCGCGTGGCTGATCGCCGCACTGCGCAAGCTGGGCCTGAGCGAAGAGAAGGATCGTCTCGCCACCCGGTCACTTGCCAGCCTGCAGGTGATGTACTTCGAGGAGACGGTGGAAGAAAAGCTCTGGAACCCGACCTTCATCATGGAGCACCCGACTGAAATTTCACCGCTGGCCCGCGCCAACGATGCACGCCCCGAGGTGACCGAACGCTTTGAGCTCTACATCACCGGTCGTGAATTCGGTAACGGCTTCAGCGAGCTGAACGATGCCGAAGAGCAGGCTGCCCGCTTCAACGCCCAGGTTGCCGCGAAGGACGACGGCGACGACGAAGCCATGTACTACGACCACGACTTCGTACGCGCGCTGGAATACGGCATGCCCCCGACCGGCGGCTGCGGCGTCGGCATCGACCGCCTGATGATGCTGCTGACCGACAGCCCGAGCATCCGCGACGTGATCCTGTTCCCCGCCCTGCGCAGGGAAGTGTCGGGCCATTGAGCACCACGCCGGCCCGATTGAAATACCTCTCGGGCTACCCGACCCATCTGACCGTACAGGTGCAGCAGCTGCTGGCCGAGGGCAAGCTGGGCGAGCTGTTGCGGTCGCGCTACCCGAACACCCACGGCGTGCGCACCGACAAGGCGCTGTACGACTACGTGATGGCGCTGAAAAACGAACACCTGCACCACGCCGAGCCGCTTTCTCACGTCAGCTTCGACAGCAAGCTGCACGTCATCGCCCACGCACTGGGCACGCACACCGCCATCTCACGCGTGCAGGGCAACAAGCTCAAGGCCAAGCGCGAGATCCGCATTGCAACCCTTTTCAGGGATGTGCCCGCCGAGTTCCTGAAGATGATTGCCGTGCATGAACTGGCGCACATCAAGGAAAAAGCGCATGACAAGGCGTTCTATCAGTTGTGCACTTACATGGAACCCAGGTACCACCAGTACGAGTTTGATTTGCGGGTTTATTTGACGCATCTGGAGGTGGTGGGGAAGGTGGAGTGGGGTTCTGATGGTTCTGCTCGCGTTGGTTCCTTTGAGGCCTGAAGCCGGGACTCGCCCCGGCGGGCGACTTACTTTCTCTTGCTTCGCCAAGAGAAAGTAAGCAAAGAGAAGGCGACCCGAAGTCTGGGTCCCTTCGCTTCGCTACGGGCAACCTGTGCTGCTCGATTACGTCGGGGGTCCGCAGAACTCGCTGCGCTCAAACAACTGCGGCCCTGATCCCGCCTCCATCTGCGCTGCTCGGCCCAGCCACACGGGGCAAGCGGGAGCGGATATCCGAAACCCAATACAAACAAGGACACGCCGCGGCGTGTCCTTGTGGAGTGCGGTATCTAGGTGTTTGTCTTCTGACTTCCTTTATTCACCCCTTGTGAATGCGCCGAGGAGCACAGGTTCAGGCGGATCAGGGCTGGCGTTGTCTGAGCGAAGCGAGTTTAGCCAGACCCCGCCTGGACCGAGCACCGCAGGTTGCCCCGTAGCGCAGCGCAGGGGACGCAGGCACCAGGGTCGCCTTTTCTTGGGTTACTTTCTTTTGGCGAAGCAAAAGAAAGTGACTGGCAGCCGGGCCACCCCGGCCTCAGGCCTAAGCAAAAAGCAAGAAACTAAAGAAACCTCTCCAACAACCGCCTCGACCCCTTATCCAGAGCAGTCATATCCCTCACGCTGTACTGCACCCCCTGCCCACCCGCAATCAGCAAGGCCGTACGTCCCAGCCGGCGGATATCTTCCTCGCCCTTGAGCACGAACGAGGTCTCGCCACGGTCAGTCTCAACCGTCCAGACACTGGGGGTACCAAAGGTGGAGACCGCCACGAGCCGGGTGATTTCAGGCACGAAGTCGCGCTGGGAAAGCTCCTCCAGAATCAGTTCGCGCAGCGCCGGTGCCAGCACATCCAGACGATCAATCCACGCCACCTCATGGCCTTCGGTGTTGACCAGCGAGATGCCTTCATTGGGCGCGGCAATCGGAAACGAACGCACGGGCACCACGCCTTCGTGCGCCACGCCATCGGCGCCTGAGAACACCAGACGTCCTGAGGGCTGGCGCGCCAGTTGGAACGGCACCGCAGCGACATCAGGGGAATTGGAGATCGTGTTCATCAGAGTCTCTTAGTGCTGCATTCGACGCAAAACAAATCGGTACCGCTCACGCCTGCCCCGCATGCTGGGCGGTGTGCGCGGCCTGTGACACCGCCACAGCGATGCGGCTGTCGTCGGAGTCGCTGGCTTCGCCGTCATGGTCCACCTGTCGGGCCTGAGCTTCGTAGAGCCGCCAATAGGCGCCCTGCCGGGCCATCAGCTCGTCGTGCGGGCCGACTTCCACCACCTGGCCGCGGTCCATCACCACCAGACGGTCGGCCTTGCGCAGGGTGGACAGGCGGTGGGCAATCGCGATCGTGGTACGACCCTGCACCAGGTTGTCGAGAGCGCGCTGGATTTCCTTTTCGGTCTCGGTGTCCACCGACGAAGTGGCTTCGTCCAGAATCAGGATGCGCGGGTCGATCAGCAAGGCGCGGGCAATCGAGATGCGTTGCCGCTCACCGCCCGAAAGCCCTTGCCCGCGTTCGCCGACCAGTGAGTCGTAGCCTTGCGGCAGGCGCAGGATGAACTCGTGCGCATGGGCTGCGCGTGCCGCCTGCACGATCTCGGCCCGGGTCGCGCCCGGCTTGCCGTAGGCAATGTTCTCGGCAATGGTGCCGAAAAACAAAAACGGCTCCTGCAGCACCAGACCGATGTGGCGGCGGTAATCAGCCACGGCAAATCGGCGGATGTCGGTGCCGTCCACCGTGATGGCGCCATCGGTCACGTCGTAAAAACGGCACAGCAGGTTGACCAGCGTGCTCTTGCCGGAGCCACTGTGGCCGACCAGACCGATCATCTCGCCCGGCTGGATCTGCAGGTCCAGCCCGCGAATGACCGAGCGGCTGCCGTAGCGGAAACCCAGCCCCTTCATCTCGATGCGGCCTTGCGGCGCCGTGATGGGCACTGGTTGCGCCGGGTCGGGCACATTGGAGACGTGGTCCAGGATGTCAAAAATCCGCTTGGCACCAGCGGCCGCCTTCTGCGTGACCGAGACGATGCGGCTCATCGAGTCGAGCCGTCCATAAAAACGGCCGATGTAGGCAATGAAGGCGGTGAGCACGCCCACCGTGATCTGCTGCTTCGACACCAGCCAGATGCCGAAGGCCCACACCACCAGCAGGCCGACTTCAGTGAGCAGCGATACCGTGGGCGTGAACAGCGACCAGGTCTTGTTGAGCTTGTCGTTCACCGCCAGGTTGTGCTCGTTCACCACCCGGAAGCGCTGCGCCTCGCGCTTTTCCTGGGCGAAGGCCTTGACCACGCGGATGCCCGGAATGGTGTCGGCCAGCACATTGGTCACATCAGACCAGACTCGGTCGATCTTCTCGAAACCGGTGCGCAGCTTGTCGCGCACCACATGGATCATCCAGCCAATGAAGGGCAGCGGCAGCAGCGTCACCACCGCCAGCCAGGGGTTGATGGAAAACAAAATCACCGCCGTCATCACGATCATCAGCACGTCGGTGGCGAAGTCCAGGGCGTGCAGCGACAGGAAGACGCAAATCCGGTCGGTCTCGGAGCCGATGCGGGCCATCAGGTCGCCGGTGCGCTTGCCGCCGAAGTAATCGAGCGACAGCTCCAGCAGGTGGTCAAAAGTCGCGGTGCGCAGGTCGGCACCAATCCGCTCGGACACCAGCGCCAGCAGGTAGGTGCGGGCCCAGTTCAGTGCCCAGCCGATCACGGCGGCGCCCAGCAAGCCGCCCAAGATGGCGCCGACTTTCCAGGGCTCGATCTGCTGGCCGTTCTGGAACGGGATCAGCACGTCGTCCATCAACGGGATGGTGAGGTAAGGCGGCACCAGCGTGGCGGCCGTCGACGCCAGAGTCAGCACGAAACCCAGCAGAAGCTGGTTCCGGTAGGGGCGAGCAAAGCGCCACAGCCGCAGCAGGACCCACGTCGAAGGCGGCGTGTGCAGCTCACGGGCACAGGCCGGGCATTCGTCGCTGTCAGGGGGCAGCGGCAGGTCGCATTCCGGGCACACCGCGCCGTCATCGGACGGCATGTCGCCCGGCACACCTGCGCCGGCCAATGCCTTTTGCTGATCGAAAAGGCGCACCAGACGGAGCACCTGAACGTTCACGCCCAGCGTGAAACGCCAGCGCACCAGTTGCCGGTCACCGTCGTGCAGGGCCAGGGCGCCCACGCCCGCGTGGTCGCTGTGCTGCAGCGTCAGGTGGCCCAGCCAGTGGCCGGATGTGTCCAGCGTGGGCCAGCTGGACCACTCACCCGCCGGGCTGCAGGCGAGCAGGCGGCGGTCTGTCAGGGCCAGAAACCCTTTGGCAAAACGAAGTTGGGCGTCGAGGTCAACCACCAGGGTGCACAAAACGTTCTCATCAGCTGAAAGCTGTGAACGGAACCCTGCAAAGACAGGGCTGGCTTGACTGGGGTCGTCCACCGGTGGATTGTTTGGCATTGTTGTTGTGCGTGTTCTGGGTTCCGGTGAGGGCGTGAGCCCCGTCAGAGGCTGATCCCGCCCCTGGCTGAAGAAGGGCAGCGCCGGTTGGCCGGAAACCCTGATTTTCGCCGATGCAAGCACCGCCCCATGCGATGCACGGGATATTTGCAGCGCATGGCAATGGCCGGGCTGACCGGGACCAGACAGCAGAACACAGCCAGTAGCACCTTTGGCCTATAAAAAATCATGACGTCAGGGCAGAAGGCATCGCGGGGAGACACCGACAATAGCGCCGGCATCACAACAGCGCTTCCAACTGTGGCACCGGGCTGATCCGGTGGACCTGATTATTTTGCAAAACATGAGCCAACCGGACGACATCAAGCTGCTGCGCATCAATTACCTGCGCGGACCCAATATCTGGACCTACCGCGCCGTACTGGAGGTGTGGCTTGACCTCGGCGTCCTTGAAGACTTTCCCTCCAACCTGCTGCCGGGCTTCCCCGAGCGGCTGGTTGCCCTTCTGCCGGCGCTGCAGGAGCACCACTGTGGCGTCGGCGAACGCGGCGGCTTCATCCAGCGCCTGAACGAAGGCACCTGGGCCGGCCATGTGCTGGAGCATGTGGTCATTGAGCTGCTGAACCTGGCCGACATGCCCACCGGCTTTGGCCAGACACGCAGCACCTCGCAGCGCGGCGTCTACCGCATGGTGTTCCGCGCCCGCGACGAGCAGGTGGCGCGTACCGCGCTGGCTGAAGGCCACCGCCTGCTGATGGCGGTGATTCGCAAGGAGCCCTGCGGCCCGGCCGATGTGCAGGCTGCCGTGCAGGCCATCCGCGCCAAGGTGGACGACTGCTATCTCGGCCCGAGCACTGCCTCCATCGTGGCCGCCGCCACCGACCGCCGCATCCCGCACATCCGCCTGAACGACGGCAACCTGGTGCAACTCGGCTACGGCGCCAGCCAGCGCCGCATCTGGACCGCCGAAACCGACCTGACTGGCGCCATCGCCGAGGGCATTGCCCATGACAAGGACCTGACCAAAACCCTGCTCACCACCTGCGGCGTGCCGGTGCCCGAGGGTGAGATCGTCGCCAGCGCCGAAGCCGCCTGGGAAGCTGCCCAAGACATCGGCCTGCCGGTGGTCGTCAAGCCCTCCGACGGCAACCACGGGCGCGGCGTGTCGCTGGACCTGAAGACCCGTGCCGAAGTCGAGGCTGCCTTTGAAGTCGCCGCGCGTCATGGCAGCGATGTGATGGTCGAGCGCTTCGTGCGTGGCCACGAGCACCGCCTGCTGGTGGTCGGCGGCAAGGTGGTTGCCGCCGCGCGCGGCGAAACCGCCAGCGTCATCGGCGACGGCCGCAGCACCGTCACCGGGCTGGTCGATGCGCAGCTCAACACCGACCCACGGCGCGGCCTGACCGAGGACTTTCCGCTCGGGCCTATCGAAACCACCAAGGACGAGGCAGTCATCCTGGAGCTGCAGCGCCAGGGCCTGGGCCCCGACGCCATTCCTGCCGCCGGGCGCGAGGTGCTGATCCAGCACAACGGCAATGTGGCCATCGACTGCACCGACCAGGTTCACCCCGAGGTGGACTACATCGTCTCGCTGGCGGCTCGGGTGGTGGGGCTGGACATTGCCGGTGTGGACGTGGTAGCGCAGGACATCTCGCAGCCACTGCATGCGCAGGGCGGCGCCATTGTTGAAGTCAACGCCGGGCCGGGTCTGCTGATGCACCTCAAACCCGCCGAGGGATCGCCCCGACCAGTCGGGCGCTCGATTTGCGAGCATCTGTTCCCCCTCACGACCGAAGGCAATGACGGACGCATCCCCATCATCGGCGTGGCCGGCTCGCAGGACACCCATCACATTGCCCGCATCGTGGCCTGGCTGCTGCACCTGTCCGGGCGGCACACCGGACTGGCGTGCCGCGACGGGCTGTTCCTTGACCAGCGCCGCGTCGACGCCGCTGACTGCACCGGCTGGGAAGCGGGTCAGCGCCTGCTGATCAACCGCGCCGTGCAGGCGGCGGTGTTTGAAAACGGCGCTGAAACCATTCTGCGCAGCGGTCTGGCCTATGACCGATGCCAGGTCGGCGTGGTCACAGACCTCGGCGGTGCCGAAGACCTCGCGGAATTCGACATCACCGAAGAAGACCAGATGTTCAAGGTCATGCGCTCGCAAGTCGATGTCGTGCTGCCGGGTGGCGCTGCGGTTCTCAATGCCGGCGACGCGCGGATTGCCGACATGCGCGACCTGTGCGACGGTGAGGTGATTTTCTACAGCACCGACCCCAAGGCTGCAGCGATGGCCAGCCACTGCAACGCTGGTGGCCGCGCGCTCACCGTGCGGCAAGACCAGGTGGTCCTGATCACCGGCGCCAGCGAATCCTTTTTGCCAGGCCTCGGCAAGCTCACGCCCTGGCGAGAACGCCGCGGCCTCACCGAAGCCTCCGTGGTCGCTGCCGTGGGCGCGGCCTGGGCGCTGGGCATCCCCTTGAACCTGATCGGCGCCGGGCTGGAAGCCTTTGAGTCCGCCGAAGCACATGCCGGGAGGGCAAACTGATGGACGTGTCCCGTATCCGCGCGCTGCGTGGCCCCAACCTCTGGAGCCGCCACACAGCGCTTGAAGTCATCGTTTCCTGCACGCCGGACGAGTGTGCGATCCACACCCTGCCCGGCTTCGAGGCACGGGTGCGTGCCCTCTTCCCCGGCATGGGCGCGCTGCGCCAGACCGGCCACGCCGGCCCCCTGTCGCTGGCGCATGTGCTGGAAGCCTCGGCCCTGGCGCTGCAGGCCGCTGCCGGCTGCCCGGTCACCTTCAGCCACACGGCGGCCACGGTGGAGACCGGCATCTATCAGGTGGTGGTCGAGTACAGCGAAGAGGCCGTCGGCCGCATGGCCCTGGAGCTGGCGCAGGCGCTGATTCACGCCGCTCTGCGCGATCTGGCGTTTGATCTTGACGCAGCCATCGCCCAACTCGCTGAATGCGACGAAGACGAGCGACTCGGGCCCAGCACTGGCGCCATCGTCGATGCGGCTGTGGCCCGCGGCATTCCCTACCGCCGCCTGACCAAAGGCAGCCTGGTGCAGTTCGGCTGGGGTTCACGCCAGCGCCGCATTCAGGCCGCCGAACTGGACGCCACCAGCGCGGTGGCCGAGTCCATCGCACAGGACAAGGACCTGACCAAAAAGCTGCTCCGCGCCGCCGGTGTGCCGGTGCCACTCGGCCGCCCCGTGACCGACCTGGATGACGCCTGGACCGCCGCACAGCAGATCGGTATTCCGGTGGTGGTCAAGCCCCAGGACGGCAACCAGGGCAAGGGCGTTACCGTCAACATCATGACGCGCGACCACCTGGAAATCGCCTACCGCGCTGCCGCAGAGTACGGCGAAGTCATGGTCGAGAAATTCCTGCCGGGCAGCGACTACCGCCTGCTGGTGGTCGGCGACAAGGTGGTGGCCGCTTCACGGCGCGACCCACCGCAGGTGGTGGGCGACGGCCTGCACACCGTGCGCGAACTGGTCGACATCGTCAACCAGGACCCGCGGCGTGGCGAAGGTCATTCCACCTCGCTCACCAGGATCCGCTTTGACGAGATCGCGGTAGCCCGCCTTGGCGTGCAAGGCTTCACGCCGGAATCGATTCCGCCCAAGGGCAAGCGCGTCATCCTTCGCAACAACGCCAACCTCAGCACTGGCGGTACGGCCACCGACGTGACCGATGATGTGCACCCCGCCGTGGCCGAGCGTGCTGTGGCCGCCGCGCAGATGGTGGGCCTGCACATCTGCGGCGTCGATGTGGTGTGTGAAAGCATGCTCAAGCCACTTGAATCGCAACATGGCGGCGTCGTGGAGGTGAACGCGGCACCGGGCCTCCGCATGCATCTGTCGCCTTCCTATGGCAAGGGGCGTGCAGTGGGCGTGGCGATGATCAATGAGCTGTTCCCGCCGTCGGCCAATAACGACGGGCGCATTCCGGTGGTCGCCATCACCGGCACCAACGGCAAGACCACCACCGCCCGATTGATTGCCCACCTGATGAGCTCGCACGGCCTGCGCACGGGCCTGACCAATACCGACGGCGTGTACATCAATGGCCGGCAGACCGACAGCGGCGACTGCAGCGGCCCCAAGAGCGCACGCAGCGTGCTGATGCACCCCGACGTCGATGCCGCTGTGTTCGAGATTGCACGCGGCGGCATCCTGCGCGAAGGCCTCGGCTTCGACCGTTGCCAGGTGGCCGTGGTCACCAACATCGGTCGTGGCGACCACCTCGGCCTGAACTACATCACCACCGTTGAAGACCTCGCCGTGCTCAAGCGCGTGGTGGTCCAGAACGTTGCCACCACCGGCTATGCGGTGCTCAATGCCGCCGACCCCATCGTGGCGGACATGGCGCAGGCCTGCCCGGGCAAGGTGATCTACTTCGCCGCCGACCGGCACCATCCACTGATGGCCACGCACCGGGCACAGGGCAAGCGCACCGTGTATGTCGATGGCGGCATGGTGGTTGCGGCCGAAGGCGCGTGGATGGAACGCATTGCGCTGCAAGGCATTCCGCTCACCCGTGGCGGCACCATCTCCTTCCAGGTCGAAAACGTGATGGCTGCCATCGCCGCGGCGTGGGCTGCGGGCATCCACTGGGAATCGATCCGCAACGGGCTCAGCAGTTTTGTCAGCGACGCGCACAACGCGCCCGGCCGCTTCAATGTGCTCGACTACCGCGGTGCCACGGTGATTGCCGACTATGGCCACAACCCTGACGCGATGCGCGCCCTGGTCTCGGCGGTGAATGCCATGCTGGCAGGCCCCACACAGCGCCGCAGCGTGGTGATCAGCGGTGCGGGTGACCGGCGCGACAACGACATCCGGGACCAGACCATGATTCTTGGCGCAGCGTTTGATGACGTGATCCTCTACCAGGACGCAGCCCAGCGTGGCCGTGCCGACGGCGAGGTGATCGGTCTGCTGCGCGAGGGTCTCGCCAACGCCAGCCGCACCCGCCAGATCGACGAGATTCACGGCGAGTTCCTGGCCATCGACACGGCACTGGCCCGCCTGCAACCCGGTGACCTGTGCCTGATTCTGGTGGACCAGGTGCAGGAAGCACTGGACCACCTGGCCCAGCGCGTGAGGGAAAGCCGCGAGGCTGTCGCCGCCTGATCTCCCGAGGGCCCGGGGTATCTCAAGCGCTATGCTTTTCATAGCGCTTGAGATGATGCATCAGATAAACTCGCGCCATGACCTGGAACGCGAATCTCGCCATCGACTACACGCTCCAGGGTGACAAAACCGTTGCGCGTTTCCAGCACACCGGGCCGCTTCGCATTCTGCAAAGCCTTTACCCCGAAGGCGACGCGATTTGCCACAACGTCATCGTTCACCCGCCGGGTGGACTGGTCGGTGGCGACACGCTGACCATTGACATTGCTGCCAGGCCGCGCGCCCATGGCCTCATCACCACCCCCGGGGCTACCCGGTTTTACCGCTCCACCGGCGCGCCTGCGCTGCAGCGCACCCACCTGCAGGTGCATGAAGGTGCGCGCATGGAGTGGCTGCCCCTCGAAGCGCTGTGCTACAGCGGCTGCCTCGCTGAAAACCGCCTCACCATGGCTCTGGCCCCGGGCGCAGAGCTGATCGGCTGGGACATCACCGCGCTGGGGCTGCCCGCCGCAGGGCTGCCGTTTGCCACGGGCAGTTTTCGCCAGCACATCGAAGTGCCGGGCGTATGGCTGGAGCGTGCCACCCTGGACGCCGCCGACCAGCGGCTGCTGAACAGTCCCCTGGGTCTGGCAGGCCAGCGCTGCATGGGTTCGCTGTTTTTTGTGGCGGGTAACAAACTGGACCGCCATCGCCGACAGACGGCACTCGACGTGGCGCGGCAAGTCATTGAAGCCCACCCGCTGCACGCCAGCGCGGGCGCCACCAGCCCGGATGGTCAGGTCGTGATGGTGCGGGTGCTGGCACCGGTGGTGGAGCCCGCCATGGGTCTGCTGCGGCAGGTGTGGCAGGCCTGGCGCGCGCACTTCTGGCAACAGACGGCCCCGCTGCCGCGCATCTGGTCGATGTAGGCCTGAGGCCTGCTGCACGCCTGCGGCCGGCGGCCCTGCAAGGCTTGTCCTACAGGTGAACAGGCGGCAGTCGCAGCCCGTTCGCCACGTTCTCTCTCAAGCGGTGAAGCTACCGCAGCGCACACTGGCCTGCATCGATATTCGATCCAAGGAGATCACCATGACCCCATCCCAGTTTCACGCCATTCCCGTCAAGCCCACCTTTGCGCGCATCAGTGCTGGCGCCGCCTGCTTTGCACTCACCACGCTGATGGCCATGAGCGCCACCGCGCAAATCGCCTCCGGCACCACTGGCATTGACGCCACGGGTAACGCCCGCAGCGAAATGATGGCCTGCAACACCGGCGCCACGCAGCAGAGCCGCGAGACCTGCATGACCGAAGTGCGAAACGCCAACGCGGCCAAACGCGCAGGCAAGGTGGACAACGCCAACGGCGAGTTCTCGGCCAACGCACTCAAACGCTGCGATGTGTTTCAAGGCGAAGACCTGATCGCCTGCCGCGCGCGCGTCACTGGTCAAGGCCAGGTGGACGGCAGCGTGGCTGGCGGCGGCGCGATTCGTCAGGTCGAGACGGTGACGATTCCACCGGGCGGCAGCGTGCTGTCGGTTGAGCCCAAAACCAATGGCAACCTGGTGGTGGTTCCACCAGCCCGGTAAGCAAGACCAAGTAACTACGGCTGTCGCCTGTCGTGCGGCAGGCGCCCCGCCTCAGGACGGCTCGGCCAGCAATTTGTCCAGCACCAGAGGCAGCGTGAAGTAAAACGTCGCGCCCTGCCCCGGCGCCCCTTCGGCCCACATGCGCCCACCGTGCCGGCGGATGATGCGCATCGATGTCGCCAGACCAATCCCCGTTCCTTCGAACTCTCCCGGTGAGTGCAGCCGCTGGAACGAACCGAACAGTTTGTCGATGTAGGCCATGTCAAAGCCGGCGCCGTTGTCACGCACAAAGAACGTGATGGCGCCGTCTGCCACCGGCAGTTTGTTGATCTCGATCTTCACGTCGCGGGTGCGCCCGGTGAACTTCCATGCGTTGCCGATCAGGTTTTCCAGCACCTGCCGCAGCAGGGTCGGGTCACCGATGGCGGTCAGGTCTGCACCGATCCGCACTTCCACCTCACGCCCGGGGTCGCGCTCACGGCAGGCTTGCACCACCAGCTGTGCGATTTCCCCCAGATCCACCTGATGAACCTTCACCTCGGTCCGGGAGACATGGGCCAGCGACAACAGTCCGTCGGTGATGTGGCCCATCTGCACCACACCGGCACGGATACGGCTAAGGTAGTGCGCGCAGCGCGCAGCGACATCGTCGCCCACCGCCTTTTGCAGCAGATGACTGAACCCGTGAATGGAGCTCAAGGGTGCGCGCAGGTCATGGGCCACCGAGTATGAAAAGGCTTCCAGTTCGTGATTGGCCGCCTCCAGCTGGGCGGTGCGTCTTGACACCCGGTCTTCGAGGTCGGCATTCAGGGCCTGAATCTCGGCCTCTGCCTGCTTGCGGATGGTCACATCACGCAGAAAGATGTTGATGCACGACTCGCCGTCCTGGCTGAGGTGGTGCGACAGTGACAGCTCGCATTCAAAAAGCGAGCCATCCCTGCGCTGCATGGTAGCCTCGCCGCGCGCCTGCCCGTGCCGCAAGGCCTGAACCAGATAGCCGCTGAAACGCGGGTCCTGCGGGTCGGCAAGCCCGGTGCGCGCCTGCTGGCGAATTTCATCCTGCGTCATGGCGAACAGCTTGCACGCCGCCGGGTTGGCGTACAGTACCGAGCCGTCGGCCAGCGCCTGCAGAATGCCTTCCAGGCTGTTGTCGAACAGGTGGCGGAAGTTCTCTTCGCTGGCCCGCAAGGCCATCAGGGTGGCCTGTTTCTCGGATGTATCGATTTGCGTGCCGGACATCAGCTGCGGCTTGCCACTGCGCGTCCATGACGAGACCTTGCCGCGGTCCATCACCCAGACCCACTGTCCATCCTTGTGACGGATGCGGTTCTCGCACTCGAAGTACTCGGTCTCGCCGATGAAGTGGCGATTGAGCGCCACCTCCATGCGGATCAGGTCGTCCGGATGAACCAGCTCACGCCAGGTCTTGGCGTTCAGGGGCCCCAAGGACTCCAGCGTATGGCCAATCATGGCGGCCCAGCGTTCATCGAGGAACAGCTCGCCGGTCTGCACCTGCCAGACCCAGGTGCCGGCATTGGTACCCTCCACAATGTTCACAAGGCGCTGGCGTTCGCGCGCCAGATCCACCGTCATCTGGTGCGCCAGCGCCAGCGCCCGCACCCGACCGGTCAACAACAGCCACGCACTGAAGGCCATCGCACAGCTGAGCAGGATGCCCACGCCGCCCACAATGAACGGAATGGCGGTGAACACCTGCGCCTCAAATACAGGGGTGGTGCTGGTGCGCAGGGTGAGCTGGCGCCCACCAATGCCGATGATGGTGGACGCGCTGAACTTGCGCGGTGGCTCCGCGCTGGCGCCCCCCAGCCCCTGCACGCGGCTGAGGTGTTTGTCGGCATCAAACAGCAGCCGTTCAAGACTGTCGCCAGGCCCCTGCACGCCGTCGTACAGCTCGAAATCAACCTCCCCTTGCGCCGACTCCATCAGATGCGGCATCAGATCATCAATCGCCACCGTCGCCCGCAGCACGCCCACCAGGCTGGCGGCGCGGTCAGCCGCACTGCGCGGTTCCGCATCCCGCCTGTACACCGGCAGCAGATACTCCAGCGCCTGCACGGTGCGGCCGTTTTCAGTCAGGGCGACGCGGCCGGTCAGCGTTTCCTCACCGGTGGCAATCGCCCGCCCCATCGCTGCCATGCGGTCGGCGTCGCCGGTGATGTCCAGACCGATCAGCTTGCCGAAGCGCTCAGAGGGCTCCATGAACTTGATGAGTTGCAGCTCAGCGGCCTGCTGGTCGTTCTGGACAGCAAAGCCGGGCCAGCCATCGCGCTTCTGCGCCGCCACAAAGCGCGGCAAATCCGCACGCGGCACGCGCTCAATGAACCCGAAGTTGCGAACGGGTGGATCGCCACTGACCAAGCGGCTGGAGTCCACATAAGCCCGGAACTCCTCGCGCTCGACCGATGCACTGGCAGCGTACACGCCTGCTGCGCCCTTGACGCCGTTGAAGGGCAGACTGAGCTGCTGCCGCATGTCGGCCTCTATGCGCTCAACCCGCCGGTCAAAACGCGCGCGCGCTTTGTTGTCGATGTCCTGATGCAGCCAGAGAGACAAGGCCGATGTCGCACCCAGACCCGCCACCAGCAGCAAGGTCGTGACAACGCGGGTCGAACGAAAATCTTCGTCGTAGAGACTCTCGCCAGCCGCCAGGTAACTGGACAGGGCTTTCATGGGCAGCGGTCAGGTTGAAAGGCCGAAGTTTAGCCGAGCCCCTACATTCCGCCATGCGGGGAAGCACCCCGCTACCCACCCCGGAAAATGGGCTAGATCGCCACCAGCTGGCGCACGCCGTTGGCTTCCATGTCTTTGCCAGCGCCACGCGCAATGAACTCGCCGCGCTCCATCACCAGGTAGTCGTCTGCCAGCTCCTGTGCAAAGTCGTAGTACTGCTCCACCAGCAGGATGGCCATGTCGCCCCGGTCAGCCAGCATGCGGATGACGCGGCCAATGTCCTTGATGATGCTGGGCTGGATGCCTTCGGTCGGCTCATCAAGAATCAGCAACTTGGGCTTGGCCGCCAGCGCCCGCGCAATCGCCAGTTGCTGCTGCTGCCCGCCCGACAGGTCACCGCCACGGCGGCTGAGCATCTGCTTGAGAACGGGGAACAGTTCGTACAGCTCAGCCGGAATCGGCGTACTCGCGCTTTTATAGGCCAAGCCCATGCGCAGATTCTCTTCGACAGTCAGCCGCGCAAAGATCTCGCGGCCCTGCGGCACAAATCCGATGCCAGCGCGGGCACGCTCATAGGGAGTGGCGCCCTGTATCTGCTCGCCGTCAAATTCAATGGTGCCGGTCTTGATGGGCACCAAGCCCATCAGCGACTTGAGCAAGGTGGTCTTGCCCACACCGTTGCGGCCGAGCAGGACGGTGACCTTGCCGAGGGTGGATTCGAGGCTCACATCGCGCAGGATGTGGGAGCCGCCGTAGTATTGGTTGATGTTTTTTACCTGGAGCATGAACTGCCTCCGTCGGGTAGCTCTCTTGCGAAACTGGTTCTTGCTCCGGTGGAAGCGTTTTCTGCCAAGACCTGCTGGCCGGGGGTTGCCCGGCGGCAACTCACTTTTCTTTGCTTCGCCAAAGAAAAGTAAGCAAAAGAAAGGCGACCCTGGTGCCTGCGTCCCCTGCGCTGCGCTACGGGGCAACCTGCGGTGCTCGGTTCAGGCGGGGGCTGGCTAAACTCGCTTCGCTCAGACAACGCCAGCCCTGATCCGCCTGAACCTGCGCTCCTCGGCGCATTCACAAGGGGTGGGAAAAAGAGGAATACAAAAGACAAATACCGAACTTCCCAAGGACACGCAGCGGCGTATCCTTGTTGTACTGGCTTCCGTTCCCGCTTGTCCCGTGTGGCTGGGCTGAGCAGCGCAGATGGAGGCGGGATCAGGGCCGCAGTTGTTTGAGCCGCAGGCGAGTTCTGCGGACCCCCGCCGGAGTCGAGCAGCGCAGGTTGCCCGTAGCGCAGCGAAGGGACCCAGACTTCGGGTCGCCTTTTCTTTGGTGACTTTCTTTTGGCGAAGCAAAAGAAAGTTACTTGCCGCCGGGCAACCCCCGGCCAGCAACACCCAGCGATGGAAAAGCCGACATGACAAGACCCGACTTCGACAAACGCAGCCCGAACGGACAAAAGCCTACCTTCCAAGATACACCTCAATCACCCGCTCATCCGCCTGCACCTGATCCAACGTCCCCTGCGCCAGCACGGAGCCATCGCAAAGCACCGTCACGATCTCGGAGATGGTCTTGATGAAGCTCATGTCGTGCTCCACCACCATCAGCGAATGCTTGCCCTTGAGCGACAGGAAGAGTTCCGCCGTACGCGCGGTTTCCTCGTCGGTCATGCCGGCCACCGGTTCGTCGAGCAGAAGCAGCTTGGGGTCTTGCATCAGCAGCATGCCGATTTCAAGCCACTGTTTCTGCCCATGGCTCAGATTGCCCGCCAGGCGGCTCACGCTGTCAGCCAGGTGAATCGTCACCAGCATCTCGGCGAGGCGGTCGCTCTGTGCGGAGTCGAGCTTGAAGAACATCGACGCCGCCACACCCTTGTTGGTCTTGAGTGCCAGTTCGAGGTTCTCAAACACGGTCAAGTGCTCGAACACCGTGGGCTTCTGGAACTTGCGTCCAATGCCTAGCTGCGCGATTTCTGATTCCTTGTGGCGCAGCAGATCAATGGTGCTGCCGAAGTACACCGTGCCCTCGTCGGGGCGGGTCTTGCCGGTGATGATGTCCATCATCGTGGTCTTGCCGGCACCGTTGGGGCCGATGATGCAGCGCAGCTCACCGGGCGCGATGTCCAGGCTCAGCTTGTTGATGGCCTTGAAGCCGTCAAAGCTTACGCTGACATCTTCCAGGTAAAGAATCCGGCCATGGGTGGTGTCCACGACACCCGGCGCAGCGGCCACGCGCGAAAACCCGGCACTGCGGCCACCCGATTCGGTGTTGCTACGGCTTTTTTCCAGCGCGAGCATGTGCTCCTGCACACGGCGCGCACCCTGCTCCAGAAGGTCTGGCGTCATCGCTTCAACCCCTTGCGCAGCTTTCTGAACAGACCAATCACCCCATCCGGCAGGAACAGCGTGACCAGAATGAACAGCATGCCGAGGAAATACAGCCAAAACTCGGGGTAGGCCACGGTGAGCCAGCTCTTGGCGCCGTTGACGAGGAAGGCACCGACGATGGGGCCAATCAGCGTGGCGCGCCCACCCACCGCCGCCCAGATGGCGATCTCGATCGAGTTGGCCGGGCTCATCTCGCCCGGGTTGATGATGCCAACCTGCGGCACATAAAGCGCACCGGCCACGCCGCACATCACTGCTGAAATGACCCAGATGGTGAGCTTGTAGCCCAGCGGGTTGTAGCCCGAAAACATGACGCGCGTTTCTGCATCACGAATGGCCTGCAGCACGCGGCCGAACTTGCTGCCCACCAGCCACCGGGCAAACAGGAAGAAGCCCAGCAGCGTGAGACCAGTCGTCACAAACAGCACCATGCGCATCGATGGTGTGGCAATCGGGATGTCGAGGATGCGCTTGAAATCGGTGAAACCGTTGTTGCCGCCGAATCCCGTCTCGTTGCGGAAGAACAGCAGCATCGCGGCGAAGGTCATGGCCTGCGTGATGATGGAGAAGTACACGCCCTTGATGCGCGAGCGGAACGCGAAATAGCCAAACACCAGAGCCACCAGCCCGGGCACCAGCACGATGAGGAACAGCGTCGCGACAAAGCTGTCGCTGAAAGTCCAGTGCCACGGCAGCTCTTTCCAGTCGAGAAACACCATGAAGTCGGGCAGGTCGCTCTTGTAATTGCCGTCGCGGCCGATCTGGCGCATGAGGTACATGCCCATGCTGTAACCACCCAGCGCAAAAAAGAGCCCGTGCCCCAGTGACAGGATGCCGGTGTAGCCCCAGATCAGGTCCATCGCCAGCGCGCAGATGGCGTAGCACATGATCTTGCCCAGCAGCGCCACCATGTAGGTGCTCATGTGGAAAGGGCTACTTTCAGGCACCCACAGGTTGAGCACGGGCGCCACTGCGCAGACGGTGATCAGCGCGATGAAGAAGGCACTCCAGCCGGTGCGTGTCAGCAGCGGTTGGCGTGTGGGCAGGGAAATTTTCTGCATCTCGCGTCGCATCTCAGGCAAATGACCTCAGGCCAGAAACGCCGCAGAACCGACTCAACCGGGCTGCTGGCGTTGCCCCCTTTAGGAGAGAGGACGCCACACGAAGTGGGCAAGCCACGGGGATGTTCATGCTTCCCGCCCTTTCATCGCAAAAATGCCCTGCGGCCGCTTCTGGATGAAGATGATGATGAGCACCAGCACGGCAATCTTGGCCAGCACGGCGCCCGTCCAGCCTTCGAGAAACTTGTTGAGGATGCCGAGACCCAGGGCCGCGTACACCGTGCCCGCCAGCTGGCCGACACCGCCCAGCACCACCACCATGAAGGAATCGACGATGTAGCCCTGCCCCAGATCCGGCCCCACATTACCGACCTGGCTGAGCGCACAGCCCGCCAGCCCGGCAATGCCGGAACCGAGCGCGAAGGCATAGGTATCGACGCGCGCGGTGTTCACCCCCATGCATGAGGCAATCGGCCGGTTCTGCGTGACGCCGCGCACAAACAGGCCCAGGCGTGTCTTGCTGATCAACCACGCCATGCCCAGCAGCACCGCAATCGCGAAGCCGATGATCACCAGGCGGTTGTAGGGCAGCGACAGGTTGCCCAGCACCTGCACGCCACCACTCATCCACACCGGGTTCTCCACACCGACGTTCTGCGCGCCGAAGATGGATCGCACCAGCTGCTGCAGCATCAGGCTGATGCCCCAGGTCGCCAAAAGTGTTTCAAGCGGCCGGCCGTAGAGAAAGCGGATCACACTGCGTTCCAGACCAGCGCCCATCAGGGCCGAGGCCATGAAGGCCACGGGCACGGCGGCCAGCAGGTACCAATCAAAGTAACCGGGCAGGTATTTCTGGAACACGCCCTGCACCACATAGGTGGCGTAGGCGCCAATCATCATCAGTTCGCCATGCGCCATGTTGATGACACCCATCAACCCGTAGGTGATGGCCAGGCCCAGCGCCACAAGCAGCAGGATGCTACCCAGGCTGATGCCGCTGAAAATCGCACCCAGCTTCTCACCCCAGGCCAGCGAGGCCTGCACCTTGGCGAGCGACGCCTGCAGGGTGACCTTCACGTCAGGGTCGGTCTCGACCGCCAGCCGCTCAATCAACACGGTTTTGGTGATGGGGTTGTTGCTGCTGGCGAGCGAAGCCGCCGCTTCGAGCCGCTTGGCCTTGTCCGGACTGCCGAGCAAAATGGCTGCACGCACCCGCTCCAGTTGCGCCTTGAGGGCGGGCGAGGTCTCGGAGGCCAGCGCCTTCTCAATCAGCGGCAGGCGGGCTTCGTCGCTCTCGCCGGCCAGTGTCTTCACTGCATCAGCGCGCACCTTCTCGTCTGGCGAGAACAACTTAAGCACGGCGAGCGCCGTGTCAAGCTCGCTGCGCATCAGATTGGGATTGATCACATCTTCCGCGTCGGCGGGCAGTGGCACTTCAGCCCCAGTGACTGGGTCAAAGGCCTTGTCGTCCTTCACGACAAACACCTTGTCGTCCTTGACCTTCACCGCGTCGTCGGCCAGCGCCTGGATGAAGGCGGCGATTTTGTCGTCCGCCTGCGCAGCGGCCTTGTTCAGCGCTTCAACCCGCGCCTCAGTCTCTCCGATGGCCATGCCCCTGACCTCGTCCGCCGTCAGCGCGTGGGCGTGAATGGCGATGGGCAGGGTGAAGAGGAAAAGGAGATGGCGAAAGGGCATGTGACAAGAACCTGTAGGTTGGGCACAGCACACAGATTGCCCGTGTACATGCCCAGACTGCA
Organism: Polaromonas sp. YR568; assembly: GCF_943372955.1. Taxonomy (GTDB): domain Bacteria; phylum Pseudomonadota; class Gammaproteobacteria; order Burkholderiales; family Burkholderiaceae_C; genus Polaromonas. The sequence goes on from NZ_CALSAL010000002.1 coordinate 433,795, forward strand.
ACTTCCTAAAGGACAGGATAGACCCCGGATTGACTGCGGGACCCCAGTCCAAGACGCCCAAAGGCGTCAAGACTGGAAGAAGCGTAGCGAGCGGACCGAGGTGGGGCTTGAGGAGCGGAACGGTACACCAGTACCGTGAGCACCGCAGAGCCCCAGATCGGTTCGCGCAGTAGCTTCTTACTTCTTTACGGGCTCGTCGGGTTTCTTGTCGTTACCCTCGATGTACGGACTCCATGGCTTGGCCTTCACCGGACCAGGCGTCTTCCACACCACGTTGAACTGGCCGTCTGCCTTGATCTCGCCGATGAAGACGGACTTGTGCAGGTGGTGGTTCTTCTCATCCATCTTGCTCACGATGCCCGAGGGTGCCTTGAAGGTCTGGCCAGCCATGGCGGCGATTACCTTGTCGGTGTCGGTGGACTTGGCCTTCTCGACGGCCTGCTTCCACATGTTGATGCCGATGTAGGTGGCTTCCATCGGGTCGTTGGTCAAAGGCTTGTCGGAGCCAGGCAGTTTTTTGGCTTTGGCGTAGTCGGACCACTTCTTGATGAACTCGGTGTTGGCCGGGCTCTTGATCGACTGAAAGTAGTTCCATGCAGCCAGGTGGCCGACCAGCGGCTTGGTATCCACACCGCGCAGCTCTTCCTCGCCAACCGAGAAAGCAACCACAGGCACGTCTTTGGCCTTCAGACCCGCGTTGCCCAGCTCCTTGTAGAAAGGCACGTTGGAATCACCGTTGATGGTAGACACCACGGCCGTCTTGCCACCCTGGCTGAACTTCTTGATGTCCGCCACGATGGTCTGGTAATCGCTGTGGCCGAAGGGGGTGTATTTCTCGTCGATGTCGGTGTCCTTCACGCCCTTGCTCTTGAGATAGGCGCGCAGGATCTTGTTGGTGGTGCGGGGGTACACATAGTCGGTACCCAGCAGCACCCAGCGCTTGGCGCCACCGCCGGCCTTGCTCATCAGGTAATCCACAGCGGGAATGGCCTGCTGGTTGGGCGCGGCGCCGGTGTAGAACACGTTCTTGGACAGCTCTTCACCCTCGTACTGCACAGGGTAGAACAGCAGGCCGTTCATTTCTTCCACGACAGGCAGCACCGACTTGCGGGACACCGACGTCCAGCAGCCGAAGATGACGGCCACCTTGTCCTGGCCCAGCAGTTGCTTGGTCTTTTCGGCGAACAGCGGCCAGTTGGAGGCCGGGTCGACCACCACGGGTTCGAGCTTCTTGCCGAGCACGCCGCCCTTGGCATTGATCTCTTCGATCGCCATCAGCACGGTGTCTTTCAGCGTGGTCTCGGAAATGGCCATGGTGCCCGACAGGCTGTGCAGCACGCCCACCTTGATGGTGTTCTGGGCAAAGGCTGGCACAGCACCGAGGCTGGCCAGCGCGACGGCGGCAGTCATGGCCTTGAGGGTGAATCGACGTGAATTCGAACGTTGCATAGGGTTCTCCGTGAGGTGGCGACAGGTTGGGGACGCATTTCGCTGCGCAGAAGCCCAAACGGCGGCTTTTACCCAGCGATGAGTCGATTCTGGGTACCGGGAGAAGATTGGGAAATACGCCGGGTGGCGTATGGGGACGTGGTGTGCCAGTTCCGCCGCAGACGGCAGGCACAGGTCGAACGCCGGCTCACGAAAGCCGAATCAGGCCGTCGGCAGATTCAGGACTTGACCAGCCGCCACATCAAAAACGTACCCAGCACCGCATTGCCCACCGCAAAGCACGCCAGCACCACGCTGACGAAAACACTCAGGGTGTGGGTGTTGGCGATCCAGCCGAGGATGGCGGAGAGCAGGTTGAGCACCACCATCATCCAGAACAGGGGATTGCGCGGCTGGTACAGGCGAGTGAGTTTCATGTTGAATCAGCGTCTGAAAAGGTGGCCAAAGCAGGTCGAACAACCCTGTGCAGTCAACGGTAGAAGGCTTCGACCTTGCCTTTGAGCTTGATCAGCAGCGGATGGCCCTTGCGGTCCAGCGTCTTGCCTGCCGGTACCTTGACCCAGCCTTCGCTGATGCAGTACTCCTCGACATCGTGGCGCTCCTTGTCATTGAGGCGAATGCCAACCTCATGCTCGAACACGGCGGCCACATGGTGCGGGCTGCGCGGGTCGCACGACAGGTGGTCGGGCAGCGTGGGGCGCTGGGGGGCTTCAGGTGCAGTTTGGGTGGAGGTCGGTGTGGTGGTGTCGTTCATGGCGCAATCAGTTCGGTTGGATGTCAATAGTTCTGATTTTCCATGATTCACGGCACTCCTGGCCCTGCGAGCGCGGCGCCGACGGATTGCAAAGAAGCGTTTCATCCCGCGCGCTTTGTGTAAAGCGAGGCAACAGGGTGCAAGAAGGCTGGTCATGCCAGTGCCAATCGCGTTCAATCAGGTCATGAAACACCATTCGCTCACCACTCGCGCGCAGCCTGTACCGCCCACTCACCTGCTTCGCGCTCACACCGGGGGCCTGTTGCTGCTGGCTGCGGTGGCCTGGCTGGCGGCAAACCTGGCACACGCGCAGGCGCCTGCAGAGCCTGCGGCCACAGCTGCAACAACCCCCACTGTGGCCGCGACCAGCACCCCGCGCTACAGCACACAGGACATCGAACGCGCCTTCAGCTTCATGGACAAAAACCGCGACCGCAAGGTCAGCCGGGACGAAGCCTCCAACTTCCGCGGTGTCTCCAAATACTTTGACCGAGCCGATACCGACAAGGACAGCCATCTCTCACCCGAAGAGTTCAAGCAGGCCCTGAACAAGTCCTGACCCATCGCCTGACCCATCGCCAGATCGGCCGCTGATCTCCAGCGAAATCACGGACGGCCGCAGGCTGGCTGGCACAAACGGTGCGCTACCATGGCCGCACCCGCCAGCCACCCGGGGCCTGCCTGATTGAACTACCTCGTTGCCGTTCGCGCCCTGTGCAATTTCACCGCCAAACACGGTGATCTGGACCTGCGCTTCACACCCTCTCCTTCCGCGCAGGAAGGCATTGCGGGGCATTTGCTGGTGGCCTCACGCCGGTCGGGCAGCTACCAGTCTGAAGTCAGCCTGCAGGGCGACTACAAGACCCTGACGGTGCGCGGCCGTGCCGACGGCTATGACCCTGAGCAAAACCGGCTGGAAGAGGTCAAAACCTACCGCGGCGACCTGCACGCCATGGCCGACAACCGGCGCCATCTGCACTGGGCGCAGCTGAAGATTTACGGATGGCTGCTGTGTGCCGACAAGGACCTGGAAACCATTGAACTGTCGCTGGTGTACTTCGACGTGGCCAGCCTGCAGGAAACGCCACTGACCAAGCACTACACCGCGCATGAACTGAAGCAGTACTTTGAAGCGCAGTGCGAACGCTTTCTGGCCTGGGCCGAGCAGGAAATGGCCCATCGGCAGGCACGCGACGCCGCACTGTCCGCGCTGACCTTTCCGCATGCAGACTTCCGGCCTGGTCAGCGCGCACTGGCCGAGGCCGTCTACAAAACCACGATGGCGGGGCGCTGCCTGATGGCACAGGCGCCCACCGGCATCGGCAAAACCATTGGCACGGTGTTCCCGCTGCTCAAGGCCGCACCGGGGCGGCAGCTCGACAAGCTGTTCTTCCTGGCCGCCAAAACGCCCGGGCGCCAGCTGGCGCTGGATGCGCTGGAACGCATTCAGTCGTACAACTCCAACGCAAATCCGTCACCTCCAGCATTGCATCGCCTGCCACTGCGCGTGCTCGAACTGGTGGCACGCGACAAGTCATGTGAACATCCCGACAAGGCCTGCCATGGCGACGCCTGCCCGCTGGCCAAAGGTTTTTACGATCGTCTGCCCGAAGCGCGCAGTGCCGCCGTGGCCCACGCTGCATTGCAAGGCCCGCTGGACAAAGCCGCCCTGCGGCGCGTGGCGCTGAGCCACAGCGTGTGCCCCTATTACCTGAGCCAGGAGCTGGCGGTATGGACCGACGTGGTGGTGGGCGACTACAACTATTACTTCGACAGCAGCGCCCTGCTCTACAGCCTGACCACCGCGCACCAGTGGCGTGTGGGCGTGCTGGTCGATGAGGCGCATAACCTAGTGGAGCGCGGCCGCAAGATGTACTCCGCACGGCTCGACCAGACGCAGCTGCAGCAGGTGTACGCCACCGCTCCGCGCGCGGTAAAGAGCGCACTGCAGCGCCTCAACAAGAGCTTGCACGAACTGCACCAGACCCAAGTTGCCCCCTACGTGGTGCATGCCGAACTGCCCACGTCCTTCCTCAAAGTGCTGCAGCAGACCCTGACGCAGATCACCGACTTTCTGGTGGCCAACCCGACACGGGTCGATGCCGCGCTGCAGGGCTTCTACTTCGAAGCACTGCAGTTCTCACGCATGGCTGATGCCTTTGCGGAACGCTCGCTGTTTGACATCACCTTGCAGGGCGATGACTCCGCGGATGGGGAGCTGCAGCAACCCGGGCAAGACGCCTTCGCGGCAGGGCCCGGCGCAGCAGTACTGAACATCCGCAACGTGGTGCCGGCCACCTTTCTGGCACCCCGCTTCAACGCAGCGCAGGCGGTGACGCTGTTCTCGGCGACACTGAGCCCGCAGACCTATCACCACGACCTGCTGGGTCTGCCTGCCAGCGCCGCGTGGATTGACGTCGCCTCGCCATTCACGCACCAGCAGCTGCGGGTATCGGTGGTGAGCAATGTCTCCACACGCTACGCGCACCGGGGCGACTCACTGGCGCCGATTGCGGATCTCATGGTACGCCAGTACGCACAGCAGCCGGGCAATTACCTTGCCTTTGCGAGCAGCTACGACTACCTGCTACAGCTGGCAGCCATGCTGCAGCAGCGCCACCCGCAGATTCCGCAGTGGACGCAGACACGCGGCATGGAAGAGCGCGCCCGCGATGCCTTTCTGGCGCGCTTCACGCCCACATCACAAGGTATTGGCTTCGCGGTGTTGGGTGGCCCGTTCGCCGAAGGAATTGACCTGCCGGGTGCACGCCTGATTGGTGCCTTCATCGCCACGCTGGGCCTGCCGCAGATCAACCCGGTGAACGAGCAGATCCGGGAGCGCATGGCGGCCAACTTCAACGCCAGTCTGGCGCATGACTACACCTATCTTTACCCCGGCCTGCAGAAAGTGGTGCAGGCCGCCGGTCGGGTGATCCGCACCACCTCAGACCGCGGGGTGGTGTACCTGATGGACGACCGCTTCACGCGGGCTGAAGTGCAGGCGCTGTTCCCGCGCTGGTGGCAGGTTGAGCGGCTGCAGGCTAGACGCGGCTATTTGGCGCCCGCCTGATCGGTGGCCTAGTGTGACGAATCAGGCGGCAAGTGCCTGCTTGGCATCAAACAGTGCCGCCTGCGCCCGGCTCTCAGCGCGCGGGCCGTACTGCAGATCGGGGCCGACCAGCCGCTGCAGCTCACCATAGCCCGCAGCCAGCGCCGTGTCGTAAGCCGGGAAGGTGATGTCAGAGACGGCGAGAGACTCGAACGCCTGCGTGCGCAGGCCGCGCTCCAGCAGGCGCCAGCGGAATTCGCCGGGGGCTGATTCTTCGACAGTCAGTGCCAGGGAGCGCAGGGGATCGATCAGCTGTGCGCTCGCAAGCGTGGAATGGTTCATGGACCGGTATCCTTCAGGGGAAATGACAGGGCTGGTGCACTGCAACACACGCATACAGCGTGCCAAAGCGCAGCAAAAGCAGTGGGGATGGAATGGGGATGACGGACGCCCGGTGTGCGGCGCCCCCACGCGACATGGAAAGCCTGCGTCGCAACCAACGAAACATCAAACGGGGCGGGCCTGGCCACAAAGGCAGGAACCGGCAGGAGAGAAAGGCGAATGAACATTGGCTGTGAAGTACCGACGGTGGGGTGTCTCGCCCCTGAATCAGTTTACGCCCGTCAGATGACAGTTTGGATGCGATTCGCTGGCCAAAATTCCATCAAGATGTAAGAGAAAACCTTGATTGATTTTTTGTAATTACGCTGGCGCCGCTCGCACCAAATGCTCTGGCGACAAACAACATCGTTATATTGAGCGGGCGCCTCCGTCTACGCTGCACTGCACAACGCCCCAGGAAACCTCATGAAGAATCTCTACAAGTATTTCTTTCGCGGTCTCATCACCATCCTGCCGGTGGCGCTGACGGTGTACCTGCTGTACATCTTTCTCGCGTGGACGGAGACGCTCACGCTGTGGCTGCTGCGGCCACTGATTGGCAGTTTTTATGTGCCAGGCATGGGCCTGCTGTCGGGTGTGCTCGCGATTCTCGTGGTGGGCTATCTGGTGTCGAACCGCCGCATCCGCCAGCTGCTGTCCTTCGTGGAGCTGCCCTTCACCAACCTGCCGGTGGTCAAGAGCATTTACTCGTCGCTGAAAAGTTTTGCCGACTACTTTGCGCCAGCCTCCACATCCGGCGAGCAGAGTGTGGTGATCCTGCGCATGCCGGGCCACCCACTGGAGATCGTGGGGCTCATCACGCGCCGAAGCTTCGCGGATTTGCCAGGTGGATTTCTGCCCGGCAAACCTGGCGAACGTGTAGCGGTTTACCTGCCCATGGGTTACATGATTGGCGGCTACACCGTGTTCGTTCCGGTCGAGTGGGTGCAACCCATCGACATGTCGGTTGAGGAAGCGATGCGCTCTGCGCTGATTGCCTGGATGGCCAAGCCCGCTGCAACGCAACAGGCTGCGGCGAAGTCCTGAGGGCGGTCACACGCCTCCCCACCATCGCCGAAGGCTGACGGGGCGCAGGCCGGCGCTGTGTCGCTCGTCCTGTTGATACTGCTATGACTGCGGGTGGCTTAGCGCGACTGGCGCGGTGCCGGACCGGGGCCGCGGCCTGCAATGTGACGGAAGGTGATGCGGCCCTTGCTCAGGTCGTAGGGCGACAGCTCCAGCGACACCTGGTCACCCGCCAGGATGCGGATGTGGTTCTTGCGCATCTTGCCGGAGGTGTAGGCGACCAGCTTGTGGCCGTTGTCCAGCGTGACGCGAAAGCGCGAGTCAGGCAACACCTCATCGACCAGTCCGTGCATTTCAATCAGTTCTTCTTTGGCCATGGGGTAACTCCTTGAGAATGGGAAAAATCAGTGGTGAGGCGCGTGGCCCGCGAAGGGCCAGGCTGTGCAGCGCGCGTCAGGCGCATGCAGGCGATGCCGTCAAGGCACCGGATGAGCGCTCCTGAATCCACGCCAGGGCGTGTTCGGTGGCGTGCTGCACGGCGGCGGAAGCGGTGTCAAACAGGCCGCTCAGTCGCATCACGCGGTCATGCGTGGCGCTGCCCCGGCCGGAGCGGATGGAAACCGATGCAGCGTAGCGGCCTTCGGCCTGCTGCTTGATGAGCGGAGAGACAAGGTACTTGCCTACTGCGATATGGGTGTGGTCGTTCGTCATGAAATGGCTTGCCGGGTGTCGTTGTTCGAGGAATGTCCCGGCGTTTCTACAAAATAATTCAAAAAGGTATCGGCTTGCGGACAAGCCGGCGAGTGTTCGGTGTTCACCCGCCAGGCCCTTGCGGGGCTGGGCTGGTTGAGCCTGGAGTGGGCACTGTTGGGGGGAGTGCTCGCCGGAATACGGAACAGTGCTGAGGGTATTCAATGCGTGAGAGTCACTGAAGGCACTGTGGAATCGGGCTCTGAGAAGCACCGCATTTGACAAGGAGGCCGCGTGAGAAGCAGCCTCGATCTAAAACGCTGAAGCGTTACCGAAGCCCCTATTGTACCCGGGAGACGGGTGCCGCTGCTTGACAGCCCCCGGGGCGGGATCAGGCCGGGCTGAAGCCCCTCCGGCTCAGCCCTCAAACTGCGGGTGCAATTGCCGGATGCGGTTCATGGCCATGCCAGCCGCCGCGGTGCGGGTTTCCACGCCCAGCTTGACATAAACCCGCTCCAGATGCTTTTTGACGGTGGCTGGGCTGGCGCCCAGGATGTCGGCAATGTCGCGGTTGATCTTGCCCTTGACCACCCAGTACAGCACCTCGGCCTCGCGCGCGGTGAGCTTGAAGCTCAGGCTCATGGCCTCCACCACCGCATCGTCAGAGATCTCGCGCATCACGATCAACCAGTCGCCGGTGTGGCTGGCGCCAGACGCCGCCATGTCCTCGCCATCTCCAGTTTGGCGGTGCAGACGAAACGTCAGGCGGCGTGACCCCAGGTCGACCGACAGGCGCGGCGGCTCGATCTGCTGCGCAGCGTCGGCCATGTGGCGACGCATCCAGGCCAGCACTGGCTCAGGTGTTTGCGGCGCCGAGGTGCCGTAGTAGCGCAGCAGCAGGTCACGGGCCAGCGGGGTCTGCCAGGTGATGCGGCCATCGTTGGCATCGCCAGTGCCCGTCATGCGCACCGTGATGCTGGCGTATCCGAACGCATCAAGCGCATTGCGGGCCTGGCCAGCCTGCCGGGCCTCCTGCCGCGCCCGCCGCGCGCCCTGCAGGTGCACGCCCATGCGGGCCATCACCTCCTTGGGCTTGATGGGCTTGGTGACGTAGTCCACGCCGCCGGCTTCCAGCGCCGCGACCAGGTATTCGGTTTCGGTGAGGCCGGTCATGAAGATGATGGGAATATGCGCGGTCTCGGCCATGGCCTTGAGCCGCTTGGCCACTTCGAAGCCATCCATGCCGGGCATCATGGCGTCGAGCAGCACGATGTCGGGCACCGCTTGGCGGGCGCGCTGCAGGGCCGCCTCGCCGCTGGTGGCCACCAGCACGGTGTAGCCAGATTCATCGAGCGCGTCGTGCAGCACCGAGAGGTTGTCGGGCACGTCGTCGACGATCAGCACCACATCGCTGTTGGCGCGGTCCAGCGTGTGGTCCAGCCCGCTTCCGTTTCGGCGCGCCTGCTCCCGGATCGCGGCCGGATCAAGCACCTTGCCCATGGCTGGCCTCCGTCGGTGTGAGTTGGCGGCCCATGGCCTCGAAACGGAACTGCCGCGCCAGCGTCCGCATCTCTTCCACAAAGGCGGCAGTCGCGGGTTGCGCGGATTCGATGTCTGCGAGCTTGTTCATGATGCCGCGGTAAAAGCCCAGATTCACCACCTCCAGCAGGGCCGCCATCTGCGCCGCGTCGGGCAGCACGCGGGCCGGGGCCTTGCTGACTACCGCATCAGCTGCGCTTGTGAGGCCAGCGTCATGGTGCCACACCAGCGTCAGCCGCCGCTCCAGCCAGTCGATCAGTTCGGTGTGGCGGACCGGCTTGAGGATGAAGTCCTCGGGTGGAATGCCGACGTTGTTCTCAAGTCCCTTGTCAAACGCGTTGGCGGAAACCACGGCAAGGTGGATGTCGGCATGCCCGGCACTGCGGATGCGGCGCAGCGTTTCCCAGCCATCAATGCCGGGCATCGCCAGATCCATAAAGATCACATCGGGCTTGTAGCCTGCCGCCAGCAGATCAAGGCAGTCGTGGCCGCTGGCGGCCGTGCGCAGCTCAAAACCCATGGGCTCCAGCAGTTGCACCAGCAGTTCACGGTCGGCCTCTTCGTTGTCAACCACCAGCAGCTTGCGGCGCACGCCTTGGTAACCGGCGGGTTTGCGTCGCACCGGCGGCGGCAGTGCGTCTTTCAGCGTGCCGGGCGTGACATGCACCTCAGGCAAAAAGAGGCGCACCTTGAACACCGAGCCCACGCCCGGCGTGCTGCTCACAGTCATCTCGCCGCCCATAAGGTCGGTGAGCATCCTCGCGATCGTCAGGCCCAGGCCCGCGCCGGGTGTGCCCTCGGCGCTGTGGCCTGCTGTGGCGCCGCGTGCAAACGGCTCGAAGATCTGCGCCAGTTCGTCGGCGCTCATGCCGGGGCCGGTGTCTTCAATGTCAATGTAGGCCATCTCGCGTGCATGGCGCAGGCGGAACGTCACTTTTCCCTGCGCGGTGAACTTGATGGCATTGCCCAGCAGGTTGATGAGGATCTGGCGCACACGCTTCTCATCAGCACGCACCAGCTCGGGCAGCGTACCGCTGGACTCGAACACAAAGCCCAGCCCCTTGGCCGCCGCCTGCAGCTCGAACATGCCCGCCATCTCGTGCACGCAGTCGGAAAACAGCATGGGCTTGACGTTCAGCGTGAGCTTGCCGGCCTCGATGCGGGCAATGTCCAGCGTGCCTTCGATCAGCGACAGCAAATGCTCGCCACCGCGCTTGATGACACCAACCGCCTGCTGGCGGTGCGGCGGAATGGCGGCGTCTTCACCCATCAGCTGCGCGTAACCCAGAATGCTGTTGAGCGGCGTGCGCAGCTCGTGGCTGATGGCGCTGATGTAGCGGCTCTTGGCCTGGTTGGCCTGATCGGCATGGTGGCGGGCTTCTTCGGCGACGCGCTTGGCTTGTTGCAGGGCTTCATCGGTCTGGCGGTGCGATTCGATCTCGCGCATCAGCAAGTGGGTTTGCCGGTTCGATTCTTCCTGCGCCACCTGCCGGCTCTTGTGGGCCAACACCAGCCACCAGGCCACCAGCCCGGCAATCACCAGCAGCGCCATGTAGGCTTTCAGAAAGCCCGAGCGCAGTGCCGCCTCGGATTCACCCAGTTCCACGCCCAGACCGAAAGCCCCCATCTCCTGGTGATACAGCAACCCGAACACGCTGGCCAGCAGCGGCACGATGATGAGCATCAACAGCAGGAAGTGGCCGAGGCCCGTGTCGAGGTAAGGCCAGATGCGGCGCGGCAGCAACCAGCGCAGCGCGCCCGACCACTGCGCCGAGAGACTCGCGTGCGGCTTGCACAGATCGCCGCAGCGCGCGTCCAGCGTGCAGCACAGCGAGCAGATCGGCCCCTGATAGGCCGGGCAATGGGCCATGTCGGGCCCCTCGTACGCACGCTCGCAGATCACGCACTGCTGGGTCGTGTAGCGCTTGTAGACACCCTCGCCTGCCGCCGTACCACCCCAGGGCGGAGCAGCCCCCTCAACAGATGGCGATGGCACACCATGCCGAACGTAGGGGTCGCTGTCTCGTGCGATGTAATACCGACCACGCGTGGCCCAGGCAATGAGCGGCGCCGTGACAAAGGCCGTACCCATCGCGATCACCGCCGAGAACGCCTGCGCCAGCGGGCCGAACATGCCCAAGTGTGCGGTGATGGACAGCACCGAAGCCAGCACCATCGCACCCACACCCACCGGGTTGATGTCGTACAGGTGGGCGCGCTTGAACTCGATGCCCTTGGGCGACAGGCCCAGCGGTTTGTTGATGACCAGATCAGCCACCACCGCCATGATCCAGGCGATGGCGATGTTGGAGTACAGCCCCAGCACATCGCCCAGTGCCTGGAACACATTCATCTCCATCAGCATGAAGGCGATCAGCGTGTTGAACACCACCCACACCACCCGGCCCGGATGGCTGTGTGTGATGCGCGAGAAAAAGTTGGACCACGCCAGCGAGCCCGCGTAGGCATTGGTCACGTTGATCTTGAGCTGCGACACCACCACAAAAATCGCAGTGGCAGCCACCGCCAGGCCGTAGTTCGGGAAGACGTATTCATAGGCCGCCAGGTACATCTGGTTCGGGTCCACGGCCCGGTCGACCGGCACCATGTTGGAAATGGCCAGATAGGCCAGAAATGCGCCGCCCAGCATCTTCACCACGCCCAGAATCACCCAGCCCGGCCCGCCCGTCAGCACGCCCGCCCACCAGCGGTAGCGGTTGGCGCGTGTCTGCACTGGCATGAAGCGCAGGTAGTCGGCCTGCTCACCCATCTGCGTGATCAGGGCAATGCCCACCGTCAACGCCGCACCAAACAAGTGCAGATTGAACTCCGCGCCCTGCCCTTTCTCCCCACCGTAGTGCAGCACACCTGCAAAAGCGCCCGGATCGCGCATCAGCACATAAACGAAGGGCACCACCAGCATGATCAGCCAGAGTGGCTGCGTCCACACCTGCAGCCGGCTGATGGCCGACACGCCGTGCGTCACCAGCGGGATCACGACCAGCGCGCAGATCAGGTAACCCCAAGTTGGCGGAATGCCTAACGCCAGTTCCAGCGCATAGGCCATCACGGCGGCCTCCAGCGCAAAAAAAATGAAGGTGAAGGACGCGTAGATCAGCGAGGTCAGCGTGGAGCCGATGTAGCCAAAGCCCGCGCCACGAGTGAGCAGGTCCATGTCCACCCCGTAGCGGGCGGCGTACACGCTGATCGGCAGCCCTGCGAGGAAGATGATGAGCCCGGTGGCCATGATGGCCCAGAAGGCATTGGCAAAGCCGTACTTCACCAGCAAGGTGGCGCCGACCGCCTCCAGAATCAGGAACGAGGCCGCTCCAAAAGCGGTGTTGGCTACCCGCCATTCGGACCATTTGCGAAAGCGCTGCGGCGTGAAGCGCAGCGCGTAATCTTCCATGGTCTCGCTGGCCACCCAGCTGTTGTAGTCACGCCGGACCTTGATGATGCGCTGCACGGCCGCTTCGGGCTCGTGGCTCCCACCCGCTGCGGAGGCAGCCCGTACCGGCGCCTCGGTTCCGCTGGCGGGCGGCAGGGGCAGGACGGGTGAGTCCATGGGTGGATGGGACATCGCGGCAGGGTGTGAATTCGCTTCAAGGTGCAGATTCCGTGCCACACAGAGGCAGAGGGGACGGCCGAGGGACGGCCATACGCCTTTCGGCGCCTTGGTGGCGCCCGCTTCTTGTGGCACCATTCCTGCAAGCCGGTAGCGATCGCCGCACTCGATCCGGCAGCCCACCCGCAGCGCACGAGACCCGGAAAGCCCCATGGAACTGACCCCACGCGAAAAAGACAAGCTGCTGATCTTCACGGCAGCGCTGCTGGCCGAACGCCGCCGCGCGCGCGGACTCAAGTTGAATTACCCCGAGGCGGTCGCCCTCATCAGCGCGGCCGTGATGGAAGGCGCACGCGATGGCCAGACCGTCGCCGAGCTGATGAGTTCAGGCCGCAATGTGCTGACCCGTGCCGACGTGATGGACGGCATCGCCGAGATGATTCCCGACATCCAGGTGGAGGCCACGTTTCCAGACGGCACCAAGCTGGTCACCGTCCATCAACCCATACTATGAGACACCCCCGTAGCGCCTTCGGCGCTTCCCCCTCGAGGGGGCGCCAGCTGCGGCCCGGCAGAGCCGGTTCCGCGCCGGCACTTGCACAGACCACTAACCACATTGCGAGGACTGCATGAAAACCCACACTATCTACCGCAGCGCATTCATCACAACCCTCATGACTGCAGCCGTGGGCGCCTCGGCCCACGACGGCCATGGTCTTGCTGGCACGCACTGGCATGCCACCGACACGCTGGGTTTCGTGCTGGTCGGCGTGCTGGCACTGGCAGCCGTCTGGTTCTCGCGCAAATAACGCAGTCGAGGCAACCATGACCCCAGGCGAAATCATCACCGATGCCGGCGAGCACCCGCTCAACACCGGTCGCCGCACGCTGACCGTGGTGGTTCGCAATACCGCTGACCGTCCGGTGCAGGTCGGCTCGCATTACCACTTTACAGAGACCAACGCCGCACTGGACTTTGACCGCAGCGCTGCCCGCGGCATGCGGCTGAATATCGCCTCCGGAACTGCCGTGCGCTTCGAGCCCGGGCAACAACGAACCGTCGAATTGGTGGACTTTTCCGGCGAACGAAAAATCTACGGCTTTCGTGGCCTCGTCCAAGGAAAGATTTGATGCCCCCACGTTCATCACTTCGTGTGTTCACTGCCCCCCGAGGGGGCGCTGCTCTCCCTTGGGGCAGCCCTGCGGGAGGATTGATGCCCCCACGTTCATCACTTCGTGTATTCACTGCCCCCCGAGGGGGCGCTGCTCTCCCTTGGGGCGGCCCTGCGGGAGACCTTTGATGGCAACCATAGACCGCCGCGCCTACGCGGAAATGTTTGGCCCCACAGCCGGTGACCGCGTGCGGCTGGCCGACACCGATCTGGTGATCGAGGTCGAGGCCGATTACACCCTGCGCGCCGGCAGCTACGGCGAAGAAGTGAAATTCGGCGGTGGCAAGACCATCCGCGACGGCATGGCGCAGTCGCAACACACACGTTCACAAGGTGCTGTGGACTGCGTGATGACCAATGCGCTCATCATCGACCACTGGGGTATCGTCAAGGCCGACATTGGCCTGAAGGGCGGGCGCATTGCCGCCATCGGCAAGGCCGGCAACCCCGATACCCAGCCGGGCGTGGACATCATCATCGGCCCCGGCACCGAAGTCATCAGCTGCGAAGGCATGATCGTCACCGCCGGCGGCATTGACTCGCACATCCACTTCATCTGCCCGCAGCAGATCGAGGAAGCGCTCACCTCGGGCGTCACCACCATGTTGGGCGGCGGCACCGGCCCGGCCACCGGCACCTTTGCCACCACCTGCACGCCAGGCCCGTGGAACATCGAGCGCATGCTGCAGTCGGCCGATGCGTTCCCCATGAACCTCGGCTTTCTGGGCAAAGGCAATGCCAGCCTGCCAGCCGCGCTGCATGAGCAGATCAACGCCGGCGTGATTGGCCTCAAGCTGCACGAAGACTGGGGCACCACGCCGTCGGCCATCAGCAACTGTCTGGATGTGGCCGAAGAAACCGATGTGCAGGTTGCCATTCACAGCGACACGCTCAACGAGTCGGGCTTTGTCGAGAACACCATTGCTGCCACCAAGGGCCGGTCGCTGTGCGCCTTTCACACCGAGGGCGCGGGTGGCGGTCATGCGCCGGACATCCTGCGGGTGGTGGGCGAGCAGAACTTTCTGCCGTCGTCCACCAACCCCACCATGCCCTACACCGTGAACACGCTCGATGAGCATGTGGACATGCTGATGGTGTGCCACCACCTCGATGCGGCGATTGCCGAAGACCTGGCCTTTGCCGAAAGCCGCATCCGCAAGGAAACCATTGCGGCGGAAGACATCCTGCACGACCTGGGCGCGATCAGCATGATGAGTTCCGACAGCCAGGCCATGGGCCGGGTGGGCGAGGTCATCATCCGCACCTGGCAGACCGCGCACAAGATGAAAAGCCAGCGCGGCAAGCTCCCTGACGATACGGAGCGCCACGACAACTTCCGCGTCAAGCGCTACATCAGCAAGTACACCATCAACCCGGCACTGGCCCACGGCATCTCGCACGAGGTGGGCTCCATCGAGGTCGGTAAGTGGGCCGATCTGGTGGTCTGGAAGCCAGCCTTCTTCGGCATCAAGCCGGCGCTGGTGCTCAAGGGCGGCTTCATTGCACTGGCGGCCATGGGCGACCCGAATGCCTCCATTCCCACACCGCAACCAGTGCACTACCGGCCCATGTTCGGCGGATTTGGAGGCGCCATCGCCAAAGGCTCGCTCACCTTTGTGTCGCAGGCAGGCATGGCCGCGGGCATCCAGCAGCAGTTTGGTCTGGCCAAGACACTGAGCGCGGTGAAGAACATTCGTGGCGTGCAAAAGCGCCACATGGTCCACAATGCCTATGCGCCGAAAATGGAAATCGACCCGCAAACCTACCTGGTGCGCGCCGACGGACAGCTGCTCACCTGCGAGCCGGCGCGCAGCCTGCCGATGACGCAGCGCTACTTCCTGTTCTGAACCCCATCGCCTTCTCCGTATCACCTGATGCTCCAAGTCTCCAAAGTTGTCCCGCGCGGCGCCGGTCTGGCGCCCGTGCTCCTCAAACGCGCCACCACGGTGGAGCTTGACTGGGACGTGCGCCAGAAAAGCCGGTTCGACGCCACCGACTCTGCAGGCCGCCACCTCGGCGTGTTCCTGCCGCGCGGCACTCTGGTGCGTGGCGGCGATGTGCTGGTGGCCGAAGATGGCTCCATGGTGCGCGTGATAGCCGCGCCGCAGCCGGTGCTGCGCATCACCCACTGCGCCCAGCACGGCACGCCGTTTGACCTGACCCGCGCCGCCTATCACCTCGGTAACCGGCATGTGCCGATCGAGCTCCAACCCGACCACCTGAAGATCGAGCCCGACCATGTGCTGGCCGAGATGCTGCAGAGCATGCACCTCATCGTGAATGCAGTGAACGAGGCCTTTGAGCCTGAGGGCGGTGCCTACAGCGCGGGTGGCCACAGCCACGCGCACGGGGACGCGCACCACAATCACGCCCACGACGAACACACTGCGTCAACGACAGTCACAGCCAAGCCCCATGTGCACGGCCCGGACTGCAATCACGACCATGGACACGACCACGGGCATTCGCACGACGCAAAGCCAGTCGCCATCACGATCCATCCGCGCAAGCCTTCCACGCCGCACGCGCACTAGGGGCCTGCGGCATGCACGCGCCCCTGCCAACCACTTCCGACACCTCGGCTTCCAGCCTGCTCCAGCTCATCTGGCTAGCCTCGCCCGCGCTGCCGGTGGGTGGCTTCTCCTATTCGGAAGGTCTGGAGATGGCCGTCGAGCGGGCGGGTGTCGCCACCGAACAGGCGGCCAGTGACTGGCTGGCTGACCAGCTGCACCTGTCACTCACACGGGCCGATCTGGCGGTGATCGCGCAGGCGATTCCCGCGTGGCGGCGCGCCGACCTGCCGCGCATTGAACAGCTCAACGCCTGGGTGCTGCAGACCCGTGAAACCAGCGAGCTGCGCGCGCAGACCGAGCAGATGGGTCGCTCCTTGCTGGAATGGCTGCGCAACCACGACGGCGCCAACGCCGAGCACATTGACAACTGTGCAGCGATGCAACCGACCTACCCTGTCGCGTTCGCGCTCGCCGCCTCGCCCACCAGCGCCAGCGTACGCGACTGCCTGCTAACCTACGCCTTCGGCTGGGCCGAGAACATGATGCAGGCTGCGCTCAAGTCGGTACCACTGGGTCAGAGCGCAGGCCAGCGCATCCTGGCGCGGCTGAGCCGGGAGATTCCTGCAGCGGTTGATACGGCACTTGAACTTCAGGACGACGACCGCCAGGCGTTTGCCCCGATACTCGCCATCCTGTCGTCACAGCACGAGACCCAGTATTCACGGCTGTTCCGCTCATGAACAGCCGCAGATCAAGCAGCGCCCCACCCCTTTCAAGGATTTTCTGATGAGCATGCACCACATTGCCAACCGCACCAAAAAACTGCCGCCACTGCGCGTGGGCATCGGCGGGCCGGTGGGCTCAGGTAAAACCACACTGCTCGAAATGCTGTGCAAGGCCATGAAAAGCAAATACGACCTGGTGGCCATCACCAACGACATCTACACCAAGGAAGACCAGCGCCTGCTCACCGTGAGCGGCGCACTCGATGCCGAACGCATCATGGGCGTGGAAACCGGTGGCTGTCCGCACACCGCCATCCGCGAAGACGCCTCCATCAACCTGGAAGCAATTGACCGCATGCTGGAGGATTTTCCCGATGCGGATGTGGTGTTTGTAGAGTCGGGTGGCGACAACTTGGCTGCCACCTTCAGCCCCGAGCTGAGCGATCTCACCATCTACGTGATCGACGTCGCCGCCGGTGAAAAGATTCCGCGCAAGGGCGGCCCGGGCATCACCAAGAGCGACCTGTTTGTCATCAACAAGACCGATCTGGCGCCTTATGTAGGTGCTGATCTGGGCGTGATGGAAGCGGACACCATCCGCATGCGCACCACACCCAAGGGTCTGAAACCGTTTGTGATGACCAATCTCAAGACGCAGGCCGGGCTGGCCGAGGTGATTGCCTTCATCGAGACCAAAGGCATGCTGGCTGTAGCCTAAGGCATGACGACTGGTGACCTTCAGCGCTTATTTTGGACCCCTGCCAAGTCGCCCCGCGCCCTGCGGTTAAAATTCAGGCTTCGGAAGCGTGGCAGAGCGGTTGAATGCAGCAGTCTTGAAAACTGCCGAGGATGCAAGTCCTCCGTGAGTTCGAATCTCACCGCTTCCGCCACAGGGGTTGCCGCAACGTGCGGCCACAGTCAAATCCCCTCAACCTGGTGCACCCCAACGTTCAGCGCCCGTTTTTCACTTCACCCTGTCCGCCAGCTTTTATCTCGCGCAACTGCCGCTTGCGCTTGGCCTTGTTCAGCGATTCAGGCTCTGGCGGCTTGTTGCGCAGGATTTCCAGGCGGCGGGCTTCCGCCTCTGCCTGCCGCTTTTTCTGGCGCGAGTTCTTGATGGCCCGCCCCACCAGAAAGCTGATGGCGCAGGTGGTCAGCAGGAGAAGGATGTTCTGGATTTCCATGTGTTGCGTGGGGCAGGCGTGCCGTCAATCGGCCAGAAACAGGGACTGTAAATCGTTCAGGAAATCAAACCCGCGCACCGTGGGTTTCACGCGCACGAAGTCACGTTCAATCAGGCCCTTGCGCTCGGCTTCGTCCAGACCGCGCTGGATCGCGGTCATCGACAAGCCGGTCTTTTCAGCAAAGTCCTGCAGACTGAAACCATCGCGAAGGCGCAGCGCGTTGAGCATGAATTCAAACGGCAGGTCGGCGCGGCTGACTTCGTTTTCCTGCGTGACGGCGTTGTCCGCCAGCGCCTGCTCCATGTAGAGCTTGGGCTCACGGTAACGCACCTGGCGCACCACGCGATGGGCAAAGCTCAATTTGCTGTGGGCACCGGCGCCTATGCCCAGATAATCCCCAAACTGCCAGTAGTTGAGGTTGTGAAAGCATCGGTGGGCTGACCGCGCATAGGCCGACACCTCGTAGCGCGCCAGACCGGCGGTCTCGGTCATCTCGGTGATGCGATCGAGCATGGCGTAGGCCGTGTCTTCCTCGGGCACCACCGGAGGGAACTTCGCGAAGTAGGTGTTGGGCTCGATGGTGAGGTGGTAAATCGACAGATGCGGTGGCTGCAGCGCCAGCGCCTGCTGCACATCCTGCGTCAGCTGCTCCATGCTCTGGCCGGGCAAGGCATACATCAGGTCGAGGTTGAAGGTGTCAAACGCCTGTGCGGCCTCTTCCACCGCCGCAATCGCCTGCGCACGGTCATGCACCCGGCCCAACGCCTTCAGGTGCTGATCGTCAAAGCTCTGCACACCCACTGAAAGGCGAGTCACGCCGGCGCTGCGAAAGGCGCGGAAACGGTCTTTCTCGAAGGTGCCGGGGTTGGCTTCCAGCGTGATCTCGCAGTCGGGCGTGAGGCGCAGGCGAGCGCGAATGTCACCCAGCAAACGGTCGATGGACTGCGGCGAAAACAGGCTGGGGGTGCCGCCCCCAACGAAGACGCTGTGCACCGGCCGGCCCCAGATGAGCGGCAGCGCTGCCTCCAGGTCAGCCACCACCGCATCCACATAGCGCTGCTCAGGCATCACTCCAGCGACCTCATGCGAATTGAAATCGCAATAGGGGCACTTCTTCAGGCACCAGGGCAGGTGCACATAGAGCGACAGCGGCGGCAACGCGCCCAGCTGCAGGGTGCCGGGGCGCATGTAGTGCTGAATGTCTTTCACAGCCATCGCTCACGCATCAACGCGATCATGAGCTGCGTCGCCCTGCCCCGATGGCTGTTGGCGTTTTTCACCTCGACTGGCAATTGCGCAAAAGTCTGGCCGAACTCGGGGATGTACATCACCGGATCAAACCCAAAGCCGTTGCTCCCCACCGGCTCGGGGGCAATCTGCCCGACCACGCGGCACGATGCAATCAGCGGCTCGGGGTCTTCTGCCGAACGCACGGCCACCAGCGTGCTCACCAGTGCGGCGCGGCGCTGTGCGGGTTCGCGCAGATGGGCCATCTGCTCCAGCAAGGCCTTGACGTTGTTGTCGTCACCCTTGGGATAACCAAACTGTGTGGCGTAGTAGGCCGTGTCCACACCGGGCAGGCCACCGAAAGCATCGACGCACAAACCTGCGTCGTCAGCCAAGGCAGGCAGGCCGCTGAGGCGTGAGGCCTGTCGCGCCTTCGCCAACGCGTTCTCCACAAAGGTGCGGAAGGGCTCCTCAGCTTCAGGCAGGCCCAGCTCCGCCTGGCTGACCAGTTCGAAGCCCAGCGGCGCGAGCATAGCCTTGAGCTCGGCGAGTTTGCCCTTGTTGTTGGAGGCGAGAACGATTTTCATGCGTTGTGTGTACCGGTTGGCTCATTCAAAGGGCGCCCGTCTTCACGTGGTCATCTGGTTTTGGACAAAGACTGCTTTTGCAGGTCGATCAGCTCGGAGATACCTTTTTCAGCCAGCTGCAAAAGCTGGTCCATCTCCTTGCGCGAGAAGGCTGCGCCTTCTGCCGTGCCCTGCACTTCGACATAGTGCCCGGCGCCGGTCATCACCACATTCATGTCAGTGTCGCAGGCCGAATCTTCGGTGTACTCCAGGTCCAGCAGTGGCACGCCCTGAACGATACCCACCGAAATGGCGGCTACGTGTTGCGTGATCGGCGACTCGGTCAGCTTCCCGCTGACCAGCAGTGCATTGACGGCATCCTGCGCGGCGACAAAAGCGCCCGTGATGCTGGCGGTGCGGGTGCCGCCGTCGGCCTGAATGACATCGCAGTCGAGGTAGATCGTGCGCTCGCCAAGCTTCTTCAAATCAAACACCGAGCGCATGGACCGGCCGATGAGGCGCTGGATTTCCTGCGTGCGGCCGCTCTGCTTGCCGCGGGCGGCCTCGCGGTCGCTGCGGGTGTGGGTAGCGCGCGGCAGCATGCCGTATTCGGCGGTGACCCAGCCTTCGCCGCTGCCCTTCTTGTGACCGGGCACCTTTTCTTCGACGGATGCGGTACACAGCACCTTGGTGCCACCAAACTCGATCAGTACCGAGCCCTCGGCGTGCACGGTGTAGTGTCGGGTGATCTGCACGGGGCGCAGGGCGTCATGCGCGCGCGCGCTGCTTCGTTGGAACTGGCTCATGGGAATGGACTTTCTGGCAACAAGGCCGGAATCATAAAACGGAAGAAGAAGGGCTCAGTGCACGGTGCCCGCTGGGGAATGCCGTGATGCGCCGAATGCGGCCACGCCGAAAAAGGCTGGGTCAGATTTTGCGGGCTGCCGACCGGCGAATCGCCTCGTTGATCTCGGCGATGGAGCGTTCAATGGCCGCTTCGTCGAGTTCATCGACGCCGGTGTCCAGCACGCCGGCCTGGATGGTGGAGGCAAACACGCCATCCATGATGCTGTCGGTCGAGACGCCGCGGGTGGATTCAAAGGCGTCGGGCGTTTCCCACTCCATGGCCAGCACGGTCACGTTGTCGCTGTGCTCACCGCCGGCGCGTAGGGCGTTTTCGACCAGGTCAGGCACCGCATCGGACACGCTTTTGCCTGAAAGCTGCCGCACGATCTCGGCGTCGCTCAGGCTGCCCCAAAGGCCGTCGGAGCACAGCAGAAGCTTGTCGCCCTGCTGCAGCGTGACCGGGCCCGTCACGTCAAACACCGGTTTGGTGGGCGAGCCGAGGCAGGTGAAGAGGATGTTGCGGTTGATGCGCTCGAGCTTGATCACACCCGCGCTCTGCTGTTCAAGATACGAATGGTCGCGGGTGCGCGTGAGCAGCTCGCCGTCGCGCACCACATACAGACGCGAATCACCGCAGTGCACCCAGGTCGCACCGGTGCCCTGCAAAATCGCTGCGACCAGCGTGGTGCGCGGGGTGTCGAGCATGCCTTTTTCGCTGGCATAACGGATGATCTGGTGGTGGGCCGCCATCAGCGCCACCGACAGGAACTCGGCCGTGTCTTCAATGACCGGACGTGCTTCCTTCTGATACAACGCAGAGATGGTTTGCAGCGCCAGCTGGGCCGCCACTTCGCCCTCCGGGTGGCCACCCATGCCGTCGGCCAGCACGAACAGGCCCGACTCCCGCGTGTAGCAGTAGCCCATGCGGTCTTCGTTTTTCTCGCGGCCCCCTTTGCGGCTGACCTGAAAGACCGAGAACTTCATTTGAATCGCGTCGCCAAGCCGGTGGCCTTGCGTGCCGTTTTCTTGGTGTCAGACACCATGTTGTCGAATTGCAGGCGGACTTTTTCGCTGACCGTGAGCTTCGTGTAGCGCCGCTCGCCCTCGCGGCTGAGCTCTTTCTGCAGCGCAAACACCGATTGCGGGCGCGACAGCGGATCAAGCGACATGCACCACTCGACCACTTCGATCAGGTTGTCCGAATACACGCCGCGCAGACGCGACAAGGCAAGCGAGAGCCGGTCTTTCTCCAGCCGCTGGGGTGCGTCGTTGGGCGGATAGCCCTGCATGGTGGCGTAGATGCAGGCGCCAATGGCGTAAATGTCGGTCCACGGGCCCATCGATGAGTCGCGCCGATACATCTCGGGGGCGGCAAAGCCGGGGGTGTACATCGGGCGGATGAAGTTGCCCTCTTTGCTCAGCACCTCGCGCGCGGCGCCGAAGTCGATCATCACGGCGCGGTTGTCGTCGGTGATGAAGATGTTGGCCGGCTTGATGTCCAGATGCAGCATCTTGTGCTGATGCACGATGCGCAACCCGCGCAGGATCTCGTCGAACAGGGAGCGGATGGTGGACTCCCGGAACACCTTCTGCTTTTTCAGCTCGCGTGCGGTGATGATGAAATCCTGGAGCGTGCCACCTTCCAGGTAGTTCATGACCATGTAGACGGTCTCGTTCTCGCGGAAGAAGTTCAGCACGCTGACCACCGAACCGTGAGAGATCTGCGCCAGCGAGCGCCCTTCCTCAAAGAAACTCTTGAGTCCGAGGCGGTACAGCGATAGCTTGTCGGGTTGCACCTGGGGCAGCAGCTCCCCGGGAGAGCGCGACGCCAGCGATGACGGCAGGTATTCCTTGATGGCGACTTGCTGGCCTTCGTTGTCGACGGCCAAGTAAACTACGCCAAACCCACCTGCGGACAGCTTTCGTACAACACGATAGCCACCGATCACGGTATCCGGCGGCAACGGTGCGGGCTTGACCTTTGACATAGTTCCTGATGTGCCAAGGCGACGCTGTCGCCGCGTGTTTTTATTTCTCAACCCTGAAGCGGATTCTCCTATGGCAGTTTATAGCATGACGGGTTACTCGACGGTGCAATCAGGTACTGCATCGTCCACGGCAGACAACGGCGCCGCACCGGATAGCAGCGCCCGCCTGGGGGTGGAACTGCGGTCCGTCAACAGCCGCTTTCTGGACCTGTCGTTCCGCCTGCCCGACGAACTGCGCCAGACTGAACCGGCCCTGCGGGAAATGCTGACCACCAAGCTCAAGCGCGGCAAGGTCGAGCTGCGGGTCTGGCTGGAAAGCGCCTCCGCCAGCGAGTTGCGCGCGCCCTCTTCCGCCACGCTGCAAAAACTGGGCTCGCTGGAAGACAGCATCAAGTCATGGCTGCCCCAGGCGGCCGGCCTGAGCGTGGCCGACATCCTGCGGATTGCCACCAATGAAGACAAAAAGCCTCACGATCACAGTGACGAACTGCTCAAGCTGTGCAAAAAGGCCCTGAAGGACCTGCTGGCCGCCCGCGAGCGCGAAGGGGCGCGTCTGGCCGAGATGCTGCGCGACCGTACGGCGCGCTTGCGGGCGCTCGCTGAAGCGGCCGTGCCCATGGTCCCCCAACTGGTCGAGCAGCAGAAGACGCGTTTTCTGGAGCGCTGGAAAGACGCCATGGCGCTGGGTGGCAGTGGTACCTTGCCCGAAGTGGCGCAAGACCGCGCACTCACCGAGGCCACGGCGTTTGCCATCCGCATCGACGTGGCCGAAGAGATCACGCGGCTGTCGTCCCATCTCGACGAGATCGACCGCCTGCTGGCTGCCGGCGGCGAGCTGGGCAAGCGGCTGGACTTCCTGATTCAGGAGCTGCACCGCGAAGCCAATACACTGGGCTCCAAATCGGCCTCGCTGGAGCTGACCCGCATTTCGGTGGACATGAAAGTCCTGATCGAGCAGATCCGCGAACAGGTTCAGAACATCGAATGATGCGTCAGCGATTCGCTCACGACTTCGATTCACTATAAAATCAATAGCAAATAACGCCTATCCATAGAAGCCTTCAAGCATGGACTATCCCGGAAATCTGTTTGTCGTGGCAGCCCCCAGCGGCGCTGGCAAGTCCAGCCTGGTCAAGGCGCTGATGGAACTGGATTCACGCATCCAGCCCTCGGTGTCGCACACCACCCGCCCGCCCCGCGGACAGGAAAAGCATGGTCGCGAGTACTTCTTCATCTCGCCGGAGGAATTCGATGGCATGGTGCTGCGCAATTCCTTCCTGGAGTGGGCCCATGTCCACGGCCAGCGCTACGGCACTTCGCGGCAGACCATTGAAGAGCGCATCGCCCACGGCGCTGATGTGGTGCTGGAAATCGACTTTCAGGGTGCTATCAACATCAAGCGCATCTTCTCCAACGCGGTGCTGATCTTCATCCTGCCGCCCAGTTGGGAAGAGCTGCGTTCCCGGCTGGAGCGGCGTGGCGAGGATGCCCCCGAGGTGATCGAGCTGCGGCTGAAAAACGCCGCTACCGAGATGGCCCAGGCCCGGGAATTCGACTTCGTTATAATCAATGAGTTGTTCGAGCGTGCGGTTTTCGACCTGAAAACCATCGTGCATGCCCAACGGCTCAAGTTTTCAGCCCAGCGCCGCGCCCGGGCCGAAACCTTTCAGGCCCTTCAAATCCCCTGAAGCCTGCTTTCTTTTGTTCTGTCGATCACCCCGGAGATCACCATGGCCCGCATCACTGTTGAAGACTGCCTCGAAAAAATCCCGAACCGCTTTCAGCTGGTTCTGGCGGCCACTTACCGCGCCCGCATGCTCAGCCAGGGCCATGCCGCCAAGATCGAGAGCAAGAACAAGCCTGGCGTGACCGCCCTGCGCGAGATTGCCGAAGGCAAAATCGGCCTCGAGATGCTGAAAAAAGTGCCCACCTGAACCAGTTCCAGTTCAGCGAAAAAGCACCGCCTCGCGGTGCTTTTTTCATTTGCGGCAGGCAAAAGGCCGTTTTTTGCATGTTTTACTGCTGCCGCGATACATTTGAGCCATGAGCGCCCTGTTGTCTCCCGTCACCTCCGGGAAATCGACACCCGCAGCAGCCAACGCGGCCGCCGCGAGCTTTGCCGCGCTCACCGCCCGCCTCGACTACATGAGTGCGGCCGATGTGGACAACATCCGCCGCGCCTACCGGTTTGCAGACGAAGCCCATCTGGGCCAGTTGCGCAACAGCGGCGAGCCCTACATCACCCACCCGATTGCGGTAGCACTGCAATGCGCGGAATGGAAGCTCGACGCCCAAGCCCTTATGGCCGCGCTGCTGCACGATGCGATTGAAGACTGCGGCGTCACCAAGCCGGAACTGATCGAGCGCTTTGGCGCCCCGGTGGCCGAACTGGTCGACGGCCTGACCAAGCTGGAAAAGCTGGAGTTCAACACCCGCGAGGAAAACCAGGCCGAGTCCTTCCGCAAGATGCTGCTGGCCATGGCGCGCGATGTGCGCGTCATCCTGATCAAGCTGGCCGACCGCACCCACAACATGCGCACGCTGGGTGATGTGCCGCGCGACAAGTGGCGGCGTATTTCCAGTGAAACACTGGACATCTACGCCCCCATCGCCCACCGTCTGGGCCTGAACACCACCTACCGAGAACTGCAGGACCTGTCGTTCCAGCACCTGCACCCTTGGCGCTACGCCACGCTGACCAAGGCGCTGATTCGGGCGCGCGGTCGCCGGCGCGACGTGATCAAGCGGGTGCGCGCCGAGGTCGAGACCGCCTTCGCCAATGCGAAGGTACCGGTGCAGATATCCGGCCGCGAAAAAACGCTGTATTCCATCTACCGCAAGATGGACGAAAAGCACCTCTCGTTTGCGCAGGTGACCGACCTGTACGGCTTTCGCGTCATCGTGCAGGACCTGACCACTTGCTACACCGCCATGGGCGTGCTGCACCAGCTGTACAAGCCCTTGCCAGGCAAGTTCAAGGACTACATTGCGATTCCGAAGATCAACGGCTACCAGTCGCTGCACACCACGCTGATTGGCCCGTTCGGCACCAACATCGAATTCCAGATGCGGACCGAAGCCATGCATGTGGTGGCCGAGTCGGGCGTGGCCGCGCACTGGCTCTACAAGGCGACCGACCCCGACAGCGACGCCTCGCAGCGCCTGGGCACGCAATGGCTGCAGTCGCTGCTCGACATCCAGCAGGAAACCCGCGACGCCGCCGAGTTCTGGGACCACGTCAAGATCGACCTGTTCCCCGAAGCGGTGTATGTGTTCACGCCCAAGAGCCAGATCATGGCCATGCCGCGCGGCGCCACGGTGGTGGACTTTGCCTACGCCATCCACAGCGACATCGGGCACCGGGCCGTGGCGGCCAAGGTCAATGGCGAGCAGGTGCCGCTGCGCTCCGAACTGCACAACGGCGACGTGATTGAAATCATCACCTCGTCGGTCTCCAGCCCCAACCCGGGCTGGCTGGGTTTTGTGCGTACCGGCAAGGCGCGCTCAAAAATCCGCCATCACCTCAAGACCATGGCGCTGTCGGAGTCGCAGGACCTCGGCGAAAAGATGCTGGCCCAGGCCCTGCGAGCCGAAGGCATTGACCGGCAATTGCTGCCGGACGACGACGAGGCGCACCACGCCACCTGGGAGAAGATTCTCCGCTTCACCGGCAACCGCTCGCGCGCCGATCTGCTTACCGACATCGGTCTGGGCAAACGCATCGCCAGCATGGTGGCCAAGCGCATCGTGTCCATTCTGGGCGAGCACGGCGAGAAACCCAACCCGCTGCTGATGAGCCGGGAGCGCTACACCGCGCATGAATCGGTTTCGCAGGGCGCGCTGTTGCTCGACGGCAGCGAAGGCGCCTCAGTCCAGTTCGCACCGTGCTGCCACCCGATTCCGGGCGATGGCATCGTCGGCTACCTGGGCCGTGGCGAGGGCCTGGTGGTGCACACCGACGACTGCGCCGTCGCCCGCCGCCTGCTGAACCGCGACAGCGAACGCTTCATTGCCGTGGACTGGTCGGACGAACCCGTTCGGCCTTTTGAAACCCACCTGCTGGTCACCGTATCGAACGGCAAAGGCGTGCTGGCCCGCGTAGCCGCGGCACTGGCCAGCGCCGAGGCCGACATCACACAGGTCGACATGGGCCACGAACCTGCGCACGACGCGACCGATCTGCGTTTTGGCGTGTCGGTGCGCGACCGGGTGCATCTGGCCTCTGCCATGCGCAGCGTCAAGCGCACTGCCTCGGTGCTGCGGGTGCACCGCGTCAAGCCGGCGGCGAATTAATTGGTTACTTGATGGAATCGCTGACGCGTCGGCGTGCGCGGCGGAAAAACGTCAAACAGGCGCCGGGTAGCTGACCTTCACGACTTCGAGCACCTGCACACCGTGCGGCGTGATCAGGTTCACCTCATCCCCCACCCGCGCCTTGAGCAAAGCCCGAGCCACTGGCGATACCCAGCTCACCTCGCCGGCAGCGCTGTTGGCTTCGTCAATGCCGAGGATGGTGATGGTGTGCTCGGCACCGTCTTCGCCAGCGTAAGTGACGGTGGCGCCAAAGAAAACCTGGTCTCGGCCGTGGTGGATGGCAGGGTTGGTGATCTCGGCGATCTCCAGCCGCTGCGTCAAAAAGCGGATGCGGCGGTCAATCTCGCGCAGGCGCTTTTTGCCGTAGATGTAGTCACCGTTTTCAGACCGGTCGCCATTGCTGGCTGCCCAATGGACGATGTCCACCACCTTGGGGCGCTCGTTGTCGATCAGGTCCAGCAGTTCGCTGCGCAAACGCTCGTAGCCCTGCGGCGTGATGTAGTTCTTGCCGCCAGCGGGCAAGGCCGGCAGAGCCGGCCCATCGTCGCTGTCGCTGTCGCCTTCCTTGGTGAATGCCTTGTTCATGACGTGGCCAGAATAGCAGTGAGGGGTTGCGGATCGGCGGTGCCGACCGCGCCAGCAAACGCTCCGAAAAGCCCCAAAAAGTCTTTCAGAAACGAAAAAGCCTGCAACTTTCGTTGCAGGCTTTACGTTTTTTGGTGCGGCTGGCAGGAATTGAACCCACGACCCCTTGGTTCGTAGCCAAGTACTCTATCCAACTGAGCTACAGCCGCGCAGCCTCGCATTATAGCCCAAATAACCCGCGATCGCGATGCACGGGCAACTCGTCATGGATCGCACGGGCCCGGTCAGGCCGTCGCGGGCCTGTCCATGCCCCGCTGGGGCCCTGCCACGCCAGTCATCGGCTGTCAGTCCAGCAGTTCTTTGGGCACGTTGCCGCCATTGGCCGCCAGCTTCGCCAGCACCGCCTTGTGCAGCCAAATGTTCATTTGCGCCGAGTCGCCCATTAGATTGGCAGGGCAGCCCAATTCGGTGGCTAGTTCCTTTCGGGCAGTGATGCTGCTGTCAATGTCCAGCAGCTTCAGCAGGTCGACAATGGAAGTGCGCCAGTTCAGCTTCTGCGCGCTAGCCGCCGCTTTTTGCTCCAACTGCGCTACGACATCCACCTCGCGCATGGGCGTCACCGCTGCGACGGCAGCGCTGGCCGGCGCTGCACGAGCGCCCGCAGTGGGAACCGGAGAGCGCAACATCTCCTCGACTTTGCTGTTGCCGGCATCAAAACCCAGCTTGTCCAGAATCTTGCTGAAAAAACCCATGCTATTTCTCCTGAGGTAGCGCGCCCCTTGCGGGCCGCCAGGAGGGCGGGACTTCTTCAGGGGCACCGACCCATGGTAAGCATGAATCTTGGCCTGTGCGAGAAAAGCAGGCCATCCGCGATGACCACCTACAGCACTGCAAGCAAGACGGCTACAAATACCGCCGTTCATGCCAAGAATGGTAGGGCGTGAGTGACTTGAACACTCGACCAAAGGATTATGAGTCCTCTGCTCTAACCAACTGAGCTAACGCCCCCTCCGCTCAGGATTGTACGGGCCTACTTGTTGTGGCTGAGCGCGCTGCTGACCAGCTTGGAGGTGATGTCGACGATCTGGATCATCTTTTCGTAGGGCATGCGCATCGGGCCGATCACGCCGAGCGTGCCGACGACCTGGCCGTCCACCTCGTAAGGAGAGGTCACGATGGACAGCTCCTGGTAGGGGATCACCTGGCTCTCGCCGCCAATGTAGATTCGCACGCCTTCGGCCCGGCTCGACACGTCCAGCAGGCGCATCAGCTGGGCTTTCTGCTCGAACAGGTCGAACAGCTTGCGCAGATTGCCCATGTCCCCTGAGAAATCACTCACGGCCAGCAGGTTGCGTTCACCGGAAATCACCACCTCATCGCGCGACTCGATGGCTTCGGAGCTGACCTTCACGGCGGCCTGCATCAGTGTGGCAATCTCGCCGCGCAGGGCTTCCACTTCGTTTTTCAGGCGTTCGCGCACCTCTTCGATGGCCATGCCGGCGTAGTGCGAGTTCAGGAAGTTGGCCGCTTCCACAAGTTGGGACTGGCTGTAATCGGCCTCGGTGAAGATCACGCGGTTCTGCACATCACCGTCTGGCGACACGATGATGACGAGAAAGCGCTTTTCGGACAGCCGCAAGAATTCAATGTGCCGGAACACCGACGAGCGGCGCGGTGCCATCACCACACCGACGAACTGCGACAGGCTGGACAGCATGTGTGCGGCGTTGCTGATGACTTTCTGCGGTTGATCTGGTTCAAGGCGTGGCGCCGGCAAGCCTGCACCACCCAGAGCCTGGTCGCGCTGTGCGGTCAGCATGGTGTCGACAAACATCCGGTAACCGCGCGCTGTGGGGATACGCCCGGCCGAAGTGTGCGGGCTGACGATGAGGCCCAGTTCCTCCAGATCGCTCATCACATTGCGGATGGTGGCGGGTGACAGCTCCAGGCCCGATGCCTTGGACAACGTGCGCGAACCGACGGGTTGCCCGTCGGCGATGTAGCGCTCTACCAGCGCTTTAAGCAACAACCTGGCGCGATCATCAAGCATGGCCCCATTCTACGAAGCTTCACCGGCGGCGTTGTGATGTAATTTGACGATGCAATCGCAATTCCGCCATATCGCCCTGATCGGCAAGTACCATGCCCAGGGATCGCGGTCTGCGCTGGAAGACATCGCCCAGTTTCTGGGCACGCAAGGCTGCGACGTCGCCATCGAACAGGACACGGCCAGCAACACCGGGCTGACCCGTTTCCCTACCCTCGACACGGCTGGAATTGGCGCGCAATGCGACCTGGCCTTGGTGGTGGGCGGCGACGGCACCATGCTGGGCATCGGCCGGCAGCTGGCGCAGTTCGGCATCCCGCTGGTCGGCATCAATCAGGGGCGTCTCGGCTTCATCACCGACATCGCGTTTGAGGATTATCAGACCACGCTCAAGCCCATGCTGCGCGGCGAGTACGAGGAAGACCGCCGCTGGATGATGCAGGCCAAGGTGATGCGCGACGGCCACTGCGTATTCAGCGCCACGGCGATGAATGATGTGGTGGTCAACCGTGGCGCCACCGCCGGCATGGTGGAACTGCGGGTCGAGGTGGATGGCCGTTTTGTGGCCAACCAGCGGGCCGACGGCTTGATCATCGCCTCGCCCACGGGCTCCACCGCCTACGCCCTGTCGGCAGGCGGGCCGCTGCTGCACCCCTCGATTGCCGGCTGGGTGCTGGTACCGATTGCACCGCACACCTTGTCAAACCGACCAATAGTGCTGTCGGATGCGGGCGAGATTGCGGTCGAGATCGTGGCTGGCCGCGACGCCAGCGCGAACTTCGACATGCAGTCGCTGGCTTCACTGATTCACGGCGACCGGATTGTGGTGCGGCGCTCCGAGCACCAGGTGCGCTTTCTGCACCCGCGCGGCTGGAGCTACTTTGATACGCTCCGCAAGAAACTTCACTGGAACGAAGGCGTGGCCTGAGTCCACTGCCCCACTCGATTCACCTGATCCATGAGCCTCAAAAGCATTTCGCTCCGCGACTTTGTGATCGTCCAGAGCCTGGAGCTGGACCTGATGAGCGGCTTCACCGTGCTGACCGGTGAAACCGGCGCTGGCAAATCGATCCTGATTGATGCGCTGCAACTGGCCCTTGGCGCCCGTGCCGATGCGGGTGTGGTGCGCGAGGGCGCGCAACGCTGCGAGGTGAGTGCCGAATTCGACAGCCCGGCGCAGCTGGCCGAATGGCTGGAAGATGCCGGGTTCGAGAGCGGCGGCACACTGCTGCTGCGCCGTACGGTCGACACGCAGGGCAAGAGCCGCGCATGGATCAATGGCAGCGCCGCCACCGCCACCCAACTGCGGGAGATTGCCGACCATCTGGTGGACATTCATGGCCAGCATGCCTGGCAAAGCCTGACCCGGCCCGACGCCGTGCGCGGGCTGCTCGACTCCTATGCCCAGATCGACACCAGCGCCCTCTTGGCCTGGTGGCAGAGCTGGCGTCAGGCGCAAAAGGCCTGGCAGGAAGCACAAAGTGCGCAAGACTCCCTGCAGCGCGAGCGCGAACGCCTGACCTGGCAGATTGGCGAACTCGACAAGCTGGCGCCCGGCGCCGACGAGTGGGAAGAGCTCAACACCCAGCACGCGCGGCTGTCGAATGCACAGGCTCTGCGCGATGCGGTGCAGAGCGCCGTCGATGCGCTGCAGGAGTCTGACGACAACGTGGCCACCCTGCTCGGCCGCGCGATCACCGCGCTGCAGAACCAGGCGCACATTGAGCCCGAGTTCAAGGGCCTCACCGAAGTGCTGGGCAGCGCGCTAGCCGAGGTTGAAGACACCGTGCATTCGCTGCACAGCTATGCCCGACATGCCGAGCTGGAGCCGCAGCGCCTCGCCGAACTGGACGAGCGCCTGTCCCTGTGGGTGAGCCTGGCACGTCGCTACAAGCGCCCGCCGGCCGAGCTGCCTGAACTGCTGGCCAGCTGGCGCAGCGAGCTGCAGCGTCTCGATGCCGCGGCTGACTTGGCCCAGCTCGAAGCACTGGAAAGCAAAGCCAAGGCCGCCTACATGGCAGAGGCCAGCCGCATCTCCAAAAGCCGGAGCAAGGCCGCCCCCCAACTCGCCAAAGCCATCACCCAGGCCATGCAGGGGCTGGGCATGCAGGGCGGGCAGTTCGACGTGGCACTGAACCGGCTTGAGCAGCCTGCGCAGCACGGACTGGAGCAGGCCGAGTTTCTGGTGGCGGGCCATGCCGGCAGCACACCCCGCCCGGTTGGCAAGGTGGCGTCGGGCGGCGAGCTCTCGCGCATCGCGCTGGCCATCGCCGTGACAACCAGCCAGCTTGGCCAGGCGCAGACCCTGATATTTGACGAGGTGGACTCAGGCGTGGGCGGTGCGGTGGCCGAAACCGTCGGCCGGTTAATGAAGCAACTGGGTAAAGACCGACAGGTCATGGCCGTGACGCACCTGCCGCAGGTCGCCGCCTGTGCCGATCAGCATCTGGTGGTGGCGAAGCGGACCGAGAACGGCGCCACCTTCAGTTCTGTGGACCATGTCCACGGCGAGCAGCGGGTGGCAGAAATCGCACGCATGCTGGGCGGCGAAAGGCTTTCAGGCACGACGCTGGCCCACGCCAAGGAAATGCTGGGGCAGTGATGGCGCTTGAAATGGTGCCACTCGAAATGGTGTTGATTACAGGCATGTCGGGCTCCGGCAAGTCGGTGGCCCTTCACGCGCTGGAAGACGCGGGCTATTACTGCGTCGACAACCTGCCGCCAGAACTGCTCGCGCCTTTCGTCGCGCTGGAGCAACAAAACGGCGCCCGCAAAGTGGCCATTGCCATGGATGTGCGCAGCGCCACATCGCTGCCACTGGTGCCAGGGCAGCTGCGCGAGTTCCGCAACGCGGGCGTGGTGCTGCATTCGCTGTTTCTGGATGCCAGCACCGAAACGCTGGTGAGGCGCTTTTCAGAAACCCGGCGGCTACACCCGCTTTCGCGCACCGATGCATCGGACCAGCACCGCGCGCTGGTCGATGCGATTGAGCTGGAGCGCGAACTGCTCGGCGAACTGCGCGAGCAGGCCCATGTGCTGGACACCAGCATGATCCGGTCGTCGCAGTTGCAGGGTTATGTGAAGTCGCTGATCTCTGCGCCGGCGCAGCAGCTGACGCTGGTATTCGAGTCCTTCGCCTTCAAGCGCGGCGTGCCGCTGGACGCCGACTATGTGTTTGACGTGCGCATGCTGCCCAACCCGCACTACGAAGCCGGCTTGCGCCAGTTAACGGGACGGGACCAGCCCGTCATTCACTACCTGCAGGGCCATGCGGAAGTGGATGACATGTTCCGCCACATCGAGCAGTTTCTGCGGCACTGGTTGACCGCGCTGGCACGCGACCACCGCAGCTATGTCACGGTCGCCATCGGCTGCACTGGCGGACAGCACCGATCGGTGTATCTGGTGGAGTCACTGACTGCTGCCTTTGAAGCAGAGTGGCGAACCATCAAGCGCCACCGCGAGCTCGACGGCCAGTAAGGCGCCGGGAGGCCCCTGCTTTCAGCGCGAATCGCCGGGAAAGTCGCTGAGCAGCAACTTGCGGATGGGCGCTGGCAAACCCAGCGACGGCCACGCTTTCGGGGAAAACCACGCACCAGGCGCTGAGGGTGCAGCGCCCTCGGCCGGATGCTCCAGCGGCGAAGCCTGCCGCGCACTGGCCCGTACTGCCCACGGCGCCATGTGCAAATCCTTGTGCGTGAGCACATGGACAAAATGCGGCATCGGTTGCAGCTGCATTCTGAGCTTCGCTGCCACTGTAGCCTGCAGCGCGTCATCGCCAGAAAACACCGGAAGGCAGTACAAGCCGCCCCAGATGCCCCGGGCTGGCCTGCGTTCCAGCCACACAGAACCATCCGGGCGCTGCGCCCACAGCAGGCTGAGCGCCAGCGCACTGCGCTTGAGCTTGCGGCTCTTGATCGGGTACTTTTGCGGGTCTCCGCCAGCGAAGCCCCGGCACTGCGACTGAAGCGGGCAGATCAGGCACTGGGGCTGTCGGCTGGTACAGACCGTGGCACCCAGGTCCATCAGTCCCTGCGTGTAGCGCGGCATGGCCTCGGCGAGATCGCCCTCGGGCAGCAGTTCAGTGGCGAGGTCCCAGAGCTTGCGCTCCTCCGCAGCTTGCGCAAGATCACCCGGGTAGGCCAGGGCGCGCGTGAGCACCCGCTTCACATTGCCGTCAAGAATAGCCACCCGCTCGCCGAAGCAGAAAGACGCAATCGCCGCAGCAGTCGACCGGCCAATGCCCGGCAAGGTCTGCAGTACCGCCGCTGAGCCCGGAAACTGCCCGCCATGCAGGGCGACCACATCGCGCGCGCAGCGGTGCAGATGGCGCGCGCGGCTGTAGTAGCCGAGACCGCTCCACAAGCCGAGCACCTCGTCTTCACTGGCGGCGGCCAGATCGGCCACCGTGGGAAACCGTTCAAGAAACCGCGCGTAGTAATCGAGCACCGTCGTGACCTGCGTCTGCTGCAGCATGATTTCAGACAGCCAGACGCGGTAAGGATCACGGGTGTTTTGCCAGGGCAGCGTGTGGCGCCCATGGCTTTTTTGCCACTGGATCACGCTGTCCGCAAACGAAGGGGTGGCGGCTGGCAACGCCGCAGCCGGACGTTTTGCAGCCACCGATGCTCAGGCGGCTTGCGAAAGAGGCGCCGGCTCGGTGTCTGCCACGGCGGGCTGAAAGCGTGCCGCAAAATGCGCCGAAGACGCTGACGACGGTGCAGGTCCTGTCATCAGATGGGACGTGAGCTCGGTGAGCTTGGCGTCCAGCAGGTCCAGCACCTGCTGCTGGGCTTCAATCTCGGTGATGCGCTCATCAAGGCCCGAAGCGGCCTGCTGAATCCGCTCGATGGCTTCCAGCCGTCGCCCGAAATTGCGGCGGCGCTCGCGCAGTTGGGCATCCAGCTGCGATGCGGCTGACTTGTTCCACAGTTCGAGGTCGCCCAGAGCCGACTCATAGATGACCCGAAGCCGCGTCGCCAGCGCACGGGTCAGCCGCTCGGAAAAATCACCCTGCGAGAGCTTGAGCACATTGCTCAGCCCGAGGTACTGCACATGACTGCGCTCGATCTGCTCCAGATCCTGCACATAGCGGATCAGGTCCGGCTCTTTGGGCGGCTGCAGCGAGAAACTGAACTCTGCGTTGAGCTGCCGGAATGAGGCGGTGAGCATGGACTGGATCTCGTCGCTCAAAATTTTGGCGCGCTGCAGGCTTTCACGCAGACGCGAGAAGGTCTGGCCGTAGGCCTTTTTCACGCCCAGCTTGATGCCGGGCTGCTTGAGAGCCACCGTCAGCTCGGCGAGCTCCGCCTTCAGCGTGGGGGTGCTGAGCAGCGTCAGCACTTCGCGCAGCAGTTTCAGGTGCACCGAGCGCACCGCGTGAATCCTGGCGCCGCTGGTGTCGAACTCGGCCTGCTCCTGCTCGATGCGCGTGCGCATGTGCTGGATGACCGACACATTCTTGCCGCGCAAACCGCGCAGCTCGATCATCTGCTCGGCCAAGTCGCGCCGGCGGATGTGCATGGCCCGGCTGGCTTCCACGCGCAACTCGGTGATGCCAGTGGCCACCGCCGAGCGCAGAATCTTCTGCCGCTGCCCCATCACGCCTTGGCCCAGCGCCAGCTCCAAACCCGGCAGGCGGCTGGCTTCCAGCAATGCCTTGTCGCGCGTGACTTTGGCCAGCAGGCCTTTTTGGGCTGAGACCGGAATCACTTGCGCTTCAGGCAAGCCGAGGATTTCAGCCGAGGTCGCGCGCTGCCGCTCGATCTGCGCCTGCACCTGCTCAGGGGTGCTCAGACCATCCCACAGCGTATCGATCTTGTTCAGTACGACCAGACGCGCGTCGCTGCCATTGCCGCTGCCTTCGGTCACGAGGTGCTCGCGCCAGATGGCCAGGTCGGACTTGGTGACGCCAGTATCGGCCGCCAGAATGAAAACAACCGCATGGGCCTGCGGAATCAGGCTCACCGTCAGCTCAGGCTCGGCGCCAATGGCGTTGAGGCCAGGCGTGTCCAGAATCACCAGCCCTTGCTTGAGCAAGGGGTGCGCGATGTTGATGAGCGCATGACGCCACTTGGGCACCTCGACCAGCCCGTCTGCACCCATGCGCGGGTTGTCTTCCGGATTGCCGTCGTGCCAGAAGCCCAGTGCGCGGGCTTCGTCCTGCGACACATGGCGAACCTCGGCCACCTTCTCCAGCGCCTGGGCCAGCTGGGCCGGATCGTTCACGTCCAGATCCACGCGCGTCCACTTCTCGGGAACCGCGCGCCATTCCATCAGCGCCTGAGACTGCAGCCGGGTCTCGATGGGCAGCAGACGCAGACAGGGCGGTACGTCGGCGTCGTAGCCCAGCTCGGTCGGGCACATGGTGGTGCGGCCTGCACTCGCCGGCATGATGCGCCGGCCATAGCCGGCAAAGAAGATGGCGTTGATCAGCTCTGACTTGCCGCGCGAGAATTCAGCGACAAAGGCCACCATCACCTTGTCAGAGCGCACCTGCGCTTCCAGCCTGTGCAGACGCTCTTCAACGGCCGCGTCGATCAGGTCATGGTCTTTCATCCATTCGGCGAGCAGCTTCAGGCGCAAGGCAAACTCGCGTCGCCAAACGCCGTGCTGGTCAAATTGTTCGTTGAAAGACATCGCAGTGCTCTGTGTTGAGCTGCTCAATATAGCATCGCCGCCCCGAAACGACCACTGGCCGAGGTACAGCAAAGTTCAGGGTTTTTGGCAGTGGGCGCAGTAAAAAGTGGAGCGTTGCCCCTGCCGGATGCCCTTGATCGGAGCACTGCACAGACGGCACGGCAGCCCGGCACGGTCATACACCATGGCCTCCAGCTGGAAGTAGCCGGATTCGCCCTGCGCGTTGGAGAAGTCGCGCAAGGTGCTGCCACCCTTTGTAACTGCACGTGACAAAACATCCCGGATCGCCGCATGCAGCCGGGCTGCCCGCGGACGACTGATGCGGCAGGCCGGCGTGGTCGGCCGGATGCCAGCCAGAAAAAGTGCCTCTGAGGCATAGATGTTTCCCACGCCCACCACCACCTCACCACCCAGCAGCAATTGCTTGATGACGGTCTTGCGCTGCCGAAGCGCGGCGTGAAAATTCACCAGATCGAAGTCATCGCCCAAAGGCTCTACGCCCAGGCGCCCGAGCAGCTTTTGCGCGATCGCGTGGTCTTCTGCTGGCGCGTACACCACGGCGCCAAAGCGGCGCGGATCATTCAGGCGCAGCGCGCCGTGGCTGGTGTCCATCTCGAAATGATCATGCTTGCCCGGCAGAGGCAACTGGCGGCCAAAGCTCACACTGCCCGACATCCCCAGGTGAATCAGCAGAAGGCCTTCACTCAGATCCAGCAGCAAATACTTGCCGCGGCGACGCACCCGCAGCACATAGCGCCCCACCAGCTGCGCCGGCAGGCAACCCAGAGGCCAACGCAAGGGCTGGCCCAGGCGGACCGATTGCACCGTCGCTCCGGCAATGCGGTCGGCAAAGCTCAGACGGGTGACTTCAACTTCGGGAAGTTCAGGCATGGATGGAGGGGCGGTTGACCGCGTCTCGGGTTGTATCGGGTTGTCTGGATTGATCGGTCCGCCCGTCTGGACCTGGCCAGACAAAAAACCGCCCTGTGCGCCCTGAAGGGTGGAAAGGCGCAGTGGGCGCACGGGTGGGGAGCTTCAATTATCATGGCCCGATGAAGAAAATTTCCGGCTTGGTCCTCGCGCTCGTATGGATGATGGCTGGCGGCCTCGCCCGTGCACAGACACCCGCCACACCGCCTGCTGCACCGACATCGCCGGCTGAAGCACCCGCCCCGGCCGGACTTGCACAAGCCAGGGCAGCACAAGACAACGCTCCCCGCTCGCAGCTTGACGCGCAATTGCTCTACCAGTTGCTGATTGGCGAGCTGACCGTGCAGCAGGGCGAGCCCGGTGCCGGCTATGCGCTGATTCTTGATGCGGCGCGCAAGACAGGCGACGCGCAGCTGTACCAGCGTGCCACCGACATTGCGCTGCAGTCGCGCTCAGGCGATGCTGCGCTGCAGGCAGCGACGGCATGGAAGCAGGCCCAACCCGCCTCGCGCGAGGCCAACCGGTACGTGCTGCAGATTCTGATTGCACTGAACCGCATCACCGAAACCGTGGAGCCCCTGCGGGCCGAGGTCAGGATGGCGCCCGAGGCTGAGCGCAGCGGCGTCATTGCGGCCATCCCGCGCATCTATGCCCGGGTGAGCGACAAAAAGCTCGCGGCGCTGACGGTTGAAGAAGCCCTGGCTCCTTCCGCGACCAATCCGGGCACCGCGAGCGCGGCGTGGACGGCCATCGCACGCATGCGACTGGCGGCAGAAGACAGCAACGGTGCACTGGATGCCGCCAGGCGTGGTCAGGCGGCCAGCACCGGTGGAGACGAACGCGCAGAGGGCCCCGTGCTGGTGGCGTTGGAACTGATGGACGCGCAACGGCCCGAAGCGGAAGCTCTGGTTCGCCGTTACTTCGAAGGCAACCCCAAAGCCCTGCCGGAGATCCGCATGGGCTATGCACGGGCACTGCTCGATGCACGGCGTTACGCCGAAGCCAGTGCCCAGCTTCAGATCGTCACACGCGACAAGCCCGACTACCCTGAAGGCTGGCTGGTGCTGGGTTCGCTGCAGCTGCAGGACAACCAGCTCGCACCCGCACAGACATCGCTGGAGCGCTATATCGCGCTGGTCCAGCAACAGGCGTCTGAGGCTGAGCGTAGCCGCGGTCTGGCGCAGGCCTATCTGGCCCTGTCCCAAGTGGCGGAAAAGCGCAAGGATTACGCGGCCGCCGAGGCATGGCTCGCCAAAATCGACAACCCCGCAGACCTGGTGCAGGCACAGACGCGTCGCGCCTCCATCCTGGCCAGCCGGGGCAAGCTCGAAGAAGGCCGTGCGGTCATCCGTCAATTGCCCGAGCGCAACGCCAACGATGCGCGGCTGAAGATCAGCGCCGAAGTCAGCCTGCTCAGGGAATTCAAGCAGTACCGTGCGGCCTATGACGTGCTGGCTGGCGCGATTGCCAAAACACCGGACGACGTCGAACTGCTGTACGACCAGTCGATGCTGGCAGAGAAGCTGGACAGCCTCGACGAGATGGAGCGGCTGCTGCGCCGGGTGATCGCGATCAAGCCGGACTACCACCATGCCTACAATGCGCTGGGGTACTCCCTGGCCGATCGTGGTGTGCGGCTGCAGGAGGCGCGCGAGCTGATCCGCAAGGCGCTGACATTCGCGCCCTCCGACCCCTTCATCCGCGACAGCCTCGGCTGGGTGGAATTCCGCCTGGGCAACAAGACCGAGGCGCTCAAAGTTCTGGAGGCCGCCTACAAGGCCCGCCCGGATGCGGAGATTGCCGCCCATCTGGGCGAAGTGCTCTGGAGCCTCGGCCAGCGCGATCGTGCCACGGTCATCTGGAAAGAGGGCCAACTTCTGAACCCGACCAACGACACCCTGCTGGAAACCCTCAAGCGGCTGCGAGTGAAGCTGTAAACGGTGACCAGTTCATTGCCAGCCTTGACTCGGCGAGTCGCCCGAAGCGGTGCACTGACTGCTGCGGCGGTATGTCTTGCGGGATTTGTCGCTGGTTGCGCGCAACCGGTACGAACCACGGTCACGGGCCCAGACAAAGTCTGGGCCGGGCGCATCAGCATGCAGGTGCAGAGTGAGCCGGCGCAATCGTTCTCGGCAGGTTTCGAGCTCAAAGGCCAGGCTGATCGCGGCGAACTCACCCTCACCAGCCCCTTGGGCAATGTGCTGGGTGTGCTGCGATGGGCACCCGGGGAAGCGCTGCTCGACTCTGGCCAGGGAAACGTCCAGCGCTTTGAGTCCATCGACCAACTGATGACACAGGCCACCGGCGCGGCGCTGCCCTTGCCCGCCTTGTTCGCCTGGCTGGACGGCGACAAT
Source organism: Polaromonas sp. YR568 (assembly GCF_943372955.1). GTDB lineage: Bacteria > Pseudomonadota > Gammaproteobacteria > Burkholderiales > Burkholderiaceae_C > Polaromonas. Next base: position 473,338 of record NZ_CALSAL010000002.1, read on the forward strand.
GCCGCTGCCGCCGGATGGTCCGTCGATTTGAGCCGGCAGGCGGACGGGCGGCTGGTCGCCCGGCGAACGCAGCCCCTGCCCACCGTCGACCTGCGCGTGGTGCTGGACCGCTGATACGCGCACCTTCGTCAACCTCTGTCATTTGCCCTGCGGCACGAACCCATCTCATCAGAGTCATATGAGAGTTGTATGAGAGCCATTTACGACGTCCCCGCACCCGCCAAGCTCAACCTGTTTCTGCACATCACAGGGCGCCGGCCCGACGGCTATCACCTGCTGCAGTCGGTTTTCATGCTGATCGACTGGTGCGACACCCTGCATTTCGAAGTGCGTCAGGATGGCGTGATCTCGCGCACCGACGTGGCCGACCCAACCCTTGCGCCGGCAGCCGCCGACGCCTTGCCTGAGCTGGATCTGACCGTGAAGGCCGCTCGCGCATTGCAAGCCGCCTGCGGTACCTCTCTGGGGGTGGACATCCGGCTGGAAAAACGCGTTCCCTCGCAGGCCGGCATGGGTGGGGGATCGTCTGACGCGGCCAGTTGCCTGCTGGCCCTGCAGCGGCTCTGGGGGGTGCACCTGCCGGCTGACCGGCTGCAGTCGCTGGCGCTTTCGCTTGGCGCGGATATCCCGTTTTTTCTGTCGGGCGGTCACGCCTGGGTGGAGGGTATCGGCGAGAAAATCTCACCCGTCCAGCTGCCCTCGGCCCGTTTTGTGGTGGTCAAACCCGCCCAGGGGGTGGCCACCCCGGCAATTTTCGGCTCGCCGGAGCTCAAACGCGACACAGAAACTGCTACAATCCAAGGCTTTGCTGCAAACGCAGGCGGTCAGATTTTCGGATTTGGCCGCAACGATCTGCAGCCGGTTGCACAGAAGCTCTGCCCCGCCATCAGCGAGTCGCTGGAATGGCTGGAAAAGCAGGGGCTTTCACCGCGAATGACCGGTTCAGGAAGTGCTGTTTTTGCACAGTTGCCGCAGGCTGACAGCTTGCCAGACGTTTCGGATGCTCCGAAAGGCTGGCAGATCAGAATCTGTAGCAATCTGGCGTCGCATCCGCTCGCTGGCTGGTGAATTCCAAGCTTGGCGACAGGAAGCAATAGGCTCCAGAGCAAAAGAGATACGGTTATAGGTCTGCTGTTGCTTGCAACAGTTGTCCTGTGTAGGGGTGTCGCCAAGTTGGTTAAGGCACCGGATTTTGATTCCGGCATTCGCAGGTTCGAATCCTTCCACCCCTGCCAAAATTTGCAGCTTGCGGGCCCGTCCCGCAAGCGCGGCAGGCCCGCCACAGGCGGGCCTTGGTGTTGCTGGCAGACCCTCATCAGATATTTTGCGGGTCTGTGTTTTTTGGAAGCAGCGGTAACCGGCGCTCACTGCCAAGCCTCTGTTGCAAGCGCTTCCTGCTGCGTATTTAGCTCGATGATGCGTCATGAGCCCTTTGTCATTCATTTGAGCCACATCAAGATCTCGTAGCAGCTGGGCCACACATGCAACCGCACAATTCCGATTTCATGGTTTTCACCGGCAATGCCAACCCGAGCATGGCGCTCGAGATTGCCGACCACCTCGGCATTTCACTGGGTGCGGCCCATGTGGGCCGGTTTTCGGACGGTGAAGTCACCGTCGAAATCCAGCAGAACGTCCGGGCGCGTGATGTGTTTGTGGTGCAGTCCACCTGCGCACCAACCAACGACAACCTGATGGAGCTGCTCATCATGGTCGATGCGCTCAAGCGTGCGTCGGCCGAGCGGATTGCCGCAGTGATTCCGTATTTTGGCTACGCCCGGCAGGACCGCCGCCCGCGTTCAGCGCGCGTGCCGATCACGGCCAAGGTGGTGGCCAACATGCTTCAGGCCGTGGGCGTGTCGCGTGTGCTGACGATGGACTTGCACGCTGATCAGATCCAGGGCTTTTTTGACATTCCGGTGGACAACATTTATGCGTCGCCGGTACTGCTGGGCGATTTGCGCCAAAAGAATTACAACGACCTGATGGTTGTGTCGCCAGATGTGGGTGGCGTGGTGCGGGCACGAGCCCTGGCCAAGCAGCTGGGCTGCGACATGGCCATCATCGACAAGCGCCGCCCGAAGGCGAATGTGTCGGAAGTGATGCACGTGATCGGTGATATTGAAGGCCGCAACTGCGTGATCATGGACGACATGATTGACACCGCGGGCACGCTGGTCAAGGCGGCCGAAGTGCTCAAGGAGCGCGGCGCCAAAAAGGTTTACGCGTATTGCACGCACCCGATTTTTTCGGGCCCGGCCATCGACCGCATCGCCAAGGGCGACGCGCTGGACGAAGTGGTGATCACCAACACCATTCCGCTCGGACCGAATGCCGCCGGTTGCAAGAAGATTCGCCAGCTCTCCGTGGCACCGCTGATCGCCGAGACGATCCAGCGCATTGCCAAGGGTGAGTCGGTCATGAGTTTGTTTTCGGACCAGGACAACCTGTTCTGATCTGAAACAAAAAGTGGTTGCACAGCTGCCCGTCACAAGAATGGGCCTGGCTGGAGCAGCTTTTTAAAGTCGGGGTGGAGCTGGTCGCGGCCCGCCCTTTTTGGAGAAGATCATGAAATTCGTCGCTTTTGAGCGCGCAAAGCAGGGCACGGGTGCGAGCCGCCGTCTCCGCATCACCGGTCGTACGCCCGGTATTGTTTACGGTGGCACCGGTGAACCCACGCTGATCGAACTCGATCACAACGCGTTGTTCCACGCCATCAAGAAAGAGGCTTTCCACGCTTCCATCCTCGAGATGGAACTTGCTGGCAAGACCCAGAAGGTTCTGCTGCGTGACCTGCAGATGCACCCCTACAAGCAGCAGGTCCTGCACATCGACTTCCAGCGCGTGGAAGCCAAGACCAAGATGACCGTCAAGGTGCCTCTGCACTACAGCGGCGAAGAAGAGTCCCCAGCTGTCAAGGCCGAAGGTTGCCTGGTCAACCACGTGCTGACCGAGCTGACGATCTCCTGCTTCCCGGCTGACATCCCCGAATTCATCGCTGTGGACCTGAGCGGCCTGAAGAAAGGCACCTCGCTGCACGTCAAGGACATCACCCTGCCCAAGGGCGTGAAGTTCGTGGCCAAGGGCCAGGACAACCCAGTGCTGGTGTCGGTGTCTGCCGTGTCTGAAGAAGCTGAAGCCGACGCCGCTGCAGCCGCCGCTGCAGCCGCTGCCGCTCTGGACCCAAAAGCCAAGGGCGGTGCCAAGCCAGCCGCCAAGCCTGCAGCCAAGAAGTAATCTTCGGGGTCGACTCACCTCGACCTCAAAAGGCTTGCAGCCCCTGCACTCTCCGGAGTGCAGGGGCTTTTTTCTTGCCTGTCGGCTGACGCCCAGCCCGATAAAGCCCAAGCCAGTGCAGCCCTGATAATCCGCAGGCAGGCAACCCGACTGGCCTTCTCCTCACCCTACCGCACCCGCTTTTGCACACATGATCAAACTTTTTGTTGGCCTCGGTAACCCCGGCACGGAATACGAAGCGACGCGGCACAACGCGGGCTTCTGGTGGATAGACGCGCTGTCACGCGAACTCAAGGCCCCGCTGGCACTGGACAAGAGCTACCACGGTCAGGTGGCGCGCACCACAGTGAAGGGGCAGACCGTCTGGCTGCTCAAGCCGCTGACCTTCATGAACCTTTCGGGCAAGTCAGTGGCAGCACTGGCGCGGTTTTTCAAAATAGAGCCTGCAGAAATTCTGGTGGCTCATGACGAAATGGACATCGTATCGGGCCAGGTCAAGCTCAAGTTTGGCGGCAGCCATGCAGGCCATAACGGTCTGCGGGACATCCATGCGCAACTGGGCACTGCCGACTACTGGCGGCTACGCCTGGGTGTGGGTCATCCGGGCGTGAAGGCCGAAGTCGTCAACTGGGTGCTGAAGAAGCCGTCGCCCGAGCACCGGGTGGCCATCGAAGACTGCGTGGTCCGCTGCCTGAAAGCCGTACCCGAGCTGCTGGACGGCAACATGGAAAAAGCCACCATGATGATTCACACCAGCCAGCCGCCACGGCCCAAACCGCCGCGCAAGGTAGAAGTCGAAGACTGAGGGCGCCGCGCGGGCGGTTAAAAGGCGACAACCGCGCCAACAGGCGACTAACGCGCTGTCACGATGGGAACGACCGTCGTCAGGCGCTGGTACTTTTCCCAAAGCGTTTCGCGGGTTTCCACATGCTGCGGATTCACCGGAATGCACGCCACCGGGCAGACCTGCACGCACTGCGGCTCGTCGAAATGTCCCACACACTCGGTGCATTTTTTCGGGTCGATTTCGTAAATCTCAGGGCCGAGGTAGATGGCCTCATTCGGGCATTCAGGTTCGCAGACGTCGCAGTTGATGCACTCGTCGGTGATCATCAAGGCCATGTCAGCCTCCCCGCGCTGCGGCCAGCGCCTGCGCCACTGCGGGCCTGACCATCTGCGTCACATCGCCGCCCAGCTTGCTGATCTCGCGCACGAGGGTGCTGCTGATGCACTGGACAGGCGCGTCGGGCAAAACGAATACCGTCTCCACGCTTGGCTGGAGCTTGCGGTTCATGGCCGCCATCTGCGCTTCGTAGTCAAAGTCGTTGAGGTTGCGAATGCCGCGCACCACGGCGCAAGCGCCTTGCGCCACACAAAAATCCATGATGAGACCATCGAATGGCAACACCGTCACGCTGGGCAGGTCGCTGGTACAGGTCTGCACCTGCACAACACGCGCATCCAGTGAAAACAAGGTCTTTTTGTGATGGGCCGCTGCCACCGCAACCACCACCGCATCGAAAAGCCGCGCGGCGCGCCGCACCACGTCCTCGTGACCCAGCGTGAACGGGTCAAAGGTGCCTGAATAAACAGCGATGCGCGGGCTGGCCATGGGCAGAATTATGCCCCCTGGTGCGCGCGACAGACCTTGCCCTGCAAGCCATCACCTCATCATGAGCGGGGACGCCAGCAGTCAGGCCGGTGCAGCAAGCCCCGTGGTCGAACGAATCAGCAGGTGGAAATGCACCGCGCCGGCCTTGCCGCTGCGATGCACCTGCAGACCCAGCGGCGCGAGCTCGTCAGGCCCCCAGGCCTTGGGCGCCTCCAGATACACCAACCCATGAGGGGCCATCGCCTGCGCGGCCGCCTTGAGCGCCGACTCGAAATGAGGGGACTCAAAAGGAGGATCAAGAAAAACCAGCTCCAGACTGCCGGGCGCGACCCGCCGCAACACGGCAAGGCCATCACCGCGCTCCACGCGAACCGTGGTTGCACCCAGACGCGTCTGCACCGCCTTGAGCTGCGCGACCAGCGCGGCGTCCTGCTCGCACAGCAGCACATCGGCAGCACCCCGTGACGCGGCCTCCAGACCCAAGGCGCCAGTGCCAGCGAACACATCCATGCAGCGCCAGCCGGTCAGGTCCTGGCCCAACCAGTTGAACAGGGTTTCACGCACGCGGCCGGGCGTCGGGCGCAGCCCCGGCTTGTCGGAAACGCGCAGCTTGGTGCGCTTCCATTGACCGCCAATGATGCGGACTTCATGCGGCAACTGGGCGGACGCACCGGCGACACGGCGGGCGGGTTTGGCCGGCGCTCCGGCAGGGGGCTGGGGACGTGTTTTCATCAGGCCCAGAGCTTAACCGCCCGCGCCCCTCGGCTGCCTTCAGTGATTACCGCTTGCGGCCCGCAGAGTCGTCACCCAGAGGGGCCAGGTCTGACGAATAGATGCGGTCGCCAATCTGCATGTCATGGCCCTTTTGCCAGGCCGCCTCAAATGCGGCGAGTTCTTCAGCAGACGCGCGTTCGTACCGCTGCCGGGCCGTTTGCGGGGTGGCCGCCAGTGGTGTGGGGCTGCTGGGGCTGGTAGCTTCGCGAGGAACAACATCAAAGCCCTTGATGTCTTCGTTGACCTGCCAGTACACGCCGACCACCCTGAGCCCGTAGCGTTCCTCGGCGTTTTTTGCGATCGCTGACCCGAGGGCCAGCAGTTTTTCAGGCCGCCCTTCCTCGTTATGAAGAAAGTCGGTCGACAAATCCATCATCACCGAGTACTGGTGACCTCGCTTGTCGTTGCGGACCACCTTGGTCTTGTAACCGGACGACAGGACACCGTGCGCCTGCATCGTGGTCTTGATCGCTTCGAACAGCAGTTCACGGCGAAACGCCATGCGCTCTTCGAGGTTCATCTTCACCGGCGCCGTTTCAGGGCCTGTGTTACGAGGCTTGGCCGCCTTGCTGGTGGAAAAAATATTTTTGAGTACGAACATGCGCCCCCTGACCGGACTGTTTTCAGCGCCGGTGGAACCGGAAGCAAAACAGCCCACGCACCTTCGTCAAGAAGGGCTCAACATCAGAGGTGCAAAAAGTGGTGAGGCCCGTAAGCAAATATTACGGAGTTTCCCCTCCCCTGACAATCCGGTTGTTGGGATGCCACATCAGGGCGCGGCGTCGCCCAGAACCACGGTGACCATACGCTCGGGCTGGAGCTTTCGCGCAAACGCAGCCTTGATGTCTGCCACCGTGAGACTGTCCACGCGCTGTGTCCAGGTGTCCAGATAGTCCAGTGGCAGGCCGTTCCAGGCGATACCGACCACGTTGTCGAGCAGTTTGCGGTTGCTGTCGAGTCGCAAGGCGAAGCCGCCAATGAGGTTGTCCTTGGCCGCTTTCAGCTCGGCCTCGGTCGGTCCGTTCGTGACAAAGTCGCTCACCACCTGTCGCACGAGAGACACCGCCTGACGTGCCTGGTCCGGGCGGGTCTGCAGGCTGACGGTGAAGCCACCGGCATGCAGGCCCGGTGAGAAGTAGCTGGACACGCCATATGTCAGGCCGCGTTTCTCACGCACTTCCGTCGAAAGGCGCGACACAAATCCCCCGCCACCCAGGATGTAGTTGCCCACAATCAGCGGGAAATAGTCCGGGTCAGCGCGCCTGATGCCGGGCTGGCCCATCAGCACATGCGCCTGCGCCGAATCAAACGCGATGCGCTGCTCTACCGCTTGCGTGAGCGGTGCGACCTCGGGCACCACCGCCAGTGGCGGCAGGCTGGCACACGGCTGCTGCGGCAAGCGGGCCAGCAACTGTGTGGCAATGCGGTCCGCCTGCACACGCGTCACCGCCCCCACCATGCTGATGCGAGCCCGACAGGCCACCACGGCCGAGCGGTGCAGGGTCTGCATGTCGCTGACGCTGATGCGGCGAAGGGTGTCTTCGGTCATCTGAAAGCCATAAGGGTGGCTGCCGTACAAAGCCTTGGCGTAAGCCCGCCCCACAAGGGTGGCGGGCCGGGTGGCCGACTCCTTGAGGGACGCCTCTAGTCGCTGGCGCTCACGCTGCCATACGGCATCCGGGAATGCCGGCTCGGCCATCACCCGTGCGGCCAGCGCCACGGCTTTCGATAGCAGGTCCGGCTCGGTCAGCGAGCGCAGCGAAAAGCCCAGGCGATCCGACGAGGCACCAGCGCCGAACTGCGCACCCAGATCGGCCCACGCTTCGCTGAGTGCGTTTTCGTCCATCGCACTTTCGCCGGGCTGTGCGCGCACGCCTTTGTCCAGCATGGAAGCCATCACGCTGGCCAGACCGGCCTGCGCAGGCGGATCGCGCCGGCTGCCGGCGTCGAAGTCGATCTGCACATCAAGCATGGCAATCGCAGGGCTCTCGACCAGAAACACCTGGGCGCCGCCGGGCTGTGTCCACTGCTGGATCGGTATGGCGGCATGCAGGGGCAGCGCAGCACCGGCAATCAAGGCCGAGGCAATGGTGCCTCGGGAAATGGCAGTCAATGGCGCGCACAGACGCGGCAACAGATTCATCAAGGACATGCGGACAGGCGCTTTCATCGGATGGATACGGAAGTGCAAGGCGAAAGGGACGTTCAGGCAGATCATGTGCGGTGCGTCCCTGTCAATGGCGAATCGGCGTTGTCGGCTGGCGCGGCTTGCGGCCCTGCGCTGCCGGCTGAGGCACCAGCGTGGCCACCGTCAGCTGATCGTCGCCAAAATACCGGGCTGCCACCGCCTGCACCTGCGCGGCGGTCACGCGGCGAAGCGCCGCCATGACCCGCGCGCTGCCGTCGAGCGGCAGGCCCTGCACCCAGTTGGAGCCCAGCTCGCGGGCCTGGTTGAACACCGAGTCGAGCTTGTAGGTTTCGCTGGCCACCCATTGCGTCTTGACGCGGTTGAGTTCTGCCTCGCTCACCCCCTCACCTGCAATGCGCGCCACCTGCTGCCGCAAGGCATCGGCCACCTGCGCGGTGGTTTTGCCTTCCGCCGGTACGCCGTCGAGCACGAACAGCTGTGGGCCACGACCCAACAGGCCGCTGTAGGCGCCCGCACTGTCTGCCACGCGGGTGCCGCCCACGCCCTGAACCAGCACGCGATCCAGCCGGGCGCCGCCGTAGCCGTCCAGCACGGCGGCGAGTACCGTCAGCGCGAGCGCGTCGCTGCTGGCCGCCGCAGTGGGTGAGCTGGCTGCACTGTCCGCCAGATCAGTCGGCTGCAACGAAGGTATCTTGAACGCCATGCTCACATACGCCTGGCTGGCGGGTGCCTTGAAGTCAATGCGCCGGATCCCGGCCTGTTCAGGCTCGACCCGGGGTTTGCGGACCGGCACAGGCCGCGCAGCGATCGCGCCGTAATACTTCTCGGCCAGCGCTTTCACCTGCGCCACATCCACATCGCCCGCCACCACCACCGCGGCATTGGCCGGCACATACCAGCGGCGATAGAACTCGCGCACATCGGCAGGCGTCATGGCGTCGAGGTCGCTCATCCAGCCGACGATGGGTCGGCGATAGGGTGAAGCCATGAACGTCACGGCGTTGGCCGTTTCGTACATCAGTGCACGCGGGGAATCTTCGGTGCGCAGGCGACGCTCTTCCTTGACGACCTCGATCTCGCGCCTGAATTCGTCGTCAGGCCACTGGTTGTTGGCAAAGCGGTCAGCCTCCAGACGCATCACCTCCTCAAGCTTGCCGGCTGGAATCTGCTGGTGATAGCCAGTGGCATCGCGGCTCGTGAAAGCGTTGTCGCGCCCGCCCAGCGCCGCCACGCGGCGGGAGAACTCGCCGGCCTTCACGCTGGGCGTGCCCTTGAACAGCATGTGTTCCACGACGTGCGCCACACCCGAGGTGCCGTCGACCTCATCCATGGAGCCGACCCGCAGCCACAGCATGTGCACGGCCGTCGGGGCGCGGCGGTCCGGCTTTACGATGACAGTCATGCCATTGGCCAGGGTGAACTGGCTGACGGGCGCCGTCTGGGCCAGTACTGAAGTGCCCACGCAGGCCAGCAGCAAGGCCGCCAGCGAGGCCATCACCCAGTGTCGTGCGTCGGGGCGGTTGGTGCGCCCGGAGCTCGCTGGGGGTTCCGGGGAGACTGGCAGATGACCAACACCGTGAAATGAAGAAGGCGATGCGGACTGGAGGGAATGGCCGGAAAAGGCAGGTTTCATAGAATGGAGATGGAGCGTCGGGTGTGGGATTGCGCGAAATGGCGCTTGCAGTCCACCCGGAGTGACTCCAAAAGCATAACGAATGTTCAGTTTTTTCAAGAAAAAATCTCCCCCCGCTGCTCCGCCCACGCCGAACGCCCCTGCGGTGCCTGATGCGGTATCTGCCGCAGCACCCTTGGCGCCCGCGTCCGGCCAGAGCCTGATCGGCAGTGCACTCGTCACACCGATTGATTTGTCTGCCAGCAGCCTTACCCCTGAGCGCGCCAGCTGGCTGAGCAAGCTACAGGCGGGTTTGCGCAAGACCGGCGCCAGCATCTCGACGGTTTTCACAGGCAACCTGATTGACGATGCCCTGTATGAAGACCTCGAAACCGCGCTGCTGATGGCCGACACCGGCGTGCGGGCCACCGAGCACCTGCTGGCCGATGTGAAGCGCCGCGTGCGCGAAGGCGGCATGACGCACCCGGTGGCGGTAAAGAACGCGCTAGTCGATGCGATTGCGCTGCTGCTCAAACCGCTGGAGCAGCCACTGGTGATTGGCCGCTATCAGCCGACGGTAATCATGGTGACGGGGGTCAACGGCGCTGGTAAAACCACCTCCATCGGCAAGCTCACCAGCCACCTGGCGGGTGAAGGCGCCACCGTGCTGCTGGCGGCTGCCGACACCTTCCGCGCTGCGGCGCGCGAGCAACTTGGTGTCTGGGCCGATCGCAACATGGTCGAGATCGTCAGCCAGGAAGGCGGCGACCCGGCCGCAGTGAGCTTTGACGCAGTGACCGCCGGCAAGGCGCGCGGCAAGGACGTGGTGCTGGTCGATACCGCCGGGCGCCTGCCCACACAGCTGCACCTGATGGAAGAGCTGCGCAAGATGAAGCGGGTGATTGCCAAAACCGGTCCCGCCAACATCCCCACCCCGCTGCCGGATGCCAGCCCCGACGACGCCATTCCGCCGCACGAGGTGCTGCTGGTCATCGACGGCAACACCGGCCAGAACGCGCTGGCGCAGGTCAAGGCCTTTGACGACGCGCTGCATCTGACAGGCCTCATCGTGACCAAGCTGGACGGTACCGCCAAGGGCGGCGTGCTGGCGGCGATTGCCCTGTGGGCGCGCGAGCGGGCGCTGGCCCAGCCGCAGCTGCGGCCGGTGCCGGTGTACTTTATTGGTGTCGGCGAGAAGCTGGAAGATCTGGAAACCTTCAACGCACGCGAGTTTGCCCAGGCGCTGCTGGCCTGATGCGTGGACCTGTGGTGTGCAGGATCATCACACCAACGTCCAGCCCATGACTTGAAACCGCGCGCCCAGCCACCAATTGCCCATTTTCAAGGACGCCTTCTTGCCCAGCTTCATCCAGTCGCTTCTGCGCTTTGTCTTCAAACTCGTTCTGGGCGTGTTCGCTGCCATTTTTGCGGTCAGCCTGTTGTTGGCTGCGCTGTTTGTGGTGGCGCTGAGCCTGCTCAAGGCGCTCATCACCGGCCGCAAACCGGCACCCGCTGTGGTGTTCGGGAAATTTCAGCGCTACTCCCCGCAAGGCATGTGGCCCGGCGCACGCCCCACTGCGGACACCGCTGCTCGCAGCGAAGTGGTGGATGTGGAAGCCCGTGAAGTGCAGGAGCCAGCCCGGCAGCTGGATGGCCAGCCCCACGCAGCCGAGGGCGACGACCCTCGGCCGCGCGCCTGATACCGACCACCCCTCTCGCCCAGTGGCTGCCCTCATAACACCCGTCGATTGCGGGTAATCCCTGATTTTTCGATCTGATTGCGTCATCCCGATGCAGGTCTTGCTTGGTATCATTCCATTTTCGTATACGAAATAAAGAATATCAAAATGGCCTTCCTGCTCCCCTGGCTCACCGAATCGTCCGCCGACCGCTTCAGCGACGTACGCGACACCTCGTTGGCCAAGCTGGTTCGGGACGACATGCTCGCGCTGATCCTCAAGGGCGTGCTGGCCCCCGGCCAGCGCATCAATGAGCCCGATGTGGCGAGCCGCCTGCAGGTTTCCCGAGTGCCGGTGCGCGAGGCCTTGCGTGAACTCGAAAGCTCAGGTCTGGTGGTGTCGCGCAAGCACTCGGGTGTGTTCGTGCGCGAACTGGGCAGCGACGAGATTCGCGACCTGTACCAGATGCGCGGGCTGCTGGATGGCTTTGCCGGTCGCTGCGCAGCGCAATTGCCCACCGACAAACGCCACGAACTCCTGGCGTTGCTCGATCAGTCGATTCAGGCGATGCTCGAAGCCGCCGATGCGCACGATGTGCAGCGGTACTACGCCGAGAACCTGCGCTTTCACTGGGTGATCGTCGAATCAGCCGGCAACCGGCAGCTGTCGGAAAGCTACCGCGGCATCGTGCAGAAGCTGCATCTGTCGCGTCTGAAAAACCTGTCTCAGGACATCGGCATGCGGGCATCGATTGCCGAGCACCGGGACATCGCCCAAGCGGTGCGCGAGGCCGACAGTGCACGCTGCGAATCGCTGCTGGCACGGCATGTGGATGACGCCTATCAGCGGCTGCGCCATGCACCCGCACCGGCACCCACACCGACAGCATCGCCAGCCACGCCAGCGAACCCTTTCCCCAAGCCCGCCAGAGAGCAGGCGGACGCCACCGCCTGAACGGGCACCAACACCACTGCAGTTACCTTCCCCTCAGCTTTCCCCTCAGCTTTCCTTCAGTTCACTACCTTCTCACTACAACGGAGACACCCATGAAAAGACGCACCCTGCTTCAAGCCGCCCCCGCCCTGATCTGCGCACCCCAGCTTGCGCTGGCTCAGAGCAGCTTCCCGAACAAGCCCATCCGCTACATCGTGCCAGTGGCTGCTGGCGGCGGCAGCGACATGGTTGGCCGTACCGTGACGGAACGCTGGGGCGCGCTGCTCAAGCAGAGCTTCATCGTTGACAACCAGGGCGGCGGCGGCGGCGTGATTGCCTGCCAGGCCACCATGCGCGCACCGGCCGACGGCTACACACTGCTGCAGGGCTACGTCGCCACCCACGGCACCAGCCCGGCCACGCGCAAGCTGCCCTATGACCCGATCAAGGACTTCACCCCCATCGGCATGATTGGCGCCACGCCCAACGTGCTGGTGGTCAACAGTTCGGTGCCGGTGACCAACGTCAAGGAATTCGTCGAGTACCTCAAGAAGAACCCGGGCAAGGTGAGCTACGGCTCGGCCGGCGCCGGCTCGCTCACGCACCTGACGATGGAACTGTTCAAGCAGCAGGTCAATTCGTTCATGGTGCACATCCCTTACCGCGGTGTGGCGCCCGCCTTCACCGACCTGATCGGCAACCAGACGCAGGCCATGTTCCCTGGTCTGGCGGCTGCCATTCCGCACATCCGCTCGGGCCGTGTTCGCCCGCTGGCTGTAACCGGCACCGTGCGCCATCCGCAGTTCAAGGATCTGCCCACGCTCGACGAGTCGGGCTACAAGGGCTTTGATGCACAGCAGTGGTACGGCGTGGTCGGCCCGGCTGGCATGCCTGCGCCGGTGGTCAAACAACTCAACGACACGCTGGCCGTGGTGCTGAAGGCCCCGGACATGCGCGAGAAGCTGTCCATTGAGGCCATCGAGCCGATGGTGATGACGCCCGAGCAGTTTGCGGCGTTCATGAAAACCGACATCGCCCGCTGGACCAAGATTGCCAAGGACCGCAACATCCAGCTCGACAGCTGATCGTTGATTGCTGTGCGACCACGCACTGCCGGAATCATCCGGCGGTGTTGGCCCGGGCGGCTGGCTGTTCGCAGCGCCGCTTGAGGCTTGAGGCCTGAGCTTTTTCACCCTCCCCGACTTCTCCTGAATTTTTCAACCCACGGCAATCCTGTTTGCCAGAACACACTTCAACACCATGGCCCGCAATACCCAGGTCGCTGCCGACCACAACGCCCCTGCCGTCACCCGCATCCTCGCCCAGTTCGTGGCCACGCACCCTTCGCGCGGCTGGAGCGATGCGGTGGACCACGAGGCACACCGCACCTTCATGAACTGGCTGGGCTGCGCCGTTGGCGCCGCACAGCATGAAGCGGCTGACGCTGCACTCGCCGCCGTCCACATGCTGCAACCCGCCGCACAGGCCAGCGTGCTCGGCCGCAAGGAAAAGGTCGACATGGCCAGCGCTGCGCTGGTCAACGGCATCACCTCGCACACCTTTGACTTTGACGATACCCACCTCAAAACCATCATTCACCCGGCAGGCCCTGTCGCCTCCGCTGTGCTGGCCATGGCCGAGCACACCGGCGCATCCGGCCGCGACGTGATCGACGCCATCGTCATCGGCATCGACGTGGCCTGCCGTGTCGGCAACGCCATGTACCCCGAGCACTACGACCGCGGCTGGCACATCACCGGCTCCACCGGCACGCTGGGTGCAGCCGCCGCCTGCGCACGCCTGCTCAAGCTCGATGTGGACCAGACCGCCATGGCTCTGGGCATTGCGGCCTCGCAGCCGGTGGGCATGCGCGAACAGTTCGGCACCATGACCAAGCCCTTCCACCCGGGTGGTGCCGCACGCGCTGGCCTGATGTCGGCCCTGCTGGCCAGCAAAGGCTTCACTGCCAGCCCCAAGGCGCTGGAAGCGCCGCGCGGCATGATGCAGACCGTTTCGACCAAGAACGACTGGAACGAGATCACCCATGAGCTGGGCCAGCGCTTCGAGATTTCCTTCAACAGCTACAAGCCCTTTGCCTGCGGCATCGTGATCCACCCCAGCATCGACGCCTGCGCCCAGCTCCGTGCCCAGGGCGTGACGCCAGAGCAGGTCGAGCGCATTGAGCTGAAAGTACATTCGCTGGTGCTGGAACTGACCGGCAAGAAGGAACCCGCTGATGGCCTGCAGGCCAAGTTCAGCGTGTACCACGGCTGCGCTGCGGGCCTGACCTTTGGTTACGCTGCGGAAGAAGAGTTTTCAGACGACATCGTCAACCGCCCCGACATGGTGGCCCTGCGCCGCAAGGTGGTGGCCACTGTGGACGACTCCATCGATGAAGCCAGCGCCGACGTTACTGCGGTGCTGACCGACGGCCGCCGCGTGCATGTGTTTGTCGAGCACGCCATCGGCTCGCTGCAGAACCCGATGACCGACGCCAACCTCGAATCCAAATTCCACGGCCTTTCAGACCCGGTGCTGGGCGCGTCACAAACCAGCGACCTGATCAAGGCCTGCTGGGCTGTTGGCCAGGCGGCCAATGTGTCGTCCATCGTTGCGCTCGCAGTACCCAAGGCGTGATCGTGGCGAGTTTGGCCTTGAGCACTACCCGCCCTCGCATCGTGGTGGTGGGCGACGGTGAGCAAGCCTTGCGCCGCCTGGGGGACTGGCGCACCATCGACAGCAAGGCCGACGTGACAGTTCACCACCAGCCGCTGCAGGGCGCGGCGCTGGTGGATGCACTGAAAGACGCCGATGCCGTGTTGCTGGTGCGCGACCGCACGCCGTTCGACGCGGCGCTGTTGGAGCAGTTGCCCAAGCTGCGCTATCTGGTGTTCACCGGCACGCGTAACACCACGCTGGACCTCGCCGCCGTGGCCGCCCGTGGCATTCCGGTGAGCCACACCGAATGGGGCCCGAGCAAGGACAGCACCTGCGAGATCACCTGGGCGCTCATCCTTTCGGCCACACGCCAGCTGGAGCAGCAAACCGCGCTGCTGCGCCGTGGCCAGTGGCGGCCAGAAGCGCCGGAGCCGCTGGCCGGCGTGCTGCATGGACAAACGCTGGGCCTGATCGGCCTTGGGGAAATCGGCGGGCGTGTGGCCCGGGTGGGCCAGGCGTTGGGCATGAAGGTCGTCACCTGGAGCCCCCGCATGACACCCGAGCGCGCCGCTGAGAAGGGCGCGACTGCTGTGGCGCTGGATGAACTGCTGGCCACCTCCAAAGTGGTCAGCCTGCACTTGGTGCCCACGCCGCCCACACACCACCTGCTCAACGCCGACAAGCTGGCCCTGATGCGGTCCGACAGCCTGCTGGTCAACACCTCCCGCTCGGCGCTGGTGGACGGCAAAGCACTGGTACAGGCGCTAGAAAAAGGCCAGCCAGGCTTTGCCGCACTCGACGTGTTCGATGTGGAGCCCCTGCCCGCCAACGACCCCCTGCGCAGCCTGCCCAACGTGCTGCTCACGCCGCATCTTGGATTTGTCACAGAGCCGGTGTTTCAGCGCTTTGCCACCGGGGTGACGGAATGCCTGGAGGCCTGGCTGGACGGCAAGCCGCTGGTCAGGCCAGTGATAGCCTGAACCACCCAATTGCTTCCGCGAGCAGGCTTTACCCAGCCGACACCTCGGCCGAGAACTAAATCCGGCAGAACACCTCAAACACTAGGGTTTCCACTGATTAGCCTTGTGCTATCCGGTTGATTGAACCTGTTGGTTAGCACTCTCTCCAAGGGAGTGCTAATATTTAGCCTTAGTAAAGGAGTTCGTCCATGTCTTATGCCCTCTCGCCCAAGTTGCTGACGCCCGCCGTCGCCGCGCCGGTTGCCGGAGGCGGTGCTGTGGCCGCTGTGAACCCCTGGTCGCTGGTTCCCCCTCTGGGCAACCTCGACGCCTACATTTCTGCTGTGAACCGGCTGCCCATGCTCACTCTGGAGCAGGAGCAGGAATACGCCAAAAACCTCAAGGAAAACAACGATCTGGATGCTGCCGGGAAGTTAGTGCTCTCTCACTTGCGGCTGGTGGTGTCGATTTCGCGCAAATACCTGGGCTACGGCCTGCCGCATGGTGACCTGATCCAGGAAGGCAACATTGGCCTGATGAAGGCGGTGAAGCGCTTTGACCCGGACCAGAATGTGCGTCTGGTCAGTTACGCCATGCACTGGATCAAGGCCGAGATCCATGAGTACATCCTGAAGAACTGGCGCATGGTCAAGGTGGCCACCACCAAAGCCCAGCGCAAGCTGTTCTTCAACCTGCGCTCGATGAAACAGGGTTACAAGGATGACGCCGACGCCGCGACCCACCGCGACACGCTGACCGAGGGCCAGATCGATGACATGGCGAAGACGCTGAACGTCAAGCGCGAGGAAGTCATCGAGATGGAGCAGCGCATGTCGGGTGGCGACGTCCTGCTGGACCCGAGCCCGGGCGACGACGGCGAGGACGCCTTTGGCCCGATTGCCTACCTGGCCGATGCCACGCAGGAGCCGACCGCGCTGATGGAATCGCGCCAGCGGGACAGCCTGGCCAGCGACGGCATCACCGCCGCGCTGGATGAACTGGACCCGCGCGCGCGCCGCATCGTCGAAGAGCGCTGGCTGAAAGTGAACGACGACGGCTCAGGCGGCATGACGCTGCATGATCTGGCGGCCGAGTACAAGGTCAGCGCCGAAAGGATTCGCCAGATTGAAGTGGCGGCGATGAAGAAAATGAAGAAGGTCCTGGCCGCTTACGCCTGACCTGCCAGCCACATGGACAAAAGGCCTGCACCCGAAAGGGTGCGGGCCTTTTTCATGTCTGCTGAAACGACGCTGCGCCAGCGCCAAAGCGGTCAGCTGTTCTTGAGCAGCAGTTTGATGTCTGACGCCAACGGCTCGGCACCAGTACCGTAGCGGCTGTACAGGCGTATACGCCCCTGGGTGTCGAACACATAGCTGCCGGCCGAATGGTCCATGGTGTAGCTGCCGGGCGTTTTGCCTTCGACCTTCTTGTAGTAAACCTTGAAGTCCTTGGCGACCTGGGCCAGTTGCTCCGCAGTCGGACGCAGTGCGATGAAGCCCGGGTCGAAATTGGCCATGTACGGCTTGAGCAGTTCGGCCGTGTCGCGCTCCGGGTCCACCGTGATGAAAACCGCCTGCAGCTTGTCGCCGTCAGCGCCCAGCATCTGCTTGATCTGCACCAGTTCGGTCATGGAGGTCGGGCAGACGTCGGGGCACTGCGTGAAGCCAAAGAACACCACTACCACCTTGCCGTCGAAGTCGCCCAGCGTACGCACATTACCGTGCTGGTCGGTCAGGGAGAAGCCCTTGGCGTAGTCTGCGCCCGTGAGGTCGATGCTTTTGAACTGCGGCTTGTCAGGCGAGCAACCGGCCAGAGCCACCATGGCCGCTGCAGCGGCCCCCACGGCAATTCGCAGGACAGCCCGGCGACCCGGCGCGATGGATACAGGTGGAATATTCATACGAGATAGTGGTCCAGCAGCAATGCGGCAAACAGTGCCGACAGATGAATCAGTGAAAAGCGGAAGGTCTTGCGCGCCAGTGCATCAGAGTAATTGCGCCACAGGCGCCAGCCGTACCAGCAAAAACCAATGCTCAAGCCGACCGCTGCCACCAGATACAGCCAGCCGCTCATGTGAAAGATGAAGGGCATCAGGCAGGCTGGGAACAGCACCAACGTGTACAGCAGGATCTGCAGGCGCGTGAACTCGTTGCCGTGCGTCACCGGCAGCATGGGCAGGCCCGATTTGCGGTAGTCCTCCACGCGGTACAGCGCCAGCGCCCAGAAGTGCGGCGGTGTCCAGAGGAAGATGATGAGGAAAAGAATCAGCGCCTCGGGGCCGACAGTGCCCGTCATCGCGGCCCAGCCCAGCACTGGCGGCATGGCACCTGATGCACCGCCGATCACGATGTTCTGCGGCGTCATCGGCTTGAGGATCACGGTGTAGATGATGGCGTAGCCAATGAAGGTGGCAAAGGTCAACCACATCGTCAGGGGGTTGACCCACGCGTAGAGAATCCACGACCCCAGCGCGCACAACACCGCCGAGAAAGTGAAGGTGAGCCAGTTGCTCAACTCACCTTTGGCCGTGGGGCGCCACGCGGTGCGCCGCATGCGCGAGTCGATCTGCTGCTCGACGATGCAGTTGAAGGCGGCGGCAGCGCCTGCCACCAGCCAGATGCCAGCGCAGGCGATCAGGGCCAGCCGTACATCTGGCCAGGTCGGCACGCCCGGCACAGCCAGCACCATGCCGATCAGGGCACAGAACACGATGAGTTGCACCACACGCGGCTTGGTCAGCGCGTAGTACTGCGCAAAGCGCGAGGGCACGTGGGCCGGGGGTGCCACGGCAACGGAAGGAGGTGTGGAATTCATGGCGATGGGCTAAGCCCCTGATTTTGACGCATCGCCCAAGGCGCCCCGCCAGTTCTGCGAAAAGACAAGTCCCGACAACACCACCACCAGACCCGCCGCGCCACCGGTGTGCGACACCGCCGCCAGCAGCGGCCAACCCAGCACGACGTTACTGACGCCGGTGAGCACCTGCAGCAAGGTGAGCCCGACCAGCCAGCGCGCAGCCGTGCGGTGCACCGCGTCGCGATGCAGACACCAGGCCAGCGCCATGAACACCACAAACACCAGATAGGCGCCCAAACGGTGCACATAGTGAATGGCGGTCAGCGCTGCAAAACTGATGTTGGCGCCGTCACGCCCTGCCCCCAGTTCACGCCAGATGGTGAAGCCTTCGCGGAAATTCATCTCGGGCCAGAACGACTTCTGGCAGCCGGGAAACTCCGTACAGGCAAGTACGGCGTAGTTGGTGCTGACCCAGCCACCCAGCGCGACCTGCACCCACAGCAGGGCAAACGCAAAGAGCAACAGCCACCGCGTGCGGGGGCCAATCACGCCGCCCATCAGCTGCCCGGCGATTCGCGCATAACGCACCGACTGCGCCCGCAGCAAGGCCAGCAACACCAGCCCGCCGAGCAGATGCATCGTCACGATGGCGGGAAACAGCTTCATCGTCACCGTCAACGCGCCAAACGCGCCCTGCACGCAAACCCAGACCAGCGTCGCCGTGGGCAGCCACGGCTGCACCTGCTCGATGGCTTGTCCGGTGCGTTGCGTGGCCCGGCTGCGCCGGTACTCCAGCCAGCTGAGCACAGCCAATGTGAGGATCAGCACGCCCACCCCAGTAGCCATGTAGCGGTGGATCATCTCAATCCACGCTTTCGAATGCGTGACAGGGCCGGTCGGCATGGCACTCTGCGCAGCATCGATTTCCTCCCGCGCACCCACCGGGCTGGCACTGCCGTAGCAGCCCGGCCAGTCCGGGCAACCAAGGCCGGAATCTGTCAGCCGAGTGAAGGCACCAAACAGCACCAGATCAAAGGTGATGAACAGCGTGACCAGCGTCAGCACACGCAGCCGCTGCCGTAAAGACGCATTCGGGCTTCGCACCCATACCCACGCAAGAGGCCCCAGTGCAATCACCACACCCATGAGCATCAGGCGCAAGGCAGGGCTCAGGTCGTAAAGGTCTTGTGAACTCATGGTGAGAACCAACCGCTCATGGCAACGCGCACCAGAATTTCAGGCCAGCATGAGCCGCGGGACTGGCTCCGCCAGACCGCAGGCGGAGCGCCCCCGAGGGGCTGACGACTGCGGCTCCAAGCCTGCCTGCGCAGGCTTGGACGGGAGGAAGGGCCAATGCCTCTGGCGTGGGCACGTCCAGGGAGCTACACGAAGTGAGCGACCGTGGGGGCTCCATCAACGGCCTTCCTTGTCCCAGCTGTTCGACGCCCGCAGCAGCCGCTCCAGATCGCGCTTGGCCTTGGCTGCCGAGGGCGCATCCATGTTGGCCGGGAAGCGCATCATCCAGTTGCCGATCGGATCGACCACATACAGATGGTCTTGAAGGCGCTGGCCTGCCGCAGGCTCCAGCCACTTCGACAACTCACCAGCAGGCACACGCAACACGGCCGCACCCGTCAGCGCAGGCTTGAGTGCGTCCTTGACGGGCGCTGCATCGGGCACCAGCCACACGCGGTCCAGACGTTCTTTTTCCTTACCAAGCGATTCGCGCAGCTGCCGCTGAAAGTAGAGGTTCTGCTCGCAGCGCGCATCGCACTCGCCACTGGCAACCGTGATGAGCAGCCACTGGTCCTTGAGCTCCCGCAGATCGCCCGACTGGCCTTCCAGCGACTGCGTGGTCATCGCCGGCAGCGTGCGCTGCGGATCAATCAGCTCACCAAAATTACGCCGACCTTCCGGGCGAATGACGTAATAAGTGAAGTAAGACGCGAGCACAGGCGCCGCACACACCAGCAGCACGCCCAGCATCTTCCAGCGGCCAGCGACGGTGCCCGGCGCACGCGTGCTGGACTGGTCAAGCACTGGCATGGCATGCACAGTAAGGCCCAGAGGCTGGTCCTGCAGGGTCGTTGCGGCGCCGTGGGGATGGGGGTCAGAGGTGTTGTTTGTCACGGTAGCGTGTCGCGGCCAGGGCCACGTGTTGAAGATCGAAAAGGAGCTATCCACTGGAACCACGCGTAGAGCACCAGCACCAGCGCGCACAGGCCAAACCACTGGAAGGCGTAACCGTAATGTTTTTCCACACCATAGTCCGGCGCCGCCCATTGGCGAAGCAGGCCTTCGCTGGCTGCGCCGGTTTGCAGCATGGACACTTCCAGCAAGGGCAAACCAGTTTCCAGCCTGAACGCTGACAAGTCCAGATTTTGACGGATGCGGCCACCACTGGCGCCCGAGAACTCGTAAAGCTTGGAAGGCGGTGGGGCAATCCGGCCTTCGACACTGACCACACCCGAGGGTGTTTCCACAGCGGGCAGACGCGCGCGGTCGGTGAAGTCACGCAACACCCAGCCTCGCTGCACCAGAATCGCCTGATTCGTGCCCTCCAGCATCAGCGGCGTGACCACCACAAAGCCGGTCTTTCCCGCCATGGGCCGGTTGTCCAGATAAATCGTCTGATCGGCGCGCCAGCTGCCGCGCAGCACCGCCGGACGATGAATGACATCAGGACTGCTGGCCGCAGGCAGCAGACTCGCCACATCAAGGGGTGCGCGCTGCCGCTGCGATTCGATACTCGCCTGAAGGCTTTCCTTCTGCGCGGCACGGCGCAATTGCCACTGTCCGAGCGAGAAGGTCACGCCAGCCACCAGCACCGCGGCGAGAGTGACCACCCAGAACCGTGGCGAGTGCAGCTTGCGCATCATCGGTTGATAATCCGGGTCATGACTTACCTTGTTGCACTGGCGTTTCTCGCCATTCTGGCCAGCCTGGCTTCCGCACTTTTCTTCATGCTGCGGGACGGCACAGACGGCAAGCAAAAAACCAGCAACATGGCGCGCGCGCTGGCGTTTCGCGTTGGTTTTTCAATAGTGCTATTCATCTGCATTCTGGTGGCCTGGAAACTCGGATACATCCAACCCAGCGGAATTCCTGCTGGCAAATAAAAGATAAAAGCTGGATAAATGACAAAGGCCGCATCAGCGGCCTTTGATTCAGGCGGCAACCGCCGCCCCGATAAATCAATTACATCCAGTACACGAGGACGTAGAGGCCCAGCCACACCACGTCCACGAAGTGCCAGTACCATGCGGCACCTTCAAAACCGAAGTGCTTCTCTGCGGTGAAGTGGCCCTTCTGCAGGCGCAACGTGATGAACAGCAGCATCAACATGCCCACGAACACATGGAAACCGTGGAAACCGGTGAGCATGTAGAAGGTGGAGCCGTACACGCCGGAGGTGAGCTTCAGGTTGAGCGCTGAATACGCGTGGAAATACTCGTAACCCTGCACCACCAAGAACACCACGCCCAACAGCACGGTCAGCCACATGAAGGCGATAGTGCGGCCGCGGTGGTTCTCGCGCAGCGCGTGGTGGGCAATCGTCAGCGTGACGCCAGAGGTCAACAGCAAGGCGGTGTTGATGGTCGGCAGCCAGAACGGGCCCATCGTGGTGAAGGGCTCAATGATGTCAGCGGGTGACGCCGTCATGCCGGCAGCAGAACTCGGCCACACGGCCCGAAAATCAGGCCACAGCAGCGCGTTTTCTAGATTGCCCAGCTCAGGCACCGAGTGGGAGCGTGCCCACCACAAGGCCGTGAAGAAGGCGCCGAAGAACATCACCTCGGAGAAAATGAACCAGCTCATGCTCCAGCGGAATGAGAGGTCAATCTTGCGGCCGTACATGCCGCCTTCGCTTTCAGCGATGGAGTCGCGGAACCACTGGAACAAGGTGCCGAGCCACCAGGCCATGCCAAAGGCCACAGACCATGCTCCCCAGCCAGCACCATTGATCCACTGGCTGGCACCGAGAATGACGAAGAACAGGCCGATCGATGCCATCACCGGGTGGCGCGATGGACCGGGTATGAAGTAGTGGGGGGTGGCCCCGTGGGATGCTGACGACATTGCTCGACTCCTGTTTTCTCTCTGATTTCCGATAACTCTTACATCTGAACCGCAGGGCTGCGCCCCACGCAGCTCGCCGATATTTCAGCGGACCACGACCCAGTTCACCAGCAGCATCAAGGCTGCTACAAAAACAAATACACCAATGAGGCCCGCCAGAATGATGTGCAGCGGACTCAGGCGCTTCACATCTTCTTCATAGGCTCCGCGCGAGCGTAGCCCGACAAAAGACCAGGCCACCGCCTTGGCGGTGCGCCAGAAAGAATTCTCACCCACAGCTTCAGCGGGCTTGCTCATACGCCTGCGGGCTTTCCAGCAGGGGCCACGGCCGCGCTCTCTGCGCCGGGCGCTGGTGGGGTCTTCCCACCCACTTCAAAGAACGTGTAGGACAAGGTGATCGTGCTGACGTCCTTGGACAAACGCGGATCGATCACAAATGCCACCGGCCATTGTTTCTTCTCACCGGGTGCCAGCGTGTACTGGCTGAAGCAGAAGCATTCCAGCTTGCTGAAATGGGCACCCGCCTGGGAGGGCGCATAACTGGGAATGGCCTGCGCCGACATGGTCCGGTTCTGGATATTCTGGAACTCGTACATCACGGTGGTCAACTCGCCCGGATGGACCTGCACCGACGCCTGCGCTGGCTTGAAGTGCCACGGCCCGCGTGCGTTTGCATCGAACTCGACCGTGATGGTGCGACTGCGGTCCACCTGCGTGTTGGCGGGCAGGGTCGGCGTCGCGCCGGGAATCTGCCTGTCGCCCAGGGCGAGGATGTTGATGCCGGTCATCTCGCAGATGGCCTTGTAGATCGGCACCAGCGCATAACCGAACAGGAACATGCCGAGCACGATCACGCTCAGCTTGCCCAGCATCTGGAAATTTTCTCGCTTGAGCCGCATCAGGGGGTTACCGTGTGGAATGACTGGAACTGATTCTCACGGGACGCCTCAGCGCCCCAGGAAAATCATCTTGGCCATGAAACCCGCGAAGAACACCAGCGCCACAGAGGCGAGGATCAAGGCCAACCGCAGGTTGGTCTTCTTCTGTTCGGTTGGCATGACCTGTGTCCGTTCTGGATCGGTTCCGGAACGCATCAGCCAATCACGCGGGTTGCCGTGGCATCCAGGCGTGGGGGCGTCTCATAAGTGTGGAACGGTGCAGGCGATGGCACTTCCCACTCAAGACCTTCGGCACCCTTGCCGCCTTCATCCACCCACGGGTTCTGCTTGGCAGGAACGCCCTGGCCGCGCATGGTGGGCAGCACGATGAACAGGAAGAAGTAGAGCTGTGCAAAGCCGAAGAAGAACGCACCCACGCTGGCAATCGCGTTGAAGTCAGCGAACTGCATCGGGTAGTCTGCGTAGCGACGCGGCATGCCGGCGAGACCCAGGAAGTGCATCGGGAAGAAGGTGACGTTGAAAGAAATCAGCGACCACCAGAAGTGGATCTTGCCGCGGGTTTCGTTGTACATCACGCCCGTCCACTTGGGCGACCAGTAGTAGTAACCGGCAAACAGTGCGTAAAGCGAGCCGGCCACCAGCACGTAGTGAAAGTGCGCCACCACGTAGTAGGTGTCCTGCAGCTGGGTGTCAATCGGTGCAACAGACAGGATCACACCCGTCAAGCCGCCAATGGTGAACACAAAGATGAAGCCGACGGCAAACAGCATGGGCGTCTCGAAGGTCATCGAGCCCTTCCACATGGTCGCAATCCAGTTGAACACCTTCACACCGGTCGGCACCGCGATCAGCATGGTCGAGTACATGAAGAACAGCTGGCCCGTGACCGGCATGCCGGTGGTGAACATGTGGTGCGCCCACACAACGAAGCTCAGAATGGCGATGGAGCCGGTCGCGTACACCATGGAGGCATAGCCGAACAGGCGCTTGCGCGAAAAAGCCGGAATGATCTGGCTGATGATGCCGAAGGCCGGCAGGATCATGATGTACACCTCGGGGTGGCCGAAGAACCAGAAGATGTGCTGGTACATCACCGGGTCACCGCCGCCAGCGGGGTTGAAGAAGCTGGTACCAAAGTGGCGGTCTGTCAGCGTCATGGTGATGGCGCCGGCCAGCACAGGCATCACGGCGATCAGCAGGTAGGCGGTGATCAGCCAGGTCCAGCAGAACATCGGCATCTTCATCAGCGTCATGCCGGGGGCGCGCATGTTGAGAATGGTGACGATGATGTTGATCGAGCCCATGATGGACGAAGCGCCCAGGATGTGCATCGCAAAAATACCGGCATCCATCGACGGACCCATCTGCAACGTCAGCGGCGCGTACAGCGTCCAGCCTGCTGCTGGTGCGCCACCGGGCATGAAGAAGGAACCGGCGAGCATCAGGCCCGCAGGGATCATCAGCCAGAAGCTGAAGTTGTTCATGCGGGCAAAGGCCATGTCGGCCGCGCCGATCTGCAGCGGGATCATCCAGTTCGCAAAGCCCACAAAGGCCGGCATGATGGCGCCGAACACCATGATCAGGCCGTGCATGGTGGTGAGCTGGTTGAACAACTCGGGGTTCACCAGCTGCAAGCCAGGCTGGAATAGTTCCGCGCGGATACCGAGAGCCAGCACGCCACCGAACATCAACATGAAGAAGCTGAACAGCAGGTACAGCGTTCCGATGTCCTTGTGGTTGGTCGCAAACACCCAGCGACGCCAGCCCGTGGGGGCGTGGTGATCATGGTCATCATGCGCATGATCGTGGTGATCGAGAACTGCACTCATCTTGGCTTCCTTTGGTAGCTTTTACCGGTAACTTTGTCATCGGCGCCAACCGTCTCGGCGGGGCGCATACGCTGTCAATTATTCAGACGCCGCCGCACCCTGCGGGCGTGCGGTACGACGTCTACTCGTTGTTATTTGCGGGCTGCCTGCAATTCGGCTGGCTGCACCACCTGCCCTGTCTGGTTCGACCAGTTGTTCTTGGTGTAACTGATAACGGCAGCGAGGTCGGTGTCGCTCAGCGACTTCCAAGCAGGCATGGCACCGCCGGCTGCGCCGTTGAGCATGATGGCAATCTGCTTCTTGTGGTCTGCGTCGAGAACGATGGCAGAACCATCAAGCGCCTTGATCGGGCCGGCACCCTTGCCGCTGGCCTGGTGGCAGGCGGCGCAATTGGCTGCGTAGACCTTTTCACCGCGGGCTTTCAGGTCGGCCAGCGTCCAGACCTTGGAGGGATCATCAGCCAGCGCTGCGGCTTCCTTGGCCTTGGCAGCCACCCAGGCGGTGTAGTCTGCAGCCGAAACCACCTTCACGTGAATGGGCATGTAAGCGTGTTCCTTGCCGCACAGTTCCTGGCACTGGCCATAGTAGTCGCCGATTTTTTCTGCACGGAACCAGGTGTCGCGCACGAAGCCGGGAATAGCATCCTGCTTGATGCCGAAAGCCGGCACCGCGAAGGCGTGGATCACGTCGTTAGCGGTGGTGATGATGCGAATTTTCTTGTCCACCGGCACGACCAGCGGGTTGTCCACTTTGAGCAGGTAGTTGTCAGGCTCGCTGCCGGGCTTGGGGCCGCCCGCATTGGACATCTCGCGGTGGGTGTTATCGAGCGTCGAGACGAAACCGATGCCCTCGCCCTCACCCTTGATGTAGTCATAGCCCCACTTCCACTGGATGCCAGTGGCCTTGATGGTCAGGTCGGCACTGGTCGTGTCTTTCTGGGCCACCAGCACCTTGGTGGCCGGCAGTGCCATCGCGATCACGATGATGAAGGGAACCACCGTCCAGGCGATTTCCACCGCCGTGGACTCGTGGAAGTTGGCCGCTTTGTGGCCGACAGACTTGCGATGCTTGACGATGGAATAGAACATCACCGCAAAAACGGCAACGAAGATGGCCAGGCAGATGGCCATCATGAACCAGTGCAGCCACTGCTGCTCGCCGGCGATTTTGGTCACGGCCGGGTGAAGGTTGAGCTGGTTGACGGCTGGACCGCCCGGCAGGTCGTTGACGGCATGGGCAGCCGTGCTTGTCCAGGCCGCCGCCGATACCAGAATGGTGCCCGCATGCGCGATGCCAAGCCGTGTCAGTTTGCCCATGGTGTTGCTTACGTTCATCGTGATCACTCAATCCGCTTCTGTATTTGCTTTAATTACCAACCAATTCAACCTGCTGATTATAAAGTTACCCGGTGAGCACTCGCGGCGCCAGGAACTTACTCGACGCTTTCAACGCCGGCATCAACAGCCGCGCAAGGCCAAACGGATCTCGCGCGCCAGCGCAGGTCGCAGTTCAGGGCGCACATGCCGCCCCACTTTCACCGACTGCCCTTGCCCGGACACCTCAATCAGCGATCCGTCGCTGTCCTGGGGCTCTACCCGCACCCACTGGCGGTTGAACTCCGCGCGCTGCGTCCGGCCCGCTGTTTCGAGCTCCACGACCAGTCGGCCACCTTCAAGAACAATTCTTTCCCCGTCGCTGGCATGCCGGGCGTAGATCAGGAAGGCAGCACCCACCACCAGCAGTTCCAGCCACGCAAACGGCATGACCATGCGCGCGCCCTGCACCCAGAAGAAACCCGCAATCCCCAGGGACACCACGCACAGCGAAACGTACAACCAGCCCAACTGGGCAGGCCTGAGTGAACAGTGACGCTTGAGAAGCCAGAGCACGGCATCATGGCCGGGCCCACCCTGCACGGGCGGTGTGGCGAAACGGAACGTGGGTGGCGGCTGCAGCATGTGGCAACCCTCAAAAAAAGCAGCGGATCGGACATGCCGACAACCGCATGAGGCTT
Source organism: Polaromonas sp. YR568 (assembly GCF_943372955.1). GTDB lineage: Bacteria > Pseudomonadota > Gammaproteobacteria > Burkholderiales > Burkholderiaceae_C > Polaromonas. The sequence goes on from NZ_CALSAL010000002.1 coordinate 500,569, forward strand.
GGGAACATACCCAAAAAATCAGCTTTGGATTGTAGCCGCGTTCACTCGGGGCACCCAGTAATTGACAGCCCAAACCCGACTGCCGCAAGGTGTCGTCCTGTGGCGATTACCGCAGCGCGCCGCAGGGTCAAACGGCAGGACGCTGACCTTGCAGCATGCTGCGCATGTCGGCCACCGATACCGCGCTCAGCGGGCTCACCTTCACGCGGGGAGTGGCCTTCAGCGCATGGCCATAGACCACCTCAAACGTGAGCGACAGACGGCCGTCTGCACCGACCAGACGCTCAGCCAGCGTGTTTTCCAGTTGGGCGCGCCACCGTCGGCCGCGAAGGGCCGGAAACCGCGCCGGGTGGAAATTGCGGCCCACCTCCGCCAGCTCGGCAAGCAACCGGGCCGGTGTTTCATAGGTCAGCGTGATGCGCTCCATGTCCATCACAGGTTCGGCAAAGCCGGTCTGCACCAGCATGTCACCCCAATCGTGCATGTCCGTCAGTTCATGGCCGGCAGGGGGCCAGCCCAGTTCGGCATACAGAGCGCGCAGTTCACGCGCGGTGTCCGGGCCCAGACAGGAAAACATCAGAAAGCCTTGCACCTTTAACAGCCGGTGCCAGTGCGCCAGCAGTTTTTGTGGTTCGGCAGCCTCATGCAGTGCCATGTTGGCCCACAGCATGTCGGCAGAGGCATCGGCAGGCGCACCGAAACGGGTTGCGGCGCCCAGCCAGCGCCGTGGCGCCCACCAGGGCGGCACGATCACCTGTCTGGCGCGCGCAGTCTGATGCGCGTGGGCTTCCATCACAAAACACGCCGAGCGGGGATAGCGCGACACCAGATCGGTGTGGGCTTTCACGCCGCCGCGCAAAGCGCCCCAATGCACCCAGGCCTCGGGCTGCAACTTGATCCACTGCAGGCGATCCAGCATGCGCTGCGCCACTTCCTCGTGCAGCCACGGTGACGCCTGCGGCGCCGCACGCTGCCAGCGGGCAACGGCAACGGGGTCGAGCGTGGGAGGACGCTGGTCAGCGGTCATGAAAAGAAATGGCGGATGAAAGAAGCCGGAAGGCGTGGCGTGGGTCGGCCCCGACGCAGCATGCAGCGCACAGTGCTCATGCTGCACGCGAGTATATTGACACGGTGTTCACCCTGTTGCGTTCCACCATGTCCCTTGCAGGGCCGAGCAAGCCCGGATGGCCTCGGCTTTCCAGCCAGTGTGCCGTCTGCCGCAGCTGGCCGGCCGAGTCGGTCTGCACACCATGTGTGGCGCGTTTTGTGATGCCGCGTCGGCGCTGCAACCGCTGCGCCATCAGTCTGCCGCCAGACACCTCGGAAGGGCTGCGCAGCGGGCCCGACCTATGCGCCAACTGCGCCGTGCATCCACCGCCCCTTCGCACCACCCTGGCTGCGGTGCCATACGCCTACCCATGGTCAGACCTGATTGGCCGCTACAAATTCGCTGACCAACCGGCGTGGGCAGCTTTCTTCGCCTCACTGCTGCTGCGCGCGCCAGATGTCGCCACAACACTGGGCGAGCTGGATCGCGACGACTGGATCGTCCCCATGCCCCTGTCGGCTGCTCGCCTGGAAGCGCGGGGCTTCAACCAGGCATGGGCCCTGGCCACTGCGTTGGCACGCGCCTCAGGAACGCTCGCAAAGTGCGACGCCGGATTGCTGCTCAGGGTGCGGAACACTGCACCCCAAAGTCAATTGCAGCGGCAGGCCCGGCTGGCCAATATGCGGGGTGCTTTTCAGGTTGATCCGCTGCGGGCCGCCTCGCTGGCCGGACGGCGTGTGGTGCTGGTGGACGATGTGATGACCAGTGGTGCTTCGGTGTTTGCTGCTGCGGGTGCGCTGGCAGAAGCTGGTGCAGCCGAGATCACAGCCCTCGTGCTGGCACGCACTGACAGCGCCGAGGAATGAGCCGCCCCGGGCGCACCGCCGCGCGACAATCCCCTCATGTTCAACATCGTTCTGGTCGAACCTGAAATCCCGCCCAACACCGGCAATGTGATCCGTCTGGCCGCCAACACCGGATGCCGGCTGCATCTGGTGGAGCCCCTCGGTTTCTCGATGGACGACAAGCACATGCGACGGGCTGGCCTGGATTACCACGAGTACGCGCAAGTGCTGCGCCACAAGGACTGGCCATCGTTTCTGCACACCGAGCAACCCGCCGCTGATCGCCTGTTTGCGCTCACGACCCGTGGCTCGGGCAGCGTCTTTGACGTCCGCTTCCAGAGCGGCGACTGGCTGGTATTTGGCTCGGAAACACGGGGCCTGCCGGCAGATTTACGGGAGTCATTTGCACCCGAGCAGCGCATTCGGCTGCCCATGGTGGAGGGACAGCGCAGCCTCAACTTGTCCAACGCGGTGGCGGTGACGGTATTCGAGGCCTGGCGGCAGCTCGGTTTTCACCAGGACTGAGCAGAGTCTCCTCGGCGACTCATCGGGATTCGGGTAAACCCTAGAATCTCGCCTGCTTTTCGTCTGCCCTTTGTTCCGGACTGCGCCACACGACCTGTCTGCGCAGGCCCCCACTCCAGCCTTTATCGCCGGTCCACAAGACCGGGTTAACCGAGCCATGTCATGTTGATCAAACGCATTTTTGGCGTCACTGCGCCACCCTTCTTTTCCAGCACAGGCGCTGCCGCCAACCGGGTACCCGTCGAAGTCATCCGCGAACACCTTACCGCACTGCTGCATGACTGCACGGACGTGAGCGCGCAGCGCATCATTTACCGCATCAATGCCACGACCACACCGGCCGAGCTTTGGCTCCTGCGCAGTGATCTACTGCAGTGCATCGCACGCGTGCGAAACCAATCAGAAGCCGTTGAACGCATCAACAGCGTGATCAACGTGTTTGAAGGCTGGGTGCCAGACAGCCAGCTGGCGCCCATCTGACGCCAGGCCCCCGGGTCAGCCCGGCGCTGAGGAAGTTTTGCCAAGCCCTCAGGGGTAGCGGCGCACCAACGACTCCGCCACGCAGACTGGCTTGGACTCGCCTTCGCGCTCCACCGTGACGCGCCAGGTCAGCTGCACACCATCGCCGTCCACCGGCTCTGCTGCCAGCAGATGCATGTGCGCCCGCAGGCGGCTCCCGACAGGCACAGGCGCCGTGAAACGGACCTTGTTGAGACCGTAATTGACCCCCAGGCGCGAGCCCGAAATGTCAAACGACGACTCGAAGAAATGGGGCAACAGGGAAAGTGTCAGAAAGCCGTGCGCAATCGTGGTGCCGAACGGCCCGGCCGACGCCTTTTGCGGGTCCACATGAATCCACTGGTGGTCACTCGTCGCGTCGGCAAACAGGTTCACCTGCTGCTGCGTGATGGTGATCCACGCGCTGGTGGCCACATCCTGGCCCACACAGGCAGACAACGCGGAAAGATTCTCGAAGGTTCTCATGGCGCCACTGTAGCGCCGGCCAACAACGTCAACGGGGCCACCTGTCCATTGAGCGACAAGGTGAACGTGGCTCCCCTTACTGGTCCAGCCAGCGGCAGATCCCCTGCCACTGCTCGAGGTCCTTTTCCACCCGACTGGGCGCCACATCGAACAGCGTGAGGCCGCGAGCAGCAAGGTGAATGTAGTTCTGCGTGTCGCGCACATAACCCAGCACCGGAAGGCCCAGCCCCCCGACAAACTCGCGCAGCTTGTCGGCGGCAATCGTGCGCCCATCGACCCGCATACCCACGATACCGACCTGCAACTTGCCGGCATGGCGGTGCTCGGCCAACTGGTCGAGAAAGGCGCGGGTGGCAAAGATGTCGAACACGCTGGGCTGCAGCGGTACGATGATCTTGTCGGCCAGCTTGATCACGTCATTGAAACGCCAGCCGTGCAGGCCACCGGGGGTGTCGAGCACCACATGGGTCGTGCCTTTGGGCGGTTTGACGATCAGGTCAGCACTGACATCCCAGGTCGCAATCGGCCGCGCGGCCGCAGGCCTGAGCCCCAGCCAGAGGCGCGAGGACTGCTGCCGGTCAGCGTCGCCGAGCATCACGGCATGGCCCTGGCTGGCGAAATAACCCGCCACATTGGTGGCCAGCGTTGACTTGCCAACGCCTCCCTTGGGATTGGCGATCACAACCACGGACATGCGATTCTCCTCTTATTGAGCCATGCTTTTACGCTATGGTAACGGCATGGACACTGTTCTCACAACCGCTGACAACGGCGGAGATCGACCGGTCGATGCCGCCGCTGCCGACATCTATGTGATCGCGGCCCACCCCGCCTGGCGCGAATCGCGCGTCAACCGGCCGTTGATGGAAACGGCCAAGGGCCTTCCGCGCGCCGTGGTGCAGGACCTCTATTCCAGCTACCCTGACTACGCGATTGATGTGGCGGCTGAGCAGGCCGCGCTGGCGCGCGCCAGCCTGGTCGTGCTGCTGCACCCGATCCAGTGGTATTCCATGCCGGCGCTGCAGAAGCTGTGGCTGGACGAGGTGCTGACTTACGGTTGGGCCTACGGCGGCGGCAGTGAGGACCCCGAAGCTGGCACGCCCTCATCGACGGGCCAGGGCCGGGCTTTGCAGGGCAAGGACCTGTGGCTGGTCGCCACCACCGGTGGGCCGGAGTCCTCCTACCATCCCGAAGGCTACAACCGCTATTTTTTTGACGCCTTTCTGCCACCCTACGAGCAGACAGCCGCGCTCTGCGGCATGCGCTTTCTTCCGCCGCTGGTGCTGCATGGCGCGCACAGCGTGGACGGGGCCACCGTGAGCGCGCATGTCGGCATGTTCCGCCAGCGCCTGCAAAGCTACCCCGACTGGCCGGAGCTGGACGATCTTGAGCAATGCGCGGCGTGCGTGGTGCCGATGAAAGACCGGCCCAGCGAAGCGAATGACAAGTTGCGTGAAATGAAAGCTGCGGGGGTTGCCCCATGAGCACGGCGCCGGCCTGGCTGTCGAACAGCTTCATCTATCTGGCGGCGGCAGTGATTGCCGTGCCACTGGCCAAGAAACTGGGGCTGGGCTCCATCATCGGCTACCTCGGCGCCGGCATTGCCATCGGCCCCTGGGGACTGGGGCTGGTCACCAACGTGCAGGACATCCTGCACTTCGCTGAATTCGGCGTAGTGCTCATGCTGTTTCTGGTGGGGCTGGAGCTGGAGCCGCAGCGCCTCTGGAATTTGCGCCGACCAATTTTCGGCTGGGGCAGCGCGCAGGTGCTGGCCTGTGCCGCCCTGCTGACTGGCGTGGCCATGGCGTTCGGCGTGCGCTGGCAGATCGCGCTGGTTGCGGGGCTCGGTCTGGCTCTTTCGTCCACCGCCATTGCGCTGCAGGCCATCGGCGAGCGCAACCTGATGCCGACCCGCAGCGGGCAGGCCGGGTTTTCGATCCTGCTGTTTCAGGACGTGGCGGCGATTCCGATTCTGGCGCTGCTGCCCTTGCTGGGCAGCATGGCCGGCGATGGCGATGCACTGGCACCCATCAACCGCTGGCTGGAAGGCATCAAGATCCTGGTCGTGATCGGCGGCATCATCCTGGGCGGCCGGCTGCTGTTGCGGCCACTGCTGCGCTGGATTGCCAACAGCGGAACACCCGAAATCTTCACCGCTGCTTCGCTGCTGCTGGTTGTCGGCATTGCAGCGCTGATGCAGCTGGTGGGCCTGTCGATGGCGCTGGGCGCCTTTCTTGCCGGCGTGCTGCTGGCTGAAAGCGAATACCGGCGCGAACTGGAAACCGACATTGAGCCCTTCAAAGGACTGCTGCTGGGCCTCTTTTTCATTGCCGTGGGCATGAGCATCGACTTCGGTGTGCTGTGGAAATCGCCGGGGCTGATGGCCGCCATCCTGTTCGGCTTTCTGCTGCTCAAGCTGGTGGTGATCTACGGCCTGGCGGCGCTGATGAAGCTGCCGTTTCAGGAACGACCGGTCTTCACGGTGTTGCTGGCCCAGGGCGGGGAGTTCGCGTTCGTGGTGTTCCAGGCAGCGGCAGGTGCGCAGGTCTTCTCAGCCGAGGTGGCGTCGCTGCTGATCGGGGCCGTGGCGCTCTCGATGCTGCTGAGTCCCCTGCTGCTGGTGGCCATCGACAAGCTGTTGCTGCCCCGCTATGCCGGGCGCAGCGGGCCTGCGCTGGAAGAGATCTCAGAGCCGCAGGAGGCGCCAGTGATCATCGCGGGATTCGGTCGCTATGGGCAGATTGTCGGGCGCATGCTGCTGGCACAGGGCATTCAGGCCACCGTGCTGGACCACGACGCCGACATGATTGAAACTGTGCGCGCGTTTGGCTATCGGGTGTTTTATGGCGATGCGACCAGGCTCGATTTGCTGCGTACGGCGGGTGCTGCCAACGCCCGGATTCTGGTGCTTGCGGTCGATGACGTCGAGCAGTCGATGAAGATCGTGGACCTGGTGCACGAGCACTTTCCGCAACTGCAGATCGTGGCGCGCGCCCGCGATGTCACGCACTGGAACCAGCTGCGTGACCGCGGCGTACTGCGTGTCGAGCGCGAGGTCTTTGAATCCAGCCTGCGCAGCGCCCGCACGGTGCTGGAAGTGCTGGGTCAATCACCGCACGAAGCGCGACAGGCCGCGATGCGTTTTCGTCAGCACAACCTGGCCCTGTTTGAGCAGATGTACCCACATCGCAAGGACCGCAGCAAACTGATTGCCGTGGCGACACAAGGGCGCCTGCAGCTGGAGGAACAACTGGCACAGGAAAGACAGCAGGGGCAGCGCCGTCCTGCTGGTTGGCGTGACTGATAACGGCGCTGGGCGCTATCGCATCAGCACTGAACACGGTCAGTTCCGGATTTGCTCCGATTCACGGCGCCTCTGCTCTGTGGCCCGCCGCTCCACACAGACCGGATGGTTGGTGAAGGCAGGCTTGGCGCACTGCTCCGTCATGCAGATCTGAAAGCCGATCAGCACGCGACCTTCGCACGCCTGGCGGGGACCAGCGGCTGTGGCGGCGGCTGGCGCAGGGGCCACTGCGGCGGATGGGCGCTCGGGCGTGGAGGGGCGCTCCGGTGTGCTTTCAGCGGTCTGTTTGGCAGCGGCTGCCTTGGCCGCGCGTTCTTTCTCGATAGCCGCCTTGCGTGCAGCCAACGCCGCAGCCGCTTTGGCTGCCGACGCTGGACTCGCGGGCGCTGATGCCGCTGATGCTGCAGGCGCCACGGCAGCCGCCTGTGCTGGCGGGGTGGATGGGCTCTCGTTCGATGCTGGCGAGGCGTCTGGCGACACAGCCGCTGCATCAGGTGCTGATGCCGTGGCCGGTGAACCCGACGACAGCTTGAAGACAGCCCCGCCCACGACCAACAAGGCCACCGCCGCCACAACCCAGACGCCGCGACGGGAAGGTGCCGCCGACGCAGGCGTGCGCGGTACGGTGGAAACGGGGGACGCCGGCGCCGCCGCTTCTTCCCTTGAAGGCGCTGGCGTATCGCTGGCAGACGTTTGTTCGCTCGCCGAAGCGTCTGCAGCGCTCACAGTAGCGGGGGGCGAGGACTCCTCGTTGGCAGCTGAGTTGTCTGCAGCTGCTGTTTCGTCAGACGCCGAAACAGCCGCACCTGCGGATGGCCTGCCCACGGGTGCGCCCAATCGCGTGGCGTCAGGATCGTCAGACGCCGGATGCGGTGCGCCTGAGGGTGGGACACCAGCGGCTGCAGGCGCAGTCCGCGCCGCCTGCTCCAGGGCCGACCATGCGCCATCGGGATCAGCTGTTCCCGCAGGCGATGAAGGGGTCACCGCAGATCGCGGCACCACCAGGGTTCCGGTTCTCTGGCGAACGTCGGAGTCCTCGCCACTTCCGCCACCCAGCTTGCGCAGGCGCCGCCGTGCCAGATCGGCGTAAATGCCGGACGGAAACTTGTCGAGAAAGCCCTGGATGTCTTCCAGATCGGTGGATTCCTTGATGTCTTTCCAGTAGACCAGTTCCACTTCCTGCGTCACGGTGGAGACGCCGCCGCTGGTGCCCGATTGCAGCCCGGTCAGTGCTTCGCCTGCCAGCAGGGTTGATGTCCAGGTGGATTGCCGGCCCGGCCCCCCTTCAACAGCAGGTGGCAGCACGGTGGGGTCGGCCGCCTCGCGGGCGGCGGCTTCCAGCGCCGCAGAGAACTCCTGGGCAGTGGCGTAGCGCTGATCGCGTTTTTTGGCCAGCGCGCGCGCCACCACCCCATCCATCGCAGCGGGAAGCTTGGGGTTGAAGGTGCTGGGTGGTGCGGGGTTATGACCAACAATCTGCTGGATGGTGGCGAAGTCGGTGTCGCCGTCAAACGGGCGCTTGCCGGTCAGCAACTGGTACAACACGATGCCGGCCGCAAACAGGTCTGCACGGGCGTCAATCGGCAGGCCCTGGACCTGCTCGGGCGACATGTACTTCAGCGTGCCGACGATGGAGCCTTGGGTGCGCGTGGTTTCGCCGGAGTCTTGGATGCGCGCCACGCCAAAGTCGGTCAGCTTCACGCGACCGCTGGCTTCGATCAGCAGATTGGCCGGTTTGATGTCGCGGTGAACAATGCTCTGGCGGTGCGCGTAGTCGAGCGCCGAGAGCAGGTCGGTCATGATGGTGAGCGACTGCTCCAGCGAATACAACTCGCCCTTGTCGAGGTGGTGCTTGAGATCATCCCCAGCGATGAACTCCATCACCAGAAAGGCGATGTCACCGTCGCGGTCGGAGTCGTACACGCTGACGATGTTCGGGTGCTGCAGGCGGGCCGCCGAGCGCGCCTCGGTGCGAAAGCGCACCTCGTATTCGGCCGCCGCTTCTTCGGAGAGGTTCTCGACCTTGATGGTCTTGATCGCCACGCGCCGGTCGAGGTTGGGATCACGTCCCTCGTACACCAGACCCATGGCGCCCTTGCCGAGCACCCGGATCAGTTCGTATCGGCCAAGCTTCTTGATGCTCATGGGTGGGGAGTGGAAGAAAACTCTGCCTGCCGGGAATACCGCGCTGCTGTCATGCCACGCCGCCCCGTCCGCTGGCCCTTGTTGTTACAAATGGACTCAACTGATTTTAGCCTGCACCCCGCGCCCGATCGCCGCTGAACAGGCACCTGCACGACAGCCTCAAGTCCGGATGGAAAACGAGATGGCGGGGGCGTTTTCGTCTGCGCGGTCACAGCCCGGGACAATCTGCCCGCTGCCCACCAGATAGCACTCGGTGCGCCTGAGCACCACGGCCTCGGTCTGGTTGCCCATGTAGACCCAGGTGCCGTAACTGGAGGCGTCGGTCAGCACAAAATTACCGCCGCGCCACTCCAGCGTGGCGTGCATGCGGGAGACCCGTGGATCGTTGATCACCAGCACCGCGTCACTGGACCGGCCCAGAGCCACTTTGCTGCTGCCGGGATTGACTTTCAGGCTTTGGTCGCCGAACAGCAGTTCCAGAAAAGCCTGGCGCGCGTCCGTCGCCATCGAACGCCCGACCATGGTGGCGTCTTCGTCACGGCCCGTCTGCCATTCCACGCGATACACATGGCTGGCACCGGCACGGCCACGCAGGTACATCGGGCCCAGGCTGCGCAGTGACGCCCTCTGCCCGGGCAGCAGGGCTGTCCAAACGTTTTCTGTGGTGAGAATCTGCGCGGCGCCGGCCAGATCGGCCAGCCGGGCGGCTGAATTGACGGTGTCGCCAAAGCAGTCGCCGTCAATTTCCACCACCTCACCCGACTCGATACCCATCTGCATCTGAACCGGCGCCCCGCTGCCACCCGGGTAGATGGGCTTGTCCTGCAAGCGCTTCTGGATGCTGATGCATGCCGCCAGCGCGTCCCCCTCGTTCGGGAACACCACGAACAGGCCGTCGCCCAGCAGTTTCACGACCCGTCCCTTGTGTTGCTCGAACACCTGGCTCAGCACACCAATCAGCTGGGTGACAAAACGCGAGGCGGTCTCATCCCCCAGGCGCTCAAACATGCTGGTGCTGCCAACGAGATCGGCGAAAACGACAGTGGTCATCAGGTTGTGCGGGAGAAAACAGAAGGCCGGCGACTGGTGCGCCGGCTCTCAAGAATCATGGTCGTCAGCTTACTGTCATTCTTACAGAAATTGACAGTTTTGGAACAGGCGCCCCGCCGGGCTTCGGCAATCGCTGTCGTGCAGGTGACGCTCAGGTGACGTTCAGCGAAAGCCGTCCCACAGCAGCTTGCATCCGGTCAGGAACATCCCGGTGTAGAGCAGGCGATAGAAATATACCGGGCTGATGCGCCGGGCCAGCCGCACACCCAGCCACACCCCCACGGGCGCCAGTGGCAGCAGCACCATCGACGTTGCCATGTTGCGCATGTCCAGCAGCCCCAGCCACGCATAGGGAATCCACTTGGACAAATTAATGGCGAAAAAGAACACGGCCATGGTAGCGGTGAAGCGCACTGGGCTCAGCCGCATCGGGATCACGTAGGCGCTGATCGGTGGCCCACCGGCATGCGCCACAAAGCTGGTGAAGCCTGACGTGATGGTGAGCAAGGCACCAAGCCAGCGCGGTGGTGGTGGGCTGTCGGGGCGCGGCGGAAACAGCAGGCGCTGCGCCAGAAAGAGCAATGTGAATGCGCCCACAATGCCCGCCACCATCTTCGGGTCCAGCGCCTTGAAGAGCAAGGCACCAATCACCGTGCCCACCAGCCCCCAGGCAATCAGGAAACGGGCGAACGCGGCATCGAAGTCGCGGCGAAAAGCCGTCAGGCCCAACAGGTCCATCAGCAACAGCACAGGCATCAGGATGGCCGCCGCCTGCGGCACCGTCACCGTCAGCGCCATCAGGGGCACGGCCAGCGAACCGAAGCCCGCACCAAACCCGCTTTTGCTGATGCCCAGCATCACCACTGCTGGCACCGCCACCGCATAGAAATACGGGTCGGTGATGATCTCAAAGGTCATGGGCAGGTGTTGAAGTCAGGGGTGGAGCGAAATAGCCGGGGCACAGAACATGTTACCCAGCCCGGCAACAGCCTGGGGCGATGGTGACGCCGACGCGCATCCCGGCGTTTACTCCATCGTTGCGCGAGCAGCGATCATCAACAGCTCGGCGCTGATCAAACCCGCTCCAGAATCACGGCAATGCCCTGCCCCACACCGATGCACATGGTGCACAGCGCGTAGCGTCCACCCGTCTTGTGCAGCTGGTTGACTGCCGTGGTAGCAAGGCGCGCGCCGCTGGCACCCAGCGGGTGACCCAGCGCAATCGCACCGCCATTGGGGTTGACGCGCGGGTCGTCGTCACGCACACCCAGCATGCGCAGCACGGCCAGGCCCTGTGCGGCGAACGCTTCGTTGAGTTCGATCACATCCATCTGCGCGATGGTGAGACCGGTCAGCGCCAGTACTTTTTGTGTGGCAGGCGCCGGGCCAATGCCCATGACACGCGGCGCCACACCGGCGGTGGCCATGCCGACGACGCGCGCGCGGGGCGTGAGGCCATTCTTTGCGGCGGTGGCTTCATCGGCCAGCAGCAGCGCACAGGCGCCATCGTTCACGCCGCTGGCATTGCCCGCCGTCACGGTGCCATCAGGCCGCACCACGCCCTTGAGTTTGGCCAGCGACTCCATCGACGTTTCGCGCGGATGCTCGTCCTTGCTGACCACGATGGCATCGCCTTTTTTCTGGGCGATGGTCACGGGCGTGATCTCGCTGTCGAAGTAACCACTCTTCTGCGCGGCCACCGCCTTGAGCTGGCTGGCCAGCGCCATCCTGTCCTGGTCTTCGCGGCTGATGTTGTAGTCGGTGGCGACGTTCTCCGCCGTCTCGGGCATGGCATCGACGCCGTACTGCTCCTTCATCAGCTTGTTGATGAAGCGCCAGCCGATGGTGGTGTCGTAAACCGCATTGCTGCGACTAAAGGCGCTTTCGGCCTTGGGCATCACGAAGGGCGCACGGCTCATGCTTTCCACACCGCCCGCAATCATCAGCGTGGCCTCGCCAGACTTGATGGCGCGGGCCGCCGTGCCCAGTGCGTCCAGGCCCGAACCGCAGAGGCGATTGATGGTGGCACCCGGCACATCGATGGGCAGGCCCGCCAGCAGCGAGGCCATATGCGCGACGTTGCGGTTGTCTTCGCCGGCCTGGTTGGCACAACCATAGATGACATCTGTCACCGCCTGCCAGTCCACCTTCGGGTTGCGCGCCATCAGCGCCTTCAGGGGAATCGCACCGAGGTCGTCGGCACGCACGCTGCTCAACGCACCGCCGTAGCGGCCAAAGGGGGTACGGATGGCGTCACAGATAAAGGCTTGGGTCATGGGAATCTCGCTCGTTGAAAGTCGTTCACAAGGGGTGGGGTTCGGCGCCAGCGATCAGACAGCAACCGGCAGACCCAGCAGTTTTTCAAGCTCGGCGTGTTCAAGGCCGTCCACCTTGTCAATCAGCTTCAAGCCTTCGGGGGTGCAGGCCAGCGTAGCGAGGTCTGAGTAGATGCGCTTGACGCAGCCAATGCCCGTGAGGGGGTAGGTGCAGCGATGGACCACCTTGCTCTCGCCCTTCTTCGTCAGCAGGTCCATCATCACCCACGTCTGCTTGGCACCGATGGCCAGGTCCATGGCGCCGCCGACGGCCGGAATCGCGCCCGGTTCGCCGGTGCTCCAGTTGGCGAGATCTCCGGTGGCCGAGACCTGAAAGGCACCCAGCACGCAGATGTCGAGATGACCGCCGCGCATCATCGCGAAGCTGTCGGCATGGTGAAAGTACGCACCGCCGGCCAGCAGCGTCACGGGTTGCTTGCCGGCGTTGATGAGGTCGTAATCTTCCTGACCCTCGGCAGGCGCCGGGCCCATGCCCAGAATGCCGTTTTCGCTGTGCAGTACCACCTCGCGCCCGGCAGGCAGGTGGTTGGCCACCAGCGTTGGCTGTCCGATACCGAGGTTGACGACAGCGCCGTCAAAAATATCCTGTGCCACGCGGGCTGCGAGCTGGTCCTTGGTGCGGCGTTGGTAAGTAGTCGTCATGTCAGTTTCTCCACAATGCAACCAATTGACACTTTGCACGTGCCGTGCGCGAATGCAAGCAGGCGCCGCGGAACTGGCTCTGCCAGGCCGCAGGCGCCGCCCCCTCGAGGGGGGAGGCCGCTACACGCAGTGAGCGGCAACGGGGGTGTTTCATTTCTTGAATCCCCCCGCCTGCGTCGCCACACGTTCAATGCGGACGATCCGGTGAACGAAGATGCCCGGCGTGACGACCGTTTCAGGGTCAAGTGTGCCGAGCTCCACGATGTCGTGCACGGTCGCAATCGTTTTGCGCGCAGCGGTGGCCATCACTGGCCCGAAGTTACGTGCCGCCTTGCGGTAGGTCAGATTTCCCCAGCGGTCGCCGCACTCGGCTTTCACGAAAGCCACATCGCCATGAATGGGGTACTCCAGCACATAGTGCTTGCCGTTGATCTCGCGCGTTTCACGGTCACCGGCCAGCTCGGTTCCGTAGCCGGTCGGACAGAAGAAGGCACCGATGCCCGCCCCTGCCGCACGGATGCGCTCGGCCAGATTGCCCTGGGGCACCAGTTCGAGTTCCAGTTTGCCGCTGCGGTACAGTGCGTCAAAAATCTGGCTATCGGCCTGGCGCGGAAAGCTGCAGATGATCTTGCGCACGCGCCCGGTATTGAGTAGTGCGGCAAGGCCTGTTTCGCCATTGCCAGCATTGTTGTTGACCACGGTGAGGTCTTTGGCGCCCTGCTCGATCAGGCCATCGATGAGTTCGTTGGGAATGCCTGCCGTGCCAAAGCCACCGATCAGAATGGTGGAGCCGTCTTTCAAGTCCGCCAAGGCATCGGCGACGGAAAGCGCAATCTTGTTGATCATGGAAAGTCTCCGGGGGTGCCGCTGGCGTCCTGACTGCATCCAACGCATGGCCTGCCCCGGGAAGGCGCCAGACATCAGGAATGCAGTTCGATACTGAGACGGCTATTTTGTTCGTATATTGAACAATAGTTCGTATAATGAATTTTAGGAGAATTCACCCCCCATGGCAAACGCCGCAGATACCCAGCCTCATGCGCCTAAACCTGGCGATGCCTATGTGCAGTCGTTCGCCCGCGGGCTGGAGGTGATTCGCAGCTTCAGTGCCGATGCACCCCAACAAACCCTGACCGAAGTGGCTGGCCGCAGCGGTCTGACCCGAGCCGGTGCCCGGCGCATCCTGCTGACACTGGAAACACTGGGCTATGTGCGCACCGATGGCAAGCACTTCAGCCTCACGCCACGCATTCTCGATCTGGGGTTTGCTTATTTATCGTCCATGCCGATCTGGAACCTCGCCGAGCCGGTGATGGAGTCGCTGGTCGCAGAGATCAAGGAGTCCTGCTCGGCCGCCGTGCTGGACGGCACCGACATTGTGTATGTGCTGCGCGTGCCAACCCACAAGATCATGAGCATCAGCCTGGGGGTGGGCTCTCGCCTGCCCGCTTACTGCACGTCGATGGGTCGGATGCTGCTGGCGGGCCTGCCTGAGGCCGAACTAATGCAGTGCCTGCGCAATTCGGACCGGACCGCGCGCACCAGACACACCGTGACCGACATGAAAGAGCTGGTCGCCAAGGTTGCGCAGGTGCGCAAACAAGGCTGGTCGCTGGTGAATCAGGAACTGGAAGAAGGACTGGTGTCGATGGCTGCGCCCATCACCAACCGCGCCGGCCAGACGGTGGCCGCACTGAACATCAGCGGCCAGGCCAACCGGACCAGCGCCAAGACCATGCAGGACACCATGCTGCCGCACCTGCTGGCGGCAGCGCAGGCGATCTCACGCCTGCTGAGCGTTCACCGCCCGTGAGCGCTGCTCAGGACTTGCGGAAACCCAGGGCCAGCAAGGCGGCACCCGCCACCACCGCGCCGATGCTCAGCCACTGAGGAATATTCACCGATTCCTTTTCCTGGACAGTGAGCTCTATCGGTCCGATCTTGGCGGCCGTGGTGTCCTTGGTGAAGCTGAAACCGCCGGTGAAAAAGCCGGCCAGGCCAATAACAATCAGGACGATGCCTGCGATACGTGTTGCATTCATTTTGAAAATCTCCTCGCCGGGCTGTGGTGTAAGCAGATGGCCCTGCCCCGGAAGTGCGCCATCGTGCAAGCTAATGTAACGAGCCATCCACTGCCTGTCTGTAGGACGCCGCCGGGCGATGCAAGCGCGTTGCATACCGGGCAGACCCGATAATCGGGCTTGTATGTTCACCCCTTCCCAAGCCGACGTGCGCCGCTTCTTCTGCTCGGTGTATGCCAAGACACAGGCCGGTCAGCCGATGGAGGCCATCGAAACGCTGGCCAGCCAGTGGATTGCGGAACACCCCGAATACCACGCAGACCTGGCCGATACCGACGCGGCGCTGCTCAGGATGTACGACGTGGAGTCGGGCAAGACCAACCCGTTTTTGCATCTGTCGATGCACCTGTCGATCAGTGAGCAATGCTCCATCGACCAGCCGCGCGGCATACGGCAGGCAGTGGAGCTGCTGGCCGCCAAGCGCCAGTCATTGCACGAGGCACACCATGAGGCCATGGACTGCCTGGGCCAGATGGTCTGGGAGAGCCAGCGCGCAGGCCGGCCGCCGGATGGGGCCGCCTACATCGACTGCGTGCAACGGCAGGCCACGAGAGATTAGCCTCCACGGGTGCCCAGTGAATTCCGTTCGTCCTGAGCCCGTCGAACGATGCCCCCGGGGCCGCTGCGGCTGCGCACAAAAAAAGCCGCCTCACGGGCGGCTTTTTCAATGCTTCAGTCGAATCTCAGCGAAACCGGCTTTGCGGCACGGTCTTGAGATCGCCTTGCAACGAGGCCATGTAGTTGGCGAGCTGCTTCAGTTCGGCGTTGGTGTACTGCTTGGCCATGCCAGCCATGATGGCGTTGGCGCGGCCGACTTTCGGGTTGTTGTCCACCTTGTAGGCTTTGAGCGCCACAAAGAGGTAATCGGCATGCTGCCCGCCAAGCTTGGGGTAAGCGGGGTCAATCGGCTTGCTGAAATTGGCGCCGTGGCAAGAGGCACAGTTGGCCTTGTTGAGCAGGGCCTGCACTTCAGCGCTGGGCTTCTTCGAAGGCTCTGCGGGCAGTGAAGCTGCAGCAACCACGCCATCGGCTTCGTAGTAAGCGGCAAGGTCAGCCATATCCTGATCGTTGAGCGACTGGGCAATCGCCCGCATCGACGGGTGTTTGCGCTCGCCTTTCTTGTAGGCGTTCAGGGCCGAGACGATGTACTTGCCACTTTGCCCGGAAATCATCGGGACCCGATACACCTCGGGAAAGGAGGCCTGGTAGCCCTTGATGCCGTGGCAGCCGATGCACATGGCGTTCTTGGTTTCGCCTGCCTTGGCGTCGCCCTTGATCTCCTGGGCGAAGCTGGAAACCGTCACACAAGAGACAGCTACAGCGAATATCGTGGTCAACAGCTTAATCATTTTGCGCGCACAATCTGGTGAGAATTCATCGTATAAAACAACTGCGGATTATATCTGGGCGAGAAAGCCGGGGCGCCCAGTGCCAGTCAAGTCAGCTCTTGCACACTGGAAGTCCGACCGCTTAACGGCCCCCGTCTGATTCCCCCCGGTCGTCACCCATCATTGCTCCACAGTCGCCTCATAGTCGCCCCATGCCCATGAAATTCCAAGGCTCCCAAAACTACGTCGCCACCCCCGACCTCATGCTGGCCGTGAATGCGGCTTCTGCGCTGAAGAAGCCCCTGCTCGTCAAGGGCGAACCCGGCACCGGCAAAACCATGCTGGCCGAAGAGGTGGCGCAGGCGCTCAAGTTGCCGCTGCTGCAGTGGCACATCAAGTCCACCACCAAGGCGCAGCAGGGCCTGTATGAATATGACGCGGTCAGCCGCCTGCGCGATTCGCAGCTGGGCGACGAGAAGGTCAAGGACATCCACAACTACATCGTCAAGGGCGTGCTGTGGCAGGCCTTCACTGCCGATGAGCCCGTCGCGCTGCTGATAGACGAGATTGACAAGGCCGACATCGAATTCCCGAACGACCTGCTGCGCGAGATTGATCGCATGGAGTTCTATGTGTACGAAACACGCGAGCTCATCAAGGCCAAGCACCGCCCGCTGGTTTTCATCACCTCGAACAACGAAAAGGAATTGCCCGACGCCTTTTTGCGCCGCTGCTTTTTCCACTACATCAAGTTTCCCGACCCCGACACCATGAAGCAGATCGTGGACGTGCACTTCCCAGGTCTCAAGAAAGAGCTGCTGGCAGCGGCCATGAAGACGTTTTACGACGTGCGCAACCTGCCGGGTCTGAAAAAGAAACCCAGTACCAGCGAACTGCTCGACTGGCTGAAGCTTCTGGTGGCAGAAGATATTCCGCTGGAGGCGCTGCAAAGCAAGGACGACAAGGTGGCAGTGCCGCCACTAGTCGGCGCGTTGCTGAAGAACGAACAGGATGTGACGCTGTTCGAGAAGCTGGTGTTCATGCAGCGGCACAACCGCTGATACGGCCTGACTGTCATGGCTTTTGTGGAACCCGTAACCCTTTCAGCCCGTGGCATCCGCCTGGTGCCACTGGACCTGTCGCACGAGGCTGGCCTGGCCGCCGCAGCGGCCGATGGCGAGCTGTGGAACATCCGCGTCACCTCGGTGCCTGAGCCGGATCAGACACGCAAATACATTGAGGACGCGTTGCAGATGCGCAGCGAAGGCAAGCGCATGGCCTTTGCGGTGACCGACGAGGCCACCAGCACGGTGCTGGGCAGCACCAGTTACCACGACATCCTGCCCGCCGTGAAGCGCGTGGAAATTGGCTACACCTGGTACGCCAAACGCTGTCAGCGCACCCATGTCAACACCACCTGCAAGCTGTTGATGCTCAGCCACGCGTTTGACACGCTCGCCTGCAACGTGGTCGGCTGGCGCACCGACAACTTCAATCACGCGTCGCAGCGCGCCATCGAGCGGCTCGGTGCGCGCAAGGACGGCGTGATCCGCGGTCACGCGATGCGCCGCGACGGCACCATCCGCGACACGGTGATGTACAGCCTGGTCGCTGGCGAGTGGCCGGAAGTGAAAGCCCAGTTGCTTTACCTGCTGGACAAACGCCAGTATCAGTAGGCTGGATCAATGAGATTCACTGTCACTCGTCTGCCCCTCGCCGTACCATGCGTCGTTGCAAATGCGCGCCGGGCCGGCGGGCCCGTCTGTGCTTTGCGCCTCGCCTGCCACGCCGCTGGTCAGCCGCTCGCCAGCGATCTCACCGATTCAGCCTACTAGCGGAGCGCAACCATGCTGATCGATTTCTTCTACACCTTGCGTTCGGCCAAGCTGCCGGTCTCGGTCAAGGAATACCTGATGCTGCTCGAAGCGCTACAGGCCGGCGTGGTCGGGCCCAACAGTGGCTCACCTGGGGGCGAGTTTGGCGAAGGCGCCTACAAGATCGACGACTTCTACTACCTGAGCCGTACCGTGCTGGTGAAGGATGAGAAGCACTACGACAAGTTCGACCGCGCCTTCGCGGCTTACTTCAAGGGCGTGGAGATGATCGCCGACTTCACCAAGGAGGTTCCCCTCGAATGGCTGCGCAAGAACCTGGAGCTGGAACTGAGCCCCGAAGAGAAGGCCAAAATCGAGAAAATGGGCTGGGACGAGCTCATGGAAACGCTGAAAAAGCGTTTTGAAGAGCAGAAGGAGCGCCACGAAGGCGGCAGCAAATGGATTGGTACCGGAGGCACCTCGCCATTCGGCGCCAACGGCTTCAACCCGCAGGGCATCCGCATCGGTCAGGAAAAAAGCCGCAACAAGAGCGCGGTGAAGGTGTGGGACCAGCGCGCCTACAAGGACTACGACGACACCCAGGAGCTGGGCACACGCAACATCAAGGTGGCGCTGCGCCGGCTGCGCAAGTTTGCACGGCAGGGCAATGTCGAAGAGCTGGACCTGGACGACACCATCCGCTCCACCGCCGCCAACGCCGGCTGGCTCGACATCAAGATGGTGCCCGAGCGCCACAACAACGTGAAGGTGCTGCTGTTGATGGATGTGGGCGGCACGATGGATGAGCACATCCACCGCGTGGAAGAGATGTTCTCGGCGGTCAAAGCCGAGTTCAAGCACCTGGAGTTCTATTACTTCCACAACTGCGTCTACGACTTCATGTGGAAGAACAACCGCCGCCGCTTCAGCGAGAAGTTTCCCACCTGGGACATCATCCGCAAGTACAACAAGGACTACAAGCTCATCTTCGTCGGTGATGCGACGATGAGCCCCTATGAAATCCTGCAGCCCGGTGGCAGCGTGGAATACAACAACGAGGAAGCTGGCGCCGAGTGGATGCAGCGCCTGACCAACGCCTTCCCCAAGTTCGCCTGGATCAACCCCGAGCCGCAGGGCGTGTGGCAGTACCGGCAAAGCATCAGCGTGATCCAGCAGCTGGTGAATCACCGCATGTACCCGCTCACCATCAAGGGGCTTGAAGAAGCCATGCGGCTGCTCTCGAAGTAGGTTGAGGGCTCGTCGCACCCCGGGTGCCCCTCGCCGCGCACCACCCACCGCATACAATTCACAGCGCTGTCCGACCGGCAGCCGTGCCGCCATAGTTCAATGGATAGAACGAGTGCCTCCTAAGCGCTAGATACAGGTTCGATTCCTGTTGGTGGTACCAGCCTTTCTGACCCATCCGCCCTCTTTGGCACCTCTTCGCCGGATTCGCCCGGTTCACCCGTGTCAGTTGCTCCTTGGCTGGACGCAACGCACGAAACCTGAAACCTGGAACCTGAAACCTCCACCGGTTTCAGGCCCACTCTTTGAACCCCATTGATCGCGCGGACGTTGACGCGTCCAGGCGGTATTCGCAATCAGAGCCCCTGGGTACGCCCTTCGTCCCTCAACATTCGCTGGCAGCCCGCAAGGATGTGCTGCTCTGCCTCATGCGCGGCATCGGCCTTGCTGCCCGCAGCAATGGCTTCGTAGATGCGGCGATGTTCACTCTGCGACTTGCGCATGTTGCCGGTGTTGTCGAAATTCTGGCGACGAAACAGGTGCAGTTCCTTGACGAACCCCGAATAAACACCAGCGGCCCGCTTGCTGCCGCACAACGCGACCACGGCGGCATGGAACTCCAGGTTCAGGCGATAGTACCCATCGCCTTCGGCCTCCTCCACGGCCACGTCCATCTGCTCAATCAGCGATCGCAGGCGCTCCACGTCTTTTGAGGACCGCTGCTCTGCCGCCATGCCCGCAATGAACCCGAATACAACCGCTCTCAGCTCAGAAATCTCGACCATCTCGCCGACTGTCAGTTCCCGCACGTAAACCCCGCGGTTGAGCACGGGTGTCACCAGCCCAAAGCCGGTGAGGATACGGATCGCCTCGCGCACCGGTCCCCGGCTGACATTCATTCTGGCGGCGAGCGCAACCTCGTTCAGCCGCTCTCCGGGCTTGACTTCGCCTGCATAAATCATCTCCTTGATGCGTTCGGAGAGTTGCAGGGTCAGACTCCGGTCAGACCGGTCTGGAGGCTCGTCGCCGGTGGTGCGCTCACGCACCGACCGGGCTTCGGAAACTGTGGACATGCTTGGCCTTTCGCCCGTAACGAACAGGTCTATCAACAAAGGGTAAACCCTGCATTTATCACCACCAAAGTGTTGACACTTTGAATTAAAGTGAATCCACTTTGGCAAACACTGCATTCAATCATAGCCCTGCCCCAATGCCAGTTGACCAGCCCCAGGCAAGACCCAGAATTGCCGTGATCGGCGCAGGCGGGACCATCAGCACGCGCAGTGCTTTGGGATCGCTCGACATGGTCAATTACATGGCGTTCGGCTCGACGCTGAACGTCGAGGAAGTACTCGACGCGGTGCCAGAAGCGGCGCACTACGCGGACATTGCGCCCATCAGGTTCAGCGCAGCGTCGTCGACTTCCGTGAGCTACCCAGACTGGCGCGCACTGGTGCAGCGGATCAACACGTTCGAGCGCGACCACGGAAAGGTGGACGGATTTGTGGTACTTCATGGCACTGGCACGCTGGAAGAAACCGCCTATTTCCTTCATCTGTGTCTCAAGACCGACAAGCCCGTCGTGATGACCGGATCGCAGCGCCCCCTGAGCGCTGTTTCTTCCGATGCCCCACTGAATCTGGTGAATGCAGTCCGCGTGGCCGGCAGCCCTGATGCGCGCGGCATGGGGGTTCTGGTCTGCCTCAACGACGAGATTCATGCCGCGCGAGATGTCACCAAGGGCGCGACTTCACGTCTGCACACTTTCCGCACGCCGGACTTTGGAATCCTGGGTGAAGTCAATGGCGATGGCGTCAACTTCTACCGACGGCCTATCAGGAGAAGTTACCCGGCCACGGAATTCGGGATTGATCATCTCGAACAGCTGCCGCGGGTCGATATCGCCTACTCCTACGCTGGCGAGGACGGCGCTGCAGTCCGGGCCTTTGCAGCAGCGGGTGCGAAGGGCATTGTGATCGCCGGGTTCCCTGGGGGACGCCTGTCGCCCGCGCAAAAAGAAGCCTGCATTGAAGCGTTGAATGAGGGGATCGCCATTGCCATCTCGACCCGCGCCGGCTCCGGTCGCGCACACGTGGCCCACGACCTGACGGGCTCTGGCATGGTAGCCGCCGACAACCTCACCTGCCAGAAGGCCCGGATCTTGCTGTCATTGGCGCTGACCGTGTCGCACGAGCAGTCGGCACTGCAACGAATCTTCAGCCTCTACTAAACCCGACTCATCAAAGCGCCAGCCACGCCTGCCTACCTGCCTATTGACGAACGGAAGAACGGATCCATCCCATGACCATCGCCACGACCGACGACGGAGTCCATCTGCACTACGAAGTGACAGGTTCCGGGACCCCGATTGTGTTCATCCACGAGTTTGCTGCAACGTCCCGAAGCTGGGAAGCACAAGTGCGGCATTTCAGCCGCTGGTACACCTGCATCACCTTCAATGCGCGTGGCTACCCGCCCTCACAGGTTCCAGCCGAGGCGACGTCTTACTCACAGCAGCGCGCCGTGCTGGATGTGATCACCGTGCTTGACCACATTGGCGTGGACAAGGCACATGTGGTCGGGCATTCAATGGGCGGCTTCGCTGCGCTGCACCTGGGTCTCGATTATCCGGAACGCGCCCGCTCGCTCTGCATAGCGGGTGTGGGCTACGGTGCCGAGCCTGCCAAGCAGGAAGTGTTCAAACGGGAAACGCAGAACACTGCCGCCATGCTGCTGGAGCAGGGCATCGAGGCCTTTGCCATGAAATATTCGCGAGGACCGACGCGTTTGTCTTTTGAGCGAAACGACCCGCGCGGATATGCGGAGTTCCAGAAGACTCTCGCCGCGCAGTCGGCGCTGGGGCTGGCGAACACCCAGCTCGGTGTGCAGTTGCACAGGCCATCGCTCTACGCATTGAAGGACAAGATGGCGCAACTCACCTTGCCGACGCTCATCCTCAACGGCGATGAGGACTCGCCTTGTCTCGGACCAGCACTCATGATGAAAGCCACCATCCGTTCGGCAGTGATGAGTGTGATTCCGAATTGCGGGCACACCATCAACCTGGAAGCGCCAGACGAGTTCAACCGGATTCTGGGCTCATTCATCACACAAGCTGACAGCGGACGTTGGCCCATCCGCTCTTATGCACTGGCAACGGACACGGTGACAGGCATGGCCTCGTGAGTCTGGCCTGAAGAATACTGAACGGATTTGCGCATCTGGTGATCGTTACGGGAAGTTTTCCATTTTTTTACGAAAGGTGATACTCATGAGGTCGTCAAAGTTATCCAAGTTTCTCCTCGCGATGCTGGTTGTGACAGGTGCCTCATGGGCACAGGCCCAGAGCGCCGGCAGTTACCCCAATCGCCCAATCAAACTGATCGTCACAGTGCCGCCTGGCGGCGCAGCTGATTTCATCGCACGACTGCTGGCGACCAAGCTGTCAGCCTCGATGGGTCAGCCGGTCGTGGTGGAAAACAAAGGTGGAGCAAGCGGAGCGCTGGCCACCGACTTTGTGGCCAAGGCGGCACCGGACGGCTACACCTTGCTGCAGAACTCGATCAGTACGCACGGCATTGGCCCCTTTCTGGTGGCCAAACTACCCTATGACCCGGTGACCTCGTTCACGCCGATCACCATGCTGGCCAGCCTGCCTTTGATCATGACCATCAACGCGGACGTGAAGGCGGCGACCCTGCCCGAGTTCATCACCGTTGCCAAACAAAATCAGGGCAAGCTCGCGTTCGCGTCGTCCGGCGCCGGCGGCGCACCTCACATGGCTGGCGAGCTGTTCAAGATTGCCGCAGGCGTCGACATGATTCACACGCCCTACCGGGGCAGCGGACCGGCTGTTGTCGACCTAGCGGGTGGACAGGTGCAAGCCATGTTCGATGGCGCACCCTCGCTGTTGCCGCAGATCACCAACGGAAAGATCAAGGCCATAGCCGCAGCCAGCCCCAAGCGCAATCCACTGCTGCCTGATGTCCCCACTTTCGCAGAGCTGGGCTACCCGTCAGTGAATGTCGCGCTCTGGTACGGCTTGATGGCCCCTGCAGGCACACCACCAGACATCATTGCGCGCCTCAACCGCGAAGTGAACCAGGCACTCAAGTCACCTGATGTGGTCGAGCGCTTTGCCGCACAAGGCACCGAGGCACTGGGCGGAACACCCGAGCAGGCCGCCAGCTACATGCGCCAGGAGATGGACCGTTGGGGTCCGGTGGTGAAGAAGGCCGGTATCGTCGCCAACTGAGCACGTCCATAGCGTTCCTTCAGCGGCGACACCCGGTTGATGCCTTCAGCGCCTCCCTCACCCACCCAGACCCTCGCGGACTGGGTGGTTCAATCTCAATGGTCAAACATTGACGCCACAGCCAGGACAGCAGCCTCGCGTTCCCTGCTGAACTGGCTGGGCTGTGCCTTGGGTGGCGCAAGCGATGCTGCAGTCGATCAGTTGCTCGGCGCGGTGCAGGATATCGGCAGCAGCGGCCGATGCCCCTTGCTGGGCCGCTCAGAAACCACTGACCCGGGCACCGCAGCATTGGTGCATGCGTTTGCGTCCAATATCCTCGACTATGACGACACGCACTGGGCAACGGCAATCCACCCGGCTGGTACGGTGGCCTCTGCACTGGTTGCCCTGGCAGGACACACCAGAATAAGTGGCAAAGACTTCCTGCATGCGTTCCTGTTGGGTATGGAGGTCGAATGCCGGATCGGCATGGCCGTGTCGCCCGGACACTACGAGCACGGGTGGCACATCACGGCCACATGTGGCGTGTTCGGTGCAGCGGTGGCAGCGGGCAAGGTCATGCGGCTTTCAGCGCAGCAAATGGCCTGGGCCCTGGGTCATGCGGCCACCCAGTCGAGCGGCCTGGTTGCGAGCCTGGGCTCAATGGCCAAGAGCCTGAACATCGGGCACGCCGCGCGCAATGGCCTGCTCGCGGCGCAGTGGGCAAAACACGGCATGACAGCCAATCATCAGGCACTCGAAACACGATTCGGATTCGCAGAAGTGATGGGCCCACGATCTTTCGACAGCGCCTTGTATGAAGGGTTAGGCCAGCACTGGGAAGCCGAGCGCAACACCTTCAAGCCCTACCCTTGTGGCTTTCTGCTTCATCCGGCACTGGATGCGTGCCTTGCCTACTCCGACAGACCCAGGGGCGATGCAGAGTCCATCGAGCGCGTAGTGATTGCTGTGCACCCCCTTGCGCAAGTACGGGCCGACCGACCTCACCCCGGCAACGGACTGGAGTCAAAACTGAGTCTTCAGCATGCGGTGGCTGTTGCCCTGCTGCGGGGAGATGCTGGCGTGCGCGCATTCACTGACGCCGCGGCGAATGACCCTGAGCTCTGCGCGTTCCGCGACAAGATACGGCTCGTCAGCGATGAGAATCTGACGGCACAAGACGCTCACCTGGAAGTGCACCTGCACGGTGGTCAACACATGACAAGCGAAGTGCGAGGCGTCCCCGGCCAGTCGCCGCTTGCCATGAGTGACGCTCTGCTGGAGCGAAAGTTTCATGACCTCGTCTCCTATGGCGCCCCGCATTGCGATGCACCAGAGCTTTTGCAAGCGCTTCAACAACTTCCACAGACTGACAATGTCGCGGAACTCTTCCACCTGACTTTACGCAGGCCATGATTTCTCTTCTCTATTTTCTCTTTCCTTTTTCTCTCTAACCGCTGACTCCTTCACATGAACCTGCACCTTCAGAACAAACACATCCTCATCACAGGCGGAAGCAAGGGCATTGGCCTGGCGTGCGCTGCCGCTTTTTTGCAGGAGGGAGCCCATGTCACGCTGGTCGCGCGCAACGCAGAAACCCTGGCCGGTGCGCGCCAACTCCTGATCGATGGCGCACCGGAAGGCGCCAAAGTTCAGACCGTCAGCGCCGACCTGACCAGCGCCACGGCTGCAGCAACAGCTCTTACGGAAGCTGAGGCGCTGGGCGGACCGGTCGATGTACTGGTCAATTCGGCAGGCGCCGCCAAACGCACGCCCGCAGCTGACCTCACGCCGCAGTCCTGGCAGGATGCGATGCAGTCCAAGTTCTTCAGCTACATCAACATCTGCGATCCAGTGATCAAGAAAATGGCCGCCAGGCGCGAGGGCGTGATCATCAACATCATCGGCAACAGCGGAAAGGTTGCCAATCCGGTGCACCTGCCGGGCGGCTCTGCCAATGCAGCCCTGATACTGGCCACCACAGGCCTGGCCAACGCTTATGCGTCACAGGGGGTTCGGGTGAACGCCATCAGCCCGGGCAGTACGCTGACGGAACGTCTGGGAAAGGCGATTGCCCTCGATGCAAAAAATGCGCAGATCTCACCAGAAGTGGCGCTGGCACGCATCACGGACAAGCTGCCCTTGGGCCGCATCGCACAGCCAGAAGAGATTGCACAGGCCGTACTTTTTCTCGCTTCCAGCCAGGCCAGCTACGTGACTGGTGCCAACCTGATGATGGACGGCGCAATGGTTCCCGTGATCTGACCGGGCACTGGCTTCTTCTCTGTCACGATGCTCGGCCGAATGTTCGGCCGGGCAATACCTGCAGCGCAGGCATCAGGCAAATCTCTGCCCGCCCAAGCGCTCCGAGCCGAGTCGTCTGACTGTGGCGTGGGGCGCATCAGGGCCTCTGGGCGCCATTGAGCAGCGCAGACCATGTCAAGCGGCACCATTCAGCACGCAGTGCGCTTACCAACCACTCCGGCAGCGACCCTGATGCAACTTTCAGGTTCACACCGGGTCATATCCATGACAGCCCAGACCAAAGCAGTCACCGGGTACTACTTTTGATCTCACCCTGACATGCTGACAGCTGCCGCCAGGCAAGCCGGGCACAACGGTGGCAACACTTTGGGCGGTTATCTGACTTGAAAAGGCAGTCGTTTCGAGACACTATCTGGATGATTCTCAGCAAACGCCCTGGAGTGGCCCTTTGAAACCAGCGCCCATCCCCGTCAACGACAACGAGCGTCTCGCCGCGCTTTATCGGTACGACATTCTCGACACAGCAGCTGAAGCCGAGTTCGACGACTTCACGCGGCTTGCTGCCCAGATTTGCGGTGTACCGATGGCTCTGATTTCGTTGGTCGACAAAGATCGCCAGTGGTTCAAGAGTCGCGTAGGGTTTGAGGCCCAAGAAGGCGCCCGCGATGTGTCCTTCTGCGGTCATGCGATTCTCGGGCGGGATGTTTTCGAAATTCCGGATGCCACCAACGACCAGCGCTTCGTGGACAACCCGGCGGTGACGGGCGACCCGAATATCCGTTTTTATGCTGGCGCCCCGCTGTTGACCAAAAACGGCAGCGCCATCGGAACGCTGTGTGTATTTGACGACCAGCCCAAGACGCTGACCGATCAGCAGATCACTGCACTGCAGGCACTGAGCCGGCAAGTCATTCGTCAGATGGACCTGCGGCTGCTGGTGCGCCGCGAGAAGGAGCTGAACCAGGAGCTGGTGAGGCAACGAAATTTCCAGAAACTTCTGTTTGACAGCGCGATGGCGGGCGTTGCCTCGATGACGCCATCAGGCCTCATCACCAGCGTGAACCCCGCTTTCGAGAGGCTGGTGGGTTATTCAGCTGCGGAGTTGATTCAGCAGAAGAACATACGCCTTGTCCATCTCGACGAGGAGCTCAAGGCGCACGCCAGCGAACTGAGCACCCAGCTGGATCAGGCCGTGGCTCCGGGCGAGAGCATGTGGTGGAGCGCAGCCATGGGCATTCCCGAAATGCGGGACTGGACCTATCGCCGCAAGGACGGCTCCACTGTTTCCGTGCTGGTGTCCACATCCCCCCTGCATGATTCGGACAACCTGCTGACTGGTTTTGTCGTGATGGCATGGGACATCACGGAACGCAAAAAGGTCCGCGAGGAAATTGAAAGGCTCAATGCCGATCTGGAGCGGCGGGTACTGCTGCGAACGACGGAGCTGGCGCGGACCACCGAGGATCTGCAGATGCTGTCTTACTCGCTGGCGCATGACCTTCGCCAGCCACTGATTGCCATCGGCGGCTTTGGTCACCGCTTGAAAGAAGAGGTCGTCAGCGACCAGGGGCAACACTACCTTGAGCGCATCGCTGCCAGCATTGAACAGGTCAATCTTCGCGCCGATGCATTGCTCTACTTCGCCAACCTGTCCCGGCGCCGGCTTCAGCGGGCTACCGTCGACCTCGGGCAACTCGCCACGGCCCAGCTGTCTGACCTGAAACGCCAGCATCCCCAACGTCAACTTCTCACGCTGGTGCAGCCTGAGCTTTTGACCTGGGCAGACCCTGAGCTGGTGACCGAGGCCATGCACGAACTGATTCTGAATGCATGGAATTTCACTGCCAACCGCGACCAAAGCCTCATCGAAGTTGGCAGTGAAATCGGCGAGAACGGCGAAACCATTTTCTTTGTTCGGGACAACGGGGCCGGCTTCGACATGGCGTATGTGAACACCTTGTTTGAACCCTTTCAGCGCATCGAAACCGTGCCTGGCTCAGCCGGACAGGGCATCGGCCTTGCGAAGGTCAAACGTATCGTTGCCAAACACGGCGGCAAGCTGTGGGCCGAGAGTGAGATCGACCAAGGCGCGGTATTCCGCTTCACATTAGCGGGTACGTAAGCACGGTCTAAGGCCACGGCCCAGCGTATCTGCCGGAGTCACCCGAAACGCAGATCACCGACACCACGGCACCGTGACATCGGCAAGGCACACGCGGAACATCCCGGTGCCCGCAAAGGCAACCGGGATGGTGACTGGTGGATGGTATTAGCCCCTGAGGTAGCGCCTGAAGTGATTCACATCACACGCAGGCAGCGCATTTACTTCATGCCAAATTTGAGCTTGGCATCGTTCTGGCAGCTGTCTTTGGCGGCCCCTGTCATGGCGTCACAGCGTTCCTTGGCAGCCTTGTAGTCCGCCTCGCGCTTTTCGGCGGTGGCGTCTTTCTTGACGTCGGTCATCTTCTCAGCCTTGTCCTTGCTGGTGTCTGCCGCCACCTTCATGACCTTGGCGTCTTCCTTGGCCTTGACCTGAGCGGCCTTGGCGTCTTTCACGCAAACGTCCTTGGCATTGCCAGCAAGGTCATCGCACTTTTCCTTGGCGGTGTCGTACATGGCGTCGGCTTTGGCGAGTGCGACTTTCTCGGTATTTTTAGTGCTGGGTTTGTATTGCGCTTCCAGTTCGGCCTTTGCCACTTTTTCGGCGCCCTTGGCTTCCGAGACGCAGATGTCCTTGGCGTTGGCTTTCATGGCGCCACATTGGTCACGGCTGGCTTTGTAGTCTGCAGAAATGCGGGTTTTACCAGCGCTGTATTCGTCTTTGGTCAACGCCATAGCATGGCCTGCCAGGGTGCAGGACATCATTGCGGTCAACAGCATCAATCGTGTTTTCATGGGTTTCTCCTTGGGATGAACAGGAACGCGGCATTGCGCGTTCCTGTGAGGGGCTGGTGCAGTCAGCCCGGTGGCTGGAGAGTGCTTAATAGCGCTCGAAGAAGCTGGTCGGATTGCGGTCTTTCCACTCGCTGACCTGCTTGTCTGCTTCCTCGTGGGTGATGCCAAAACGCTCTTGCAGACGTCCGAGCAACTGGTCGCGCTTGCCGGCAATCACGTCCAGGTCGTCGTCGGTGAGCTTGCCCCACTGCTCCTTGACCTTGCCTTTGAACTGTAGCCAATTGCCTTCGATACGGTCCTGATTCATGAGTGACTCCTTGAACAGTTGAAAAACCAGCACTGCAGTGAGCAGCAGGATTGCTGTCACGACTTTGTGCTGCGGTGAATTCACTGTAGGTTCACGTTTTTGACCCAGGCGTAGGTACCGGGGTCCGATGGGCGTAGGTACTCACTGACATACGCCTCATCCATTGCCCACCGCGAGCGGCAGACAAAACGCAGCTCACCCACACAGGTGATAGACGGAATTACCCAAAGGTCGCACTGAGGCGAAAGCCCGCCTAGCGCTCGCGCAGACTCTCGATCTCGTCGCGCAGCGCCTGGGCCCAGGTCCTGCGCGATTGCCCTTCGGGCGGCTGGGGCTCACCGAAGCGCACCACGGTCTTGAGCTGCTGTGCCTGCAGGGTTCGCCAAATGGAGCCGACCAGCGTTTCGTCATCCACATAGCTGGGAGCAAAGCTGGTTTGTCCGGTCGAGGCGTCAATGAACTTGAGTGCAACGGGCTGTATCGGCACCGAGGCCTCAATCGCCGCCTGGATCAGGTTGGCGTGAAAGGGCTTGAGGCTGATGCCATCGCCTGTTGTTCCTTCCGGAAACACGGCGAGGATGTCACCGGCACGCAAGCGATCAGCCATCTGCCCGACCACGCGGTGCGCATCACGCCGCGATTCACGTTCGATGTAGAGCGTGCCCGCACCGTCGGCGAGCGTACCGACAAAAGGCCACTGCTTGACGTCGGACTTCGAGACAAACCGGCAGTGGCGCGCTGCGTGGATGACGAGGATGTCCAGCCACGAAATGTGATTGGCCACCAGCAGCACTGGCCCGCCTGCTGGGGGGGTGCCGATGACTTCCAGTTCGATGTCCACGATGCGCAGCATCTGCGCAGCCCACACATTCACCCGGGCTTCCCGCTCGCCCTGCTCCAGCCTGGGGAAATGCAGCTTGATGGTGAGAAAGCCGCGCACCGCGTGCACACTGGCACGCAGCAGTTTCCAGACAACAGCCGCCGACCTCATGGCGTCACCAGCTTCGCGGTTCGGTCACAGCGCCGCGTCGTACGCGACCTGGCCGCCCACGACAGTCCAGCGCACACGGGCGGACAGCTGGTGACCGGAAAACGGCGTGTGCCGGCCCTGGCTGCGCAACCCTTCAGGCACCACGGTCCAGTCGGCTGAGGGATCGAACACACACAGGTCAGCCACCCCGCCGCGCACCAGACGTCCGGCGCTGGCCTGCAGCGTGCCGAGCGAGGCGCCCAGCACGCGTGCTGGCTCGCAGGTCAGCACCGCAAGCGAACGGGCCAGACCGGCGCCGCTGTCTGCACCCCACTTGTAGGCCAGCCCGAGCAGCAGTTCCAGCCCGGTCGCGCCGGGTTCGGCCTCGGCAAACGGCAAGGTCTTGGCATCTTCATCAACAGGCGTGTGGTCTGACACCAAAGCATCCACCGTACCGTCGGCCAAGGCCGCGCGAATGGCGTCCCGGTCACGCTGCTGGCGCAGAGGTGGGTCCAGCCGCATGCGGCTGTCGAAGTAACCGATGTCGACATCGGTCAGGTGCAGGCTGTTGATGCTCACGTCACAGGTCACGGGCAGTCCCTCTGCCTTGGCCTGCGCCACCAGTGCAATACCGGCGGCACTGCTGATGCGGCACAGGTGCACGCGGGCCCGCGTGGCGCGCACCAGCTCGAAGATGGTGTGCAATGCAATTGTCTCTGCCGCGACCGGCACGCCACTCAGACCCAGGCGGGTAGCGAGGGCCCCGCTGGCAGCCACGCCTTTGCCAAGGTACATCTCCTGCGGCCGCAGCCACACGGTGTAGCCAAAGGTGGCCGCGTACTGCAACGCGCGCATCAGCACCTGGGTGTTGGCCAAAGGCACCTCAGCCTGCGCGAAGCCCACGCAACCGGCTTCAGTCAGCTCGACCATCTCGGTCAATGTTTCGCCCTGCAGCGCACGGGTGAGCGCACCGAGCGGGAACACGCGCGACTGGTGCAGCTTCTCGGCGCGGAATTTCAGCATCTCGACGAGTCCAGGTTCGTCGAGCACCGGGTCGGTATCCGGCGGGCAGACCAGACTGGTCACACCACCAGCCACGGCGGCGGCCAGTTCGCTTTCCAGCATGCCTTCATGCTCATGGCCAGGCTCGCGCAGCCGCGCCGCCAGATCAATCAGCCCAGGCGCAACCACGCAACCTTTGGCGTCAATCGTGCGGTTGGGCGTGAAGTCGGAAGGAATCGACTGGATGGAAACAATCCGCCCTGCGGCCACCGCGATGTCGCCAATGGCGTCCAGCCCCGAAGCCGGGTCCATGATCCGGCCGTTCTTGATGAGTATCTTCATTCTTTTTCTCCGCAAAGCACAAAACAAGGCGCGGGATCACAGCTCGGTAAGCACCCGTCTTTCTGGAAGCGAGCAGGGCCCGCGGAAGCTACAGGCAGCGAGCGACGGTGGGCGCCGGTATTCCCAAGCACGAGCCGTGGAACCGGCTTCGCCGGGCCACAGGCGGGCGGCCCCCCTGGGGGGCAGGGAGCTACACGCAGTGAGCGACCGTGGGGGCTCAAGCCTCATTCCCCGCCACAATGCTCATCACCGCCATGCGCACCGCGATGCCGAAGGTGACCTGCGGCAGGATCACGCTCTGCTTGCCGTCCACCACCGCCGAGTCGATCTCTACACCCCGGTTGATGGGGCCTGGATGCATGACGATGGCGTCGGGCTTGGCCATTTGCAGTTTTTCGGGTGTCAGGCCAAAGCTCTTGAAGAACTCCTGGCTGCTGGGTAGCAAGGCACCCGACATGCGTTCGTTCTGCAAGCGCAGCATGATGATGACATCGGCGCCGGTGATACCTTCTTCCAGTGTGTTGCACACCCTTACGCCCATCTGCGCCATATCGGCAGGCACCAGCGTCTTGGGGCCAACCACGCGCACCTCGGGGCAGCCGAGCGTGGTGAGCGCATGGATGTCGGAGCGCGCTACGCGCGAATGCAGCACGTCACCGACGATGGCCACGGTGAGGTTGCTGAAGTCCTTCTTGTAGTGACGGATGGTGTACATGTCGAGCAGGCCCTGCGTCGGATGCGCGTGGCGCCCATCACCAGCGTTGACCACATGCACGTGGGGCGCGACATGCTGCGCGATCAGGTAGGGCGCACCCGACTCACTGTGCCGCACCACGAAGATGTCAGCCGCCATCGCCGACAGGTTGGCGATGGTGTCCAGCAGCGACTCACCCTTGGAGGCCGATGAACGCGCGATGTCAAGGTTGATCACGTCGGCCGATAGACGCGTGGCCGCGATTTCGAAGGTGGTGCGGGTGCGCGTGGAGTTCTCGAAGAACAGGTTGAACACGCTCTTGCCGCGCAGCAGGGGCACCTTCTTCACCTCGCGATTGTTGACGCTGGCGAAGTTGGCGGCGGTGTCGAGGATCTGCGTCAGGATGGCCTTGGGCAACCCTTCGGTGGACAGCAGATGGATCAGTTCGCCGTTCTTGTTGAGTTGCGGATTTCGTCGGTACAGCATGTGGGGTTCCTCGTCAGCGCCTGATCTTGTTGTTGCTCGTGTCTCGTGGGTCTTTGGGGGTTTACCGGTCCTGCACCTGGAAGCTGAACACCCCCTCGGGGGACTGCGCCAGTTCCAGCGTCTGCGTCGCTGGCAGGGCCACACGGGCCATGGCCAGATCGGGCTGCACTGGCAGTTCGCGCCCGCCGCGGTCCACCAGCACCACCAGCTTCACGCTGGCGGGTCGTCCGTAGTCAAACAGCTCGTTGAGCACGGCGCGGATGGTGCGACCGGTATAGAGCACATCGTCCACCACGATCAGGTGAGCGCCATTCACATCAAAGGGCAGCAGGGTCTGGCCGCTGGACGCTAGGCCGCGTTGCGA
Organism: Polaromonas sp. YR568; assembly: GCF_943372955.1. Lineage (GTDB taxonomy): Bacteria > Pseudomonadota > Gammaproteobacteria > Burkholderiales > Burkholderiaceae_C > Polaromonas. The sequence goes on from NZ_CALSAL010000002.1 coordinate 533,475, forward strand.
GAAGTCATCACGGTGCATGGAGGACGACAGCACCCCGGCCTCTTCCTTCAGGCCGAGATCACGGCGAAGCCGCTGGGCCAGCCAGGCGCCGCCAGACGCCACACCGACCAGCAGCGGCGGCTCGGCGCAGGAGGTCAGCATGACGCGCATGCTCCTCAGCAGGTCGCTGTACAGCGCCTCGGCGTCCAGGGTCAAACTGCTCATGGAAGGCTCCTTAAATACTGCTCAAGAATGATGCAGGCCGAGGCTGCATCCGCGTCTGCGGCGCCACTGGCGATCGCTTCGGTGGTGCTGTAACGCTCGTCGACCTCCATCACCGGCAAGCCGAAGCGCCCGCGCAATTGCCGGGCGAACTTCCGCGCCCGCACGGTATTGTCGTGGCTGGCGCCGTCAGGGTGAAAAGGAACGCCAACAACAAGGGCGTCCGGCTGCCATTCCCTGATTCTTGCTGCAATCGCCGTGAAGCGCGCATCGCCCTCGGCCGCGATGGTGGCCTGCGGGCTTGCGGTACGGGTCAGCGTGTTGCCGCTCGCCACCCCGGTGCGCTTGAGGCCAAAGTCGAAAGCAAGAAATGTCTGGGGGGTCTGGGGGCTGGAGCCCGAGGAAGGCAGAGCCTTCGCGCTCATGCGTGACCAGCGTCCGGAGAAAGCATCCAGCTCTGAAGGCCCAGCAGCAGCAGGGCCCGGTCGTAGCGCTGCTCGACGGGGGTATCAAAAATCACCGCGGCATCAGCGGCCACGGTCAGCCAGCTGTTGTCCGAGATTTCGGATTCGAGCTGGCCCTCACCCCAGGCCGAGTAGCCGAGGGAGACGAACACCTTGCGCGGGCCGGCGCCGGTTGACAGGGCCTCCAGAACGTCCTTGGAGGTGGTCATTTCGAGGCCACCGGGGATGGTCATGGTCGAGGCGTAGATGGACTCATTGCCGGGCATCATCGACTCGTGCAGCACGAAGCCGCGTTCGGTCTGCACCGGGCCGCCCTGGAACACTGGCGCCTCGGTCAGGTCGCTGCGGTGCAAGGGCAGTTCGACCTTGTCGAACAGCTTCTTGAGGCTGATGTCGCTGGGCTTGTTGATCACCAGCCCCAGCGCGCCGCGGTCACTGTGTTCGCACATGTAGACCACACTTTTGGCGAACGCCTCGTCGTCCAGCCCTGGCATGGCGATGAGGAAGTGGTGCGTGAGGTTGATTGATCCGGGGTCCGAGGCCATGCCCGTATTTTACGCGCAGCGCCCGCTTTCAGGTGTTTCCGGAAAGGCCGTGGCCAGACCACGGCGCAGCGCCAGACCGCTGTTTTGGCTACCATCCCCGGATGCCCAAGAAATACCAGACCGGCCTGATGTGGTTTCGCCGGGACCTGCGCACAGACGACAACGCGGCGCTTCACCACGCGCTGAAATCCTGCGAAAAGGTGTTTGCCGTTTTCATTTTTGACAGCGACATCCTGAGCCCACTCCCGCGCGCCGACCGGCGGGTGGAATTCATCCGGGAATCGCTGGTCGATCTGGACGGGCAACTGCAGCAGTTGGCGCAGCGCGCTGGGGGGACTGGCAGCACAGGGGCAGGCCTGATGGTGTTCCATGGCAAGGCCAGTGACGCCTTGGTAGCACTGTCCGACCGCCTGTCGGTGGACGCCGTGTTTACCAACCACGACGACGAGCCCGCGGCGCTGGCCCGTGATGCCGAAGTCAACGCCCGCCTGCAAAGCGCCGGCAGGGCCTGGCACAGCTTCAAGGACCACGTGATTTTTGAGCGCGACGAGGTGCTGACGCTGGCCGGCAAACCCTACAGCGTGTTCACGCCCTACAAAAACGCATGGCTGAAGAAGATCGATGCGTTTTACCTCAAACCCTACCCCATCGAACCTTACGCAAAGGCCCTGGCGCCACCGCCTGCGGGCGAGCCCTCTGGCGTTCCCTCGTTGACCGATATCGGGTTTGAGCCCACCAATCTTCAGGCGCTGAAGATTCCGACGGGCAGCCAGGGCGGGCAGGCGCTGTTTGACGAATTCATCGGTCGCATGGCGCAGTACAAGGACACCCGCGATTTCCCCGCAGTCAAAGGGCCCAGCTATCTGGGCGTTCACCTGCGCTTCGGCACGGTTTCGCTGCGACGCATGGCCGCGATCGCGCTCGACCGCCAACGTGAAGGCGATGAGGGCGCAGCCACCTGGCTGAGCGAGCTGATCTGGCGCGATTTTTATGCCCAGATCCTGAGCAATTTCCCGCACGCTGCACACCAGGCGTTCAAACCCGAGTACGACGCCATCGCGTGGGAGTCAGGCGATGCGGCGCAGGCGCTGTTCAAGGCCTGGTGCGAGGGGCGCACCGGCTATCCGCTAGTCGATGCGGCCATGGCGCAGATCAACCAGACCGGCTACATGCACAACCGCCTGCGCATGGTGACCGCCAGTTTTCTGGTGAAGGACCTCGGCATCGACTGGCGCTGGGGCGAGCGCTATTTCGCCGAGAAACTCAATGACTTTGACCTGTCGGCCAACAACGGTGGCTGGCAGTGGGCGGCCAGTACGGGTTGCGACGCGCAGCCCTACTTCCGTATCTTCAACCCGGTGAGCCAGAGCGAGAAGTTCGACCCGCAGGGCAAGTTCATCCGCAAGTACCTGCCCGCGCTGGAGAAACTGCCGGCACCGGCCATCCACAGCCCGTGGACCGCCAAACCGCTGGAACTGGCAGCTGCCGGTGTAGCGCTGGGTGAGACCTATCCGATGCCGGTCGTTGCACACCACGAGGCGCGCGCGAAAACGCTGCAGCGCTATGCGGTGGTGAAGAAAAGCTGAGACCACCCTGCGCCGCTGACCCACCGGGTCAGGGGCAGTGGCCACTCAAGTGGCGGCTGCGGCCAATGCCTCTGCAGAGCAGTAGTGACGCACCAGGCTCATCAACTCCTCTTCAGAGTACGGCTTGCCGAGGTAGTGGTCCACGCCCAGTTCCTTGGCATGCTCGCGGTGCTTTTCGGCGATCCGTGAGGTGATCATCACGATGGGCAGCTTGCTCAGTCGCACATCGGCGCGGATGTTGCGCGCCAGGTCGAAGCCGTCCATGCGCGGCATCTCGATGTCGGACAGCACCAGCGCGGGACGCTCTTCCTGCAGCCGCTCCAGCGCCTGCAAGCCGTCGGCAGCCATCACCACCCGGTATCCTTCGCGCTGCAGGAAACGCTGCGTCACACGGCGTACCGTGATGGAGTCGTCCACCACCAGAATCAGCGGAATCTGTGGCGTCGCTGGCACCATGGGTGCGGTCGCCGCAGTGCCGCCTGCGGACTCTTCCAGCATGTGCGGCTCGGCACGGTCAGAACTCAAGGCGCGAGCCTGCTCGCCGTACACCGACGCCAACGCCACCGGGTTGTAGATCAGCACCACCGCACCGGAGGCCAGCACCGACATGCCGGCAAGACCGGGCAGACGAGACAGCTGGGGCCCGAGGTTCTTCACCACCACCTCCTGGTTGCCCAGAACTTCATCGACGTGCAGTGCAATCCGCTGCGCAGCGCTTCGGAAAATCACGACTGGCGTCGTCTTGCCCTGCACTTCAGCGCTGCGGTGCGAAGCCTGCAGCAACGCGCCAGACCAGAAGAAGGGGACGGCTTCTCCAGCCACATCCAGTGTGCCAGTGTTGTAGGCCTGCTGAAGCTCTTTGGCGGTGGCGCGGCGAACGGTTTCCACCACGTTGGCAGGCACGCCTATGGACAGGTTCGCAGCGCGAATCATCACCACCTGCGTCACAGCGGTGGTCAGCGGCAGCACCAGCTTGAAATGTGTGCCCTTGCCTGCCACGGTGGAGGTTTCGATCCGGCCGCCCAGTGCATTGACTTCGGAACGGACCACATCCATGCCGATGCCGCGACCGGCCAGTTCGGTCACCTGTGAGGCGGTCGAAAAACCGGGCATGAAGATCATGCTGGCAGCCTGTTGATCGTCCAGCGCCTGGTCGGCGGAGACCAGCCCGAGGCTGACCGCCTTTTCGCGGATGCGCTGCAGGTTCAGGCCCGCACCGTCATCACTGAAATCGACCGACACGTCGTTGCCTTCCTGCCGCAGGTGCACGGTGATCAGGCCGACCGGGTCCTTGCCGGCAGCACGGCGGCTGTCGACGCTTTCAATGCCGTGCGCGACGCAATTGCGAAGCAGGTGCTCAAACGCCGGTGTCATCCGGTCCAGCATGCCGCGGTCCATTTCGATGGTGCCGCCCAGCAGGTCCAGCCGCACCTGTTTACCGGTGTCCTTGCTGGCCTGACGGACCACTCGGTAAAGACGCTCCGAAATGCCCTCGAACTCCACCATGCGCGTGCGCAGCAGGTCGCGTTGCAGTTCGCGGGTCTGACGGGCCTGGGCGATCAGGTCGTCCTCGGTCGCCTCAACCGTCCGCTGCAGGGTACGCTGCACGGTCGCCACGTCGTTCACCGACTCGGCCATCATGCGGGTCAGCTCCTGCACCCGGGTGAAACGGTCGAATTCGAGCGGGTCGAATCCAGCCTGCGCCTCTTTCGCCTGGGCCAAGCGCGACTGCATTTGCGTTTCGGCCTGCAGTTCGATGTCGCGCAACTGCTGGCGCAAACGGTTCAAGTTACCGCTCATGTCGTTGAGCGAAACGCGCAGCTGGCTGAGCTCCGCCTCCAGTCGCGAGCGCGTGATCATTACCTCGCCGGCCTGGTTCACCATGCGGTCCAGCAACTGCGAACGCACGCGGATAGACGCGGAAGCCGCCTGACGCAGGGGCTGCATCGCCATCGATTGCGGTGCAGGGACAGAGAGTTTGCGCGAAGCACCCACCTCGGCAGCCGCTGGCTCGCTCGTGGCAGCAGATTGCACAACGGGCGCAGCCGAAGACACGTCGGTCGATGCAGCTGCAGTCGGCGCGGCAACGCTTTGCGGCGCGGCGGGTGGCGCAGCCATCGGCATCTCAGTGATGGCGGCATCCGCGCGGCGCAGGGCCTCGAGCGTGTTCTCCATCGAGTCGAAGCGATTGAGCAACGGCTCGAAATCCTGACTCGCCGCATCAGCGGAACCGAGGTGTTCGATTTCAGACTCGATGCGGTGCGCCATCTCGCCCAACCGCAACGCGCCTGCAAGGCGTGCACTGCCCTTGAGGGTGTGCAGGGCGCGCAGCACTTCCATGCGGGCGCCCTGGTTGTCAGGCCGGGCCGACCACTGGCGAAGCGCGCCACCGAGTTGCGGCATCAGCTCGGCTGCCTCTTCCTCGAAGATCGGGAACAGATCCGGGTCGATCGCATCGACGGCATCAATGTCGTCGTCATCACCGTTGTCCTCGTCGCGCATGACCGCTGCTGGCATGGCGGGCGCTGGCGCAGCCATTGCCGGAGCAGGCGCTGGTGGAGGCGGCGCCATAACAGGTGCGGGTGCCGGTGCAGCGACCGGTGCAGCGGGTGCCACCACCGGGGCAAGCGCCACGGGCTCGACCCTGACAGGAGCGGGCGGCGCCAGGGGTGCCACCACAGGTGCAGCCGCAGGCGAAGGGGCAGGTACGGCTTGCAGCGGCGCCGCGGCCGACTTGGCGGCTTCGGGCGCTGCGAAATTGAGGTCGTCGAATTCGCTGGCCAGTGGCAAGCCGGAGTCGGAAAACTCCAGTTCCTTGAGCCGCGCCAGTACGCCCGGATCAGACAGCTTGAGGAAACCGGCAGCGAACTGGTGCAGCAAGCGGCGAATGTCTTCTGCCGCATCCACAAACACCTGCCCATAGCGGCTGGCGCCATTCTGATGGTGCGCCTGCGACTGCTGCAGGGCGTGCTCCAGCGCCCGGGCCATTTCCGACAGGGCCTCGAATCCGACTGTGGCTGAACTGCCAGCGAGCGAGTGGGCCAGTGCAACCGTCGAGTCGGCAACAGGCTGATCCTGCTCCAGCGACCACTCGGCAATTTCAGTCACCAGACGGCGCGACCACTCATCGGCCTCGTTGAGATAAACGTTGTAAAGCGGGATACCGATGCGCAGGCCGCCGATCACCTTGATCTGCTCATCACCTTCATCACCATCGCTGCCACGGTCTGTATCGCCCGGAATGTCCGCCTGCGATGCGGCAATGGCGTCGAGATCCGTCACATCCAGGCTGATGTCCAGCAACTCTGCTTCCGGAACCGCCGACTGCTCCGCCGCTGCCGGGACCGCAACCACTGCGGGCTCTTCCAGCTGGAAATGCTTTTCAAATTCTGCGGCTGACATCTCGACCGCTTCGGGCTCGACCGGTGCCATCGGCTCCATCGCCGGGAGCTCATCCACAGGCGCGATCACCGGCGAGGCAGGCGCGCTGACACGGTCAGACGACAAGGCGGCCAGACTGTCAAAGTCGATGCCCTCGATCTCCATCGGTGGCAACTCCGGCTCGACGACTTTCGCCACCGGGGCCATACTGGCAGCAGGCGCGGGGGTGTCAAACACGAGATCGAAGTCAATATCCGAAAGATTGGCGTCCTGGGCTGGCGCTGCCGGCACGGGGGCGGCAGCACTCGCAGGTACTGCGGGGGGCGTGACGTCCAGTTCCAGATCAAAGTCGAAGTCAGCCAGCGCTTGGGCGGGTGGCTCAGAAACGGATGGCTTGGTGACTGGCGCCTCGAACGCCCCAGCAAGACTGATGTCTTGGGGCACTGCCTGTACCTCGGGTGCCGCTGGTGCTTCAGGCACTTCCAGCGCCATGGCCTGAGGTGCCACCGCAGCCGGCATCTCCGAAGCGGGCACCTCAACGGCCTGCGGCGCCGCGGCTGCTGCACCGCTGACACCTATTGCCAGTGGCAGGTATTCGCCGCGTGTGCGAAGCGCGTCAGCACTGGCGCGGAAGGGTGCAGCGGACCAGGCGCCCTCTCTACCCGCCATGATGTCGGCAATCCAGCGCCCGAAACCGTTCACGGAATCCGACGCCAGCGTCCTGAACTCATCAGTGGCTGATTTCTGGTCAGCCAGCAGGCTGTTGAGCAGCTGCTCAAGCGACCATGCCGCCTCACCGAACTCGTTGAGCCCCACCATGCGGGAGCTGCCCTTGAGGGTGTGGAAGGCGCGCCGCAGCGTCGTCAGCTGCTCGACGTCACCCGGGTTGACCTGGAGCGCATTCAGCGCCTCCAGGCCCTGGCCTACCACTTCCTGGGCTTCTTCAATGAAGATGTCACGCAGGTCGTCTTCTTCAAAATCCACTGCTGCGCTGGGAGCCGCAGGTGCGGGTGTCACGGCCGAAGCCAGCGTGGTCATGGCCTGGGCTGCGGCGCCCGCATCGTTTGCCGAAACAGCGAGTGAGGCGTCGCGGGCGGTTTTGGCCAGTGCAGCCTGGCCTGCTAGTGCCGCCTGGGTGGCGAGCGAATCGAGCTTGACCGTCAGCACCTCGTCGGATGCGCCGGCGCTCGCGCCCCGCACCACCGACTGCAGTTCCTGGGACACGGCATCGATGACGGGTGCCGGTGCATCTGCCGGGGACGCTGCAGCTTGGGTACGACCCATCAAAGGCCGCAGCTCGCCTTTTTCATCGTCGTAAACGAACAGCTTCTTGGCCAGCGCCGGCTGGTAATTGAGCATGTCAATCAGGAAGCTCAAGGCGCCGAGGTTGTTGCCCAACTGGTCGAAGGTGCCAGCGGCCTTGGCCATCTGCTCATCGACCTCGGTCACCAGCATCTGCTCCACGCTGCCGCGCATGCGCAGGACAGCCTGCGAGGCCTGGTCGAGGCCCAGCACCGACAGCACGCCACGCATTTGCGAAAGCTGGCCCGGCACGGCCTGAAGCGACGCCTTGTCCTGTGGGTTGCGGAAGAAAATATCGAGCGATTTTTCGAGTTCGCCGAGCGCGATTCGCAGCTCGCCGACCACACTGCCCATGGTCTGCTTGTCGCTGACCCGGCGGTAGAGCTCTTCCATCCAGCTCTCAAGCGGCTGCGGGCTGCCTCCTGCGCGCACACTCTCCAGACGCTCGGCCAGGTTGCGCGTACGCGTCGCCAGCTGCGGATCGTTTGGATCGAGGTCGTCGAAAACCGCCTCCAGATAGAGCACCGAAGTCGCCACTTCCATCGCCAGTTCAATGCGCGGCGCCTGCGCCGACCGTACGGTGGTCTCGATGGCGCGGGTCAATGCCTGGGCCAGGGGCTCACTCGGCGGGTGCAACTTGAGCAGCGAATCACTGACCAGCGAGAACTGGTCGCTCACGGTCTTGAGCTTGCTGACTTCTCCGCCCGAAAGCGATGACCATGTTTCCTTGGCAGCCGTGATGCGCTTTCTGGCCTGTGCCAGCAGGGCCGGATCGAAACGGCCGAATTGCACCAGTTCATAGTCCACTGGCTTGAAGCGGTTCAGGCCATAAGCCGCACGCACTGTCGCCAGCAACGGGGTATCCGCCACCTGGATCGGCAGTGCCTGCGAGCAGAAAAACAGCAGGTCCTGGGCCAAACGGTCTGAAACAGCCACATCGCCTTTGGCGAGCGTTGCGTACTGCATCAACACGCGGGATGCAGCGCGGCGCACATGCAGATCCGACTTCAAAAGCCCCCGGGACACAGCCTCGGCATACGCCGCCACAATCTTCCAGAAAATACGCGGCTGGCGTTCGGTCTGACGGGCTGCGAACCCCAGACTCAGGGATTTGAGGGTTTCGCCAGCCTGCGCCGCATTGCCCTTCATCATCTGCAGCACCGACTGATCCATCTGCGCGCGTGCTGCGTCGCTGTAATCCAGTGGCTCCGCCTTGACGGGCAGTTCCATGTCAAGCCAGCGCCATTCGAAAGACCAGAGGTCTGCCGGATGGATACGGTCAGCACGAACCAGTTCCTGAACCTCGCGGTACTGCGGGAACAGTGACACCGAAGACACCGGCTTGTCCGCGAGAATGCCTTCAAGGTACTCGGTCAGGGCAAAACTGGCCCGCTCAATCCGGGCAGCGGCGTCCTGGCTGCACTGCTCGGGCTGTTGCACGAATTTTTGTACGGCGGCCTCCATGGCGCGCAACACCAGCGCGGGCCCGGCCAGGCCCACCATCTCCAGTGCACCGACGGCTTGGTGCAACTGCTGACGGGCAATTCGCAGGTGGCTGGCGTCGATGGTTGCCAGATCCGAGCCGCGTGCCGCCTCTGCATCGCGCACGAAACGTTTGAGCGCCTTGGCTGCACCGTCCAGGGACTTGCGCAGTTCGTCCAGCACCCATGCCAAGGGACCCAGATCGTTGACAGCGACATCCGGTTCGGTGGCGTTCAGATTCGAAGCGTTGGGTTGCATAAGGGACAAACTGGTTCAGAAATCGGTGCCAACGGCTGCGGACAGGGTCCGCACGGGCAAACAGCAATCAGGCGATCTTGAATCGCGACACTGACTGGCGCAACTCCTCGGCCATGCGGGACAGATCACGCACCTGCTGCGCTGTGGAGCGGGTACCTTCTCCGGTCTGCTCCGTCACCGCAAAAATGTGCTGGATGTTCCCTGCCACCACGTTGGCCGATGCAGCTTCGCGGGAGGCGGAAGTGGAAATCTGCTCAATCAGGTCAGCAAGGCGGCGTGACACCTGGTCAATCTCGGTCAGCGCGGTACCGGCGTTGTCGGACAGTTTGGCCCCTTCCACCACACCCTGCGTGGACCGCTCCATAGCGGCCACCGCGTCCTGTGTGTCGGTCTGAATCGCCTTCACCAGCGCGGAAATCTGCCGCGTTGCATCGGCGGAACGTTCAGCCAGTCGCTGCACCTCCTCGGCAACCACCGAGAAGCCTCGTCCGGCTTCACCAGCGGACGCGGCCTGAATGGCGGCATTCAGCGCCAGCACGTTGGTCTGTTCGGTAATGTCTGAAATCAGCTCGGTGATCTCGCCAATCTCCTGCGACGATTCGCCCAGTCGCTTGATTCGCTTGGAGGTTTCCTGAATCTGGTCACGGATGGAGTTCATACCACCGATGGCGTTCTGCACGGCCTGAAGGCCCGACTCGGCAGCCGTCAGCGATTGACGCGCCACCTGGGAAGATTCCTGCGCCTGTGTGGACACTTCGTTGATTCGGGTCGCCATGTCGAGCACGGACTGGCCGGTTTCACGAATTTCCCGCAGCTGCTCGGTGGAGGCCGCCAGCAGTTCGGTCGACGTGCTTTCCACCTGGGCAGTCGTCTGCGCCACCCGGGTCGCAGTGTTCTGCACGTTACCCACCAGCTGTCGCAACTCCTCCACCGTGTAGTTCACCGAGTCGGCGATGGCGCCGGTGATGTCCTCGGTCACGGTGGCTTCCTGTGTCAGATCGCCCTCAGCCACTGTCTGCAACTCGTTCATCAAGCGCAAAATGGCGGCCTGGTTGGCGTCATTGACGCGCTTGGCGTCCTGTTCCTGGCTCTTCGCTTCCTGACGCTGCGTTTCAGCCACTGCCTGACGCTGCTGGCTGTCCTGCACCTGCAAACGGGCCAGACCCGCAGCGCAAAGCAGAGCAAACAGGGCGGCGCCGATCAGCGTGGCCAGCGCACCGGCACCCAGACCGGTTTGCGAGGAGAGCTTGCCCTGAATTTCTTCCAAGGCCCGGCGCAGCGGTTCGCTGTCTGCAATGATGGACGACTGCGCTTCACGCGCTGACACCAGACCCTGCAGGTTACCCAGAATGGCGCCAGCCTGAACGCGGGTCTGCTCGTAAAGCGCCAGCAGCGCATCGAGCCGCTCGCGGGTCTGTGGATCTTTGGAGCCTGTCAGGCGCAATTCAGGGCTGCCTTCCTGCAGGCCCTGTGCGATTTCCTTGAAGGAGTTCAAGTCCTTGCCCAGCAGGAACACGGCCTCGGGGCTCACGCCTTCTTGCGTCAGGAACTCGTTGGCGGACTTACCGATACGCTGCGTCAACATCACCAACTGACCGGAAGCGGAAATCTCCGCAGGCGCGGCATTCTGCTGCAGTTTGAGTGAGGAGACGGTTTCGGCGATCTCCAGCAGGTCGGATGACTGGCGGTTGATGGTGCGAAGAGCGGTACCCACCTGCGTCAGGATGTTCTGCTGACCCATGACGGTGTTGGCATTCTTCTCGGCCCGCTCCATCAGCGGCACCACCTTTTCCACATCCGGAAGAAGCTCCTCGGACACCGGGGCGAGACGCAGGCTTTCCTCGCCAGCTTTCAACCCGCGCACGGTCTTGGCCAGCACGTCCGCGCTTTCGCGCACGTCAGGGAAGGCCTGGGCGCTACCCACCAGCGCCTGCGATACCGATTTGGCCAGTCGCTGCGACTGCATCAGGGACTGACCGGTAGCCGCCACCTGCTGAGCGACTTTCTCCGCCTGATTCAGCGCCAGGAATGTCACCGTACCCAGAACCGCGACCGCAATGGCCAGCAAGCTCACCAGAATCCGCTGGTGCTGCCCGATGGTCCGGCGACCCAGCAGCGGAAGGGTCAGCAGATCAGGATTGGCCGACACCAGGCCGTCTTCCGCCGTGGCCATGCGGCTCGCCGGGAACTCCTCGGTGGCATCCGACGAACGCAGCGCCGCTGTACGGAGCGAAGCCTCGTCCATGGTGCTGCTGGCCAATGGATCACCCAGCGTGCCCATGGATGCCATGTCCATGCTGTCGTCGGGCTGGGATGACTTGGTTTTAAACAGCTTCTGGATATTTGCTAGAACAGACATGGTGAGCCTTCCGGGAACAACAAAAGGAGAGGTGCGCTAGGCACCAATCGTCAAAAAATGGGCCTGCTGGGCAAGCGACTGAAGGTTGATTTCCTGCCAGACGGCACCGCTGGCGTCCACATACTGATTGCCAAAATACTCGGGCGCATCCGGCTTGCGCTCGGAAAAATCGATGAAGGCTTCCTGATTTCGCAGGCCAGAGAGCTTGTCAATCAGCAAGGCGCAGTTGACTTCCAGCGCGCTGTTGAGCGCGACCAGCCGTGAATCGGTGCGGGACAACTCGGTCTTGGCAGCCGGCGCCTGGCCGCTCACGAAGCTGGCGAGATCGACCACCCCGTACAAACCACCCCGCAAATTGGCCACGCCCGCGAACCACGCCTGCGTGTACGGCACGGCCTGCATGGCGACCCACGGAAAGATTTCGCCAGACTGGCTGAGCGGGAAAAGGTATTTTTTGCTGCCCGCCTCGACGGCCAGCCATGACGCGGCGACGCCCTGAGTACGGGCCACCTGCAACCTGTCAGCCAGCCGGGTCTGGAGCTCTCTGAGGGCTTGTCTGTTCGCCATGCTTCAGTGTCGGGAGCCGCTCAGCCCAGGGCCTTGATCTTGGCCATCAGTTCGTCAGCATCGACCGGCTTGGTGATGTAGTCACGCGCGCCCTGGCGCATGCCCCAGACACGGTCGGTCTCCTGATTCTTGCTGGTGCACATCATGATGGGGATGTCCGAGTACAGCGGGTCACGCGTGATGGCACGGGTCAGCTGGAAGCCGTTTTGCCCGGGCATGACGACATCCATCAGGATCAGTTCAGGCTTGTCTTCTGCCAGCCGGCGGAAGGCATCCTCCGCGTTCTCGGCGGTCTTGACTGTGAATCCGTTCTTGACCAGCAGATCAGTGATGTACATCAGCTCGGTCTTGGAATCGTCCACCACCAGTATTTTTTTAATCGCCATCAAACTACTCCTTGTTTTGCTGCACCGAGCTCCTGCACGGTCTGCAGCAGCTGGTCTTTGGTAAATGGTTTGGTCAGGTAATCCTGCGACCCCACCATGCGGCCTCTGGCCTTGTCAAAAACGCCGTCCTTGGAGGACAGCATCACGATGGGAACCGCCGAGAATTTCGCATTGCGCTTGATGATGGCACAGGTTTGGTACCCGTCCAGACGCGGCATGAGGATGTCGCAAAAAATCAGGTCGGGCTCGTAGTCGTTGACTTTGGAGAGGGCGTCGAACCCGTCCTCTGCCAGCAGCACCTCATGGCCTCCCTGCTTCAGGAAGATCTCGGCGCTGCGCCGGATGGTGTTGCTGTCGTCGATGACCAAAACCTTCAACCCTGAACTGGAAATGCTCACTGAGATTGCTCCTCTATTTGCAGCCCGTATGCGCAGGTGCCTGTCACCGGATGCTCAGGCTGGGGCCCGGCAAACGCCCGATGGCTCAGATCTGAACCATTTCAAAATCTTCCTTGCGGGCACCGCATTCGGGACACGTCCAGTTCATGGGCACCTGAGCCCATGGGGTGCCAGGTGCGATGCCGTGCTCAGGGGCTCCGGCTGCCTCGTCGTAGATCCACCCACAAATCAAACACATCCACGTCATTGATTGAGTCACAGCTTAAGTTGCCTTCGAATAGAATGCAACAATTGTATCGAGGCGGCGTTGCTTATTCGCGTACAGGTCAAAATCGCAGGCTATGGCAAACCCCAACACCCCTCAGCAGGAGAGTCTGCAAACTCAGGCAGAGGACGCTGACGCATCACCCGCTTGCGTGATGACCTTCAATGCCAACGACCCCAGCGGCGCGGGCGGGCTGACGGCAGACATCGCAGCCATCATCTCGGCCGGCGCACACGCACTCTCAGTTGTAACAGGCGCCTATGTGCGCGATACCGCCGAGATCTTTGACCATTTCGCCTTCGATGAAGAGGCTGTCACCGACCAGGCCCGCTCGGCACTGGAAGACATGACGGTGGCCGCCATCAAGGTCGGCTTTGTCGGCAGCCCTGAAAACGTGAGCGCCATCGCCGAAATCGCCTCCGATTACGCCGATGTGCCGCTGATTGCCTACATGCCCAACCTGTCGTGGTGGGATGAAAGCGAAATCGACAGCTACCTCGACGCCTTCCGCGAGCTGATGCTGCCGCAGACCACGGTTCTGATTGGCAACCACAGCAGCCTGTGGCGCTGGCTGTTGCCAGACTGGGCCGGCGAGCGCAACCCGTCTGCGCGCGACATTGCCAAGGCCGCCGCCGATCTGGGCGTGCCTTACACACTCGTCACGGGCATCCCGGCGCCTGAGCAGTTCATCGACAACGTTCTCGCCACGCCGCAAACCGTGCTCTACAGCGAGAAGTTCGAGCGCTTTGATGCCGTGTTTGCAGGTGCCGGCGAAACGCTGTCGGCCGCGCTGTCTGCCCTGCTGGCCAATGGGCACGACCTGCAAGCGGCTACCGCAGAAGCCCTGACCTACCTCGACCACAGCCTGGATGCCGGCTTTCACCCCGGCATGGGCAACATCGTGCCAGACCGCCTGTTCTGGGCGCAAGCCGATGTGGACACCGACGACGAAGACTCCGAAGACACGCAGCCCGGCGACGATGCCGCGCTGGTTCTAAAAAACGTGATCGATCTGCCCCCCAATGGAACAACCAAACACTGAGACCGCCGTGACCACGACTTCCCGCAACGACACCCTTTTCGAACGCGCCAAGAAACTGATTCCGGGCGGCGTGAACTCCCCCGTGCGCGCCTTCAAGGCGGTGGGTGGCACGCCCCGTTTTGTGCAACGCGCGCAGGGCGCCTACTTCTGGGACGCCGACAACAAGCGCTACATCGATTACATCGGTTCCTGGGGCCCGATGATTCTCGGGCACGGCCACCCGGCGGTGGTGGAAGCGGTGCAGAAAGCGGCGCTCGAAGGCTTCTCCTATGGCGCCCCCACCGAGCGTGAAGTGGAGCTGGCCGAAGAGATCGTGCGCCTGGTGCCTTCGCTGGAGATGGTTCGCCTGGTGAGTTCAGGCACCGAAGCCGCGATGAGCGCACTGCGGCTGGCCCGCGGCGCCACCGGCCGCAGCAAGATCATCAAGTTCGAGGGCTGCTACCACGGCCATGCCGATGCGCTGCTGGTCAAGGCCGGCTCGGGTCTGGCCACTTTCGGCAACCCGACCAGTGCAGGTGTGCCCCCCGAGGTCGTGCAGCACACGCTGGTGCTGGAATACAACAACCTGCAGCAACTCGAAGAAGCCTTTGCCCTGCACGGCCCGCAACTGGCCTGCCTGATGATCGAGCCGATTGCCGGCAACATGAACTTCGTGCGCGCCAGCGTGCCCTTCATGAAGCGCTGCCGCGAGCTGTGCACGCAACATGGTGCGCTGCTGGTGTTTGACGAGGTGATGACCGGCTTCCGGGTTGCCCTCGGTGGCGCGCAAAGCGTGTACGCCAAGCTGATTCCCGGCTTCCAGCCCGACATGACCGTACTGGGCAAGGTCATTGGCGGCGGCATGCCGCTCGCAGCCTTTGGTGGCAGCCGTGCGGTGATGGAGCAGCTCGCGCCTTTGGGTCCGGTCTATCAGGCCGGCACGCTCTCGGGTAACCCGGTGGCAACCGCCTGTGGTCTGGCCACCCTGCGTGAAGTCTCGCGACCTGGCTTTTATGAAGC
Organism: Polaromonas sp. YR568; assembly: GCF_943372955.1. Lineage (GTDB taxonomy): Bacteria > Pseudomonadota > Gammaproteobacteria > Burkholderiales > Burkholderiaceae_C > Polaromonas. Next base: position 548,710 of record NZ_CALSAL010000002.1, read on the forward strand.
CCTGGGTGAACGGACCCGCAGTTTGACGAGCGGCCTGACCGCAGCGGCCAAGGCGGCCGGCGTGCCCTTCAGCGCCGACAGCGAAGGTGGCATGTTCGGCTTCTTCCTGCTGGGCCAGTTGCCGCAGAACTACGGCACGGTGATGACCACCGACAGCCCCGCCTTCAACCGCTTCTTCCACGCCATGTTGGACAAGGGGATCTATTACGCTCCGGCGCTCTACGAGGCCGGCTTTGTCAGCGCCGCGCACACCGCGGAAGACATCGAGGCAACGGTCAGCGCGGCGCGCGATTTCTTCGCAGGCCGCTGAAGAAACTGGCGCTCAGGGGATCAGGCCCACCGCGTGCACATAGGCGGGCTGAACCATCAGGTCATCCCACGGCACTGGCGGGCTGACCGGTAACAGCGCACGCCGGCGCAATTCACTGGACTCCAGTGCCTCCCACTGGCCTCTGACCAGGGCTTCGGCCATGCCATCCAGCAGCTCGTCCACGGGCTGGCCATCGCCCACCGACTGGTTGCAGAGCAGCACCATGTCGCAACCGGCATTCAGCGCCGTCACCGCCGCCTTGGTGTAACTGACTTCGCGGCCGTCAATCAGCCGCGCGCCGGCCATGCTCAAGTCATCGCTGAAAATCGCACCGCCAAAGCCCAGCTGGCTGCGCAGGATGAAGTTCAACCACTGACTGGAGAAGCCCGCCGGACGTGCGTCCACCTTGGGGTAGATCACGTGCGCAGGCATGACGCTGGTCAGCGTCGTGTTCAGCCAGCCATAGGGCGCGGCATCGTCAGCCAGGATGCGCTTGAGGCTGCGGTTGTCCACCGGAATCTCGGTGTGGGAATCGGCCTTCACGAATCCATGGCCAGGGAAGTGCTTGCCGCAATTGGTCATGCCGCTTTGCAGCAGCCCATGCATCAAGCTCTTGGCCAGCAGAGTCACCACGCGTGGGTCGCGTCCGAATGCGCGGTCGCCGATGACGCCGCTTTCGCCCCAGTCCAGATCGAGCACTGGCGTGAAGCTGAAATCCACACCACAGGCGCGCAGCTCTGCGCCCAGCACATAACCGCAGGCGGTGGCCGCGTTGGTGGCAGCCAGCTGATCTTTCATCCAGAGCTCGCCGAGTGCACGCATGGGTGGCAGGTGGGTGAAGCCGTCGGTGCGAAAGCGCTGCACGCGGCCGCCTTCATGGTCCACGCAGATCAGCAGGTCAGCGCGGATGCTCTTGATGTCGACGCACAGGGCGGTGAGTTGTGCCCGGTCTTTCCAGTTGCGCGCAAACAGGATGATGCCGCCAGTCAGCGGGTGCTTCAGACGGCGGCGGTCGACCTTGGTCAGGGTGTGGCCTGCGACATCGATGATGAGCGGAGCCTGTGTGGCGTGGTGGGAGGTCATGAGGATGGGTGGTTCAGGAAAAGTGATTGAAGGATGCGCATGCGCTGCGACTCAAGTTGAATGTTCGACCACCACAAAGCTGGCGGCGTAGTCGGTTTCGTCAGTCACCGAGACGTGGGCGCGGAGCTGGCGCGATTCGAACCACAGCTTGAGTGCGCCATGCAGGACGATCTCGGGCTTGCCGCTGCGCGCCTTGGCGATTTCGCAGGAGCGCCAAGTCATCGGCATGCGCATGCCCATGCCAATCGCCTTGCTGAACGCCTCTTTCGCGGAAAAGCGGGTGGCCAGGTAGCTCACACCACGGTCTGGCCAGCGAGCCGACCGCGTTTTCCAGGTGGCCAGCTCACCGTCGCTGAGGATCTTGCGGGCGAAGCGCTCGCCGTGCTTGTCGATGCTGGCGCGGATGCGCCGCACATCGCAGATATCGGTACCGATGCCGTAGATCATTCGGCAGTGGTTGTTAAAAACGCGTTGCCAATGCAGCGCAGATAGTCTTTCACCGTGGCGGTGTAACCCAGCTCAAGCGCATCGGCGATCAGGGCATGGCCGATGGACACCTCCTGCACGCCGGGTACGGCACGCAGGAAATCGGTGAGATTGTCGCGGTTAAGGTCGTGACCCGCATTGATACCCAGCCCTGCAGCGGCTGCGGCACGCGCTGCATCGGCAAATGACTGCAGGGCTGCCTCTTTGTCAGACGTGGGCCAGGCGCGGGCGTAGCTCTCGGTGTAAAACTCCACGCGATCGGCACCCACGGCTTTGGCGGCTGCCATGGCGCCGGCGACCGGATCCATGAACAGACTCACCCGCACGCCGCGCGAATGCGCCTGCTCGATCAGCGGCGCCAGACGCTCTGTATCTTCCGGAAAGGTCCAGCCATGGTCGCTGGTGAACTGGTCTTCGCTGTCGGGGACGAAGGTGCACTGGTGCAGTGGCAGGCCACGGGCCGTGAGATCACGCACAAAGTGCATCAGGTTCTGCAGCGGATTACCTTCCACATTGAACTCGCGGTCTGGCCAGTCTTTCATCAGTGCGGCCAGCTCGTACACATCGTCGGGGCGGATGTGCCGCTCGTCGGGACGCGGGTGCACCGTGATGCCCTGCGCGCCCGCTTCCAGGCACAGCTCTGCCGCGCGGCGAACGCTGGGAATGTCCAGGTGCCGCGTATTGCGAAGCAGGGCCACCTTGTTGACATTGACCGACAGCGCCGTCTTGCGCACGCCGCCGTGGAGAGTGGTCAGGTCAGAGATCATGATTTACCAAGGGTTAAAGCGCTTGAGCGTCAGAGCGCCTGCAATTCCATCATCATCTGCCGGGTTTTCAGCAGCTTCACACCGCAATGGTAGTGCAGCAGCCCGCGCAGCTGGTGCTTGAGTTCGTTCAGCCCCGGAATGCAGGCCCGCACCGTGTCGGAGAAAAGCGCATCGTCCGCCAGCGCCTGCTGCAAGTCCTGCCACTGCGCGCCCGGCAGGCTGCTGCGGTCATCGTCATGCGCCAGGCGCAAGCCGGACTCTGCCACCAGCACATAGCGCGATGCGGGCTCCAGTGGCGCCAGCGTGGCGGTTTCAGCGTCGAGCAAGGGCAGCAAGCCGATGTCCCGCAGCAGGCGCAGCTCAAAGGCCCGCAGGGCGATCTGCAAGGTGTCCTGATGACTCTGATTGGCCAGCAGCTGCACTGTCGCCGCATAGGCATCAAACAGCAGCGGATGCGGATCGTCACGCGCCAGCAGGCGCATCAGCAGTTCGTTGAGGTAATAGCCCGACAGCAGGGCATCGCCGGTCGGCATGACATGACCGCCCTGCCATTCGGCGCTTTTCAGCGTGCGGATTTCTGCGTCCCCGCCAAAAGCCACATGAAGCGGCTGCAGGGGCAGCAGAATGGGCCGGAAACCCGAGCTCGGCTTCTTCGCCCCCCGCGCCACCAGCGCCACCCGGCCATACGTGCGGGTGAACACCTCCACGATCAGGCTCGATTCGCTCCAGTCGTAGCGGTGGAGCACGTACGCCGGCTCGTCAGTGATGCGTTTGGTAACCACTCGCCCAACTCAGATCACGCAAGATGCGCAGAGAGAAAAATCCAAGCAGAGCCGCGGAACGGTCTTCGCCCGGCCCCAGGCGTGGCGGCCCCCTCGGGGGGCAGCGCAGTACACGCAGTGACAAGCGTGGGGGCCCTATTCATACCCGAAGGTTTTGACCCGCGCCTCATCATCCGCCCAGCCGGAACGGACCTTGACCCAGATTTCCAGAAACACCTTACCGCCAGTGAGCGCTTCCAGCTCGTGCCGTGCCTCGGTGCCGATGCGCTTGAGTTTTTCGCCTTTCTCGCCAATGATCATGCCCTTGTGGCCATCACGTTCGACCACGATGGTCGCCGCGATGCGCCGCAGGCTGCCTTCTTCCTCGTATTTGTCGATCACCACCGTCGAGGTGTACGGCAGCTCGTCACCCGTCAGACGGAACAGTTTCTCGCGGATGATCTCGGCGGCCATGAAGCGGTCGCTGCGGTCCGTCAGCTCATCGGCACCGTACATCCAGGGCTGCTGCGGCAGGTATTTTTCGCAGATGCCGAAAAGCCGCTCGATGTCCTTGGCGTTGTTGGCCGACATCGGCACGAATTCGGCGAAGTCGTGGCGCTCCTGCATGGAACGCAGCCATGGTGCGATCTCTGCGCGCCGGTGGATCAGGTCGAACTTGTTGGCCAGCAGGATGGCCGGCGTTTTCTCGGGCAGCAAGGCCAGCACCTTGGCATCGGCCAGGTTGAACTGCCCGGCCTCGACCACAAAAATGATCAGGTCCACGTCGTTGACCGTGCCCACCACGGTACGGTTGAGCGAGCGGTTCAGGGCATTGCCGTGTCGCGTCTGGAAGCCCGGGGTATCCACGAAGACAAACTGGGTGGCGCCCACGGTGCGCATGCCGGTGATGCGGTGGCGTGTGGTCTGCGCCTTGCGCGAGGTGATGCTGATTTTCTGACCCACCAGCGCGTTGAGCAGGGTGGACTTGCCCACGTTGGGCTTGCCGACGATGGCAATCAGACCACAGCGCTGCTCGTCAGCGGCAGGCACACTGGCCGACGCTTCGGCTGCGGGCACGGCGGCGCCGCGCGCCTTGAAGGCCTGGGCCAGCATGGCTTCCAGGTCGTCGGGTGCCTGCGCCGGTTGGTCCGCCGCTGCGCCATCCTCCGTCTGAGCGTCTTGTGCTGCAGCCTTGGTGGGCTTGGAAGGGGAAGTCTTTTTGCCTGTGCTCATGGTGTGTTCAGTGGAGGGGAGATTCCCCAAACGGCCGGAAATTCGACCTCAAGCGACCTGAAGCGACATCAACCGACCTCAGGTATCCAGCGTCTTGACGAACATGAGCATGGCCGCCGCCGCCGCCTGCTCACCGGCGCGCCGGGAGCCGCCAATGCCGCGCTCGGTGCGGCCGTACTCGGTGATTTCGCATTCAACGTCAAAGGTCTGCTTGTGAGCCGCGCCCATGGTGCCAACCACACGATAGATCGGCAGATTCATTTTGCGCCCCTGCAACCACTCCTGCAATTCGGTCTTCGGGTCTTTGCCGATCGCCTGCATCTGCGGATTGATCTCGACGTTCTGGAACAGGCGCCGAACCAGGGCCGACGCCGTGTCGAAACCGGCGTCCAGGTAGACTGCACCAATCACCGCCTCCAGCGCATCCGCCAGAATCGACGGCCTTTTTTGTCCGCCTGACTTGGCCTCGCCCTCACCCAGCCGTAACAGAGCCGGCAGGCCCAGATCGACCGCCAGCCTGTGCAGTGTGTCCTGCTTGACAAGATTGGCGCGCACACGCGACAGATCACCTTCGGGCAGTTCACTGAGTCGTTCGTACAGCAGGCCGGCGACTGCAAGGTTGAGCACCGAATCGCCGAGAAACTCGACCCGCTCGTTGTGATCCGTCGCAAAACTGCGGTGCGTCAGCGCCTGGATCAGAAGCCGCGGGTCAGCAAACTCATGTTGCAGGCGCTTTTGCAGCGCCTGCAGCTGCGGGCCAAGGGCAACACTCACCGGCACTTAACGGGAGCGGCCGGTGTACTTCAGCAGAAGGTAGGCCGGCCCGGCCATGTGAATCTCACGGCTGTAAGCAAAGGAGACCACCACCTTGTCGCCTTCTTTGGTGACCTGCAGGTCCTTGCCGGCAATCGATTCGATGTTGTCGATGGAGGCTGCCTTGTCAAAGACGGCTTTCACTTCTGGAACGGTCGTGCCTTCGGCTGCAGCCTTGTTGGCCGCTTTGACGATCGCCTGGAACTCGATCACCGTGGGCAGAACCTGGGCGCCCAGCACGGCACCACACGCCAGAACGCCAGCGATGAACAGAATACTGATAAAGGAAATGCCACGTTGCCGATGTTTCATTGTTTGCTCCTGCTATCCGGAAGGTCAGTTGTAAGAAGTGACAGCGCTGTACCCGACTGCCCTTACGCACTTACTCAAAGGATCCAATGCGCTTGAGGTTGCCGAAATTCATCCACACAAAGAAGGCCTTGCCCACAATGTTCTTCTCGGGCACGAAGCCCCAGTACCGTGAATCCAGCGAATTATCGCGGTTGTCACCCATCATGAAGTAATGGCCTTCCGGCACCTTGCAGACCACGCCTTCACTACTGTAGCGGCAATTCTCCTTGAAAGGAAAGTCGTCCGCACCCGGGATGAACGCGGGGCGATCCTCATCATTGAGCAGGCGATAGGTTCTGTTGCCGGTCGTTTCCTCAAACTGCTTGGCGTAGCGCAACGCGTCTTCGTCAAAGAAGTCAGGGAGCGGCTTCTGGGGCACGGGCACGCCGTTGATGGTGATCTTCTTGTTCAGGTACGCCACCTCGTCACCGGGCAGGCCGACCACCCGCTTGATGTAGTCCAGGCTGGGCTTGGGCGGGTAGCGGAACACCATCACGTCACCACGCTGGGGGCTGTTGTTGTCCAGTATCTTGACGTTGATGACTGGGAGGCGAACGCCGTAGTGGAATTTGTTCACCAGAATCAGGTCATTGATCAGCAGCGTCGGGATCATCGAGCCCGACGGAATCTTGAACGGCTCGAACAGGAAAGAGCGCAGCAGAAAGACAATCACAATCACCGGGAACAGGCCAGCGGTCCAGTCCAGCCACCAGGGTTGCATGATCAGGCGCGCACGCGCGTCGGCAGTCTGGTCGTCGACCTGCGTGATGCCCATTTTGGCCAGCTCTTCACGCCGCTGCGCCGCGCTCGACTCCAGCGCTGCAACGGCCTGACGGCGCTGGGGCAGGAAGTAAAAGCGCTCGGCGAGCCAATAGACGCCCGTGACCACCGAGGCCAGGAAAAGCATCAGCGAAAAATTGCCTTCCACCACCCCCATGTACCAGGCGGCGCCGTATCCGGCAAACGCAGCCAGGAGAACCGCGGTGATGGAACTCATTGCGCCGCCCATCACTCATCCACCTGCAAGATGGCCAGAAATGCCTCTTGGGGCACCTCGACCGAACCGATCTGTTTCATGCGCTTTTTGCCTGCTTTTTGTTTTTCGAGAAGCTTGCGTTTGCGTGAAATATCGCCCCCGTAGCACTTGGCGATCACGTTCTTGCGCAGCGCCTTGATTGTCTCACGCGCAATGATGTTGGCCCCGATGGCCGCCTGGATGGCGACGTCGAATTGCTGGCGCGAAATGATCTCGCGCATCTTGGCCACCACCGCCCGGCCGCGGTAGGCCGACTGGCTGCGGTGGACGATGATGGACAGCGCATCGACCTTCTCTCCATTGAGCAGGATGTCCACCTTCACCACGTCGGACGCCCGGAACTCCTTGAACTCGTAGTCCATCGACGCGTAGCCGCGCGACACCGATTTGAGCTTGTCGAAAAAGTCGAGCACGATCTCGCCCAGAGGCATCTCGTAGGTCAGCATGACCTGCTTGCCGTGATAGGCCATGTTCAGCTGCACGCCGCGCTTCTGGTTGGCCAGTGTCATGACGGCGCCGACATAGTCCTGGGGCATGTACAGGTGCACCGTCACGATGGGTTCGCGGATTTCGTTCACGCGGCCGGTGTCGGGAATCTTGGACGGGTTCTCGACCATGATGACCTCGCCGTCCGACTTGACCACCTCGTACACCACGCTGGGCGCGGTGGTGATCAGGTCCTGATCGAACTCGCGCTCCAGTCGCTCCTGGACGATTTCCATGTGCAGCAGGCCCAGGAAGCCACAGCGAAAGCCGAAGCCCAGCGCCTCGCTGACTTCGGGCTCGTAGTGGAGCGACGCATCGTTCAGCTTGAGCTTTTCCAGCGCATCGCGCAGCGATTCGTACTCGCTGGCTTCGGACGGATAGAGCCCCGCGAACACCGCCGGCTGGATTTCCTTGAAGCCGGGCAGCGGCTCGGTCGCCGTCCATGCCGCGCCGCCGGTTCCCGGCTTGACGAGCGTCACCGTGTCGCCCACGCGGGCTGCCTGCAATTCCTTGATGCCCGCGATGATGAAACCCACCTCGCCGGACTCCAGCGACTGGCGGGGCTGGGTGTGCGGCGTGAACACGCCCAGTTGCTCGGCGTTGTAGGTTGCTTCGCTGGCCATCAGCTTGATGCGCTCGCCCCTGGCAATCCGCCCGTCGACCACGCGCACCAGCATCACCACGCCCACGTAGGCGTCGTACCAGCTGTCGATGATCATGGCGCGCAGTGCGCCTGCCGGGTTGCCCTTGGGCGGCGGGATGCGTGCGACCACCGCCTCAAGAATCTCGTCGATGCCCATGCCGGTTTTGGCGCTGCAGGGAATCGCATCGGTCGCATCAATGCCGATCACCTCCTCGATTTCCTGCTTGGCGTTGTCAGGGTCGGCCTGCGGCAGGTCCATCTTGTTTAGCACGGGCACCACCTCGACACCGAGGTCGAGTGCTGTGTAGCAATTGGCGACCGTCTGTGCCTCCACGCCCTGGCTGGCATCGACGACAAGCAAAGCGCCTTCGCATGCCGAGAGCGAACGACTCACTTCATAAGAGAAGTCCACATGGCCTGGCGTGTCGATCAGATTGAGGTTGTAGATCTCTCCATTGCGGGCCTTGTATTGCAGCGCAGCGGTCTGTGCCTTGATGGTTATCCCACGCTCCTTTTCGATATCCATCGAATCCAGAACCTGCGCGCTCATCTCACGGTCCTGCAATCCACCGCAGCGCTGGATGATGCGGTCGGCCAGCGTGGACTTGCCGTGATCGATGTGGGCAATGATCGAAAAATTTCTGATGTGATTCATCAACGGGAGCGCCTAAGTACTTGAAACTACTGCGAAGAGATGGGGGTCAATCGCGATGGGCCATAAAAAAGGGCGCGTCGATTTGCGACGCGCCCTGAACCAACAATCTATGGCAACTGCGATAGTTGGAACTTCATTGTAGGCAAAAAGCCGGCAACGACCAGTCCCCAAACGGCCATATTTTTCCCGTTGCAGGTGAGCAACATGAATTTTATGCACAGGTTATTCACAATTTCAAAGAGGTTGTCTCTGGACAACTTGTGGGTGATCTGTGAATCGAGGTTGAACACCTTCAAATCCGGAGGAATCAGCCCGAATGAATCGATTGATATGCAAAAAATCAACCGTATTCAGCGCTCATTCTATCCAAAGTCGTCACACGTCCGATTAATTTGTTTGTTTGCGCTCACACACTTTTATCTTGCCTGTGCGATGAGCGCGCAAAAATATATTTGAAAGCAGGGCCGCATCGCGGCTGGAAGGAGACAAAAGCCCCCAGACCCGGCAGGGTATGGGGGCTTTCCCGGGACTGGCGGATCGACTGGCCAAGCCTGCAGGCAACGCCTGCGATCAGCGCGTGGGACGAATCAGCGCGTATTGCGCCCACTCGCCCCGACGGAACAGTACGTTGACAGGCTTGGACTTGTCGGCCTTTGCCAAGGCGGCCTCGAATTCCTTCACGCTGGAGATTTCAGTGTTGGCGATGGCAACGATCACATCGCCCTCGCGCAGTCCACCGCGCGCAGCAGCGCCATCGACGGTGTCAACCTTCACACCGCCCTTGATTTTCAACTCCTTCTTTTGCGCGTCCTGAATTTCACTGACCACAAGACCCAGCGCCTGGCCTGCGCCCGCCACCGGCGGCTTGGGCTCGGTGGCTGATGCCTTGCGGACGGGTTTCTCAGGCTCAATCTCGGCCACCACGACCGTCAGGTCCCTCGTCGCACCCCGGCGGAACACGGTGACGATGGATTTGGTGCCGGGCTTGATGTTGCCCACCAATCGCGGCAGATCGCTGGATTTTTCAATCGGCGTGCCGTCGAACTTGGTGATGATGTCACCCGCCTCAATGCCCGCCTTTTCGGCTGGTGCGCCGCTTTCGACGCCACGAACCAGCGCACCCTGCGCCTTGCCCAGCCCGATCGACTCCGCCACTTCCTTGGTCACCTGATCGATCTGCACGCCGATGCGCCCCCGCGTCACCCGGCCGTTGGCGCGGAGCTGGTCGGCCACGCGCGCCGCTTCGTCCATCGGGATGGAAAAGGAAATGCCCTGGAAGCCGCCCGAGCGCGAATAAATCTGGCTGTTGATGCCGACCACCTCGCCACGCATGTTGATCAGCGGGCCACCCGAGTTGCCGGGGTTGATGGCGACGTCGGTCTGGATGAAGGGCAGGAAGTCACCGGTGTCACGCTGCTTGGCGCTGACAATGCCGGCCGTCACCGTGTTTTCCAGACCGAAGGGCGAGCCAATGGCCATCACCCACTCGCCCACTTTCAGGCGGCTGACGTCTCCAATCTTCACGGCTGGCAAGCCGGTGGCCTCGATCTTGACCACCGCCACGTCGCTGCGCTTGTCCGCGCCGATGATCCTGGCCTTGAACTCGCGTTTGTCGGTGAGGGTCACCAGCACCTCATCGGCGCCATCAACCACGTGGGCGTTGGTCATCACAAAACCGTCAGACGTCAGGACGAAACCGGAACCCACACCCCTGGGGCGCTCTCGCTCTTCCTCGCCTCCCGGGCTGCGCTCGGATCGCGGACCACGCGGCAGATTCGGCGGCACCGGAATGCCGAAGCGGCGGAAGAACTCCAGCATCTGTTCATCGGCGGGACCGGCGCTGGAAGCCCTGGTTTTCTCGATCGTGCGGATGTTGACCACCGAAGGGCCCACCTGATCTACCAGGTCGGTGAAGTCCGGCAGCGCACGGCCCTGCGCCAGCGCACCGGTCGCCGGCACGAAGGTCGCTACCGCCAACGCCACCAAAAAGGGAGCTGCCGCGCGCGCACGGAGCGGATTCCAGTTCATTTCAAGCATCATCAACCTCGTTGTAAATTGTCAATTTCTGTCGTCTTCATGTCGTTTTCATATGGTCTGGATCAGTCCAGCCCGCGGTGAGGCTGGACTTCAACCGTCACCGCTTGCGCTCCAGCCCGCTGGCGAACATCCGCAGTGTGGCCATGGGCACCTCGCCCATCACGGTCACCCAGTGCGTGTCGATCTGACGGGTCATGGTCTGGGTAGCCCCCATCGACAGGGCCGACTCCCGCCCATGCCGCTGCCGGTCAAAAGGCTCCACAAAAATGGAAACCGAGGCGAGGCCATCCGAGAAAATCCACTGGAGCGGCTCATCCCCCGCCCCGCCCTGGCGCTGCGTTGCCGAGCCCGACGCTGCAACTGGCCGCTTGTAGCAGCTCATCGGCTTGAAACCAGCAACCGGCGCTTTCAGCAGCCAGCCTTCGGCACTGGCGCTGGTTTTGACCAGCACGGGCTTTTCGAGCCGGTAGCCATCGGTCTTGCCCATCATCTGCAGCAATTTGTCCATCTTGACCGGTGCGTCCAGCTGCAGCTCGGAAAAAGCGGCCTGCTCCAGCACCTTGCCTTCGGCATCGAGGGTTTGCACCTTGACCACCAGCCCCTTTTTCCGCTCGGTCCAGACACGGTAGCCGAACCGCATGTTGTCCTTGGGCACCAGGGCAACCACGTCGGCCTCCAGCCCCGCCACGCGCTCAATGCCTTCCTGGCGGGCCTTGTAAAAATCCGCAATGCGGTGATCGGTGGACTGCAGCAAGTCTGGGAACAGGCCCAGCGACTCGCGCCGCTCGCTGACCACCACCTTGTGCTCGGGCATGAAGGTGACCACCTGGTCGTTGTGCCTGAAGACCGAGCGCGGCGCACCGGTCAAGGCCTCGACACGCTCCATCTGTTGGCTGCCTTCGCACACATGCCAGATGCGGGCGCTGGACATGGTCGAGCCGGACGACACCACGAAGGTGCCGATGTAGCTTCGGTTCCTCGCCGCCTCATGCATGCGGGCGAGCCATTCATTGATGCTTCTGGACTCGGCGGCAGTGGCTGGCGCAGCGGCTGCCGGCGTGGTCGCCTGGGTCGCGGGCGCCTGTGCAGCAGCATGCGGCAGCGCCGACATCACCACCCACGCCAGCAGCCACGGCTTGCAGCTCACGCGGACGTGGCGGCAGAGTCCGGTTTCAAGCGCGGTGATGCGTTCAGCGTCCGACATTGCGTGGTGTCTCAAAAGTGGCATTCCTCAGAAATCCCGACGGCACCTGAAGCGCCGACATCCCACCCACCTCTTTATGGGCGGCCAGCATTTCTTCAAGACGCGCATCCCGCACCATCGGGCCGGCGGGCGAATCCACCACCACCTGTTGCGGCGGCAATCCAGCCAACTGGCTGCCGGCTGCGGGCTGCTGCAAGGCCACGGTATTCCAGGCGATCACCGACAGCGCGGCAACCGAGGCCAGACCCGCCACCAGCTTCCAGCGGAAGGTGCCGTCGTTGGCGGCCGCACCGCGCGCAGGGCCAACGACCGCTGGCGCTGGCAACGGAACGGTGGTCAGCGACTCACGCGCCAGACGCTGGCTGAAGCGGTTCACGAAGTCCAGGTCTGCACCGCGCGTGACAGGCAACCCGGCCTGATCGGGCGTGCTCAGCACTTCCCGGATCACGTGGTAGCTGCTCCACCGGTGAATGGACGCCCCGTCAACCCGGCACGCCTGAAGCGCAGCAGTCACGTCGTCGTGACCCAGTTGCCCGTCAACAAGGGCCGAAACAAGTTCGCCAGAGGGAGGATTGAGGTTGCGCGAGTTCATGGTGGGATCAACCGAAAAAAGGACATTCAAAAAACAGCATCAACTGACAAGCTTGGACATCAAGGGCCGCCGGCGTCACCACCGCTTCCCCGACTGGTTCTCAAGCAATGGCTTGACCTTCTCCGAAATCGCCTCACGCGCCCGAAATATCCTTGAGCGCACGGTGCCGATGGGGCAATTCATCACTTCAGAAATCTCTTCATAGCTGAGCCCTTCAATTTCACGCAGGGTGATGGCCTGACGGAGCTCCTCGGGCAGGGCCTCCATGGCCCCGTTGATGATTTCAGCGATTTCCTTGCTCGCGAGCACCGCATCCGGCGTTTCCGAGCTGGTTAGTTCGTTTTCGAGCGGCGAAGTTTCATCGCTGTCGTCGCTTTGGCCTGATTTGAAGGAATTTTCCGAAACGGTCGGGTCGCGCTTGAGGTCCATCAGGGCTTTTTTGGCGGTGTTCACGGCGATCCGGTACAGCCAGGTGTAGAACTGCGCCTCGCCGCGGAACTGGGCCAGCGCCCGGTACGCCCGGATGAAGGTCTCCTGGGCAATGTCTTCCACCAGGTCGACATCCCGCACCATCCGACCGATGAGCCGCTGGATACGGCGCTCGTACTTGATCACCAGCAGTTCGTAGGCCTTCTGGTCGCCGGCCACGGTGCGCTCCACCAGAAGCGCATCGCTGTCGCCCGGTTTTTCCACGGGGTTGAGTGGCAAATCGGCACTCATGGGCGGCCGCCATCCTGCACACGCGCCCGCAGGGCGGGATGGGTATCGGGGTGTCGGGCGCGCTGCTGCATGGCGCCCGATACTGCCACACCTTGCCCCGCTGCCGGCAATTGAGGGGAATCCGGTCGCCTGGAACGGGCTGTCCGGCCCGGCGAATACACAGCACGCCGCAAGTCAAGCCAGCGATCAGGCTGCCTTGCCGCACCCACCCACAGCCACAGCGATGCCCGGTCGGAATTCTCAAGACGCAGCAACAGGACGCGCTGAAAATCTGCACCCACCGTTAACCGGTAAGTGGCCTCCCCGGCCTGATAGCTGGCACTCTCCCAGCGCCAGACTTCACCATCCCATGCCAGTTGACCCTCAGGCGCCTGAATCCACACCCGAAAGGCCAATCCAGCCAGACCGAGAACCAGCAGACCTGCCAGCAGCGCCCCGCCCGGCGCAAGCACGGCGCTCTGCGTCCACAACAGCGTGACGCCCGCACCGGCCAGCCAAAGACCCAACAGCAGGCAGGCGTGAAAACGGGAACGCCCCACCGGGTAGATCACCGGTGGGGCGTTGTAGACAGTCAAGGTGGTGGAAAGTGTGAAGACTGGCCTGCGAGGACTGAGAGAGGGTTTCAGGCCCGCTTGAAGACCAGCGTGCCGTTGGTGCCGCCAAAACCGAAGTTGTTTTTCACCGCATATTCCATCTTCATGTCCCGTGCCGTGTTGGCGCAGTAGTCAAGATCACACTCAGGATCCTGGTTGAAGATGTTGATGGTGGGCGGGATTTTCTGGTGGTGCAGCGCCAGCACGGTGAACACCGACTCGATGCCACCGGCGCCGCCCAGCAGATGACCCGTCATGGACTTGGTCGAGCTGATGACCATGTTTTTCGCATGGGCGCCAAAAGCAGCCTTGACCGCATTGGTCTCGTTCAGATCACCCAGTGGCGTGGAGGTGCCGTGGGCATTGAGGTACTGCACCTGGTCCGGGTTGATGCCCGCGTTCTTCAGGGCCATTGCCATGGAGCGCTTGGGGCCATCAATGTCCGGCGCAGTCATGTGGAACGCATCCGCGCTCATGCCGAAGCCGGAGACCTCGGCGTAAATCTTCGCGCCGCGGGCCTTGGCATGCTCGTACTCTTCGAGCACCAGCACGCCACCGCCCTCGCCCAGTACAAAGCCGTCGCGGTCCTTGTCCCACGGGCGGGAGGCGGTTTTCGGATCGTCGTTACGGGTTGACAGCGCACGGGCTGCGGCAAAACCGCCAATGCCCAGGGGCGACACCGTCGCCTCCGCTCCGCCGGCCACCATCACATCGCAGTCGCCATATTCAATCATCCGTGCCGAGAGCCCGATGGCGTGCAGGCCGGTTGTGCAGGCCGTGACCACCGCGACGTTCGGGCCTTTGAAGCCGAACTTGATGGACACATGCCCCGAGATCATGTTGATGATCGACGCGGGCACGAAAAACGGCGAAATCCGGCGCGGGCCGCGGTTGACCAGCTCCGAATGCGTCTCTTCGATCATCGGCAGTCCACCGATGCCAGAGCCAATGTTGCAGCCAATGCGGGTGGCCAATTCTTCACCCAGCGCATCGCCGGTCGGCAGGCCGCTGTCGGCCACTGCCTGAAAAGCAGCAGCCAGACCCAGATGGATGAAACGGTCCATGTGACGGGCTTCTTTTTCGGGGATGTAATCCGCGATGTTGAAACCCTTGACCTCGCCGGCGAACTTGCAGGCGAAACTGCTCGCATCGAACTGGGTGATGAGATCGATGCCAGGCGTTCCCGCCAGCAAATTGTTCCAGGACTCGGCGACGGTGTTGCCCACCGGGCTCACACATCCCAGACCTGTCACGACGACACGACGACGGCTCATTCAGTAGATCCTGAAAAAAACCTGAAAATCAGCAACTGAGTTTCAGGTTTGTTGGGGGACTGCAAAGCGGTCAGCCCGGAGCGGGCTGCGCGCCATCAGGCCTTTTGGTGGGTGTTGGCGTAGTCGATCGCGTTTTGCACCGTGGTGATCTTCTCGGCGTCTTCGTCCGGGATCTCGATGCCAAACTCGTCTTCCAGAGCCATGACCAGCTCCACGGTGTCAAGGGAATCAGCACCCAGATCGGCCACGAAGGCCTTTTCGTTGGTGACCTGGCCTTCTTCCACGCCAAGTTGTTCGGCAATGATTTTCTTCACACGTGCTTCGATATCGCTCATAGTTCCCTCTGAGGGTTGTAAATTAATCCGTGATTTTACCGCGTTAGAGTCGTTTCCCTAGCCGCTGGGCCGGACGGATGAAAACCGGCTTGAATGGACCCTGTTTTACCACCGCTGGCTGCCTTGCTTGATGGCGCGCCGCGGAGGAAAACCCTGCTACTCCGCATACGCCTACATATACATTCCGCCGTTGACGTGGAGTTCCTGGCCGGTAATGTAAGCGGCCTGCGGGCTGGCCAGAAACGCCACCGCATGCGCGATGTCCTGCGGCTTGCCGAGATGCCCCAACGGAATTTGACCAAGGAGAGCCTTTTGCTGCTCGGCGGGCAAGCCGGCGGTCATGTCGGTTTCGATGAATCCGGGCGCCACGCAATTGACCGTGATACTGCGCGAGCCCAGCTCGCGTGCGAGCGAACGCGTCATGCCCGCCACACCGGCCTTGGCCGCCGCGTAGTTGGACTGCCCGGCGTTGCCCGACGCACCCACCACCGAGGTGATGCTGATGATGCGTCCATAGCGCTGCTTCATCATGGTGCGCATGACGGCACGGCTCATGCGAAACACCGCCTTGAGGTTGGTGTCCAGCACCGCATCCCAGTCGTCGTCACGCAGGCGCATCGCCAGCATGTCCCGGGTGATGCCCGCGTTGTTCACCAGCACATGCAGCCCACCCAGTTCCTTGACCATGCCGTCGATCAGCGCCTCGGCAGCCGCCGCATCGTTGACGTTGAGGTTTTTGCCAGCGCAGCCCGGGAAGGCAGCGAGCGCCTGACTGATCTTCGCGGCGCCATCGTCTGTGGTGGCCGTCCCGACCACCTTCAGGCCGCGCTGGGCCAGTTCCATCGCAATGGCTGCGCCGATTCCGCGCGACGCCCCGGTGACCAGCGCGACCTGGCCTTCAAACTTGTTGTCACTCATGCCAGCAACTCCTTCACTTCGGCCATGGAGGCCGGATCAAACACGGCAGCGCCCGTCAATTCCGCGTCAATGCGCTTGACCATGCCGGCCAGCACCTTGCCCGGCCCGCATTCGACCACGTGGAACACGCCACGCGCCTTGATGGCCTGCACACACTGCACCCAGCGCACCGGGCCAAATGCCTGCGCATACAGCGCATCGCGAATCCGGTCCGGATCGGTCTCTACGGCGACTTCAATGTTGTTGATCACCGGCATGCGCGGCGACGCCAATTCCAGCGACTCCAGCTTTTCGCGCAGCTTTTCAGCCGCAGGCTTCATCAGGCTGGAATGGAAAGGAGCCGACACCGGCAGCAACAGCGCGCGCTTGGCACCCTGGGCCTTGAGTACTTCACAGGCCTTGTCCACCGCCGCCTTGCTGCCGGCGATGACGGTCTGCATCGGGTCGTTGAAATTCGCCGCTTCCACCACTTCAGCGCTGCCAGCGCCAAACGTCTGCGCGGCTTCGGCGCAGCCGGCAATCACCCTGGCCGCGTCCATGCCCAGAATCGCCGCCATCGCCCCCACGCCCACCGGCACCGCGTCCTGCATGGCTTGCGCGCGAAAGCGCACCAGCGGGGCTGCCTGCGCCAGCGTCAACACGCCTGCGGCCACCAAAGCGGAATACTCGCCCAGGGAATGGCCTGCGACCACCGCTGGCTCCTCACCGGTTTCGGCCAGCCAAGCGCGGTATGCGGCGACGCCAGCAACCAGCATGACAGGCTGCGTGTTGGTGGTCAGGGCCAGCTCTTCCTTGGGGCCCCCACGAATCAACTGACCGATGTCCTGGCCGAGCGCTTCAGACGCCTCAGCAAGGGTCTGCGCGACCACCGGATGGTCACCCCATACGTCGAGCATGCCGACGGACTGCGAGCCCTGACCCGGAAAAACAAAAGCAAACGGTTTCAAACCACAACTCCAAAGTTACAAGCAGACGAAGCGGCTACTGCCCGCCGGGGCCTGCCCGCCAATTTTAAGAACACCTCAAACGCTGCCTCACACCGAGTGCGGGCGCTCACGCCTGACCAGCCGGGCCAGCCGCCCGAACCCTATCCGCACGCTGCTGACCAGACAGGCCACGGCCAACCAGGGGTCCAGCAGGTAATCCCACAGGTTATTCGACTCCATCCAGCCGAACGTCCATGCCAGCAGCGCCAGCGCCACCAGCACCGGCAACCGGCGCAGATCCTTCATCCATGCAAACAAGCACACCAGCGCCAACACACCCCACAGGCTGGCGCTGCCCCAGCCCAGGCGGTAGGCATCCCAGTCGCCCCAACCCAGGGCCGTCGGATAAAGAATCAAAGCGGCCACCGCAACAAATGCCGACACGGCTGCCTGCTCGCGCCCCGCCTCTACAGTCCGCCCAGCCAATCGCTGCCATAAACCGAGGGCACAAATCGCCACCAGCGTGACACTCAGGTCCGATGTGATGCCACGGACATAAGCGACGATAGGCAGCGACGCGGCGCCGACCGGCACCCAGAGCAATGCGAAAACGAGCCCGGCGCTCCAGCCGAGCCATCGGCACTGTCCCGCCATGGCCAAACACAAGCGCGCCCACGCCGCACACACGGCGATGGCCACACCCATCAGCGCGAAAAGATCAGTGCCCGGCGGCAAGGTCATGGCTTTGCTCCAGCCAATGAGGGGGTTGCAGCCCCGGGCGCCCGTGCAACATCCAGCCGCACATGCTTGATGCGCGCCCGGTGCCAGGTGTATACGAGGTGCAGGTAACCATCCCGCCCCTGCAACAGGTAGGGATAGGAAAACTCGGGCGCGCACGTCGCCGTGCCGCACAGCTGACGCTTGGCGCTGGCGATGTCAGCCTGCGCGTCTGCCGCGCTGACGCCCTTTGCCAGCAACTCGGTGGTCAGCGCGCGCTCGTGGGCTTGCAAGGAACGGTCAGTCCCCATCATGGACGCCGCAAACTCCACAAGCCATGGCGTGGCGGTGTCAAAGGAGCCACCGGCAGCCGTGCCCAGCAGCGCCAGACTCTCGCGCCCGCGCGGCGCCGGATTGAGTGCCAGCCAGCGGCCGCCGGTGAAGGTGACTGCGCCAGCCAGCGCGGAATCGGGATTGGGCCAGACCATCGCCGTGGCGGGCGACCAGGTCTGGCCCGCATCGGTCGTTGAGGAAGTCATCACCGACTCCGCCCGATCGGACCGCATGAACATCTGGGCGGTGGACGGTCCGCTGACCAGCACCACAGGCTGCAGGGTTCGCCGGCTGGCCGGAACCCGCAACTTGTCGATCACTTCGCCGTCGGCATCGAGGCGCAGCACTTCGGAGAATTTGGTGATGAACTCGTGATACACCGGCAGCCCGATCTGACCATCGGCGTATGTCACCGGCGCCCCCTTGACCAGCGTGCTGATGTTGATGAAAGGCGAAGTGACCAGCCGCCGCGGCGCGCTCCAGCTGGCGCCCTCGTCGCTTGAACGCGCCCACGTGATGGAGCTGCCCGCCCATCCGCCCAGAGACACCGTCACCATCCAGAGCATCAGCGAGCCATCGGGTGCGCGTGCAATCACCGGGTTGCCGATCTTCTTCACATAACGCCAGAGTCCGCGCTCAATCTGCGTGCGGTTCAGCAGCGTCGTCTCCGGCCCCCATTGCAGCGACGTGCCGTTCATCACGGCAGAGCGGATGGCCACATCGCCGGCACCTTCGCGGGAACCCGCAAACCAGACCGCCCGCAAGTCACCGTTGGCTAGTTCAACCAGCGATGCGGCATGCACCGCCATGCCCGGCGTGGACGGGATGAAACGGGTTTCGACGGGAATGCCCGAGTCCTGGATCAATCGACCGGGAGCCAGTGCAGCAGCAGGGCCAGCGATTGGAGAAGAGCCCCCGCTGCTCCCGGCGGCCGGCGCTGGAGGGGCGACTGTTGAAGCAAACAGCGCAGGTGTGGGCGCCGAGGCGGGCGCAAGCGTGCCGAGTGGCAGCACTTTCCAGCCAGCGAGCGCAAAGGCCGCCAGCACCAGTGCGAGGCCGCCGTGGTTGCGGAGTCGTGCGGCGGCGAAATTCAAATGAACCCCCGTCTGTCTGTCGCTGGCAGCGGTGAGCGATTCATCTCAGTACGTGAGCAGTACCGCGCCCCAGGTAAAGCCACCGCCCACGCCTTCGAGCATGAGGTTGTCACCCTTCTTGATCTTGCCGCTGCGAACGGCGGCATCCAGCGCCAGGGGAATCGAAGCGGCCGACGTATTGCCGTGCTGGTCCACCGTGACCACCAGTTTTTCAAGCGGCAGTTTGAGCTTTTTGGCGGTGCTGTGCATGATGCGGATGTTGGCCTGATGCGGAATCAGCCAGTCAATGTCGCTCTCCTGCAGACCAGCCTTGGCCAGCGTGGCGCGGGCCGCGCTTTCCAGCACGCCGACAGCCAGTTTGAACACGGCCTGGCCATCCATCTTGAGCAGCGGGTCTCCCAGAATCTGACCGCCAGACACATTGCCGGGAACGCACAGGATGCCGACATGGCTGCCATCGGCATGCAGGTCGCTGGCGAGAATACCCGGTGTATCCGACGCTTCCAGCACCACGGCGCCTGCACCGTCGCCGAACAACACGCAGGTGGTACGGTCTGAGAAATCCAGAATGCGCGAGAACACCTCGGCGCCGATGACCAGCGCCCGGCTCGCAGACCCGGTCCGGATCATCGCGTCGGCCACCGTGAGGGCATAGACAAAACCGCTGCAGACCGCTTGCACGTCGAAAGCAGCACATCCGGCAATACCCAGCTTGTTCTGCAGGATGCACGCGGCTGATGGGAACACCATGTCAGGCGTCGATGTAGCCACGATGATCAGATCGATGTCAGCGGCCTGGCGGCCCGCCGCTTCCAGCGCGCGTTTGGCCGCCTCGACACCCAGATCGCTGCTGGTCACCTCGGGCGCGGCAAAGTGGCGCGCCCGGATGCCGGTGCGCTCCACGATCCATTCGTCGGAGGTTTCAACGCCACGCGCCGCCAGTTCGGTGGCGAGGTCGGCATTGGTCAGTCGGCGCGGTGGCAGGTAGCTGCCAGTGCCTGTGATGCGTGAATAACGGGTCATTGATTGATCAGTGTGCAGGCAGGGAGACAGAAGCCTTGGTCTCACCGGCCATCTCGCTGGACGGTGCCCCGGACAATGCACCGGAAACGGTTTCTGGTGGCAGTTCTTCCACCTGCGAAGGCGCCACCGCTGCCAGCAGCGGTGCTGCATGGGCAATGCGGTCACGAACCCTTTCCAACAAATGGTTCCGAGCCGCATCATAAGCCCGATTCAGCGCCCGCTCGAAGGCGAAGGCGTCGGCCGACCCGTGGCTCTTGAACACCAGGCCGCGCAGACCCAACAAGGCTGCGCCGTTGTAGCGACGGTGATCTACACGGTTTTTAAACGCAGTTAGCACCGGATAAGCAACGATGGCAGCTATTTTCGTGAAAATATTTCTCGAGAACTCCGCCTTGATGAAGCCACCAATCATGCTCGCCAGGCCTTCACTGGCCTTCAGCGCCACATTGCCGACAAAGCCATCGCAGACCACGATGTCTGTGGTGCCCTTGAAAATATCATTGCCCTCGACATTTCCGTAAAAATTAAGATCGCCGGAGTTGGCGGCAGATCGCAGCAATTCACCCGCTTTTTTTATGGTTTCACTGCCTTTTATCGTCTCTTCGCCGATATTCAGCAGACCCACGGTGGGTGAGGGGTTGTCGGTAATAGCCGCCACCAGCGCCGAACCCATGACGGCAAATTGCAGCAGATGGTCTTCAGTGCAGTCCACATTAGCGCCCAGATCGAGCACCGTGGTGGCCGCGCCCCGCGCATTGGGAAGCTGGGTCGCGATGGCGGGCCGGTCAATGCCTTCGAGTGTCTTGAGTACGTAGCGCGCAATCGCCATCAGGGCACCAGTGTTGCCGGCAGAGACGGCAGCTTGGGCATGGCCGTCCTTGACCTGGTTCATGGCCACGCGCATGGAGGAATTCTTCTTGCGGCGCAGGGCGATCTCGATCGGATCGTCCATGGTCACCACTTCGCTGGCCGCCACAAACTGGCAGCGCTCGTGCGCGCGGAGACGGGCGAACAGGGGCTGTGCGGCAAGCGCCTCGGGCTGGCCGATCAGAACCAGCGCCGCATCAGGATGACCCTCAAGAAAGGCCAGACTGGCGGGCACCGTGACAGCGGGTCCGACGTCCCCGCCCATGGCATCGACAGCAATCCTGATCATGGTCAGACCGGTGCAGTCAAAAATGATGGTTCAGGCAAAAGAAAGGCCCGCAGGATGAGTGCGGGCCGATGCTTGAGGCGTTTGGTTACGCTTCGTTTTTGGTTTTCAGCACCTTGCGGCCACGGTAAAAACCGGTGGGGCTGATGTGGTGGCGCAGGTGGGTTTCACCGGTGGTGGATTCCACGGCGATGCCTGGCACGGTCAGTGCGTTGTGCGAACGGTGCATACCGCGCTTGGAAGGTGACTTTTTGTTCTGCTGGACGGCCATGATCCGCTCCTGATGGGGTGTAAGGTTGTAACGTTTGTGAGCACGCGGCGCACCAGATCTTTCAATCACTCATCAGTGGGGCGGCGCCGGCGTCTTGACTTCAGACGGCGGCTGCAGCACCCGATGGGCACGCGAAGCCTTAGATTATAGCCCGGAGCGGGGGATTTTCCTAATGGCCACGTTGGGGGACGCACAAGCCGCCCAGGCTTGGCCTCAATTCGCCGCTTAAAAAAGACGAGTAGCCGCGAAAAGTAATACCAAATGCCTATTTTTTGGGTTTGAGTTGTGCCAGCACCGCAAAGGGGTTGGGCTTTTCCGCCCCAACGTCAGCCATGTCGTCCTCACCAGCGCTAAGCCGGGGTGGTACAGGGCAGGTTTCATGCAGGGGCACCAGCGGAAGCGCCATCAACAGTTCATCCTCCAGCACTTCCAGCAGATCGAACTGCGGCACCATGACCAGCAGGTCTTCCTCGGACTGGTCGTCTTCGGCCATGGCGATGTCTTCGGTCGCCACAAAACGGTAGTGCTGATCCACCGCCACAGTGATCGGCACCGGGCTCATGCAACGCTGGCAAGTCAGCGGTACCACTGTATTGGCCTGCAGGTGCAGCCAGACGGTGTCGTCATGGCCCGGGCTGGCGCGCAATTCGGCCTGGGCGGTCCATTCGACAGACGCACCGGGCGCCAGCTCGGCCGCTTCGGCCGTCAGACGCGGCAGATCGCTGATCGGCGTGACCTCCTGAAGCGGCACGCCTTCCTGCGCAAAGGTCTGCATTTTGAGCTTGCGCGCTTGAACGATTTTGGCCATGGCAGCAGTGTAAGAGAATCAGTCCATGACCATTGCCTCACTCGCCAGCGAAACACCCCGGCACGAAACACCTCGGCACACGCCGCGGCCCCTCGTTCTCGGCTCCACCTCGCGCTACCGGCGCGAACTGCTCGCGCGGCTGCAGATCCCTTTCGACGTGGCCGCGCCGGATGTCGATGAAACCCCGGCGCCGAACGAGTCGCCACGCGCGCTGGCAGAGCGGCTGGCACTGGCCAAGGCGCGGGCGGTCGCCCGCCAGTTTCCCGGCGCGGTGGTGATTGGCTCGGACCAGGTCGCCGACCTGCACGGCGAGCCGCTGGGCAAGCCCGGAAACCACGAGCGTGCCGTGCGCCAGTTGCAGCAGATGCGCGGGCAGACCGTGGTGTTTCAGACCGCAGTGGCCGTGGTGTGCCAGGAGTCGGGCTTCGAGCAGGCAGACCTTGCCGCCGTGCGGGTGACCTTCCGCGATCTCACCGATGACGAGATCAACAACTACCTGCTTGCTGAGCAGCCGTACGACTGCGCTGGCAGCGCCAAAAGTGAAGGCCTGGGCATTGCACTGCTGTCATCGATCGAGAGTGACGACCCGACCGCGCTGGTCGGCCTGCCGCTGATCCGCACCTGCGCGATGATTCGTGCCGCGGGTATTGAACTGCTTGCGCCGACCGGAGCAGGCGCATGAGTGTGGGTACCCGAGGCCAGCTCTACCTGGTGCCTGCGCCGCTGGATTTCGGCTGCGACACCCAAACACCGCTGGACGCGGTGATACCGGCTGGCACGCTGCAGATCGCTGCCAGGCTGCCTGCATGGATTTGCGAGAACGCCAAAAGCACCCGCGCGTATCTGAAAAGGGTTGGCGAGCTGTACCCATTGGCCCGACCGGTGCAGGAACTGCAGATCCAGGAGTTGCCCCGCGACGTTCACAAGAAAGGCGACCACGCGGGCCAGTTCGATGCGCGGCCGCTGCTTCGGCCTGCGCTGGACGGCCTGGACATGGGTCTGGTCAGCGAAGCAGGAATGCCCGCGATTGCCGACCCGGGTTCATCTGCGGTGCGCGCGGCCCACGATCTGGGTTTGCAGGTGGTACCGCTGACCGGCCCGATGTCGCTGATGCTGGCCCTCGCCTCCAGCGGGCTGAACGGTCAGAACTTTGCTTTCGCTGGCTACCTGCCTCAGGACGGTGGTCAGCGGGTGCAGCGCATTCGGGAGCTGGAATCGCTCGCCCTGAAAACCGGGCAAGCCCAGCTGTTTATCGAAACACCCTATCGCAACGCGGCCTTGCTGCAGGCCCTGCTGCAAACCCTGCAGGCCAACACACGGTTGTCCGTCAGCTGCGGGCTGACACTGGCCAATGCATGGTCGCGCAGTGCGCTGGTCAGCACCTGGAACCGCGAGAAGCCGAACCCACCGCTGGCCCTGCCCGCCGTGTTATGCCTCGGCCGCTGAGGCCAGAGCAGTCACAAGCAAATACACAAATAGACAAACACACGCATCCAAACAAAAGCCCGCACGCGGCGGGCTGTTGAGATGGGCAAGCGGCGTTCAGCGCAGCGCCGGAATGGCTTTGAAGGCTTTCATGACACCTTCGCCCATGGCCGCACCAAATTTCTTCGCCAGACGCTCCGCCACGTTGTCGCGGCGTGTGTAGTCGATGATCTCTTCGGTCTTCACGACCTCACGAGCCACGTAGTCGAGGTTACCCAGCTGGTCGGCCAGCCCCAGTTCCACGGCCTGCTGACCGCTCCAGAAAAGGCCGCTGAACATCTCGGGCGTTTCCTTCAGGCGCTTGCCACGGCCGGCCTTGACCACGGTGATGAACTGCTGGTGAATCTGGTCCAGCATGGCTTGCGCATACACGCGCTGCTTCTCGCTTTGCGGACTGAATGGATCGAGAAAGCCCTTGTTCTCGCCGGCTGTCATCAGCCGGCGCTCCACGCCCAGCTTGTCCATGAGGCCAGTGAACCCGAAGCCGTCCATCAGCACACCGATACTGCCCACGATGCTGGCCTTGTCGACAAAAATCTTGTCGGCCGACACGGCAATGTAATACGCCGCCGATGCGCACGACTCTTCCACCACCGCATAGACAGGCTTCTTGTGCTTGGCCTTGAGCCGCAGGATCTCGTCGTTCATCATGCCGGCCTGCACCGGGCTACCGCCGGGGGAGTTGATGAGCAGCACGATGGCCTTGGCACCCTCGTCCTCGAAGGCAGCGCGAACCGCCGCGTTGACGAACTCGGCACTGGCGTCCGCCCCGTCCGCAATTTCGCCCTTGATCTCGACCACCGCTGTGTGCGGCACCGCCGCATCGGTGGCAGGTGTGCCGCGGTGCATCGCCATCCAGATCAGTGCGATGAAAAAGACCAGCCAGGACAGGCGCACAAAGGTTTTCCAGCGGCGCGTTGCTTTCTGTTCATTAAGTGCGGCGAACGCCAGCTTTTCCAGCGTGGCGCGCTCCCAGCCCGGGGCGTCCGTCAGGTTGTTTCTGGACGCTTTTCTGTTCCCCGACGCAGACCCCGCATCGTCTGGCGAAGGCGGGAAGGAGAGGTTGGTGTCGTCCGGGCGGTTGGGTTCAGTCATGCCCGATAGTTTAGAGAAGTATTCACAGCCACACGGGCTGAAGGTTGTAAGCCGGATGCCAATAAACCACCCCGCCGTCCTCTGACAGCGCGATTTTCACCAGCCCGCCACGGCAGGGCCCGCCGGCGCAGTCACCCGTGTCGGGTCGGTACTCTGCCCCGTGGCTGGCACACATCAGCCAGTGTCCGCTGCTGTCAAACACCTGGTTGGGTTGCCAATCCAGCTCCATCGCCACATGGGTGCAGCGGTTCAGATACGCGTGCGCACCGCCTTTGTAACGAATTGCAAAGGCACGGCAGGTCTGCCCCGCGTACACCACATCGAAGGGCACCGCATCGCCACCCTCGACCAGATGCGCACTGTTGCAAAGGGGCTGCGGGCTGTCCATGTCAGTCGGTGCTCTGCCGGGGCTCAGGCGTTGGCAAGCAGCCAGTCGTGAAGCTCCTGCACTGAGTGGGCTACATGCCGCGGTGCCAGTGGCTCGAAGGCCGCGTGCTCGTGAGCGCCGTAGCTGACACCCACGCTGGGGCAGCGCGCATTCACCGCCATCTGCAGGTCGTGCGTGGTGTCGCCCACCATCAATACCCTGTGTGCCGGCACATCAAACTGCGCCATCAGTTCATGCAGCATGCGCGGATCGGGTTTGCCAGCTGTCTCGTCGGCGGTTCGGGAGCCGTCAAACACGCCCTGCAGTTCCACGCTGCGCAGCACCTCGTCGAGACCGCGGCGCGACTTGCCGGTGGCCACCGCCAACAGATGACCCTTCTCCTTCAGGGCATCCAGCATCGGCAGTACGCCACTGAAAAGACTCAGGTCGTCTGCATGCGCGGTGTAGTGATGGCGGTAACGCGCGCCGAGTTCGGGGTATTTCTCTGGCGGCACATCGGGTGCGGCATGGGCCAGCGCCTGCATCAGGCCGAGGCCAATCACATAGCCGGCCGCCTCGTCGCTGGGCACGGTGCCGCCCACATCACGCACGGCCGCCTGGATGCAGCGCACGATGATGCCAGTGGAATCAAACAGGGTGCCATCCCAGTCGAAGGCGATGAGGTCGAAATTGCGCTTCAGCATCCGGCAATTGTCGCTGCCTCTGCCGGCTGCCGCTTGGCCCGTGACCTCAGTCCCCAATAGCCGGTTTTTCTGCCGGCTCGGCGGGCAGGAACTGCTGCAACTCGGCGGGCAGCTCAGCCCGCAGCTGAATCGCCTTGCGGGTTTTCGGATGATTGAACTTCAGGCTCCAGGCATGAAGGAACATGCGCTTGAGCGGCACCGCGCCGGGTGCCGATTTCTGCAGCTCCCGGTTCAGCTCGAAGTCACCATATTTGTCATCACCGGCAATGGGGTGGCCTTCGCTGGCCAGATGCACCCGGATCTGATGGGTGCGCCCGGTCTTGATGGTGACCTCCAGCAGGGTGAAGGGCGTCGATGGCGCCAGCGCACTGGCAGGTACCGATGCGCGGACCTTGACCAGCGTCACCGAGCGCAGACCGTCGGGGTGGTCGTTGGCCACCACCTTCACGCGCCGCTCGCCACCGTCGATCAGGTATTTGTGCAACGCCTTGTCAATCACCCGGTGGTTGGCGGGCCAGGGTCCATTCACCAGTGCCAGATAGACCTTGTCGGTTTCGCGCTCACGGAACTGCTCCTGCAGCAGCTTGAGCGCCATACGCCGCTTGGCGATCAGCAGGATGCCGCTGGTCTCGCGGTCCAGCCGGTGCACCAGCTCCAAAAAATCAGCCCCGGGCCGCGCCATGCGCAACTGCTCGATGACGCCAAAGCTCACCCCGCTGCCGCCGTGTACCGCGACGCCCGCAGGTTTGTCGATGGCCAGCACGAAGTCGTCTTCAAACAGGATGGGAAATTCACGCGACGGCGCCTGCCCGCCCGTGGTGGACATCGCGCCATGCCGCACCACCTCTCGGGCCATCGCCTCGGCCTTCTGCTCTGCGCGCTCAGAGGTACGCACCGGCGGCAGCCGCACCACATCGCCCGCCTCGACCCGGGTATCGGCATGCGCCCGGCCCTTGTTGACCCGCACTTCCCCGCTGCGGATGATGCGGTACACGTGGGTTTTGGGTACGCCCTTGAGGTGGCGGATCAGGAAATTGTCCAGCCGCTGACCGGCGTAATCCTCATCGACCGTGACCAGGCTGGCCTGCGCGGCGGCAGGCAAAGCGGGTGCGGGCGGCGTCGGCAACGCCCCCTGCGGCTCGGGGCGCAGGGGCTGCGCTGCTGGCTGATCCTTGGGGTTTCCGCTCCGTCTTGCCTTGCCTGACGCTAGCCCTATAATGTGTTTCACTAGCGATACGCTGTAAGTGGTTGATTTGTCTGGAGTTTAGTCCACACACATCCCCCGCCTCTGAAAAAGGCAAGCAAACAGCCTCGCTGGAAGGTCGATGCCCATGCGGTGATTGCCCGCAAGCGACGAGTGCCAGGCACCTCGCGGCGGTTGTTGAGCTGCAGAGAACGTCGACGTTTTGCGAACACAAACACGGAATACCATGCCTGTAGCCTTCAGTTTCGCACTGCAGGCTGCATGCGGATCCAGGTGAGATCAAGTCCTTTAACGGGTAACCCCCTGATGACAACAGTGGTCGGTCTGATTTTCCTTTACCTGCAGCGCCTCACCGCGGCTGCCGGCTCTGCGCATCGCAGGAATCAGCCCGGACCCCTTGTTCAGTGGGTGACAACCGCTGCCCTTCTGGCAGCCCCCATCCGTTTGACCCCCGCTCCCTCCATCCACGCGCCTACGCCCAGACCACGCCACTGACCGCCTCAAACGCGGCCCGTGGGGTGCTGTCAAAAGCTCTCCGGCAATTCCTCTCCGTTCGCACGACGTCTTCCCGGCATCGTTGGCCCGCTTGGGCTTGAGACGTTTCGGCTCCTCCACAGGACGGGCCGGAGCAATGCGACGACGAACGAAGAAGGACACCACCCATGAAACGGATGCTGGTAAACGCCACACAGGCCGAAGAACGCCGCCTGGCGATTGTTGACGGACAAAAACTCCTCGACTACGAAATTGAAATTGAAGGGCGCGAGCAGCGCAAGGGCAACATCTACAAGGCCGTCGTCACCCGCGTCGAGCCCTCGCTGGAAGCCTGCTTTGTCGACTACGGCGAAGACCGCCACGGCTTCCTGCCGTTCAAGGAAATCTCCAGGCAGTACTTCGCGCAGGGCGTGCCCGTCAACCAGGCACGCATCAACGATGTGATCCGTGAAGGCCAGGAACTGCTGGTTCAGGTCGAAAAGGAAGAGCGCGGCAACAAGGGCGCGGCCCTGACGACCTTCGTCTCGCTGGCAGGCCGCTATGTGGTCCTGATGCCGAACAACCCGCGTGGCGGTGGCGTCAGCCGCCGCATCGAGGGCGAAGACCGGGCCGAGCTCAAGGAAAACATGGACCAGCTGGAATATCCCAACGGGATGTCCATCATCGCGCGCACCGCAGGCATCGGCCGCAGCGCGCCCGAGCTGCAGTGGGACCTGAACTACCTGCTCAAGCTCTGGACGGCCATTGACGGCGCTGGCAAAGGCGGCAAGGGCGCCTTCCTGATTTACCAGGAATCGAGCCTGGTGATCCGCGCCATCCGCGACTACTTCAACAGCGACATCGGCGACATCCTGTTCGACACCGACGACGTGTACGAGCAGGCCCGCCAGTTCATGGCCCACGTGATGCCCGAGCACGAGCACCGCGTCAAGCGCTACCGCGACGACGCACCGCTGTTCAGCCGCTTCCAGATCGAACACCAGATCGAGTCGGCCTACGCCCGCACCGTGCAGCTGCCATCCGGCGGCGCCATCGTGATCGACCACACCGAGGCGCTGGTCTCGGTGGACGTCAACTCGGCCCGCGCCATCAAGGGCGGCGACATCGAGGAAACCGCCACCCGCACCAACCTGGAAGCCGCCGACGAAGTGGCCCGCCAGATGCGCCTGCGTGACCTCGGCGGCCTGATCGTCATCGACTTCATCGACATGGAAGAGTCGCGCAACCGCCGCGATGTGGAAAACCGCCTGCGCGACGCACTGCGGCAAGACCGCGCCCGCGTGCAGTTCGGCACCATCAGCAAGTTCGGCCTGATGGAAATGAGCCGTCAGCGCCTGCGGCCTGCCCTCTCGGAAGGTGCATCGATTCCCTGCCCGCGTTGCGGCGGTTCCGGTCATATCCGCGACACCGAAAGCTCGGCGCTGCAGATCCTGCGCATCATCCAGGAAGAGTCGCTCAAGGACAGCACCGCTTCCGTGCTGTGTCAGGTGCCTGTGGATGTGGCGTCTTTCCTGCTCAACGAGAAGCGCTCCGAGATCGCGAAGATCGAAGTCAAACAGCGCATCAACGTGCTGCTGGTGCCCAACAAGACGCTGGAAACACCGAACTACCGCCTGGAACGCCTGAAGCACGACGACCCGCGTCTGGACAACATCGAGGCCAGCTACAAGATGGCCGACGAGATCGAAGACCCGACCACCGTCACCCGCCGCAGCCAGGAAAAGCACAACAAGCAGGAACCCATCATCAAGGGCGTGCTGCCCGACGCACCTGCACCCGTTGCCGCGCCGCGCCCCGAAGTGGTGGCGCCCGCAGCACCAGCGGCCAAAGCCCCCGTGCGCACGGCACCCGCGCCTGCACCGGTGGCAGCACCGGCTGAAAAAGGTTTCTTTGGCTGGATCAAGGGCCTGTTCGGTGGCGCGGAAACGCCCACCCCTGCGCCCGTGGCACGCGAAGTGAAGAAAGACGAACGCACCGAAGGCCGTGAAGGCCGCCGTGACGGCCGACCAGAGGGTCGGACTGAAGGCCGCGGTGAGGGTCGAGGCGAGGGCCGCGGCGCTGGCGGTGAACGCGGTGGCCGTGATGGTCGCCGTGGTGGACGCGGACGCGGTGACGCGCGTGGCGAGGGCCGCGGTGCTGGCGGCGAAGGTCGCAACGAAGGCCGGAGCGGCGAGCGCCAGGAGCGCGCACCGCGCGAGCCACGTGAACCTCGTGAAGCCCGCCCGGAAACAGCCGTCGAAGGCCAGCCGCGCACCGACAACGCCGGACGTGAACCCCGCGAGCCGCGTGAACAGCGCGAGCCCCGGGAACCCCGCGAGGGCCGTGGCCGCCGTGAACGTGGTGACCGTGGTGGTGATCGCGGCGGTGACCGTGGCATTCCGCGCGACGCAGCCGAACAGGATCTGGCACTCGCCAATCAAGCGGCCATGGCCGCTGCGATGGGTGAAGGCACTCCACAGCGCCAGGAACGTCCCGTTCAAGAAGGCAGCGCCAACGCCGACCGTCCTCAGGGCGATCACGGTCCGCGCGAGCCACGCGAACCCCGTGGCGAAGGCCGCCGTGAGCGCGGTGACCGCAACGGTCGTCGCGGCGAACGTCGCAGTGATGGCGCTGAAGGTGCCAGCACGGTGGCTGCCGACGCCATGAACGGTGAAGCCATGGCCCCTGTCGGAGCCGACGACGCCGGTCAGATCGTGATGCCTGGCCAGGAACAAGGACCCGCAGGCGAAGAGCAGCGCCAGCCGCGCGAGCGCCGCAGCCGTGACCGCTATGGTCGCGACCGCCGCGAGCGCAACGATGGTGACCGCGCCCAGCAGCCCGGCATGAACGGCGCTCCTGCCGAAAACGAGTCAGGCGATGGCAGCAACGCCGACGCACCTATCGCTCCGGCACAGGATGCTTTCCAGCCCGCTCCGGTACAAGCCGCTCAGCCGACGGAACAGCCTGTCTGGGCGCCAGCTGCTGAGCCAGTCTCTGCGCCTCCAGTGGCGCGTCCGGCCGCCCCGGCGCCTGCGGCACCGGTCGCAGCGAGTGCAGCACCTGCAGCAGCCGCCTTGCCTGTCGTTCAGGCTTATACGCTGCCATTGCAGGAACTGGCGCAGGTAGCCGAGACCTCCGGTCTGGTGTGGGTCAACTCTGACCCTGCCCGCATCGCCGAGGCGCAAGCCGCCATGGCGGCCGAGGTCAAGCCCGCGCATGTGCCGCGTGAACGTCCTCCGCTGGTCGTGTCGGACGAAGGTCCGCTCGTGCTGGTGGAAACGCGTCGCGATCTGGCGTCAATGAAGCTGCCGTTTGAGACACCGGCAACGCCTGGCGCCTGACAGCGCAGCGCCAGCGAATCACTGGCAGCGTCACCCCACTGAAAAAGGCCCGCATGCGGGCCTTTTTCTTTGTCTGCGCCAACCCGCAGTGCTTAGATCGCAGTGCTCAGAGTTCTGCCGCGCGCTTGTAAGCCAGCGCCGCCGCCGGTTCATCTTCGCGCTGCTCCGCCAGCAGGGCCAGCGCGCGCCAGGCATTGCGGTGCAGCGTCACATCCTGCAGCGCCGGAGCGGCTTGCGAGAGCAGTTGCCGTGCCTTACCCCACAGCTGCCGGTTGAGGCACGCCATGCCGGCGAGGTACTGCAGGTTGGCATCGCGCGGGCGATTGAGCTGGGCTGATTCGATGCGGGCCAGCCAGGCGGCGTCAAGTGTGTCGAGGCCCAGTTCCAGCACGCCGATGAGTTTGATGCGCAGGTTGTCGCCCATCGTCGACTGCGGCGCCATGACCTGATCCCACACCGACAGCAACCAGCCACGTGCCGTATCAGGGTCGCCGTGCAGGGCCATCAGGCGTGCTGCGGCATGCACCACCAGCTCCGGCATGGCGCGCTCGCTGTCGTCCAGCGACATCCAGGCCTGCTGCAGCTGCGCCGGGTCATGTGCGTTACCCAGCAGTTCGAGCGCCAGGCCGCGCACGATACTCTCGGCCGCGCCTTGCGAGAACGCGCGGTGTTTGGCGAGCAGGCGCGCCGTCTCCAGCGCCTGGGTGGTTTGCCTTGCCTGCCGCGCGGCACGCAGTCGCATGCGCAGCGCAAGCGTGCGCCGGGCGGCACCCTGTGGCAACTGCGCCAGCCAGTCGAGGGCCCCTTGTGCATCGCGGTCTTCCAGTGACCAGCGCGCTGCGCGGAACTGCACCCCCTCACGCACCTCCTGCGCATGGCGCGGCGCAGCGCTTTGCAGGGCGAGTTGTAAATGGGCATCGCGCACCGGACGGTCCTGCAGCGACTGCGCGCTCTCGGCCACGAGCAGATGGGCCAGCGCACGCAACTGGCTGCCACGACTGGCGCTGTAGCCGGTGGCATGGCCTGCCTGCTCGGCGAGTTGATCCAGGCTTTTTTCCTGCGCCAGTGCGTTCTGCGCCGATTTGGTGGCACGGATGTAGCGGCCCGCCAGCAGGTGAGCCAGCGCGTCCATCAGCGCACCGTACATCGCGCGTTCCTTTTGCAGCGCACGCCAGCGCAAGGCCTCTGCCGGCAGTGAGAACAGCGCGGACAGTGCCCGCAGTGCGAGGTACAGCACCACAAAAAAACCAGCCAGCAGCAGCACCATCAGGTTGAAGGACACATCCACCCGGTGCGGTGGCCAGAACACCGTCACCACCGCCTGGTTGTTACCCGCGATCAGGGCCACAGCCACTGCAACGCCGAACAGGGCCAGAAGCCAGAGAGCTGCGCGCATGCGGTGCCCTGCCTGTCAGCGGCCTGCTGCCGCCGTGGCCAGCGCTGCCAAGGTCTCGTCGAGCCGGGGCAGTTCGCTGGTCTTGACCTGGGCCTGCACCTGCGCCAGCAGCTGCTGCGCCGACTGTGTCTTGCGCGAGGTCTGATCGAAATACTTGCCCATCCACGCACTGGCGCTGGCCAGGTCCGACCGGACGGCGTCGGTCTGGCGAGACAGCAGGCCAATGCGTGCATTGAGCAGGCGCAGCTTGAGGTTTTCACGCAGGAAGAAAGACTGCTCGGGCGAGATCAGCGCCGCTTCGGGTTGCTCAATGCGGCTCACGCGCAGCAGCTTGCGGGCTTCCTCTCGCAGGCTGGCCAGCACGTTGGCGAACCACGCGTTGAAAGCCTGCCTGTCCGAACCCAGCCATGCTGGCCAGGCCGTCTTGCCGGACTCACCTCCCGCAGCAGGTGCTGCAGGCACCGACCGCGGCGTGGTGGTATGCGAGACCATGGCATTGGCCACCGGTAATTCATCGGCCAGGCGCACCAGTTCATCAATGCGCAGTGTCAGCACCGGCACATCGGTGAGCACTGCCGCCCGGATGCGGGCCGCATCGCGGGCCACCGCCCGCTGCACCGGATTCAGGCGGGGCTGCGCCGCACGGGCCAGGCGCAGGTCGGCCGACCGTAGGGCTGCGAGCAAGGGTTCGGCACTGCCAGTGAGCTGTGCCTGTTGCTGTGCGAGTCGCAGGGCCGACTCCACATCCACCACCAGGTTCTCGTCACGGGAGCGCGACAGGCTCTGCATCAGCTCTTCCAGCTGCGTGCGCTGAAGGCTCACTTCACTGATGCGGGTTTCCAGCAGTGCCAGACGGGCGGTGAGTTCGGTCGTGCCCTCCTGGGCCTGACGCGCCAGAGCGCGGGCCTCGATGGCCTGTGCGCCAGAGTCTGTGCTGCGGCGCGCCAGTTCCTCCTGGATGTTGCCGAGTTTTTGCCACAGCAGGACGCTGACCAGCAAACCGCCGGCCGCCAGCGCGGCGAACAGCAGGCCCCATCTACGCGGCACCATCCAGACATTGGCGTCGTGCGGGCCAGCCGCAACCGCCGGCACCAGCCCGCGCTCCCGCACGGAAGGTGAATCCGTCGGTGCTGAAGAAGGCTGATCGGGTGGGCTGTCGCTCATGGCTAAAGGGATTCTATCGAGCGCAATGCCTGCCCGATGTCCCTCAGCGAGGGCCGTGACTCCACAACAACACCCCATCCAGCCGCACGTGCGGTCTCGGCGATGCGGGGGTGCGTGGCCACCGCGCGCGCCTGGCGCCAGCCGATGCCTTCAATGTCTGCTTGGGCTGCCAAGTGAGCCACGGCCTCCGAGCTGCTGAACAGCCATACCGAGCCATCCACGCTGGCACGCCGTGCGCGTTCCATCTGGGCTGCGTTCAGCTGTGGCGCGCGACGCTGGTACACGCTCAAAAAATCCACCTGCGCGCCAGCAACCTGCCACTGGTTTGAAATCCAGTCGCGCCCGGGTTTGGCCGTGCCGGTGCCGGCACCGTCGCTGTCCCCGCGAACCACCAGCACGCGTTGGCCCTGCCAGTCACGCAAGCCGATCACGCGCCACAAGGCCTCGGAATCAAATTGCGACGCATCGGCCGCTGGCATATCGATCTGCGACGGCGCCACGCCCAGCGCCACGAGCGCAGCCGCCGTGCCGGGGCCAGGCGCGAGAAAGCGGGTCTGGGGCGGCAAGGGCATCGCGGGCTTGCTCCGGAAGAAAAACTCCACCGCGTTGCCGCTCACAAAAAGGCATGCGGAAAATGCGTGCAAGCCCCGCCACGCCTCGGCCACGGCGGCCGGGTTGTCTGCGGCGACGATGCCCATCAGGGGCAAGGCTTCTGCGGCAAAGCCAGCCTGCTGCAACTGCGTGACCCACGCTTCGGCCTCACGGGCGGGCCGGGTGACGATGACTGCCGGCGCGCTGCGGCCCGGGGACGCCAACCCGGCAGACATCAGTGGTCTGCGGCTTTTCCAGCCCAGACGGCGCCGCGCGCCTGAAGCTCGGTGGCCACAGCCTGCCCCAGTGCCTCGGCTTCAGCGAAGCTGCGCACAGCGGCGGACTGGCGCACGCGCACCAGCGGTGGTAACGGGCCCGCCACCGCTGCAGCGCCATCAGCAGCGCCGTCCACAGCGACCGGATCGCCCCAGGCGGCGTCGAGTTGCATCAGGGCATCGCCCACAGTGCCTTGCGGCCTGCAGGTGAAAGCGGCCAGCGGCATGGAACAACTGCCGCCCATGGCGCGCGACACCGTGCGCTCGGCGGTCACGGCAAACCAGGTGGGCTGGTGTGCCAGTGTAGCCAACGCCTGCAGCAGATCGGTACGGTCGGCGCAGACCTCGATGCCCAGCGCGCCCTGCCCGGCGGCGGGCAGCATCTGCGCGGGTTCAAAGGTGGTGCGAATGCGTGATTCAAGTCCCAGCCGCTTGAGGCCAGCCGCTGCCAGCACGATCGCCTGGTACTGGCCTTCATCGAGCTTGCGCAGGCGGGTGTCGAGGTTGCCGCGCAGGGGATGAATGTTCAGGTCAGGCCGCAAGGCCTTGAGCAGCACCAGCCGGCGCAGGCTGGAGGTTCCCACCACAGCGCCCTGCGGCAAATCATCCAGCGACGCATACTGGTTGGAGACAAAGGCATCGCGCGGGTCTTCGCGTTCCATCACGCAGGCCAGCGCAAAGCCGTCGGGCAGGTCCATCGGCACATCCTTGAGGGAATGCACAGCGATGTCTGCGCGGCCTTCACTCAACGCAACTTCCAGCTCCTTGACGAACAGGCCCTTGCCGCCGACCTTGCTGAGCGAGCGGTCCAGAATCTGGTCGCCTTGGGTGGTCATGCCCAGCAATTCCACCTCCCAGCCGAAGTGCGATTCCAGCAGGGCCTTGACATGCTCGGCTTGCCAGAGCGCCAGGCGGCTTTCACGCGTGGCAATCACCACCTTGTTGTTGCGGACGGGATGGGTTGGGGATGCAGCGGCCACTCGTAACCTGTTTGTAATCTTTGGGGGTGAGTGAATGCTAGCATGCAAAATTACGCGGGAAATCAGGTAGTTTCCTGCGTTCACGGGCATGGTCAAGGGCACGCGAAAGCGCACAACAAGGGCGGAGATGGTCACCTCAACACAGAAGAAAAAAGGCAGCAGCGGAGCGGGCGCGAGCACCTCAGCCCGCGCACGCGACAACGAACGGCCGCTGGTGGAAGACATCCGCCTGCTGGGCCGCATCCTCGGTGACGTGATCCGCGAACAGGAAGGCGTGGCGGCGTATGAGCTGATCGAGCAGGTGCGCAAGCTGTCAGTGGCATTTCGCCGCGACGCCGACCAGGAGGCCGACAAAGCGCTGAAAAAACTGCTCAAGGGCCTCTCAGGCGACCAGACAGTCAGCGTGATCCGCGCCTTCACCTACTTCAGCCACCTGGCCAATCTGGCCGAAGACCGCCACCATATCCGCCGCCGCGCGGTGCACGAGCGTGCCGGCGACACGCAGGAAGGCAGCATTGAAGTCGCGCTGGCACGCCTGCGATGGGCTGGTATTTCGGCCAAGGCCATCTCCAACACCCTGGCCCACAGCTTTGTATCGCCGGTGTTGACCGCACACCCCACCGAGGTGCAGCGCAAGAGCATTCTGGATGCCGAGCGCGACATCGCCCAGCTGCTCACCGCACGCGACGACATCAAGGCGCTGGCGCAGGCCATCAATGCCAGCAAAGATGCCCTCACACCACGCGAGCTGGCCGCCAACGAGGCCCAGCTGCGTGCCCGCGTGATGCAGCTCTGGCAAACGCGGCTGCTGCGCTTTTCCAAGCTCACGGTGGCCGATGAAATCGAGAACGCGCTGAGTTACTACGAAGCGACTTTCCTGCGCGAGATTCCCAAGCTGTATGCGAATCTTGAACGCGAACTGGGCAACCAGCCGGTGCACAGCTTTCTGCGGATGGGCCAGTGGATTGGCGGCGACCGCGACGGCAATCCGAACGTCAGTGCAGACACGCTGAATTACGCGCTGAGCCGTCAGGCCGAGATGGCCTTGCGCCACCACCTGAAAGAAGTGCACTTTCTGGGCGGCGAGCTCTCCCTGTCGGCCATGCTGGTGGACTGCAGCGCCGAGATGCAGGCGCTGGCCGAGCGCTCACCCGACACCAGCGAGCACCGCCGCGACGAACCCTATCGCCGCGCCCTCACCGGCATTTACGCGCGGCTGGCCGCTACGCTGAAGGCGCTGACCGGCGGCGATGCGGCGCGCCACGCGGTGGCACCGCAAAACCCTTACCTGCGGTCGGAAGAGTTCCTGGCAGATCTGCGCACCATTGAGGCCTCCCTGCGCAGCCACCACGGCGAGGCGCTGATCGCCCAGCGCCTGCACCCGTTGATCCGCGCGGTGGAGGTGTTCGGCTTTCATCTGGCCACCGTGGATTTGCGCCAGAGCTCGGACAAGCACGAGGAAGTGGTCGCCGAACTGCTGGCTACCGCGCGCATCGAGGCGCGCTACGCCCAGCTGGACGAAGCCGCCAAGCGTACGCTGCTGATGCACCTGCTCAGCGATGCCCGGCCGCTGCGCGTGGTTGGCGCCGGCTACTCCGCCCACACCCAGGGGGAACTCGCCATCTTCGAGGCGGCACGCGTCGCGCGCGAGCGTTTTGGCAAGGAGGCCATTCGCCACTACATCATCAGCCACACCGAAACCGTCAGCGATCTGCTGGAGGTCCTGTTGCTGCAGAAAGAGGTCGGCCTGATGCAAGGGACGGTAGACCAGCAGGCCCGGCACGACCTGATCGTGGTGCCGCTGTTTGAAACCATTGAAGACCTCCGCAATGCCGCGCCCATCATGCGCGAGTTCTACGCCCTGCCCGGTATCGCGGCGCAGGTGCAGCGCAGTGGTGCCGAGCAGGACATCATGCTGGGCTACTCCGACAGCAACAAGGACGGCGGCATTTTCACCAGCAACTGGGAGCTGTACCGCGCCGAGATTGCGCTGGTGGAGCTGTTCGACCAGCTGGCCAACTCGCACAACATTCAGCTGCGCATGTTCCACGGCCGCGGCGGCACGGTGGGCCGCGGCGGCGGACCAAGCTACCAGGCCATTCTGGCGCAGCCCCCGGGCACTGTGCGCGGGCAGATTCGTCTGACCGAGCAGGGCGAGGTGATTGGCTCCAAATACGCCAACCCGGAGATCGGCCGACGCAATCTCGAAACCCTTGTGGCTGCCACGCTGGAAGCCACGCTGCTGCAGCCCACCAAGTCGGCGACACCGGCCTTTCTGCAGACGGCGGCCAGTCTGTCAGCAGCCAGCATGGCGGCCTACCGCGCGCTGGTGTACGAGACACCCGGCTTCACCGACTACTTTTTCGGCGCTACGCCCATCCGCGAGATCGCCGAGCTCAACATCGGTTCGCGCCCGGCGTCGCGCAAACCCTCACAGAAGATCGAAGACCTGCGCGCCATTCCCTGGGGCTTCAGCTGGGGCCAGTGCCGTCTCACGCTGCCTGGCTGGTTTGGCTTCGGCTCGGCCATTGAGCAGTTCCTGCGGCAAGGCGGGACGCCAGCGAGCCGCAAGGAAGCGCTGGCGCTTTTGCAGAAGATGTACAAGCAGTGGCCCTTTTTCAGAACACTGCTCAGCAACATGGACATGGTGCTCGCCAAGAGCGACCTGGCACTGGCCTCGCGCTACTCGGAACTGGTGGGCGATGCGCGCCTGCGCAAGCGCATCTTCTCGGCCATTGAGGCAGAGTGGCACCGCACGGCCGAGGCGCTGACGCTGATCACTGGCGAGAAACAGCGCCTGGCTGGCAACGCAGCACTGCAGCGCTCCATCCGGCACCGTTTTCCTTACATCGACCCCCTGCATCACCTGCAGGTGGAGCTGGTGCGGCGCTACCGCGAGGGTCAGGCCGATGAGCGGGTGCAGCGGGGTATCCACATCTCCATCAACGGGATTGCTGCGGGGCTGCGAAACACCGGTTGATCGCGTTGCGGTCAATTGGCAGCCAATGGCTCCCAAGACCGACGGACGCCTAGGAGCCCAGAAACTCGCCAATCGGTTTGAGGTCATCGACACGGTCGCAAACCGACTTGACGATCATCAGAATGGGGATGCCGAGCAGCAGGCCCCACACGCCCCACAGCCAGCCCCAGGCCAGCAGGCCCACAAACACCGCGACCGGGCTCATGCGGCTGGTGCGACTGGTCAGCCACGGTGTCAGCAGGTTGCCCACCACGGTGTGGATCGCCAGCGAGGCGCCGCCCACAAGCAGCGCCATGTTGAGGTTGCCAAACTGCAGGAAGGCCACGAGGGCCGAAGCGCCGGCGGTAATCAGCGCACCCACATAAGGAATCAGGTTAAGCACGCCCGCCACCACACCCCAGACCGCTGCGTTCTCCAGCCCGATCGCCAGCAGCGCGGCCCAGGTCAACACGCCCACCAGCGCGCTGGTGAACAGCTGCATCTGCAGGTAACGCTGGATCTGGCCGGTGATTTCGTTGAGCGCCTGCAGGGTTATCTTCTTGCGGCTCAAGGTGGTGCCTGCGACGCGAACCAGCTTGCGCCGAAAGGCATCGCCGGAGACCATGAGGAAGTAGGTGAGGAACAGCACCGCGGTCATTTGTCCGACCAAAGTCATCAGGCCTTTGGTGCCAGACCACAGATAGTCACGCACATTGAAGCGGGGCGATTCCACCACCACTCGCATGGCCCCGCGGTTACCAGGTACAGCGGCGCTTTCCTGTGCCGCCTGCTCCAGCTGCGAGGCGGCTTTCTGCACCGCTTCGAGCGTGCTGTCCTGCTTGCCGCTGCGGGCCTTGATGGCCTTGCTGAACTTCTGGGCGGCGGCTGGCAAGGCATCAACCAACTGGGAGGCTTCGTTGCGCAGCAGGTAGGCCGAGCCGCTCACCACACCAACGATGGTCAGCATCAGGATGGCCGACCCCAGCCAGCGCGGCACGCGCCGGGCCTGCAGCCAGTTGACCACCGGCGACAGCGCATAACTGAAGATCACGCTGAGCATCACCGGAATGAAGACCGCCTGCGCCCAGTGCAGCACGAACAGCGCCGCCAGTGCGGCCAGCAGGGCCAGCGACACACTGCGAATGTCCACTGGCATGTGGAGCATCAGGCGTGCGGGTTCCGACACAAGTTCAGGCGCAGGCGCAACCTCGCCAGGCGGCGCCAGGGGGGCGTCCGCAGCAGATTCTTCCGTCATAGGTCTCCTCAGGTGCTCGCGGGTGTGCGCGAATAGCGCAGCTTGCGCAGCGGCAACCCTAAATAGTATTTACGGATGTATTCAAACCTGGAAGCCAAGGTAAAGCTGTAGGACAGCTGCGCGGGAACGTACCAGCTGTTCAACCCGGTTCGCAAAATGAGTTGATAACCACGGGCTGTCATCCACTGGTGCTTTTGCAAATGGGTGACGTGGTCTTCCATCAGCACCAGGCGCGGCTTCCAGTGGCCGATGTCAAAACCCGAAAGGGCGACCAGCTCATGGCCTTCAATGTCAATGGACAGCAGATCAAAGCCAACCGGCGCCGCGTGGGTCTGAAGAATGCTGTCCAGCGTCGCACACGCCACCGAAACCGTCGAGCGCACCACAGCACCCAGTGCGATCGGACGGTCTTCGAGTGTTGAATGAGGGCCAGCGCGATTGAGCTGCAGGAGCTTGCCGGCGTTGGCTGGGCTGGAGCATGCCATCTCGACCACCACACCCTTGCGACTGCGACGCAGCAGCTCGCAGCAGTCAGGGTCTGGCTCGACCAGCAGGCCCGTCCAGCCGATGCCTTCCAGGTGGTGGGACTGGGAATCCAGCGTCGGATCGTTGGCACCTACATCGACATAAAACCCGGGCTGACCCTGAAAAAATTCCTGCACCAGCGCCTGCTCGACGGCCGGCTCATTCTTGAAGGTGTCGATTCGGCGTTGGATGAAATCGGCGCGTGCTTGCATGAATATCTCTGGGGTTGGGAACGGGCGAAGTCGGTTCAGGTGGTGTCAAAGGCCAGCGCGATTATCAATCCGCCGATCAACCTGCGATCAGCCCGTGATCGCCTCACGCACCGCGCTGAGCTGGCGCCGCGACACCGCCAGCAGTTCGTCAAGACCTGCCAGGCGAACTGCCCAGCCCTCTCCTTCTTCCGGGTCAAAATGTTTTTCAAGCGCTCGAACCGCCCGACGGGCAATCAGTGCATTGCGGTGGATGCGCATGAATCGGCTGGCATGGCGCTCTTCCAATTCGCTCAGCGAGCCGTCGAGGATGTAGCTGCGTTGTGCGGTACGCACCGTGATGTACTTGAGCTCGGCCTTGAAATACAGCACCTCGGAAATCGGCACCCGTTCGGTACGGCCGCGGTCCTGGATCACCAGCATCTCTGCGGCGGCCTCCTCGGGCTTCTGCGCCGCCTGCTTCAAACGCTCCACCTTGTGCAGGGCCTGCTGCAAGCGCTCCAGGCGTACCGGCTTGGTCAGGTAATCCACCGCCTCCAGCTCGAAAGCCTGCACGGCGTGCTCGGCATGTGCAGTGACGAACACCACAGCAGGCGCTTGCGGCAAGGCCTGAATGGCACGCGCCAGCTGCATGCCATCCACACCAGGCATGCGGATGTCCAGCAGCACCGCATCGAACACGCCGCGCCGCAGGGCGTTCATGGTCTGCACCGCATCGGCGGCCTCTGCCAGCACCTCGGCGCGCGGCGCCGTGCAATCACCGACCAGCGTGCGCAGGCGGGAGCGCGCCAGCGCCTCGTCATCCACCACCAGCAGTGTCAGTGGCGAGGTGAGTGGCGATGTCAGGGCCGGGCTCGTCATGCCGGAATCTCCAGCCGCACCTGGAACACGCCGTCCTTCAGTGCGGTCTTGAACTGGGCCTGCACATCGTGCAGCAGCATCAGGCGCTCGCGCACGTTGGCGAGAGCCAGGCCGTGGCCGCGCTCGCCAGCACCTCCAGGCGTGGAATTGGTCACCTTGACGACCACAGTGGCACCGCGCCGCAGCGTGGTGATGGTCAACTGCGCGCCGCTGGCGCTGGGCTCCACGCCGTGCCGGACGGCGTTCTCCACCAGCGGCTGCAGCAGCAAGGGCGGCAGTCGGGCCATATCGGCGGTGGGGTCCAGGTTCCAGCTCACGCGCAGGCGCTCGCCGAAGCGGACCTGCTCAATCGCCAGGTAGCGCTGCGCCAGCGCGATTTCCTGCGCCAGCGTCACCGACTCCGCCGGGTCCTCCAGCGCACTGCGGAACAGCTCGCTCAAATCTTCCAGCACACGCTCGGCCTTGACGGGCTCGGCACGCACCAGCGCAATCGCACTGTTGAGGGTGTTGAACAAAAAGTGCGGCCGGATGCGCGACTGCAGCTCATCGAGCCGGGCTGCAGTGGCCGCTGGGGTCAAGGCCTTGGCGCGCCAGAACAGCCCCGCCAGCACGATGGCCGAGAGCAATGCGCCCGCCGCCGCGCTGGCCCACCACGGGGGCGACTTGAGCATGCCGGTAAAAGCCAGCATGGCGCAGCCGTACAGACCGGACAGCGCGCCCAGCAACACACCCGCCACCCATTGCATTGAGGCCCCAAGCGGGTTCAGGTACTTCTTGAGCGAGCAGGCGGCAATCAGCCAAGCCAGCGTGGCCGGCAGCACGCCACCCGTGAGCAGGGAAAAGCGCAGCAGCCAGTCCTGGAAGTTCTCGGACACAAACATCGCTCCAACGCCCACCACAGCCTCGACCAGCAACACGGTGCGCAGCACCACGCCCACATGGCACACATCGAACATGCCGGCACGCGCTGGCGCAGCAGGCGCCGCCTCTTCCCCGGGGATGAAGCTGCCATACAGCGTGGATTCACCGAATCCGGCAGGAGGTTTAGAAGGGGTCATCCGGAAAGCAGGGGCAAAAATGAGTGATGGCAGACGCAAGCAAACACAAGCAGACCGCACAGGCCCCGCTGGCCACAGGCTGCTCGGGACGGCGGATAAAATGACTGCTGCAAGTATTGCACCGCTGCGGGCGTTTGGGGCGTTTTGGGTTGCCATTCCAGACGCTATTTCGGACTCCTGGCAGACAACTCGCCAGCACGCCACGCAACCGGGCCTCACGGCCCCGCAAAACACCCGCCCGACAGAAAGCCCGACGTGAACCAATTCGACAAAAAGTCCCAGGCATGGTCTGCCCTCTTCTCCGAGCCGATGAGCGACCTGGTCAAGCGCTACACGTCCAGTGTTTTCTTTGACAAGCGCCTCTGGCTGGCCGACATCACCGGCTCACTGGCCCATGCCGAAATGCTGGCTGCGCAGGGCATCATTGCCACCGCTGACCATGCCGCCATCGTGCAGGGCATGACGCAGATCCGCAGCGAAATTGAATCTGGCGCCTTCGAATGGAAGCTGGACCTTGAAGACGTGCACCTGAACATCGAGGCACGCCTGACCCAGCTCGTTGGCGACGCCGGCAAGCGCCTGCACACCGGCCGCAGCCGCAACGACCAGGTGGCGACAGACGTGCGCCTATGGTTGCGCGGCGAAATTGACCTGATCGCCGAGTTGCTGGTCGAACTGCAGACCGCGCTGGTCGACATGGCCGAAAAAAACGCCGAAGTGATCCTGCCCGGCTTCACCCACCTGCAGGTAGCCCAGCCGGTGAGCTTCGGCCACCACATGCTGGCCTATGTGGAGATGTTCAGCCGCGATGCCGAGCGCATGCAGGAAGTGCGCCGGCGCGTCAACCGCCTGCCGCTGGGTGCCGCTGCATTGGCTGGCACCAGCTACCCGCTGGATCGCGAGCGCGTGGCCCGCACACTGGGCATGGTTGACGAACACGGCCAGCCCTGCGTCTGCCAGAACAGCCTGGACGCCGTGAGCGACCGCGACTTTGCGATTGAATTTACCGCGGCCGCCTCGCTGGCCATGGTGCACATCAGCCGCATGAGCGAAGAGCTGATTCTGTGGATGAGCCAGAACTTCGGTTTCATCCAGATCG
Source organism: Polaromonas sp. YR568 (assembly GCF_943372955.1). Lineage (GTDB taxonomy): Bacteria > Pseudomonadota > Gammaproteobacteria > Burkholderiales > Burkholderiaceae_C > Polaromonas. The sequence goes on from NZ_CALSAL010000002.1 coordinate 592,374, forward strand.
CCGACCGCTTCACCACCGGCTCGTCGATCATGCCGCAGAAGAAGAACCCGGACGTGCCCGAACTCGCGCGCGGCAAGACCGGCCGCGTGGTCGGTCACCTGATGGGCCTGATCACCCTGATGAAAGGCCAGCCACTGGCCTACAACAAGGACAACCAGGAAGACAAGGAGCCGCTGTTCGACACGGTGGACACACTCAAGGACACGCTGCGCATCTTTGCCGAGATGGTGGGCGGCATCACCGTCAAGCCCGAGGCGATGGAGCGCGCTGCCCTCAAGGGTTACGCCACCGCCACCGACCTGGCCGACTATCTGGTGAAGAAAGGCTTGCCCTTCCGCGATGCCCACGAGACCGTGGCCCATGCCGTCAAGGCCGCCACCTCGCACGCGGTGGACCTGTCCGAGCTGCCGCTGGCCGTGCTGCAGGAATTCAACCCGAAGATCGAAAAAGACGTGTACGACGTGCTGAGCCTGCGCGGCTCGCTGAACGCCCGCAACATCCTGGGTGGAACAGCGCCAGCGCAGGTGAAGCTGCAGGCGGCAAAACACCGGCAGCGCCTGGCTCCGAAGGCCTGAATCAGCGGTTGGCAGCGGCGGCCCGCCTCGCCCAGCCCGGCCCGGCCCGGCCCGGCCCGGGCATGCGGTGCATGAGATTATTTTCATCACGCCCAATTTATTTCACACCTGCCCTGCCCAAACTGACTACGATCAGGCGCTCAGGAGACACACTGCATGACCGTCATCACCAATATCGAAGACCTGCGCGTTCTGGCGCAAAAGCGCGTTCCGCGCATGTTCTACGACTACGCCGATTCCGGCTCGTGGACCGAAGGCACCTACCGGGCCAACGAAAGCGATTTCCAGAAGATCAAGCTGCGCCAGCGTGTGGCGGTGAACATGGAAAACCGCAGCACCGCCACCGAGATGATTGGCCAGAAGGTCGCCATGCCGGTGGCGATTGCGCCCACCGGCCTCACCGGCATGCAACACGCCGACGGCGAAATCCTTGGCGCGCGGGCAGCGAAGAAATTCGGCATTCCCTTCACGCTCTCGACCATGAGCATCTGCTCGATTGAGGACGTGTCCAAGGGCACCGACGGTCACCCGTTCTGGTTCCAGCTCTACGTGATGAAGGACCGCGCCTTCATCGAAAGCCTGATCGACCGCGCCAAGGCCGCCAACTGTTCGGCGCTGGTGCTCACGCTGGACCTGCAAATCCTCGGCCAGCGCCACAAGGACCTGAAGAACGGCCTGAGCGCCCCGCCCAAGCTGACGGTGGCCAACATGATCAACCTGATGACCAAGCCGCGCTGGTGCCTGGGCATGCTGGGTACGCCGCGCCGGCAGTTTGGCAACATCGTCGGCCACGTCAAGGGCGTGGAGAACATGGGTTCGCTGTCGGAGTGGACGTCCAAGCAGTTCGACCCGGGCCTGAACTGGGGCGATGTGGAGTGGATCAAGAAACGCTGGGGCGGCAAACTGATCCTCAAGGGCATTCAGGACGTGGAAGACGCGCGGCTGGGTGTCAACTCCGGTGCCGACGCGCTGATTGTTTCCAACCACGGTGGCCGCCAGCTCGACGGCGCGCCCTCGTCGATCTCGGTCCTGCCAGAGATCGTGGCGGCAGTGGGTTCGCAGATTGAAGTGCACATGGACGGCGGCATCCGCTCCGGCCAGGACGTGCTCAAGGCGCGGGCACTCGGCGCCAAGGGCACCTACATTGGCCGCTCATTCCTCTACGGGCTGGGCGCGATGGGCGAGGAAGGCGTGACCAAGGCGCTGCAGATCATCCACCGCGAGCTGGACCTCACCATGGCCTTCTGCGGCCACACCAACATCAACACGGTGGACAAAGGCATCCTGTTGCCAGGCACGTTCTGACGCACTGACCTCGGCAAGCCAGCGCTCAGTGCTGGCCAGCCGCGCGGGCAGGTACCGTCTTCAGGAACACGTACAGAGCCTGCGCGTCCACATCGTTGAGCGCGCGCAGCGACTCAAAAGGCATCACGCTGATGGCCGTGCCGTCGGGTCGCTTGCCGCTGCGCAGCATGGCCACAAACACCGCCGCATCGGGGTAGCGCGCCATCACACTGCCTTCGCCGGGTGTGAGGTTGGAGGCGGCCGCCCAGTCAGGCGGCGCACCGGGAATCTTGCCGCCCGACAAACCCGCGCCATGGCAACCAATGCACATATTGGCCACATAAGCCCCGTGCGCCGGGTTCACGCCTTCAGCCACCGCCTTGGCGGGTGGAAGCTGGTGGTCAATCTTCTGCGCAGCATCGCGGATGGCCCCAAAACCGTAGAGCACCCGAACGGGCAGCGGCAACTCCAGCACGGCAGCCGGGCCGCTCGCGGGCGGCAGGGCTTTCACATGGGCCACCAGCGCCCCCAGATCTTCGTCAGTCAGGCGGTTGTAGTCCTCGCTGGGCATGATGAGCACTGGCCGGCCGTCAGGTTTGACACCATGGCGCAGCGTGCGCACCCAGTCTTCCGGGGTGTAGCGCAGCACCACATTGCCAGCGCCGGGCGAGATATTGGGGCCGGCCACGCGCATGCCCTTGCCGTCGTTGATGAACTCGCGCCCGGCGCCATTGGCACCATGGCAGTCCACGCAGCCGCGGGAGTCGTACAGGTATTTGCCACGCGGCAGCGTGGTGGCGTCGGCCGCAATGGCCACCGGCAGCACGTCGACCTTGACCTGCCGCTGCATCTTGTCGTCTGCCAGCTCCAGCCCCACCACCACCGCACCTGCAGCCAGCAGGATCGCGAGACCCACGCCACCCAAAGACCACTTCACCCAACCCTTCATAGCCCGATCCTGTCCTCGTCTGTCGCCACGCCTGTCGCGTTCATCGCTGTGCTTGTCTGCCCTTTCAAAATTCTAGGTGGCGCCCTGTCGCAGCGACATCCTCAATTTCCCGTAAGGCGCAGCCCTGCCTGGCGTGAATAGTTCCCATGGGCGCCGCTGGTTGGTGCAGGCCCGCGCTATCCTTGAAGAGTGAGCGACTCCCCTTTTGAACCCGTGCCCACCCCGCGCCCGCGCCGCATCGCACACCTCGACATGGACGCTTTCTATGCGTCTGTGGAGCTGCTGCGCTACCCGCAGCTCAAAGGCCTGCCGGTCGTCATCGGTGGCGGCAAGCGGCGGGTGGATGAGGAACTGCTGGCCCGCCAGGGCGAGCGCGAGCTGCGCTTCATTCCGGTGGCCGACTTCCCGCTGCTCAAGGACTACGTGGGCCGCGGCGTGATCACCACCGCCACCTATGCCGCACGGCAGTTTGGCGTGGGCTCGGCCATGGGCATGATGAAAGCGGCCAAGCTCTGCCCGCAGGCCATCGTGCTCCCGGTGGATTTTGAAGAAGTGCGTAGGTTCTCGCGCCTATTCAAGAGCACCATCACCGAAATCGCCCCCGTGATGCAGGACCGCGGCGTGGACGAGGTCTACATCGACTTCACCGATGTGCCCGGCGGCCAGCGCGAAGGCGGGCGCGTGCTGGCGCGGCTGATCCAGAAGGCCATCTTCGACAAGACGGGGCTCACTTGCTCGATTGGCGTGGCACCCAACAAGCTGCTGGCCAAGATGGCCAGCGAGTTCAACAAGCCCAACGGTATTTCCATCGTCCAGCCGGAAGATCTGCAGACCAAAATCTGGCCGCTGGCCTGTCGCAAAATCAATGGCATTGGTCCCAAGGCCGACGAAAAGCTCAAGCGCCTGCATATCCACACCATCGGCGAGCTGGCCGCGCAAGACCCGGGCTGGCTGGTCGACAACTTCGGCCGTGCCACCGGCGCGTGGATGCACGCTGCCGCCTGGGGCCGCGACGACAGCCCGGTGGTGACCGAGAGCGAGCCGGTCAGCATCAGCCGCGAGACCACCTTCGACCGCGATCTGCACGCGGTGCGCGACAAGGCCGCGCTCGGCGCCATCTTCACCGACCTGTGCACGCGCCTGGCCGACGACCTGCAGCGCAAAGGCTATGTGGCCCGCACCATCGGCATCAAGCTGCGCTATGACGACTTCAAGATCGCTACCCGCGACCACACGGCGCCTGACTACACCGCCGACGCACACACCATCCGGCAACTGGCGGGCCAGTGCCTCAAGCGCGTGCCACTGCAGCGCAAGCTGCGCCTGCTGGGGGTGCGCGCAGGGACGCTGGTGCGCGCCGGTGAGCAACCTGCACCAAGTGACAAGGCAGCGCGCGCAATCGCAGAGCCAGCCGAGTCTGCCGGCGATATCACCACCGACCAGCTGTTCTGATCGTTCTGATCGTCTTTAAGGGCGCGCTTCAGCGCAAGGTGGCCAAAAAAGCAATCAGGTCGGCCCGCTGCTGCAGGTCATCGACCTGAAAGCCCATGCGCTGCCCCGGCACCAGATCCTCAGGGTCGGCCAGCCAGACATTCAGCGTCTGCGGCGTCCAGCGCAGCCGCGATGCAGCCAGCTCGTCTGAATACTTGTAGCCCGGCAAGCTGCCGACGCGCCGCCCCATCACGCCGCGGTGGGCGGGGCCGATCTTGTTGCTGTCGACGTTATGGCAAGCCGTGCACTGGGCCTGGTACAGGGCCTGGCCCCGAACCACATCACCCGGCGGCGGGGTGACCCACTGCCGGGCAGCCGGTACAGCTGAGGTGGTCTGGGCAAACGCAGGTGAGGCTCCCGCCAACACCGCCACCATCAAACACACACCGGTATAGCCCAGCAGGCTGAGCGCCCATGAGCAATGAGATGGGCGACCCGCTGCGCCATCTGCTGGCAGGCGGACTAAATGATGAAACAAACGAATCAACAACGGTTTCCCCCCGAAAGGCCAGATCGGCTGCTGGCGTGACAACGTATTCAAACAGGTACGCAGAAGCCCGCCCTCCGGATTCGAAATACCGAATCTTTGTGTGATTTGCCGATTGTCTGCACGAATTTCACAACCGGCTGAATCCAGACCGCGTTCCCGCCCGTATCCCAAGCACGCATTTACTTACAACACTGGTCTTTTCTTTGCCTGGAGACAACCATGACCCGCCCACTTTCCATCACCGCTGTTGCTGCCGCGACGGCTCTCATCTGCCTCAGCGCCCAGGCCGATACCGGCAAACTGCTGCTCACAGGCGGCGTCAGCACCATTGAAGGCGCAGCCGGTGGCGGTATCACGCCGTGGGCAGTGATTGGCACCAACGCCACCGATGACGAGATCGGCGGCTCCGCATTCTTCAGCAACGTGGGCACCCGCGACTACGGTCTGAATGTCTACGGCGCAGCCATCGGCATCAACGACCGCTTCGAGTTATCCATCGCCCAGCAGGACTTCAACACCCGTGACACCGGCCGCGCACTCAACCTGCCCGGACTGCACCTGAAGCAGACCATCATCGGCGGCAAGGTCCGCGTGTTTGGCGATGCGGTGCTCGACAGCGACAACCTGATGCCGCAGATTGCGGTGGGCTTTCAGCACAAGCAACTGGGCTCCACCGGCCTGGACGGCACCCTCAACACGCTGGGCGCCAAGCGCAGCGGTACCGACTTCTACGTCAGCGCCACCAAGCTGTTGTTGGGTCAAAGCCTGCTGCTCAACGGCACGCTGCGCGCCACCAAGGCCAACCAGAACGGCCTGCTCGGCTTTGGCGCCACGCTGGGTGGCAACGAAAACAAATACTCGCTGCAGCCCGAGTTTTCCATCGCTTACCTGCTCAGCAAGAACGTGGCCATAGGCGCCGAATACCGCTTCATGCGCAACAAGCTGGAGACTGCCGGCCGCGGCGCCGGGCTGGGCAACGGCTTGCGCGCCGAAGACTGGAAGGACATCTTCATCGCCTGGGCGCCGAACAAGAACGTCTCGCTCACATTGGCCTATGTGGACCTCGGTGTGATCGTGCCGGCCACTTCGGGTAACCGCAAGCAGACGGGTTACTACGTCTCTGCACAAGTCGCGTTCTGAACCACATCCATCTCATCATTCTTCAAGGACATGACATGAAAAAAGCATTGCTCACTCTCGTTCTCGTCGCCGCTGGCGTGTTGGCCTCCGGGGTGGCTTCTGCCCAGATGGCTCCAAAAGACGACCAGCTCTATAAGGCCTTTGGCGAGAAAGCTGGCCTGGTTTCGTTGATGGACGACTTCATGGTTCGCCTTCTGGCCGACCCACGCACCGGCCCGCATTTCAAACCATCCAACCAGCAGCGTGTGAAAGAACAACTGGTCGATCAGCTCTGCGCACTGGGCGGCGGCCCCTGTGTGTACAAGGGCGCCGACATGAAGAGCTCGCACGCCAACCTGGACATCAAGAAATCGGACTTCCATGCGCTGGTCGAGGTGCTGCAGCAGAGCATGGACGCCAAGGGCATTCCGTTCCGCAAGCAGAACGAAATGCTGGCCCTGCTGGCGCCCATGCACCGCGACATCATCACGCCGAAGGAAGATGCAGCAAAATAAGCTGCAGCCACCCCTGTTTCAACCTGACTTCTCCTGACCCGAACTGGACACCATGAAAAACAACCTCACCGCCACCGTGCTGGCAAGCCTTGCAGTGCTCTGCACCACCGCGCAAGCTGGCAACCTCGTGGTGTCCGTGCTCGACAAGGACGGCAAGCCCGTGCCCGATGCCGTGGTGGTGGTGATTCCCACCAACAAGGCAGCCCAGCCCAAGGCGCCGTTGCCGATGCAGGCTACGGTCAATCAGGAAAAGATGCAGTTCATGCCCGCCGTGACGCTGGTCAACACCGGTGCGCGAGTCACCTTTGTGAACAACGACCCATGGGATCACCATGTCCGCTCATCACCCGCCGGCATGGGTCAGTTCAACGCCACCAACTCGGGGTTTGAGCTGCGACTGGAAGGCAAGTCCGAAGGCAAACCTGCCAAGTCCATGGACATCACGCTCAACAAGGCGGGTGTGATCGGTGCCACCCTGCTCGGTTGCCACTTTCACGGCTCCATGCGTGGCTATGTTTATGCCAGTGACTCCCCTTGGGCCACCAAAACCTCGGCTGAAGGCCTGGCCATTTTTGAAGACCTGCCCGACGGTGCAGCTCAGGTCAAGGTCTGGCAGCCCGAACAGTTGATCGACATCGCACCGGCGCAAGTCACCGTGGGTGCCACACTGGCCAAGCAGGTGATGCAGCTCACCGTGACGCCGCGCCGTCGGCGCAACTGAGAGCATTTGGGCTGACCGCTCAGCCTTCCGCCATCGCCATGCAGGTCACTGCCGCGCCATGCGCACATTCGGCGGCAGGCCCTGCGGGTGGCTGGTGCGAAAGGGGTTGATGTCCAGCCCGCCTCGACGCGTGTAGCGCGCATACACGCTGAGCTGCGTCGGTTTGCACTGCCGCCACACGTCCATGAAGATACGCTCCACGCACTGCTCATGGAACTCGTTGTGGTTGCGAAAGCTCACCAGGTACTGCAGCAGGCCACCCTGCTCAATCTGCGGGCCGCTGTAGCGGATCTGCACACTGCCCCAGTCAGGCTGGCCCGTCACCAGGCAGTTGCTTTTGAGTAGGTTGCTGGTCAGCACCTCGGTCACTGGCTGCTCGTCAAACGCCGCCGTCAACAGCTCGGGGGCTGGTGTGTAGCGGGTGCATTCAATGTCGAGCCGGTCCAGGCTCAGGCCGTCCAGCTCATGCACCGGCTCGCGGTCAAACAACTCCGGCAACAGCAAGCGCACACCGATCGTGGCCACCTGCCCCGAGCCACGCCACGCGGCCTCGCTCAGGTCGGTCCGCAAGCGCGCCTGCACCTCAGCCGCCTCGGCAAAGCGGGTGTTGTTGAAGCTGTTGAGGTAGAGCTTGAATGACTTGCTCTCAATGATGTTGGGCGTTTCGCAAGGCACCGTGAAATGCGCCAGCGCCACCTGCGGCTTGCCACGCGGCGTGAGCCAGCTCAGCTCGAATGCTGTCCACATATCGGCACCAAAAAACGGCGGGGCGCTGCCGACACCAATCTCGGCGCGCTTGTCGGCACGGGGGATGGGAAACAGCAGCGAGGCGTCGTACTGGTCCAGATAGGTCGAGGCCTTGCCCAGTTGCGATTGGTCGGGGGTGTTCATGGGGGTAGTGTCGGTAACTTGCCAAGGATTTTCGTAGGTCAGGTGTACAGCACTCCTCGGCTAGAGCCTTCTTTCAATTAGACGCTTGGTCAGATCTTCATAAACGGCTTGTCCAAGAACAAATCCATCAAATACCTCAAACAGTGGAGCAAGTGCTTTTGACACATAAACATCTAAGCTCGATGTTGCGATATCAGCTGGAATCGTAATCGTCGATACGACCTCATCCTGATGTGCTCTGCGACCCGGCGAGACATATCGCTCTGGGTTAGCCCAAGAATCCAGCTGCCTATCTTTCAGGCGGGTCCAGCGTATGGAGAACGTCGCAACTGTCTTTTCTGGATCAGTCGACATAGCCTTAGCGAACGCGGTCCCAACCGCAAGAGCCTCTGCAACTCTAAGAACTTGTAAGGCAAAGTCCATTGCAATCATTGGAGTCGGGGCGTGCTTAGTGCCTGAAATATCGTCTTGGAGTGCACGCCGAAGATAGAACCGACCCTTGGGATCAAATCTCTCAAAATCGATGTGATTCGACCAGCCTGAGTCCAAGCTGACGATAAGTGCCTCCCATCCTCCATCGAGAACGTAGGGGCGGGATTGACTATCGGAAAAGCTCCGGCTATCAAGCCAGACTGGCCACCCCGTATAGCCAGGATTGGTCGAGTCCAAGAGGTTAAGAAAGTCCCGATTCGCTCCGTACTCACCGATAGCCCCGCTTACTACCAGCGCCACCTCCCACGCACCATGTTGCGGAAGATTGATCTTTCGCTGAGCTAACGCGGCGAGAAATCTAGCTTCACCTTGCTGGAGTAACTCCTTAGAGAAATCTTCTGCTGTTGGCAATGGCTCGCTACGTTGCATGAGTTCCGCCAACAACTCCTGCAGCGAAGTCGAACCTACGCCGCTGATATGACGACGGAAAAATCGACCAATATCCGCCTCGCGATTGTCAAAACACACCTCCACAACCTTCGGCCAATCCTTCCATCCGGCCTTTGAGGTGCTCGGTGTGTTGTTTGACCTAAGAGTTCTTACGTACACGTCATCTGCTGCTATCAACTTATGACCGTTATGGATAAGGTCGGCTTTTGCTGCTACGGGTGTTTTAACTCCCGAAGGAATCTCAATTACCGGATATAGCTGCTCTCGACGGGACGGGAACGATACAGCGATTTCGAAAGGTTCAGACGCGTAGCGGGAAACAAGCCCTTGAATTTTGTCGATATGAAACGCGCTACGAACATCCGAGGGTACGTTGGTTGTATCTGGTTCAAGGGTGTCATCTACGAACCCGATAACAAGATACCCTCCACCGAAATTACGAAGGGCCAAGGTGGACCGCGCAATTTTCGCAATCCCCTCGGGAGAGTCTGGGTCGATCCATTGCTTCAATTCAACAGAAAGACTCTCGCCTGGACGATCAACTAGCTCTTGCGCTCTACTCATGCCACCCTTTCCGAGTCAAAGTAATTCAGCCGGTTCACGGTACTTTGATGTATTCAGAAGAACTCCGAGAAACATGGCTAGCTGCCAGATAAAACCCCGCCATCAATCTAACAGTGATTTTTAACCTAAGAGCTTGCCACATGTAGCTGAGTACGACATCAGGTATCGCGAATCCCACAAAATCTCAGCGTCCGCTTTGCAGGCCATCCACAAGCACGATAGACCCAAATAGCACAGCTTTCTCAGAAGAAAGCGACCAGCCCAACAACAAACACCGAAACTAACCGCGTGTTTATTGCCGAGTAGCCCTATCACTCTCCACCCCACGAAAATGCCCCACCAGCATCGGCACCAGCCGCTCCACCACGCCTGGCGGCAGGTCGTGGCCCATTCCCTCAATGCCCTCGAGGCGCGCACCGGGAATGCGGCGGGCGGTGTCTTCGCCGCATGCAAAAGGCACCAGTGGGTCGGTGCGGCCATGCACGACAAGCGTGGGGGCGGTGATGCGGGCGAGCGCCTGCGCACGTGAGGTGTCGGCCACCACGGCCAGCATCTGGCGGGCAATGCCTTTGGGGTAAAGGCTTCGCTCTGCGGCGGTTGCGACGCGGGCGCGCAGTTCGGCCTCGTTCATCGGAAAGCCGGGGCTGCCGATGGCCTTGAAGAGCTTGACGGTGTGCTCAATCGCGGCCTGCATGCTTTTGTCGGCCGGCCGGCTGAGCATGGCGCGCAGCACGGCGGGTTGGGCTTCAGGCAGGCCCCGGGCGCCGCTGGAGCTCATGATGCTGGTCAGGCTCAGTACGCGGGCCGGGGCCTGAAGCGCCACGCGCTGGGCGATCATGCCGCCCATGCTGAGGCCGACCACATGGGCACACGCTATCTGCAGCGCATCCATCACTCCCACCGTGTCGGCCGCCATGTCGGTGATGCTGTAGGGCGGGCGAATGCGCCAGCCCATGCGGTGCTTGAGGCCTTCCCACACCAGATTGGGCGAGCCCAGCGCCTCCATGCGGGTGCTGAGGCCCGCGTCGCGGTTATCGAAGCGCACCACACGGTAGCCCGCCCCCACCAGGGCCATCACCAGTTCGGGCGGCCAGGCAATCAGCTGCATGCCCAGGCCCATGATGAGCAACACCACTGGCCGGGGTGAGCCGTCGGCATGCGGCGCTGCGCCGCTGTCTTCGACTTCGATGTCGATTCCGTTGCTTTTGATTTTCATGGACCGATTATGTGCACCGCCGTCAAATCAGCGCGGGCGTAGTTTTCACCAGCAGGCGCCGCGGAACTGGCTCCGCCAGGCCGCTGGCGTCGCCCCCTAGAGGGGGGAACGGGCTACACGCAGTGAGCCTGGACGGGGGTGTTAGTTGAATTCTTTTTCACGCAACCACTTCGTCGCAATCCACTTCTCACCCGCCGTCACCGGCTCGCCGCCGTGCAGGGTGCAACTGACAGGGTGCGCCTGCGGGTAGCTGAAAAACACCGCACTGCCCTGCCGGGGCACCACGCGCAAGCCGAGGTCGGGGAAGATGGTGCCACCGCCCGCCTCGGGCTCCTGCAGGTACATGATGAGGCTGGCCACGCGCTGGCCGCCGCGCCGCAGGATGGCGGGTGTGCCCGGCTCGCACGGGTCAAAGTAGTCGTAATGTGGTTTGTATTCCGCGCCGGGTCGGTAGCGCAGCACCTGCAGGCCTTCGCCGTTCTGTACCGGCCAGCGCAGCAGCGCGGCGATGCGTGCTTCTAGCCGCGCAATCAAAGGCGTCTCGCCCCTGCCGAAAAACATGCCGTCGCTGGTGCGCTCGGGGTTGAGTTCCTCGCCGCCGGTGCGGGTGTCCACGGTGAGCGAGCGGGCCAGCCGCGGGCTGGCGGCTTCCATCAACGCTGCGCATTCGGGGGCTGAGAGCAGGTTGTCAAACACCCACACCTGCGGCGCTTCGGAATACAGCGCGTGCGCCTGCAGGCGGCGCGCCTTGACCCACTTGTCACCGGCGTTGATCAGCGTGTCTGCGCCCGCTTCGGCCGGCGCTGGTGAGGCTTCGATTTGAGGCACCGGCACGGCGGGCGGCCAGTCGGGCTCGGTGCGCGGCAGGTTCAGCGCCTGCTGCTCTTCAGGCGACAGCCCCAGCACCTGACACGCTGCAAGCGGCTGCCAACCCGCCTGGCGCAGTGCGTGAAAGATGGTGGTGCGCGAATCGCCCTGGGCCAGCGCGTCGGCAGCCCAAGCCCGCGCCTCGGGCGTGACGGGCTGGAGCTTGGGGCGGGTGGGGCTCATGGGCGGACTGTCGGTGGCTGGGGCGCTACCCGACCATTATGCGCAAGGGCCTGCCGGCCTGTCAGCCCCTCACCGTCGCCCCGCCACCCGTTGATGGACCGGCCGGTGGATCAGTCGGCCAGCCTGCGCCGGAACACCAGCCGGTCGGGCTCGGACGCGCCCGCGTCAAAGCGGTAGCCCTCGGCGTTGAAGCTTTCCAGCTTTTTCACCGTGCCGATTTTTTTCTCGATGGCGTAGCGCGCCATCAGCCCGCGGGCGCGCTTGGCGTTGAAGCTGATGATCTTGTACTTGCCGCCCTTGAAGTCTTCAAACGCGCAGTGCACCACGCGCGGCTTGAGCGCCTTGCGGTCCACCACCTTGAAATACTCCTCGCTCGCGAGGTTGACGATCACCGGCGAGGCATCGGCCGCCGCGCGTGCATTGAGATACTGCGAAACCTGCGCGCCCCAGAACTGGTACAGATTCTTGTGCGCGCCCACTGGCAGCGAGGTGCCCATCTCCAGCCGATAAGGCTGCATGCGATCCAGCGGTCGCAACACGCCATACAAGCCACTGAGGATGCACACATGCTGCTGCGCCCATTCGAGCTGCGCCTCGCTGAGGGTCGTGGCGTTCAGGCCTTCGTACACATCGCCGTTGAAGGCCAGCACCGCCTGCTTGGAGTTTTTGGCGGTGAACTTGGGCGACCAGGCCTGGTAGCGCGCCACGTTCAGCCCCGCCAGCGCGTCAGACAGCTTCATCAGCGTGCTGATCTGCTGCGGCGAGCGGGTTTTGAGCTCGTCAATCAGCTGGGCCGACTGCTTCGTAAAAAGCGGCTGGGTATGCGCCGCCACATGGGCAGGCGTGTCGTAGTCGAGTGATTTGGCAGGGGAAAGCAGAAAGAGCATGGTCTGGGGCGGGGTGGGACAAACAGATGAGCTCTGACTTTACGACAGGCCAGCGCGGCGCGCGGCAAGCCGCTGGCCAAAACCCCGCAAGAAACACGCCGGGCCCGGCTTTGACGTGCGTGGCGATTTGCTGCACATTCAGAGCTGGGCTCGCCCTTGGGCCCCAAAGATTCGCCATGCCACCCCCCACCAGCGCAAACCACACGCTCGGCAAGCACGCACTCGGATTTATTCCGGGCAAGGGCTACACCTTGCCCGAATACCCCTTCGTGGCGCCCGAGGAAGTGGCCACTGGCGAGATTCGCCGGCATGCAGTGGTGATTGCCGGCGGCGGCATCACTGGTCTCGCCATGGCCTGCGCGCTGGCGCACTACGGCGTGCGTGCTGTGCTGCTGGATGAAGACAACACCGTGGGGGTGAAAGGCGCGTCGTCGCGCGGCATTTGCTACGCGCAGAAGACGCTGGAGATCTTCAAGCGGCTCGGCATCTACGAGCGCATCGCACAAAAAGGCGTGCAGTGGAGCGTGGGCCGCACCTTTGCCGGCAGCGACGAGGTGTACGCCTTCGACTTGCGCCAGCAGGCCACCCATTCGCTGAGCCTGCAGCCGCCCTTCATCAACATCCAGCAGTTTTATGTTGAGGCGTTTCTGGTTGACCAGCTCTTGAAAAGCGACGCAGGCGAGCGGCTGATCGACCTGCGCTGGCGCCACCGCATCACCGCCTTCCAGCAGGACGAGACCGGCGCCACGCTCACCTTGGAAACACCCGCCGGCAGCTACACCCTGCAGGCCGACCATGTGCTGGACTGCACTGGCGCACACAGTCCATTCAGGGCGTGGTGCAGCGCTGCCGTCACCAGCAGCCGGGGCGACGACCGCTGGTGCATTGCCGACGTGTGGTTCAAGCACCCGCCGCCGGTGGAGCGCCACACCTGGATTGAAGCACCCTTCAACGAGGGCCGCGCCGTCTGGCAGCACCTGATGGCAGACGGCGTCTGGCGCATCGACTACCAGATGCCACCCGACGCTGACCCGCAGGCCATCAGCCGTGACGACGTGGTGCGGGCGCGGCTGCGGGCGCAGTTCGACCCCATGCTGAAGGAAGAAGACTATGAAATCGTCTGGGTCGGTCCCTACGCCTACCGCAGCGAATGTCTGAACCAGCTGCGCCATGGCCTCGTGTTTTTTCTTGGCGATTCGGCGCATGTGATGAGCCCCTTTGGCGCACGCGGCGGCAATTCGGGCGTGCAGGACGCCGACAACCTGGCTTGGAAGCTGGCCGCCGTTCTCCAGGGCCGAGCCCCACACTCGCTGCTGGAGAGTTACCACGACGAACGCCACGAAGCGGCGGAGCACAACATCCGCGTGACCAACCGCACCGCGCGTTTCTTGCGCCCGGCCGATGGCGTGGAGCGGCTCTTTCGCTCTGCCGCCTTGCAGCTGGCCCGCCAGCACCCGTTTGCGCGCCAGCTCGTCAACACGGGGCGCATGTCAACGCCCATGCACTACACGCGCTCTGGTGTGTGCGCGCCGGGGGATGGCCGGCCCACCCAGAATGCGGCGCTGACCTGGGCTGACGGCACGCCCGGCGAGCTGCTGCAGCTCATCACCTGGGCCAGTGGCCGTTTGTTGCTGCTGGTGTTCGGGAATCTGAGCGCTGATGCCTGCGCACGGCTGCGCGCCCTGTCGTCACAGACCGACGTGCACTGCGTGCAGGTCATCGCCCCCGGCCAGTCGGCGCAGGCCGCGGAGCACGTGCAGGACACCGAAGGCCATCTGCAAGCCACCTGCCATGTGTTTGGCCACGCGTGGGCACTGCTGCGGCCGGATGGCCATGTGGCTGCCACCGGCGAGAGCGTCGATGCCTCGCTGGTTCACGCCGTGGCGATGGCACTTGGCGCCAGCCACCACCTGCAAGGAGAGGCGGCATGAACGCCATCAAGACCCCTACCGCCTCGCTGCACGGCCTACGCCTGCAGGACGCCGACGCGTTTTACGAATGCCTGCTGGACGCGCACCGGGGGCTGTCGCGGGAAGAGTCCGAAGCGCTGAACGCACGGCTGGTTCTGCTGCTGGCCAACCAGGTCGCAGACACGGCTGTGCTGAAGGCCTGCATTGAGGCCGCGCGCCAAACGCCTGGCAGCAGTCAGACCGGCTGATAGCCCGCCGTCAGCGGTGTCACCACTGAAATAAAACGCAAGGGTACTGCGCCCCGGTTGAGAACCCCATGCACTTCGCCTGGGCGAGCCACAGCAACGTCACCCGGGTTGATGCGCCGGCTAGGGAATTCTTCGCCAGCAACCTGCCCGAGCACATAGTCGCCCGAGCCCTCCAGAACAGTCCACACGTCGGTTCCCTCGGGATGGACGTGGCTGCTGATGGCCTGCCCGGGGAGCACATGCCACGCAACAACGGTGCAATCAACTGACTCGGTGACCACCGAGCGAACTGGCTCTTCGGCTGGTGTTGAGGTGGCCTGGAAATGCTGGCGGCTGCTGAAAACACGCTGGTTGACCATGTTCGGTTCTCCTGGAGAAGGGCTTGTGACCCGAAGCAATAGCAATGCCAGCGAGACCCGTCCCGCCCAGGCGCACCGCCGGATAAAATCAGCGCAATCCCGCCAACCCACCGCAACGGCATCCTTCGTGATGCCGTTTCAGCTCCATGACCCCAAACGCCTCCCCTGCTCCCCTGTCTGACGCCACGGCTGCTGCATCCACGCCTTCGCAACCGGGCCTTGAATCGCTGGCCAAGTCCTTCGAGCCGGCGGCGATTGAAGCCCACTGGGGCCCGCTGTGGGAACAAAGCGGCCAGTACGCGCCCACGCTGGACGCGGCCAAACCCTCGTTTGCCATCCAGCTGCCGCCCCCCAATGTGACCGGCACGCTGCACATGGGGCATGCCTTCAACCAGACCATCATGGACAGCCTGACCCGCTACCACCGCATGAAGGGCGACAACACGCTGTGGGTGCCCGGCACCGACCACGCCGGCATCGCCACGCAGATCGTGGTGGAGCGCAAGCTGCAAGGCGAAGGCAAGAGTCGCCACGATCTGGGGCGCAAGAACTTTGTCGCCAAGGTCTGGGAATGGAAAGAAGAGTCCGGCAGCACCATCACACGCCAGATGCGCCGCATGGGCGATTCGGTGGACTGGAAGCACGAGTACTTCACCATGGACCCGAAGATGTCCAAAGTGGTGACTTCGACCTTCGTGAAGCTCTACCAGCAGGGCCTGATCTACCGCGGCAAGCGGCTGGTGAACTGGGACCCGGTGCTCAAGTCGGCGGTGTCGGACCTCGAAGTCGAGAACGAAGAGCGCGACAGCTTCATGTGGCACATCGAGTACCCGTTCAGCGACGGCCCGCAGAAAGCGGCTGACGGCTCGCCCCTGCGCGGCATGCACATTGCCACCACCCGGCCCGAAACCATGCTGGCCGACGGCGCGCTGGCCGTGCACCCGGATGACGAGCGCTACCAGCACCTGCTCGGCAAGATGGTCGACCTCCCACTGTGCGACCGTCAGATTCCGGTGATTGCCGACGACTATGTGGACCCGGCCTTCGGCAGCGGCGTGGTGAAGATCACCGGCGCGCACGACTTCAACGACTACCAGGTGGCCCAGCGCCACAATTTGCCGCTGATCACCATCTTCACGCTGGACGCGAAGATCAACGAGAACGGCCCGGCGCAGTACCGTGGCCTGGACCGCTACGACTGCCGCAAGGCGGTACTGAAAGATCTGGAAGCCCAGGGCTTTCTTGAAAAGGCCGTGCCGCACAAGAACATGGTGCCGGTCTGCGCCCGCACCGGCGCGGTGGTCGAACCCATGCTCACGGACCAGTGGTTTGTGGCACTGAGCAAAGTCAGCGACCAGGACCCGACCGGCAAATCGATTGCGCAGAAGGCGCGCGATGCGGTGGACAGCGGCGCGGTGAAGTTCGTGCCCGAGCAGTGGGTCAATACCTACAACCAGTGGATGAACAACATCCAGGACTGGTGCATCTCGCGCCAGCTCTGGTGGGGCCACCAGATTCCGGCCTGGTACGACGAAGATGGCAAGGTCTATGTGGCCGAAGATGAGGCCGCCGCGCAGGCCCAGGCACCGGGCAAAAAGCTCACCCGCGACGAGGACGTGCTGGACACCTGGTACTCCTCCGCATTGGTTCCGTTCTCATCCCTTGGCTGGCCCGAGAAGACCAAGGAGCTGGACCTGTTCCTTCCCTCCAGCGTGCTGGTCACAGGCTACGACATCATCTTCTTCTGGGTCGCCCGGATGATCATGATGACCACGCACTTCACAGACCAGGTTCCCTTCCACCACGTGTACATCCACGGCCTGGTGAAAGACGCGCAGGGCAAGAAGATGAGCAAATCCGAAGGCAATGTGCTGGACCCGGTCGATCTGATCGACGGGATCGAGCTGGCGCCGCTGCTGGAAAAGCGCTCGCAGGGCCTGCGCAAGCCCGAGACCGCGCCGCAGGTGCGCAAGAACACCGAGAAGGAATTTCCCAACGGCATTCCCGGCTACGGCGCCGATGCGCTGCGCTTCACCTTCGCCTCGCTGGCCAGTCTGGGCCGCAGCATCAACTTCGACAGCAAGCGCTGCGAGGGCTATCGCAACTTCTGCAACAAGCTCTGGAACGCCACCCGCTTTGTGCTGATGAACTGCGAAGGCCAGGACTGCGGCCTCGCCGAGCACACCAAAGAGCAGTGCGCACCGGGTGCCGAGTTTCACGGCTACCTCAGCTTCTCGCAGGCCGACCGCTGGATTTCATCGACCATGCAGCGCGTCGAGGCCGACGTGGCCAAGGGCTTTGCCGATTACCGCCTCGACAACGTGGCGGGCAGCATCTACCAGTTTGTCTGGGACGAGTTCTGCGACTGGTACCTGGAAATCGCCAAGGTGCAGATCCAGACCGGCACCGACGCGCAAAAGCGCGCCACACGCCGCACGCTGATCCGCGTGCTCGAAGGCATCCTGCGGCTCGCGCACCCGGTGATTCCTTTCATCACCGAGGCCCTGTGGCAAAAAGTGGCGCCAGTGGCCGGCATGAAGAAGGTGGAGCTGATCGGCAGCGCGGCTTATCCGAAAGCGCAGCCCGAGAAAATCGACCCGGTGGCCGAGGCCCATGTCGCCAAGCTCAAGACACTGGTCGACGCCTGCCGCAACCTGCGCGGCGAGATGAAGGTGTCACCCGCCACCCGCCTGCCGCTCTATGTGGTGGGCGACAGCGCGTTCATCACG
Source organism: Polaromonas sp. YR568 (assembly GCF_943372955.1). Classification (GTDB taxonomy): domain Bacteria; phylum Pseudomonadota; class Gammaproteobacteria; order Burkholderiales; family Burkholderiaceae_C; genus Polaromonas. The sequence continues at coordinate 610,254 of NZ_CALSAL010000002.1, forward strand.
GGCGTGGCCCCGGTGCTGAAGGCGCTGGGCAAGCTGAGCGAAGTGCGCGTGTTCGACACCGAAGCCGAGTGGGCCGCTGCGGCGCAGGCGGCGCCGGTGGCGGTGGTGGGCGATGCCCGCGTCTGCCTGCACATGGAAGTGGACGTGGCAGCCGAAAAAGCCCGCCTCGGCAAGGAAGCCGCGCGGCTGGAAGGCGAGCTGGTCAAGGTGAATGCCAAGCTGGCCAACGAGGCTTTCGTGGCCAAGGTGCCGCCGGCAGTGCTGGAGCAGGAGCGCAAGCGGCTGGCCGACTTCACCGCCACGCTGGAGAAAATCCGCCAGCAGCTCGCGCGGCTGGGCTGAGGGCGTGGCGAACTAAGCGGATCAGGCTGGCTCTGCCCACCGCGAAGGCGACGCAGTACCGGCCTGGCCGAGATCCATGGGCGCGCTGGGAATGCTGTCGGCGCCCGCGTGGAGGCCTTCGATGGCCTCGTGCATGCGGTGCGCCACATACCAGCTGGAGCGCAGCCGCGCCTCACGCGTGTGCGAGCCCAGGCGCGGGGTGATGAAAAGATTTTTCAGGCCTTTGAGTGGCGAGTCTTCACCCAGAAAGCTGGCCTCGGCGCCATCCAGAATACAGGCCTCGATACGGCCATCGCACAAGGCGGCAGCCAGCGCACCTTCGTCAAACATCTCGCTGCGGCTGATGCCCACCCAGAGCTGGCCGCGCTTGCATGACGCCAGCAATTTGTCATTGATAAAGCCCCTGAATCGGGTGGCGTAGAGCATCTGCACCGACACGGCGTCGGCCTGGCTCATCAGCTCGGGCAAGGTCACGGGCTGGACGCGAAGCCGGTCCCAGATTGGCGCTGTGTGGTGGACCGCCGGGTCGTAACCGATCACGCGCACACCCAGACCGTTGAGGATGCCAGCCAGCGTGTGGGCTGTGGGCGCCAGTCCGAGCAGGCCCACGGTACTGCCGTGCAGCTCGCGCCCCATCTGGGTGGTCGGATGGCGACGCCCCATCAGCGACGACACCAGACCGCGGCGATAGAGCAACAGCAGGCTGCTCAAAAGATACTCTGCGTTCGAGCGCACATTGGCGCTGCTGGCGTGCACGACCTTGATGTCGCGCTCCTTGCAGGCCTCCAGGTCAGTGTTATCGGTTCCCACATGCAGCCGTCCCAAGGCCTTCAGCTGGGGCAGGTCCTCAAGCAAATCACGGGTCACCACCGTCTGGCGCGGAAACACGATACCCCTCGTGTTGTAGGCGGCCTGACACAGTGAAACCATGTCATCAGCCAGCTCGGGGTGATAGCCCACGCTGTGGCGCGTCTCCAGCCATGCCATGGCCTCGGGCACCAGCGGGTCAAGAAGTAAGATATCCACTCGGAAGTCCACCCGTTAGTCGTTGTACTGATCTCTGTACCGACATTGACGCTGATTGCGCCCGTGTCGCAGGCCTTTCAGGCGTGTTTTCTGACAGCGCTTTTGTATCGGCAACACAACACTCTAATTCTTTCCCTGGTCCACGTCGATGCAAAAATTAACCCTCAACAAAGCCGTTTTCCCCGTCGCAGGGCTGGGCACGCGCTTCTTGCCTGCCACCAAGGCCCAGCCGAAGGAAATGCTTCCGGTCGTGGACAAGCCCCTGATCCAGTACGCGGTGGAGGAGGCCTATTCAGCAGGCATCCGCCACATGATTTTCGTCACTGGACGCAATAAACGGGCCATCGAGGACCATTTCGACACCGCCTACGAGCTGGAGAACGAGCTGGAAGTCGCCGGCAAGCAGGAACTGCTGGCCATGGTCCGATCGATGCAGCCCGAAGACATGGACTTTTCCTATGTGCGCCAGCCGCGCTCGCTGGGTCTCGGTCACGCAGTATTGTGTGCGGAGCACCTGGTGGGCAATGAGCCGTTTGCCGTACTGCTGGCCGATGACCTGATGGTCGGTGAAGCCGGCGGCGCCACGGTGCTGGCCCAGATGGCCGCGCAGTTTGCCAGCCTTCAACAGTCCATCCTCGCCGTGCAGGAAGTGCCGGCCGACCACACCCGGCGCTACGGCATTGTGGCGGCCGACGCCGCTGGCGCCGACCTGCTGAAGATTCGTGCGATTGTGGAGAAGCCAGCCCCCGAGGTGGCGCCATCGCGCATGGGTGTGGCGGGCCGCTACATCCTCACGCCAGCCATTTTTGGCCATATCCGCCGGCAAAGCGCCGGTGTGGGCGGTGAGCTGCAATTGACCGACGGCATCGCCAGCCTGCTGGCCGACGAAGCGGTCTATGCGCTGCCCTATCGCGGCAAGCGCTACGACTGCGGCAGCAAACAGGGCTTTCTTGAAGCCACCGTGGAGCTGGCGTTGCAGCACCCCGAAGTCGGGGCGCAGTTCCGCAGCTACCTGCAGAGCTTGAAGCTGGATTGAGCCCGGACTGAGCTCGTGTTGGAGCCCGGTTAACGGCGCTTGAGCACGTGGATGAAGTCACTGCCGGTGGTTTGCTGTTCCACCAGCTCATTGCCGGTCTGCTTGGCAAAGGCCTGAAAATCGCGGGTGGAACCTGCGTCGGTGGAAACCACCCGCAAGAGCTGGCCACTGGTCATTTCCGTCAGGGCCTTCTTGGCTTTGAGAATGGGCAGCGGGCAGTTCAGGCCGCGGGTGTCGAGTTCTTTGTCGATGTTCATGAAAATCCTTCAATTGCCGCTATTTTAGGCAAACTGCGCTGCGCCTGTGCGGCGGTCAATCCGTTCGCTTGGACCATTCCACAAACTCCGGCTCATGCCCGCGCGTACGCAGCCAGTCGGCCAACGCGTAGCCGGTGCCGGCAGGCCAGCATTTGATCTGGCCCAAGTCATAGAGCCGGTAATCCACCAGCTCGGGTGAGAGCTTCACCTCGCCAGTGCAGACCGCGTGGTAGGCAATGATCACCTGGTTCATGCGCTGGAAGTCGTACACGCCGATCAAGTTCAGGGCGTGGGTCTGCAGGTTGGTTTCTTCCAGGATTTCGCGGGTGATGCCCTCCTGCGGCGTCTCACCCGCCTCCATGAAGCCTGTGATGAGCGCGTACATCTTGCCCGTCCACGCGGCATTCCGCGCCAGCAGCACCTGGCCGTGGTACTCAATCACCGCCGCCAGCACCGGCGTGGGGTTGTTCCAGTGGGTGTAGCTGCAGGCCGGGCAGCGCAGGCGGGCTTTTTCGCCGCCGTCCTCCATCTCGGCGCACAGGGCCAGCGGCGTGGCGCACTGCGGGCAGAACCGGAACGCCTGCGTCATGCAGGAAACACGCCGGTGGACAGGTAGCGGTCGCCCCGGTCGCAGACGATGAAGACGATCACCGCGTCGCTCACCTTTGCGGCGATCTGCTGCGCCACCCAGCAGGCGCCTGCTGCCGAGATGCCGGCAAAAATGCCTTCCTCGCGCGCCAGACGGCGGCACATGTCTTCAGCGTCGGCCTGGCTCACCAGCACCAGTTCATCGACCTTGCTGGGGTCGTAAATGCTGGGCAGGTATTCCTGCGGCCATTTACGGATGCCGGGAATGCGGGAGCCCTCGCTGGGTTGGGCGCCGATGATGCGGACGCCTGGATTTTTCTCTTTCAGGTAGCGCGACACCCCGGTGATGGTGCCGGTGGTGCCCATCGCACTGACAAAATGTGTCACCTTGCCTGACGTATCTGTCCATATTTCGGGCCCGGTGGTCTCGTAATGGATGCGCGGATTGTCCGGGTTGGCAAACTGGTCCAGCACCCGGCCCTTGCCGTCTTTCTGCATCTGCTCGGCCAGATCGCGCGAATATTCAATGCCGGCGCTTTTCGGGGTCAGGATCAATTCGGCGCCAAAGGCCTTCATGGTCTGGGCGCGCTCGATGCTCAGGTCCTCCGGCATGATGAGGATCATGCGGTAGCCCTTGATGGCCGCCGCCATCGCCAGTGCAATGCCGGTGTTGCCAGAGGTGGCCTCGATCAGCGTGTCACCGGGGCGGATGTCACCGCGCTCTTCCGCGCGCCGGATCATCGACAGCGCGGGGCGGTCCTTGACCGAACCCGCCGGGTTGTTGCCTTCGAGCTTGCCAAGAATCACATTGCCTCGGGCGGCGTTCTCTTTGGCACCAATGCGTTGCAGCGCGACCAGCGGCGTTTTGCCAATCGCGTCTTCGATCGTGGGGTAGTTCATACGCCACACTGTGCCATAATTTAAGGCTTCGCTCCCCGCGGCCCGGGTGGTGAAATTGGTAGACGCAGGGGACTCAAAATCCCCCGACGAAAGTCGTGCCGGTTCGATTCCGGCCCCGGGCACCAGATTGCAAAAAAGTTATATGGAAGCCGCCAGCGCACCCCGCCCTGGCGGCTTTTTTCGTCTGGCTGGCATCCGCTGCATTACCGAAAAATCACTTGGAAAATTTATCCCACCGGCTTGCCACGGCATTCAATAAGGCGCATTCTTGAGTCGCGGCATTTCCGCAGATTCCGGAGTCTGTCATGCGCCCCGTCCGCCCCTGGTTTGTTCCATTTGTTCCTCCAGCACCCTCTGCGCTGCTGGCCTCATCGCTGCCACTGGCCATCGTCGGCATCATGTGTCTGGTCGGCCTGACCGGCGTGGTCCGAGCGGCCACCCCAGCGCCTGTAGCGGCCCAAACCACCATTGAGGCCCTGGCCAAAGCCAGTGCCGCAGTGGTCGGCGTGAGAGTCAGCGTGGATGAGTCAGCGCGCTCCTCTGAAACGCTGGGGCAGCGGCGTACTGGCTCGGGTGTGGTGATAGGCGCAGACGGCCTGGTACTCACCATCGGCTATCTGATGCTGGAAGCCGAAAAAATTGAAATCATCACGCAGGACAACAAGGCCGTGCCCGCGCGCGCGGTGGCCTATGACCTGGCCACCGGTTTCGGGCTGGTGCGGCCCCTGCTGCCGCTGCCGCCGGGCAGTGCAGTCACGCCCGTCAAGCTGGGGAACAGCAAGGACCTGCAGGCCGGCGAGCCCCTGATGGCCGTGACCGGACCGCAAGCTGACGACGACGGCGATGTGAGCATGACCCGGCTGATCAGCCGCAGGGCTTTCTCGGGCAGCTGGGAATACCACATCGACACCGCGCTATTCACCAGCCCGCCGGTGGCGGCCAGCGGCGGCAACCACAGCGGCGCGCCGCTCTTCAACCAGAAGGGCGAGCTGGTGGGTATCGGCTCCTTGCTGGTGGCCGACGCCACTGGCGGCAATCGCCGGCTGCCCGGCAACATGTTTGTACCGGTGGACCTGCTCAGCCCCATCCTGGCGGAGCTGCAAAAGACCGGTAGCAGCGTCAAAAGTCACCGCCCGTGGCTGGGGTTGACCTCGTCCGAACAGAACGGCCGGGTGCAGATCGTGCGCGTCAGCAAGGGCAGCCCCGCCGAGACGGCTGGCCTGCAAACCGGCGATGTGGTGCTGGCCGTGGACGACGCCAAGGTGACCTCGCTGGAGACCTTCTACAAAAAGCTGTGGGACCGCTCGGCACCGGACGCCGAGATCCGGCTCACCGTGCTGCAGGGCGCAGACATCAAGACCATGGTCATCCGGGCGCAGGACCGCATGCTGACGCTCAAGCAGCCCTCACGCATCTGAGCTCGCGCACCTCGGGCTCACACACCTGCGCCCGGTGAGCTCGCCAGCCCCTGGGCCACCGTGGGGTAGCGCAGCGCCAGACGCAACTCGCGCTTGAGCCGTGTGTTGTCCAGCTGGCGCGATTCGCTCATGAAACTCAGCAGCATCAAGGGCAGTGCCTCCTGCGCGGAATCCCGTGCCACCCGGGGCGGGCGCGGCAAGCCATACAGGTCAGCGGCCAGATCGAAGTAGTCGCCCATCAGCAGACGCGTATCGTCACTCGCATGGGTGATGCGCTGGGGCTTGCCGCGCCAAAGCGCAGCGATGCAGGCGCGCGCCAGGTCGTCGGCATGGATGTGGTTGGTGTATACGTCATCCTCCGTACGCAGCACGGGCGTGCCCTTGAGCAGGCGCCCGCGCGGCGTGCCACCTTCCCGGTCAGGCGCATAGATGCCCGGGATGCGCAGAATGTGCACCGGCGTGCCCGTGGCGCGACCCAGCAGGCGGACCTGCCCCTCGGCATCGACCCGCCGCCAGGCGCGCGGGGTGTGCGGATTGACGGCCCGGACCTCGGTCACCTGCTCACCGCCGCAATCACCATACACCCCGCTGGTAGAACCGTACACCAGTGAGCGTGGCAAGCCGCGCAGCCGCAGCGCGCGCATCAGCGCCAGCGTGCGCGGGTCGGTCTTCCAGTCGGGCTCGTGGTTGGGTGGCGGTGCCAGATGCACCACCCGCGTGGCGAGGCCCGCGAGCCGCCTGAGGCCGGCCACTTCGTCGAGATTGCCCTGCAAAGGGACCAACCCCGCAGTGCGCAACGCAGACACGCGATCAGGCGAAGAGGTGAGCGCCAGCACGCGCACGCGCGCGGGCAGCTGCCGGGCCACGCGCAGTCCGACGTCGCCGCAGCCGACGATGAGCACGCGCTGCCTGCGGAAGCGAAAAGGCAGGGCGCCAAGGGGATTCAGGTTTGAGGGCAAAATTGAGGCCTGTCGGACCGTGGTCCGGATAAAAACAACGCATCGAACGACACCTGCCAAGGATAACGACTATGAGCTTCAACGTGACCGTGCAACCCAGCGGCCGGGCTTTTGTGGCGCAAGCCGACGAAGCGCTGCTGGCCGCGGCGATTCGCCAGGGCATTGGCCTGCCTTACGGCTGCAAGGACGGCGCCTGCGGCTCCTGCAAATGCAAAAAGCTCGAAGGTAGCGTGAGCCATGGCCCGCACCAGTCCAAGGCGCTGTCGCCCGAGGAAGAGGCCAATGGCTTCATCCTCACCTGCTGCGCCACGGCCAACAGCGATGTGGTGATCGAGTCGCGCCAGGTCACCGACGAAAGCGCCTACCCCATCAAGAAAATGCCAGTGCGCGTGGCCAGCATGGCGCGGGCCTCGCACGACGTGATGGTGGTGCGCCTGCAGTTGCCCGCCAGTGATGTCTTCAAGTACCACGCGGGCCAGTATGTAGAGTTCCTGCTGCGCGACGGCGACCGGCGCGCCTACTCGATGGGCAACGCGCCACACACACAGACGGACACACCGGGCGTTGAGCTGCACATCCGCCACATGCCAGGCGGCAAGTTCACCGACCATGTGTTCGGCCCGATGAAGGAAAAGGAAATTCTGCGGGTGGAAGGCCCCTACGGCAGCTTCTTCCTGCGCGAGGACAGCACCAAGCCCATGGTGCTGCTGGCTTCCGGCACCGGCTTTGCACCCATCAAGGCGCTGATTGAGCACATGCAGTTCAAGAACATCACCCGCCCTGCCGTGCTGTACTGGGGTGGTCGCCGCCCGGCCGACCTTTATATGCACGAGTGGGTGCAGACCAAGGTAGCCGAGATGCCGCATCTTCGATATATACCCGTCATTTCGGATGCGCTGCCAGAAGACGGCTGGACCGGGCGTACCGGCTTTGTTCACAAGGCGGTGCTGCAGGACATTCCCGACCTGTCGGGCCATCAGGTGTACGCCTGTGGTGCGCCGATTGTGGTCGACTCGGCGCAAGCCGACTACACGGCTGCCGGCTTGCCCGCTGACGAGTTCTATGCCGACTCGTTCGTGACCGAGAAGGACAAGGCCAAGGCAGCCGCCTGAACAACGCCCATAGCTGGGCGTTCTCGGGGGCTCTGGGTCATTCTCAGGCACTCTCATGGATTTCGAGGGGGTGCGGCGCTGGCCGCTTTGCCACAATAGGGGCATGAACATCGCGTCCTCCCCAATCAAAACCCGCCTGCTCGCAGCCGCTGCGGCGTTACTCGTTTCCTTCTCTGGCACCGTGCTGGCGCAGCCCAAGGTGATGCGCATCATCGTGCCGTATGCCCCCGGCGGCCCGATCGATGTCACAGCACGCCTGATGGCCGAGCGCGTGAAAGACACGCTGGGCACGGTCATCGTCGAGAACCGGCCCGGCGGTGGTGGCAACATCGGTGTGGACGCCATCGCCAAATCCGCCCCCGATGGCATGACCATCGGCATCGCCGCCGTGGCCACACACGCCATCAACCCGTGGCTCTACAGCAAGATGCCGTACAACGCGGCGACCGACTTTGCCCCCATCACGCAGATGCTGCGCGTTCCCAACGTGCTGGTGATGAACGCTGACACCGCCAAACGCCTGAACATCAACACGCTGGCCGACCTGATTAAATACGCCAAGGCCAACCCGGCCAAGCTCAATTACGCCAGCGGCGGCAATGGCAGTGCTGGCCATCTGGCGGGCGAGATGTTCAAGGCGCAAGCCGGCATTTTTGCGCTGCACATTCCGTACAACGGCGGCAACCCGGCGCAGCTCGCGCTGCTCGGCGGGCAGGTGGACTTCAACTTCGACAACCTGGCAACCGCATCGGCCAACATCAAGTCAGGCAAGCTCAAGGCCCTGGCGGTGACCACCGCCAAGCGCAGCGCGGTGCTGCCGGATGTGCCGGCGGTGGCGGAAACACTCAAAGGCTTCGAGATTGATACCTGGTGGGGACTGGTGGCGCCAGCTGCCACGCCGCGTGATGTGGTGACCAAACTGAATCAGGCCTTTGTGGCGGCACTGGAGTCGCCGGAAACCAAGGCCCGGTTTGCGGGCTTGATGGCAGAGCCGGTGGGCAACACGCCCGAGCAGTTCGGCGCGTTCATGAAAGCCGAACTCGCCAAATACGAAAAGGTGGTGAAGGCCTCAGGCGCGAAGGTGGATTGACGAGCCTACTGGCGTTGGCCGTCCAGCGGCAGGGTGACAGTGAAGGTACTGCCCTGCTGCCACACGCTGGATACCTCGATCTGGCCACCCATCAGGCTGGCCAGCCGGCGGCAGATCGCCAGGCCCAGTCCGGTGCCATCGTGCTTGCGCGACAGGGCTGAATCCACCTGACGGAAAGGCTTGAACAGCAGCGGAATATCCTGCGGCTGAATGCCAATGCCGGTATCGGTGATTTGAAGCGACACCGCAGTGCACGGCGCGGCAGATGCTGCCTCCAGCGTCGTGAACCCGAGGGAGGCATCGGGCTGCCACTGATCGATCAGGGTGGCCCTGAATTTCACGCTGCCCGATTCGGTGAACTTGATGGCATTGCCCAGCAGGTTGAGCAGGATCTGCTCAACCCGGCGCATGTCACCGGTCATGCGCCCCACACTGGGGGCAACTGCAATTTCCAGCGCTAGCTCCTTGCTGGCAGCCAGCGGGGCCACAATGCCGCTGACCTTGCGGATGGACGCTGCCAGATCAAAGGGCTCGTTCACCACTACCAGCTCACCCGCTTCGATCTTCGAAATATCGAGCACATCATTGATCAAGGCCAGCAGATGGCGTGCACTGTCGCGCACCATGCCCAGCTGCTTGGCCTGCTCCGGGTTCAGTGGCCCGGCCAGTCCCTGCACCACAATGCCGGTGAAGCCGATGATGGAGTTCAGCGGCGTGCGCAGCTCGTGGCTCATGGTGGCCAGGAAAACGGACTTGGTGCGGTCGGCCGCCTCTGCGGCGTCCTTGGCCACTTCCAGTTGCAGGGCGCTTTGCTGAAGCGCCTGCGCGCGCTGCTGCAGCTCGCCCAGCAGTTGCCGGCGTTCGCTGTCGTCACGCGCCACGCCATACAGCCGCTGCTCGGTCGGTGACCACACCGCCGACCAGACGATGTGAACCACCGAGCCGTCCTTGCGCAAGGAGCGGCTTTCCAGGTCGCGCGCGGCATGGCCCTCGCGGACTTGCCGTGCCACCGACAGGGTCGCCTCGCGGTCCTGGGGGGGCACCAGATCGATGTAGGGACGACCGACCAGCTCGTCGGGGCGGTAACCCCAGACCTTCAGCGATGCCTCGCTGACCCGCAGGAAGCGAAGGTCCGCGTCGAAGATGCAGATCACATCGAGCGAGTTCTCGAACACCCGCTCCAGCTCGCTGGCCAGCTCGCGCTGCCGCTGCTCGCTTTGCTGAAGGCGCAATGCGGTGCGGCGCAGCGCCAGCCCCCATGCCAGGCTGGCAAGCAGCAGCACCACGGCAGCCAGCACCGCCCACTTCAGCCAGGGTGGCAATGCCGTTCGCAGGTCACCGGTTGTCCATCGCTCCACAGAGCGGTGGTATGGCGATGCGGAGTTCTTTTTCAGCTCCTGCAGATTGCGGTCCAGCAATGCCAACACCTCCGGGTCGAGGGATCTGGAGCCGGCAAAGTACAGCTGCGAGGGGTTAAAAATGATGGCGGTGTCGTCCAGTTCACTGGCGGCTGCGTGGCGGGCACCGTAAAAACGGTTGGTGACCACCGCATCCGCGCGGCCCTCGCGCACCGCACGAAAAGCCGAAGCAAAGTCAGGCTCGGGCACCAGCGTGGCATTGATGCTGAAACCGCCAATCATCTGCTGCACGTAGTCCTGCTGCATCGACCCCCGCAGCACCGCAATACGCTTGCCGGACAGGTCCAGCAGGGAGCGGATACCACTGTCACGCCGCGTGTAGATCTGGTTCCAGCTGGCAAGAACCGGCTCCTTGTGGAACTGGTAGAGCTTCTCGCGTTCACTGTTCAACGCGACGTCGGTCATCAGATCAATTTCGCCCGTCGACAGGCGGGCCAAGCCTTCGCTGAAGGTGCCGGGCACGTACTGCAGCGTCCAGCCCTCCTTGCGGGCAATAGCCTCCAGCACATCGTAAAAAATGCCTTCGACCTTGCCTTCGGCAGCCACGTTGATTTTCGGGCTGTTGTTGTAGACACCCACCCGCAGGGTCTGCGCAGCAGACACCGACAAGGCCAGCGCCCAGCCGCAAAGCAGCACCACCCCGCGCCAGACGGTCCGGGTCAATAGTTCGACACAGCGCGCAGACAGGGAGTGAATGGCCGTCTCCATGGTGATGTGCTCAAGGAGCCCTTGTGCTCAGCGGGCACGAGAGCCGGCCGTATTTTCCCGCCCCTCCCGACCCGCATCTTCGTCCGCATCTTAGCGCGCAACGCCCTTTCCGGAAGGGTCTGGATGCCCGAACCACCTGCGGGGCAAAGACAAGCCGTCGTCAGCCAGACCGGCGCCAAGTTCAGCGGGTGACGCGGTCCCCGTAGCGGATACTTTTGAGCGAACCACCCTCGAACTGCAGCATGGTCATGAACTGCCCGTAACCCGGGTTGTAGGTCCATTCCTCAACGGGCTGGCAATTGTTGATGGTGATGTTGTTGGTTACGCTGGTACCCGTGCCGGCATTGCCAGGCAGGGCCGGGTTGACGACCGGTGCGCCATTGACCGTTTGCTGCACGGGTTTGCAAAAGCTGTCTTTCATGACAGGCTCACCGCACTTTTGCAGGATGGTGCTTTTGGAGTTGCCAATCTGCGCCAGATCACCCTTGCAGCGCAGCGATTGGGCGGAGGCGCCAGTGATCAGGGACGAGGCGAGAAAGGCCGACACCAGGGCACCTGCAAGGGCCAGATGACGGCTCATTGGGCAGCGAGTGGATGGGTTCATATTCAGTGTTCCTGGTTTCTATTCAAAGGTGTGAAGCACACGCCCACGAACTTTATGTCCAGGATGGCGACGCTGCAAGGGTTTTGGCCCTCGCAACCCACTCGCCCAAGTTACCGCTGTAACGCAAGCCTTTCTGCGCCTTCCCTAGCGCAGGGCCCTTGACCTTACTCGCCGAGGTAGGCCGCCCGCACCCGGGGATCGTTCAGCAGTTCCTTCGCATCGCCGTTCATGGTGACGTTGCCGGACTCCATCACATAGCCGCGATTGGCAATGCCCAGCGCGCGGCTGGCGTTCTGCTCGACCAGCAGCACCGTTACGCCACGGGCGGACACATCTTTGACCACTTCGAAGATCTTGTCGACCATGATGGGCGACAGGCCCATGGAGGGCTCATCCAGCAGCAGCACCTTGGGGCGGCTCATCAGCGCGCGGCCCATGGCCAGCATCTGCTGCTCGCCGCCCGACATGGTGCCGGCCAACTGGTCCTTACGCTCGCGCAGGCGCGGGAACAGCTCGAACATTTTTTCAATGTCTGCCGCCACACCACTGCTGTCGCTGCGGATGTAGGCACCCATCTGCAGGTTTTCGGTGATGGTCATGCGGGTGAAAACACCGCGGCCTTCCGGCACCATGGCCAGGCCTTCCTTCACCAGGTCCCACGCGCCCCGGCCCTTGATGCTTTTACCCAGGTACTGAATGTCACCATCGAGCATCGGCAGGGTGCCGGTGATCGCTTTCATGGTAGTGGTCTTGCCTGCGCCATTCGAGCCGATCAGCGTGACCAGTTCGCCCTCGTTGACTTCAAAATCAACGCCCTTCACGGCCTGAATACCGCCGTAGGCCACCTTGAGGCCCGTCACTTTAAGAAGTGTGTTCGCCATGTTGCTGTTTCCCTTCAATGACCGGTGCCCAGATAGGCGGTGATCACTTTTTCGTCTTTTTGTACATCTGCCGGCGCGCCTTCGGCAATCTGCTTGCCGTAGTCCAGTACGGTGACGCGGTCGCACAGACCCATCACCAGTTTCACGTCGTGCTCGATCAGCAGGATGGTGCGGTTGTCCTTGCGAATCTGGTCAATCAGTTCGCGCAGCTGAACCTTCTCGGTGGCGTTCATGCCGGCAGCGGGTTCGTCGAGTGCGATCAGTTGCGGGTCGGTCGCGAGAGCGCGGGCAATTTCAAGACGGCGCTGGTCACCGTAGCTGAGGGTGCGGGCCTTGAAGTCGGCGTATTTGCCAATGCCCACGTAATCCAGCAGCTCCTGGGCGCGCTTGGCAATGGCTGCCTCTTCATGCTTGAAGCCGGGGGTGCGGAAGACCGCACCGAGGAGTCCGGACTGGGTGCGGATATGCCGCCCGACCATCACGTTTTCCAGCGCGGTCATGTCGGCAAACAGCCGGATGTTCTGGAAGGTACGGGCGATGCCGGCCTTGGCCACTTCATGAACCGCCGTCGGCTTGTAGGGCTTGCCCGCCAGCTCGAAGGTGCCGCTGTCGGGCGTGTACAGGCCGGTCAGCACATTGAAAAAGGTTGTTTTGCCGGCACCATTGGGGCCGATCAGGCCATAGACCTGACCGCGCATGATGTGGATGCCGACATCGGACAGGGCCTGCAAACCGCCGAAGCGCTTGGAAACACCAGCCACTTTAAGAATGGTTTCGCTCATGTCCATTCTCCTCAGGGGTTGATTGACTGGATGGGGTCCTTGCCGGCCGTCTTGTTCAACGACTTGCCGTGCTCGGACGCGGGCCACAGGCCCCTTGGGCGCATCAGCATGATGGTGATCATGGCCAGCGCAATCAGCAGTTGACGCAGGATGGCAGAGTCGAGACGGCCATCGGTCATGGCCTGCAGCGGCCCAGCGACGTGACGCAGCACCTCAGGCAAGGCGGCCAGCAACAAGGCGCCGAGAATCACGCCCGGCAGATGACCAATGCCGCCCAGCACCACCATGGCCACGATCATCACCGACTCCATCAGGCTGAAGGATTCCGGCGAGACAAAGCCCTGGAAGGCCGCGAACATGGAGCCCGACACGCCACCGAACGTGGCGCCCATGCCGAAAGCCAGCAGCTTCATGTTGCGGGTGTTGATACCCATGGCCTTGGCGGCGATTTCGTCTTCGCGGATCGCCATCCAGGCGCGGCCGATGCGGGAGTTTTCCAGACGGTAGCAAATGATCACCGACACAATCACCAGCACCAGAAAGAGGTAGTAATACATCGACACCGAGGTGAACTCGATGCCGAAAAAGGTGTGCGACTTGCCCAGGTCAAAACCGAAGAACTTCATCGAGTCGATCTGGCTGATGCCCTTGGGGCCGTTGGTCAGGTTGATCGGGCGGTCCAGGTTGTTCAGGAACACCCGGATGATCTCGCCGAAGCCGAGCGTCACGATGGCTAGGTAGTCGCCGCGCAGCTTGAGCGTGGGTGCGCCAAGCAGCACACCAAACAGCCCCGCCAGCACGGCAGCCGCCGGGATGATGGCCCAGATAGGCAAATGCAGGCCGTTCGGAAAGGCCGCCGCGATGAAGGGAAAAGCCTCCGCCAGATGCGGTGAGCCAAGCAGGGCGAACAGGTAGGCGCCCACGGCAAAGAAGGCCACGTAGCCCAGGTCCAGCAGACCGGCATAGCCGACCACAATGTTCAGGCCCAGTGCCAACAGCACATAGAGCAGCGCCATGTCCACAATGCGGACCCAGGCGTTGCCGCCCTGCTGCAGGATCAGCGGCAGCACCAGCAGGGCCGCCGCGACGATCAGGAACTTCACGAGTTTGTTCGATTGCATCTCAGGTTCTCCTAGGGACGGCCGGGGATCAGGCCCGGTCTGCCACACGCTCACCCAGCAGGCCGGATGGGCGCAGGGTGAGCACAAAAATCAGCACGATGAAGGCAAAGATGTCGGAGTACTGGCTGCCCAGCACGCCGCCGGTCAGCGGCCCGATGTAGCCGGCACCGATGGATTCGATCAACCCGAGCAGGATGCCGCCGAGTACCGCGCCACCGAGGTTGCCAATGCCGCCGAACACCGCCGCCGTAAAGGCCTTCAGACCCGGCAGAAAGCCCATGGTGTGCTGCACCGTGCCGTAGTTGGAGGCGTACATCACACCAGCCAGCGCAGCCAGCACCGCACCGATGATGAAGGTGGCAGAGATGACGGTGTCAGGCCGCACACCCATCAAGGCCGCCACACGCGGGTTCTCGGCCGTGGCGCGCATGGCCCGGCCCAACTTGGTGTAATGCACCAGCCACATCAGCACGGCCAGCGACACGGCAGTTGCGCCGAGGATGAAGAGCTGCGTCACGGTGATCACCGCACCGCCCACCTGGAACGGCTCGGTCGGCAGCAGCGTGGGGTAAGCCTTGTAGTTCGGCTTCCAGATGATCATGGCCAGCGTCTGCAGCAACAGCGACATGCCGATGGCCGTGATCAGCGGCGCCAGCTTGGGCGAATTGCGCAGTGGCCGGTAGGCGATTTTTTCGATCGCGAAGTTGAGTGCTCCGCACACCACAAAGGCAATCAGCAGCGAGATCAGCAGAATCACCCAGCCGGGCGTGCCGGGCATGGAGGCCTGCATCAGCCCGATGATGGTCCAGCTAGTGAGCGCGCCCACCATCAGTACCTCGCCATGCGCAAAATTGATCAGATTGATGATGCCGTACACCATGGTGTAACCCAGGGCGATCAACGCATACATGCTGCCCAGAACCAGACCGTTGATGATCTGCTGAAGCAAGACTTCCATAACGCACTCTCCCGATTGATTGAAGCTGCCAACGCCGTTGGCATCGCTGCCTGCAGGATCACCACAGGCTGAAACGAGCTAACAAAAAGCCCGCCGATCAAAACCAGATGAACTGGCGTCGTTGGCGAGCTGATAAGAAATTGTAGCTAGCGAGTCTTAGCGAGAATCGGGCCAACACCCCGGTTTTTCCCGGGTTTACCCTCGCGAGGAGGGCTTTTAGGGCCTGTTGAACGGCTTTATCAGCCGGATTTTATTTTTATCAGTTGGGCTTATTGTTCTTGTTTTTCAAATCATTCAACTTATCGGATATGCGTATTTCCAGACCGCGGTTGACGGGCCGATAAAACTGCGGCGGCGCCATGCCTTCGGGGAAATAGTTCTCGCCGGCCGCGAAGCCGTCCTCTTCGTCGTGCGCATAGCGGTAGTTCTTGCCGTAATCCAGCTGCTTCATCAGCTGGGTGGGCGCATTGCGCAGGTGCAGCGGCACGGGCCGGGTGCCGTCCTTCTTGATGAAGGCCTTGGCTTCGTTGAAAGCCTTGTAAACCGCGTTCGATTTGGGCGCCACCGCCAGATAGACCACGCACTGGGCCAGCGCCAGCTCGCCCTCGGGTGAGCCGAGCCGCTCGTACACATCAGCGGCATCCAGCGCCAGCCGCAGCGCACGCGGGTCGGCGAGACCAATGTCTTCGCTGGCCATGCGGATCAGGCGCCGGGCCATGTAACGCGGCTCCGCACCACCATCGAGCATGCGCATGAACCAGTAAAGTGCGGCGTCCGGATCGGAGCCGCGCACCGACTTGTGCAGGGCCGAGATGGTGTCGTAAAACTGCTCGCCGCCCTTGTCGTAGCGCCGCAAGCGCTCGCCCAGCACCTTGAGCAGCCAGGCGTCGGTGACATCGGACAGCTTTTCCGATTGGGCCGCCACGCCCAAAGATTCAAGCGTGTTGAGCAGGCGCCGCGCATCGCCATCGGCATAGGCGACCAGCCGGTCGACTGCTTCGGGCACCATCGTTGCGATGGTCGGCAGGGCATGCTCTGCCAGAACGCGATCAACAATCTTCTGCAGATCCTCGGGGCCCAGCGGTTGCAGCACATAAACCACCGCCCGGGACAGCAGCGCCGAGTTGACCTCAAACGACGGGTTTTCGGTGGTCGCGCCGATGAAGGTGAACAAGCCACTCTCCACATGCGGGAGGAAAGCATCCTGCTGGCTCTTGTTGAAGCGGTGAACTTCGTCCACAAAAACCATGGTCCGCCGACCCGACTGCGCCTGCCAGATGCTGGCCTGCTCGACCGCTTCGCGGATGTCCTTGACACCGCCGAGCACCGCCGAGATGGTGATGAAGTGGGCGTCAAAGCTGCTGGCCATCAGCCGCGCGATGGTGGTCTTGCCCACGCCGGGCGGACCCCAGAGGATGCAGCTGTGCGGCTGGCCGGATTCAAACGCGATGCGCAGTGGCATGCCCTCGCCCAGCAGGTGTTGCTGGCCAATGACCTCACCCAGATGCGAAGGCCGCAGGCGCTCGGCCAGAGGCACCTGCGGCGACGTGCGGTCCGTCCTGGAGGCCATGGGTCTGTCTGCGGGAATGCGGTGATGCAGCGAGATTTACTGCCGGATCACGTCCGCACCTGCGGGCGGCTTGAACTGGAAGTTGCTCACAGGGAGCGACGGATTGATTTCAAACTGTGTGAAAGTCATCACCGACTTCTGCCCAAAGCTGTCGAGGATTTCCAGCATGGCCAGCTCGTTCCCCTTGTCACTCGGTCGAAAGCCGACGCTGATGCTCTGCAGCTGGCCATCCTTGGCCTTGGGCGTGGCTTGCACCCATTGCAGGCCAGCGCGCTCGGGTTGCGGTGCCAGCGTGAAATCGGCCTCCAGCCCCTTCAGGTCGGCAGCCGCTGCAATCACCGCCGCAGGTGTGCCGTTGAGCACCTGCCCCAGCTTGCGCGAGGTGACCTGGTTCAGGTCCACATCATGCAGCCACAGGTTTTGACCGTCGGCCACGATGCTCTGCTCAAACGGTTTTTTGTAGATGAACTTGAAACGGTTCGGCCGCAGGAATTCGAATGTGCCACTGGAGGTTTTGGCCTTGGCGGTTTGGCCTTCCTTGGTCGGGCTGGTCACCACCTGGGTGAAAGCGGCGCGGCCGCTGCGTGTGGTCTTGATGAAGGACTCCAGCGCCTGAAGCCCGGCACTGGGCGCCGATTGCGCGCTGGCCGCCAGCGGAATCGAGAGAAGCGCTGCACAGGCCGTTGCCTGCAGGGCCCGGGCGGCGCGGTGCGACCACATGCCAGCAGCGACTTGAGGGGATGTCTTGGTGTTCATGATGTGCAAACCATAAGAAAACATAACAAAAGGGGTGGGCTCAAAACGGAAAGCCTCAGCTTGCCCCAGTCATGTGTCGGCGCGGTATAGGCGCGGTAAACCCCGTCATGTCGTCATTCGGCGCGCGATGGCACCAGAATTTCGCGCTGGCCGCTGCCGCTCATGGCGCTGACGAGGCCCGCCTTTTCCATGTCTTCCACCAGACGGGCGGCGCGGTTGTAGCCGATTTTCAGGTGGCGCTGCACCAGTGAAATGCTGGCCTTGCGGTTCTTGAGCACCACCTCCACGGCCTGGTCGTACATCGGGTCTTTCTCGCCACCACCGCCGCCCTCGCCGAGCAAATCGCCGTCTTCGCCATCGACGGTGCCGCCTTCCAGTACGCCGTCGATGTAATTGGGCTCGCCCTGTTGCTTCAGGTATGCCACCACGCGGTGCACTTCGTCGTCGCTCACGAAGGCGCCGTGCACGCGGATCGGGAAACCGGTGCCACTGGGCATGTACAGCATGTCGCCCATGCCGAGCAGCGCCTCGGCGCCCATCTGGTCGAGGATGGTGCGGCTGTCGATCTTGCTGCTGACCTGGAAGGACAGGCGGGTAGGAATGTTGGCCTTGATGAGGCCGGTGATCACGTCCACGCTGGGGCGCTGGGTGGCCAGCACCAAGTGAATGCCGGCTGCACGGGCTTTTTGCGCGAGGCGGGCAATCAGTTCTTCAATCTTCTTGCCCACCACCATCATCAGGTCGGCGAGTTCGTCGATCACGACCACGATGTAGGGCAAGCGCTCCAGCGGTTCGGGCTGCTCGGGTGTCAGGCTGAAGGGGTTGTAGATGAACTCGCCTTTGGCCTTGGCTTCGTCTAGCTTGGCGTTGTAGCCCGCGAGGTTGCGCACGCCCAGCTTGCTCATCAGCTTGTAGCGCTTCTCCATCTCGGCCACGCACCAGTTGAGGCCGTGGGCCGCCTGCCGCATGTCGGTGACCACCGGCGCCAGCAAATGCGGAATGCCTTCGTAGACGCTCATTTCCAGCATCTTCGGATCGATCAGCAGCAGGCGCACATCGCGCGCATCGGCCTTGTAGAGCAGGCTCAGAATCATGGCGTTGATACCGACCGATTTGCCCGAGCCGGTAGTACCCGCCACCAGGCAGTGCGGCATCTTGGCCAGGTCAGCCACCACCGCCGCGCCGCTGATGTCCTTGCCCAGACCGATGGTCAGCATGGACTTGGCTTCGTTGTAGACCTGCGAGCCCAGAATCTCGCTGAGCTTGATCGACTGGCGCTTGGCGTTGGGCAGTTCCAGCGCCATGTAGTTCTTGCCGGGAATGGTCTCGATCACGCGGATGGACACCAGGCTCAGAGCGCGCGCCAGATCCTTGGCGAGGTTCACGACCTGCGAGCCCTTCACGCCGGTGGCCGGCTCGATCTCGTAGCGTGTGATCACAGGGCCGGGTGCTGCTGCGACCACACGGACCTCGACGCCGAAATCCTTGAGTTTTTTCTCGATCAACCGCGAGGTCATCTCCAGTGTCTCGGGGGCCACGGTTTCCTGCCGCAACAACGCGCCATCGAGCAAATCGACCTGCGGCAGTTTGGAGTCCGGCATCTCGCTGAACAAGGGCTTTTGCCGCTCCTTGGCGACACGCTCGCTCTTGGGGATATCCACCAGCGTGGGCTCAATCAACACCGGCACCGGATGGTGCTCTTCGATCTCGATGCGTTCATCGACCAGTGTTTCCTCGCGCTCGCGCGCGGCGAGCTTGCCAAGGGCCAGGTCTTCGGCCATCTCGCGCTTTTCGCGGCGGCCTTCGATGAGGTTGTCAATCCATGCGCCGACGCGCAAGGCCACCTGGGCCCAGGAAAAGCTGAAGACAGCCGATACGGCAATCACGCCAAGCGCAATGAACACCAGCCCGGAGCCGGCAAAGCCGAGCCATTTGACGCCAGCGCCGCCCGCCAGATAACCCAGCACGCCGCCGGCATGACCGGGCAGACGGACCTCGAAACGGTAAAGACGCGACCATTCCAGCGCTGCGCTGGCCACCAGAAGAAGGGTCAAGCCCAGCCAGAAGCGCAGGCGGGGGGATGTGGCATCGGACGTGCCGGCTGCCTCGCCGCGCAACCACCGCGCCAGCGACGAGAGCCACACATGGCCCCCGGCCAGCAGCGCCCACCAGACGGAAAAACCAAGCAGGTAGTAGCTGAGATCGGCAAGCCAGGCGCCCATGCGGCCGCCCCAGTTGCGCACCAGCGGCACGGCGCCTGACACGTCAGCCGCCCCCGAGGTGGACCACGCTGCGTCCAGGGCCGAATAGCTCAGCAGCGCAACCAACCAGAACACCAGAGCCAGAGCGCCCAGAATGAGGCTCACCTCGTGGGCAAAACGTTTGATGCCGGCAGGGGCGCCGTTCGATGCGGAGTTCAAGGTGTCTAGGGAGTAAGTCATGGCTCGGGGCAGAGCTTAACGCAGTTGACCGGCTCAAACACCCGGTGACAGACCGGTAAATGACCCGGTAACAGGCCCCCGGTCAGCCCAGCGTATGAAGCCGCTCCATGATGCGCACAGAGCCGTCGTCGCGGGTTTCAATGAAGCTGCGCTCTTCCAGGTCCTTCATCACCCGGCTGACCATCTCGCGGGAGGCGCCCACCACCTTGGCCAGGTCCTGGCGCGACACTTTCTCACGGATCACAGTATCACCCGCAGCGTCGGTGATGGCAGACTCCAGCAGCGCGCGGGCCACACGGCCATAAACATCCATCAATGCCAGCGATTCAATCTTGCGGTCCGCCTGCCGCAGGCGCTGCACCAGCCCCTTGAGCACGGCATAGGCCATGGAGCTGTTTTCGGGCAGGCAGCGGGCAAACTCCTGCCGGCCCAGAATCAGCGCGTCGGTCTGGATTTCGGCACGCACCGTGGCGGAATGGGGCTCATCATCGATCAGGCTCATCTCGCCCACGTAATCACCCGGGTGCATGGTCGCCAGAATGACTTCGCGGCCCCGCGCATCGGTGGCCATGACCCGCGCGCGTCCGGTGAGGATGATGGACAGGGCATTGGACTTCTTGCCCTGCTCCACGATGGACTCGCCGCGTTTGAAACGGCGCTTGACAACGGCCGCCGCCACCGACTCGGCCTGCGAGGGTGTCAACATCGAAAAAAGCGGCACCCGGCGTATCAGCTCAAGATTGGACACCATCGTTGTCATATCAGCTCCCTCGCGACCTCAGAGCCGACAGTGGCTCGTTTGACTTCATACAATGGTACGGCAACGGAAATGCCTCGGATTCATGGCGGCTGGCGCGGGCCACTCGCTGACTCCCACTGCAGCGCTTGACTTTTGCACGAGCACCACCCAAATCTACCTGACTTCCCCCTCTTTCCCAATCGGTTTTTCATCATGAAACATTCCAAAGTTCTGATCCTCGGCTCGGGCCCGGCGGGCTACACCGCTGCCGTGTATGCAGCGCGTGCCAACCTCAAGCCCGTTCTCATCACCGGGATCGCGCAGGGCGGCCAGCTGATGACCACCACCGAAGTCGATAACTGGCCGGCCGACGTGGACGGCGTGCAAGGCCCGGAGCTGATGCAGCGTTTTCTGGCGCATGCCGAGCGCTTCAACACCGAGATCATTTTTGACCACATCAACCAGGTGGATCTCAGCAAGCGTCCGTTCACCCTCACCGGCGACAGCGGCAGCTACACCTGCGACGCGCTGATCATCGCCACCGGTGCCTCGGCCAAATACCTGGGTCTGGAATCGGAATCGGCCTTCATGGGCCGCGGGGTGTCGGGCTGCGCCACCTGCGATGGTTTCTTCTATCGCGACCAGGAAGTCTGCGTGGTGGGCGGCGGCAACACCGCCGTGGAAGAGGCCCTGTACCTCTCCAACATCGCCAGCAAGGTGACGCTGGTGCATCGCCGCGACAAGTTCAAGGCCGAAGCCATCCTGATCGACAAGCTCCACGAGAAAGTGGCTGCTGGCAAGATCGAGCTGCAGTTGCACCACACACTGGACCAGGTGCTGGGCGACGCCTCCGGCGTGACCGGCGTGCGGCTCAAAAGCACGCAGACTGAGGCCACCAAGGACATCGCCCTGAAAGGCTGCTTCATCGCCATCGGCCACCAGCCCAACACCGACATCTTTGCTGGCCAGCTGGACATGAAGGACGGCTACATCATCACCAAAACCGGCCTTCAGGGTTTTGCCACCATGACCAGCGTGCCGGGCGTGTTTGCGGCCGGTGACGTGCAGGACCATGTGTACCGCCAGGCGATCACCAGCGCCGGCACCGGCTGCATGGCGGCGCTGGACGCACAGCGCTTTCTCGAGCAATAGGCCACAGCCCAAGCCAGCAGACCAGGACGCCTGAATCAATGGGCCAGCCAGATGGTTGGACAGATTCCGTTTTCAGGCTATAATCGCTGGCTTAGCCGAACTTCCTCCGGGCCATTTCGCATGGCCACTCAGGGGCAGTTCAGCATCCGATTTCCAATTTTTTATACGGAGAGTGCTCATGGCACGCGTCTGTCAGGTAACGGGCAAAGGCCCGATGGTGGGAAACAATGTTTCTCACGCCAACAACAAAACCAAGCGCCGGTTCATGCCCAACCTGCAGTACCGCCGTTTCTGGGTCGAGAGCGAGAACCGCTGGGTGCGTCTGCGCATCACCAGCGCCGGTCTGCGCTTGATTGACAAAAAAGGCATCGACGCGGTCCTGGTGGACCTCCGTGCCCGCGGTGAAGTCTAAGGAGAACGATCATGGCCAAAGGCGCGCGCGAAAAAATCAAGCTGGAATCCACTGCCGGCACCGGTCACTTTTACACGACCACCAAAAACAAGAAAACCACGCCCGACAAGATGCTGATCATGAAATTTGATCCCAAGGCACGCAAGCACGTGGAATACAAGGAAATCAAGCTGAAGTAATTCGGCCTGAAACCTTGGGCAACCTGTCCCGCCCCGAGGGCAAAACAGAAAAACCCGCTGCAACCCAGCGGGTTTTTTCATGGGCGTTGATTTTGTGACGCTGCGCGCAGGGCTATCCCACCCCGTCTACAAGCCTCTGTCGTTCAGCGACTGAAGCCGCCCCACAGGGCAACAGAAGCAGGCGCCCAAAGAAAAACCGCCTGAGCGCTGTAGCGCCAAGGCGGTTCACAAGAGTGCGGCCGAAGGCTGGCATAACCAGCCCCACCTGAACTGAGGGTCAGCTGCGAGCTGCGCGCAACTTCATCGAGAAATCACGCAACGCAGCGATGCCACTTTCTTCGGCGCGGTGGCACCAGGCCTGCAGGTCGGCGGCCAGTTGCTCGCGCGATGCATTGGTGGTCATCCACATCTGGCGCAGCTCTTCGCGCATGGTCACCATCTTGTCGAGCACCGGGTGCTCGGCACGCGCCTGGGCAATTTGCGGCCGGGCAGCAGCGGGCACCTTGTCGTCATCGCGGTGCAACCAGCGGTTAGCGGCCTTCAGCACAGACACATCGGCCTGGCGGGCCTTGAGTGCCTCGATCTCGGCGCGTCCGGCGCGACGCAGTTCCCGGGCGTAGCCGGCCATCACTTCATAGCGGTGGGCGATCAGAGCCTCAAGGGTTTTCTCGTCAGCCACCGGCTGAATGGCGCCCAGTTGCAGCTTGGGCGGCACCTTCTTGACGGTGGCCAGGCCCACACGCTCCAGCGCGCGGATGTAAATCCAGCCGATGTCGAATTCGTAGGGTTTGACCGAAAACTTGGCCGACGTGGGGTAGGTGTGGTGGTTGTTATGCAGCTCTTCGCCACCGATCATGATGCCCCAGGGCGAAATGTTGGTGCTGGCGTCTGGCGCCTCGAAGTTGCGGTAGCCCCAGTAGTGGCCGATGCCGTTGATGATGCCGGCCGCCGTGACAGGGATCCAGGCCATTTGCACGGCCCACACGGCCAGACCAGCCATGCCGAACAGGGCCAGGTCGATGATCATCATCAGACCCACACCCTGCCAGCTGTAGCGGGTATAGAGGTTGCGCTCGATCCAGTCGTTGGGGGTACCGTGGCCATACTTGACCATGGTTTCCTTGTTCTTGCTCTCGGCGCGATACAGTTCGGCGCCCTTCCAGAACACTGTCTTGATGCCGTAAGCCTGCGGGCTGTGCGGATCTTCAGAGGTTTCGCACTTGGCGTGGTGCTTGCGGTGAATCGACACCCACTCCTTGGTCACCTGGCCGGTTCCCAGCCAGAGCCAGAAACGGAAAAAGTGCGCGGGGATCGCGTGCAGGTCCATGGCACGGTGTGCCTGGTGGCGGTGAAGGTAAATCGTGACACTGGCAATCGTGATGTGGGTTGTCACCAGGGTGTACAACACGATCTGCCACCACGTGGCGGCAACCAGTCCATTGGCCAGCCAGTCGATGGCGGCATCAAACAAAATCATAAACATCCTTATATGCGCTCTGTCCCGGTGGCTACCGAATTCCATCTGGCGGGCAGCTTCGTCGAACGCCGCTCTATTGTAGGGCTGGGAGGCCCAAACTCCAAGCGGAATCCGGAAGGCCCTTCGGCGCCGAAAACCCGCGAAGTTCGGTCAAAAAAACGAGAACTTTCGATTAAGTTACGTTAACTTCCGCTAAAAATATCACGTTTTTTGCCATACGGCGGCGAAAAACCCGTCCGTCTGATGAAGGTAGGGCCAGAGCCGCAGATAGGGCCCGCGGCACAACTTGTCAGCGTGTTCCACCCCCAGATGGGTCAACAAAGGGTCCGTTTCAAGCACGTTGAACTCTTTATTAGCTACAGTGAAAGCCTCCGCAATCGCCTCGTTTTCTTCTCGAAGAATGCTGCAGGTCGCGTAAACCAGCCGTCCGCCGGGTTTGAGCAGGCGTGCAGCGCTCTGCAGGATCGCCGTTTGTTTGGCTCTGAGCTCTTCAATCGCTTTGGGGTTCTGCCGCCATTTCAGGTCAGGATTGCGACGCAAGGTGCCCAAGCCCGAGCACGGCGCATCCACCAGCACTCGGTCGATCTTGCCCGCCAGCCGCTTGATGCGGTCGTCGCGCTCATGGGCAATCGCCACCGGATGCACGTTCGACAGGCCGCTGCGCGCCAGCCGCGGCTTGAGTGCGTCCAGCCGATGCCCGGACGTATCGAACGCGTAGAGCCGGCCGGTATTGCGCATGGAAGCCCCCAGCGCCAGCGTCTTGCCACCGGCGCCAGCACAGAAATCGACCACCATCTCGCCGCGCTTGGCATCCACCAGCAAGGCCAGCAATTGCGAGCCCTCGTCCTGCACCTCAATCGCGCCGCGGGTGAAGGCATCCAGCTTGGCGAGTTGGGGCTTGTCAGCGATTCGTAATCCCCAGGGGGAAAACGGTGTGGCTGTGGTCTTGATGCCCGCCTTGGCAAGTTCTTTCTGAACCTCGGCGCGCTTGTCCTTCAGCGTGTTGACCCGAAGGTCCAACCCGGCAGACGCGTTGAGGCTTTCCACCAGCGGCCAGAAATCGTTGCCAAGTTGTTCCTTCAGCGGCTCCACCAGCCACTGCGGCAGGTTGTGGCGGTGCAGTTCCATCAGGTCGGCGGGCTTGACCTGGTCGCAGCGGGCAAGCCAGTCTTTTTCCTGCTCGGTCAGCGCACCCAACAAGAAATCGCGGGCACTCGCAAAACCGAGGATGGCCAGCCGCCGCTCGGGTGCACCGCTGCCGTGCTGGGCGAGATAGGTGAACAGATTTTTCTTGCGCAGCACGGTGTAGATCGTTTCCGCCACCGTGGCCCGCTCGCGGGGACCCAGACGCAGTTCACGGAAATAGCGCGACACCACCATGTCAGCGGGGTGGTCGAATTTGAGAACCTGCTTGAGAAGTTCGGCGCAGCTGTCGAGTAAGGCTTTGGGATGCATAGCCCTGCATTGTCCCACCAGCTCATGCGGCATTGACCAAAGAGTGGAGCCGCATGAGAAGCTTTGTCTCTGACCGGCAGCAGGCCTGAGCGCTACTTCCGGAGTGCAGCGAGCTCGCTTCGCAATCTGGCGACCTCTGCGTCTGCCAGCTCAAGCCGCCGTCGCAATTCAAGCTCCGTAGCCATGGTGATCTCGTCCCAGACGTTGGGCGGAACATCGAAATGCCTGAGCAAATGCCTGCGTTCATGCGCAACATAAAAGCGGTTCACGCCGTCAAAATAGGCGAACTGGTACCCCTGCGCCAGCAGGTGAGGCTCCCAGGTCATGTGATTCGGGCTTGGCAGACCGGGAAGCACGGCCTCAATAACCATCATCCACGGTCGGTGCGCCGTCAGATCCAGTCCGCGCAGAACGTCCAGCTCCATTCCTTCGACATCCACAGACAACAGATGCCAATCGCCGGTCGGAAAATGCTTCTCGTACAGGCTGCTCAGCCGGAGCTTCGGTACCTTGATGGTTTGCACTGGCTGGTTCCCGTGCCTTTTCCAGTGCTCCACGGTCGCGGGGTCGCCCGAGCTGATCTGCCGCTGCGGAAACAGGTGGAAATCAAGCAGTCCCTCTTCCTGCCCCACCGCGACCTCGGCCACGATGTCCCGTGGGCGAAAGCGAGTCCACTCGCTGCGCATCTCGGCGGTAAGGAGCGGCTCCACAACCAGCCCACACCACCCTTTTTCATACAGGGCGTAGGTGTTGCTGTCCTGCCGGGGGAAACAGGCGCCGACGTCAACATAGCGTCCGACGGGCATGTCCTTGAACACCCGCTGCAGGATGACGTCCTCGAAGTTGCGGGTGTAACAGATCATGGGGCGTGGCATCCTTCTTGTACGCAACGAAAATTGTCGTCAGGAACTTTACCCCCGGACCAGTGCGGGCACAGCAGCACCCGCGCGACCAGCACCGTTGGCGAATCCCGTCTTCCAGAGGAATCAGCAGTATGACCGAAGAATTTCCACCCGCCGTGAACACCCCTCCGGGCCTCTATCGCCACTACAAAGGCATGCTGTATGAGGTGATCGGCACCGTGCGCCACAGCGAAAGTCTGGAGGCCATGACGCTGTACCGCGCGCTGTACGGTGAAAAGGGGCTGTGGGTGCGGCCTGCCGCGATGTTCAATGAAGAGGTGGTGATCGACGGCGTGAAGCAGCCGCGCTTCGCTCGCCAACCTAATTAAAAGCACCAAACCTGGCGCGTATAACCCAAGGGGTAAAAATGGCCGCCACGCCGGGCCGCCCCAAGCAAGGCCAGCCCCCTCGGGGGGCAGCGTATTACACGGAGTGAAAAGCGTGGGGGCGATGTGAGGTCACCGATAATCATGGGTTATGTCCGAATCCCACGCTCCCACTGAAATCGAAAAGCAGGTCAAGCGCCGCCGCACGTTTGCCATCATCTCGCACCCCGACGCCGGCAAGACCACGCTGACTGAAAAGCTTCTGCTGTTTTCGGGCGCGATCCAGATCGCCGGCAGCGTGAAGGCGCGCAAGGCGGCCCGCCACGCCACTTCGGACTGGATGGAGATCGAGAAGCAGCGTGGCATCTCGGTGGCCAGCTCAGTGATGCAGATGGAATACCGCGACTGCGTGATCAACCTGCTGGATACGCCCGGTCACCAGGATTTCTCGGAAGACACCTACCGCGTGCTCACGGCCGTGGACGCCGCGCTGATGGTGATTGACGCAGCTAACGGCGTCGAGCCTCAGACGCGCCGCCTGCTGCAGGTCTGCCGTGCCCGCAACACGCCCATCCTCACCTTCGTCAACAAGATGGACCGCGAGGTCCAGGACCCGATGAGCGTGATGGACGAGATTGAGCGCGAACTCGGCATGACCGTGGTGCCCTTCACCTGGCCGGTCGGCATGGGCAAGCTGTTCCATGGCGTGTACGACCGCCGCGAAGACCGCATGCGTGTCTTCAGCCCCGGCGAGGAAAAAGCCGGCGGTGACGATGAAATCCTCGCCGGACTCGACAACGCCGAGGCCGCCCAGCGCTTTGGCGCCGAATACGCGCAGGCGCAAGGCGAGATCGAACTGGTCGCCGGCGCCACGCCAGAGTTTGACCGCAACGAGTTTCTCGCGGGCCGGCAGACGCCGATGTTCTTCGGTTCGGCCATCAACAACTTCGGCGTGCAGGAAGTGCTGGACGCACTGGTGGACCTGGCACCCGCGCCTGCAGACCGCGAATCCATCCAGCGCGTGGTGCACCCTGAAGAGAAGAAATTCTCGGGCGTGGTGTTCAAGATTCAGGCCAACATGGACCCGGCGCACCGCGACCGCATCGCCTTCCTGCGGGTGGCCAGCGGCGAGTTCACCCGCGGCATGCGGCTGAAGGTGGTGCGCAGCGGCAAGGAGCTGCGACCCAACACCGTGGTCAGCTTCATGAGCCAGCGCCGCGAGCTGCTCGACACCGCCTTTGCCGGCGACATCATTGGCATCCCGAACCACGGCGTGCTGCAGCTCGGCGACACGCTGACCGAAGGTGAGGCCCTGCAGTTCACCGGTCTGCCCTTCTTTGCGCCGGAAATGTTCCGCGCGGTCGAGGTGGCTGATCCGCTGCGCAGCAAGCAGCTGCGTGCCGGTCTCACCCAGCTCGGCGAAGAAGGTGCGATCCAGGTGTTCCGGCCCATCGCCGGCTCGCTGCTGCTGCTGGGTGCCGTGGGCCAGCTGCAGTTTGAAGTGGTCGCTCACCGTCTGGAACATGAATACGGTGTCAAGGCGCGCATCATGGGCAGCCAGTTCAATCTGGCGCGCTGGGTCACCAGCGATGACCCGAACGAGCTGAAGAAATTCATTGACGCCAACTCCCACCGGGTGGCGCTCGACGCCGTCGATGCCCCCACACTGCTGGTGGACCACAGCGCCACCTTGCGCGCGGTGGAGCAGCAGTGGCCCAAGATCAAGTTCCACGCGCTACGTGAGCACGCCGGCCTGGTGTTCCAGTCCAAGATGTGATTTTTCCCGCCTTCAGCTGAAGCCACACCGCAGCCGACAAAACCCGGTTTTGCAATAAGCTATGCGGATGAACACCAAGGCAGGCTGGCGGGGTTGGCTGATGCTGCTGCTCTGGCTGCTGTTGCAGCCGGGCCATGCGCAGGACTTCGTCCGCCTTTACAAGGACAGCGTGACCATCCAGCTGTCTGAACCGCTGCAGTGGGTGGCGGTGCCCAGGGGCAGCGTGAGCTCTCCGGATGCGCTGGTCACCTCTGGCACCCGCGAATTCCAGCCTTACACCAGCACCACCGTCCTGCCCACCTCCAGCGATCAGGACGTCTGGGCCACCTTTTCTCTACCGCCTACCGAATCGCTGCAGACCTGGTTCATCCGCCTGCCCGGCCAGCCGCTGACGAAAGTCAGCCTCTTTTCACGCGGCCCGCAGGGGGAATGGCAGGTGCAGGCGGCAGGGGAAGCGCTGGCACCGTCTGACTGGTCACTGCGCACGCGGGTACCGAGTTTTGAACTGCAAACCCACGACGACCGCCCGCAGACCTATTACATGCGCTTCGAGAATCACCGCGCGCTGACTGACCGCCCCATGCTGCTGTCGCCGGTCGAGTACGTGGACGGCGCATCGCGTGTGGGCGTGGTGATCGGCCTGATGTGGGGCATGTTCAGCGTGCTGGCGGCGTTGAGTATTGCCGCCTTCGTGATGGCCCGCAACACGGTGTTCCTTTGGTTTGGCGCGGTGGTGGTCACGCTGATGTTCACACAGCTGGTGCTGATTGGTTATGGCAGCTGGCGCATGTGGCCGGGCAGCGCGCACCTCAATCAGGTCATGAATTGGGTCTCGGCCGCATTGAGCCTGGCCGCAGGCGCCTGGTTCTGCAGCCAGGCCAGCTACGCGCGCAGCAGCCATCCGCACATCTACAAGCTGCTGGCATCCGTCACAGCGGGCAGCCTGCTGATGGCGGGCCTCATGGCCGTCGGGCAGGACTTCATCCCGCGCGACCTCCGCAACCTGTGGCTGGGGCTGTCCACCGTCACGATTCTCGGCAGCCTGGCCTGGATGTCCCTGCGCGGGCAGCGCTGGAACCTGCTGCTGCTGCTGGGCTGCGCGCCCATCGGTCTGGCGGCCCTGGCGCGCATCCTCCACAACGCGGGATGGGTGCTGAACATCGAATCGGCCCAGGCCGCCGGCGTTATGTCGGCCATCATCGGGCTGCTCTGGATCTTTTTTGTGCTGGCGTGGCGCAGCCGGGCGGCGCTGTTTTCCAACCACCGCATCTCTGCCCTGGCCAACTACGACCCCGCCACCGGGCTGATGCTGCCGCGCGTGCTGGATGAGCGGCTGGAACACATGCTGCAGCGCGCACGCCGCCGCAGTTCGGAATGCGGCATCCTGCTGATTCGCTGGCTCAACCAGGCCCCGAGCGCCGACGAGCTGAATGACCGCAAGCGCAGCGTTGCCCTGTCGCGCGTCGGCGAAATCCTGCGCCGTGCAACCCGCGACATGGACACGGTGGTTCGCTACGAGGAAAACCTCTTCCTGATGCTGATTGAAGGGCCGGTGAACCGCGAGGCCGTGTCCGAGGTGTCGACCAAGATCCTCGCTGACGGCATCCGGCTTTCAGGCAAGCTGGACCAGCCTGACGCCTTCAACCTGCACATCGCCATCTGGCACGGCACGCCTGACCACCATTCCGGCGCACAGATCATCGAAAGCCTCAAAGCCCGGTTGCGGCAAATGAGCCCCGGCCCCAAGCGTTACGTGCAGTTTGTCGATGCGGTTGGCGAACCGGCTGGTGCACCGCCGGAAGAAAGCGTTCGACGGCAGGAGCTGCTGGCCAAGA
This sequence comes from Polaromonas sp. YR568, assembly GCF_943372955.1. Taxonomy (GTDB): domain Bacteria; phylum Pseudomonadota; class Gammaproteobacteria; order Burkholderiales; family Burkholderiaceae_C; genus Polaromonas. The sequence goes on from NZ_CALSAL010000002.1 coordinate 640,475, forward strand.
TCAATGCGATCGAGGTCTCGCATCCGGCGCTGCATGGGGACGAGCCGGGGCCACTCAGCAAGCCCATGGCCTGAGGCGCCATAAGGTGTAATACGGCGAAGTAACGCCGGCCGTAGACCGGCCCTTAGGCCAGCGGCAGCGGCAAGGCCGTCTTGTAGCGGACCTGTTTGAGCGCAAAACTGGAACGGATTTTCTCGATGCCCGGAATCGGCGTGAGCTGCTCCAGGATGAATTTCTCCAGCGCGCCGATGTCGGCAATCGCCACACGGATCAGGTAGTCGCTGTCGCCCGACATCAGGTAGCACTCCATCACCTCGTCGTGCTCGGCAATGCGGCGCTCGAACTCTGCCAGCGACTCCTTGTTCTGCGACCGCAGGCTGATGGAGATGAACACACTCAAGCCGAGACCCAGGGCAGCGGCATTGGCAATGGCCACATAGCGGTCAATCACGCCAGCAGACTCCAGCGCCTTGACGCGCGCCAGGCACGGCGACGGGCTCAGGTGCACGCGGCGGGCCAGTTCCACATTCGATAGCGAACCGTCCTGCTGCAGCTCCTGAAGAATCTTCAAGTCGACGTTATCCAGCTTCATATTCTCTTTTTAGTTTGATTAGAAGCATTTTATGCCGTCATAGTGGAATTCACCCCGATATTGAGGCAACACCTTTGGCGCCTGCCGGCGTAGAGTCAGTCCTGCCATGAACGACCTCACACCCCATCACCTCCTCCAGACGCCCGAGCCGTCAGCCACCGACCCGGACCCGCAGGAAACCGCGGAGTGGACCGAAGCCTTCCACGCGCTCGCGGCCACGCAGGGGCCTGTCCGTGCGCGGCAGATGCTGGATGCCCTGGCGCGCGTCGCACGCGAGCGTCGCATCGGCTGGCAGCCCGAGCTGTGCACGCCTTACATGAACACGATTGCGGTGAACGAGCAGCCGGTGTTCCCGGGCGATCTGGCGATTGAAGAGCGACTCGCTTCGCTGATGCGCTGGAACGCACTGGCGATGGTGGTGCGCGCCAACCAGTCGGAATCGGGCGGCTCCAGCGAACTGGGCGGCCATATCGCCAGCTATGCCAGCGCAGCAGACCTGTTTGAAACCGGCTTCAATCATTTTTTCCGTGCACGCGAAGGTACGGAGCCTGGGCAACACCGGGGGGATCTGGTGTTCTTTCAGCCGCACAGCGCGCCCGGTGTGTATGCACGCGCTTACCTCGAAGGCCGGCTCACTGAAAAGGACCTGAGCTTTTACCGCCAGGAACTCACCGCCCCGGCGCAGCAGGCGCAAGGACTGTGCAGCTACCCACATCCCTACCTGATGCCGGATTTCTGGCAGTTTCCCACCGGCTCCATGGGCATCGGCCCGATCAGCTCGATCTACCACGCGCGCTTCATGCGCTACCTCACGCACCGTCGCTTGCTTGATTGCACTGGCCGCAAGGTCTGGGGCGTGTTCGGCGATGGCGAGATGGACGAGCCCGAGTCGATGAGCGCCCTGACGCTCGCCGCACGCGAGGGCCTGGACAACCTGGTCTGGGTCGTCAACTGCAACCTGCAGCGCCTCGACGGCCCGGTGCGTGGTAACGGCCGCATCATCGACGAGCTGGAAAAGCTTTTCGCTGGTGCCGGCTGGAACGTCATCAAGCTGGTCTGGGGCAGCGACTGGGACGGTCTTTTCGCCCGCGACCTGACCGGCGCACTCACGCAGGCCTTTGCTCACACGGTGGACGGCCAGATGCAGACCTTTGCCGCCAAGGACGGGCGCTTCAACCGCGACAACTTCTTCGGCCAGAACGAGGAGCTGGCACGCCTGGCCCAGGGCATGACGGACGAGCAGATCGACCGCCTCAAACGCGGCGGCCACGATCTGGTGAAGATCCACGCCGCCTATGCCGCAGCCGCTAATCACCGTGGCCAGCCCACGGTGATCCTGGCACACACCAAAAAAGGCTACGGCATGGGCAGTGCCGGGCAGGGCCGCATGACCACCCATTCGCAAAAGAAGTTTGATGAAACCGACCTGATTGAATTCCGCAACCGATTCAACCTGCCACTGAGTGACGAGCAGGCCAGGCGCATCGATTTCTACAAGCCGGCCGCCGACAGCCCCGAGATGCAGTACCTGCACGCACGCCGCGCCGCGCTGGGCGGCTACCTGCCGCGCCGTGACACCGCCGCCGATGTGGTGCCGGTGCCGCCGCTGGCCGGCTACGCGCAATTCGCTCTTGCGGCCGATGGCAAGGAGATGAGCACCACCATGGCCTTTGTGCGCATGCTGGGCAGCCTGCTGAAAGACAGCGCGCTGGGCCCGCGCATCGTGCCCATCGTGGCAGACGAAGCGCGCACCTTTGGCATGGCCAACCTGTTCAAGCAGGTGGGTATTTACAGCAGCGTGGGACAGCGCTATGCGCCGGAAGACATCGGCTCGGTGCTGAGCTACCGCGAAGCACTCGACGGCCAAATCCTGGAAGAAGGCATCAGCGAGGCGGGCGCCATGGCCAGCTGGACGGCGGCAGCCACCAGCTACAGCGTGCATGGCCTAGCGATGCTGCCCTTCTACATCTACTACTCGATGTTTGGCTTCCAGCGCGTGGGCGACCAGATCTGGGCGGCTGCCGACCAGCGCGCGCGGGGCTTTCTGCTGGGTGCGACCTCGGGCCGCACCACGCTGGGTGGCGAGGGCCTGCAGCACCAGGACGGCAGCAGCCACCTGATCGCTGCCACCATTCCTAACTGCAAGGCCTACGACCCGGCCTTCGCGGGCGAGCTGGCCGTGATCCTGAACCGCGGCATGCAGGAGATGATGGTCGAGCAGCAGGACGTGTTCTATTACGTCACGCTGATGAATGAAAACTACGCGCAGCCGGACCTGGTGCCGGGGGCCGAAGCCGACATCATTCGCGGCTGCTACCTGTTCAAGCGCTACGCAGCGCAAGACGAGGGCAGCACAGGTCAGACCGCACGCAGTGTCACGCTGCTGGGCTCAGGTGCCATCCTCACTGAAGTGATCAAGGCAGCGCAACTGCTGGCAGCGCAAGGCATTCACGCCACCGTTTACAGCGTCACCAGCTGGAGCGAACTCGCACGCGATGGCGCAGAGACCCAACGCGAAGCCCTGCAGGGTCAGACTGCAGCCGAGCCCTTCATCGCGCAGCAAATGGCCAGCAGCACCGGCCCCATCATCGCCGCCACCGACTATGTGCGCGCCGTGCCGGAGAGCGTGCGCGCGTGGTTACCGGCAGGCCGTTCCTACCTGACGCTGGGGACCGACGGCTTTGGCCGCAGCGACACGCGGGCTGCACTGCGGGAGTTCTTCAGCGTCAACGCGCGAAGCATTGCCAACGCGGCCCTGCATCAGTTGCAGAGCACATGACTCGGTGACATGACGCTTTGAAACGACAGAAAGCCCGTGGGCATCACTGCACACGGGCTTTACACGGGCTTTGAATGGCAACGCGGCGTGCGCCGCGTCTTTCACCAGAGGTGTGGAACTTACTTGGGCAGCAGCACCTTGTCCACCACGTGAATCACGCCGTTGGACTGATACACGTCGGCAATCGACACTTTGGCAGAGCCACCTTTTTCGTCGGTGACCGTCACACCGCCGCCTGCGGCCATCGCTGTGAGATTACCGCCTGCAACTGTCTTGAGCGTGGCCTTGCCACCGCCTGCGGCAATGGCTTTGGTCAGCGCCGCTGCATCCATCTTGCCGGCGACAACGTGATAGGTCAGCACACCGGTCAAAGCGCCCTTGTTTTCAGGCTTGAGCAGGGTGTCGACGGTACCAGCGGGCAACGCGCCGAATGCAGCGTTGGTCGGTGCAAACACGGTGAAGGGGCCCGGACCTTTCAGCGTATCGACCAGGCCCGCTGCTTTCACGGCAGCCACCAACGTGGTGTGGTCTTTGGAGTTGACCGCGTTGTCGATGATGTCCTTGTTGGCGAACATGGGCGCGCCGCCCACAGTCACCTGGGCAAATGAAGAGACGGCTGCACAGGACAGTGCCAATGCGAGGCCGATGGAAGCGAGTTTGCTGGAGTTGCGCATGTGAATTCCCTTAGATGGTCTGAAGTTGAATGAAAGGTTGAGTAAAGAACTCAAGCCGAAATCAGGATGATTCAAACGGCTGCAAGGAATACGGCAGCCCATCGGCCACAGATTCAATCCATGGCGAGATGCAGGTCATTCAAACGTAGCCGGGTGTAACACGCGCGCTGGTGCTAACAGGACGCAACACCGCGAGAGAGGAATTCAAACCGCTTCGTAAAGCGTCACGACACAGGCACCACCCAGACCCAGGTTGTGCTGCAAGCCCAGCCGGGCACCAGCGACCTGCCGCCTGTCGGCCTTGCCGCGCAGCTGTTGAACCAGCTCCGTACACTGCGCCAGTCCAGTCGCACCGAGCGGATGGCCTTTGGAGAGCAAGCCACCCGACGGGTTGGTCACATAGCGCCCGCCGTAGGTGTTGTCGCCATCGCGCACGAACTTCTCTGCGCCACCGTCAGGGCATAGGCCTAGCCCTTCGTAGGTCAGGAGTTCGTTGTGCGCGAAGCAGTCGTGCAGCTCCACCACCTGCACGTCTTCCGGGCCGATGCCTGCCGCTTCGTACACCTGGCGCGCTGCCTCGCGGGTCATGTCCAGCCCCACCACCTGCCGCATGTCGTGCGCCTCGAAGGTAGACGGAAAGTCGGTGGTCATCGCCTGGGCACGAATGCGCACCGAACGATCCAGATCATGTCGCTGTGCAAACGCCTCACTGCACACCACCGCCGCCGCACCGCCGCAAGTGGGTGGGCAGGCCATCAGCCGTGTCATCACACCCGGCCATAGGGCGGGCGCGTTGAGCACATCGTCTTCGCTCAACTCCTGGCGGAACAGGGCCAGCGGGTTGTTGACCGCATGGCGGCTGGCCTTGGCACGGATGCTGGCGAAAGTGCGCAGCGAAGTGCCGTACTGCTGCATGTGGGCCAGACCCGCGCCGCCGAAGTAGCGCAGCGCGAGCGGCACGCCTTCGACCTGCAGCAGGGCATCGGCCTCCTGCTCGAAGCGGTCAAACGGCGTGGGGCGATCTTCAAAAATCGAACCCAGCGCACCCGGCTTCATCTGCTCGAAGCCCACGGCCAATGCGCAGTCCACACTGCCTGATGCGACCGCCTGACGCGCAAGGAACAGTGCGGTCGAGCCGGTCGAGCAGTTGTTGTTGACATTGAACACCGGCACACCCGACATGCCCACGGCATAGACGGCGCGCTGCCCGGAGCAGGAGTCGCCATACACATAGCCGGCATAGACCTGCTGCACTTTCGCGTAGTCAAGCCCCGCGTCCTGCAGCGCAGCGCGAATGGCTTCTGCACCCATAACGTCATAGGAGGCGCTGGCACCCGGCTTGGTGAAAGGGATCATGCCGACCCCAGCTACAAAAACGTCGCGTGTCATGGTCATCTCCTGCCGTTCAGCGGCCTTGAAACACCGGTGGCCGTTTCGCCAAGAAGGCTTGCAGCGCCTCGTGAAAATCGGCTGTCTGCGTCCCGGCCTTGAAGTTGTCGCGTTCGGCATCGAGCTGCGTTGGCAAATCGTTCTCGAACGACTGACGCATCAGCCGCTTCATGCGGCCGTAGGCCAGCGTCGGCCCCGAGGCCAGCCGCGTCGCCAAGGCGAGCGTTTCTTCTTCCAGATCGGCGGCGGGCACCACGCGGTTGACGATGCCCAGACTCAGGGCTTCGGCGGCATCAAAAGTCTCGGACAACAGTGCAATCTGCATCGCACGCCGCAGACCAACCAGGCGCGGCAAACTCCACGAGCCCGACACATCACAGTTCGCCGCCACGTTGGCATAGGCCAGATTGAAGCGCGTGCCCTCCGCCGCAATCGCCAGGTCGCAGGCCATGGACAGGCTGAGTGACCCACCGGCCACCACACCGTGCAGGCTGGCAATCACCGGGGCATTCATGCCAGCCAGCAGCAACACCGCTTCATGCAGGCAGCCAATCAGCACATCGGCCGTGCGCTGCGAATCGTGCTGAAGCACAGCCAGATCGCCTCCCACCCCGAACGCGCGTCCTGCACCGCGCAGCACCACGACGCGCACGGTGTCATCGGCGGCAAGTGACTTGCAGGCCGCCAGAAAGGCTTCGGCCGCCGGGATGTCCAGTGCGTTCATGGCTGCGGGACGGTTGAGGGTCAGGAAGGCAATGGCGCCCTCGCGGCCGAGCAGCACAGGACTGGTTTCAGATGGCATGGCGAACTCCTCAGAGGGCCGTGGTCCATCGCGGGAGGCGATGTCGGCGAAGCTACACAGCGCTACAGAGTATCCAGCAACTCGCGCACGGCCTGCGGATAGATCCGGTGCTCCTGGCTCAGCACCCGCGCGGCCAGCGTGTCGGCCGTGTCACCCGGCAGCACCGGCACCACCGCCTGCGCGAGGATGGGGCCGTGGTCCAGATCGGCCGTCACGTGGTGCACGGTGGCGCCAGCCACCTTGCAGCCGGCATCGATGGCGCGCTGGTGGGTGTTCAGACCGGTGAAGGCGGGCAGCAGGGACGGATGGATGTTCACCAGCCGCCCGGCGTAATGCGCGACAAAGCCCGGCGTGAGAATACGCATGAAACCGGCCAGCACCACCAATGCCGGCGAATGCGCATCGATGGCGGCCATCAGAGCTGCGTCAAAAGCCTCGCGCGAGTCGTAGTCCTTGTGCGGTACCAGGGCGGTGGGCAAACCCAGCTCGCGGGCCAGCGCCAGACCCGTGGAGTCGGCGCGGTTGCTGATCACCGCCGCGATGCGCGCGCCCACTGTGCCCGCCCAGTCCTCGCGCTCAGCAGCGCGGGCCAATGCCGCCATGTTGGAGCCGCTCCCCGAGATCAGGATGACGATGTTCTTGTATTCTCTTCCCATAGCCCCTTAGTTTAGAACGTCATGCCCGCCGCGCTGAAGGGCGCGCCGGGGGCAGCCCACCCACCCGATAACCACCCGACGCCGTGTGGTTTGTCCCAACTGAGACATGACGTTTCGAACGCCCGTGCTAAAAAATGAATGGTGGCCGTTGATGCACGTTGATGCATCAACGCGCTGCACGCCAACCGACCCGGAGACACCGACACCATGGATTTAGCTTTCACGCCTGAAGAGCAGGCATTCCGCGAAGAGATTCGCGCCTGGGTTCGCAGCCACCTGCCCGCAGACATTTCGCACAAGGTGCACAACGCCCTGCGGCTGTCGCGTGAAGACATGCAGCGCTGGGCCAAAATCCTCGGCAAAAAAGGCTGGCTCGGCCATGGCTGGCCCAAGCAGTTTGGCGGGCCAGGCTGGAACGCCGTGCAGAAGCACCTGTTTGAAGAGGAATGTGCGCTGGCCGGTGCGCCGCGCGTGGTGCCCTTTGGCCCGGTGATGGTTGCGCCGGTGATCATGGCTTTCGGCAATGCCGAGCAGCAACAGCGCTTTCTGCCAGGCATCGCCAGCGGCGAGGTCTGGTGGAGCCAGGGCTACAGCGAACCGGGGGCAGGCTCGGACCTGGCCTCGCTCAAATGCAAGGCGGACCGTCAGGGTGACCACTACATCGTCAACGGCCAGAAAACCTGGACCACGCTGGGCCAGTACGGTGAATGGATTTTCTGTTTGGTCCGCACCAGCAGCGAAGGCAAGCCGCAAACCGGCATTTCCTTCCTGCTGATCGACATGAAGTCACCGGGCGTGAGCGTGCGGCCCATCAAGCTGCTGGACGGCGAGGCCGAGGTCAACGAGGTCTGGTTCGACAACGTGAAGGTTCCGGCCGAGAACCTGATCGGCGAGGAGAACAAGGGCTGGACCTATGCCAAGCACCTGCTGAGCCACGAGCGCACCAACATCGCCGACGTGAACCGCGCCAAGCGCGAGCTGGAGCGCCTCAAGCGCATCGCCAAGGCCGAAGGCGTGTACGACGACGTTCGTTTCCGCGATGAGATCGCCAAACTGGAAGTGGATGTGGTGGCGCTCGAAATGCTGGTGCTGCGCGTGCTGTCGGCCGAGAAATCCGGCAAGAACTCGCTGGACATTGCTGGCCTGCTCAAGATTCGCGGCAGCGAGATCCAGCAGCGCTACAGCGAGCTGATGATGCTTGCCGCCGGCCCCTTCAGCCTGCCCTTCATCGAAGAAGCGATGGAAGCCGGCTGGCAGGGCGACTTCCCCGGCGGGGTGCCCGGCAACGCGCCGCTCGCCTCCACCTACTTCAACATGCGCAAGACCACGATTTACGGCGGCAGCAACGAAGTGCAGCGCAACATCGTCTCCCAGGTCGTGCTGGGTTAAACGGTCGTCATCGGTCACAAGGACAACACCATGGATTTTGATTTCACCGACGACCAGGAACAACTGCGCGACGCCGTCCGCAAATGGGTCGACAAGGGCTATGACTTCGAGCGCCGACGCAGCATCACGGCAGCGGGTGGCTTTTCGCGCGAGGCCTATGGCGAGCTGGCCGAGCTGGGCCTCGCGGGCCTCTACATTCCAGAAGATGACGGCGGCCTTGGCATGGGACCGGTCGATGGCATGGTGGTCATGGAGGAGCTCGGCCGCGGCATGGTGATGGAGCCACTGGCCCACACGCTGATCGCTGGCGCGGTGCTCGCCGGCCATGCCACCGACGCGCTCAAAGCCAGCTGGTTGCCGCGCATCGCATCAGGCGAGGCGCTGGTGGTGCTGGCGCATCAGGAACGCAGCGCGCGCTACCGGCTGGATACCTGCGCCGCCACGGCAACGCAGGCGGGCGGGCAGTGGTCGGTCAGCGGTACCAAAAGCGTCGTTCCTGCAGGCGATCACGCCGATGCTTTTCTGGTGCCTGCCATGGCTGGCGGCCAGATGGCGCTGTTCCTGGTCGAGCGCACCGTCGCTGGCGTGACCACGCGCGGCTATCTCACGCAAGATGGCGCACGCGCCGCCGAAGTCACGCTCAACAACGCACCTGCTGAGCTGATCACGCAAGACGGCGCCAGCGTGCTGGCACACGCCGTGGATATCGGCATTGCCGCCACCTGCGCCGAAGCCGTGGGCGTGATGGACAAGACACTGGCCATCACCGTCGAGTACATGAACACGCGCAAGCAGTTCGGCGTAGCCATCAGCAGCTTCCAGGCACTGCGCCACCGCGTTGCCGATATGAAGATGCAGCTGGAGCTGGCCCGCTCGATGAGCTACTACGCATCTCTCAAGCTGAACGCACCGGCCGACGAACGCCGCCGCGCGCTGGCCAGGGCCAAGTACCAGATGGGTGTGTCGATGCGCTTTGTCGGCCAGCAGGCGGTGCAACTGCATGGCGGCATCGGCGTGACCGATGAGTACATCGTCAGCCACTACTTCAAGAAGCTCACGCAGCTGGAAATGACCTTTGGCGACACCCTGCACCATCTGGGCGAGGTGTCTGCCCGAATGCAGGACACGGCTGGGGTATTTGCCTAGAAGTAACGTTCCCCCCGAAGCGGCCTGCGGCCGCCTCCCCCTCAAGGGGGCGCCACCAGCGGCCCGGCAAAGCCGGTTCCGCGGTGGCCCTCGACCCAAGGTGCAACCGTACCAGGAGCGTTACACGCGTACGCGTAAAGAGATCGAAGGCATCACGCGTGCAGGCGTGACGTTTTGGGAATGTGCGCCATCAAGAACTCCATCTGGTCCGCCAGGATGCGGCGGTTGCGCAGGATGAAGTCCTCCCACAGGCTGGGAACATAAGGCGTGTACAGCAGCGGCATGTGGGCCTGTTCCGGGGTGCGGCTGCTCTTGCGGTGGTTGCAGCCACGGCAGGCGGTGACTACGTTCATCCAGGTGTCGATGCCGTTCTGGGCAAACGGAATGATGTGCTCGCGCGTCAGGTCTTCCTCGTGGAAGTGGCCGCCGCAGTAGGCGCACACATTGCGGTCGCGGGCGAACAGCTTGCTGTTGGTCAGGCTGGGCTTGAGGTCAAAGGGGTTGATGTTCGGCACGCCCTTGGTGCCGATGATGCTGTTGACCGTGATGATCGACTGCTCACCGGTGATGGCGTTGTGGCCGCCGTGGAAGGTCACGATGCGTGCGCCCATTTCCCAGCGCACTTCGTCGGCCGCGTAGTGCAACACGGCCTCCTCGAGGCTGATCCACGACTGTGGCAATCCCTGGGCTGATAGCTTCAAGACCTTCAAAACGAACCTCCATCACGATGGAAACAGCGTTGTCGAACCGGTTGTATGGCTACACGTCTGTCAATATACAGTGAAATGATGACAAACGCCTTCAAATCAAGGCATTCACCACGTCCCGAGCGCGCCCCTTGGGGCTGTTCCGCTACAAAAACGATAATCAGGGCATGAAGATTTTTCGCGGCTTTCACCATCCGGGCTTGGCGCCGCACTGCGCGCTGACCATCGGCAATTTCGACGGTGTGCACCGCGGCCACCAGGCGATGCTGGCGCTGCTGAAAAATGAGGCACAGCACCGCGGCGTGCCGAGCTGCGTGATGACCTTCGAGCCGCACCCGCGCGACTACTTCGCGCGGCTGGCCCGCAAACCGGAGCTGGCCCCGGCGCGCATCGCCACGCTGCGCGACAAGCTGACCGAGCTGCAGCGCTGCGGTATCGACCAGTGCGTGGTGCTGCCCTTTAACGCGGCGCTGGCCAGCCAGAGCGCCGAGGCCTTCATCGAGGAAGTGCTGCTGCAGGGGCTGGGCGCGCGCTACGTGCTGGTGGGCGACGATTTCCGTTTTGGCACTAAACGCACCGGCGACTACGCCATGCTCGATGCAGCAGGCAGCCGCCTTGGGTTTGACGTGGCGCGCATGAACAGTTACGAGGTCAGCAATACGCGGGTGTCGAGCTCGGCGGTGCGCGAAGCGCTGGCCCAGGGCCGCATGGACCGGGTCACCAGCCTGCTGGGTCGGCCGTACAGCATTTCCGGCCATGTGGTGCATGGCCGCAAACTGGGGCGGGACCTCGGCTTTCGCACCCTGAACCTGCGGTTTTCCCACTGGAAACCGGCCGCCAGCGGCATTTTTGCGGTGCGGGTGCACGGCCTGGGCGCCCAGGCCATTCCCGGGGTGGCCAACCTGGGCATCCGGCCCTCGCTGGACCCCAACGACGTCAATGGCGGGCGGGTGCTGCTGGAAACCCATTGCCTGAGCTGGCCGCCAGAGCTGGGGCCGGAGGGGGCATACGGTAAAATCATCTTCGTGGAACTGCTGCACAAACTGCACGACGAGCTGAAATACGACAGTCTGGACAGCCTGAAAGCGGGCATTGCCAAAGACTGCGACGACGCACGGGCGTTCTTCAGCGCAGCCCAGGGGTCTTTTCCGGCAGCTATGCACACCGAAACCAGCCGCCAGATCACGCGCGACCGAATTTAGACGATGCCGTCACCAGGGCGCTGACTGCACCAGATCGCGGTGCACGACTGACCGCCCTTTGTCTGTTTCTCCCTCTTCATCCTGACAGCCGATCGGGCACTGCCCGAACTGAATTTCTGAGCGTTTCATGTCTGACACCAAAACCGATTACCGCAGCACCCTGAACCTGCCCGACACGCCCTTCCCGATGCGTGGCGACCTGCCCAAGCGCGAGGCCGGCTGGACCAAAGAGTGGGACGACAAAGGCATCTACAAAAAGCTGCGTGACGCCCGCTGCGGCAAGCCGAAGTTCGTGCTGCACGACGGCCCGCCGTATGCCAACGGCAAGATCCACATTGGCCACGCCGTCAACAAGGTACTGAAAGACATGATCGTCAAGGCGCGCCAGCTCAAGGGGCTGGACGCGATCTATGTGCCTGGCTGGGACTGCCATGGCCTGCCCATCGAAAACGCCATTGAGAAGCTCCACGGCCGTAACCTGCCGCGCGATGAAGTGCAAGCCAAGAGCCGCGCCTTCGCCACCGAGCAGATCGCCGGCCAGATGGCCGACTTCAAGCGCCTGGGCGTGCTCGGCGAGTGGGACAACCCCTACCGCACGATGGACTACGCCAACGAGGCGAATGAAATCCGCGCACTCAAACGCATCATGGAGCGCGGCTTTGTGTACCGTGGCCTGAAACCGGTGTACTGGTGCTTCGACTGCGGTTCGTCATTGGCAGAGTTCGAGATTGAGTACGCGGACAAGAAATCGCACACGCTGGACGTGGGCTTTCAGTGCGCCGAGCCTGAAAAGCTTGCCGCCGCCTTCGGCCTGCCCAGTCTTGCGAAAGACGCCTTCGCCGTGATCTGGACCACCACCGCGTGGACCATCCCGGCCAACCAGGCGCTCAACCTCAACCCCGAGCTGGAGTACGCGCTGGTCGATACCGAGCGCGGCCTGCTGCTGCTGGCTGCCGTGCTGGTCGAGAAATGCCTGGAGCGCTACCAGCTTACCGGCAAAGTGGTCGCGACCACACAGGGCAAAAAACTGGGGCTGATCAACTTCAAGCACCCGCTGTATGACGTCGATGCGGGTTACCGCCGCTTCAGCCCGGTGTTCCTAGCCGACTACGCCACCGCAGACGACGGCACCGGCATTGTTCATTCCTCGCCCGCCTACGGTGTGGAAGACTTCAACTCCTGCGTGGCCAACGGCATCGCCTACGACGACATCCTGAACCCGGTGCAGGGCAATGGCCGCTATGTCGATGAACTGCCGCTGTTTGGCGGCCTCAACATCTGGAAGGCCGCGCCGCTGGTCATCGAGAAGCTGCGCGAACACGGGCGCCTGTTTGCCACCCATGACATCACCCACAGCTACCCGCACTGCTGGCGCCACAAAACGCCGGTGATCTACCGTGCCGCGGCCCAGTGGTTTGTGCGCATGGACGAAGGCGTGGGCGTGTTCACCAAGGACAAGGCAAAGAAAACGCTGCGCGAGCTGGCCCTGGCCGCCATTGAGGAAACCAGCTTCTACCCGGAGAACGGCAAGGCCCGGCTACGCGACATGATTGCCGGCAGGCCCGACTGGTGCATCAGCCGCCAGCGCAACTGGGGCGTGCCCCTGCCCTTCTTCATCCACACCGCCACCGGCGAGCTGCACCCGCGCACCATGGAGATCATGGACCAGGCCGCCGCCATGGTGGAGGCCGGCGGTATCGAGGCCTGGAGCAAGGCCACGGCCGAATCCATCATTGGCGACGACGCGCCGAACTACATCAAGAGCACCGACATCCTTGACGTGTGGTTCGACTCCGGCACCACACATGAGCACGTGCTGCGCCACAGCCACGCCGCCCAATCCACCTGGCCGGCCGACCTGTACCTGGAAGGCCACGACCAGCACCGCGGCTGGTTCCATTCGTCGCTGCTCACCGCCTGCGCAATGTACGACCACGCGCCCTACAAGGGCCTGCTCACCCACGGCTTCACGGTGGACGGCAAGGGCCGCAAGATGAGTAAAAGCGAAGGCAATGTGGTGGTGCCGCAGGAAGTGAGCGACAAGCTCGGTGCGGAAATCATCCGCCTCTGGTGCGCCTCGACCGACTACTCGGGCGACCTCGGCATTGACGAAAAGATCCTCGCCCGCGTGGTGGACGCCTACCGCCGCATCCGCAACACGCTGCGCTTTTTGATGGCCAACGTCAGCGACTTTGACCCGGCCAAAGACGCCGCGCCACTGGACCAGCTGCTGGAAATCGACCGCTACGCGCTCAGCCGTGCGTCGCAGTTGCAGGCCGACATCCTGGCGCACTACGAGGTGTACGAGTTCCACCCGGTTGTGTCCAAGCTGCAGATCTACTGCAGCGAAGACCTGGGCGCCTTCTACCTCGACGTGCTCAAAGACCGGCTCTACACCACGGCCCCCAAGTCGCTGGCGCGCCGCAGCGCGCAAACCGCGCTCTGGCACATCACCCACGCGATGCTGCGCTGGATGGCGCCTTTCCTCAGCTTCACCGCCGAGGAAGCATGGAAGGTGTTTGGCGATTCGGAATCAATTTTTCTGGAGACCTACTCCGAGCTGCCCGCACCCGATGCGGCATTGCTGTCCAAATGGACCCGCATCCGCGAGATCCGCGATGCGGTGAACAAGGACATTGAAGCACTGCGGGCCGACGGGAAGGTCGGCTCCTCGCTGCAGGCCAACGTGGCGCTTGAAGTTGACGCGGCGGACCATGCGCTGCTCGCCAGCCTGGGCGAGGACCTGAAGTTCATCTTCATCACGTCTGCGATTGACCTGATGGCCGGCAGTGCGCTGAAGTCCACCGTGAGCGCCAGCACCGCCGTGAAATGCGAGCGCTGCTGGCACTACCGCGAAGACGTCGGTCACGATGCAGCGCACCCCACGCTGTGTGGCCGTTGCACCAGCAACCTGTTTGGCACCGGCGAAACCCGGACGCACGCCTGATGGCCAAGTCCTCCTCCAACACCAACGCCATGCTGCCGTGGCTGGGCCTGGCGCTGCTGATCCTGATCGCTGACCAGTTCACCAAGGTGCTGATCCTAGGCTATTACCGTCTGGGCGATGCCACCTATGTGACCAGCTTCTTCAACGTGGTGCGGGTGCACAACCTGGGTGCGGCGTTCTCGTTTCTGGCGTCTGCGTCGGGCTGGCAACGCTGGTTCTTCACGGCCATCGGCGTGGCGGCAGCCATCTTCATCGTCTGGATGCTCCGAGCGCATGCCGGGCAAAAGCTGTTCTCGTTTGCGCTGGCCTGCATTCTGGGCGGCGCGGTGGGCAACGTGATTGACCGCCTGTTGCACGGCTATGTGGTGGACTTCCTCGACTTTCACTATGCAGGCTGGCACTTTCCCGCCTTCAACATCGCCGACAGCGCCATCACCATCGGCGCCGTGTGCCTCATCCTCGACGAGCTGCTGAGGGTGCGCCGGGCACGCTGATTGTTTGTCTGACGGTGTACTCAGGGCTTCCTGTTGATCACCTCAGCCAGCATCAAAGCCGCCTCCAGCGTGAACGAATCGCGCTGAAGCGTGTGCACAAGTTCCTCGCGCTCCATCAGCGCAAACTGCGCGACCTCTCCATCCTGGTTGATGGGCGTGATGCCATCGGGCACGGTGCACAGGGACCAGTCGATCTCTTCACGCATGTAGCCGGCACCCGCGCCGTCGCTGGAAGGTTTGCAGACGGTCAACCGACCACCCTGCCGCAGCGCTTGCATCTCGCCGAGCCGCAAGCCCGCCTCTTCCCAGGTTTCGCGAGCCAGCGCGTTGTCCAGGGTTTCGTCAGCCGGGACCATGCCGCCCACCAGCGTATCCCACAGGCCCGGATCGGTCGGTTTGTTGAAGGCGCGCTGCTGCACCCAGACACGGCCATCGCTCGTGACGCCCACCAGATGAACCGCGTGCGTGGCAATGCCCAGCAGACGCACCGCTGCGCGCTCCACCGTGCCCTGGCGTTGACCGTGTTGATCGTTCACCGCCAGCTGCTCGTCGCGCCACGCACCTGACAGCCCGACCTCGCGCAGCGCACAGGCCACCCGGTCGAGACTGGCGGTCACATCACCCAGCAGGTACCACCCCGAATGCTCGCCACCGCGTTCCTGCAGCACAGCGTGAGGCCCCTCACTCAATGGGCGCAGGGCCGGTTGACGAAGGAAGCCCGGCTCGACCGATCCGATCTGCGCCTCACCCGCCCACAGCGGAACCCGCGGGCGAACGGGCGACTGGCTGGCACGCGCGCGAACGCTGGCCAGCCAGTCGGGATCCAGGCGCAAGGGTGATGCAGGAGGCGTCATGGCAAAGCCCAGGGACGCATGCGGTCATCAACCGACTACAGCGTGAGGATGGTGCAGCCGGTGGTCTTGCGGGCTTCCAGGGTGCGGTGGGCCTCGGCCACATCGGCCAGCGCGAACTGCTGGTCGATGCGGATCACCACCTTGCCGCTGGTGACCATCTCGAACAGCTCATCGGCCATCTCCTGCGTGCTTTCACGCGAGACGATGTGGGTGAACAGCGTTTGCCGCGTCACATAGAGCGAGCCCTTGGGGCCGAGGATGCCGGGAGAGAACGGAGCCACCGGGCCGGACGCGTTGCCAAAGCTGGCCATCAGGCCGAACGGGCTGAGGCAGTCGAGCGACTTGTCGAAGGTGTCCTTGCCGACCGAGTCGTACACCACCTTCACGCCCTTGCCGCCGGTGATCTCCTTCACGCGCACGGCAAAGTCTTCCTTGGCGTAGTTGATGACAAACGCCGCACCATGGGCCTTGGCCAGCGCGCACTTTTCGTCAGACCCGGCGGTGCCAATCAGCTGCAGGCCCATGGCGCGAGCCCACTGGCAGGCGATCAAGCCCACACCCCCTGCGGCGGCATGGAACAGCACAAAGTCACCGGCCTTCAGGCCGCCCTGGGGCTGGGTGCGGCGCAGCAGGTACTGGGCCGTCAGGCCCTTGAGCATCATGGCGGCGCCGGTCTCGAACGAAATCGCGTCGGGCAGCTTGCACACGCACTTGGCGGGCATCACGCGCACCTCGCAGTAGCTGCCGGGGGGCTGGCTGGCATAGGCAGCGCGGTCGCCCACCTTCAGGTGCGTCACGCCTTCGCCCACTGCATCAACAATGCCGGCGGCTTCCATGCCCAGCTGCACCGGCATGGTCATCGGGTAGAGACCCGAGCGCTGGTAGACATCAATGAAGTTCAGGCCGATGGCCTTGTGGCGGATGCGGATCTCGCCCGGGCCAGGGTCGCCCACGGTGACCTCCACCAGTTTGAGTTGTTCGGGGCCACCGTGCTGGTCAATGCGCACGGCGCGGGATGTGATGGCGGTCATGAGATCTCCTCGGGAAATAGGGGCACAGGCAAAAGCCGTCATCGTGCCACGAATCAACAACGGTTGCCTCAGGCGCTGATGCAGCACTGGTTCAAGGTGTCGAACCTTCAGACCCATGGATCGCTTGGTACAGTGAGCAGATGACCCAACGCCTGACACCTGCCACCGCCCTGCTTCTGGTGGTGCCGCCGCTGCTCTGGGCTGGCAATGCGGTGGTGGGCCGTCTGGTCTCGGGGCTGGTGCCGCCGATGACGCTCAACTTTCTGCGCTGGGCACTGGCGTTTTTGATTCTGCTGCCGCTGGCCCATCGACTGCTGCGTGCGGACAGCGACCTGTGGCCGAACTGGAAGCGCTTTGCCATGCTGGGCCTGCTCGGCGTGGGCTGCTACAACGCCTTGCAGTACCTCGCGCTCAAGACTTCGACACCCCTGAACGTCACGCTGGTGGCGGCGAGCATCCCGATCTGGATGCTGATCGTTGGCAGCCTGTTCTTCGGGCAGCGCATTTCGCGGCTTCAACTGGTGGGGGCCCTGCTGTCGATTGCCGGCGTGCTGGTGGTGCTCTCGCGCGGCCAGTGGGCGCTGTTGATGCAGGTGCAGCTGGTGCCCGGCGATGTTTATGTGCTGCTGGCCGCCCTGGCGTGGGCCTTCTACAGCTGGCTGCTGTCGCAACCGAATGAGCCCGACCACATCCGCAGCGATTGGGCTGCGTTCCTGATGGCGCAGATTGTGTTCGGCCTGGTCTGGTCTGGCGCCTTTGCCGCCGGCGAGTGGGCGGTGACCGACGCCCACATCCAGTGGAGCTGGCCAGTGATCGCCGCACTGATTTACGTGGCGGTCGGCCCCGCGGTGCTGGCATACCGGTGCTGGGGGCTGGGCGTGCAGCGGGTGGGGCCGGCCACCGCAGGCTTTTTCTCCAACCTCACACCGCTGTTTGCCGCACTGATGTCGGCCGCTTTTCTCGGCGAGTTGCCGCGCGTGTACCACGCAGTCGCCTTTGTGCTGATTGTGGGTGGCATCGTGGTGTCCTCCCGAAAGTGACAGTGCAGCTACCGAGGCAGTGATAACCACACATGGCACCTCACAGGCGTTGGACAATAATGCTTTCTGATCCCGGCCCGTGAAGACAACCGCAGTTCCGACACCCAGTTTTTATCGTTTCAATTTCTAGGACATCCATGAGCACCCAGCCCAACCCAAGCACCATTCCGCCATTTCATCTGGCGTTCCCGGTCCACGACATCGCCGAGGCGCGCCGCTTCTACGGCGACTTGCTGGGTTGCCCGGAGGGCCGCAGCTCGCCCGACTGGGTGGATTTCAACTTCTACGGCCACCAGATCGTGGCGCATCTGGCGCCCGGCGAAGTGGGCCACCGCTCGACCAGCGCGGTCGACGGCCACAACGTGCCGGTGCGTCACTTCGGCGCGGTGCTGCCGATGGCGCAGTGGCAGGCACTGGCTGACAAGCTGAAGGCCGCAGGCACTTCGTTTGTGATCGAGCCGCACATCCGCTTCAAGGGTGAAGTGGGCGAGCAGGCCACGATGTTCTTTCTGGATCCGTCAGGCAACGCGGTGGAATTCAAGGCCTTTGCCGACATGAATTCGCTGTTCGCCAAATAGGCCTGGAACGCTTCCGGGCCTTCGGGGCGGCGAAGCATGCCGCCCCAGTCAGCTCAATACGTACCCGGGTAGGCACCACCGTCGGCCAGCACGTTCTGGCCCGTCATGTAGGCGGCATGCGTGCTGCACAGGAAAGCGCAGATCGCACCGAACTCTTCGGGCGTGCCGAAACGCAGCGCAGGAATGGTCTTGCGGCGGGCTTCGGCCACCGCTTCCACGCTTTGACCTGATTTTTTTGCGGCGGTGGCCATGCCGCCCTTGAGGCGGTCGGTGTCGAACGCGCCAGGCAGCAGGTTGTTGATGGTCACGCCCTGCGAAGCGAGCTTGGTGCGCGCCACGCCCGCCACAAAACCCGTGAGACCACTGCGCGCGCCATTGCTCAGGCCGAGCACGTCAATCGGTGACTTGACCGAGCTGGAGGTGATGTTGACGATGCGGCCAAAGCCGCGTGCCGCCATGCCGTCCACCGTGGCCTTGATGAGTTCGATGGGTGTGAGCATGTTGGCGTCCACCGCCTTGATCCACGCGTCGCGGTCCCACTCACGGAAATCACCGGGTGGCGGGCCGCCGGCGTTGGTCACGACGATGTCGAAATCCTTGCGAACCGCAAACACCGAGGCACGGCCTTCGGTGGTGGTGATGTCTGCTGCGACTGCTTCGACAGCGGTGCCGGCCGGTGTGCCTGCATCGGCACGCAACTGCGCTGCAGCGGACTGCAACAACTCGGCGCCACGCGCCACGATCACCACATTCACACCTTCACGGACCAGCGCCTGCGCACAGCCCAGACCCAAACCCTTGCTGGCGCCGCACACCAGCGCCCATTTGCCTGCAATACCCAAATCCATAATAATTCCTTGATCGCCCCAGAGGCGGAGCTTAAGTGGAGGCCAGTCAGCGATGATAAAGAAGAAACGCCATCGGCAGGCTGCAGCCATCGTGATGGCCCTGGCAGCGGCTGCCTTCTTGCCAGCCACCCACGCACAGGAAAAATCAGGTGAGGCGCTGGTCGTCAAACGTGCCGCGCAGCTTCGCGATGCGCCCGGTGAAGCCTCACGCAGCCTGGCACCGCTGCCCGTGCAAACCGCGCTGACCCGCACAGGTGAACGTCAGGGTGCGTGGATCCAGGTGCGCATGGCCGATGGCACTGCAGGCTGGCTGCACATGTTCGACGTCACCTCGGCCAGCACCGCCAGCCAGGGCGGCGCTGGCGCCAGTGCCTTGCGCGGCCTGACCAGCGGGTTGACCAACTTCTTCGGCCGCGGCGGCAGTCAGGCCCAAAGCGGCAGCACGGTCACCACTTCCACCATCGGCATTCGCGGGCTCGATGCCGCCGACCTGGCCAACGCACAACCCAATATGGCTTCTGTGACGCAAATTGAAGCCATGCGCGTGGACGCGGGGCAGGCGCAGCAGTTTGCCAGCGGCGCCGCATTGACCACGCGTACGGTCGAGCCCTTGCCTGTGCCGCAACCCACCAGCCCCTCCACCGGCGGCGGCGACTCAGGGATGAATTCACGATGAACACACCTGCCCTGAACCCAATTCACACCTGTGTTCGCGCCGGTGTTCGTCACCTCACCGGTGTGCTGTTGCTGTGCCTGACGAGCCAGATGGCGCAAGCGCAGGATGCGGCCAAGGCGCTGAACCTGTTCCAGTCGCTGATCCGCCCCGGTCAGGCCACCCCGGCCGATTCCGGTGCGGGCGTAGCGGGTGCCGTGCTCGGCGCAGCCCTCGCGCCAGCGGGCAACCCGGCAGCTGGCGGAGGCGACCTGTTCCAGCTGCTGTCGCAATCGATCGAACAGATTGACGAGCCGCGTGAAATCCAGATCGGCCAGCAACTTGCCGCGGTGCTGCTGGGCAGCAAGCCGCTGTACCCGGACATGGCGGTGCAGCGCTACGTCAACCAGCTGGGCCGCTGGATCAGCCTGCAATCGACGCGCCCCAACCTGCCCTGGACTTTCGCCGTGCTGGACGATCCGGGCTTCAATGCGTTTGCAGCGCCTGGCGGCTATGTGTTCATCACCAAGGGCCTGCTGGACCGCGTGACCGACGAGAGCGAGCTGGCCGGCATTCTGGCGCACGAGATCACGCACGTCACGGCCAAGCACCATCTGATCGCGATGAACAAGACCGCCCGCGCTGGACTGGTGACGCAGCTGATCGGCTCACAGCTCAGGAACGATCTGGCGGGCCTAGTGTCGTCGCAGTTCCTGGCGCTGGGCCGCAATCTGTACAGTAAAGGCTTGGACCAGCAGGACGAGTTTGATGCCGACCGCTCGGGCGTGGCGCTGGCCACCCGTGCGGGCTTTGATCCCTACGGTCTGGTGGCAGTGCTGCAGCAGTTGCGCACCGCCTCACCTGGTGATGCCTTGTTTGCCTTGTCGCTCAGCACGCACCCGGCACCGCAGGCACGGCTCAATCTGCTGGAAGAAGCCATGGGCACCCGGCTGGATTCGTATGCCGGTCAACCCTCTGTCACGGTGCCCGACCGCCTCAAACGGCTGGCTGCTGCCGGTCAGCGCCCTACGGCGCGAGCTGCGACGCCCCCGGCCAAAAAATAGACGCCTAGCGGCCGCCGCCCCGGGTGAACACAAAGATGCCGGAGATCACCAGCACGGTGCCGGCAGCAATCCACGCGGTGAACGGCTCACCCAGAATCAGCACGCCCATCAGGATGGTGGAAATCGGGCCCACCATGCCGGTTTGTGCCGCCATGCTGGCGCCGATGCGCTCAATCGCCATCATCACCGCCAGCACAGGGACAGCGGTGCACAGCGTGGCGTTGAGCACCGAGAGCCAGATCACCTCGGACGCCACGACAGCGGCACTCAAAGGACGCAGCAGCACGAACTGCAGCAGGCAACACAGGCAGGCCACCGAGGTTGCCAGCCCCACCAGCCGCAGCGAGCCCAGACGCTGCACCATCTCGCCGCTGTAGACCAGATAGACGGCATAACTCACGGCACTCAAAAACACCAGCAGCGCGCCCCATGCGGCGTCGGCGCCCTGAAACGTGATCTCGTGGCCGAACACCAGCACCACACCGCAGTAGCTGATCAGCATGCCGACCACCTGCCGACCAGTGATCCGACGCCGGAACACCACCAGCCCCAGCAGCAGCACCAGCGTGGGGTTGAGGTACAGGATCAGCCGCTCCAGTGAGGCGCTGATGTAGGCAAGGCCCGCGAAGTCGAGAAAGCTGGAGAGGTAGTAGCCGGTGAACCCCAGCCCGAGCACACCCAGCCAGTCCTTGCGGGTCAGCGGTGGCTTGCGCTGGCCGCCCTGCCGGTAGGTGGCCCACCACGCCATGGCCGCAAATATCGGCAACGCAAACAGCATGCGGTACATGATGAGCGTGACTGCATCCACCCCATGGCGGTAGGCCAGCTTCACGATGATGGCCTTGCCACTGAAGGCAATCGCACCCACGGTGGCGAGCACCAGACCAGACACCACCTTTTTGCGGGCTCTGGCCGAGTCCGCTGCCGAAGGGGGTGCCTCTGCCGCGTCGATCAACACTGTCTCTTAAAAGCCGACAGCCTGACCGTCGCGGCGCGAATCGCTGGCAGCCACATAGCCCTCTACCGATGGATCGCCAGCGCGCCAGATGAACTGGCCGGCGCCGAAGTCCTGGTAGGAGTCGTTGATCACTTCCATGCGGTGCCCGCGCTCGGCCAGGCCCTGCACGGTCTGCGGATGCAAGGCCGACTCGACGTTGATCTCGAAGCCCTCGTTGTAGCGCCAGCGAGGCGCGTCGCAAGCCGCCTGCGGGCTCTGCTTGTAATCGAGCATGCGCACCAGCGTCTGCATGTGGCCCTGCGGCTGCATGTTGGCGCCCATCACGCCGTAGCTCATCACCGGCTGGCCGTCCTTGGTCAGGAAGGCCGGGATGATGGTGTGGAAAGGCCGCTTGCCCGGTGCCACCTGGTTGACGCCCGGCAGCAGGCTGAAGGCATGGCCCCGGTTCTGCAGGCTGACGCCGAACTCCGGCTCCACGCAGCCGGAGCCAAAGCCCATGTAGTTGCTCTGGATGAAGCTCACCATCATGCCGTTTTCATCGGCCGCCGTGAGGTAAATGGTGCCACCCTTGACCGGGTTACCCGCGCCAAAGTCCTGCGCCTTTTTCATGTCGATGAGTTTGGCACGCTCGGCCAGATAGCCGTCATCGAGCATTTGCGCGGCGGTCACCGTCATCGACGATGGCTCGGCCACGTATTTGTACACGTCGGCAAAGGCCAGCTTCATGGCCTCGATCTGAAGGTGCTGCGAGTCCACGCCATCGACCGCCAGGCTGGCGAGGTCAAACTTGTCGAGAATGCCCAGCGCGATCAGTGCCGCGATACCCTGCCCGTTGGGCGGAATCTCGTGCAGGGTGTGGCCACGGTAGTTTTTGGAAATGGGCTCCACCCACTCGGGTTTGTAGCTGGCGAAGTCTTTGGCGGTGATGCTCGCGCCGTTCTGTGCAGCAAATTTTTCAATGGCTTCGGCAATCTCACCGCCGTAGTAGGCCGCGCCCTTGGTGGCTGCAATGGCGCGCAGGCCCCTCGCCGCGGACTTGAAGCGGAACAACTCCCCCACGTTGGGCGCGCGGCCCCAGGGCAGAAAGGCCTGGGCAAAGCCGGGCTGCGACTGCAGCTCTGCCATGGCGGCCGACCATTTCTCCTGCACCACCGGCGTGACCAGATAGCCCCGCTCGGCGATGTCAATCGCAGGCTCCAGCAGATCGGCAAACGGCAGCTTGCCAAAGCGCTCGCTCATCGCCACCCAACTGGCCACCGCACCGGGCACGGTGACAGAGTCCGGGCCGCGCTTGGGCGGCGCCACGCTGTGGTCGCCGTACTTGCGCTTGAAGTACTCCGGCGTCCAGCTCTGCGGCGCACGGCCGGAGGCATTGAGGCCATGCAGTTTCTTGCCGTCCCAGAGAATGCAGAACGAGTCGCTTCCGAGGCCGTTGCTCACCGGCTCGACGACGCTGATCGCCGCCGCAGCGGCGATGGCTGCATCCACCGCATTGCCGCCCTTGAGCAGCATGCGCAGACCCGCCTGTGCAGCCAGTGGGTGAGAGGTAGACACCACATTGCGCGCAAAGACGGGAATGCGGCTGGACGAGTAAGGGTTGGTGAAGTTGAAGTTCATACCCAATTATCCGGCGTTTGGCGTTTTGTATTGATGGGCGGTTTGTCGCGGGAATGCCAACCGCCTTCGCCATAACGGCTGTCCATGCCGGTGCAGCGGCGTTTCACGCACTGGGAACGCATCCTATGGATGCACCAACTCAGTGAACCGCCCACAAAAAAGGCACCCGAGGGTGCCTTTTGGGGGAGCAGCGGCCGGGTTTCGCAACCCGGGCCATCGCGCACCTGTCAGTCCTCGACAAAGGCCTCTTCGCGCTTGCTCTTCACCGAGGGCAGCATCACGATGACCAACAGCAGGACAGCCACCCCCAGCAGGCTGGCGGACAGCGGACGGGTCACGAACACCGACCAGTCACCGCGCGAGAGCAGCAGGGCACGGCGCAGGTTTTCTTCCATCATCGGGCCGAGAATGAAGCCCAGCAGCAGCGGTGCAGGCTCACATCCCAGCTTGATGAAGGTGTAGCCCACCACGCCGAAGATGGCGACCATCCAGATGTCCCAGTTGTTGTTGTTGGTCGAGTACACACCAATCGCACAGAACAACACAATGGCGGGGAACAGCAGGCGGTAGGGAATCGTCAGCAGCTTGATCCAGATGCCGATCAGCGGCAGGTTCAGGATCACCAGCATTGCATTGCCGATCCACATCGACGCGATCAGGCCCCAGAACAGCTCCGGGTTGCTGGTCATCACCTGCGGGCCGGGCTGGATGTTGTGGATGGTCATGGCGCCGACCATCAGCGCCATCACAGCGTTGGGAGGAATACCCAGCGTGAGCAGCGGAATGAAGGAGGTCTGCGATCCGGCGTTGTTGGCCGACTCGGGCGCAGCCACACCGCGGATGTTGCCCTGACCGAAGGGCACCTCACCCGGACGGGCCTTGATTTTCTTCTCGATGGTGTAAGCCGCAAAAGCCGACAGCAGGGCGCCGCCGCCCGGCAAAATGCCCAGCGCCGAACCCAGGGCCGTGCCGCGCAGCATGGCAGGCACCATGTCCTTGAAGTCCTGCTTGGTCGGGAACAGGCCTGTCACCTTGGCAGTGAACACCTCGCGCTCATGCTCGGGCTGCGACAGGTTGCTGATGATCTCGCCGTAGCCGAACACGCCCATGGCAATCACCACGAAACCAATGCCGTCGGTCAACTCGGGAATGTCAAAGCTGAAGCGGGCCACGCCGGAGTTGACGTCGGTACCGATCAGACCCAGCAGCAGGCCCAGCACGATCATGCCAACCGCCTTGAGCAGCGAGCCCGAAGCCAGCACCACGGCGCCGATCAGACCCAGCACCATCAGTGCGAAGTACTCGGCTGGGCCGAATTTGAAGGCAAGCTCAGTCAGGGGCGGCGCGAAGGCGGCCAGAATCAGCGTACCCACGCAGCCGGCAAAGAACGAGCCCATGCCAGCGGCAGCCAGTGCCGGCCCCGCTCGACCCTTGCGGGCCATCTGGTAACCGTCAATACAGGTGACGACCGAAGACGACTCCCCTGGCAGGTTCACCAGAATCGCCGTGGTCGAGCCGCCGTACTGCGCGCCGTAGTAAATACCCGCCAGCATGATCAGCGCCGACACAGGGGGCAGCGCGTAGGTGGCGGGCAGCAGCATCGCGATGGTGGCGACCGGTCCGATACCGGGTAGCACACCAATCAGCGTCCCGAGCACGCAACCGACGAAGGCATACAGCAGGTTGATGGGCGTGAAGGCCACGCCAAAGCCAAGGGACAGGTTGGTAATGAGATCCATGACGTGTCCTTAGCGGGTGATGAAGAAAGGCCACACAGGGAACTGCAACTTCAGCGCCACCACGAATGCCAGATAACTGCCTATCGCCAACACCGTTGCCAGAATCAGGGTGGTCTTGAATTTCCAGCCGTCTTCCGCCATGCTGGTGATGAAAACAAGGGCGTAGATGCCGACGATCATGCCCATCGCCGGAATCTTCAGGGAAGCCACGCCGGCCAGCAAAATGCCAAACGTGACGTTGCCACCGATGATGAAGAACAGCGGCTTCCAGGCCCATTTGCCGATCTTGTCGCCACCGGCGGTTTCAACCACCAGCGCCTTGAACGTGATCAGGGATCCAATGAAGGCCAGCAGCACGCCCAGCATCAACGGGAAATAACCGGGCCCCATGCGAGCGCCAGTGCCCACGCTGTAGGTGCTGGCACCCCAAGCAAATGCGCCCCCGATGCCCATGAACATGAGACCGGAAAAAAAGTCTTTCTGACTTTTGATGTTCACGGCTTGTCTCCTCTGTGTAAATAACCAACCTTGCATTGTGCATTCAATGGCGTCCGGCGGGTATGTGGCTTTCACTTATCTCTGGCGCCCCGGCCATCCGTCGCCGCTTTTTAAGCTTCTTCGCTTTCGCCTCTTGAGCACCGGATTGGGGAATCTGCACCGTCTGGCGTGTTGTCGGTCGGGCTGAAACGCGCCGACCTCCGACCTCTTCCGACCTTGCAGTGACAGGGCACCGCCGCTGTCTCAGGACAGCGGCGGCGTGGTGGCCAGGATTTCCTCGACGGTGGTCAGCCCCTCGGCCACCTTCAGCGCGCCCGCCAGCCGAAGCGGGCGCATGCCGTCGGCAATGGCCTGCTGCCGCAAGGCGTCGATGTTCGGCTCCTTGGAAACCTTTTCCTTGAAGCCTTCGGTCACCGTGAGCAACTCGTACAGGCCCATGCGTCCGCGAAAACCCGTCATCCGGCAGTCCACACAACCCACCGCACGGTAGGGCCGGTAGCCGCCGCTGATCTGCCAGGGCTTGACCATCTCGGAGAGCACCTCGCGTGAGGCCTGGTCATCGGGCTCGCGGCAGTTGTTGCAGAACGTCCGCACCAGCCGCTGGGCCAGCACACCGAGCAAGGTGGCATTGATCAGGTAAGACGGCACACCCAGCTCCATCATGCGCGACACCGCAGACGGTGCGTCATTGGTATGTAGCGTGCTGAACACCAGATGCCCCGTAAGTGCAGCCTGCACCGCCATCTCGGCCGTCTGCAGGTCGCGAATCTCGCCGACCATGATGATGTCCGGGTCCTGCCGCATCAGCGCACGCAGACCTTCGGGGAAATCAAAGTCCAGATGCGCCTGAACCTGGGTCTGGTTGAAGGCCGACTCGATCATCTCGATCGGGTCCTCAATCGTGCTGACATTGACCTCTTCGGTGGCCAGCCGCTTGAGCGTGGAGTACAGCGTGGTGGTCTTGCCTGAACCGGTCGGCCCGGTCACCAGCACGATGCCGTGCGGGCGCTTGACGAGCTGCTCCCAGCGCTCGGCGTCGTGCTGCGAAAAGCCCAGCGCGTCGAGGTCCTTGACGGTGGTGTCGGGATCGAAAATCCGCATCACCATCTTCTCGCCAAAGGCAGTGGGCAGCGTAGACAGGCGCATCTCGATCTCGTCGCCGCGCGGATTACGCGTCTTGATGCGGCCATCCTGCGGGCGGCGTTTTTCCACCACGTCCATACGGCCCAGCAGCTTGATGCGCGCCGTCATCGCGTTGTGCACGCCCATCGGTAACTGATAGACCGGGTGCAGCACGCCGTCAATGCGAAAGCGGATCACGCCCTGCTCGCGGCGTGGCTCCAGATGGATGTCGCTGGCCCGCTGGTCAAAGGCGTACTGCCAGAGCCAGTCGACCACCTGCACCACGCCCTGGTCGTTGGCGTCGAGCTGCTTGTTGCTCTTGTTGAGCTCCACCAGCTGCTCAAAGCTGGCGGAGCCCGAACTGCCGCCCGACTTGATGGCCGCGCGCACCGATTTGGCCAGCGCGAAGAATTCGGCGGTGTACTTGGTGATCTCGACCGGGTTGGCCACCACCAGCCGCACGCTGCGCTTGGCCTGGCGTTCCACCTCGGACACCCAGTCGGTGACAAAGGGCTCTGACGTGGCGATCACCACCTCGCTCGGGCTGACCTGCACCGGCAGCACCTTGTGCCGCTCGGCATACATCGCCGACATGGTGTCGGCCACCTTGCCTACGTCCACCTTCAGCGGGTCGATGCGCAGATAGCCGAGCCCGGCACGGCCGGCCAGCCACTGCGCAATCATTTCAATGTCCAGAGGCTTGCCGTCAGCGACGCGGGTCATGCTGACACTGGCCAGGCGAATCAGCGGATGCTGCGCGCTCTGCACCTGTGAGCACCGGGCAATCGTGCGGTCGGCCTCGGCATGGCTGATCACACCGTCTTCACTCAGCCACTCAACGAGGCGTCGCCATTCCAGCGGCCCCGCAGCAGGCGCCTTGAGACCCTTGCCGGGTTGCGGTTCCCGGGGGGGCTTGGGGGGCGACAGGGCACTCATGCTGGCACTTTACCGCATCCTCCCGCGGGAAGACCCCGCGTGGGCAGCCAAGCACCGCCCCTCAAAACACCGGCTTGAACAGCCGCAGCCATTTGCGGGCTGGCAGCCCCCACTGCGACTCGATGGCATCGGCCTGCTGCAAAAGTGCGGTGCGATCGGGCCGGGTGGGCGTACGCTGCGCCAGCACCACCGTGTTGCCCTCGCGGGTCGGCGTGAAAGCCCACACAGCCTCCCGCCCAAAAGCCTCGGCAATGCGCGCCAGCGAACGCGGATAGCTGGAGTCGCGCCCGAACAGGTTGACGGTCATCACGCCTTCATCGCTGAGCAAGCGCTTGCAGTCGTCGTAGAACTCGGCACTGTCCAGCACGGGCGCCGCAGCTTCATGGTCGTACAGGTCAACGTGCAGCAAATCGACCGAGCCGTGGTGCTGCGGCTTGCGGATTTCTGCTGCAGCGTCGGCCTCGATCACCTGCAGGCGCAGGTCGTCACGCGGCAGCTTGAACCACAACCTGCAAGCGATGACGACCTGCGGATTGATCTCAATCGCCGTGGTCTTCATGCGCAGCTTCTTGTAGCAGAACTTGGTGAGCGCGGCCGAGCCCAGACCCAGCTGCATCGCATGCTGTTTGGCCAAGGGGGTCGCACTGGACAGGTCGGCAAACAGCAGCCCGGCCATCATGCGCTGGACGTATTCCAGCTGAATGTCATAAGGCGCATCGCTCAGCATGGAGCCTTGCACCCATTCGGTACCAAGATGCAGAAAACGCACACCACCATGGTCCGAAAAATTCACTTCCGGCAGTGGCGCAGCGGGCAGGTTCTTGTCTCTGGACATCATCCAACCAATCCGTGTTGTTCAAATACCTCGCGCCACGCCTTGAGTTTGCGCTCGAAACTCCAGGAAGCGTTGGCCGGGCTGGTAGACGGCAGTCGGTAGACCGGCAACCCAAGCTGGCGGGTGTGCACCGAATGGCGAAAGCTCTCGCCGCCGTTGTGTGCGATGGCTTCAAGGGCCGGGCAGCTCTGGCGTAAGGCGGAAAAATCATTGACGACCGCGTTCCGGATGCGGCTGTCCAGACTGCCTTCCCGCTCACACGATGCGTACACGTCCCACACACCGAGGCCGTGCGCCAGCAGCCAGTCGCAGCGACGGGCGTAGCTGTCCGCTCCTTCGACCGGCACATCGCCGCCCCAGAGGGCACGCAGGATGGACCAGAAATGGTTGCGTGGATGGCCGTAATACTGCTGCGCCGCCAGGGAAGCGACACCGGGAAAACTGCCCAGAATCAGCAGCCGCGTTTGCGGCGACACCAGCGGCGGCAGGCCGGTCAGCATGACAACAGGGCTTTCAGGCGCGGCAGGGCATCGAGCGTATTGGCGGTGGTGGCATGGGCCAGCACCTCGGCCTCCATGCCCCGCAGCGCTGCCAGCTGCGCCGCGATGCGCGGCAGCTCGGCCGGTTCGTTGCGCCCCTGCGCTTGCCCCGCCGCGCGCTGCGATGCGGTGACGTACAGCCAGTGCGGCGGAATGTCTGGCGAGTCGGTTTCCACCACGACGGCATCCAGCGGCAGATCCACAGCCAGACGGCGCAGCTGCTGCGCGGTGTCGAAGGTCATGGCGCCGCCAAAACCGAGCTTGAAGCCCAGTTTGATGAACTCCATCGCCTGCTGTTCGCTGCCGTTGAAGGCATGGGCAATGCCGCGCCAGCCCGCCGCAGGCACCAGTTCGCGCAGGTGCTTGAGCAGCCGGTCTGCAGAACGCCGCACGTGCAGGATCACCGGCAACTGGTGCGTCCGGGCCAGCTTGAGCTGCTCCCGGTAGAAGTACTCCTGGCGCTCGCGCATGGTGGGAGTCATCAGCGCCGGCACGAAATGGTCCAGCCCGATCTCGCCCACAGCCACCAGACGGGGATCGTCCGCGTGCCGGGTCAGTGCCTCGTCGAGTGCGGCGATATCGGAGTCCCGGGCCGTGGGCACGCAAAGCGGGTGAATGCCCAGCGCGTAGCTGCAGGACACCTGGTGCGCCAGCGCACGAACCGTCCCGAAATTGGCCACCTCAACCGCCGGCAGCACGCAGTGGGCCACCCCGGCCGCGAGCGCCCGCGCGTGGACGGCAGCCCGGTCGGCATCGAACTCGGGGGCATCCAGGTGGCAGTGGGTGTCTATCCAGAGGGTCATCGAACGTTCATCGAGGGGTGGCAAAAGGATTCAGACGATGGCCGGCAGGCGGGGCGCGAAAGACATGGCGAAGGACATGGCATGGCGGGTCACTCAGGATAGCTGAACGACGTGCATGGATGCACAAATCGTGATACGGTGCAGTTGTCAATGGGTGGGCGCTGTGCAACCACTGGTTTGGTCGGCGCAACGCCCCGACAGAGCCCCCGAATGACGCCAAACCGGACTCGAAGCGATCCACCAGCAACCCAGAGGTGAACGGATGCGAAGGCCAGCACTCTACAGCAGCTCGACACGCGCACCCGCGCCCGCTTCGGGTGGTGACGGCTCCGCCGCACCACCGTTGTCTGACCCGATGGTTGCACCCGCCGAGGGGGGCGCTCCGGCGGCTGCAACCCGCTGGTCACGCCTGGCCGACCGCATCCGCACCCACCAGCTGGCCCTGCTCTGGTCCACCGTCGGGCTGCTGGCGCTGCTGCTGTCCATCAGCATGGCGATGTCGATGAAGCCCGGCACCCGCAAGCTGACGCAGGACGACATCAACGCCGCAGTGCTCAAGACCCTGGAAACCACCGTGCTGCCTTCGCCCGTGGCCCGCGCCTACGACACCATCATCCCGTCGGTGGTGCGCATCGTCGGGCTCGGCAAGGACAAGGACGGCAAGGAAGACGGCGAACGCAGCGTCGGCACCGGCGTGGTCATCGTGGACAAGGGTGTCATTCTCACCAACCTGCATGTGGTGCAGGGAGCGACCACCATCAAGGTGACCTTTGCCGACGGTCTGGAATCGACCGCCAGCATCACCGGCGTGCAGCCCGAAAACGACCTCGCAGTGCTGCAGGCCCACAAGATTCCGGACGACCTGACCGCCGCCACCATGCGTTCCACCGCAGACCTGATGCCCGGCGACCAGGTGGCCGCCGTCGGCTATCCCTTCGGCATTGGCCCATCAGCCTCTGCCGGGGTGATTTCCGGGCTAAAGCGCAGCTTCCGCTCGCCGGAGGGCAAGCAGATGATGAGCAACCTGATCCAGTTCGACGCCGCCGCCAACCCGGGCAACTCGGGTGGCCCGCTGGTCACCATGGACGGTGAGGTGGTCGGCATCGTCACCGCCATCTACAACCCCAACCAGCAGCGCACCTTTGTCGGCATCGGCTTTGCCGTGCCGATTGAAAACGCGGCGTCAGCAGCCGGCATGCCGCCCTTCTGATCGCCCCCAATCTGACCACCCTCCAAGTTCCTGAACCTCTGACAGTGAAAGCCTGAAAGCACGCCATGGACGCCCACCCCAACGATCCCTCTCCGGACCACATCGCACTCAGTCACGACACCGCCCAGTTGATGGAGCAGATTCTTTATGAAGTCAAACGCGTGGTGGTCGGGCAAGACCGCTTTCTGGAGCGCGTCATGGTGGCCATCCTTGCGCAGGGCCACTTACTTGTCGAGGGCGTGCCAGGCCTCGCCAAGACGCTGACCATCAAGACGCTGGCCAACACCGTGCGAGGTAACTTCAAGCGCATCCAGTTCACGCCCGATCTGGTGCCAGCCGACCTAGTGGGCACCCGCATCTACAACCAGAAGAGCGGCGAGTTCAGCACCTCGCTGGGCCCGGTGTTCACCAACCTGCTGCTGGCCGACGAGATCAACCGCGCACCGGCCAAGGTGCAGAGCGCGCTGCTGGAAGTGATGCAGGAGCGGCAGGTGACGATTGCCGGCGAAACCCACAAGGTGCCCGCGCCCTTTCTGGTGATGGCCACACAGAACCCGATTGAAACCGAAGGCACCTACCCGCTGCCTGAGGCGCAGGTGGACCGTTTCATGATGAAGGTGCTGGTCGACTACCCGACGGACGAGGAAGAATTCGTCATCGTCCAGCGCGTCACCGGCCCGGCCGTTGATGTGGCCGCCGTGGCCACCACCGAACAGCTGGCGGCGTTGCAGAAGGAGTGCCGCCGCGTCTATGTGGACCCATCTCTCGTGCAATACGCGGTGCGGCTGGTGTCCGCCACGCGCAACCCCACCAAGCACGGGCTGAAGGACCTGCAGCGCTTCATCACCTTTGGCGCCAGCCCGCGCGCCACCATCAACTTGACCGAAGGCGCACGCGCACTGGCCATGCTGCGCGGTCGCAGCTACGCCCTGCCGGAGGACATGACCGACCTGGTGCCCGACGTGCTGCGCCACCGGCTGGTGCTGTCGTACGAAGCGCTGTCGGAAGGGCTGACCGCCGATGCGGTAATCGCCAAGGTGATGGCCAAGATTCCGCAGCCGGCCAAGCCGCTGGCGCATGAAAAACTTGCAGCGTAGATGTTGAGCCCCCACGCTCCGCCGCTACGCGGGTCGCTGCCCCCCGGGGGGGCCGTCCGCCTGTGGCCCGGCGAAGCCGGTTCCACGGCTCCGCTGGTGAAGAAAAAGCCCCCACGGTCGCTCGCTTCGCCTGCGGTCTGGCAAAGCCAGTCCCGCGGCTCCTGCTTGCCTGAAATACCTGTCGCAGGCTGGTCTTCTGGAGTCCGTCGATGACCGGCGCCTCGTCCAACGCCGAACAGCTGCTGCGCCGGCTGGAATGGACGGTGCTGCGCCGGCTGGACGGTCTGCTGCAGGGGGATTACCGCACGCTGCTGCGCGGCACTGGCATGGACCTGGCCGATCTGCGCGAGTACCAGCACCATGACGACGTGCGTCACATCGACTGGAACGTGACGGCCCGGCTGTCGCAGCCGCATGTGCGGGTATTCACCGAAGACCGCGAAATGAGCGCCTGGTTCCTGCTGGACCTCAGCCCCTCGATGGACTTTGGCTCCAGCGAGCAGAAAAAGCGGGATGTCTCCACGCAGTTCGTGGCCGTACTGGCGCGGGCCCTCACGCGCCATGGCAATCGTGTGGGCGCCATGCTCTACGGTTCGGGCGCAGACACCGTGATCCCGGCGCGCGGCGGCCGGCACCACATCCTCCACTTGCTGCACACACTTCAAAGCCGCCCCGACAGCAGTCGGCAGGGTGCGACGCGCTTGCAGGATTTGCTGCAGTCCGCCGCCAGCACGGTACGCAGGCGCTCCACCATTTTTGTGGTGTCGGATTTCATCAGCGAACCGGGCTGGGAAAAGCCGCTGGGCCAGCTCGCACAGCGGCATGAAGTGGTGGCGGTGCGACTGCTGGACCCGCTGGAGCTGGCCCTGCCCGACCTGGGCCTGATTCCGATCCGCGATGTGGAAACCGGTGAACAACTGATGGTGGACACGCACGATCCCGGCTTCCGCCAACGCTTCGCCCGCATCGCGGCTCAGCGCGAGGCCGACCTGCGGCAGTCGCTCGCGCGTGCCGGCGTGGATGCGCTGGAGTTGTCCACCGACGAAGATCTGGTCGACACGCTGATGCGCTTTGCCGACCTGCGCAAGCGCCGCAGCCGCGCCAGTGGTGCGGCCCAGGGCGGCGGCTCGCTGCCCACGCACTTGAGGCACGCGGCCTGAGAACACCGGACAAGAACGTCGACAGCTCACCCAAGAATTTCTCCTGACCCGACAACGCCATGCCCAAAATCCCGCTGCCCAACTTCCTCTGGCCAGAATTTCTTTGGCTGCTGCTGCTGCTGCCCTTGTTGGTCGTTCTGTATGTGTGGCTTCTGCGGCGCAAGAAAAAGATGGCGCTGCGCTACGCCAGTCTCTCCATCGTGCGGGAGGCCATGGGCCGCGGCCAGGGCTTTCGCCGGCATGTGCCACCGCTGCTCTTTCTGCTGTCGATTGCCGCCATGCTGGTTGCCGCTTCGCGCCCGTTTGCCGTGATCAGCCTGCCATCGCAGCGCGA
Source organism: Polaromonas sp. YR568 (assembly GCF_943372955.1). Taxonomy (GTDB): domain Bacteria; phylum Pseudomonadota; class Gammaproteobacteria; order Burkholderiales; family Burkholderiaceae_C; genus Polaromonas. The sequence continues at coordinate 674,167 of NZ_CALSAL010000002.1, forward strand.
GACCATCATCCTCGCGATGGACGTGTCTGGCAGCATGCGCGCCACCGACGTCCAACCCAACCGCCTGGTCGCGGCGCAGAACGCGGCCAAGGCCTTCCTGGCCGAGCTGCCGCGCAATGTGCGTGTGGGCGTGGTGGCATTTGCGGGCACTGCCTCGGTGGTGCAACCGGCCACACTCAGCCGCGAAGACCTGTCCGCGGCCATTGACAAGTTCCAGCTGCAGCGCGGCACCGCGATTGGCAACGGCATTGTGGTGTCGCTGGCCGAGCTGTTCCCCGACGCGGGTATCACGCTGGATTCCATGCTGTCCGGCCGCGACCGGCCGCGCGGCATGTCGCTGGACCAGCCGCGCGAGGGTCGAGACGCGAAGAAGGAGTTCACGCCGGTGGCGCCCGGCTCCTACACCTCGGCGGCCATCATCCTGCTGACCGATGGCCAGCGCACCACGGGTGTCGACTCGCTCGATGCGGCCAAAGCCGCAGCCGACCGCGGCGTGCGTGTTTACACCGTGGGTGTGGGCACGGTTGATGGCGAGACGATTGGTTTTGAAGGCTGGTCAATGCGTGTGCGGCTCGACGAGGAAACCCTCAAGGGCATTGCCCGCACCACCCAGGCCGAGTACTTTTATGCCGGCACCGCGGCCGACCTGAAGAAGGTCTACGAAACCCTCAGCTCGCGCCTGGCCGTGGAGAAAAAGGAAACAGAAATCTCCGGATTGCTGGCACTGCTGGCCGCTGCGCTGGCGCTCGTGTCGGCCTCGCTCTCGCTGCTCTGGTTCAACCGGATTCTCTGAAACCGGGCGACTCCAACGAAAACGGGGTTGGCGTCATCCGGCGATGCCGTGCATCGCGGATCAGTTCGTCAGGGACAAACGCCCGGACACCAATCGCACCAGCCGTGCGCAGCGGGAGGCCAGTGTTTCGTCGTGGGTGACCATCACAAAAGCCGTGCCCTGGTCGCGTGCCAGTTGCATCATCAGGTCAAACACACCATCGGCGGTGGACCGGTCCAGATTGCCGGTGGGCTCATCGGCCAGCACACAGGCCGGCTGCGTCACCAGCGCACGCGCAATCGCCACCCGCTGACGTTCGCCGCCTGAAAGCTCCGCAGGCCGATGGTGGATGCGGCCTTCCAGACCCACGGCGGCCAGCATTTTTCTGGCGACTTCGGCCGCATCGGCACGCGTCTGCCGCCGTATCCACAAAGGCATGGCGACGTTGTCCAGCGCGCTGAACTCGGGCAGCAGGTGATGGAACTGGTAGACAAAGCCGAGGTGCAGATTGCGCAGCTCGCCCTGCTGCTGCGCTGACAGGCCCGACAGCCGTTGACCCTTGAGCTCGACCTCGCCGCTGGTGGGCCCGTCCAGCCCGCCCATCAGATGCAGCAGCGTGCTTTTGCCCGATCCCGAAGCGCCGACGATGGCCAGCGTTTCGCCGGCGTGGACCTGCAGGTCCACGCCTTGCAGGACGGTCAGGTCAATCAGGCCTTCCTGGAAACGCTTGGTCAGGCCGCTGGCTTTGAGCACGACTTCAGCGGCGCCCTTCTCTCCCGCCTGGCCACCTTGAAGGGCATTCACCATGTCACTTTTAAGTTCACTCATATCGGAGGGCCTCTGCCGGATTCACCCGGCTGGCGCGCCAGCTGGGGTAGATGGTGGCCAGAAACGCCAGCACCAGCGAAATTACCACGATGGGCATGATGTCGCTGTACTGCGGCTCGCTCGGCATGCGGCTGATGAGATAGATGTCCTTGGGCAGGAAGCTGGCATTGAGCATCTGCTCGATGGCCGGCACGATCACATCGATGTTGAGCGCAATGCCCAGCCCCAGCAACAGACCCGAGAGGGTGCCGATCACGCCCACCAGCGCGCCCTGCACCATGAAGATGCCCATGATGCTTTTCGGGCTGGCGCCCAGTGTGCGCAGGATGGCAATGTCGGCGCGCTTGTCGGTCACCGTCATCACCAGCGTGCTGACGAGGTTGAAGGCCGCCACCGCCACGATGAGCGTGAGGATGATGAACATCATGCGTTTTTCCAGCTGCACCGCAGAAAACCAGGTGCGGTTCTGGCGCGTCCAGTCGCGGATCAGCAGGTCACCGCTCAGGCTGGTGGACAGTGCCACCGCCACCTCGCGCGCCTGCTGCAGGTCCTTGAGCTTGATGCGGATGCCGGTCGGGCCTTCCAGCCGGAAGACTTTCGCCGCGTCATCCTGATGCAGCATCACCAGCGCCGAGTCGTATTCGTAATGGCCGGAATCAAAGGTACCCACCACCATCATCTGCTTGAGGCGCGGCACCACACCGGCTGGTGTGACCTGTCCGCTGGGCGCAATCAGCGTCACCGAGTCGCCTTCACGCACGCCCATGGAGCGCGCCAGTTCGCCGCCCAGCACCACGCCAAAATTACCCGGTACAAGGCGGGCCAGCGTCGAGGCCGAGGTGGCCGCCAGATCGGTGACCTGGCCTTCGAGTGCCGGATCGATGCCGCGCACCAGTGTGCCCTTCATGTCCTCGCCACGCGCCAGCAGGGCCTGCGCAGCAATGAAGGTGGCTGCACCCACGACCTGCGGCTGGGTCTTGATCTCGGTCATGGTTCTGGCCGGGTCCGGCAGTGCCGCGCCGTTGGGCGCGAACACCTCAATGTGCGAGATCACGCCGAGCATGCGGTCGCGCACTTCCTTCTGGAAGCCGTTCATCACGCTTAGCACGATGATGAGCGCCGCCACGCCCAGCGCAATGCCGAGCATGGAAACGCCTGAAATGAAGGAAATGAAGCCGTTGCGCCGGGTGGCGCGGCCCGCGCGCGTGTAGCGCCAGCCCACCAGCAGCTCATAAGGGATTTGCATGGCGGTATTGTTGCATCCCGGACAATCACCCCATGTCAGCCAAATTCCCTATCGCCAGCGCAGGCAGCCCCTTGCCCGCGCCCCACCTGCTGATCGCGTTTGCGGCCTGCGCCGCTGAGGACTGGCTGCCAGCCATGAAAGCGCTGGCGCCCCAGGGCTTGCCCTGTCTCAGCCGACTGCTGCAAGGCATGACGCGGGTGCACAGTGACGACGCGGACAGCCACACCCTGTCGCCACCGCACGAGCGGGCGCTGGCACGGGCGCTGGGCTGGAACACCGGCTCAGCCAGAGACGGTCTGCTCCCCTGGGCGGCGCTGGATGCCGCTCAGCACCTGCAGGCCGCGCCCGGCAGCGCCTGGGCATGGATCACACCCTGCCACTGGGCGATGGGACGCGAACACGCCACCCTGACCGACCCGGCGGCACTGGCCCTTTCAGAAAGCGAATCGCGCGCGCTGCTGGCGGCCATGCAGCCCTACTTTGCGACCGAGGGCATCACCCTGCACTATGCCGAGGCACTGGGGCCTGGCCGCTGGCTGGCAAGTGGCGAGGTCTTTCGCCACCAGCCCAGCGCCTCGCTGGACCGGGTGCTGGGGCGCAATGTCGACCCGTGGCTTCCGAAGCCGGTTGGTGACACCGGCAGCGCCGCCAGAAAAATCAAGCTGCTGCAGAACGAAATGCAGATGCTGCTCTACACCCACCCCCTGAACGAAGCGCGCGCGGCGCAGGGCCGGGTCGCCATCAACTCCTTCTGGCTCAGCGGCACCGGCGCCCTGCCCGCAGGCACCTCGCAGATGCCATCGACAACAGTGCAGCGCAGCCTCGCACCCGCCGTGTTCAGCGATGACTGGGCCGCCTACGCCAGGGCGTGGACGGCACTGGACGCCAGTGACATCAGCGCCCTGATGTCACATCAACGCGCCGGCCACCGTGTCACGCTGACCTTGTGCGGCGAACGCAACGCCCACACCTTTGAGACGCGGCAGGACGGCTGGCTGGCACGCACCGTGGGCCGCTTCACCTCGCCACCGCTGCTGAACCTGCTCGAATCACTATGACCCCCCTCGACTGCCTTCCTCACGCTGCTGCGAAAGTCCGGCCATGAAAATCCACGTGCGTGATGTCCCTCCGCGCAGCGCATGGGCGCTGCAGCAGGCCGGCGTGCACCCCTTGCTGGCGCAGCTCTATGCGGCGCGCGGTGTGCGGGCCGCCGACGAACTGGACGACGGGCTGGCCCGACTGCTGCCGCCGACCGCACTGCACGGGGCTGCAGACGCGGCCCGCCTGCTCGCCGACACCATGGCGGCCGGCAAGAGTATCTGCATCGTGGCCGACTACGACTGCGACGGCGCCACCGCCTGCGCCGTTGGCCTGCGCGGCCTGCGCCTGCTGGGCGCGCGAAACGTGAGCTATCTGGTGCCAGACCGGGTGATTGATGGCTACGGCCTGACGCCGCCAATTGCCGAGCGCGTGAAAGCCGGCGGCGCCGACCTGCTGGTGACGGTGGACAACGGCATTGCCAGCATCGACGGCGTGGCCCGTGCCAAAGCACTGGGCATGCAGGTGCTGGTGACCGACCACCACCTGCCCGCCTTGCGCGATGGCCAGGTGCTGCTGCCCGACGCCGATGTGATCGTCAACCCGAACCAGCCCGCTTGCAGCTTTGAAAGCAAATCGATTGCCGGCGTCGGCGTGATGTTTTATGTGCTGATGGCGCTGCGTGCCGAGTTGCGCCAGCGCGGGCAGTTTGAAGGCCAGACCGAACCTCGGCTGGATGCGCTGCTGCCGCTGGTGGCACTGGGCACGGTGGCCGATGTGGTGAAGCTCGACGCCAACAACCGCCGGCTGGTGGCGCAGGGCCTCAAGCGCATCCGCCAGGGGCAGATGTCCGTCGGCATTGCCAGCCTGTTCCGCGCAGCGGGTCGCAAGGCCGATGCGGCGACCACCTTCGACTTCGGCTTTGCACTCGGCCCGCGCATCAACGCCGCCGGGCGCCTGAGCGACATGACGCTGGGAATTGAATGCCTGCTCACCGACGACATAGCCCGCGCCGACGAACTGGCACAAATGCTGGACGGTATCAACCGCGAACGCCGCGACATCGAGGCCGGTATGCGCGAGCAGGCACAACTGGCCGCCGACGCGATGGTGGACGAAGACGCCGAGCCACCGCCGGCGATTGCGATCTTTGACCCCGACTTCCACGAAGGCGTGGTCGGTATCGTGGCCTCACGCATCAAGGACAAGCTGCACCGGCCCACCTTTGTGTTCGCCGCCAGCCAGGCCCCCGGCAAGGAGCATGAGCTCAAGGGCTCGGGCCGCTCGATTGCCGGCTTTCATCTGCGCGACGCACTGGACCTGGTGGCCAAGCGACACCCCGGTGTGCTGCTGCGCTTCGGCGGCCATGCGATGGCAGCGGGCTGCACGCTGGCGGAAGAAAACTTTGACATCTTCGAGCAGGCCCTGCAGCAGGTGGCCCGCGAATGGCTGGACGCCGCCACGCTGACCCGGCGCCTCGACACCGACGGGCCGCTGCCCGCCGAGTACCGCCGCACCGATGTGGTGGACACGCTGCACAAGGAGGTCTGGGGCCAGGGCTTTGCCGCACCCACCTTCAGCGAGGAAGTCGAGGTGGTGTCGCAGCGCCTGGTCGGTGAGAAGCACCTGTCCCTCAAGCTCAAGCACCAGGGCCAGCCGGTCGATGGCATCTGGTTCGGCCACACCGAAGCACTGCCGCAGCGTGTCACGCTCGCCTTTCGCCTAGACGCCGATGAATGGCAGGGCGTGCGTCGCGTGCGCTTTCTGGTCGAGGGTGCGGAGCTGTAGGCCAGGCTGATCCGTGGGCGAGCCTGGGGCGATGCGGCGGTGGTGTTCGGTCACGCACACAGCGCGCTTGTCCCACGGTGCGTGGGCCGTACGGACTACAGGCACAGGCCCCGCCTTGCGCAATCATGGGTCTGTGCTGCACGCATCCCGCTGTGCAGCCTCTGGCCTCGGGCCAGCATCGCGCGCGTCTCGCGGCAAGAGGAACCCATGAACACCATTATTTACATCGTCGGCCTTGTCGTGGTCATTGGATTCCTGCTGTCGTTTTTCGGGTTCCGCTGAAAATTCAGTCGACACGGCACGCCCGCGTTGACAACACCGCGAAAGCACCTCGAAAGCACAAAGCCTAAAATGGCTCTGTGGCTCCCCAAAACATCCTGAACGCCGACCTGCACTGCCACTCTGTGGTGTCCGACGGCACCCTGACACCGGAGGCACTGGCAGAACGCGCCAAGGCCAACGGCGTGGAACTGTGGGCCCTGACGGACCACGATGAAATCGGCGGCCAGCAACGCGCAGCCGAAGCAGCCAGGGCCAACGGCCTGCATTACCTCACCGGCACCGAAATCTCCGTCACCTTCGCGGGCGAAACCGTCCACATCGTCGGTCTCGGCTTCGACGCGAACGATCCCGCCATGCATCAGGGCCTGCACAACACCCGCGGTGGGCGCGAGCAGCGGGCGCAGGAGATGGCGCAGTCACTCGCCGGCGTGGGGATTCAGGGCGCGTTTGAAGGCGCGCTGAAGTTCGTTGGCAATCCGGAGCTGATCTCACGCACGCACTTTGCCCGCTTTCTGGTCGAAACCGGCGTGTGCCGCGACACCTCGGAAGTCTTCCGCAAATACCTCACCGAAGGCAAGCCGGGCTATGTGCCGCACCGCTGGGCCAACCTGCGCGATGCCGTGCAGTGGATCACCCAGGCCAAGGGCGTGGCGGTGATTGCCCACCCCGGCCGCTACAAGTTCACGCCCAATGAGGAATTCGCGCTCTTCACCGAGTTCAAGGCCCATGGCGGCCAGGCGGTGGAGGTGGTGACCGGCAGCCACACGGTGCAGGAGTATGTGAAGTACGCCGAAACCGCGAAAGAGTTCGGTCTGGCCGCTTCGCGCGGCAGCGACTTCCACAGCCCCGACGAGAGCCACACCGATCTGGGCAACCTGCCCTTCCTGCCCGGCGGCCTCACGCCGGTCTGGGAACTGATTGCCGACCGGATCCAGTGAACACAACGATGACGGGAACCGGCAGTCCGGCGCACAGGCCTCTTGCAGGCATTGCCTTTCTGGTGGCTGCGGTAGCCTGTTTCGCCGTGCTGGACACCACCACCAAATTCATCTCCACCAGCGTGCCGGTGATGATGGCACTGTGGTTCCGCTACGCCTTCCAGGCGATTGCCACCACTGCGGTAATCCTGCCGATACGCCACAAGGTGCGGCTTCGCACCGACCACCCCAAGTTCCAGTTCCTGCGCGGGCTGCTGCTGCTCAGCACCAGTGTGTTCGCCTACTTCGGGCTGCAGCACATGCCGGTGGGTGAGTTCACCGCCATCGTGATGATCACGCCACTGGTCATCACGCTGATGGCTTCGTTCACGCTGGGCGAGCGCGTGTCCTGGCTGCGCTGGTTGCTGGTGATCGGCGGCTTCATTGGCACGCTGATCATCATTCGGCCGACCAGTGAGGACTTCAACTGGGCCATGCTGCTGCCGCTGGGTCTGGTGGCGTCGAACGCAGGCTTCCAGATTCTCACCAGCCGGCTGGCGCGCACCGAGAACCCGCTGACCACCCATTTCTACACCGGCTGGGTTGCGGCCCTCGTCACACTGGTGGCGCTGCCTTTTGTGTGGGTGCAGCTCGACTCGGCCACGCTGTGGATCAGTCTGGCCATCATGGGCCTGATGGGCGCTGTGGGGCACTTCATGATGATCCTGGCCTATGGCCGGGCACCTGCCTCCACGCTGACACCATTTCTGTATGCCCAGATCGGTTTTGCGATGATTGGCGGCTGGGTGCTGTTCTCGCATGTGCCTGACAGATGGGCGCTGCTGGGCATGGTCATGATTGCCGTGTGCGGCGCCACAGGCGCCTGGCTGGCGGTACGTGAAAGCCGCGTGAAGATCGAGCCAGTCGAAGCCTAGAGCTTGGCGCCTGAGCCCCGCACCCGCACCACCCCATGGCCCAGTTCTTCGAAGTCCATCCCGACAACCCGCATGCTCGCCTGCTCAAACAGGCGGTAGCGCTGCTGGCGCGCGGCGGAATCGCAGCGGTGCCGACCGACTCCAGCTATGCGCTGGTCTGCCACATCGACGACAAGGCCGCTGCCGACAGCCTGCGCCGCATCCGCGGGGTGGACGACAAGCACCACCTCACGCTGCTGTGCCGCGACCTGAGCGAGCTGGCTAACTACGCGCGGGTGGACAACCGCCAGTTCCGCCTGCTCAAGGCCGCGACACCGGGGCCCTACACCTTCATCCTCGAAGCCAGCAAGGAAGTGCCGCGGCGCCTGAGTCACCCGGCGCGCAAGACCATCGGCTTGCGCGTGCCCGACCACAAGGTACTGCAGGCCCTGCTGGAACTGCACGGCGCGCCGCTGCTCGCGACCACGCTGATCCCACCGGGCCAGAGCGAGCCGCTGAACGACGCCCATGACATCCGCGAGCAGATGGAACACGTGCTGGCGGCCGTGGTGGACGCGGGCGCCTGCCCGCTGGAGCCGACCACGGTGATTGACCTCACCGCGATGGGTCAGGGCGGCGATGCGGTGGTGGTACGTCAGGGCCGGGGCGATCTGCACGGCCTGGGGCTCTGACCGCTGCGCCCCTCCCCTGAGTCAGCGTGGCGGAGGCACCAGCTCACCCCGGATGCGCCGCGACAGCCATTCAAGCCCGCGCTTGACGTCTGTGCGTGAACCGACCTGCTCCGGTGGCACCAACGGCTGCAACGGGCTGGCGCGCGTGGCTACCGCGAAGTTGAAGATGTAGTTGGGTTCCTGCCCCATGCGCAGGTCGGTGATGAAAACCTTGCCATCCCGCTCGCTGACCTTGTAGAAGCCCTTGCTGAAGGCACGGATGCGCTGCGCCGCCGGAATGTCGCCCAGCTCTGCGTGGAGCGCCGAGCCGCTGGGGAAGCGGTCAAACGTCACGCGCTTCTCGGCGTCCAGCAGTGAATAAAAACCCTCGTGGTAATCCGCACCCGAGATCGCCAACACCCGCCACAGCAGGGTGTTGAGCGGCGCCGGCGTCACCAGCACCCGCTCAGCCTGAATGCCCTGAGTGGCCAGCGATTCCCGGGCCACCGCCGTGACCTGTGCCTGCGCCACCACGCCCCAGGCGATGTAGGCCGTGCTGAGAATCAGGCCCGTGGCATTGGCCCACAAGCCGGCTGGCCGGCCGCGCGCGGCCATCGCCCACACCGTGCCGATCAGCAAGGGCACGGTGTAAAGTGGGTCGATGATGAACACGCTGCCGACGCCGTAGGGGTAGTTGGTGAACGGCAAACCCAGCTGGGTGCCATAAACCGTCATCACGTCGAGCAAGGGGTGCGTCACCAGCGCCAGCCAGATCGCCAGCCACCAGCGCCGCCACAACGCCCATTGCCCCTGCAGGCGTGCCACGCCCATCGCCATGGGCAGCGACAACAGTGTGAGCCAGAACGGCGAATGGGTTTCAGCGCGATGGAGCACCATGTTGGCCACGGCATCGCCGTGGTCGATGAGCACATCCAGATCGGGCAGCGTGCCGGCGACCGCGCCCCATGCGGCGGCCTTCCACACCGCCGTGCGGCGGCCCATCACCGCGACGCTGACGGCCGCACCCAGAGCAATTTGCGACAGTGAATCCATGGGCCGTACTCTAGACGAGCAACGACCCAGCCGGTAGTTTGGGGTTTTTGGAAATCCCCACTGCTGGTGAACGCTCACTTGGAACCAGACAGCCGGGCTACCATCGTCTGAGACAATCCCTGCATGGATATCGCCGAACTGATTCAGACCGTTGCCATTTACGCCTTGCCCGTGCTGTTTGCCATCACGGTTCATGAGGCCGCCCACGGCTATGCGGCCCGCCGGTTGGGCGACAACACCGCCTTCATGCTGGGGCGCATCACGCTCAACCCGGTCAAGCACATCGATCCGATCGGCACCATCGCGATGCCTTTGCTGCTGTACTTCGCCACCTCGGGCGCCTTCCTGTTTGGCTATGCCAAGCCGGTGCCGGTGAACTTCAGCCACCTGCGCAACCCAAAGCGCGACATGATCTGGGTCGCGCTGGCCGGCCCGGCATCGAACTTTGCGCAGGCGATTGCCTGGGCGCTGGCGCTGGTGCTGATGGCCGCGTTTGGCGTGGACGAGGTGTTCTTCATCAAGATGGCGCAGGCCGGCATTCTGGTCAATCTGGTGATGTGGGCCTTCAACCTGTTCCCGCTGCCTCCGCTGGACGGCGGCCGCATTCTGGTCGGCCTGCTGCCCTGGAAGCAGGCGCAGTGGCTGGCCCGTGTCGAGCCTTGGGGTTTTTTCCTTGTGATGGGTCTGGTGATTGCCGGCGTCGTCGGCACCATCTGGCTGCGTCCGCTGATGTCGGCCGGCTACGCCGTCATCAACGCCCTGATCTCGCCGCTGATTGCCCTGATCCGCTGACGATTCAACCGTTTCAACCTGCCCGACTCTCCCACATGACTTCCGTGACCCCGCTCCCAGTGACCCGCTTTCTCACCGGCATCACCACCACCGGCACACCGCACCTTGGTAACTTTGTGGGCTCCATCCGGCCCTCGGTGGCTGCCAGCCGCCTGCCGGGCGTGCAGAGCTTTTACTTTCTGGCCGACTACCACGCGCTGATCAAATGCGATGAGCCGGCGCGCATCCAGCGCTCCACCATGGAAATCGCCGCCAGCTGGCTGGCCGCTGGCCTGGACCCGGAGCGGGTGGTCTTCTATCGCCAGTCCGACATTCCGGAGATTCCTGAGCTCACTTGGCTGCTGACGTGCGTAACAGGTAAGGGCGTACTCAACCGCGCCCACGCCTACAAGGCCTCGGTCGACAAGAACGAAGCAGCCGGCAACGACCCGGATGCCGATGTCACTGCCGGGCTCTTCATGTACCCGGTACTGATGGGCGCCGACATCCTGATGTTCAAGACGCACAAGGTGCCGGTGGGCCGCGACCAGATCCAGCACATCGAGATGGCACGGGACATGGCGCAGCGCTTCAACCACCTGTATGGCGAGCGACTGGTGCTGCCGGAGGCGGTGATTGAGGAATCCGTGGCCCTGCTGCCCGGCCTTGACGGCCGCAAGATGAGCAAGAGCTACGACAACACCATTCCCCTTTTTGCACCCCGGGAGCCGCTGCGCAAGCTGATCGGCAGCATCCTGACCGACTCCCGCGCGCCGGGCGAGCCCAAGGAGGTCGAAGGCTCGGCGCTGTTCCAGATTTATCAGGCCTTTGCCAGCGCGGCCGAAACAGAGGCCCTGCGCAAAGCCTATGCGGAAGGCATTTCCTGGGGTGACGCCAAGCAACTGCTGTTCGAGCGCATCGACCAGGAAGTCGCACCCATGCGTGAGCGTTACCACGCCTTGATGGCCAACCCGGAAGAGATGGAGCGCGTGCTGCTGGCGGGAGCCCGCAAGGCACGCGAGCTGGCCACGCCCTTCATGGCCGAGCTGCGCCAGGCCGTCGGGCTGCGGAACCTGGGTGCGGCCGCGACCACCGGCAAAGCCAAGGCAGCCAAGGCCGCTGCGCCCGCCTTCAAGCAGTACCGCGAGAAAGACGGCCAGTTCTACTTCAAGCTGCTGTCGGCAGACGCCAAAGTACTACTTCAGAGCAAGGGCTTCGACTCGCCGCGCGAGGCTGCACAAACCATCGCCGGGCTGCAAAAAGCCGGTGCAGGTGCGCTGTCCTCGCTGGGGGATCAGGTCACGCTGGGTGACGGCGCCGCTGAAGCCGAGGTGATTGCGGCGCTGCAACACTTTTCTGACTCCTGACCGCATGCTCGGCAGGGTTGCTGCAGTCTGCGCTCACTACCCCTGCCCAGCGCACAATAGCCGTGCACGAAGCACTCGAAAATAGTGCGCGCGGCGTGACTTTTTGTACTAAAGTTCTCATGCGTGCTGGCGCACATTCACGCTCTGAGCCACTTCTTCGAACTACAACAGGCCCGATTCAATGAGCATATTCGTCATCGATGACCACCCACTGATGCGTGAGGCGGTGGTCCTTCTGATCCACCGGCTGAGCAGCAAGGCCACGGTCGCTGAAATTGACCGCATGGCCGGCATTCCCGCCGCCGTGCAGGAGCACGGTACGCCCGAGCTGATCTGCCTCGACCTCAAATTGCCCGACACTAACGGGGTGTCTGGCGTGCGCGAACTCAAGCAGCAGTTTCCCGACGTACCGCTGGTGGTACTGTCCGGCGCCTCGGCCCAGGACTACGAAGAGCTCGCCATCGAAGCCGGTGCCGATGCCTACATCCAGAAGTCAGCCGGTGCCACCGAGATTTCCAACGTGCTGCGGGTGTTCCTCAGCGACGACCTGGAACCGATGTCGCTCGCCCCCACCGAAAAGCTGTCGCGCCGCCAGAAGCAGTTGCTGGGCATGCTGGACCGGGGCATGAGCAACCGCGACATCGCCGAGGAACTGCAGATCAGCGAGCACACGGTCAAGGTCCATTTGTGGCGCCTGTTCCGCAGGCTGAACGTGAAAAGCCGCTCGCAAGCCAGCCACCTCGCGCGGACGCAGGGACTGCTCTAGGGCCTGACACAAGTCCTTCAGGGCAAGCGACCGCCAAGCGCCAGTACGTCAAAGCACCTGCTTGTTCCAAGCCTATTGGGGGCTGGTGCTCCACAGCTTGCCTGCGGTTCAGATAATCACCGGTGTGAAACCACCATCCCGATGGCTCGGCGCCAGCCTTGTAGCGCCTCTACTCGCGCCTCTTGTCCTGGTAGCGCATGCCGCCCTGGCGCAAGACCATGCGGTCAATACCGCCGCCACCAGCACAGACACGCCCCGCCGCAGCTGGATCACCGCACCCAGGTATTCGGCCGGCATCGCCCCTGACCCGGTGCAGGAAGCCGACCGGGCCATCGTTCAGGTCTATGCGGCAGCCACCTACGGCTGGCGCGGCAATTTCGCCGTGCACCCGTGGATCATCTACAAGCGAAAGGGCGAGACGAGCTACACGCGCTACGACGTCGTGGGCTGGCGCGCGCCGAATGTCGTGCAGCGTGACTACGCCGTGCCCGACGGGTATTGGTACGGCTCCACCCCCGAGCTGCTGGTGGACCACCGCGGCGAAGGCGTCGAGCCCATGATCGATGCCGTGGAGGCAGCGATTGCCAGCTACCCCTATGCCAGGCAGTACCGCAGCTACCCCGGCCCCAACAGCAACACGTTTTTAGCGCACATCGGGCGCGAAGTGCCTGCGCTGAAGCTCGACCTGCCCGCCAACGCCATCGGCAAAGACTACCGGCCGCTGACCAACCCCATCGGCATCTCGACGTCGGGCTCGGGCCTGCAGTTCTCGCTGCTGGGTTTGCTGGGTGTGAGCCTGGGCGTGCAGGAGGGGCTGGAGTTCAACGTGCTGGGGCTGAACTTCGGCGTCGACTTCAATTCGCCGGCACTGCGCTTGCCGTTCTGGGGGCGGTTGGGGTTCAGTGATCTGGCCGCGCCAGCTGCAAGTGCTGAGACCACATCGGCTCAGACACATGCATCAACAAATCACGGCGCGGATGCGTCCGCTACGGCCGAAAACAAATAAGGGCCCGAAGGCCCCTATTGCTTGACGATGTGGCGGAGAGGGTGGGATTCGAACCCACGGTACCTTGCGGTACGCCTGATTTCGAGTCAGGTACATTCGGCCACTCTGCCACCTCTCCGTTGCTCGAAGGCATGATTCTAGCAGGGCAGCGGCCCTGCGGCGCCTCACGCTGACGGGGTCAGGACCTTCAGGCCGCCCATGTAGGGCTGCAGCACGGTGGGGATGGCCACCGACCCGTCGGCCTGCTGGTAATTTTCAAGCACCGCCACCAGTGTGCGGCCCACGGCAAGGCCGGAGCCGTTCAGCGTGTGCACAAACTCGTTCTTGCCGTGGGCATTCTTGAAGCGCGCCTGCAGGCGGCGGGCCTGGAAGGCTTCGCAGTTCGACACCGAGCTGATCTCGCGGTAGGTGTTCTGCGCAGGCAACCACACTTCGAGGTCGTAGGTCTTGGTCGCGCCGAAACCCATGTCGCCGGTGCACAGCAGCACCACGCGATACGGCAGGCCGAGCTTTTGCAGGATGGCCTCCGCGTGGCCGGTCATCGCTTCCAACGCCTCGTAGCTTTTCTCGGGGTGGGTGATCTGCACCATCTCGACCTTGTCGAACTGGTGCTGGCGGATCATGCCGCGGGTGTCGCGGCCATAGCTGCCGGCTTCGGAGCGGAAGCACGGGGTGTGGGCGGTGAACTTCAGAGGCAGTTGCGCCTCGGGCACGATCTCGCCGCGCACGAAGTTGGTCAGCGTGACTTCGCTGGTGGGGATCAGATAGAAATTCTCTTCAACTGAGCCACCGTGAGACCCAGAGCCTCCTTGCGCAGCGATTTCAGCCAACTGAGAAGAGTCAAGCGTTTGTCGACCACGCGGCACTCTGAATAAATCTTCTTCGAATTTTGGCAGTTGACCAGTTCCACGCAGCGTCTCAGCGTTGACGATATATGGCGTGTAGCACTCGGTGTAGCCGTGCTCCTGGGTCTGCACGTCTAGCATGAACTGGGCAAGCGCCCGGTGCAGACGGGCAAGCGGGCCCTTCATCACGGTGAAACGCGAGCCAGAAAGCTTGGTGCCGAGTTCAAAGTCCAGCCCCAGCGGTTGGCCCACATCGACATGGTCTTTCACCTCGAAGCTGAACGCAGGTGGTTTGCCGCCCAGGCCGCCAGCGGGGCTCCAGGTGCGCATTTCGCGGTTGCCATGCTCATCGCTGCCCACCGGCACCGAGTCATGCGGCAAATTGGGCACGGCCAGCAGCAGGGCCTGCAGCTCGGTCTGGATCTGGTCGAGCCGGACTGCGGATGTTTCCAGTTCCGCCTTGGAGCTGCTGACCTGCGCCATCACCGCGCTGGCGTCTTCGCCTTTGGCCTTGAGCTGGCCGATCTGCTTGGAGAGCGTGTTGCGCTGGTTCTGCAGCTCTTCGGTGCGCATCTGCAGTGCCTTGCGCTCGGCTTCCAGCGACTGGAAGGCCTCGACATTCAGGAAAGCCTGCGGCTTCTTGCGGGTTTCCAGGCGGGCGATGGCCGAGGGCAGGTCTTTGCGGAGCAGGTTGATGTCAAGCATGGGTAGATTGTATTGAGGGACTTCTATAAATCCGATTCTCGGACGCATGGCGGCGTTGCGCGGTGCTCGGAATCCTCATGCACCGAAGTGCATTCCGGTGTCCTGTGCTCCGTGCGCCTTGCCCTGCATCCCGACAATCGAATTTCTAGAACTCCCTCCGGGGCCAAATTAACTTCAGACAAGCGACGCCGGGTCCAGATTGGCGCCGCAGATGATGAGGCACACCTTGTCATCAGGCGCAGGCACAAAGCGCCCGCTGTGCAGCGCGGCCAGTGGCAGGGCCGCAGCCGGCTCCACCGCCAGTTTGAATTCTTTCCACAGATACAGCTGAGCCGCGCGGATGGTGTCGTCAGTCAGCAGCAGCGCATCGCGCACATGGGCTTGCGTGGACTCCCATGCGAGGGCGCCAATGCGCTTGGCACCCAGTGAGTCGGCCGCGATGCCGCCAACCGCCACATCCACCGGCTGGCCGGCCTCACGTGCACGGAACAGCGTGGGCGCCAGTTCGGGCTCCAGCGCCACCACCCGGGTGCGCTGGCCAAACCAGCTGGCCGCGCCGCCGATCAGGCCGCCGCCACCGACGCTGACCAGCACCGCGTCAGGCAAGCCGCCCTGCTGTTCGATTTCCAATGCTAGGGTACCCGAGCCGGCCAGCACCTCGGGTTGGTCGTAGGCATGGGTCATCAGCGCACCGGTGGCCTGCTGTCGCGCCATGCAGGCCTGCAGCGCATCGGCGTAGGCCGCACCAGTCACAACCACCTGCGCGCCCAGTGCGGCCAGCTTGTCGCGCTTGGCCTGGGTGGAGACCTCGGGCACGAACACTTCGCAGCGCACACCGAGTTCACGCGCCGCCGCTGCCGTGGCAATGCCGGCGTTGCCGCCTGAAGCGACGATGACGCCGCTGGCAGGAATGGGGTTGGACAGCAGCCGGTTGAGCATGCCGCGCGCCTTGAAGCTGCCGCCCGTCTGCAGGTGCTCCAGCTTGAGCCAGACCTCGGCGCAGTTCACACCCAGCGCCTTACCGGGCAGCTTCCACAGCGGCGTCTGGCGGATGAAGTGGCGGTAATCCTTATCGAAGCGCTGCTGGCAGTGTTCGATCTGCGCGTGCGGGATCATCGAGGCATCAACGACGCTGTCAGTTCTGCTCGTGCAGGCGGCTCTCGCCCACATCGAGTGCCACCCCTTGCGCGTCGAGCTTCAAACCCTTGGGCAGCGGGAACTTGAGGGTTTCTTCAATGCCCGGCATCTTGCGCACCGACACCGCGCCCAGCGCCTTGATGCGGTCAATCACCTGCTTGACCAGAATCTCCGGTGCCGACGCACCCGCCGTGAGGCCCACGCGGGCCTTGCCGGTGAACCACGACTCCTTCAGCTCGGTGGCGTCATCGACCATGTAGGCCTCGGTGCCCAGCTTGGCGGCCAGCTCACGCAGGCGGTTGCTGTTGGAGCTGGTCGGGCTGCCGACCACGATGAGGATGTCCACCTGCGGGCTCAGCACCTTCACTGCGTCCTGGCGGTTCTGGGTGGCGTAGCAGATGTCCTGCTGCTTGGGCGAGCGCGCCTGCGGGAAGCGCGCCATCACGGCGGCGCTGATCTCGGCGGCATCGTCCACGCTGAGCGTGGTCTGCGTGACCACCGCCAGCCTTTCTGTTTGCAACGGCGAGATACGCGCGACATCGGCCACGTCTTCCACCAGATGGATGCCGCTGTCGAGCTGGCCCATGGTGCCTTCGACCTCGGGATGGCCCTTGTGGCCGATCATGATGAACTCGTAGCCTTCCTTGTGCAGCTTGGCGACCTCCACATGCACCTTGGAGACCAGCGGGCAGGTGGCGTCAAAAATCTGGAAGCCACGGCGCACCGCCTCTTCCTGGATCGCCTTGCTCACGCCGTGCGCGCTGAACACCAGCGTGGCACCAGGTGGAACATCGGCGAGCTCCTCAATGAAGATGGCGCCCTTGGCCTTGAGGTCGTTCACCACATAGGTGTTGTGCACGATCTCATGGCGCACGTAAATCGGTGCACCGAATTTGGTGAGCGCGCGCTCGACGATCTCGATGGCACGGTCCACGCCGGCACAAAAGCCGCGCGGCTCGGCAAGCAGGATTTCCTGGGGGCTGGGGGCTGACGCGTTCATAGGACTCCAATCACCTGCACTTCAAACACCACCGACTGGCCAGCCAGCGGGTGATTGAAATCAAACTGCACCGCTTCGCCGTCAGCGCGCACCTGCTGCACCGCACCGGCGTACTGACCCATGCCGTCGGGCGTGGGGAACTGCACCACATCGCCCACCTTGTACTGCTCGGCCGGGTCACCCAGCTCGTTGAGCAGCTTGCGCGCCACCCACTGCACCAGCTCCGGGTTGCGCTCGCCAAAGGCCTCGCCAGCCGCCAGCTCGAAGGTGGTGCGCGTGCCTTCGGCCAAGCCCAGCAAGCGCTGCTCGATGGCTGGCGACAGTTCGCCGGTGCCCAGACTGAGCGTCGCGGGCTTGCCATCGAAGGTGTTGATGATGTCGGCCCCCGGCTGGCCGTTCACGGCGGGGCCCGCCATGCGGTAGTGCAGGGTCAGAAAGGAGCCGGACTGGACGGTCGGCGCGGCGGGGGATTCGGGGAATTGCACGGTGGACATCAAACTTTCGCACGGGCCGCAGGATGCCGGGCCGGGATTTGTAAACTGCCCCTATTGTAGAAACTGTCCGATTGCCGCCCGTCGTCGGGGTTTTCAGCTTTTGTCACACCAAAACATGCTCCTCAAAGACATCCCCGAAGACGCCCGCCCCCGCGAAAAGCTGCTGTCGCGTGGCGCCAGCGCGCTGAGTGACGCCGAGCTGCTGGCCCTGCTGCTGCGCACCGGCCTGCCGGGCAAGAACGCGCTGCAGATGGGGCAGGAGCTGGTCGACACCTTTGGCGGCGTAGCCGGCCTGTTGCACACCGGGCCGGAGGCGCTCAAGAGCATCAAGGGCCTGGGACCGGCCAAACGCGCCGAACTGGTGGCGGTGCTGGAGCTGGCGCGCCGGGCACTGGCCGAAGAGCTGAAGGAGAAGCCGCTGTTTGCCACGCCGCAGGCGGTGCGCGACTACCTTCAGCTGCAACTGGGCAGCCGGCCGCACGAGATTTTTGCAGTGCTGTTTCTCGACAGCCAGCACCGGCTGATTGCGCTGGAAGAGCTGTTTCGCGGCACACTGACGCAAACCTCGGTCTACCCGCGCGAGGTGGTGGTGCGGGCCCTGGCACTGAACGCCGCCAGCGTGGTGCTGGCCCACAACCACCCCAGTGGCGCAGCGAAGCCGTCTCGCGCCGACGAGGCACTGACGCAAACCCTCAAGTCAGCGCTGGGCTTGGTGGATGTGCGCGTGCTCGACCATTTCGTGGTCACGGGTTCCGAAGCCGTATCGATGGCGGAACTGGGCCTGCTTTAAAGTCGGCTCATGAAATCGCCCGCGCTCAAGAGCCTGCAGGACCTCAAGGCCGTCAAGAAGGCCATTGAGGCGCGCGTCCTGCTGGAGCGCGAACGCGAAGCGGCGCGTGTGGCTGCGGCGGCCAAGGCCCGCGCTGAAAAAGAACTCTTTTCGCGCGCCATTGGCCCGGTCAAGGCCTTGCCGATCAAGCATCAACCCGGTCACAAAGCCGCCATCGCCCCCTCGCCGCCCGCACCTATTCCCGTTCAACAGCAACGCGACGAACTCGCGGTGATGCGCGAGGCGATCTCGGACGAATTCGATGTGGAAACCCTGCTCGATACCGACGAGGCGCTGAGCTTTCGCCGCCCCGGCATGGGCCCGGACGTGGTGCGCAAGCTGCGCCGCGGCGGCTGGAGCATTCAGGGCCAGGTCGATCTGCATGGCCTGAGGCGCGAGGAAGCGCGCGAGACGCTGTCGCAATTCCTCAAAGACGCACACAAGATCGGCTGGCGCTGCGTGCGTGTGGTGCATGGCAAGGGCCTAGGCTCACCCGGCAAGACGCCGGTGCTCAAGGGCAAGGTGCAGAGCTGGCTGATCCAGAAGCAGGAAGTGCTGGCCTTTGTGCAGGCGCGACCGGCCGAGGGCGGCGCGGGGGCGCTGGTGGTACTGCTGGCGCAGGGCTGAGCCCTGTTCACCCGCGCTACTCGCCCCGGTTCCGCATCCAGTCCGCCGTCTGGAAAAACGATGCATTGAGGCGGATGCGCAAGGCCTCGTCCACCCCCGTCTCTCGCATCGCCTGGTCCATGCAGGCCAGCCACTGGTCACGCTCGACGATGCCGATGGAACCACCCCCGGTGTTCTGCGGCATGTGACGCATCCGCAGGCGCGGGTGACCGAAGCGCTCGGTGTAGTACTGCGGCCCGCCCAGCCAGCCGCACAGGAACCAGAACAGCCGCTCGCGGGCGTTCTCCAGCGTGCTGCCGTGGGCGGCGCGCAGCGCGGTGTAGCCGGGCTCCAGATCCATCAGGTCATAAAACCGCTCGACCAGCGCCTTGACCTTCTCCTCGCCGCCTATCCAGGCGTAGGGGGTTTCAAAGGGCGGGTTGCCGGGGGGCTTTTCTTCGATTTGCATATTTGGATTATCGGATGGGGGTTGGGTTCTGTTTGGAATCTTGAGGCCGGGGATTGCCCGGCGGCAACTCACTTTTCTTTTGCTTCGCCAAGAGAAAAGTAAGCAAAAGAAAAGGTGACCCTGGTGACTGCGTCCCCTACGCTGCGCTGCGGGGCAACCTGCGGTGCTCGGTCCAGGCGGGGTCTGGCTAAACTCGTCTTCGGCTCAGACAACGCCAGCCCTGATCCGCCTGAACCTGCGCTCCTCGGCGCATTCACGAGGGGTGGATGCAGGAAGACAGAAGACAAATACCCAAATACCGGACGCAACAAGGACACGCCATGGCGTGTCCTTGTTGCGTCGGTCTCCGTTCCCGCTTGTCCTGTGTGGCTGGGCCGAGCAGCGCAGGTTGCCCGTAGCGCAAGCGAAGGGACCCAGACTTCGGGTCGCCTTTCTTTTGGGTACTTTTCTTTGGCGAAGCAAAGAAAAGTGCCTCGCCCGCCGGGGCGAGTCCCGGCTCCGGGCGGTAGCGAAAGATCAAAGGCATCGAAAGACTCAGCCAGAACGGATAAGGCCTTCTACTGCGCTTTCCGCAACGTCTCCACCACCGGCGTATTCAACACCGACCTCAACCCCCACCACCCCGCCGCCAAAGCCAGCAATGCCCCCGCCACGCTGCCCAGCACCGGCACCGTCCACGAACCTGTCCAGCTGAAGTCGAACACATAGCGCGCCAGACCCCAGCCCACCAGCAGCGCCACCAGCGAGGCCAGGAAGCCCGCCAGCAAACCCACGCCTGCGAGTTCAGCGCGCTGCACCTGGCGCAGCAGTGAGGCGCGTGCGCCAACGGCACGCATGATGGCGAACTCCCTGGCCCGCTCTTCGCGGGTGGCGGTGATGGCGGCAAACAGCACCACCAGACCTGCGGCGAGGGTGAAGCCAAACAGGAACTCCACGGCGCGGATGACCTGGTCGAGCACGCGCTGCACCTGCGCCAGCGTGCTGCTCATGTCGACGTTGGTGATGTTGGGGAAGGCCCGCACCAGCGTGTTGTCAAAACTCTGCAGGGCGGTCTGCCCAGCCGCGGGCACTGCAGGCTCTGGTGCGCGGAAGGCGGTGATGTATGACAGCGGTACTTCGGTAGGCATGCGCGCCACCGGGTACATCACAAAGAAATTGACGCGCATCGAGCCCCAGTCGACCTTGCGCAGGCTGGTGACCTTCGCTTCATTCTGCTGGCCGCCGATCTCAAAGCGCAGGGTGTCGCCGAGCTTCAGGCCCAGTGTTTTCGCAAGACCGTCTTCCACGCTCACGGCGTTTTTCTCGTCGGCAGTCCAGCGCCCGGCAACAATCTGGTTGTAGGGCGGCTGGGCGGCGGCGTGGGACAGGTTGAACTCCCGGTCCACCAGCCGCTTGGCGCGATCGTCTTCGTAGTCGTCAGGTGTGACGGTCTTGCCGTTGATGGCGACCAACCGGCCGCGAATCATGGGGTACCAGTCGTACTTGGTGACACCGCCCTCAATCAGGGCCTGCTGGAAGGGAGCAGCCTGCTCCGGCTGCACATTGATGACAAACCGGTTGGGCGCGTCAGGCGGTGTTGCCTTGCGCCAGCTGCTGATGAGGTCGGTGCGCAGCAGCACCAGCAGCATCAGCGCCAGCAGCCCGACGGCCAGTGCGCTGGTCTGCACCACCGCGTAAACCGGCCGTGCCGACAGCTGCCGCGTGGCCAGCACCAGCCACCTTGGCGCGGTGCTCTCGTTGACGCTGGCTCGCAGCAGCTTGACCGCCGCAAAGCTGGCCAGCGCAAACACCAGCGCCGCGCCCGCAAATCCGCCCACAGCAATCAGGCCCAGTTTCAGGTCGTTGCTGGCAGCCACCAGCAGTGCTGCAAAACCCAGCATGCCGACGCCCAGCACCGCCATCGATGCTGGCCGGAGATTGCCCACGTCGCGGCGAATCACACGCAGCGGCGGCACCTGTGCCAGCTGCAGCACGGGCGGCAGTCCGAAAGACAGCAGCAGCGTGAGACCCATGCCCATACCAAACAGCACCGGCCAGAAGGTGGCAGTGGGCAGAACAGTCTCGACCAGGCCAGAGAGCAGCAGCACAAAGGCGTGGTGCACGGCAAATCCCAAAGCCACGCCAAAGGCACTGGCAATAAGCCCCGCCACCACAAATTCGAAGGTGTAGGCGAGCGCGATGGTGCGCTGCGGTTGGCCCAGCACCCGCAGCATGGCGCAGTCGTCGAGGTGCTTGGCAGCAAAACCCCGCGCCACGATGGCGACAGCCACCGCGCTGAGCAAGGCGGCAAGCAGCGCCACGAGGTTGAGGAATTTCTCGGCCCGATCCAATGTGCGGCTCATTTCAGGGCTGCCGCTTTCGAGTGACTCCAGTCGGACGCCGCCCAGACGCGCCCTGCCTGTCTCTGCCTCGGGCGCCTTGATCAGGTCGGTCGCCCATCGGACGTAGGCGCTGACGGCTTTCTCATCACCTGCCACCGCAAAACGGTAGTTGGTGCGGCTGGCGGGCTGGATCAGCCCGGTCGCGGCCACGTCGGCCTGGTTGATCATCACCCGGGGCGAAAAGCTGATGAAGCCGGCACCGCGATCAGGCTCCTGCACGATGACGCGCGTGACAGTGAAGGTGGAGTCGCCCATCAGCAAGGGCTGGCCGATCTTCAGGCCCAGACCGTCGAGCAGCGCCGGGTCGACCCACGCAGTGCCCGGGGCGGGAATGTCGCGGGTGTCTTTCGCGGCGGCGGTGGCGCCTTCCAGGGTGTCGGCGATCTTCAACTTGCCACGCAGCGGATAACCTTCGGGCACAGCCTTGAAGGCCACCAGCTTGCTGGCTCCGCCGTCTTCATCGCGTGCCCGCCCCATGGTGGGAAAGGTCACGGTCGATGCGGTTTGCAAGCCCAGGGCGCGGGCCTTCTCAATGAAGGCTTGCGGTGTGGGGCCATCGCTGCGGACCACTGCATCACCACCGAGCAGTTGCCGCGCATCGCGCTGCAGGCCGCCTTTGATGCGGTCTGCAAAGAAGCCCACCGCCGTCAGCGCGGCCACGGCGAGCGTCACCGCCACGATCAGCAGGCGCAGCTCGCCCGCACGCAAATCGCGCAGCATGGTTTTCCAGCCGAGCCGGAGGAATAAGGGTGCCATGGCGCTACCTTAGCGCATCCGGGTTAACCGCCTGTCAACACGGGATTTGATAGTCTCAGTCAGTCTTGGCCTCGGTTGCGGTCTCCGGCCGGGACACCAGACCGGGTTGCAGCTGCAGGCGCTGTGGGTTGGCGTAACAGACAAAGCGCTTGTTGGTCGCCCGGCCGATGGCGCACAGCCCGACGGTTTGCGCAATCTGGTGACCCATCTGGGTGATGCCGCTGCGCGAGATCACGATGGGCACGCCCATTTGCGCCGACTTGATGACCATTTCACTGGTCAGGCGGCCGGTGGTGTAGAACACAAGGCCGTCCCATGCCGCTTGCGTGGGCGGGACAGTTTCGACGCCGGGCCGCCCCAAGTCGAAACGCGCCCCCTCGGGAGGCAGCGAACCACACGCAGTGGGGAGCGTGGGGGCTCTATTCATCGATAACCAACCGGCAATCGTGTCAATGGCATTGTGGCGGCCCACGTCTTCGACGAACAGCAGCATCTCAGGCTCGGGCGTCAGGCATGAGAACAGCGCGCACGCATGCACCGAGCCGGCTGATTTGTAGGTGGTCTCTTTCAGCCGGATGGTGTTGACCAGGCTGTAGAGCTGACTCTGCGTTATCTGCGCACCGGCGGGCAAAACAATCTGGTCCACCTCGTCCATCAGACCGCCAAACACACTGCCCTGACCGCAACCGGTGGTGACCACGCGGCGTGCAGTTTTTTCCTCGATGTCGACGATGCCGTGGCGCGTCTTGACAGCGGCGGCACCAACATCCCAGTCCACCGTGATGGATTCGACATCGCCGGCAGAACGCACCAGGCGCTGGTTGTGCAGATAACCCAGCACCAGCAGTTCGGGGTGGGCGCCCAGCGTCATCAGCGTGACCAGCTCACGCTTGTCGACATACACCGTGAGTGCACGTTCCGATGGAATGGCGATGCGCTGGTGATCGCCGAATTCATTGACGGCGTCCACCTCGCAGGTGAGCGGGGCGTGCGCCGCGCTGAGGTACGGCAACGCCGGCGCATGGGTGAGGCCGGCGGGGCTGACGGAGTCGGCGGGTTTGGTAACGGACGGGGACGACACGGTGGATGACGCAGACATGTTGGGGTGCAGAGGCTACAGCAAAAAAGAAAAAGCCGGCGCTTGGCAGGCCGGCTTATGCTGTGAAGTGAAGGTTCTCAGCGGATGGCTCAGGCGTCCGTTCAGGACTTCTTGGCCGGGTTCACCACTGCATCAGGCGCCTTGCCGCTCGGCGGGCTGACCGTGGTGCCAGAGGGTGAATGTGCGCCTGCAGCCTCAATCGGCTTGGCGTTGGCCGCCGGCGCAGCGGGTGCACTCGGCGCGGCTGCTGTGTAAACAAACGGGCCGGGGTCGGCACAAGCCGGTGTGGCGGTGGCAGGCTTGGTGTCCTTGCCAGACGCTTTGGCCGACTTGTAATAGCTGGCAGCGACCTTGTCCATCGACTTGCACAGCAGGTAGCCGTCGACCTTGCCCGTCCAGGCAGTCTTGGCAGCCGTTTCAGCGGCCTTGGCTTTGGCTTCATCGCTCAGCGCAGGCAACTTGGCCATGGCGCCGACAGAAAAGCCGGCCAGCATGCCCAAGGCAATCAGGTGTTTCAGGGCGTTTTTCATACCATCCTCTTTCACGTTTCGTTCGTCAGGCCTGAACCGTCTGGCCAGGGGGTGTGGTCGGGCTGCGCTGGGCGGGCACCTTGCCAGCCTTGACGTCTTCGTACCAGTACTGGTGGTGTTCCTTGGCCCAGGTCTCGTCGACATAGCCGGTGCGCATGGCCTTGTAGGCTCCATCCTGACCGAGCGTGCCCAGGTAGATGTGACCGAGGAACATGCACATCATCAGCACCGTAGCGATGGCGTGCACCATGTGGGCAATCTGCATCGTCGAGCGCTCGTAGGTCATGCCTGGAACAATCATGTCGAGCACGAAACCGGAAGCCACCACGATCAGTCCGAGGAAGAACACGCCGCCCCAGAACACGATTTTTTCGCCAGCGTTGAAGCGGTTCGAGGGTGGCTCGGCACTGCCAATCAGGCCACCACCTTTGAGAACCCAGTTCAGATCACCCTTCTGTGGCCAGTTGTCCTTCAGGAATGTGACGAACACGATCACCAGAGACACCGCAAACAGCGGGCCGGCGAAGTTGTGCACGTTCTTGAGCACATAGGTGAGCCAGCCAAACAGCAGGCCGCCGATGATGGGCTGCAGGAAGAACTTGCCAAACGCCATGACCAGGCCAGAGATGGCCAGCGCACAGAATGCAATCGCGTTGGACCAGTGTGCGGCACGCTCGAACGGTGTGAAGCGCTCGATCTTGCGGCCGGTCTCGGCCCCGTGCAGCATGATGGTGCCCTTGGTCTTGTAGAAGATCGCAATGGCCAGCAGCGTGATCAGCACCAGCGAACCACCGTAGGGAATGATCCAGTTGTTGCGGACCTGGCGCCACGCTTCACCAGCGTTGGTGAGGCGCGAGCCGGGGTACTGCACAAACGGCTGGATCAGGTTGCCGGCTTCCGGCGCCATGCTTTTGGGCAGGCTGGTGAAGCCGGTCACGCCTTCACCGACTTGCCGCCACATCGGCGCGTTGTTGCCGGGCTGGACCTGGGCGCGTTCGCCATTGGTCTGCTTGGCGTAGTTGGGGTCAGCGCTGGCTTCGGGTTTGACCTCGAAGATGTTCTGCCCCTGAATGCCGCCGGTGGCGGGCGCAGCGGCCGCTGCCGCAGGCGCTGCTGCGGATACAGGCGCCTGGGCAATGGCCAGCCCGCTCAGGGCCGCGGCGGCCAGAAAAACTGCAAACTTTGCACGCACCATGACTCGGGCCTCCGTCAGTTTATTTCGGGGCCGTCGTACGGCTGTACTCGTTTTGCGTGTACTGGGCACGGGCCTTCAGGGCCTGCTCCCAGCTAGTCTTGTCGCCGGCTTTCCAGCCTGGCTCAGCGTACTTGGTCTCGACGCCCTTGAACGGCGGCACATCGCTCTTGACGCCGCCCATGCCCTGCGGCTTATCGCCGCAGGCAGACAGACCAACCACGGCCACCAGTGCCGAAACGAGTGTGAGGGTTCTGGTCATCATGACTTTGCTCCTGCAGGTGGATTGCCTGCTTGCTTGGAACCGTAGGCAGTGCCCCAGCCCCAGACTTCAGCACCCTTGCCGCGCTGGACCACGCGGGCACGGAAGATGTCCGCCACCACGTCGCCATCACCAGCGAGCAGCGCCTTGGTCGAGCACATCTCGGCACAGGCGGGCAGCTTGCCCTCGGCCAGACGGTTGCGGCCGTACTTCTCGAACTCGGCCTGGCTGCCGTTGGCTTCAGGGCCACCGGCGCAGAAGGTGCACTTGTCCATCTTGCCGCGAACCCCGAAGGTGCCCGAAGCCGGGAACTGGGGTGCGCCGAACGGGCAGGCATAGGAGCAGTAGCCGCAGCCAATGCAGATGTCCTTGTCGTGCAGCACCACACCTTCGTCGGTGCGATAGAAGCAGTTGACCGGGCAAACCGCCATGCAGGGTGCATCGCTGCAGTGCATGCAGGCCACCGAAATGGAGCGCTCGCCGGGAACGCCGTCATTGAGCGTGACCACGCGGCGGCGGTTCACGCCCCAGGGAACTTCATGCTCGTTTTTGCAGGCTGTCACGCAGCCGTTGCACTCAATGCAACGCTCAGCGTCGCAGACGAATTTCATCCGTGCCATTTTTGTGTCCTCTTATGCTTTCTCGACGTTGCAGACCGTCGTCTTGGTTTCCTGCATCATCGTGACGCTGTCGTAGCCGTAGGTGGTGGCCGTGTTGATGGCCTCACCGCGAACCACTGGTGCAGCACCGTTCGGGTAGTAAGCCAGCATGTCGGCGCCTTGCCAGCGACCCGAGAAGTGGAAGGGCAGGAACACGGTGTCCGGTCCCACACGCTCGGTCACCAGGGCCTGCACATTCAGGCGTGCGCCGGTTGGCGTGCTGACCCAGGCGCGTTCGCCGTTGCGGATGCCTTTTTCGGCCGCCACTTTCGGGTTGATCTCGACAAACATTTCCTGCTGCAGTTCGGCCAGCCACGGGTTGGAGCGGGTTTCCTCGCCGCCACCCTCGTACTCGACCAGACGACCAGAGGTCATCACCAGCGGGAACTTCTCGTGCACCTTGTCGGCGATGTTCTTCTGCTGGATCGTCTTGTACAGCGTCGGCATGCGCCAGAACGCCTTCTTGTCGTCGTGCGTCGGGTACTTGGCCTGCAGGTCGGCGCGGTTGCCATACAGCGGCTCGCGGTGCTGCGGAATCGCATCCGGGAAGTTCCACACCACGGCGCGAGCCTTGGCGTTGCCGAACGGGTGGCAACCGTGGTTCTTCATCGCCACGCGGATGATGCCGCCCGAAGAGTCGGTCTTCCAGTTCTTGCCCTCGGCAGCGGTCTTCTCGGCGTCGGTGAGCTCATCCCACCAGCCCAGCTTCTTGAGCAGCAGGTGGTCGAATTCGGGGTAACCGGTGGTGATGTCGGCGCCCTTGGAGTGGGAGCCGTCTTCTGCCAGCAGGTTCTTGCCGTCTTTCTCGACGCCGAAGTTGGCGCGGAAGTTACCGCCACCGTCCATGACGTGACGGGAAGTGTCGTACAGGTTGGCCGAGCCGGGGTGTTTCATTTCCGGCGTGCCGTAGCAGGGCCATGGCAGACCGAAATAGTCACCGGTGGTGTCGTAACCCGTTTCCTTGTCCTTGCCGCCCTTGGATTTGAGCGTCTTGATGTCGAACAGGTGCATGTTGCGCATGTGCGCTTTCAGGCGCTCAGGGCTCTGACCGGTGTAACCGATGGTCCACACACACTTGTTGATTTCGCGCAGGATATCTTCCGGCACAGGCTCGTCCATGCCCTTGACCTTCTGCATCTTGTAGTTCTTGGACAGCTCTTTGGCAAAGCCCAGCTTCTCGGCGAACTGATGCATGATCATGTGGTCGCTGCGGCTTTCCCACAGCGGCTCGATCACCTTCTCGCGCCACTGGAGGGAACGGTTGGAAGCCGTCACCGAGCCGCTGGTCTCGAACTGGGTGGCCGCTGGCAGCAGATACACCGCACGGTTCGGGTTGAGGTCTTCGGCTTTGCCCGGCATCGCAGCCATGGCGGCGGTAGCCGATGGGTAGGGGTCGACCACAACCAGCAGGTCCAGTTTGTCCATGGCACGCTTCATCTCCAGACCACGGGTCTGCGAGTTGGGCGCATGGCCCCAGAAGAACACGCCGCGCAAGTTCGGGTCCTGGTCGATCAGTTCGTTCTTTTCGAGCACACCGTCGACCCAGCGAGACACCGTGATGCCGGGCTTGCCCATCATGGCTGCCGATGCGTAGCGGGCCTTGATCCAGTCGAAGTCCACGCCCCAGGTCTTGGCGAAATGCTTCCACGAGCCTTCGGCCAGACCGTAGTAACCGGGCAGCGAGTCCGGGTTCGGACCGACGTCGGTTGCACCCTGCACGTTGTCATGGCCGCGGAAGATGTTGGTGCCGCCGCCGGACACGCCGACGTTGCCCAGCACCAGTTGGAGAATGCACGAGGCGCGAACGATGGCATTGCCATGGGTGTGCTGGGTCTGGCCCATGCACCACACGATGGTGGAAGGACGGTTCTTGGCCATCATCTCGGCAGCCATGTAGACCTGCTTCTCGGGCACACCGCAGGCCTCTTCGACCTTGTCCGGCGTCCACTTGGCCATGACCTCTTCCTTGACCTTCTCCATGCCGTAGACGCGGTCGTTGATGTACTTCTTGTCTTCCCAACCGTTCTTGAAGATGTGGTACAGCATGCCGAACAGGAACGGGATGTCCGAACCGGAACGGATGCGGATGTACTCGTCGGCGCGCGCAGCGGTGCGGGTAAAGCGCGGGTCCACCACAATCATCTTGCAGCCGGTTTCCTTGGCGTGCAGCATGTGCAACAGGCTCACGGGGTGCGCTTCGGCCGCGTTCGAGCCGATATACAACGCGCACTTGCTGTTCTGCATGTCGTTGTACGAATTGGTCATGGCGCCGTAGCCCCATGTGTTGGCCACGCCAGCCACCGTGGTGGAGTGACAGATACGCGCCTGGTGGTCACAGTTGTTGGTGCCCCAGAAGCTCACGAACTTGCGCAGCAGATAAGCCTGCTCGTTGTTGTGCTTGGACGAACCCACGAAGTAGACGGAATCAGGGCCACTGGCCTTGCGCAGTTCCTGCATGCGGGCGGTGATCTCGTTCAGCGCCACATCCCAGCTGATGCGCTCGTACTTGCCGTTCACCAGCTTCATCGGGTAGCGCAGGCGGTACTCGCCATGGCCGTGCTCGCGCAGGGCGGCGCCCTTGGCGCAGTGGGCGCCGAGGTTGATCGGGGAATCGAACACCGGCTCCTGGCGAACCCAGACGCCGTTTTCCACCACGGCATCAACCGCGCAGCCCACCGAGCAATGCGTACAGACGGTGCGCTTGACTTCGATCTTGCCGGTGCCATCGCCTGCACCCGGCGTGGCCGCCTTGGCCTTCTTCACCAGCGTCAGCTGGGTCGCTGCCAGACCGACGCCGACACCGAGACCGGAGCGACGCAGGAATGCGCGGCGGTCCATGGTCGGCAGTGCACCGGACAGCCCGCGTGAGAGGCTTTGCACAAAACGCGTGGAGCCTGCGCGGTGCGCAGGATGAACATCATTGGATTTTTTCGTGAGCAGCATGAAGCTCTCCGTAGAGGGTGAATCGATTAGATACGCGTGGTTTTGTAGTAATGCTTGACATGCTCGGAGAGCGTGTAGCCACCGCCTTTTTCAGGGGCTGGCTTCAGGGTCTCCACAGCTTCAGCCTGCAGGGCTGGCGCACCGGGCAAAGCCACCACGGCGGCAGCGGCGGCACCCGTGACGGCTGCACCAAAAAAGAAACCCCGGCGTGAGGGTTTGGGTTGACTGTCGTTCATATCGGTCTCCTGGAAAGCAAGGACGGTACGTGGTCTGAACCTATGTTCTTGTTTACATACTTTACGTCAGAGTGGGGCTTCAACCAATGTGATAACCCGCACAAGACTCTGCACCAAAAAGGTAAGTAATCTTATCGTTGCGATGCACTGTCTTCATGCATGCAAGTGTCTCAAATTGAGATAAATGGGGACTAGTGAAAACCCTTTGAATCACCGTTACACCACACCCTTTACGCACCACGCACACACAGGCGGCGCACAACGAAAACAGGGCCGAAAGCGTTACAAAGAGTGAAAGCCCGAACCACTCAGACGAGCATGTCGAAGCCCTGGGTTTCGACGCTGACAAAGTGCCCGGTAAAAGCAGCGAGTGCGCGATAAAAACGCGCTGCCGGATGCGCAGCCACCGCGTCACACATGGCCGGCACCCAGGCCTGCACATGGCGGGTGTAGAACTCGCGTTGCCGGGTGAGATTGGCCACCGCCACATCGTCGCCGGCAATCAGGTAGCGCATCACCTCGAAGACATAAGACACATGGTCTTCGGTTTCGAACATGGCTTCATCGCGCGTGAGCCCGAGGGCGGCAATGTCTTCACGCAGCAGGGCCAGCGGCTTTTCGTTGAGAAATCCGCTCAGGTAATGAGAACCAAAGAGGTACACATCGGGCTTGCCGACACCGCCGAACAACGCCTCGTACTCGCGCTGGATGTCGGCGAGCGGCATCTCGCGCGCCGCAGCCACCACATCGCGCCAGGAGCTTTCCAGCAGTGCGCCAGCAGCGGGTGCTTCGGTCACGGCCACACGCAGACTCTCATGCAGCTCGGCGGAGGGCGCAGCGTAGTACAGCGCCGCCAGCAGGCCATAGACCTCGGCGCGGGCGGTCTCTTCGTCGAGGGTGGAAGTTGAAACGGGAGTGGAGACAGGAGCTTGCGTCATGGTTTGCAGGTTCGTCAGCGGATGTCGGTGATCTTGGTTTCGTTCTCGGCCGAGTACAGGTCGATCACGCGGCAGTCGCCGCACATCTTCAGGCGGTCGGCAGCGGCGCCCTGGAACATCGCATGCCCTGCCAGCTTGCCAAGCATGGACTCGATCGCCTTGAGCGTGCCGAAGGGCTTGCTGCAGCGGATGCACTGGTAGGGCTGGGATTCATTGAGGACGCGGGCTTCCTTGCGCTGCGGCGTGAGCAGCAGGCGCGGCTCCAGCGTGATGGCGTTCTCGGGGCAGGTGCTGGCGCACAGGCCGCACTGCACGCAGTTCTTCTCAATGAAGCGCAGCTGTGGCCGATCCGGGTTGTCCTGCAGCGCGCTGGCCGGGCAGGCACTGACGCAGCTCAGGCACAGCGTGCAGGTGTCGGCGTTGACCTTCAGGTTGCCGAACGGCGAGCCCTTGGCCGGTAATGCCACCGCCTCTGGCAGCGGTGCAGGCGCATGGCTCATCAGGTGGTCGAGCGCCATGTCGAGCGTGCTGCGCTTTTCCTGCACCACTGCAAACCGGGCCGTGGCCGAAGGTACAGCCGGGCGTGCGCGGCTCAGGGCCTGCAGTGCGGCGTCGAGGGTCTTCAGTGGCTCATCGCCCGACGCACTGGCGCGCACCAGCTGGAAATGCACACCGGCATAGCCCATGCCAGTGAGCAGAGCCTGCGCCACATTCATCTGATCGGCAAGGCCTTCCAGGTAGGCGGGCGCCTCTTCGTCCGTCACCAGCACCGCCACCTGCGATGCGCCGAGGGCAATGGCACTGAGCCACAAATCAATGCCGGCGCTGGCGGTGTGCCACAGCGGCTGCGGAATCACGTTGGCGGGCACGCCGCGCACGGTCTTGTTGAGCTGGGCCGCACGGCCCAGTGCCTCCACCGTCTGCTGACCCTGCGTCTGGCTGTGCAGCAGCAGCACCGGATGGGTACCGCCTACCTTGGTGTAGGTGGAGAGCAGTGTTTTCAGCCGCACGCCCTGCTCACTCGCACGCGGATACGCGTAGGTGAGTGCACCGGTCGGGCAGACCGTGGTGCAGGCCCCACAGCCCACACACAGGTTGGGGTTGACGACGATCTGCTGGCGGCTTTTTTCGCTGCGAATGGCCTGTGCCGAGCAAATGTCCACGCATGCGTTGCAGCCCACGGTTTCGTTGCGGCTGTGGGCGCACAGTTTTTGCTTGTAGGCAAAAAACTTCGGCTTCTCGAATTCGCCCACCAGTTCGCGCAGCTTCATCACGGCCGGCAGCAGGCCCGGCGATGCCAGTCCTGCCGAGGCGTTGACGGCAAAGTAGCCCTGCGGCGGCGCATGAAGGCCGATCAGCGGCGAAGCGCCAAGGTCAAGCACGGTGTCAAATTTCTCGGTGACCTTTTGCGGCTCGCGCGTGAAGTCGATGGCGCCGGCCACCTTGCACACCGCCACGCAGTCGCGGTGGGCCGTGCATTTGTCGGCATTGACCTGGTAGCTGAGATCAATCGCGCCTTCGGGGCAGGCCGTCACACAGGCGTTGCAGCGTGTGCAGAGGTCGAGGTCAATCGCGTTGCTCTTTTGCCAGCTGGCTTCAAACGCACCCAGCCAGCCAGTCAAAGACAACTGCTCGCCGCTGATCACCGGGTACTTGCGCTCCTGCGCGGGGAATCCCTGCTGCGGCTGGGCAGACACGCCCTGCGCAAAAATCGTCACGTCCAGCGTGTCGGCCACCAGCGCAGCGATCTGCTCGGCCCGGTCCAGCGGGCCGACGATCAGCAGACGGCCGCTGCTTTTGTAGGTAACGGTCGCCACCGGCTCCGCATCGGGCAGGTGCGAAGCGGCCAGCAGTGCGGCGATCTTGGGGCTGGCGCTGGCGCCGTCCTTGCTCCAGCCGCCGGTCTCGCGGATGTTCACAAACTTGATGACGGAGGTGACGCCCTCGGTCTGGCTGGCCACCTCGGCGAAGACGCGCTTTTCCTGGGTGCAGGCCACCACGACGTCGTCGCCCGTCGTCATGGCTTTCTGGAAACTGCCGATCTCGCGCCGGCACAGGGCCGAGTGCAGGGTCAGTTTTTCATTCAGTGCCGCGCCCAGCGTGGGGGGCTGGAGCGGCATGGTCTGGTTGCAGTCGCAAATCAGTGTGGGCATGGTGCTGTGGGCTGGCTTCTGCCCCCGGAACGGGAACAGGCTGGCTGGTATCGGTATCTGGAAAACCGGAAGACCCTGGAATGGGTGAAGGGTCTAAAGCTCCGGAGGGACCGGCTGGCAATGCCGCCGGGGACTGGGGGGACTGTGCCACGCTTTCGCTGTCTGGCGGGTACGCACTTTCCCCCGCTGGTGGGGCGGCAACTCCGTCCTTTTGGCCGCCCTTCTGGTCGTCTTTCTTGTCTTCTTCCTTGTCCTCGTCGAACAGGTTCAGAAACTTGGCGCTGGTCATCTGCCGGAGCATGGACTCCGGGATCGGCTCGGACACGGAGTAGTCGTCGATGTAAATGTCCAGACCGTCCATCACGTTGAAGTGCGGGTCGGTAAAGAGCTTTTTCATCGCGGCGTTGCGCACTTCCGGGCCGACATCGCCGGCCATGAAGGGCTTGAAGTCCGAGTCCTTGGTCAGTGTGCGCACGTCGTCCAGCGACAAGGTCTTGGCGGGTTCGTTGGCTGCGGATCCGCTTGCGGGCACCGCTGCACGGGAATCACCTGCTGGCGTTTGCGCGACAGTGCCAGCAGGTGCCGCTGCGACGGAGGGCACCGGCGCCTTGGTTTCTGGCGCCGGATCTTCAACGGGTTTGCCCTGCAGCACCGCCGTCTTGCGGCGGGCCCAGCGGCCAAGAAAACCATTCGGGTCTTCAGCCACGGCCACGCCCCCCTCCTCCACCGCCACCACCACCAAAGGTCTTGTCGGTGCTGACGCGCGCCGGGTTGCCAAAACGATCTGTCAGGGACTTGAAGCTCTGCGGCCGCTGGCGGCGCTTGGCTTCCAGCACATGGTGCTGGTCCACAAAGGCCTGCATCCACTCGGCGATCTCAAGAGTCACGGGCACCTGCTCCACGGTTTCCTGTGCGTCCAGCCAGCGACCGGCGTCGTGGTAACTCAGGGTGACGGTTTGCGGAATCGCGACAGGTTCTTCAGCGAGCGCCGCCTCTTCCTCCATGCGCCACACCACCCAGAAGCACGGTGTCTCGGTGGTCACGTTGAGGTAGTAGCCTTCGGCGTCGTCGGTGAACAGCTCGACCTTGAAGCCCGGGTGCAGCCAACGCTCTTCGCTGTCGTCCTTGAGAAGCAGCCGCGCCTGCGCGCCGAAACCGTCCTCGTTCGGCACGATGTCGGCGAGCGACCAGCGCCAGGGCTGCCAGCGGTTGTCGATCCGCTCACGGCGCATCACCACCGCGACCTCGACAAAAGGCCGGCGCACCCCGGCCTCCGGGTTGGCGGTGTGGAGCAGGAAGTCAGACATCCGGGGAGTGTACGGCGGGCAATACCCACCCTGCAGTCACAGGTTCATTGACTGCCGGTTCAGGCGGTAGCGGGCACTTACTGCGCAGCAGGCTCGGCTTGCGGCCCGTAGCCTGCTGAGGAGGCCAGAACACCCCCTTTGCGCACCGCCACCGCGCAGTACTTGAACTCGGGAATCTTGCCGAACGGGTCCAGTGCGGCATTCGTCATCAGGTTGGCCGCCGCCTCG
This sequence comes from Polaromonas sp. YR568, assembly GCF_943372955.1. Taxonomy (GTDB): domain Bacteria; phylum Pseudomonadota; class Gammaproteobacteria; order Burkholderiales; family Burkholderiaceae_C; genus Polaromonas. The sequence goes on from NZ_CALSAL010000002.1 coordinate 708,355, forward strand.
TAATAGGCGAACGGGATGAACACCGCGCCGCGCGGCGTGCCGTCGTCGCGGCGCACATGGAGGGCGACCTGCCCGCGGCGCGACTGCACCGTGACCACATCGCCCGGGGCCAGCCCCAGCGCTTGCAAGTCGTCGCCGCAGAGCGAGGCGGTGGCCATCGGCTCAATGGCGTCCAGCACCGTGGCGCGGCGCGTCATGCTGCCGGTGTGCCAGTGCTCCAGTTGCCGGCCGGTGATCAGCACAAACGGGTAATCGGCATCCGGCCGCTCGTTGGCCGGAATGATGTCGGCCGGCACCAGATGCACCCGCCCGTCGTCAGTGGCAAAGTGGTCGATGAACACCGTGGGCGCGCCGGGGTCGTCTTCGGTGAGGCACGGGTAGGTGACGCTGGACTCCCGCTGCAGCCGCTCCCACGTGATGCCGGAGATGGCCGCGTGCATGGCTTGGCGCATTTCTTCGTACACAGCCGCCACGCCAGCGTGCTCGCCTGCGTAGTTCCAGGTCAGACCCAAACGTTCAGCGACCTGCTGAATGATCCAGAGGTCAGGCTTGGCCTCGCCCGGCGGGTAGATGGCCTGCCGGCCCAGCTGCACCATCCGGTCGGTGTTGCTCACCGTGCCAGTCTTCTCGGGCCAGGCGGTGGCCGGCAGCACCACGTCAGCCAGCCACGCGGTTTCGGTCATGAAGATGTCCTGCACCACCAGATGCTGCAGGCTGGCCAGCGCGTGGCGGGCATGGTTCAGGTCCGGGTCGCTCATGGCAGGGTTCTCGCCCATGATGTACATGCCGCGCACCTTGTGCGGGTCGGTGTCGGGCGCCAGCGCCTTGTGCATGATCTCGACCACGGTGTAGCCGGGCTTCTCGTCCAGCGGTGTGTTCCAGAATTTCTCGAACCACGCATGCGCCTCGGCGTTGTCCACCCGCTGGTAGTTGGGGAACATCATCGGAATCAGGCCCGCATCGCTCGCGCCCTGCACATTGTTCTGACCGCGCAACGGGTGCAGGCCGGAACCCGGCTTGCCGATCTGCCCGGTGACAGTGCTCAGTGCGATCAGGCAACGCGCGTTGTCGGTGCCATGCACATGCTGGCTCACGCCCATGCCCCAGAGAATCATCGCGCCTTTGGCCGTAGCAAAAGCCCGCGCCACTTCGCGCAGCGTCTCGGCCGGAATGCCGCAGATGGGCGCCATCGCCTCGGGGCTGTAGCCCTTGACGTTTTCCTTCAGCGCCTCGTAGTTGCTGGCACGCTCACGGATAAAGGTTTCGTCTGTCAGCCCCTCGTCAATCACGGTGTGGATCAATGCGTTCAGCATGGCCACGTCGGTGTCGGCCTTGAAGGGCAAGGCGCGCCAGGCATGTTTGGCGATCTCGGTGCCGCGCGGATCGGCCACGACAATTTTGGCGCCGCGCTGTGCGGCGTTCTTCATGAAGGTGGCGGCCACCGGGTGGTTGCTGGTCGGGTTGCAGCCGATCAGGAAAATCAGGTCCGAGTGCTCGACATCGTTCACCTGGTTGCTCACCGCGCCCGAACCCACACCTTCGAGCAAGGCCGCCACACTGGACGCATGGCACAGACGTGTGCAATGGTCGACGTTGTTCGAGCCAAAGCCGGTGCGCACCAGTTTCTGGAACAGGTAGGCCTCTTCGTTGCTGCCCTTGGCTGAGCCAAAACCGGCCAGCGACTTTTTTCCATGGGTGTCGCGCAGGTGTTTGAGCGGGCCGGCGGCCAGCGCCAGGGCTTCTTCCCAGGTGGCTTCGCGGAACACGTCTGACCAGTCGGCAGTGTCTCTGTTCAGGTGCTGCAGCGCCTCCGGGTCCTTCGGTACGCCAGCCTTGCGGACCAGCGGCACCGTGAGGCGCTGCGGACTGTGGGCGTAGTCAAAACCGAAGCGGCCCTTGACGCACAGACGGCTGTGGTTGGCCGGACCATCGCGGCCCTCGACGCTGACAATGCGGTTGTCTTTCACCTTGTAGGTCAGCAGACAGCCAACGCCGCAGAAGGGGCAGACCGAGTCCACCTTCCTGTCCACCACCTGCGAGCCAACCTGGGTCTTGGGCATCAGCGCGCCGGTCGGACAAGCCTGCACACATTCGCCGCAGGCCACACAGGTGCTGTCGCCCATGGGGCCGTTCAGGTCGAACACGATCACGCTGTGCGCGCCGCGCAGGGCGTAGCCGATGACGTCGTTGACCTGCTCCTCGCGGCAGGCGCGCACGCAGCGGTTGCACTGGATGCAGGCGTCAAGGTTGACTGCCATGGCGGGGTGCGACACGTCGGCTACAGGCTGCTCGCGGCGCAGCGCCTTCAGTTCGGGACGCACGCTCACCTTCATGCGCGACGCCCATTCGCTGAGCTCGCCGTGCTGCAGCGACTCATCGGCTTCATTCCATTTGTAGCCGGTGTCCGGCATGTCGGAGAGCAGCATCTCCAGCACCATCTTCTGGCTCTTGAGGGCGCGTTCGCTGGTCGCCTGCACTTCCATGCCGGCGGTGACGCTGCGGCAGCAGCTGGGCGCCAGCGTACGCTCGCCGGTGATCTCGACCACGCAGGCGCGGCAGTTCCCGTCGGCACGCAGGCCGTCCTTGTAGCAAAGGTGGGGAATGCACACGCCGTTGCGCTCGGCGGCTTTCAGAATGGTTTCACCCTCAAAGGCCTGCACGGTTTTGCCGTCAAGTTTGAACTCGACCGTCTGCAGGGCCACCTCTTCAATCCGGGTTGGCGCGTTCATGCGGTCACCTCGTGTGGGAAGTACTTCTGCACACAGCGCACCGGATTCGGCGCCGCCTGGCCGAGTCCACAAATCGATGCATCGGTCATCACCCCGCTCAGGTCTTCCAGCGTGGCGTGGTCCCATGCGGGGGCCTCCATCAGCGTCGCCGCCTTGGCGGTACCGACGCGACAGGGCGTGCACTGGCCACAGCTTTCGTGGGCAAAGAAACGCATCATGTTCAGCGCTGCGTCACGCGCTCTGTCGTGGTGGCCCAGCACAATGACTGCGGCTGAACCGATGAAGCCGCCGTGAGGCTGCAGGGTGTCGAAGTCCAGCGGCACATCGGCCAGGCTGGCTGGAAAGATGCCGCCCGACGCGCCGCCCGGCAGATAGGCATACAGCGAGTGGCCATCCTGCATACCGCCGCAATACTCGTCGATTAACTCGCGCAGCGTGATGCCCGCAGGCGCCAGCTTGACGCCCGGCTGTTTGACCCGGCCACTCACGCTGAAGGAGCGCAGGCCCTTGCGCCCATGGCGACCAAAGCCGCTGAACCACTGCGGGCCTCTTTCAATGATGTCGCGCACCCAATACAGGGTTTCAAAGTTGTGCTCCAGCGTGGGCCGGCCGAACAGACCCACCTGCGCGATGTAGGGTGGGCGCATGCGGGGTTCACCGCGCTTGCCTTCAATGCTTTCAATCATGGCCGACTCTTCGCCGCAGATGTAGGCACCTGCCCCACGCCGCAGCTCGATATGCGGCAACGGGCAAGGCGGGTCGGAATGCAGCTTGGCGATTTCGGCTTCCAGCAGGGCGCGGCAGCCATGGTATTCATCGCGCAGATAGATGTAGCAGGCTTCAATGCCCACCACCTGGGCGGCAATCAGCAGCCCTTCGAGAAAGCGGTGCGGATCGCGCTCGAGATAAGTGCGGTCCTTGAAAGTACCGGGCTCGCCTTCGTCGATATTCACAGCCATCAGGCGAGGACTTGGCTGATCACGGACGATGCGCCATTTGCGCCCGGCTGGAAAACCAGCACCGCCCAGACCTCGCAGGCCGGAGTCCTCCATCGCCCGGAGCGCATCTTCCACATCGTCCTCGCCATTGACCAGCGCCGCCGCCAGCGCGTAGCCACCCTGCGCGCGGTAGGTGGCGTAGTCGGTGTACGCAGGACTGCACCGCTCCACTGGATCGGTCGGCACGGGAATCGCCGAGCCAGCATGGTCGGCCGCTGAAAAGGGGGCGACCGCCGCGGGTACCAGATGGCTGGTCTGGCCATTGCGGACCTGGGCCACCACCTTGTCGGCGGTGGCGAACGGCACCGGGCACTGGTGCACCACTGCAGCAGGCGCCTGCTCACAGCGGCCGATGCAGGGCGCCGAAATCACGCGCACGTCCACATCGCCCAAAAGTGTGGGCAGGCGCGCCAGCAGGTCCTGCGCACCGGCCAGCTCACACGCCAGGCCGTCACACACGCGCACCGTCAGCGCCGACGGTAGTTTGACCCCCACGCTCGCCACTGCGTGTGCTTCGCTGCCCCCCGAGGGGGTGACGCCTCGCTTGGGGCGGCCCGGCGCAGCGGCATCATCACCCCGCACCACCTCGAAGTGGTGATAGAACGTGGCCACCTCATAGACCTCGGCCATGGGAATGTTCATCTCTTTGGCCAGCGCCACCAGATGCCGGTCGTGCAGGCAGCGGTAGGCGTCATTGAGCTTGTGCAGGTGCTCGATCAGCAGGTCACGGCGATGCCCTTCGGGAGGTCGTGCGCCGATCAGCGCGCGCACCTCGGTCAGCGATGTGTCGTCGGGTTGGCGCCCCTTGAGCTTGCCCACGCGGCGCAGGCCCTGGCGCAAATCATCGGCAGTGCCGAGCGGAATGGAAGTCACTGAATTCATGCGTTGATGCGGTAAGAGCTGGCCTAGCCCAGCGGCGCGGCCTGCGACATCGGGTGCGAGAGCACCAGCGAGGTGGTGACGCTGCCGTAAGCGGCCAGCGCATCAACCACCGTCTCCAGTTCACCGGGCTCGCCGAAGGCGCAGCGCAGCACAAAGCAGTCGTCCCCCGTGACGCGGAAAACCTCCAGCACCGCCGGCAGCGTTTTGAACAGGGCCAGGTAGCGCTGGATGTGTTCGTGCGTGGTGCGCACCCGCACGATGGCCTGCAAGCCGAGACCGACAGCCTTGAGGTTGATGCGCGCCGCGTAACCATCGATCACGCCCGCATCTTCCAGCTTCCTGACCCGTTCGCTGACCGCAGGCTGCGACAGGCCGATCTTCTTGCCGAGCGACGAGAGGCTGATGCGCGCATCGAGCTGCAAGGCCTTCAGGATGGCACGGTCTTTTTTGTCCAGTTCGACTGCCGATGAATTCAAGGTTCGTGCAACCATCTTCCGATACTTTTGCATTGCCCGGAGCGGGCTCGAACTCTATCGTAGTGCATCCCCACTTCTTGAGGCAGACTGTCATGCACCCCGTACTTCTTGTGCCCGGCATCTTCAACTCCGGCCCCGGCCACTGGCAAAGCCTGTGGGAAACGGCACACCCCAGCGTCACGCGCGTGCAGCAGCGCGACTGGGACCATCCGGTGTGCGATGAATGGGTGAAAGTGCTGGACCAGGCTGTGGCCAATGCCACGCAGCCCCCCATCGTGGTGGCGCACAGCCTGGGCTGCCTCGTCGCCGCGCATTGGTGCCACCGGTCACAGCGCCCGGTTCGCGGCGTGCTGCTGGTGGCGGTGCCCGACCCGGCGGGCCCGAACTTTCCGCCGGAGGCGCAGGGCTTCGGCTCAGTGCCCGACGACCTGGGAGGCCGCCACGCCACACTGGTCAGCAGCGAGAGCGACCCTTTCTCCAGCCCCGGCTACACGCGCCAGCATGTCCACGCCTGGGGGACGGAGCACATTACGCTGGGAGCACTGGGTCACCTCAATGCCGACAGCGGGCTGGGCGCCTGGCCCGAAGGCTGGGCGCTGGTTGAGCGCTGGCGCTGACTGGCCAGCGGTCAGCTCACCGGTCAGCCCAACGGTCAGGTGTCTTTGGAAATCTTGATGGTCGGGAACTTCGACGAGAAGTCCTTGGCCTTGGCCGCCACGGTGATCGCCACCTTGCGCGCTACCGCCTTGTAGATGCCGGCGACGTCGCCATCCGGGTCGGCCACCACGGTGGGCCGGCCGTTGTCGGCCTGCAGGCGGATCTGCATGTTCAGCGGCAGCGCGCCCAGGTAGTCCATCTTGTAGTCGGCCGCCATCTTCTTGCCGCCGCCTTCGCCAAAAATATGCTCGGCGTGGCCGCACTGGCTGCAGATGTGCACCGCCATGTTCTCCACGATGCCGAGGATGGGCACGCCCACCTTCTCGAACATCTTGATGCCCTTCTTGGCATCGAGCAGCGCGATGTCCTGCGGCGTGGTGACGATCACTGCGCCCGTCATCGGCACGCGCTGGCTCAGGGTGAGCTGGATGTCGCCGGTGCCGGGCGGCATGTCAACAATCAGGTAGTCGAGGTCTTTCCAGTTGGTCTGGCGCAGCAGCTGCTCCAGCGCCTGGGTGGCCATGGGGCCGCGCCAGATCATGGCTTCGTCCTGCGCGACCAGAAAACCGATCGACATGACCTGGATGCCGTAGTTCTCCATCGGCTCCATGTTCTTGCCGTCCACGCTTTCAGGCCGGCCTTCGATGCCCATCATCATGGGCTGGCTGGGGCCGTAGATGTCAGCGTCCAGCAGGCCGACGCTCGCGCCTTCGGCCGCCAGGGCCAGGGCCAGGTTCACGGCAGTAGTGCTTTTGCCCACGCCGCCCTTGCCGGAAGCCACGGCAATGATGTTCTTCACATTGGGCAGCAGCTGCACGCCACGCTGCACGCTGTGGCTGGCAATCTTCACCGTCACATTGACGGACACGTTGTCCACGCCGGGCACGGTCTTGACGGCGGCGATCAGGCTTTTGCGAAAGCCGGCGATCTGGCTCTTGGCCGGGTAGCCCAGTTCCACGTCAAACGCCACATCGCCACCGGTGATCTGCAGGTTCTTGATGGATTTGGTGCTGACGAAGTCTTTCCCGGTGTTGGGATCGACGACGGTTTGAACGGCGTTCAGGACCGCCTGTTGTTGTGGCTGCTCGGGGGGCATCGGGAAAGTCTCCAGTGGTATCTAGCTTGGGTGAGGGCGGCGGCTCTGGGCACAGGGCACCGTTGGCAGCCGCAGCCCGGAAGTCTAACGCCCCGCCCCGAACCCGCCGCTGGGAAGGGGAATGGCCGCCCGGCCGATCTCAACCCTACCGTCAACGCCACGACCCGACGCCGCGACTTAAAATCGCGGGTTAGCCCATCACGCCTCACCGGGCGCCTTTACTCCAGACCCCATGACCCAGCGCCGCCTTTTCGTCACCACCGCCCTGCCGTATGCCAACGGCAACTTCCACATCGGCCACATCATGGAATACATCCAGGCCGACATCTGGGTGCGCTTCCAGCGCATGCAGGGCCATGCGGTGAACTTTGTGGGCGCTGACGACACGCACGGCGCGCCCATCATGATTGCGGCCGAAAAAGCCGGCAAGACCCCGGAGCAGTTCGTGGCCGACATCGCGGCAGGCCGCAAGCCCTATCTGGATGGCTTTCACATCAGCTTTGACAACTGGCACAGCACCCACTCGCCCGAGAACACCGCGCTGGCACAGCAGATTTACCGCGACCTGCGTGATCGCGCCGATGGCTCATTGATTGAGGTGCGCACCATCGAGCAGTTCTTTGACCCGGCAAAGAACATGTTCCTGCCCGACCGCTACATCAAGGGCGAATGCCCCAAGTGCCACGCCAAGGACCAGTACGGCGACAACTGCGAAGTCTGCGGCTCGGTCTACGCGCCCACCGACCTGATCAATCCGTACTCCACCCTGTCGGGCGTCAAGCCCGAGCTCAAGAGTTCCGAGCACTTTTTTTTCAAGCTGTCCGACCCGCGCTGTGTGGAATTTCTGGAGAACTGGACACAAGACGGCAAGCTGCAGCCCGAGGTGGCCAACAAGATCAAGGAATGGTTCTCGGTGCGTACCAACCCCGATGGCACAAAAAGCGAAGGCCTGGGCGATTGGGACATCAGCCGTGACGCGCCCTACTTCGGCATCGAGATTCCCGACGCGCCGGGCAAGTACTTCTATGTCTGGCTGGACGCGCCAGTGGGCTACCTCGCCTCGCTGAAGAACCTGCTCGAAAAGCGTGGCGAAGATTACGAGGCCTACATGGCCACGCCGGGACTGGAGCAGTACCACTTCATCGGCAAGGACATCGTCACCTTCCACACCCTGTTCTGGCCCGCGATGCTGCATTTCAGCGGCCGCAAGACGCCCGACAACGTGTTTGTGCACGGCTTCCTCACCGTGAACAACGGCGAGAAGATGAGCAAGAGCCGTGGCACCGGGCTGGACCCGCTGAAGTACCTGAGCCTGGGCATGAACCCCGAGTGGCTGCGCTACTACCTCGCCGCCAAGCTCAATGCGCGCAATGAGGACATTGACTTCAACGCCGACGACTTCATGGCGCGGGTGAACAGCGACCTGGTAGGCAAGTACATCAATATTGCGAGCCGCACTGCGGGCTTTATCAACAAGAAATTTGATGGTCGCCTTGCGGTTGGCTACCAGAACAGTCTGCAAGAAGTACAACTGATGGGAACATTTGCTGAACTCCTGCCTGAGATTCAGCGGGATTTCGAACGCAGGGAGTATTCCAAGGCTCTGCGAGCCGTCATGAGCCTCACTGACATGGCGAACGAGTATGTGAGCAGCCGTGCGCCGTGGGACCTGTCAAAAGACCCGGCGAAACTGGAGGAACTGCACATCGTGTGCTCCTTCAGTCTTGTGATGTTCCGGTTGCTCACTTTGGCCCTCAAGGCGGTCTTGCCGGCAACCGCACAAAAGGTTGAAGAGTTCTTGAATATCGAACCACTCACCTGGACCGATGCGCAGGGCATCCTGGTCAGACCTGAAGGGGAGGCTGCGGCAAATCAGATCAGCGAGAAGGTCATGATGGCTAGTCAAACCATTCGGCCGTACCAGCACCTCATGCAGCGCGTCACACCAGAGCAACTCGAAGCCCTGTTTGAGCCACCCGCATCCGCCGAACCCGCCCAGCCGGCAGCAGAGCTTGCCCTGCCCGGCGGTGAGTCACTCGCCCCTACCATCACCATCGACGACTTCGCGAAGATCGACCTGCGCATCGCGCTGATCGTCAACTGCGAAGCCGTCGAAGGCTCGACCAAGCTGCTGCGCCTGACGCTGGATCTGGGCGAAGGCAAAACCCGTAACGTCTTCAGCGGCATCGCCAGCGCCTACCAGCCCGCCGACCTGATCGGTAAGCACACCGTGATGGTGGCCAACCTGGCACCGCGCAAGATGAAGTTCGGTATCAGTGAAGGCATGGTGCTGGCCGCCAGCCATGGCGACGAGAAGGCCAACCCCGGCATCTACGTGCTGGAGCCGCTGCCCGGCGCCACGCCCGGCATGCGCGTGCGCTGACACAACCAGTCAGACAAGGCACCGGATACCCGCCATACGGCGTATGCGCCGCACCCGAAGGCCAGATGCACAATAGGGGCACATGGGTTTGCCGGCTTACCTCGCACCTTTTCGGCCCCGCCTGCTGGCGGCGCTGAACGGGTACAACCGCGAGCGCTTCTTCAAGGACGCCGGCGCAGGTGTGACAGTCGGCATTGTGGCGCTGCCACTGGCCATGGCCTTTGCGATTGCCTCAGGCCTCAAACCGGAAGCCGGCATCTGGACGGCCATCATCGCCGGCGCGCTGATTTCTGCGCTGGGCGGATCGGCAGTCCAGATCGGCGGGCCGGCGGGCGCCTTCATCGTCATCGTCTACGGCATCGTCGAGCGCTATGGCCTGGCCAACCTGCTGATCTCCACCGCGTGCGCCGGTGTGCTGCTGTTTGTGCTCGGCTTCCTCAAACTCGGTACGCTGGTGCGCTACGTGCCGGTGAGCATCGTGGTGGGGTTTACCAACGGCATTGCGGTGCTGATCGTGCTGTCGCAGGTCAAGGACCTGCTGGGGCTGCAGATTGCCAAGATGCCGGCCGACTTCTTCTCGCAGCTGCGTGTGATGGCCAATCACATGGAAAGCTTCAATCCACTCGCGCTGGGCATTGGCCTGGCATGCCTGCTGGGCCTGTTCGTGTGGCCGCGCCTTTTTGACACCCAGACCCGCATCGCCAGCGGTTTCAGCGTCCGCATCACCCGAATGATGCAGGCGGTGGAAGGCGTGCAGCTCTGGCGCGCCGCCAGGCTGGCATCCCGCATGCCGGGGCCGATTGTGGCGCTGATCACGCTGACGGCGTTTGCCTATGTCCTGTCGCTGCCGGTTGACACCATCGGCACCCGCTTTGGCGGCATTCCGCGCACACTACCCGCGTTCGAGCTGCCCGACTTTTCATGGAGCACCGTGCAACTGCTGGTGGCGCCCACACTGACGATTGCGCTGCTCGGCGCCATCGAGTCGCTGCTGTGCGCACGGGTGGCCGACCAGATTTCCGGCCTGCCGCGCCACGACCCGAATCAGGAACTGATGGCGCAGGGTGTGGCGAATTTTGTGGTGCCCTTCTTCGGCGGCATGCCGGCCACTGGCACGATTGCCCGCACGGTGACCAATGTGCGGGCGGGTGCCACCTCTCCGGTCTCGGGGCTGGTGCATTCGGTCACGCTGGTGGCGGTGGTGCTGGTCGCGGCGCCACTGGCGGTGCATGTGCCGCTGGCTGTCCTCGCGGGCATTCTGCTGTACGTGGCGTGGAACATGGGCGAGTGGCGTGAATTTGCGCAGATTCACAAGGCCAGCAACCACCACCGGCTGCTGATGCTGGGCACCTTTCTGCTGACGGTGATATTCGACCTGACGGTAGCGCTGCAGGTCGGTCTGGTGCTGGCCTGCGTGCTGCTGGCGCGGCGCATGAGCTCGCTGTTTCAGGTGGTGGAGACCTCACGTACCGCCGATTCGGCCAGCTTCCAGTTGTATGGCTCGCTGTTCTTCGGCGCCGTCGCCAAGGTGGATCCCATCCTCACGGCGGTGGAAAACGCGCCGCAGGGCCTGGCCGTGCGGCTGGATGTGCAGTCGCTGCAGTTGCTCGACACCTCCGGCATGGATGTGCTGGAGCAGCTGCACAAGGCCATCGTGCTGCGCGGTGGCCGCCTGCTGCTGGCCGGGCTCAATGCCCAGCCGCGCGAAGTGATGGAGCAGGCCGGGTTTCTGGAAAAAGTCGAGTTGCTTTAAGCCTCAGCGCACCAGCCGCCCTAGCGGCTACCACCGTTGCCCGGAGGAAAGAGACTCTGCTCCTCCACCATGGTGGTGCGGACCACCTTCAAATCGGTGTCAAAGATCGCGGTGAACACCCATGGCACGTTGGGCGGCACCAGATAACGCCAGTCGTAATGGGTTTCCTGCTTGAGCGCGTAGGGCGTGATCTTCATCGGCTTGCCCAGCATCTTGCGCACCTGCTCCATCGACATGCCGGGCAGTACCCGCTCGAAGTTCTGCGGCGTGAGCACCTGGCGCAGGGCGGTCATACGACCGTCTGCACCCACCGTGATCATGTAATTGACCATGCCCTGCGGCTGGCGGTTGTACTCCAGCGTTCGCGCACCGGGGGCAGCCGCCGCACCCGGAAAGGGCAGGCTGGCCATGTCGGCAGCGGTCCAGACCTTTTCAGGCTCGCCAAAGCGCGCCCGCACATCGGCCTCGGTGGACACGCCTTCTTCCAGCTCCGCAATGCGCTGCTGGTCGCAGCCGACCAGACCCAAAATGAAAGACAGCAAACCCATAACGAGCAACGTCCTGATGAAAAAGTGGGGGCCGGCGGTCTCTAGTGGCCTGGGCATCGCCTTTGGCACCTGCGCGGCGGCTCCGGCAGCAAGCCATAAAGACGGCAACGAATATCGCGATAAAGGCCGCACAGGCGCTCCCCGGTAAAATCACGCAACTACACGCACTGAACAGTTTAGCCCCATGCCTTTCTTCCGCCGCCCCGATTACACGTCAGATACCACGCAGTTCATTGAACAGCTCAAGGCAAAGAAGCCCACGCTGGAGGCCGAGCAACGCGCCGGCCGTGCCCTGCTCTGGGACAAGAACCTGAACCGCGGCGACCAGGCCGAGTACGCGCAGGCCCGCGTGCCCCAGAAGCCTTACGTCTACGGCACCAGCGGCCACGACAACGCGAAGTAAATCTTTCAGCGAAACCTGCCAGCGCCCGCCGGTCGACCCATGTCGCAAACACCCCTGCCCCCTTCACTGGACGCGCTGCCGCCTGCTGGCGAACTGGCGCTGACGGACGCGACAGCGCCTGTCATGCCGCCCGACATGCCGGTGGTGATTGACCAGGTGGCGCTGGCACGGCTCTACGGCGAGCCGCTGTTTGCGATGCCGCACGACCTATACATCCCGCCAGACGCCCTCAAGGTGTTTCTGGAGGCGTTTGAAGGTCCGCTCGACTTGCTGCTCTATTTGATCCGCAAGCAGAACTTCAACATCCTCGACATCCCGATGGCAGCGGTCACGCGCCAGTACCTGGCCTATGTCGAGGAAATCCGTGCCACCAATCTCGAACTTGCAGCCGAATACCTGCTGATGGCCGCGATGCTGATCGAGATCAAGTCGCGCATGCTGCTGCCGCCCAAGAAGACAGCCGAAGGCCAGGAACCGGAAGACCCGCGTGCCGAGCTGGTGCGCCGGCTTCTGGAGTACGAGCAGATCAAGCTGGCCGCGCACAAGCTCAACGAAGTGCCGCAGTTCGGCCGCGACTTCCTGCGTGCGCAGGTGTATGTCGAGCAGTCGCTGCAGCCGCGCTTTCCCGATGTGAATGTGGTGGACCTGCAGGAAGCCTGGCGCGACATCGTCAAGCGTGCACGCCTGGTGCAGCACCACGTCATCAGCCGCGAAGAGCTCTCGGTGCGCGAGCACATGAGCATCGTGCTGCGCAAGCTGCAGGGCCGCACTTTTCTTGAGTTTGAAGACCTGTTCGACGCCCGGCGCGGCATGCCCGTGCTGGTGGTGACCTTTATCGCCTTGCTCGAACTCTCCAAGGAAGGCCTGCTGGAAGTCACGCAGGCCGAGGCGTTTGCGCCCATCTATGTGCGGCTGGCTTACACGCCGGCCTAGGCAGCGCCCGTGTGGGGTTGAAGGCTGCCCGCAACGCAGGTTGTAATGCGGGCGGTGAACGCAATCATCCGGTCGATAGGCTGACGGGCCTGCACCGCCAACGCGGCATCCACATGGACCTCACTCGCACCGGTGTCTAGCACCTGCGCCACACCGGCCAAGCTGTTCATGGCCATCCACGGCCACTGTGCGCAGCTCTTGCAGGTGGCGCTGTTGCCGGCTGTCGGCGCTTCGATGAATGTCCTGCAGGTCCGGGTGCACGTAGTAGTGCGACACCATGACGGCGTTGCGCTTCTTCAGCAGATGCCGGCTGCGCTCTTTCAGCAAGGCCCGTTCGGCCTGCGAGGGTTCGGCGGGCACCCGGGCCCATGCGCGCCGCGTGCTGCAGATCGCTTCACCTGCCGCGCCAGACGCATCGGGTTGCTCATAGTCCACGCGAATGGTCGACGTGACCGCGGACACGACAGCGCTCATGCAGGCACCGCGCTGACCGCACCGAAGCGCATCGAGAAATCCACCGCCTTCACATCCTTGGTCAGGGTACCAATCGAGATGCGGTCCACTCCGGTGTCGGCCAGCGCACGCAAACCGTCCAGCGTCACGCCACCGGAGATTTCCAGAATGGCGCGGCCGCGGTTGATGCGCACCGCCTCTTTCAGCTCGATCAGCGACATGTTGTCGAGCAGCACCATGCGGGCGCCAGCGTCCAGCGCCTGAGCGAGTTCATCGAGCGTCTCGACTTCAATCTCGACAAAGTCCGCACGGGCAGCAACCTCGGCAGCGCGGGCCAGCACCTGGGCGATACCGCCGGCAGCGGCGATGTGGTTTTCCTTGATGAGCACCGCGTCGTACAGGCCCACGCGGTGGTTGGTGCCACCGCCGGTGACCACGGCGTACTTCTGCGCCAACCGCAGTCCTGGCACCGTCTTGCGCGTGTCGACGATCACGGCACGTGTACCGCGCACCTGCTCGACATAGGTCGCTGTCTTGGTGGCCACGCCGCTGAGCAACTGCAGGAAATTGAGCGCGGTACGTTCGGCCGTCAGCAGCGCCTGCGCCTGGCCATGCACTTCGAATACCACCTGACCGGCGTGGCAGCGCTGTCCGTCCAGCACCCGCCAGACCAGTCGGGCCCGCGGATCGAGCTGCCGCACGGTTGCCTCGACCCACGCACTGCCGCACAGCACGGCGGCCTCACGCGCCACCACCTGCGCGCCGGCCTGGCAGGCCGGATCGATCAGTCCCGACGTCAAATCGCCCTCGCCCACGTCTTCTGCCAGGGCGCGCCTCGCATCGGCACGGGCCAGCACGCCCAGGGCGTCCACCGAGAAATCAAATGACTTTTTCATAAGCAATCTAAGAAGATTTGACCATCTACCCTGTACTAAACTATCAAATGACGCCGGAATTTGTCGCAAATGTTACAGCGACGGCAAGCAGCGCCCCAAAGTCGCGCCATCATCGTGCCACCTCGACGGACCTCCCGCCCGCCTCTTTGTTGCACTCCACACCACGCCTGCCATGTTCCGTACCCTGCTCAAATCCAAGATCCACCGTGCCGCCGTGACGCATTGCGAGCTTCATTACGAAGGCTCCTGCGCGATTGACGAGGACCTGCTGGCCGCCGCCAACATCGCCGAAAACGAACAGGTGCACATCTGGAACATCAACAACGGCGAGCGTTTCATCACCTACGCCATCCGCGCTGAACGCGGCAGCCGCATCATTTCGGTCAATGGCTCTGCCGCACGCCGCGCGGCGGTGGGCGATCTCGTCATCATTGCGGCGTTCGCCCAGGTGCATGACGACCAGGCGGCAGGCTTCAGCCCAAAGCTGGTGTTCGTCACGCCCGAAAACCGCATCCATGAACAGCGTTCGTCGGTGCCGGTACAGCAGCCCTGAGGCTGGCGGCGTAGGCAACACTCACCTCACGCCTGACAGAGCGATCATCAACATCGCATTGGATAGACTCCGAGAACTTATTCCCAGGAAGAGAAGATGTCCCACGTCATTGAGCAAGCCATCACCCTGCACCGCCCTCAGCCCGCCACGAAAAAAACAGGGGCTGAACGCTGGAGCGTGGACGCGATCGAGGCGCTGTTCAACCTGCCGTTTCCGGAGTTGATGCACCGCGCGCAGACCGTTCACCGTGCGCATTTCGACCCCAACCAGGTCGAGTTCGCAACGCTGCTTTCGGTCAAGACCGGCGGCTGCCCGGAAGACTGCAGCTACTGCCCGCAAGCCGCGCGCTACGACACTGGTATCGAAGCCAGCAAGCTGATGGAGCCGGCCGAAGTGCTGGCCGCCGCACAGCGCGCGCAGGCGGCAGGCGCCACCCGTTTCTGCATGGGCGCGGCATGGCGTTCGCCCAAGGACCGCGACATTGAAAAGGTGGCCGAGCTGGTACGTACCGTGAAGGCGCTGGGTCTCGAAACCTGTGCCACGCTGGGCATGCTGGAAGACGGCCATGCCCAGACGCTGCAAAGCGCCGGCCTCGATTACTACAACCACAATCTCGACAGCGCGCCCGATTTTTACGGCGACATCATCACCACGCGCGACTACCAGGACCGGCTGGACACCCTCGCCCGGGTGCGCGGCGCCGGCGTGAAGGTCTGCTGCGGCGGCATTGTCGGCATGGGTGAAACCCGACGCCAGCGCGCCGGCCTGGTCGCCGAGCTGGCCAACCTGGAGCCCCACCCGGAGTCCGTCCCCATCAACCACCTGGTCAAGGTCGAGGGCACGCCGCTGGCTGAGCAGCAGGACCTGGACCCGCTGGAGTTTGTACGCACCATCGCCGTGGCGCGCATCACCATGCCGACGGCACGCGTGCGCCTGTCAGCCGGCCGCCAGCAGATGGGCGATGCCGTGCAGGCGCTGTGTTTCCTCGCCGGTGCCAATTCGATTTTTTATGGCGATAAGCTGCTGACCACCGGCAACCCGGACACCGATGCCGACGTGCAACTGCTCGAGCGCATGGGCATGCGCCGCGCGGCGCAGCTGCCGCTGGCCCCAAGGAATTGATATCGAGGGGCGGGCATCCACAGCCGTGGTCTGGCCTCTCTAAACCCCCGCTCAGCAAGACGGCGGAAGCTGGTTAGACTCTCGCTAATTTTCCGGATTCGCCGCATGACGACACCTTCCAACACCTCCGCTGCGTCAGCCACGCCGTATGGCACGCTGCCGCCGTCGTCCACGCCTTCGACGCGCAAGCCGCTGAGCCTGCCGCGCCTGCGCGAAATGCACGCCCAGGGTGAAAAGATCACCATGCTGACCGCCTACGACGCGACCTTTGCCGCCGTGGCCGATGCGGCCGGTGTGGAGTGCATTCTGGTGGGCGATTCACTGGGCATGGTCTGCCAGGGCCTGACCAGCACCGTCGGCGTGACGCTGGAGACCATGCGCCACCACACCGAATGCGTGGCCAACGGCCTGCGCCGCTCGCAGGCCACTGCCTGGCTGATCGGCGATCTGCCCTTTGGTATGTATCACGAATCCAACGAGCAGGCGCTGCGCAGCGCGGCAGTGCTGATGCAGGCCGGCGCCCACATGGTCAAGCTCGAAGGTGGCGGCTGGACGGCCGATACCGTGCGCTTTCTGGTCGAGCGCGGCATTCCGGTGTGCGCACATCTGGGTCTGACGCCGCAGACCGTGCACGCGCTGGGCGGCTACCGGGTGCAGGGCAAGGGTGATGAGGCCGCCGCCACCCTGAGGCGCCACGCCCACGAGCTGCAGGACGCTGGCGCCGCGATGGTGGTGCTGGAGATGGTGCCCGCCGCGCTGTCTGCGACGCTCACGCAGGAACTGACGCACTGCCCGACCATCGGCATTGGTGCCGGCAAAGGCACGGCCGGCCAGGTGCTGGTGCTGCACGACATGCTGGGCATGAACCTCGGCAAGATGCCGAAGTTCGTGCGCAACTTCATGGACGGGCCCGACAACCGCAGTGCCAGCGTGCGCGGCGCCATGGAAGCCTATGTCCGCGCCGTCAAGGACGGCAGCTTCCCTGTGGACGCCGTTCACGCCTGGTAAGCCAGGGCCACGCCAACGCCACCTCTTCACCACAAGCCCCGCTGCGGCAATTCCTGGAGACACTATGCACATCGTTCACACCATCGCCGAGCTGCGCGAACATCTGGCGCCCTACCAGCGCCCGGCCTTTGTGCCCACCATGGGCAATCTGCACGACGGCCACATCGCGCTCGTCAAACAGGCCAAACCGCTGGGCGATGTGACGGTCTCCAGCATTTTTGTGAACCGCCTTCAGTTTGCGCCGCACGAAGACTTCGACAGCTACCCGCGCACGCTGGACGCCGATGCCCAGCGGCTGAAAGAGGCTGGCTGCAACGTGCTGTTTGCACCGCGCGAAAAAGAGCTCTACCCGGAGCCGCAGACCTACAAGGTGCACCCAGCGACCGACCTGAGCGACATCCTCGAAGGCCACTTCCGGCCCGGTTTTTTCATTGGCGTGAGCACGGTGGTGCTCAAGCTGTTTTCCTGCGTGTATGCGGGCAAGCCTTCAGGCGTGGCGGCCTTCGGCAAGAAGGATTACCAGCAGGTGATGGTGGTTCGCCGCATGGTGCAGCAGTTTGCGCTGCCCATCGAGATCCTGGCCGGGGAAACCCAGCGCGCTGAAGATGGTCTGGCGCTGTCGTCACGCAACAGCTATCTCAACGCCACGGAGCGGGCGGAGGCGGTGGAGCTCTCGCGGGCCCTGCGGGCACTGGGTACCGCAGCGCGGGCCACGCCCACGCCCGATCTCTCAGTGCTTGAAGCGCAAGCCATGCAGGGTCTGGCACGCCGGGGCTGGAAGCCTGATTACCTCACCGTGCGCCGCCGCAGCGACCTGCTGCCGCCGCAAGAGCCTCTGGCCGATCAGCCACTGGTGGTGCTGGGCGCCGCCAAGCTGGGCAACACCCGGCTGATTGACAACCTGGAAATCTGAAAGCCTGTGTCTGACCGCGCTGTGACCGCGCTATGAGCGCGCGTCATCACAGCTCGGCGGTCGGCTCGCGCCCCATCAACACCGCCACCGCGGCAGCAGGCTGTAGCTTGCCGTCCAGCAAGTCCACCACGCTGCGCGCAATCGGCATGTCCACGCCGAGGCCAGCCGCGCGCTGCACCACGGTGCGGGCGCAGTACACGCCTTCAGCCACATGACCCAGCGAATCCACAGCCTGTGCAAGGCTCTGGCCCTGCGCCAGCAGCAAGCCCACGCGGCGGTTGCGGCTCAGGTCGCCGGTGGCCGTGAGCACCAGATCGCCCAAGCCTGACAAGCCAGTGAAGGTTTCCGGTCTGGCACCGAGCGCCACGCCGAGGCGGGTCATTTCGGCCAGCCCACGGGTGATCAGCGCCGCCCGTGCATTAAGGCCCAGTTGCAGGCCATCGCACAGCCCGGTGGCAATCGCCAGCACGTTCTTGACCGCGCCACCCACCTCCACACCCACCACATCGTCATTGGCATACACACGCAATGCCGGGCCGTGGAAGGCCTGGACCAGCGTCTCGCGCACGCTGGAATGCTCGCTTGCTGCCACCAGCGCGGTGGGCTGGCCACGCGCGACTTCCAACGCAAAGCTGGGGCCGCTCAACACGCCCGCCAGCAAGCCCGGTGCCACCTGGGCACGGATTTCGTGGACCAGCAGGCCGTGCGGCTCCGCACCGGCAGCCACTGTGGCTTCAAAGCCCTTGCTGAGCCAGGCCACCGGCGCGGCCAGGTTCTGCAGGCGCGTCAGCATGCTGCGCGCAGCAGAAACCGGCGTGGCCACGACGATGAGGTCTTGTCCGGTCAGTGCGTCGGCCAGCGAGGCATCGCTGCCGCCAGCCACCCGCAACGAGGCAGGCAAGGTGATGCCAGGCAGGTAGCGCGGATTGGTGTGGGTATCGGCCAGCGTCTGCACTAGGGATGCATCGCGTGCCCACAAGGTGACGCGATGCCGGGTTGCACTGCTGGCGGCCAGCGCGGTGCCCCAGGCACCTGCGCCGATCACGAGGATGTTCATGGGCACAGGCGGCAATCAGCCAGTGGCTGCATCCGTGAATTTGCCGGTCAGACGATAATCTGCGGCGCAGCGGGTGCCGCTGCGGCAGCGGCATCGGCCTGCTGCTGTTCGTACATGGCCTGGAAGTTGATCTCGGCCATGTGAACCGGCGGGAAACCACCACGCTGGATGACGTCGGCCACATTGCTGCGCAGGTAGGGGTAGACGATCTGCGGGCAGGCAACGCCGAGAATGCCATTCATCTGCTCGGGCGCCAGGTTACGGATCTCGAAAATGCCGGCCTGCTTGGCTTCGACCAGAAAAACCGTCTTGTCGGCAATCTTGGTGTGAACAGTGGCGGTCACCGTCACCTCGAACAGGCCTTCGGCCACGGGGGCGGCCTCAACACCCAGCTGGATGTCAACGCCGGGCTGCTCCTGGTTCAACAGGATCTCGGGGGAATTGGGCTGCTCTAGGGACACGTCCTTGAGGTAAACGCGCTGGATCTGGAATACGGGGTCAAGAGTGGCTTCGGCCATGGTGGTCTTTCAGGACAGAGGAAATAGTACGAGTGGGGTGCTGGAAGGACAAAGCGCCCGAGTCAGCGATGGCCGCTTGGGCGCGGGGATCAAGCCGGGCCAACAAGCGCGCATTATCTCAGGCCAAAGTGCCAGCCTGGCAACGGCGCCCGCACAGGCTATGGGTGGTCAGGCCCCGTTGAGAAGCGGCATCAAGCCGCCCCGGCCGTCGAGTGCGACGAGGTCGTCGCAGCCACCCACATGGGTGTCGCCGATGAAAATCTGCGGCACCGTGCGCCGGCCGGTGATTTCCATCATTTTCTGGCGCTCATCGGGCACCATGTCGACGCGGATTTCATTGAGGTCCGTGACGCCGCGCTGCTTGAGCAACTGCTTGGCGTGGATGCAGTAGGGGCAGGTGCCCGTGGTGTAGATTTTGACGGTTTGCATGAATGTCTTTCGAACTGGCTCAGGCTTTTTCAAGAGGCAGGTTAGCCTCTTTCCATGCTTTGAGTCCGCCGCCCAGCGATTGAGCCTGCTCGTAACCGAGTTTTTTGGCGGTCGCCACAGCCCGTCCGGACCGGGCCCCGTTGGCGCAAACCAGGATCAGCGGCACGGTCTTGTTCTTGACGGTGGCGACGAGCTTTTCTTCCAGTTCGTTCAGCGGCACATGTTTGGCCCCCGTCACATGCCCAGCGGCGAATTCGGCCTCGTCGCCCACATCCACCACCACTGCTTTCTCGCGGTTGATCAGCTGGACCGCCCCGCTGGCAGTCAGTGCGCCAGCGTTCATGCCACCGGCAATCAGCGGCCAGATCAGCATGCCGCCCGAAGCAACAGCGATCGAAATCAGCATCCAGTTGTCCATCAGAAATTTCACGTTTTACCCTTTGCGTTTTTTCAGCCAACCCGTGATTTTAGAATGGAGGCACGGTCCGGCGTCCCGAAGGCCCCGGAATCCATGCTCACCTCTCCCGTTTCCACTGCCATTCACCTCATCAACATGTACAAACTCGTGCTCATCCGCCACGGCGAATCCACCTGGAATCTTGAAAACCGCTTCACCGGCTGGACCGACGTGGACCTCACCGACACCGGCGTGGAGCAGGCCAAGAACGCCGGCCGGCTGCTCAAGGCCGAAGGCTATGACTTTGACGTGGCCTACACCAGCGTGCTCAAGCGCGCCACCCGCACCCTGTGGCACACGCTGGACGAAATGGACCGGACCTGGCTGCCCGTGGTCAACAGCTGGCGACTCAACGAGCGCCACTACGGCGCGCTGCAGGGCCTGAACAAGGCCGAAACCGCCAAGAAATACGGCGACGACCAGGTGCTGGTGTGGCGCCGCAGCTACGACACCCCGCCGCCCGCGCTGGACGCCAGCGACCCCCGCTGCGAGCGCGGCGACCCCCGCTACGCCAAACTGCAACCCGGGCAGGTTCCGCTGACCGAGTGCCTCAAAGACACAGTGGACCGGGTGCTGCCGTTCTGGAACGAGTCGATGGCGCCCGCCATCAAGGCCGGCAAACGCATCGTGGTGGCCGCGCACGGCAACTCGATTCGCGCGCTGGTGAAATACCTCGACAAGGTCTCCGACAGCGACATCGTCGGCCTGAATATCCCGAACGGCATTCCGCTGGTGTACGAACTCGACGCCAATCTGCAGCCGCTGCGTCATTACTACCTGGGTGACAGCGAGGCAGCCGCAGCTGCGGCCGCCGCAGTGGGTGCCCAGGGCAAAGCCTGAGCGACCGGTTCTGGGCGACCGGTTTTCTGCCAGTTTCCCGCGCCGCCGCGTGAACGCACGGTAAAGCTGCAG
This sequence comes from Polaromonas sp. YR568, assembly GCF_943372955.1. GTDB lineage: Bacteria > Pseudomonadota > Gammaproteobacteria > Burkholderiales > Burkholderiaceae_C > Polaromonas. Next base: position 729,531 of record NZ_CALSAL010000002.1, read on the forward strand.
CGGAAACTGCCGTCAGGGCATCTAAACCGGGCAAAAAACGGGTCAAAACAGGGTCAAAGGCGGACTTTTTCCTTGCCCCGGGCCCTGCTGCAAGGAACTGTCTCGCATGGCCTTTCTCCAAGGTGTATATTGCTCCAGACATGGCGGAGCAAGGTCTTTCCGTCGGGCTTAAAAAGGTGTTCGTATGGGTCAGAAGCTCAAGATTGCAGGCTGGATTTCAATTGGTGCGATTGCCGGTGCGCTCACCACCGTGCAACTGCAGGCCGTCGCGCGCGGTGGCCTGACGCCGCTTCCGCTGGAAGAACTGCAGCAGCTGGCCGCCGTGTTCGGCATGGTCAAGTCTGACTATGTGGAGCCAGTGGACGAGAAAAAACTCATCACCGATGCCATCTCGGGTATGGTCGCCAGCCTGGACCCGCACTCGGTCTACTTTGACAAGAAGTCCTACAAGGAATTCCGCGAGGGCACGACCGGCCGCTTTGTCGGCGTCGGTATTGAAATCAGCCAGGAAGACGGCCTGGTCAAAGTGGTGTCCCCGATTGAAGGCTCGCCTGCCGACAAGGCCGGCCTCAAGCCGAACGACCTGATCACCCGAATCGACGACACCGCCGTCAAAGGCCTGACGCTCAACGAAGCCGTCAAGCGCATGCGCGGCGAGCCCAAGACCAAGGTGTCGCTGACGATTTTCCGCAAGGACGAGAACCGCACCTTCCCGGTCACCATCATCCGCGAGGAAATCCGCACCCAGTCGGTCCGCAGCAAGGTGGTGGAACCCGGCTATGCATGGATCCGCCTGAGCCAGTTCCAGGAGCGCACGGTAGAAGATTTCGTCACCAAGATGGAACAGATCTACAAGCAGGAGCCCAACCTCAAGGGTCTGGTGCTCGACCTCCGCAACGACCCGGGCGGCCTGCTCGATGCGGCAGTGGCCGTCTCGGCAGCTTTCCTGCCGGAAAACGTGACGGTGGTGTCCACCAACGGCCAGCTGGCGGAAAGCAAGTTCACCTACAAGGCATCACCCGAGTATTACCAGCGTCGCAACGGCTCTGATCCGCTGAAGCGCCTGCCGGCCGCCATGAAAACCGTGCCACTGGTGGTGCTGGTCAATGAAGGTTCTGCATCGGCCAGCGAGATCGTCGCCGGCGCCCTGCAGGACCACAAGCGCGGCATCATCATGGGCACGCAGACCTTCGGCAAGGGCTCGGTGCAGACGGTGCGTCCGCTGGGCCCCGACACCGGCATCAAACTGACCACGGCGCGCTACTACACGCCAAGCGGCAAATCCATCCAGGCGCGCGGCATTGTGCCGGACGTGCTGGTCGACGAGACCGCTGAAGGCAGTCCGTTTGCCGCCCTGCGCACCCGTGAGGCCGACCTGGACAAGCACCTCAACAGTGGTCAGGGCGCCGAAGCCAAGGACCCGGCACGCGAGAAAGCGCGAGAAGAGGCCTTGAAGCGACTGGAAGAAGACGCCAAGAAAACCCCTGAACAGCGCCGTCCGCCGGAGCTGGGCAGCGACAAGGACTTCCAGCTGACACAGGCCCTCAACAAGCTCAAGGGCCGCCCAGTGCTGGTCAGCAAGACCGCCGTGGTGGAAGACAAAACCGAGAAGAAAGAAAACTGAGCCTGGCAGGTGCGCGACCGAAGTCAGGTTGCGCACTGAACGGCCGGGTCTGAGCACCTTGCGCAGACCCTGAGTTACCCATTTCCGCCGCCGGCCCTGCATGAACGACGAACAGCTGCTTCGCTACTCCCGGCACATCCTGCTTGATGAACTTGGCATTGAAGGCCAGGAGCGGCTTCTTGCTGCACGCGTGCTGGTGATTGGCGCGGGCGGGCTTGGCTCACCGGTCGCCCTGTACCTTGGCAGCGCCGGGGTCGGCCAGATCACCATCGTGGACCCGGACCGCGTGGACGCCACCAACCTGCAAAGGCAGATCGCGCACAACCTGGCGCGCATCGGCGAATTCAAGGCGGTATCGGCCATGCATTCGATTGCGGCCATCAATCCGGATGTGAAAGTTGTGCCAGTCACCCAGCGTGCCGACGCAGCGCTGCTGGACACGCTGGTCGCTGACGCCGATCTGGTGCTCGACTGCACCGACAACTTCGCCACGCGGCATGCCATCAACCGGGCCTGCGTCACGCACCGCAAACCGCTGGTGTCGGGTGCGGCCATCCGGTTTGATGGTCAGATCACGGTCTATGACATGCGTGACGCGCAGTCACCGTGCTACGCCTGCATCTTCCCGGAGTCGGGCCATCTGGAGGAAACCCAGTGCGCCACCATGGGCGTGTTTGCGCCTCTGGTCGGCATCATCGGCACGGTGCAGGCTGCCGAGGCCCTGAAGCTGTTGTGCGGCGTGGGCCGCCCTCTGACGGGTCGGCTGTTGATGCTGGATGGGCGCAGCATGGAATGGAATGAAATGTCTGTCGCCAAAGATGCGCATTGCCCGGTGTGCGGGCCGGGCCCTGGGCACGGCTGACAGCACATCTCAGTTTCCCGGAACCCGCTGCCACGTTCAGTGCATCGGTGCTCCGGGCACCCCTAAGAAACTCAAGGTTTTGCAGCAGAGGGTGACGGCACCACGCCACCTTTTTTGGCCGCCTGCGCCAGGACTTGCTGGCAATCCGCATCCTGCCCGGGTCCGGTTTCAACCGTCGCTGCCAGTGCCAGCAAAGGGTTGATGAAGCCCAGCGCCACGGCCAGGCCCACACGCCCGGCAAGGGCCGCCTTGTCAGGGCCAGCGGTTGGCGCTGCAAACGTGCCGCGGATCAGCAGCGGAGAGCGCAGACTGAGAATGCTCTGGTCCTTGGGCTGCGGCTTGAGCACCAGATCCAGGGTTTCATCGGCCAGACTGATCTGACCTTCCCCGTGGATCTCGGTATCGGTGGTGTCGAGCACGATGGCCCGGCTGGTCATCAGCCCTTTCTTCACGCCAAAGGCCACAGCGGCGCAACGAAGGTTCACGTTGCGGTCACCGCTGACCAGGAACTTGATGATCTCGCCGCCGTCCAGCCCCATGTACTCCAGCAGGATGTTGCTGATCTGGCCGCGCCCGGTGAGCACCGAGACATCGCCGGAGGCAGAACTCAGCATCTGCGCGACGGAATTTCCCCTCCCGTCCAGCGCCACCTGACCGCTGATTTTTCCGAGGCTGCTGCGGGAGGTTTCAACGGCAGGCAGTATTTGTCCGAGTTGCAGTGCACGCACGTCGAGCCGCGTGCTGAAGACCGCAGGCACCACGTTCGCGTCAATCTTCACCCGGCCATTGATGGTGCCGCCCGCCACGCCGAGGGCCAGCGGGTCCAGTGTCAGCACGCCTTCTTTCAGCAGGATGCGCGCGCTGCCTTTGTCCAGCGGCAACGCCTTCACGTGGCGAATCGCAGCAGCGCTGTAGGTGACGTCAGCATTCATGGCCTTGAGCCGTGTCACGTCCAGCGTCGCGGTGGGCAGCACCTTGCGCGTCGGGGATGGGTCACGCGCGGCAGCGGTTTGCGTTCCCACGCCAATCACTGGTCCCAGATCGGCGAAGTCCAACACTCTGGAGTTCAGCTTGCCCGTCAGCAGGGGCAGGCTGGGTGTCGGATCGAAAGCCAGCTCGCCATTGAGGTCAGAGTCACCAAGCGTGCCCCGGATCTCGCTGGCGGCCCAGACCCGGCCCTGCTGGGTCAGCTTGCCGCGCAGGCGGTAGGGGGGCGTTGACGGCAGGACGACGCCCACCAGCTTGTAGAGTTCGTCGAGATTGCGCCCCTGCAGGTCGAAGGTGGCGTCCATGCCTGTCAGCGGCTTGAGACTGGCCACGGTGCCCGCCGCCTTGAGCCGGGTTTTACCGACCATGGCATTGATCTCGGCCGGGAAGGGCTGGGGTTCATCGGCGCCGAATTGCAGCACGCCACCGGTACGGCCATAGGCTGAAAACACCTCTTTCTTCCAGGTGCCCGACGCCTTGTAGCTCAACGGCAACTGTGCTGCAGATGCATCAGCGGGCGCAAAGCCGGTCGAGCCATCGGCCAGCGAGAACTGCACGACGATATTCGCACCCTCGGCTTCGGCCCGGTAGACGAGCGAGCCGTCGTCGACCTGCAGCGAGCCAATCTGCGGCGCCATGTCGGTTCGCGAGGTGTCCCGCGCCAGCACCCAGGTCATGCGGCCGTCGGCCTCTTTCTGAAGGCCGATCCGGGGTTTGGTCAGCACCACCCGCGGCATGACCAGCCTGCCCACCAGCAGCGGCAGGAACTCGACGTCAAATTCGGCCGCACTGGCCTTGACCAGGTACGGATCGGTGGCCCATTCCGGATTGGCGACCTCCAGACCCTGCATGCGCACCGTCACGGTCCTGCCGACCTGTACGTCAAGTCGCTCGGTGATCTCGAACCGGCGTCCGAGCTGCGCGGACACATAGCGGTTCAGCGGCTCACGCACCAGGTTCCACGGAAAAAAGACAATCACCAGCAGCATGACCACCAGCAGCGCGGCCACACTCCCCAACGCCCAGCGCAGCTTGTGAGATGAAAACGAAAGCTTGTTCATACCTGCAGACCCCGAGTAACCCGCATCGCGCCGACCTGGCGACCCCACTGGCAGCCCCATGGCCCGGTGCGCATGGCCACCCAACAGGGCAGCCCACCGGCAAGGCGCGAAGACGCCTCTTGACGAGACTCCCACTATGAAGGCGCCGGAGGCGCTGGTCCGTCGGGAACAGCGAGCAAGCGGTGTGAGCGGGTGCCTACAAAGTAATCGGCAAGTCCCGTGGCAACGGGAGCCCCGGTAGGACAAGGCCTACAGGCGATGGCCGCAGTCGCTGGCAGAATCAGTCATGGATCGAAGATACATTAGGAAACAGAGCGTTTACCGCCCCTCCCCTTGCCGGCTCTCCGACATCTTCCGGAAGAATGTCACACCATCTGGACTTGATCAGTGAGACTGAAGACTTACATCGTTGAAGACAACCCCACCATCCGGGAGAACCTGATCGGTACGCTCGAGGAGCTGGCGTGCGTCAGTGCCGTCGGCACGGCGGAGACTGAAAACGAAGGCAAGGCATGGCTTTCGGAGAACGGCAACGCCTGGGATCTGGCGATTGTTGACCTGTTCCTGAAACAGGGCAGCGGGCTCGGTGTTCTCGCCGCATGCCGGGACCGGCCGCCGCGTCAAAAGGTGGTGGTGCTGAGCAACTATGCAACGGCAGACATTCGCCGGCGGTGTGCCCAGCTGGGCGTCGATGCTGTGTTCGACAAATCCAACGAGATTGACGCACTGGTCGACTACTGTCTCCAGCAGAGCGAGCAGAGCGTCAAGGGCGCTTGAATTCAGTCGATCAGCTTGTTCTTCAGCGCGTAGTAGGTCAGGTCGCTGTTGGACGACAAGCTCATTTTCTCCATCACGCGCGTGCGGTAGGTGCTCACCGTCTTCACGCTCAGCGACAGCGCCTTCGCAATGTCACCCGCTGTCTCACCCTTGGCCAGCTTGAGGAAAACCTGGAACTCACGTTCGGAGAGCTGCTCATGCGCTGCCACATCGTTGGGCCGGTTCAGCTGCTGCGCCAGCAGCTCAGCCACGGCTGGTGTGATGTAGCGCTTGCCGAGCGAAATCACCCGGATCGCGTCAACGATCTGCGAGGGCTCGCACTCCTTGTTCAAGTAGCCACTGGCGCCCTGACGGATCAGGTTCACGGCGTAGTGCTCTTCGGGGTAGCCGCTGAGAATGAGAATGCCCACATCCGGCGCCTTGGCGCGGATCATGGCCAGTGCATCGATGCCACTCTGGCCAGGCATCGAGAGGTCCATCACGAGGATGTCGAGCTCCACGTTGCGCACCAGGTCGATGGCTTCGCGTCCGCTGCCGGCCTCGCCGACCACACGCAGGTCCACCTGCTCCGAGAAAAACTGCCGCAGGCCCGAACGCACAATGGCGTGGTCGTCCACAATTCCGATCTTGATCATGTCGCTGTCTTTCTGTGCGCCAGCGCACACTGGCATCGCACTGCAATGAGCGCCCGACACGGGCGCTCTGTCACTGAAATGTGATCCCCATTATTGACGAATTAACGGACGAAGTATGGAACGGAGCAGGCAGTGAAAAAATTATCGATTCCCAAAATGGCCATCAGCCTTCCGCTGGCGGTGCTGGCTGCAGCCATCCTGATCTTCATCAACGAGGCGAGTTACCAGGAGTCCACCGAGGCTGCGGCGCGCATCGAAGAGGCGCAATTGACCCGGGGTGCCATCAACAAGCTGCTCCAGCAGGTGCTCAACGCAGAGACCGGACAGCGCGGTTTCCTGCTGACTGGCGACCCGCGCTATCTTGAGCCCTACAACATGGCCACCGCGGAGATCAACCAGAACCTGGACACGCTGAGACAACTTTTTACACCTTACCGGCAGCAGCTCGACGAGTTCGACCTGCTGTCGCGGCACGTGTCGCGCAAACTGGCGGAGATGGACCTGAGCGTGCGCATGCGCAAGGATGGCAACGAAGACGCCTGGAAGTTCGTGCTGACCACCGACGTCGGCAAGGAGCACATGGACGCCATCCGCGACCAGTCGTCCAAACTGGCCTCCAACAGCATCCAGAAAATGGAGCAGGGCCAGGCCCAGATTCAGAAAACCCTGCAGCTCGCGCGCATCGGTGTGGCCATCATGGCACTGGCCGGCCTGCTGGCCTTCTACATGTACCTGCGCCAGACCAAAGCCCTGCTGGACTCGGGGCTGCGCGAGCAGGAGTCGCTGCAGCGGGAACGCGATTTCCTTGAAAAACAGGTCCGCGAGCGCACCGCCAACTTGGCTGAGCTGGCGACCCACCTGCAGAACGTGCGCGAAGACGAGCGTGGTCACCTGGCCCGTGAGCTGCATGACGAACTCGGTGCACTGCTCACCGCGGCCAAACTCGATGTTGCCAGGCTCAAGTCACGCCTGGCCGGGCAGTTTCCGGAAGCGCATGAGCGGCTGGAACACCTCACCGCCACACTGAACAACGGCATCGCGCTCAAACGCCGGATTGTCGAAGACCTGCGGCCGTCGTCACTGTCCCATCTTGGACTGGTGGCCTCGCTCGAAATCCTTGCACGTGAGTTCGAGGAGCGTTCGGGCCTGGCCATCACGACCGATCTGGAAACAGCCGATCTGGGCGGTTCGGCACAGCTGACCGTCTACCGTCTGGTGCAGGAGTCGCTCACCAACATCGGCAAGTACGCGGAAGCCAGCGAGGCCACCATCAGCCTGCACAACTTTGACAGCTACATCCTGGTCGAAGTCAGCGACAACGGCAAAGGCTTTCAGGTCAGCAGTGTCGGGGCCGGCAGCCACGGGCTGGCAGGCATGCGCCACCGCGTGGAGGCCGCCGGCGGGAGACTGACGGTCACCAGCCAGGAAGGTCGCGGCACGCGAATTTCTGCCGTGTTGCCACTGCCCTCCTGACGCGGTGCGATGTCGCGTGGCATGCAAAGCACGCCATGCGTTCATTACGCACTCACCCCGTGCTTCATTGCTGCACACCGTAAGCCATCACCTACAACCCCTGCCACTGGAAACTGACAGGGGTGCACGCTCACAGCCGATGACGCATCAGGCACCCGCTGGATAACCTTGCTGCATGTGCTTCAGTTTCAGTTTGAAGCGCACCTCACCAGAGCAAGGAGCCCAGATGCTGCACTATTCAGTTGTTTTTCTCGTCATTGCATTGATCGCTGCCGTCTTCGGATTCGGCGGCATTGCAGCAGGTGCGGTGGAGATCGCCAAGATCCTCTTTTTCATCTTCGCACTGATGGCCATCGTGAGCTTCGTGGTCAGCCTGCTTCGCAAGAACTGACAGCGCCCTGCGGGGTGCCATTGACGTCCGTCAGCGTTTTGGAACCAGATTCCTGAACGCCTTCAGACACCGCGCCTCCCTTCACCTTCCGCCTTTTCCCTTCCCGGATTTCCAACCCAAGGACTCACCATGAATCACCAGACCGTTCCCCCCTCCGCCCACGATGCCATGCCCGCTGTACGCCAGGTCACCGACGACGTGCTGCAGTCCGCAGGACGCGCCGTGAGCTCGACACGCGACCATGCCAACGAGGCACTGGACGCCGCCGAGAACAAGGTGCGTGAATTGCGCGGCAACGTGGACCCGATGGTGGACATGCTCGCATCGAAAGCACAGAAGCTTGCTCGCCAAAGCCTGGACATGGCTTCCGAGGCGAAAGACCGTGCACAGAAGTCATTGACGCACGCCGCTGACGTGACCACCCGCTACGTTTCCGAGCAACCCATGCGCTCGGTGCTGATTGCCGCTGCAGTGGGTGCCGCAATCGCTGCGCTGGTGGTGGCATCGCGCAAGCACAGCAAGTCGGGTTACTGAAATTTCTGAACTGACGCCAGAACATCACCTTTGACCATGTTGCATCCGATTTTTTCCACTCTTGCGCAGCGGCCCGACCTGGTGGTTGAACACCTGTCGGCCTATGCGGCGCTGGCGAGGCAGGAAGCCTCCAGCGCGAGTGGCAAATGGTTGACGCGTGCGATGGCCTGGGTTCTGACGGCCTTGCTGCTGGTGGTGTTTCTGGGACTGACGGGAACCGCGCTGATGCTGGGTGTCCTGCAAGACCGGTTCCACTGGGTGCTGGTGCTGGTGCCTGGCTGTGTGCTCGCAGCCGCGCTGCTGGCCTGGCGACTGGCCAGCAAGCCACAGACGTCACAGGATTTCGTTGAACTGAAGTCCCAGCTGGACAGCGACATGCAAGCACTGCGTGTGCTTGGCTCGACCGGTTGACAGGAATCCCATGCCAGACTTTGTTCCCCCTTCGCTTCTCCCCAACGCCACGCCGGACAACCCCGTGCTGCGTCTGGCGCAAAGCCGCCACGCGCTGGTGCGCCACATGAATGGCGAACCGTCAGCAAGGAGCGCTGATCAGCAGCGTTCTGCCGGAGAGCATGCGGCCGACTCAGACGGCACTGGCGACCTGGATGGCAACAGTATCTTTTCCACAGTCAGCCATGCGCTCAGCATGTGGTGGCGGCACCACCCCTACAACGCAGCGGTCGACCTTGCGCGCCCCGTCGTTCAAGGCTATGCCAGGCAGCATCCGGTCAAGCTGCTGGGCATTGCAGCGGCGGCCGGTGCGGCCGTGGTGATCATCAAACCCTGGCGTCTTGTTTCCATCGGCGGCTTGCTGCTGGCGACTGTCAAGTCGTCCGGGCTGTCTTCAGTCGTGATGTCGCTGGTATCGCGCCGCCCCTCACACACACCTTCTTCTACAGACACACCACTTCATGACCCACTCTGACACCACCACCGACACCCTGACCCTCGATCAGCGCGGCCTCGCCGCCGCACGAAAAAGCCTGGAGGACGGCGCCGTCACGGCCGCCCTGGGGCCACATCGCGAGGCCATCGTGAAACTTCTGAACGATGCACTCGCGACCGAGCTGGTATGCGTGCTCCGATACAAGCGGCACCACTTCATGGCCAGCGGCGTGTCGTCAGCTGGCATCGCCGAGGAGTTCATGGTGCATGCCAACGAAGAAGCGGCTCATGCCGACCGGCTGGCCAAGCGCATCGTCCAGCTGGGCGGTGAGCCCGACTTCAACCCTGAAACCCTGATGGCCCGCAGCCACGCCAGCTACGACGCCGCCAATGACCTGAAGGCCATGGTGCGCGCCAACCTGGTGGCTGAACGCGTGGCCGTCGAAGCGTACCGGCAGATGATTTCGCTGCTGGGCGACAAGGACCCGACCACGCGCCGCATGCTGGAAGACATCCTGGCCGACGAAGAAACACATGCCGACGAGCTGGCGGACTGGCTCGAGAAATAAACCGTTGCTGGCAAGTCAGCGTGGTGCCGCCGACCTGCCAGCCTGTCCACTTTGCACCAAATCCAAACTATTCAATCAAGAGGAACTCCTATGAAATACGCTCGCGCACTTGCATTCGCCGCTCTGGCCGGAATCACCATCATCGGTACCGGCTGCGCCGTCGGGCGTGGTCAGGAAACGGCCGGCGCCTACGTCGATGACGCAACCACCACCGCCGCCGTGAAGGCCAAGTTCGTCGAAGACAAAACCGTTTCTGCCATGGCCATCAGCGTGGAAACGCTGAACGGCACGGTGCAGCTGTCCGGCTTCGCCAAATCTTCTGCAGAGAAGATGCAGGCTGAGAACATCACCCGCAGCACCAAAGGTGTCCGCGCGGTGCGCAACGACATCGTCGTTCGCCCTTGATCGTTCCAGCCGTCTGACCTCGGCGGCCGGCAGGCATGACCTGCCGGCCGCCGGGTTGGTGCGAAGCGGGTTGCCGGTTTTCTGGCAGCCCGCTTTTTTGTTTCTGCGTTGACCCCTCAGCGCTTCTGGGGGGTGTAGCAGCTGCCGTGCTCGCGCCGGAAGCGCCCCGGGTACACCGGCGGCGGATGACGGATGGCAAAAAGACCGGCCCGCTCGGCTCTGGCCTTGCGCTGCTCGGCCGCATAGGGGCCGGGGTTGCCGCGTCGGTGGTACGACCAGGCGTGCCCTGCGAGAACCAGCCCGGCGCCGACATCCTCTCCCTCCAGTTCGATGCGGGCCAGCAGGCGCTGATAGTCGTCCTGCCGCACGCCACGCACCAGCACCTGACGCCCCTGCACGCGTCGCTGCAGGGCTTTGCGGGCAGCCACTCCGCCGGGTTGGCAAATTTCAGGCGCGTCCAGCCCCTCGAGGCGCACGTTGACGGGCTTGCTGCCGTCCATCGCCCGCACCCAGACGGTGTCACCGTCCACCACATGGGTCACCACACCGGTCCAGTCGTGCCGCGGCTGTGCGCCCACCACCACCGCCGGCCAGAGGCTCAGCACCACGATGAGCCTGAACACGGACGGCGAAACCCGCCACGACCACTGCGTCATGTCATTCCTGTGGGGCGGCATCTGGCCAGGCTGCGGTCACAATCCAGCCCTCCAGCGGGTCCATCTGCGGCGGCAGTCCGAAAAGCGGCGTGCCCTGTTGCTGCGCCCACGCCGCCTGCATCAGACAAAGCACTGCATCCATGCTGTCGCCACTGGCATCGGCGACCAGGGTGTCGCGCTGAGCATGGCTGAGCTTCAGGCGAAGCGCCAGGCGGGTCTGGCCGTGCTCCAGTGCGGTGATGAGGTCTTTGCGGGCAATCAGGCGCTCCGGTGTCTGTCTGGCGCGGTCATCGCTTTTGTACGACCTTGCGCCGAGCACCTCGCGGGCCAGAAAGCCCGGATAGGCCTCCAGTGCCACACGGCTCGCGTCTCCGCTGTGCAGGCCGGGCAAATGCACACCGGCATCCAGCAGACGCGGCACACCCGCATGAAGCATGTAGGCCACTGGCGGGTTCACCCATTTCATTGAGGGGCTGGCGCCTGCGGGCCGGTCGGTCGCGCGGTGGGCAAACTTCCCGCCTGCGGGGCGGGCATCGCAAAATGCGGCAAAGGTATCCCTGATCTCTGCACGGCTGAGGCTGGCGTAATGACGTATCAACTCGGCCCACTGAGTTGGCCATCCCAGCTGCAGCACCAGTTCACGCGGCAAGCCGAAGGGAAAATCAAAAGCACCGATCCAGGAACGGGGCTGTTGCAGCCAGTGTGCAAAAGCCTCCAGCGATTCGAGCCGCTCCAGTTTTTCGAGCAGCACCCGCCCGCGATCCACCGAGCCGATGGCCATCACGATGGGTTTACGCCGGTCGGGGCGACTGGAAAAATCGCAGCCGACCAGTGTGACTGCTGATGAGGAGGACATCACAGCAGTCACTTCCGGGAACAGTTAATCGCTGCAGGCGCAGTCTGCCAGACGGCAGTGCGCGCAACCGCCCTCGCTCAGACCCGACCGCAGATGGACGCGGTGGCCATCAGGTCTTCGAGCAGCGCGAAAGACACCTTGCCGGAAACCGCGTACGGGTCCAGCTCTGCCTTCTCCGAGTACTTGAGCAGGATGGAGTGGTTGAGCTTGGACAGGTTGACCTGGCCCATGGTCCACCCACTGAAGCGACGCTCCGAAATTTCCTCGAAGTGCAGCAGCACCACATCCTTGTGGCGGGCGTCTTTCTGGATGTGTCCGAACAGCGTGCTGACGGCCATGCGGCCGCCTTCAATCGCCTGCAGGAAAATGCCGCCGCCGTAACACAGGATGCCCGTGATGCCGGACGAAGGGTTGTGCTGGCGGGACTGCGACAGGATGCCTTCAATGGCCTCCGGAGTGGTATCGACCGCGCGGCTTGCGTAGAGTAAACGGACCAACATGGTTAACCTTTTTGGGGAATCAGTGCGAGGAATTCGCGGCGCAGGGTCGAGTCTTTCAGGAACACGCCGCGCATGACGGAGTTGATCATCTTGCTGTCCATGTCCTTCACGCCGCGCCACGACATGCAGTAGTGGCTGGCTTCCATCACGATGGCCAGGCCATCGGGCTGGGTTTTTTCCATGATCAGGTCGGCCAGTTGCACCACGGCCTCTTCCTGGATCTGCGGGCGACCCATCACCCACTCGGCCAGACGCGCGTACTTGGACAGGCCGATCACATTGGTGTGCTCGTTCGGCAGCACGCCAATCCAGATCTTGCCGATCACCGGGCAGAAGTGGTGCGAGCAGGCACTGCGCACAGTGATGGGGCCGACAATCATCAGCTCATTGAGATGCTCGGCGTTGGGGAATTCGGTGATGGTGGGCGCTGGCAGGTAACGCCCCTTGAACACCTCGTTCAGGTACATCTTGGCGACCCGTCGGGCGGTGTTCTGGGTGTTGTGGTCGGTCTCGGTGTCGATCACCAGACTGTCGAGCACGCCCTGCATCTTGACCTCGACTTCATCAAGCAGCTTTTCAAGCTCGCCTGGTTCGATGAACCTGGAGATGTTGTCGTTGGCATTGAAACGCTTGCGCGACTGCTTCAGACGTTCGCGGATCTTGACCGATACCGGCGTGCCTTCGTCGGTCACATCTGCATCTGCATTTGGCAGGGGTGTGGTTGATTTCATAAGCATGTCAGATATTAACAGTCCAAACCTCCAACCATCATGACAGGGGTTTTGGAATCAAACCCTTGCAGGATGTTCGCTCGCAGCTATCAATTCAGGAGCTTCAAAAATCGTGAAAAAGTGCCTGCCCAGCCCGCACACGGCTCAGTACCGCTGCCCTGTGAGCATCAGGGCCAGCCGCATCAGGGCATAGGCCATCCAGCCGCGCACACGCTGGCCGAAAGGCCGGTCGCTGTAGATGGCCGGGTCGATGAACCGCCCCTGTGTGTCCATGGCATGAACCAGTCGGGCGCGCAGGTCGGCCGCGAACACCTTGTCCTCGACCACCACATTGGCCTCGCGGGCCAGCAGCAGGCTGAGCGGGTCGAGGTTGGAAGACCCGACCGTCGCCCAATGCCCATCAATCACGGCCACCTTGGCATGCAGGAAGCTGGCCTCGTATTCGTGGATGGCAATGCCCGCCGACAGCAGCGCGCCATAGACAGGACGCACCGCGTGGTACTGCATGAAGTACTCGTACTTGCCCTGCAGCAGCAAGGTGACCTTCACGCCGCGGCGCGATGCCGCCATCAACGCACGCCGGAGTTTGCCGCCCGGCAGGAAGTAGGCGTTGGCAATGATGATCTCATCGCGCGCACGACCGATGGCCTTGCGGTACGCCCGCTCGATGGCACGGCGATTGAGCAGGTTGTCGCGCAACAACAGCGCCGCCTTGGGACCGGGCCCTACCCCGGTTGTGCCGGTTGCACCGGTACCCCGGCGCACGGACAGCGGTCTCAGTTCTGCCGCGGTACGCCCGCCATAACCACCGGCCTTGAAGCTCTCCCACGCCGCGCTCAGATGCCGCTGCCGCGCGCTGTAGCCGGCCTGCACGCGCCACCAGAGCAGCGCCATCGCGTCAGCCGCCTGGGTGGCCAGCGGGCCAGTCACAGCCACCGCAAAATCAAACCGTGGCGCGCTCAGCTCACCGTGGTTGGGGTCGTAAAAATCATCGAGGATGTTGATGCCGCCGCAGAACAGGGTCGTGAGATCCACCACGCACAACTTGCGGTGCAGCCGGCGCCAGCGCTCCGGAACCAGCAGACCAATCAGGCCCGAGCCCAGCGGCGAGTAGGTCTGCAACTCCACACCCGCGCCGCGCAACTTGTCGAGCCACTCATCAGGCAGTGTTTCGGTGCCCACCCCATCGACCAGCACCTGCACACTCACACCGCGCTGCGCCGCGCGCATCAAGGCCTCAGCCACCTCGGCACCTGCACCATGAAAATCAAAGATGTAGGTCTCCAGCTGGATCCAGCGCTGGGCGCCATCAAATGCCGCCACCAACGCGGGGAACAGCGCCTCCCCGCCTTGCAGCAGGCGAAGGGAATCAGACTTGTGAAGCGCGGACATCAAGAAAGGCCGACATGACGTGCAGCGGCATGATGACCATCGCATCGCCTGCTGGTGCGTCGGGTGAAAAACTCATGAGGCATGCATTGGAACCCGGATACGCCCTGCCGCCCACGGGGAAAAGCCCGATTCCGGCGCTGTAAAGACACCTTTGCACCGCAAGCACCAGCGCATTCAGCCAGTAAACCGCGGCAGCAGCAAGATCGCTTCGGCATTGGAAGGTGAGAAACACCGGTCAGCCGCCTGCTGAAAGGGTAGCCACTGCCAGGCGGTGTGCTCCCGCAGGTCCAGTCGAACCTCAGTGTCTGGCGCGACGCAGAGCCCGAAAACATGCTCGGTGTTGTGGGTAACGCCCGGCGCATAGCGGTGGCGCCACACCGGGTAAATCTCGTACACATTCGACAGCCCCCAGTCCGCCAGGGCATGCGGGTCTGCGCGGATGCCGGTTTCTTCATACACTTCGCGCAAAGCGGTGTCATGCAGCGCTTCGCTGGGGCTGTCGCGGGACCCGGTGACGCTCTGCCAGAAGCCGGGCTGGTCAGCACGCTCAATCAGCAGCACCTCGCGCTGCGGGGTGTGGATCACCACCAGCACAGACTCGGGAATCTTGAAGGCTTTCATTGCAGATCGCCCCCACATTCCCGCGCCAGCATCACGCGACGGGGTTGCGCAGCCGGATGTGCAGTTCGCGCAGCTGCTTCTCGTCCACCGGACTCGGCGCGTGCGTGAGCAGGTCTTGCGCGCGCTGGGTCTTGGGGAAGGCAATCACGTCGCGGATGGATTCAGCGCCTGTCATCATCGTGACGATGCGGTCCAGACCGAAGGCCAGACCCCCGTGCGGCGGCGCGCCGTACTGCAGCGCGTCGAGCAGGAAGCCGAACTTCAGCTGCGCTTCTTCGGGGCCGATCTTCAGCGCACTGAACACCTTGCTCTGCACATCGGCGCGATGGATACGCACCGAGCCACCGCCCAGCTCCCAGCCGTTGAGCACCATGTCATAGGCCTTGGCGATGCAACGACCCGGGTCGGTGTCCATCCAGTCTTCATGGCCGTCCTTGGGCGCCGTGAACGGATGGTGCACCGCGCTCCAGCGCTGGGCCTCATCGTCGAACTCGAACATCGGGAAGTCCACCACCCACAGCGGCTTCCAGCCTTTGGTGACCAGACCGGTCTTCTTGCCGAACTCGCTGTGACCGATCTTCAGGCGCAGCGCGCCGATGCTGTCGTTCACGATCTTGGCCTTGTCGGCACCGAAGAACAGAATGTCACCATTCTTCGCGCCGGTGCGCTCCAGGATTTGCGCAATCGCCGCATCGTGCAGGTTCTTCACAATGGGGCTCTGCAGGCCATCACGCCCCAGGCTGACGTCATTGACCTTGATCCACGCCAGACCCTTGGCGCCGTAGATCTTGACGAACTCGGTGTAACCATCGATCTCGCCGCGGCTCATCTCGGAGCCACCGGGTACGCGCAGGGCCACGACCCGGCCACCCGGCGTCGTCGCAGGCGTGCTGAACACCTTGAAGTCCACGCCTGCCATCACATCGGTGAGCTCGGTGAATTCGAGGTTCACGCGCAGGTCCGGCTTGTCGGAGCCGTAGCGGTGCATGGCTTCGGAGTAGGCCATGACCGGGAACTCGCCCAGATCGGTGTTCAACACGGTCTTGAAAATGTTGCTGATCATTCCCTGGAACAGATCGCGGATTTCCTGCTCTCCCATGAACGAGGTTTCGATATCGATCTGGGTGAACTCCGGCTGGCGGTCAGCGCGCAGGTCTTCGTCGCGGAAGCACTTGGTGATCTGGTAGTAGCGGTCAAAGCCCGAGACCATCAGCAGCTGCTTGAACAACTGCGGGCTCTGCGGCAGCGCGAAGAACATGCCTTCATTGACACGGCTGGGCACCAGGTAGTCGCGCGCACCTTCGGGCGTGCTCTTGGTCAGCATCGGGGTCTCGATGTCGATGAAGCCGTTGGCGTCGAGGAACTTGCGGGTTTCCATCGCCACGCGGTAACGCAGCATCAGGTTGTTCTGCATGTACGGGCGGCGCAGGTCCAGCACGCGGTGTGTGAGGCGGGTCGTCTCGGACAGGTTGTCGTCGTCCAGCTGGAACGGCGGCGTGACGCTGGGGTTGAGCACGATCAGCTCGTGGCACAGCACCTCGATCTTGCCGCTTTTCAGGTTGTCGTTGGTGGTGCCTTCGGGCCGGGCACGCACCACACCTTTGACCTGCACGCAAAATTCATTGCGCACGCCTTCGGCGGTCTTGAACATCTCGGCGCGGTCCGGGTCGCAGACGACCTGCACATAGCCTTCGCGGTCGCGCAGGTCGATGAAGATCACGCCACCGTGGTCACGGCGACGGTTCACCCAGCCGCACAGGCTCACGGTCTGGCCCAGCTGGCTTTCGGTCACCAGACCACAGTAACTGGAACGCATGGGAGCAACTTGGGTATCAGCGATGGCCATAAAAATCTCGGACTTTCAGCGCCTGGGGCGCGGTGTTGCAAATATCGCGGCGCTATGCCGTGGTTCAGACGGAATCAGACAGGAGGAAGCGGCGGACGGACGGTCTGCTTGGGCACAACCACCCCCATGGAAATGACATAGGTGAGCGCCTCGTCCACGCTCATGTGCAGCTCGATGCAGTCGCTGCGCCTGAGCATGACGAAGTAGCCACCAGTGGGATTGGGCGTGGTAGGCACATACACGCTGAGATAGTCGCCCTGCAGGTGGTTGGCCACATCGCCGCCGGGCTGCCCGGTCTGGAACCCGATGGTCCAGACGCCTTCACGTGGCCACTGCACCAGCAATGCCTTGCGGAAGGCATTGCCGTTCTCGGAGAACAGCGTGTCGGAGACCTGCTTCACGCTCGAATAAATGGAGCGCACGATGGGAATGCGGCTCAGGAATGAGTTGCCCCAGCTGACCAGCTTCTTGCCGAAGAAATTGCTCGTGATCGCGCCCATGACCAGCACGATGAGCAGCGTCAGCAGCACCCCAAAGCCGGGCAGGTGAAAGCCGATCAGCTTGTCCGGGTGCCAGTGGCTGGGCAGGATCAGCAGGGTCTGGTCGAGGGTTCCGACAATCCAGTCAAGCACCCACAGGGTGATGGCCAGTGGCACCAGCACCAGCAGACCCGCGAGCAACCACCTTCGGACAGCGCTCATCACGATGGTTTGGCAGTCGACGTGCTGCTGGTTGTGGATGCCGTGGAGGTGGCAGCCGGGGCGGCTGGTGCGGGCGCTGCCGCAGCGGAAGTGGCTGCCGCAGGCGTGGCCGCGGGTGCACTGGAATCGGCTTTGCTGTCGCCGCCAGCCGGACTTTCCACCGGATTGGCCGGTGGCACAGCCGCCGTGTTGCCGCCGCGAAAATCCGTCACGTACCAGCCGGAGCCTTTGAGCTGAAAGCCGGCAGCAGTGACTTGCTTGCTGAATGTGGACGCCCCGCATTGCGGACAGTCGGTCAGGGGCGCATCCGAGATTTTCTGCAAAACGTCCTTGGCATGCCCACAGGACCCGCATTTGTAAGCGTAGATTGGCATAGTGCTGAAGGGTTTTTGGCGAGTTTTGGCGAGTTTCCGGACAGGTCTCCGGCGGAAACTGGCAGAAAAAGCCTGCCAGATGCAAAACCCTCAATTATAGGCGCTGTGCACCTCTTCAGTTGCCTTGCAGCTGCCCTCCAGCCCAGACTCAGAACAGACGAATCCGCAGGATGAACTGCATCACCATCAGGCCCAGCGCAAAACCCAGCCCGCCATAGATCAGCGCCTGCAGCAGCCGGTTGGTGCGCCGCTGTTCGGCCAGCAGGGCGTCGAGTTCCTGCCGCGACACCCCGGGCGGGGCCTTGAGGTACTGGGTGATCAACCGCGGCAATCCCGGCAGCAGCTTGGCGTAGGTCGGTGCCTCGGCCTTGAGCTGGGCCAGCAGCTTCTCGGGCCCGACCTGCTCCAGCATCCAGCGCTCCAGAAACGGCTTGGCCGTGCTCCACAGGTCGAGGTCCGGGTCCAGGTCACGGCCAAGCCCTTCGATGTTGAGCAGGGTTTTCTGCAGCAGCACCAGTTGCGGCTGGATCTCCACGTGGAAGCGCCGCGAGGTCTGGAACAGCCGCATCAGCACCAGACCCAAAGAGATTTCCTTCAGTGGCCGGTCAAAGTAAGGCTCACAGCAGGCGCGAATGGCGGCTTCCAGCTCGTCGACCCGTGTGGTGGCCGGCACCCAGCCCGACTCCAGGTGCAGCTCGGCCACACGCTTGTAGTCGCGCCGGAAAAAGGCGCTGAAGTTCTGCGCCAGGTACTCCTTGTCCACCTCGGTGAGCGTGCCCACAATGCCGAAGTCCAGCGAGATGTAGCGCCCAAAGGTGGCAGGCGCGAGACTGACCTGGATATTGCCCGGGTGCATGTCGGCGTGGAAAAACCCGTCGCGAAATACCTGGGTGAAAAAGATCGTCACGCCATCGCGCGCCAGCTTCTTCATGTCCACGCCCGCATCGCGCAGGCGCTGCGTGTGGCTGATGGGCACGCCCTTCATGCGCTCCATCACCATGACGTCGGGCATGCAGAAGTCCCAGACCATCTCGGGAATCATCACCAGATTGAGGTCCTGCATGTTGCGCCGCAGCTGCGCGGCATTGGCCGCCTCGCGCAGCAGATCAAGCTCATCGTGCAGGTACTTGTCGAACTCAGCGACCACCTCGCGGGGCTTCAGGCGCTTGCCATCTGCCGATGCGCGCTCGACCCAGCCAGCCATCATGTGCATGAGAGCCAGGTCTTTCTCGATCGCCGGCAGCATGTTGGGGCGCAGCACCTTGACGGCCACCTCCCGCCCACCGGGCAGGGTGGCGAAGTGCACTTGGGCAATCGATGCACTGGCCACCGGCGTCTGCTCGAATGACGCAAAAATGCGGTCCAGCGGGCGCCCGAAGGCTTTCTCGATGATGGCCACGGCCAGCGACGACTCGAACGGCGGCACACGGTCCTGAAGGCGGGCCAGCTCGTCCGCAATATCGGCGGGCAGCAGGTCGCGGCGGGTGGACATCACCTGACCGAACTTCACGAAAATCGGCCCCAGCGCCTCCAGCGCCAGACGCAAGCGCTCGCCGCGCGGTGCGCGCAGATTGCGCCCAAGCGAAACGATACGGGTCAGGCGCCGAAGCCAGGGGTGCGCGAAGCTGGAAAGAACCAGTTCATCCAGTCCGAACCGCAGCACGGTCCAGACGATGAACACCCCCCTGAAAAACCGGTTCATGCAGACGCCCTGGTCGAGGCTGGCGCTGCCGGGTCAACAGGGGGCACCGAGACACCCGTGCCACCTGCACCTTGTGCAAACGGCGTCTTGCGCAAAAAGTCTCGCAGGCCCGACACCGCACGCCGGCCAAAATCGCCGAGCGCATGGGCAGGCACATCACCGATCACGCGGGAGAGGTCTTCTTCCACATCCCAGCGCAGGTTTTCCGCCAGCCAGCCGATGTCGGCAGCGAGTTGCACGTCGCCTTCGATGGTCACTGGCGGGCGCTGGCCAGACAGCAGCGATTGAACCGCGCTGAGCGGCGAGTCGCCCTCCACCACCAGACGCAAATCGGGGGTCACTGATGGGGAAGCACGGTCCACCAGCCCGGCAGGTGTGATCAGCAAATCAAGAGAGAAAACGCCCCACTGCAGATGAACCACCCGGCCCTTCTGGCGCACCAGCCGGTCCTGGGCCTGTTTCTCCTGCATCAACACATGGTTCAGGAACAGCACCAGCCGGTGCTGCCCCTCATCCACAGCCCATGCAGGCGGCTGAAAGCGGGAGGCGAGGGATTCCAGAAATGAAAGGGGGGATGTGGTGTTCATACGACCGCCGATTTTGACATGGCCCCCGCGGTCGCGCACTTGGCTTGGCGCCTGTGGCAGATGCCTGTGCCTTGCACTGGAAAGACGATCGCCTGTTGATCGCCCGGCAAAGCCGGTTCACGACTCACGCCGGGTTAAAGAGCTCAGTGAGCTGAGCAGCGTGGGGTATTTCACCAGCAGGTGCCGCGGAACCGGCTCCGCCGGGCCGCAGGCACCGCCCCCTTGAGGGGGGGAACGGGCTACACGAAGTGAGCCCGGACGGGGGTGTTTTATTGCAGTGCTTGCACGCCCGCCACCAGCCAACCACCACTGCCGGTGCGTGGCTTGGTCATGTTCCAGACTTCGCGGAACGGGCTGGCGCCCGCCGATGCATCTTCGCGGATCATGCCGGAGAACTCGACGCTGGCCATGTAGACGTCGCTGAGCTCTTCGATGCCAAGCAGTTGGGCATCGAGCATCACGACATCGGTCTTGTTCACGACACCGCCGGTGTGCGACTCGCGATCAGCAAGCTGGGTCTTGATCTGCTCAAGCATCTCGTCGGTCATCATGGCGCGCAGGCTCTGAATGTCGGAACGGTCCCATGCGTCCTGCAGCGTCACGAAATTTTTCTTGCTGGCGCTCAGGAAGCCTTCTGCGTCAAAGCCTGCAGGAATGCCCCAGGACTGGTTGCCCAGCAGCGAGGAGCCAATGATGGATCCAGAACCGGAGGAGCCCGACGCGTACTTGCTGGCTTCGAACGCCGTGCTGTTGCGCTCCCAGGGGCGTGCGGACGAGTCATTGCCCACGTTCTCAGGGCTGTAGTTGCGTGGCGTCACTGCGTTGGGGCCACCTGCGCCTTGAAAGGCCAGTGGCGACCGCGCCGCACCGGCGCCAGCCGCTCCACCCTTGAGCTTGCGCATCACAAAGCCGACCACCACCATGATCAGCAGGGCCAGCAGCGCGAACATGATGATCTGGCCAAATTCCTCGCCAAGTCCCAGAGACGATGCCAGCCAGGCCAGACCCAGGCCAGCCGCGAGACCGCCGAGCATCGCGCCCCAAGGCTTCTTGGGCGCGGCTGCGGCCGCTGGTGCGGCAGGCTTGGCGGCCGAGTTGGTCGCCGTGGCGGGCGCGGCAGGCGCCGCGTCACGCTTGGTCACGTTCGACGATTGCTTGCCGAAAGACGAGCCGCCGCCCAGGCGCTTGGCCTCGGCCACGTGGCTTCCGAATGCCAGGGTGATGGCGAACACCGAAGAAATGATTCCAGTCCAGACTTTTCTCATACCGTCTCCTTGATGACTACTCTGCGCGAAGTGCGCGCCTGATGCAACGCACAAAACAATTCAAAACAAACCGTTCAAAACCTGCTCAACACTTGATTCCAACATGCAATGCTACTAGACCACCCGTCATGTTGTGATAGTCCACATGGCCAAAACCACCTTTGTGCATAAGGGCTTTCAGCTCGTCCTGGCCCGGATGCATGCGGATGGATTCCGCCAGGTACTGGTAACTGGCCGCGTCGTTGGCCACCAGCTTGCCCAGTTGGGGCAGCACCTTGAAGGAATACCAGTCGTAAATCTTCTCCATGGGCTTGGCCACTTTGGAAAACTCCAGCACCATCAGCTTGCCGCCCGGCTTGATCACGCGGTTCATTTCGCGCAGGGCTTCGTCCTTGTGTGTCATATTGCGCAGGCCGAAGGCAACGGTGACCAGATCAAAGCTGGCGTCGGCAAACGGCAGGTGCTCGGCATCGCAGACCAGGGTGGGCAGGGACACGCCAGCGTCGAGAAGGCGGTTGCGGCCTTCGCGCAGCATGGCTTCATTGATGTCGGTGTGCACAACGCGGCCACCGGGCCCGACCTGGGGGGCAAACGCCAGTGCGAGGTCGCCGGTGCCGCCAGCGATGTCCAGCACCTGCTGGCCTTCCTTTACGTTGGCCACCCTGACGGTGTAGGCCTTCCACGCGCGGTGCAGCCCCATGGACATCAGGTCGTTCATGACGTCGTACTTTGGCGCCACGGAGTCGAACACATGGCGCACGCGACTGGCTTTCTCGCGCTCGTCAACCGACTCGAAACCGAAATGGGTGGTGCTCATAAGATGAATGCTAGAGGGCAAAGGCATTTGGAGCCGCGACAACCCCGTTTTCACCCGGGGCATTGCCGGGATTTATCCCCGAAAAACAACAGGACGATCACAACAGGAAGGTCGCTCAAAGGCGCTGTACAGCGGCCACGCCAAAGAGCCCCCGACGCAAAGGGACCAGCGTCCGATCAATGACTGCCGCAGGCGTGGCCCCCAGCCTGAACCATAGGCGCGTCGCGGTCCACGCCGGCGGCCTGCAAGCGGCGCTGGTACTCAGCCCACAGGCTGTCCTGGTCGGCGCCGAGGTGGTACAGGTAGTCCCACGAAAAAATCCCGCTTTCGTGGCCGTCCGAAAACACCGGCTTGACCGCGTAGTTACCGACGGCTTCCAGTTCCTGCAGCGTGACGTTGCGCTTGCCGGTCTGCAGCACTTCCTGCCCGGGGCCGTGGCCCTGCACTTCGGCAGACGGCGAATACACCCGCATCAGCTCCAGCGGAATGCGAAAACTCGCACCGTCAGAAAAATCAATCTCGAGCACACGGGACTGGTTGTGCACCGTGAGTGCTGTGGGTGTCGGGGCGCCTGCTTGAAGTCCGGCCATGGTGGATGCTGCTTTCTGAAATCAAATGAGACAAACGAGGCTGACGCACTGTCAGGTAACGGCCGCCATGCTGGCGAGCTTACCGTTGACGGTCTCGCAACGCCTGGCGATTTCGCCCAGCCGGGCGTCGTCGAGGGGCCTGACGGCCGCCGCCCACACCGGCGCCGGGAAATGGCTGTCCCAGTCAAACCGGGCAATCACGTGCCAGTGCAGATGCGGCACCACATTGCCCAGCGCGGCGAGGTTGATCTTGGTCGGCTGCAGCTCCTGCCTGAGCGTCTTCTCGACGTGGAGCACGGCGCGCATGCAGGTGTCGCGTGCGGCATCCGTCAGGTCCGAAAACTCGGGCACATGGCGGTTCCAGATGACACGGTAGAAAGCCGGAAAGCCCTTCTCGTCGGCCTGGATGACGCGGAAGTCGTCGCAGCGGAATACCACGCGCCCGCCGTCGGCATCACACAGTGCACAGCCTTCCACCTTCGCCGTCATGGCCACCGCCACTACACCAGCACCCGCTCGATGCCGCCGTGGTTGGCTGCCTCCACATACGTCGGCAGCCAGTCCTTGCCGAGAATCTGGTTGGCCATTTCCACCACGATGTAATCGGCTTCGAGCAGGCCGTTCTGCAGGTCATTGCCGTAGCGCGACAGGCCCTGCAGGCAACTCGGACAGCTGGTGAGAATCTTCACGTTGTCCTGGGCGCCGACAGCGCCGGAGGCGCGCAGCTGCGCTTCGCCTTTTTGCAGTTCTTCTTCCTTGCGGAAACGGATCTGCGTTGAAATGTCGGGCCGTGTCACGCCCAGCGTGCCAGATTCGCCGCAGCAGCGCTCATTCTTCAGCACGTTGTCGCCCAGCAGCGCCTTGACGGTTTTCATCGGCTCCTGCAACTTCATCGGGCTGTGGCAGGGGTCGTGGTAGAGGTAACCGGCCCCGGGCTGATCGGTGCGCAGGGTAATGCCTTTTTCGAGCAGGTACTCGTGGATGTCGATGATGCGGCAGCCCGGGAATATCTTGTCGAACTCATAGCCCTGCAACTGGTCATAGCAGGTACCGCAGCTCACCACCACCGTCTTGATGTCGAGGTAGTTCAGTGTGTTGGCCACGCGGTGGAACAACACCCGGTTGTCGGTGATGATTTTCTCGGCCTTGTCGAACTGGCCACTGCCGCGCTGCGGGTAACCGCAGCACAGATAGCCCGGTGGCAGCACCGTTTGCACCCCCGCATGCCACAGCATGGCCTGCGTGGCCAGGCCCACCTGGCTGAACAGGCGCTCCGAGCCGCAACCGGGGAAATAGAACACCGCTTCGGTTTCCGCGGTGGTGTTTTTCGGGTTGCGGATGATGGGGACGTAGTCCTTGTCTTCGATGTCCAGCAGGGCGCGCGCGGTCTTCTTCGGCAGGCCACCCGGCATCTTCTTGTTGATGAAGTGGATGACCTGTTCCTTCACCGGCGCCTTGCCCACGGTGGCGGGCGGCTTGTTGGTCTGCTTGCGCGCGACCTTGCGCAGCAGGTCGTTGGCCAGGCGTTGTGCCTTGAAGCCGACATCGACCATGGCGCTGCGCATCACCTTGATGGTTTGCGGGCTGGTGGCATTCAGGAAAAACATCGCCGCCGCGTTGCCGGGCCGGAAGGACTTCTGGCCCATCTTGCGCAACAGGTTGCGCATGTTCATCGAGACATCGCCAAAGTCGATGTCCACCGGGCAGGGCGTGAGGCACTTGTGGCACACCGTGCAGTGGTCGGCCACGTCTTCGAACTCTTCCCAGTGCTTGATACTCACGCCGCGTCGGGTCTGCTCTTCATACAGAAAGGCCTCGACCAGCAGCGAAGTGGCCAGGATCTTGTTGCGCGGGCTGTACAGCAGGTTGGCGCGCGGCACATGCGTGGCGCAGACCGGCTTGCACTTTCCGCAGCGCAGGCAGTCCTTCACGCTGTCGGCAATCGCGCCGATGTCAGACTGCTGCATGATCAGCGATTCATGACCCATCAACCCGAAGCTGGGGGTGTAGGCATTGGTCAAGTCGGCATGCATGTCCGGGTCGGCGTCGCGCAGCAGCTTGCCCTTGTTGAAGCGGCCTTCGGGGTCGACGCGCTGCTTGTAATCGCTGAACGGCTTCAATTCTGCGTCGGTCAGGAATTCGAGCTTGGTGATGCCGATGCCGTGCTCGCCGGAAATCACGCCGTCAAGCGAGCGGGCCAGCACCATGATGCGGGCCACCGCTTCGTGCGCCGTCTGCAGCATCTCGTAGTCGTCGCTGTTGACCGGCAGGTTGGTGTGCACATTGCCGTCACCGGCATGCATGTGCAGCGCCGCCCAGACGCGGCCCTTGAGCACGCGCTGATGGATGGTGTTGCACTCGTCCAGAATCGGCAGGAAGGCGCCGCCGGTGAAGATGGCCTGCAGCGGCGCGCGGATCTGGGTTTTCCAGCTGGCGCGCAGGGTGTGGTCCTGCAGCTGCGGGAAGTATTCATTGACCCCGGCCAGCCAGCCGCTCCAGAGCATGCGCACATCGGCAATCACCGCCAGCGCCTGCGACACGCGGTCTTCCAGCAACTCGGCCGAAGGAATGTCGTTGGCATCGTCGGACTTGCCCAGCGGCAGGTTGCCATGGCGGAAGAAGGTCTCCAGCTCGTCGCACAGGCGAATCTTGTTGCGCAGGCTGAGCTCGATGTTGATCTGCTCGATGCCGTCGGTGTACTCGGCCATGCGCGGCAACGGAATCACCACGTCTTCATTGATCTTGAAGGCGTTGGTGTGGCGGCTAATGGCAGCAGTGCGCTTGCGGTCCAGCCAGAATTTCTTGCGGGCTTCGGCGCTGATGGCCACAAAGCCCTCGCCGCTGCGGGAGTTGGCAATGCGCACGATCTCGCTGGTGGCGCGCGCCACCACATCGGCGTCGTCACCGGCGATGTCGCCGATCAGCACCATCTTGGGCAGGCCGCCGCGCTTGGACTTGGTGGCGTAGCCGACGGCGCGCAGGTAGCGGTCGTCCAAGTGCTCCAACCCAGCCAGGATGGCGCCGCCGCGCTTGTGCTCGGCGAACATGAAATCCTTGATTTCCACAATGCTCGGGACAGCGTCGCGGGCGTTGCCGAAAAACTCCATGCACACCGTGCGCGTGTGGGCCGGCATGCGGTGCACGATCCAGCGGGCGCTGGTGATCAGGCCGTCACAGCCTTCTTTCTGGATGCCGGGCAGGCCGCTGAGGAATTTGTCGGTGACGTCCTTGCCCAGGCCTTCCTTGCGAAAGCTCTTGCCCGGGATATCGAGCCGCTCGGTGCGCACCGGCGTCTTGCCGTCGGCTTCGAAATACTTCAGCTCGAAGCTAGCCAGTTCGGCGTCATGGATCTTGCCCAGGTTGTGGTTCAGGCGCGTGACTTCCAGCCACTGCGCCTCGGGCGTAACCATGCGCCAGGAGGCGAGATTGTCCAGCGCCGTGCCCCAGAGCACCGCTTTCTTGCCGCCCGCATTCATCGCGATGTTGCCGCCGATACAGGACGCCTCGGCCGAGGTCGGATCAACCGCAAACACAAAGCCGCCGCGCTCTGCGGCATCGGCCACGCGCTGGGTCACCACGCCGGCTTCGGTCCAGACGGTAGCCACAGGCTCTGGCAGGCCGGGCAGCGAGACCATCTCGACTTCCGTCATGGCTTCGAGCTTCTCGGTGTTGATCACCGCCGACTTCCAGGTCAGCGGAATCGCGCCGCCGGTGTAGCCGGTACCGCCGCCACGCGGAACAATCGTCAGTCCGAGTTCGATACAGGCCTTGACGAGGCCCGCCATCTCGGTTTCGGTGTCGGGGGTAAGTACCACAAAGGGGTACTCCACGCGCCAGTCTGTCGCGTCGGTGACATGCGAGACGCGCGACAGGCCGTCGAACTTGATGTTGTCTTTCAGCGTCAGCTTGCGCAGCTTGCGCTCGGTCTGGCGGCGCAGGGCGGCCATGTCTTCAAACGATGCAGAAAACCGGCTGACAGCACCGCGCGCGGCGTGCAGCAGTTCCCCGACGATGCCGTCGCGCTGGGCGTCGTCATCGGGTGTGCGACGTTTTTCAATCTCACCGAGGCGGTGCAGCAGCGCGTCAACCAGCAGCTTGCGGCGCTTGGGGTTGTCCAGCAGGTCGTCCTGCAGATAGGGGTTGCGCTGCACCACCCAGATATCACCCAGCACCTCGTAGAGCATGCGGGCCGAGCGACCAGTGCGGCGTTCGTCACGCAGGCGGTTCAGCAGGTCCCAGGCGGGCGCGCCGAGCAGGCGAATGACCACCTCGCGGTCTGAGAACGAGGTGTAGTTGTAGGGAATCTCGCGGATGCGGGTTTCACCTGCTTTTGCCGGGTCGGCAAAAACGTTCAGTTCTTGAAGGGTAGTAGGGGCATTCATTGGGAAAAGCCACCCCTTTTCACGCGTATCCGTGCGTGACTGGAGCAGTCGCTTATGTTACCGCAGGGGGCTCATTTGCCCGGTCTGGCACCACATGACCCCTTGGGTTCTCATGGAAACCCCCGTTGTGGACCTGTTGGCAAGTGACTTAAATCTGTTTGTCACAAACAGTGCCTACCCTCATGGGTTTAACCTGAAATGCCTTAATCCGCGACTTTATCCGCGACCTTTTTCCCCCTTTACTCAGGAGCCTGCATGAAAAAACGTCTTTCCGCCCTCGCCTTCTCCACCCTGGCGCTGGCCCTTCCGCTGTCCAGCCACGCCCAGACTGAAATCCAGTGGTGGCATTCCATGGGTGGCGCCCTCGGCGAATGGGTCAACGACCTCGCCAAGGACTACAACGCCAGCCAGTCCCAGTACAAGATCGTGCCCACGTTCAAAGGCAGCTACGACGAATCGATGACGGCCGCCATCGCGGCCTTCCGCTCCGGCAATGCGCCGCACATCCTGCAGGTGTTCGAGGTCGGTACCGCCACCATGATGGCCAGCAAGGGCGCCATTGTTCCGGTGGGCAAAATCATGAACGACGCCGGCGTGAAGTTCGACCCGGCCGCCTACGTGCCAGCAGTGGCTGGCTACTACACCGCCCCCAACGGCCAGATGTTGAGCTTCCCGTTCAACAGCTCCACGCCAGTGTTCCACTACAACAAGGACGCGTTCAAGGCGGCCGGCATGGACCCCGAGAACCCACCCAAAACCTGGCCTGAAGTGGCGCTGGCCGCCGGCAAGCTCAAGGCAGCGGGCCACAAGTGCCCATTCACCACCAGCTGGGTGAGCTGGACGCAGCTGGAAAGCTTCGCCGCCTGGCACAACACCGAGTTCGCCACCAAGGGCAACGGCATGCGCGGCATTGATGCCCGCCTGAATTTCAATAGCCCGCTGCACGTTCGCCACATCGACAACCTGGCCAACATGGCCAAGACCGGCCTGTTCGTCTACAAAGGTCGCGGCAACGCGGCAGACGCCACTTTCGTGTCGGGCGAATGCGCCATGGTCACAGGTTCCTCGGCGCTTTACGGCAACATCAAGCGCAACAGCAAGTTCGCTGCCGGTATCGGCACCCTGCCCTACTACCCGGATGTGGCAGGTGCACCGCAGAACACCGTGATCGGCGGCGCCAGCCTGTGGGTGATGTCCGGCAAGAAGGCCGACGAATACAAAGGCGTAGCGCAGTTCTTCGCGCACCTGTCCAAGCCGGCAGAAGCCGCCAAGAGCCACCAGCGCACTGGCTACCTGCCAGTCACCATCGAGTCGTTCAAGCTGACCGACAGCAGCGGCTTCTACAAGCAGAACCCGGGCACCGATGTGTCGGTGACGCAGATGATCCGCAAGACGACCGACAAGTCGCGCGGTATCCGCTTGGGCAACTTTGTGCAGATCCGCACCATCAATGACGAGGAACTGGAGCAGGTCTGGGCCAGCAAGAAGTCGGCCAAGGATGCGCTGGACTCCGCGGTCAAGCGCGGCAACGAGCAGCTCGAGCGTTTCGAGAAGGCTAACAAGTCCTGACCGGGCGGCCCGGCTCTCTGACCGGGCCCGGCCCCACCCGCCCTGCGACCGACACCACGGGCCAGGGCGGTTTTTGCTTTTGAAGCCTGTTCCTCGCTGCTGTTCCCTGTTCCTTCTACTGAGCTACTGAGCTGAATCCCCATGGAAAAACGCGTTCGGTTCAAGTCAAGCTGGCTGCCCTGGGTGCTGATTGCACCGCAGATGGCGGTGGTGCTGGTGTTTTTCTTCTGGCCGGCCGCACAGGCGCTGTACCAGAGCCTGCTCACCCAGGACCCGTTTGGCCTGTCCACCGAGTTCGTGGGTCTGGAGAACTTCAGGCGCCTGTGGTCTGACAGCACCTACCTCGCATCGTTCAAGACCACGGCTGTTTTCTCGATTCTGGTGGCGGTGATCGGCCTGTCGATTGCGCTGATGCTGGCCGTGTTTGCCGACCGTGTGCTCAAGGGCGCCGCTGTCTACAAGACCCTGCTGATTTGGCCTTATGCCGTGGCTCCCGTGGTCGCCGGCGTGTTGTGGATCTTCATGTTTGCATCGCCGATGGGCGTAGTGGCGTTTTACCTGCGGGCCATGGGCATCGAATGGAATCACCTGCTGGACGCCGACCACGCCATGACGCTGATCGTGGCCGCAGCGGTGTGGAAGCAGATTTCCTACAACTTCCTGTTCTTCTTGGCGGGTCTGCAGTCCATTCCCAAATCGCTGATTGAAGCGGCCGCCATTGACGGCGCCGGCCCATGGCGCCGTTTCTGGTCCATCGTGTTCCCGCTGCTTTCGCCCACCACCTTCTTCCTGCTGGTGATCAACATCGTCTATGCCTTCTTTGAAACCTTCGGCATCGTCGACGCCACCACACAAGGCGGGCCTGGCAAGGACACCGCCATTCTGGTCTACAAGGTCTATTACGACGGCTTCAAGGCGCTCGACATGGGTGGTTCAGCCGCGCAATCGGTGGTGCTGATGGTGGTGGTTATCACGCTCACGGTGATCCAGTTCCGCTTCGTCGAGAAGAAAGTGCAGTATTGAGGCCCAGCCATGATTGAAAAACGCCCCGGCCTCACCATCCTGTCGCATGCCGTCCTGATTCTGGGCGTGCTGGTGGTGGGTTTTCCGCTCTACCTCACGCTTGTCGCCTCCACGCAGACAGCGGAGCAGATTGCCCAGTCCTTCCCGATGTCGCTGCTGCCGGGCACCAACATGCTGGAAACCTACCGGACCGCCCTCTTCGGCGGTGAGACCAGCGCTGGCAGCAAGATACCGGCCGCTGCACCCATGATGTGGGTGAGCCTGATGAGCGCGCTGATCATCACCATCGGCAAGATTGCCATTTCGCTGCTGTCGGCCTTTGCGATTGTCTATTTCCGTTTTCCGCTACGCAACCTGGTGTTCTGGATGATCTTTGTCACGCTGATGCTGCCGGTCGAGGTGCGTATCGGGCCGACGTATGAGGTGGTGGCCAATCTGGGCATGCTGAACTCCTACGCTGGCCTCACCGTGCCGCTGATTGCCTCGGCCACCGCCACCTTTCTGTTCCGCCAGTTTTTTCTGACGGTGCCGGATGAACTGGTGGAGGCGGCGCGCATGGACGGCGCCGGTCCGATGCGGTTTTTCAAGGATGTGCTGTTGCCGCTGTCCCGCACCTCGATTGCGGCACTGTTCGTCATCCAGTTCATCTACGGCTGGAATCAGTATCTGTGGCCCCTGCTGGTGACCACCGAGGAGAGCATGTACCCTGTGGTGATGGGCATCAAGCGCCTGATCGCCGGCGAGTCCTACACCGAGTGGAACGTGGTGATGGCCACTGCCATCCTCGCCATGCTGCCGCCAGCGCTGGTGGTGATTCTGATGCAGCGCTGGTTCGTCAAGGGTCTCGTGGACACAGAGAAATGAACCACCCCCGAAGCGCCTTCGGCGCCTCCCCCTCAAGGGGGCGACGCCAGCAGCCCGGCAGAGCCGGTTCTGCGGCGTCCGCTTGAATTCATACACCAAAGACAGTCTTCATGGCATCCATACAACTCAAAAACGTCATCAAAAAGTACGGCAGCGGCAAAACCGAACTGCAGGTCATTCACGGCGTCAACGCCGACATCGCCGACCGGGAGTTCATCGTCATCGTCGGCCCCTCGGGCTGCGGCAAATCGACACTACTGCGCATGGTGGCCGGCCTGGAAGACATCTCCGGCGGCGAGATCAGCATTGGTGGCCGCGTGGTGAACAACCTGGAGCCCGCCGAGCGTGACATCGCCATGGTGTTCCAGAACTACGCGCTCTACCCGCACATGACGGTGTTCGACAACATGGCCTACGGCCTGAAGATCAAGAAGGTGCCGATCGCCGAGATCAAGCAGCGCGTGGACAAGGCGGCAGGCATCCTCGAGCTGGGCCACCTGCTGGCCCGCAAACCGCGCGAGCTCTCCGGCGGCCAGCGCCAGCGCGTCGCCATGGGCCGCGCCATCGTGCGCCAGCCACAGGTGTTCCTGTTCGACGAGCCGCTGTCCAATCTCGACGCCAAGCTGCGCGCACAGACCCGGCTGGAGATCCAGAAGTTGCACCGCGAACTCGGCATCACCTCGCTGTTCGTCACGCACGACCAGGTCGAGGCAATGACGCTCGCGCAGCGAATGATCGTGATGAATGCCGGCAACATGGAGCAGTTCGGCACGCCGGAAGAGGTTTACTCGCGCCCCGCCACCACCTTTGTGGCCAGCTTCATCGGCTCCCCACCGATGAACCTGCTGAAGTCCGCCCCTGGCGGCAAGCCGGGCCAGATCACTGGTGTGCGGCCCGAACATCTGGACATCGGCCCCAGCGGCTGGGCGCTGCAGGTCGAAACCGTCGAACTACTCGGCGCCGAGCGACTGGTTCACGCACGACTGGGCGAAGAACGGCTCATCATCCGCACCCACGAAGACCAGCCCGCACCCGCCGTGGGCAGCATCATCCATGCGCTGCCGCGCGAAGATCGCATGCATTACTTCGACGCACAGACGGGTCAACGGATATGATAGACGCCACAGTTTCGGCGCCGGGCCGCCCCAAGCCGGAACACGCCCCCCCGGGGGGCAGCGAACCACACGCAGTGGGGAGCGTGGGGGCAACATCTGCCTGGCCCTACCCGCGCTGGATTGCACACCGCGGCGCCGGCAAGCTGGCGCCTGAAAACACGCTGGCCGCCTTCCAGCTCGGCGCGCGTCACGGTTACCGCATGTTCGAATGCGACGTGAAGCTCAGCGCAGACGATGTGCCTTTTTTGCTTCACGACGCGACGCTGGAGCGCACCACCAACGGCACCGGCGTGGCCGGCGACCAGCCGTGGCACGCCCTCGCCGCGCTCGATGCCGGCAGCTGGCATTCCACAGGCTATGCACGCGAACCCTTGCCCACCTTGGAGTCGATTGCCGGCTGGTGCCGCGAGCAGGGGCACTTGCTGAACATCGAGATCAAGCCCTCGCCGGGACTGGCGGCGCGCACCGGGCAGCACGTGGCCGACATGGCAGCTCGGCTGTGGCAAGGCGCTGCCGTGCCTCCGCTGCTGACCTCCTTCGAGCCAGAGGCTCTGGCCGCTGCCGCTTCGGCACAACCTCAGTTACCGCGCGGATTGCTGCTGCACAAATTGCCGCCAGATTGGTTGGGTATCGCCACAGCGCTGCGCTGCGTGGCCATCGTGTGCCACCACCCGCTCTGGACTGCCGATACCGTTGCGCAGGCAAAAAACGCGGGTTTCAGGTTGCTGAGCTACACCGTAAATGAAGCCGCCGATGTGCAGCGGCTGCTTGATTTGGACATTGACGGCATCATCACCGACCGGGTGGATGTGTTCCGGCCGGATCGCTGAACTCCCCGGCGCAGGCCAGGGCCAGGAGGCGAATCAGCGTTTCCAGCCGC
This sequence comes from Polaromonas sp. YR568, assembly GCF_943372955.1. GTDB lineage: Bacteria > Pseudomonadota > Gammaproteobacteria > Burkholderiales > Burkholderiaceae_C > Polaromonas. Next base: position 762,205 of record NZ_CALSAL010000002.1, read on the forward strand.
GAAGCAGCAGCCACTGGCTCAGTGCCGCGCCGCCTGCGAGTGCGGCGTAGGTCAGCAATTTGCCGTCTCGCCCGAACACCAGCAACCCGGCCACCAGAATCACCAGACCGGTCAGAAAGGTGACGGCCAGTTGGGACCGCATCGACGGCACCATGGATCGCTTGGCCCCCAAAAAACCCGGCATCAATCGCGTTGCCAGAACCAGCAGCAACGCCACCATGGCCGCAGGTGCCACAAAGTTCAGCAGGTGATTGAGAAGAAGGTAGGCGGTCATGAACAGTGCCGGAGTGAGCGGTAGCGGCCTGCAGAAAGTCCTGCTTTGGCGTAGGGAAAACTATCAGAAGTCATTGACAGAGCCCAAACCCGCAACGGCAGATCAATTTTATAATGAGGCATGTCAGTATGGGCCTTCGGGCTAAACCATCACACGGCGCCGCTCGATCTGCGCGGGCGTTTTGCCTATGCGGTAGACCAGATCGTACCGACCTTGCGGGGCTTGCGCGAGTCGCTGGTGCGCCAGCCTGAAGCCACGCTGCTATCCACCTGCAACCGCACCGAAATCTATTGCGCCGGCGAGCACAACGATCTGGAGCAAACCCTGCACTGGCTGGCCCAGAACGGTGGCGTGCACATCGACGTGCTCCGCTCCCACGCCTACACCCTGCATGACGACCAGGCCGCACGGCACGCTTTCCGCGTGGCCAGTGGCCTCGATTCCATGGTGCTCGGCGAGCCGCAGATCCTGGGTCAGATGAAGGAAGCCGTGCGTGCCGCAGAAGATGCTGGCGCCATGGGTACCACGCTACACCAGCTGTTCCAGCGCTCCTTTGCGGTGGCCAAGGAAGTTCGCACCAGCACCGAAATCGGCGCCCACAGCATCAGCATGGCCGCAGCCAGCGTGCGGCTGGCCGGACAGCTGTTTGAAGACCTCGGCGACATCAAGGTGCTGTTCGTCGGCGCCGGCGAGATGATCGAGCTGGCCGCCACACATTTCGCCGCCAAAAACCCCAAGTCCATGGCGATTGCCAACCGCACACTGGAGCGCGGTGAAAAGCTGGCCGGCCGTTTCGGTGCCGAAGTGATGCGCCTGGCCGACCTGCCCGACCGGCTGCATGAGTTCGACGCCATCATCAGCTGCACCGCCAGCACCCTGCCCATCATCGGCCTGGGTGCCGTGGAGCGTGCGGTAAAGCGCCGCAAGCACCGCCCGATGTTCATGGTCGACCTTGCAGTGCCGCGTGACATCGAGCCCGAGGTCAAGGCGCTGCCGGATATTTACCTTTACACCGTCGACGATCTGGCCCAGGTGGTGCAGACCGGCAAGGACAACCGCCAAGCGGCAGTGGCGCAGGCTGAAGTCATCATCGACGCCGGTGTACAGAACTTCATGCACTGGCTGGACCAACGGCGCACCGTGCCCCTGATCCAGCAGCTCAATGCGCAGGCCGATGAATGGCGGGCACTGGAAATCAGCCGCGCCAAAAAGCTGTTGGCCAAAGGTGAAAGCATCGACTCGGTGCTCGAAGCCCTGACCCGCGGCCTGACTCAAAAGATGATGCATGGCGCGATGGCCGAGCTGCATGCCAGCGACGCCACCACACACGACGCCACAGCACAGGCCGTGTCACGGCTGTTCCTGCGCGGGCAGACTCCCAAGGTGCGCCCCACCGCGCCTGCGCCGCAGGACGGCAAAGAACATTAGCGCCCGGGCAAACGCGCAAACGCGTGATTTGCCCCTCGCCCGTCCCCGCAAGCCGCGCGGGACTACGCCATTGCCACCTTGCCGTGGCTCCCCCGTTGAAGTTTCCCGAGCCCCACCCGAGCCATGAAGCCTTTTCTTCGCCAGACCCTGGAGCGCCAGCTGCTCCGCCTGCATGAGCTGGACGCCCTGCTCTCAGCCAGCGACGTGGTGAGCGACCTTGACCGCTTCCGCGCGCTCACCCGTGAGCATGCCGAGGCCAGCGTGGTGGCCGAACACTACCGCCGCCTCACCAGCCGCGAGGCCGATCTGGCCAGCGCCGAAGGCATGCTGCTCGACGCGCGCAACGACCCCGAGATGGCCGCCATGGCCGAGGAAGAGATCGCCGCCGCCAAAACCGACATCGTGCAGCTCGACGAAGCCCTGCAGCTGATGCTGATTCCCAAAGACCCGGACGACGCGCGAGCCGCCTTCGTGGAAATCCGCGCCGGCACCGGTGGTGACGAGTCAGCGCTTTTTGCAGGCGACCTGTGCCGCATGTACACCCGCTACGCCGAACGCAGTCGCTGGCAGGTCGAGATCATCAGCGAATCGCCCAGCGAGCTAGGGGGCTACAAGGAAGTGGTGCTGCGCATCGACGGACCGGTCGATGTCACCGGCGTGGGCGTGTACGGCAAGCTGCGCTTCGAGTCTGGCGGCCACCGCGTGCAGCGGGTGCCTGCCACCGAGACCCAGGGGCGCATCCACACCAGCGCCTGCACCGTGGCCGTGCTGTCCGAGCCCGACGAGGCGGTAGCCATCCAGATCAACCCGGCCGACCTGCGCATCGACACCTACCGCGCCAGCGGTGCGGGTGGCCAGCACATCAACAAGACCGACTCGGCAGTGCGCATCACGCACATCCCGACCGGCATCGTGGCCGAATGTCAGGACGACCGCAGCCAGCACCGCAACAAGGCCAAGGCGCTACAGGTGCTGTCGGCCCGCATCGTCGAAAAAGACCGTGCCGAGCGCGCCGCTAAAGACGCCGCCACGCGCAAGGGGCTAGTCGGCAGCGGCGACCGCAGCGACCGCATCCGCACCTACAACTTCCCGCAGGGCCGCCTCACCGACCACCGCATTAACCTCACCCTCTACAAACTGCTGGCCGTGATGGAAGGTGACCTCGGTGATGTGGTGACCGCCCTACAGGTCGCGCGCGGTGCCGAGCAACTGGCGGATCTGGAAAGCGCCAGCCAGGGCGTGTGAGCGGCATCACCCCATGATGAACCAGCCCACGCTTTCGCAAGCGCTGACATCCGCCCAGACGCTCGGGCTGGACCGGCTGGACGCGCAGCTGCTTCTGCTGCACACACTCGGCAAGTCCGCAGACGAGCGCGCATGGCTGCTGGCCCACGACACCGACCTGCTCGCTGACGAACAAGCCGCCCGCTACCAGACCCTCTGTCTGCGCCGGGCCCAAGGCGAGCCGGTGGCCTATCTCGTCGGACACAAGGAATTCTTCGGCCTTGATCTGCAGGTGGACCCACGGGTGCTGGTGCCCCGCCCCGACACCGAAACACTGGTGCAATGGGCGCTGGATGTCCTGGCGATCAGTGAGCACACCCCTCCACATGAGGTGCTGGACTTGGGCACTGGCAGCGGCGCGATCGCGCTGGCCATCTGCCACGTGTGCCAGTCCGGCAGTCACCGGGCGCGGGTCGTCGCTGTCGATGCGAGTGCGGATGCCCTGCAGGTCGCCCGCAGCAACGCTACCCGCTTGGGTCTGCCGGTCGAGTTCATGCAGAGCCACTGGCTGAATGAAGTCAGTGGACACTTTCACGTGATCGTCAGTAATCCGCCGTACGTCGCAAGCGGTGACCCTCATCTCGACGCGCTGGTTCACGAGCCCCTGCAAGCCCTGGCGGCGGGGCCGAACGGGCTGGACGACCTGCAAAATATCGTCCAGAACGCCCCCAGGCACCTGCTTGCAGGCGGCTGGCTGTTGCTGGAGCACGGCCACGACCAGGCCACAGCCGTGCGCGGGCTGCTGGTCCAGCAGGGTTTCATGCAGGTCCAGAGCCGCAAAGACCTGGCCGGCATTGAGCGCTGCAGTGGCGGCCAATGGCCGGGCGGTTAAGCGCCTGGCCCGGCGCAGACACGGCCACTGCAAACGGCGAGATAATCGGGTCGTTGAATTCTGGTTTCCAGAGTCCATGTAATTAACGGTCCTGTGAACACAGGCCCCTTGCGCAGGCCAACGGCCTATCCCCGAAGAATTCCAGAGGATTTCACCATGAGCACCACCGACCCGACCCAGCAACGCATCGCCGACATCGTCAAATCCAGCGATGTCGTCCTGTTCATGAAGGGCACCGCCCAGTTCCCGATGTGCGGTTTTTCAGGCCGGGCCATCCAGTTGCTCAAGGCCTGCGGCGTGACCAAGCCTGCCACGGTCAATGTGCTGGAAGATCCGCAGATCCGCGAAGGCATCAAGGAATTCAGCAACTGGCCGACCATTCCGCAGCTCTACGTCAAGGGCGAATTCATCGGCGGCTCGGACATCATGATGGAGATGTACGAGAACGGTGAACTGCAGCAGGTGCTGGGCGCACCAGCCAACTGAAGGCTCCAGCGGGAGCCGACGGCGCTGGCTGCTCAGCTGGCGTAGCCTTCGCAAGCACCCGCGTTCACGCGACCTTTGCACTCGCGCTTCAGGCGGGTGGCCCGCTCCGAGCGTGTTTCTGCCGAGCCCGGCAGAAACTTGACGCTGCCGGACTTGCCGGATTTCTGCTTTTTGGCAGGCTTGGCCGCCGAAGTGTCAGCGCCACCACCGGCAAGCGTGTTCTGAGCCTGTGCCGATCTGGCAGGCACGCTCCACAAAATGGCAAGCGCCATGCCGACTGCCCATCCCGTGTTCCGGAATTTCATGTTTTTTCCTCCCTCTTGACCACGGCTGGGCCCGATTGCCTGCCGTTTGTTCGCTTTTTTCGTTTGTTCTTGTGGCTCCCTCACGCTCCGCGCGAGAGCCGTGATTCACTGCAATTTGGGGTCGCCGTAGACTTCGTCGTCTGGCGGGGTGTCGGCCGGGAGGCGGAAGCCCTCGCTGGCCCACGCACCGAAGTCGACGCTCTTGCAGCGCTCACTGCAAAAGGGGCGAAACCGGTTGCTGGGGGCGTAAATGCTGGGGCCGCCACAACCCGGACACACCACCTGTTTGACGGGCAGGGGATCTTGGCTCATCTCGGTCTCAATCTCGGCTCAGTCTCAATTTCAATCTGGCGCAGGTCTGCTCGGGAAACTCATCCACTCAAGAGCAGAGCGTCAGCTCAAACGTGGCATCGTCGGTGCTGGCGTGCAGGCGGTCGTCACTTTCATGGCGCATCAGACGCACAGACACCATCAGGCGGTTCCCGCTGATTTCGGGAATCAACCCGAGCCCGGGGTCGATGCGCAGACGCAGCAAATGGAATGTGCGGCCCTGCGGCAGGGTCTGCTGGTATTGCCCGGCAGGCGCCACCACTTTCTGCGGCGCACCGGAATCGCGCAACAGCGTCAACAGCACACGAATGGACTCAGCCAGCGGCACCAGCGGGGCAATCCAGCGCTGCAGGTCCTGCTGGCGAGCGGCGGGTGCATGTTGCTGCCAGGCGAAATAGGCCGGCAAATCAAACTCGCAGGTGCCGCCCGGAATGCCGACGCGGCTGCGAATGCTCATCAGCCAGTCGTTTTCAGTCAGGGAATGACCGGCCTTGCCCGGCAGATTGTTCAGCGCCGCGAAGCAGCCTTCCAGCTGGGCAGTGACTTCGTCCAGCACCGCCTCGGAAATGGCCGGGTTACCGCGATAGCCGTTGAGCACGTGCTTCTGCTTTTCAAGGTCTTTCAGCACATCCGTCTTGAGGTCGGCACGGGCACCCACATCCATGATCTCGAAAATCGTGGTGATCGCAAAGTGATGGTCGGTCGGACTTTCCCTCTCGACCAGCTCACCCAGGCGGTGGAACAGGTGCTCCAGCCGCAAGTAGGTGCGAATGCGTTCGTTGAAAGGATACTCGTACAGGATCACAGGACTTGCTGGGCTCTAAAGGCTAACGGCTACTTGGCTGACGTGGTGAAATCTTTGCGCATCATAGCCCGAAGCACGGCGCCAGCCGACGCACGAGGTCTTGCAGTTCGGGCAGGCTGATGCCGTCGTTATGGATGCAGATATCGGCCGCCGCCAGGCGCTGTGTCCGGCTGGCCTGACTGGCCATGACCCTGTCGGTGGCCTCTGGCGTCCAGCCCGGCCGACCCGACTCACGAGCGGCCACCCGGGCCTTTTGGGTGGCTTCGCTGCAGTCCACCACCAGCACGCGGTGTAGCACGGGCCGCCACCGCAGAGATTCGACCAGCAACGGAATGTCCACCACCACACAGCGCGATCCAGCTTCGGTAGCCCGACGCATCTGCAACTGGATTACCTCGCCAACGACGGGGTGGACGATGGCCTCCAGCCGCTGCCGGGCAGACGGATTGGTGAAAACCAGTTGCCGCATCCGGTCACGGTCCAGCGACCCGTCGGGCGCCATGAAGTCAGCACCGAAGGCTGCGGCAATTGGCGCCATCGCCTGACCGCCTGCGGTTGTGGCCGATCTTGAGATTGCATCGGCGTCAATCAAGGTGGCGCCGCACTCCGACAGCATGGCGGCCACCGTACTCTTGCCACTGCCGATTCCGCCGGTCAATCCGATACAGAGGGGAGACATCGGTGCCGTCGCGCTATGCCTTGCCTCAGAGGCCGATCACACGCAGGATCGTCTGAGGGCCAAAGAACATGGCGGTGAAACCCGCGCCCGCCAGAAAGGGGCCAAAAGGCACATACCCTCCCTCGCGCAATCCATCAGACAGCTTCAGGCCAATGCCCACCAGGGCACCGATCACCGAGGCCATCAGGATGATGGGGACCAGCGCAGACCAGCCAAACCACGCGCCCAGCGCAGCAAACAGCTTGAAGTCGCCATGCCCCATGCCTTCCTTGCCCGTCGCCAGCTTGAACGCCCAGTACACCAGCCACAGTGACAGATAACCCGCCACCGCACCCCACAAGGCCGATGCCAGATTGACAGCAGGATTCCATTGCAGCGCCGCAGCGATCAGTCCGCCCCAGAGCAAGGGCAGGGTGATGTCGTCGGGCAGCAGGGTGGTGTCCCAGTCGATCACGGCCAGAACCAGCAGGGCCGCGCAGAAGGCGGCCCAGGCCACCGTGGTTGGCGTTGATCCCCATCGCCAGGCACAGAACGCGAACAAGGCGCCGGTCAGCAGCTCGATCACCGGGTAGCGCACTCCGAAGCCGGTGCCACACACCGAACAGCGACCGCGCAGCCACAGGTAGCTGAGCACCGGGATGTTTTCATACCATGCGATCAGATGACCACAACTGGAGCAGCGCGAACGCGGCACCAGCAGGTTGAATTTGTCGGCAGGCGCCAACGGCGTTCCGGAGAGATCCGCACACTCTTCGGCCCACTGCCGCTCCATCATCTTCGGCAGACGGTAGATCACCACATTGAGGAAACTGCCGATCAGCAGCCCGAAGAGACCAACCGCGGCAACCAACGCCCAGGGCGGCAGCTCTGCACCACCCCCCATCAAACCACCTGACCCAATTTGAAGATGGGCAGGTACATGGACACCACAATGCCGCCAATCAGGCTGCCAAGAAACACGATGATGATGGGCTCCATCAGGCTGGAGAGACCCGCCACCATTTCATCCACCTCGGCCTCGTAGAAGTCCGCGGCCTTGCCCAGCATGTGGTCCACCGAGCCGGACTCTTCACCGATGGCGCACATCTGAAGCACCATGGTCGGAAACAGGTTGGCGTTGGTCATCGCCGCCGTCAGGCTGGTGCCGGTGGAAACTTCCTGCTGAATTTTTTCTGTGGCATCGGCGTACAGCGAATTACCTGAAGCACCGCCGACAGAGTCTAGCGCTTCGACCAGTGGCACACCTGCAGCAAACATGGTGGACAGGGTGCGAGTCCAGCGGGCGATGCATGACTTCTCGATGAGGGCGCCGAACACCGGTATCTTCAGCATCAGTCGATCCATGAACTTCTGAACCTTCTCGCTGCGCTTCCAGGCTTGCATGAAGAAGTAGAACCCGCCGCCCAGGCCCCCGAAAATAAGCCACCAATACGCCACAAAAAACTCGCTGCACATGATGACGAACATCGTGGGTGCAGGCAGATCAGCACCAAAGGACGAAAAGACGGTCTTGAAGGCAGGAATCACGAAAATCATGATCACCGCAACCACTACAAATGCAACCACCACCACCGAGGTCGGGTACATCAGCGCTGACTTGATCTTCGATTTGATGGCTTCGGTCTTTTCCATGTAGACCGCCAGCCGGTCCAGCAACGACTCCAGAATACCGGCGGCTTCACCGGCTTCGACGAGGTTGCAGTACAGCGCATTGAAATACATGGGGTACTTGCGGAATGCGGCGCTCAGCGACGTCCCCGTCTCCACATCCGTACGCACATCGTTGAGCAGTTTGGTCACGCTCCCGTTGGGGTTGCCACGGCCGACAATGTCGAAAGACTGGAGCAGTGGGACACCGGCCTTCATCATCGTCGCGAGTTGTCGCGTGAAGATCGCAATGTCTTTCGGCCGGATGGCTTTGCCGCCCCGCATGCGGCGCTTCTTGATCTTGCTGGGCGTGACGCCCTGGCGCCTGAGGGCCGCCTTGACCTGGTTTTCCCCAACCGCACGGGTCTCACCTCTGACCTGTTTGCCAGCACGGTCCTTGCCCTCCCACTCGAAGACAAATTCCTTCACGTCCTTGGATGCTGCTGCTGTTGCCATATTGCCTTCTCGTTAACGGGACAGCGATCAATCGTTTGTTGGCGGCTGCAGGAGGCCGGACGAATGAGAAGCCACGCTTGACACTACATGTTGGTGCAACTGAGCACCTCTTCCAGCGAAGTCATTCCGAGTTTAACTTTATAGAGGCCCGATTCGCGCAGGCTGTTGACGCCCTCGGCGCGGGCCTGCTCGGCAATCTCCAGTGCGGTGCCATCACGCAACACAATCCGCTGGATTTCCTCTGTGATCGGCATGACCTGGTAGATGCCGACACGGCCCTTGTAACCGTTTGTGCACATGTTGCATCCAACCGGACGATAAGGGGTCCAGGAGCCATCCACGTCGTCTTCCTTGAAACCGGCTTCGAGCAGGGTCTCCCGGGGAATATCGGCAGGCGCCTTGCAATTCGGACACAGGCGGCGGGCCAGCCGCTGCGCCGTGATCAGGATCACGCTGGACGCAATATTGAAGGGTGCAATACCCATGTTGCGCATGCGCGTGAGCGTGGTTGGCGCGTCGTTGGTGTGCAGCGTCGACATCACCATGTGACCGGTCTGCGCCGCCTTGATCGCAATGTCTGCCGTCTCCAGATCGCGGATCTCACCGACCATGATGATGTCCGGATCCTGCCGCAGGAAAGCCTTGAGCGCGACGGCAAAGGTCATGCCGGCCTTGTCGTTCATGCTGACCTGGTTGACCCCCGGCAAGGTGATCTCGGCCGGGTCTTCCGCCGTGGCGATATTGACGCCCGGCTTGTTGAGAATGTTCAGGCAGGTGTAGAGAGACACCGTCTTGCCGGAGCCCGTCGGGCCGGTGACCAGCACCATGCCGTAAGGCCTCTGGATGGCGGCGAGCAGCCGTTCTTTTTCGGCAGGCTCGTAGCCCAACGCATCGATACCCAGCTTGGCGCTGCTCGGGTCCAGGATACGGATCACGATCTTCTCGCCGTACATCGTGGGCAGGGTGCTGACACGGAAATCGATCACGCGGTCTGGTCCGACCTTGAGCTTCATCTTGCCGTCCTGCGGCACGCGTTTCTCGGAAATATCAAGCTTGGAAATGACCTTGATGCGTGCGGCCAGCTTGTCCTTGATCGCCACCGGCGGCGACGCGATCTCGCGCAGTTCACCGTCCACACGGAAGCGCACGCGGTAGGTGTGCTCAAACGGCTCGAAATGCAGATCCGACGCGCGCATGCTAAACGCATCAAGCAGCATTTTCTGGAGGAACTTGACGACGGGCGCGTCTTCAACCTCGGAAACTGCCGCATCACCGTCGTCAGGCGAAGCGTCCGTCGCGGACTCATCGAACTCGAAGTCGTCACCGATGATGCTTTCCATGGCTTCAGCGGCCGTGGTGTTGGCCGCCTCCACCAGTTTGGAGAGCTTGTCGTATTCCGCAATCACCCAGTCGACGCCCATCTGCGTCGAGAACTTGATTTTCTCGGCGGCCTCCTGGTCGGACGGGTCTGCCGTCGCCACGATCAGCCGGTTGTTACGCTTGCTCAGCACCACGATGCGGTAAGTGGTACAGATCTTGTTGTCCAGCAGCCCCTTGGGCAGACGCTGAACGTCGATGGCTTCGAGGTCCAGCACGGGTGCGGCAAACGCACTGGACATGGTGTGCGCCAGATCAAACGCGGACACCGCGCCCGAGCCGGTCAACTCGGCAATGAAGCTGGTCCGCCCGGTCTGGGCTTTACGAAAAATGTCTTCGGCGGCCTTTTGCCCCAGCTTTCCTGCCACCACCAGCGCTCGTCCGAGGCCAGGCAGCGCTATGGCGGGAGATTGATTGATCGCGGTATCGACAGCAGCCATGGTGAAAGCGTTGACTCAAAGCGCCATCATCGCCTATCGGGCAAGCGGTGTAAATCGAAACTGACCCGACACCAGCCGCAGGTGTGAAAGCCGTCAACAAAAAATATCCGCACCGTCGGAGTCAAAGCGGCCACCACGGGCCCTGACGCTGTGCAATCTGGTCGGGGTGAGAGGATTCGAACCTCCGGCCTCTACGTCCCGAACGTAGCGCTCTACCAGGCTAAGCTACACCCCGATGATCCGACCCTGCAAGGTCAGACGCTGCACATGTTGGCCGTTAAGACGATTGGCGTACCGGCCGGTCACTGATTCGATTGAACTGTTGACCTACGACTTACCAAGGCCCTAGGACACCCAGAACACACAAGACCCCTAAGACCGCCTCTCCAGCAGTTGTGAGGCCAAATCGCGCAGGGCAATACTGTACTGGTTTTGGGGCAACACTTGCAAGGCCTCAAGCGCGCGCGTGGCCTCCTGTGCAGCGGCGTCCCGGGTCGCTCCGAGCGCACCGGTCTGCTGCACGATGGTGATGATTTCCGGCATGCGGTCTGTCCCCCCGGTTTCAATGGCCTCCCGGATGATCTCCTGCTGCTCCGGCGTGCCGCGCTGCATGGCAATGATCAATGGCAGCGTGGCCTTGCCCTCACGGAGGTCGTCGCCCAGGTTTTTTCCCATTTCGGACACATCGCCGTCGTAGTCCAGCACATCGTCAATCACCTGAAATGCCGTTCCCAGCGCCTGCCCATAGTCGGCGCAGCATTGCTCGACGGGCGCCGAAGATCCTGCCAGCAAAGCGGCCAGACGCGCGCTAGCTTCAAACAACCGGGCCGTTTTGGAACGGATCACACGCAAATAATCCGCCTCGGACAGGCCGGCGTCGTGCATGTTCATCAGCTGCAGCACCTCCCCCTCGGCAATCACATTCGTGGCTTCGGCCAGCGTTTGCATGACCCGCATGTCGCCCACCTCGACCATCATTTGGAAGGCACGCGAATAAAGGAAATCACCCACCAGAACGCTGGCAGGGTTGCCAAAAGCCTCATTGGCGGTGGCTCGCCCGCGACGCAGGGTGGACTCGTCCACAACGTCGTCATGCAACAGTGTGGCGGTGTGGATGAACTCGACCACGGCGGCCAGATTGAAGCGCTGCTCGCCGCGGTAACCCAGAACCCCGCACATCAGGAGCAGGAGAGCCGGCCTCAGTCGCTTGCCGCCCGCCGCCACGATGTACTGGGAGACCTGACTGACCAGTGGCACCTCGGACTTCAACCGGAGATCGATCACGGCGTCCATTCCCCGCATGTCGTCGGCAATCAGGGCGAGGGCAGCGGCGGTGCTTGATGAATTGGCAGACAAAAAGGGCATCCAGACGGAGAGTTCGGCCCTGATTATAGAAAAGCAGGTGCAAAACCCGTCGCAGCGCCTTGGATGGCCCCAGCCGACCCCCCGTCCAGTAAAGTCCTGGATGGGGTCGACCGAAGGCAAAACGCAGCAGCCAGACCACACCGGCAGTGGGCGCGGGCGCCCGGACTGGCCAATTCGGACCCAATATGCTAGACTACAAGGCTCTGCGGAAATTCGTCTGCAGAACTCAATTCACGAGGTCTTACATGTACGCGGTCATAAAAACCGGTGGCAAACAATACAAGGTTGCTGCTGGAGAAAAAATTAAAGTAGAACAGATTGCTGCGGACGTAGGCCAAGAGATCGTTATCGACCAGGTTCTGGCTGTCGGAGAAGGCAGCTCTATCACGGTGGGTACGCCCTTGGTTTCCGGCGCAACTGTTACAGCCACTGTGCTGGCTCACGGCAGGCACGACAAAGTGCGCATTTTCAAAATGCGTCGTCGCAAGCACTACCAGAAGCGCCAAGGTCACCGGCAAAACTTCACTGAACTGCAAATCGGCGCCATCGCCGGTTGAACTGGTTCAGCAGCAAAGTACCAGGAGTAACGAGAAATGGCACAGAAAAAAGGCGGCGGCTCTACGCGAAACGGGCGCGATTCGCAGCCCAAAATGCTCGGCGTCAAGAAATTTGGCGGTGAAGTCATCAACGCAGGCAGCATTATCGTGCGCCAGCGCGGCACCAAGTTCCATCCTGGCGACAACGTCGGCATCGGCAAGGACCACACCCTGTTCGCACTGGTGGACGGTCAGGTCTCTTTTGCCGTCAAGGGTGCGCTGAACAAGCACACCGTGAGCGTGACTCCCGCCTGAACGGGCGCAGGCACATCACTTCGACCAGTCATCAGGACTGAAGCGAAGCCCCGACATGTCGGGGCTTTTTTGTTTGTAAACTTTCCGGTAAACAACGTCCTGCCGACGGCTCCACACCATGAAATTTGTTGACGAAGCCTTTATTGACATCGCCGCTGGCGATGGCGGGAGCGGCTGCGTCTCCTTCAGCCACGAGAAGTACAAGGAATTCGGCGGACCCAACGGTGGCGATGGTGGAAGAGGCGGGCATGTCTATGCCGTGGCCGACGTCAACCTGAACACCCTGGTCGACTTCCGGTTTTCGCGCCGGCATGAAGCCCGCAACGGCGAGCACGGCATGGGTTCCGACATGTTCGGCGCCAAGGGCGATGACGTCATTCTCAAGATGCCGGTTGGCACCATCCTGACGGACGCGGAAACCGGCGAAGTGCTCTATGAGCTGCTGGTTCCGGGCGAACAGGTGCTGATCGCCAAAGGCGGTGATGGCGGTTTTGGCAACCTGCGCTTCAAAAGCTCGACCAACCGGGCCCCCCGCAGCAAGACACCCGGATGGCCCGGCGAGCGCAAAAGCCTGAAGCTCGAACTCAAGGTGCTGGCAGACGTGGGCCTGCTGGGCATGCCCAATGCCGGTAAATCCACTTTTATTTCAGCTGTCTCAAATGCGCGCCCGCGCATCGCCGACTATCCCTTCACCACGTTGCACCCCAATCTGGGTGTGGTGCGCGTCGGCCCGGAACAGAGCTTCGTCGTGGCTGACCTTCCCGGACTGATCGAGGGCGCCTCGGAAGGCGCCGGTCTCGGCCACCAGTTCCTGCGCCACCTGCAGCGCACCCGGCTGCTGTTGCACATTGTCGATCTGGCCCCGTTCGACGAGGGCGTGGACCCGGTCGCGCAAGCCAAGGCCATCGTCGGTGAACTGAAGAAATACGACGAAGCCCTTTACAAAAAGCCGCGCTGGCTGGTGCTGAACAAGCTGGACATGATTGATGCAGACCAGCGCGCGGCCGTGGTCAAGGATTTCGTCAAGCGCTTCAAGTTCAAGGGCCCTGTGTTCGAAATCTCGGCACTGACACGCGAGGGCTGCGAGCAGCTGGTCAAGACGATTTATCAGCATGTCAAGGAAGTCCAGAAGAGTGAACAGGTGGTGGAAGAAGTCGACCCGCGTTTCATCGAACTACCGCCAGAAACCTGACCGTTCGACTTCTGTTGGCGCCCCGGCGCCAGGACCCAGCGAGCCAAACAACCCGTCATCTTCTTTTTCGGCCAGAGACCTACCGACATGCAAGACCCCACTGCTTCGACAGTTCTGCGCAACGCCAGACGCATTGTGGTGAAGGTCGGATCCAGCCTGGTCACCAATGAAGGGCGAGGGCTGGATGCCAACGCCATCGGCTTGTGGTGCGAGCAGCTGGCAGCGCTGGTCAAGGACGGCCGCGAAGTCATCATGGTCAGCAGCGGTGCCATCGCCGAAGGCATGAAACGCCTGGGCTGGAGCGCGCGCCCCAAGGCAATCCATGAACTGCAGGCGGCAGCGGCAGTTGGTCAGATGGGTCTGGTGCAGGTGTATGAAACCAAGCTGCGTGAAAACGGCATCGGCAGCGCGCAGGTGCTGTTGACACACGCCGATCTCGCCGACCGCGAGCGCTACCTCAATGCACGCTCTACCCTGCTTGCGCTGCTGCAGCTGGGCGTGGTGCCGGTCATCAATGAGAACGATACCGTCGTCAACGACGAGATCAAGTTTGGTGACAACGACACCCTGGGCGCACTCGTCGCCAACCTGGTCGAGGCCGATGCGCTGGTGATCCTCACCGACCAGCGCGGCCTCTACACCGCCGACCCCCGCAAGGACAGCGCCGCACAGTTTGTACATGAAGCCGAGGCGGGCGATCCGGCACTGGAAGCCATGGCGGGCGGAGCAGGCTCCAGCATCGGCAAGGGCGGCATGATCACCAAGATCCTGGCCGCCAAACGTGCGGCTGGTTCAGGCGCCTCCACGGTGATTGCCTGGGGACGCGAGCCGCAGGCGCTGGTGCGGCTGACGCAAGGCGAGGCCATCGGCACCCTGCTGGTGGCGCAAACCCAGAAAAACCAGGCCCGCAAGCAGTGGATGGCCGATCACCTGCAGATGCGCGGCTCGGTGACGGTGGACGCCGGCGCCGCCACCAAGGTGCGCGATGAAGGCAAGAGCCTGCTGCCCATCGGCATGATGAGCGTTCAGGGCGAATTCTCGCGCGGCGATGTGATTGCCGTGCTCGACACCGAAGGCACCGAGATCGCCCGCGGACTGGCCAATTACTCGAGCGCAGAAGCCCGGATGATTTGCCGCAAGGCCTCGTCCGAGTTTGAAAAACTGCTGGGCTACACGGGTGAGCCGGAGATGGTTCACCGGACCAATCTGGTTCTCAGTCGCTGAACTACTCAGTTGCTAAATTGCTCAGTTGCTGAGCCTGCAAGAATCCGGTCAGCCGCCGGTCACGGCGACCGAGCGGTGCCGCCGCTAGCGGCTATTGACCAAGGCCGGGTTCTTCAGACGGTACACCATCTGCGCCACAGTGGAAACAGGTGCGGCGTTGTCGCAAGCCGCAACGCGTGCGAAACGCAAGGGATGCCTTGACGGCATGTTGTCAAACATCGAGCGCCACTCGGCTTTGGCCACCGGAACCCATTTGTTGTCCGGTGTGTAGCGGGCGTAGGTCTTGAATTCACCAGTGGCGCAGCGGATGGCCTCGTACATCACGTTGCGGGCGCCACTGGCACTGGTGGCCACCACCACGTAACGCACGATACCGTCACTGGGTGAAATGGTGATGGACGCAGGGTCCACACCATAAGTCAGCGCGGAGTTGATCGACACGTCAAAGGGCAACACTTTACCCATGTCGAAGGCGGGCGGCGGTGGCGCCTCCGACTCCTTCCATTCCGGGTCGTCTGATGTGGGCTGCGCGAATGCGGCGCCCGTCATGCAGGCAAGCCACACGCATGCGGCAAGGGAGGCCAGTTTGATTTTCATGGTTTGGGTGCGGGGACATCCGCATTCAGACTGGTCTGTGGATCGGGTTCAAAAGTGGCTCCGGGAGGCAGCTCGAAAAAAGCCCCGGCCCGGCCGTGGTTTGAGGAGGTTTCAATCGGCCCCTGCCCGCGCGATTCGCCATCCAGGCCGCGGTGCGACACTTGGCCGTGCGCCAGATCGCGCTGGTGCAAACCACCGCGCAGGTAGCGGTTGCGATGGTCAGGACGCGCATCCAGTCGAGAGTCTGCACGTGGGTCCGCGCGCGGCACGTAGCGGGCCAACTCCGTCAGCGCCATCTCGTAAACGCCGCGTTTGAACTCGACCACCACATCCAGAGGAACCCAGTAGTCGTTCCATCGCCAGGCATCGAACTCGGGGTGGTCTGTGGCGCGCAGGTTCAGGTCCCAGTCGTGACCGACCAGTTGCAACAGGAACCAGATCTGTTTCTGGCCTTTGTAGTGTCCGCGTGCATCACGGCGAATAAACCGGTCAGGCACCTCATAGCGCAACCAGTCACGGGTTCGGGCCAGCACATTCACATGCTGCGGCAACAACCCCACCTCTTCATGCAGCTCGCGGTACATGGCCTGCTCGGGATTTTCGCCCCGATCAATGCCACCCTGCGGAAACTGCCACGAGTGGGTACGGATACGTTTGCCCCAAAATACCTGACTTCGCTGGTTGAGCAAGATGATGCCGACGTTGGGCCGAAAGCCGTCCCGGTCAAGCATAATCAAACCTCAAATTTTTTAAACTGAGTCCATTATGCACAGCAGAATGCTCAGAGCCAAGCGCACCCCGGGCGAACGCCCCCAAAACCCTCCTGCCGTCTCGAATATCGCCCCATGAAAGCTTCCCAGTTCCTCATTTCCACCCTCAAGGAAGCCCCGGCCGACGCCGAAGTGGTCAGCCACCAGCTGATGATGCGGGCCGGCATGATCAAGAAGCTGGGCGCCGGCATTTACAACTACATGCCCATGGGCCTGCGGGTCATCCGCAAGGTAGAAGCCATCGTGCGCGACGAGATGAACCGCGCAGGCGCCATTGAAATGACGATGCCGGTGATCCAGCCCGCAGAGCTCTGGCAGGAAACCGGGCGCTTTGAAAAAATGGGCCCGGAGCTGCTCCGCATCCAGGACCGCCATGGCCGCGACTTCGTGGTGCAGCCTACCAGCGAAGAAGTCATCACCGACGTGATGCGCCAGGACATCAAGAGCTACAAACAGTTACCGAAGAACCTGTACCAGATCCAGACCAAGTTCCGCGATGAACGCCGTCCGCGCTTTGGCCTGATGCGTGGTCGCGAGTTCATCATGAAGGACGCCTACAGCTTCGACCGTGACCAGGCCGGCGCCAAAGCCAGCTACCAGGTGATGGCTGCCGCCTACCGCCGGATCTTCGACCGTTTTGGCCTGACCTACCGCGCTGTGGCCGCCGACAGCGGTGCCATCGGCGGCGATCTGAGCGAAGAGTTCCAGGTGATCGCCGCCACCGGTGAAGACGCCATCGTGTACTGCCCCGGCAGCGACTACGCCGCCAACATGGAAAAAGCCGAGGCTCTGCCACCGCAGGGCGCCCGACCCGCTGCAACACAGGCCATGGCGAAAACGCCGACACCCAGCAAGGCGACCTGCGCAGAGGTGGCTGAACTCCTCGGACTGCCCCTATCGAATACGGTCAAGTCGCTGGTGTTGGCCACTGATACGACGGATGAGACCGGCAAGGCCAACAAGACACAGGTCTGGCTGCTGCTGCTGCGCGGTGACCACGACATGAATGAAGTCAAGGTGGGCAAGGTGCCCGGTCTGGCGGGTTTCCGTTTTGCCACCTTGCCGGAGATTGAAGATCACTTCGGCTGCAAGCCTGGCTACCTCGGCCCGCTCCATTTGAAAAAGCCGGTGAAACTGGTGGTGGACCGCGAGGTCGCCGTGATGGCCGACTGGGTCTGCGGTGCCAACGAAGTGGACTTTCACATCACCGGCGTCAACTGGGGCCGCGACCTGCCAGAGCCTGACCTGATTGCCGACCTGCGCAATGTCGTGGCTGGTGACCTGTCACCGGACGGCAAAGGCGTGCTGGCGATTGAGCGCGGCATCGAGGTGGGCCATGTGTTCTATCTCGGCACCAAGTACAGCCAGGCCATGAACGCCACCTTTCTGGGTGAGAACGGTAAGCCCCAATTCATGGAAATGGGCTGCTACGGCATCGGCATCACCCGCCTACCTGCGGCGGCGATTGAACAGAACCACGACGAGCGAGGCATCATCTGGCCCGACGCCATCGCGCCGTTTACCGTGGTGCTGTGCCCGATCAGCCCCGACCGCTTCCCCGAGGTCAAGGCCGCCGCCGAAAAACTCTACGGCGAGCTGCGCGCTGCCGGCGTCGATGTGATTCTCGACGACCGCAATGAGCGCCCCGGGGCCATGTTTGCCGACTGGGAGCTCATCGGTGTGCCACACCGCGTGACCATCGGCGACCGCGGCCTCAAGGAAGGGAAGATGGAATACCAGCATCGCCGCGAGGCTGCATCCACCCCCATCGATGCCGCCTCGGCGCTGACCTGTCTCAAGGGAAAACTGGGCCTGTGAAGCGGCCATGACGCGTGTCACCCTGCCAGCCGTAGCCACTGGCCCCGCAGAAGCGCGAAGCGGGGTTTCCCGCAGGAGCTGGCTGGTCTCGGCTGCTTGTGGGGCCACGCCACTGTGGATGCCCGGGCAGGCGATGGCCGGTGGTCAACTGGAGGAACCGCTGGTCGACTCGGTGCGCACCGCGCTGAGCTCGGCCATCGCCAACCAGGCACCACCGATTCCTGAATTCCGCGACACTGAAAGCCGGCTGGCGTATTTGCGCTGGCTGGGGGCGATGAGCGACCGGCTCCGGCCGAAGAAACCCGAATGGCAGGTGCGTAAGGAATTCCTGCAGACCGTCTGGTACGAGAGCAAGCGCGCCGGACTCGACACCACACTGGTGCTGGGCCTGATCCAGGTGGAAAGCAACTTCCGCAAATTTGCGGTCAGCGTGGTCGGCGCCCGCGGCTATATGCAGGTGATGCCCTTCTGGACCCGCGTGATCGGTGACGGAGACCCGAGCAAACTGTTTCACATGCAGACCAACCTGCGCTTTGGCTGCGTGATCCTGCGGCATTATCTTGATCGGGAACGCGGTGACCTTTTCATGGGTCTGGGCCGCTACAACGGCTCGCGCGGCAAATCGCCCTACCCCAATGCCGTGATGGCTGCCACTAAAAGATGGGAATTCAGCGCTTAAGGTCAGCGCTGCCACGTTCCTCTGCAAACCACCCCAGCACCGGTACAGTGCCCGGTAAAACCGGATTTACTTCAACAGGCAATGTCTGCCATGCAAACGCCTGACCCTCATGCATCTGTAACTCCCCGGTCCAGGCAAAAACCTTGCAGAAATTGAGCCGCACCAGCGCGTGGGGGTAATCGACCAGCTCGACTTTCCAGGGATGGGCCGTGCCGATGGTGATGCCGATCTCTTCCTGCAGCTCCCGGCGCAAGGCCTGCTCGACGGTTTCACCGGGCTCCAGCTTACCGCCCGGGAACTCCCAGTAGCCTTCGTACACCTTGCCGGGTGGGCGTGAGGTCAGCAGAAATTCGCCATTGGGCCGAATCAGCACGCCCACAGCCACATCGACCACCTTGCGGTCGGCACCGCCCTCGCGCGGCTGCTCACCGTCAGCGACCAGCACGCTCATGTGGAGTGGTCTGGCGCCTGATCGGAGGGCACGGCGGCCGACGCGCTGCCACGCTCATAGGGCAGAATAACCTGGGTCGCCACCGCCGTGGCCGCGCCATCGCGGCCCGCAAAGTCGCGGGCGAACTGGTAGGCCACGCGGCCGCTGCGCGAGCCACGCTCCAGAGCCCAGACGAGGGACGCAGGCTTCGCAACCGCAATCGCCTCCTGGCTCACACCGAACGACGAGAGCCACTGGGCGACGATGGTCAGGTATTCCTCCTGGCTGAAAGGGTAAAAGCTCACCCACAGGCCAAACCGCTCGGAGAGAGAAATCTTCTCCTCCACCACTTCGCCCGGATGCACCTCACCATCCTCGCTGTGCGTGTACGTGAGGTTCTCCGTCATGTACTCGGGCAGCAGGTGGCGCCGGTTGCTGGTGGCGTAGATCAACACGTTGGGCGTGGCAGCAGCCACCGATCCATCAAGGATGGACTTGAGCGCCTTGTAGCCCGGCTCACCTTCTTCAAAACTCAGGTCGTCACAAAAGACGATGAATTTTTCAGGCTGGCTGGACACCACATCCACAATGTCGGGCAGGTCGGTCAGGTCGGCCTTGTCCACCTCAATCAGCCGCAGACCGCGAGGCGAATACTCGTTCAGGCAGGCCTTGATCAAAGACGATTTGCCCGTGCCCCGTGCGCCGGTCAGCAGCACGTTGTTGGCCGGCTTGCCATTGACGAACTGCTCGGTGTTGCGGCGGATTTTTTCTTTCTGGTCTTCAATTTCCTTCAGGTCGCCAAGCCGCATCGCACCCAGATGCTTCACTGGCTCCAGCGTGCCGTGGCCCGAGCTGCGCTTGCGATAGCGCCAGGCCACGGCTGTAGTCCAGTCAGGAGCAGTCAGCGGCTGCGGCAGCACCAGCTCAATCCGGGCCATGAGGGACTCGGCCCGGTTCAGGAGGCGTTCAAAATGCTCATTCATGGGGCTGGATGGTGTGCGTGGTGGATGGGCAAATACTGGCGCCGTTTGTTTTCACGGTTCAGCTGCGGTAGTCCGCATTGATCTTGACGTAGTCGTACGAGAAGTCGCAGGTCCAGACCGTGTCGGTGGCCGCGCCGCGACCCAGCACCACGCGCACCGTGATCTCGCTTTGCTTCATCACGCGCTGGCCGTCGGCCTCGACGTAATCCACATGCCGCCCGCCGTTCTTGGCCACCAGCACATCGTCGAGGTACAGATCAATCCGGGTCTGGTCCAGGTCGGCAATGCCCGCGTAGCCCACAGCGGCCAGAATGCGGCCCAGGTTCGGGTCGCTGGCAAAAAACGCGGTCTTGACCAACGGCGAGTGGGCAATCGCATAGGCGACCTGACGGCATTCCTCGCCGGTCTTACCGCCTTCAACCGTCACGGTGATGAATTTGGTCGCACCTTCACCGTCACGCACGATGGCCTGGGCGAGCTGACGGGCAATGTCCAGCATGGCCTTGCGCAGCGCCTGACCCTCAGGGCTGTCCAGCGAGGTCACCGGCGCATGCTTTGCCTGGTTGGTGGCCACCACCACAAAGGAATCGTTGGTGGAGGTGTCGCCATCGACTGTGACACGGTTGAATGAGCCCTCGGCCAGCTCCCGTGCCAGCTGCGCCATGAGCGGCTGCGCCACGCAGGCGTCAGTCGCCATGAAGCCCAGCATGGTGGCCATGTTGGGACGAATCATGCCCGCGCCCTTGCTGATGCCGGTGACGGTAACGGTAGCATCCCCGATCTTCACGCGCGCCGAGAAGGCCTTGGCGACTGTATCGGTCGTCATGATGGCTTCGGCTGCGGCGGCCCAGTTGTCAGCGCGCGCATCGGCGAGCGCGGCTGGCAGGCCTGCGGCAATGCGGTCGTGCGGCAGAGGCTCCATGATCACGCCAGTCGAGAAAGGCAGGATCTGCTCGGGCGAGAGCTCCAGCAGGCGCGCCAGCGCAATGCAGCTGGACTGGGCGCGGTGCAGGCCGTCGTCGCCGGTGCCCGCGTTGGCATTGCCCGTGTTGATCAGCATCGCCCGGATGCCCAGACTCTGACCGCTGTTTTTGGCGAGATGCTCGCGGCAGATCTGCACTGGCGCCGCGCAAAAGCGGTTCTGTGTGAAGACGGCACCGACGCTGGCGCCCTCGTCCAGCAGCATCACGGCGAGGTCCTTGCGGTTGGCCTTGCGGATGCCCGCCTCGGTGATGCCCCACCGAACACCCGGCACGGGGAAAAGGGCTGCGGCGGGCGTTGCGACCAAATTGACAGGCATCGTCTTGACTCCACGAATCGGGGCGAACCCCACAGAAAAACGGGGCAGGCCTCAGCCCAACCCCTTGGGCGAATCGCGCAGACTCAGCTCAGGCGGCCGTGGCAATTCTTGTACTTTTTGCCCGAACCACACGGGCAGGGATCGTTGCGCCCAGCGCGGGGCACAACCCCACCACTCACACCAACAGCACCGGCTGCTGCCATCGATGCGGCCAGAGTCGTGCGCCGGGTGTCCTCGTCCACCGTGGTTTCGACCTCGCCGGTTTCCGTCGGCGCGGTGTAGGTCACATTGGCAATGTTCTCGGCGCGACTTTCCATCTCTTCGGCAGCCTGCTCCAGCTGCTCGCCGGACTGCACCTTCACCGTCATCAGCACCTTGGTGACCTCGTTCTTCACGCTGTCCAGCAACTGGCCGAAAAGTTCGAAGGCCTCGCGTTTGTATTCCTGCTTCGGCTGCTTCTGGGCGTAACCGCGCAGATGAATGCCCTGCCGCAGGTAATCCAGTGCGCTCAGGTGCTCACGCCAGTGGCTGTCGATGCTTTGCAACAGCACGATACGCTCGAACGCGGTGAAGTTCTCCTCGCCAATCTTCTCCACCTTGTCGGCAAAAGCCGCATGGGCTGCTGCGACGACTTTCTCGAGGATGTCTTCATCCGTCATCGCAGTGGCGCTCTCGAGCTCCTGGCGCAGGGCCAGGTCGATCTGCCACTCGTCGCGCAGCACGGCTTCCAGTCCAGCCAGGTCCCACTGTTCTTCCACACTCTCGACGGGGACGTACTGGCGCGTCAGGTCGGTGAAGCAGCCTTCCCGCAACGAAGCGATCTGGGCCTGCAGGTTGGTCGCGTCCATGATGTCGTTGCGCTGCTGGTAGATCACCTTGCGCTGGTCGTTCGCAACGTCGTCGTATTCCAGCAGCTGCTTGCGGATGTCGAAGTTGCGCGCTTCCACCTTGCGCTGCGCGGACTCGATGCTGCGCGTCACGATGCCGGCTTCGATGGCCTCGCCATCGGGCATCTTCAGGCGTTCCATGATGGACTTGACGCGGTCGCCCGCGAAGATGCGCATCAGCGGATCGTCAAGGCTCAGGTAGAAACGCGACGAGCCCGGGTCACCCTGCCGGCCGGAGCGGCCACGCAGCTGGTTGTCGATGCGGCGGGACTCATGTCGCTCGGTCGCGATGATGCGCAGACCGCCCAGTGCCGTCACCTGTTCGTGCTCCTGCTGCCAGTTGGCGCGCAGGCGCGCAATCTCTGCCTGCTTGGCCGCTGCGTCGAGGGATTCGTCAGCCTCGACCGCCTCGACCAGTTTCTCCACATTGCCGCCGAGCACGATGTCGGTACCGCGGCCGGCCATGTTGGTGGCGATGGTGATCATCTTGGGCCGGCCCGCCTGCGCGACGATGTCTGCTTCGCGCGCGTGCTGCTTGGCGTTGAGCACCTGGTGCGGCAGGTTTTCCTTGTTCAGCAGCTGATCGATGATCTCGGAGTTCTCAATCGACGTGGTGCCCACCAGCACGGGCTGGCCGCGCTCATAGCACTCGCGGATGTCCTTGATGGCGGCTTCGTATTTCTCGCGGGTGGTTTTATACACACGGTCCAGCTGGTCGTCGCGCCGGCTGACGCGGTTCGGCGGGATGACGGTGGTTTCGAGACCATAGATCTCCTGGAACTCGTACGCCTCGGTGTCGGCTGTACCGGTCATGCCGGCCAGCTTGCCGTAGAGGCGGAAGTAGTTCTGGAAGGTGATGGAGGCCAGCGTCTGGTTCTCAGCCTGAATCTGCACGCCTTCCTTGGCCTCGACGGCCTGGTGCAAACCATCGCTCCAGCGGCGGCCCGACATCAGGCGTCCGGTGAACTCGTCAACGATGACCACCTCACCCTCCTGCACCACATAGTGCTGGTCGCGGTGGTACAGCAGGTTGGCCCGCAATGCGGCATACAGGTGATGCATCAGCGAGATGTTGGCTGGGTCATAGAGCGTGGCGCCCTCGGCGATCAGGCCGAGGCTAAAGAGCAGGCGCTCGGCGTTCTCGTGGCCCTGCTCGGTGAGGAAGACCTGGTGCGATTTCTCGTCAATCGTGTAGTCACCCGGCTTGGTCACGCCTTCGCCGGTGCGGGGATCGGCTTCGCCTTCCTGGCGGGTGAGCAAGGGGACCACCTTGTTCATGGCCAGGTACATCTCGGTGTGGTCTTCCGCCTGTCCGCTGATGATGAGGGGCGTGCGCGCCTCGTCGATCAGGATGGAGTCCACCTCGTCGACGATGGCGTAGTTCAGGCCGCGCTGTACGCGGTCAGCCACCTCGTACACCATGTTGTCGCGCAGGTAGTCAAAGCCGAACTCGTTGTTGGTGCCGTAAGTGATGTCGGATTTGTAGGCGGCCTGCTTTTCCTCACGCGACAGATTGGGAAGGTTGATGCCGACTGTCAGCCCGAGAAAGTTGTAGAGCTTGCCCATCCACCGGGCGTCACGGCTGGCCAGGTAGTCGTTGACGGTGACCACATGGACGCCCTTGCCCGTCAGTGCGTTGAGGTAAACCGGCAGCGTGGCGGTCAGCGTCTTGCCTTCACCAGTGCGCATCTCGGAAATCTTGCCGTTGTGCAGTGACATGCCGCCCAGCATCTGCACATCGAAATGCCGCATCTTCATGACGCGTTTGCTGCCCTCACGGACCACTGCGAAGGCTTCGGGGAGCAGGCTGTCGAGTTCCTCGCCGGCTGTCAGGCGGTTCTTGAACTCGTCCGTCTTGCCGCGCAGTTCGTCATCGGAGAGTTTTTCGTACTGGGGCTCCAGCGCATTGATGCGCTCGACCGTCTTGCGGTAGGTTTTGAGCAGCCGGTCGTTGCGACTGCCGAAAATTTGGGTCAGGAAGTTGGAAGCCATACGTGAGAGGTCGCACTGAATGCTCCCATGAGCGGGTGATGCGACCGAAATCCCTTAATGAGTACGAAGCAGAGATGTGGGCGACGCCGGGCAGTTCAACCGGGCGCAAACCCCTGATTTTAGCCTCCACAGGGAGAACCGCTGCGGCCGGAGCGGCGCCCGCTTCACAGCGTCAGTCCGCAGGATTTCAGCGAGGCGGGTTTGCTGATACGGGCGCAGGGGAAACAGTGGTCCCCCCGCTGGTCGGCGCGGCCGCGACAGGCGGCTGTGGGAGCTGTGGCGACATGGCTGGCCTGTTGGGCTGGGCCATCGCCATCGGGGCCACAGGCAACTGGCGGCCCGCATTCAGGAACTTCTGCGGATCCTGAAACACGCCCTGCACCAGCACCTCGAAGTGAAGGTGCGGCCCGGTCGAGCGACCAGTGGTTCCGACCTCTGCCACCTTCTGACCACGCTTGACCAGATCACCCTTTTTCACAAAAACGCGTGAAACGTGGGCGTAGCGCGTGACCAGTTCGTTGCCATGGTCAATTTCAACCAGGTTGCCGTATTCCGGGTGGTATTCCTGCGACACCACAATGCCGCCGGCAGCAGCCAGTACAGCAGTGCCCGATGCGGCAGGAAAATCAAGACCGGTGTGCAGCGCAGACCGGCCGTTCAGCGGGTCAATGCGCCAGCCAAAAGACGAGCCCAGATTGCCGCCTGCTACGGGCTCCTGGGTGGGCACCATCATCTTTTTGACTTTCTGGTCGAACAGGCGCGACTCCATCACGGTCATCAGGTCCACGCGCTGGTCGGTGAGTTTGTCGAGTTCGGTGAGCGTGGCCTGCAGCTCCTGCATGGAGAGTGAGGGGCCGCCAACCAGCACGCCACCGCGCCCGGGCGGTGTCTTGATCTCGTTCGGGTTGACGCCGGCCAGACCGGACACGCGCTCACCCAAGGCCTCCAGTTGCAACATCTTGGCCTGCATCTCGCCCACGCGCTTGGCCATGACGTCGAGGTTTTCGCGCAGGAAACGATCCCGCTGGTCAAACTCATCCTTGACCATCAGCTTTACCAGCGCACCAATGACGGGCCAGCCCTCCCGTGCGCCCTTGAGGAACACCCAGTGGTACAGACCCGCAGCCACCAGCATCAATGCCAGCGCGGCAACAAAACCCGCCAGAACCAGTTTGGTACCGCTGAGGTAGATGGCCCTGCTCCTGGCGAGCCAGGCATCCGTGATAATCAAATGCACGTGCGTACCTCTTTCAATGCTTGGCCTCTGCCAGGGAAACGGCCAGAAGCTGGCGACCACAATTTCCACGAAAGCTGCCGTGACGACCTACCGAAGTCTTCCGCCCGCGCTCACCGTGCGCCAGGCGGCAGAACAATCACCCTCGCTTGCGCGACTGACGGACCTGGTCCGTGAATCCAGTGACAGGTTGCAAGCCGTTCAAAGCCTGATTCCTGAAACCCTGCGCGCGTCCGTCAAGGCCGGGCCGATTGACAACGACAGCTGGTGTCTGCTGGTCAGCGGCAATGCTGCCGCCGCCAAACTCCGCCAGATCCTGCCGCTGCTTCAGGCCAGGCTGCAGCGCGAGGGTTGGAAGGTTAACTCAATTCGGCTGAAGATACTAACCCGCCCGAAGTGATGGCTCCAGAGGGCTATCGATCACAAAGCCTGTTCAGAGGGCTGCGGGGGGTGGCAATGGTGCCGCTTGTCGGAATCGAACTGACGACCTACCGCTTACAAGGCGGTTGCTCTACCAACTGAGCTAAAGCGGCATGAATGGTTGCTGACGCAGCGCATGCTGCGCGCGGCACCACGTATTTTACTTGACCCGTTTTACTTGATCCGCTTGAGCGCCGGACGCGAGCGCGGCGGTGTCTTGGGAGGCTCCGGATCATCGCCCTTGCCACCATCGGCTGCAGGCTGTGTCTCGGGCACCAGTTGCATGATCTTGGCGTGCTCATCAGCGGCACGCGCCGGGGCCTCTGCGGGGGTACCGGCAGGTAGCGACGGGGCAGGCAACAACCCGGCCGGTGCCTGCGTGGCGGGTCCCATCGGGAAGGCCATGCCCTGACCGTTCTCGCGGGCATAAATGGCAATCACGTGGCTGATGGGCACCATGATCTCGCGTGCACTGCCAGCAAAACGCGCCTTGAACTCGATGAACTCGTTGCCCAGCTTGAGCGAGCTGGTCGCATCAAAACTGATGTTGAGCACGATCTCGTTGTTCTTCACGTACTCACGCGGCACCTGCACGGTGTCATCGACCGCCACCGCCACGTAAGGCGTGAGACCGTTGTCGGTGCACCACTCGTACAGCGCACGGATCAGGTACGGGCGGGTGGAAGATGCGTCCGGCGCATTCATGAAATCAGCCAATGAAAACCCGAATTGGGAGCCGCAAATCCGCTTGGTCTGCGTTCACGCGCCAGCAGGCGCCGCGGAACCGGCTTCGCCGGGCCGCAGGAGCCACGGCCCCCTCGGGGGGCAGCGCAGTACGCGAAGCGACAAGCGTGGGGGCCATACTCACTTGCGCATGACCTTCTCGGAAGGCGTCAGCGCCTCAATGTAGGCAGGGCGCGAGAAGATGCGCTCGGCGTACTTGAGCAGGGGCGCCGCATTTTTCGACAGGTCAATGCCGTAGTAATCCAGACGCCAGAGCAGCGGCGCAATCGCCACGTCCAGCATGGAGAAGCTCTCGCCCAGCATGAACTTGTTCTTCAGGAAGATAGGCGCCAGTTGCGTGAGGCGGTCGCGAATGTGCGAGCGGGCCTTCTCCAGCGCCTTGTCATTGCCCTTGGAAGCGCGCGACTCGAGCGTGCTGACATGCACGAACAGCTCTTTCTCGAAATTCAGCAGGAACAGGCGCACGCGGGCACGGTCCACCGGGTCACCGGGCATCAACTGGGGGTGGGGGAAGCGCTCATCGATGTACTCGTTGATGATGTTCGACTCGTAAAGAATCAAATCGCGTTCAACCAGGATGGGTACCTGACCATACGGATTCATCACATTGATGTCTTCCGGCTTGTTGTAGAGGTCCACATCGCGGATTTCAAAATCCATGCCTTTTTCAAACAGCACAAAGCGGCAGCGGTGCGAAAAGGGGCAGGTTGTGCCTGAATAAAGGACCATCATGATTCGGAACTCCTGAAAACAAAAGAGTGGAGGCCAAGATTCAACTCAGGACCATCCACTCCGAGGATGCCAACGCACTGTTCGTGCGCCGCACAGTGAAATACTACTTGACGTCTTTCCAGTACGCCGCGTTCAGACGCCAAGCCACGAAAGTCATGCCCAGCAGGAACAACAGCACCCAGACGCCCACCCGGACGCGGGTGTTCTGCGCGGGCTCGCCCATCCACTGCAGGAAGCCGACCAGATCGCCAATGGCCTGGTCATACTCCAGCGGGGTCATGCTGCCGGGCGTGATCTGTTCCCATTTGCCGGTGAACACCTCTGCGGTGTGTCCCTTGTCTTCGTGCTTGGCAAAGACCGGCTTGCGCTCGCCCTGCAATTCCCACAGCACGTGCGGCATGCCGACGTTCGGGAAGGCCAGGTTGTTCCAGCCGGTGGCCTTGGTGTCGTCGCGGTAGTAGGTCCGCAGGTAGGTGTAGAGGTAATCAGCACCGGTACCACCTGCGCCCGAACGCGAACGGGCAATCAGCGTGAGGTCAGGAGGCAGGCCGCCGAACCACTCCTTGGCCTCTTTCGGGTCCATGGCCACCTTCATGGTGTCGCCCACCTTCTCGGTGGTGAACAGCAGGTTGTCCTTGATCTGTTGCTCCGTCAGCCCGATGTCTTGCAGGCGGTTGAAGCGCATGAAGGCAGCAGAGTGGCAATTGAGGCAGTAATTGACAAACAGCTTGGCGCCGTTTTGCAGGGCACCAAGGTCATTGATCTTGTTGGGTGCCTTGTCCCAGGCCACACCACCGCCGGCAGCCTGAACGCCAGCGTGCAGGCCGAATGCGACCATCAACGTGAAGATGAGTTTTTTCATTGTTATGCGTCTCCGGCTCAGTGGGCTGCAAAAGTCACGCGGTTGGGCACCGGCTTGAAGGTGCCCAGCCGGCTCCACCACGGCATCAACAGGAAAAAGCCGAAGTAAAAGAGCGTACCAATCTGGGAGACGCGTTCGTTGATGGGGGACGGCGGCTTGATGCCGAGGTAACCCAGAACCAGGAAGTTGATCACAAACGCACCGTAGAGGTATTTGTTCCAGCTTGGGCGGTAGCGGATCGAACGCACTTCGCTGTTGTCCAGCCATGGCAGGAAGAACAGGATGATCACAGCGCCACCCATCACGACCACGCCCCAGAACTTGGCGTCGATCATCAGCATGGCTGCGACCAGCACCACGGCACCACCCACGATGGCGGCCTTGAAGATGGCAGCCACTTTGGCTTTCATCACGCCGAGCACGGCACCTGCCAGCACGCAGGCGATCAGCGCGTAAATCATCTCGCTGGTGATGGCGCGCAGCATGGAGTAGTAAGGCGTGAAGTACCAGACCGGTGCGATGTGAGCAGGCGTCTTCAGGGGGTCTGCGGGAATAAAGTTGTTGTATTCGAGGAAGTAACCACCGAACTCAGGCGCAAAGAAAATGATCGCCGTGAAGATCATCAGGAACACGCTCACGCCCAGGATGTCGTGAACCGTGTAGTAGGGGTGGAAGGGAATGCCGTCAACAGGGTGTCCATCGGGACCACGGGTTGCCTTGATCTCAACGCCGTCCGGGTTGTTGGAACCCACTTCATGCAAGGCAATGATGTGCGCAGCCACCAGGCCCAGCAGTACCAGCGGCACAGCAATCACATGGAAGGCAAAGAAGCGGTTGAGGGTGGCGTCGCCCACCACGTAGTCGCCGCGAATCAGCAGCGCCAGATCGGGGCCGATGAAAGGCACCGCCGCGAACAGGTTCACGATCACCTGGGCGCCCCAGTAGCTCATCTGACCCCAGGGCAGCAGGTAACCCATGAACGCCTCGGCCATCAGGCACAGGAAAATCGCGCAGCCGAAAATCCAGATCAGCTCACGTGGCTTGCGGTAGCTGCCGTAGATCAGGCCGCGGAACATGTGCAGGTACACCACCACAAAGAAGGCCGAAGCGCCTGTCGAGTGCATGTAGCGGATCAGCCATCCCCATGGCACGTCGCGCATGATGTACTCCACCGAACCGAAGGCCTGTGCGGCATCCGGCTTGTAGTTCATCGTGAGGAAGATGCCTGTGACGATCTGGATCACCAGAACCAGCATCGCCAGCGAGCCAAAGAAATACCAGAAGTTGAAGTTCTTGGGCGCGTAGTACTCGGAGAGATGCTCCTTGTACAGCTTGCTGGCCGGGAAACGGTTGTCGACCCAGTTCATGGCTTTGGCGGCCAAGGGGGCGTCGGGAGGAAGTTCTTTGAATTCAGCCATCACTGATCCTGGTTCGGGGAGATTCTTGCGCCAACATAGGCATAGCAAAAAGATTAACGCGGCCTGTTTTCACATGTCCGGTTGAAGGTTTCTGGGGAAATTCCCCGGCTCAGGCCTTCTTGTCCTCGCCGATCAGCAGGCGGGTATCGGACAGGTACATGTGGGGGGGCACTTCCAGATTGTCAGGCGCCGGCTTGTTCTTGTAGACGCGACCGGCCATGTCGAAGGTGGAGCCATGGCAAGGGCAGAGGAAACCGCCGGCCCAGTCGTCGGGCAGCGAGGGCTGCGCACCTGGGGTGAACTTGTCGGAAGGCGAGCAACCCAGATGGGAGCAGATGCCCACCACCACCAGGGTTTCAGGTTTGATGGAGCGAGCCTCATTGCGGGCGTACTCAGGGGTGAGTTCGCCAGGGTTACGCTCGGATTTGGGATCTGCCAGCAGAGCGTCAACTTTGGGCAGCGACGCGATCTGCTCGGGCGTGCGCTTGACGATCCAGACCGGCTTGCCGCGCCATTCGACGACGATCTTCTCGCCCGGCTTGACGGCGGAAATATCGACTTCCACCGCAGCGCCTGCTGCTTTGGCCCTTTCAGAGGGCTGGAAGGTGCTGACAAACGGCACGGCAACCGCTGCGACGCCCGCGCCACCCACAGCGCAAGTAGCGACGAGCCAGTTTCTTTTGTCTTTATCTAGGGGAGCGCCGGGAGGCACGCCATTCACACTCGCTTGGGTCATGGAAATCCTTCAAGAACTCGCTTGAAAAAGGCTTATTGGGGACAACCCGCGATTGTAGCGGAGCGCAAAGCACGTTTTCAAGGCGTGGCGGGAACCCGACTGCCTTGCTTTGCCTCGTCCACAGATCGCCCCGGCAAACCGGCACTTTGTTGCATTTGTGCTGAACGGCCCGGCCATAATCGGCCCCATGAAGGCCAGCACAGGTCTTAGAATCCACCCCAACCCCGCAAAGGAGCCGCCATGGGCATGATGAAAGAATTCAAGGAATTTGCCGTCAAGGGCAACGTGATTGATCTGGCTGTTGGCGTCATCATCGGTGCGGCCTTCGGCAAGATCGTCGATTCGGTGGTGGGCGACCTCATCATGCCGGTGATCGGCGCCGTGGTCGGCAAGCTCGACTTTTCCAACCTGTTCGTCGTGATGGGTCCGGTGCCCGCCGGGACGGTCGCCACACTGGATGCGCTCAAGAAAGCAGGCGTGCCGGTGTTCGCCTATGGCAACTTCATCACCGTGGCGGTCAATTTCGCGATTCTGGCTTTCATCATTTTTCTGATGGTCAAGCAGATCAACAAGCTGAAGCGCAATGAAGAGGCGGCACCGGCTGCGCCCGCAGCACCGCCCGAAGAGGTGGTGCTGCTGCGTGAGATCCGCGACAGTCTGAACAAAAAGTAGCCCGCTCCGTAGCCCGCCCGCCCCCTAGGCGGACAGTTGCCGCGCCATGCGGATGGCGGCCAGCAGACTGGAAGCGTCAGCCACGCCCCGGCCGGCAATATCGAATGCCGTGCCGTGGTCCGGGCTGGTGCGCACGAGAGGCAGCCCCAGCGTGACATTCACGCCCTGCTCCACGCCCAGGTACTTCACCGGAATCAGCCCCTGATCGTGGTACATCGCGACCACCACGTCAAATTCGCCTGACAGGCCGGCCGTGCGACGGGCGCGCATGAACACGGTGTCGGGCGCGTAGGGACCACTCACATCGATGCCTTCCTGACGGGCCAAAGCGACGGCTGGCGCGATGATGGTCTGCTCCTCGCTGCCGAAAAGTCCGCCCTCGCCCGCATGCGGGTTGAGCCCGGCCACGGCGATGCGGGGCGCGCGCCCTAGGCTGCCCGACAACGCCGAGTGCGTGATGCGCAGGGTCTGCAACACATTGTCAAGCGTCACCGCCTCAATCGCCTGCCGCAGCGACATGTGAATGCTGACCAGCACCGTGCGCAGCTCATCGTTGGCCAGCATCATGCGCACCGGCACATCCGCCACCGGACGACCGAGGAACGTGGCAGCTTCTGCCTGCAGCATTTCCGTGTGCCCGGGAAAGGCGGACACCCATCCACCGGCAGCGGCCAGCGCCTCCTTGTGGATGGGCGCAGTCACCATCGCCGCCGCTTCCCCGGCCAGCACCGTGCGGGCCGCCCAGACAATGCAGTCCGCCGCTGCCTGACCAGCCGCCGCGCTCACCACACCGTATGGCGGTGGCACCTGCAGTTCACATTTCTGCAGCACAGGCAGGCACCCCGGGGGCGTCTGCGCCACGTCTGGGAGGCTGTCAAGTTGAACCACCGGCAATGCCAGCGGGGATGCCATGAGCGCACTGGCGCGGCGCAGCGTGGCCACATCCCCCACCACCACGCAGCCGGCCAGATCGGCCGGGCTGTCACGCCAGGCCCGGGCAATGATCTCGGGGCCGATGCCTGCGGCGTCGCCCATGGTGATCAGGAGGGTCTCAGGCATTTTGTCGCCCGTGGAAAACGGCTGACAAGCGTCCGCATTCGCCCGTGTCTGTACAAAACCAGACGGCGCTGCCCATAATCCCGACAACAGGGTCTCGTCTGTCGGCGAGGGTGCGGTCAACACCGCGCAACAACAGAGGTGGATTGCATGGCTGCATTGCCGGTATTTTCCCCCAATCCCCGCCACCGAGGCTGAACGGCCGTGCGCGACACCTTTGCAGCCACCATGACGCCGGCCGAGATGATGCTGTGGAGCGCCGAGGCAGGCGCACTCGGTCTGGTGGTGGGGCTCGCCCTGGGAGAACTGGTCTGGAGCCGCACCCGCGCCGCCGTGCAGGCCGTGGCGTATCTCTTTTTCTGCTGGCTGGCCGTGATGTTGCTGAGCGGTCTTCCCGCCGCCATCTGGCCGTTTGCCCGCCCGCAACTGGTGCTGGTGCAGGTTGTGGTCGGTCCGCTGTGCGCAGCCATGGGCAGCTATGGCGCCAGCGAATGGCTGTCGGCACACCAGCGGGACCACCTGATGCGCGTCTGCCTGCTGACGGTGACTGGCCTGTGTCTGATCGGCGGCCCGCTGTGCCTGCTGGCGCCCGCCGAATGGCGTCTGCCCGCTTCGGCCTTGCTTGCCGTCGGCAATTTGTCGGTGGTGCTGTGGTTGTCCGTCCGCGCCACTCAGTTGGGCGACAAGCAGGCCTGGGGGCTGGCACTCGGCTGCCTGCTGACCTTGCCGGCGCAGATGGGTTTGTACGGGCTGGCAATCACCGACACGCGTCTGTCCTTTGCCATGCAGGCAGCGGTGGCCAGCGTGGGACTGCTCAGCGTGGTGGTCACCGCCATCATGCTGTGGCTTCGCAACCAGCACACGCGGCAACTGGTGCAGCGTGACAACTCGCTGCGCGACCCGGTGACGCAGCTGTACAGCAGTGTGCCGATGGTGCAGAAAATCATTGATGCCCAGGGTCGCCGTCTGCGGACACGCCGTGACGGCGCACTGATGGCTATCCTGTTGTTTGAACCGGATCGCCTGCAAGCCCAGGTCGGCCCGGCGGGCATGCAGGAAATCTATATCGAGCTGGCGCTGCGGATTCAGCGGCACACCGGCGCCGTGAACCCGGCCGGACGCTATTACGACTGCTGCTTTCTGGTGCTGATTGAAACCATGCACTCGCCGCGCTGGATTCGCACCCTCAGCCTGCGCGTGGCCTCCAGCCTGCGGCGGCCGGTGGCGGTGCACTCCCTGTCGCACCAGGAGATCACGGTGACACCGGACATCGGCGTCGGAATCGTGCACATGGCGGCGACCGGCAAGGATGTGGACCAGCTGCTGCATGAAGTGCAGTCGATGGCGGAGGCGGCACGCAGCATGCGTTCCCGCGCTGCCATGCTGGACCCGGAAACCCGCAAGGCGGTTGCGGTCGAACATGCGGACCTCGGCTCCAGCTGGCGCGCCCTTCGGGACGCCGTACCCCACGGAGGTTCACGCGGACACGGCAGCCCGCACAAGACCAAGGGTGGCATTCCCAAAGGAGGTACCAAACCCCCGCGCCCGCGGCACACCCCCACCTGATATGCAACTGGTCAGGCAGACCAGGCTGGCGTCGCCTCACGCCGGGTTGTCGATGTCGATGAACTGGTGCTCCAGCCCGAGCTGGGCGGCCACATGACCTGCCGCCGCCGGGGCCCCGTAGCGCTCGGTGGCATGGTGGCCACACGCGAGGAAAGCCACGCCCATCTCGCGTGCGTAATGCGCCTGGGGTTCGGAGATTTCACCGGTAATGAAGGCGTCGGCACCCGCCGCGATGGCCGCCTCAAAATACCCCTGAGCCCCGCCGGTGCACCAGGCCAGCCGACTCACCGGCTTGGCAGGCTTGTTGCCCGCTGCCACCAGCACCACTGGGTGCTGAAGCACCTGACCCACATGGCTGGCCAAGGCCTCGGGGCTTTCAAAAGCGCCACCATCAGTTTTGTGGCCAATCCAGCCCAGGTCCTGCTCGCCAAAGCGCCCCGTGGCCGTGAGTCCCAGCTTCAGCGCTAGTTGGGCGTTGTTGCCGCACTCCGGGTGGGCATCCAGCGGCAGGTGGTAGGCCAGCAAATTGATGTCATGGGCCAGCAGCAGGGCCAGACGCTGCTTCATCCAGCCGGTGACGCAGCCGTCGTGCCCGCGCCAGAACAGACCATGATGCACAAAAATGGCATCGGCTTTTTCAGCAATCGCCGCCTCAATCAGGGCACGGCTGGCCGTCACGCCCGACACCAGCTTGCGCACCGCCATGCGCCCCTCGACCTGCAGGCCGTTCGGGCCGTAATCCTTGAAGCGGGCAGGCTGCAGCAGGGCATCAAAAGCCTGCAACACATCGACTCGATTGGTGCTCATGGCCGGATTGTCTCAGGCCGCTGCGGGATGGCAATCCATGGGACGCAAGGCCGTCCCGGCTTTTTGGCGTGTCCTTGAGGGAGAATATGGTTTTGCAATGCCATCGTGTGAGCGATTTCGTTCACGCGAACCACCTGAAGTCACCCGAAGCACCCGATCCATGAAGCGTACCTGGCTCCTGTTTTCCCAGACGGTCACCGTGCTGCTGGCCGCCTATTTTGTGGTCGCCACCCTCAAGCCGCAATGGCTGGGCAGGGGCGCGATCGGCGGTTCTGTGGCGGTGATTGAGGCGCCGGTATCCGCAGGCGGCGCGGGCGTGGGGCCGAGCGGATTCCGTGCGGCAGCCAAGGTGGCTTCTGCTGCCGTGGTCAGCATCAACACCAGCAAGGCAGCAGCCAAAAATCCGCACGCCGAAGACCCGTGGTTCAAATTCTTCTTTGGCGACCAGGGCCAGAACGAACCACAGGGCGGACTGGGCAGCGGCGTGATCATCAGCGCCAGCGGCTACATCCTGACCAACAATCATGTGATTGAAGGTGCTGACGAGATCGAGGTCATCCTCAACGACACCCGCAAGGCCAGCGCACAGGTGATCGGCACCGACCCGGATACCGACCTCGCCATCCTGAAAATCGCGCTCGACAAGCTGCCCGTCATCGTCCTCGGCAACTCCGACAGTCTGCAGGTGGGCGACCCGGTGATGGCCATCGGCAACCCGTTTGGCGTGGGGCAGACCGTCACCAGCGGCATCGTCAGCGCGCTGGGCCGCAACCAGCTGGGCATCAACACCTTCGAGAACTTCATCCAGACCGATGCGGCGATCAACCCGGGCAACTCGGGCGGTGCGCTGGTCGATGTGAACGGCCACCTGATGGGCATCAACACCGCAATTTATTCGCGCTCTGGTGGGTCCATGGGCATCGGTTTTGCCATTCCGGTGTCAACAGCCAAGCAAGTGCTTGAAGGCATTGTGCGGGACGGCCAGGTGACGCGCGGATGGATCGGCGTGGAACCGCAGGACCTCAACGCCGAACTGGCGGAGACGTTTGGCCTGAAACCATCAGTTGCGAAAAACGGAGGGGTGATCATCACCGGCGTGCTACAGAACGGCCCCGCAGCGCAGGCCGGCATTCAGCCAGGTGATGTGGTGATTGCGGTGGAAGGAAAGGCTGTGAGCAACGTGAGTCAGTTGCTTACCGCAGTGGCGGCTCTCAAGCCTGGTTCACCTTCGCCGTTGACCGTCTTGCGAAAAGACAATCAGATTGAAATTGCCGTCACGCCCGGAAAACGGCAACGGCCCAAAGCGATTCAGCGCTAATCTGTTCCGCGCGGCAGCTCAGCTACCCGCCGCACAGCGTCAGGACTTGGCGGTTTCGGTGTCGGCGTCAGTGTCTGGCGCCTTGGTGCTCTTCACAAAGAGTTGCGCAGCCACAATGCCAATCTCGTAAAGACTGCCAACCACCGCGAGCAGCATGATCATGGAACCGGCATCCGGCGGCGTGACGAGAGCGGTCACCACAGCAGCGATGACCCAGAAATAACCCCGGTACTCGCGCAGCTGTTTCACGGTGAGCACGCCCATGCGCACCAGCAGGATCACCGCAATCGGCACCTCAAAGGCCAGACCGAACGCGAGGAACATTCCCAGCACGAAGTTCAGGTACTCCTCAATGTCTGGCGCAGCCGTGATGGACTTGGGCGCAAAGCTCTGGATGAACTGGAACACCTGGCCAAAAACAAAGTAGTAGCAGAACGCAACGCCGACAAAGAACAACAGCGTGCTGGAAATCACCAGCGGCATCACTAGCTTTTTCTCGTGCGAATACAGGCCTGGCGCCACGAAAGCCCACACCTGGTAAAGCACTACGGGCAGGGCAATCATGAAGGCCGCCATGAACAAAATCTTGATCGGCACCACAAAGGGCGAGATCACATTGGTCGCAATCAGCGTGGCACCCTTGGGCAGCGAGGCCACCAGTGGTGCGGCCATCAGGTCATAGAGCGCGCTGGGTCCGGGGAACAGCGCCAGAAGAGCGGCAGCGATGCCAACGGCAATGACCGCCTTGATCATGCGGTCGCGCAACTCCATCAGGTGCTGAACAAAAGGCTGCTCGGTACCTGCAAGTTCGTCGGGCTTGTCGTTCTGGGGGTCGCTCATGGGAAATCTGCGCTGGATGGGTGGCGCCGGAATGCGCGGAACAGGGAAAGTGCGATGGGGTCCGCGTCAGGCGTTGGGACGCTGGGTCGGCCGGGGCCTGAAGCGGGCCACGCGTGCGGCACCCGACTGGGCCTTGGTGCGAACACCTGAGCGGGCTTTGTACCACTGCGGCATGGCGCCCTGCTTGATGCGCCATTTCTTCTTGGGGTGACGGTATTCGGGCGGAAGGTCAAAGCCAATGGAGTTCCCA
Source organism: Polaromonas sp. YR568 (assembly GCF_943372955.1). Lineage (GTDB taxonomy): Bacteria > Pseudomonadota > Gammaproteobacteria > Burkholderiales > Burkholderiaceae_C > Polaromonas. The sequence goes on from NZ_CALSAL010000002.1 coordinate 799,291, forward strand.
TTGCTGTCAACACCACCGGCTTCACCCATGATCTCACCGGTCGTTTCGGTCCACGATTTCTCGAAGTCGCTGGCGTTGGTCTGTATGGAGCTCTCCACATCACGCGCTGCGCCTTCCACCGTTTCCTTCATCTTCTTGAGCTCATCGAGCTCCATGGAACGGTTCACTTCCTGCTTGACGTCGGCCACATAGCGCTGCGCCTTGCCCAGCAAGGTACCCACCGTGCGCGCCACACGCGGCAGCTTCTCGGGCCCGATGACGATCAGGGCCACTGCGCCAATCAGCGCAATCTTCGAAATGCCGAGATCAATCATGGAACATCAAGGTGGAGTTTTCTATGCCAGCAGGGAACGCAGGACCGGTTTCGCCGGACTGCAGGCCCTGCAATCCCCCGCGGCGCGAAATCAGAAGGCGCGGGGGGCGACGAGCGTTCAATCAGGACTTCTGGCGTGCTTCGACGTCGATCGTGGCCTTGTCGGCGGCCTGGGCGTTGGTGACCTGGCCAGCAGGAGCGGCCGGCTTGTCTTCGGCAGTCGACTGGCCGCCTTCTTTCATGCCGTCCTTGAAGCCCTTGACGGCACCGCCCAGGTCGCCGCCGATGTTCTTGAGCTTCTTGGTGCCAAACACCATCACCACGATCAGCAGCACGATCAGCCAGTGCCAGATGGAAAATGAACCCATGATTTGCTCCTAAATTCAGTTATTGCAGGTTGTGCTGACTCACCAGCGACTGACCCGATTCTAAAGGCCCGCCGCCGTGTGCGCCTGAGTAGACCTACTGACCTGCAGGCCAAACGCCCGGACAGGCGCGATTGGCGTCGATCCGCCTTGGGCAAGCCTTGCTCAAGCCTAGCTCAGCCCCTGAGCCAGGGGCGCGGCCCACCCATCACGTGCAGGTGCAGATGGTGAACTTCCTGACCGCCTTCCGAACCGGTGTTTGTCACAATGCGAAAACCACCGGCCGGGTAAGGGTTGCAACCCTGTACCTTGGCCAGTTGCGGAGCCAGCACCATCATGCGCCCCAGCAGGGCCGCATGCTCGGGGCCGACCTGTGCCATGGACGGAATATGCGCCTTGGGAATGATCAGGAAATGCACGGGCGCCCACGGATTGATGTCGTGAAAAGCGAACAGTTCATCGTCTTCATGCACCTTGCGGCTGGGAATGACGCCTGCGGCGATCTTGCAAAAAATGCAGTTTTCAGAGTGGCTCATGGGCAGGGAAATGGGTAAGAGGGTGACCTGACGCAGGCCTCAGGACGGCTGGTGCTGATTGAAGCGCACCCACCCTTTGATGCACCGGTAGAGGTACCACAGCCAGACCACACCGTAGGCAATCGCGCCCGGCAGGAACAGCAGCAACCACAGCGGCGACAACACCACCAGCCAGAGCAGGGTCCACCAGAAGGTGCGGATCATGTAGTTGTGGTGGTCAATGTAAAGCGCATCCGATTCAGTGGAGCGCCGGATGTAGTTGACGATCAGCGCAATCACCGCGAACACGCCGCCGCTGAACCAGGCCAAGGTATGCAGGCCGTAAAGCAGCTGCATCACGGTGCGGTCGCCGCTGGTCTTGCTGTCAAATTCGGCCAGATTGGTTTCCATGTTCCAGTTTCTCCACGTTCAGACGGGTTGGGCGGGGGACGGCGCGCCGCCGCTCAACCCTTGGCCGGCGCTTCGCTTGCCTCGCGGTGCTGGGCCTTGCGCAGGGCTTTTTCCTCGATGCCGCTGGTGCCTTCACGTCGCTCCAGTTCAGCCAGCACGTCGGCAGGTTTCAAGCCATAGTATGCCAACGCGATCAGGCTGTGGAACCACAGGTCGGCCACTTCACCCACGAGTTTGCCCTTGAGCACGTCCGTCGCCCCACCCGCATCAACGTCTTTGGCGGCCATGACGGTCTCGGTCGCCTCTTCACCAATCTTCTTGAGGAAGGCGTCCGGGCCCCGGTGCAGGAGGCGGGCGACATAGCTCTTGTCAGGGTCACCGCCATGGGCGGGCTTGCGGCTTTCGATGACCTCGGCGAGGCGCTGAAGGGAGTCGTTGGAGGACATGGGGCAGCCTATTTGTAAATACTTTGAGGGTCTTTGAGAACGGGCTCCGTCACGACCCACTGACCGTCTTTGTAAAGATGAAAGAAACAGCTGTGACGCCCGGTGTGGCAGGCAATCGAGGGCTCATGCGCCGCATGTCCCTCCTGTGTAATCTTCAGCAGAATCACATCGTTGTCGCAATCCAGACGGATCTCATGCACCGTCTGCCAATTGCCTGACTCTTCACCCTTGTGCCAGAGCCGGCCCCGCGAGCGGCTGAAATACACCGCCTGCCCAAGTTCGGCCGTTTTCTGGAGCGATTCGCGGTTCATCCACGCGAACATCAACACATCACCGCTGCCAGCTTCCTGCGCGATCACCGGGATCAATCCCTTGTCGTCCCAATGGACGTCGTCCAACCAGTTCATTCACCTATTGTCCGGGATTTGGAAAGCTCGCACGACATCAAAACCAAGGATATCGCGGGGCCGGCTTTGCCGGACCGCAGATATCGCCCCAGCAGGGGGGAAGGCGCTACACACAGTGAGCGTCCGACGGGGGTTACAACCTCACCGGTATGCCGCGTGCAGCCATGTGCTGCTTGGCCTGCTGCACGGTGTATTCGCCGTAGTGAAAAATGCTGGCGGCCAGCACGGCATCGGCACCACCGGACTGCACACCGTCGGCCAGATGCTCGAGATTGCCCACGCCGCCGGACGCGATCACCGGCACGCTCACCGCATCACTGACCGCCCGGGTCAGTGCCAGATCAAAGCCGGACTTGGTGCCATCGCGGTCCATGCTGGTGAGCAAAATCTCGCCTGCGCCGCGGCGGGCCATCTCGGTGGCCCACGCGACGGCATCGAGGCCGGTGTTCTTGCGGCCGCCATGGCTGTACACATCCCAGCCCGGGCCGCGCAGCTTGGCGTCTTCCTCGCTGCGGCGTTTGGCGTCGATGGCCACCACAATGCACTGCGCGCCGTATTTGGTCGAGGCGTCCTCGATCACCTGCGGATTGGCAATCGCTGCCGAGTTGAAACTGGTCTTGTCAGCCCCGGCATTGAGCAGGCGGCGCACGTCTTCTACCGTGCGCACACCGCCACCCACGGTGAGCGGAATGAACACCTGCGAGGCCACCGCCTCGATGATGTGCAGGATCAAATCACGGCCGTCGCTGGTGGCGGTGATGTCCAGAAAGGTCAGCTCGTCAGCACCCTGGTCGTTGTAGCGCGCTGCGATCTCGACCGGGTCACCTGCATCGCGCAACTCAACAAAATTGACGCCCTTGACCACCCGGCCGCCGGTGACATCTAAACAGGGGATGATTCTTTTGGCTAGCATGCGCCCCCACGGTCGCCCACTGCGTGTGGCTCCCTGCCCCCCGAGGGGGCCGCTCCGCCTGCGGCCCGGCGAAGCCGGTTCCGCGGCTCCTGCTGGAATGGAGAGCTACAGCGCATGATCAACGTGGTCATCCGTTCAGTTCATCGGCTCGGGCCTGGGCGGCGGCGAAGTCAAGGTCGCCGCTGTAAATCGAGCGGCCGCAGATCACGCCCTCGACACCTTCGTCCTCGACGGCACACAGCGCTTCAATGTCGGCCATGTTGGACAGGCCGCCCGAGGCAATCACAGGAATGGTCAGTGCCTGCGCCAGCTTGACGGTGGCTTCAATGTTGATGCCGCTGAGCATGCCGTCGCGGCCAATGTCGGTGTAGATGATGGATTCAACACCGTAATCCTGGAATTTCTTGCCCAAGTCCACGACCTCGTGGCCGGTGAGCTTGCTCCAGCCGTCGGTGGCCACCTTGCCGTCCTTGGCATCAAGGCCAACGATGATGTGGCCGCCAAACGCGGTGCAGGCGTCCTGCAGGAACCCCGGGTTCTTCACCGCCGCCGTGCCGATGATGACGTAACGCAAGCCCGCATCGAGGTAGCGTTCAATCGTGTCCAGGTCGCGGATACCACCACCCAGCTGCACATCAATCTCGCTGCCCACTTCGGCCAGGATTTGCTTGATGGCCAGCTCGTTCTTTGGTTTGCCAGCGAACGCGCCGTTGAGATCCACCAGATGCAGGCGCCTTGCCCCCTTGTCAACCCAGCTGCGCGCCATGGCTGCCGGGTCCTCGCTGAAGACGGTGGATTGATCCATGTCGCCCTGCTTGAGGCGAACGCAGTGACCGTCTTTCAGGTCAATGGCGGGGATGAGTAGCATGTGGCGGTCGGGACAAAAAGGGAAACGGTTCAGGAATCGGGTTAACGAAAAGCATCCGGTACGGCACACCCGCCGTCACACGGCTCAGGGGTTCCAGTGCAGAAAATTGCGGTACAGGGCCAGCCCGTGGTCTGCGCTTTTCTCCGGGTGAAACTGGGTCGCAAAAATATTATCGCGTGCAATGGCTGCGGCGAACCGTCCGCCGTAGTCGGCAACGCCTGCGATGTGGTGCGCATCCGACGGCAACGCATAGAAACTGTGCACAAAGTAGAAGTAGGCACCATCGGGTATGCCGGCCCACAGCGCATGCGTCGGCGCGCAAGGGTAGACCTGGTTCCAGCCCATCTGCGGCACCTTGAAGCGGCTGCCGTCCGGCTGAAGTCGCCCGGCAAGGTCAAACTTGACGACTTCGCCATGAATCAGCCCGAGGCCTGGCGTTCCGGTACCTTGGGTGCCTTCGTGGCTGCGGTCGAGCAGCATCTGCATGCCCACGCACACGCCGAACAGCGGTTTGTGTGCGGCTGCATGCAGCACGGCCGCTTGCAGGCCGGATTCGGCCAGTGCGCGCATGCAGTCCGGCATGGCCCCCTGACCCGGCAGAACCACGCGCTCGGCGTCCATCACGTCCTGCGCGCTGGCAGTCACGACCACCTCGTAGCCACTGCCTTGTGCGACATGCTGCACCGCCTGCGACACCGAGCGCAGGTTGCCCGAGCCATAGTCCACCACTGCCACGCGTTTGGAAGAGGTCATTCGGAAAGTCGTTTCAGAAAGGATTGGCGCAGAACTGGGGATGGAGCCGGTCGGCCTCAGGCCGCAACACCAGGGCTCAGAGCGAGCCTTTGGTCGAAGGGATCACACCGGCTGCACGCGGGTCGATCTCCAGCGCCATGCGCAGCGCGCGGGCGAAGGCCTTGAACACGGTTTCAGCCTGGTGGTGGGCGTTTTCGCCCTTCAGGTTGTCAATGTGCAGCGTCACGAAGGCGTGGTTCACAAAGCCCTGGAAAAACTCGTAGGCCAGCTGGCTGTCGAACGTGCCGATCATGCCGCTTTTGAATGGAGCGTCCATCACCAGGCCCGGGCGCCCTGAAAAATCGACCACCACGCGCGACAGCGCCTCATCGAGCGGCACGTAGGCGTGGCCATAGCGGCGCAGACCCTTCTTGTCGCCCACCGCCTTGGCCACCGCCTGCCCGAGGGTGATGCCAACGTCTTCCACCGTGTGGTGACCGTCAATGTGCAGATCGCCTTGCGCCTGAATGTCGAGGTCGATCAGCCCGTGGCGCGCGATCTGGTCCAGCATGTGGTCGAAAAACCCGATGCCGGTGGACAGGCTGGACTGGCCGGTGCCGTCCAGATTGAGCTTGACGGTAATACGGGTCTCGGCCGTGTTGCGCGAGACTTCCGCAGTGCGCGGCGCCATGGGGGTGACTGAAGTAGGGGTGGTCATAGGGATTGTTCGAGCGCCGCCAGCATCTGCGTGTTTTCTTCCGCAGTCCCCACCGTCAGGCGCAGGCAGTGGGTCAGCAATGGGTGCATTTTAGAAACGTTTTTGACCAGCACCTTGCGGGATTTCATGCCCTCGAAGGTCTTGCCGGCATCGGGCACGCGCACCAGAATCATGTTGGCGTCGCTTTTCCAGGTGGTCACGCCCGGCAGGGCGCCGAGCGCGGCGAGCAGGCGGGTGCGCTCTGCCACCAGCTGGGCGGCCTGTTCAGCAAATACCCCCTGATGCTCCAGTGCGAACAACGCACACTCGTAATTGAGCACGCTGATGTTGTAGGGCGGGCGTACCTTGTCAATTTCGGCAATCAGTGCCTTGGGGCCCATCATGTAACCGAGGCGCACGCCAGCCAGGCCGAACTTGCTCAGGGTGCGCATCAGAAGCACATGGCTGTGGCGGGTGATGCGATCAATGTAGCTCTTGCTGGAAAACGGTTGGTAGGCCTCATCCATCACCACCAAACCGCCCTGCTCGCCCACCGCCACGATGATTTTTTCGATCACCGCGTCGTCCCACAGGTTGGCGGTCGGGTTGTTGGGATAGGCCAGATAGGTAATCGCTGGCTTGTGCTCGGCCACAGCGGCCAGCATCGCAGCTTCGTCGAGTTCGAAGTCTGCAGTCAGCGGCACGCCGACAAACTTCAGCCCCTGCAGTTTCGCGCTCATGGCGTACATCACAAAACCGGGTTCGGGTGACAGCACAGTGGCGCCGGGCACATCGCACACCATGGCCAGCAAGGAAATCAGCTCGTCGGAGCCATTGCCCAGCATCAGCGCATAGCCCTCGGGCATCTGCGCGTAGGCCGCGAGCGCTTCGCGCAGGTCATTGACGCGGCCGTCCGGATAGCGGTTTAGCGCCAAGACGCCGAGGCGCTGGCCGAGGTGGGCCTGCAGCGCTGGTGGCAAGCGGTGCGGGTTCTCCATCGCGTCCAGCTTTATCATGCCGGTCGAATCTTGAACGGCGTAGGCGTGCATGGCCTGCACATCCGGGCGAATGCGCTTTTTCAACTGTGGACTCAGCGGGGCGGCGTTGAAGGGATCGGGCGTTGTCATGACGGCTTGCGCATCGGTGGCACTGTTTTCAGGCGCATTTCGGCCGCCCGCGCATGGGCCTGCAGCCCTTCGCCGTAGGCCAGCTCAGCGGCCACGGTACCCAGCGCCTGGGCGCCGGCCTCGCTCACCTCGATCAGACTGGAGCGCTTCTGGAAATCGTATACACCGAGTGGGCTGGAGAACCGCGCAGTGCCGCTGGTCGGCAGCACGTGGTTGGGGCCGGCGCAGTAGTCGCCCAGACTTTCGCTGGTGTAGGCGCCAAGAAAAATTGCGCCCGCGTGTTTGAGCAGCGGCTCCCAGCGGTGCGGGTCCTGGCTCGACACCTCCAGATGCTCGGGCGCGATGCGGTTGCTGATCTCGCAGGCTTCTTCCATGCTGCGGGTGTGGATCAGCGCGCCGCGCCCCGTCAGGGATTTGGCGATGATGTCTGCGCGCGGCATGGTGGGAAGCAGGCGATCTATCGCGGCCTGCACTTGGTCGATGTAGGCGGCGTCGGGGCACAGCAGAATGCTTTGCGCGAGTTCGTCATGCTCGGCCTGGCTGAAGAGGTCCATCGCCACCCAGTCGGCTGGCGTGCTACCGTCAGCCAGCACCAGAATTTCGCTCGGACCCGCAATCATGTCGATGCCGACGATGCCGAACACCCGCTTCTTGGCACTGGCCACATAGGCATTACCGGGCCCGGTGATCTTGTCGACCTTGGGCACCGTGGCGGTGCCGTAGGCCAGCGCGGCAACCGCCTGCGCGCCGCCGATGGTGAAGGCGCGGGTGACGCCTGCGACATAGGCCGCTGCCAGCACCAGTGCGTTTTTCTCGCCCTTCGGCGTGGGTACAACCATGATGATTTCACCGACACCCGCCACGTGCGCAGGGATGGCGTTCATCAGCACGGACGACGGATAGGCCGCCTTGCCGCCCGGCACGTAGATACCGACGCGATCTAACGGCGTGACCTTCTGGCCCAGCAGCGTACCGTCTTCATCGCGGTAACTCCAGCTCTCGCCATTGGCCTTGCGCTGGGCTTCGTGGTAGCTGCGCACGCGGCGTGCGGCCGCCTCCAGCGCGCTGCGCTGCGCGGCGGGAATGGCGTCGAAGGCCACCTTGAGCTCCGCCTGGGTCAGCTCCAGCGACGACATCGAGTCGGCTTGCAGACCATCAAAACGCGCGGTGTATTCCAGCACAGCGGCATCGCCCCGCTTCTGGACGTCGGCCAGGATGTCTGCCACGCGCTGCTCGATCGCCGCATCGGTGTCTGCCGACCAGTGCAGGCGCGCCTGGAACTCGGCATCGAAGCCAGGCTTCGCAGTGGAGAGTCGGACGGGGGTAGCCGTGAGGTTCATGAAATCGTGCCGTCGGGTTGATCAGGAAGGAATTGACGCGGGTTGGGAAGCCTTGGCAAAAGCATCAATGAGCGCGCGAATCGGCGCCTGCTTGAGCTTCAGCGCCGTCTGGTTCACCACCAGATGCGAGCTGATGTCCATGATGCGCTCGACTTCCACCAGCTGGTTGGCCTTGAGCGTGCTGCCGGTAGAGACCAGGTCCACGATGGCATCGGCCAGCCCCGTCAGCGGCGCCAGCTCCATGCTGCCGTAGAGCTTGATCAGGTCCACATGCACGCCCTTGGTTGCAAAAAACTCGCGCGCAATCGCCACATACTTGGTAGCAACACGCAGGCGCGAACCCTGGCGCACGGCAGCGGCGTAATCAAAGCCGTCACGCACTGCCACGCTAATCCGGCATTTGGCGATCTGCAAATCGAGCGGCTGATACAGGCCCTGGCTGCCGGATTCAAGCAAGGTGTCTTTGCCGACGACGCCAAGATCGGCGCCGCCGTACTGCACATAGGTCGGCACATCGGTGGCGCGGACGAGGACGACGCGCAGCTCCGGCTGATTGGTGCGAAGGATCAGCTTGCGGGACTTGTCCGGGTCGTCCAGCACCTCAATGCCGGCGGAACGCAGCAGCGGCAGCACATCGTCAAAGATGCGTCCTTTGGACAAAGCAAGTGTGATCATGATTTGATGCGTTCGATGTCAGCGCCAATGCCGCGCAGCTTGGCTTCCATCTGGTCGTAGCCACGGTCCAGGTGGTAGATGCGGTCCACCAGCGTTTCGCCTTCGGCCACCAGACCGGCAATCACCAGGCTGGCAGACGCGCGCAGGTCGGTCGCCATCACGGTGGCGCCTGAGAGCTTTTCCACACCTTCCATCACCGCCACTTTGCCTTCGATCTGGATTTTGGCACCCAGCCGGACCATTTCATTGACGTGCATGAAACGGTTTTCAAAAATGGTTTCCGTCACCTTGCTCGGCCCTTGCGCAATCGCGTTGAGCGCCATGAACTGGGCCTGCATGTCGGTCGGAAAGCCCGGGTACTCGGTTGTCCGGAAGGACTGCGCCTTCAGTCGCCCCTGCGCCTGCACGCGGATGAAGCCGTCGCCGGCCGTCACCACCGCGCCGGCTTCACGCAACTTGTCGATGACCGCGTCGAGGTGGTCGGCCCGGCCGTGGCGCAGAACCACATCGCCGCCCGTGGCCGCGACGGCGCACAGAAAGGTGCCGGTTTCGATGCGGTCGGCCACCACGCGGTGCGTGCAGCCGTGCAGGCGCTTCACCCCCTGAATGCGAATGCGCCGGGTGCCATGGCCTTCAATCTTCGCGCCCATCTTGATGAGCATCTCGGCCAGATCGCCGATTTCAGGCTCCTGCGCTGCGTTTTCCAGAATGGTTTCGCCCTCGGCAAGGCTGGCGGCCATCAGGAAGTTTTCGGTTCCGGTGACGGTGACCATGTCGGTCGTGAGACTGGTGCCCTTCAGGCGCTTGCGGCCAGCCGGCAGCTTGGCAATCATGTAGCCATGCTCAACCACGATCTCCGCACCCATGGCCTGCAGGCCCTTGATATGCTGGTCCACCGGCCGCGAGCCGATGGCGCACCCGCCCGGCAAAGACACCGTGGCCTCACCAAAGCGCGCCAGCAACGGGCCCAGCGCCAACACAGACGCCCGCATGGTCTTGACCAGTTCGTAAGGCGCTTCAGGCGAGCTCAGGTTGGCCGCATTCAATGTCACCGTGCCGGAAGCGGCTTCGCTGCGCTCTGCAGTCACGCCCATGTTGCGGATCAGCTTGAGCATGGTCGCCACGTCCTGCAGACGCGGGACGTTCTCCAGCGTCACAGGCTCGGCGGTGAGCAGAGCCGCGCACAGCTCCGGCAGGGCTGCGTTCTTGGCGCCCGAAATATCGACGGTGCCTGCGAGCGACTTGCCGCCCCGGATGAGTAGTTTGTCCATGGTGTCTGTTCTGCCGCGTCAGCTGGCTGCGTTAGCTGCCCACTCGGCAGGCGTGTAGGTTTTCATCGACAAGGCGTGCACCTCGTCGCTTTGTATTCTGCCGCCCAGCGTGGCGTAAACGCTCTGGTGGCGCTGGATCAGGCGCTTGCCCTCGAATGCGCTGGAGACGATGGTGGCGTACCAGTGGCGGCCGTCGCCCGACAGCTCGATGTGCTGGCACGGCAGGCCAGCCGTGATGATGGTTTGAAGTTCTTCGCTGGTCATGAATTAGTGTCTGATTTTGTAGCCGGTTCGCAGCATGTTCACGGCGATCGCACTCACGGCGATCAATGCAGTCAACACAATGCCCAAACTGAGCCAGGGCGACACATCGCTGACGCCGAAAAAGCCGTAGCGGAATCCGTCGATCATGTAAAAAAACGGATTCAGGTGGCTCACAGTCTGCCAGAACGGCGGCAGGGAATGAATGGAATAGAACACACCGCTCAGAAACGTCATCGGCATGATCACAAAGTTCTGGAATGCCGCCATCTGGTCGAATTTTTCGGACCACAGGCCGGCAATCACACCCAGCGCGCCCAGCATGGCCGCCCCCAGCAGCGCGAAGACCACGATCCAGAGGGGCGCCACAAAGGCGGGCGGGCCAAAGAAGGCGGTCACAGCGAAAACACCCACCCCAACCAGCAGCCCACGGGCAACAGACGAGCCCACGTAGGCAAAAAACCAGTGCCAGTGCGACAGCGGGGTCAGCAACACAAACACCAGGCTGCCCATGATCTTGCTCTGGATCAGCGATGAAGAGCTGTTGGCAAACGCGTTCTGCAGCACGCTCATCATCACAAGGCCAGGCACCAGAAAGGCCGCGTAGCTCACCTGCCCGTACACCAGTTCCTTGCCCTGCATGACATGACCAAAGATCAGCATGTACATGACGGCCGTGAGGACGGGCGCACCCACCGTCTGAAAGGCGACCTTCCAGAAACGCAGAACTTCCTTGTAAAACAGGGTTTGCCAGCCGGTCATGCCGCCATTCCAATCTTTTCGGCCATCACCTCGAGGAACACGTCTTCGAGATCGGCCTTGCGGATTTCCACATCTTCGGCCACCAGCCCTGCCTCGCGGATGGCGGCAAGGTACTGCTCGATCTCGTGGGCGTTGTGGGCGGGAAACTGCACGATGCGGCCGGTGATGCGTGCACGCGCAGCCAACGCGGGCGGCAGTTCGCTGTCGATCTTGAAGCGCAGCACGTTGGACGAGGCCGCACGCAGCAGTTCGGAGGTTTGCGCCAGCGCCACCACCCGGCCCTGCTTGAGCATGGCAATGCGGCTGCAGAGCGCCTCGGCCTCTTCCAGATAGTGCGTGGTCAGCAGCACCGTGCTGCCCTGTTTGTTCAGTTTGGCGATGAACTGCCAAAGGGTCTGCCGCAGTTCCACATCGACGCCGGCGGTGGGCTCGTCAAGCACGATCACCTGTGGCTTGTGCACCAGTGCCTGCGCCACCAGCACGCGGCGTTTCATGCCGCCTGAAAGCTGGCGCATGTTGGCATTGGCCTTGTCGGCCAGACCGAGACTGGCCAGCAACTCGTCGATCCAGTCGTCGTTTCCCTTGATGCCGAAATAGCCCGACTGGATGCGCAGCGCTTCGCGTACCGTGAAGAAAGGGTCAAACACCAGCTCTTGCGGCACCACGCCCAGCTTGCGGCGCGCGTTGGCGTAATCGGTGACCACATCGCTGCCATGCACAGTGACGGTGCCGCTGGAGGCCCGCGACAAGCCGGCGAGGATGCTGATGAGGGATGTTTTGCCAGCGCCGTTCGGGCCCAGAAGGCCGAAAAACTCACCCGCCTCGATGTCGAAACTCACGTGGTCCAGTGCCTGGACCGCTGGTGCGCTGCTGCGTTTGGACGAATAGCTTTTGGAGACTGACCGAAAGGAGATGGCTGGCGAGGTGGCGGACATTAGCCCTCTATTTTAGGGGGTGCCAAGCCCGTCCGCCCCGTGGCTGCATGGATGGCCCTTTCAGGCCGAGGCATGCCCCGCAAAGGATCTCAGCCAGATGTCGCTTCGGCCGCCGGCAACAGTTCCTCGACGCCATACAAGCCGGCCAGTTGCCGCAGCTTGGGTGGCAGGTTCTGCACGACAAATCCACGACCAGCCGCCACCGCCTGACGGCGGCATTCCAGCAGTACGGCCAATGCCGACGAGTCAAAGGCCGTCATGCTACCCGCGTCAGCCACCACAGGGCCCGCTTGCGCTGCCACCTGACCGGCGATCGTGCCGGAAAAGGCAGCTGCCCGGTCGTGGGTCAGGTCAGCAGGCAACAGGATCATGGTGTGACGCTGGATTCAAGACTTTTTCAGGATTTCTTTTCGCCGGCGTTGGACTTGTTGCGCTCCGACAGCGACGCGATCAGCCCGTCCACGCCCTTGGCGCTGATTTCCTGGGCAAACTGGGTGCGGTAGGTCTCCACCAGCCACACGCCCAGCACGTTCAGGTCGTAAATCTTCCAGCCCGTGGGGGTTTTTTCCATGCGGTAGTCGAGTTGCACCGGGTCACCACGACCCAGCACTTCGGTGCGCACCACCACTTCGGTATCTGCAGGTGCCGCGCGCAGGGGCTTGACGTTGATCTTCTGGTCATTGACCTGTGACAGTGCGCCGGAGTAGGTGCGGATCAGCAGGGTCTTGAACTCTTCCTGCAGCCGCTTTTGCTGCTCCGGTGTCGCCTGGCGCCAGTTGCGACCCACGGCCGACGCCGTCATGCGGGTGAAGTTCACGTTCGGCATGATCTTGGCGTCCACCAGACTGATGACCTTGCCCATGTCACCGCCCTTGACGGCCTTGTCGGACTTGATGTTGTCCAGCACTTCAGCCGAAACGCGCTTGATCAGCGCGTCCGGGGCTTCCTCAGCCGCACGGACCCAAGGTGCAATTCCCAGGAGGGAAACGCCGACAGCGGTGGCAAACAGTTTCGCAAGAATTCTGCGGTTCATGGTTTTCCTTTATGACACTACGAAGCGCTTTGGGGTCGGTTGGACAGGGCGCTTACCCTGCCGCACATTGTTGCCCGTGTGGCGCTCGTGATGGATTCTGCGTGTATTCACCCTTACGGGCGGTGAAGTTTTGGCGTCGTTATGTAAAAGTTGTCGGCGTAAAAGCGGGCACTTACTTTTGGCTGCCTTCCGGCAGATCAAAGCGCTCTTCCTTCTGTGGGGTATCGCGCCCGATCAGGCTCGCTCGCCGCTGCAGGTAGATATCCCGGGTAAAGCTGTACTTGTCGAGCGCCGCCTGATCCACCACCTCGCCAGCGCCGAGAAGGTTCGCCCGGACATTCACCACACGCAACACCGTCAGCGAATTGCGCGCCGGTACGTTGTCGGTTCGGCTGACCAGATCACCCTGGTAGTCCACCAGCGTTCCCACGCCGTCACGCACTGACGAGGGGCCCAGCAGCGGCAGCACGAGGTACGGACCTGCATCGAAGCCCCAGTAACCCAGCGTTTGCCCGAAGTCCTCGCTGTGCTTGGTGATGTTCAGATCACTCGCCACATCGAAAATGCCACCCAGGCCCCACAAGGTGTTGGTCGTGACCCGGAAGAAGCTGTTCATCGCCTCGGTCGGTTTGCCCTGCAGCAGGTTGTTCACGGTCGACCAGACATCGCTGAGGTTGCCGAAGAAGTTGGTCACACCAGTGCGGACAGGCGCAGGGGTGACATCGCGATAGACAGTGGCGACAGGCTTCAGGATCGCCTGATCCACGCCTTCATTGAAGCTGAAAATGGTCCGGTTCAGGGGCTCCAGCGGATCCGCCGGGTTGGCGTTCGGTCCACTGGCGCAGCCCTGGAGCAAAGCCAGGGCAAGCAGTGCTGCAGCCCCATGGCCGCGCTTGAAGAAGGTGGTGAATGTCATCATTTTTTCTCTGCTGCTGGAGGCGGTGAGGCAGGCGCTGAAGGGGCGGGGGAAGAACTGCTGTCTGCAGCCTTGCTGTACAGGAACTGGCTGATCAGGTTTTCAAGGACCACGGCCGACTGGGTCTGCTTGATCACATCGCCTGCTGCGAGGTTCTTGAGATCGCCGCCGGCCTCGACGCCGATGTACTGCTCACCCAGCAGTCCGCTGGTCAGGATCTTGAGCGAACTGTCCTTGGGAAACACATAACGGCTTTCCATGGCCAGGTCGACGCTGGCCTGGTAGGCCTTGTCGTCAAAGGTGATGCTCTCCACGCGTCCGACGACCACGCCGGCGCTCTTGACCGCTGCGCGCGGCTTCAGGCCACCGATGTTGTCAAACTTGGCAGTGACACGGTAGGAGGTGTCGAAGCTCAGGCTGAGCAGATTGGCCGACTTGAGCGCGAGAAACAACACTGCCGCGCCCCCGATCAGGACGAACAGACCAACCCACAAATCGTTTTTCGAGCGTTGCATTGTTATTCTTTCAGTGACATGCGCCATGCCTCATGCGAGGACTGCCGCCCACACCATCCCTTGCCCGGCCTGGTTGCTGCGCACGCCCCACGGTGGGCGTCTGCACACAAGCAAAAACAATGCAAGTATTTTGGCATGGCTTGATAAAAAAGTTTGACATGGCCTTCAAAGGCTGAACATCCAGGCGGTGAGAAGGAAGTCCAGCCCCAGCACGGCCAGCGAGGCCACCACCACGGTGCGCGTGGTGGCCCGGGAAACCCCCTCCGGCGTGGGCTGGGCCTCAAAGCCCTGGTGCAAGGCCACAAACGTGACCGTCACGCCGAACACAAAGCTCTTGATGACGCCGTTGCCCACATCGCGCCAGACGTCCACACCGCCCTGCATCTGGCTCCAGAACGAACCAGCATCCACCCCGATCATCACGACCCCCACCACCCAGCCGCCAATGATGCCAACCGCGCTGAACACGGCCGCCAGCAGCGGCATGGCGATGATGCCGCCCCAGAAGCGCGGCGCCAGCACACGCCGCACCGGATCGACGGCCATCATTTCCATCGCGGAAAGCTGCTCGCCCGCCTTCATGAGGCCGATTTCCGCCGTCAATGCCGTCCCGGCACGCCCGGCGAAGAGCAGGGCTGTCACGACCGGACCCAGTTCGCGCACCAGACTCAAGGCCACCAGAAGGCCCAGCGCCTCCGAGGAACCATAGCGCTGCAGCGTGTAGTAGCCCTGCAAACCGAGCACAAAGCCGACAAAAAGGCCCGACACCGTGATGATGGCCAGCGAATAGTTGCCGAGAAAGAAAATCTGATCACGCACCAGACCAAAGCGCGCCAGTGCCGGCACGGTGAGCGACACCAGCCTGACCATCAGGCGGGCGGCATAGCCGATCTCGGCCAGTTGCCGGCGCAGGCTGAAGCCGATGTCCGACGCCCAGCGGGTGAGACTGAATCCGCTCATCGGCGCCCACCCTTTCTGCCGTTCGCAGCCGACCCGGAGCCACCGAAATCAGTGGCCACATCCGGACCGGGGTAGTGAAACTTCACAGGCCCCTCGGAAAGCGCGTTGACAAACTGATGCACCAGCGGATCCGTGGAATGCATGACCTCTTCAGGCGTGCCCTGGGCGGCAATGCCGCCATTGGCGATCACGATCACCTGGTCGGCAATGCGGAATGTCTCTTCCAGATCGTGGGACACCACGATGCTGGTGATGCCCAGCGTGTCATTGAGCTGGCGGATCAACTGTGCCGCTGTGCCAAGAGAGATCGGGTCCAGTCCGGCAAACGGCTCGTCGTACATGATGAGTTCGGGGTCCAGCGCAATCGCACGCGCCAGCGCCACCCGACGCGCCATGCCGCCGGAAATCTCGCTGGGCATCAGGTCCCGGGCACCGCGCAGGCCAACGGCGTTGAGCTTCATCAGCACGATGTCGCGGATCAGCGCTTCGCTCAGCGCGGTGTGCTCACGCAGCGGGAAGGCCACGTTGTCGAAGACGCTCAGGTCGGTGAACAGTGCGCCGAACTGGAACAACATGCCCATGCGACGGCGGGCCGCATAAAGCCCAGGCTGGTCCAGCTTGCCAATGTTCTGGCCATCGAACAGCACCTCACCCTGCACCGCCCGCTGCTGACCACCAATCAGGCGCAACACAGTGGTTTTGCCTCCACCAGAGGCACCCATCAGGGCCGTGACCTTGCCGCGCGGCACGGACAGGGTGACCTTGTTCAGGATGACGCGGTCACCGGCAGAGCCGGGATAGGAAAACGTCACATCCTTGAGTTCAACCAAGGGGGAATTGGAAATGTCGGGCATGGGGCAGTGTGATTGCAGCACCAGACCGGCGGCACTGCAGCGTAAAGCTCGATGATACGGGCTTTGCCGCCCGACGGCTGTCTGCGGGTGACCTGTGCGTCAGCCGTGTGCAAGCGCAGCCCGGCCTGTGATGGCTTCAGTTCGTCGCAAGACAACAGCTGCGCAGACGCTTGAAGCGACCGATTTCCCAAAGGGAAAGCCGCACCCGCCGGGTGAAACCGTTACAGGTGCGGCCAGAGCCCGCATTCACACCGCCATGCCGGGCGGGGAATTATTTACACGGCTGCGACGGGACGCTTCAGCGAGGCAAGTCGCTGTAACCCATCAGGAACTCGTCGACAGCGCGCGCGGCCTGGCGGCCTTCGCGAATCGCCCAAACCACCAAGCTCTGGCCGCGACGGATATCGCCGGCTGCAAACACCTTGGGCACGTTGGTCGCGTAGCCACCGGTGAACTCGGTGCTGGCCTTGGCGTTGCCGCGGCCGTCTTTCTCGATGCCAAAAGCATCCAGAATGGACGCCACCGGCGACACAAAACCCATGGCCAGCAGCACCAGATCGGCCTTGAGGATCTGCTCGGAGCCGGGCACTTCGGCCATCTTGCCGTCTTTCCACTCGACGCGAACCGTCTTCAGGCCGGTGACTTTGCCCTTCTCACCGATCAGCTCTTTCGTCGAAATGGCGAACTCGCGCTCGCAACCCTCTTCATGCGACGACGAGGTGCGCAGCTTGATGGGCCAGTAAGGCCAGGTCAGCGGGCGGTTTTCCTCTTCGGGCGGCTGGGGCATCAGCTCGAACTGGGTCACGCTGGCCGCGCCATGGCGGTTGCTGGTGCCCACGCAGTCGGAGCCGGTGTCGCCACCACCGATGACGATGACGTGCTTGTCGTCGGCGCGCAGCTGGCCCTTGACCTTGTCGCCCGCGTTGACCTTGTTCTGCTGCGGCAGGAACTCCATCGCGAAATGCACGCCGTCCAGCTCGCGGCCAGGCACCGGCAAGTCGCGCGACTGTTCGGCGCCGCCAGTCAGCATGACGGCATCAAACTCTTTCTGCAGCTGCTCGGGGGTGATGGTTTCCTTGGCCCAGTTGGTGACCTTGGAATCCTTGGGCAGGCTGCCCACCATCACGCCGGTGCGGAAGACCACGCCTTCGGCCTGCATCTGCTCGACGCGGCGGTCGATGTGCACCTTCTCCATCTTGAAATCGGGAATACCGTAGCGCAACAGGCCGCCCACACGGTCATTCTTCTCGAACACAGTGACCGAGTGGCCAGCACGCGCCAGTTGCTGAGCCGCAGCCAGGCCGGCAGGGCCGGAGCCGACGACCGCGACCCTCTTGCCCGTCTTGTGCTTGGGTAACACGGGTTTGACCCAACCCTCGGACCATGCACGGTCGATGATGGCGTGCTCGATGGACTTGATGCCCACCGCGTCGTCATTCACGTTCAGCGTGCAGGCAGCCTCGCAGGGCGCCGGGCAGATGCGGCCCGTGAACTCTGGAAAGTTGTTGGTGCTGTGCAGTGTGTCGATGGCATTTTTCCAGTCGGCACGAAACACCATGTCGTTGAAGTCGGGAATGATGTTGTTGACCGGGCAGCCGTTGTTGCAGAACGGCGTGCCGCAGTCCATGCAGCGGGCGGCCTGCTTGTTGGCCTGCGCATCGTCCAGCCCGATGACGAATTCCTTGTAGTTCTTCAGGCGCTCCGGCACGGGCTTGTAGCCCTCCTCGATGCGCTCGTACTCCATGAAGCCGGTGATTTTTCCCATGATGCAGTCCTGTCGATTCTGTGATGGTGGTGCTGGGTCAGACTGCCTTATTTGGCAGCGACAGCTTCACTCTGGTTGGTCGCGACCTGTGCGCGGGTGGTCTCGGTCGCCGCTTCCAGGCGACGCTCCTTGCGCTCCAGCAGGGCACGCTTGTACTCGTTGGGGAAGACCTTCACGAACTTCAGTCGCGACTCGCTCCAGTTGTCGAGCAACTCACGGGCACGCTTGCTGCCAGTCCAGCGGTTGTGGTCCTGCAGCAGACGCTTGAGCATTTCCTCATCGCTCTCGCCGGCATGCCAGTCGGCCTTGTCGTGGGTGTGCTGTTCGGCGGTGGTCACCACCTTGTCGAGCGACACCATGGCGGTGTTGCAGCGGGTGGCAAAGAGGCCGTCTTCGTCGTACACAAACGCCACGCCACCGCTCATGCCGGCAGCGAAGTTACGGCCGGTCTTACCCAGCACAACGACGGTACCGCCGGTCATGTATTCGCAGCCATGGTCACCAGTCCCCTCGACGACCGCCGTGGCGCCCGAAAGCCGCACGGCAAAGCGCTCGCCGGCCACACCGCTGAAAAACGCCTCACCCGTAGTGGCACCGTAGAGCACGGTGTTGCCCACAATCGTGTTTTTGTGCGCCTCACCACGGAAGTCAATGCTCGGGCGCACCACGATGCGGCCGCCGGAAAGACCCTTGCCGGTGTAGTCGTTGGCGTCACCGATCAGGTACAGCGTGATGCCCTTGGCCAGGAACGCGCCGAACGACTGGCCGCCAGTGCCTTCCAGCTGGATACGCAGGGTGTCGTCGGGCAGGCCTTCCGGATGGCGGCGGGTCAATTCGCCCGACAGCATGGCGCCGACGGTGCGGTTGACGTTGCGCGCCACTTCGATGAACTGGACCTTCTCGCCTTTTTCCAGTGCAGCCTTCGACTTCTCGATCAGACGAATGTCCAGCGATTTGTCCAGCGCATGGTCTTGCTCCATCACATGCAGTCGGGCCACATCGGCGGGCACATTCGGCTGGTAGAACAGGCGGCTGAAATCGAGGCCGCTGGCTTTCCAGTGCTCGATGCCTTTCTGGGTATCGAGCAGATCGGCGCGGCCGATCAGGTCGTCGAACTTGCGCACCCCGAGTTGCGCCATCAGCTGGCGGGCTTCTTCGGCGACGAAGAAGAAATAGTTCACCACATGCTCGGGCTTGCCGCTGAATTTCTGGCGCAGCACCGGGTCCTGCGTGGCCACACCCACCGGGCAGGTGTTGAGGTGGCACTTGCGCATCATGATGCAGCCCTCGACCACCAGCGGTGCCGTGGCAAACCCGAATTCGTCAGCACCCAGCAGCGCGCCGATGACGACGTCGCGGCCGGTTTTCATCTGGCCATCAGCCTGCACGCGAATGCGGCCACGCAGACGGTTCAGTACCAGCGTCTGCTGGGTCTCGGCCAGGCCGATTTCCCACGGGGAGCCGGCGTGCTTGATGGACGACCACGGCGAAGCGCCTGTGCCGCCGTCGTGCCCAGCGATCACCACATGGTCAGACTTGGCCTTGGCCACGCCCGCTGCAATCGTGCCGACACCGACTTCACTGACCAGCTTCACGCTGATGCTGGCGCGTGGGTTCACGTTCTTCAGATCGTGAATCAGCTGGGCCAGATCTTCGATGGAATAAATGTCATGGTGCGGTGGCGGAGAGATCAGGCCCACGCCCGGCACCGAGTAGCGCAGCTGGCCGATGTACTCGCTGACCTTGCCGCCGGGGAGTTGTCCGCCCTCGCCCGGCTTGGCGCCCTGGGCCATCTTGATCTGGATCTGGTCGGCAGACACCAGGTATTCCGCCGTCACGCCAAAGCGGCCGGAAGCCACTTGCTTGATCTTCGAGCGCAGCGAGTCGCCTTCCTGCAGCGGCAGATCAACCTCGACCTGCTTGGCGCCGATCACGCTCTTGAGCGTTTCGCCCTTCTTGATCGGAATGCCTTTCAGTTCCTGGCGATAACGCGCAGGGTCTTCACCACCCTCGCCGGTGTTGCTCTTGCCGCCGATGCGGTTCATGGCCACGGCCAGCGTGGCGTGCGCCTCGGTGCTGATGGAGCCGAGCGACATCGCACCCGTTGCAAAGCGCTTGACGATTTCCTTGGCCGGCTCGACCTCGTCAATCGGGATCGCTTTACTTGGGTCGATCTTGAATTCGAACAGGCCGCGCAGCGTCATGTGACGGCGGTTCTGGTCGTTGATCAGCTGGGCGTATTCCTTGTACGTGTTCCAGTTGTTGGCGCGGGTCGAGTGCTGCAGCTTGGCAATGGCGTCCGGCGTCCACATGTGGTCTTCCCCGCGTGCGCGCCAGGCGTACTCGCCGCCAGCGTCGAGCATGTTGGCGAGCACCGGGTCGTCGCTGAATGCCGCGCGGTGCATGCGCAGCGCTTCTTCGGCAATCTCGAACACACCCATGCCCTCCACCTGACTTGCAGTGCCGGTGAAGAACTTGGCGATGGTGTCGCGGTTCAGGCCAATCGCCTCGAACAGCTGCGCACCGCAGTAGCTCATGTAGGTCGAAACGCCCATCTTGGACATGATCTTCGAGAGACCCTTGCCGATGGCCTTGGTGTAGTTGTAGACCGCTTTCTCAGTGCTGAGATCGCCGGGCAGACCCTTGGAGAGCTCGGCCAGCGTTTCCATCGCGAGGTAGGGGTGAACCGCCTCGGCGCCGTAACCCGCCAAAACCGCGAAGTGGTGCACCTCGCGGGCGGAGCCGGTTTCCACCACCAGACCGGCGGTAGTGCGCAGACCTTCTTTCACCAGATGCTGGTGAATCGCCGACAGGGCCAGCAGCGCAGGAATCGCCACCTGCGTGGCGCTGATGCCGCGGTCGCTGACGATCAGGATGTTCTTGCCGTCCTTGATGGCATCGACGGCTTCGGCGCACAGCGAGGCCAGCTTGGCCTCAACACCCTCATGGCCCCACGCCAACGGATAGGTGATATCCAGCGTGTAGCTTTTGAACTTGCCCTGGGTGTGCGCTTCAATGTCGCGCAGCTTCTGCATGTCGGCGACGTTGAGCACCGGCTGGCTGACTTCCAGCCGCATCGGCGGATTGACCTGGTTGATGTCGAGCAAGTTAGGCTTGGGGCCGATGAAGGACACCAGCGACATCACAATCGCCTCGCGGATCGGGTCGATCGGCGGGTTGGTCACCTGCGCAAACAACTGCTTGAAATAGTTGTAAAGCGGCTTGTTCTTGTTGGACAGCACGGCCAGCGGGCTGTCGTTGCCCATGGAGCCGGTGGCCTCTTCACCGTTGGCGGCCATCGGGGACATCAGGAACTTGATGTCTTCCTGCGTGTAGCCAAACGCCTGCTGGCGATCCAATAAAGACACTCCCCCGTGGCTCCCCACTGCGTGTGGTTCGCCTCCCCCCTCGCTGGGGGCGGCGCCTTGCGTCCGGCCAAGCCGGTCCGCGGCACCCGCTGGCGAAGGCTTCACATCGTCCAGCTTGATGCGCAGGTTTTCGATCCACTGTTTGTAAGGCTTGCCGTGTGCCAGCGTGGCCTTGATCTCCTCGTCGTCCACCATGCGGCCCTGTTCCAGATCGATCAGGAACATCTTGCCCGGCTGCAGACGCCATTTGCGCACGATCTTGTGCTCGGGCACCGGCAACACGCCCGACTCAGAGGCCATGATGACCAGATCGTCATCGGTCACGCAGTAGCGCGAGGGACGCAGACCGTTGCGGTCCAGCGTGGCGCCGATCTGGCGACCGTCGGTGAACACAATGGAGGCAGGACCGTCCCACGGCTCCAGCATGGCAGCGTGGTACTCATAGAAGGCCTTGCGGCGCTCGTCCATCGTGGTGTGCTGCTCCCACGGCTCGGGGATCATCATCATCACCGCCTGGCTGATCGGGTAGCCGGCCATCGTCAGCAGCTCAAGGCAGTTGTCGAAAGTGGCGGTGTCGGACTGGCTGGCAAAACTGATCGGATAGAGCTTCTGCAGGTCAGGGCCCAGCACCGGTGAAGACATCACGCCTTCGCGGGCCTTCATCCAGTTGTAGTTGCCCTTGACGGTGTTGATCTCGCCGTTGTGGGCCACATAGCGATAGGGATGGGCCAGAGGCCACTCGGGGAAGGTGTTGGTCGAGAAGCGCTGGTGCACCAGACCCAGGGCCGAGACACAGCGCTCGTCGGTCAGGTCGTTGTAGTAAGTGCCGACTTGATCGGCAAGCAACAGGCCCTTGTAAACCACCGTCCGGCTGGACATGCTGGGAACGTAGTATTCCTTGCTGTGCGTCAGGTGCAGGTTCTGGATGGCGGCACTGGCGGTCTTGCGGATGACATACAGCTTGCGCTCCAGCGCGTCCTGCACGATGACGTCGTTGCCGCGGCCGATGAATATCTGTCTCAGCACCGGCTCTTTCTCGCGCACGGTGGGCGACATCGGCATGTCACGGTTGACGGGGACGTCGCGCCAGCCCAGCAGCACCTGGCCTTCGGCCTTGACCGCGCGCTCCAGCGCCTGCTCACAGGCCAGGCGCGACGCATGCTCTTTGGGCAGGAATACCATGCCGACGCCGTATTCACCGGGCGGTGGCAGTTGCACGCCCTGCTTGGCCATCTCCTCGCGGTACAGCGCATCAGGCAACTGGATCAGGATGCCGGCGCCATCGCCCATCAGCTTGTCCGCCCCCACTGCACCCCGGTGATCGAGGTTTTCGAGGATCTTCAGGCCCTGACGGACGATGTCGTGGGACTTGTGGCCCTTGATGTGCGCCACAAAACCGACGCCGCAGGCGTCATGCTCGTTGCCGCCGGCGTACAGCCCATGGTCTTCAGAATGCTTGATTTCGGCGGCGGTGGTCATGGCAGTTTCCTCGTCAGTGCAGGCGCCCGACCCTTTAAAACCGGATCGAGAGGGCTCCCGCAGAATCACAATTTTGCGAACATTGGAGCTTATTGCACAGCAACAAAAATGCCAAGTGTTTTAATTGGGGTCAGATACCATTTAACGATCACTTCGAACGCTAGAAAATTAATTGGGGACGTATTAAAAATCGCTTAAATTGGCCTTTGATGACCATTTGGACGCCTAGTCGACGGCGGGCTTGGGGCGTGCCGGACGACCAGGGCGCTCCTTGCTGACCCGACGCGGCGTGCTTCGCTGCAGATCAGCGACAAAGTCCTCACTGCCCAGTGCCCACCCGGTCAAGGCAGATTCAGTCAAGACTACCTGCAGATCGGGGCTGACACCGGCCCGGACCAGACGCGCATAGGCGGTCTCACGCGCGAACGGCGTGTTGGCCAGCGACCAGAACAGGGGATGGGGCGTCACTAGTTTGTCCACGCGCAGGCCCGTGTAATGGCCGTGACTGGACCACGGATAGTCGGCCGCCTCAGCCACCAGCCCGGCGCGAACCGGGTTCAGATCAAGGTACACCATACAGGCCAGCAGATAAGGGTCGGCCTGCATCGGCGATGAACGGTAGCGCCCTTCCCACAAGGTGCCAGAGCGCTGCTGCGTGTCATTGAAATAACGGACGTAGCGCCTGCCCACAGACTGCATGAACCGGGGCAAGGCGTCCGCGGTGGGTGGCGTCAGCAGCAAGTGAAAGTGGTTGCGCATGAGCACATACGCATGAACGGCCACATCGAACTTCCGTGCGTTCTCCTGCAGCAAGGCCAGAAAAAACTCGAAGTCCTGCGTCCCGGAGAAGATGGGCTGCTGATTGTTACCGCGCTGGATGACGTGGTGCGGGTAACCGGGAAGACTCAAACGTGGAAGGCGTGCCAAGGTCGTGCCGTGAGGTGCTGTGGGCAAGGACGCCCACCTTGGCGCCATGATAGGGCCAACTACCGGCAGCTGGCAGCCCGCTGCCCGGCTGCACCTGCCGAACCACGATACCCGCGCAGCCCATGCCGCGCGGGCCCGTTTACCGGACGACTTTGCCGTCGGCGGTGATGGTGACCAGATCGATCACGCGCACCGATTCGTATTTCTTGGGGCGCAGGTTCACGCGGAAGCCGCCGATGTCGTAATCGGTCATTGACTCAAACACCTTTTGCAGGCCAGCGCGGTCGGGCTTACCGCTTCCGGCCGAGCTGCGCCGCACGCCTTCGGCAAAGGTCTTGGCGGCGATGTAGCCTTCGACACTTTCGTAGCTCGGCGTCTGGTCGGTCTGGTTCAGCACTTCGAGGTATTCACGGATGATCGGCGTGCCGGTGCTGCGGGGTGATGGCACCACCTGGGAAATCACAATCCCGCCAATTTCCTTACCCAGTGCACTGAACAGCGGATCGATACCGACCACGGAAAAATTCAGGAACTGTCCGCCGTAGCCGGCACGGCGCATCTTGCGGATGAAAGCCGCAGACGAGTTGAACAGGCTGACCTGAATGATGGCCTGAGGCTGGGCCTTCATCAGCGCCGCCACTGCCGGCTCCACCTTGTCGCTGTTCACGGGCGACAGCGCACTGGCCACAATCGGCGGGCGCTTGAGATCCACCAGCGCCTGGTTGATGGCGGCCACACCGGCACGGCCCATGGCGTCATCTTCGGCGAAAACCGCGATCCGGTCCTGGTTGAGGGTTGCGCAGTGGCGGACCACCTTGTAGGCCTCATCAGCAAGCGCGGGACGAACATGAAAAACGTTTGACAAACCGGGTTCGTGCAACGTGTCCGATGCTGCAAACGGCGCAAAAAACAGGGTACCCGAGGCTTTGGCTACCGCGTAGGCTGCGTCGCAGCTGGCGGTGCCGGTGAAGCCGAACAGCGCGTCCACGCCGTCGTCCATCAACTGCTTGGCGTTCGCCGCGGCCTTGGCCGGGTTGTAGCCGTCGTCCAGCGCCTTGACTTCGATCTTGTAGCCACCGGCACCGTTCTTGGCGTTGATGGCATCAAAGTACATCTTGGCGCCGTTCAGATAGGCCAGACCGATCTGGTCAGCCGCACCCGTCAGCGGAACCGACTGTCCCAGCACCAGCTTGCGGGCGCCCCCCTTGGCGGCCTGCGCCATGACGGCGGGACTCGCCACCATCGCACTGCCGAACATTCCACCCACCACCAGTTGACGTCGATTGATACTCATGGGAACACCTTCAAAGCTGTCCGGCAACCAAGCAGATTTGATGCCTGTATCGCCTGTTGAATGTTACAAAACGTATTCGTCATGAGCTTAATACGCGCCGATTCAAAGCGCCAGCGTTCCGGATGCATACCCGTCATATGGTCATGCCTATTCGGTGTAACCGGCGCCAACCCAGGACCTCCATGCGCCAAACCTCTCCGCCCGTTCGATTCAATCCAGCCAACAGATTGGGATTTTTTTACGGCGCGCTACGCCGATGAGGCGCTGCCTCAAACCGATGCAAAAACCGTCTGCCCCTTCAGGCGCTCATGCTCACGGGTGGCAAAGCGGTCGGTCATGCCGGCGATGTAATCGGCCACCACCCGCTCGGGTTTCGCACCCGGCCGATACGGCGATTCAGCCCCATCAAACCGATCGAGATGGGCTTGTGGCATTTGTGCCGGATCGCTCATGTAGGCTTCGAATAAATCCCTCACCACCTGTTGGGCTGCCACCGTTGTTTGCACCACCTTGGGGTGGCGATACAGATTGGCGAGCAGAAAACGCTTCAAGGCCGCAGATTGACGCGTCATCTCGTCGGCGAAGCAGACCAGCGGCGGGCATTGCCGCACGGCATCGGCATCCGAAGGCCCCGCTGAGCGGATTGCCTGCCAGGTCGCGTCAATCACGTTGTACACCTGCGCGCTCAGCATGCGCCGGATGGCCTCGAAAAGCAGTCGCCGCCCGGCCAGACGCGGATGTGCGAGCTGCGCCTCCCGGCAGTACTGGCTGAAAAGTTCGACCTCTTCCAGTTGTTCCAGGCGCAACAGCCCGGAGCGAACCCCATCGTCGATGTCGTGGGCGTTGTAGGCAATTTCGTCGGCCAGGTTGGCAAGTTGTGCTTCCAGGCTGGGCTGGCCGCGCGGCTCAGCGATAAAGCGATGGGCCACACCGCCCGGCTCGCGCGCCTCGATGTGCCGGGCATTGCGCGCGGAGCAATGCTTGAGAATGCCCTCCCGCGTCTCGAAGGTGAGGTTCAGGCCGTCGTGTTCGGGATACCGCTCCTCGAGAAAGTCCACCACCCGCAGGCTCTGCAGGTTGTGCTCGAAGCCTGCGCTTTCGGGATTGTGCTTCCGCAGGCAATCGTTCAAGGCGTCCTGCCCGGCATGGCCGAAGGGCGTGTGCCCGAGGTCATGCGCCAGCGCAATCGCCTCCACAAGATCTTCATTGAGCTTCAGCGTCCGCGCAATGGAGCGCCCGAGCTGTGCAACCTCCAGCGAATGCGTGAGACGCGTGCGGAACAGATCGCCCTCATGGTTGAGAAAGACCTGGGTCTTGTAGACCAGCCGCCTGAACGCGGTGGAATGAACGATGCGGTCGCGGTCGCGCTGAAAGTCTGATCGGGTCGGGGCGACTGGCTCGGGAAACCGACGCCCGCGGGAGGCTTCGGGATGGCAGGCATAGGGGGCCAGAACCATGGACTACCCCAACCTGGGGCCGAAAAACCCCGCCCAGATCGCGGCCAGCACGAACGGCCCACCGGAAGGTCCCTGCACAGACCGATCAACAGCCATCAGGCGCAGCACGCATCAATCACCTCACGCACCACCGCATCCGATGCCGGACGGATCACGGCATGGCCGGGCTGATCGATCAGGACAAACCGGATTTCCCCGGCCTCGGACTTTTTGTCCACCCGCATCAGTTCGAGGTAACGGCCGGCGTTGTCCTTGTCAGACAGTTTGGGGGCCTTCACTGGCAAACCGGCACGGGAGATCAAGCGCCTGAGGCGCTGGACGAACGCATCATCGACCAGCCCCAGGCGTGCCGAAAGCTCGGCCGCCATCACCATGCCGCACCCCACGCCCTCGCCATGAAGCCATTCGCCATAACCCAGACCTGATTCGATGGAGTGACCGAAGGTGTGGCCAAAGTTCAGGACGGCGCGGATGCCAGACTCCCGCTCGTCCTGGCTGACCACCCAGGCCTTGATTTCACAGCTGCGCTGGATCGCATGCGCCATGGGCCCGGGCTCGCGATTCAACAACGCATCAAGGTTGGCCTCAATCCAGTCGAGGAAGGCCATGTCGGCAATCGGCCCGTACTTGATGACCTCTGCCAGGCCGGCACTGATCTCGCGGGACGGCAGTGTCTGCAACACATCGAGGTCGCAAACCACCTGCAGTGGCTGGTAAAACGCACCGATCATGTTCTTGCCAAGCGGGTGGTTGATGGCGGTCTTGCCACCCACCGAGGAATCCACTTGGGCCAGCAAGGTGGTGGGTATCTGAACAAACGGCACACCGCGCATATAGCTGGCCGCAGCAAAACCGGTCATGTCACCGACCACGCCACCGCCCAGGGCAAACAAAACGGTTTTGCGATCACAACCCGGCTCCAGCAAGGCATCAAACACGCGCTGCAGCGTCGCCCAGTCTTTGTGTTCCTCGCCGTCCGGCAATGTCACCAGAAACACCCGGCGGTAACGGGCTTGCAGGGCGTCTGTCAGCTGCGCCGCATACAAGGGGGCGACGGTGGTGTTCGACACGATGAGAGCAGAATCGGCGCGCGGCAAGTCGCCGTAAGTGGCGGCCTGTCCGAGCAGGCCGGAACCGATCAGGATGGGATAACTGCGATCAGCGAGGTCGATGTCGACCCGCGCCATCGACGACTGGGAATTGGCTTGCATCATCCGAGTGTAAAACGCTGCGGCGCAGCGCGCGCCTACCCACGCCGCAGAACTCAGGCCGCCGGCGCCATGCCGGCGAGTTCCAGTTGCATCAGGATCATGTTCACCAGCGTGGCGATGGATGGACGGCCCGTCTCGATGACGAAATGGGCGGTTTCGCGGTACAGGGTGTCCCTCGCCGCGTACAGATCACGCAGCTTGGCAAGCGGATCGGCGACCTGCAGCAGGGGCCGGCTGTGGTCATGCTTGAGACGCCGGTATACCTCTTCCGGTGCCGAGTGGAGGTAAATCACGCGGGTGCGGCTTCGCAGGTGTTCGCGGTTGTCAGGGTCCAGAACCGCGCCGCCGCCGGTGGAAATGACACCACACGCCTGCTGGGTCAGCTCGTCAATGACCTGCCGTTCCATCTGCCGGAATGCGCTTTCGCCTTCCCGTTCGAAAAGCTCGCGCACCGAGCAACCCGCACGCTGCTCTATGACCTGGTCGGAATCAAGAAAGCGGACACCCAAGCGCCGCGACAGCTGCCTGCCGATCGTGGATTTTCCCGAACCAGGCAGGCCGATGCAGGAAATCTTCACCGAATTTGCTTCCACGTCCAATGCTCTCCAGGCTGCAGCCAACGCGACTGCAGTGCCCCTGCATTTTCATGCAATATCGTCAGGGATATCGAAACAGCCGCAAATCGGAGAAGCGATCCGTGTTTCAGCGCAAGGAAGCACCACTGGTCAGCATTTTCGGGCTCAGGAAAACCAGCAGTTCGGATTTGGTCGCCGTACGGGTTCGGGTCTTGAACAGATTGCCGACACCCGGCAGGTCGCCCAGAAACGGAACCTTGGTCTCGTCCTCCCGGTCGTTTTGCTCGAAGATGCCGCCGATGACGACTGTGCCGCCGTTATCGACAAGCACCTGAGTCTGAATGTGTTTGGTATCGATCGCAAAACCGTTCAGTGTCGAGCGCCCCACGCTGTCCTTGTTGATATCAACATTCAGGATGATGTTCCCTTCCGGCGTGATCTGCGGAGTGACCTCCAGCTTCAGATTTGCCTTGCGGAATGCGAGGGACGTTGCACCACTGGAAGTGGCGATCTGATAAGGCAGCTCGGTACCCTGCTCAATGAGCGCCTTGACCTGGTCTGCAGTGACGATTCGGGGGCTGGACACAATCTTGCCCTTTCCGTCTGCCTCCATGGCGGATATCTCAAGATTCAACAGCCGGGTCACATCTGATGTGAAAAGAGAAATCGCAAAACTGGCCGCCGAGAAACCATTCTGGCCATTGGCTGGCAAGCGAAGGAAGTCTCCTGTGGTCGTTCCAAAGTTGGAACCCAGAACCGGTGCAGCGGGTGTCGTCGGCGGATTGATGTAGGTCGCACCGAAACTGGCGTTTCGTCCGTTGTTCAAGGAGAACGGTCGCCCGCCCAGCCTGACGCCCAGGGACTTGCCAAACGAGTCTGCCGCTTCCACGATACGCGCCTCGATCAGCACCTGCCGAACGGGGATGTCCAGCTTGGCGATCAGGCTTTGAACCTGCTCAAGCTTGGAGGGAATATCGGTGACGAACAACTGATTGGTTCGCACCTCGGAGATCACGCTGCCGCGTGGCGACAGTATTCGAGTCGCGCCGGGGCCACCGGAGCCGACCAGTCCGGATGCAATGTCTGCCGCCTTGGCGTAGTTGAGCTTGAAGTCCTGGGTGCGAACCTGCTCCAGATTCTGGATCGCATTGCGCGACTCCAGATCCAGTTTGTCCTTGGCCGCCAGTTCGTCCTTGGGGGCAATTACCAGTACGTTTCCGGTTTTGCGCATGCCGAGGCCTTTGGCCTGCAGAATGATGTCCAGCGCCTGATCCCACGGGACGTCCTTGAGCCGCAAGGTCACCGCGCCCGTCACTGTGTCTGAGGTCACGATATTGAAGTTGGTGAAATCGGCAATCACCTGCAGCAACGAGCGGATCTCGATATTCTGGAAATTCAGGGACAGTTTTTCACCGTTGTAGCCCGCGCCCTGGGTCAGCTTGTTCGGATCAATCTTCTGCTGGCGAACTTCCAGCACGAACTGGTTATCACTCTGGTAGGCGCTGTGCTCCCAATCCCCCTTGGGCTCCACCACCATGCGCACCCGGTCACCTGACTGGAATGTTGTGACCGTCTGGATCGGTGTGCCGAAATCAGCCACATCCAGCCGCCGACGCAACCCCTCTGGCAGGGAGCTCTTGAGAAATTCAACGACCAGCGTCTGGCCCTGCTGACGAATATCCACTCCGACCTGGTTGTTGGCCAGATCGACAATCACCCGGCCCGAGCTGTCCTGGCCACGACGGAAGTCAATGTCCCTGAGAAGAAGAACGTCGCGGTTGCGGTTCTCCGCGAAAGCAGGAGGGGCCACAGCCGAAGGCGCAGCGACTGCGACCGGCTCCAGGGTGATGAGTAGCACCTTACCTTGAACCTCGGCCTTGTACGCAGTTGGTGCCTTGAGATTCAGCACCACGCGGCTGCGGTCACCCGCCTGCACGACGTTGGCGGAGCGAAGGTTGCCCACATTGAGATCAACGGTTGAACGCCCCATGGCGTTGCTGATGCCCGGGAAGTCCAGTGCAATACGGGCTGGCGCCTGGATGCTGAAGCCTGCAGGAACGGCAGCCAGCGGCTCAGCCATGTCGATGCGGATGATCTCCACACCGCCCTGGACCGATCCGGTGACGCCTTGAATAGAGTTGGTGGTCTGCGCCTGCAGCACAGGAGATGCAGCCAGGAGAAATACCCCAAAGAGGGAACAAACCATCGCCATGCCCAGCGACCGCTGGACAACTTTCCCCACCGCAAGCCTCATGATGATCGCTGTTGGTTGTTTCATTTGGATCCCTCTGTAAGCTGTAACGCTGCTGTTCGCTCTATCCACTCGCCGGCAGCATCCTGCACAATCTCACGCAGCGAAAGGCTTGTCTCAGTGACCTTGGTCACACGGCCGAAATTCTGTCCGAGGTAGTTGCCCACCCGCACCTGGTAAATCAGGTTGTCCACCCGCACCAGCGCCACCGGTTGCCCGGCCTTGATGAGGCTGCCCACCATTACCACGGCATCAAGTGGCATGGCCTCCAGAGGCTCCTTGCGGCGGCTCAGTTCGGGGGCAATCAGGGCAGCATTGGCCGTTTCCTGCTTCGAATCGCGCTTCAGGGCCTGTGTCAGCTTCTGGCTGCTGAAGGGCTCTATGGAACCCTCCTCGGTGTAAGCGCGCGGGGAAAACTTGGTCGGCTCAGGTATTGGGTCCACCTTGGGCTTGGTGGCGTTACGCTGCTCTGCCATCCACTGCTGAAGTTCCTGCTGCTCGGACGACGTGCAGCCGCCCATCAGCATTGCAGCCAGCAATGCGCCAAAAGCCGCCAGGCATCGGTTGATCATCATTTCTTCGCCCCCTTGGGCGCGGCCTTGCGCTGCAACTCCACTTCGTCGTTGTCCAGATACCGGAAAGTCTTGGCGGTAGTGTCGAGCACCAAGGTACCGTCCTTGGCAGGCGCCAGGCTCATGTTGTTCAAGGTGACGATGCGTGACAGATTGGCGATATCGGCCGCAAAGGCACCGATGTCGTGGTACCGGCCCGAGACCCGCACAGCAATTGGCAGTTCGGCGTAATACTCCCGCACGCTCACCTGGCCTGGACGGAACAGCTCGAACTGCAGACTGCGCCCGATTCCAGCCTGGTTGATGTCCGAGAGGAGCGCATCCATCTCTGCCTTGCTGGGCAGCTGTTTCTCAAGCTGCGTCACGTACTGTTGAACCTGCTCACGCTGCTTCTTGAGCGCGTCGAGATTGACCGCCTGAACCAGCTTTTTCTTGTAGTCTTCCTTGAGCTGAACCTCGCGGGCAATCTCGGCATTCAGCTCTTCGTCTGACGCGCTGAGCCACACGAACCACAGAGCGACAACCACCAGAACCGTTACCGCCACGCACAGCAGATAACGGGGAACGGCCGGCCAGGAGGGCGGGTCGTTGGGATTGAGGCCCGTGAACTGGCCTTTCAGCTTTTCCTGCAGTCCACTCAGATCGATGGATAGTTTCGGGGTTTTTGCCATGATGGGTCAGTCAGACGGCGTCAGGTTTTGGCTGCGGCAGGCGCAGGGGCTGCCGTCTTCGGAGCAGATGCCGCACCGGCGGCGGGCTTGGCATCGCTGGCCCGCTTGACGCCGACCCGCATGGAAAAATTCGACACGCGGCGCAGGTCGCGCTGACTCAGCGAGACAGTACCTGCCGTGATCTCCACCAGCTCGGGCTTGGTCAGCCACGGGCTGTTGTTGGCCAGATTGCGAAGCAGTTCAGACACACGCTCGTTCGATTGGGCTACACCCGTGATCCGCACCAACTGGTTCTCCTGCTTCATGGAGTTGATGTACACACCATCGGGCAGTTGCTTCACAAGTTCGGCCAGCAGGTAAACCGGCATGTTGCGGTTGCCCTGGAGGTCCTCCACCGCGTTCTGCCGGGCGCGAAGGGCGGCAATCTCTGCCTGAAGCGTGGCAATATCCTTGATCTGGTTGTCCAGACGTGTGATCTCTGTCCTCAGGAAATTGTTCTTCGCGGTCTGCTCCTCGATCTGGGCCAGATACCACGAGTACACCCCCATGCTGATCAGGCCACCCAGAACGGCTGCAGCACCCAAGCTGGCAAAGAACGCCTCGCGCCGACGCTTGCGTGCCGCCTCGCGGTGGGGGAGCAGGTTGACAAGAATCACTGCAGGAACCTCCGCAACGCCAGGCCACACGATGTCAGGTAGGAAGAGGCTTCGCGCCGCATCTTCTTCTCCCGGACACCATCACCAAACTCCATGCCTTCAAAGGGATTGACCAGTACGCAGGCGAAGGAGGTTTGCTGCGTCACCGCATCCGTGAGACCCGGCAAGGCCGACGAGCCGCCAGCCAGCATCACGTAGTCCACCTTGTTGTGCGGCGTGCTGGTGAAGAAAAACTGCAGGGCGCGGCCGATTTCCTGGGCCATGCTTTCCACAAAGGGCTTGAGCACGCCGGACTCGTAGTCTTCAGGCAGATCGCCACTGCGTTTCTTGCTTTCGGCCTCTTCGGGCGAAAAACCGTACTGCCGCACGATGAGTTGCGTGAGCTGTGCACCACCGAAAGCCTGATCGCGCTCGTACAGCACATCGTCGTTCTTGATGACCTGCATGCTGGTGGTGAGCGCGCCCACTTCAAACAGCGCAACCATGGTGTCCACGCCCTTGTTGGGCAGGTTCTCAATCAGACGGGCGGTCGCGAGGCGGGAGGCGTACGACTCCACATCCACCACCACCGGCTTGAGTCCGGCAGCTTCGGCCAGACCTTCGCGGTCCTGAACCTTTTCCTTGCGGGAGGCTGCGATCAGCACCTCCACGTCGCCAGCGGAGTTGGCGCTGGGCCCCACAACGCAGAAGTCAAGGCTGACTTCGTCCAGTGAGAAGGGGATGTACTGGTTGGCCTCGGACTCGACCTGCAGTTCGAGCTCGTCGTCGGTGAGACCGCCAGGAAGAATGATTTTCTTGGTGATGACCGCAGAGGCGGGCAGCGCCATCGCCACGTTTTTTGTGCGTGTGCCGCTCTTTTTGACCAGGCGGCGGACCGCGTCGGCCACCTCGTCGAATTTCTCCACGTTGCCATCGGTGATCCATCCGCGCTCGAGCGGCTCGATCGCGCAGCGCTCAAGCACCAGATTGCCCGCCTTGTCGCGGCTCAACTCCACCAGCTTGACGCTGGACGAGCTGATGTCCAGCCCCAGCAGCGCAGGGTCCTGGCGTTTGAATAACGATCCCAAAGAGATCAAGATAGTCCCCAAATGACGGCTAACATGTAGCCTCGCATACTTAAGAAATCACTTCAATAGTAGCAGTAAGCCCCTTGTACGATAACGATTTTTCCGTTTTCACGCATCCATAGCGTTGCCAAAAGCCGACGGTCTGGGCCTACATCAGCCATACGTATTCAGGCGCTTCGGGCTGCGTAACGTGAAAGTGTGAGGTTTTACTGGATCGCGCCGCAGACGGTACGGCTACCAGCATTTTTATAATCGGCACTGCCCTACGATTGCCTACATGCCCCAAAACTCATCCCCATCCGACCCTGCCGACGCCCACAACCGTCCGGCAAGCAAGGGCTCCAGCCTCGGCGGCTGGAAGCTGTGGCTGCTCAAGGGCGTGCTCTGGACCACTGGCGTCGCGCTGGCTGGCGCACTGGGCATCGTGCTGTTTGTGGCGATTGCCCTGTCGGTCGCCTACCCCAACCTGCCGGACATCTCTGACCTGCTGGACTACCGTCCCAAGCTGCCCCTTCGCGTGTACTCGGCCGATGGGGTGATCATTGGTGAATTCGGCGAAGAACGACGCAGCCTCACGCCGATCCAGGAGATTCCCAAGGTGATGAAAGACGCCGTCCTGGCGATTGAGGACGCACGCTTTTTCTCCCATGGCGGGGTGGACTATCTGGGCGTGATCCGTGCGGGCCTGGCCAATGTGGGGCAGGCCAAAAGGCAAGGCGCGTCGACCATCACCATGCAGGTGGCGCGTAACGTGTACCTGTCTGCAGAGAAAACCTACACCCGCAAGATCTACGAGATTCTTCTGACCTTCAAGCTGGAACATCTGCTTACAAAAGATCAGATCCTCGAGATCTACATGAACCAGATTTTTCTGGGAAACCGGGCCTACGGCTTTGCTGCCGCCTCCGAGGCTTACTTCGGCAAGCCGCTCAAAAACATCTCGGTCGCCGAGGCGGCCATGCTGGCTGGCCTGCCCAAGGCGCCTTCGGCCTACAACCCCATCATCAACCCCAAACGGGCACGCTCGCGCCAGCTCTACATCATCGACCGGATGGAAGAAAACGGTTTCATCACCGCCGAGCAGGCCAAGGCGGCCAAAGACGAAGAGCTGAAGGTCAAAAGCGGGCCAGACGCCGGGCGCGTGCATGCCGAGTACGTGGCCGAGACCGTGCGCCAGCTGGTCTACAACCAGTACGGCGACGAGACTTACACCCGTGGCCTCAACGTCTACACCACACTGCGCTCGACCGACCAGACGGTCGCCTACAAAGCACTGCGCAAAGGCATCATGGATTACGAGCGCCGGCAGATTTACCGCGGCCCCGAGAAATTCATCGACCTGCCGTCCAACCCGCAGGAAACCGACGACGCCATCGACGACGCATTGACGGAGAACCCAGACAACGGCGACGTCCGGTCTGCGGTGGTGCTGGAGGCCAACCCAAAACGGATTCTGGCCATGCGCCAGAACGGCGAGACGGTGGAGATCACCGGCGAAGGGCTCAAACCGGCTCAGTCAGGCCTGGCGGACAAGGCCGGCCCCAACATCAAGATCCGGCGTGGCGCGCTGATCCGCGTGGTTCAGACGCCCAAGAACACCTGGGAGATCACCCAGCTGCCGGAAGTGGAAGGCGCCTTTGTCGCGCTCGATCCGCGCGACGGCTCGATCCGCGCGCTGGTCGGCGGTTTTGACTTCGAGAAAAACAAGTTCAACCACGTCACGCAGGCATGGCGCCAGCCGGGCTCCAGTTTCAAGCCCTTCATTTACTCTGCCGCGCTGGAGAAAGGTTTCACGCCAGCTACCGTCGTCAACGACGCACCCCTGTTCTTCGACGCCGGTGTGACCGGTGGGCAACCTTGGGAGCCCAAGAACTACGACGGGCAGTTCGAAGGCCCAATGAGCCTGCGTACCGGCCTGAAAAAGTCCAAGAACATGGTGTCCATTCGCGTGTTGCAGGCGGTCGGGGCACCCTACGCTCAGGACTGGATCACCCGCTTTGGCTTCGAAGCTGAAAAGCATCCGGCCTACCTCACGATGGCCTTGGGCGCCGGCTCGGTCACGCCCATGCAGATGGCAACCGCCTATTCCGTGTTCGCCAACGGCGGTTACCGCGTCAATCCTTATCTGATCACCCGCATCACCGACCAGCGGGGCAAGGTGGTGCTCGAAACCAAACCGCCGGTGCTGGACGACTCGGCCCGGGTGATTGATGCACGCAACGCCTTCATCATGGACAGCCTGCTGCAGGAAGTGGCCCGCTCTGGCACCGCGGCACGGGCGCAATCCACCCTCAAGCGCCCCGACCTGTTCGGCAAGACCGGCACCACCAACGACTCCATCGACACCTGGTTTGTCGGCTTTCAGCCCACCCTCACAGCGGCGGTCTGGATGGGCTACGACACACCGAAGAAACTGGGCGACCGGGAAACCGGCGGCGGCCTGAGCCTGCCCATCTGGATCAACTTCATGGAGTACGCACTCAAGGGCGTTCCCGTGGCTGAATACCCGGCGCCGGAAGGCGTCGTCAACTCAGGCGGCGAGTGGTACTACAGCGAATACGCCAGAGGGTCTGGCGTCAGTGCGGTGGGCATGCAGGACCCGGCAGCGGCCGCACCGGGCGCACCCGCTGCGCCAGGTACACCGATTCAGGTGCTGCCGCCGTCGGACGAGCGCAAGCGCATCCTGGACCTCTTCAAGAATTGAGGATTGGGCCCGGGTAGGCGGGGACGCCTGCGCTGAACGCCCCGCGGTACGTTCAGCGCAGCGGCTGACCTTGGGGAACCGCCGGCGAAAAAACCAGCGGCTGCCCGGCCTGCGCCGAGGCATAGCGTGACAGGGCCGCGAACAACTCACTGCCGTCCTTCGTGTCTGCCCACTGCCCGCCCTTGAACTGGTAGTGAAAGCCGCCCGCCTTGGCCGCCATCCAGATTTCCTGCAGCGGTTTCTGCAGGTTGATGATGATCTGGCTGCGGTTCGAGAACGTGAGCGTGATCATGCCGCCGGTGCGCTGGTTGTCGACATCAGCTGTCGTCTCATCGTTGATCCGGTCACAGGATATTTCTATCGCCTGCAGTGCCGATTCCGCGAGGTCCTGGTATTCAAGGTCCGTCATTACAATCCTGTGATGCTGTTCTCTGCGCAAATTTTAGGCCTGCTGCGATTGCAGACTCGCCGCCATGGCCTTGCTGCCTTTGTGGTCGGAGCCCTGGCCCTTGCGGGCTGCGGCCAGAAGGGGCCCTTGTTTCTACCAACGCCACCCAAGGCACCCGCCGCCGCCAGCCTGCCTGCACCGAGCGCCGCACCGGCGGCATCGGCGGCGCGTTGAGCATTGAGGGCCTCGAGCCCTTCGGCAACCCGGCACAGTCAAGGCAAACCCCTTGGTCGAGCCTCTCAAACACAAGAGAAACGGCCTGATTTCCACAAAAACAGCATGGCGTGCCGTTACCCGCCTCACTAACATCCTGTCTGAACGCTCTTCCTTTTCGACTGCACCCATGACCCACGCCCTCCTCCCCGGCCACCCGCATTTCAGCTACCGCGACGATGTCCTGTTTGCCGAGGGCGTCTCCCTGCCCGCGCTGGCGCAGCAGTTCGCCACACCGCTATTTGTCTACTCCAAGGCCGCCATGCTGACGGCGCTGGCGGCCTACCAGCGCGGCTTTGCAGGGCGCAACGCACAGATCTGCTACGCCATGAAGGCCAACTCCTCGCTCGGCGTGCTGCAGGTGTTTGCACAGGCGGGCTGCGGCTTTGACATCGTCTCCGGTGGCGAGCTGGCACGGGTGCTGGCCGCTGGCGGGCAGGCAGACAAGGTCATCTTCTCCGGGGTCGGCAAGACACCTGCCGAAATGCGTCAGGCCCTGAGCGCCGGCATCGGCTGCTTCAATGTGGAGAGCGAGGCCGAACTGGACGTGCTGTCGGAAGTCGCCCTCACGATGGGCCTGCGCGCACCGGTGAGCATTCGCGTCAACCCGAACGTCGACCCGAAGACGCATCCCTATATTTCCACCGGGCTCAAGGACAACAAATTTGGCGTGGCCCACGAAGACACGCTGCGCATTTACCGGCACGCGGCGTCGCTGGCCGGCCTGAAGGTGGTCGGCATCGACTGCCACATCGGCTCGCAGATCACCGACACCACGCCTTATCTGGACGCCATGGACCGGGTGCTTGATCTGGTCGACAGTATTGAAGCCGCCGGCATGGTGCTGGAGCACATCGACTTCGGTGGCGGACTGGGTATCAACTACAACAACGACACACCACCGCAGGCCGATGCGCTGTGGGCGCAGTTGCTGGCGCGTATCGATGCCCGTGGCTACGGCCACAAGAAATTGATGATCGAGCCCGGTCGCTCGCTGGTAGGCAACGCCGGTGTCTGCCTGACCGAGGTGCTGTACGTGAAGCCAGGCGAGCACAAGAATTTCTGCATCGTCAATGCCGCAATGAACGACCTGCCACGACCGGCGATGTACCAGGCCTTTCATGCCATCGTGCCACTGCAACCGGCCAAGCCGTCAGCGACTGAAGCACGTTACGACGTGGTCGGCCCGGTCTGCGAGAGCGGCGACTGGATTGGTCGTGACCGCAACCTGCGCGTGGCGGCAGGCGATTTGCTAGCAGTGATGTCTGCAGGTGCTTACTGCATGAGCATGGCCAGCAACTACAACACCCGGGGCCGGGCGGCCGAGGTGCTGGTGGACGGTGACCAGGTTCACCTGATCCGGGAACGCGAAACCGCCACTGACCAGATGCGCGGTGAGCACCTCATCGGCCGTTGATCACCGTGAAAGCCCGGTGTGCCCGCCCACAGCGGGCTGCAGTTTTTTCTTCTTGAGAAACTGCTGAAACCGCCAGCCGAGCAAGGCGGCAATGATGAGCGCATAGATGAACACTTCGGCAAAGTCATTCTTGCCAGCGCGCATCCAGAAAAAATGCAGCACCCCAAGCCCGGCAATCAGGTACACCAGCTTGTGAAGCCGCTGCCAATGCTTGGCAGTCATGGCCTTGATGGCCGCGTTGAATGAAGTGGCTGCCAGCGGGGTCAGCAGCACAAAGGCGGCGAAGCCAACCAGGATGAAGGGGCGCTTGACGATGTCCTTGACGATCTCGGGAATGTCAAAGCCCATGTCAAACCAGCTGTAGCTCAGCAGGTGAATCACCACATAGAAATAGACGAACAGCCCCAGCATGCGGCGAAACCGGGCCAGCGCCGGAGTGCCAGTGATCACCCGCAAGGGCGTCACGGCCAGAACAAGACAGAGGAAACGCAGCGTCCAGTCGCCTGTCTGGCGGATCAGCGCTTCAGCCGGGTTGGCCCCCAGCCCGTTGGTCGCCGCGCTGTAGACCAGCCAGGCAAACGGCAGCAGACAGACCAGAAACAACAGCGGCTTGGCCACCGGATGCAGCAGCGCCTTCTGGCGGCCCGCTGACAAGCTGGCCATCAGAAGAACTTCTTGAGGTCCATGCCCGCGTACAGCTGGCCGACCTGGGCCTCGTAGCCGTTGAACATCAGCGTCTTGCGCTTTTTGGCGAACAGGCCGTCTTCGCCGATACGCCGCTCGGTGGCCTGGCTCCAGCGCGGATGGTCAACCAGCGGGTTCACATTCGAATAGAAACCGTACTCCTGCGGCGCCGCCTTGTTCCATGCGGTGCGTGGCTCCTTGTCTGTGAAGCGGATCTTGACGATGCTCTTGCCGCTCTTGAAACCGTACTTCCAAGGCAGCACCATGCGCACCGGCGCGCCGCTCTGGTTGGGCAGCACTTCCCCGTACATGCCGAAAGCGAGCATGGCCAGCGGATTCATGGCTTCGTCAAGGCGCAGGGCCTCCACGTACGGCCACTCCAGCACACGCGAGCCCACGAAGGGCATGGTCTTTGGATCCGCGAGCGTCACGAACTCCACATACTTGGCGCTGCCCAGTGGCTCGACCTTCTTGATCAGTTCAGACATCGAGTAACCCACCCATGGAATGACCATGGACCAGCCTTCCACGCAGCGAAGGCGGTAAATGCGCTCTTCCTGCGGGGCGAGCTTGATCAGGTCTTCCAGCGTGTAGCTCCTGGGCTGCTTGACCAGCCCCTCAATCGCCACGGACCAGGGCTTGGTGACCAGGGTGTGTGCATTCTTCGCAGGGTCGGCCTTGTCGGTGCCGAACTCATAGAAGTTGTTGTAGCTCGTCACATCTTTGTAGTCGGTGACTTTCTCCATCGTCACCGCGCCGACGACGGACGACTTCGCACCGGGCAAGGCGGCCAGCTTGCCGGGCTTCTGCACGCCCTGTGCCAGCGCCTCGCGCCCTGCCCAGCCTGCCAGCGCCGCGCCTGCGGCACCGGTGGCCATCAGTTTCATCAGCTCGCGCCGATTCTGGTAAACCTGCTGCGACGTGATTTCGCTGGGAACGCGGTGGTCGAAGCCGTTGGAAAAAGTCTTGATGATCATGGGAAGTCCTGGTGTTGAGGGTTAGTCTGAATACGCAGTCGCTTCTTACAGGGATTCAGTGGTCATCACGCGCCCATCCGGAAAACAGGACGGGCGAGACGCACCCGACGAACGCCAGACTGCCTACAGGGTACCGTAACTGTGAAGCCCTGACAGGAACATGTTCACTCCCAGGAACGCAAACGTGGTCACAGCCAATCCGACCAATGCCCACCATGCAGCGACCGTGCCGCGCAGGCCTTTCATCAGGCGCATGTGCAGCCAGGCCGCGTAGTTGAGCCACACGATCAGGGCCCAGGTTTCTTTCGGGTCCCAGCTCCAGTAGCCACCCCAGGCCTCGGCCGCCCACAGCGCGCCCAGCACCGTGGCAATGGTGAAGAACGCAAAGCCGACCGCGATCGACTTGTACATCACGTCGTCGAGCACCTCAAAGCTGGGCAGGCGGTCTGCGATGCGTTTGCGCCCCAGCAGAAGGCCTGCCGTGATCAGGCCGGACACCAGCAGATAAACGGCCCAGTAGTTGCTGCTCCCCGCTGCGGCTTCCGCCGGGGATTTTCGGAACACGATGGGAACGAAACACAGCACCACGCCCAGCAACCACAGGGGCGTGAGGCGGTACCAGCGGGTTTCGGTCGCCTGTTGCTTGATCAGGTAGGCCAGCGACACCATGGCAGCCAGCGCAAACATGCCGTAGCCGACGAAATTGGCCGGTACATGCAGCTTCATCCACCAGCTTTTGAGCGCAGGCACCAGCGGCTGGATTTCATGCGCTTCACGCACCACGGTGTACCAGAGCAGAAAGCCCACGGCCGCACTGACCACCAGCATCACGAAAGCGCCCATGGCGCGGGTCTTGTACTGCGCTTCGAAATAAAGATAAAAAGCCGCTGTCATCCAGCAAAACAGCACGAAGACTTCGTACAGATTGCTCACCGGAATGTGCCCGATATCCGGGCCCATCAGGTAGCTTTCGTACCAGCGCACCATGGTGCCGATCAGCGCCATACCGATGGCCACCCACGCAATGCGCGAACCCAGCAGCTCCATGGTTCCGCCGCGCGCAGAGCCTTCATCCGACTTGCCCGCAGGCGCAAACATGCCCAGCCAGTAAAAAATCGTGCTCATGAAAAAGAGCACGCTCATCCAGAGGATGGCCGACTGGCTGGAAAGGAAGTACTTGAGCCAGAACACCTGCTCGGCCCGCGCCAGATCACCCTGATAGGCGCCAATGCCCATCAGGGAGAACGCCGCCACCAGCACCGTCAGCGCCTGGAGCGGGCGCCAGAACCAGCCCATGGCGATCACGGAAGGAATGGTGCCGATCAGGATGCCTTTCTCGTAGACATCCATGTGGGCGCTGTAGCGGAACAAGGCGTAAAGGCAACCCGCCGTCACCAGCACGGCGAACACCCAGTCGAGTGCGTTGCGCCTCGAAAAGTAGCCCGCTTCCAGGCTCAGGGTGGTGTCACCGCCAGCGCTCAGCGTGGTGGTGGTGTGGGTCATCTTGGTGTTGGTAGGGGGCTTGGCGATCGTGGTTGTGTTCATGCGGAGGCCTGCAACAGTTTCGCTTTCAAAAGATCAAATTCCTTGTCACCGTCCATTGTCTTCCGGTTGGTGGACAGGGCCATCGTGGCGCTGCTTCCCGCCTGCTCTGCAGAAGCGAAAGGAGACAAGGGGGACAGCCAGACCCAGATGCGCCGTTCACGCACATACAGCATGGCAAAAATGCCGATGATCAGCAAGGCGCAGCCAAGGTAAACGATGTTCCGTCCGGGCGCACGGGCAACCTGGAACACGCTGGCCTGCACCTGCGTGAAGTCCTTCAGCTGAAACGCCATGGGCGCCGGGTAAAGGTAGGCGTCAGACAGAGCCAGCACCAGCTGCGACATGAAGCCGCGTGTGGGCTCGTCCTGAGTCAACGGCTTGAGGCCCGCCTGCTGGCGCGTCATCTGCGTCAGGTCAAACAGCACACCGTTGAGGATACGGATCAACACCTCGCCGGCGCGCTCACGCTCGGCTTCGGGCACATTGACTTCCATGAAATCGGCAATCGCCTGCAGACCGGCTGCAGGGGCCTTGCCACCCGGCGCGCCTTCGCCGCTGCCAGCGAACAGGGCAAGCGCGCGCGAGGCGGATTCGATCAGTTGCTGGGCCAGCTCCGGGCGGTCGGCGCCCACCGCCTGGCTGGCGTAGCGGCGCACAGCGCGCTCGCGCAGTACCGGGTCAGCCAGCGCCGCACGCACCATCAGGAAGGTCTGCATGCTGCCCTCCGCGTCTGCCGGGATGCGCAGGTACTGGAACGGGTCCGACGGCTTTTCCCGCGCACCGAGCAGGAACACGGACGGGCTGTCGGGCAAGGCGTCGAGCTTGACCGGCAGCATGTAGTTGTTGAACTCGCGCGCCTGGCCGGCTGCATCGCGCAGCTTGTAGCTCACGCTTGGGCCGACGTTGCGCAGCTCCTTTTGCGTCACGGTCTTGTTGGCTGCGCCCAGGCGGCTGTCGATGGCCTGTCGCAGGTCGACCTTGCGCACATCTGCACCCGAGCCCGCAGTGCCAGGGTCTGCGCCAAAGTTCTCCACGTTGATGAC
Source organism: Polaromonas sp. YR568 (assembly GCF_943372955.1). Lineage (GTDB taxonomy): Bacteria > Pseudomonadota > Gammaproteobacteria > Burkholderiales > Burkholderiaceae_C > Polaromonas. Next base: position 841,931 of record NZ_CALSAL010000002.1, read on the forward strand.
GCGCAGGCCGGTGTATTCGAGTGTCAGTTTTTCTGCGTTCGGGCCTTCGCCGTTGATCAGGCTGCTGGAGCCGCCGATGGTGCCCTGGATCTCGAACGGCTTGCTGGCCGCCGCCATGGGGAAAGCCTGCAGCGTCACGCTGGATCCGCCGTCATCAAAGCTGGACTGGTAAATCTCGATGCCCTTGTAGCGGGCCGGATGGTTGACCTCCACACGCGCCTCGGTGGCTTCGCCGGTGGACTTGTCGTGAATCACGATGTCGCTGGCGAACAGCTTGGGCATGCCGGTGGAGTAGTACTCGACGATGAACTTTTTCAGCTCGATATTGAACGGCAGTTCCTGCAACAGCACACCACCGGGCTGGTTGAGGATGGCGGTGCCTGATTGCGTGCCCTCCGACACCAGCAGATTCGCACGGAAGGTCGGGTTGCTGGCGCTGAGCCGGTGCTCGGCCGGAACCTCTGCGATCAGCCCGCCACCGCTGTAGATGCTCTTGCCACCCAGCCACATCTGCGCGCGCACGATCATGTCGCCATCGAGCAAGCCGCCAATGCAGATCAGCACAATGGCGCTGTGCGCGGCGATGTAGCCCAGCTTGTTGGCCGAGCCCTTTTTGGCCGCCACCATCCAGCCACCAGCCGCGTCAGGTCCCTCCGGTTGACGGTGCTGCAGCTTCACCTTCCAGCCGCTTTGCACCAGGGTTTGACCAATGCGGTGGGCGGCAACGTCGGGCGCTTCAGCCAGGGCGGCTTCGGCGCGATGGCCAAATGCCTTCAGGCTTTGTTCGCGGACGTTTTCCTTCAGCTGGTTCAAATCCGCCAGGATCTTGGGTGTATTGCGGGCAATACACAAAGAGGTGGAGATGACCAGAAAGGCCAGGATGAGCAAAAACCACCAGGCGCTGTAGACGGTGTTCAGGCTGAGCAGGCTGAAGGTCTGCGCCCAGAAGGGACCGAACTGGTTGACGTAGTTGTTCAGCGGCTCCCCCTGCTTGAGCACGGTGCCGATCACCGAGGCAATGCAGATCACCGTGAGCAGCGAGATCGAAAACCGCATCGACGACAACAGTTCCACCGCAGCCTGCAGGCTGCGGGAGCCGCGGTTCAGAGTCAATCCTTGGGTGGAAACAGTCATGGTCGTTGGGCGGTCAGCGGCAGGTCAGGCGTTCGGTACATGCAGGGCGAATTCAGAAAAGCCGGGAAAACGAAGGGTGATCACAGGCAGCGCCGGGGAGGGTCGCCATCAGAAACACAAAAGGCGGGCTTTCATCAGAAAGACCCGCCTGGATGTGATTGTTTTTTCGGGCCGGGGTTCAATGCAAAAGCACTGATTGTCCCAATGGCCTCACGGGCCCGTGTCCGGAAAAAGGACGATCAGCGCAAACCGGCGATGTAGTCGGCCAGGGCCTTGATCTCGCGGTCGTTCAGCTTGGCGGCGACCTGGCTCATCTGAATGCTGTTTTTGCGCACACCGTCACGGAAAGACGTCAGCTGGGCTGCCGTGTAATCGGCATGCTGACCACCCAGACGCGGGTACTGCGCCGGAATGCCGGCACCTGAGGGGCTGTGGCAACCTGCGCAGGCAGCCACCTGACGGTCGGCAATACCACCGCGGTAAATGCGCTCACCCAGAGCCACCAGTTCCTTGTTGCTGGCAAAACCGGGCTTGGCCTTCTTGCTGGCGAGCCAGTAGGCGATGTTTTTCATGTCGTCGTCAGACAGCGCAGCAGCCATGCCCTGCATGATGGCGTTCTGGCGCTTGCCGGACTTGTACTCCTGCAACTGCTTGACGAGGTACTCGGGGTGCTGCTGGGCCAGTTTGGGGTTGGCCGGGCTGCCCGAATTGCCATCGGCGCCATGGCAGGCAGCGCACACAGCGGTGAAGCTGGCCTCACCTTTGACGAGGTCCGGCTTGGCCACTTTGGCAGCGGCTTCACCGGCTGCGAACGAAGACATGGCGGGCACGGACAGCAGAACGGCCAGGAGAGAAGTAACGAACAGCTTCATATCGGGGGATTTAATTGGTTGGCGCACAAAACTCAGAACCTTCTGATTTTACAATGGCTTGACCACGGCACCGCCCGCACAGGCCTTGCCTTGATCACCCACTGGGGTATTGGGCCACTTGCCGACAGCCGCCGAACCGCATTTGCCGCATATGTAAAGGGCGTGACGCACCTTCTCCGGGGCCGCTGGCGCATGCCAAGCCGGCCGCCAACGCCCCTGAATACACAACCATGACATCAGCCCCTCCATCCAAAGCCTCCGCCGCACCCACGGCGCAGCGGCCGGACCCCAAAATCGCGATGGGCTGGCTGCATACGGCCAAATTCCTGACCACCGCGCCCGAACTCAAGCACCTGCCGCGTGTGGATGTGCCCGAAATTGCCTTTGTGGGGCGCTCCAACGCCGGCAAGTCCACCTGCATCAACACCCTGACGCAGCAGCACCGTCTGGCTTTTGCCTCCAAAACACCCGGCCGCACGCAAAGCATCAACCTGTTCTCCCTCGGCAAGCAGGGCGTGACGGATGCCGTGCTCGCCGACCTGCCCGGCTACGGCTACGCAGCCGTGCCCAAGGAAGCCAAATACCGCTGGCAGCAGGTGATGGGCAACTACCTGCAAACGCGTGACAACCTCCAGGCAGTGGTGCTGCTGTGCGACCCACGGCTTGGCCTGACCGAACTCGACGAAATCCTGCTGGATGTGATCCGGCCGCGTGTCGAGGAAGGCCTGAAGTTTCTGGTGCTGCTGACCAAGTCCGACAAGCTCAACAAGACGGAAGCGGCCAAGGCGCTGTCCATCGTGCGACTGCAGGCCGGCGGCGGAGACGTCAAACTCTTCTCGTCCCTGAAACGCCAGGGGGTGGAGGAAGTCGCGCAACACCTGTGGGACTGGGCCCATCCTGCCGGAAACGCCCCCAAAGTCGCCACCGAACCCAGCGCCTGAGCCTGACCACCCGGGCTGGCGTGCACCACCATCGCGCCATGAACGAAACCGCTGTCGAAACCGCCCTTGTTGAGCTACCCCACGGCATCACGCTGTCATGCCGCACCTGCGGCGACAAGGGGCGTCCGGTACTGATGTTTCTGCATGGTTTTCCGGAAGCGGCCTTTGTCTGGGACGCGCTGATGATCCACTTTTCCAGGCCGGAGCACGGCGGCTTCCGGTGCGTCGCGCCCAATCTGCGCGGCTTTGAGCACTCCAGCGCGCCCGCAGACGTCAAGGACTACCGGCTCAAACACCTGATGCAGGACATCGCGGCGCTGATCGCCATCGAGTGCAACAACGAACCACTGGCTTGTCTGGTGGCTCACGACTGGGGTGGCGCGGTCGCCTGGAACCTGGCGGCGGCACAACCGGCGCTGATGCGGCGGCTGGCCATCATCAACTCGCCACACCCGGGTACTTTTGTTCGTGAACTGACACATTCGGCCGAGCAGCAGTCCGCCAGCGCCTACATGAATTTCCTGATCCGCCCGGACGCCGAAGACCGGCTGGCCGAGGACGATTTCAGACGCCTGTGGGCGCTGTTCAACAACATGGGCGCCACTGACGGACCGCATCGCTGGCTGACCGGGCCGGTGCAGTCGCAGTACCGCGCCGTGTGGCAACAGGGGTTGCATGGCGCGCTGAATTACTACCGGGCTTCACCCGTGCGCCCGCCACGCCCCGGCGACCCGGGGGCAGCAGCCGTCCACATCCCGCGCGAGATGCTCGACATACGCGTGCCGACGCTGGTGATCTGGGGCATGAAAGACCACGCCCTGCTGCCGTCGCTGCTGGAGGGGCTGGACGATTACGTGCCCGACATGACATTGCACCGGGTGGACGACGCCACCCACTGGATCGTGCATGAGCAGCCCGAGCAAGTGGCTGCTTATCTGCAGGATTTTCTGGCCTGGGAAACCAGCCGCTGACTGGCATAACCCGTCCGGTAAAGCTTAATAAAGCGAGGGCTCACCTTCAGGGCGCGTCTTGAAGCGCTTGTGCACCCAGTAGTACTGCGACGGCATGGTGTTGATGTACTCCTCAAGGCAGGCGTTCATCCGCGCGGCATCTGCCGTGGCGTCGTCGGTCGGGAAATTCTCCAGCGCTGGTCGCACCTCAATCTCATAGCCGTCTGCCGTCATCCGCGGCAGCAAGGGCACCACCTTGGCACGGCCCAGTCGCGCAAAGCGGGACAGCGATGGGACGGTGGCCGCAGGCACGCCGTAGAAGGGCACAAACAGCGAATCGTCCGGGCCGAAATCCATGTCGGGCAGCAGGTACAGCGGCTGGCCGTCCCGCAACGCAGTCACGATGGGCTTGACGCCGTCGATGCGCCCAAACAGGCGCAGATTGCCGAAGCGCTGGCGCCCGCGAAGAATCCAGCGGTCCACCATCTGGTTGGACTGGTTGGTGTAGATGGTCGTCGACGGCCGCGGGCTGTTCAGGGCCACCGCCACCCACGCCGCATCGAGCCCATAAAAATGCGGCAGAAAAATCACTGTCGGCGCATGTCCGGCGAGTTCATGAACTGCCCCCTTGAGCCGCACCTGCCGAGCAACCCGATCAGCAGGCGCATGCCACAGCCAGGCGCGGTCCAGCCAGGCCTGCGCAAAGTAGACAAAAGTCTGCTTGACCAGCACACCACGCTCAGCGGGCGAAAGCGCCGGGAAGCAGAGCTGCAAATTGGTGGTGACCACCCGCCGGCGCGAACCCACGAGGACATACAAAGCCCAGCCCAGCAAGGCGCCCAGTGCACGGGTCCATGCCAAGGGCAGCATGGCCAGCACACGCATGCCGGCGATGCCAGTGCGGGTCACTGCGCGATGAAGGAGCCGCCGAACCGATGTCACGCGGATTCCTCCTGGCGCACATCTGTAGGGGCCGCTTCCTTGCGGGGCGTCTTATAGCGTGCATAGCCCCACAGGTACTGGCCCGGCTGGCTCAGCACGATGGCCTCGATCGCCTCGTTGATGCGCGTCACCATCGTGAGCAGGCTGACATCCTCCGCGCCTTCCGGCATCTTGACCGGTGGCCAGATTTCCAGCCGGTAGCCGCGACCTCGGGGCAAGCGCTCGCAGCTGACCGGCAGCATCACGGCGCCAGACTGCAGGGCCAGCCGCGCCGCCAGCGTCATGGTGTAGGCCGGACGGCCGAAAAACGGCGCCCACACACCCAAGCCCTCGGGCGGCACCTGGTCGGTGAGCAGGGCCACCGCTTCGTTGGACTTCAGGGCTTTGTGCATCAGGCGAATTCCGCTCAGGCTGGCAGGCACCACCGTAAGCCGGGCCCGGTTGCGCGCCATCTGCTCCAGCCGCGCCAGCCACGGCTTGCGGGCTGGCCGGTAAATGGCCGTGATGGGGCCATACAGCTCGGCCAGGGCCTGGGGACCGGTTTCAAAGCTGCCGCAATGCGGGCCGAAAAAAATCACCCCTCGCCCTTGAGCAAAGGCCGCATCCGCATGGGCCTGGCCGGACACCTGCACGTTGCCGAGGCACGACTCGGTGGCCGGGCGCATCCACAGCTTGGGCAGCTCGGCAATGAAGCGGCCCGCCTCGGCAATCGCCGGCCGGGCCTGGTCAAAAGACAAACCCGCCTGCGCCACATTGGCCCGAAACTGGGCCCGATAGCGCGGGCTGGCCGCCCACACCAGCCAGCCCATGGCGCCGCCCAGCGCATGCAGCGCAGCCAGCGGCCAGTTGGAAAAGAAACGGAATAAGAAAACCATGAAAAAGTTGAAGGCGGATTCACCACAGCGGATGAACCCCGGACCGCACACTCATATAATGCGGCCTGTCGCCGAGTTATTGAACAACTTGCAGGGCGACATTAAACCAAACTGCTAAAGCGTTCGCCGAGGCACCCCAAGCCGGCAACGCGCCGACTAACCTGATGGAGTGTACGCAATGGCGAACGATTTTCTTTTCACATCCGAGTCTGTTTCCGAAGGCCACCCCGACAAGGTGGCTGACCAGATTTCCGATGCCATCCTTGATGCGATTTTCAAGCAGGACCCGCGCAGCCGCGTGGCCGCTGAAACCCTGACCAACACCGGTCTGGTGGTGCTGGCGGGCGAGATCACCACCAACGCGCATGTGGACTACATCCAGGTCGCCCGCGACACCATCAAGCGCATCGGCTACGACAACACCGAGTACGGCATCGACTACAAGGGCTGTGCGGTCATGGTCTGCTATGACAAGCAGTCCAACGACATCGCCCAAGGCGTGGACCACGCGTCCGACGATCACCTGAACACCGGCGCCGGCGACCAGGGCCTGATGTTCGGCTACGCCTGCGACGAGACGCCCGAGCTCATGCCAGCTCCGATTTACTACGCCCACCGCCTGGTGGAGCGCCAAGCCCAGCTCCGCAAGGACGGCCGCCTGCCCTTCCTGCGCCCGGACGCCAAGAGCCAGGTCACGATGCGCTACGTGGACGGCAAGCCGCACAGCATCGACACCGTGGTGCTGTCTACCCAGCACAGCCCCGACCAGAGCGAAACGCCGCACAAGATGAAGGCCTCGTTCAACGAAGCCATCATCGAAGAGATCATCAAGCCGGTGCTGCCCAAGGAATGGCTCAAGGACACCAAGTACCTGATCAACCCGACCGGACGTTTCGTCATCGGTGGACCGCAGGGCGACTGCGGCCTGACCGGCCGCAAGATCATCGTCGACACCTACGGCGGCGCCTGCCCGCACGGCGGCGGTGCGTTCAGCGGCAAGGACCCTTCCAAGGTCGACCGCTCAGCCGCTTACGCTGCGCGCTACGTGGCCAAGAACATTGTGGCCGCAGGCCTGGCCCGTCAGTGCCAGATCCAGGTGGCGTACGCCATTGGCGTGGCACGCCCGATGAATGTGACGGTGTACACCGAAGGCACGGGTGTGATGTCCGACGAGAAACTCTCGGCACTGGTCAACGAACACTTCGACCTGCGCCCGAAGGGCATCATCCAGATGCTGGATCTGCTGCGTCCGATCTACGAAAAGACGGCGGCCTATGGTCACTTCGGGCGCGATGAGCCTGAATTTACCTGGGAGCGTACGGATAAAGCGCAAGCGCTGCGTGCAGCGGCAGGCCTGTAAGGACTGCGGAGCGAAGCTCCCTTGAGCTTTGGGGGTCGCTCATATTGCGCAGCAATGTGATGCGGCAACCATAAAGCTGCTGCCCTGCGGGCTGCAGCCGGCCTGTAAAGGCTGCGGCGCTTCGCGCAGCAGCAGGTCTGTAAACAACCCTCTACTCTGGCTGGATCTTTTCAGATCTCGTCAGCTCAATCAAAGCCACCCTGCGGGGTGGCTTTTTCACATCTGCCCTACGAGCGCTGAAAATAGTCCATGCTCACCTTGCCAGCAGCTGTCGCGACGCCGCTGATGAAGGTGCCCCACGCCATGTCCAGCACGGTCAGGCCCACCGGCCAGTTCCTGATCACTGCGAGGTTGGTCAGGTCGTAAGTCGCGTAGGCGAAAAATCCGAACAGTGCGCCCATGCCAACGGCCTTGAGAAGCGGGGCATCGCCCGACGCGGGCAGCACGGCGAAAATCATCAGACCCAGCGGGTACAGCAGGTAAAACAGCGCGGCTGCGACCAGATTGGGGGAATCGGTCAGCAGCGACCCCATGCCCTCCTCGTACCACGACACGGCGATCACGCGCAGCCAGATCATGTCAATCACCACCATGGTGGCCAGAATCGCCAGATAGATCCCTGAATACTTCAGCATGGTGGAGCTTCCTGTAACGTGTGGAAAGGCCAAACCTTCAGGTGACAAAACTGCTGCTTTCAGCCCGCTGCTCATCTGAATCCCCGTCCTGCGGCGGCTCGACATCCATCACCGGAAACGGCCACGGACTGCGCGATGGTGCGCCAGAACCACCCGTCGACGCACGGCCGACATGAACCGACCACCCCCGGGCGATGTCGCCAGAAGTCGTGCTTGTCGAGCTGAGTTCAATCATGTGCGTCCTTTGAGTCATCCTTGCCGCGCGGTGCCAAATGCACGGAGACAGGGTTTGAATGACTTTAGGGGTGCCACACAGGCCACTCTGTACGCTGCCGACCAAATTCATGTAGGACAGCGCGGAAACAACAAGTGCGCATGGCTGTTGCGAAACGGCTGGATACAGATCACTGGACGAGTCATTGGGAGAACCCGCGAGCGCCCCATGACACAGCCTGAATGCTTACGACCCATCCCGGAGGTCGGAAACCTGAACGCCTGAGCATGACACCATCATTTTTTTGGCACAGGATGTCTTTTCAGACAGACTGAGATCGAGCGCTCGTTGGCGGTACTTTTCTGCAGCCTGACCAAAACCAAGACCTTGGGCGGCTTTGGAGAGGTAGAAATAGGACAGGTCCAGCTCGAAATCCAGATCGAGCACCTTGGAGGCCAAGTCACGCCAGCTGCCAGAGCGGTAAAGCTCAGCCAAGCTGCCTTGCTTGATCAGGTAGGCTGGCAGGTTGGCTCCTTTGAGCTCGGACTCTCCTTTGATGAATTGATCCCACGAGATTGAATAGAACGCTTGGGCCATGCCGGGGTCTACTTTGGGTCGCCCATCATAAGCACCGCGAAGCCAGTCATACGGCACGCGCTGTGTGGCTGTAGCCGCTGCATAAAGAGGCCCCATGGGTTTGCCGAGCTCCATGAGATTTTCCTGGCGACGCTCTGGTGATGGATGAGTACTGAGAAAGTCTAGGCGCCCCTTGCTCTTCGTAGCCTCCGCCATTTTCTGCCACAGCGTTACAGCGGCCCCAGGGTCATAGCCGGCGCGGGCAGCCAGTTCGATGCCGATCCGGTCCGCTTCTGTCTCCGTAATCCGCCCGTTTGGCATATTCACAAATGCAAGTGCGGCAAAAGTAAGTCCTCCCCGGTTGGCATTGAAGTCCTGACTATTTTTCGCCGCTGCCGCAGAGATCGCAAGGACGGCGATGTTGCTGGCAATCTGCATGGACATCTTCTCCGCGCCATGGCCTGCCAGGGCATGGCCGATTTCATGGCCCATCACTTGGGCGATTTCATCGTCGGTGGCATTCAGTTGATTGATTAGTCCGGTGTAGATCGCCATCAATCCGCCGGGCATGCAAAAAGCGTTGATGGTTTTGTCATCGTCAATCACGTTAACTTGCCAGTTCCACGTCACTGACTTGGGCTGATACCGAACCGCCTCCTCGATGAGCCGGTTGGTGATGCTCTCCACGCGGGCGTTTAAAGGGGAGTTGGTGACCAGTTTTTCCTTTTTCTTGAAGTCACCCATCATCGAGTTGTAGTAACTCACGCTCTGCCTGGAAGCGGATTCGTCGCTGATCAATGTCAATTGGGACCGCCCGGTCATGGTGTTGGTCGCACAGCCCGACAGCCCAATCAACGTTGTTGACAGTACAAAGAGATACGCCGCTGCTCTTGATTTCATAAGTTGGAGACCCTGATTGAAGATGATCAGCTGGCGCCACTGGGCTGGTATCGCCGTCGCATCGCCACTCGTAATCAAATGTAACCTCGTCTGCTGTGATCGGGTTCGCTGAACCAGTGATCAGGAAATATTCACGATCAATCAGCCTCACTCGATATGGTCGAGTGAGGCTGTACCAGCTACGCCTAGCGGTCGAGGCTAATGCGGTAGGTCATGGTGCCGTTAGGGCAACTCACGCGGGACGGATCGACCCACATGACTTTGGCGGGCGAGTTTTGCAAAAGTGGGAGCGCCCTCGAACCATCAGCGCAGGGGCTGGCGATGCGTGGAGTTGTAGAGTGACTGCTACTTGACGCTGACCGCGTCCGTCATGCGGTAGTAAAGACCGTATTTGTCGTCAGTGAGCACCAGAAACCGGCCTTCAACAACCACAGGCTCCATGCTGTACTTCACCGGCGTCTTGGCCAGCACCTCAACCATGCCCTCGGGGCCACCGGGCACGCAGAAGCCGCAGGTCAACGGAACGGACGAGACCAGAAACCGCTTTTGTGTCGCACCGGGCTCCAGCGGCATCATGAATCCCTGGATGCGCTGTGTTTTCTGGTTGAGCGACAGATGCGTTGCGTCGAACACCGGCATCAGGCGATTCTTTTCCACCTTGATCGTCACCTTGGTCAGCACCGACCAGGGCACCACGTCATCACGCGGAACCAGCGGCGCAAACGGGCTGTTGGCGCCGTGCACACCCGCGCCCTGGCCCATGGGAATCTCGGGGGCGGGGGCGCCAGAGGGCACGCCCGCGGGTCGGGCCGCCGGGCTCGTCGGCGACCCCGATTGAGCCGTGGACAGGACAGGATACCCGCCGACCACCGCAGCGATGCCCATGCAAACCAGATGACGCGACAGCTTCATTTGTTGATCCCGGATGACTGGCAAAAACGCCTGCTCAGTGGGCGTGCTTCATGCCGCAGTATTTACCGACAGCAATTCCCTTGCAAGCGGCCTGCAATTCTTTCAGACACACATCCTCCGATTTGCCGGACTCCAGGCATTTGGCCGCACCCTCATGGGCTGCCGCCAGGGCGCGGTGCCGCTGGATGTCTTCCTTGGTTTCCTTGCTGGTGTGCTGCGCCTGTGCCTGCACCAGTGGCGCAGCAAACATAGCGGCCACGGAACAGGCCACCAGCAGGGTGCGGCGCAGCTTGGCGGCAAAGAGGGCAAGGGTAGTGGGGTTCATCATGTGTTTTTCTCCATTATTTCGGTTGTAGCAGCTCAAAAACACTCACGCGGTAGGCCTCCCAGGCCGGCAGCAGCGCCGAGGCAAGCCCGACACCGAGTGCCAGCAGGGGCACGGCCAGCAGCTCGACAGGCCACGACAAGGCGCCGATCAGCACGGAATTCTCCAGCTGCAACATCGAGCCTATCAGGGCTGTCAAGCCCTGCCCGGCCAGAACCCCGAACAGCGTCGCCAGCAGCGCGAGCCAGAGCGCCTCGCACAGCAGCAGCGACGCAATCCGGCGTGGTGGTGCGCCCAGCATTCGCAGCAGCGCCAGATCGGCCCGGCGCTCCCGCACGGCGCCCCAGAGTGCAATGAAAACGCTCAAACCGGCGGTCAGCAGCAACACCCCGGCCAGCGCGCGCAAGACATCGGTACCCACACCCAGCATGTTGAGCAGGCGGGTGATTTCCACCGCGGGCGCTGCCGCCTGCATGCCGGTGCTGGCGTTGATGTAGCGGGGAAAGGTCACTGCGGCCAACGGCGTCTTGTACTGAATCAGCGCCAGCGTGACCTCGCGCTCTTCCTCCAGAATCTTCCGGTCCTCCTCGTCAAGCGCAGTGGCATCCTCGTGGACGGTCCAGACCGACTCGATTGAGGTCAGTACCAGACGGTCCAGCACACCGCCGCTGGCAGCCAGCACCCCGACCACGGTGTAAGGCGTCTGGCCATGCGCCTCGCCGCCCCCACCCAGACCGTGCGTGCCGACAAACTGATCGCCAACCTTCAGGCCGGCCCGGGCCGCCACCTGCGCGCCCACCACCGCCTGCATCGGGGCCGTCCAGAGGGTGCCCTGGGTCAGCGGTGTTTCATAGTGGAGGATGTAGTCCACGCTTGTGCCCACGATGCGGAAGCCGCGAAAGCTGTCGCCCAAGCTCACCGGGATCAACTTGGCCACCTGCGGGTGCTTTTCCAGCGCGCGGATCTCGGCCAGCGGCACGTTGCCGGTCGGCACATCCAGATGCAGCAGCCCCGACAGGATGAGCTGCATCGGGCTGCCCTTGGCGCCGACCACCACGTCGATGCCCTGCAGGTCACGCTCAAACGCCCGGTTGATCTGGTGGCTCACCAGCAGCAGGAAGGTGATGGACGCCAAACCCAGCGTGAGCAGCAGCAGGTTCAGCGCGGCGGCCAGCGGCCGTGACCACAGATAGCGCCAGGCGAAAACAATGGTTCTCATGCCGGCCTGCGCCCAATGGTAAGGGTGTGAACGTCGCCAGACGCGGCGAAGAAATCGGTGACCCGGGCGTCGTGCGTGGCAATCACCAGCGTAGCCCCCTGTTGCCTTGCGGTGGTGTGCAGGAGATTCAACGCCGCGGCGGCGGCTTCCGCGTCAAGGCTGGCGGTCGGCTCGTCCGCCAGAATCACGCGCGGCTTGAGCAGCACGGCACGTGCAAGAGCCACCCGCTGCGCCTGTCCGCCCGACAGTTGCGCTGGCTTGCGATTCGCCAGCGATTCCACGCCCAGGGCAGCCAGCGCCTCGCGAATTGCAGTCTCGTCAGTTACCATGCCAGCGGCCCACTGCGCCATGGCCAGGTTGTCGTGCACCGACAACGCCGCGCTCAGGTGCAGTTTTTGCGGCAGAAAGCCGATGGTTCGGGCCCGCCAGGCATCACCCGACACCTTGCCAAGCGCAGCCACTGATTGCGTTGCCACCACCATGCTGCCGCTGCTGGGCGTCAGCAAACCGCCGGCCAGCGCCAACCAGGTGGACTTGCCGGAGCCCGAGGGGCCATGCAGCAGCAGCACACCGCCCTGCGGCACATCGACATCCGGAAACTGCAGCGCTGGCCCCGCGTTGTAGCAAAAGCCCAACTGGTGGGTGGTGATCATGCCGCGCGGCACCCGAAGCAACCCGGGCCGCCATTTCGCCGCTGGCCGGCTGGGGCATCTGGACGGAAAACGCCGGGGACACTGGAAAGAGGAGCGGGCACTGCGGGCATTCAAAGGTGGTGCGTCGCGCATTGGCTGAAGCCCTGCGCGGCGGTATCACCACATTTTATGGACCCACCTGCTTGAATTGAATCAAAAATGCCCTATGATTAGCACTCGATGGAGTTGAGTGCTAACAACGCACGACAATCCACCAAGTTAATCGCCACTCACTTTCCGAGTGCCTTTTGATTCCCAAAACCATTGTTCTCATTCAAGGAGCTCTCATGAAACTTCGTCCTTTGCACGACCGCGTGATCGTCAAGCGCGTGGAAAACGAAACCAAAACCGCCTCTGGCATCGTGATTCCTGACAGCGCCGCTGAAAAGCCTGATCAGGGCGAAGTGCTGGCCGTCGGCCCCGGCAAGAAGAACGACAAGGGCGAGATCAGCCCCATGGCCATCAAGGTCGGTGACCGCGTGCTGTTCGGCAAATACAGCGGCCAGACCGTCAAGGTTGATGGCGACGAACTGCTCGTCATGAAGGAAGAAGACCTGTTCGCAGTGGTTGAAAAGTAAATTGCGAAGCAATTTACTTTCGGCGCAGGCTAACTTTGCACCGCAAAGTTAAGGAGCGAAGCTCCGGCCGAAGCCAGAAGTAACCCATTTATCACCCCAATTAACTGAATTCCGGAGAAATCAACATGGCAGCAAAAGACGTCATTTTCGGCGGCGAAGCCCGCGCACGCATGGTCGAGGGTGTGAACATCCTGGCCAACGCCGTCAAGGTTACCCTGGGCCCCAAAGGCCGCAACGTGGTGCTCGAGCGCTCCTTCGGCGCCCCTACCGTGACCAAGGACGGTGTGTCCGTGGCCAAGGAGATCGAGCTGAAAGACAAGCTCCAGAACATGGGCGCGCAGATGGTCAAGGAAGTCGCTTCCAAGACCTCTGACAACGCTGGCGACGGCACCACCACCGCCACCGTGCTGGCCCAGGCCATCGTTCGCGAAGGCATGAAGTACGTGGCCGCCGGAATGAACCCGATGGACCTGAAGCGCGGTATCGACAAGGCCGTGCTGGCCCTGACCGAAGAGCTGAAGAAGGCTTCCAAGCCCACCACCACCTCCAAGGAAATCGCCCAGGTCGGTTCGATCTCCGCCAACTCCGACGAATCCATCGGCAAGATCATTGCTGACGCGATGGACAAGGTCGGCAAGGAAGGCGTGATCACCGTGGAAGACGGCAAATCGCTGCAGAACGAACTCGACGTCGTCGAAGGCATGCAGTTCGACCGCGGCTACCTCTCGCCTTACTTCATCAACAACCCTGAAAAGCAGTCCGCCCTGCTGGACAACCCGTTTGTGCTGCTCTACGACAAGAAGATCAGCAACATCCGTGACCTGCTGCCCACGCTGGAGCAAGTTGCCAAGGCTGGCCGTCCGCTGCTGATCATTGCCGAAGAAGTCGAGGGCGAAGCCCTGGCGACGCTGGTCGTGAACACCCTGCGCGGCATCCTGAAGGTTGTGGCTGTGAAGGCCCCTGGCTTCGGCGACCGCCGCAAAGCCATGCTGGAAGACATCGCCTGCCTGACCGGCGGCAAGGTCATCGCTGAAGAAGTCGGCATGTCGCTCGAAAAAGTGACGCTGGCTGACCTCGGCCAGGCCAAGCGCATCGAAGTGGGCAAGGAAAACACCATCATCATCGACGGCTCCGGCGCCGCCGCTGACATCGAAGCCCGCGTCAAGCAGGTTCGCGTGCAGATCGAAGAAGCGACCAGCGACTACGACCGTGAAAAACTGCAAGAGCGCGTGGCCAAGCTGGCCGGCGGTGTGGCAGTGATCAAGGTCGGCGCTGCCACCGAAGTCGAGATGAAGGAAAAGAAAGCCCGCGTGGAAGACGCCCTGCACGCCACCCGCGCTGCTGTGGAAGAAGGCATTGTGGCTGGCGGTGGCGTGGCTCTGCTGCGTGCCAAGCAGGCCGCTGGCAAGATCGTTGGCGACAACCCTGACCAGGACGCCGGCATCAAGCTGGTGCTGCGCGCCATCGAAGCGCCTCTGCGCGAGATCGTTTACAACGCAGGCGGCGAAGCCTCTGTGGTGGTGAACGCTGTGCTGGCTGGCAAGGGCAACTACGGCTTCAACGCTGCCAACGACACCTACGGCGACATGATCGAAATGGGTATCCTGGACCCCACGAAAGTGACCCGCACGGCACTGCAGAACGCAGCGTCCGTGGCATCGCTGATGCTGACCACCGAAGCCATGGTGGCTGAGGCTCCGAAAGAAGAGTCTGGCGCTGGCGGCGGCGGCATGCCTGGCGGCATGGGCGGCATGGGCGGCATGGGCGACATGGGCATGTAATGCGCCCACGGCTACTGCGCAGGCGCCATGCGTCGTTGGGCAGTGCTCAGAATCCTCACGTACCCCAAGGTACGCTCCGGTTCCTGCGCGCTGTCCGCCTCGCCTGACACCTGCTCGCTACGCCGTCCGAAGTGTCGGAATCAAAAAACCCCGCAGTGGAAACACTGCGGGGTTTTTCTTTGGGCGCTCGCTGATCAGGCGACGGGCTTGAACTCGTAGCCGTTGCCCATTTTTTCCATGCGGCCAAAGGCAGGGAAGGGGAAGTGGAAGCCACCGGCCGTCATATTCTCCTGCACCGTCATCTCGAAGACCTTGCGGCGCACCTCACGCGCAGCGGCAGCGTCCATATCAAACACTACGGCCATATCAGGGTTGCGAGCGAACAGCTGCGGGATGTTGGTCAGGTCAGCCAGGTAGGCGAACTTGAAGCGGTAGCTCTGCGCCACGAACAGGGTGTGGCCCGGCGTGTGACCGAAGGCAGCGACCGACTTGAGGTTATTTACACCGCGGATGATCTCCGTGCCCGGCACGAACTTGACCAGACGGTCCGACCCCAGTCCGGCCATGACGCGGCGCACATTCGCAAAGGCGCCCTTCATCGCTTCGGGAGCGGCCGCCATGCGGGCATCGTCCATCCAGAAGTCGTACTCCACCGTCGGGACCATGATCTTGGCGTTCGGGAACACCAGCTGGCCGGCCTTGTTGCGCACGCCGTTGATGTGGTCGCCATGGAAGTGGCTCAGGATCACGGTGTCGATGTCTTCCACCTTGTAGCCAGCTGCATTCAGGTTGCTCACCAGCCGGCCCGTGGTCGGTCCGCCGTTGTCGGCGAAACCGGTGTCGATCAGCACGCGGCGGTTGCCCATGACGATCAGGAAGGCGGTGTAGGGCACGTCGATGTAATCGGTAGGCAGGTTCTGCGAACGCAGCAGGGCCTGTACCTGGTCCAGCGGCGTGTTGCGCACAAACTCTGCAGCCAGGGGGCGGCGGGTCACGCCGTCATTGAGCGAAATGATCTCCATGTCGCCCATCTGCTGGCGGCGAAAACCCACCTGTACCACGCTGGGCGCGCCATAGTTGGGGGCGTTCTGTGCCACCAGGGGCACGAAGGAACCAGCCAAGTAGGCGGCAGTGGCAGCACCACCTCCGACGAGCAGGTCACGGCGATTGATCATTGAAATATCTCCTGAGTCATGGGTTGAAAAAACCCCTGAATGCTCTCCGAGTCGGGCACTGGCCGCCCGGCGCCGTCAGATTACCCAACTGCAGGCTGGGGGCATGGGCCTCTGACCCTGCCCGGTGGAATGACCTGAGCCCATCCGTATGGCCCACAAAAAAACCCGCAGCGCGCGAGCCCTGCGGGTTTTTCATGGCTGCGGCGAAGTATCAGCCAGCCGGATCGTATTCGTTGCTGCCATCGGCGGTGGGTTGCACCCACCAGTAAATCAGCACCAGCAGCCCAATCACCGTGAGCGCGATGAGCTGCCACCAACCGCTGCGACCGATGTCGTGCAGGCGGCGCGTGCCCACGGCCAGTGCCGGCAACAACAGGGCCAGGTTCACCAGGCCACTGACGATGTCGCCCAGCATCGCTGCTGCGATGGAGACCAGAATCTGAAACAGGAAAAACCACCAGAACTCGGATCGCGAGGCGCGACCAGTGAAGCCCGCGTACTTGCTCAGGCAGGTGGAGATGGCTTGGCCGAAATTCATGTGTTTGTCCTCCCAGACATCGTTGTTGCGGGGTCAATCCCCCGGCAGATGATAGGCCAGAAGCCGCGCGGCATTCACTACCCGCCCAGCCTTCGGGATTTTTACCGCAGGCGCTGCAGCAGACCCGCTGTGGAGCTGTCCAGACCCTGGGCATCGCCGCTTTGCAGGCGCGATTCAATGTCGCGCGCCAGCACCTTGCCCAGCTCCACACCCCACTGGTCGAAGCTGTTGATGCCCCAGATCGCGCCGCTGACGAAGACGCGGTGTTCCTGCAGGGCCAGCAAGGCGCCCAGACTGGCCGGGTCCAGGCTCGCGAGCAGCAAGAAGGTGCTGGGCCGGTTGCCCGGAAAGTCACGGTGCCCGCCCGTATCCGGACGGCCGACCAGCAGCGCCTGCGACTGCGCCAACGCATTCGCCAGCAGTTTGCTGTTGTGCCCCGGCAGCCCATGCAGCGCCTCGCGCACCGCCACCAGCTCGACCGGCACGACAGACGTGCCCTGGTGCAGCATCTGGAAATAAGCGTGCTGGCCATTGGTTCCCGGCTCACCCCAGAGCACCGGCGCGGTGTCGAACGGCAGGGGCTGGCCCTGCATGTCCACCCGCTTGCCGTTGCTTTCCATCTCCAGTTGCTGTAGGTAGGCTGGCAAGCGCCGCAAGGCACTGCTGTAGGGCGCAATGCTGCGGCTGGCAAAGCCGTGGAAGTTGCGGTACCACACGTCAAGCAGCCCGAGGCGCACCGGCAGGTTTTCGGCCAGCGCTGCGTTCCGAAAGTGTTCGTCCATCGCATGGGCACCTGCCAGCAACTGGCGGAAGCCTTCTGCGCCAATGCAGATGGCCACCGGCAACCCGATGGCCGACCATAGCGAATAGCGCCCGCCCACCCAATCCCAGAAACCGAACGTGGTGGTGATGCCAAAGGCCTGTGCGGCCTCCACATTGGTGGTGAGGGCTGCGAAATGGCGCGCGATGTCACGCCCGCCACCGGCTTCGAACCATTGCCGTGCCGAGTGCGCGTTGGTCATGGTCTCGGCGGTGGTGAAGGTCTTGGAGGCGACCAGAAACAGCGTGCTCTCGGGCTTCAGGCCTTGCAGCACGCGGGCCAGTTCTTCGCCGTCGACGTTGGAGACGAAATGAAAGCGCTTGCCGGCGGGCACATGGTCGGCCAGTGCCAGCACGGCCATCTGCGGTCCCAGGTCTGAACCGCCAATGCCGATATTGACGATGTCGGTGATCGATTTGTCTGCGCGCAGCTGCTCCGCGTAAGCCAGCATGGCACTCAGCGTCGCATGGGCGGCCTCAAGTTCTGTCCCGTGCGTTGCAGGGCCCTGCGATGAGGCTGGCGGGTTTCGCAGCAGCGTGTGCAATACCGCCCGCTGCTCGGTCTGATTGATGGCCGCCCCGGCGAACATGGCGTCGCGATACGATTCCAGCCCACACTGGCGGGCGAGTTCGAGCAGCAGGCGCTCAGCCTCGGCGTCAATCAGGTTTTTGGATAGGTCCGCAAACACATGGGGAGCGTCCTGGCTGAAGCGGGTGAAGCGCCCGGCATCGGCAGCGAAAGCCTCGCGCATGTCGAAGCTGCGGCCTTTGGCCTCAAAGTGCGCCTGCAAGTCGGCCCACGCTGCGGTCTGGTCGCAGCGCGGGCGACTCACCCCTGCAGCGGACATGGCAGCGGAGGTCATGCCGCCAGCATGAGGTGTTCGAGCTTCACCGCATCGGCCGCAAATGCACGAATGCCCTCGGCCAGCTTCTCGGTGGCCATGGCGTCCTCGTTCAGTGCGTAGCGAAAGCCGGTTTCATCGAAGTTCACGGCAGGCAGGTCGAGGCTGCGGGCAGCCTGTGCATCGAGCGCACGCTCCATCGGCGCATCGGACGCAGCGAGCTGGGCCAGCAGCTCCGGGCTGATGGTGAGCAGGTCGCAACCTGCGAGCGCCGTGATCTGGCCCACATTGCGGAAGCTGGCGCCCATCACCTCGGTGGCAATGCCGAAATGCTTGTAATGGTTGTAGATCTGATGAACGGATTTCACGCCAGGGTCGTTGGCGCCGGCGTTCGCCGCTTCATCCCACCCCGGGCCAGCACTTTTCTTGTACCAGTCGTAAATTCGCCCGACAAACGGCGAGATCAGCTGAACTTTCGCCTGCCCGCAGGCCACCGCCTGGCAGAACGAGAACAGCAAAGTGAGGTTGGTGTGGATGCCGCGCTGCTCCAGCTTCTCGGCGGCGCGTATGCCTTCCCAGGTGGCAGCGACCTTGATGAGCACGCGGTCGATGTGAATGCCTTCGGCCTGGTACAGCTCCACGATGCGCTCGCCACGGGTGTAGGTGGCTGAGGCGTCAAAGCTCAGACGCGCATCGACCTCGGTCGAGACGCGGCCGGGAATGATGGAAAGAATCTCGCAGCCAAAGCGCACCAGCAGGCGGTCCATGATTTCATCGAGTGGCCGGCCACGGAACCGGGTGACCACCTCTTTCATCAGCGGCTGGTACTCCGGCTTTTGCACCGCCTTGAGAATCAGCGAGGGGTTGGTGGTGGCGTCCTGTGGCTTGAACTGGCCCAGTTGCTTGAAGTCACCGGTGTCGGCCACCACGGTGGTGAACTGTTTCAGGGCATCGAGTTGGGTCATGGCAGGGCGGTGGGTCCATCTGGTTGGAACGCAGCGAGGTTCGAGCCCGATCGCCGCATCGAGTTACCATTATGCCAATAGAATATGAAACTTAATTACATGACCGGTACATTCTGGCAAACGCACCATGAGCTTTGACCTCATCCTGTTCGGTGGCACGGGCGACCTTGTGTGGCGCAAGATCATGCCGGCGCTGTTCCAGGCGTTTCGCCACGGTTCGCTGCCGGCAGGCGGACGGATTGTGGGTGTGGCGCGTGACGATCTGTCCGACGATCAATACCGGGCCCTGATCAAGTCGAGGTTTGACAATGTCGAGCTGGCCAAACGCCCCAGTGACGAGGAGTTTGCGCGATTCGCAGCCCTGCTGGGCTATCTGCGCATGGACTTGTCCAACCCTTCTGATTACGGACGGCTGGCTGCCCGGCTGGCCGAGCGCCCCGCCGACGTGGTGGTGATGTATGTGGCCACAGCCCCCGGCCTTTTCACGGTGGTGTGCGAACAGATCGCAGCAGCTGGCCTGAATGGCCCGCAAACGCGCGTGGTGCTTGAAAAGCCGCTGGGCCATGACCTGGCCTCCAACCGCGCCATCAACAAGACGGTGCGCGGTGTGCTGAAAGAGGAACAGATCTTCCGCATCGACCATTATCTCGGCAAGCCCTCGGTGCAGAACCTGTTTGCACTGCGCTTTGGCAATGCGCTGTTCGAGCCCTTGTGGCGCCGCGAGACCATTGCCAACATCCAGATCACCATCGCCGAGGATCTGGGCGTGGAGAAGCGCGGCGCTTTTTACGACAGCACTGGCGCGCTGCGCGACATGGTGCAGAACCACGCGCTGCAGCTGCTGTGCGCCATCGGCATGGAGCCGCCCATCAACTCGCACGCGGATGCCATTCGTGACGAGAAGCTCAAGGTGCTGCGCTCGCTCAAGCCCTGGACGCCGGAAACCCTGAGCCAGCACGTGGTGCGGGGGCAATACGCCGCCGGCAACATCGACGGGGAAGCAGTGCCAGCCTACCGCGATGAGAAGGGCGTGAACCCAGCGAGCATGACCGAGACCTTTGTCGCCCTGCGCACCGAAATCGCCAACTGGCGCTGGGCCGGCGTTCCGTTCTACATCCGCACCGGCAAGCGGCTGGCCGGGCGCGAGGCGCACATCGAGGTGAACTTTCGCCCCGCGCCGCATGCCATCTTCAAGTCACCGCTGGCCAACGCCAGCGTAGCCAACCGGCTGGTCATCAATCTGCAGCCGCAGGACGGGCTGGAGCTGCACCTGCTGGCCCAGGCCGACCAGCGCACCAGCAGTCGGAACACACAGTCGCTGGCGCCCGTACAGCTGGACCTGGACTTTGACAAGCGCTTCGGCTCGGAGCGCGTCGGTGCCTACGAGCGCCTGCTGCTCGACGTGATTGACGGACGACTCAACCTCTTTGTGCGCAGCGACGAACAGGAAGAGGCCTGGCGCTGGGTCGAACCGATTCTGGATGCGTGGAGCAGTGACGCAGCCGGGCCGCGCCCCTATGCGGCCGGCACCTGGGGGCCGAGTGCGTCGAGCGCGATGATTGCGCGGGATGGGTATTGCTGGAGCGAAGAATGTTAGCCCCCACGGTCGCCCACTGCGTGTGGCTCCCTGCCCCCCGAGGGGGCCGCCCGCCTGCGGTCTGGCGAAGCCAGTCCCGCGGCTCCTGCTGGTTGAAGAAGCGAATACGTTCCTTAGAGTCGTGTCACCTGCATGGGGTACCGGATGCTTGACCGAATCAAAGCCTCTTTGCCGTCTTTGGCGCCAGCTGAGCAACGTGTGGGGCGGCTGGTGCTGGCCGACCCCCGGGCGTTTGCCAACCAGCCCATCACCGAGCTGGCGAGTCGTTCGCATGTGAGCAAGCCGACCGTGGTGCGTTTTTGCCGCAGCATGGGTTATGACGGCCTGTCGGACTTCAAGCTCAAGCTCGCTGGCAGCGTGAGTGAGGGGGTGCCCTTCATCCACCGCAGCGTTGACGTCGACGACAAGACCGGTGACGTGATGGTCAAGGTCATCGACAACACGGTGGCGGCTTTCCTGAAGTACCGCAATGACGCGAGTTCGGTGGCGATAGAACGCGCTGCCGATGCCCTGCTGGCGACCTACAACGCAGGCCGGCGGATCGAATTTTTCGGTGTGGGCAACTCCGGCATCGTGGCGCAGGATGCGCAGCACAAGTTCTTTCGCCTCGGCATCACCAGCATTGCCTACAGTGACGGCCACATGCAGGTCATGAGTGCGTCCTTGCTGGGCCCGGGCGACTGCGTGGTGGTGATTTCCAACTCTGGCCGCACCCGCGACCTGATGGACGCCTGCGACATCGCGCGGAAAAATGGTGCTACAACCATCGTCATCACCGTGACGGGCTCACCGCTGGCAGCAGCGGCCAACATCCACCTCGCGGCCGATCACCCTGAGGGCTATGACCGCTACAGTCCCATGGTGTCGCGGCTGATGCACCTGATGATCATCGACATCCTCGCCACCTGCGTGGCCCTGCGCATTGGCAGCAAGTTGCAGCCGCTGCTCAAGGAAATGAAGAACAACCTGCGCAACAAGCGCTACGCCTGATGGCGTGACCTGCGAAAGCAGGGGTCAAACCAGCGGCATGGAGCGCTCGACGATGCCCGCAAAAAGGGCTGAACCCAAAGGCAGCACGTTGTCGTTGAAGTCGTAGCAGCTGTTGTGCAGGAATCGGCTACCCACGCCGCCTGTGCTGCCGCCCTGCCCGTCGGGAATCTGCTCGCCCTGCCCCAGGCGCAGGTAGGCGCCGGGCTTGACCTTGAGCATGAACGAGAAGTCTTCCGAGCCCATGCTCGGCTCCAGATCGCGCACCACATTCTCGGTGCCCACCAGCTGCTCTGCCACGCCGGTAGCCAGGGTGTACTCGGCAAACGAATTGATGGTGGCCGGGTAAATGCGCTCGTACTTGACGGTGGCGGTAGCCCCGAACCCATGCGCAATCGCTGGGCACAACTCCTTGAGGCGGCGCTCCACCAGGTCCTGTATCTCGGGCTTGAAGGTGCGCACAGTCCCTACCAGTGTGGCAGTACCCGGCACCACACTCATGGCGGCAAGATCGCCCGCCTGCATCGCACAAATGCTGACCACGGCGTTGTCCATGGCCTTGACGTTGCGCGAGACAATGCTCTGAACCGCCGTGATGATGTGCGCCGCCACGACAACCGGGTCCACCGTGAGGTAGGCATGCGCGCCATGCCCGCCCTTGCCGGTGATTTCGATGGTGATGCGGTCTGCCGCCGCCATCATCGGGCCGGGGTTGATGCCGATGGTGCCCGGCCGCATCGCGGGCCAGTTGTGCATGGCGTAAATCGCCTGCACGGGAAACCGGTCAAACAGCCCTTCCTGGATCATTGCAGCGGCACCGCCACGCCCTTCTTCTGCGGGCTGGAAAACGAGGACCGCATCACCAGCAAAGGCCCGTGTTTCGGCCAGATAGCGGGCCGCACCCACCAGCATGGTGGTGTGACCATCATGCCCGCAGCCATGCATCAGACCGGTTTTGGCAGACTTCCAGCCGAACTCGTTGTGCTCGGTCATCGGCAATGCGTCCATGTCGGCACGCAGACCGATCATGGGGCGCGGGGCTGCAGCGTTGACAGCCTTCTGTCCGCGAATGACGGCGACCACGCCGGTCTTGGCGATGCCCGTGTGCACTTCATCGACGCCGCACAGCTTGAGCGCATGGGCCACACGGCTGGAGGTGTAGACCTCCTCAAAACCCAACTCGGGATGAGCGTGCAAATCGCGGCGAAAGGCGGTCAGTTCAGGGTGAAACTGCGCGATTTGCGCAAAGGCGCGGCCGTTGGCATACACCCGATGGGCCTGCGTGTCCTGCAAAGTCCAGGACTGATCGATCCGGATGTCAAGGTTCATTGGCAATGACCAAACGGGATGGCTGAGAAGCAACGCTGGGGGTCAAAAGCACAGACGGTTTGGCGGGTGATGCACTAACTGCAGCAAGCGTGATCGGGCCATACCAGGCATGCGTCTTTTGTTGGGTATTGTCGGTGTCAGTCATGATGCCCACACCCACGAGCGCGCCGGGGGGCTCACCAAAGGCTTTTTCGAAGTCGGCACGAACATCACGCTCATAGGTGAGCCAACGGCCCAGGCGGCCGGGACCAGACTCCACCACCAGTTTACGGATCCTGTCGGTTCTCGGGTTGAGTACCACGCTCTCCACTGGTTGAGCATTGCCCCAGACATACATCAATGTCGCGTAAGGCATCGGCTCCCCTGTCATGGCATGGGCCAGTTCCGACAGCATGGCGTTACGCGCAGAAAACTTGCTGCGCTCGCCGTCGAATGCCAGCACGATGCGCACCGGTGAATCATCGGCATCCCGCTGGGCAAGGTCAGCGCCCTGAATGAGGGCAGGCACCTTCCACGAAAAGCTCATGGTGCCCAGATGGGTGGGCGCCACATGCAGGGACTTGCGAAGCATGCTGGCCGCGTTCTCTGAACGGGTCTGAATGACCAAGCGCCCATCCATGGGAACCGCACGGTAGTCAGTGAATCTTTTGCCCGGAAAGGGGCGATGGCTCCATACAGCAGGGACATCTTGAGACGCAGCACGCCAATAAACATCCTTGCCGACGGCATCTGGTGCTGCAGGTTTGGTAGTGCAAGCCCCCATCAGCAAACAGGCTGTGGCCAAGCCCAGGCGCCAGAGCCGACTTGGCATCATGATGGACCAGCGCAAGGAGAAAGTCAGCATCATCACAAAAGGTTGATTTCAGCGTTGAATGTAAAAAAACCGCCTCAGGTAACCCCGAGGCGGTTTTGGTTCTGATCGAAAACTGGCTTCAAGCCAGCTTCAAATTAGAACGTGTGCTTGATACCAGTGCCCAGAGTGGTGGCTTTGGTTTCAGAGGTACCGTTGGTGGACTGAACCTTGGTGGACAGGTAACCAGCGTACAGGTTGGTACGCTTCGACAGGGCGTAGGTACCCAAGATGCTCATACCTTTACCGCGGTTGTTGTTGTTGGTGGCATCGCTCTTTTCGCGGCTGTAACCGACAGCGACAGCAGCAGCGCCGAATGGCACGCTCACGCCGAGTTGGTAACCCTTGTCCGAAGCGGACGTGTTGGCAGCGGTCTCGCCTTTGGAGGTGTTGTAGCTACCGGTCAGCTTGGCAACGCCGAAGTCGTAGGAAGCGCCGAGGGCGTGGTACTTGCGGTTGGAATCAAACGTCAGTGCGGTTGCCGCGGTGCCGAGGGTGGCGTTGGTACCGAAGTAGCTGCCGCCGTTGACTTGCTTCTCGTTCTGGTATGCGTAACCCACAAACAGGGGACCGTTCACATATTTGATGTGCAGGGCAGTCACTTTCTCAGCAGAAGCGGTAGCCGTTTTGTTCTCGCCCATACCATAAGAAATGGCGCCGCTGAAACCAGAGACGGTTGGGGAAACATAACGGATGGCGTTGCTGCTGCGGTTCTGGTAGTCGCGCAGACCAGTGCCGTACACGGTGCCGGTCGTGGCGAAGTTGGAGTCATAGATCATGTTGGTTGCACCACGCAGATCGTCGTAAGCGCTGTACACACGACCCAGGGTCACGGTACCGAAAC
Organism: Polaromonas sp. YR568; assembly: GCF_943372955.1. GTDB lineage: Bacteria > Pseudomonadota > Gammaproteobacteria > Burkholderiales > Burkholderiaceae_C > Polaromonas. The sequence goes on from NZ_CALSAL010000002.1 coordinate 866,783, forward strand.
CGCCTTCGATGCCGACAAACGCGGCACGGCCAAACAGACCACCGCCTTGAGCGGAGATCGTGGCGTTGGTACCGTTGTCAGGCTGGAAGCCGCCTTCCAGGGTGAAAATGGCTTTCATGCCACCACCGAGGTCTTCAGAGCCGCGCAGGCCCCAACGGGAGTTGTTCTGACCGCTACCGTTGACAACGGTTTGCGACAGTTTGGCAGCAGCGCCGACTTGCGACGTGGTGCGACCAACAAACGCGTCAACCAGGCCGTACAGGGTCACGCTGGACTGGGCTTGTGCAACACCAGCGATAGCGCTGAGTGCTGCAAAGGCGATAAGGGTTTTTTTCATTGAGCAGTTTCTCCAAGGTTAAACATAGGGCTCCGGTACGGGGGCATGTCGGCTAATGCTTCCATGACTCCACCAGAGACCCGGGCCAACCCCCTTTCGGGAAGTTGGCTCTATTGCACCAGACTGGGCGCCGATTCGCAAAGAATTGCCGTGAAAAACCATCTGGACGTTGCACCGTTGCCACACTTATCCCCGGGGGTCGTGGGATTCCAACAACGTCTACTTAAGTATTCAACGTAATGGCGTGTATGCACATGTCGGGACTTCGATCGGTGCCGAGAGTCCCTAATGAAAAAGCCACCTTGGGCGGACCCAAGGTGGCTTTTATCGACAAACCCCTGTGAAAGGGGAATGGCAAACGCAGTCGATCAGAACGTGTGGCGAACACCCACGCCGACGGTACTGTCCTTGCGATCAGCCAGACCAGCAGCGGTTTCCTTGGCATTCTGGTAACCAGCGTACAGGTTGGTGCGCTTGGACATCGCGTACAGACCAGCGATACCGTAGCCGGTGCGCTTCAGCTCGGATGCACCAGCGGCACGCGTGCCCTTGGAGCGGGCGTAGCCGCCAGACAGCGTAAAAGTGCTGGAGACCGGGAAGTCCAGACCCAGCTGGTATTCCTTGGTCTTTTCCTGGGCCAGCGTGGTCACAGGGCTGGACTGATTCTTGGTCGTGCCATAGGCGCCAAGCAGTTTCACGACGCCGAGGTCGTAAGAGCCGTTCAGTTGCGTGTACTTGGTGGCAGCGACTGCACCAGTGGATTTCTGGGTCTGGTACGACAGCGCAGCGGCCAAGGGGCCGGCAGAGTACGCGACGTTCATGGAAGAAATCGAACCAGCACCGACCGTGGCGGTCTTGTTCTCGCCGAAGCTGTGCATGACCGCAGCGCTGAAGCCGCTGAAGTTGGGGGTCGAGTAATAAATCGCGTTGCCAGGGAGGTCGCTGTAGCTGTTGCTGGACCACACGTTGGTCGCAGGCGCGAAGACGTTGGCATCAAAACCGGCAGCGCCAGAACCCTTGACTTCGTCAAATGGGGTCCACATCTTGCCGAGTTTCACTTCGCCGAAGCCGCCCGACAGGCCGACGAAGGTCTGCCGCCCAAACATCGCGGTGGTGGCCGCGTTCGTGTACGGGTTGTCATAAGCCCTCGAAGCACCGGTATCAACATTAAAGCCAGCTTCGAGCACAAAGTTGGCCTTCAGACCACCACCGAGGTCCTCGGTGCCCTTGAAACCAAATCGGCTGGACTGAAGACCACCGCTATTGACCACGGTTTGGGTCAGGGTGCCAGACTTCACCGAGCCAAAGTAGGCGTCAATCAGACCGTAAATGGTCACGGTGGACTGGGCAGAGGCCATGCCGGAAACAGCCATCACGGCCACAGCAACGAGGCTTTTTTTCATCATTAGAAATCTCCAAAAAGAAAGGGAAACACTTGGAACCAAACGAAAACTGACTAAGGGCTTCTGGTTAACCCTTAACCGGATTTAACCAAAAGGTCACGATGTATGCCTAACCCTTATTGGACTATTAGCAAAATTCATACCTTACATGTTGGTCGCCCGCCACATCGGATTTTTCATGCACAACAGAGGTGCTTTCGCCTCAAGAGGCTCCCGACAGCAATTCAGCACGCGTCACAGAGGAGAAGAACGGGAAAGCGGCCGCAGTCGAGCCCCGTTATGGTGCGCATCTTCTGCCGCGCATTGTTTTGGTGACACGACAGGGGAATTAGCGTGTTACTGATGCGAGTCATCGCCCATACAAAAAGTTGCGACATTGAATGTCGCCGTCACGCCACAGCAGTCCAAATCTAGAGGTCTGTGCCTATACGGCGCGAACAGGCTGGCCTGAAGGCGGGCATAGACGCGACGGCAGAGCGTATTTGACTGGGGAAAGCACGATGCAACGCGTATTCAGTCCATGCCGACGCAACCCACCACAGCCCTGCTGACAAGGGGTTTTCCCTTGTCACCAAGGCGATACCCCCGGCAATCACCCTCTTTACGGGCTGGAGGGCCACCATTAATGTTCACCCCAGACCAGCGGTAAAGACGGCATGCGGCGCGCAAAAGCCAGCTGGATTTCAATCTCTGACCAATTACAACTCTCTGGAGACACCATGAAAAAACTGACCTTGGTTGCAACCGCTGTGATGGGACTTTTGTCCACCTCGGCGGCCATGGCACAAAGCACCGTCACCGTCTACGGCCTCGTTGATGCCGGCTATAACCGCGTGTCCGGCCTGCGCCAGGGCACCGTGAGCACCATTGCCAGCGGCATCATGGAAGGCTCGCGTTTTGGTCTTCGTGGCACGGAAGACCTGGGCGGCGGGTACAAGGCCATCTTCACGCTGGAAAATCGCTTTGAAGCCGATACCGGATCGGTGACAAACCGCGCGAATTCCGGCACCCAGCTTCCTGACCGCTTGTCGCAGGCCTCCCGTCTGGGCCTCAATACGGCATTCCAGACCGCTCTTGACAGTCTCAACACCACGCTGGGCGGTAGCGTCGGCGTCAACACGGCTGGCAACCTGTTCGACCGCCAGGCATTTGTAGGTCTGGTCACACCTTTCGGTGCTGTCACCTTGGGCCGCCAGTACACGCCAGGCTACCTGGTGGGCGCAACGTTCGATGCATCGCAAACCCAGTCCAGCCTCGCCGCAGGTCAGGTTGGAAGCTTTCCTCCGACCTTTGACATCCGCCTGAGCAACACCGTTCAGTACGGGATCCAGTACGCAGGCGTGACCGCCACGCTGATGTACGGTGCTGGCGAAGCTGCTTCAGCCACTGTGGGCGACTCGGCAAGCCGCTTTGTTGGCGGCATGGTCATCTACAAGGGCGCAGGCTACTCTGTTGGCTTCGGTCACAACCGGCGTAACAACGAACTCGGCAGAAAGTCACTGACCAACAACGTGATCGGTGCCACCGTGGATGTCGGCCCTGGTACCTTGTACGGCCAGTACGCTACCATCAAGGATGAAAATCCAAGCGGCCTGTCGACGATCTCGACCAACACCACACTCGTCAACGCAGTAGGCTCTGCCAACGCTCTGACCATCCAGAACGCCTACATCAATGGCTTCCGGCAGGATGCCAACCTGATGCACATCGGCTACCGGATGACCACCGGCCCGCACACCTGGGTCGTGGCCTACAACCGCCTGAACGACAAGCGTCCGAACGATGCCGACACCTCGTCGTATGGCGCAACCTACACCTACGCGCTGTCCAAGCGCACCAACCTGAACGCAGTGCTGACCCGCTTCAACAACAAAGGCCTAGGCCAGACTGCTCCTGGCGGCAACGGCTTCCTGGGTGGTGTCACCTCGTCAGCCGGCGTGGATTCGACCAACATCGCGTTCGGTATTCGACACACGTTCTGATGAAGCGTTGGATGGACGTCAGTCCGTTCAACCGACCACCCCAGCAAAAAGCTCCCTCACGGGGGCTTTTTGCATTTCAGGGCATCGCATGGCCCAGTCGCAGTACGATTGCAGGACCGAAGCGCAATCACCTTGAGACAACGCATTCACACCGAGACACTCCATGGCTTCAGCTCTTGACGTTTCCATCACCACCGCCGACGCTGCACTGCGAACCCTGTTCGCCAAACCACGCGCCAGCCGGGCCTGCCCCACGGTGCCCGGACAGGCGACCGAACTGAGCACGCAGGACAAGGCGCTCTCAGGCGCCCTGATGCGCGTGAACCATGTGGGCGAGGTCTGTGCCCAGGCGCTTTATGCCGCGCAGGCACTCGGCACGCGCGACCCGGCGCTGCGTGAACACTTTCTTCAAGCCAGTCGCGAAGAAGGCGATCACCTCGCGTGGACGCAGCAACGGCTGGACGAACTGGGTGCGCGCCGCTCGCTGCTCAATCCGCTCTGGTACGCCGGCGCTTTCGGTCTGGGACTGGTGGCCAGCCGGCTGGGCGACCGCCTCAGCCTCGGCTTTGTGGTGGAAACCGAACGTCAGGTCGAAGCGCATCTGGCCGAGCATCTGGAGCGCCTGCCGCAAGGCGACCACGAGTCGCGCGCCATCGTGGCGCAGATGAAGGACGACGAGGCAGCGCATGCCAAGGAAGCGGAGCAAGTCGGTGCATTGCCACTTCCTGCACCCGTCAAGGCCCTGATGCGGTCGGCGGCGCGGGTCATGACGACCACCGCGCACTACCTGTGACCGGCCCCGATTAGACCGATTCCTTTCAGACCTCCACCAGCTCGAAGCTGGTGGTGATCTCTGCCGTCTTGCCCAGCATGATGGTGGCCGAGCAGTACTTGTCGTGGCTCATGGCCACAGCGCGCTCGACCGCGGTAGCGGTCAGTCCACGGCCTGTCACAACAAAGTGCATGTGGATTTTCGTGAAGACCTTGGGATCCACCGGCGCGCGCTCTGAGGTGAGCTTGACCGAGCAGCCACGCACATCGTGCCGGCCGCGCTTGAGGATCAGCACCACGTCATAGGCGGTGCAGCCGCCTGTGCCGGCCAGCACCGTCTCCATGGGGCGCGGTGCGAGGTTGGCGCCACCGTTCTCGGGCTTGGCCGCGTCGGGTGCGCCGTCCATCACCAGCGTGTGGCCGCTGCCCGTCTGGGCCAGAAAAGTCATCCCCGACGGTGAGCCGGTCGTGGCCGGTGTTCCGGTCCAGCTGACGGTGCATTCCATAAACGTCGTTCCTCATGCAAAAGATTAATAACCAGGAAGGTGTGGAAAGGTAAAATTTCCAACAGCAGGGTATTGTGCAGCGCAACATCGCTCCGCTATACTGATTTCATCGCAATCCTGCTCACCTACGTGACGCATTTTTGCACTGGTTGTCTCCTCCACCTCCTCTAAGGGTGGATTTACAGGCCCAGATCGCAAGGTCTGGGCCTTTTTTCTTGCCCACTATGATGTCAGGCTGCGAGAAAAAAGATGACCCCACCGACGCCCACCCCCGCCAGACGCCCCGCCAAACCCGGCAAAAGGCCCACCGGCCAGCTGACACCCGCCGATTACCTGAAAAAAATCCTGACCGCGCGCGTCTATGACGTGGCGGTGGAATCGAACCTCGAAGCCGCAAAAAACCTGGGTAAACGGCTGGGCAACACCGTGCTGCTCAAGCGGGAAGACCAGCAGCCCGTCTTCAGCTTCAAGCTGCGCGGCGCTTACAACAAGATGGCGCACCTGAGCCCGGCGCAGCTGAAAAAAGGCGTGATCTGCGCCTCGGCCGGCAACCACGCGCAAGGGGTGGCCATGAGCGCCCAGAAACTGGGTACGCGGGCCGTGGTGGTCATGCCCACCACCACGCCGCGGCTGAAGGTCGATGCCGTCGAGGCCTGGGGGGCTGACGTGGTGCTGCACGGCGACAGCTACTCCGACGCCTACACCCACGCGGTGACGCTGGAGAAAAAGCGCGGCCTGACCTTTGTGCACCCCTTCGACGACCCGGACGTCATCGCCGGCCAGGGCACGATTGCCATGGAAATCCTGATGCAGTTGCAGACCATCGGCTCCAGCCGTCTGGATGCGGTGTTTGTGGCCATTGGCGGTGGCGGGCTGATTTCGGGTGTGGCCAATTACATCAAGGCCGTGCGGCCCGAGATCAAGGTCATTGGCGTGCAAATGAACGACTCCGACGCCATGCTGCAGTCGGTGACGGCCAAAAAACGGGTCACGCTGCAGGATGTGGGCCTGTTCGCAGACGGCACCGCCGTGAAGCTGGTGGGCGAGGAAACCTTCCGCATCAGCCGCGATCTTGTGGATGAATTCATCAGCGTGGACACCGACGCCGTGTGCGCCGCGATCAAGGATATTTTTGTCGACACACGAAGCATCGTCGAGCCCTCGGGCGCGCTGGCAGTGGCGGCCATCAAGCAGTACGTGGCCACCCACAAGACCAAAGGCGAGACCTACGCCGCCATCCTGTGCGGCGCCAACATGAACTTTGACCGCCTGCGCTTCGTTGCCGAGCGAGCGGAAGTGGGTGAAGAGCGTGAAGCACTGTTTGCCGTGACCATTCCAGAAGAGCGCGGCAGCTTCCGGCGCTTTTGCAAGCTGATCGGCGAGCTGCCCGGCGGCCCGCGCAACGTGACCGAGTTCAACTACCGCATCAGCGACGACGCCAAGGCACATGTGTTCGTCGGCCTCACCACCTCGGCCAAGGGTGAGAGCACCAAGATCGCCAAACTCTTTTCGCGCCAGGGTTTCAACGCGCTCGACCTCACCCACGACGAGCTGGCCAAGGAGCACATCCGCCATATGGTGGGCGGGCACAGTGCGCTGTCGAAAGACGAGCGCCTGCTGCGCTTCATCTTCCCCGAGCGGCCGGGGGCGCTGATGAAGTTCCTCTCCAGCATGCGGCCGGGCTGGAACATCAGCCTCTTCCACTACCGCAACCAGGGCGCCGACTACGGCCGCATTCTGGTCGGGCTGCAGGTGCCCAAGGCCGACCACAAGGCATTCAAGGATTTTCTCGACACGCTGGGCTACCCGCATGTCGAAGAAACCGACAACCCGGCTTACCGGCTGTTCCTGCAAAGCTGACAGCCGTCATGTCCACCCCCGTTGCCGAGGCAGAACCAGCGCCCGCTTCATCAGCAGATGCGTCCTCTGTGTGTCCACGATGCGGCGCAGGCTTTAGGTGCGGCATGGTCAGTGGGGACGCGACCTGCTGGTGCTTTCAACTGCCGCCTGTGCTTCCGGTCCCCGCAACAGACGACACCGCGACCACCTGCTTCTGCCCGAAGTGCCTGGCCGAGCTGACCACCACCGCACCTTGACCTTCTGCCCCCATGCCCCTGCCCCGTATTGACCTCACGGCAAACGCCGATCTCCGGGCCCGCCTGCAGCACAAGATCGACCACAAGACCAAGCCGCAAGGCGCCCTGGGCCAGCTGGAAAGCCTGGCGCTCCAGCTGGGCCTGATCCAGCAGCGCGAAGCCATCGCGCTGAGCGAGCCGCAGATGGTGGTGTTTGCAGCCGACCACGGCATTGCAGCCGAAGGCGTTTCGGCCTTTCCGCAGGCGGTCACGGTGCAGATGGTGGGCAACATGCTCGCGGGCGGTGCCGCCATCAATGTGTTTGCACGCCAGCATGGCTTTGCGCTGCAGGTGGTCGATGCGGGCGTCGCCGCCGACCTGCCCGCGCATCCCCAGTTGCAACCACGCAAAATCGCGCACGGCACGCAGAACATCTGCGAGCAGACGGCCATGACGGCAGAGCAAGCGCAAGCCGCACTCGATGCCGGCATGGCCGTATTACGCGACCTGCCCGGCAATGTGGTGGCGTTTGGCGAGATGGGCATAGCCAACACCTCTGCAGCCGCGCTGCTGATGGCGCGCCTGACCGGCAGCTCGATTGCCGACGCCACCGGGCGGGGCACCGGCCTCGACGACCAGCAGCTCCAGCACAAGCGCGCCGTGCTCGCACGCGCCCTGGCGCGCCACCCCGACGCCACCGCGCCGCTGGACGCACTGGCGGCGCTGGGCGGGTTTGAAATCGCCATGATGACCGGCGCCATGCTGCAGGCGGCCAGCGAGCGCCGCGTGGTGCTGGTCGATGGGTTCATCGCCGGCGCCGCAGCGCTGGTGGCGCAGGCACTGGCGCCCGCCGCACGCGATTACATGGTGTTTTGTCACTGCTCCAACGAGCAGGGCCATCGCCTGTTGCTGGCTCACATGGGTGCGCAGCCGCTGCTGGACCTCGGCCTGCGGCTGGGCGAAGGCACCGGCGCGCTGCTGGCGTGGCCGCTGCTGCAGTCGGCAGCGCGGTTTCTTGACGAAATGGCCAGCTTCGAGTCGGCTGCTGTCAGCGGGAAAGAGGCTCCATGAATTTCCTTGCCGACTTCATCCGCGAGTTCCTGCTGGCGCTGCAGTTCTTCACGCGCATTCCTGTCACCGGGCGACTGGCCGAGTGGGTAGGTTTCAGCCCCGAACTGCTGAGAACCAGCGCCGGACACCTGCCGGGGGTGGGCATTCTGGTTGGTATGGTGGCCGCTGCGGTGTACCTGCTGCTGCAGACCCTGCTGCCCGACGTGCCGCTCGCGCCACTGGTCGCGGCGGCATTGTCTACCGCCGCCACCGTGCTACTCACCGGAGGCTTCCATGAAGACGGGCTGGCCGATGTGGCCGACGGGCTGGGGGGCAGCTTCGACCGCGACCGTGCGCTCCAGATCATGAAAGACTCGCGCGTCGGCGCGTTTGGCGCGATGGCGCTGGTGCTGGCGCTGCTGGTCAAGGTGGGGCTGATTGCTGTTCTTGGATCGGTTGAAGTCGCCCCTGTGCAGAGCGATGAGCCCGGAGACTGGGACGTCGCTTCATGGAGCGACGCCTACATCGGTGTCGCCCTGATTGCCGCCCACGTGGTGTCGCGCGGCTTGCCGCTGCTAGTGATTCACCTGCTGCCGCATGTGGGCGACAGCGCCAGTTCCAAGTCCCGTCCGCTGGCTGGGCATATCGCGCCAGCAACGCTGCTGGTGGCGCTGATCTGGTGTCTGGCCGTGCTGGCGCTGGCCAGCCTCGTGATTGACGTCGGCAGCCTGCTCGTCGCCTGCGGCTTTGCGGTTATTGCACTGCTGTGGATGGCGTATCGATTCAAACAGCGACTGCAGGGCTTCACCGGCGACTGCCTGGGCGCCACCCAGCAAATCTGCGAGATCGCGTTCTACCTGGGTCTGGTGGTGGCCCTCTGACTTGCTGCGTGCCACCCATGAAACTCTGGCTGGTCCGGCATGCGCAACCCGAGGTGGCTCCGGGCACCTGCTACGGCCAGCTCGACCTGCCCGCTCGGGCGCCAGACACCGAGCGCTGCGCCCAGGCGCTGGCCACCGCGCTACCCATCAACGCGCGCCTGGTGCATTCACCACTGCGGCGCTGCGCCGAGCTGGCCATGCAGCTACACGGCCTGCGGCCTGACCTGTCCCCTGCAGCCGACGACCGCCTCAAGGAAATGCATTTTGGCGAATGGGAAGGACTGTTGTGGCAAACCATTGACCCGCCCAGCTTGAAAGCCTGGACCGACGACTTCGCCAACCACCGCGTCGGCGGCCATGGCGATAGCGTGACGCAGGTGATGAACCGCGTGGCGGCCGCCTTTGACGACCTGGGGCGTGATCTGCACGGCGACACCGTGTGGATCACCCACGCCGGCGTGATTCGCGCGGTGGAACTCATTGCCCGCGGCCAGCGTCACATCACCCGGGCCGACGCGTGGCCACTCGCCGCACCGGAATATGGACAATGGTTCACTCTGACCCTGCAACCCCCCTGAAAGATCAAGGCACGTCACTATGGCAGCAAGTCTGGATGGTCAACTCGTGGTGGCGATCTCCTCGCGCGCACTGTTCGACTTTGAAGAGGAAAATCAGGTCTTTGAGTCCGGCCTGAACACACCGCCCGTACCCGGCGCCAAAAAAGACGCCGCCTACATGAAGCTGCAGCTGGACCGCCTCGACGTGCCGGCCAAGCCGGGTGTGGCATTTTCACTTGTGAAAAAACTGCTCGCTTTTAACGAAACACCGGACCCCGCATACAAGGCCCAACGCGTCGAGGTAGTGATCCTCTCGCGCAACGACCCCGTCTCGGGCATGCGGGTGTTCCGCTCGGCGCAGCACTACGGCCTCAACATTCAGCGTGGCACCTTCAACCGCGGTGAGCCGCCATGGCGCTACCTCAAACCGCTGCACGCCAACCTGTTCCTGTCAGCCCATCTGAGCGATGTGCGCGAGGCGCTGGCCGCTGGTGTGCCGGCCGCGCAGGTGTACCCGCAATCGGCACGCGCCAGCGACGCCCACCCGCATGAGGTTCGCATTGCCTTCGACGGCGACGCGGTGCTGTTCTCAGACGAGGCTGAGCGCGTGTTCCAGGCCGAGGGTCTGTCGGCCTTCCAGGCCCACGAATACGACAAGGCCAGCCAGCCGCTGCTGGCCGGCCCCTTCAAACCGTTGCTCGAAGCGCTGCACCGCTTGCAGCAGGCCGGCACCTCGCGCATGCGCATCCGTACCGCGCTGGTCACTGCGCGCAGTGCGCCCGCGCACGAGCGCGCCATCCGCACGCTGATGGACTGGAACATCGAGGTTGATGAAGCGATGTTCCTCGGCGGTCTGGCCAAGGGCGAATTCCTGCGCGAGTTCGAGCCCGACTTTTTCTTTGACGACCAGACCAGCCATGTGCACTCCGCCGCACAGCATGTGCCGGCTGGCCATGTGGCCAGCGGCGTGGCCAACCAGTCGTCTTGATGCTGTTGCCTCAGTTGCCCGATTGGCTCCCCTGTTCCCCTTTCTTCACCCAAGGTTGACCGAATGAACCTGCTGACGCGCCTTGCTGCCAAATTCGCCACCTTCCGCCTGTTCAGCGGCCGCGTCTGGGCGTTGGCCGCACCCTACTTCCGCTCCGAAGACCGCTGGAAAGCCCGCGGCCTGCTGCTGGCCATCGTGGTGCTCAACCTCGGCACGGTGTACATGGCGGTGCAGTTCAATGACTGGTACCGCGTGTTTTATGACGCGCTGGAAAAGAAAGACCAGACTGTGTTCTGGCAGCAGATGGTGCGTTTCAGTTACCTCGCGGTGATTGCCATCCTGATGGCGGTCTACAAGTTCTACCTCACGCAGCTGCTGGAGATCCGCTGGCGCTCGTGGATGACACGCGATTACCTGCGTCGGTGGCTGTCGGGGCAGGCGTTTTACAAGATGGAGCTGGCGCGCTTTTCTGCCACAGCTGTCGCCACACCCGCCATCAGTGCGGTGTATGCCGCCGACCAACAAGGCCCCACGCCCGACAACCCGGACCAGCGCATCCAGGAAGACCTCAACACCTTCACCACCTACACCGTGTCGCTGACCATGGGGCTGCTCAACGCCGTGGTCACGCTGGTGAGCTTCATTGGCATCCTGTGGGCGCTGTCGGGCTCCTTCACCTTTTCGCTTGCGGGCAGCAGCTACACCATCCCCGGCTTCATGGTGTGGGCAGCGATTGCCTACTGCGCGCTGGGCAGCGTGCTCACGCACTACATCGGCCGGCCTCAGATTGGTCTCAACTTCCTGCAGCAGCGCTATGAAGCGGACTTCCGCCACCACATGGTGCGGGTGCGTGAATACAGCGAATCGATCGCACTGGACCGTGGCGAGCGGGTGGAGCAGAACCATCTGGGCGGACGCTTTTCTTCGGTGCTGGCCAATTACCTGCTGCTGCTCAAGGCGCAAAAGCGGCTGATCTGGTTCACCAGCTTTTTCGGGCAGGCGGCAGTGATCTTTCCGTTTCTGGTGGCCGCACCGCGCTTTTTCAGCGGTGCCATCCAGCTCGGGCAGTTGATCCAGATTTCGTCGGCCTTCGGAAAGGTGCAGGACTCACTCAGCTGGTTCGTCGACAACTACAGCAGCCTGGCCGCCTGGCGCGCCACCACCGACCGCCTGACCAGCTTCGAAGACAGCATGTCGGCGATTGACCAGGCCACGCGCGAACGCGAAGCTGCGCAGGTGCAGCCCGCCGATGCGGCGACCACCCCGACGGACTCGCTGGTGGCCCAGAACCTCACTCTGCAGCTGCCCACCGGCGTGACGCTGCTGAAAGACCTGAACCTGCAGACCCAGCCCGGCGACAGCGTGCTGGTCAAGGGGCCGTCGGGCAGCGGCAAGTCGACGCTGTTCAGGGCGTTTGCGGGCATCTGGCCGTTCTCGACCGGGCGCGCCCAGTTGCCGCAGCAGGCGATGTTCATTCCGCAGCGCCCGTATTTCCCTGATGGTCGGCTGCGCGATGCGCTGGCCTATCCGGAACCAGCCGCCACCTATGCCGATGCCGACCTGAAACAGGCGCTCACCGATGCCTTGCTGCCGCAGCTGGCCAGCCGTCTGGACGAAGAAGACGCCTGGACACAAAAGCTCTCGGGCGGCGAGCAGCAGCGGCTGGCGATTGCGCGTGTGCTGCTGAAGAAGCCCCGCTGGATTTTTGCCGACGAGGCCACCAGTGCGCTGGACGAGGCGGCCGAGAAGACGCTTTACGAAAAGCTGGTGGCCCATGTGAAGGCGGCGCACGGCAGCATGGTGTCGATTGCGCACCGGCCCACAGCAGCAGCGTTTCACCGCACCGTCTGGACACTGGAAAGGCGCCCCGAGGGATCGCCTTCGCTGTACACGCTGAACGCGATGAGCCAGCAGACCGCACCGGACGCGCGCTGAATGGCTGAAGCGTCATCGCCGTCGCCACTGGCACCAGCCGAATCGCTGTCAGCCTGGGCGCCCATGCGCCTGCCGGTTTTCCGCATGCTGTGGAGCACCTGGCTGGCAGCCAATATCTGCATGTGGATGAACGATGTGGCGGCCGCGTGGATGATGACCTCGATGACCACCACGCCGATCTGGGTGGCGCTGGTGCAGTCGGCCGCCACGCTGCCGGTGTTCCTGCTCGGTCTGCCCAGCGGTGCGCTGGCCGACATCCTCGACCGGCGGCGTTACTTCATCATCACGCAGTTCTGGGTGGCCGCCGTGGCCTCGCTGCTGTGCATTGCCGTGATCGCGGACGTGATGACGCCCGCCCTGCTGCTGGCGCTGACCTTTGCCAACGGCGTGGGCCTGGCGATGCGCTGGCCGGTGTTCGCCGCCATCGTGCCGGAGCTGGTGCCCAGAGCCCAGCTGCCCGCCGCGCTGGCGCTCAACGGCGTGTCGATGAATGCGTCGCGCATCATCGGCCCGCTGGTGGCCGGTGCACTGATTGCCAGCGCCGGTACCGAGTATGTGTTTGTGCTCAACGCGGTGCTGTCGATCCTCTCGGCCTTCATCATCATGCGCTGGAAGCGTGAGCATGTGCCCAACCCGCTCGGCCGGGAACGCCTCGTGAGCGCGATGCGGGTTGGCCTGCAGTTCGTGCGCCAGTCCAGCCGACTGCGCGCCGTGTTGCTGCAGGTGTCACTGTTCTTCTTTCATTCCACCGCACTGCTGGCCTTGCTGCCGCTGGTGGCGCGGCGGCTGCAGGGCGGTGATGCTGGCACGTTCACGATGCTGCTGGCGGCGATGGGGAGCGGCGCGATTGTGGCGGCGCTGTTCCTGCCGCGCCTGCGCCAGCAAATGACGCGCAACACCCTGGTGCTGGGCGCGACCGGGCTTCAGTCGGTGTCGACCGTGGTGGTGGCGCTGGCACCGAATGCGTGGCTGGCCGTGCCTGCCATGGTGCTCAATGGCATGGCGTGGATCATCTGTGCGAACTCGCTCAGTGTGTCCGCGCAACTCGCCCTGCCCGACTGGGTACGTGCACGCGGCATGTCGATGTACCAGATGGCCATCATGGGCGCCAGCGCCCTGGGTGCTGCGCTGTGGGGCCAGGTGGCCACACTGGGCACGGTGACCATCAGCCTGCTGGTGGCAGCAGGCAGTGGCTTGCTCGGCATGTTTCTGGCGCAGCGCTGGGTGACGGACCTGAGCATCGAGGAAGACCTCACGCCGTCACGCGAGTTCAAGGCGCCGGTGGAGCAGGTCGCACCCGACGCCGGGCCGGTGGTGGTGTCAATTGATTACCAGATTAATCCGGCGCACGCCGATGACTTCGTGGCGTTGATGCAGGAGAGCCGCCGCAGCCGCCTGCGCCAGGGCGCCCTGCAATGGGCGCTGCTGCGCGACGTGAGCCGGCTTGGGCACTATGTGGAGCAGATCACCGACGAGACCTGGACCGAGCACCTGCGGCGCTTTGACCGCGTGACGGCCAGCGACGTGGCGCTGCGCGAGCGCAAGCTGGCATTTCACATCGGGGATGCGCCGCCCGCAGTCACGCGTAGCATCATTGAAAGCCAGAGCTAGGCCCTAGGGCTTCCCCACAGGCGAGGCCCGATAGCCGGAAAATCCCCGCGCACGCAGCTCACAGGCCGGGCAGCTGCCGCAGCCATAGCCCCAGTCATGGCGGTGCTCGCGGTCGCCGAGATAGCAGGTATGCGTGTGCTCCACGATCAGTGCCACCAGCGCCTCACCGCCGCTTGGCACGCCTGACTTCTCGCCCAGGGTGTGAGCCATGCGCCAGGTGTCGGCCTTGTCGATCCACATCAGCGGCGTTTCGATCAGGAAGCGCTTGTCCATGCCCAGCGACAGCGCCAGCTGCATGGCCTTGATGGTGTCGTCGCGGCAATCGGGGTAGCCTGAAAAATCCGTCTCGCACACGCCGGTCACCAGCACCTGCAGGTCGCGCCGGTAGGCCAGCGCGGCAGCGAGCGTGAGGAACAGCAGGTTGCGCCCCGGCACAAAGGTGTTGGGCAGCCCCGAGCTTTCCATGCGAAAGGCCACGTCGCGCGTGAGCGACGTGTCGCTCACCTGGCCCAGCACCGCCAGATCGAGCAGGTGGTCTTCGCCCAGCTTGTGGGCCCACTGCGGGAACTGCGCCTTGATCTCCCGCAGCACATTGAGCCGCGCCTGCAACTCGACCTTGTGCCGCTGGCCGTAGTCGAAGGCCACCGTCTCGACGCGTTCATAGCGCGCCAGCGCGTGTGCCAGGCAGGTGGTGGAATCCTGACCGCCAGAGAACAGAACAAGAGCCGATGTGTGCATGGTCAAACTTTCGATCCGCCTGTTCAGCGGTTCAGATCAGCCCGCGGGTCGACAGGCTGCGCATCAGCGCCGTGACGCCAAACGTCCACGGCGCGGCCTGGTCCGAGGTGGTGACGCGGTTGACCAGCGTGCCGAGTGCGGGCGCCGACACGGTGACCACATCACCCACCACATGGGTAAAGCCCTGGCCGGGGCCGTGGCGGTCTTGCGTCGGGGCGAACATGGTGCCGAGGAACAGCATGAAGCCGTCGGGGTACTGGTGATTGGCGCCAATCGCCTGCGCCACCAAGTCCAGCGGGTCGCGGCTGATCTTGGCAAGGTTGCTGCCGCCCCGCATCTCGAAACCCTCGGGGCCGGAGACCGTCATGCCCAACTCGGTCTGGCGCACATGGTCGATGGTGAAGTTCGCGTCGAACAGGCGAATGAAGGGACCGATGGCGCACGAGGCGTTGTTGTCCTTGGCCTTGCCCAGCAGCAGCGCGCTGCGGCCTTCAAAATCGCGCAGGTTGACATCGTTGCCGAGCGCCGCGCCCTGCACCTGCCCGCGCGAGTTCACCGCCAGCACCACCTCGGGTTCGGGGTTGTTCCAGTGGCTGTGCGGGTGAATGCCCACATCCGCGCCGGTGCCCACCGCGCTCATCGGCTGGCTCTTGGTGAAGATTTCAGCATCGGGGCCAATGCCGACTTCCAGGTACTGCGACCACACCCCCTGGGCCACCAGCACGTCCTTGAGCCTGGCGGCTTCGGGCGATCCGGGCTTGACGCTGGCCAGGTTGTCGCCAATCACCGCCACCACGGCCTGACGCACCGACTCGGCCTTGCTGGCATCGCCACGCGCCTGCTCTTCAATCACGCGCTCCAGCATGGAGGCCACAAAGGTCACGCCGGCCGCCTTGAGCGCCTGCAGGTCGCACGGCGCCAGCAGCCAGGGCTGGCTGGCATCGCGCGTGGACTCATTGGAGTTACCCATGATGTCGGCGGTGGCGCCAATGCGCGGCAACGACGCTTGTGCCGCACGCACCGCTTGGGCCACATCGGGCAGTTCCAGCAGCTGGCTGCAAGTGGGCGCCAATGTGGACAGGTCGTGAATCTGGTCAGGCCCGACCAGCGCCAGCACCGGCCCCTGACCGGGCACCCACACCCGGCCAATGAGCAGGGACTGTGCGGAATCGGATGGCAGACAGGCAGACGGCGTCAAAAGGGCATTCATGGGAAACGGTGTGTGATGAGGTGATGGGGAACGAGATGGGCCTGTCATGTTAATCCCAGAACTGCCGGGCCAAGCAGCACCGCGCTGCCGGGAGTGCTCGCCGCGCGACCGACTCCGCCCCAACCCGAAAAACCCACCCAACTCGGCAATAGCTGCTATAACTCGCGTTCAAAGTGTGACCAAAGGTTCAGCACCTCCAAGGCACCACGCATCCCGGGCTGGCAGACCACCCTCATTCGCGCAAGTTACAGGAGACACCCATGAAATTGATCGACCGTTTGATACGGGTTGCCATGCTGGGCGCCATCGGCGCTGCCATCGCATCCCCGGCTGTGGCGCAAGTTGTCAAGGTCACGCCACTGGGCGGCATTGAGGGCGAGTTCTGCCCACAGGACCGTGCCATGGTGTTCGAAGACCCGAACGGCACCCGCATTCTTTACGATCCGGGCCGCACCGTGGCCGGCGCAGACGATCCGCGTCTCGGCAAGATAGACATCATTCTGGTCAGCCACATGCATGGCGACCACGTGGGCAACATGCACACCAAGGCACCCAATGCCGGCAGCTGCGACAAGCCCGACCTGTCGGTGTCGGCCATGCCGGCCACCAGTGCGGTGAACATCGCGATTGCCAAGAAATCGAAGATCGTGACTGGCAGTGAAATGCCGCCCTTCTTCGCGGCAAAACTCAGGGCCGGCGGCGGCGATCCGGCCAACTCCGTACTGGCCCGCTTTGGCGGCAGCGTGACCGTGGGCGGCGTGAAGATTGCCACCGTCACCGCGCAGCACAGCAACGGTGTTGATCCCGACTACATCGGCGGCGAGCTGGGCCGGGCCATGAAGGAAGCCGGCATTGCGGGCGACGTGGGTCTGGCCACCGGCTATGTGCTGCGCTTCAGCAACGGCCTGGTGGCCTACCTGTCGGGTGACACCGGCATCACCGCCGATCAGGACCTGGTGGTGCGCGGCCACTACGGCGCCAAGCTGGCCGTGATGAACATGGGTGACGGCTTCAGCACCGGCCCGGTCGAGGCGGCCTATGTCATCAACGAGCTGGTCAAGCCCGCGTCGGTGATTGCATCGCATGCCAACGAGGTCGGCACGGTGGGCGGCAAGGTACGCACCGGCAGCAAGACCGAAGCCTTCATGAAAGCCGTGAAGGTGCCGGTGCTGGTGCCACTGTCTGGCAAGACGATGTCGTTTGATGGCGCTGGCAAGTGCACGGCAGGTTGCTGACCCGCGCAACACGTTGCTGAGTTCGCCATCAGGGCTGACTTCGAAAGTCAGCCCTTTTTCTTTGGCTCTCTGATTTTTTGCCGGCTGCGTCTGCGACGAACAGACAGGTCAGCTCCAGAACGCCTTGAGCCGCTCATGCACGTCCGGTGCCATGGCGTCGCGTGGCGTGACCAGGGCCGAGTCCAGCGCCGTGTGGGCCAGGGATACCGGCTTGTCGCGCCCCAGAATCCGGATCGCCTCGGCCGCAATCGACTGCGCATGGCCGGCGTTCTGCATCAGGTTGGCAATGGCCGCATCGGCGGTGACGTGCGCCTCACGCGGGTGCCAGCAGTCGTAGTCGGTCACCATCGCCAGGGTGGCATAGGCCATCTGGGCTTCCCGTGCCAGTTTGGCTTCGGGCATGTTGGTCATGCCAATCACGCTGGCGCCCATGCTGCGGTACCAGTGCGATTCGGCCATGGTGGAGAACTGCGGGCCCTCGATGCACACATAGGTTCCGCCGTGATGCAGGCGGATTTTTTCACCCAGCCCGGCGTCTGCCACCGCGCGGGCCAGCACCGCGGAGAGGTTCGCGCAAACCGGCTGTGCCAGCGAGGCGTGTGCCACGGCACCAGCGCCAAAAAAAGTACTGTCTCTGCGCCGGGTCAGATCAATGAACTGATCGGGCAAGACCATGTCGAGGGGGCGCAACTCCTCACGCAGAGAGCCGACCGCAGAAAACGACACCAGATACCGCACCCCCAACTGGCGCATCGCGTGGACATTCGCGCGGTAGGGCACCTCGGAGGGAATCAGCCGATGCCCCCGGCCATGCCGGGCCAGAAAAGCAACCGGAACGCCATGAACCGTGCCAGTGATGACCGCGTCGGACGGCTTGCCATACGGCGTGTCCACGTCATGTGCCTGCGCACCTTGCAACGCGTCCATCTGGTAAAGACCGCTGCCGCCTATCACCCCGATCAGGGCATGTGTCATGTTGAAAACTCCGGAGGTTGGGAAGATTCAGCTTGGTCGGTCCCGGCAGCGCATCGATTACAACAAGGGCAAGAAAGTGTGTGTATCGGTGTAAGCGCAGCGCCGGGCCGAACGACCAAAGGGAGTAAACCAAAAGTGCACTCAAGAATATCCAATCCCGGTGACAGAGTACCCAATGCCTGAGAATATCCCCCAGACCTCGCCCCTGCACAATTCACCACTATCCACCGGCTGGGGGCTTCTCCTCGCCAGTCGGCGGCCGACGTGGTGACCCGGATGCCGAAGCCTCATTTCCACCCGCAGATCGGTACCCCTTGATGAAAAGACTCGTGCTGGTTGGCGGTGGACATGCGCACCTCTCGGTGCTGGAGGCTCTGGCGGCCAGGCGCCCGGCCGATACCGAGGTGACGCTGGTCACACCTTCGCCCCGACAAAACTACTCTGGCATGCTGCCCGGCTGGATTGCTGGCCACTACGCGCTGCCCGACTGCCAGATTGACCTGCTGCCGCTGGCACGGGACGCCGGTGTTCGACTCATTGTGGACAACGTGGTCGGCATGGATGCCGAGCGGAACTGTGTCGGGCTTCCGGATGGGCGGCACCTGCATTACGACTGGCTGTCCCTCGACGTGGGCAGCGAAACCGAAACCTCATGGCTGCAGGCGCTGGGCGAAAAGTTGCTGCCCGTCAAGCCGCTGGACCATTTCTTTTCACGCTGGCCCGAGGCGCTGGCCAAAGCTCGGTCCACGGGCTCACTCCACGTGGTGGTGGTGGGTGCCGGTGCCGCTGGCGTCGAAATCGCGCTGGCCGTGCAATTTGCGCTGGCAAGCGCTGGCGTTCAGCCGCGGGTGGACCTGATCGCCTCCGGCAACGGCATTCTGAAAGGCCACCACCCGCGCGTGCAGGAACGGCTGCGCGATTACGCCCGGCGGGCGGGCGTGAAGCTCCATTTCCAGCGGGCTGTCGGAACCCCGGAAGGCATCCTGCTGGAAGACGGCCAGCAGATGGCGGCCGATCTGGTGATCGCTGCGACCGGGGCCCGCGCACCGGTCTGGCTGAAGTTGTCCAAACTCGCGCTCGACCCGGACGGCTACATCCAGGTGGACCCCCGCCACCGCAGCGTGTCCCACCTGAATGTCTTTGCAGCGGGTGATGTTTGCGCCCGCCCCGGCGAAGGCCTCGTCCGCTCGGGCGTGCACGCGGTGCGCGCCGGGCCGGTGCTCGCAAACAATCTGCTGGCCGCGCTCGCCCACCAGCCACTGCAGGCGTTTCGCCCCCAGCCCAACCCGCTTTACCTGCTGGCGTGCGGACCGCGCTACGCCATTGCCTCATGGGGGTCGTGGTCGGCCGAAGGCAGATGGATCTGGCGCTGGAAGGACTGGATAGACCGCCGGTTCATCCGCCGTTTTGTCCGCCGTGTTATCCCCGGTATCTCACGCCCTGGGGCAGGCTCTGGCTAGCCCCATTGGAGAACACCCAGTGACCCAAGGAGTGCCAGACCAGCGCGCGCCGGATAGAGGCCAAACCCTCATCCACGAATTTGATGGCCTGAGGGAACCATGCCCAGCCTGACCGTGTCCCATCGACGCAGTCGGTTCTGGTCGCAAATGTGTAAGAAGTGGGGAGTTCGAGGCGACCAAAAGACATACTCGGGAAACCATGCCAACACGCACCTGCGCGCGGTCAGCCTCCTTTACCTGACTGTTATCTGACTTTTATCCGACCCCCATCCGAATCACCAAGGACACCCATGCACGCGACTTTGCCCTTGCTTCAAGAAACCACCTTTCCAGCCTTGCGCCGCAGCGCACTGACCACGCTGCAGGTCAACCTCGGCTACCGCTGCAACCAGAGCTGCGTGCACTGCCATGTGAACGCCGGCCCCAACCGCACCGAGATGATGGACGAGGCCACGCTCGATCTGGTGGTCGAGGTGCTGGAAGCCCGTGCCATCCGGGTGCTGGACCTGACAGGTGGCGCACCGGAGCTCAATGACGGATTTCGCGAACTGGTCCGCCGGGCCCGGGCCCTGGGCGTGCATGTCATGGACCGCTGCAACCTGACCATCCTGTTCGAACCGGGACAGGAAGACCTGGCGCAGTTCCTCGCAGACCAGGGTGTCGAGGTGGTGGCCTCCATGCCCTGCTACTCGCTGGAGAACGTGGACAAGCAGCGCGGCAAGGGCGTGTTCGACAAGAGCATTGCGGCCCTTCAGCAACTCAACGCGCTGGGCTACGGCCAGCCGGGCTCGGGCCTCAAGCTCAGTCTGGTCTACAACCCACAGGGGCCGTCGCTGCCGCCTGAGCAGGGCAAGCTGCAGGCCGACTACAAGCGCGAGTTGAAGTCGCACTTTGGCATCGAGTTCAATGAACTTTTTGTCATCACCAACATGCCCATCCAGCGCTTCGGCTCCATGCTGATCTCCAAGGGCGAGTTCAACAGCTACATGCAGCTGCTGAAGGGCAGCTTCAGCCCGGCCAACCACCGCGCCGTGATGTGCCGCGACCTGATCAGCGTGGACTGGCAGGGCCGGCTTTATGACTGTGACTTCAACCAGCAGCTGGGCCTGCCATTGCCCGCTGGCGATGGCGCACGCATGGCAGCCGCGCCGCATTTGCGCGACTTGCTGGCACAGGACCCGCAAGGCCGGCCAGTGCGCACGGCCGAGCATTGCTATGGCTGCACAGCCGGGCAAGGCAGCAGCTGCGGCGGCGCACTCAAGGCGCACTGAACATGCGACATGCCAAGCGCCTGGCGCTGCTGGTGCTTGCTGTTCTGCTGGTCTGGGCGTTCTTCGCTCTTGGTGGCCAGAAGTGGCTGACGCTGAACGGCCTGAAATCCGGGCTCGACCAGTTCACCGTGTGGAAGAGCACATCGCCCGTGTTGCTGGGCCTCGCCTTTGCTGCGGTGTATGTGCTGGTGACGGCACTGTCGTTGCCGGGTGCCGTGATCCTCACGCTGGCGGCAGGCGCGATTTTTGGGCTGTTCTGGGGCACGGTGATCGCCTCTTTCGCCTCCACGCTGGGCGCCACCCTGGCCTTCTGGAGCGCGCGCTACCTGCTGCGTGACTGGGTGCAGGCGCGTTTTGGCAACCGCCTCAAGCCGATCAACGACGGCATCGCCCGCGATGGCGCCTTCTACCTGTTCACGCTGCGGCTGGTACCGGTGTTTCCCTTTTTCCTCATCAACCTGCTGATGGGTCTGGTGCCCATCCGCTCATTGACGTTCTATGGCGTCAGCCAGGTGGGCATGCTGGCCGGCACGCTGGTGTATGTGAACGCCGGCACACAGCTGGCGCAGATCGATAGCCTGGCGGGAATCGTGTCGCCGGGTGTCACATTGTCGTTCGTTCTGCTGGGCGTGTTCCCGCTGATTGCCAAGGGGGTGCTGGGCTGGTTGCAGCGCCGCCGCGTGTATGCGCGCTGGACACGACCGCGCAGCTACGACCGCAACCTGGTCGTGATTGGCGCTGGCGCAGCCGGTCTGGTGACGGCCTACATCGGTGCCGCCGTGAAGGCCAAAGTCACGCTGGTCGAGGCGCACAAGATGGGCGGCGACTGCCTGAACTACGGTTGTGTGCCGAGCAAGGCACTGATCAAAAGCGCGCGGCTGGCCACCCAGATGCGGCATGCCGATCACTACGGCCTGTCGGCGGTGATGCCGCAATTCAGCTTTCGCCAGGTGATGGCCCGGGTGCACGAGGTGATCCGCCACATCGCCCCGCACGACAGCTTGGAGCGCTACGAGTCGCTGGGTGTCGAGGTCCTTCAGGGCTACGGCCGCGTGGTGGACCCGTGGACGGTGGAGATCGAAGCGGCAGACGGTCGCAAGCAACGCCTGACCACCCGCAGCATCGTGATTGCCGCCGGCGCGCAGCCGCTGGTGCCGCCATTGCCCGGACTCGACGCGGTGGGCTACGTCACCAGCGACACCCTGTGGGACGTCTTTGCCGACATGGACGCGCCGCCCGCCCGATTGGTGATTCTCGGTGGCGGCCCGATCGGCTGCGAGTTGTCGCAAAGCTTTGCGCGCCTGGGTTCTGCCGTGACGCAGATCGAGATGGCACCGCGCATCATGGCCCGCGAAGACGCCGAGGTGTCGGAACTGGCCCGCGCAGCCCTCACACGCGACGGCGTGACCGTGCTCACTGGCCACAAGGCGCTGCGCTGCGAGCGCGAGGAGCGGGACAGCGCGGTGCGCAAGTACATCGTCGTTGAACACGCGGGCGTGGAGCAGCGCATTGAATTTGACGCGCTGGTGTGCGCGGTGGGCCGCGTGGCCCGGTTGCAGGGCTACGGCCTGGAAGACATCGGCATTCCCACCCAGCGCACGGTGGTGACCAACGAGTACCTCGAAACGCTGTACCCCAACATCTACGCCGCTGGCGACGTGGCCGGTCCCTACCAGTTCACCCATGTCGCCGCGCATCAGGCCTGGTACGCCGCCGTCAATGCGCTGTTCGGACAGTTCAAGCGCTTCAAGGTGGACTACTCCGTCATTCCCTGGGCCACCTTCATCGATCCGGAAGTGGCGCGGGTCGGTCTGAATGAGCAAGAGTCGAAAGAAAAAGGGATTGCGTTCGAAGTCACACGCTACGGCATTGACGATCTGGACCGCGCCATTGCCGACGGCACGGCGCACGGCTTCGTCAAGGTGTTGACGGTGCCGGGCAAGGACCGCATCCTGGGCGTGACCATCGTGGGCGAACATGCCGCCGACCTGCTGGCCGAGTTCGTGCTGGCGATGAAGCACGGCCTGGGCCTGAACAAGATTCTGGGCACCATCCACACCTACCCCACGCTGGCCGAAGCCAACAAGTACGCCGCCGGTGAATGGAAGCGCGCGCACGCGCCGCAGAAGCTGCTGGCCTGGGTGCAGCGCTACCACGCCTGGCGGCTCAACAAACCGACCGGCGGCTCGGGACAGGGGCACCCGTGAAACTGTCGCTCATCGTACCTGTGCTGAATGAAGCCGCTGGCTTGCCTGAGCTGTGCGCGCACCTGCTGCCGCTGGTGCGTCAGGGCGTGGAAGTCATCGTGGTCGATGGCGGCAGTCACGACGGCAGCGCCGAGGCGGTGGAGTGTCTGGGCTTTCGGCTGATCCGCTCGCCGCGGGGGCGTGCCCTGCAGATGAATGCAGGCGCTGCCGCCGCCAGCGGCGATGTGCTGCTGTTCCTGCATGCCGACACGCGCCTGCCGCCTGCCGCCCTTCAGCGGCTGCAGGCCAGCGGATTGCAGGGTTGCGCGTGGGGGCGCTTTGATGTGCGCATCGACGGGCGCCCGGCCCTGCTGGTACTGGTGGCCTGGCTGATGAACCGGCGCTCACGCCTGACCGGTATTGCGACAGGCGATCAGGCCCTCTTCATGACCCGCGCAGCGTTCGATGCGGTGGGTGGCTTCCCGGTGCAGCCGCTGATGGAAGACATTGAAATCTCCAGCCGGCTGCGCCGCATGGCACGCCCGATCTGCGTGTCTGATCCGGTGGTGACCTCGGGCAGGCGCTGGGAGCAGCGCGGGGTGTGGCGCACCATTTTCCTGATGTGGCGCCTGCGCTGGGCCTACTGGCGCGGTGTGCCCGCAAGCCGACTCGCCGAGGCCTACCGATGAAAGCGGCGCGCATCGTCATCATGGCCAAGGCGCCCATCGCGGGCTTCTGCAAGACCCGCCTGATCCCCGCACTGGGCGAACACGGCGCAGCAGCGCTGGCACACCGCATGCTGCTGCGCGCCGTGCATTTCGCGCTGGCGGCGCGGCTGGGTACCGTGGAGCTCTGCGTCACGCCCGGCCCTCAGTACTTTGACTGGACCACGCTGGATTTGCCGCAAGGTCTGGTCTGCACCGATCAGGGGGAAGGCGACCTCGGTGCACGCATGGGCCGCGTGGCCCGGCGCGTGACCCAGGGGGGTGAAGCCATCCTGCTGATGGGTACAGACTGCCCTACCCTCGAAACCCACCTGCTGCAACGCGCTGAAGCGGCCTTGCAGGACCACGACGCGTCGCTGGTGCCAGCCACCGATGGCGGTTACGTGCTGCTCGGCCTGAATCACTTTGACGCCACGCTGTTCGACGCCATGCCCTGGAGCACCGCTGCCGTGGCTGCCGAGACCAGGCAGCGCGTGGCGCAACTCGGCTGGCTTCTGTGCGAACTGCTAGCCCTGCACGACATCGACGAGCCGCAAGACCTCGCTTGGCTGCCAGCTGATTTGCAGACGGGGTCACCGGCCAGCTTGCCCCTGCCCACACCCTCATGAAATACACACCCATCCGCTTCGCTTTGAAACCCCGCTCGCTGGCCCTGCTGATGCTGTGTGCCATGAGCGGACTGACGACCCTCGCCATCGCCACCCCGGTGCGGGTGGGCGACTTTGCTGCGAGCGGCGAGGCCGTGCCAGCCCCGTGGAAAGTGGTGCAGATTGACGACCGTGTACCCGCCACACGCTACCGCACCTTTCAGTGGGACGGGCGGGCCGCCGTGGAAGCCACAGCCAACGCCAGCATGGCGCTGCTGGCCCGGCCGCTGACGGTTGATCTGCAGGCCACGCCCGTGCTGTGCTGGCTGTGGCGTGTGGACGGTGTGGTGCAACAGGCCGACCTGACCCGCAAAGCCGGCGATGACTATGCCGCCCGCGTCTACGTCACCTTCACCGTGCCCCCCGAATCACTGGACCTGGGCCTGCGCATGAAGCTGGCACTTGGCCGCAGCCTGTATGGTGCGCTGGCGCCCGATGCGGCGGTCAACTATGTGTGGGACAACCGTCAGCCGGTCGGCACCCGCGCCTTCAATGCCTACACCGACCGGGCCGCGATGGTGGTACGGCGTTCCGGCAAGGAGCAGGTCGGCCGCTGGGTCAGCGAGCGGGCCAACGTACTGGCCGACGCCACACAGGCCTTTGGCGCGCTTCCGTTCAAAGCCAGCCTGCTGGCGGTGGCATCAGACACCGACAACACCAAGGAGCAGGCCCGTGCCGGCTTCGCCGAACTGCACTTTGTCGGCGCCGACGAGCCCTGCCAGTTTGCAGGCCAGCCGCCATGAAGAGACACCGCGGCAGAGCCCGTACCAGCATAAGCATCAGCATCAACAAGCCTATTCAAGGAGTGGTTCCCATGAAGTTCAGTCGTCGCATGTTCACCCTGCTGGCCGCCCTGGCCATCACAGGCACGGCGCAGGCCCAGCAGGCACAACAGGCGCGGCAAGCCCCGCTGCAACTCGGCGTGGGCCTGTTCCAGCCCGACAAGGAAAAGAACGACGCCACCTACAAGCCGCTGGCCGACTACCTGGCCAGCCAGTTGCAGCGCCCGGTGCAACTGCGCACGGTGGACAGCTGGGAGGGTCTGGCCAAATCGCTGGCCAACGGCGAAACCGACATGGCCCTGATGGGGCCCTGGGGCTATGTGCTGGCCAACCACGAGGCCGGTGCCGAGGTGGTCTCGACCATCCTCTATGACGGCAAGCCGGAATACTTCGCGATCATCGTCACCCACCCGAAGTCAGGCATCAACACACTGGCCGACCTGAAGGGCAAAACCTTCGCGTTTGGTGACAAGGGCTCCACCTCCGGCTACCTGATTCCCCGCCACCACTTCATGACGCTGGGCATCAACCCCGACACCTATTTCAGCAAGGTGCTGTACACCAAGCACCAGGCCATTGAAACCCAGGTCACACAGGGCTTGCTGGATGCCGGTGCCGACTACAACCGCAACCGCAACGCGATGATCGAGCAGGGGCTGATCAAGGCCGAGCAGTCCAAGATCATCTGGCAGTCGGCACCATTGCCCAACGACGCCTTTGCGGTCAGCAAAACGCTGGCAGCCGACAAGGCCTTTGTCGCGCGCCTGCAGCAGGCGCTGGCCGGGGTCGGTGCGGCGCTCAAGTCACAGCCACGGCTGCTGCCCGCGAACTACACCGGCTTTGTCACGCGGGACAACACCTTCTACAAACCGATCCGCGACGCGGGCCTGGCCACCGGTAACTTGCGGGCCAAGTAAGCATGGCGATGACGATGGCAGCGGGTGCTGGCGGCGCAACCCGTCAGGGTGGACGGCTGCAGTTCCTCGGTCTGGCGCTGGTGTACGGGCTGCTGGTGCTGGCCTGTCTGTGGTCGCTGGGCGCCGAGGGCGAGCTCTCGATGGGCCGCAACCCGCTGGCCAATCTCGCCAAGACCGTCACCGAGTTTGCCCACCCCAGTTTTCTGGATGTCTGGTTTGGCGACACACGGCTGGAATACCGCAGCGACGACGGCACCGTGCTGCGCGTGGAAAACCGCCAGCAGGTCGAGGCCGATTACCTGGCTGCGCTGGGGCGCGCCACCTGGACCACCATCCGCATCGCCACCCTGGGCTCGCTGCTAGGCGCGCTGTTGGCCCTGCCGCTGGCGGTGCTGACGGCGCGTAATCTGGCCGCGCCGCGCGCGCTGGCAGTGGCAGCCAAAGCCGTGCTGGATGTGATGCGCTCCATCCACACGCTGGTGTTCGGGCTGGTGCTGGTCGGCATCGTCGGCCTCGGGCCCACGGCCGGCATTCTGGCGATTGGCCTGCATTCGATGGGCACCTACGGCAAGCTGTTTGCCGAGGCCATCGAGTCGCTGGACATGGCGGCCATCCATGCGGTGCAAAGCGTCGGCGCCAGTCGCACGCAGGTGTTCTTCAACGCCGTCTGCCCGTCGGTGCTGCCGCAGTTTGTTTCCAGCCATCTGTACATCTGGGAGTTCAACATCCGCGACTCGACCATTCTCGGCATCATCGGCGCCGGCGGGCTGGGCCTGCTGATCTCGGAGGCCACTGCACTGTTCCAGTGGGATCGGCTTGCCACGGTACTCCTGGTGGTCATTGTTCTGGTGAGTTCGTTCGACGCCGTCAGTCGCCGCATCCGGCAGGCCTTGTCATGAGCAGCCCCTGCATTGATCTGAAAAATGTCTGCTGCCAGATCCATGGGCAGACGGTGCTCGACATTCCGGCGCTGACGGTCGCGGCCGGCGAACGCGTGGCCATCATCGGCCACAACGGCGCGGGCAAATCCACGCTCTTCAAGGTGCTCACCGGCTTCATGCGCCCCACCCACGGCGAGGTGCAGGTGCTGGGCCGCTCGCTCGGCATGGCGCTTGATGCGCGGCAGTGGCGGCTGCTGCGGCAGGAGATCGGGCAAGTGATGCAGGGCCTGCATCTGGTGGGCCGCCTGTCTGCGCTCGACAACGTGCTGATCGGTGCGCTCGGTCGCGTGGGCGGCTGGCGCAGCTGGGCACGTGTCTTCCCTGCGGCCGAAATCGAGCGCGCCAACCTGGCGCTGCAACAAGTCGGCATGCTGTCCCGCGCTGGTACCCGGGCTGACCAGCTTTCTGGTGGCGAGCGGCAAAAGGTGGGCGTGGCCCGCATGCTGATGCAGGGGCCGCGACTCATCCTCGCCGACGAACCCACGGCCGCCCTGGACCCGACCGCAGCGGCCGAAGTCTGCCAACTGCTGGTGTCTGCGGCCGCTGGCGCCACGCTGCTGACCGTGGTGCACAACCCGGCCTTGCTGCCGGTGCTGGCCGACCGGGTGATTGGCCTGCGGCAGGGCAAGGTGGCGTTTGATCTCCCGGTGTCCCAGGTGGGCGACCGGCAACTGGTGGGCCTGTACCGCCCCCTCGGCAGCGAACCACCCGCCCATTGGCAGGTGGCGCTGCCCGTTCATTGGCATCACGAAGACGGAATCACCCCATGAACCACACCACGACTCACACCATTGATCACGTCATGAGCGACACCCATACCGAAGCCCATACCGAAACCCACACCGACATCGCGGGCCGCAGCTGCCCCTTGCGCTACCGATACGGCCCGCACGCCATCGCCACGGCGCCGCAGCACCCGGCCGACACCCTGTACGTCATCGGCGGGCTGTACGGCAACCTGCCGGCGCTCGATGTGATTGAGCGCATGGCTGCGAAGGAAGCCGGGCCGGTCACCCTGTGCTTCAACGGCGACTTCAACTGGTTCAACATTGACGACGACGGCTTTCGCGCCATCAACCAGCGCGTGCTGCAGCACCACGCCATCACCGGCAATGTGGAAGCCGAGCTGTCGTCTGCCGGCGACGAGGCCGGCTGTGGTTGCGCCTATCCGGATCAGGTCGATGCCGCCGTGGTGGAGCGCTCCAACCGGATTCACGCACGCCTGAAAGCCACAGCGCAACGCCATGCCGCGCTGACCGCACGCCTCGATCGCCTGCCCATGTTCGCGCGGTACGACGTCGGCGACTGCCGCGTGGGCGTGGTGCATGGTGATGCGGAATCGCTGGCTGGGTGGCGCTTCGGCGTTGATGAGATCAACCGACCAGAGCACGCCGCCTGGCTGCGCAACGCCTTCGAGGCGGCCAGGGTGGATGTGTTTGCGTCCAGCCACACCTGCGAGCCCCTGCTCAAGCCACTCAGGGCCAACGGCCGGGACGCAGCGGTGATCAATAACGGTGCAGCTGGCATGCCCAATGCGGGCGGCAAGTGGCCGGGGCTGATCACACGCATTGGCCGCACGCCATCGCCACATGTCGTGGCCTATGGCTCGCGTGTCGCCGGGGCGTGGGTCGATGCGCTGCCTGTGGCTTACGACCAGGCGCGCTGGAAGCGCCTGTTTCTTTCCAACTGGCCAGAGCGCTCTGACGCCCATACGTCTTACTTCGCGCGGATCAACGGGCTGCAGGCGTGAGGTGAGACGCGCTCAGCACATTCACCACACTCACAGTATTTTTATGTAGCCCACGCATCTCGGCATCAGACCACCGTCATGACGGGCTGAGCGATGAAAGGTGGCGGTCACTCGCCCGTGCGAGTCTCCGCCGCTTGCGCCTGCTCAGGCGAGCCGCTTTCAGGCTCGGCACCGGGGTGACACATCCGGGTGCCGTCCCATTGCTGACCACACCAGCACCGGCCCGAGGGGTCGACGATGCAGACCCCGGTGCCGCAGCACCTTGGGTCCTCGCTGCTGTCAGTCATGGGGGCAGTGGCTTGTGGGCACGCAGAAACTCAAGCTGCCACCGCACGCGGCGCAGCCGACACATGGGCATGAATGTCCGCCTGCTCGCCGGGCAGGATCATGCCGAGCTCTGACGACTCCTTGACCAGCTGCAACAGCGCATCGCCCGCCAGCGCGGTGTCGTGCGCAGCAGGCTGGGTGCGCAGGGATGCGTCCTTGAAGCAGTGCACCGCGCGCAGGGCCTGCTCTGGCGACAGGGTGCCGGGAATCTCCAGCCCGAGTGCGGGCACATGCTTGGCCAGAATCCTGAAGAACGAGATGGCCAGGGTCGGCGAAGTGCCATACAGGCTGAACTTGCGCCCGGCGGCTTCGAGCCGCAGCGTGTGGCCGTACCGGCCTTTTTCGCACTCGGCATGCGTGATGTCAGCCAAGCGGATGCGGGTGGTCGCGGTGCTCACGCCATGGCCGCGCAGCAGCACAGCGGTATCGCTCAAGACCCACAGACCGCGGCCGGAACCCACCACGCGACCGACCACGTAGGCCGTCAGTTTCTCGCCCGGGGTGAAGTCGTCACGAACGCTGTCAGCGTCGGCTGCAGTGAGCAGCTTCACGGCGCCGGGGTTGGTGCCTTCGATGAGGATTTCCATCAGTTCATTGCCGAACTTGAATGAGTTCAAGAAGTTCATGGTGTCAAAAGTCTCCGGGGGTTACAAAACAGAAAACAGGAATAAGAAAATCAAGGGTCAGAGGCGCCGTGCCAGCCACACCGCCACGGCAGAGCCACGCCCGACGACGCGGCACCACGCCGAAAGCAGCCAGCTCGGTGGGCTTTGCACTTGTGCGAGGGATTCATCGCGGTGTTCGCGTTCGTCGTGCTGGCATTCGGCCAGCAGGCGGTACAGCGGCTGGCAGCCGGGTCGGCCGGCGAGCTGGTCCAGCTGATGCTGGTAGTGCTGATCGACAAAGGTCTCGACCGCTCCGATGGTGGCAAATACAGCCTGCGGGCCCGCCAGCGCGGGCAGCGCGCCGGTCACCCAACCGGCCATTCGCCAGGGCAACAGCAGCCAGCTGCGACGCAGGGGCGGCAGCAGCGCCTGCATGTGCTGCAGGTGGCGCTGCTCGGTCTCCAGATGTCGCAGGGCAAACGTCCTCACGGCGTCATCGCGTGACACGGCCAGGATGCCTCGGTAGATCCACACGGCGCCAGTTTCGCCGGCGTGATCGGAGCGCAGGTCGCCCAACAGGCTGGCCGGCATGTCGGCAGGCAGATGGGCCACATCCCATTTGGCGACGAGGCGCTGGATCGCCGGACGGTAGCGCAGGAAGCCGGAATACGCCCGCTCCAGCAGGGGCGTGACACCGGGCAGCGAGGCCAGGCGGCCCAGCCAGCGCCAGCCCGGCAACGACAGCCACAACGCCACAAAGGCGGCCGCACCGCTGAGCAGTTCACCGCTTGGCAGGCGCACATGAAAGCGCGCCAAAAACTTCAAACGCTGTTGCTCATCCAGCAAGGCGGTGTCTTGCGCACTCACGTCGGTCCACACCACCGGCTGCAGCGGCGTGAGCTGCTGGTACACACCGACCTCGCGCCGGCACAGCGGACAGGCGCCGTCGAACATCACCGTCAGGGCGTCACACGGGTTCGAGCCCGCCGGGGTGATGGGTGGCGGGTTCACAGCAGGCCCTGCACCAGAAAGCCGATCAGCCACAGCAACTGCAGCACATTGAGCACCACGCTCGCGATGTGCAGCACCTTGAAGGCCTGCGCCCGCTTCTCATCACGCGCCCGGTTGATCTGCGGCGTGAGCCACCAGCGGCTGAAAAAGAACAGCGCCGCGCACACCGCCAGGCCGAGCTGCTGGAGAAGTGTGGGGGCCATCGCAGCCGCCGCTGCCGTGAGCACGCCCAGATACAGGTAGTACTTGGGGAAAAACGCCCGCACATAGGTGGCCGCCCACTCGGCTGGCAAGACCACAAAGATCGCTGGCGCCACAGCCACACTGAAAAACAGCATGACGCCGACATTGGCGGCGACGATCAACGTGGCGATCTCGGCAAGCATCACGCCCCCATGCCCGGTGCGCGGCAGAAGCCCTGGGGCCTTGCCGACTGGCTGGGGAACAAGCAGCGTTCAGAGGTCACAGGGTGTCTGGATGGAAAGAGGTCAAAAAGGGGCATCGGGAGACTTGGCGCCTCGGCAGCTTCCTGCAATTTCTCGCGAGGTTGGAATCTACTCTAAAAGCTGATTTATTACAGTTGTATGGGTTTAAATCCACAGTTAAACGGCTATAACTGTTCAATACCTATTCAATATCATCTGTTTATGGCCAATATTCCTGCTCAACCCACCTCTGAACCGCCTACCGCCGAGGGTGCACCGCAGCTGCGAATTGGCGCGGTGTCGACCCTGGCCGGCGTGCCTGTCAGCACCCTTCGGGTGTGGGAGGCACGCTACAGCGCCTTCTCGCCCAGCAAAAGTTCAGGACGGCACCGGCTTTACAGCCAGGGCGACATGCAGAAGGCCGTGCTCTTGAAACAGCTGACAGACAGTGGCGTGGGCATCAGCACCATCGCAAGGCTCGACACCCCCGCGCTTCAAAGCCTGCTCATTCAGACACGCGGCCCGGCACTGGCCCACACGCAGCGAAAACTCGAAGCACGCCAGCTGACCCTGATGGTCGTCGGTGTCGGTATGGCCAGCCGGATCGCCTCGCAGAAGTTCACGCTGAAGTTTGTCGACCAGACGATCCGCGTTTGCGGCGTTTTCTTCGACCTGGACGAAGCCTGCGCCGCCACGCTGAGCGAAAAGCCCGATCTTCTGGTGGTCAAGCTGCACACCCTTCAAGACGCCGAGCGCCAGCAGATGGAGCGCCTGATGGCTGCCCACGGCATGCGGCAGGCCATCGTGGTCTATCACTACGGGCCGGAGGCGGTGGCAGAAACACTGCGGCTCTCGGGCATTGCGGTGCGACGCGAGCCGGTGTCCGACTACGAACTCTCAGACCTCATCAGCTCGGTGCTGCTGGTGGATGCCGCCGCCGCGAAGCCCGCTAACGCCAAGGACGCCAGCAGCCCGCCGTTTCAGGGGTCGGCCATACCGGCGCGCAAATACTCGGATGAAACCCTGGCGCGCATCGCGGGCATCTCCACCAACGTTCTGTGCGAATGCCCCCGGCATGTGGCCGAGCTGATTGGCCAGTTGGCAAGCTTCGAGCAATACAGCCAGGAGTGCCTGGTCCGCCACGCGGATGACGCGCACCTGCACGGCTATCTGCGGTCGGTTTCAGGGGCGGCGCGCGCCCTGTTCGAGCGCGCACTGGAGCTGGTTGCGGAGCATGAAGGCATCACGCTGGACAAGATGGGCGCTTGAGAGACCGAAGGGCAGCAGGCTTGAAAAAACCCACATTGGGAAGCTGCCTCAGCACACAGTCGGTGGCATTGGTAGACTGGCTTGCACAGCGACAAGACTCTCCACCACCGGTCTCCGCAGAAAGTGACACATGCAAACTCGCCCTTTGATCCGCCTTCTCTATGTCAGCCGCGCAGCCGGCCCGCAAACCGGTACGGTCAGCACGTCCATCCTGTCGGTAGCACAAACCAACAACCGAAAGAACGGGATCACCGGCGTGCTGTGCCAGGGGCAGGGGCTGTACCTGCAGGTGCTGGAAGGTCAACGCAGTGCAGTCAACCAGTTGTACGCAGCCATCCTGAATGACAAGCGCCATCACGACGTGGAGCTGCTCCAGCTCGAAGAAATCACCACCCGGCGCTATCCCGACTGGTCCATGGCGCATGTGGAACTGTCCGATCAGGATTTGATGATCCGCATGAACCACCCGGACTTCGACCCCTACACCGCCTCGGGCAGCACGGTGATGCAATTGCTCACCGCGCTGGTGTCGTCAGGAGACAGGCTGACGATGCCGCCAGCCTGAGCCGCAGCAGCAGCTGCAGACGACCACAGTCTGCAGTATGCGAATCGGCAAGGGCACGACTTGTACCGCGTGTGCAGATGCAACGGTTGACCTGCTGGAAGCGAGATTGTTCACACCTGTCAGCGTGCCGTTTGCAGCGGTTCACCACTGAACAATTGTTCACAGACCGCTTGCGCGCCGCCGCCTGAAAATGCGGTCATGTTTACCTCCCGCGACTCCCTTCCGCTGCACACAGTTGTCTTGACCCTTGCCATGCTGCCGTTCGCAGCCCTCGCTGATGATGACAAGGACGACCGCTATCGCCGGCAAGGCGCCGAGTACAAGCACGAATACCGGGATGGCAATTGCAAGGTCGAGCGCAAGCGCGAGAAGAACGGGGACTTCGAAGAAAAAATCGACTGCAAGGGCGGCTACCACGGCGGTTACGCACGTTCAGAATTCAAAGAGGAATTCCGCGATGGCAATTGCAAGGTCAAGCGTGAGCTGAAGAAAGACGGCGACTACAAGGAAGAACGCAAGTGCCGTGGCGACCGGCGGGTGTACTCCAGTGGACCGGTATACGTGCTGCCGCAGAACGCCGTGGTAGTCGAGCCGGGCGTCACCATTCGCGGCACCATTCAGGTCAGGTAAGCAGCCGGGTACCGTTACGCGGTAGCTGTATTGCCGACATAGCAAGGGCGGGCGTCAATGCCCTGTCAAATCGCCCAGCATCGAACTCGCACCTCGCGGTATCCCGGGCAACGCCATCGCGCCCTACTACGTACAGTGAAACGTACTTTCCCAAAGCACCAAAGCACGTTTCGCGGATGACTCTGCTGGTCGGGCATATGTAGAACACACAGTGCCTGTCGGACCACTGGCGGAGCCAGAAGAGATAGGTGAGCTCATTCACTACTTGGCTACGATGCAGGGTACCTTCATAACGGGAGCGGTCATCGATTTTTCTGGAAGGTGGCCTGTCCCAGTACCGCCACCCAACTGATCACCCGCCTGGCACTCGGCTCAAAACAGATGCGCCAGGAGCCAACTGGCTCGCCACACAGCGGTCGTTGACGCAGGTCAGCTTCTGGCCCGTGAATGGCCCCTGCATGTCATGGGCGCTCGATGCATGGCATTCATCTGCAGTGATGACACGGCAGACCGCAACGCCTCGCAAGCGGCCGATCAACCCAAAACCTCGACTGCCTGGATTCAACCTCTTACGGACCTCAACGTCATAAGTCTGGCGATTCTCACCGATCGTTGGCGAAGGACGGTTAGCCAAGTCGTTGATAGATAAGGAGTTATTTAGAGCCGTAGCGTCCCGAAGCACGCCAATGAAGTGATGTCATAGGTTTGAGCGTAACTTTTTCACGCTTTTCTCATTCGTATTGCGCCGGCCACTTGTAAGCAATCGCTACAAATATTACAGTCGCGTTTTATTTTAAACCGTGTAGTATTTTCATGAACTCACAAGTATTGACCAGCTATCAGTGGGATTTGGTCGCCCTGTCCTTTTTGATTTCCGTGGTCGGCGCGTTTATCGCGCTCACTGCCACCACCCGAATCAAGACGGGTAAAAGTCTCAGCATTTTCAACACCTTGATGGCCGGCACCGCCTTGGGAGGCGTGGGCGTTTGGGCGATGCATTTTGTGGGTATGTTGGCGCTTGATCTTGACGTGGCGACCAGCTTTTCAATGGTCGAAACGTCCATCTCCCTGGTGGCGGCCATCCTTGCGGCGTCGCTGGCCCTTGGCTTTGTGGCCAGAGCACCAGAAAGCATCTTGCGCATGTTGGGTGCAGGGCTGCTGCTGGGAACCAGCGTCGCCTTCATGCACTATCTCGGCATGTACGGCATGAAGTTCGGCGGTTTTATCGAATGGGATTTCGCGGTGGTCGGCGTATCAGTCGCGATTGCAATAGCTGCATCCACTGCCGCGTTGTGGTTAGCCTTCAGGAAGACCAATATTGCCCGGCGTCTGGCGGCTGCGGTGGTGATGGCCGTGGCGGTCAGCGCCATGCACTACACAGGTATGTCTGCAGCAGAGTTCATCTGCACAACTGCAGCACGAACTGCTCTGCCGCAAGGTTTTGGCTACATCCCGTCTTTCAACCTGGCCAGCCTGGTGACCGTCGTTTCGTTAACGATGGCGGTTTTGCTGGGACTCGACCAGTTCCTGCAGCGCACACTGGTCGAGCGTCCAAACGCTGGGCGTGCCTACCGCTGACCGGCTCTGACTGACCACCCAGGTCAGCCCCCTCACTTGGGTGGTCAAGGCTCGTGAGTTTTGGCCACCCATTCTGTAATAAGAAAAAAGCAAATAAGCGCATGACTTCAAGCGATGCTTGCATCCTGGCAGTTGATGCTCTCGATCAAATCGTGAGCGACCTGGTTAAGGAAAACACTCTCCGTACAGCTCCAGAATTTTTAGACTGGATTGCAGATGAAGTCACACCCCTTGTTGAGGTGTCTGTGAAGAAGTCGTTTGACGATCCTCGATTCGTTACCACCCTTTCCATGGGAAGACCCGACATAGCCATGTCGGAATGGGTTCGGTATTGGGTTGGGCTGGCTGTTGAGTCAAAGCATCAACAGCTTCGTCAAAAAGCTCCCATACGCCGTCCGAAGTCAGCCCCACAAAGATGGACACGGCCAATTAGCATCGGGGCTAGCAATTGACTTCACTGTAAGCCCGGCTCCTGACCTGTTTCAGGCTCCGGCGCCATGCACGGACTCGCAGAAGCACAGGTGCCGGGAATTCATCCATGGCGAGGGGAAATCGGCTTCTTTCACTTCCCCACTTTGTAAGCCCTCAAGAACGGTCTTCACCACGGAAGCCCAAGTCTGTTTCGCGGCGTCCCCACTGCTGCATG
Organism: Polaromonas sp. YR568; assembly: GCF_943372955.1. Classification (GTDB taxonomy): domain Bacteria; phylum Pseudomonadota; class Gammaproteobacteria; order Burkholderiales; family Burkholderiaceae_C; genus Polaromonas. The sequence continues at coordinate 902,772 of NZ_CALSAL010000002.1, forward strand.
CCGGTCACGCGCTGATTTCCGCTTCCGGCCCGAGTGCGGAGATTGCTCTGTCGGCGTGGAACACAGCGCAACGCCTCGCGTAAGGTTGGTCGGCTGAAGGCGACTAACCCTCATGCGCCTTGAACAGCATCTATCTCTACGCCAGAGCATCCCCGAACTCGCCTCGCTCATCCGGAGGGTGTGGGTCTGGGTATTCTTCATTGCGATCAGCCTGCCCAAGATCGTCAGCGCCATGGGCCTGTCCACAACGCTCCAGGGGCAGGCGTGCGTCGGGGCGACTGTCGCGGTGACCGCCCTGCAGCCTCTGCCCGAACAGGCCACGCAACGAATACCCGACAGCGTCGCCGCAGCGGGTGGGGTCGACGTGGCCTGGGCATGGCTCGGATCCCCGACGCTGCGCTACCCGCACCGAGCACTGGGCTCGCCCACGCACGCCGCTAGCGTGCATGCGCTGGTTCGCTCGCGGTCGGGTTCATGGCAAGTGGTCGACTCACGCCTGCCACTGCACAGGGTGTACGAGGACCGCGCTCCGCACATCGTCGACATTGACCGCGATGGCAGCGAGGAGATCGTGCTGGTCGAGGCCGATGCGTTGCGTGGCGCATCGCTCGTGGTACTGGGCATCGAGCACAGGGCCGACGGTCCGGTGCTGGTGGAGCGCGCTCGCAGTGCCTTTACCGGCACCACGTTTCGTTG
>NZ_CALSAL010000003.1:0-311604 GCF_943372955.1 Polaromonas sp. YR568
ATCACCACCGGTAACCTCACCGGGACGGTGGGTGCTGACACCATCACGCTGACCGGCGCACAGCTCGACGCGATCCTTGCAGGTGCAGGCACCATCAACCTGGGCGCAGGCACAGGCGACACCCTCAACCTGACTTCGACCTCGGCCGACCTGAACACCCTGGGTGCAACGGATGCCTCGATTCAGGGCGTCGAGGCCATCTCGGCTGCCACGGCGGCTGCGGGCGTGACGATCACCCTGACGAACCAGACAGAAGCCTTCACGGTCACCGGCTCTGGCAGTGCGGACACCATCACTGGTGGTACGGCTGCTGACAGCATCAGCGCCGGCGCCGGTAACGACACGATCGTGGGCGCAGCCAACGACACCCTGCTCGACGGTGGCGCTGATGTGGACACCCTGAACATCGGAGCCGCTTTCACCGCCACCGGTGACGCGCAGATCGCCAACATCGAGAACATCGTGCTGACCGCAGCGGCCACGGTAAACCTGGCCAATCAGACCGAGGCCTTCACGGTCACCGGCTCTGGTGGCGTAGACACCATCACTGGCGGCGCAGGTGCCGACAGCATCAGCGCCGGTGCCGGCAACGACACGATTGTGGGTGCAGCCAACGATACATTGCTGGATGGTGGCGCTGATGTGGACACCCTGAACATTGGGGCCAACTTCACCGCCACTGGCGATGCGCAGATCGCCAATATCGAGAACGTCGTTCTCACAGCGGCGGCGACGGTAGACCTGAGTAACCAGACTGAGGCCTTCACGGTCACTGGTTCTGGCAGCGGAGACACGATCACTGGCGGCACGGGCGCAGACAGCATCAGCGCCGGTGCCGGCAACGACACGATTGTGGGCGCAGCCGACGACACGCTGCTCGATGGTGGCGCCGATGTCGACACCCTGAACATTGGTGTCAACTTCACCGCGACCAGTAATGCACAGATCGCCAACATCGAGAACATCGTGTTGACGGCAGCTGCCACGGTGAACCTGGCCAACCAGACCGAGGCTTTCACGGTCACTGGTTCTGGCGGCGCAGACACAATTACTGGTGGCACAGGTGCCGACAGCATCAGTGCCGGTGCGGGCAACGACACGATTGTGGGTGCAGCCAACGACACCCTGCTCGATGGTGGCGCCGATGTGGACACCCTTAACATTGGTGCCAACTTCACCGCCACCGGTGATGCACAGATCGCTAATGTGGAGAACATCCTGCTGACCGCAGCGGCCACAGTGAACCTTGCGAATCAGACCGAGGCCTTCACGGTCACCGGCTCTGGCGGCGCAGACACCATTACCGGGGGTACCGGCGCAGACACCATTGACGGTGGTGCTGGCAACGACACGATTGTGGGTGCAGCCAACGACACCCTGCTCGACGGCGGAGCCGATGTCGACACCCTGAACATTGGTGCCAACTTCACCGCCACTGGCGATGCACAAATCGCCAATATCGAGAATATCGTCCTCACAGCGGCCGCCACCGTGAATCTGGCCAACCAGACCGAGGCCTTCACGGTCACCGGCTCTGGTGGCGCAGACACCATCACTGGCGGCGCAGGTGCCGACAGCATCAGCGCCGGTGCCGGCAACGACACGATTGTGGGCGCAGTTGAAGACACGCTGCTCGATGGTGGGGCCGATGTGGACACGCTGAACGTTGGCGCCAACTTCGTTGCCACCAGCGACGCACAGATCGCCAACATCGAGAACATCGTTCTCACAGCGGCGGCGACGGTAGACCTGAGCAACCAGACCGAAGCCTTCACCGTGACCGGCTCGACCGGTGTTGACAAGATACTCGGTGGTGCGGGCGCAGACACCCTTTTGGGTGGCGATGGCGCCGATATTCTGGCGGGCGGTGCGGGGAATGACACCCTGACGGGTGGCGCGGGCGCTGACCAGTTCCGCATGACCGACCTGAGCGGTAACGACAGGATTGTTGACTATGTCGACGGCACCGACAAGATTGCCTTCCTCGACAATGGTGGCACCACGCTGGGCAGCGTGAACTTTGCGAATACCACGGGCAGTCTGGCCGGTACCGCGCTGGCTGCAGCAGACTTTGTAACGTCGGCGTCCATCTCGGCGATGGCCAACAACACCGACAACAAGGTGGTGGTCATTACAGCTTCGTTGACCACGGCGCAGATCACCACACAGGCAACTGGCGGTAACTCGCGCCTCAACGACTATGTTTTCGTGTTCAACTCGACGACGGGTCGGGGTGAAATCTGGTTTGACGATGACTGGAAGAACACCGCCAACCGCACGCAGATTGCGACGCTGGACAACATCACCTCGCTGGCCCAGTTGACAGCCATCACTGCTGCCGACATCGTGGTGTACAACAACCCCACCGACCCGATCATCCTCGACCTGGGTGAAACCGGCTTCAGCTTCAACCCGATTGGCAATGGCGTCAGTTTTGACCTGAATGCCGACGGCATCCAGGATCAAACCGCGTGGACGACCGGAACCGACGGCATTCTGGTCATTGACCTGGATGGCTCGGGCATCATTGAAGACGGCAGCGAGATGTTCACCCCGTGGTACGCAAACGGCAACTACGCCAGCGGTGTGGCAGCCATGGCCACGCTGGACAGCAATGCCGACGGCGTTTTGAGCAGCGAGGACGACAATTTCCACAAGCTGCAGGTGTGGCTGGATGCCGACCAGGATGGTGTCAGCGACATGGGCGAGCTGGTCAGCCTGACCGATGTGGGTATCGCGTCCCTCAACCTGCACACCATCGTGAGCGGCGGCGAGATCGACGGACAGTTGGTCATGTCCGAGGGAGCGTTCACCTACATCGACGGTGGCACAGGCATGTACGCCGAGATCGGATTTGATGCCACCCTCAGCACCACGGACACCGCCGAGGCCGACGACAGCAACGCCATCGTGGTGGAGCCAGGCGGCAACACCTATATTGGCACCACGGCGGCTGACGTGTTCGAGTGGCACCTCAACGATGGCAGCACGGCAGGTTCACCGGTGGTCGATACGCTGCTGGACTTCGGTATCGCAGCGCGCTCCGAGGGCGGTGATGTACTGGACCTGCGCGATCTGCTGCTTGGCGAGAGCGCTGCAGTGGACCAGGACAACCTGGCCAACTTCCTGCACTTCGAGAAGTCGGGCAGCGACACGATTGTTCACATCAGCAGCACCGGCGGTTTTGCCAGCGACTCGCACGAGGTGGGCGCGCCGTCCGCTGCCGTGCTGGGCGCTGCAGACCAGCGCATCGTGCTGGCCGGCGTGGACATGATCGGCATGAACACCACCGACCAGCAGGTGATTCAGGACATGCTGAACAAGGGCAAGCTCAACACGGACTGATCGATCCGCACCTGCTGGCACGGAGCCGGGCAGGGTGCGGATGTGGTGCCCTTGTGGTGCTGCGTCTCCGCTCTGGCGCCCACATACGGCGCCGGCCAGCGGCTTCGGGTTGAGACGCTGTCTACGTGTGCACGGCCCGTCAGCCGGTGTGTTCGCGCGCTGCGGGCCCTGCCGCGCCGTTCAGACCGAGGGCTGCCAGCTCGGCCAGCTCCAGCGGATCGACCACGCCTTCGGCATACACATCGGTGCCGATGTGGTGGGCGATGCTGGTCAGGCCGCGCAGGAAGTTCTGGTTGCCGGTGTTGTAGTGCAGACCCCGGATGAAGCTGGAATCGACCTTGAGATAGCTGAGGCCCAGATCGTGCAATTGCCCGATGTCGCCCAGCTGCCGACCCACATGCTGCAGGCCGACGCTGCACCCGGTTTTCTTCACCGCCACACAGAAGGCGCGGAAGGCGGGCAGCTGTTCGGTGGCATCGGCCTCGGGCAGCTGCAGCGACAGGCGGGAGGCCAGCGACGCATCGTGTGCCAGTTCGCCCAGCAGCTCCTTCACGAACCGGGCCTCGCGGCAGGAAATGGCCGAGATTGTGATGGCCAGTGAAATGCCGGGCACCTCCTTGAGCTGGGCCAGACCGAGCTGCACGGCTTTCATGTCCAGCGTGCTGGTCAGGCCCAGCTGCTCGGCAATCTGCGACAGGCGGCCCATCGGCTGCCAGCCGTCCTGGTTCTGCAGCAAGACCTCCAGCACGCATTCGCGGTGAATCAGCCGGCCGTTCAGGTCAACCACGGGCGTGCTGGCCAGCCGCACGCGCTTTTCCTCCAGCGCCTGCTGGAACACCGGCATCCATTGCGACGCGGCTGGCGATGTACCCGACATCGCAGTCGATGCGTGGTGCACCGCGCGGCCACCGCCCGCCGCTGCACTGCCAGCGGCCTGGGCCAATGCGGAGGTGGCCTCCGCCATCAGGCCGGCGAGGTCCTGGCCGGGTTGCAGCCGCGCCAGACCGATGGCCACCTGCAGGTGATCGACCTGCGCCTGTCGGCCGGCGGCCTGAAGCTCCAGAATCAGCGTGTCTGCCAGCGCGTGGGTGTCGGCGGTGCGGTGCATCAGCATGGCAAAGTCGGCATCCTTGAAGCGGGCTGCCAGGGCATTGGCGCCGCGGGTGTGGTCGGCCAGTATCTTGGCGCAGGCCTTGAGCAGCTGGTTGGTTGCCGGGGTGCCGAGTCTCGCCTCGATGCCCGACATGTCGAGCAGGCGCACCAGCAGCAGCGTGTGGTCGATCTTGTCTTCGCTTTCCAGCGATTCGAGCAGCTGCACCACGAAGAAGGTCTGGTTGGCCAGGCCGGTGAGCGGGTCGGCATTGGCCTTCAGGCGCACGTCCTTGAGCTTGCCGGCTTCCTCTTCAAACATGGTCTTGATGCGCAGCACCATGCTGTTCATCGCGGCGGCGAGCTGGCGCAGCTCGGGCACCGCCGGTTCTTCGATGGTGACGAAGTTGCGCTGGCTCACCGCCTGGGCCTGCCCGATGACGCGGTCCAGCGGGCCCTGCAGCCGCCGCAGGATGCGGGTGCCGAGGTAACCGCCGAGCAAGCCGGTCACGCACAGCGCGCCCATCAGCTGCCAGATGCTGTTCCAGAGACTGCGGTAGGCCACGCCGCTGTTGCTGATCACCGTGATGGTGCCCAGCTGCCGCCAGCCGTTGCTGATGCTGGCTTCGCCCGCCTCGCCGTTCAGCGGCAGCAGGCGCACAAACCAGTCGGGCACGCCGTACTGGCCTGCAGGTGCAATGCGCTCAGACATGATTTTTCCTGCGGGATCGACCACGCGGATCAGCTCGTAGTGGCCGCTGTCGAACAGCGAGGCGACAGTCAGGTCCACCATAACCGGGTCGGGCTCCTGCCGGCTCAGGGACAGGGCCAGCGCGGCGGCGTTGTCGACGTTCTTTGAGGTCAGTTGCTGCGAGAGGTACTGCCGTGCGTTCTGTGTGGAGGCCAGCAGACCTCCCAGCAGCGCGAGCAGCGTGCTGACAATCATGGCTAGCCAGAGTTGGCGGTACATCGACATAAGAATCCTCTCGGTACTATCTCTTGATAGCGGGTGCAAAACAAGTCAAATCGCAATCCAGTTCGCAATCCGGTTCGTGGTTCATGGCGCTAGATCCCATCGAATCCCTCAGCCTTCACACGCGCCAGCAGCTCCTGCCAGCGCGACAGGCTGGCAGCGCCACCCGGGCCGCGCGGGCCCTGCACGCCCTGCCACAAGCCCTGGCGGTTGAAACTGAACACCGGAAACAGGTCAGCGCGGCGCGACGCTGGCAGCAGGTCGCCCACCAGGTTGTCCAGAATCAGCGGCTCGGCATTTGGCTCGGGGTACCAGGCCAGCACCATGTGGGCCTGCGTGATGCTGCTGCTGGCACCGCCAATGCGGGCCTGGACATAAATGAGGCGCAACTGCTCGTCGGGCACGCCCAGCAGCAGCAGGCTGAAGTACTTGCCGATGGCGAAGTCCTCGCAGTCACCGGCACCGCGGCCCAGGGTTTCAAGCGGCGTGGCCCAGTAGTCGTTTTGCGACCAGATGACCTTGTCGTCGCCAAAGCGGGTGCGCCGGTTGAAGAAGTCGTTGACCCGGCGCAGCTTGGCGGTGTCGGCTTCTGCCGCGCGTGGCTGGACCAGCGCCTCCCAGTCCCGCAGCGAGGCCAGGCCCGGCTGGCCGAAGCGCTGGCTCATCACGCTGCGCATGCGCTCGTAATCGACTGCGGCCACCCGGAAGGTGGCCAGCAGCAGCGCCAAAAGCACCGAAAATACAGCGACGACGGTTCTGACGCGGCTCAAGTGTGTGGTTTCCGCTTAAAAACGGAGCTTCCGTGGTTTATTTGTTTGCAGTCGCCAAAAACCTAAGTTACCATGAAAAAAGTCATATAAAACAGTCACTAAGCGGGTTTTATTAAAGCGTTTTCAAATTCATCTGAGGTGTCGTTTGAGCCCGTCTGATTTGCCGAAAAACCCGCCTTGCCACCGTCAACACATGCCGCTTACAGCCATTCCATGCCACCTTCATTTTTCTGCTGGCCATCCATCGGCACGGATCACCGGCATGGATTTTTCCAGCCGGGTGCCGCATGTTCTGGCCTCCACAGCCCAGCGTAGCTGAATATGACCTCCACGCCTAGTCGATTCGACGCTGACTTCCCTGTCAACAGCCGCCTCACCTCCGTCTGGCTGGCTGTGGCTGCCCTGGCTTTTTCCATGGCTGCTGCTGCGCAACCGGCATCGCCGCCGACGGTACTGACGCTGCGCGACGCCGCCCAGAGCGCGGTACTGAACAACCCCGACGTGCTGGCCAAATGGCATTCCATTCGTGCAGCCGATGGCGAGCGTTCAGCGGCCGCAGGCGCGCTGTTGCCGCGGGTGGACCTGGCCCTGTCAGGCGGGCGCGAGCGTCGCGACGACACCACCTTCCGCGGCAACCTGAACCGTTCCTCCACCACGATCTCGATCAGCCAGTTGCTGTACGACGGCTTTGCAACCCGCAACGAAGTGCGGCGCCTGGACCACGCACGGCTGGTGCGGCTGTATGAATTCCTCGACACCTCCGAAGCCGTGGCTTTCGAGGCGGCGCGCGCCTACATTGATGTCCTGCGCTTTCGGGAAATGGTGCGGCTGGCCGAAGACAACTACGTGGAGCACCGTGCAGTCTTCGCGCAGATGGAACGCCGCGTCAAGGCCAAGGTGGCCCGCGGCGTCGATCTGGAGCAGACTTCTGCCCGGCTGTCATCCGCCGAAGCCAATCTGCTGACGGAAACCGCTAATCTGCACGACGCCACTGCGCGCTTTCAGCGTGTGGTCGGCATGCTGCCCGCCGCCGAAATGCCGGTGCCGGCGCAACTGACATTGAACATGCCGGCTGATCCGGCCGCCGCCGTGCAGCAGGCCCAGCAGCGCAACGGCGCCTTGCTGGCGGCCGTGGAAAACGTGCGCGCCGCCAGCTCTGCGCTGGACAGCCGCAGCGGCGCCTTCGGTCCCCGTGTGGATTTGCGCTTGCGCCGTGAAAGCGGCAGGAACCTGAGCGGCACCACCGGCACGCTGGACAGCAATGTGGCCGAAGTCGTGCTGAACTGGAACCTCTTCGCCGGCGGTGCCGACCGCGCCCGCAACCAGCAGTTCGCCAGCCAGCTCAATGCGGCCAAGGACCAGCGCGACAAGACCTGCCGCGACATCCGTCAAACCCTGCTGATCGCCTTCAACGATATCCGCAAGATCAAGGAGCAGCTGGCCTTTCTGGACCAGAACAAGGTGTCGCTGGAAAAGGCCCGCAATGCCTACCGCCAGCAGTTCGAGATTGGTCAGCGTACCCTGCTGGACCTGCTTGATACCGAGAATGAGCTTTACCAGTCGCGCCGCACCGTCTCCAACGCCGAGCAGGACCTGAGCCTGGCCTACATCCGCGCCCATGCCGCACTCGGCACGCTGCTGACCTCGCTGGACCTCACCCGCATGGATGTGGGAGCCATTCCCGCCCTCGACAGTGCCGATGGCGCCAACGATGTGTCACGCCAGTGCCCGCCCGACGCGGTGGCGGTGTACACCGTGAACAAGGGCGTCCTCGACGAGCGCGCTAACGAGCAGATCAAACAGACGGCGGTGCTCAATGCCCGCGAGCGGGCCTTGCAGGAGGCCGCCCAGGAAACCTTGCGCCAGCGCGAAAGCGAGGCCGGCGCCGCGCCGCCAGCACCACCATCGACGCCGCCCGCCCGTCAGCCGGCGCGGCCGCCATCGCCTTCGCCGTCCTCGTCAGTGATTCCGTCACTGCCGCCGACCGGCAACGCACAGCCTCTGGCGCGCGAGGCCGGTGTGGCCACCGAAAGCAGCCCGCAACCTTCAGCGCGTGCCGAGCTGCTGCGTGCTTTGCAAGCCTGGCGGGCCGCGTGGGTGAACCGGGATATCGACACCTACCTCGCCGCCTACTCCGAGAGCTATGCGCCGCTGGCACCTGCAGGCAGCAGCCGCAGTGCGTGGGAGGAGGGCTTGCGCAGTTCGTTCCGCCGCGTTGCCGAGGTCGAGGTCAAACTTTCCGACGTGACGGCAACGCCGAGCGATGACCAGAGCGCGACGACCGTGTTCACGCAGACCTATCGCTCGCCGAAGTACCAGGACGTGGTCACCAAGACCTTGCGCTGGGAGCGGCAGAACGGCCGCTGGGTGATCGTGCGGGAAGTGTCGGCGCCCCAGTTGGCCGTGGCAAGCGCTCCACCCGCGCAGAACAGTGCCACTGATGCGAGCGCCGCCCGTGCAGTGACTGCGCCTGTGGTTGCGGTGCAACCGGCCGCGGCTGCACCAGCAGCGCCGGCGGTTGAAGCAGCAAAAGCAGTCGCAGCGCCGTCTGTCCAGACCGTCGCGGCTGGCCCCTCAGCGCCGCCTGCATCGTCAGCCGTTCCCCCTGCACTGGCTGAAGCGCTGGAAGCATGGCGTTCTGCGTGGGTCCAGCGGGATGTCGAGCGTTACCTTGCGGTGTATGCGCCTGACAAAGCGCCTTCTGGCAGCGGCGACCGAAAGGTGTGGGAAGAGAACCGTCGGGCGTTGATCAGCCGCGCCTCGCAGGTGTGGATTGATGTGTCGGGCGTGGAAGTGACACAGAACGAGCCGACGCGTGCCACCACGGTGTTCAAGCAGTCGTACCGCTCTGCCACTTACCAGGACGTGGTCAGCAAGACGCTGCGCTGGGAACTGGTCGATGGCCGCTGGCTGATCGTGCGCGAGATTTCTGCCAAGTGGACCGGTCAGGATGACACGGTGGCCTCAAACAATCGTTGATTAGAACGCTTGGGTTGCTCCTCGGGGCAACTCATTCACCCTGCCTGTTCAAGCGGGCAGTACAGCGGTGACTTCAATCTCCACCCGCGCCCTGGCTTCCACCAGGCCTGCCACCTGCACGCAGGTCATGGCCGGAAAGTGCTTGCCCATCACCTCGCGGTAGGCGCCGCCCAGCGCCTTCAGGCTGGCGATGTACTCCTCGCGGTCCACCACATACCAGGTCATGCGGGCCATGTGCTCAGGGCCACCGCCTGCGGCCTCCAGCACCGCGCGGATGTTGAGCAGCGTCTGCCGCGTCTGGACCACGAAGTCGTCGCTTTCAAATTCCTGCCGGGCGTTCCAGCCGATCTGCCCGCCAACGAACAGCAGGCGCCCCTGCGCAAGAATGCCGTTGGCGTAGCCCCTGGGTTCGGCCCAGTCGGGTGGCTGGATTTTCTGCAGTGTCATGGTGTTTTGTTCAGTTGTTATTGTTGAAGGTAGGGCAGCAGCGCGTCGCGCAGCGGCTGCGGAATGCGCACCGGCTTGCCGTTCGGGACCTCGGAGTACACGACCACGCCATGCGCCCTGAGCTTGAGGGTGCTTCCCGCCTCGCCCGGACCATGGATCTCGTAGTGCATGCCGATGCTGCTGTTGCCCACCTTGGTCAGCGACAGCGTCAGTGTCAGCACATCACCGTTGCGGCACATGCCGAGGAACTCGGTTTTCAGGTCCACGATGGGCACGCCGATGCCGCTGGTAATCAGGGTGTGCTCGGGAAAACCGATGTGCGCGAGAAAGTCCTCCTGCACCTCGTGCAGCAGGTAGAAGAACTGCGGATAAAACACAATGCCCGCCGGGTCGCAGTGGTGAAAGCGCACCTGCTTCTGCACGGAAAACGTCAGTGCAGTCGTCATGACAACTGCCTTAATTTGAAGCGCTGCAGCTTGCCGGTTTCAGTACGCGGCAGCCGGGGCACGAACTCGATCTGCCGTGGGTACTTGAAGGGTGCCAGCGTGGCCTTGACGTGCTCCTGCAGCGCCTTGACCTGCGCCGCATCGCCCGCAGCGCCAGGCTTGAGCACCACAAAGGCCTTCACGATCATGCCCCGCTCTTCATCGGGCATGCCGACCACGCCGCACTCGGCCACCGCCGGGTGCTTGAGCAGCGCGTCTTCGACCTCCGGTCCGGCCACGTTGTAGCCGGCGGTGATGATCATGTCGTCCGCACGGGCCTGGTAGAAAAAGTAGCCGTCGGCGTCCTGCAGGAAGGCGTCGCCGGGGTAGTTCCAGCCGTCCTTCACGTAGCGGGTCTGGCGTTCATCAGCGAGATAGCGGCAACCGGTCGGGCCGCGCACTGCCAGCTTGCCGACGCTGCCGCGCGGCAGTTCGGCGCCGTCGTCGTCGACCACTTTGGCTTCGTAGCCGGGCACCACCTTGCCGATCGCGCCGCGGCGCACGTCGGCACCGGCGGCAGAAATGAAAATGTGAAACATCTCGGTGGCGCCGATGCCGTCGATCATCTCGATGCCGGTGGCGTCTTTCCAGAGCTGGCGGGTGGCGTCTGGCAGACCCTCACCGGCGCTGACGCACAAGCGCAGTTTCGGCAGGCCTCGCTGCTTGGCGAAGGGCGCCATCTGCCGGTAAAAAGTGGGTGCGGTGTAGCAGATGGTTGCGCCCTGCTGGCCGATCAGCTGCACCATGGCTTCGGGCGTGTAGGGAATCGACGGGTAGTACACCGACGCGCCCGCCCACATCGGAAAGATCAGCATGCCGCCCAGACCAAAGGTGAAGGCCAGCGGTGGTGAGCCCATCACGATGTCGTCCGGTGTGGCCTTCAGCACATGGCGCGGCCAGGCCTCGCAGGCCGCGAGGATGTCGCGGTGCGTGTGCACGGCCGCCTTGGGTTGGCCGGTGGTGCCGGAGGTGAAGGCCATCATCGCCACATCGTCTGCCGCCACCGGGCAGGGTGTGTAGCGTCCGTCTTTCTGCGACGACAACACCGCCAGCGAGCCCGGCTCGCTCATCAGATTGAAGGGCACGATGGTCTGCAGGATGTCGCCTTGAGCCCTGGCCGTCTGCAATTCGTCCAGCAGGGTGGCATCGCACAAAGCCAGCGCCGGTTGGGCCTTGTTGATGATCTCGCCCAGTTCCTTGGCGCGCAGCAGCGGCATGGTCGCCACCGCCACCAGCCCGGCCTGCACCACGCCCAGCCAGGCCAGCGCCATGCCGATGGAGTTGCCGCCGCGCAGCAGCACCCGGTTGCCAGGTACCAACGCGAAGTCCTCCACCAGCACCTGCGAGATGCGGTTCACCCGCTCCAGTGCGTCGCGGTAACTCAGGGTGATGCGGTCCGAGCGCAGAAAGGGCCGGTCGGCGTGGCCGTTGGCGAAAGCCTTGTCAAAAAGCGTTTGCACCAGATTGGCCTGATCGGGAATCTGCAGTTCGGGCCGGTTGTAGATGAGTGCTGGCCACTGCTCGCGCGGCGGCAGGCGGTTATGCACAAAGCGGTCGGTCTGTGCAGAGGGCACGGTGGCGCTCATGATTGCAACACCGCCTTTCCGATGATGAGTTGCTGCACTTCAGTGGCGCCTTCGTAAATGCGCAGCGAGCGGATGTCGCGGTACAGGCTCTCTACCTTCGTTCCCACCTTCACGCCCATGCCGCCGTGCATCTGCAGCGCCATGTCGATCACCTTTTGCGCGTTCTCGGTGGCCGTCATCTTGGCCATGGCGGCGGCCACGGTGCGCTGCTGGCGGGCCGCGGCGCCCGATGCGTCGGGCTGGATTTCGCTGCTGTCGCGCAGCCACGCCGCGCGGTAGGTCAGCAGCGCGGCCGCGTCGATCAGCGCCGCCATCTCACCGAGCTTGGCTTGCGTCAACTGGAAATCCGCCAGCGTGTGGCCGAACATCTTGCGCTGCTGCGCATGGGCAATGGCTTCTGCCAGCGCACGGCGCGCCATGCCCAGTGCTGCGCCCGCGACCGAAGCGCGAAAAATATCCAGTGTCTGCATCGCCAGCTTGAAACCGCCATTCGCCTCACCCAGTTGCGCCGAGGCCGGCAACTGGCAGTCGTTGAAACGCAGCGTGGCCAGCGGGTGCGGCGCCATCACCGCGATGTGTTCGCTGCTGTCGAGACCCGGTGTGTCTGCATCGACGATGAAGGCGGTGATGCCGCGTGCGCCGGCGCTCGCATCGGTCTTGGCAAACACCACATAGAAGTCGGCAATGCCGCCGTTGCTGATCCAGGTCTTGGTACCGTTCAGCGTCCAGCCGCTGGCTGTTTGCACCGCGGTGGTGGCCATCGCGGCCACATCCGATCCGGCCTCGGGCTCGCTCAGTGCAAAGGCGGCAATCCTGTCGCCTGCAGCCACTTTTGGAAGGTAAGCCGCCTGTTGCGTTGCCGTGCCCGCCAGCGTGATGGCACCACTGCCCAGCCCCTGCATGGCAAAGGAGAAATCGGCCAGCGGCGATTGAAAGGCCAACGCCTCGCGCAGGATCACCAGCGCGCGCGAGTCGAGTGCGGGCAGTGCACCACCCAAGGCGCCGTTGTTCCCGGCTGGCACGCAGTAGCGCAGCCAGCCCTGCGCGCCCAGCAGCTTTACCCATTCACGACAGGCGCGCCGGTCGTCGCTTTCGTCCAGCTGTTGCTGCGCCACCCAGGGTGACAGGCGCGCCGCCAGTGCCCGGTGCACATCGTCGAAGAAGGGGAGCGCAAGATGCTCGGTGGTGGGCGTCATGGCTCAGTCCCCCGCAAACACCGGCTTCTGCTTCGCTGCAAACGCTTCATAAGCGCGGGTGAAGTCCTGCGTCTGCATGCAGATCGCCTGAGCCTGCGCTTCGGCCTCGATGGCCTGGTCCAGCGTCATGGCCCACTCTTGGTGCAGCATGGTCTTGGTCATTGCATGGGCAAAGGTGGGGCCGCTGGCCAGTTCGTGTGCGAGCTTCTGTGCTTGCGCCAGCACGTCCTGCGGCTCGTACAGGGCATTGAAGAAGCCCCAGTTCAAGCCTTCTTGCGCCGTCATGGCGCGACCGGTGAACAGCAGTTCGGATGCGCGGCCCTGGCCGATCAGACGCGGCAGCAGCGCACAGGCCCCCATGTCAGCGCCGGCCAGCCCGACACGCGTGAAGAGGAAGGCGGTCTTGGCCTGCGGCGTGCCCAGGCGCATGTCGGCAGCCAGCGCCATCATCGCGCCGGCGCCGGCGCAGATGCCGTCAATGGCGGCGATGACGGGCTGCGGGCACAGACGCATCGCCTTGATCAGGTCGCCCGTCATGCGGGTGAACTCCAGCAGTTCGGGCATGGTCATTTTGGTGAGTGGCCCGATGATCTCGTGCACATCGCCGCCTGAGCAGAAATTGCCACCGGCCCCGGTGATCACCACCGCCTTGATGTCGGTGGCGCGGTTCAGCGCATGGAACAGGTCGCGCAGCTCGGCATACGAGTCAAAGGTGAGTGGGTTTTTGCGCTCGGGCCGGTTCAGCGTGAGCGTGGCGACGCCGCCTTCCACCGCGTAGGCAAAGTGCTTCGCCTGATGACTGGCCATCGCATCGAACTGGGCGCGCATCGGGTTGTGGTGTGTGATGTAGTGCTTCATGCGGCTTCCAGTTTGCTGGCGCTGAGTTGATCGGTGTGGTGCTGCTTGACCTTGCCCAGCAGGCGGTGCAGCGATTCGACTTCGCGTGCGGAGAGGCCTTCGAACGCGGCGACGATCCAGGCCTCGTGCTGGCGCGCCATCTCGTCGAACTGCTTGCGTCCGCGGGCGGTGAGCCTGACGCGGTAGGCGCGCCGGTCACCCGTGACCTCGACACGCTCCACCAGCCCCTCATTGACCAGCTGATCGGTGATGCCGGTGACATTGCCGCCGGTGACCATCATGCGGCGCGACAGCTCGTTCATCTTCAGACCTTCGGGGCTGCGTTCGAGCTGCGCCATCAGGTCAAAGCGGGGCAGGGTGGTGTCGAACTGCTCGCGCAGCTGGGTGCGCACCTGTTTCTCGACCAGTTGGGTGCAGGTCAGCAGGCGCAGCCACAGGCGGAGCGCCTCCGGGTGTTCGCTGTGGCCTCGGGCTTCCAGGTCCATGGGTGTCTCCATTCCGTTCTGTGGGCTGTTCTTATTTCAGGGCGGGTCCGGTGGATGCCGTCTGTTTCTGCAGCTCGCGGTACAGCTGGTCACGGCCGCTCAGGTAAGGTAGTGGCCAGTCGACTTGCCGGCTTTGCAGCTTCGCGGCTTCATGCAGCGTCCAGGCCGGGTCGGCCAAGTGCGGACGGGCAATGGCGCAGAGGTCGGCACGCCCGGCCGCGATGATGCTGTTGATATGGTCGGCCTCTGAAATCGCGCCGACGGCAATCGTCCGGATGCCCACCTCGTTGCGGATGCGGTCGGCAAACGGCGTCTGGTACATGCGGCCGTACACCGGCTTGGCGGCGCGCGTGGTCTGGCCCGAAGACACGTCGATGAAATCGCAACCGGCGGCCTTGAACAGGCGCGCGATGTGGATGGCGTCATCGGCGGTGTTGCCACCCGGTGCCCAGTCGTGTGCGGAGATGCGCACGCTCATCGGCAGATGGGCGGGCCACACCGCACGCATGGCGGCGAACACCTCCAGCGGGTAGCGACAACGGTTGTCGAGGCTGCCGCCATACTCGTCGGTGCGCTGGTTGGTCAGCGGCGTGATGAAGCTCGACAGCAAATAGCCGTGCGCGCAGTGCAGTTCCAGCCAGTCAAAGCCGGCTTCCGCCGCGTAACGGGTGGACTGCACGAATTCGGCCTTCACGCGGTCCATGTCGGCGCGCGTCATCGCCTGCGGTGTCTGGTTGTTGGGGCCGTAGGCCACGGCGCTTGCTGCGAGCAGCGGCCAGTTGCCTGTGGGCAAAGGCTCGTCGGCGGCTTCCCAGCCCACTTGTGTCGAGCCCTTGGGGCCGCTGTGACCGAGTTGCAGGCCGATCTTCGCGCCCTGGCCCGAGGCATGGACGAAATCAACGATGCGTTTGAAGCCCTGCATCTGCACCGCGTTCCACAAACCGGGGCAGCCCGGGGTGATGCGGCCTTCGGCGCAGGGGGCTGTCATCTCGACAAACACCAGGCCTGCACCGCCCAGTGCGCGTGCGCCCAGGTGCACCAGATGGAAGTCCTGCACCAAACCATCGACAGCGCTGTAGGTGGCCATGGGCGAGACGACAATGCGGTTCTTGAGCAGCAGCTCGCGCGCCTTCAGCGGTGTGAGCATTGGAAGCACCGGCTTGCCGCCGGCCAGCCACTGCTCGTAGCCTTGCAGCCATTTGGCATCGCGTACACGCAGATTCTCGTGGCTGATGCGCTGTGAGCGGGTTAGCAGCGAATAGAAAAACTGCTCAGCCTCCAGCCCGCTGTAGCGATCCACATTCTCGAACCACTCGGTGGAGTTGCGGGCGGCGTTCTGGATCTTCAGCACCTCGACCGACCGCAGCGCTTCATAGGCCTGCAGCGCTGCGTCGGTGCTGCGGTGCTGCGCAAAGCAGTTGGTGAGCTCGATTGCGTCTTCCAGCGCGAGCTTGGTGCCGCTGCCAATCGAGAAGTGCGCGGTGTGTGCGGCGTCGCCCATGAGCACGATGGGCACTTGCTTGTTGCCGATGTCTTCTCGGTGCACCCAGCGCTCGCACACCACACGCGGAAAGCGGATCCAGATCGCCGAGCCGCGCACATGGGTGGCGTTGTTCATCAAGGGGTTGCCATCGAGGTACTTGGCAAACAGCCGCTCGCAGAAGGCGATGCCATCTTCCTGGCTCATCTGGTCGAGGCCATGGGCTTTCCATACCGCTTCGGGCGTTTCGACAATAAATGTCGAGGTGTCGGCATCGAACTTGTACGCATGGGCGGCAAACCAGCCGTGTTCGGTGCGCTCGAAGGCGAAGGTGAAGGCGTCGAAGGTCTTGCGTGTGCCCAGCCAGACAAAGCGGCAGGCGCGCAGTTCGACGTCAGGCTTAAAGGTGTCGGCGTAGCGGTTGCGGATGCGGCTGTTGAGGCCGTCGCTGGCCACCACCAGATCAGCCGCATAGCGGGCGGCGATGGCCTGGTCGTCCTGCACATCGGTTTCAAACACCAGATCGACGCCCAGCGCCATGCAGCGGTCCTGCAGGATGTTGAGCAACCGCTTGCGGCCAATGCCGCAAAAGCCATGGCCACCCGAGCGCACGCTGCGGCCCTTGAAGAACACCTCGATGTCGTCCCAGTGGTTGAAGGCGTCACCGATCAGCTGCGCGCTGACCGGGTCGGCCGCCCGCAGGTTGCCCAGCGTCTGGTCAGACAGCACCACGCCCCAGCCGAAGGTGTCAAACGGGCGGTTGCGTTCCACCACGGTGATCTGGTGGGCCGGGTTCTGCAGCTTCATCAGCAGCGCGAAGTACAAGCCGGCAGGGCCGCCGCCGAGGCAAAGGATGTGCATGGATGCCGCTTCCCGAAATTGGTTTGACCTTAATTGTTGAGGTCTAAACTAAAATCGTCAAGCGGGTTTTCCGAGTCATGCGCCCGGTGCCCTTCGACAGGCTAAGGACGAACGGAATTCAATCAGCCTGAGATAGAGGCCGCAAGGTCTTCAACCCAGCGGAGCCGCGGGACCTGGCTTCACCAGACCGCAGGCGGACGGCCCCCTGAGGGGGCAGGGAGTTACGCGAAGCGAACGACCGTGGGGGCTCCATTCACTTCGCCTGAAAACCACCCGCCCGGTAAGTAAGCACCAACGTGTCCCGGAAGCCATCGCTCGTTTGCTCATCGGCCGGCAGGATGGGCGTTGTTTCGTGGATCACGCGCGCATCGTCCAGTAGCAGGGCAGTCAGCGGCTGCTGCATCACAAAGCGCACGCCGTGCGGGCCATGTGCATCAAAGACCCGGGTCTCGCCGCCCTTTACACCGTGGCGGGCCACCATCATCACCACCACGAAGTTCACGCCATCGCGGTGCGCGCCTTCAGGGGTGGGGCGACCCACGCCGCCCGCAGTGTCGATGCGGAACTGGTGCGCCTCGATGTACCAGTGCGGCACCGGCGTGACCTCGGCAAACAGCCGGCCAAAGCCGGCCAGCAGGGTGGTCCATTCGGGGGCCTGCGCCACGGCGGGTTCGACCGGGTCAAACCAGCGCTCAAAGCCGCCGTGCAGGGCGTTGTAGTCGGTGGGCTGCCAGTGGGCGCGGTGCGGTGTGGGCGCCAGCGCACCGGTGGCTTGGGTTTGCACATAGCAGGCGTGCCGGCGACGGCGGTAGTGCCCGCCGTCTTTCAGGTGCGCATCTGGAGGCAGGCGGTCCCACGAGCGGGCGATGGGGGCCCATCCATCGGCCCAGCCGGGGCTGGGCAGCTGCAGGGTGGCGGTCAGCTCGGCGGGCATCAGCAGGCTGATGCCATCCTGCCGGAGGCCCTGGGCGGCCGGTTTTTGAACGGTGGCGATATTGAACATGTCCGCTATTTTGCGTGACCTTGATCAACTGGCCGTGGCGGGGCAGGCTTGGCCTACAGACATGTGGCCTGCAGGTGTCCATAATGAAAGCGGACATGGCGTCTTCAGGAGGTATGCATGCTTTACAAATTCAGATCGAAGGACACCGGCGACGTGATCATGCTGGAGGCCAACGGCCGGCGCGTGCTGGAAATCATCGGCAAGGACCCCGGGCCCAAGGGCATCATCCTGCCTGAACAGATGCCCGCCGCCATCGAGGCGCTGGAGCAGGCGATTGCCCTGGAGCACGCCCGCGACAAGGAAAAGGGCGAGGAAGGCGAGGATGTGCCCGGCGACAGCGTGAGCCTTCACCAGCGCGCCATGCCTCTCATCGGCATGCTGCGCCGCTGCCATGCCGCCGGGCATGAGGTGGTGTGGGGCGTTTGATCGGCCGCATGAGGATGCGGCCTTTGCACGCCGCCCATGAAAAAGGCCCGCGACTGCGGGCCTATTTATTTCTCAGGTGACTGAAGGTGCTGGCGTTGCGCCCTCAATCCACCTTGGCGCCGGAGGCCTTGACCACCTGCGCCCACTTCTTGTGTTCGGCATCGATGAAGGCCGTGAACTGCTGCGGCGTATTGCCACCCGGAATGGCGCCCTGGGCCAGCAGCTTTTCCTTGATGGCTGGCGTGCTCAGTGATTTGCTGACTTCCTGCTGGATGCGGCTTACGATGTCGGCCGGTGTGCCCGCAGGTGCGAGCAAGCCAAACCACGAGCTGGCTTCAAAGCCTTTGAGCGTCGGGCCACCGGCCTGCTCGACTGTAGGAATATCGGGCACGGCGCCTGAACGCTCGGCGCTGGTCACGGCCAGTGCCTTGAGCTTGCCCGACTTGATGAGCTGCATTGACGAGGGCAGGTTGTCGAACATCACATCCATGTCGCCACTGACCAGGGCCAGCAAGGCCGGGCCGGAGCCGCTGTACGGAAAGTGCGTCATGTAGGTGCCGCTCATGGTCTTGAACAGCTCGCCCGCCAGGTGGATGGAGGTGCCGTTGCCGCTGGACGCCATGTTGAACTGCCCGGGCTTGGACTTGGCCACGCGGATGAAGTCCTGCACGCTGTTGATACCCGCTGCTTTGGCTTTCTCGGCATTGACCACCATCACATTGGGCACACCGGCCACCAGTGTGATGGGTGCGAAGTCTTTCTGCGCGTCGTAGGCAAGCTTGGTGTACAGGCTCTTGTTGATGCCGTGCGTGCCGACAGTGCCCATCAGCAGCGTGTAGCCATCTGGTGCCGACTTGGCCACCACATCGGCACCGATGTTGCCACCTGCACCCGCGCGGTTCTCGACCACAAACTGCTGACCGAAGGCCTTGGACAGCTCGGGCGCCATCGCGCGGGCCAGGATGTCGGTGGTACCGCCGGGCGCGAAAGGCACGACGATCTTGACCGGCTTGTTGGGCCAGGGGCTTTGCGCCAGTGCGGGCCATGCGCCAACCGTCAGCGCGGCCAGCACGCAACCGGCCACGAGGTGCCGGCGATTCTTTTGGTGAGAAGGGTTCATCACGTGTGTCTCCATCATTGTGGTGTGTTGCGGGCTAACGATATCGTTCGCGGCATGCGGCTTCAAGAGGGTTACACCTGACAGAAGCGCATGCGAAGGCCCATGAAAAAAGCCGCCAGGGTTGCCCCGGGCGGCTTTGGATTCAGAAGCAGGCCCGGCCTGCCCTGCTGTGTTGCTGCGTATCAGTCCGCGAACTTGCCTGCGGCTTCCACCACGGGCTTGATCTTGGCGATCTCTGCGGCCACGAAGGCCTTGTGAGCGGCAGGCTCGACACGCTTGTCGTTCACCACGACGGCGCCCAGGCCTTCCTGCTTCTTGATGAAGTCAGGGTCCTTCAGGGCGACCTTCAGCGCGTTGTTGAGCTGGGTCAGCACGGCAGGGGGCGTGCCCTTCGGTGCGTAGAGACCGTGCCAGATGGTGAGGTCAAAGCCTTTCAGGCCCATTTCCTGCAGCGTCGGGTAGTCCTTGAGCAGCTTGTTGCCGCTCAGTGGCTTGGCGGTGGTGACGGCAAAGGCCTTCACGCGACCGGCCTCGATCTGGCCGACCGTGTTGGTGGTCTGGTCGCACATCAGGTCGACCTGACCGCCGACCAGTGCATTCATGGCCGGTGCGGTGCCGCCGAACGGAATCGTCGTCATGGCTTCGCTGGCCTTCACGGCCGACTGCCACATCAGGCCGCACAGGTGTGAGGCTGATCCCAGACCGGCGTGGGCAATGTTCAGCTTGCCGGCGTTGGCGCGGATGTAGTTCTCGAAGTCACGGTAGTTGTTGGCGGGCAGCTGGGGCTTGCCAATCAGCGTCATCGGCACTTCGTTGATCATGCCGAGGAACTCGAAGTCTTCAAGCGGCTTGTACTGCAGCTTGCGGTACAGCGCTGGCGTGGCGGCCATGCCGATGTGGAACAGCAGCAGGGTGTGGCCGTCCGGAGCGGCCTTGGCGACCTTGGTGGCGCCGATGGTGCCGCCAGCGCCGTTGACGTTTTCCACCACGAAGTTGGCACCGCCACCCATGGACTTGCGCATGGCTTCAGCCAGGTCGCGTGCCACGCGATCGGTCGGGCCGCCTGCTGCAAACGGCACCACGAAGGTGACGGCGCGGGAGCCCGGGAAGGTTTGGGCTTGGGCGTTGGCGAACATCGCCGTTGCGGCTGCTGCAAGAACTAAAAGACGCTTCATCGAAGTCTCCTTGAATGTGTGAATATGGGCGCAGTTTACGGCTCGCTTACGCCCCGCGCATCGCGGGAACTACGTAAGTGCTATCCCATGTAGGGACAATCCCGCCGGCCCTTTACTGAGCCTTTACCGAGCCCTTGTTGAGCCTTCCTTGAGCCCTTCCGGAACGCTCAGACAGTGCGCAACATGGCGCTTGTCTTACTTGTAACTGCGCGCGTCTTCAATCACCTTGCCGTCGTTGGGCAGACTGCCCGGCGCCAGCAGTTCCACATCGCCGCGCAGCTTGGTGATGTCGCGAATGGCTTCGCCGATGCGCGACTCCAGCCCGTGGGGATGCGACTCGGCCTCGACCTTCAGCGTCATGCTGTCACTGGCCATCTCGCCGGTGACGACCAGGCGCGCCTTGAGCACTTCCGGAAAGCGCCGTGCAATGTCAGCCACCTGGCTGGGGTGCACAAACATGCCGCGGATTTTGGTCGTCTGGTCGGCGCGCCCCATCCAGCCCTTGATGCGGGTGTTGGTGCGACCTGTGGGGCAGTGCCCCGGCAACACGGCCGACAGATCGCCGGTACCAAAGCGGATCAGCGGGTAGTCTGGGTTGAGTGTGGTGACCACCATCTCGCCGACCTCGCCCTCGGGCACCGGGTCGCCGGTACCGGGCCGCACGATTTCAACCATCACGCCTTCGTCCAGCACCAGGCCTTCGCGGGCCGGGGTCTCGTAGGCGATCAGGCCCAGGTCTGCGGTGGCATAGCTTTGGTAGACGGCCAGGCCCCGCTCCGCGAACCAGTCGCGCAGGCTGGGTGGCAAGGCTTCGCCGCCGGTCAGCCCCTTGCGCAGGCTGGAGATGTCGCTGCCGGTTTCCTGCGCTTTCTCGACCAGGATACGCAGAAAACTCGGGGTGCCCATGTAGGCGTCGGGCCTGAGCTCGGCGATCGCCTGCAGTTGCTGCTCGGTCTGGCCCACACCGGCGGGGAACACGGTGCAGCCGACGGCGTGCGCACCGGATTCCATGATGAAGGCACCGGGTGTCATGTGGTAGCTGAACGCGTTGTGCACCAGCTCACCGGCGCGAAAGCCTGCAGCAAACGCCGCACGTCCTGCGCGCCAGTAATCCTTTGCCGTGCCCTCGGGTTCATAGACCGGGCCAGGCGAGGAAAACAGCCGGGGCATGCCGGGGCCACGCACCAGTGCCGAGAAGCCACCGAAGGAATCCGCAGGCCGGCTGGCCTTCTGGCGGTCAAACAGGTCGTGCTTGCGCGTCACCGGCAAGCGCGCCAGCGCCTCGCGCGAGGTCACGCCAGCCGCATCCACGCCAGCCAGAATTTCTGCCAGCGCGGTGGTGGTCTTTTGCGCATGGGCCACCTGCCGCGGCAGTGCCGCCATCAACGCCGCTTCGCGCTGCGCCGGATCGCGGGTTTCAAGCGCGTCGAAGAAATCGCTCATGTGAAATTCCGAAGGTGTTGAAAAGTAGGGTTACAAAAAGGGAGGACCCTTCGATACCTCAGGGCGAACGGGAAAATGCGAAGTTCAAAGCCCAGCGGAGCCGCGGAACCGGCTCTGCCGGGCCGCAGGCGGACGGCCCCCTCGGGGGGAGTAACGCGGCAAGCGAAGCTACAAGCGTGGGGGCCACGGTGCGCAGCGCCGGGCCGCCCCAAGCAAGCACAGCCCCCTCGGGGGGCAGCGCAGTACACGAAGTGACAAGCGTGGGGGCCATATTCAAGCAAGCCACCGCTTGCGCCTCTTGTAGCTCTTCACATCCTTGAAGCTCTTGCGCTCGCCACCGCCCACGCCCAGATAGAACTCTTTCACGTCCTCGTTGTTGGCCAGGTCGCTGGCAGCGCCGTCCATCACCACACGGCCGCTCTCCATGATGTAGCCATAGTCGGCAAACTTCAGCGCCATGTTGGTGTTCTGCTCGGCCAGCAGGAAGGTGACTTTTTCGCGCTCATTGAGGTCTTTCACGATGGTGAACACCTCTTCAACGATCTGCGGCGCCAGGCCCATCGAGGGCTCGTCGAGCAGCACCATCGAGGGGTTGGCCATCAGCGCGCGGCCAATCGCACACATCTGCTGCTCACCGCCCGAGGTGTAGGCCGCCTGCGAGGTGCGCCGCGTCTTCAGGCGCGGGAAGTAGTTGTAGACCTTCTCCAGATTGGCCGCGATCTCGCCCTTGTCCTTGCGGGTGTAGGAGCCGGTCATCAGGTTTTCCTCGATGGTCAGGTGGGCAAAACAGTGACGGCCTTCCATCACCTGCACCACGCCGCGCTGCACCAGGTCGGCGGGCGAGAGGTTCTCGATGCGCTCGCCGCGCAGCTCGATGGAGCCCTTGGTCACCTCGCCACGTTCCCCCTTGAGCAGGTTGGAAACAGCCCGCAGCGTGGTGGTCTTGCCGGCGCCGTTGCCGCCCAGCAGTGCGACGATGCGGCCTTGCGGCACCTGCAGCGACACGCCCTTGAGCACCAGGATGACGTGGTTGTAGATGACCTCGATGCCGTTGACGTTGAGAACGATGTCGTTTGAGTTCATAGCTTCGTTTTCTGTACCAATCGACAGGCCTGCCTGCAAGCCTGTCGATTGGCGGCTCGTGAGAGCCGCGGTTGGCAAATCACGCCCGTGGCTTCAGCGTCACCAAGTGCGCGAAACCACGGGAGTACCCCCGGTCTTCGCTAACCAAGTGTCTTCACCAGCAGGCGCCGCCCCCTGCAAGGGGGGAGGGTGAGCGACACGAAGTGCGCGAGACCACGGGGGTGTGCAATCAGCTCTGGCAATCAGCCGGCGTACGGCGCGTCAGCTTCTTCTCGGCAGCGTACTTGTCGGCAGCGGCCTTGACCATCGGCTTGATGATCTGCTCATCACCCTGCAGCCAGTCCGAGGTCCACTGGAACTTGGTGCCGTCCCAGGTGTGCACGCGGGCCCACGAGGCGCCCATGTGGTCCTGGCAGCTGGTGGAGATCGGGCGCATCACGCCCTTGAAGCCCAGCGCATCCAGCTTGGCCTGCGTCAGGTTCAGGTTCTCGTAGCCCCAGCGTGCCTGCTCGGCCGTCACGACTTTGCCCTTGCCGAAGCGTTCCTGCGCAGCGCGCACGCCTTCCACCGCGAGCATGGCTGCCTGCAGGCCGCGCATGTATAGCACCTGGCCGACTTCTTCCTTCGGCCCGGTGCCCTGGCCCTTGGCGTGCACCTTCTCCAGCATTTCCTTGACGACTGCGGAATTGGGCTCGGCGCCGTGCTGCATCATGATGGCGTTGTAGCCCTTGGCGCCCGCGCCCACGTCCTTGACGTCTGGTTCGGCACCAGCCCACCACACGCCGTACATCTTCTCGCGCGGGTAGCCGGTGGCCTGGGCTTCCTTCAAGGCGGTGGAGTTCATCACGCCCCAGCCCCAGTTCAGCACGTAGTCAGGGCGGTTCTGGCGGATCTGCAGCCAGGTGGCCTTCTGCTCCACACCGGGGTGGGTCACAGGCAGCAGGCTCAGCTGGAAGCCGTGCATCTTGGCACGCTCTTCGAGCAGGGGGATGGGCTCCTTGCCGAACGGGCTGTCGTGATAGATCAGCGTGATCTTCTTGCCCCTGAGCTTGTCGAGGCCGCCTTCCTTCTTGGCGATGTGCTGGATCAGCGTGTCAGCGGCGACCCAGTAGGTGCCGGAGATCGGGAAGTTCCATTTGAAAACGCCGCCGTCAGCCGACTCGCTGCGGCCGTAGCCAGCGGTGATCAGCGGAATCTTGTCGCCGGGGGCCTTTTCGGTCAGCGCGAAGGTGATGCCGGTGGACAGGGGCTGGAACACGGTGGCGCCGCCGTTTTTGCCCTTCAGGCGCTCATAGCATTCCACGCCGCGGTCGGTGGCATAACCGGTCTCGCATTCCTCGAAGGACACCTTCACGCCGTTGATGCCGCCGCGTGCATTGACCAGCTTGAGGTAGTCGACATAGCCGTTGGCGAACGGCACGCCATTGGGTGCGTAAGCGCCGGTGCGGTACACCAGCACCGGAAAGAATTGCTCCTTGGCTTGGGCAAATGCGCCAGTCGTCACCATTGACGAGGCGCCAGCAGCCACCATGGCGGCTGCCAGAACGAGATTGCGAAACTTCATACCTGTCTCCTTGTTGAAAATGGAAGCACTGTCAGTGAACGAAAAAACACATTGAAAAACCATCGGGACTTGCGAGCAATGACGCCAGTGGGGTTAATGCGGGAAGGGCCACAGCCGCAGCTTCTGCTTGCCGATGGACCACAGCCGTGCCAGCCCGTGCGGCTCGACGATCAGGAACCAGACAATCAGTGCGCCGAACACCATGAACTCGGTGTGCGAGATACCGGCGGTTGAAATTTCAATGCCGACCAGAGAGCCCAGGGCTGGCAGCAGCTGGTTCAGGATGATGGGCAGCACCACGATGAAGGCCGCACCGAAGAAGCTGCCCATGATGGAGCCCATGCCGCCGATGATGACCATGAAGAGCAGCTGGAAGGAGCGGTCCACCGAGAAGGCCGCCGGCTCCCACGAGCCCAGGTGTACAAAGCCCCACAGGCCACCGGCCACACCGATGATGAAGGAGCTGACTGCGAACGCGCTGAGCTTGGCGTACATCGGCCGGATGCCGATCACCGCAGCGGCCACATCCATGTCGCGGATGGCCATCCACTCGCGGCCGATTGCGCTGCGTACCAGGTTCTTGGCCAGCAGCCCGAACACTGCGAGAAAGCCGAGGCAGAACAGGTATTTGTCGAGCGGTGAGTCAATCGACCAGCCCAGCACATTGAGGCTGGACACCGACACCGAACCGGAGGCGGTGTAATTGGTGAACCACTTGATGCGCAGGAAGGCCCAGTCGCAGAAAAACTGAGCGGCCAGCGTGGCAATCGCCAGATAGAGGCCGCGCACCCGCAGGCTGGGAATGCCGAACAGCACACCGACCACCGTAGCAAAGAACCCTCCCAGCAGCAGCGCGATGATGAGCGGCATGCCGTCGACGCGCACGATGCAGTTGTAGGCCGCATAGGCGCCCACTGCCATGAAGGCGCCGGAGCCCAGCGAGATTTGTCCGCAGTAGCCCACCAGCACATTCACGCCCAATGCCGCCATGGCGAGAATCAGGAAGGGCACCAGGATGGCGCGCAGCATGTACTCGGAGGCGAGCATGGGCACGACCAGAAACGCGAACGCCAGCAGCAGGCCGATGGCAATGCGGTCCTGCAGGATCGGGAAGATCTGCTGGTCTGCGCGGTAGGAGGTCTTGAACTGGCCGTTTTCTCTGTAGAACATTTTTAGACTCGATCAATCTTTTAGCTACGACACGCTGCGCTTAACTTTGCTTTGCAAAGTTAGTCTTCGCTGAAAGATCATCACTGCCCTTGCGGGCAGAGAATCAACCAGTTGATTCTTCGCGTATTTCATACGCGATCGATGATCTTTTCGCCGAAGAGTCCTTGCGGCCGGAACAGCAGGAACACCAGCGCCAGCACATAGGCAAACCAGATCTCGATACCGCCACCGACGTAGGGTCCCAGATACACCTCGGACAGCTTTTCGCCGACGCCGATGATCAGCCCGCCGATGATGGCGCCGGGCACTGAGGTCAGGCCACCGAGAATCACCACCGGCAGCGCCCGCAGTGCCACTGTGGCCAGCGAGAACTGCACGCCCAGCTTGCTGCCCCAGATCACGCCAGCCACCAGCGCCACAATGCCGGCCACACACCAGACGATGACCCAGATGCGGTTGAGTGGAATGCCAATCGATTGCGCGG
Source organism: Polaromonas sp. YR568 (assembly GCF_943372955.1). Taxonomy (GTDB): domain Bacteria; phylum Pseudomonadota; class Gammaproteobacteria; order Burkholderiales; family Burkholderiaceae_C; genus Polaromonas. The sequence continues at coordinate 26,023 of NZ_CALSAL010000003.1, forward strand.
CCTGGTGGTCGTCGGCCACCGCGCGCAGCGCACGGCCGGTCGAGGTCTTCTGGAAGAACAGGCTGAGCAGTGCCACCAGCGTGGCGGCAATGGCGGCGGCAATCAGGTCTTCCTTGTTGATCAGGATGCCGCCCTGGAACACGTTCTCGAACGCGATCACCGGCTCCTTCGGCATGCCGACATCAATCTTGTAGATGTCGCTGCCGAAGATGGTTTGACCCAGGCCGTCGATGAAGTAGGCAATACCCAGCGTGGCCATCAGCAGCGTGGCGCCCTCCTGGTTGACCAGGTGGCGCAGCACCAGCCGCTCCACCAGCCAGGCCAGGATGAACATCACCACACCCGCCAGAACAAAGGCCAGTACGTTGGCCAAAATCAGGCTGTCGGTGCCCAGCCATTTCGGCAGCCACTCGGCGAACCGCGCCATGGCCAGTGCGGCAAACAACACCATCGCGCCCTGCGCAAAATTGAAGACGCCCGAGGCCTTGAAGATCAGCACGAAGCCGAGCGCCACCAGCGAATACAGCATGCCCGCCATCAGGCCGCCCAGCAGTGTCTCTAAAAAAAATCCCATAGATCAGATACTCCAGTTTCCAGCGGCCGCCGCAGAATCGGCTTTGCCGGGCTGCTGGCGGCGTCCCCTGCAAGGGGAGAGGCGGCTACGCGCAGCGAGTCCGCAACAGGGGTGTGCCAAGGCTTTCATTAGTGTTCGACGCCGAGATAGGCTTTGATCACGTCCGGGTTGTTGCGGACTTCTTCCGGGGTGCCGTCGCCGATCTTGCGGCCGTAGTCGAGCACCACCACGCGGTCGGAGATGTCCATCACCACGCCCATGTCGTGCTCGATCAGCACCACGGTGGTTCCGAACTCGTCGTTGATGTCGAGCACGAAGCGGCACATGTCCTGCTTTTCCTCGACGTTCATGCCAGCCATCGGCTCGTCGAGCAGGAGCACCTGCGGCTCCATGGCCAGGGCACGGCCCAGGTCCACACGCTTTTGCAGGCCGTAGGGCAACTGGCCCACGGGGGTCTTGCGGTAGGCCTGGATTTCAAGGAAGTCGATGATGTGTTCGACAAACTCGCGGTGCTGTTCTTCCTCGCGCTGCGCCGGGCCGATGCGCAGCGCCTGCAGGAAGATGTTGCTCTTGATGCGCAGGTTACGGCCCGTCATGATGTTGTCAATCACGCTCATGCCCTTGAACAGCGCCAGGTTCTGGAAGGTGCGGGCCACGCCCATCTCTGCCACCTGCCGCGAATTCATGTGGCTGAATTTCTGCCCGCGGAAGGTGATGCTGCCTTCCTGCGGCGTGTATACGCCGTTGATGCAGTTGAGCATGGAGCTCTTGCCGGCACCGTTGGGGCCGATGATGGCGCGGATCTCATGCTCGCGGACATTGAACGAGATGTCCGACAGCGCTTTCACGCCGCCAAAGCGCAGGCTGATGTTGTTGACGTCCAGAATGACGTCGCCGATTTTTTTCTGACTCATGCGGCAGCCTTCACGGGGGCATAGGTGGTCGCATCAGACACCCGCAGCGTGGCGCTGACGCTGCCGGTGCGGCCGTCTTCGAACTTCACCGTGGTTTCGATGTACTGCTCGGTCTTGCCGCTGTACAGCGCATCCACAAGTGGCTGGTATTTCTCGCCGATGAAGCCGCGCCGGACCTTGTTGGTGCGGGTCAGCTCGCCATCGTCGGCGTCCAGTTCCTTGTGCAGCACCAGGAAGCGGCTGATCTGCGAGCCGGCCAGCAGCGCGTCCACGCTCAGGTCGGCGTTGACCTTCTCCACGCATTCGCGGATGAGCTGGTACACCTCGGGCTTCTGTGCCAGATCGGTGTAGCCGGCGTAGGGCAGGTTGCGGCGCTCGGCCCAGTTGCCCACCGCGTCGAAGTCGATATTGAGCATCACGCAGACCTTATCGCGGCCGTCGCCGTAGGCCACCACTTCCTTGATGTGCGGGAAGAACTTGAGCTTGTTCTCGACATACTTGGGCGCAAACATCGCGCCGTCGTTGGCGCCACCCTTGAGGCGACCCACGTCTTTCACACGGTCGATGATCTTCAGGTGCCCCTGGGCGTCGATGAAACCGGCGTCGCTGGTGTGGTACCAGCCATCGGCCGTCAGCACCTCGGCAGTGGCGGCCGGGTTCTTATAGTACTCCTTGAGTAAGCCGGCGGAGCGAACGAGGATCTCGCCGTTGTCAGCCACCTTGATTTCCACGCCATCGATGGGAATGCCCACGGTGTCGGCGCGCGCCTGGTTGTCCGGCTGCAGGCAGACGAACACGGCCGTTTCGGTGGAGCCGTACAGCTGCTTGATGTTGATGCCAATGGAGCGGTAGAAGGTAAACAAGTCCGGGCCGATGGCCTCACCGGCGGTGTAGGCCACCCGCACGCGGCTCATGCCGAGGTTGTTGCGCAGCGGGCCATAAACCAGCAGGTTGCCCAGCGCGTACATCAGGCGCTGGGGCGCTGCCACCGGTTTGCCGTCCATCAGGTCGGGCCCCACGCGCCGGGCCAGGTCCATGAAGTAGTGGAACATGCCGCGCTTGATGCGGCTGGCATCCTCCATGCGGATCATCACCGTGGTCAGCAGGCCTTCAAACACCCGTGGCGGGGCAAAGTAGTAGGTCGGGCCAACCTCTTTGAGGTCAATCGTCACCGTGCTGGCGTTTTCGGGGCAGTTGACGACATAGCCGCAGGCCAGCCACTGGGCGTAGCTGAAGATGTTCTGGCCAATCCACGCGGGGGGCAGGTAGGCCAGCACTTCCTCGGCCGACGTTAGCCGGTCAAAGGCCGCGCCGGCGCGTGCGCGGTCCAGCAGCGTGTTGTGGGTGTGCACAACGCCCTTGGGGTTGCCGGTGGTGCCCGAGGTGAAGAACATCGCCGCTACGTCATCGGGCTGCGCTTTTTCCACTTCCGTCTTGAAAAAGCCGGGCTGTGCCTTGGCAAAGTCCTGACCGGCAGCGATCAGCTGGTCCAGCGCCGACAGGCCGGCCTCCTGGTAGTTGCGCAGGCCACGCGGATCGTCGTAATAAATGAAGGCGAGGCTGGGGCAGCGGTCGCGGATTTCCAGCAGTTTGTCGACCTGCTCCTGGTCTTCGACCATCGCGAAGCGGATGTCGGCGTTGTCGATGGGGAAAACACATTCGGCGCCCACCGCGTCCTGGTAGAGCGGCACCGGAATGGCGCCCAGTGATTGCGCAGCCAGCATGGTGGCGTAAAGGCGCGGGCGGTTGGCGCCGATCACCGCCATGTGCTCGCCGCGGCGCAGCCCGGCCTGGTGGAGCCCGCAGGCGATGTGTTCCACAAGGGCAGCCATGCCGCCCCAGCTGTGGGACTGCCAGATGCCGTATTCCTTTTCCCGCATGGCGGCCGCGCCCGGGCGCTCGGCGGCGTGCTTGAGCAGCAAGCGGGGAAACGTCGTCTTGACCGTGCTGGTTGATGCGCTCTGCATTCCGGTTCCTTGTCTCCAATGGGTGCCGCCTTGATGGGCTGACGGCAGCTCGTATGACCCGGATACTAGGACCGCGTTTGACGCTGCCTTGTCATTGCGACGACAATTTCGGGGTAAGTCCTACTGGGGTGTGCCCGGGTGTGTCAGCCCCAGTCAGCCGAATCCTGCCGGCTTGTGCTTTGGTTTCGCCGTGTTCTCTTTTGGGGTTTTTCGTCCGCATGTCCAACGACCTCTCCCTTCACCAGCGCCGCAGGGCACCCACGCCAGACGAGCTGCAGGGCATCCCGTGGTTGCGGCTGCTGCGCCCCGAGGAGCGGGCCTATGCGGTGGCCGAGCTGCAGGTGGGTGATGCTGCGCCTGCGGATTACGTCGCGCGCGTCGGCAAACCCGTGACCTACTGGTTCGGCGTGATCGAGGGCCTGCTCAAGATGAGTGCAGACAACGCCCAGGGCCTGACGATGACCTTCACCGGCGTGCCGCCCGGCGGCTGGTTCGGCGAGGGCACCGTGCTCAAGCGAGAGCCCTACCGCTACAACATCCAGGCCCTGCGCAAAAGCGTGGTGGCCGGTTTGCCGGTGGCCAGCTTCCACTGGCTGCTGGACCACTCCATCGGTTTCAACCGCTTCGTGATGAACCAGCTTAATGAGCGGCTGGGCCAGTTCATCGCCGCCCGCGAGATTGACCGCATCAACAACCCCGACCTGCGCGTGGCACGCAGCCTGGCCGCGCTGTTCAACCCGGTGCTTTACCCCGGTGTGGGCGAGGTGCTGCGCATCACCCAGCAGGAGCTGGCCTATCTGGTGGGACTGTCGCGCCAGCGCGTCAATGAGTCGCTGGCCAGCCTTGAAGCGCAGGGCGCCATCCGGGTCGAATACGGCGGCCTGCGGGTGCTGGATCTGGCGGCGCTGCGCTCCAGCGTGATGCCGGCAGACCGGGCCTGAGCATTCCCCGCCCTTCGTGCGGCGGCTTCGGGGACAATCCATCGACGATTCTGCTGCCCACCTCACCTCTTTTCCTTTCATGACCGACCCCCTCCGTCCGACCCAACCCCCGCGCAGCCCGGCCAGCGGCGCCGTGCGCGTGGTCAAAGCGGCAGCCCCCTCCGCGTCGGGTGCCACCGTGCGACTGAACAAGCGCATGGCCGAGCTGGGGCTGTGCTCGCGCCGGGAAGCCGACGACTGGATTGCCCGGGGCTGGGTGCGCGTGAATGGCGCACCGGCGGTGATGGGCCAGCCGGTGGCTGCCGATGCGCGCATCGAGATCGACCGGCAGGCCGAGCAGCAGCAGCGCCAGCAGGTCACTATCCTTATCAACAAGCCGGTCGGCTATGTCAGTGGCCAAGCCGAAGACGGCCACGAACCGGCGGTGGCGCTGGTGCAGCCGCAGAACCGCTGGCGCGAATGCAACAGCCGCATGCGCTGGGGCCACGAGCAACTGCGCGGGCTGGCGCCGGCGGGCCGGCTGGACATCGACTCCATCGGCCTGCTGGTGCTGACGCAGGACGGCCGCGTCGCGCGCCAGCTGATCGGCGAAGACTCCGAGGTGGAAAAGGAATACCTGGTGCGCGTGAGCTACGGCGCCGAGTCGGTGAATGTGCAGGCGCTGTTCCCGCCTGAAAAGCTGGCGCTGCTGCGCCATGGCCTCAGCCTCGACGGGCAGGCACTGCGCCCGGCCCGCGTCGAGTGGCAGAACCCTGAGCAGCTGCGCTTTGTCTTGAAAGAAGGCAAGAAGCGCCAGATCCGCCGCATGTGCGAGCAGGTCGGCCTGTTTGTGACGGGCCTCAAGCGCGTGCGCATTGGCGGCGTGAACCTGGGCCACCTGCCGGTGGGGCAGTGGCGTTACCTCGCGCCGCACGAGCGGTTCTAGCGCTGCGTTGAAGAACGCTCAGCCGGGCGCCGATGCGCTGGCCCAGCCCCAGCCCGGTGAGGTGATGCAGATGTTTCAATGAATTCCGGCGGGTGAGGCCACAATCGGCCCATGACCGAACGTCCGGGTACCGATCCTGCTGCATCTCGCACGAAGCCGCGCCGACCCTCGTGGGTCCGCGAGCTGCACCTCTCCGACCTGCAGGGGCTGGCACAGCTGACCACGCAGGCCACGCTGGGCGTGGCGGGGCTGGCTGAAACGGTTCAGGGCAATGTCTACAAGGCGGTCGCCACTGCCTTCGGCCCGCTGGGCGCGCGCTGGGTGGACCGTGCCGAGGGCGCCACCGGCGTGCGGCGCAGCGGCATCACCGGGCTGGTCTATGGCAGTGTGCGCGGTGTGACGCGGCTGGCGGGCGGCACGGCAAATGCGGTGCTTGGCGGGCTCGCCCCTGCCCAGCGCGACAGAGCGTCGTCTCCCCAGCGTGAGGCCATGCTCTCGGCGCTAAACGGTGTGCTCGGTGACCGGCTGGTGGAGACGGCCAACCCGCTGGCCATCACCATGCGCTGGCGCACCGCGCGGGCTGACGGCGCCGCTTTGACTTTGAACAAGGCAGCCCTGGCCGAGCAACTGCCCCAGGCCACCGGCAAGCTACTGGTGCTGATGCATGGCCTGTGCATGAACGACTTGCAATGGGCGCCCCCATCCACCGACGGCGCTGCCGGCATGCCCGGCCACGCACCGGCTCTGGCCGAGGCACTGGGCTGCACGCCGATCTATCTGCATTACAACACTGGCTTGCCAGTGGTGGCCAATGGCCGGCAACTGTGTGAGTTGCTGGATCAACTGGCTCAGGCCTGGCCGGTACCGGTCGAGGAAATCACTGTGCTGGCCCACAGCATGGGCGGGTTGGTGGCGCGCAGCGCGGTGGCTGTCGCCGACGCCGGACCGGTGCCCACCTGGCGCCAGCACCTGAAAACTATGGTGTTTCTTGGCACCCCGCACCACGGCGCACCGCTGGAGCGGCTGGGCAGCTGGGTCGATGCCCTGCTGGACGGCAACCCGCTGACGCGGCCGTTTGCCCGCCTCGCGCAGTTGCGCAGCCAGGGCATCACCGATTTGCGGCATGGCCGGGTGTCGGACGGGGGTGAGGACAGTGCGGCGCCCCTCGTACCGCTGCCGGATGGCGTGGCCTGCTTTGCGGTGGCGGCCAGCACCACCGCCCAGCCGGGCGAGCTGACCGGTCAGCTGTGGGGCGACGGCCTGGTACCGGTGCCCAGCGCGCTGGGCCAGCACAGCAACCCGGCGCGCAGTCTGACCTTTGCGTCCGAGCGGCAGTGGCTGGCGAGCGGCATGGGCCACATGGCGCTGCTGCACCACCCGGACGTCACGGCGCAGCTGCTGCGCTGGCTCCGGCCCCGCCGAGCCGGTTTGTAGAATCCCGGCTGTTCCCGGCGCTTGAAAAAAACCGGCGCTGCCTCCAGTTGTTGGGGTGCAGGGCGCCGCCTCATTGGCGGAGCGTTTTTTCAAACCGACCTCCTCACCAAAAGCCATGTCAACAGAGACCATGTCCAAAACAGCCCAACCGTCCAAAACGCTCGCCTTCCAGGCGGAAGTCGCCCAGCTGCTCAAGCTGGTCACCCATTCGCTGTACTCCAACCCGGAAATCTTCCTGCGCGAGCTGATCTCCAACGCGTCTGACGCCTGCGACAAGCTGCGCTTTGAAGCGCTCAACAACGCCGCCCTGTATGAGAGCGACCCCGAACTCAAGGTGCGGGTGAGCTTCGACAAGACCGCCAAAACGCTGACCATCACCGACAACGGCATCGGCCTGTCGCAGCAGGAAGCCATCGACAACCTGGGCACCATCGCCAAGAGCGGCACGCGCGACTTCATGGCCAAGCTTTCCGGCGACCAGAAGAACGATGCGCAGCTGATCGGCCAGTTCGGTGTGGGCTTTTATTCCGGCTTCATCGTGGCCGACAAGATCACGGTGGAAAGCCGCCGGGCCGGCGCCACCGCCGACCAGGGCGTGCGCTGGGTCAGCGACGGCACCGGCGAGTTCGAGGTCAGCGAGATCGAGCGTGCCGAGCGCGGCACCAGCATCATCCTGCACATGAAGGAGGACTCGCTTGACTACTTGAACAACTGGAAGCTCAAGGGCATCATCAGCAAGTACTCTGACCACATCTCCCTGCCCATCCTGATGCAGAAGGAAGAGTGGAAAGAAGGCGAGAATGACCAGCCCGGCCAGATGGTGACGACGGGCGAATGGGAAACCGTGAACCAGGCGGCAGCGCTGTGGACGCGCGCCAAGAAAGACATCACGCAGGAGCAGTACGACGAGTTCTACAAGCAGCTCAGCTACGACAGCAATGAGCCGCTGGCCACCACCCACAACCGGGTCGAAGGCTCGACCGAATACACGCAGCTGCTGTTCATCCCGTCGAAGGCGCCAATGGACCTGTTCAACCGCGACAAAGCGGCCGGCGTGAAGCTGTACGTCAAGCGCGTCTTCATCATGGACGACGCCCAGGCGCTGATGCCCACCTACCTGCGCTTCGTCAAGGGCGTGGTGGATTCTGCCGATCTGCCGCTGAATGTGTCGCGCGAATTGCTGCAGGAAAGCCGCGCCGTCAAAGCCATCCGCGAAGGCTGCACCAAGCGCGTGCTGTCGATGATTGAAGACCTGGCCACCAACGACGTCGAGAAGTTCAAGACCTTCTACGCCGAGTTTGGCGCTGTGCTGAAAGAAGGCCTGGGTGAAGACTTCGCCAACCGCGACCGCCTCGCCAAGCTGCTGCGCTTTGCCAGCTCGACCACCGACACCGTGAGCGTCGGTTTTGCCGACTACAAGGCCCGCATGAAGGAAGGCCAGGAGGCGATTTACTACATCACCGCGGACACGCTGGCCGCTGCGAAGAACAGCCCGCAGCTGGAGATCTTCCGCAAGAAGGGCATTGAAGTGCTGCTGATGGCCGACCGTGTGGACGAGTGGGCGCTCAACTACCTCCACGAGTTCGACGGCACCCCGCTGCAGTCGGTCGCCAAAGGCGCGGTCGATCTCGGCAAGCTGCAGGACGAGGAAGAAAAGAAAGCCGCCGAAGAAGCGCAGACCCAGTTCAAGCCGGTGCTCGACAAGCTGAAAGAAGCGCTGAAAGACAAGGCCAAGGACGTGCGCGCTTCGACCCGTCTGGTCGATTCACCCGCGTGTCTGGTGGTGCAGGACGGCGACATGTCCACCCAGCTCGCCCGTATGCTCAAGCAGGCCGGCCAGCCGGTGCCTGAGGTCAAGCCGATCCTGGAAGTCAACGCCCAGCATCCGCTGGTCAAAAAACTTGAAGCTGGTGCGGAAGGCGCGCAGTTCGACGACCTGGCCCACATCCTGTTCGACCAAGCCCTACTGGCCGAAGGAGGCATGCCGGAAGACCCGGCGGCCTATGTGCGACGCGTGAACGCGTTGCTTGTCTAGGTCCTGCGACGCGTGAACGCGTTGCAGGTCTGAACCTGCTTACTCAAACCCGCAGTCGCGCCGAATCCCGGCCGCGTCTGCGCTGGTGAGCAGGTCAATCAGTGCCTGTGCGGCCTCGGGTTTCTGCGCGTGGGTGCAGACGGCGGCCGTGTAAGTGGTGGCCAGCTCAAACGCCTTGGGCAGCGGCGCCACCAGGTCCACGCCGGCGGTGTAGATGATCTCGGTGATCTGCGTGCTGCCGATTAGCCCTGTCTCGCTGGATTCGGCCATCGCCCGCATCGCGGTGGCGCCGTTGGGGTACACGCGCAGGCGGTCGGCCAGTTCCACGTCCAGCCCGAGCTGCTTGAGCATGCCCATCACATGGATGCCAGCGGTGGCCTTCACTGGGTCTGGAAAGTAGATGCCGCGTGCCGCGCGGAAGGCTGCTCTCAATGCCTCGGGGCTGTCCACAGCGGGCATGGCCTCACCACTTTTCACCGCCACGCCGGTCTTGACCTGGCCCAGCGCCTTGGCCGTTCCGGCGCGCAGTTCACCGCTGGCGGTGAGTTGGGCCACCAGTGCTTCGGTGAGGATCAGCACGTCGCAGGCGGCGCCCGCGAGCAGGTTGTCCTTCATCATGCCGACCGCCCCGAAGCAGGCATTGATGCCGATCTTCTGGTCGGTCTGGAAGCGTTCTTCCAGCTGGGTGACAAGGCCCTGTGCGGCGCCGCCGCTGAGCAGGTGAATCATGGTCATGACGTGTTTTCTTGAACTGAAAAGAGGTGAGTCTGCAGGGTAGATCAATCCACCTTGATGTTGGCGCTCTTGATCACGCGGGCCCATTTGTTGATGTCTTCGCGGGCGTATTTGTCAAACGCTTCCGGCGTCATCACCATCGGCACTGCACCCTGCCTGCCCCAGGCCTGCTTCACCTCCGGCTGGCTGGCAATCTTCGAGACGGCGTCGTTGAGTTTGTCCACCACAGCTTTGGGCGTGCCGGTGGGCGCCATCAGGCCCAGCCAGATGGTAGCCTCGTAGCCGGGCAGGCCGGCTTCGTTGGCAGTGGGCACGTTCGGCAGCACTTCAGAGCGCTGCCGGCCGGTGGTGGCCAGCGCCTTGACCTTGCCAGCCTTCACCTGCTCGGCCATGGTGGTCACCGCGTCAAACATCACATCCACCTGACCGCCGATCACGTCGGTGCGGGCGCCGGTGCTGCCCCTGTACGGAATGTGCACCAGGTAAATGCCAGCCATGCTTTTGAACAACTCACCGGCCATGTGGTACGGGGTGCCGGGGCCGGACGAGGCGTAGTTGAGCTTGCCCGGCCGCGCCTTGGCGTCGTCAATCAGGGCCTTGAGGGTGGAAGACGCCACCGCCGGATTGGCCACCAGCACCAGATCGGAATAGTTGATCGGTGCAATGGCCACGAAGTCGCGCATCAGCTGGAAGGGCTTGTTCGGAATCAGGGTCTCGTTCACCGTGTGGGCGTTCGACATCAGCAGCAGGGTGTAGCCGTCAGCCGGTGACTTGGCGGCGGCGTCGGTGCCGATCACCGAGCCCGCACCGGGGCGGTTGTCCACCACGAAGGACTGACCGAGTGAATCCTGCAAACGCTGGGCGATGAAGCGCGCATACACGTCGGCGGGGCCACCGGCGGCAAACGGCACGATGATGCGCACCGACTTGTTGGGATAGGCCTGCGCCATGGCGGGCTTGGCGGTAATAAACGTCAGGCCCAGTGCCAGGCTGAGCATGGCGGGCAGGGTGGTCAAAGAGCGGATCAAACGATGGGGCATGGGTGTCTCCGGGAAAGTGTGTGGGGGGAAGTGGGTGGCCGCTTATTCGACGATTTACTCGACCTTGCCGATGCGCTTGACGACCTCGGCCATGCGCTTGGCATCGGCCTGCACGTACTTGTCGAAGTCAGGGCTGTCCTGATACAGCACCGGGCTGCCGGCGCCGAGGATCACGTCCTTGACCTTGGCATCCTGTGCGGCAAATTTGGCGGCGGCGCGCAGGCGCTGGGCCACCGGCTCGGGTGTGCCCTGGGGAATGAAGAGGCCGGACCATTGCGCATACTCGGCGTTGAAGCCGGCGTCTTTCAGGCTGCCCACGTCGGGCAGGGCGCCGAGCGGTGCGGTGCCCCAGTGCGCCAGCACCCGGAGCTTCCCAGCCTTGACCTGCTGCAGCACGGTGGCCGGGCCAGACGACACGGCGTCAATCTGTCCGCCGAGCAGCGCCACCACAGCCGGCCCCGCGCCAGTGAATGGAATGTGTGTGAGCTTGATGCCAGCGTTCTGCGCCAGGATTTCCATCGGCACATGCATGGTGCCGTAGTTGCCCGATGAGCCGTAGTTGATGGCACCGGGGCGCTTTTTGGCGTCTTCCACAAATTGCTGCACGGTTTTCCACGGCGAATCGGCACGCACGGCCAGCACGGTGGGGTCGGCCGTGAAGCGGGCAATCGGCCGCAGGTCGGGCAGCGTGAACATCGCAGGCCGGCCGAGCAGCACATCGGCTTCGGGAATCACCGTCAGCGACGACAGGGCCATCAGGATGGTGTAGCCGTCGGGTTTGGACTTGGCCGCGGCCGCCATGCCAATGCCGCCACCGGCGCCGGCCTTGTTTTCGATCACCACCGGCTGCCCCAGATCGCGCGACATGGCTTCAGCCACCGGGCGCGCCACCAGGTCGGCCAGGCCGCCGGGCGGGAACGGAACAATCATGGTGATGGGTTTGGTGGGCCAGGCACCCTGCGCTGCAGCAAGTGTGGTGGCGCCGGCCAGCAGGCTGACGGCAAGCAATGAAAGCCATGAGCGACGGTACATGTGTGTCTCCAGATGTGTCTCTATCCCGCCGTGCATCAGGCGTGCCGGCTGGTGTTGTGGGTGATGGCTTTCGTCCAGATACAAAGGCGCCTGATGACGCTCTATCACTTGCCGACAACCACCAAAAGATAAGTACGCTTAGCGTATCTTTTTTCGCAGCACCCTGCCGTCATCGCTATCCCTAGCCCGGGTGTACGTAGTTGTCGCAGGTGCCGCATCGCAATGGCCATCGCAGCAAGCGATTGGTTGCGATTGGGTGGTAAAACTCACACGATCAGCGGAGCGTCCTGCATGGCCTCGGTCTGCTCTTCCAGCATGTCGACCTGGCCCTTCCAGTAGTCGCTGGAGCCGAACCACGGAAAGTTGATCGGGAAAATCGGGTCGTGCCAGCGCTGCGCCAGCCAGGCGCTGTAATGCACCAAGCGCAGCGTACGCAGCGGTTCGATCAAGGCCAGCTCGCGCCGGTCGAATTCGCGAAACTCTTCGTAGCCATCGACCAGCGCACCCAGCTGGCGTGTGCACTGGGCACGGTCACCCGATACCAGCATCCACAGGTCCTGCACCGCCGGGCCGCTGCGGGCGTCGTCCAGGTCCACAAAGTGCGGGCCGGCCAGCGGCAGGCCCTCAGGCGTCCACAGAATATTGCCAGGGTGGCAGTCGCCGTGCAGGCGCAGCGTGGAAATGTCGCCTGCACTTTCAAACACGGCTTGCGCCACCTGCGTGGCTTCCTCAAAGGCCTTGCGCCAGCGCGACTCCATGTCCAGCGGCAGGTAGCCACCGCTGAGCAACAGCTCGCCCGAGGCCAGGCCGAAAGTCTGCAGATTGAGCGCCGGGCGATGCGTGAAGGACTTGGCGCAGCCCACGGTGTGGATGCGGGCGAGGAAGCGGCCGATCCATTCCAGCACCTCCATGTTGTCCAGCTCGGGCCGACGCCCGCCGCGGCTGGGCGATACGCTGAAGGTGAAGCCGCCAAAGTGGTGAATCGCGGAGCCGTTCAGCGTGAGCGGGCCCACCACCGGAATCTCGGCCGCCATCAGTTCGGCGGCGAAGGCGTGCTCCTCGGTGATCTGTGCGTCGGTCCAGCGGTTGGGGCGGTAAAACTTCACCACCACCACATCGCCAGCAAGATCGGCCTCGCCCACCGGACTTTCCAGATGCGCCTGGTAGACCCGGTTTTCGTAACTGGACAGCGCCGTCATGCGGCCATCGCCAAACAGGCCCACGCTGGCCAGCGCGTCCAGCACCACCACCGGGGTCAGGGCCTCGTAGGCATGGACAGTCGGGCGGTCAGGGGCGGCCTGGTTGATTTCGGTCATGGCTGATTGTCGTTGCAGTGCGTGCGCCGCTTCAAGTTGCGCCCCTGCTGCGCGCGCGGCCATGAAAAAGCCCGCTGGCACAATGCGAACAGGCAAGGTGCAGGCGGGCTGTGGTGGCCGCGTGGCCGGCAATTACTTCAGCGTGATGGTCACGTCGATGTTGCCGCGCGTGGCGTTGGAGTAGGGGCACACCTGGTGTGCGGCGTCGATCAGGTCTTGTGCGGCGGCGCGGTCCATGCCCGGCAGGGTCACGTCAAGGCGCACGGCGATGCCGTAGGCGTTGGGGATCTTGCCCAGGTCCACGCTGGCGTCGACCGACACATCGTCAGGCACGGCGATTTTCTTCATGCCGCCGACGGCCTTCATCGCGCCGATGAAGCAGGCCGAGTAGCCGGCGGCAAACAGCTGCTCGGGGTTGGTTCCGGTGCCGGCGGTGCCGGGTGAGCTCAGGTTGACTTCCAGCCGGCCGTCGTCGGTCTTGGATTTGCCATCGCGGCCGCCGGTGGTATGGGCGTGGGCGGTGTAAAGCACTTTTTCGAGCTTGGTCATGGTGTTTCCTTTGAAAAATACCCCGGTCAGAGGTGGTTGGGATGGGTCGATGAAATCGGTGTGTTTGGCTGTGAGCGTCAAGCCACCAGCCGCTGGCGCAGGGCCTGCACCTGCTGCGTGAGGCTGATGAGTTCGGGAACGGAACACTGCGCAGCGCTCATGATGCAGCCCGGCACTTCGGCTGCCTTGGCCTTGAGCTTGCGGCCAGCCGCAGTGAGGGTGATGTGCACACGACGCTCATCTTCGGCGGCGCGCAGGCGCGAGATCAGTCCGGCCACTTCCAGCCGCTTGAGCAGTGGGGTCAGCGTGCCAGAATCAAGATAGAGCTTCTCACCCAGCGCGGAAACGGTCAGGTCATCGCGCTCCCACAGCACCAGCATGACCAGGTACTGCGGGTAAGTGAGCCCGAGGTTTTCAAGCAGCGGCTTGTACAGCTTGGTCATGGCCAGCGAGGTTGAATACAGCGCAAAGCAGAGCTGGTTGTCCAGCCTCAGCATGGCGGAGGTCTTGTCGGGCGATGGGGTTTTGGATGGCATGGTTAAATTATAGCGAACAATTAAATTGTGTGCAATATAATTGCTTGAGGGAGTTTCAAACGAACGCCAAGGCCCTAAACTGCGAGGGCCATGAAACAGTACCCCAAAAGCAAAGCGGCCAGCGGCAAGCCCGGTGCCAGGCCTGCCGACCCACCCGAGCAGGTGATCGAGGAAATCCGCCTCGGCCAGTCGATCGAGCTGCTCAAGGAGCTGCATATCCTGACCCGCGACGGACGCCTGAATCAGGATACGCGGCGCAAGCTCAAGCAGGTGTATCACCTGTATCACTTCATCGAGCCCTTGCTGAACGAGGTGTTCGTGGCCGGTGCGGGCGGCGGCCACCTGCTGGACCGTATGCCGGACCATGTGCCGGCCCTCGCCGACCACGGGGCTGGAAAGTCTTACCTCGGTTTCATTTTGTACGACCTATTTTTCAATGTGGCTAACCACGCCCAAGCTGGTGAAGCGGGCGTGAAAAGGGCAGGCCCTATCGGTCATATCTACGGCATCGAAACCCGCGCCGAGCTGGTGGAGAAATCGCGCGCACTGGCCGAGCGGCTGGGCTTTGCGCACATGTCTTTCCTTAACCTCACGGTGCAGGAGGCCACCACGTCGGAAGTGCTGCCGCCCGTGGTGGACATCGTCACCGCGCTGCATGCCTGCGACACCGCAACCGACGACGCCATCGCGTTTGGTTTGGCCAAGCGCGCGCGCCATATGGTGCTGGTGCCCTGCTGCCAGGCCGAGGTGGCCAGTGTGCTGAAGAAAACCCGGGCGCTGTCACTCGCCAAAACACCGTTGGCCGAGCTGTGGCGCCACCCGCTGCACACCCGCGAGTTCGGCAGCCAGATCACCAATGTGCTGCGCTGCCTGCAGCTTGAAGCCCACGGCTACCAGGTCACGGTGACCGAGCTGGTGGGCTGGGAGCATTCGATGAAGAACGAGTTGATCCTTGCCAGCCGTCCCGCGCAGATCAACACCGCCAAAACCCGCGCGGCGCAGCAGCGGCTGCATGAGGTGCTCGACCAGCTGGGTCTAGTGGAATTGACGAATCGTTTCTCCGTCCCGAACACACCGCAAACCGCGGAACAAACCGCAGAGGCCTGAGCGCGCTTCAGCGCAGGGCGGCCACCTGGCGGATCAGCGCCATCAAGGCCGCTTCGGCCGCGGTGGGCACCCGGTCGGCCTGCAAGGTCAGGCCCACCTGTTCCTCGGTACCGGCCATGTTGACCGGCAGGGCGCACAGCCCTCCGCTCTCGATGTCCGGCCTCGCCGCGCCCCAGGGCGACACCCACACCGCATCGCTCTGCAGCGCGTAACCCCGCGCGATGGACACCGACAGCGTTTCAACCGTCCGCTGCGGCGCAGGCAGGCCCCGGCTCAGAAAGAAGCCATCGGCCGCATGGCGGATCGCGGTGCCTGCGGTGGGCAGAATCACCGGGAAGTGGCCCAGTTGCGCCAGCAGGTCGGCTACCGGCGCGGCCACCAGCGGATGACCCGGGCGCACCGCCAGCAGCAGCGGGTCAGCATACAAATGCTCAAAGCTCAAGCCCAGCATCTGCGCCGGCTCGGCAAAGCGGCCGATCACCAGGTCCAGCTCGCGCTGGCGCAGCCGTGTGAGCAGATCGGGGTTGGAGCCGGTCACGATGCGCAGGCTGGCCGGGCGCACGCCGTCCCGCGCCTGGGCGTCCTGTGCCATCAGCAACTGTGGCACCAGCCACGGCGCCACAGTGGGCAGCACACCGACCGTGATGACCGTGCGGCCCTGGGTCTGTGCCACGCTGGCCACTGCTTCGCGCAGCGCGCCCACACTGGCGCCCGCGTGCCGCATGAAGGCCTCGCCGCTGTGCGTCAGCACCGCACCCTTGCGCCCGCGCTCGAACAGGCGTACCGCCAGCAGGCCTTCCAGCTCCTTCAGTGTTTTCGACACCGCCGGCTGGGTGATGGCCAGCACGTCGGCGGCTTTCTGCAGGCTGCCGTGCTGGGCGACGGCCAGAAAGCACTGCAGGTGCCGGAACTTGATGTGCTCGCCAATCATCGCTCGATTATCGTTTTGGTTATGGATAAATCGATAAAAACTCAATATACATAACCAATCGATGTGGATAAAGTGCTGCATCCACCTCATCCCAGCGGAGCCACCGATGAAACCCGACCTGCACGACAGCTACCTCGCCCCGCGCGACTGGGCTTGCCATCCCGAGCATATTTACAGCGGCTACAAGTCCACTGCCTTGCGCGGTCCCAAGCAGACGCTGGTGCCCATCAAGCAGGCGCTGTCGCAGCTGAACGCACCGGTCTATGGCTCCGATCAACTCGGCCCGCTCGACAACGATCTGACCCAAAACGCCGTGAAAAACGGTGCACCGCTCGGCGAGCGCATCATCGTCACCGGCCGTGTGAGCGACGAAGACGGCCGCCCCGTGCGCAACACGCTGGTCGAGGTGTGGCAGGCCAATGCGGCCGGCCGCTATGTGCACAAGGCCGACCAGCACGATGCGCCGCTGGACCCGAACTTCCTCGGCGCAGGCCGCTGCATGACGGACGACCAGGGCCGCTACCTGTTCAAGAGCATCAAGCCCGGCGCCTACCCTTGGGGCAACCACCCCAACGCCTGGCGACCCAACCATATTCACTTTTCGCTGTTTGGCGAGTACTTCGCCAGCCGCCTGATCACGCAGATGTACTTCCCCGGCGATCCGCTGCTGCCCTACGACCCGATGTACATGGGCGTGCCCGAGCATGTGCGTGATCTGATGGTGTCGAAGTTCAGCCTCGACGTGACCCAGCCCGACTACGCGCTCGGTTATGTGTTTGACATCGTGCTGCGTGGCCCCAAGGCCACCCGGTTTGAATAAGTCGGCGAACAGTCAGGAGCACCCCATGAGCCCACTCAAACAAACCCCCTCGCAGACCGTCGGCCCCTTCTTCGCCTACGGTCTCACGCCCACCCAGTACGGCTACGACCTCAAAAGCCTGTTCACCCCGGTGCTGGCCGAGCCGCATGCCGACGGCGAGCACGTCCGCATCACCGGCCAGGTGCTTGACGGCGCGGGCAAGCCCGTGCTCGATGCGATTGTCGAAATCAGCCAAGTTGATGCCCATGGCCACCCGGTGAATTCGGTGGCTGACGCCAAGGCCAAAGGCTTAACCGGTTTCGGCCGCTGCGGCACCGGCACGCTGCCCGACAACCACTACCTGTTTGAAACCGTCAAGCCCGGCGCCGCCGCGCCCGGGCAGGCACCTTATGTGCAGGTCTGCATCACCATGCGCGGCCTGCTGGTGCACACCTTCACCCGCATCTATTTCAGCGACGAAGCCGCCGCCAACAGCGCCGACCCGGTGCTCGGCAGCGTGCCGGCAGAGCGCCGCGCCACGCTGGTGGCCCAGCGCACCATGACGGGTGCCGGCCCGGTGTACCGTTTCGACATCCGCATGCAGGACAGCGCTGCAGGCCCGGAGACGGTGTTCTTTGACTTGTGAGCGCCTGCGGGTGATCCTGGCAATATTCACTGGCCGTTCTGCCGTGATTAAGGTTTCTTTAGGGTTGCATTAAGCAATTTTTAGCAAGCCCTGGTGGCTCTTCTTTCTAGACTTCTGGTCGGGTTCCACATCACCTCTCTTCACCCGTTGCAGAGGGGGCTGGGCCCCTCCCCGCTGAGCATCCAACAGCGGTTACCGCCAAAGAAAGAAGAGAACCATGAACATCGATTCCCAGGAAATGACCCAGGTGACCCAGGTCGCCGCCGGAGAGGGCTGCGCCGCTCCGCGCTTTGACATGTACGCCACCATCCACAAGGCGCTGCGTGCTCTGATGGCCGACACCCTGCTCGCTGTGGGCCGGGCTGACACCGACGACGCACTGGAGCTCGCACAAACCTGCCAGCGCGTGATGGAGTTGCTGGACTTCTGCGCCTCGCATCTGCAGCACGAGAACGATTTCGTTCACCCCGCCATCGAAATGGGCCGCCGCGGCGCCAGCAGCCAGATCGCCAGCGAACACGAGGAGCACATCCGCCACCTCGACCAGCTGCGCGCCCAGACAACCGCGGTGCTCAAGGCCCCCGTGGCTGCGCGTGCATCGGCCACGCTGGCGCTGTACCGTGCACTCTCGCAGTTCATGGCCGAGAACTTCGAGCACATGCTGTACGAGGAATCCACCCACAACGCCGCACTCTGGGCTGCCTACAGCGACGCCGAGCTGCTGGCCATTCACGATGCACTGGTAGCCTCCATCCCGCCTGAAAAGATGATGGGCATCGTGCGCTGGATGGTGCCCTTCATGAACCCCGCCGAGCGCCTGGCCACGATGGCTGGCATGCAGGCCCATGCGCCAGCACCGGCTTTTGCTGCAGCGCTCGATGTGGTGCGCCCGCACCTGAGCGATGTGGAATGGGCCAAACTGACCCGCGGGCTCGGCTTGCCCGCCGTGCCGGGGTTGGTGCAGGCCTGAAAGGCGTCTGCGGTGCTCAGGCCAGCGCCTGCAGCACCAGCGGGCGCGTCAGCGCCAGCCTGAAGCGTCCGCGCCCGGTTTTCTCGATGCGCACATCCGGTCCGTGCTCGGCCAGCCGCCGCTGCAGCAGCAACAGGCGGGCCTCCAGGTTGTCGGTCACATCCGGCAGCCTGATGGCCGCGTCCAGCCGCAGCTCGCGGTTGGAGAACTCGGTGCGTCCGTGCTGCTGGCAGTCGGTGACCAGCTTCCAGAAAATCGCGCCGGCCACGCCCTTGATCAGGTAGGTGTCGCCAATAAACACACTGCTGCTGGCCGCGAAGTAACGCACTTGCAGGGCCGTGCCCTTACTGGCGGCGCTGTCCTTGCGGCCCGGCGCCGGCTCAGTCGTGTCAGCCGGGTCGCTGCCTGACTGCAGGCTGTCCACCGCCGCGGCCACATGGTGGGCCAGCGCCACCATCAGGTCTTCGGCTTCAAAGTCGAAGTGCAGGTCTTCCGTGCTCTCGGCAAACAGCACACCCATCAGTTGCCCGGCCGACACCATGGGCACTGCCAACTGGCTGTGCGGCGTCTGCAGACCGGGGTAGGGAATGTCGGTTTCCATCGCCACGCATTCCGCGTGACCGTCGCCTTGCAGCCTGTGGCGGATGGCCTGGTGGTAGCTGTAGGCGTTGGTCATGTGCATGATGCGTACCGGCACCCGCTCGCGCGCGGCCATGCCGATCACGCCGTCGCCCATGGCGATTTCGGAGCCCACACCCGACGCGGAATAACCGGTGCTGGCCACGGTGTAGAGCCGCCGCGCCGCCGCATCGAGCAGTAGCACCATCGCATGGCGGGTTTCCAGCAGCGCGGTCATGGCGCTCAGGGTGGTGTTGAGCAACTCGTCGAGCGCGGTGCAGCGTGCAATCTGCTCACTGGCGCGGCGCAGCCGGGTGACGCGGCTGGCCCGTGCCGGCGGCGCGGGCAGGGCCTCGCCGGCCACGCATTCAATAGACCGCACCTCGTAAATGTCGGAGCCCAGCAGTCTGAACACCGCAGCCATGCCGCTGTGCGAGGCAATGCCGGCCAGCTGCGCCTTCATCGCCTCGAACACCGGGCCCTCGGTCTCGGTGCGCAGGTAGCGGATGTGCAGCCTGAAAAACGCTGCCGTCAGCGGGTGCATCACCAGCACGTTGGCCACCGGGTTGGCCAGGATGTTTTGCCGTGTCTTGTTGAAGAACTGGAACGACAGCGCCACATGCCGCTCGTCGACATAAAACACCTGCGAGATGTAGGCCACGTTGGGCGTGCCGTCAGGGGCGCAGGTCGCCATCACGGCCGGAACCGCGCCTTCGAGGCAGGGGCGAATGTCGGCCAGCCGGGGGGAGGGGGTGCCCAGCAGCGCGCTCATGGGTTGGCTCCAGCGCTGTGGTGCAAGCGCGCACCGGCCTGCGGGCCCGGGGTCTGGTCAAAGGCGTCGGCAGGCACAAAGCTGATGGCCACCACGTCATCGAGTTGCTGGTTCAGCATGGCGCGAGTGAAGCGGCTGGAGTGCCCGACCAGGCTGATCTCGTGGATCATCGACTCCAAGTAGCGTGCCAGCGCTGGTTCATCAGACGGCTCCGCGCAGCGAATCTGCGCCTGGCGCGCCTTGACCTGCACGGTGCGGTGGGTGCTGGGTTCGCAGAACACGACGGCTATGCGGCCGGTGCTGGCAATGTCCTGCAGCAGTTGCCCCGACTGCTGGCGCGAGACATACACGGTGATCTGCCCGCCACCCGCCTCGATGCGGCTGCCCACTGCCCGCATCACGCTGGGCCGCAGGTCCAGTCCCGCGCTGCTCACAATCACCGACACCCCCCGGTCCATCATGGCCAGAAAGTCGGCGGGCAGGGTGACGGCAGCGGCGGTCATATCGCGCGAATTGTAAAAGTGTTGCCCGGGCTGTGGGTCGACTTTGCCACGCGACTGGGGCCCCAGCCTGACCCCGTCCCACTCCATCCCTGTGGGCAAGGGATGGTCCTAAAACTAGCTCCGGAACCGCTTGCGCGTGAGCGCCAGTGCGAGCCAGAAGCCTGCCACCGCATAAAACACCAGCAGCGCTGCATGCGGCAGCCAGTTTGTTGGCCATTGCCCCATGAAGAGTGGGCGGATCAGTTCCACCGCTGCCGTCAGTGGCAGCCAGTCGGACACCGTGCGCATCACGCCCGGCAACTGGTCGCGCGGGAAGAACACACCGCTCAGGAACATGGTGGGCGTGAGGAACAGCGTGAAGTAGTAGGTAAAAAAGTCATAGCCTTTGGCCAGCGCGTTGAAGATCAGCGCGATGCTGGCAAAGGTGATGCCCACCAGCCCGAGCAGCGGCAGCGCCACCAGCAGCAGCGGGCTGTGGCTGATGCCCAGCGCCAGCATCACCAACAGGATCACCAACGTGGTGAAAAGCGACTTGAAGGCGGCCCACAGCATTTCAGCAAACACCACGTCGTCCAGCCGCACTGGTGCGTTCATGATGCCGTCCCAGGTGCGCTGCACGTGCATGCGCGAGAACGCCGAGTAGAGCGCCTCGAACGACGCGGCCTGCATCGCGCTCATGCAGATCGAACCACTGGCCAGAAACAGAATGTAGGGCACCGCCGTGCCATTGAGCTGCACCTGCCCGACCAGCGCACCCAGGCCGTAACCAAACGCCACCAGCGTGATCAGTGGCTCGGCAATGTTGCCGACCAGGCTGGGAATGGCCAGCTTTTGCCACACCAGAAAGTTGCGGCGGAACACCGGCCACCAGCGCAGGCTGATGCGCGGCGGTGCGAACAGGCGTTGCCGGTTGTGAGTGTTGGACATCATGCGTCCTCCCGGATCTGGCGGCCAGTCATCTTCAGGAACAGGTCTTCCAGATTGGCGGGCCGGTGCAGCGTGCGTAGCTGCGGGTGGTCGGCCAGTGCGGCCAGCAGGCGTTTTGAATCCTGCGTGTAGAAAAACACCGTCTCGCCGCTCACTTCGGTGCGCGCGGCCAGTGCCTTCAGTGGTGAATCCATCAGCGCCAGTGCGCCTGCACCGTACACCTCCACCACGTCTGGCTCCAGGTTCTGCGCGATCAGGTCGCGCGGCGTGCCTTCGGTCATCTTCTTGCCGTGGTCCAGCACCAGCAGGCGGTTGCACAGGCGCTCGGCTTCGTCCATGAAGTGCGTGGTCAGCAGGATGGACTTGCCCTGCTGCACCAGCCGCTGCAGCCGCTCCCACATCAGATGGCGGGCCTGCGGGTCGAGGCCGGTGGTGGGCTCGTCGAGCAGCAGCAATTGCGGGTCGTTCACCAGCGCGCGGGCCAGGCTCAGGCGCCGCTTCATGCCGCCCGAAAGTTCACTCAGCTTGGCGTCGGCCTTGTGGGTCAGCGCAGCGAATTCGAGCAGCTTCGGAATGCGTTCGCGGATCACCGCGTCCTTCAGGCCAAAGTAGCGGCCAAACACCAACAGGTTTTCAGCGCAGCTGAAGTCCGGGTCCAGGCTGTCGAACTGGCTCACAATGCCCAGCCGCTCCTTGATGGCCAGCGCGTCCTGCGGCATGTGCAGGGCAGGGGGCTGCCCCTCGGGCGGGTGAAAGGCAATACGCCCCGCATCAGGCACCGTGAGGCCCAGGCACATGCGGATGGTGGTGGTCTTGCCGGCACCGTTGGGGCCGATCACGCCCAGGCATTCACCCGGGGCGATGTGAAACGACAGGTCGTTGACGACAGTGGCGTCGCCATAGCGCTTGCTGAGGCCCTCTACAGAGAAGATAGGGGAGGCATTGGAAGCGGTCGCAGGACTCATGAAAGGATTGTCAACCATCGTGGTGTGTGCCGACGCGCTGCCAAGCCTTCCAGTAACATCACCAACGGCCTGGCGCCTGTTGTGCCGGGCATCTCAGGAGACAAAAATGTTCAGTCATGTGATGTTGGGCGTGAAAGATCTGGAAGTGTCACGCAAGTTTTACGACGCCCTGCTCGGCACGCTGGGAACCGCCCCCGGTGCTGCCAACAAAAACCGCTACTTCTACCGCAGCCCCACCGGGTCGTTCGCGATCACCACCCCCATCAATGGCGAGCCTGCCAGCGCAGGCAACGGCACCACCGTCGGGTTTGTGGCGAAGTCGCAAGAGCAGGTCGACGCATTTCACGCCACGGGCATCAGCCACGGCGGTACCACCTGCGAAGACCCGCCCGGTCTGCGCGAAGACAGCAAGCTGTACCTCGCCTACCTGCGCGATCCGGACGGCAACAAGCTCTGCGCCCTGTACCGCCCCACGAAGTAAATCAACAAGCTGGTCGTGATTGCCACGACCCCATCATTTCCATTCTGAAAAGAGACAACTCATGCCTAAAGCCTATTGGATTTCCACCTACCACGCCATTCACGACCAAGCCGCCATGGCCGAATACGCCAAGCTCGCCGGCCCGTCGCTGATGGCAGCAGGCGGCCGCTTTCTGGCGCGCGGCATGCCGTCGGTGGTGTATGAAGCCGGTGTGAAGGAGCGTGCGGTATTGATCGAGTTCGACAGCGTCGAACAGGCCACCGCCGCGCACGACAGCCCGGGCTATCAGGAGGCGCTGCGGGCGCTGGGCAATGGCGCCAAGCGCGACATTCGCATCATTGAGGCGGTGGGTTGATCTGGCGCTTAAGTTGATCGGATGTGACCGGTAGCGTCACGCGCAAGGGCCTGCAGGGTTACTCTTGCAGGCCTTATTTGTGGGGCGGCAGCCTTGCCCCGTCGCAACGGACGCCCAGCGATAATTGAGTTCTTGTTTCCTCCCCCATTTACCCACCCAATCCCCATGACCACACTCGGCACCCCCCTTTCTCCCCACGCCACCAAAGTCATGCTGCTCGGCTCCGGCGAGCTGGGCAAGGAGGTGTTGATTGCCTTGCAGCGGCTGGGCGTGGAAACCATCGCCACCGACCGTTACGAGAACGCGCCCGGCCAGCAGGTGGCGCACCATGCGCGGACCATCACGATGAGCGATCCGGCGCAGCTGAAAGCCCTGATTGAAAAGGAGCGCCCGCATCTGGTGGTGCCCGAGATTGAGGCGATTGCCACCCCCATGCTGGAAGAGCTGGAAGCCGCCGGTGTGGTGCGGGTGATCCCGACGGCCCGCGCTGCGCGCCTGACGATGGACCGCGAAGGCATTCGCCGCCTCGCTGCCGAAACACTGGGCCTGCCGACCAGCCCCTATGTGTTCTGCGACTCGCTGGCCGAGTTGCAGGCGGCGATTGACAGCAAGATCGGCTACCCCTGCATCGTCAAACCGGTGATGAGCTCCTCCGGCAAGGGCCAGAGCAAGATCGCCGGGCCGGACGACGTGAAGAAAGCTTGGGACTACGCCATGGCCGGTGGCCGCGTGAGCCACGGCCGCATCATCGTCGAGGGCTTCATTGATTTTGATTACGAGATCACCCAGCTCACCGTGCGTGCGCTGGGCGAAGGTGGCCAGGTGGAGACGCACTTCTGCGACCCGATCGGTCACATCCAGGTGAGTGGCGACTATGTGGAAAGCTGGCAACCGCACCCGATGCGCGCCGCTGCCCTGCAAAAGAGCCGCGACATCGCCAAGGCGGTGACCGACAACCTTGGTGGTCAGGGCTTGTTTGGCGTGGAGTTGTTTGTGAAGGGTGACGATGTCTGGTTCAGCGAAGTCAGCCCGCGCCCGCACGACACCGGCATGGTGACGATGTGCACCCAGTGGCAGAACGAATTTGAACTGCATGCCCGCGCCATTCTCGGCCTGCCGGTCAACACCGCACTCAAAAGCCCCGGCGCCAGTGCCGTGATTTACGGTGGTGTCGATGCGCAGGGCATCGTGTTTGACGGCGTGGCTGACGCGCTGCGCGTGCCCAACTCTGACATTCGCCTGTTCGGCAAGCCCGAGAGCTTTGTCAAACGCCGCATGGGCGTGGCGCTGGCCTTTGACGCCGATGTGGAAGTGGCGCGCACCAACGCCAAGCTGGCGGCTTCGCGCGTGAAGCCGCGTGTGGCTGGAACCTGATCGCTGGAAGAAGCCTATCCGTGCGGTGAAACATGCAGCGCCCGCGCCTCGGCGCTCTGGCTGTCAATCAGCGGAAAGCGCTGCGCATCGGGCAACTGGTAATGCCACCACTCCTTGGGGTGGTGCACAAAGCCGGCCTCCAGCATCACCGTGAGCAGCAGCATGCGGTTGACCTGCACCTGAGCCGGGTGGTCCCGATGAAAGTGGTGTGAAGCGGGGTGCATGGTGTCCACTGGGGTACCCATGTCCAGCGCCTGCCCGTCGGGGTCGATCAGCGTCAAATCCACCGCCACACCGCGCGTGTGGTTGGAGCCCTTGGCCGGATCGGCAATGTAGTCGGGGTTGGGCGCCACCGCCCAGAGGGCTTCTTGCGCCTCTTGCGGCCGGAAGGCATCCAGCACCCGTATGCTGTAGCCGAGCTGGCGCGCTGCCGCAATCGCTTTGCGCAAACACGCCTCGGCTTCGCGGTGCAGGTAGCACAGCGCGTGGTCGTAAATCACCTGGCCAGTGAAGTTGTTCGGGCTGGCGTAAATCAGGTCGATCTCGACGCCGTGGGTTTCGGGCGTGATCTGGATCAGTGTGGAGGGCATGGGCTCACTGCGCAAAAATCTACTGGAAGGCGACTTCGGAAAAGCTGCGCAGCTTGCGGCTGTGCAACTGGCTCAGGCCCTCTGCGCGCAGCAGCTCAATGGCGCGGATGCCGATGCGCAGGTGCTGGTCGACCCGCTCGCGGTAGAAGTGGTTGGCCATGCCGGGCAACTTGATCTCGCCGTGCAGGGGCTTGTCGCTCACGCACAGCAGGGTGCCGTAGGGCACACGAAAGCGAAAGCCGTTGGCGGCAATCGTCGCGCTTTCCATGTCGAGCGCCACCGCACGGCTCTGGCTGAAGCGGCGCTGCGGCGTGTTGTTGGGCAGCAGCTCCCAGTTGCGGTTGTCGGTTGAGGCCACAGTACCGGTGCGCATGATGCGCTTCAGATCGGTTCCGGTGGCTTCGGTGACGTCCTGAACCGCCTGCTCCAGCGCCTTCTGGATTTCGGCCAGTGCCGGAATCGGCACCCACAGCGGCAGCTCTTCATCCAGCACATGGTCTTCGCGCACATAGCCGTGGGCCAGCACGTAGTCGCCCAGCTGCTGGCTGTTGCGCAGGCCCGCGCAGTGGCCCAGCATGATCCATGCATGCGGGCGCAGCACGGCGATGTGATCGGTGATGTTCTTGGCGTTCGCCGGCCCCACGCCGATGTTGACCATGGTGATGCCGGTGCGGTCCGCGCGCAGCAGGTGGTAGGCCGGCATTTGTGGCAGGCGCGGTGGCAGCACGCCCAGGTCGTCGCCCGCCTCTGCGGGCAGGCCGGTGCGTCGCGTCACCACATTGCCAGGCTCGATGAAGGCGATGTAGTCGCTGTTCGGGTCGGCCATGGCCTCGTGGCCCAAGCGTACGAACTCGTCGATATAGAACTGGTAGTTGGTGAACAGCACAAAGTTCTGGAACCAGTGCGGCGAGGTGCCGGTGTAGTGGCGCAGCCGCTGCAGCGAGTAGTCCACCCGCGCCGCCGTGAAGAGCGACAGCGGCTGGGGCTCGCCCGCACGCGGCTCGTAGGTGCCGTTGGCGATGCCGTCGTCCATCGCTGCCAGATCGGGCAGGTCGAACACGTCGCGCATCAGCGTGCGGCGCTCGGGGGTCATGCTGCCTTCAATATGGTCGTTCTCGGCAAACGAGAAATGGATCGGGATCGGCTGCGTGCTGGTGCCGATCTCCAGCTCCACATCGTGGTTCTTCATCAGCAGCCGGAACTGCTCCAGGTAGTAGTTGCCGTACAGGTCGGGCCGCGTCAGCGTGGTCTCGAAGCGGCCGGGCCCGGCCACAAAGCCGTAGCTGAGCTGGTCAATGTCAGGCGTTTCCAGAATCGCACGGGCGACGGTGTCGGTGTGAATGCGAACAAAGGGGTAGCAGGCCCGCACATGGCCGGGCAGGGTTTCGCCCGCCACATAGCGCTGCATCGCGTCGCGCAGGTGGGCGATCTGCTGGTCGTAAATGGTGCGCACCTGCGCCAGTGCGGCAGCCGGGTCGCGGTAGCGGGTAGGGGCAATGAAGGGCGGCAAATAAGGCATTGGGCCATTGTGCACGGAGCTGCCACCGGCGGAAACCCGATGAAACGGGTTGGAGCTGGCTGGAATCCAGTGGAAATGCACCGAAAAGTGGCGGTGCTGCAGGCTTGGCCAGGCGTTTGGGGCCTGACATGAAATCGACACATTGCGAACCTAGATTCTCGGCAACCCTTCCCACCGGAGAGACCATGACCCACGCATCGAACGCAGCCATCGAAATCAGCCGACTCGACAAGACCTTTGGCAACGGCCGTCGCGCGCTGCAACAGATAGACCTGACCATTGCCCCCGGCGAAATGGTGGCGCTGATCGGCGCCTCTGGCTCCGGCAAATCGACGCTGCTGCGCCACATGGCCGGTTTGATGGCCGGCGACGCATCGGGTCAGGGTTCCATCGTGATCCACGGCCGCACGGTGCAGAGCGGCGGGAAGATCGCCTCCAACATCCGCTCGGTGCGTTCGGGCATCGGCTTTGTGTTCCAGCAGTTCAATCTGGTCGGGCGCTTGCCGGTGCTGGTGAATGTGCTGGTGGGTACGCTGCATCAGGTGCCGATGTGGCGCAGCCTGCTGCGCTGGTTCACGCCGGAGGAAAAAGCCCGCGGCATCGAGGCGCTGCGGCGCGTGGGCATTGCCGAGTGCTATGCGCAGCGGGCCTCCACGCTGTCGGGCGGCCAGCAGCAGCGCGCCGCCATTGCCCGAGCGATGGTGCAGGGCGCCAAGGTGGTTCTCGCTGATGAGCCGATTGCCTCGCTGGACCCGGAGTCCTCGCGCAAGGTCATGGACATCCTGGCCAAGCTCAACCGCGAAGATGGCTGCACCGTGGTGGTGTCGCTGCACCAGGTGAATGTGGCCATCAAGTACTGCGCCCGCACCGTCGCGCTGCACCAGGGCAAGGTGGTGTACGACGGCCCGTCGGTGGGCCTCACACCTGCCGTGCTGCGCGACCTGTATGGCGCCGAGGCCGACGACATCCTCTCTCTGGGCGACCACATCTCCAGTCTGGAAGACAAGGTGCGGCCAGCGCCCCAAGTTCCTCATCTGGCCTGGCCCACGCCGCTGGCGCAGGCTGCCTGATTGCTTTCCGTCATACGTCGTCCGAGCCTTTCATCTCATACCCATTGTTCGCATCAACCCCAAGGAACTCCCCATGATCAAGAAACTGCTGGTTGGCCTTGCCACCACCGCGCTGGTCGCCCTCACACCTGCCCAGGCGCAGGACCTGAAGGAAATCACCTTCGGCATCATTTCCACTGAATCCACGCAGAACCTCAAGTCAAGCTGGCAGCCCCTGCTGGACGACATGGCCAAAAAGACCGGCTACAAGGTCAATGCCTTTTTTGCGCCCGACTATGCCGGCATCATCGAAGGCATGCGCTTCAACAAGGTGCAACTGGCCTGGTACGGCAACAAGTCGGCCATGGAGGCGGTGGACCGCGCCAACGGTGAAGTCTTCGCGCAGATGGTCAACGCTGATGGCACCCAAGGCTATTACTCGCACTTTGTCGTGCACAAGGACAGCCCGCTCAAAACCCTGGACGATGTGCTGAAGAGCGCCAAAACCCTGTCGTTTGGCAACGGAGATCCCAACTCCACATCCGGTTTTCTGGTGCCCGGCTACTACGTGTTTGCACAGAACAAGATCGATCCCAAGACCGCCTTCAAGGTCTCGCGCAGCGCCAACCATGAAACCAATGCCCTGGCCGCGGCCAACAAGCAGGTGGATGTGGCGGTCACCAACAGCGAAACCATGGACAAGATCAAGGAGCGCATGCCGGAGAAGTTCAAGGACCTGCGCATCGTCTGGACATCCCCGTTGATTCCGCTGGACCCGCTGGTCATGCACAAGGACCTGCCTGCAGTGACCAAGCAGAAGCTGAAGGACTTCTTTTACGCCTATGGCAACGGTGGCCAGAACGAAAAAGACAACCTGATGAAGCTGTCCAAGCTCTCTGGCTTCAAGCCCTCGACCAATGCCCAGCTGGTCCCCATCCGTCAGCTGGAGCTGTTCCGCGAGCGCAACAAGTTCGAAGCGGACGCCGCCTTGCCGCCCGCCGAAAAGCAGGCCAAAGTGGCTGAAATCGACCGCAAGCTCAGTGAGTTGGTGAAGAACTGAGTCGGCTGTGAGTACCCCTGTTCCGCTTTCCGTCCAGCTGCCGGGCAGCCTGCCGCAGCCGCCCAAGGCCAGCCTGCTCGGCCTGATGGCCTGGGGTGTGCTGATCGCTTTGCTGGCGATGTCATGGAAGGGCGCAGACATTCGCCCGCTCGATCTGGTGCGCGACTCCAGCAACATGACCGAGTACGCGGCGAGTTTTTTCCCGCCCAACTTCAGCCAGTGGCCGACCTACGTCAACGAAATGATCATCACGGTGCAGATTGCGCTGTGGGGCACGGTGTTGGCGGTGGTGTGCGCGGTGCCGCTGGGGCTGCTGTCTTCAGCGAATATCGCCCCGGTATGGGTGCGGCAGCCGGTGCGCCGGCTGATGGACGCCGCACGCGCCATCAATGAAATGGTGTTTGCCATGCTGTTCATCGTGGCGGTGGGTCTGGGGCCATTCGCTGGTGTGCTGGCGCTGTTCATTCACACCACCGGCATTCTGGCCAAGCTGTTTTCCGAGGCGGTGGAGTCGATTGATCCGCAACCGGTGGAAGGCATTCGCGCCACCGGTGCCAACGTGCTGGAAGAAATTCTCTACGGTGTGATTCCGCAGGTGCTGCCGCTGTGGATTTCGTACACGCTGTACCGTTTTGAATCCAACGTGCGTTCTGCCTCGGTGGTCGGCATGGTGGGCGCGGGTGGCATTGGCGTGGTGCTGTGGGAGATCATCCGCGGCTTCCAGTACGCCGAGACCTGCGCGGTGATGATCATCATTGTGGTCACGGTGAGCGTGATCGACCTGATCTCTGCCCGCATCCGCAAGGCACTGGTCTGAGGATGGGGTTTTGACCATGAGTTTGTCGATTGATGCCATTTCGTCGCTCTACGCGACCCGCGGCGCGGTGCAATACGGCATGGAGGCCGTGAACCAGTGTCAGCACGCTCTGCAGTGCGCGCACCTCGCGGAGCGCGCAGGTGCCCGGCCGGCGCTGGTGGCTGCTGCGCTGCTGCATGACCTGGGGCATCTGGTGGCCACCAACGGAATGGCGGTGCGGGAGGACGCAGGCCCTGCCACCCAGGACCGGCGCCATGAGTACCTGGCCCTGCCGCTGCTGAAGCCCTTGTTTTCACCCGCCGTGCTGGAGCCGATTCGCCTGCATGTGGATGCCAAGCGTTATCTGTGCCAGATCGATGAGGGCTACTGGGCCACGTTGTCGCCGGCATCGCAACGCAGCCTGGCGCTGCAGGGTGGCCCCTTCGATGCACAGCAGGCGAAAGCGTTCATCACGCAGCCTTTTGCCGCTGATGCCGTGGCGCTGCGCCGCTGGGACGACAGCGCCAAGGACCCGAGCGCCGTGACGCCCGACTGGGCCCACTATGAATCGCTGCTCGAAAAAGTACGTTTTGCTGTCACCGGGGCCACGCCCGTTTTCACTTCCGCTTCGGAGTCTGCTGCGCTGATGAGGTAATCAGCCAGCTGCCGGCCGGCGTGTGCCAGGCCGGTGTCGTTGGTGATCAACAGGTCACAGGCCATGCCTTGAAAGTCGGCATTGCGCTGCAGCCGATTTGCCACGGCCTCTGCGCTGTCTCGCCCGCGCGCCCGCAGCCGCTGGGCCAGCGCGGTGCTGTCGGCGGTGATCTGCACCACCTGCAGGCCAGGTGCACCCGCCAGCGCCAGCACGTGTTCGCGCGAGCCATTCACCACCACGCGTTTGCCAGCGGCGATGTCGCGTTCATAGTGTTGCGGGATGCCGTAGCCAAAGCCATGCGCCGTCCAGTGCCACCGCAACGCACCGGACTGCACCATCGCCTCAAAGTCGGGCCCGGTGACCGGGTCGTGGTCTGAGCCGGTATGCACCGGGCGGGTGATGTAGCGGCGGGCAAACACGATGTCGGCGCGATCCTGCAAGGCTTGCTGCGCCCAGCGGATCACGCTGTCCTTTCCAGAGCCGGAGGGGCCGCAGACAAAGACCCAGGCGCCGGCTGTTGGGTGATCGGTGGTTGTGCAGGTCATGACGGCAGCCTCACATCCAGCAGGCGCTGGAAGTTGGCACCCGGCTCACGCTCGACAAACAGGCACAGCCTGTCGAGTACCAGCGGGTCGGTCTGGTTCAGCCGGTTCACCTCGGGCGCCAGTGCGGCAATGACGGCATTGGCGGTATCCGCATCCACCGGGTCGGTCAGTGTCATGTGCAGGCGGAAGCGGTCCAGCACATGCGGATAGCCGTAGCGTGCCAGCAGTTCGGCTTCATGGGCGTCGAGCTGGTCGGGGTTGCGGCGAGCCAGTTCGGCAGGCGTGAGCGGTGCGCGCAGGTCGTCAAGCTGCGTCACACAGGCGGCTTCGATGGCGTTCACAGCACTGGTTTGCGCTACGGGTGCCAGCGCCACAAAGCTGTCCAGCCGCGTGACCTGCATCGGGCCCAGCGGTGAAGGCGCAAGGGTGCGTGCGAGCTGACCCAGTCGCGCCATCAGGTCCTGCTCTTGGTGGCCTGCAGACAGACGGAAGGGCGCCTTCAGTGTGGCGTGAAAGCCGTAGCGGCGCGGGTGGGTGGTGATGCTGGCCAGCGAGGGTGCGGGGATCCCAGGCATATCTGGAATACCGGGCTGCGGCAGCGGTGCGTTGTCGTGCTCGTCGCGGCCCAGCCAGTGTGCGCCCAGTCGCCACCAGGGCGAGGGCTTGTCGGGGGCGAAGTAGATGGCGTAGCGTGTGCTCATGCGGGGACTCCAGGGTTCACGACCAGTTGTACGCGGTCACCACAGAAAACGGTTTCACCGTATTTGATGGGGCGGCCTGTCATGTCCACGTCCAGCGACTCGACGCACAGCACCGGGCGGGTGGTGGGCTGCTTGAGCAATCGGGCGGTTTCTTCGGACGGCATTTGTGTGGTGATGCGGTTCTCGGCGCGCACATAGTCCTCGATACCGAAGTGCCTGAGGATATCGGTGGTTCCAGTGCCATTGCCGAGGTTGCCCAGCATGTCGAGCAGACCCGAGAAGCGTGCGGCCGGGTAGTAGGCGGTGGCTAGCGCAATCGGCTGCTGGTTGGCTTCGTCAAGCAGCTCCACCATCAGCACGTTGGCTGAGCGGTCGATCTGAAGCTCGTGCGCGACACGCTCTGAGGCCGGCACCTCGCGCGCCGTGAGTAACTGCTTGCTGGGCAGCAAGCCCTGTCGCTGCAGGTTCTCGCTGAAGCGGGTCCGGCGTGAGAGTACGTAGTCGAGCAGTTCGTGCTGCACAAAGGTGCCGCGGCCCGGCTCGATGCGCACCAGGCCGTCAACCTGCAGCGCAGCCACGGCTTGACGCAGCGTGTGCCGGTTCACGCCAAAGCGGGCAGACAGCTCGCTCTCGCTGGGCAGGCGGCCGGTGGCATTGAAGGCGCGGTTGCGGATCTCGTTGCCCAGCGTGTCGGCGATCTGCTTCCACACCGAGACACCGCTGCGCCGCCCGGGTGTGCTGTGAATTGTTCGTTCGCTTGTCATGATTTCGACATGTTGTCCGGTTGAACTATGTTCCAAGAAGCCATCACCCACGGGCTGTGGCTAATGCAGACGAATCTATCCACTGATTTAGACATCCATATGACAACAGACCCGACAGCAGACCCTGAAAGCGCGACCCACGCCGCCCGAAAGCGTTGGCTTGCCGTGCTGGCCCGTGCCAGTCGCGCCGAGCTGGAGGCCGCGCACAGCTGCCTTCCTGAACTGCCTGCGATGCAGCAGGTGCGCCCGGCCGAGTCCGGCATGGTGATGCTGCGCGGCCGTGTGGGCGGCACGGGCGATACCTTCAATCTGGGCGAGGCAAGCGTCACGCGCTGCGCACTGCGCTTTGGTGCCGGTGCGCTGGGTGTGGGCTACGCCCTCGGCCGCGACAAGCGCAAGGCTGAACTCATCGCCGCTTTTGATGCCGTGCTGCAGGATGAGACGCACCGCGAGCGTCTGATGCGCGAAGTCGTTGAACCCCTCGCGCAGCAGCAGGCCGCACAACGCGATGTAAAGAGCCGGGCCAGTGCATCGTCGGCCGTCGAGTTCTTCACCTTTGTGCGGGGTGCGGCATGACGCAGCCCATGCTCAGTGTCGGGTTGGCCGACCCGGTTCATCAATCGCAAGCGGCTTTTCGCAGCGCACTGGATGCCCTGGCGCGGCCTGGCCGGCGCGTGACCCTCGGTGCGCCGGTGGACGGTTTGGCGCTGGATGCCGCCATGGCACATCTGCTGCTCACGCTGACCGACGACGACACCCCGGTGTGGTGGCAGCAGGGCGATGCAGCGCCGGCTGACTGGCTGCGGTTTCACACCGGTGCACCGCGTGCTGACGAATCAGCCGCTGCTGCTTTCGCGGTGGTGAATGAGGCGGCACGGATGCCCGAGCTGAGCGCCTTTGCGGCCGGCTCGGCAGAGTGCCCGGAGCACTCTGCCACGCTCCTGATCACGTTGCCATCGTTTGACAGCGGCCCCGCTGTTGAATGGCGCGGGCCAGGCATCGCCGATGTTCATACCGTGCGGCTGGCCGGCTTGCCAGACGACTTCTGGGCGCAGTGGCAGCTCAACCACGCAGCTTTCCCGCAGGGTGTGGACCTGATTTTCATCTGCGGCGATCAGGCGATTGGCCTGCCGCGTACCACCCGTGTTCGACGGCTGGAGGGCGTGGCATGAATACCCGTGCTCACATTGATCTGCTGCCCTTTGGGGCGGCCCCGCAGGAGGCCTGACCATGTACGTTGCTGTGAAGGGCGGAACCACCGCCATTGAAAACTCCTGGCGCCTGCTGGCCGCGCAGCGCCGGGGCGACGCCGCCCTGCCTGCGCTGTCGGTGGCACAGATCCGCAGCCAGATGTCGCTGGCGGTGGACCGCGTGATGTCCGAGGGCTCGCTTTATGACCCCGAGCTGGCCGCGCTGGCCATCAAGCAGGCCAGCGGCGACCTGATCGAAGCGGTCTTTCTGCTGCGCGCCTACCGCACCACGCTGCCGCGCTTTGGCTACAGCCTGCCGCTGGACACCGCGCAGATGCAGATCACGCGCCGCGTGTCGGCCACCTTCAAGGATGTGCCGGGCGGGCAGGTGCTGGGCGCCACCTACGACTACACCCAGCGCCTGCTGGATTTCGCGCTGCTCGCTGAGGACCATGTGGAGGGCGCTACCACCGCGACCACCGATACTGCCGATTCCGTGGTTGCACCGGCCACAGACAAGCCATTGGCTTCGCACATGCCGCGCGTCAACGACCTGATGGCGCGCGAAGGCCTGATCGAAACCCCTCGGCCCACCGCCACCGATGAGCCGCGTGACCTGACGCGCGAGCCGTTGATGTTCCCGGCCGACCGCACGCTGCGCCTGCAGGCACTGGCCCGTGGTGACGAGGGCTGGCTGCTGGGCCTGGGCTACTCGACGCAGCGCGGCTATGCCAACGCCCATCCGTTTGCTGGCGAGATTCGCCGCGGCCAGGTGGCGGTGGAGATCATGCCCGACGAGCTGGGCTTTGCCATCGACATCGGCGACATCGACGTGACCGAGTGCCAGATGATCAACCAGTTCGCCGGCAACCGCGACGTGCCGCCGCAGTTCACGCAGGGCTATGGCCTGGCGTTTGGCGGCGCCGAACGCAAGAGCATGGCGATGGCGCTGGTCGACAGGGCACTGCGCGCCCGCGAATTGGGTGAGGTGGCGGTGGCCCCGGCGCAGGACGAAGAGTTCGTGCTGTCCCACAGCGATAACCTCGAATCCTCCGGCTTTGTGCAGCACCTGAAGCTGCCGCATTACGTGGACTTCCAGTCCGAGCTGGAGCTGGTGCGCAAGTTGCGCGCGGCGCACGCCCGCGATGCAGACTCCGGCGCGCCCACGGCGCCGTCTGACAACACATCCCTGCAGAAAGCCGCATGATGGACCCGCATTACAACTTCGGATTCCTCGACGAGCGCACCAAGAAAATGATCCGCCGCGCGATGCTCAAGGCGGTGGCGATCCCGGGCTACCAGGTCCCGTTCGGCTCGCGCGAAATGCCATTTGCCTACGGCTGGGGCACGGGCGGCGTGCAAGTCACCGCCAGCCTGATCGGCCGCAGCGATGTGCTCAAGGTCATCGACCAGGGCGCGGACGACACCACGAATGCGGTCAACATCCGCCGCTTTTTTGCCCGCACCACCGGCGTGCCCACCACCGAGAAGACGACAGAAGCCACCGTCATCCAGACGCGGCACCGCATTCCCGAGCAGCCCCTGACCGAGGCGCAGACCATCGTGTACCAGGTGCCGATGCCCGAGCCGCTGTTCAGGCTGGAGCCCCGGCGCCTGCAGACCATCACCATGCATTCGCTGGGTGAGTACGGGCTGATGAATGTCAAGCTGTATGAAGACATCGCCCAGCTCGGTGCGATTTCCCGAACCTACGACTACCCGGTGCTGGTGAACGGCCGCTACCTCACATCGCCTTCGCCAATACCCAAGTTCGACAACCCCAAGATGCACATGAACCCGGCCCTGCAACTGTTTGGCGCGGGGCGCGAAAAGCGCATCTACGCGATACCGCCCTACACCGAGGTGCGCAGCCTCGACTTTGAAGACCACCCGTTCGAGGTGCAGCGCTGGGCCCATGCCTGCGCGCTGTGCGGCAGCGGCAGCAGCTTTCTGGACGAGATGATTGTGGACAACGAAGGCAGCCGCCTGTTTGTCTGCTCCGACAGCGACTTCTGCAGTACCCGCCGCGAAGCAGGCCACGTGGGCACGCAGCAGGCGGTGCGCATGAGCAATGCGCTGTCAACCACCGGGGAGGCCGCATGATGCAAGACGATGTGCAAGTCGATTTGCAAGACGACCTTCTGCTCTCGGTGCGCGGTGCTGGCAAGCAGTTCATGCAGGGCAGCCGCATGCGCTGGGCCTGCCGCGATGTGAGTTTTGACCTCTTCCCCGGCGAGGTGCTGGCGGTGGTGGGCGAATCCGGTTCGGGCAAGTCCACCCTGCTGCGCCTGCTGGCTGCACGGCTGGCCTGCGATGAGGGCTCGGTGCACTACGACGTGCGCAGCGAAGCGGGCAGTGCGGTGGAGTCGGCCACCGGCGGACTGATGGATCTGGCGCAGCTTTCGCAGGCACGGCTGCGCTGGCTGGCGCGTACCGACTGGGGCTTTGTCGAGCAGCATGCCCGGGACGGGCTGCGCATGAATGTCTCGGGTGGCGCCAACATCGGCGAACGCATGATGGCGCTCGGCGCACGCCACTACGGCAAGCTGCGCAGCCAGGCCCTCGACTGGATGGAACGCGTCGAGCTTGACGTGGAGCGGATTGACGATCTTCCGGGTTCTTATTCCGGCGGCATGCAACAGCGGCTGCAGATTGCCCGCAATCTGGTGACCCACCCGCGTCTGGTGTTCATGGACGAACCGACCACCGGCCTTGATGTGTCGGTGCAGGCGCGCCTGCTCGACTTGCTGCGTGAGCTGGTGGACGAGCTGAACCTTGCCGCCGTCATCGTCACGCACGACCTGGCAGTCGCCCGCCTGCTGGCGCACCGCATGCTGGTGATGAAAGACGGCTGCGTGGTCGAACAGGGCCTGACCGACCGCGTGCTCGACGACCCGCAACACCCCTACACCCAGTTGCTGGTGTCGTCGGTGCTGACGCCCTGACTTTCAGCTCGCAATCTTCCATCCTCACCACAGCGACGCCATGACTGCAGTCCTTGAAACCTCCGACCTTTCCAAAACCTTCACGCTGCACGCGCGCGGCGGCGTGGCGCTGCCGGTGTTTTCCGGCATTTCAATGAGCGTGAAGCCGGGCGAATGCCTGGCGCTCACTGGTCACTCTGGCAGCGGCAAGAGCTCGCTGCTGCGCTGCCTCTATGGCAACTACGGCGCCAGCGGCGGCGAGGTGCGCATTCGCCACCAGCAGCGCTGGGTCAGCCTGTCCACCGCTGCACCGCGTGAGGTGCTGGATGTGCGGCGCCGCACGCTGGGTTATGTGTCGCAGTTCCTGCGCGTGATTCCGCGGGTCTCGGCGCTCGATATCGTCGCCGAGCCTCTGCGGCGCAATGGCGTTGCCGCTGATGAGGCGCGCGAGCAGGCGTCCCACTGGCTGGCGCGGCTGAACCTGCCCGAGCGGCTGTGGCATTTGCCGCCCGCCACGTTTTCAGGCGGTGAGCAGCAGCGCGTGAACATCGCACACGGCCTGATCGCCAACCACCCGGTGCTGCTGCTCGACGAGCCGACCGCTTCGCTCGATGCCGACAACCGCCGCGTGGTGGTCGAGCTGATCCATGCCGCCCGCGCCCGTGGTGCGGCGCTGGTCGGCATCTTCCATGACGATGAGGTGCGCGAGGCGGTGGCCAGCCGGTGTCTGGACGTGGAGTCTTACCGCCAGAACGCTGCCGAACCTGCCCCTGCACCCATGAACGCCTGAAAACCCGACAGCCATGAACACCATGATCATCAAGAACGCACGCATCGTCACGGCCACCGAAGAGTTCACTGGCTCCATGGTGGTGGAGGGCGGCATCATCCGCCAGATGGACCGGGGTGAGACCAGCGCGCTGGGCGCAGAAGACTGGCAGGGCGACTGGCTGCTGCCCGGTCTGGTGGAGCTGCACACCGACAACCTTGAAAAGCACCTGGTGCCGCGCCCCGGCGTGCTCTGGAACGCCCATTCCGCCACCGTGATGCACGATGCCCTGTGCGCTGCG
Organism: Polaromonas sp. YR568; assembly: GCF_943372955.1. GTDB lineage: Bacteria > Pseudomonadota > Gammaproteobacteria > Burkholderiales > Burkholderiaceae_C > Polaromonas. Next base: position 63,332 of record NZ_CALSAL010000003.1, read on the forward strand.
GCGGGCATCACCACGGTGCTCGATTCGGTGGTGATTGGCGACATGGACCAGGGCGGCACGCGCAGCCAGACGCAGCATGTGTCCATCGAGGCCCTGCACGAATGCCGCGAGGAGGGCCTGCTGCGCGTCGAGCACCTGCTGCACCTGCGCTGCGAGGTTTCGGCGCCGGATATTGTGGAAGTCTTCGAGCAGTACGCCGATGACTCGCTGCTTGAACTGGTCAGCGTGATGGACCACACCCCTGGCCAGCGCCAGTGGCGCGATTTAGCCAAGTACCGCCGCTATGCCGAGCGCTATGGCAGCTTTAACGAGGCTGAATACGAAGCCATGATCGCGGAGCGCCGCACCCATCAGGAACAGTACGCGACTCCGAACCGTGCTGCAGTCATTGCTGGCAGCCTGGCCCGCGACCTGCCAGTCGCCAGCCACGACGACACCGAGATCGAACACGTTGAGCAGGCCACCGCTGAAGGCATTGCGATTTCCGAGTTCCCCACCACGGTGGCCGCAGCCAAAGCGGCGCGCGCGGCAGGCATGGGCATCGTGATGGGTAGCCCGAACCTGGTCAAAGGTGGCTCACACTCCGGCAATGTGTCGGCGGCCGAGCTGGCGCAGCTGGATTTGCTGGATATTTTTTCGTCGGACTATGTGCCGGCGAGCCTGCTGCAGTCGGCCTTTTTGCTGCGCACCGTGGCCGGCTGGAGCCTGCCCAAGGCCGTGGCGACGGTGACCCGCAACCCGACCCGCGCCATTGGCCTCATGGACCGCGGCGAGCTGGCCCCCGGCCTGCGCGCCGACCTGATTCGGGTGCGCATGAGTGGCGGTATGCCCATCGTGCGGGCCTGCTGGCATAAGGGCGAACGCGCGTTCTGAACCGCTTGACCGGTGTACCTGCTTAGCGCTGTGCCGACGGCACACTCACGCGCAGCTGGTCTGCCGGTGTGACGCTGGCCTCGCGCTTCCTGCGGTCAAACAGGCAAAGCACCCTGGCGCGCTGGTTCTTCATGTGCGGCTGCGGGTAGCGGCCCGTCACTACCCACGCGGTGATGCCTACGGCATCGTCAAATGCTATCGGCGTGCCGGCAACCTTGGCCGCGTTCAGCCCGCTGGCCTTGGTGCACGCCTCAGCGACTTCCTTGTCGTGGACCGACCACGCGGCGGGAGAGGACGCTATTGCAGTGCTGCCCAGCCAAGCGGCACCCAGCGCCAGAGTGACAAGACGCGTCTTCACCGGCTTACCCTTTCACTGGTTCACGCATGGTCACAAACTCTTCAGCTGCCGTGGGGTGAATGCCGATGGTGCTGTCGAAGATGGCCTTGGTCGCACCGGCTTTCATCGCCACCGCAAAACCCTGTACCACTTCACCGGCGTCTGGCCCCACCATGTGCAGGCCGACCACGCGGTCGGTGGCGTCTTCCACCACCAGCTTCATCAGCGTGCGTTCGGTGCTGCCGCTCAGCGTGTGCTTGAGTGCCTTGAAGTCCGAGCGGAACACGGTGACCTTGCCGAACTTCTCGCGCGCGGCGGTTTCCGAATAACCCACCGTGCCGATGTTGGGGTGGGTAAAGACGGCTGTGGGAATGAAGTCATAGCTCATCTGCCGCGCCGCCTTGCCGGTAGCAGGGCCGAACAGTGCATCAACTACCACCATGGCTTCGCCCAGCGCCACCGGCGTGAGCTGTACCCGCGCGGTGACATCACCCACAGCGTAAATGTGCGGCACCGAGGTCTGGTACTGGCTGTTCACCTCGATGGCGCCCGCCTTGCCCAGTGCCACGCCGGCCGCTTCCAGCCCCAGTTCGGCGGTGTTGGGTGAGCGGCCGGTGGCGTAGAGCACGGTGTCGACGACGAAGCTGGCGTCGCTTCCCTGACCCGTGTTTTTCAGGTGCACCAGCAGCCCGTCAGTCGTCTTGTCGATGCCAGCCACTTCCTGCCCCAACTGCAGGTTGACGCCAGTCTTGGCCATCTCGCTGGCGATGAAGCTGCGCACGTCTTCGTCAAAACCCGTCAGCAGCTTGTCGCGGCGGTGGATCAGCGTGACCTGCGAACCCAGACCATTGAAGATCGACGCGAACTCGCAGGCGATGTAGCCGCCACCCACCACCAGCAAGCGGCGCGGGAAGGGGTCGAGGTCGAACATCTCGTTGGAGGTCACCACGTGCTCGCGGCCGGGAATGTCGGGCACGACGGGCTTGCCGCCAGTGGCGATCAGGATGTTCTTCGCGGTGAAGGTCTGGTTGTCGACCGCTATGGTGTGTGCGTCATTCAGACGCGCCCATCCGCGCACGATGGTCACGCCGGGAGTTTCCAGCAGCTGCACATAGATGCCGTTGAGTCGGCTGATTTCGCGTGCGCGGTTGGTCCTGAGCAGTTCCCAGTCGAGCGTGGGCGCCTCGCCCTTCCAGCCAAAGCCGTGCGATTCCTCAAAGCTCTCGGCAAAGTGGGCGGCGTAACTGTAGAGCTTTTTGGGGATGCAGCCCACATTCACGCAGGTGCCGCCCATGGCAGCCACTTCGGCCACCGCCACCTTGGCGCCGCGCTGCGCCGCCATGCGGGCCGCGCGCACGCCGCCGCTGCCGCCGCCAATTACAAAAAGGTCAAAGTCAAAAGCAGGCATTCCGAATCCTCTGTATCCGCCGAAGGCCATGACCTTACCACCGTCGCTATGGCCTTTGCAGACCGGGTCATTGGCGCCTCGCGAGCGGTGCGTTGGTGTGCGTCAGCTGGCCCAGTTCGTCCTTCATCCAGTCGATGAACATGCGGGTGCGCGCCGGCAGCAGCCGGGCGTGCGGGTAGACCACGCTCACCGGCCGGCGCGGCGGTTCGAACTCTTCCAGCACCACCACCAGCTTCTTGCTCGCGATATAGGGCGCAGCCTGGTAGGAGATGAACATGCCGTAGCCCATGCCCTCCGCGCATGCCTCCACCGCCGGGGCGGCGTTGTTGAATTCGAGGTTGCCTGAAACGGGCACGGTGAAGCTCTTGCCCTTTTCATGGAAGGTCCACCAGGGCCCGCTCGGCGGTGCAAAGCGGATGCAGTTGGCCTGTAGCAGATCACGCGGGTGTTTGGGTTTGCCGTGGCGCTTGAGGTAGGCGGGGCTGACCACCACCACGCGGCGGATGTGGAACACGGTCTGCGCCACCAGCGTGGAATCGTCCAGCGCACCGATGCGTATGCCCACGTCCACGCCTTCTTCCAGCAGGTTGACCACGCGGTCGTACAGCATCAGGCTGCAGCGCACTTCGGGATGGCGCTGCACAAAGCGCGTGACGGCAGGCGCCACATACATCTGCCCGAACAGCACCGGCGCGGTGATCACCAGTGGGCCGCGGGGCTCGCCGACCTGGGGGCTGATGGACTCTTCGGCCTCCTGCACCGAGGCCAGCACCTGCCGGCATTGGTCGAGGTAACGGCGCCCTTCGTCGGTCAGCGAGATGCGGCGCGTGCTGCGGTTGAAGAGGCGCACGCCCAGATGCGTCTCCAGCGCGGCCAGTGTGCGCACCATGGCGGGCAGAGATGAGGCCATCACGCGTGCAGCGGCGGTGAGACTGCCTTCTTCGGCGATGTGGATGAAGGCCTGCATGGCGCGGAGTTTGTCCATGGCCGCAGATTACTCCATTAATCGGAGCAGTCAAATACGTTCACGGGTATTTATTGATGGGATCGGTTCAACCAGAATTCAGCTCATCACACCCCAATCCCGTTTCACGAAAGATCACCATGACCCCAACCGCCAACGTATCAGCCACTGCCTTTGCCAACCGTTCCCTGCCCGCCCAGCCGATCCAGCTGCACCGCGTGGCGATCTCCGGCCATTCGCACCGGGTGGAGCTGTTTCTGTCGCTGCTCGGCTTGCCTTTTGAGCTGGTGAATGTGGACCTGGCCGCCAAAGCGCACAAGTCGCCCGAGTTCCTGGCCATGAATCCGTTTGGCCAGGTGCCGGTGATTCAGGACGGCGATGTGACGCTGGCCGACTCCACCGCCATCCTGGTCTACCTCACACTGCGCTATGCGGCAGACGCCAATGCCTGGCTGCCGCGCGATCCGCTGCAGGCGGCGCAGGTGCAGCGCTGGCTGTCGGCGGCGTCAGGGCCACTGGCCTTTGGCCCGGCCTCGGCGCGGGTGATCAACCTGTTCAAGCTGCCCACTCCGCCCGATGAGGCGATTGCCCGCGCACATGGTTTGCTGAAGGTGATGGAGCAGCAACTGGCGAGCACGCCGTATCTGGTGGGCGCCGCGCCCACGCTGGCCGATATCGCCCACTACAGCTATGTGGCCCATGCGCCGGAAGGCAATGTCTCGCTGGCGGCTTACCCCCACGTTCAGGCCTGGCTGGCGCGCATCGAGGCGCTGCCGCGCTTTGTGCCCATGGTGCGCACACCCATCGGGCTGGCAGCATGACCTCCTCACCGTCTGTGGCCGACACCTTTCACGAAGGCGAGCGCGCCGTGCAGGCGCGTGTCGGCGCTGTGGTGCGCGAGCGGCTGGCGCAGATGGGGCCGCGTGTGATCCGCGACTTCATGCCCGACCAGCACCGCGATTTTTTCCAGCAACTGCCTTTCGTGCTGGTGGGCACAGTGGATGCCGATGGTCAGCCCTGGGCCTCGGTGCTGGCGGCGCCACCCGGCTTCATCCACTCGCCGGACGATCGCCATCTGCAGGTGCAAGCGGTGCCGCTGGCAGGTGACCCTCTGCAGCACACCCTGGTCAACGGCGCCGACATCGGCCTGCTGGGCATCGAGCCGCACACGCGGCGGCGCAACCGTATGAATGGGGTGGTGCAGAACCGTGGCAACGCGGGTTTCGAGGTGGTGCTGCGCCAGAGCTTTGGCAATTGCCCCAAATACATTCAGGCGCGTGAGCCACTGTTTGTAGACGTTCCCGCGACTACCCCAGTGGTACATGAATCTGCAGAGTTGGACGCCGCCACCCGCCGCATGGTGAGCCAGGCCGACACCTTTTTCATCGCCACTGCGTATGCGGGCGAACGCGAAGCCACAGGCGCGGCGGGTGGTGTGGATGTGTCGCACCGTGGCGGCAAACCCGGCTTTGTCCGGGTCGATGCCGATGGCATGCTCACCGTGCCGGATTTTCTGGGCAACTTTTTCTTCAACACCTTGGGCAATCTGACGGTGAACCCGCGCGCGGGGCTGCTGTTCATGGACTTTGAATCCGGCGACCTGCTGTATCTGGCGGTCAATGCCGAGATCGTGTGGGAGGGCGCTGAACTGCAGGCCTTCGAGGGCGCGCAGCGCCTGTTGAAGCTCAAGGTGGTCTCGTCCCGCCGGGTGGAAGCGGCCTTGCCGCTGCGCTGGGGTGCGGCGGAGCTGTCGCCGGTGCTGGCTGGTACGGGGCAGTGGGCTTGAGGTGCTGAACAACATCGCAGAACCAGCGCAGAAGGGGCCCCGCCGATAATCGGCGCATGACCTCTTCCGTTGATACCACTGACAACGCCGCCGCCGACTTCAGTCGCCTGCCACTGAACCCGGCGATACTCGCCAACCTGGCGCTGCTGGGCTACACCCGCATGACGCCCATCCAGGCGGCCAGCCTGCCGGTGGCGCTGCTGGGCAAGGACCTGATCGCACAGGCCAAGACGGGCAGTGGCAAGACGGCGGCTTTCGCACTGGCGCTGCTGGCCAACCTCAATGCGCGCCGCTTTGCGGTGCAGGCCATGGTGCTGTGCCCTACGCGCGAGCTGGCCGATCAGGTGACCACTGAAATTCGTCGCCTCGCGCGGGCCGAAGAGAACATCAAGGTCGTCACGCTCTGTGGCGGCGTCGCGCTGCGCGGGCAGACGGCCAGCCTGGAACACGGCGCGCACATCGTGGTTGGCACACCCGGCCGCATCATGGACCACCTGGCGCGTGGCCACCTGAATCTGGAAGCGCTCAACACGCTGGTGCTTGATGAAGCCGACCGCATGCTGGACATGGGCTTTTTCGACGACATCGCCACGGTGGCGCGGCAGTGCCCACCCGAGCGGCAGACGCTGCTGTTCTCGGCCACTTACCCGGAAGGCATTGCCAAGCTGAGCCAGCAGTTCATGAAGGCGCCGCAGACCATCAGTGTGCAGGCGCAGCACGAGAAAAGCAAAATCCGCCAGCGCTGGTACGAGGTGAAGGAAAGCGAGCGACTGCACGCCGTGTCGCTGGTGCTCAATCACTATCGGCCTGTGAGCACGCTGGCGTTCTGCAACACCAAGGTGCAGTGCCGCGACCTGGTGGCTGTGCTGCGCGCGCAGGGCTTCAGCGCGCTGGCGCTTTATGGTGAGCTGGAGCAGCGCGAGCGCGACCAGGTGCTGGTGCAGTTTGCCAACCGCAGCTGCTCGGTGCTGGTGGCCACCGACGTGGCGGCGCGTGGCCTCGACATCACACAACTCGAAATGGTCATCAACGTCGATGTGACGCCCGACCCCGAGGTTCACATTCACCGCATCGGCCGCACCGGCCGTGCCGATGAAGAGGGCTGGGCCATCAGTCTGGCGAGCATGAACGAGATGGGTTCGGTCGGCAAGATCGAGCAGTTGCAGAAGGCCGAGTCGGACTGGCACAAACTCACCGAGCTGACACCCGCCAGCAAGGAGCCGCTGACACCACCGATGCGAACGCTGCAGATCGTCGGCGGCCGCAAGGAAAAAATCCGCGCCGGCGACGTGCTGGGCGCGCTCACGGGCGAGGCGGGTTTCACGCGCGAGCAGGTCGGCAAGATCAATGTCAACGAGTTCTCCACCTATGTGGCGGTGGACAGCCGTATTGCCAATGAGGCGCTGCACAAGCTCTCGACCGGGCGCGTCAAGGGCAAGAGCGTGAAGGTGCGCCTGCTGGATGAAGAGGCCTGATGGTCATGGCTGACTCGCAGACAGTGCCGCATTCAGTAGCCCTTGTGGTGGGCGCAGGCGGTGGCCTGGGTGCCGCTTTGGTGGCAGAACTCTCGCAGAGCCACGGCACCGTGCTGGCACTGGGCCGGACCACCCAGCCGGCGATTGATTTTTCTGACGAGGCCAGTATCGCCAGCGCAGCGGCCTGGGTGGCCGCCGAGTGCCAGCGGCTGCAAGGCGAGCTGCGGCTGATCGTCGTGGCCAGCGGCTTTCTGCATGGCGCGGCCGGTCAGCCCGAGCGCAGCTGGTCGCAGCTGAGCCCTGACTACCTGCAGCAGGTGTTTCTGGTCAACACCATCGGCCCGGCACTGCTGATGAAGCACCTGCTGCCGCTGCTGCCCAAGCAGGGGCGCTGCGTGGCGGCCTTCATCTCGGCCAAGGTCGGCAGCATCGGCGACAACGCGCTGGGCGGCTGGTACGGCTACCGGGCCTCCAAGGCAGCGCTCAACCAGCTGGTCAAGACGGCCTCCATCGAGCTGGCGCGGCGCAACCGGCAGGCGCTGTGTGTGGCGGTGCACCCGGGCACGGTGGACACGGCGCTGAGCCAGCCGTTTTCCAAAACCGGCCTGAATGTGCGCCCGCCCGCGCAGGCGGCGCGCGAGATTCTGACGGTGCTTCAGCAACTGCCGTTAGATGCGACAGGCCAGCTGGTGGACTACCAGGGGCAGACGTTGCCGTTCTGAGACTGCAGAAGGGCCAGGGCAGCCGGCCTGCCTGATCCAGTTCGCCCGACGCGCTGTGACCGTGGGCAGAGTGCCTCTGCCGTCGGCTGCGCTTCCTGTAGTCCTTCGCGCCACGCCGGTGCCAGACACTGCAGGCGCAGTGCCCGGGCCAAGTGCGCGACCACTCACTCTGGTAGCTGGTGGCGCCCACAATCGCTGTTCAACGCCCATGGCCCCCCGTGCGGCGACGCCTGCCTCCGGGCATTCCTCGAACATCCTCCCGAAAGCACCCATGGTCCGGCTCCAGTTTTCCATTGACCTGCATTACGACATCGCGCCGCCCGGCGCCGATTTCATTTTCAACATCCACGCCGCCCACACGCCCCAGCAGACCGTGCTGAGCGAAGACCTGCAGGTCAGCCAGAACGTGCCCTACACCATCGACACCGACCCGGCGAGCCGCAACCGCTATCTGCGCATGCAGGCCGGCGGTGGTCCGCTGCAGGTGCGCTACGCCGCGACGGTGGACATCGCCCACCATGAGGCCATGCCGCTGGAACTGGGCGAGGTGCCGGTCTGCCAGATTCCCGGTGCGGTGCTGCCCTATATGTATCCCAGCCGCTATTGCCAGTCTGACCGGCTGCAGAAGCTGGCCTTCAACGAGTTTGGCCATCTGCCGCAGGGCTACAGCCGGGCCGAGGCGATCTGCCAGTGGGTACAGCAGCGGGTGAGTTTTCAGTCCAACAGCACGCACGGCAGCACGTCGGCAGTGGACACGGTGATCGAGCGCGTCGGCGTGTGCCGCGACTTTGCGCACCTGATGATTGCGCTGTGCCGCGCCATCAACCTTCCAGCACGATTTGCCACTGGCATTGATTTCGGCGCCGACCCGTCGCTGGGCCCGACAGACTTTCACGCCTATGTGGAGGTGTACCTCGGGCACCGCTGGTACCTGTTCGATCCGTCAGGCACAGCGATTCCGATGGGTTTTGTGCGCTTTGCCACCGGTCGCGATGCAGCCGATGCGGCATTTGCCATGATGTTTGGCACCGTCAGCTCCGGGGCGCCGGTGATACAGATTCAGCCGGTTGCCAACGCGCACGGCGAAGTGGTGATGCCGCAGCGGGTGAACAGCGCGCTGTCGACCGACAGCGCCTGAGTTCGCTGCGTGCTTGCTGGCCTGCCTGTTTCAGGCCTCGGCGGCGGCACGCCGGCGCCGCTCGCGCCAGGCCTGCAACTCGCCGACCACGCCTTTGCGGAAAGCCAGCACGCACAGCACGAAGATCACCCCGATGATGACATTGACCCAGGCGCCCACCTTGTCGGCCAGCAGGTTCTGCAGCGAGATCACAATCGTCGAGCCCATGACGGGTCCGAAGAAGGTCCCTACGCCGCCGAGCAGACCCATCAGGATCACCTCGCCCGACATCGACCAGTGCACATCGGTCAGCGAGGCGAACCCCATGACGATGGTCTTGAGTCCGCCGGCCAGGCCTGACAGTGCGGCAGACAGCACAAAGGCCAGCAGCTTGTAGCGGTCCACCGCATAGCCCAGCGACGTGGCGCGAGGCTCGTTCTCGCGAATCATTTTCAGCACCTGCCCGAAGGGGGAGGTGACGACACGCATGATGCCCAGGAAGCAGGCCACGAAGATCGCCAGCACGACGTAGTACATGGTGATGTCCGAGGTCAGCGGCAGCACGCCGAACAGGCTGCCGCGCGGCACACCCTGAAGACCATCCTCGCCGCCGGTGAACGGTGCCTGCAGGCAGACAAAAAACACCATTTGTGCCAGCGCCAGGGTGATCATGGCGAAATAAATGCCCTGACGGCGAATGGCCACCACCCCGAACAGCAGACCGAGGCCGGCACCGGTCAGGATGCCTGCCACCAAGCCCAGCTCAGGCGTGAAGCCCAAAGCCTTCACCACCCAACCGGTCACATAAGCGGCCATGCCAAAGAAGGCGGCGTGGCCGAAGGACAGCAAGCCGGTGAAGCCGAGGAGCAGATTGAAGGCGCAGGCAAACAGGGCGAAGCACAGCAGCTTCATCACGAAGACCGGATACAAGCCGATCAGCGGCGCCACCAGCGCCAGCGCCAGCAGTGCAACGTAGGTGATGCCCGTCAATTTTTTGGCGTTGTTCATCGAATATCCATCGCACTGTGAAGCATGGTTTCAGCAGAGGCCGCAGACCTAGCTCTGCCTGTCCGCAGGGGTAGCGCCCCGTCAAGGGGCAGCGAACCACACGAAGTGGGGAGCGTGGGGGCCAAGGTTTTTCCGCCGGGCCGCCCCAAGGGAAAACGCGCCCCCTTGGGGGGCAGCGAACCACACGAAGTGGGGAGCGTGGGGGGCCACATCCTAGGCCTCTTTACCGAAAAGGCCAGCAGGCCGCACCATCAGCACGATGGCCATGATCGCAAACACCACCACGCTGGAGGCTTCGGGATAAAACACGCGGGTGAAACCCTCAATGATGCCGAGCATCATGCCAGTGATCACGGAGCCCAGGATGGACCCCATGCCGCCAATCACAACCACGGCGAACACGACGATGATGATGTTGGAGCCCATCAGGGGCTGCACCTGGTAGATGGGGGCAGCGAGCACGCCAGCCAGCGCGGCCAGCGCGGCGCCGGCCCCGTAGGTCAGCATGACCATCACGGGCACGTTCACGCCGAAGGCTTGCACCAGCTTCGAGTTTTCGGTCGCGGCGCGCAGGTAGGCGCCCAGCCGGGTGCGCTCAATGAGGAACCAGGTCCCTAGGCAGATCACGAGTGAGGCGACCACCACCCATGCCCGGTAATTCGGCAGGACCATGAAGCCCAGGTTGGTGGCGCCCTGCAGGGCCTCTGGCACCGGGTAGGACTGTCCGGACACGCCGTACTGGTCGCGGAAGATACCCTCCAGGATCAGCGCCAGGCCAAAGGTGAGCAGCAGGCCGTAGAGCGGGTCGAGCCCGTAGAGCCGCTTGAGCATGGTGCGCTCGATGACAACGCCCAGGGCGCCCACCAGCAGCGGCACGATCACCAGGGCCAGCCAGTAGTTCACTCCCCATTGGTCCATCAGGATCCAGGATACGAATGCGCCGACCATGTACAGCGCACCATGCGCAAAATTCACGATGTCCAGGAGCCCGAAAATCACAGCCAGTCCGAGACTGAGCATGGCGTAAAAGGCGCCGTTCACCAGTCCCAGCATCAGCTGCCCGAGAAAAGCCTGGATCGGTATCCCGAAGATCTCTGTCATAAGGTGTCTCTGTTGGTGAACCGGCCCTCCAGGGGCCGGTTCTGCTCTGTCTTTATCCCAAGCTTTCGCTTACTTCCAGAGCGGGCACTTGCTTTCGGCTTTGGTGGTCCAGGCTTCCTCGCCCTTGAACACCTGCACGACCTTGTAGTAGTCCCATGGCTCGGTGGATTCCGAAGGCTTCTTCACCTGCATCAGGTACATGTCGTGAATCACGCGGCCGTCGGCCCGCACGTAGCCGTTCTTCATGAAGACGTCGTTGAACTTGGCTTTCTTCATGTGGCCCAGCACCTTCTCGGTGTCGTCGCTGCCCACAGCCTTGACTGCGGCCAGGTACTGCAGCGAAGCGGAGTAGTCACCAGCCTGGATGGACGACGGCATGCGCTTCATCTTGTCGAAGAACTTGCGGCTCCAGTCACGCGATTCCTTGTTCTGGTTCCAGTACCAGCTGTCCGTGAGGTACATGTCCTGCGTGGTCTTCAGACCCAGCGAGTGGATGTCGTTGATGAACACCAGCAGACCCGCCAGCTTCATGGTCTTGGTGATGCCGAACTCGTTGGCGGCCTTGATGGAGTTGATCGTGTCGCCACCGGCGTTGGCCAGGCCGAGGATCTGCGCCTTGCTGCCCTGTGCCTGCAGCAGGAAGGAAGAGAAATCGCTGGCGTTCAGCGGTGCGCGCACCGAGCCGACGATCTTGCCACCGTTGGCTTCGACCACCTTGGTGGTGTCGGCCTGCAGCTGGTGACCGAACGCGTAGTCGGCGGTCAGGAAGTACCAGCTCTTGCCGCCCTGCTTGACCACGGCAGCACCCGTGCCTTTGGCCAGTGCGGTCGTGTCATAGGCCCAGTGCAGGGTGTAGGGGGTGCACTGGTCGTTGGTCAGCGCCGAAGTCGCTGCGCCGATAGAAATGAAGGGCTTTTTCTTTTCAGCCGCGACCTTGGCCATGGCGAGATTCGTGCCGGAGTTGGTGCCACCGATGAGCATGTCAACACCCTGGGTGTCGAACCACTCGCGCGCCTTGCTGGCGGCAACGTCAGGCTTGTTCTGGTGGTCAGCGGAAAGAACTTCAATTTTCTTGCCGTTGATGTTGCCGCCAGCGTCCTGGATGGCCATGCGAATGGCTTCGACGCTGCCCTGGCCGCCGATGTCCGCGTAAACGCTGGACATGTCGGTGATGACGCCGATGCGGATGACGTCACCGGATATCTGGGCAGATGCAGGCGCGGCAGCGCCAAACAGGGCCGAGGCAGCGAGTGCGCCGGCGGTGAACAGACGGTTGAACTTCATGTATGTCTCCTTTTAAAAATCAGTTTCGATGCGAACGGGAAAGTGGCATTTACAAAAATAGCGTTAGCAGGCCCTAGACGCCCAGGAACTCCTGGAGCATTGCGGTATTGGCTTTGAGCTCGCTCTGTGCGAATTCGCGCACGATCTTGCCGTGCTCCATGATGTAGAAGCGGTCGGCCAGTGGCGCGGCAAAGCGGAAGTTCTGCTCCACCAGCACGATGGTGTAGCCCTTGGCCTTGAGGGTGCGGATCATTTCGGCCAGCTTTTGCACGATGACCGGCGCCAAACCTTCAGAAATCTCGTCCAGCAGCAGCAGGCGTGCGCCGGTTCGCAGGATGCGAGCTACTGCCAGCATCTGCTGCTCGCCGCCGGACAGGCGCGTACCCGGGCTGGAGGCGCGTTCCTTCAGATTCGGGAACATGTCGTAAATGTCGGCCACCGACATGCCGCCTTCGCCAAGTGTCGGCGGAAGCATCAGGTTCTCTTCCGCAGTGAGGCTGGCGAAAATGCCGCGCTCTTCGGGGCAGTAGCCCACGCCGAGGCGGGCCACGCGGTGCGGCGGCATTTTGACGGCTTCCTGGCCGCGGATGCGGATGGATCCTTTGCGTGAGCTGGTCAGGCCGAGGATGGCGCGCATGGTGGTGGTGCGGCCGGCGCCGTTGCGTCCGAGCAGCGCTACCACTTCGCCTTCATTGACGGACAGGTTGACGCCATGCAGCACATGCGATTCGCCATACCAGGCGTGTAGTTCGTCGATCCGGAGGGCTTCAGTAGACATTCTGGACTCCGCCGTGTTGCCCCAGAGGTGCAAAAGCGCCCCCGGTGCACAGTGCATGACACGAGGTGAAAAGCGTGGGGGCCAACATCTAGTGGGCTCCCTGCAGTTCGGCATCGGTGGCACCCATGTACGCCTCGATGACTAGTGGGTTCTTTGATACCTCGGCATATGGCCCGTCTGCAATGATGGCGCCACGCTGCAGCACGGTGATGCGGTCGGCAATTGAGGCCACCACGTTCATGTTGTGTTCCACCATCAGGATAGTGCGGCCGGCTGAGACCTTCTTGATCAGTTGAGTCACCCGGTCCACGTCCTCGTGGCCCATGCCTTGCGTGGGTTCATCAAGCAGCATCAGCTCGGGCTCCAGCGCCAGAGTGGTGGCCAGCTCCAGCGCGCGCTTGCGGCCATAGGGCAGGTTGACGGTGAGCTCGTCGGCAAATTGGGTCAAGTCCACCTCGGCAAGCAGCTGATGAGCCCGCTCGTGCAGGTGGAACAGCGTGGATTCCGGCTTCCAGAAATGGAATGAGGTGCCCAGATTGCGCTGCAGCGCGGCGCGCACGTTTTCCAGCACGGTCATGTGCGGAAACACGGCGGAAATCTGGAATGACCGGACGATGCCGCGGCGTGCCGTCTGCGCCGGTTTTTCGTGCGTGATGTCCTGGCCGTTGAAGCTGATGGTGCCGCGCGTGGGCGTGAGGAACTTGGTCAGCAGGTTGAAGAACGTGGTCTTGCCCGCACCATTGGGGCCGATCAGCGCATGGATGTGCCCGCGCTGGACCTGGAGGTCCACGTCGTTGACGGCGACGAAGCCCTTGAACTCCTTCGCCAGACCCCGCGTTTCAAGAATGAACTCCACTGACAAATTGACTCTCCGGCAATAAGAACAACGCAGTCGCCGGGCGGCGGACACGCCAGACGCTGCCCTGCAGCGCCCCCGAAATTGCTGTGTGATCGTATCAATCGCTCCTGTACGGGGCTACCGGGTCAGACCCTTAAGTAGTTTTGCGTGCCGCTGAAGTGTGAGTTGACCGGGGTCTTCGGGGTGCACTCGCCTTGGGTTGTCGGCAATGCGGGTGAAAAGGTCTTTTGCACAAACTGGGCGGCGCGATGTGAGAGGATGGCGGCCATGCAAAATTTCTGGCCCACCAGCGGACTGGCCCAGCTGCAGCGCGACGCGCGCGGCTGGCTGAGGCCCACCGACGACTACTTCCGCCTGTTTCTGGCCCGGCCCGAACTGGCTCCCGTACCGGAGTCCTGCAAGGCCGAGCGCGCCCTGCATGCGGGTCTGCTGGCCGCGCCGTCGCGCCCTGTCACGCCTGCAGAAATCAAAGCCATGAAAGACGCGGACGCCCGCGAAAGCTACGCGCTGTTCCTGCGCTTTCGCGACGGCCTGCTGGCTGCCGGCACGCTGGAAGCCTACTACCTCAGCCTGTTTCCGCGCCAGGGTGGGGGGCACATCAACATCCCGCCGCTTTTCATCGATCTGATGGTCGAGGCGGTGGTGCACAGCCTGCTGGAGTCATCCGAAGACGCCTACGCGGTGCGCGCTGGCGAAATGCTGTTTCGCCCGCAGCGCATCAGCAATCAGGAGGGGCAGGTGCTCAGCGGCGACCGCGAGGTGATCGACCTCTTCAAGGACACCGGCGGCGTGGGCGACTTTGGCCGCTTTCTGGCCGAAGCGGGTGCGCCCCTGCGCACCATCGAGCTTCAGGTGCTCACTGACGACAACGCCGCCGATTACTGGCAGTCCGCCCAGCGCCACCGCCACTTGCTGGACCTGACACACGAGGTGACCAACGACCTCAGCCACGGCTTGGTGTTCACGATGACACGCGCGCGCTCTGGTCTGAAGGCGCTGGCCAGTGTGCTGCAGTTGTGGGTGCAGCACTTTCTGGGCGTGGCGGTCACCATCCGCCCGTTGCAGAAGGTGGACGACGAGGCCTGGCGCTGGCATGTCGGGCTGGATGTGGAGGCCACCGGTCTGCTCAACGACCTGTACGAAGACCGTGAAGTGGCGCCCGAGCGCATGCAGCGCCTGGTGAGCCTGTTCCGCCTCGGCTTTGCCAACCCGCAGGAAATGCGCGCCGATGTGTCGGGCAAGCCGGTTTATCTGGGCCTGATGATGAACACCGACGGCGTGGTGCGGCTCAAGCCGCAGAACCTGCTGGTGAACCTGCCGCTGGCGGCGACAGTCTGATTGGTGTCGGCGCGCCGGTAGTGCCTGACGCGGTGGCTCAAACGCTGCCTTCGGCCTCCACCACCAGTACCCGCGCCACGCCCAGCGGCACGGCCAGGTGCTCGCAGCCCTCGCCGGCAAAGAAGATGTCACCGGCCTCCAGCACCGTGCTGCACTGGCCACCGCCGTCGCGGTAGCGCATCTCCACCCGGCCGTCGAGCACGGCGAACACTTCTTCGCCGTCGTTCACATGCCATTTGTAGGGTTGGTCCGTCCAGTGCAGGCGGGTGGTGATGCCGCGCATATTGGCTACGGGCAATGCGCCCCAGGCCCGGCTGGCGGTGAAGTCCTTGCTGCGGATGATGTTCATGGCTGTGATGCGGCCCGGGCCGCCGAGTGGAACTGAACGGGATGCTACGCGGCTGCCGGTCGGCAATCATGATTTCGGCGCGGTGATTCATTCCGGTTACGCATCGGTGGCCGCGCGTGCAAGCTGCCATCGCCGGTCATCGCGGGCGAGGACGGTCAGCCCAGCCACCCAGCAAGCATCGAACAAGACACCCGCAGGGAGGGGTGTTCCAGGCCTCACAGGCCCGCCCGCCCGACTGGCTTAAAATCCGCGGGTACGCCTTTTTTTATACGGAGTCTTCCATGCCCAAGAAAATCAGAGTCGAGGCCGACATCTGCGCCCCGAAACCCATCCCCCCCAAGGGCTACACCATCACTTCCGGCCGTGGCCAGAAGGTGAGCCTCGAGCGCGGCACATCCACCCGCAGCAAGAAGAACCCGGGCAAGCGCCCCAAGAAGGGCGGCTGAGCCCCCACCGGTTTGTGGCCCGTACAGCGCCCGAATCGAAAAAGCGCCCTGAGGGGCGCTTTTTCATGCCTGTTTCCGTGGATAACTTCAACAGCAGAGGAGGTGCTTGTAGTGCAACTACACCACCTTCAGTTTTTGTTGGAAGTAGGTGTCGAGGCGATTGCAGGCCATCGGATGATCTCGGATTTCCCTGCGGCCACTGAAACCAGTTGGTGGATGGTCTGCCCAGCGAACACCTTTTCGCGCATGTCCTTTAGTATTTCCTGAGCGCCACCGAAAGGCGCCACCATGTCGATCAGCCATATCTGCGAGCCTGAATTCCAGTCGCTCATCGTCAACTGATGTGGTGCAGATTGATACCGCTGAGCCACGGCATCACTGAGCCGTGCCCAGGACACGAACGCTGCGGGGGCACCCTCCCGCAGGTACACCTTGGACTGCTCCAGAATCAGCGGCGGCATGACGCGCCATTCCAGTTCCCCCAGCAGCGTGTGGCGGCCAGCCGGTTGTTGCATCAGCAGCCATGTCACCGCGCCGAACAACGGAATCTTGGTGAGTGTTCGCTGCACCTGAGCCTGTGCCTGCGTTACCAATGCCGCCAGGTTATCTGGGGCTTTCGCGTCACTTGCTGGAGGCGGTGATGCATCCGGTGTCGCGGCGGCAGTACGTTTTTTCATGGTGTCTATTCCTCCAGCAGATTATTCATGACCTTCAAATCCGCTTCGCTCAACATCGCATTCGAGGCATCAAGCGTAAACCTCAATCCCGTTGGGTCATGTTAACTGTAATGGGTGGAAAACCAGCAATGCGACAATTCGTCCCATGACTTCAGCCACCCCTCAAACCCTCACTCTGATCCGCCCCGACGACTGGCATTTGCATGTGCGTGATGGCGATGCGTTGAACACTGTGGTGCCGCACACTGCGGTGCAATTTGGCCGGGCGATCATCATGCCCAACTTGCGGCCGCCGGTGACGACGGCTGCGCAGGCGGTGGCTTATCGCCAGCGCATTCAGGCGGCGGTGCCTGAGGGTGTGCAGTTTGAGCCCCTGATGACGCTGTATCTCACGGATAACCTGGCGCCTTACGAGATCAAGCGGGCGAAAGATGCGGGTGTGGTGGCAGCCAAGTTGTACCCGGCTGGCGCGACGACGAACAGCGATGCGGGTGTGACGGACCTGCGCAAGACCTACGCCACGCTGGAGGCGATGCAGCGCGAGGGCCTGCTGCTGCTGGTGCATGGCGAAGTGACTTCGCCTGACATTGACCTGTTTGACCGCGAGGCAGTCTTCATCGACAAGCAGCTCATTCCGCTGCGCCGTGATTTCCCCGAGCTGAAGATTGTGTTTGAACACATCACGACGCAAGAGGCGACGCAGTATGTCGACGAGGCAGACCGGTTCACAGGTGCGACCATCACGGCGCACCACCTGCTCTACAACCGCAACGCGATTTTCATGGGCGGCATTCGGCCGCACTACTACTGCCTGCCGGTACTCAAGCGTGAGACGCATCGGCTGGCGCTGGTTAAGGCGGCAACTGGCAGTAACGCACGATTCTTTCTTGGCACTGACAGCGCCCCGCATCCGGCACATCTGAAGGAACACGCTACCGGTTGCGCGGGCTGCTACACGGCTCATGCGGCGATGGAGCTGTATGCCGAAGCGTTTGAGGCAGCAGGTGCGCTCGACAAGCTGGAGGCTTTTGCCAGCTTCAATGGCGCTGATTTTTATGGGCTGCCGCGCAACACGGGCCACATCACGCTGACCCGCGAGAGCTGGCGTCCGCCAGAGAGATTTGCGTTTGGTGAGGGTGAGCTCAAGCCGCTGCGCTCAGGCGAAGCCCTTGCGTGGAGGCTGACATGAAGGGCACCCGGCCAGATGGCTACAAGATTGCTTTGCTGATTGATGCCGATAATGCGCCGGCAGCAAAAATTGAGGGCATCTTGAGCGAACTTTCCACTGTGGGAACCACTCATGTTCGCCGCGCCTATGGCAACTGGAAAAAAGACGGTCTCAAGGGGTGGGAAAGTAAGCTGCATGAGCACGCCATCCGCCCGATCCAGCAATTCGATCTGATCAAGGGAAAGAACGCTACGGATATCGCGATGACCGTCGATGCGCTAGAGCTTCTCTATGTTGACAAGCCCGACGCGTTTGCGATTGTTTCTTCGGATTGCGATTTCACACCCCTAGTCATGCATTTGCGCTCCAAGGGTGCCGAAGTATTCGGTTTTGGAAATACCGAGACCCCCAAACCATTTTTGAACGCCTGCTCGCTGTTTCTGTATGTCGAGAAGCTGGGCGACGAGTCCGACAGCGAACCTGGACCAGATTCAGAAGCGGGGAGTAAAACCGGCGGTCACCTGCGTGCTTCGCCTGTAGAGCTCAAGCAGAATACCGCACTCATTCTTCTCCTGCGCAATGCCATTAAGGCTGCCGCCGAGGAGGACGGCTGGGCCCGCGTCAGTGAAGTTGGTCATCAGATCCGGAACCAGTCTTCTGACCACTTTCGCAACTACGGCTATTCCAGTTGGACCAAACTGTTCAAGGTGATCGATCTGTTTGAGCTGCAGGGGGAGGGCTCGAATAATGTGTCGGTTCGGGATCGGCGCGTCGGCAAAAGCAACAAAGTCTGAGCGCTACGTTGACGCGTAGGCGCCACTTGTTTCCGAATGATCAAAGGTATTGACTGGAATCAGCCCTGGCTCACGCACCTTCGGGCGCTTGGAGAACGTGTCTTGGAGCAGCACCATCACGGCGGAGCGCTAGATCAGACGCTGAACAGTGCGCTGGACTCACCCGTGCGTTTCGTGCCTCAGAGCGAGTTACCTCACGGTGTAGCCTACGAGCAATTTATTTTTGATACTGGCACTGTACCCACGCGCGACAACCTGCACGATTTCTTCAATGGCCTGTGCTGGCTGCAGTTTCCGGCCACGAAGAGGCGGCTGAACAGTCTGCAGGCGGCTGAGATTGCCCAAGCGGGTGTGCAGAATGTGCGCGGCCCGGTGCGCGACGCGCTGACTCTGTTTGATGAGAACGCTGCGTTTCTGTCGGCGCCCGAGCCGCTCTGGGACGCATTGCAGGCAAGGGATTGGCACCGGCTGTTTGTTATGCACCGGCCGCTGTGGCAGCAGGCACGGTTGGTGCTCTTTGGGCATGCTCTGCTCGAAAAGCTGGTGCAGCCGCGAAAGGCCATCACCGCCCATGTGTACAAGGTACCGGAGACCGAACTGTCTCTGGCGGCGTTGGATGCCTGGGTGGCAGCCGACCTGAGCGCGGCCAAGCTCGCTGGCAAGCCTTTTGTCCCTCTGCCGGTGCTGGGCGTGCCTGGTTGGTGCGCCGGGAACGAGAACTTTTCATTTTATGATGACTCTTCTGTATTCCGCCCGCGCCTGCCACCCCAACAAGCTTAAAAAATCAGTGACATACCCCGGCAGCGCGACTTGAAGAGTCAGAGGTGACCCTCATATCCTGTGCACGGCGGAATTTCACCACCGACCCCACGGAGAATCCATGAAACGCATCTTTTTGTTTGTCCTCACCAACGTCGCGGTTGTCGTGGTGTTGGGTATTGTGGCCAGCCTGCTGGGCGTCAATCGCTTCCTGACGGCCAATGGCCTTGACCTGACGGCCCTGCTCGGCTTTGCGCTGATCATGGGTTTTGGCGGCGCCTTCATTTCGCTGCTGATCAGCAAGCCGGTCGCCAAGTGGAGCGCCGGGGTGCAGATCATTGACCAACCCCGGAACGCCGATGAGGCCTGGATTGTAGAAACCGTCCGCAAGCTGTCGGAAAAGGCCGGGATCGGCATGCCCGAGGTCGGTATTTTTGAGGGCGCGCCCAACGCTTTTGCCACCGGTGCGTTCAAGAACTCGTCGCTGGTGGCAGTTTCCACCGGCCTGCTGCAAGGCATGACGCGCGAAGAGATCGAGGCCGTTCTGGCCCACGAGGTGGCGCACGTTGCCAATGGCGACATGGTCACCATGGCCCTGATTCAAGGCGTGATGAACACCTTTGTGGTGTTCCTGTCCCGCGTGATCGGTTACGCGGTCGACAGCTTCCTGCGCCGCGGCAGCGACAGCAACTCCGGCCCGGGCATTGGCTACTACGTCAGCACCATCGTGCTGGACATCGTGCTCGGCTTTGCCGCCGCCATCGTCGTGGCCTGGTTCTCTCGCCAGCGCGAGTTCCGTGCCGATTCGGGTGCCGCTCAGCTGATGGGGCGCAAGCAGCCCATGATGAACGCGCTGGCACGCCTGGGCGGCATGCAGCCCGGCGAACTGCCCAAGGCGGTGGAAGCCATGGGCATCACCGGCGGCATGGGCAAGCTGTTTGCCACCCACCCGCCGATTGAAGAGCGGATTGCTGCGCTGCAGAACTCTCAGGTCTGATGCGCTGATGCTCACGAAAAAGCCGCTCTTGAAGCGGCTTTTTCTTTTTCTGGTCAGATATGGACTTCGAGATCAGGTTGAGCTTCAGTCTACCGTCACACCAGATTCCCTGACCACTTTGCCCAGACGCACCGTCTCGGTCCGGATCAATCCGCCGAACTGCTCTGCCGAGCCACCCACCACGGGTGTGCCCAGGGCTTCCCATTTCTTGCGGAACTCGGGTGTCTTGAAGATGGCGTTCAGGGTGCTGTTGAGTTTTTCGATGATGGCAGGTGGCGTGCCGGCGCGCACCGCAATGCCGTGCCAGCCGGTGAACTCGTAGCCAGGCACGCCCGCTTCAGCCATGGTGGGCACATTGGGCAGCGAGGGGCTGCGTTTGGTGGATGTCACAGCCAACGGGACCAGCTTGCCGCCCTGGATGTGCGGCAGCGAGCTGCCGAGGATGTCGAACATCACATTCACCTGGCCGCCCAGCAGATCGTTCAGGGCTGGGCCAGCACCGCGGTAGGGGATGTGGGCCATCTTCACACCCATCTGGGTGTTGAATATCTCACCAGCCAGGTGCTGCGGCGTTCCATTGCCAGCAGACGCAAAGCTCAACTCAGGCTTCTTCGACTTCGCCATGGCCACCAGGTCCTTGACGCTTTTCACGCCGAGTGCAGGGTTGACTTCCAGCACCAGCGGGAACGATGAAATCTGGATCACAGGCGCCAGATCGGTCAGCGGATTGAAGGGCATGCTGCGAAACAGGTTGGTGTTCACCGCCATCGGGCCGCTGGCGGCCAGCAGCAGGGTGTAGCCATCGGCAGGCGCAATTTTGGCGACTTCGTTGCTGCCCACGTTGCCCCCCGCACCGGCGCGGTTGTCGATCACCACGGTCTGGCCCAGTCGGGTTTGCAGCTCTGTCTGCAGCAGGCGCGCCATCAGGTCAGTCGGGCCACCCGGTGGGTAAGGCACGATGAAGCGGATTGGTTTGCTGGGGTAGTTGTCTTGCGCAAAGGCAGGCAGCGCGCCGAGGCTGGCGACGCCCAGGCTCGCGACACCGACGGCGGTGAGCTGTTTCAGGAAGGTCGAGCGGTTCATGTTGTCTCCGTATGGTTATCGATAGAAAGCGAATGGTTCAATCTTGCAGCGTGTCTGGTCAGGCGACCTGATACATCGCGCGGATGTCGTCTGGGGTGGCCAGCGGCCTGCCCAGGCTGGCGGCAGCGCGAGCGGCCTGGGCGACCAGCGCGGCGTTGTCGGGTGCCTTGTCGCCGTTGTACAGGTACAGGTTGTTTTCAAAGCCCACCCGCACATGACCCCCCATCGCCGCAGCGGCGGTGACACAGGCGTGCTCTGACGCACCAAACGCGCACACCGACCACGGCTCCGGGCCCTGATGGGCGGCAAGAAAGGGCACCAGATCGCGCGGGTCCGAGACCTGGCCGACGCTGTAACGGCCCAGCACATAGAGCAGCGACCAGGCGTTGTCGGGAATGACACCGCTGGCGCGCAGGGCTTGCCAGCGTTGCACGTCTTTCACGTCGTACAGGATCACCTGGGTCATGATGCGGCTGGCGGCGAGCCAGCTGAAGAACTCAGCGAGACCTGCCTCGCCAATCTCGGGCTGGTCCAGTTCGCGCAGGCCGACGGAGACGGCTTCCGGACGCAGCTCACGCACCATGGCGATTTGCGCCGGCGCCTGGTAAACCTTGGCGGCCTCGCTGGTGACTTGCAGCACCATGTGCTTGCCGACAGCAGTGCGCACCACGGCCAGTGCCTCGCGGTAGCCTTCCACATCCAGGCTGTGACGCCCCTGGCTGTCGCGGATGTGAAGGTGCAGCATGGCCGCGCCAGCGTCCAGACATTGCTTGGCGGTGCGGGCCAGCGCGTCGGCGGTGACCGGCAGAGCTGGGTGGTCGGTGGTCTGTTTGTAAGCGCCGTTGGGCGCTGCCATCAGGATCAGGGGAGTCATGCTCATGAGTTGCCTTGGGTCTTTCTCTTCAGTTCTCGTGCTCATCTGCGGTATCGAGCGTGGGCAGCTCGCTGGCCAGCAGGGCCAGACCTTGTTGCAGCAGGCGGTTGTAGCGGGCCTGCTCGGCCATGCGCTTGTCTTCAGGCCAGTCGTAAAAGCCGGCACCGGTTTTCATGCCCAGACGGCCAGCGGCCACGCGCTCGCGCAGCGCCAGCGCCGGCTGGTCGGCTTTGCTGAGGCTGGGGTACATGGTGGCCGCTGCGGCGCAGTGCACGTCCAGACCCGCGTGGTCGCGCTGCATCACCGGGCCTGCGGCGAGGAAGCGAAAACCAAAGCCGAAGCGCACTGCTGCGTCTACGTCTTCGGCGGTGGCCACGCCTTCGTCAATCATCGCGAAGGCCTCGCGGGCCAATGCGTGCTGGAGGCGGTTGGCCAGAAAGCCGGGCTTGTCCTTGCGTACCAGCACCGGCACATTGCCGCAGCCGCGCATGTAGGTGCACAGGCGCTCGGCCTGGGCCATATCGCTTTGCGGGCCGAGCACCACTTCCACCAGCGGCACCAGATGGGCCGGCATGAAGAAGTGCAGGCCCAGCATGCGCGCCCGGGTTGGCAGACCTTCAGCGATGGCGCTGATCGGAAAGCTGGAGCTGTTGCTGGCCAGCACGGTGCCCGCGGGCGCTAGTTTCACGAGCTCGGCAAACAGCGCCTGCTTGAGCGCGAGCTTTTCAGGAATGCATTCAATCACCAGCGCCACATCAGCCCACGGCACATCGCTCAGCAGGGCGACGGCGGTGACGCGGTCGGTACGGCGTGCCAGGCCCAGGGGTTCGAGCCCGGCGCGGACATGGTCGCGCAGGCCGGCGCGCTTGCCTTCGTGGGTGTCCACCACCGTCACGCGGCAGCCGCCACGGGCCAGAACGACGGCGACATCGGCACCCATAGTGCCGGCGCCGATGACCACGGCATGGGTGTTTTTGGGATGGGCGGGCAACAGGTTCACGGTGAAGGGTGGGCTCTGCGGGCAGGGCGGGGGAAGTGAAAGTAGGCGAAGTGTAGGAAGCGGGTATTGAGCTGTCCAACCGTTTTTATCGATAAACTGACTCGTCATGCAAATCAATTGGTCGGTCCGTGAGCTGGACGTGTTTTTGTCGCTGTCGCAGACGCTGAGCTTTCGGCGCACTGCCGCGCAGGTCAACCTGTCGCAGTCGGCGGTGTCCGGCGTCATCACCCGGCTGGAAGAGGCGCTGGGCGTGCGTCTCTTTGACCGGACCACGCGCAGCGTGCAGCTCACCGGCGCCGGCCAGGTGTTTGCCGACCAGGCGCTGCTGATGCGCACCCAGACCGACGAAGCCGTGCGTGCGGTGCGCGATGTGGCGGAACTGCAGGTGGGCAATGTCCGGCTGGCGGCCATGCCGTCGCTGGCAGCCACGGTGGTGCCAATGGCCTGTGCGCGTTACCGCCTGCGCTTTCCAGGTGTGCAGTTCCAGATCTTCGACAGCCTGTCAGGGCCCGCCTTCGATCTGGTGCGTGCCGGGCAAGTGGATTTTGCCCTCACTGCCGCCAACCCGGCCTATACCGACCTCGACTACACGCCGCTGGCAGAAGATGGCTTTGTGCTGCTGATTCCGCCCGGGCATCCGCTGGCGGCCGCGCGTGGCCCGCTGCGCTGGGTGGACATTGCCAACCTCACGCACATCTCCATGCCCTTGCCGACCAGCGTGCGGCAGTACGCCGACGCCGCCCTGTTGCAGCACCGCGTGCGTTTTGCGCCGGTCTATGAATTGGAGCACCTAGCCAGTATCACCGCCATGGTGGCCAGCGGACTGGGTGTGGCGGCCTTGCCTGAACTCGCCGCAGCGGTGGCGCCCATGCCCGGCGTGGTGCGGCGGCGCATTGTGGAGCCCGATATTTCACGGCCCATCGGGCTGGTCACCCGGCGATTTCGCAGCCTGTCGCCAGCTGCGACCGCGCTGGTGGCGATGCTGCGCGAGGAAATGGCGCGGCTTGCACCAGCCACCGCTCGCCCCGTGGCAAGCGGCGAGGCCCGGAAACCGATCAAATCAAGGGTTAACCCTTGATTCGGCTAGTGACCGGGCTCTAGAAAAATAAGGCGCCACTGCAATACGCGACAAGGGAAAGTGCTGCAGAATAGAACGACCGTTCGTTTTATTCCTCAGCACCATGACACTAGCTCCACCTGTTGCCCTCTCGACGCGCCGCCCGGCCAAGGGGGCAAGCTCAGGTGTGACCACGGGTGCGCTTCTGAAAAGCCAGCAAAAAGGCCAGCAGACCAAGGCCGCCATCGTGGACGCCGCGCTCGGACTGGCCACACAGATCGGGCTGGAAGGCCTGAGCATAGGCGCGCTGGCCGAGGTGATGCAGATGAGCAAGTCCGGCGTGTTCGCCCATTTCGGCTCGCGTGAGGAACTGCAGATTTCCGTGATCCGCGAATACCATGCACGCTTTGAGGAAGAGGTGTTCTTCCCCGCGCTGCGCGAAGCGCGCGGCCTGCCCCGTTTGCGCGCGCTTTTCCAGAACTGGATGAACCGCACCTCGGTCGAAATCGACTCGGGCTGCCTTTACATCAGCGGCGCGGTGGAGTTTGACGACCGCCCGGGCCCGGTGCGCGATGCGTTGGCCGGTTCGGTGCGCACCTGGCTTGCGGCCATGTACCGCGCGGTGGTGCAGGCCAAGGAAGCCGGCCACCTGAATTCCGATGCCGATGAACATCAGATGGCGTTCGAGATCCACGGCCTGATTCTCGCCCTTCACTACGAAGCCCGTTTCCTGAAGACCCCCGGATCCATCGACAGGGCCAAGGCGGGCTTCACCAACATCCTCATGCGCTACGGCAGCGCCGCTGCCAGCGACCAGCCAACGAATCCCACCAAAAAATCTTCCGGCAAAGCGTCTGTGAAATCTCCCATCAAAGCGCCCGGTTCCCCCACCCGTTAATTTCCAAGGACATTCCATGCCCCAGTACACCCCGCCCCTGCGCGACATGCAGTTTGTGATGCACGAAGTGCTCAAGGTCACCGACGAACTGAAGCTGATTCCGCGCCATGCCGACATCGACGCCGACACCATCAACGCCGTGCTTGAAGAGGGCGGCAAGTTCGCCGCCGAGGTGACCTTTCCGCTCAATATCAGCGGCGACGAAGAAGGCTGCACGCTCGACAAGACCACCCACGAGGTCACCGCACCCAAAGGCTTCAAGGAAGCCTATGCCAAGTACGTCGAAGGCGGCTGGCCCGCGCTGAGCTGCGACCCGGAATACGGCGGCCAGGGCCTGCCGTTTGTGGTCAACCAGTGCTTCTATGAAATGCTCAACTCGGCCAACCAGGCCTGGACCATGTACCCCGGCCTCTCGCATGGTGCCTATGAAGCGCTGCACGCGCATGGCACCGAAGAGCAGAAAAAACTCTACCTGCCCAAGCTGGTCAGCGGCGAGTGGACCGGCACCATGTGCCTGACCGAGCCGCATTGCGGCACCGACCTCGGCATGCTGCGTACCAAGGCCGAGCCACAGCCTGACGGCACCTATCGCCTGACGGGCACCAAGATCTTCATCAGCGCCGGTGAGCACAACCTCGCCCCCAACATCCTGCACCTGGTGCTGGCCCGCCTGCCGGACGCGCCGCAGGGCAGCAAGGGCATCAGCCTGTTTGCAGTGCCGAAGTACAACGTCAATGCCGATGGCAGCCTCGGTGCGCGCAACGGCATTTTCTGCGGCGGCCTCGAACACAAGATGGGCATCCACGGCAACGCCACCGCGCAGATGGTGCTGGACAACGCGGTGGGCACACTGGTGGGTGCGCCCAACAAGGGTCTTGCCGCGATGTTCGTGATGATGAACGCGGCCCGCCTGGGGGTGGGCAACCAGTCGCTGGGCCTGACGGAAGTGGCCTACCAGAACGCGCTGGCCTATGCCAAGGACCGCATCCAGATGCGCTCGCTGTCCGGCGTGAAAGCCAAGGACAAACCCGCCGATCCGATCATCGTGCACCCGGATGTGCGCAAGATGCTGCTGACCGCCAAGGCCTACGCCGAAGGTGGCCGTGCGCTGGCGATTTACTGCACGCTACTGCTCGACAAGGAGCTTTACCACCCCGACGAAAAGGTGCGCAAAGACGCTGGCGAGGTGGTGGCTCTGCTCACCCCCATCGTCAAGGCCTTTCTCACCGACAACGGCCACATCGCCACCAACGCCTGCATGCAGGTGTTCGGCGGCCATGGCTTCATCAAGGAATGGGGCATGGAGCAGCTGGTGCGCGACAACCGCATCAACATGATTTATGAAGGTACCAACACCATCCAGTCGCTGGACCTGCTGGGCCGCAAGATTTTGGGCAACAACGGCGCCACGCTCAAAAAATTCGGCAAACTGATCGCTGCGCTGATCGAGGAAGAGGGCGTCAACGAGAAGATGGCCGAGTTCATCAACCCGCTGGCCTACCTCGCTGACCAGATGACCAAGTTCACCACCGAACTCGGCTTCAAGGGCTTCCAGAACCCGGACGAAGTGGGTGCCGCTGCGGTCGACTACCTGCGCGTGGCCGGGCATCTGGTGTTCGGCTACTTCTGGGCTCGCATGGCGCAGGTGGCATTGCGCGAAGTGGCCGCCGGCAACGCCGACCCCTTCTATTTGGGCAAGCTGCAGACGGCACGCTTCTATTTCGCCAAGCTGTTCCCGGAGACGGCAACGCTGATGCGTACCGCCCGCTCCGGCAGCAAGGCGCTGATGGATACCGACGCGGCGTTGGTTTGATTCACCCCGCCTGCATCTCACTTCGTGTAGATGCATCCCCCCTCCAGGGGCGGCAGCAGTGGCCCGGCGAAGCCGGTTCCACGCTGCCACTGGCAAGGGACCTAACAGAATGCGTCATCGATAAGGAATGAACATGTCACGTTTTCAGGTCAAGAAAGTCGCCGTGCTCGGTGCCGGTGTCATGGGTGCGCAGATTGCCGCTCATCTGGTCAACGTCAAGGTGCCGGTGATCCTGTTTGACCTTCCGGCGAAGGAAGGCCCGAAGAACGGCATCGTCACCCGGGCGATTGAAGGGCTCAAGAAGCTCAAGCCTGCGCCGCTGGGCGTGCCGGAAGACGCGGCGCTGATCCAGCAGGCCAACTACGAGGAGCACATGGAGCTGCTGCGCGAATGCGACCTCGTCATCGAGGCGATTGCCGAGCGCATGGACTGGAAGACCGACCTGTACCACAAGATCGCGCCTTTCATTGCCGAAGGCGCTATCGTCGCCAGCAACACCTCGGGCCTGTCGATCACCAAGCTGAGCGAGGCGCTGCCCGAGTCCATCAAGCCGCGCTTTTGCGGCATTCACTTCTTCAACCCGCCGCGCTACATGACGCTGGTGGAGCTGATCAACACGCCCACCACCGAACCCCGCGTGCTCGACGACCTGGAAGCCTTTGCCGTCAGCGCGCTGGGCAAGGGCGTGATCCGTGCGCACGACACGCCCAACTTCATCGCCAACCGGGTGGGCATTGCCAGCATGCTGGCCACCATCAAGGAAGCTGAAAATTTCGGCCTGACCTATGACGTGGTCGACGACCTCACCGGAAAGAAGCTGGGCCGCGCCAGCTCGGGCACCTTCCGCACTGCCGACGTGGTGGGGCTGGACACCATGGCCCATGTCATCAGGACACTGCAGGACAATCTCGGCCCCGGCAAGGTCGAAGACCCGTTTGCCGACACCTACGGCACGCCGCCGGTGCTGGCCAAACTGCTTGAATCCAAAAGCCTGGGCCAGAAGACTGGCGCCGGCTTTTACAAGAAGGTCGGGCGCGACATCCTGCGCCTGGACCCGGAGACGATGGAGTACGTCACCGCCGGTGCCAAGGCTGACGAGGTGGTGGGCCGCATGCTGAAGAAGCCTGCTGGCGAGCGCCTCAAGCTGCTGCGCGAAGCCGAGGGCGCCGAAGCGCGCTTCCTCTGGGCCATCCTGCGCGACCAGTTCCATTACGCCGCCGTGCATCTGGAGAGCATTGCCGAAACCGCACGCGACATCGACTTTGCCATGCGCTGGGGCTTTGGCTCCAAGCAGGGCCCCTTCGAGCTGTGGCAGCAGGCCGGCTGGAAGCAGGTCGCGACCTGGATCCAGGAAGACATCGACGCCGGCAAGGCCCTGTGCAAGGCGCCGCTGCCCGCCTGGGTGTTCAAGGGCCCGGTCGCGGACGCAGGCGGTGTGCACACGCTGGAAGGTTCGTGGAGCGCCTCTGCCAATAAGTTCATCCCCCGTCGCCAGTTGCCAGTGTATGAACGGCAGCATTTTCCTGAAGACGTGCTGGGCGCCAAAGCGCCTGCCTTCCAGACCGCCGGCACCACGCTACATGAAGACGACGCGATCCGCCTCTGGACGCTGGCAGGTAGCGACAGCGACGTGCTGATCGCCAGCATCAAGACCAAGATGCATGCCATCAGCCCGGACGTGGCCGAAGGCCTGGCGATGGGCGTGGAGCTGGCAGAGAAAAGCCACAAGGGCATGGTCATCTGGTCGAATGACGAGATGTTCTCTGCCGGTGCCGACCTGCAGGCCATGCTGCCCGCCTTCATGATGGGCGGCGCCAAGGCGATTGAAGGCGCAGAAGCGGAGTTGCAGAACGTGATGCTGAAACTGCGCTACGCCGCTGTTCCGGTGGTGTCGGCAATTCGCGGGCTGGCGCTGGGCGGTGGCTGCGAGATGGCGGTGTACTCTGCTAAACGCGTGGCCGCGATGGAAAGCTACATCGGCCTGGTGGAAGTCGGTGTGGGCCTGGTGCCGGGTGCGGGTGGTCTGGCCTACATCGCCCGCCGCGCTGCAGAAAACGCCGCTGCCTCCACCAACAAGGACATCCTCCCCTTTCTCACCGAAGGCTTCACCGCCGCTGCCATGGCCAAGGTCGGCACCAGCGCGATCGAGAGCCGCAAGATCGGCTATCTGCTCGACAGCGACGTCATCGTGCCGAACAAGGACGAGCTGCTGTTTGTCGCGATCAACGAAGCCCG
The DNA here is from genome assembly GCF_943372955.1 of Polaromonas sp. YR568. Classification (GTDB taxonomy): domain Bacteria; phylum Pseudomonadota; class Gammaproteobacteria; order Burkholderiales; family Burkholderiaceae_C; genus Polaromonas. The sequence continues at coordinate 92,532 of NZ_CALSAL010000003.1, forward strand.
CGCGATGTTCCATTCGGGCTACCGCGCACCGCACCGCCGGCCCTTCCCGGTGGTGGGCTGCAATGGTCTTGCCACCATCAAGGGTCAGCTGGTCAACATGCGTGACGGCGGCTTCATCAGCGCGCATGACTTCCACATCGCCAGCCTGATTGCCAACGTGGTGTGCGGCGGTGACGTCGATGCAGGCACGCTGGTGACCGAGGAGTACCTGATGACGCTGGAGCGCCAGGCTTTCTGTTCGCTGCTGGAGCATCCCAAAACGCAGGAGCGGGTGATGGCAATGATGAGCACCGGTAAACCGCTTCGTAATTGATCAAGCTACTGCGGAGCCACCATGCGTCGTTGCAGCCCAAAGCAAATCCTCACGACCTTCAAGGTCGCTCCGGTTTCCTTCGGGCGCCCGCGCCTCGCCTGATGGCCCCTCGCGACGCTTGCTCAATCACGAATCCTTTATCTCAATGACCACTTCTGCCATTCCCATGAGCCGCCTCGAACGCCAGCTGGAACGCCTGACCGACGTGCCTGCCTTTGCCCGTCCGTGGTTCCGCAACGTGGTGCTGCGTCGTGCCGTGCCTTTTATCGGTACGGCAGGCATTGAGTTTGTGCACATGGGGCGCGAGCGGGTCGAGGTGGCGCTCAAGAACGAGAAAAAGGTGCAGAACCACATCGGTGGCATTCACGCCTCGGCCATGAACCTGTTGGCTGAAACCGCCACTGGCATGGTGGTGGGCATGAATGTGCGCGACGACTGCGTGCCGCTGGCCAAGGAGCTGAAGATGGCGTTCAAAAAGCGCGCCACCGGTGCGCTGCACGCCGTCGCCAACCTCACCGATGAGCAGCGCGCGGCCATGCAGGCCAGTGACAAGGGCGAAGTCAACGTCGCGGTCACGGTGACCGACGAGGCCGGTGTGAATCCGGTGGAATGCGAATTTGTCTGGGCCTGGATTCCCGCTGGCCCACGTAAAAGTTAACCGAGAAATCGAAGGAAATCATCATGGCCAAACAAGTCCAGGAAGCCTATATCGTTGCTGCCACGCGCACGCCCATCGGGCGATCGCACCGCGGTTTTTTCCGCAACATGCGGCCCGACGATCTGCTCGTCAAGGCGCTGCAGGCCGCACTCGCCCAGGTGCCGTCGCTGGACCCGAAGGCGATTGAAGACATCATCTGTGGCTGTGCCATTCCAGAAGGCCCGCAAGGCCTGAACATCGCGCGCATCGGGGCGGTGCTGGCCGGCCTGCCAACCAGCGTGGGCGGCATCACGGTGAACCGTTTCTGCGCGTCGGGCCTGTCGGCGGTGCAGATGGCTGCCGACCGTATCCGTGTGGGCGAGGCCGATGTGATGATCGCCGCCGGCACCGAGAGCATGAGCATGGTGCCGATGTCGGGCAACTCGCCGTCGCTCTCCCCCCAGATGTTTGCCAACGATGAAAACGTCGGCATCGCTTACGGCATGGGCCTGACCGCCGAGAAGGTGGCGCAGCAGTGGAAGGTCTCGCGCGATGCGCAGGACCAGTTCGCGCTGGCGTCGCACCAGAAAGCCATCAAGGCCCAGCAGGCGGGCGAGTTTGCGAACGAGATCACCCCGGTGGAAGTGACCGACCGCAGCCCGAATCTGGAGACTGGCGAAGTGGTCACCAGCACCCGTACCGTGAGCCTGGATGAAGGCCCGCGCCCCGACACCTCGCTCGAAGGTCTGGCCAAACTCAAGACGGTGTTCGCAGCGCGCGGCTCGGTCACTGCCGGCAACAGCTCGCAGACCTCTGACGGCGCCGGCGCGCTGATCCTCGCCAGTGAGAAGGCGGTGAAGGACTTCGGCCTCAAGCCGCTGGCACGGTTTGTCAGCTACGCCTCCAAGGGCGTGCCGCCGCACATCATGGGCATCGGCCCGATCGAGGCGATTCCCGCCGCGCTGCGCTACGCCGGCCTCCAGCAGGACGACATCGATTGGTTTGAACTGAACGAGGCCTTCGCGGCCCAGTCGCTGGCAGTCATGCAGACGCTGGGGCTGGACCCGGCCAAGGTCAACCCGATGGGCGGCGCGATTGCGCTGGGCCATCCGCTGGGCGCCACGGGTGCGATTCGCGCGGCGACCGTCATTCACGCACTGCACCGCCACCAGCTCAAGCGCGGCATGGTGACGATGTGTGTGGGGATGGGACAAGGCGCCGCCGGCATCTTCGAGCGGGTGTGACGGCTACTGCGCGGGCGCATTGCGTCGTTGCAGCCCAGAGAAAATCCTCACGACCCGAAAGGTCGCTCCGGTTTTCTTCGGGCACCCGCGCCTCGCACGGTATCCCGCTCGCTACGCCGTGAAGGCCGAGGTCTTTGAGTCAGTTGTTCGGAGGTAATCATGCAGACACAGACGCTCAACACAGGAACAGCGCAGATTTCCCTGCGGGTGTATGACACCACGTCAGCGCCCCACACCAGCGTGGTGATCGGCGGTGCCATGGGCGTGAAGCAGTCCTATTACGCGCCTTTCGCCGAGTGGTTGTCGGGCCAGGGCTTTCGCGTCACCACGTTTGATTACCGCGGCTCGGGTGACTCGCCCACTGACACACCAAATGGCGGTCTGCGCGGCTTCAAGGCCGATCTGCTGGACTGGGCGCGCGATTACGAAGCGGTGGTCGATGCGGCCAAGGCCGCCTTGCCGGATGCACCGCTCTATCTGCTGGGCCACAGCCTCGGCGCGCAATTGCCGGGCTTTCTGCGCAACCAGCACAAGGTGAGCGGGCTGGTCAGCATCGCTGCCGGCAGCGGCTACTGGCGTGATAATGCGCCGCAATTACGTCGCATGGTGCTGTATTTCTGGTACGTGCTGGTGCCGCTGGCCACTCGGTTGTGCGGCTACTTTCCCGGGCGCTCGCTCCGCAAGGTGGGCGACCTGCCTGCGGGTGTGATGTTGCAGTGGCGTCGCTGGTGTCTGAATCCCCAATACAGCGTGGGTGCAGAAGGCGAGGCGGCCCGGCGCAGCTATGAACAGGTCACCTTCCCGGTGCAGGCGGTGGCCATCACCGACGACGAACTGATGACCTGGCGCGGCACGCAGAACCTGATCAACCTGTATGCCAACGCGCCGCGCAGCGTGGAGCGCATCGCGCCGGCCGATGTGAAAGCGCGGCGCATCGGGCATTTCGGCTTCTTCAGGGAACAGTTCAGCCAGACACTCTGGCCGCATGCCCGGCGGATGTTTGAGCGCATGGGCAGCGTCGCAAACACGACTGCCTGAGACCCGATGGAGGTCTGCTTGAACCGCACGCTGCCGCACAATTGAGGCCATGGCAACACACCCCTTCGACCGCGCCATTGGCCTGACTGCAGCAGCCGAACAGCCGAACACCTGGCACGGGCACAGCAGCCCGGACTACTGGAACATGGTGGGGCCGTTCGGCGGCACCACAGCTGCCACGGCGCTACAGGCCGTGTTGCAGCACCCGGCGCTGCTGGGCGAGCCGATTGCGCTGACGGTGAACTACGCCGCTGCCATGGGCGAGGGCCCGTTTACCGTGGTCGCCGAGCCGGTGCGGACCAACCGCTCGACGCAGCACTGGCGCATCAGCCTGATGCAGGACACCTCCGGCGAGGCCATCATGACGGCGACCGCCGTGACTGCGGCGCGGCGCGAAACTTGGGGCGTGAACGACATGCCGATGCCTGCGGTCAGCCCGCCTGACGGTTTGCCGCGCCTGCAGTTCTCAACCTCGGCCTGGACCCAGCGCTACGACATGCGTGCCGTGCGCGGCATGATTCCGCGCGACTGGAACGGCGCCTGCCAGGGTGGTGACCGGCCTGAAGAGGCCAGCCTCACGCAGCTGTGGGTGCGCGACGACCCGCCGCGCCCGCTCGACTTCTGCGCACTGACGGCCATGTCCGATGCCTTCTATCCCCGCGTCTGGCTGCGCCGTGCTGTGCGCGTGCCGGCGGGCACCGTCTCCATCACCACCTACTTCCATGCCAGCAGCCAGCAACTGGCCGCCTGCGGCGACGGCTACCTGCTGGCGCAGGCGCGCGGGCAGGTTTTCAACAACGGATTTTTTGACCAGACCGCGCAGATATGTAGCGCGGCTGGCACACTGCTGGCCACGAGCAGCCAGATGGTCTACTACAAGGAATGACGTGCCGGCCACCGCTACTTTGACGCCTTGCCCACTGACTGCCAATCACTTTCCCTATACGGACCCACCATGAGCACCACCTCCAGCATTCCCGAAATCCTCAGCCATACCGACAACGGCGTGCTCACTCTCACGCTGCACCGCGTGGACAAGAAAAACTCCATCACCGCCGCCATGTATGCGGCGATGGCCGATGTGCTGGAAGGTGCACGCGCTGACGACTCAGTGAGCGTGCTGGTGATTCAGGGGCACGAGACCATCTTCTCGGCCGGCAACGACATTGGTGACTTTCTGAACAACCCGCCGTCCACGCCCGAGTCGCCAGTGTTCCGCTTCCTGCGGGCGATCAGCACCTTCCCCAAGCCGCTGGTGGCTGCGGTCTGCGGGCCAGCCGTTGGCATTGGCACCACGCTGCTGCTGCATTGCGACCTGATCTACGCGGGCGACAACGCGGCGTTTGCGATGCCTTTCGTCAACCTTGGCCTGTGCCCCGAGGCGGCCTCCAGCCTGCTGGTGCCGCAGTTGATGGGTTATCCGCGTGCGGCCGAGGCCCTGCTGCTGGGCGAGCCCATCACTGCTGAAACCGCGCTGGAGATCGGCATGATCAACCGCATCGTGCCGCCCACCGAGGCCAACGCGCTGGCGCAGGCACAGGCCCGCAAGCTCGCGGCCAAGCCGCTGACCTCGCTGATCGAAACCAAGCGCCTGATGAAAAAGGGCAGCACGGCGCTGGTAGCCGAGCGCATGAACGAAGAAGCGGCCAGCTTCGGCCGTATGCTCAAGGAGCCCGCCGCCCGCGAGGCCTTCACCGCTTTCATGCAGAAGCGCAAGCCAGATTTCTCTGCACTCTGACCGGGGCATCTCCCCGGGCTTGTTGCAGAGTGCATGAGCCACAATCACAGCATGACCAAAACGACCGCGAAAAGCGCTCACACGGGGCCGCTGGCCCCTGTGGAATTTGAAGAAGATTTCATTGCCGGGCTTCGCCAGCTGTTTGAAGAAAAGATCGCCTTCAACCACCTGCTGGGCCTGCGCATCACATCGCTGACAGCTGAACGGGCCACGGCGCGCATCGACATGCGACCCGATCTGGTGGGGCACTACGCGCACAACCGCATTCACGGCGGCGTGATTGCGGCAGGGCTGGATGCCATGGGCGGGCTGGCCGTGATGGCCGCCATCGGCGCCCGGCACATGGACGAGGCGCCGGCGCAGCGCCTGCACCGCTTTGCCAAACTCGGCACCATCGACCTGCGCATCGACTACCTGCGCCCGGGCATCAGCGACCACTTTGAGTTGCGCGCCGAGGTGTTGCGTCTGGGTTCACGCGTGGCCAGCACGCGCATGGAATTTCTGGGTGCCGACGGCAAACTGTTCTCGACCGGCGCAGCCGCTTACATCGTGTCCTGAGCGCCGCGGCGCTCAGCCTCACGCCGAGGCTTGGGTCAGTGCAAGGCTTGGGTCAGGGCGGCCACCCGGGCGGCATGAATCTGCTCCCCGATCTGCCGGCCATCCTGCCCTGCGGCCTGTGCGGTTGCTGCCACCTGGTCTGTGGGCACCGACTGGGCGACAGTGAGCGCATCCAGCAGCTTCTGGCGCTGTGGGTAGGGGGACTCTTCCAGCCCGAGCCGCCCGCGTGCATCGCATTCGCAGGCCAGCAAAATATCGGCAAAACGCTGCGGCTTGCGGAAGGCGTCGCAGCGCTCCAGCAGCCGCACCAGCGCTGCGGGGGTGAAGTCGAGGCAGCGGTGGATGTTGCCGTGCTCCCGCGCCACCACGTCGGCGATCTCGCGGCACTCCACCGGCACACGCAGGCGGTTGCACACATCCTTGAGCAGGCGCGCACTGCGCTCTTCGTGGCCGATGTGCCGTGGCAACACATCAGCGGGCGTGGTGCCTTTGCCCAGGTCGTGGCACAGGCAGGCAAAACGCACCGGCAGCGGCGCGCCCAGGCGGGCCGCCATGTCCAGCACCATCATCAGGTGAATGCCGGTGTCTACCTCCGGGTGGTAGTCGGCACGCTGGGGCACACCCCAGAGCCGCTGAACCTCTGGCAACAGGCGCTGCAGCGCGCCGCAGTCGCGCAGCACCTCGAACATGCGTGAAGGTTTGTCGGCCATCAGCCCGCGTGAGAGCTCCTGCCACACCCGCTCGGGCACCAGCGCATCGACCTCGCCATCGGCCACCATGTGCTGCATCAGGTCCCGGGTTTCAGGTGCGACGGAAAAATCCGGAAAGCGCGCGGCAAAGCGCGCCAGTCGCAGGATGCGCACCGGGTCTTCACGGAACGCATCGGTCACGTGGCGCAGCACTTTGGCAGCAAGGTCCTGCTGGCCGTTGTAGGGATCGATCAGCGCCGCTAGGTCGGCGGTGGACGGCGATGCGCCTGCTGGAGCCGCAATCGCATTGATGGTCAGGTCGCGCCGTGCCAGGTCCTGCTCCAGCGTGACGCCGGGCTCGGCGTGCACTGCAAAGCCGCGGTAGCCACGGGCGGTCTTGCGTTCGGTGCGGGCGAGGGCGTATTCCTCGCGTGTGTCGGGGTGCAGGAACACCGGGAAGTCCTTACCCACCGGCACGTAGCCCTGTGCCGCCATGGCTTCGGGTGTGGCGCCCACGACCACCCAGTCGCGGTCTTGCACCGGCAAGCCCAGCAAGGCATCGCGCACCGCGCCACCGACCATGTAAATCTGCATCGAGGCAGTTTAGCGGCTCAAGGTACTTGCTGAAGGTGATGTCTTAGGGGCAATAGCCTAGTACGCGATCACTGAAACACCGGCCGGAAGAAGCTGCGCTCGTAGCTGAGGATGCAGCGGGTTTCTTCCGCGTACTTGAACGCCGCCTGGCAGTCCGGGTCGGCGAAAGATCGCTGGCGATAGCTTTCGTAAGTGGCCAGGCTCTCGAAGGTGAACAGCGCCAGCGCAATGTTGTTGGCGCCCTCCGACGGCAGGAAGTAACCGTGGTGCTTGCCGCCGAACTTCTCGACCAGCGGTATCCACAGCTTGCCGTAGTGTTCGAACTCTTTGAGGCGTGTGGGGTCCAGCACGTAGCGCAGGTAAATGGTGACCATGGGCGTGGAAGTCCTTCAGGGGCGTTCAGGGCTTGAGGCGGTAGGGTTCTTCGAAATCACGGAAGTCGTTCTCCGCGAGTGCATCGTCGATCCACGCCTTCACGCCGGGGAGAGCGGCTACGCGGGAAGCGTAAGCGGCAATGTCGGCATCCACGGGCAACCCATAGGTGCGAAGCCGCATGCACACCGGTGCAAAGAAGGCATCGGCAATCGTGAAACCGCCAAACAGCAGTGGCCCACCGTGTTCAGCCAGCAGTTCGCGCCACATGGTGGTCAAACGCGCCACGTCAGCGCGCACCGCCGGTTTGTCGCGCCAGATCAGCTGGCCAGTGGTGGCCAGATCGGCCTCGATGTTCATCGGGCAGGCCGCGCGCAGCGCGCCAAAGCCGCTGTGCATCTCGGCGCAGATGCTGCGGGCCCGCGCACGTGCTTTCACATCGGCAGGCCACAGGTGTTTTTCCGGGAACTGCTCGGCCAGGTACTCGGTAATCGCCAACGTGTCCCACACCATGAAGCCGTCGTGTTCCAGCACCGGCACCTTGCCCACCGGGTTCACGCTGGCAATCTTCTGTTTGAAGGTCGATGTGGGGTCGAAGGAGTCAAAGCGCAGCTTGATCTCCTCGAACGGAATACCCGCCTGCTTGAGTACCACCCATGGGCGCATGGACCAGGACGAATAGTTCTTGTTGCCGATGTAGAGCTTGAGCATGGGATCTCCGGTGAGCAGTGTGTGACAGCGAAATCAGAATCGACTGCCATGCTAACGCGGCCCAGCCGGCGCATTGATGCCGAAAAAGCCGGGAATTGATGAGGACCCAGACCTGCGGTTGCGCGTCAGGGACGGTCCTTCGATACCTCAGGACAAACGGTTCGTAAGATGACGGCAGAGACATGTCTTCACTAGCTGAGCCGTGGAACCGGCTCTGCCGGGCCACAGGCGGGCGGCCCCCTCGGGGGGCAGGGAGTTACGCGAAGCGAACGACCGTGGGGGCTCCAGTTCCAGCGTGGGGGCTAAAACCTTCCAGCAGTTTTACGCTTCGCCATCAACCCGCTGCGCAGACCCTGGTCGCCCAGGTAAGAGGGCCCAATCGCCTCCAGCGACGACGGCACAATGCCCAGCGCCTGCAGGCCGGGCAACTGGTTGGAGGCCACGTTGTCGGTCTGCATGGCGTCGAGGTTGTCGCGACTCATCAAGGGGTCGCCCGGGGCCAGCTCCATCAGCCGGGCCTGAATGCGCGCCAGTGCATCGGGCAGCGGCAACACCGGCCGGCCCTTGCCGCCGTTGATGCCAGCGTACTGGCCAGCCAGCTCGACCAGTTGCTTGAGTGTGTAGACATCGGGTCCGCACACCTCGAAGGTCTGGCCAATGGTGTCGGCGTCCTGCAGGCAGCTCACCACGGCACCGGCCACGTCTTCCACCCACACCGGCTGGAAGCGCGCGCCCGCCGAGGCCAGCGGCACCACCGGAAAGATCTGCTGCAGGCTCGCGAAGGTGTTGAGAAACTTGTCTTCGGCGCCAAAAATTACGCTGGGGCGCAGCACCGTCACGTCGAGGCCTGCCTCCTTGAGGATGGCTTCACCACGGGCCTTGCTGCGCTGGTACATCGAGGCCGAGCTGGCCGAGGCGCCCAGCGCGCTCACGTGCACCAGGCGGCGCGTTCCCGCCGCCTCACAGGCCTTGGCAATCGCCAGTGGCAACTGCACATGGGCTTTCTCGAACGCCGCTTCAGTGCCGTGCAGGATGGCCATCAGATTCACCACCGCGTCGTGGCCTGCGACCAGCGCGGTCAGCGCGGCGGCGTCGTGGACATTGACCTCCACCACATTCACCAGCGGCAGCATCAGGAGATGGTTGGCCCGCTCGCGGCGGCGGGTGGCCACCGTCACGCGGCATTGCAGCCGGGCGAGTTTTTCACACACATGGCGCCCGACAAAGCCGGTGCCCCCCAGAAGAAGTACGTTGTTCATAAAGCCCCATCCGGCCTCTCGGCCAGACTTCCAATGTCAATTTCAGTTGCGGACAATTTTCCGTGGCTTGCCGTCGTCGTCAATCGCCACATAAGTCAGGCTGGCTTCAGTGACTTTCACATACCGGCCCTGCGCGCGGAAGCGTTCGGCGTACACCTCGACCTGCACCGTGATGGAGGTGTTGCCGATGCGCGTGACGCTCGCAAAAAACGACAGGATGTCGCCCACACGCACCGGCTGCTTGAAGATGAACTGGTTCACCGCCACCGTGGCCAGGCGCCCGTCAACATGGCGTGCGGGTACCACCGAGCCGGCCAGGTCGACCTGCGCCATGACCCAACCGCCAAAGATGTCGCCGTTGGCGTTGCAGTCGGCCGGCATGGGAATGACCTTGAGCACCAGCTCCTTGTCGGTCGGCAACTCCACGGAGCCGGTCGCGGCGCGGGTGTCGTGCGGAATGCTTGTTTCAGGGGACATAGGCACAATCTGTGGAAATTGAGTAAAACACCAATAGAAATGATTGTCGCCCATGCGCTCCCGTGCTTCCACTGTTGAATTCACCCCGCCCGTGCCGGCGAATGGCGCGCCCGCCGCGCCGCAGCGCACACGCTCCGATGCGGACACACTGAAGAAGCTGTTTCCCTACCTGTGGGAGTACAAATGGCGCGTGCTGGCGGCGCTGAGCTTCATGGTCGGCGCCAAGCTGGCCAACGTGGGCGTGCCGCTGCTGCTGAAAAACCTCGTGGACACCATGAACGTCAAGGCCACCGACGTGCAGGCGGTGCTGGTGGTGCCCGTGGCACTGTTGATCGGCTACGGCCTGCTGCGCCTGTCGACCACGCTGTTTGCCGAGCTGCGCGAGCTGGTCTTTGCCAAGGCCACTGAAGGTGCGGCGCGGCGCATCTCGCTGGAGGTGTTCCGCCACCTGCATGCGCTCAGCCTGCGCTTTCACCTGGAGCGGCAGACCGGCGGCATGACGCGCGACATCGAGCGCGGCACACGCGGCGTGCATTCGCTGATTTCCTATTCCCTCTACAGCATCGTTCCCACGCTGATCGAAGTGACGCTGGTGCTGGTCTTGCTGGCAGTGAAGTTCGACGCCTGGTTCGCCGGCATCACCGGCATCGCGCTGGTGTTCTACATCTTCTTCACCGTTACGGTGACCGAGTGGCGCACCCAGTTCCGCAAGACCATGAACGAGCTGGATTCCTCGGCGCACAGCCGGGCGATCGATTCACTGCTGAACTATGAAACCGTCAAGTACTTCAACAACGAGGAATTCGAGGCGCAGCGCTACGACGAGAACCTCAAGCGCTACCGCAAGGCGGCCATCAAGAGCCAGAACACGCTGAGCCTGCTCAACACCGGGCAGCAGCTCATCATTGCGATTGGTCTCGTGGCCATGCTGTGGCGTGCGACGCAGGGCGTGGTCGACGGGCGCATGACGCTGGGCGATCTGGTCATGGTCAATGCCTTCATGATCCAGCTATATATTCCGCTCGGGTTTCTTGGCGTGATTTACCGCGAGATCAAGCAGAGCCTGACTGACCTCGACAAGATGTTCCTGCTGATGGAGCGCGAGCGCGAAATTGCCGACATGCCCGGCGCCCAGCCGCTGCGCATTGAGTTCACGCCCGCTGTCCGCTTCAAGGACGTGAGCTTTGCCTACGACCCGGCGCGGCCCATCCTGCACGGCGTGAGCTTCGACATTCCACCGGGCAAGACGGTGGCGGTGGTGGGGTCGTCAGGGGCTGGCAAGTCCACGCTGGCGCGCTTGCTGTACCGCTTTTATGACATTCAGCAAGGGCAGATCACCATTGCCGATCAGGACATCAAGCAGGTGACCCAGGCCAGCGTGCGCCAGGCGATTGGCATCGTGCCGCAGGACACCGTGCTCTTCAACGACACGGTGGAATACAACATCGCCTACGGCAAACCGGGCGCGACCCATGCAGAAGTGGAAGAGGCCGCCCGCTCTGCGCGCATCCATGACTTCATTGCGTCGACGCCCCAGGGCTACCAGACCATGGTCGGTGAGCGCGGGCTGAAGCTCTCGGGCGGTGAAAAGCAGCGCGTGGCGATTGCCCGCACGCTGCTGAAGAACCCGCCGGTGGTGATTTTTGACGAGGCGACGTCCGCGCTGGACTCGGCCAACGAGCGTGCCATTCAGGCTGAACTGCGCACCGCCGCGCAGAACAAAACCACGCTGGTGATCGCGCATCGACTCTCGACGGTGGTGGACGCGCATGAGATTCTGGTGATGGACGGCGGCCGCATTGTGGAGCGCGGCACGCACACGCAGTTGCTCGCGATGGAAGGCGCTTACGCCCGCATGTGGGCGCTGCAGCAAAGCTCGCCTGACGCCTGACGCCCAGCTGAACGCCTGAAGCGACCCATGGAATCCCCGTAGGCGGGGGCTGGCACGGTAATCGCATAATCCGCCCATGGAAACCAAATGGCTGGAAGATTTCGTCAGTTTGGCTGAAACCCGCAGTTTCAGCCGCTCTGCCCAGTTGCGGCATGTCACGCAACCCGCGTTTTCAAGGCGCATTCAGGCGCTGGAGGCATGGGCAGGGACTGATCTGGTGGACCGCAGCTCTTACCCCACGCGGCTCACGCCCGCCGGTGAAACGCTGTACAGCCAGTCGCTCGAAATGCTGCAGGGCCTGCAGTCCACGCGCGCCATGCTGCGTGGCCACACCTCTGCGGCGCAGGACGTGATCGAGTTTGCGGTACCGCACACACTGGCCTTCACGTTTTTCCCGGCCTGGGTGAGCAGCCTGCGCGAGAAGTTCGGTCCCATCAAAAGCCGCCTGATTGCCCTGAATGTGCATGACGCCGTGCTGCGTCTGGTTGAAGGCAGCTGCGATCTGCTGATTGCCTACCACCACGACTCACAGCCTTTCCAGCTGGATCCCGACCGATACGAGATGGTGTCGCTGGGCCAGGAGCTGTTGGCCCCCTTTGTGCGGGCCAATGCGGCGGGCGAACCCGAGTTCAGCCTGCCGGGCAAGCCCGGTCAGCCCTTGCCCTACCTCGGCTACGCCCCCGGCGCCTACCTGGGCCGCATGGTGGACATGATCCTCAAACAATCGAGCACCGCCATCCATCTGGACCGCGTCTACGAGACCGACATGGCCGAAGGCCTGAAGGCCATGGCACTGGAAGGGCACGGGATTGCCTTCCTGCCGCTGAGTGCGGTCAAAAAGGAGCTGCGGGCCAAAAAACTCGTCAGCGCCGGTTCCAATCTGGAAATGACCATGGACGTGCGGGTTTACCGGGAGCGACCCACCTCCAAGGAAGGCGCCAAAAGCCATGCCCAGGCCTTGTGGGCCTACCTTCAGGCCCAGAGCAACAGCAAGGAAAAAGTACTCAGCCGCAGCAGCCTTCTGGGGACCGCCCGCTGACCCTGCCGCACACGGCGGGGCGGGAGCGCTCTCGGTGCATTAGTAGTAACCCTTGCTGGTTATAAGCAAAATGCATCAAAGCTCGCTGAAATGGCATTGGTGTTTTGACATTCGCAAACTTACAGTTCGTCACGTTCCCAATTTGATGGCTTTTCGTGGCCCTCGTGATCCCTGTGACCCCTGTTTCTTCCTTTCCTGCTCGTTCCCCCTTGGCTGAAGCCTCTGCGACAACCCGTACAGAACACGACTTTCTGGGCGAAAAACTCATCCCGGCGCACGCGTACTGGGGTGTGCACACCGCACGGGCGGTCGAGAACTTCCCGATTTCCGGCACGCTGGTTTCGGCCATGCCAGACATGGTGCGCGCCTTTGGCTTCGTGAAAAAGGCCGTTGCCCGCGCCAATTCCGAGCTGGGTGTGCTTGATCACAAGCGAGCCAGCGCCATCATGAGCGCCTGCGACAAGCTGGTCGGCGGCCAGTACCACGACCAGTTCGTGGTGGATGTGATCCAGGGCGGCGCCGGTACCTCCACCAACATGAATGCCAACGAGGTGATCGCCAACCTCGCGCTCGAAAAGCTTGGCTACGAAAAGGGCCGCTACGACATCCTGCACCCCAACGACCATGTGAATGCGTCGCAGAGCACCAACGACGTCTACCCGACCGCCATGCGCGTCGCGCTGTGGTCGGCCATTGACCGCCTGCTCGCCTCCATGGCCACCTTGCGCCGCGGGTTCGAAGCCAAGGCCACCGAGTTTCAGGATGTGCTCAAGATTGGCCGCACCCAGTTGCAGGACGCTGTGCCGATGACCCTGGGGCAGGAATTCCTGACCTATGCCGTCATGGTCGGGGAAGACGAGGCCCGCCTGCAGGAGGCCCGCGCCCTGATTCAGGAAATCAATCTTGGTGCCACCGCCATTGGCACCGGTATCAACGCGCCGGCCGGCTATGCCGAACTCGCCTGCAAATATCTGGCCGAAGAAAGCCGGATTCCGGTGGTCAAGGCCGCCAATCTGATCGAGGCGACGCAGGACACCGGTGCTTTTGTGCAGCTGTCCGGTGTACTCAAACGCATTGCCACCAAACTCAGCAAGATCTGCAACGACCTGCGCCTGCTCTCCAGCGGTCCGCAAGCCGGTTTTGGCGACATCCGCCTGCCACCGCGCCAGGCGGGCTCGTCCATCATGCCGGGCAAGGTCAATCCGGTGATTCCGGAAGTCATGAACCAGGTGGCTTTTGAGGTGATTGGCAACGACATGACCGTCACCATGGCCTCCGAGGCCGGGCAACTGCAGCTCAACGCCTTCGAACCCATCATGGGCTGGAGCCTGTTCAAGAGCATTGAGCACCTCAGCCAGGCCTGTCTCACGCTGCAAACCCACTGCGTCGCCGGTATTGAGGCCAACCACGAACTGCTGGCCAAGCGGGTGCGCGAGTCCGTCACGCTGGTGACCGCCCTGAACCCCATCATTGGGTATGAAAAGGCGGCCCTGATTGCCAAGACCGCTATTGCCAGCGGCGCGCCGATTGCCGAGATTGCCGAGTCGCTCGGCATCATGACCCAGGCCGAGGTCGAGGCACTGCTGGTGCCCGACAAGCTGACGCAGCCCTTGCGGCTCGTCGCCTGAGTCAGCGCTTGGCACAAAGACTGCTACAAGGATTGATCGTGATGTTCTGCCCCGCCGATTGCGCCCTGCGCGCACCAGAAGCGAGACCCGCTCGCGGTATCGCCCGGCGTGTTGAAGTCATGCCGAGTTTCCCGCCAAGTGATACCGGTGGTTGTCTGACACGGGTAAACCTGCGTCCTGCACCATTGGCAAATCCCTAAAATATTTCGTCAACCGTTTCATTCATCAAAGGAAGTTCCATGAAACTCAAGCTAGTCGCTCTGTCTATCGCTCTGCTCGCCACCGGCGGCGCTTTTGCCGACACTCTCGCCAAGGTCAAGGCCTCTGGCGTGGTCACCATGGGCGTGCGTGATTCGTCCGGTGCCCTGTCCTACACCCTGGGTGATGGCAAGTACACCGGCTACCACGTCGAGATCTGCCAGCGTATCCTGGCCAATCTGGAGAAGGCAGCCGAGCGCAAGCTGGAAATCAAATACCAGCCCGTGACCTCGCAGAACCGCATTCCCCTCGTGCAGAACGGCACTGTGGACATCGAGTGCGGCTCCACCACCAACAACGCCACCCGTCAGAAAGACGTGGCTTTCGTCGTGACCACCTTCGTTGAAGAAGTCCGCATTGCAGTCAAGGCCAACTCGGGCATCACGTCCATCGCCCAGCTGAACGGCAAGAACGTCGCCACCACCACCGGCACCACCTCTGTGCAGACCCTGCGCAAGAACGAGCGCGCCACCGGTATCGACTTCAAGGAAGTCTTCGGCAAAGACCACTCTGACAGCTTCCTGCTGCTCGAGTCCGGCCGCGCTGATGCTTTCGTGATGGACGGCTCCATTCTGGCTGGCAACATCGCCACTGCCAAGAACCCGGCTGACTTCCGCATCGTTGGCGAAGTGCTGAGCGTGGAACCCATCGCCATCATGATCCGCAAGGACGACCCGCTGCTCAAGCGTTTGGCTGATGACACCGTCAAGGCCATGATCAAGTCCGGCGACATGAACAAGCTGTGGAACAAGTGGTTCCTGGAGCCAATTCCTCCGAAGAACACCCGCGTGGGCCTGGCCCTGAGCGCCAGTACCAAGGCCGCCTGGGACAATCCAAACGACAATCCGATGGAAGCCTACGCCAAGAAGTAAACCGGCATTGAGTCAATAACCCCGCCAGGCTGATTGCCCTGGCGGGGTTTCTCGTTTACTGTCGCTTAAAACAACAACAGACAACACAACCCTTTGCTGGAGCCGAAATGACGTGGGATTGGCAGGTATTTCTAACTGACGACGGTGGAGGGCGCACTTACCTCCAGTGGATGTTTGACGCGTGGGGCTGGACCCTGGCTGTTGCCGGCGCCTCATGGGTTGTGGCCATGGTGATGGGGGCACTGGTCGGCACCGTTCGCACGCTGCCCAACAGCCCTGTGCTGGTTCGCCTCGGAAACATATGGGTGGAGCTGTTCCGCAACATCCCCCTGCTGGTCCAGATCTTCATCTGGTATTTCGTCATTCCCAAAATCATTCCGGCCATGAAAGACCTGCCCAGCTTCGTGCTGGTGGTTTTCGCTCTCGGATTTTTCACATCAGCACGGATCGCCGAGCAGGTAAGGGCGGGCGTGCAGGCGCTGCCGCGTGGCCAGCGCTACGCCGGCATGGCCATGGGCTTCACGACCCTGCAGACCTACCGTTACGTCATCCTGCCGATGGCTTTCCGCATCATCATTCCGCCGCTCACCAGCGAGTCGATGAACCTGCTCAAGAACTCTTCCGTGGCTTTTGCGGTATCCATCGCAGAGCTGACCATGTTCGCCATGCAGGCCCAGGAAGAGACCTCGCGCGGCATCGAGATTTATCTGGCCGTGACGGCTGCCTATGCGCTGTCCGCGTTCATCGTGAACCGCGTGATGGCCTTTGTCGAGAAGCGCGTGCGCATTCCGGGTTTTGTAGTGGCAGGCGCCACAGGCGGAGGGCACTGACATGTTCGGACTCGACCTGAGCTTCGTGAACTGGGAGATCATCTCCAAGTTCGTCATCAAGGGCTTCATCTTCAGCGTGCAGCTCACCGTGATTGCCACCATTGGCGGCATCATTTTCGGCACCATCCTCGCGTTGATGCGCCTGTCGGGCAAGGCCTTCCTGGCCGTGCCCGCCACCATCTACGTCAATGGCATGCGCTCGGTGCCGCTGGTCATGGTGATCCTGTGGTTCTTCCTGCTGGTGCCAGCCAGCTTCTACAACATGATTCCGGGTGGCAGCAACTACCGCGCGGAAATCTCGGCCATCATCACCTTCATTGCATTTGAGGCTGCCTACTTCAGCGAAATCATGCGTGCCGGTATCCAGTCCATCTCGCGCGGACAGGTCAATGCCGGCCGCGCTCTGGGCATGACGTACTCGCAGAACATGCGGCTGATCATCCTGCCGCAGGCCTTCCGGAACATGGTGCCCATCCTGCTCACGCAGACCATCATCCTGTTCCAGGACACCTCGCTGGTCTATGCAATCGGCGCCTATGACCTCCTCAAGGGTTTCAGCACCGCAGGCAAGATCTACGGGCGCCCTGAAGAGGCCTACTTGCTGGCCGCCGTTGTCTATTTCGTGATCTGCTACAGCCTGTCCTACATGGTCAAGCGTCTGAACAGCAAGATCGCCATCATTCGTTAAGACCGCCCCCACTGCGTACAGGTCATCAGGGCACACTGGAGAAGAACATGATTGAGTTGCAAGAAGTTTCCAAATGGTACGGCGAGGTGCAGGTGCTCAACGACTGCACCACCAGCATCAAGAAGGGCGAAGTGGTCGTGGTGTGCGGACCTTCCGGGTCCGGCAAGTCCACCCTCATCAAGACCATCAATGCGCTGGAGCCCTTCCAGAAAGGCAAGATCTTCGTCGACGGCCAGGCCGTTCACGACCCGAAAACCGATCTACCCAAGCTGCGCTCACGCGTGGGCATGGTGTTCCAGAACTTCGAGCTGTTTCCCCACCTCAGCGTGACCGAGAACCTCACCCTGGCCCAGGTCAAGGTGCTCGGCCGCAGCATCGATGAAGCCAAGACCCATGGCCTCAAGTACCTCGACCGCGTGGGCCTCATGGCACACAAGGACAAGTTCCCCGGCCAGCTCTCGGGCGGCCAGCAGCAGCGTGTGGCGATCGCCCGCGCCCTCAGCATGGACCCGATTGCCATGCTGTTCGACGAGCCCACCTCTGCGCTTGACCCCGAAATGGTGGGCGAGGTGCTCGACTGCATGATGGGCCTGGCCGTGGAAGGCATGACCATGATGGTGGTCACGCACGAGATGGGCTTTGCCCGCAAAGTCGGCAGCCGCGTGATTTTCATGGACGTGGGCGGCCGCATTCTGGAAGACTGCTCCAAGGACGAGTTTTTCAGCCACCCCGAGAACCGTCAGGCGCGCACCAAGGACTTCCTCAACAAGATCCTGCAACACTGAAAGTGCCCGTCGCTGAAACTTTTCAGCATCGTGAAAAAGCCCTCTTCTCGAGGGCTTTTTTTATGGGTCAGTGGTTACTTCTTGCCAGCTGCTTTAGTCGGCTCAGGCGGTGGCGTGACCGCTGGCCAGTGGATGATCTCTGATTTCCCGGCTGCGACGGAAACCAGTTGGTGGATAGTCTGCCCTGCAAACACCTTCTCGCGCATGTCCTTGATTCAGAGTGCGGAGACCGGTGATGACTGCGGCCGCATGAACGCCGGCGGTGCGTCCCGCATGTGGGCGGAGGCATGAATCCACAGCCCTGCAAAGTGGGCCTGCTTGCTCTGGTCGAGTGCCTGAATGTCCTTGCGGATGCGGTCGTCGATCAGGGGCAGGTTGAGCAGAAGGATGGGCGTCACCTGTGGCATCCAGCGCATGATCTTGATGAAGCCGGAATAGCAGGGCAGGCCTTTGGGCAGGTAGCCAGTGACCCTGATTTCGATTGCGACACTGTCTTCGGCGATACCCAGCCGCTCCAGGCTGCGCTCAATGATGCAGGCCCAGTCGTAGGTGATCAGGTCTTCGTCGACCAGGGGTGGAAACTCGGTGGAGTCGAAGCCGCGGGAGCTGGTCAGCCAACTGAAGAGTTGTTTCACTCGTGATTTCCCTGAGCATGAATCGTTGTTGTGGTCGTTGCAGCCGCCCCTTTGGGCTTGTGCCGACTCCACCGGTCACCATCAGTTCGGGAATGTAGCGTTCACTGGCCCGCATGACCAATGCCAAATCGTGTGAAGGTTATTACCGCAGCGCATGCGCCGCGATGGTGAGCGACGGGCAGGTCTAGAGTGGGCCTGCCAGTAGGCCATATCAATTCGAAAAGCCCACGATGCGAAGCAAACTCGTAACAGCGCCCTTTACATGTTCCGCCGGTATTGGCCGCCCACCTCAAACAGCGCGGTGGTTATCTGGCCGAGCGAGCAGACGCGGACCGCGTCCATCAGCACCTCGAACACATTGTGGTTTTCGATCACGGCCTGTTGCAGGCGTTTGAGCATCGCGGGTGACTCGCTGGCATGGCGGGCGTGGAAGTCGGCCAGGCGCTGCAGCTGACTCTGCTTTTCCTCTTCGGTGGAGCGGGCCAGTTCCAGCTTGTCCTGCACAGCGTCGCCATGCGGGTTGCGGAAGGTGTTGACACCGATGATGGGCAGCTCGCCGGTGTGCTTGAGCATCTCGTAGTGCATCGACTCGTCCTGGATGCGGCCACGCTGGTAGCCCGTCTCCATCGCACCCAGCACGCCGCCGCGCTCGGCGATGCGCTCGAACTCGCTGAGTACCGCTTCTTCCAGCAGCTCGGTCAGCTCTTCGATGATGAAGGCGCCCTGTGAGGGATTCTCGTTCTTGGCCAGACCCCATTCGCGGTTGATGATGAGCTGGATCGCCATCGCGCGGCGCACCGATTCTTCGGTGGGGGTGGTGATGGCTTCGTCAAATGCGTTGGTGTGCAGGCTGTTGCAGTTGTCGTAAATCGCGATCAGTGCCTGCAGCGTGGTACGGATGTCGTTGAACTGGATTTCCTGCGCGTGCAGGCTGCGTCCGCTGGTCTGGATGTGGTACTTGAGCTTCTGGCTGCGTTCGTTGGCGCCATACTTTTCCTTCATCGCCACCGCCCAGATGCGGCGCGCCACGCGACCCATCACGGTGTATTCCGGGTCCATGCCGTTGCTGAAGAAGAAGCTCAGGTTGGGTGCGAAATCGTCGATGTGCATGCCGCGCGCCAGATAGGCCTCGACAAACGTGAAGCCGTTGGAAAGCGTGAAGGCCAACTGGCTGATCGGGTTGGCTCCTGCCTCGGCGATGTGATAGCCGCTGATGGAGACCGAGTAAAAGTTGCGCACGTTGTGGTGAACGAAGTACTGGGCGATGTCGCCCATCACCTTCAGGCTGAACTCGGTCGAGAAGATGCAGGTGTTCTGGCCCTGGTCTTCCTTCAGGATGTCGGCCTGCACCGTGCCGCGCACATTGGCCAGCACCCATTCGCGGATCTTGGCGGCTTCGGTGTCGGTGGGTTCGCGGCCGTTTCCAAGGGGAGGAGGGGCCTTGAACTTCTCCAGGTTCTGGTCGATGGCGGTGTTCATGAACATCGCCAGGATGCTGGGCGCCGGGCCGTTGATGGTCATCGATACCGAGGTGCTCGGGTTGCACAGGTCAAAGCCGTCGTACAGCACCTTCATGTCGTCGAGCGTGGCAATGCTCACGCCGCTGTTGCCGACCTTGCCGTAGATGTCGGGCCGCACCGCCGGGTCGTTGCCGTAGAGCGTGACCGAGTCGAAGGCGGTGGACAGGCGCTTGGCCGCCATGCCCTCGCTGAGCAGCTTGAAGCGGCGGTTGGTGCGGAAGGGATCGCCTTCGCCGGCAAACATACGCGTCGGGTCTTCGCCCTCGCGCTTGAAGGCGAAGGTGCCAGCGGTGTAGGGGTAGCTACCGGGCACGTTGTCCAGCATCAACCACTTGAGAATCTCGCCATGATCTTCATAAGTCGGCAGACTGACTTTGCGGATCGGCGTGCCTGACAGCGACTTGGTGACCAGTGCGGTGCGGATTTCCTTGTCGCGGATTTTCACCACGTACTCTTCGCCGCTGTAGGCCTGCTGCATCTCGGGCCACTGACCCAGCAGCTTGCGTGCATCGGCGTCCAGCAGGGCCTTGCGCTGGCCTGCCAGGTCGAGCACCGCCTCGGCGGCAGGTGCGCGCTGGGGCTTGCCGATCTTCAGCATGGCAGCCGAGGCCTGCAGCTGCTGGATTTCGCGGGCCAGTTGCGCCTGCGCGCGGGCCCGCTTCTTGTAGGCGCGCACGGTGTCGGCGATCTCCGCCAGGTAGCGGGTGCGGGCGGGCGGCACCACTGGGGTCTGGTTGGTGCTGTGGCGCACCGCTACGGCCGGCAACACGCCATCTGACAGCTTCAGGCCCAGGGCAGCCAGCCGGGGCTTGAGCGCCTGGTAGAGCGCCGTCACGCCGTCGTCGTTGAAGCGCGCGGCCATGGTGCCGAACACCGGCATCTGGTCGGCGGGGGTGGTCCAGGCTTCCTTGTTGCGCTGCACCTGCTTGGAGACATCGCGCAGCGCGTCGAGCGAGCCCTTGCGGTCGAACTTGTTGATGGCGATGAACTCGGCGAAATCCAGCATGTCGATTTTCTCGAGCTGGCTGGCAGCGCCGAATTCGGGCGTCATCACATACAGCGGTACATCGACATGCGGCACGATGGCGGCGTCTCCCTGGCCGATGCCGGAGGTCTCGACCACGATGAGGTCAAAGCCGGCGACCTTGCAGGCGGCGATCACGTCGGGAAGTGCCGCCGAGATTTCGCTGCCGAAGTCGCGCGTGGCGAGCGACCGCATGAAAACGCGAGCCCCTGTGTCTGGCGCGGAGGTCCCTGCCCAAGGACTGATGGCATTCATTCGGATGCGGTCGCCCAGCAGCGCACCGCCGCTTTTCCGGCGCGAAGGATCAATGCTGATCACCGCAATGCGCAGCTGGTCGTTCTGGTCCAGCCGCAGGCGGCGAATGAGTTCATCGGTAAGCGATGACTTGCCCGCACCGCCCGTGCCGGTGATGCCCAGCACCGGTGTCTTGTGGCTGGCGGCGGCAGCGCGCAGGGCCTCTACGGTTTTGGCGTCCGCTTTTCCATTCTCAAGCGCGCTGATGAACTGTGCCAGCGCGCGCCACGCCGCCTCGCTGTGGCCTTCAATCGCGTTGATGCTTTTGGGCGCGTAGCCGGTGAGGTCCTTGTCGCAGCGCATCACCATCTCGCCGATCATCCCGGCCAGACCCATTTTCTGGCCGTCTTCAGGGCTGTAGATGCGCGTGACGCCATAGGCATGCAGCTCGCGGATTTCCGGTGGCACGATCACGCCGCCGCCGCCACCAAACACCTGGATGTGTTCGCCGCCACGGGCCTTGAGCAGGTCGACCATGTACTTGAAATACTCCACATGCCCGCCCTGATAGGAACTGATGGCAATGCCCTGTACGTCTTCCTGTAGCGCGGCGGTGACCACTTCGTCCACGCTGCGGTTGTGGCCGAGGTGAATGACCTCGGCGCCCATGCCCTGCAGGATGCGCCGCATGATGTTGATGGCGGCATCGTGGCCGTCAAACAGGCTGGCGGCGGTGACAAAGCGCACCTTGTGCTTGGGCCGGTAGTTGGCGAGGGCTTGGTACTCTGCGGACAGGTCGGTCATGGTGTCTCCGGGTCACTGGTGCGGGCGGCAGGCAGGCTGACCGCGCTCGGCTGGGCGCGTGTCGCCCACGGTGTGCGGTTGCCGCTATTCAAACGGGATACTGGTGGATACCAGTCTTTACGTTTACGTAAACGTCAATTCTATCCGCCCCCCGTGTTTTGGCAAGAAAAAAGGGCGCCGAAGCGCCCTTGGGGTAGTGGGCCAGGCCCGTGTGCTACCTGTTATTTGTACAGCACACTCGGTAGCCACATGCCAATGGCCGGGAATACGTACAGCAGGATGATTGCCACCACCTGAATCGCCATGAAGGGCAGCATGCCAGAGAAGATCTGGCCCAAGGTGACGTGCGGCGGGCTCACGCCCTTCAGGTAGAACGCTGCCATCGCCACTGGAGGGCTCAGGAAGGCCGTCTGCAGGTTCAGAGCCACGAGCAGGCCGAAGAACAGCGGATCGATGTTGAAGTGCGGCAGCAGCGGGATGAAGATGGGCATGAAGATCACGATGATCTCGGTCCATTCCAGTGGCCAGCCCAGCAGGAAAATGATCACCTGCGCCATGATCATGAACTGCAGCGGCGTCAGGTCCATGGACAACACCCACTGGTTGATCAGCTCCTGGCCGCCCAGTAACGCAAATGCCGCCGAGAAAATGCTGGAGCCCACAAACAGCCAGCACACCATGGCGCTGGTCTTGGCGGTGAGGTAGACCGACTCCTTCATCACCGTCATATTCAGGCGCCGGTACGCCGCTGCGAGCAGCAAACCGCCCATCGAGCCCATGGCGGCTGCCTCAGTTGGCGTGGCAATACCAAACACAATGGTGCCCAGCACCGCCAGAATCATGATCGCCAACGGGAAGAAAGACCCCAGCAGCATCTTGAAGATTTCCAGCCTGACGAAGTTGAAGTAGGCGTAGAACAGCGACAAAGCCACCGCGCAGCTGGCAAGCGCAATCCAGAACGTCATCGGTGCCGGCACACGCTCGGCTGGAGCCGGGGTCGCGGGTGCGGAAGGCTCTGCCACCGCTGCAACGGCTGGGGGCGCTGCTGCTTCGGGTGCGGCGGCGGGTGCTTGGGCTGCCGCGCCGACTTCTGCAGGCGGAGGCTGCAGACCGCCTTCTTCGGGAGGAGGCTGCAGGCCACCTTCTTCCGGTTCAGCCAGGCTGCTGCTCTCTTCGGCGGAGTCGAAAGATGAACCGCCCATCGCCACCACGCCGTCGAGTTGTTCCTCGATCACAGGCGCTGTCACCTTGAGGTAGATGAAGCTCATGAGGACAATCACGGCCAACGCTGGCAGCAAGGCCACTATCAGGTGGTTGATGAGGTCGCGCATCGGCACATCGGCGTTGCGCTTGCCCTTGATGGCGCCAATCAGTCCGGGCAGCACCTTGTTGCTGATGTTGGCGGAAACCACATCAGCGAACGGCGGCAGTGGTACCTTGCGGTCCTCGGCCGACATTGGCGGTGCCATGTGGGGCTTCCACTTGGCCAGCACGATGACGTACAAGATGTACAACGTGGCCAGCATGATGCCGGGGAAGAACGCGCCAGCGTAGAGCTTGACGACGGAGACGCCTGCAGTGGCGCCATAAACAATCAGCATCACCGAAGGCGGGATCAGGATACCCAGGCAACCCCCTGCCGTGATGGCACCGGCAGACAACTGCACGCTGTAACCGGCGCGCAGCATCGCGGGCAGTGCCAGCAGACCCATCAGCGTGACCACGGCGCCGACGATACCGGTCGCCGTGGCAAAGATGGCGCAAGTGACGATGGTCGCAACAGCCAGCGAGCCGGGCAGCCTGGCCGACGCCAGGTGCATGCTCTTGAAGAGCTTTTCGATCAGGTTGGCGCGTTCAATCAGGTAACCCATGAACACGAACAGTGGAATCGAGATCAGCACGTCGTTGGACATGACTGAATACGTTCGCTGCACCATCAGGTCCAGCGTTTGTTGCACGGCCAGGTCCGGGTTCTGACTTCGGTAGGCAATCCAGGCGAAGACCATGCCCATGCCCATCAGGGTGAAGGCGGTCGGGAAACCCAGCATGATGGCTACCACCACCAGTGCCAGCATCAACAGGCCCAGGTGGCCGTTGGTCATTTCGGAAGGCGATGGCAGCAGAATGAACGCCGCCAACACCACGCCTGCCATGATGGTCAGGCCAAACCAGACTTCTTTTCTCATTTGTGGGCCCCGTTCGGTTTGACCACCAATGCGTCCAGCTTCGCAATATCTTCGTCTTTCACGTGAACCATTTCCTTGAGTTTTTCGACATCGACCTCTTCCACGTCGTCGCCTCTCGAGGGCCATTCACCCTGCTTCAGGCAGACGATGCAACGCACGATTTCCACCAGACCCTGGGCCAGCAAAATGGCGCCAGCAATCGGGATGATGGTCTTGAACGGGTACACCGGCGGCCCGTCAGCGGTGATGTTGGAGTGTTCGTTGATGGCCCATGACTCGGCGGCAAAGTTGTAGCCGGCCCATGCCAGCGCCACGACGCCGGGAATGAAGAACAGGATGTAGAGCGCCAGATCCAGCCCGGCCTGCAGGCGGGGCGGGAAGAAGCCGTACAGCACGTCGCCGCGGACGTGCCCGTTTTTGGACAACGTGTAAGCGCCGGCCATCATGAACATCGTGCCATACAGCATGCTCATCACGTCAAAGGCCCACGGGTGCGGGTTGTCGAGAATGTAGCGCGAGAAAACTTCCCACGAAATCAGGAGTGTCAGTGCCACGATGAGCCAGGCGAAGACTTGGCCCACCCATGTGCTTATTTTGTCGATGGTGAGAAGGAGCTGTTGCATTTTTTGCCTACATAAAAGAAATCAGCCACCCGGACAAAATCCGGGTGGCTGATTATTATCTACCTAAGAATCAGGCTTTCTTGGGTGCGGCCTTCCCGCCGAAGAAGTGGCCCACGGCCATACGGCGGCTCACGTTGGTGTCCTGATCCCACTTGACAGCACGCTCGGCAAACGCGCGCTGCGAGGCGACGATTTCCTTGAACAGTGGGTTCTCTGCAGATTTCTTGACCAGGATGTCGTCCCAGATCTTGAGCTGGTCCTGCAGGATCGCGTCAGGCGTCTTGTAGAAGCGGACCTTGTCCTTGGTCTGAAGCTCGATGTAATCCTTGGAGTAGCGGTCGATGGCTTTCCAGGACATATCGGCCGATGCAGCCTCGGTGGCACCAGCGATCACGGCCTTCATCTTGGCTGGCAGCGCGTCGTACTTGGTCTTGTTGAACATGATCTCGAAGGTCTCGGCGCACTGGTGGTAGCTCTGCAGCATGCAGACCTTGGACACATCAGGGAAGCCGAGGATACGGTCAGAGGTGGCGTTGTTGAACTCGGCGCCATCCAGCAGGCCGCGGTCCATGGCCGGAACAATCTCGCCACCGGGCAGTGCATTCACAGCTGCGCCCATGGCGGTGAACAGGTCAATGGCCAGACCGTTGGTACGGAATTTCAGGCCTTTGAAGTCAGACGACTTGGTGATGGGCTTCTTGAACCAGCCCAGTGGCTGGGTGGACATCGGGCCATACAGAAAAGACTGCACGTTGCCGCCGATGGAGGCGTACAGCTTGGACAGCAGCTCAGCGCCACCGCCGTACTTGTGCCATGCCAGCACCATGTTGGCGTCCATGCCGAAGGCGGGGCCAGAGTTCCACAGGGCCAGCGCGTTCTGCTTGCCGTAGTGATAACCGAGCACGCCGTGGCCGCCGTCGAGCGTGCCTTTGGACACGGCTTCGAACAGGCCGAAAGCAGGCACCACTGCGCCAGCAGGCAGCACTTCGATCTTCAGGTCGCCGCCGGTCATGTCGTTGACCTTCTTGGCGTAGTCGGTGGCGTACTCGTGGAAGATGTCCTTGGCGGGCCAGGTGCTCTGCCAGCGCATCGTGATCGGGCCGGCCTGGGCCTTGGCGACCATCGGTGCCGTCATGGCGCCAGCGGCAACAGCTGCACCCTTCAAAAGGCTGCGTCTACGGGTATTTTTGCTCTCGGTCATCACCAGTCTCCTGTGTAAAAAAACAACCTCCAGATCATTGGGCAAGGCGCTCTAATGACCAAGAGGGTTTCCACCAACAAAGCCACTGTGCATTACGTGGGAATCGGTTGAAAGTGATGCATGCCTCCAGTGGGTAATCTGCAAAGGCACGGCACGCAAGGTTGCCGCACGCGGGCGGTGCGCTCAGGTCACCTGCAAGCTCTGCAAGGCGCTGTCTCCGGGCGGGTAGCGCAGCGGCAACGCCTTGAGCGTGTCGCGCACCAAAGTGGCGATCATCAGGTTGCGGTGGGTTTTGGAGTCGGCGGGCACCACCGTCCACGGGGCCCAGGGCGTGCTGGTCGCGTTGAGCAGGTTTTCATAGGCCTTCTGGTAGTCGGACCATTGCTTGCGCACCTCCAGGTCACCGAGGCTGAATTTCCAGTGCTTGGTGGGGTCGTCCAGCCGCTCCTGCAGGCGCTGGCGCTGCTCCTCAAAGCTGATGTGCAGCATGAACTTGAGGATGATGGTGCCGGTGTCCGTCAGCATGCGCTCGAAGTCGTTGATGTGCGCGAATCGCTGCGCTGTTTGTGCCGGCGTGATCCAGCCGTTCACTGCCGGCACCAGCACGTCTTCGTAATGGCTGCGGTTGAACAGCATCAGCTCGCCGGCGCCCGGCACCTGCTGGTGAATGCGCCAGAGGAAATCGTGGGCGCGCTCGTTTTCGGTGGGCGCTTTCCACGCCGCCGTGTGCACACCGAGCGGGCTGATGCGACTGAATACGCCGCGCAGCGTGCCGTCCTTGCCCGAGGTGTCGGTGCCCTGCAAGACCACCAGCAGCTTGAAGCGCCTGTCGGCATAAAAGAGGTTCTGCAGCTCGTCGAGTTCTGCCGCCAGTGCGTCAATGGCCACTTTGTCAGCGGCCTTGTCGCCGCTCGAGAACGGTTTGGCAGCCGGGTCGAGCCTCGCGAGTTTGCAGGGCTTCTGGATGGTGGGCTGCCAGGGTGCGAGCTGTTTGGCAGTGACTTCACCCGCCTTGCCTGGCGATGCGGAGCCCTTGACTGGCGCCTTGGCAGATGTTTTCTTGGGGGCTTTTGTGGGGGATTTCGTGGAGGATTTCCCTGAAGTCCTGGCGGATCGGGCGGCGGGGGAGGATGGCATGGGCTGACCTCGCGGGGGTGATGTTCGGCAGGCTCGGTGGTCCAGGATGACTGCCTGGGCGTGAGCGACCATTCTGCATGGCTGGCTGTGATCGCGCTATCGCGGGTTTGCATTACCGACAGGCCATGGTCAGGACTACACTGTGCGGCCCTGAACTTCGCCTGGCCCGACACCGGCCCGGCACCAGCAAACCACGACCAGAGAGGCCCTGCGATGAACAGCCCCATGTCCACCCCCCCTGCGGCGTTGCCCACTGCGATGGCGGTTCAGCCTGCAGCCGGTTATGCCGGCGACATTCCGCCCGCGATGGCCCACCAGTGGATGAGCTCGGGCGACGCGGTGCTGGTCGATGTGCGCACCGATGCCGAACGCGAATGGGTGGGCTTTGTACCCGGTGCGGTGTCGGTGGTGTGGAAGCAGTGGCCGGGCATGGCGATGAACCCCTCGTTCGACGCTGCGCTGAAGGCGGCGGTGCCTGCGGGCAAGAAAGTCGTGCTGCTGTGCCGCAGCGGGGTGCGTTCGGTGGCTGCCGCCAAGCGTGCGACCGAGCTGGGGCTGGAGGCCTACAACATCCTCGAAGGCTTTGAGGGCGACCCGGACGCCGAGGGTCACCGCGGGCAGCTCGGTGGCTGGCGCCGCGCAGGTCTGCCGTGGCGGCAGGGCTGATGCAAAGTCGTTCGTGCCCGCGTACTGGAAAACCTTGAGAAATCCCGACGCAGCGGGCGGCAGACGCTGCTGCAAATCTGCTCATAATCCATCGCAATGACTTTTCTGGCTCTTGACGTGGGGAACACGCGCCTGAAGTGGGCGCAGTACGAAGCGCCCGCGCCGGGTGCGCGGCTGCTGGCGCACGGCGCCGTGTTCCTCGAAAACATCGACAAACTGGCCGAAGAGAACTGGCGCGAGATTCCCGCGCCTTCGCGCATTCTGGGCTGCATCGTGGCAGGCGACGCCATCAAGCGCCGCGTGGCCGAGCAGATGGAAATGTGGGAAGTCGCGCCGCGCTGGGTGGTTTCCAGTGCGCAGGAGGCGGGGCTCACCAACGGCTACGACCATCCGGCACGGCTGGGCGCTGACCGCTGGGTGGCCATGATCGGCGCCCGGCACCGCTTGCTGGCACGCGGTGTGGTCAAACCCTGCGTGGTGGTGATGGTCGGCACGGCCGTGACGGTAGAGGCCATCGATGCGTCCGGCAAGTTCCTCGGCGGCATCATCCTGCCCGGCCACGGCATCATGCTGCGTGCGCTCGAATCAGGCACCGCCGGCCTGCATGTGCCCACCGGCGAGGTCTGTGATTTCCCGACCAACACCAGCGATGCGCTGACCAGCGGCGGCACCTTCGCGATTGCCGGTGCGGTGCAGCGCATGGTGGAAAACGTCACCCGCCATTGCGGCGAGGCGCCCGAGTGCATCATGACCGGCGGTGCCGGCTGGAAAATGGCGCCCAGCATGTCGGTGAAGTTCGAACTGGTGGACAGCCTGATCTTTGACGGCCTGCTGGAGATCGGGCTCCGGCGCTTCGCCGGTTGAGCTGCCGGCTGACATGCCGGCGCGTTCGCTGCGGCAGGGGCTGGCGTTGCCTCAGCTGGTTTGTGCGGCGTTGCGAAGTGCCAGTTCCAGCGTGCGGGCGGGTTGCACGCCCGGAAGCCAGTGCGGGCCGATGCGAAAGGCAGGAACGCCGCTCACGCCCTGTGCTCGGGCCATCGCCAGCGCCTGCTCGTGGATTTCACGGAAGCGCCCATCCCGCAGCGCCGCCTCAAACCCCACGGGATCGAGACCCACTTCGCGTGCGATGTCCACCAGCACGTCCACGCGCCCGATGTCCCGGTCTTCCTGAAAAAACGCACGCAGCACCGCGTCGTTGTAGACATGTCCCTTTCCCTCGGCGCGGGCGAACTGGTAACCCTGCCAGGCCATGGCCGTGTAGGGCTGCGGTGACACGCTGGGCAGACGCAGCTGAACCCCGAACCGCTCAGCGACGGGATAAACCGACTGTGGCCACACCGTTTGCAGGTAGCTGTCTTCCGGCCGCAAGGTCGGCGTCGGGTAGGGCCGCAGCTCGAAGGGCATCCACTCGATGTCCACCGGCTGGCCGAATGCCTCCACGGCCTCCAGCAGCGGTTGCTCGGCAATCATGCAGAACGGACACACAAAATCAGACCAGACCTGGACCTTGACCACTTGAAAACTTTCTAGGGAAAGAGGATGCGCCGACAAGGCCGCGTTGATGGGGACTGTCGCTCACTCGCCCCAGGGCAGCATCAACGTGACGATGGACAGCTTGGCAAATTCGGGCACGAACTCGTCAATGATGCGCTGCGGCTCAGGGCACAGCGCGGTGTCGGTGATGACGCCGAACTGCACCCCGCCACCGTAGCTGAGGATGGACACGCCCAGCCCGACATCGCCCGACTGCGGCACCCAGAACAGGCTTTGCTCCAGCGTGGATCCACAGAACTTGAGCTTCTCGCGCGGACCCGGCACATTGGTCATCACGGCCGTGGTTTTCTTGGCAAACAGGTTGAGCATCATGTCCTGTGCCGGTTTGATCAAAAGGCCCGCCACCGCCAGCAGGCTGAAGGCCAGCAGCGGCTGGTAGCTGCCCTTGAGTGCCATCATGCGGCGCCGCACTTCGTACACCCGCTCGATCGGATTCGCCACGCCGATCGGCAGCACCAACGGCACCAGACCAAAGCGGTTGCCCAGCTTGTGAGCCTGGTCCAGCGGCCGCAGGTTCACAGGCACCATGGCGCGGATCTCCTGACCGGTGACGTCGTCGCCCATGGACTGCAGGTACTCGCCCAGCGCACCGGCCACACAGCTGAGCAGCACATCGTTGACCGAGCAGTTCAGGGCCTTGCCGACAGCCTTGACCTCATCGAGCGGAATCGGCTGGCACCAGGCCACTTTTTTGATGCCCGCCGGCTGGCCCTTCAGGCGCGTTTTGGAGTCGTCGGGCATCAGCGCCAGCGCGGCGGAATCGGACAGCAGCTGCAGCAGCACCTTGGTGGCGTCAACCGAGCGCCCCAGGCCTTTTTCCATGCCGCGCTGCAGGCGCTCGGGGTCACCCAGCATGCCCAGCGAGCGCGCGGCGCTTTCGCCCACCGCGCCCAGCGCCTTGACGGTGATGTCGGTGAAGGGCTTGAGCAGCGTGTCGGTGATCCAGTCTTCCGGTGCTTCGTTCAGGCCGGCCTTGCGACGCCGCTCAGGTGGCGGCGTGCCGCCATCGACCAGCGACATGGTGACCGAGATCAGCGCAATACCGTCGGCGATGCAGTGGTGAATGCGCACGATCAGCGCGCTGCCCTTCACGCCATCGGGACCGGTGTAATCCTCAATCAGGTGGATTTGCCACAGTGGTCGCCTGCGGTCCAGCGGCTGCATGGCCAGCTCGGCCACGCGGGCCTGCAGCGCGGGCTCCTGGTTGTCGGCGGGCGGCAGCGTGATGGGCACGATGTGGTGCGCCAGATCGAACTTGCGGTCGGTGACCCAGGTGGCGCCGGCGGCGTCTTCCATCACGCGCTGGCGGAAGCGGTCGTACTTGAGCAAACTGTTTTCAATGCGCTCGCACACGGCGGCGTGGCTCACGCCGGGGGCGAGCTGCCACACGCCGACGATCATCATCAGGTTGGCGGCGCTGTCCATGCGCAGCCAGGCGGTGTCGACCTTGCTCATGCGCTCGCCCGACAGGCCCAGCGTGCCAGACACCGCGCGGGTGATGTTCTTCTGCACCTTGCCAGCCACCTTGCGGGCTGTCTTCGTTGTCTTTTCGACGGTGGCTTTCTGACCGGCAACCGCCGCCCCGACACGTGTGACCATGAACGCTTCCCCTGAAAATCGGCCCCGGATGGGGTAAGTTCCCTATTTTGCAGGGAAGGCGGTGGCTAAGATACCGGGCAGTTACCCGGGTTGTCTGGTGCGGCTCACCCGCCGACCGACAGCCCTTCTTCCACCACCGATTGTTCCTGACGGAGACCTCCATGTCCGACCTGAAAGCCGCTTTTGAAAAAGCCATGGCCGATTCAAAAAACCTGTCCGAGCGCCCGGACAACGCCACGCTGCTGAAAATCTATGCCCTCTACAAACAGGGCAGCAGCGGCGACAACGCCGACAAGAAACCCGGCTTTGGCGACATGGTGGCCCGCGCCAAGTGGGATGCATGGAACAGCCTCAAGGGCACGTCGAAGGACGATGCCATGCAGCAGTACATTGACCTGATTGAATCGTTAAGCTGATTTGTCCCGGCCGCGCACTGGCGGCTGAGCTCAGGCCATCACGCGACGATACCCCGCTGCCGCAGAGCTGCGATCTGAGCCTCGCTCAGGCCCACCTCGCGAAGCACGGCATCGGTGTCCTGCCCCAGCGTGGGTGCATTGCTGCGGTGACCGCCTGGCGTGAGCGACAGCTTGGGCACGAACCCGGGTACCGCCAGCTCGCTGCCGTCCTGCATCTGCACGGTCTGCAGCATGCCGCGTGCGGCATAGTGCGGGTCGGCCGCGATGTCGGCCACGGTGTAGATACGGCCTGAGGGCACTTCGGCTTTTGCAAGCGCCGCGAGCGCTTGCTCGACGGTCAGGGTGGCTGCCCACTGACCAATGGCTTCGTCGAGTTCCGCGACCCGCGCCACGCGGCCCGTGTTGTCTGTCAGCCCCGCATCGGCGGCAAGATCAGGCCGGCCGATGCACTGCATGAGGCGTTTGAAAATGCTGTCGCCATTGCCGGCAATGAGTGCATAACCGGCATCGCTGCAGCGGTAGGCGTTGGTGGGTGCAATGCCGGGCAGGGCGCTTCCAGCCGGGCCGCGCACCGCGCCAAAAGCGCTGTATTCAGGCAACAGGCTTTCCATGCAGTTGAACACCGCCTCATACAGCGCCACATCGATCACCTGACCCACGCCGTGCTGGTTGCGGTGGTGCAGCGCCATCAGGATGCCGATCACACCGTGCAGCGCGGCCAGTGTGTCGCCAATGCTCACGCCCACGCGCACCGGCACACGGCCTGGTTCGCCGGTGAGGTGGCGCAGGCCGCTCATGGCCTCGGCCACGACGCCAAAGCCGGGCCGGTCCTTGTACGGCCCGGTCTGGCCGTAGCCGCTGATGCGCAGCATGACGAGCCGGGGGTTCAGCGCCTGCAGCACCTCGGGGCCCAGTCCCCACTCTTCCATGGCGCCAGGGCGGAAGTTCTCAATCAGCACATCGGCTTGCGACGCCAGCTGGCGCACGATGTCCTGGGCATCGGGCTGCCGCAGGTCGAGCGCGACCGAGCGCTTGTTGCGTGACTGCACCTGCCACCACACCGAGGTGCCGTCCTTCAGCAGGCGCCAGCGCCGCAAGGGGTCGCCCGCACCCGGCGCTTCAATCTTGATGACGTCTGCACCAAAGTCCGACAGGGTCTTGGCGGCGAACGGCCCGGCGATCAGCTGGCCCAGCTCGACGACTTTGAGACCAGCGAGCGGGCCGGCGTTGGCGGTGGATGACGCGGTGGAGGACACGGGCATGGACCGTCAATCCGCAGTCTTCTTTTTGGCGGCTGTTTTGCGCGCTGCCGGCTTCTTCGCCAGCAGGCTGTCGAGGTTTTTCACGATCTCCTCCTCGATGCGGTCCTTGAAGGCGCCGAGCAGAAAGCCCAGCTTCGCGTCGAGCTGGAAGCTGCTGGCGGTCACGACCAGCGTGCCGTTCACACCGGAGCGGGTGAAGCTGACCAGGTCTTCCGCCTTGCCTTCTTCATAGGTGCAGGCCATATCGAATTTCTCTTCGGCCTGCTCGGCCCACTTGAAGGCAATCTTGCGCGCTTCGGCAAAGCCCAGCGAATGCTCACGCCGGATCTGGATGTCAGCCATGGGGTGTCTCCTGCAAAAGGGGGTTGTTTGTGGTGTGTGTTTGCGCCGCAGGCGGTGGTGGGGCGGAAGACGCCAGCGCCTTCAGGGCCCGGTGCCGCTCTGCCTTGGTCAGCTTCGCCAGCTGTTTCACCGCATCATAAAACCGTGGCCAGTCCCGGCCCTGCTGCACAAACAGGGCTTCGAAGCCTGGCACCAGTTCATCGTATGCGGCCTGTACACCGAAGGACGCGTTGTTGGCCTGCAGCACCCACGGGTCGTAGCCTGCGAAGCCGCCCCAGTTGTTTTTGAGCGTTTCGTACTCACGGCGGAACTTCTCCAGGGCCGCCGTCTTGAGTGCCAACC
Organism: Polaromonas sp. YR568; assembly: GCF_943372955.1. Taxonomy (GTDB): domain Bacteria; phylum Pseudomonadota; class Gammaproteobacteria; order Burkholderiales; family Burkholderiaceae_C; genus Polaromonas. The sequence goes on from NZ_CALSAL010000003.1 coordinate 125,698, forward strand.
GCTCCGCTTTCTGCTCTGCTGAAACAGGGCGGGGCGCGATCTCTTTGGCACTATCGGTGGCCTCGTCGCCGGGACGGTCACGGTCTTGCTCTGCGTAAATCTGCCTGAGCTCCTGCCGTGTGCGCTGCGCCAGCGCGCGGAACTGCTGGCGGCGCCCGTTGAACTGCGCATAGGCCTGCCGTGCCTCCGGGCTGGCATGGGTGTCCAGCCAACGCTGGCCGCCCAGCCGTTCGACGGCCGTGGCGAACGACTCGTTGAACGTGGTGTCGCCCGAGGCAAACACCACCTGGTGCGCCAGTTCGTGGAACAGCAGTCGGGCCAGCTCGCCCTCCGGGTAGTTGATGAAGGTGTTGAGTAACGGGTCGCCGCCGGCCCAGTTCATCCAGCCGAGGGTCGAGTAGGCAGGTACACCGTATACGGCGGTTTCAAAGCCATCGGCTTTGAGCTTTGCGGCTTCCGCACGCGCCTCGCCTTCGTCGAAATAGCCGCGGTAGCCCACGCAGCCGGTGACCGGAAAGCACCAGGTCTTGAGCTTGAGCGACAGCTCCGGTGCCGCCACCACATTCCAGACCACCGCGCTGCGGCGCAGGTCGGCGTAGCGCCGGTAGCTCGGGTTGTCGGGCAGGGAAAGCTCGCTCACTGCAAAGCTTCGGATGCGCTGCGACAGCGCCAGCCGTGTTTTGAGCGAGGCCGATGCGCTGGTATCGGACAGCCACTCGTCCACTGGCTTGGCGGCATTCAGCATCTGCAGGTGGCCACTGACCGATTGCCAGTAATAGGCCGGGCCCGTACAACCCGCCAGCAACACGCCGACGCCACTGGTCAGCAGGGTGCGGCGGAGGGTGGCGATCCACATGGGCTCTGGCCGCTCAGGCGGTGGCGGGAACCGACGCTTTGGCGTCCGGCTGCACCTGCACCAGGCAGTCGTAAAACACCGGGCCCCGGCCGAGATCGGTCAGGTGCTGGCTGGTCAGCTGGTTCACGTTGGTGCCGTCCAGCCCGAGCTTGCGCCACCAGATACCAAGGCCATTGACCACGCCGGGCCGCGCGCGCGAGGAGATTTCGGCCTTCACCCGGTACTCACCGCGCTGGTTGAACACCTTGACTACCGCGCCTGAGGTGATGCCCCGCGCAGCGGCGTCGTCGGCATGCATCTCCAGCACCGGCTCGCCTTCGATGTCGCGCAGGCTTTTGACATTGACAAAACTGGAGTTGAGGAAGTTGCGCGCCGGTGGCGAGATCATGGCCAGCGGATAGGCCTCGGAGCTGCCGCTGGGCTCGTGGTTGGGCACATGGTCGGGCAGGCCGTCCAAGCCCATGTCGGCCAGCCGCTGGCTGAAGAACTCGCAGCGCCCGGACGGTGTCGGAAAGCCGCCGTTGGCGTACGGGGCATCGGGCAGGGCCAGTGTGGCGAAGCCTGTGTCCAGCAGGGTCTGGAAGTTCACCTTGTCGCCATACACCGTACGGCACAGCGTGAGATCGTCATCGGCGAAGCAGGGCTCGGTGAAGCCCATGTGGGCGGCCAGTTCGCGAAAGATCTGCGTGTTGGGTTTGGCCTGGCCGAGCGGTGCGATGGCGGGCCGGTTGAGCAGCGCGTCGGTGTGGCCGTAGGCGCTGTGCACATCCCAGTGCTCCAGCTGCGTGGTGGCGGGGAGCAGGTAGTCGGCGTAGTCGGCGGTATCGGTCTGGAAATGTTCCAGCACCACTGTGAAGAGATCTTCGCGCGCGAAGCCCTGCACCACCTTGCCGGACTCGGGTGCCACTGCCACCGGGTTGCTGTTATAGACAATGAGCGCCTCGATCTTCGGGCCGAACTCAGGAGAGCTGTCCTTCAGTAACTCGTTGCCGATGGTGCTCATGTTGATGGTGCGGGGTGTGCGACCTGCCAGCAGCTCAGGGCGCTGCAACGCGGCCTTGTCGACCGGGAAGAGGCCGGAGGTGCTAAGCAGCACGCCGCCCGCATGGTGGCGCCAGGCGCCAATCAGTGCCGGCAGGCAGGCCACGGCACGCGCTGCATTGCCGCCGCCGTGCACCCGCTGCATGCCGTAGTTCAGCCGGATGGCGGCGGGCTGCCCGGTGACGAAACATTGCCCGTAGTCGCGGGCCAGTTGCTGGATCTGTTCGACTGGAATGCCGCACACCTGTGCGGCACGCTCTGGCGGCCATTGCAAGGCCCGCTCGCGCAGCGCCTCCCAGCCCAGCGTGTGCTGCGCGATGTAGTCGTGGTCCAGCCAGTCGTGGGTGATGAGTTCATGCATCAACGCCAGGGCCAGCGCGGCGTCGGTGCCCGGCAGCAGCGCGATGTGTTCATGGCATTTTTCGGCTGTTTCGCTTTTGCGCGGGTCAATGCAGACCAGCTTGGCGCCGTCGCGCTTGGCCTGCTGCGCATAGCGCCAGAAATGCATGTTGCTGCCAATCGAGTTGCTGCCCCAGATGATGATGAGTTTGGCCTCCGCAAAAAACTCGACCCGCATGCCCACCTTGGCACCCAGAGTTTGTGTCATGCCCTCGCCGCCAGCCGCCGCGCAGATGGTGCGGTCCAGCAAGGACGCGCCCAGCCGGTTGAAGAAGCGGCCGGCCATGCTTTCGCTTTGCACCTGGCCCATGGTGCCGGCGTAGCTGTAGGGCACGATGGCTTCGGGGTTGCGCGCGGCGATCGCTTTCAGGCGCGTGGCAATGTCGGCCAGGGCCGTGTCCCAGCTCACGGGTTCGAACTGTCCGCTGCCCCCATGACCTTTTGGTCCAATGCGGCGCATGGGTTGCAGCAGACGCTCGGGGTGGTAGGTGCGCTCGGTGTAGCGCGAGACCTTGTTGCACAGCACGCCACCGGTCTGCGGATGATCGGGGTTGCCCTGCACCCGCGTGGCCACGCCGTTCTCGACGGTGGTCAGCAGCGAGCAGGTGTCGGGGCAGTCGTGCGGGCACGCGCCGCGCACCTGGACTGTGCCCTGAACGGCAACGGTCTCAGGGTTAGCGATAGGGGCAACGTGGATGGGATGGATGGTGTTGCTCATGGTTCAAATTTATAGTGACCTTCAGCCGGGCAGTCCTCGGCAAGGAGGCAAGATGACCACGACAACAAGAAGCGTACGTGCAAAAAGCATTTTCCTGCGCGAGGCCATGGACCGGTTGACCGGCTCTTTGAGAGAGCTCAGTGCGCCGGTCGCGCGATTCACCATGTTAGCGGCCCTTGCGTTGCCGGGTCTTTCAGCCCACGCGCAGGAAGGGGTTGGCCGCACCACCATCACCATCGGCCAGTCGGTGGCGATGACCGGGCCGGTGGCCACGCTGGCGATACCGTTCACGCAAGGCGCCAGGCTTTACTTCGAGCGCACCAACGCCGCTGGTGGCGTGAACGGGCGCAAGATCGAAGTGGTGACGATGGACGACAGCGGCGTTCCCGAGACGGCTGCCGCAAACACCCGCAAGCTGATTGATCTGCGAATGTTTTCGCTGTTTGGTTACTACGGTTCTTCACAGGTGACGGCTTCTAACCCCTTGCTGAAAGACACCGACATCGTGCTGTTCGGGCCGATGGCTGGTGCGGACGAGCTGCGTGGCTCGCTCTATCCGAATGTGTTTTCGGTGCGCCCGGGTTACTCCGAAGAGGCGGCTGTGGTCACGCGGCATGCGGAAGCGCTGGGCATGCGCAAGCTGGCCATCCTGCATGCGAGGGACAGCGAGTCGGTTGCAGCGCTGGACTCCGCCGAGCGGACCTTGGGCGGACTGGGCGCCAACATGGTTGGGAAGTCGGCCGTCGCCGCAGCCACTGTGCCCGCAGCCGTGGCCGATGTGCTGGGCAAGCGGCCTGAGTCGGTGTTGGTGATCAGCGAGTCGGGCATCGCCGCGGCAGCCATCCGAGAGCTGCGTGCGAAGGGCTATCGCGGGCCGATTTACGGCTTCTCGAACACCGGCGAAAGCCTGCTGGCCGACCAACTGGGTGCGGCAGGGGCCGGGGTGGTTGTGGTGCGCGTGACACCCAAGTCAGACAACGCCAAAAGCCCGCTGGTGCGTGAGTTTCTTGCTGACGCGGCCGTCGCCAAGGTGGGCAAGCCCAATGTGTACATGCTGGAGGGTTACATCGCTGCGGGCGTATACGTCGAAGCCCTGCGCCGGGCTGGCAAGGACCTGACGCGCGCCAAGCTGCGCAAGGCGCTCGATACCATGCAGGAATTCAACCTTGGGGGCTTTCGTATTCACTTCGAGGGTGACCGCGTGGGTTCCAAGCTGGTCGAGCTGAGTCTGGTCGACGCCACGGGACGTGTGCGGGAGTAGCTCTCAAGACGGGCTCCCACGAGTCGGGTTTCAGGGCCGAGAAACCCTTTGCCTTGTAGGGCCGGCAGACTACACCGCATCGCTGGCGCCACCTCGCCCTGTTGGAACGGCGCCACGCGTGTCATGGCCGGGGTGAGGTCTTTAGGATTTCTGCGCGCAGCAGTTCAAGACGGAATCAATACCTAAGTATCTAACCGGGTGAAGCTGGTTTCGTTCTGTTACCGACAGGCGTGCCGCGACTGCTACCAAAGGTAAGTGATGTCGCGAAAATATGTGCATGCATATCAATCGCCGTCAATTTTCCATCGTCGCTGGCGCCACCACGCTGGCAGGTTTCAACCTCGCGCGTGCGCAGTCAGACAACAAGATCATTCTGGGTCAGTCGGCCGCCTTTACCGGCCCTGCTGCGCAACTGGGCATCCAGTTCTATCAGGGGGCCAAGGTCTATTTCGACCAGGTGAATGCCCAGGGCGGCATTGGCAAGCGGCAAATTGAAATCCGTCAGCTGGACGACGGCTACGAGCCGGACCGCTGCGCCGAAAACACACGCAAGCTGTTGGCCGACGACGTGTTTGCCCTGTTCGGCTACATCGGCACGCCGACCAGCGTGGTGGCCCTGCCACAGGCGACCAAGGAGAAGGTGCCGTTTTTCGGGCCATTCACCGGTGCCATGGCATTGCGCGAGCCGTTCAACCGCTACGCCTTTCATGTGCGTGCCTCGTACAACGACGAGACCGCGCTGATCGTCAAGCAGCTCACCAGCCTGGGGCTCAAGAAAATCGCGGTGTTCTACCAGAACGACGCCTATGGCAAGGCGGGCCTCAGCGGTGTGACGCTGGCTCTCGGTGCCCTGGGTCTGAAGACCGTGGCAGAAGCCACTGTGGAGCGCAATTCGGTGGACGTGGCTGGTGCCGTCAAGACGCTGACCGCTGCAGGCCCGGACGCGGTGGTGCAGATCGGTGCGTACAAGGCTTGCGCCGCTTTCATCCGTGAGGCCCGGAAGGCCGGCTATGGCGGCACGTACTACAACGTGTCGTTCGTCGGTACCCAGGCACTGGCCGACGAGTTGGGCAAGGAGGGTGCCGGTGTGGTGGTTTCGCAGGTGATGCCATCGCCCTACAGCGCGGCGCGGCCCATCACCCGTGAATTCGTTGACGCCGTGAAGGCGGCCGGCAAGGATGCGCAGGTCAACTTCTCCAGCATGGAAGGCTACATGGCCGCCAAGCTGTTCACTGACGGCGTACGACGCGCCGGCGCCAAGCTGACACGTGAATCGCTGATTGCCGGGCTGGAGGGCATGGGCAGCCAGCAGGTGAGAGGCTTTCCGGTGTCTTTCTCGCCGACCGACCACGTGGCATCGAGCTTTGTCGAGCTCTCGATGCTCACCGGCGACGGCCGCGTGCGCACCTGAGTTTCTGCGACCCCGGGTAGCCCTCCCGGCAAGCAGCGCTAAGGGGCTATAGGGGGTGCTAAGGAGCGGGCAGGACTATGGCCCACGGTGATTCGGGCGGGTCCCTGCACGCCAGCCGGCTTCACCGGCGCCCCTCTCAGTTATGCTTGGCGGAGCCGCAGGCGCTCCTGCTGGAGCCTGCAGGCCATGCCGGTGCTTGCCCCCCGCCAATCGTTCTCATGTCCTCATCGAACTCCTCTGCCCTGGCCCTGATTCGCCTGATGAGGCCACACCAGTGGCTGAAAAACGCCTTTGTGTTTGCGGGTCTGCTGTTCAGTGGCGGCTGGCGTGACACCGCGCTCGATCTGCGCGTGCTGTCGGCCTTTGCCGCCTTCTGCTGCATCTCCAGCCTGATCTACATCCTGAACGACTGGCACGACCGCGCCAGTGATGCGCTGCACCCCGTGAAGAAAAACCGGCCACTGGCCAGTGGTGCGGTGGGTGCCACCCCGGCGCTGGTGCTGGCGGCGCTGCTGCTGGCGGGCGGCGGGCTGCTGGCCCATGACAACCGCGTGCTGCTGCTCTTGCTGGCGGTGTATGCGTTGTTCAACATCGCCTACTCGTGGCGGCTCAAGCAGGTGCCGGTGGTGGATGTGTCCATCATCGCGTCGGGCTTCATGCTCCGGCTTTTGGCGGGTACTGTGGCGGTCGGTATTCCGCCTTCGCGCTGGCTGCTGCTGACCGGGATTTTTGTCGCGCTGTTCCTCGGCTTTTGCAAGCGCAAGGCCGAGACCTTTCAGGCCGAGACCAGCCAGCGGGCGGTGCTGGCGCATTACCCGTCGGCCCTGCTGGACACCTTCATTGCGGTCACCATGACGGCCACGCTGACGACCTACAGCCTGTTCGCCACCAGCCCCGAGGCCTTGCTGCAGCACGGCGAGCGGCTGCTGTACACGGTACCAGTGGTGATCTTCGGCATGCTGCGCTACACCTACCAGGTGCACCGCGGGCACGGGGAGGACGTGGCGCGTGACCTGCTGCGCGACCCTTGGCTGGTCGGCGCCGGTCTGCTGTGGGTGGTGATTTTCCTGAGCCACCGGCTGTGAACCCGGGCCGAGCGCCGGCTGGCGGTTTTCCGCTCAAGCGCCTGCTGCTGGTGCTGGGCGCAGTGGCCACGGCCTACGCGGCGGCGCTGCTGATCTGGGGCGACAGCCGCAGCGCGTCGCTGTCGGTGCTGTGGTCATGGACTGGGTTTCAGGCCGCGCTGCTGTGCCTGCTCAATTACCTGCTGCGCGGCATCCGCTGGCGCCTGTGGATGGCGCATTACGGCCGGCCGCTTGGCTGGTGGCAGGGGCTGCGCCTCTATGTGGCGGGCTATGCGTTCACGCCCACGCCGGGCAATGTGGGCGAGGCGGTACGTGGCTTGATGCTGGCGCACCGCCCCCTGAGTACAGCGCAGAGTCTGGCCATCTTTGGCGCCGAGCGTCTGGCCGATTTGTTCTGCCTGGCGCTGCTCTGCTTGCCTGCGCTGTGGTGGGCGTTCACTCACGGTGCAGTTCAGGCGATTCCTGCCTTAGTTTACGGACTGCTGATCGCTGGCGTGCTGTTGGCCACAGTGGCGCTGGTCCTGCTGTGGCGATTTCGCGTGGCGCTGGTGCAGCGCCTTGCGTGGCTGGAAGACGCTGCGCGCTGCCTGCGCTTGCAGCCGGCAATCTGGTTTTCGCTGACGCTGGTGGCTTGGGCTGCGCAGGGCCTGGCCCTGTGGATGGTCTGCCGGGAGCTGCAGGTGGACCTGTCGCTCGCAACCGCTGTCGGCTTTTATGCGGTGGCCATGGTGGCCGGGGCGCTGTCGGCTCTGCCGGCCGGGCTGGGCGGCATGGAAGCGGTGCTGGTGGGGCTGTTGGTTGCGCACGGCGCCTCGCCGGGCAATGCGCTCACGGTGACGGTGGTGGTGCGTCTGCTGACGCTCTGGCTGGCAGTGGCATTGGGGCTCGCAGCCTTGCTTTATAGTGCGGCCATCCGTCGGGACATCAGCTTTCGTTGATGCTGCCGCGCTCACGCGTCTGACGCTGTTTTCATGTCCCAGAATCCCTCTTTTGCACCTGTTCCCCCTTCACTGATTCGCTGGCTGCTGGGTGTCGGCGTGTTTTCGCTGTTGCTGCGTACGTGGATTGCGCTGACCTTTCCCGTCACCGGCGATGAGGCCTTCTTCTACTGGTGGGGGGTATACCCCGCCTGGGGCTACTCCGACCACCCGCCCATGGTGGGCTGGCTGATCGCCTTCATGCGTGCCACGCTGGGCGACAGCCTGGGCTCCATCCGCTTGCCGATTGTGTTGCTGCCGCTGGCGCTGGGTGCGGCGCTGTGGTGGGCGCTGCATTCGCTGGACAAGGTGCGGGCGGCGTGGGCGGTGCTGTTCTTCTGGCTGGCGCCGCTGAACTGGCTCAACACGCTGATCACCACCGACACCCCGCTGATTTTCTGGTCGGCGCTGTCGGTGGCGGCGCTGTTCCGTGCAGAACGGCGCGAGCGGCTCGATGGCGCCGCCTATGGCCTCTATGCGCTGTCGGGAGTGTTCATCGGCTGCGCGTTTTTGTCCAAGTACTTTTCGGTGGTGCTGGGGTTGGCTTACCTGGTGTACTTTGCGCTGTACCGGCGCGAACGCCTGGCCGGTCTGGCTGTGCTGGTGGGGTGCGCCTTGCCAGGGCCGGCGATCAACATCGCCTACAACATGTCCCACGGCTGGTCGAACATCATGTTCAACGTTTACAACCGCAATGAAGACGCGGTGTTCGCGTGGCGCAAGCCGCTGACCTACCTCGGCATGATGGTGTATCTCGTCACACCGGTAGCGGTGTGGATGGTGCTGCGGCACCGCGCGGCCGTGGTCGATGCGGCGCGGCGCCATCGCCTGCTGGCCTGTCTGGTGCTGGTGCCGCTGGTATTTTTTGCGCTTCTCTCGGGCAAGAAGGTGATTGGCCTGCACTGGGTGCTGTCGTTTTACCCGTTCGGTTTTGCCTTCTTGGCGTTTGCCCTGCCCGCCGACCAGCTCAAGCGCTGCGCACGCGGGCTGGCGGTGTTTGCCGGCCTGCATGTGCTGGTGGTGGCTGCGCTCTACAGCACGACGCTGGAGACCTGGCAAACCACGCCCGTGCTGTCGAAGTACTACCCGCAGGTGGTGCGCAGTTACCGCACTGCAGAGATGCTGAAAAAGGTCGAGGCACCCGGCGTGGTGCTGATGGGTGAGGCCTACACGCCCGCGTCGATTTTCGGTTTTGAGCGGCGCGAGTACATGCCGGTGTTTGGCGTGGGCAAGTTCCATGCGCGGCAGGACGATCAGCTGGTGGACTTCTCGGTCTATCAGGGCAAGACCATCCGCATCATTCTGGCCGACCCGCCGCAGCTGGATGCCTACAAGCCTTACTTTGAATCGGTACAGACACTGAGGTTTGAAGAAAGCGGTGTGCGCTTTTACGCGCTCGAAGGCATAGGTTTCAACTACCAGGCCTATCGCGAAGGCGTGCTGGGGCAGATCTACCAGCGCTACTACAACATCCCGCAGTGGCTGCCGATGACAGGCTGCCCCTTCTGCGAGCGTTACTGTGGGCAGGTGCGATGCCCCCGGTAAATAGTCCTGTAAACGGTACTGTAAGCGGTCCCGCGAACGAGGCGCAGCCCATCGCGGTGGCTGCCTTTGACTTCGACGGCACCATCACTTGGCGCGACACCTTCGTCCCCTTCCTCATCCGCGGACTGGGCTGGCCCCGGTTTCTGTGGGCGGTGGTGCGGTGCGTGCCGTGGCTGGTGGGTTACGCGCTTCGGCTGGTTCGCAACGACGTGGCCAAGGCGTGCCTGATGCGGGCAACGTTGACAGGTCGCACGTCAGCCGAGATGGAAGAGTGGACGCGCCGTTGGCTGGCGCAGGACTTTCCGGGTCAGGTCCGGCCCTGGGTGGCGGAGCGCATGGCCTGGCACCACAGCCAAGGGCACCACTGCGTGATGGTAAGCGCCTCACCCGATCTGTATTTGCCCGCAGTTACCGCGCAGCTGGGTTTCGAAGCGCTGATCTGCACCGAAATGGAATGGCGGGGTGACCTTCTCACCGGCCACCTCACCGACCGTCTCACCGGCCACATGCGCACACCCAACTGTTATGGCGAGCAGAAAGTGCTTCGCCTGAACGCATGGCTGATAGATCGGTTTGGCGCCGCAGCGCGCGAGCACATCACACTGTATGCCTATGGTGATACGCGTGGTGACTATCCCATGCTACGCATGGCCAGCCATGCGTGGTACCGCGGAGAGCCGTGGGAACCGCGGCCCTGAGCGGGATGGCACTGCCGGGCCTTCAGTCTTCCAGCTCGGCCTTGGCCATTTCCACATCCAGCCGTTCGGCGGCATCCATGGCCTTGCTGGAGGCGGCCTGCTCGTAAAGCTTGGTGGCCTCTTTCATTTTCTTGTCGCCTTCGAGCATCACCAGCCCGTTGGCGTATTCGATCATGCCAATCGCTGAACCCGGGTTCAGCTTGAGCGCGTCCTTGTAGAGGGACAGTCCGGTGTCTTTCTTGGCGCCGTAGGTCATGCCACCGATGAGCGCGCCGACCTTGTCAATCACTTCGGCATGGAAGGCCGCGAGCGCGATGTGCGCGTCGGCATGCTTGGGTGACAGCTGGATGGCTTTTTCCAGTGCCGTCTTGACCTTGCTGCCCAGTCCCTGTGCCAGCGCCTTGGCCACGCTGATGCCCTGGCTGTAGCGGCCCAGGGCGTAGGCCTGCCAGTACCAGGCGTTGGCGTTCTTGGGGTCCACGGCCTGCTGGGCCTCGGCGCGGGCAGCGACTTCCATGAACAGGTCGAGCTTGGTCTTTTCCTTGGTTTCAAGGTAGGTCGCGTAGAGACTGGTGGCCTTGTTGGCCACCGTGATGCCGTCGCCACCGGCCTTGATGCCAGCTTCGGCTGCCTTCTGGAATTCGCCGTTGTGAAACAGCACCCACGCCTGCAGGACGGCGGCGTCCTTGGGCAGGGGCTCGCAGTCGCCCTGGTGCAGACGGGCCCAGTTTTTCTTCAGGCTGGTGGTGTCGAAGGTGTAGTCCCCGCTGTGCGGGAAAGGGGTCCACTTGGCCATGCGTTGTCTCCGTCGTTTGTTGTTGTGTTGGTGAGATGAATCTTATCGGTTGACCAAAGGTCTTGACAGGGTCGTGAGGGTGCTTTGAAAGGTGAAAAAGTCCAGATCTCGGTGTGATGTCTTGGTGGTCTCTGCGTTCATGCCGGGTCGCGGCCAGCCGAGCCGTAGGCGCTCACCAGTCCTTGCAGGTGGCTGCGCTGGCCCGGCTCCAAATAGGGAATCAGCAGGTTCAGCACATGGTGGGCACCCCGCAGCAAGGCCGCCTGGGCGTTGGCCGGCTCCAGTGCGTTGCGCGGATCGCGGACATATTCGAAGCTCAGCCAGTAGGTGAGCACCACCACCATGCTGGTGGCTGTGGCTTCGACCTCGCGGGAGTCAATCTGCAGGCTGCCGGCACGGCTCATGCCGTCGAGCAGCGACTTCACCGACCGCGTCTTGTTCTTCAGAACCCACTGGAAATGCGTTTCCAGCCGGCGGTTCTTGCTCAGCAGATCGTTGAGGTCGCGGTACAGAAAGCGGTACTGCCAGATCAGCTCAAACAGGGTATGCATGAAAAACCAGGCGTCTTCGACATCGCGCACGCCGTCGCTGGCGTTGAGCAGTTCGCCGAGCGACGCCTCATAGCGGTCAAACAGCGAGTTGATCAGCTCGTCTTTGGCCGGGTAGTGGTAGTAGAGGTTGCCGGGGCTGATGCCCAGCTCGGCTGAAATCAGCGTGGTCGAGACGTTGGGTTCACCAAAGCGGTTGAACAGGTCCAGCGTGACCTCGAGAATCCGCTCCGCCGTGCGACGCGGCGCTTTTTTCGCCATGGTTGTCTTGCCTTGTGTGATGAAGCGAAACAGGCATTTGCCCCTCTGGACACTCTACCCCACAGGACGTAGGCCGCGTATCAGGGATGTCCAGCACGGCCCTCGTTGCAGTCGCTCAAAACTGCCAACCCTGCAACAGACGAAAAAAAGGGCAAATCGAATTGCCCTTTTTCAGTCATGGCCGTGGCCAGGAGATCGGTGAGGAGGCTCAGGCCGATTTGCGCGCTGCAGGGCGCTTGGCTGCTGCCTTCTTGGCCGCTGGCCGGGCGGCTGCCTTGGTGGCAGCCTTTGTGGCTGGCTTGGCGGCACCGGCGGAGCGCTGCTTGCTCAGCGCGTCGACACGTGCCGAAAGTGCGGCCATGTCCTTGGCAGAAGGTACGCCCAGCTTGTTCAGCGCCTTGGACACGCGGTCTTCAAAAATCGTTTCCAGCTTGTCCCACTGGTGGCCAGCCTTGGATTGGATGTCGGTGGCCATGTTGGCCATCTTGCTGGTGGCCTCAGAAATCTTCTCTTCGGCGGCCGCCTGTGTCTTGCGCTGGATCGACAGGCCTTCCTTCACCAGGGTTTCGAAGACTTTGCCGCCTTCTTCCTGCGCCTTGGAGAAAGCGCCGAGGCCCGCGAGCCAGATCTGTTGGGCCGAGTCCTTGACGGCACCGGAAAGATGGGGAGCCGATTTCTTCTCAGCGCTCATTTTCTGCAGTTTCTTGACCATGGTGTGCTCCTGACGGGCGAAGTGGATGACGGACGCAGAACCGGCGGCTGATGCCTGAGTGGTACTGCACAGGTTTGAAATATAAGCCCATCGCAGGGCGGCGTGTAGGTGCCAGCTTCTAGAAGCCTAGGGAGCCGGCTCTACGGAAAAGCCCATGCGCTGTGGGTTTGCACGGGTTTGTGCTGAATGGGCAGGACAGGGGTTTCGGCAAGAATCCATTTTTGCCTGACTGTTCAGCGGAGACACACAATGACAATGACCTATTTCGTCACGGGAGCCACCGGTTTCATCGGCAAGCGACTCGTCAAGAAACTGTTGCAGCGCAAGGGGAGTACGGTGTACTACCTGCTTCGCGCCGAAAGTGCCGGCAAGGCCGCAGCCCTGCGTGAGTACTGGGGCGTCAGCGCCAGCCGCGCAGTGGCCATTCATGGCGACCTCACGGGCAAGAAGCTGGGTGTGAGCAGCGAAGACATCAAGAAGCTCAAGGGCCAAGTCAACCATTTCTACCATCTGGCGGCGGTGTATGACCTGGGTGCCGACGAGGAAAGCCAGATTGCCGTCAACATCGACGGCACGCGCAACACCGTGGAGTTTGCCAAGGCGATTGATGCCGGGCACTTCCACCATGTGAGCTCAATTGCAGCCGCTGGCCTTTATGAAGGTGTTTTCCGCGAAGACATGTTCGAGGAAGCCGAGAATTACGACCACCCTTACTTCCGAACCAAGCACGAGAGCGAAAAAATCGTGCGCAAGGAATGCAAGGTGCCGTGGACGGTGTTCCGCCCCGCGATGGTGGTCGGCGACAGCCAGACTGGCGAGATGGACAAGATCGACGGGCCCTACTACTTCTTCAAGCTGATCCAGCGCATGCGCCAGCTGCTGCCGCCCTGGATGCCGGCGGTGGGGCTGGAAGGTGGCCGCGTCAACATCGTGCCGGTTGATTTTGTGGTCGACGCACTCGACCACCTCAGCCACCAGACCGCCATCACCAAAAAGTGTTTCCATCTGGTGGACCCGGTGGGCTACCGCGTCGGCGACGTGCTCGACATTTTCAGCAAGGCAGCCCACGCGCCCAAGATGAACCTGTTCATCAATGCGGCACTGCTCGGCTTTATCCCGCGTGGCGTCAAAAAGAGCCTGATGGCGCTGGCGCCTGTGCGCCGCATCCGCAACGCGGTGATGGCCGATCTCGGGCTGCCCGAGGACATGCTGACTTTCGTCAACTACCCCACGCGCTTTGACTGCCGCGACACCGTGGCTGCGCTCAAAGGCTCTGGCATCGAATGCCCCAACCTGAAAGACTACGCCTGGCGTCTGTGGGATTACTGGGAGCGCCACCTCGACCCTGACCTGCACATCGACCGCACCCTCAAGGGCACGGTCAACGGCAAGGTGGTGCTGGTCACCGGCGGCTCATCCGGTATTGGCCTGGCGGCAGCCCACAAGTTTGCCGAGGCGGGCGCCATCACCATCATCTGCGGCCGTGACCAGGACAAGCTTGACGAGGCCTGCAAGGAAGCCAAGGCCAAGGGCTACAACTTCGTGGCCTATGCCGCTGATATCGCCGACATGGCCGATTGCGACCGATTCATCCAGCTGCTGATCGAGAATCACGGCGGCGTGGACTTCCTCATCAACAACGCCGGCCGATCCATCCGCCGCGCCATCGAGTCGAGCTACGACCGCTTTCACGATTACGAGCGCACCATGCAGCTCAACTACTTCGGCTGCCTGCGGGTCACGATGGGCCTGCTGCCCGGCATGGCGGCCAAGCGCAAGGGCCATGTGGTCAACATCAGCTCGATTGGCGTGCTGACCAATGCGCCGCGGTTTTCTGCTTACGTGGCCTCCAAGGCGGCACTGGACGCCTGGACGCGCTGCGCCTCCAGCGAGTTTGCCGATGTGGGCATCAGCTTCACCACCATCAACATGCCGCTGGTGCGCACCCCCATGATCGCGCCGACCAATCTGTACAACAACGTGCCGACGCTGTCACCCGAAGAAGCGGCCGACATGATCGCCCAAGCCTGCATCTTCAAGCCAGTCCGTATCGCGACGCGTTTGGGCATTACCGGCCAGCTGATGCATGCACTGGTGCCCCGTGTGGCGCAGATCGCCATGAACACCAGCTTCCGCATGTTCCCGGACTCGTCTGCCGCCAAGGGCGACAAAGGGGGCAAATCGCAGCTGTCTGCCGAGGCCGTGGCCATGCAGCAGATGATGCGGGGGATTCATTTCTGATGGTCAGGCTCGTCACTCGACCACCTCGCCTAGCCGCTTTTCTACAGGGTCATTTGATCAGGTAATCCTGCTTGCTGTGGCCGGCGGCAATGTTTGCTGCGAGCCAAGCTGGCGTTTTCCCACGGCCAGTCCACGTTTTCCCGCTGATTGGGTCTCTATACTTCGCAGCCACTGCGCTGCGTTTGTCCTGCGGGGCCTTCGCTTTGCGGGTAGCTACAGGCTTTTGACTCAATCCCAGCTCTGTTGCTGAGAGCTGGAAGTTCTGGATCAGCTCTTTTGCCGAGGCAATGGCCTGAGTGCGCTCGCTGTTTTTCTGTTGCGCCAGCTTTTCGCGCAATTCATTGACTTTGGCTTCTGCTTGCGCGATTTGCTGCTGCAGTTCGGAGAGAGACGACATATTGCTGGTGCTTTCAATAAAAATATTGCTGAATATAAACGGAAATTATCTGTCTTGATTAATTGAGTCGGTTGCGCATGCTGCTTGATTTAAATTTATTAGTAAATGTAATATTTTTTTGTTGATTGATTCACTGGCGATTTTATTTTGGCATACTCGCCATGGCAGTTTTATAACAGATTTAATCCGCAGGATATATCGAATGATCTTGGTGACAGGTGGCGCTGGCTTTATCGGCTCCAATTTTGTGCTGGATTGGCTTGCCGATTTCGATGAACCTGTCATCAACCTTGACAGTCTCACCTATGCTGGCAATCGCGAGAATCTGATTTCCCTGATTGGCGATGACCGGCATCTGTTTGTCCATGGTGATATTGCCGATCAAGCACTGGTGGCGGGCTTGCTAAATTCCCATCAGCCCAGAGCCATCATTAACTTCGCGGCCGAGTCGCACGTAGATCGTTCCATTCATGGGCCCGAAGCCTTCATCCAGACAAATATCGTCGGGACATTCCGACTTCTGGATACTGTGAGGTCTTATTGGGCTGGGTTGGAATGCGATGCAAAGTCAGCGTTTCGTTTTCTCCACGTGTCTACCGATGAGGTTTACGGTTCACTGGCGCCCAGCGATCCTGCCTTTACAGAGAGTCATTGCTACGAGCCCAACAGCCCTTACTCGGCCAGTAAGGCTGCCAGCGACCACTTAGTGCGCGCTTACTACCATACCTACGGCCTGCCGGTGCTGAGGACGAACTGCAGCAACAATTACGGTCCCTACCATTTCCCCGAGAAGCTCATCCCGCTGATGATCGTCAACGCGTTGGCGGGCAAGCCGTTGCCGGTATACGGCGACGGTATGCAGATGCGCGACTGGTTATATGTCAAGGACCACTGCGGCGCCATACGGGAGGTGCTGGCGCACGGCCGCGTGGGTGAGGTTTACAACGTGGGGGGCTGGAACGAGAAGCCCAACATCGAGATTGTCAAGACCGTATGTGGCTTGCTGGATGAATTGCGCCCCAGGGACGACGGAAAGCCCTACAGCGCCCAGATCAACTACGTCAAAGACCGCCCGGGCCACGACCGCCGTTATGCAATCGACGCGAGCAAGATCCAGCGAGAACTGGGCTGGAAGCCCGCTGAAACCTTTGATACCGGCATCCGCAAAACGGTGCAGTGGTATCTTGCCAACTTCGAGTGGGTGGCGAATGTCCAGAGCGGTGCCTATCGAAAGTGGATCGATACCCACTACGCCGAGGCAAGTATCACATGAAGATTCTTCTGTTCGGTAAGAACGGTCAGGTGGGCTGGGAACTGCAGCGCAGTCTGGCGCCGCTGGGCGAGCTGATCGCGCTGGATCGACGCAGTATCGACTTGTGCGGTGACCTGTCCAATCTGGAAGGGATCGCGGCTGCTGTGCGGCAGATTCGACCTGATGTCATCGTCAATGCCGCTGCCTACACCGCCGTGGACAAGGCCGAAAGCGATACGGCTGCTGCCCGCCTTGTCAACGCAGAGGCGCCGGGTGCGCTGGCGGCAGCTGCCCATTCGGTTGGCGCTTGGCTGGTGCACTATTCGACCGACTATGTCTTCGATGGCAGCGGCAATCGCCCCTGGCACGAAGACGATGCGACCGGCCCGCTTAGCGTGTACGGACGGACCAAACTGGACGGCGAGCAACGCATCGCGGCGACCTGCCCAAAGCATCTCGTGCTTCGCACCAGCTGGGTCTACTCGTCACGAGGCGGCAACTTCGCCAAAACCATGCTGCGCCTGGCTACGGAACGGGATCGTCTCACGGTCATTGATGACCAGTTCGGCGCTCCCACAGGAGCTGATTTGCTGGCCGATGTGACCTCGCACATGGTCCGCAGTATCACTTCTGGCGGAGATGGCAGCGGAGGGATCTATCACCTGGCCGCTGCAGGAGAAACCTCCTGGCACAGCTATGCGTGTTTTGTGCTGGAGCAGGCAGCCCTTGCCAGCAAGTCGCTCAGGGCATCACCTGACACGGTGGTGGCCGTTCCGACCACCGCCTTCCCCACGCCCGCAGTACGCCCGCACAACTCCCGCCTGAACACCGCTAAACTGCGGAACCGCTTCGGCCTGCACCTTCCGGCATGGCAGCAAGGGGTCGCCCGCATGCTTGCAGAAATCCACTGACACCCTTCATGACCCCACGCAAAGGCATCATCCTGGCCGGTGGCTCCGGCACCCGGCTTCATCCGGCCACACTGGCCATCAGCAAGCAGCTGCTGCCTGTGTACGACAAGCCGATGGTCTATTACCCGCTCAGCACGCTGATGATCGCCGGCATCCGCGAAGTGCTCATCATCAGCACGCCGCAGGATACGCCACGCTTCGAGCAGCTGCTGGGCGACGGGTCCCAGTGGGGTATGAATTTGCAGTACGCAGTACAGCCCAGTCCGGACGGATTGGCGCAGGCTTTCATCATTGGAGAAGCGTTCCTGGCTGGCACGCCAAGTGCACTGGTGCTTGGGGACAATATTTTCTACGGGCACGATCTTTACAGGCTGCTGATGGCTGCTAACCAGCAGGAGGCGGGGGCCACCGTTTTTGCATACCATGTGCAGGACCCGGAGCGATATGGCGTGGTGGCTTTTGATGGAGCAGGCAAAGCGAGCAGCATTGTAGAGAAGCCCGCTTCCCCACGCAGCAATTACGCAGTCACTGGCCTCTATTTTTATGACTCGCAAGTGGTGGAGATTGCCAAGTCCATCAAGCCAAGTGCGCGCGGTGAACTCGAGATCACGGCGATCAATCAGGCGTACCTAGAGCGCGGTCAACTGTCGGTGCAAATCATGCAGCGTGGATACGCCTGGTTGGATACCGGAACGCACGACAGCCTGCTTGAGGCCAGCCAGTTCATTGCCACGCTCGAGCGGCGGCAGGGGCTCAAGATTGCCTGTGTCGAAGAGATTGCGTGGCGCAACGGCTTCATAGGCGATTCACAGCTTCGAGAATTGGCCCATTCCATGTTGGCCAGCAACTATGGTCCTTACCTGTTGCGCCTTTTGAAGGACGGTGGGGTACAGTGAGAGTCCTACCAACAACAGTCTTGCCAGAGGTTCTGATTGTCGAGCCGAGAGTCTTCAACGACTCACGTGGGCTTTTCTTTGAAAGCTTTAATCAGCGGGAATTCAATGAGCTAACTGCCACCGATCTGGCTTTCGTACAGGATAACCATTCACGATCTACGAGGAGCGTTCTTAGAGGGCTTCATTTTCAGATCAAGCAGCCTCAAGGCAAGCTCATTCGGGTTATTTCGGGGGCTATTTTTGATGTGGCAGTCGATATTCGCAGGTCGTCTCCAACTTACAAGCATTGGGTGGGGGTTGAACTTACTGCTCAGAATTACAGGCAGTTATGGATTCCACCTGGCTTCGCCCACGGGTTTGTTGTGTTGGGCGACCATGCAGAGTGCCTTTATAAAAGTACCGCATATTACGACCCAAGCGACCAAGGTTACATCAGATGGGACGACCCTAGTATTGCTATCGACTGGCCTTTGAGCTCTTCGCCTGTTCTGTCTGACAGAGACAGTACAGCTCCATCGCTAATCGACTGCGATTTTCCCAATTGACCCTTGACGGGTTATTCACGCACTTCCCCTTACAATCGGTGAGAGGTGATCGCGTACCGAATCTAGCGGACGTAGCCGTGGCGAGATCGTATTGCGGGATTTTAAGCGCCTTCGATATTGCGGGTAATGTTACGAGTCTGGAAGCCGTTGGCTGAGCAGAATCTCATATATAAAAGAATGAATAGAAAAATAGCACTGGTGGGGTTAGGTTATGTTGGTCTGCCTGTCGCGGTGGCATTCGGAAAGACCCATCCCGTTGTTGGTTTTGATATCAAGGCAGCCCGCATCGCAGAGTTGAAAGCAGGGAAAGACAGTACCGAGGAGGTCGAGCCCGTCGATCTGGCTCAGGCGCGCATTCATTACACCGATAAGACCGACGATCTGAAGGGCTGTGATTTCTTCATCATTGCGGTACCTACGCCGGTGGATACGGGTAACAAGCCCGACTTCTCGCCGCTGATCGGAGCCTCCCGGTCCGTAGGCAAGGCCTTGAAGAAGGGCGACATAGTCGTCTATGAGTCCACGGTCTATCCCGGTGCCACCGAAGAGGAATGTATTCCCGTCCTTGAAGCGACATCGGGTTTGAAATTCGGCGTTGATTTCACTGTTGGGTACAGCCCTGAGCGCATCAACCCGGGCGATAGGGAGCACACCTTCACTAAAATCAAGAAAATCGTCTCCGGGTCCGATGCGGCCACACTGGACATCGTTGCCGATGTCTACAGTTCGGTTGTGACGGCGGGCGTACACCGCGCCAGTTCCATCAAGGTTGCCGAGGCGGCTAAAGTCATCGAGAACACCCAGCGCGACCTGAATATCGCTTTGATGAACGAACTGGCAGTCGTGTTCAAACGCATGGACATTGATACGCAAGAAGTTCTTGAAGCTGCTGGAAGCAAATGGAATTTCCTGCCATTCCGTCCAGGCCTTGTGGGCGGGCACTGCATTGGGGTGGATCCGTATTACCTTACCCACAAGGCTGAAAAGCTGGGCTACATACCGCAGGTCATTCTTGCCGGCCGCCGCATTAACGACAACATGGGCCGATTCGTTGCGCGCAACACCGTCAAGCAGATGATTTCGGAGGGTATCGACGTCGCGCGTGCGCGTATTGGCATCCTCGGGATTACATTCAAAGAAAATTGTCCTGACACGCGCAACTCCAAAGTCGTGGATATTGTTCGCGAGCTTGAGGATTACGGCGTAGAGGTTGTGGTGTGCGATCCGCATGCCGAGGCGTCTGAGGTCCATGAAGAGTACGGGCTTTCGCTCGGATTGGTCGACGCTGAGCACCCGGTTGATGCACTGATCATGGCGGTAGCGCACTCGGAGTTCAAGGCGCTCACACCCTCAGCACTCAAGGCGATGACTCGGGGTGACCATCCCGTTTTAATTGATGTCAAAAGTATTCAGCCCCGGGCTTCTCTTGAAGCGGTCGGATTCAGTGTTTGGCGTCTTTGACAAGGCATTTGATGATGAGAAAAATAGTTCAAGGGCGCAAAGTTCGCTTTGCGCTCGTCGGCTGCGGCCGAATTTCCAAGAACCACTTTGATTCAATTGCGCAGCACAGTGAATTCGCCGAACTGGTGGATGTATGCGATATCGATCCGGTAGCACTCGAGGGCGCCGTGAAGGCGACCGGTGCCGGGGGCCACACCAATTTGACCGACATGCTGGCGGCGACCACAGCCGATTGCGTGGTGGTGACGACTCCGTCCGGCCTGCACCCTCGGCAGGCTATCGAAATTGCCAAGGCCGGTCTCCACGTGCTGTCTGAAAAGCCCATGGCTACCAAATGGGAAGATGGTGTGAATATGGTCCGCGCATGTGAGGAAGCGGGCGTGCACCTTTTCGTAGTCAAACAGAATCGGCGTAACGCCACGCTGCAGCTTCTGAAGCGGGCTGTAGAGAAAAGGCGCTTCGGTCAGATCTACATGGTGAACTTGAATGTGTTCTGGCAACGTCCGCAGCAAGGCTACTACGACCAAGCGAAGTGGCGGGGCACCTGGGAGATGGATGGCGGCGCTTTTATGAACCAGGCCAGCCACTACGTCGACCTTCTGGAGTGGATCATCGGCCCCATCGAGTCCCTGCATGCCTACACAGCAACGCTGGCGCGAGATATTGAGGCTGAAGACACCGGCGTCATGAGCGTCAAATGGCGCAATGGCGCCCTGGGTTCCCTTAGTTGCACGATGCTGACCTACCCCAAGAATCTGGAGGGCTCTATCACCATTTTGGGGGAAAAAGGAACTGTTCGCGTGGGGGGGGTGGCTGTCAACGAGATCAAGGAATGGCAGTTTGCCGATGTCGATCCGGAAGACGAAAAGATCAAGGAGGCAAGCTACGCCACCACCTCGGTCTATGGTTTTGGGCATCCTCTCTACTACGAAAACGTGATCAAGGTGCTCAAAGGCGAGGCCGAACCCGACGTCAACGGTCGGGAAGGGCTGAAGTCGCTGGAGGTGCTGATCGCGGCTTATCGGTCTGCCAGGGACGGGGTGCGCGTCGGCTTGCCCCTTGAGCTCTGACTTCATTTGCTGACACGGGGCACTTGAATGAGCTACACCGCTCACCCATCCTCCATCGTCGATGCTGGTGCTGAAATAGGTGCTGGTACACGCATCTGGCATTGGGTTCACGTCAGTGCCGGTGCCAGAATCGGCGAGCGTTGTTCGCTGGGTCAGAACGTCTATGTGGGAAACGACGTTCTCATCGGCAATAACGTCAAGATACAGAACAATGTCTCTGTCTATGATGCCGTGACTCTGGAAGATGACGTTTTTTGTGGGCCGAGCATGGTTTTTACCAACGTCTACAACCCCCGGTCTGCTGTGGCACGTAAGGATGAATACCGTCGAACGTTGATCAAGCGCGGCGCTACGCTGGGGGCCAACTCAACCATCGTGTGCGGAATTACTGTCGGTGAATATGCGTTTATCGGCGCCGGCGCCGTCGTCAACCGCGATGTGAAACCCTATGCTTTGATGGCAGGTGTACCGGCCCGGCAGATCGGCTGGATGAGCCAGTTTGGCGAGCGACTGGAACTGCCGTTGAGAGGCGATGCCCAGACACGCTGCTGCCAAACGGGGTTGACCTACTTGCTTCGGAATGGCAGTTGTATCCTGGAAGAGTGAAGATCGGAAAAAAATGGAATTCTGCGACCTCAAAAGCCAATACCTCCGGCTCAAAGCCGACATTGATGCTGGTATCCAGCGTGTGCTTGACCACGGCCAGTACATTCTGGGGCCCGAAGTGGCCGAACTGGAAGAGAAATTAGCTGCCTACACCGGCGCCAAGCACTGCATCAGCGTAGCTAACGGCACTGATGCGCTGCAAATTGCCCAGATGGCGCTGAATATTGGCCCTGGGGACGAAGTGATTACCCCTGGTTTCTCGTACATTGCTACTGCTGAAACTGCGGTTCTGCTAGGCGCCAAACCAGTTTATGTCGATGTTGACCCGCGCACGTACAACCTGAATCCAGCTCTCCTAGAGGCAGCTATTACTACACGTACCAAGGCTATCATCCCGGTCAGCCTTTATGGTCAGTGCGCAGATTTTGACGCAATCAACGTTGTCGCTGCTAAGCATGGTATTCCGGTCATTGAAGATGCGGCTCAGAGTTTTGGTGCCACCTATAAAGGGCGTAAGAGCTGTAACCTTTCGACCATTGCCTGCACAAGCTTTTTTCCCAGCAAGCCGTTAGGCGGTTATGGCGACGGTGGCGCCATTTTTACCAATGACAACGAACTAGCTAAAGTGATTCGCCAGATTGCCCGTCATGGTCAAGAAACGCGTTATAACCACATTTGTCTGGGCGTTAACAGCCGTCTCGATACTATTCAAGCAGCAGTTCTGTTGCCTAAGCTGGCATTATTCGAAAAAGAAGTTGAGCTGCGCCAGCATGTTGCCGCTAATTATGCTCGACTTTTTTCGTTATTTTTTGGGGTTGAAGGCGGTGTGGTAATCCAGCCGCCCTACATCGAACCGCACAATATGAGTATATATGCGCAATACACTGTTCGCGTGAGGGAGCGTGGGGTATTGCAGGAAAGGCTAAAAGTCGCCGGTATCCCTACTGCCGTACATTACCCGACGCCACTTAACAAGCAACCCGCTGTAGCTGATCCATTAGCTAAACTGCCAGTGGGAGATGAAGCGGCGCAGCAGGTTATGAGTTTGCCATTTAGTGCGTATTTGACTGCGGATGACCAAATGCGAGTTGTGGAAGCTTTCAAAAAGATCTTGAGTGAGTACGGCAATAACCGGTCGACGTTAGTGGTCTGATGGCGTGGATTGCTCTTTTAGTTTTCTTTCCTAACTAGATGTTCGTTGTAGCGATAGCAAATGAGCCGTTTTCCATCAATAAAGTTTTGAATTCCTTGGACGAGCGTCATCTATGAGGCTGAAGTTTCTATTAGCAGCATATGGCGCAGCTGGAGTGTCTTTCCTCGCTACTTTGCTTCGAGATTACGTAGTGATTAATTTCACTCAAGAAAGTAAACATTTTTTCCAACTTCTTTATATAGCCTCGATGGCTGCTGGCTTTGGTGTCAATGCTATTGCGGGGGGAAGTAGTTTGCTTAGACGGCCGGGTCTAGTGGTTCTTTTCCTGGTTGGACTACTCGTTATTTTGGTAATGGTACCCACTTCGCAAAGAACCCTTTTCACCGTAGCTTTGCTTAGTTCTATATTACTGATGTGGATTGCAGGCGCGCAGTGGTCTCGTCTGCTAGTGGAGCGGGGTTGGGTATTTTCCGGGCGAGTTCGTGAGGGTATTGCGTCTATAGTGTTCACAATCTTTGTCTTCTGGGGATTAGGCGTCGAGCTTGGATTTTTACTTGCCTCTGCCTGTGGAGCATTATTTTCATGGCTTATTTGCTTCAAAAGCAGTCTGAAATTACCAGATTCATTGCCGTCAAGTTTTCCTACTAGAGGAGAGATGGAAAAGCTTCTTCGAAGTGTTATTTTAACCAATGTTACAACTTTTTCGATAACGTACTGGGCTCTGATACAGACAGCAAAGCAAGGCGAGATTTTTGGATATGAAATTTCCATAGCTATCAGGTTTGCTATGTATTTATATCAAGTGCTAACTATAGGTGCGATTGTACTGGTATCGCTCAAAGGGAAAATGAAATTAAGTGAAGGATGGAAGCTGCTGGTAATAGCGGCGGGTTTAATTGTTGTCGTATCGCTGTTTCTTCCGCTTAAGTTAGCAATTTTTCTTATTCCATTTTCCGCAGCCACCCTCCACTATGGAGCGGTCTTATATCTTCAAAAAAATCCCTAGAAAAGAGCTTATTCTAAAATGTCAATCCTCCATGTGACGACCCAGTCCCAAGATAATAAATTAAGTAGCTGGCAGTCCAAAGAGTATCTGCTTTTCGGAAGCGCGCTTTTCATATACCTCGCTGTCTTTTCGGGAAGATTCTCTGTTTCAAGGATATTCAGCACAATTTCTCATGATTGGTCTGTTTTGGGGGAGCTAAGGACATGGGCAATTCTTTTGTCTGCAGTGTTGGTCTTCATCGGTTCACGTAAGTGTCGTGCAGTCGATATTAGCCGTACCCATTTGCGGTGGGTTTGGGTCTGTGTGAGTTTGGTTGTCGCAGGTCAACTTTTCCTGATATTTCATGCAATTCTTTATGTATCCGAAAATAGCTCTTTATATTTTATTTGGGAGCTGATGACGATTATATTGAGTGTGTGTATTTTAGGTTTTGCATTTCAAGTTTGGGGGCGACAGTTTGTGATCGCTGCAATGTGGCTGGCCTTGTTTTTTGCACTATTCATTGCTTTATGGATGTTTATAGTAATTATCATAGGCAATAAAACAGAAAATGGCAGAGCACTTGCCACTACCTTCACCTTCTACCGAATTCAGATATTTGGCTGTTTTGCTGCGCTAGTGATTTTATTTGAAAGTAATAAAATTTTCAGGGCAGGATTGTTGGGGCTTTGTGCCACAATATGCCTTGCTGCCAGCTACATAACGCTTTCAAAGGCCGCTCTCTTGGCTGGTGCTGCAAGTATGTTAGTTCTGGCTGCCATTTATGTGACATGGTTTAGTAAGATTCGGGCTAGTATTGTCTTTGGTATTTCTACAGCCGCTGTAATTTTGTTTGTAATTACTGCTGGAAGTATGTTTGCAGCCAGGTCGGCAGAAGGATTGCTGGGCACAGGTTATGCGCTTAGCACGGACGCGGTAATGCCTCCAGTTATGGAGGAGGCGACTAAATTAGAAGGCAGTACCATTATAAAATCTGACGAAGTTTATTACAATATTAAAAATGCCAGTTTAGTTGCGATTGAATTTGCAGCTCAAAAAAGGTTGGCTGAAGTTATAGCGTGTACCGCTGGTAAGTATCCATGTTCATTTAAAGTCCATCGTTGGGAGCAGGATATTGCAGATACTATGTTACGCTTTCGGGTTTATCTTCCAGATTTTTCATTCCGTATTCGACTCTTAATGCAGGGTTTTAGTGGAATTGCTAAGGCGCCGTGGATGGGTAATGGGTTTGGCGGCTTCAATGCTGTGGCGATTAATCTTTATACCAAGCAGCCAGAGCTCTATTCTCATCCCCATAACATTGCGGTTGAGCTTCTATATTCCGTGGGTGTGCTGGGCACATTGTTTATTTTTGGAATTATTTTTATTTTGCTATGGATCGTATTGCAGGCGAGAAATTCGATAATGCCGGGTTTACCAATGCTCGCTTTCATTTTTTCAGTTGCTATTGGATCTTTGTTCGGTGGCGATTATATGGATTTTAGATTGGTGTGGATTGGTTTTCTTTTTTGCATGATGCTCTTGCCAAGAGTGGGTGGATTGGTAGCGAATTGAAACTATATGATTAGTCTCCAATTTCCAATGCGGAATCGTGCTTACTTTGACTCAATCATCGAATTTGCCCCATCAGCAGGTTGGTTTTGCTTGATGTGGCTGCCTTTGGCGTTTCAATATACTGAATTTCATCCCACTGGAAGGTTCATTCAGTTCGCGTCGGTTACTGTAATTGCAATAATTCTTTTATTGGCTGATTGGCTATGTTTTATTAAGGCAAAACAAAGAACCTTTTTTGACGATCAAAGATCGGTGAGAGGTTTTTTAGATTTAGTCGGATTGCTTTTCATATTTTTGGTCGCGCTACATTTATATTTGATGCCGAAAATTCCACTTCTGGCTTTGGTGGTTGATGAAAATGCTACACAAAGCTCACTCGTGTTGTTGCGGCATAATTCAGCAAAGCTACTAGATATATCACCATTCGTCAAATATCTTTTTAATTGGATACTTGTAGTTTTTGCGCCAATCTACATTGTGATCGCAGTCTTTGCTGGGCACTGGTTTCGCGCAATATCTGGATTGTTTGTGGCAAGTTTTTATGGGGCAGCTACGCTTGCTAAATTTCCTCTTATTATGTTGCTAATAACTTGTTTGTTTGCACTAAGCGTAATGCCTACGCGGTACAGGCGAGTTCTATCTCTGGTGCTAACCGCTGCGATATTGATCGGCATGGTATTGGTGGCGGTATTTGTTTCTTCAAGTTCGGTGGATTTTATGAGAGTCCGTCCAGGAAATGTTGAGGTAGCTGCGTTTGCACAAATGAAGCCAGATGATCCTCGGCAAGCCTTGTCGTACGGCGATAATCTTCGACTTCAATCGAATGATGCCGATCTACAGCGGTCTACTATACTGAGTGCAGCGGTTTATCTTTTGTATAGGATATGGTTGACTCCAGTAGATGTTTCAAACAGGTGGTATCAATATTTTACCTACGTTAAGGAAAAGCCCATGGGATTTCGTGGGTTGATTCCGCTCCGGGATACGATGATGGTTTCGCCCAGCCGGGAGGTGGGTATTTGGGCCTATACAGCAAGATTTCCAGATAAGTATTCGAATACGGTCAATGCGTACGCTTCATTTGACGCAGACGCGTTCGCACGCGGTGGCACTTTAGGTGTTTTTATTGCGACATTGCTACTGATGGGGGCGAGAATAGGGGCCTGCTTTCTGGTTACTTCGAGCGCCATCGCTTTTGCGGGTTATGGTGTGCTGTTGTGTGGCTTGGCGATACTTCCCGCCTCAGCGTCGCTTCAGGCTATATTTGGAGCTCAGGGGCTATTCCTAATTTTGTTGGGATTGGTAGTCATTCGTGTGCTGCATAATGATTCACTTAAGCGTAAATTCGGTGGAAATTAAAGTTCTGACCAAGCGCTTTCCGTTGTCGGGCGTAGCGCTGTTATTCAGGGCGGATTTTCGTTTCCGCTTGAATTGAGAAAATAGCGCATACGACAAAACTTTGCAGGATAAAAAATGGAAGTTAGGCTGATCCACGAAAGCGAGATTGAAGCATGTAACGCCATGCACAACGCTTACTATGGTAAAAATCGAACAGTTGACCAATGGCGCTGGGAGTTTGCGAAATGGCGGCTCCCGGACGGTTCGATTCCTTACGCGATCGTGCGCGATGCTGGCAAGCTCGTGGGTACACAGGCATTGATTCCAATTCGCTTCATTGATAGGAATGGAGTTTTTCTAACTGCAAAGTCGGAAGATACACTTATTGACCCGCAGTACCGGGGGAAGAATCTTTTTGACAGCATGTACGAACTCTTATTTCGCGTTGCGCGCGAAGGGAAAATCCAGTGCATCTGGGGTTTTACGCCGGCGCGGGGTGCATTTACCAGGGTGGGCTTCGATTTCCCGTCCGACACCTCCCAACTACTGCTTCCGTTATCGAGCAGCTTCTTGCTGGATAATTTCAAACAGCAAGGTACTTCGTTGTCAAAGTTGAAGCAACTTTTTTATGAGGTGACTGGCTTTACTGCAGTCGCTGGGTTCGGTACCTACAAATTATTGCAGGGAGGCGACAAGCTAAATCGTGACGGATTGGCGGCAGGGATCAATATCGCCGCACTGGATACCGTACCTGAGGAAGTTTCCGACCTTTCGCATCGCTTTGTAGCCCGTTGGTCAGGGATGACTATTTACCGTGATGCGGCGTACTACCGTTGGCGCTTACATGACAACCCTTATACTCCGGCCTGCCTTATCGGCGCGTACACAGGCAATAAACTTGTTGGAATCGTGGCGTTCGCCCTAAACCATACGGGGATAGGATTTATTGTAGACATTATTGCGTGTAGCGAGCTGGGAGTTGCGCACGCAGAGCTTGACCAAATCATCGTTAGCATGCTCCTTTGCGAAGCCTCTAGGCGCATGAGAGTAATGGGCGCTAGCTGTGTAAGGGCTTGGTCCGTCTCCGATCATCCTTTTGATCGGCTAGTGCGAGATGTGGCAAAGAAACAGGGGTTTTTCCATCTGCAACGTGGGCATGGCGTCGTACGTTACACGCGCGATGCTACTAACGACGCTGGACCCCTAAACAATATCCACCAGTGGTATGTCACGCGCCTGTATTCCGAGGGAACCGATGGTTGAGCCTGTTCGGCTGGCAGCGTGGTTGTATGCGCAGTTTCGATATAACGCAGCATTGAGTTATTCGGAGAAATGCTTCTCGCGGTTCGGGGCGGCCGGGATTCGCTTCCTGCCGTACGCTGAGGCGGTGGCGCTCAGGGAATCCATAGTCTGCATTCCTACTGATATGCCCGCACCAATTGAAGCGGCCGGTGCTTGGAGTGTGCCTTTTAACGGTACTTCGTTCACTTTGTGGAACCGGATTCCCCGTCCCGAAGGCCTCGGATGGTCCACTTATCCAGGACCAGATTCGCCGCTGTTCCATCGCCACGAAAGCGGTACGATTCTGCCAGCATGGAATATTTTCGCCAACCTATGCGACATGCTTTTGTTTCGCGAAGAGTATGAGTTTCCTAATCGCGACAGGCATGGCCGGTTCCCTCTAGAAAGCAGTCCTCGCTATAAAGCCGGTCTCTTGCGGGTTCCTGCATTTAATGAAGCGCTAGCGTTTCTCGTCGCTGCAGTACACGGGCGATGCATTGGCGTTGCAGAGCCGAATATCGATGACCTCCTCGTACCGTTAAAGATTGTCCTTTCGCACGACTGCGATATTCTTAGCGGCGGGGATTTCATAACCCAGTCAATCCGACTGCTCAACGTCATTAGACCGCTCACGCGTGCACGTATCCCGAATCTGCGCAAGCTCTGGCATATTCCCGTGAACATCGTGGCGCCGCGGCGCCATTACTTCGATAACGCCATTGGCATGCTCGAACTCGAACGACAATATGGATATCGCTCCGTATTTTATATTTTAAATGGCACGGGCGGGCGTTTTGGTGCGCGCGGCGGTTCGGAAATTGCTGGCGAGCTAGTCCGTTCCATCCCTGACCAATGGGAAGTTGGAATGCACTACAACTACGACACGTTTAGGAACAACACGAGATTCCGCCAGCAAAAGGTTGAAATTGAGCGATTCAATGCACGGCGAGTAATGAGTGGTAGGGCTCACTACCTGCGATTCGATCCCCTGCAATCGTTCAGCTGCCTGCAGTTGGCTGGTATCAGGTTCGATGAGAGCCTAGGGTATGCCGAGTACGCGGGATACCGGTGCGGCATCGCGGGCATATTCAAGCCGCTTAATCCTGTTACTGGCACTGAATATGATGTTCTTGAGTTGCCAATGACATTCATGGATCGGACAATTGAAATGAGCGGTAGCTTCGACCCCATGCTTGAACACTTACGCAAGATTGGTGGCGCTTTGAGTATTCTTTATCATCCCGGTAGTTTTCATAACACGGAAGAACCTGAGCTCGTAGGGGGCTATCACGCGGCTCTTCGTCGCTGTTATGCAATCGACGCAGTATCACTGTTGCCGCGAGACGTACAAAGGCTGGTTGACCGGATTGACTTGAATGCGAGAGGGTGAGGGTGGGGATATAACTTAATTGCTGGTTGACGCAAAGTCTGCTCAATGACGATAAGCTATTACTATAAGTAGTCAACGACGAAACGCTTAGCAGCACGACAGATCTAGGCTCAACCGTTTGAAGTGCCTTTAATTATAGAAGATAGTCATAAAGCCCAATAAATTTCAGCCTTAATTTACTAATACTTTATTATAAAGATATTTCGAATTTAGTCGCATAGTAAAAATGAAAAATTTTTTGACTGTTTGGTTGTTGCAGACAGGTGAGCCGTTACATTGTGACTCTGGTCAGCCTAGACCAATGCGAGCCATGAACCTCGCAAATGCACTCGTTAGTGCAGGTCACAAAGTAATTCTATGGAGCACTACTTTTTATCATCAGGAGAAACGCCATCGATATATTGGCAACAGAAATCTGGAGGTATCTCCACTTTTGGAAATTCGCCTGATTGATAGCCCAGGCTATCGGCGCAATATCGGTCTTGGTCGCCTTTGGGACCACATGATATTAGGGCGAAATTTAGCCCGAGAGCTTTCTGTGGAAAAAACTTGTCCTGACGTAGCCTTTGTGGGCTACCCTCCAATCGAGACGGCTGCGGTAATGACGCGTTGGCTTGCGAAGCGGGGTGTTCCTTGCATGGTGGACGTCAAGGACCAGTGGCCAACGATTTTCACTGATCCCCTGCCGGGTTTTCTACGACCGATAGGGCGACTGGCGCTGGCGCCTTATTTTCACCTTGGAGGGCGCGCCCTCCGGGACGCGACCGCCCTTGCTGCCATGGCTGACGGATTTTTGCAGTGGGCCGCCCGCTTCGCAGGTCGATCTATTCACTCCCTTGACCGGGTTATCCCACTGACAGTTCCGCCGGCTGATGTGTCGGCTGGGGAGCTTAATCAAGCCGGACTCTGGTGGGACAACCAAGGTGTGCTGGACGACGCCAGGCCCCGACTCTGCTTTATTGGTAGTCATTCGCCGGCATTCGATATTGATCCTGTTCTGGACGCGGCCCGCCTTGCCCACGCTACGGGACAACCTTGGCAGTTCGTTCTTTGTGGTGATGGCCCGAGTTCGTCCGATTGGCGACGTAAAGCTGCAGATTTGTCCAACGTGTGTTTCCCCGGTTGGATCGACCGCGCGAAAATCGAGTCTCTCGCGCTTCGCTCTACGGCGGCATTGGCACCGTATCGCAACAGCGATGACTTCGTCATGAGTATTCCTAATAAGGTCATTGACGCTTTGGCGCTCGGACTACCGGTACTGACCCCGCTTCGCGGAGAAGTCATGCAATTGATAACCTGTTCCCAAGTCGGCCTTAGCTACGTAGAGGGTTCGGGGCAAGCACTTATGGACAGTATGACTCGCCTGCTATGGGATTCGGGTCTGCGCGACCAGCTCTCAGTCAATTCGCTGGACTTGTTTAAAACTCGGTTTTCGTTTGATGTCGTGTACGGGGGATTGGTTCGACATCTTGAGATGATGGCTTCAGGCGAGCTCAAGCAATGACTTCCAATGACAAATTGGTCGAACGCGAGCGCTACGATGCACGGGCACGCTCTCAGTTCTGCGGTGTCGATGGGGCCACGGAAGTGACATTGGGCTCTAAAACAATGGCTGCCTACTTGCAAGCCCCCTATTTGGTTTACGAGCAGAAAATACTCAGTTTTCTGGGGCCCGGTTGCCGCGTACTTGAATTGGGAGCTGGTGCCGGACTACATACTCGCGTCTTGCTTGACAGCGGTGCCCAGGTTACGGCCAGCGACATTTCACCGCACTCCCTGAGCCTTTTGCGGCAGCGTTTTCTTCATACCCCTGGGCGACTGGATACGGCTGTCGCGGATATGGAGTGCCTGCCGTTTGCCAACGCAAAATTTGATGCGGTCGTCAGCGCGGGAAGCCTCAGCTACGGGGAGCCCCAATTGGTCGACGCGGAAATCAGGCGTGTATTACGTCCGGGCGGGATGCTGATGTGTGTGGATTCGCTCAATCACAATCCTTTGTATCGACTGAATCGCTGGCTACACTATCGACGGGGCAACCGCTCGCTCAGTACTTTGAAAAGAATGCCTGATTTGGGTCGTATCGAGGCCTTAGGGCAGGGATTTGAGTCCGTCGAAGTTCAATATTTCGGTGCTTTTAGCTACTTAATGCCGGTTTTGGGCCGTTTGTCAGGGGAGAATACGGCTGCCGCGATCTCAGATCGGCTAGATCGATTGATTGGCGTCAAGCGCTCGGGTTTCAAATTTGTATTTGTTGCGAAGAATCTTGAGAAATCCGGACTTTGCTGAACTATTTGCCTTCAATCAACAACCCTGATTAATTTTCCAGTCTATTTCGAGGAGACTTCATGAAAACCATTCCGTTCTTCCCCTACGCCGACTTGTTCAAGCGCGACGAAGCCGCGTTGACTGACATCATGATGGGTGTCTGCAGGCGTGGCGCATACATACTTCAGCAAGAATGCCGTGACTTTGACGCCAACCTCGCAAAGTTCATGGGCGTCAAGCACGCATTTGGTGTTGCAAACGGGACTGATGCCATCATCATTGGCTTGAAAGCAGTGGGTATTGGCCTGGGCGACGAGGTGATTCTTCCGTCTCACACGTATATTGCAACTGCTGCGTCAGTGCACCTTGTGGGTGCTGTTCCGGTACTCGCAGAGTGCGGTGCCGACCATATGCTGGATGCCGCCGACGTCGAAAAGCGCATTACTTCCAAAACGAAAGCCATCATGCCTGTCCAGGTAAACGGGCGCACCTGTGACATGGATGCACTCAGGGCGGTGGCAGAAAATCATGGACTGATGATCGTAGAAGACGCTGCTCAGGGTCTGGGCTCTAAGTTCAAGGGGCAGTGTGCTGGCACCTTCGGAAAATTTGGAACCATCAGTTTCTACCCCGCCAAACTACTCGGGTGCTTTGGTGATGGTGGAGCGATTGTCACCAATGACGATGAGGTGGCGGTCAAAATTGCCTTGCTCAAAGACCATGGCAGAAATGCTGACGGGCGCGTTGTTGCGTGGGGCTACAACTCGCGTTTGGATAACATGCAAGCCGCTGTGCTGGACTACAAACTCAAGTCCTACCCGCAGGAAATCGAGCGTCGTCGCGCAGTTGCTGCTCGCTACCAGGCAGGTTTGGGTGATATGGCAGAACTGGCACTGCCCCCTGGCCCCGATGCGGATGCGCGTCATTTCGACGTGTACCAGAACTATGAACTGGAGGCAGATCGTCGGGACGATTTGCGCGCGCACCTGGATAAAAACGGTGTGAAGACAATCATCCAATGGGCTGGAACACCGGTACATCAGTTCAAGGATCTCGGATTTACTGTTGATTTGCCGAAAACGGATGCCTTTTTCAAGCGCTGCCTTATGTTGCCCATGAACTCTGCCGTTACCGATGAAGAGGTGGACTACATCGTCAAGACCATACGCGGCTTTTATGGCAAGTAAGCCATGAGCGATTGGTCTCTTGGGCATCTGGCCGACCCCAACCGGAATCAGCAGCCTATCGATGTGAGGGGGCAGGATACCGATGCGTTGATCGAGCAACTGCGCATGATGCTGCTCATCCGTCTTGCAGAGCGGTGTCTGGCCGACGGGCGCCGTGAGCGCCTTATTGGGGGACCGGTGCACTTGGGCGTTGGGCAGGAAGCCGTGGCTGTCGGTGTGGCTGCAGAGTTGCGCAAGACGGACCGTGTGTTTGGCGCTCATCGGTCACATTCTCATGTTCTGTCCATGGGCTCCAGTTTGCGCCGCCTGTTCGCCGAGGTTCTCGGCAAGGACACCGGGTTGTCTCGGGGCATGGGCGGTTCGATGCATTTGTGGGATCAACCCAACGGCTTTTACGGCTCAGTGCCCATTGTGTCCGGGACAGTTCCCTTGGCTGTCGGTGCAGCACTCGCCGCCAAGATGCAGGGCGGTGGTGACATTGGCGTTGCCTACCTGGGCGACGGCGCGGTAGAGGAGGGAGTGGTGCATGAATCGCTCAATCTTGCCCGCATGCTCAACGCACCGGCCCTCTTTGTGGTGGAAAACAACTTGTTTGCCAGTCATATGCATATCTCGCTAAGGCAGCCGCGGGAGGCCACCGCCAGATTTGCCGCAGCCAATGACATTCCTTACGAAATTGTGGACGGTAACGATGTGGTTCAAGTGCGCGCTGCAGCTGCCCGATTTATAGACCGCGCGCGTGCTGGCGGAGGACCTGGTTTCCTCGAGGCGGTGACATATCGCTGGTATGGCCATGTGGATTGGCGCGAGGACATTGACGTGGGCGTCAACCGCAGTGCGGAGTATGTAGATGCCTGGCGCAAGCGTGATCCGGTCGCACGACTTATGGCGGGGCTGCAATCGGCGGGTCTCATGGATAACGCCTCCTTGAAGGAAATGGAGGCAGTATTGGCGGCTGAAGTTGCGACTGCTTGGCAATTAGCGCAAAACGACCCGTACCCACCCCTTTCGGCCACTGCCTCCCGGGTTTTTGCTGATGCAGGTAGCTCAACATGACGGGTGTCCGCTACAACTACGGGACGGCCATGCTCGCGGCGTTTGAGTATCTTCTGGAAAAGTATCCGGAAGTATTCATCATTGGACAAGGGCTGTGGAGTCCGTGGTACGTGGGTAATTCCATGACCGATCTCGACAAGAAGTTCGGTGCGCATCGCGTGATAGATACCCCTGTTTCCGAGTCGGCCTGTACCGGTGCGGCCGTGGGTGCGGCACTGGCCGGGATGAAACCCATCGTCGTGCATCCACGCATGGACTTCATGCTGTATGCGATGGATGCAGTCGTGAACCAGGCTGCGAAATGGTCACATATGGTGGGTGGGCAAGCGGCGCCAGGATTGACCATCCGCAGCATCATCAATCGTGGGGGCGAGCAAGGTGCTCAGCATTCTCAGGCCTTGCACGCCTGGTTTGCCCATGTGCCCGGTTTACGTGTGGTGATGCCGGCCAGCGTGGCTGATGCCCGTGACCTCCTGATTGCCTCTGTGTTGTGCCCGGATCCTGTGATTTTCATCGATGATCGATGGCTTTATGACCTTGAAGACGACCTTCCGCCCGTCGTAGAGAGGCCGTTGCATGTTGAGGGCCCGCGCTGCGTCAGAGTTGGCAGCGATGTGACGCTGGTGGCCTCGAGCTACTCCACTCGTTTGGCATTACAAGCCGCCGATTCGCTGAGTCAGTTGGGTGTCTCGGCTGAGGTCATCGACTTGCGTGTACTCAATCCGTTTGATGTCAGCGCGATAGTCGAGTCAGTTCGGAAGACCGGACGCCTGCTGGCTGTAGACGGCGGTTGGGGTCCGTGTGGCATGGCTGGTGAAGTCATCGCTCGCGTTGCAGAAACTATGAATCCGGGCGACTTGAAAAAATCACCAGCGCGCATGACTTTGCCGTTCGCGCCGGCACCCACATCGCGTGTACTGGAGCAGGCTTATTACCCATCTGCTGAAATGGTTGTGGCCCACGCCGAAAAATTGATGGACTAGTTATGTTGAAAAGATTGTTTGATCTCGTTGCGTCAGGATTCGGGCTGATTGTCGCCAGTCCGGTGCTGTTGCCTGTCATGTTTCTGGTGTGGCGCCAGGATCGCCATTCACCTTTTTACATCGCGCCGCGCGTCGGAAAAAATGACAGACCATTTAAGATGGTCAAGCTCCGTTCGATGGTAATCAATGCGGATAAATCCGGCGTCGATTCAACCAGCGCAAACGATAACCGTATTACCGCGGTAGGGCAGTTTATTCGCCGCTACAAGCTTGATGAACTCACACAGTTATGGAACGTCTTCAAGGGTGACATGAGCCTCGTCGGCCCGCGTCCCAACGTCAAGCGGGAAACAGACTTGTACACACCCGTTGAGCGTAAATTGTTGACAGTCAAGCCTGGCATCACTGACATTTCCTCGATCGTTTTTTCCGACGAAGGAGATATTCTGAAAGATCAGGTTGATCCTGATATCGCCTATAACCAACTTATTCGCCCGGGAAAAAGTACGCTCGGTCTGCTTTATATTGATAACCAGTCGTTATTGTTAGACATCAAATTATGTTTTCTCACTGTGATCGCTGTGTTTTCACGCGAGAGAGCACTTGCAGGGGTGCAGAGCATTCTCAGAAGCATCAGTGCCCCTGACGACGTGTGCGTCCTGGCATCTCGGCGACTGCCGCTGATACCTCGTCCGCCTCCTGGGGGGGACCGTGTTGTTACGTCACGTGATGGAAACCCTTTTGCCTAACGTGCTGTCCTCCCGCACTGCGAATAAGTACATACTAGGTAGAGATGGCATCCGACCGATTTAGTTTTCGGCTGGGAGTGGTGCTGTTTGCTGCAGCGTCTGCAGGCTTGTCTGTAGCACTTATCAGCATTGCTAAGGTATTGCTGGTCGCGACGGCTTTGGTTGTTCTTCTAACAAAGGGTCAGCGAAGGCCACCAACCAACTCGGCGCTGGCTACTGGGTGGACCCCACGGTTGGTTGTCCTGATCCTGATGGCGTTCGCCTGCAGTCTCTGGTGGACATCTGCACCTATGGATCATGCGCTGGGTGTATTGGGGAAGTACGGTAAATTTTTGACGATTCCCGCTCTTCTGGTAGTCGTTCGTAATCGAACAGAAGCATCGTGGGCACTGGTTGTATACGCGGGCGCTCAAGCGGTCCTGCTCCTGAGTTCTTGGCTTTTGTATTTCCAGGTTCCTGTGCCGTGGGCAACTTCACGGGCAGCAATGACTTCTTACGCAGTTTTTTCGAGCTATCTAGATCAAGGCATCATGAGTGCTGTCGTTGCGGCGGTCTTCTGGCACCTGAAATCACTCGCACCGAGTCGCGGGCTGTACTACGCAGCGTTGGCGTTGTCTCTGGTTGCCCTTGGAAATGTATTTCTCCTCTTTACTGGACGCACGGGGCACCTGGTAGGGGTTGCGATGATTTCGCTAGCGATTGTGTGGTCTTTACCGAAGCGATATCGCTTGCCGTCCCTGTTGCTGCCGCCAATGATATTCGCGGCAGCTTTTTTCACCTTTGATAACGTAGCACAACGGTTTTCAGGTGCAAAAAATGAACTTTCTGCCTACGCAGTGAAGCCTGAGGCTGTTACCTCCACCGGTGTGAGGTTGAGTTTCTGGAAGACTTCGGTAGAGCTCATCGCACGGGAACCGCTGAAAGGCTCAGGAGTGGGGAGCTGGGCCACCGAGTACAACACCATTCAAGACCAGAAGACAAGTCAACGCGAGGTCTTGCAGGTGGGGAGCAATCCACATCAAGAGTTTTTGATGTGGGGTGTTCAATTGGGGCTGGGCGGGATCTTGCTGCTGTCGGCCTTTCTGCTTGCCGCGTGCCGGGACCTGCAAAAATTACCTGAGCCTGTGTTCAACGCAGGCTTTTCCGTGGTGATGGCATTGGCGTTGTCCTGCCTCTTCAATTCGTCTTTGTACGATGCTTATATCGGAGACTTTTTTTGCTTAAGCTTAGGTATCCTTCTCACGTACGGCATCCACAGCAGGTCGGTGCGGTCTTTGAGCGTGCAACCTGAGAACCGATAACCCCGTGGGCAAACACAGTGTTATGAGTCACCGTTCTTTCAGCCTCGGCGATTTTGGTGAGGGCTTCATGACCAGGAGCATCGATGCCGTTGCGTAGTCGCGTCCTCAATTGGCCGCGCGCGGTCAAGTTGCTGCTGGTTATGCTGCTTGATGCTTGCATGGCTGTCAGCGCTGTATGGGTCGCATTTTCATTGCGACTTGACGTACTACATTCGCCGGTCGAAATGCAGTGGATGGTGTATGGCGTAGCCCCTATCTTGGCAATTCCTGTTTTCATCAAATTCGGGCTTTACCGTGCAATTTTCAGATACACGGGGCTCACGGCATTGTTGATTACTTCGCAAGCTGTGATGGTCTATGGATTGCTTCTGTGTATTTTGCTCCTGTGGCATCAGTGGCCTGGTGTGCCTCGAACAATTGGGCTGCTTCAGCCGCTGCTATTCTTGATTCTCATCGGTGGTAGTCGTGCACTGGCAAGGTTCTGGCTATCAAGCTCTGGCAGAAGCGGGCGAAATTCGGCAGGTACACTTCTGATTTACGGCGCGGGCGCAGCTGGTGTGCAATCAGCCACTGCAATTGGCATCACTGGGCAATACCGCATCATTGGTTTTATCGATGATGACGCCAAGAAGAGGGGGCGGAGTATCAACGGAACCCCTGTTTTCAGCGCGAGCGACGTTTCTGCTGTCGTGGACCGCCTGCAGGTAAGTGACATTCTTTTGGCCTTGCCCAGTGCGACCCGAGAGCGCCGTAATGCCATTATCAAGAGTCTGCATGGACTGCCCGTTCATGTGCGCACATTACCTGCATGGGAAGACCTCGCGAGCGGTCGCGTAACAGTTCGCGACTTTCGCGAACTTGATGTAGAAGATTTATTGGGGCGCGCGCCCGTCGCGCCTGACGTGGATCTAATCGCGCGTGATCTGACCGGCGGTGTTGTCATGATCACAGGTGCGGGTGGTAGTATTGGCAGCGAGCTTTGTCGTCAAATTGTGCTCCAACGTCCACGACAGGTGCTTTTGGTGGAGCACAGTGAGTTCGCTCTTTATGCGATTCACAACGAGCTTTCCGCCCTTTGCCAGGCGCGCGATCTCGAGGTGCGGCTTGTCGCATTGCTCGGCAGCGTTGTCAACTATTCGCGAATGGCGGCGATTTGCAGGAAGTATCAGCCTTCTATTGTGTATCACGCTGCAGCGTACAAGCATGTACCGATGGTTGAGAACAATGCCGGTGAAGGCGTGATCAATAACGTGTACGGTACTCTGTGCATGGCGAGGGCGGCCCTTGAATCGTCGGTGGTCAGATTTGTCCTTATCTCAACGGATAAGGCGGTACGTCCTACCAACATCATGGGGGCAAGTAAACGGATAGCTGAGCTGGTACTGCAGGGCCTGGCTGCAGAAGGGTCGCCTAGATTCGAAGGTTCCGCAGAAGCGACTGCGGTTTCAACGGCACATAAGACCTGCTTCACCATGGTTCGCTTCGGTAATGTGCTGGATTCCAGTGGAAGCGTTGTACCGCTGTTTCGCCGCCAATTGATAGAGGGTGGGCCATTGACAGTCACCCACCCGGAGGTTACGCGTTACTTCATGACGATCCCCGAGGCCGCTCAGCTGGTGTTGCAAGCTGGTGCCATGGCCGTCGGGGGGGATGTATTCGTACTCGATATGGGCGAGCCGGTAAAGATACTTGATTTGGCCAGGCGAATGATTGAACTGTCAGGTCTTTCTGTACGTGATGATGAGACAGATACAGGAGACATCCAGATCAAGATCACAGGACTGCGACCTGGCGAAAAGCTCTACGAGGA
The DNA here is from genome assembly GCF_943372955.1 of Polaromonas sp. YR568. Taxonomy (GTDB): domain Bacteria; phylum Pseudomonadota; class Gammaproteobacteria; order Burkholderiales; family Burkholderiaceae_C; genus Polaromonas. The sequence goes on from NZ_CALSAL010000003.1 coordinate 164,458, forward strand.
ATTGCTGATTGGGGACAACCCCGAATCAACCGCCCATCCCCGTATCATGAAAGCGCGTGAGCCGTGTTTACCATGGAGTGAGCTCTGTCATGAGCTGGAAGAACTCCGTACGGCGGCCGAATACAACGACATTGAGCAAGTCAAATCGTTGCTTAAGAAGTTAGTGCACGGATACCAGCCAGCTTGACTGCCCTCGCAACAGGTTTTGGAGCTTCGTCATTAACAAGCTGCAGGCGGACTTTCTCCTGCGGCACAATTCAACAAAATTGCTAGTCCGTTGACCTTTGCGAGGCCGTCCCGATGACTCACCCCATACCTGACCCAGACCTCTCCCACGTAGGCCCCCGCGACAAGGCCGAGATCCTTGCGCAGGCGTTGCCCTACATCCGCAAGTTCCACGGCAAGACCATGGTCATTAAATATGGCGGCAACGCCATGACGGACCCGGCTTTGCAGGCGGACTTTGCTGAGGATGTGGTGTTGCTTAAGCTGGTTGGCATGAACCCGGTGGTGGTGCATGGCGGGGGGCCGCAGATCGAGACGGCGCTGAACCGGCTGGGCAAGAAGGGTCACTTCATCCAGGGCATGCGTGTCACTGACGAGGAGACCATGGAGGTCGTCGAGTGGGTGTTGGCCGGCCAGGTGCAGCAGGACATCGTGGGCTTGATCAACCAGGCTGGCGGCAAGGCGGTGGGCCTGACCGGGCGCGACGGTGGCCTGATCCGTGCGCAAAAGCTCAAGATGCTGGACAAGGACGACCCGACCAAGGAGCACGACATCGGCTTTGTCGGCGACATCGTCAGCATCGACCCGAGCGTGGTCAAGGCGCTGCAGGATGACGCTTTCATCCCCGTCATCAGCCCGATCGGCTTTGGCGCGGAAAACGAAAGCTACAACATCAACGCCGACGTGGTGGCCGGCAAGCTGGCCACGGTGCTCAAGGCGGAAAAGCTGGTGCTGCTGACCAACACCCCCGGCGTGCTGAACAAGAAGGGCGAGTTGCTCACCGACCTCAGCGCCCGCGAGATTGACGAGCTGTTTGCCGACGGCACCATCTCGGGCGGCATGCTGCCGAAGATTGAAGGCGCGCTGGACGCGGCCAAGAGTGGCGTCAACTCGGTGCATATCATTGACGGTCGGGTGCCGCATGCCATGCTGCTGGAGATCCTGACCGATCAGGCCTACGGCACCATGATCCGATCACATTAAGCCTTCGCGGTCTGGGTCCCCCGGGGGGAGCTACACCGGCGGCCCGGCAAAAAACCGGTTCCGCGGCCGTGGCTGGCAGGGAAGAGCACTTCGCAGGCTGTCGTTGAGCTGACTGAGGCGCCCCTGCGCTGGTGTTATCCCGCATGAACGCGGTTCATCTCACCCCGTATGCTCAAACCCTATGAGACTACTGCTGGTTGAAGACGATGTGATGGTGGCCAGCGGCATCAAGCTGGGGCTGAGTGACGCCGGCTACGCGGTCGACTGGGTCGGCAGCGCCGAGCGTGCTGAAGAGGTGCTCAAGGGAGAGGCGTTTGACGCCGCCATCATCGACATCGGTCTGCCCCGGGTGGACGGACTGGAGCTGACCCGTCGTCTGCGCCGCAACGGCCTCGCCATGCCGGTGCTGATCCTCACTGCACGCGACGCGCTGCAGGACCGGGTACAGGGTCTGGACCTGGGCGCTGACGACTACATGGTCAAGCCGTTCGAGCTGCCTGAGCTGCTGGCGCGTCTGCGTGCCTTGCTGCGGCGGTCCCAGGCGGCGACCAGCGCCATCCTGAGCTTTGGTGCGCTGGAGCTCGATACCGCGAACCGCGAGGCGCGCGCCAACGGCCAGCTGATCGAGCTGGGTCCGCGCGAATGGACGGTGATGGAATACCTGCTGATGCATGCCCCCAAACCCGCCAGCAAAGACAAGCTGCTCCAGGCCATGACCGGGTGGGACAAGGAAATCACGCCCAATGCCATCGAGGTCTACATCTCCCGGCTGCGTGGCAAGCTGGAAGGCCATGGGGTGGCGGTTCGTTCCATCCGCGGATTTGGCTATCGCCTCGAGCTTGTCAGCACGGGTGGCGATGGGGCAGCCGCTGCCAACCTGGCTTCTCCTGGCACGTCGTCCGCTGACTGAGTGGGCGGCATGAGCAGGCCATCACGGTCCGCAGCCTCAGGGCTTCTTGATCCGGTGCGGGGCCTCGCAGGGCTTGCCGCCAGTCGTTTTACCTACAGTTTCACCCGCAGCCGGCTGGTGCCTGCCGCCATGAAGTCCGGCCTCCAGCGCCGATTGCTGCTGCTGCTGCTCGCGCCGATGGGTGTGCTGGCTGTGCTTGGCGCTTACTTCGATTACCGGACCGCTGGCAATGTGGCCCTGCAGCAGGACCAGCAGTTGCTGCGCCTGATCCCGCTGCTGGCCGACTCGGTGGTGGGCCCGGGGACCGAGCAGGGGACTCCGCCGATACTGCTGCTCGCGCCAGCCATTGAAGAGTTCGTCAAGGGCCGTGCCAATGCCGGCGGCTTTCGTGTGTCGGATGCGGCTGGCAACTTCGTGGCCGGCGAGGCCTGGATACCGGTGGTGCTCCCTCCCACTTTCGATGCGGAGTTCCACAGCGTGGAAGACAGGGGCATTAGCTACCGCATCGTGGTCCAGCGCGCCAAGACGACCGCGGGTGAACTGATCCTGCAACTGGCCGATGGCGCCGATCCGCGACAGCAATGGGTGCGCTCCATGCTGCTCACGGTGCTGCTGCCCAACCTGGTTCTGGTGATCGCTGCCGGCTTTGCTTTCAACTGGGCCGTGACCCGGGCATTGCGGCCGCTGATCGAGCTGAAGGAGGCGGTCGAGCGCCGCAGCCCGCGCGACCTGAGTGCAATCGATCCGCTCGCCACGCCGGCCGAGGTGCAGCCGCTGGTCACCGCGCTCAACCGCCTGTTCGATCTGGTCAACGACCAGGCCGAAGGGCAACGTCGCTTTGTGGCCGATGCCGCGCACCAGCTGCGCACGCCGCTTGCCGGCTTGCAGGCGCAGGTGGAGGCATGGGCGCAGGCGGCGCGCGCTTCTGGCAAAGAGGGGGCGGTCACGCTCTCGGCCGACAAGGTGCTGCGGCTGCGCAGTGCCACGCGCCGCACCTCCCAGCTGGCCAACCAGTTGCTGGCGCTCTCGCGCGCCGATGCCTCGGTCACCTCGGCCCAGCCCATGCAGCGGGTGGATTTGCGGGAGCTGTGTGAATCCGTGCTGCCGACGCAGCTCGACGCCGCCATGAAGAAGGGCATTGATCTGGGGCTGGAGACACAGCCAGCGCAGGTCACAGGCCACGAATGGCTGCTGCGCGAGCTGCTTTCCAACCTGGTGGACAACGCCATCAAATACACGCCGACTGGCGGTACGGTCACCATTCGCTGCGGGCCTTGCAGTCGTCCTGATGCGCAGGGGGTGGAGCAGTCTGGCGCCTATCTGGAAGTGGAAGACGACGGCCCTGGCATCGCCCCGCATGAGCGCAGCCTCGCGGTGCAGCGCTTCTACCGGGTCAAGGGTACGCAAGAGGAGGGCAATGGCCTGGGGCTGGCCATTGCCGACGAGATTGCGCGCCTGCACCGCTCGCAGCTGGAACTGGGCGACGCCCGACCGGCCACAGAGGGCGAGCAGACCGCCCGGCGTTCCGGTCTGAAGGTGCGTTTGCAGCTGGTCTGAGGGCCTTTTACGGCGAGCGCCATCGCCGTAAACCCCATGCTGCCGCCTCTCGGGCCGTCGCCGGGCTGTGAGAGAATCATTTGCAACGAGGATCGGCTTTTTGAAACAGTGTTCCGTTTGGTTTCTTCTGCCCGTCCTGCCTGAGTTCTTTCCCTTCAAGGACCTTTGCGCCTATGTCCGATCCAGCGTCTGAATCTGAACTGACCTCGCCCGCAGCCGCCGAGCCGGCCACGCGCAAACGCCCCAAGCCGGGCGAGCGCCGGGTGCAGATCCTGCAGGCGCTGGCCACCATGCTGGAGCAGCCCGGCGCCGAGCGCATCACCACTTCGGCGCTGGCGGCGCGGCTGGAAGTGAGCGAAGCCGCCCTCTACCGCCACTTCGCCAGCAAGGCGCAGATGTTCGAGGGCCTGATTGAGTTCATTGAGCAGAGCGTGTTCACTCTCGTCAACCAGATTGGCGAGCGCGAGACGGATCACCTGCAGCGCACCCGCAAGCTGGTGGTGATGGTGCTGCAGTTCGCCGAGAAAAACCCCGGCATGACACGCGTGATGGTCGGCGACGCGCTGGTGTTCGAGAACGACCGCCTGCAGGAGCGCATGAACCAGTTCTTCGACAAACTGGAGTCCAGCCTCAAGCAAAGCCTGCGCGATGCAGCGGCCGCCGGCGGTGCCGCCACACCCACAGTCGATGCCCAGGTGCGCGCCTCAGTCATCGTCGCCTTCATGGTCGGCCGCCTGCAGCGCTTTGCCCGCTCGGGCTTCAAGCGCATGCCCTCAGAGCACCTGGAAGCCAGTCTGAATATCTTGTGTTGACCCCTGCTGACGCTCACTGCGTGTAGCGTCCACTGGAAGGGGAAAAGGCGCGACACGAAGTGCGCGTCCGATAGGAGTGAACCTCCTCACCAGTTCCACAAGGTACCGTCATGCGCCAGCCGGTTCACCGGCAGGTACGCGCGCTGGTACGGGTACTTGGCGGCCAGCTTTTCGTCGATGTCCACCCCGTGGCCCACAGCGTCACCGCAGTACATGAAGCCTTTGTTGAAGCTGTAGGCGTGGGGGAAGACCTCGTCGGTGGCTTCGGTGTGGCGCATGTACTCCTGCACGCCGAAGTTGGGCACCCAGGTGTCGAAGTGCAGTGCCGCGCCCATGCACACCGGCGAAAGATCGGTGGCGCCGTGGCAACCGGTGCGCACCTGGTACATCGCGGCAAAGTCGGCAATGCGCCGCAGGTGCGTGATGCCGCCAGCGTGCACGACTGTGGCGCGGATGTAGTCGATCAGCTGGTTCTGGATCAGGTCCTTGCAGTCCCACAGCGTATTGAAGATCTCTCCCACTGCTAGCGGCGTGGTGGTGTGCTGGCGGATCAGCCGGAAGGCCTCCTGGTTTTCTGCCGGCGTGGCATCTTCGATCCAGAACAGGTGGTAGGGCTCCAGTGATTTGCCCAGCCGGGCGGCTTCAATCGGGGTGAGCCGGTGGTGCACGTCGTGCAGCAGGTGGATATCCGAGCCCACGGCCTGCCGCACCGCGTCGAACAGTCGGGGCGTGTGCAGCAGGTATTTTTCAGAGCTCCAATCGTGCTCGCTGGGCAGGTCGGCATCGGCGGGTTCATAAAACAGCGTGCCCTTGCCCACGCCGTAGACCTTGTCCAGCCCGGGGATGCCGCTCTGCGCGCGTATCGCCTGGTAGCCCATTTCCTTGTAGCGCAGCACCTCGTCCACCGTCTGCGCGATGTCCTTGCCGTTGGCGTGGCCGTACACCATCACGCCAGTGCGGCTGCGCCCGCCGAGCAGCTGGTACAGCGGCAGATTGGCTGCCTTGGCCTTGATGTCCCACAGCGCCGTGTCCACCGCCGCAATGGCGCTCATGGTGACCGGTCCGCGCCGCCAGTAAGCGCCCTTGTAAAGGTACTGCCAGATGTCCTCGATCTGGTGGGCGTCGCGCCCGATCAGGCAGGGAATCACATGCTCGGTGAGGTAGCTCACCACCGCGAGTTCGCGACCGTTGAGCGTGGCGTCGCCGATGCCGGTGAGGCCCTCATCGGTCTCGATCTTGAGGGTGACGAAATTGCGGCCAGGGCTGCAGACGATGACGCGGGCGCTGGTGATTTTCATGGGAGTCAGACCTTGTGGGTGGAAAGGAGTTCGAGCGCGGCCAGCATGCCGTGCTGGTTGATCTGTGCCAGCCAATGACTGACGCGTGCCAGCCACGGGTCGTTGTGCGGCAGCGCTTCGCCCCAGATCGCTGGCAGCGTTCCCAGAGTCTGCACCGTCGCCGCCGCATCACCGGCATGTGCGATGGCCAGCGCATGCAGCGTGCTAGACATCGGGTCGTTCATCGCGTAAGGGCGTCCCTGCTCGTCGCTGCCGCGCAGGTAGCGCATCCAGGCTGCAGCCGCAAAGGCCAGCCGCTCCACGGTGTGGCCGGCACGCAGCGCACCCGCTACCGACGGTGGCCAGCGCTGCGGGATTTTTTGTGAGCTGTCGGTGGCGATCTGGTGCACGCTGTGCTGCAGCTCGGGGTTGGCAAATCGGGCCAGCAGCGCATCGCGGTAGCTGGCCCAGTCGGGGCGGCTCAGTTGCGGGCCGACCTCGTGTGTCATCAGGCCATGAACAAAGTGGTGCACCGCTGGCTGCGCGATGCAGTCGCTGATCACTGGCAAGCCGGCCACGGCACCGATGCAGGCCATGGCGGTGTGGCTGCCGTTGAGCATGCGCAGCTTGGCTTCTTCAAACGGCGCGATGTCATCCACCACTGTGACGCCGGCAGCGGCCAGCACCTCGCCATCGGAAGGGTCGACAAAGCGCCGCTCGATGACCCATTCCCAGAAGGCCTCGGTGCCCAGTGCGGCGTGGTCGGCCACGCCCAGTGCCTGCGTGGCGGCGGCAAGGCGCTTGTCTGTTGCAGCGGGAACGATGCGGTCCACCATGCTGTTGGGAAACGCACAGGCGCTGCGAATCCACTGGGCCAGCGCAGGGCTTTCGGCTTCTGCCGTATCGGCACACAGTGCCTGCAGCTTGCGCCCGTTGTGCGACAGGTTGTCGCAGGAGGCGATGGTCAGCCCCGGCAGTCCGGCTGAATGGCGCGCCGCCAGGCCTTGCACCAGCAAACTGGCCAGCGCAGGGCCATAGCCTTTCTCGGTGACGGTCAGCGTGACCCAGCGGGTGGTGGGTGCTGCCAGCGCCTCGACCACCTGCCCGGGCTCACGGGCGGCCACGCAGGTGTGCCACAGGGCGCCGCCAACCTGCCAGTGCACGCCCGCATGGCTGGCGATCTGTACCGCGTAAAGACCATCCTGTGCGGCCAGGGTATCGGCCAACTGCGTGCTGCGCATGGCCACGCCGAGCACACCCCAGCGCGCATCGCCGCGCTGCAGCAGGGTGTCGAACACCAGCGCCTGGTGGGCCCGATGGAAGGCGCCCAGGCCCAGGTGCACCACACCGGGCGAGCTGGTACGCAGATAGCCGGGCACGGTGATGCCGCGCGCCGCAAGGGCGGGCAGTACGTGCGGGGTGAGCAGGGTGGGGTCAGTCAAACTGCAGGCCTCCGTTGAGGTCCAGCACCTCGCCGGTGATGAAGCCACTCATCGGGTGCGCGAGAAACAGCACGCAGTGGGCGAACTCTTCCAGCTCGCAGAAGCGGCCCACCGGAATCTTCAGGCGCAGCTCGGCCTGCCGCTCGGCGCTGACCTGCTCGGTCAGCATCTGGGTCTTGACGAAGGTGGGTGCCACCGCGTTGCAGGTCACACCGAAAGGGGCGTACTCGCGCGCAAAGCTGAAGGTCAGCGAGGTCACGCCGCCCTTGCTGGCGGCATAGGCTGGAAGGGGAGAGAGGCCGCCGGTCTTCGCGCCGTAGGACGACACATTGACGATGCGGCCAAAACCGCGCGACTTCATGCCCGGGGCGACGCGCTGGCTCACGTAGAACACCCCGTCGAGGTTGATGCGCAGCGTCTTGTGCCACAGCTCGGGCGTGGTCTGCTCGCAATTGGCGTACTGCAGAAAGCCGGCATTGTTCACACACACGTCGATGCGGCCAAAGCGTGCTTCTATGGCATCGCAGGCGGCATGCACCTGGGCCTGGTCGCTCACATCCATCGTGAAGCAGGCCAGCCGGTCACCGTACGATGCCAGTGCGTTGGCGACCTGCGTGGTTTGCAGGTCTGTGGCAGCCACGCGGTAGCCGGCTTCGAGCAGGGCGCGTGTGGTGGCCAGACCCATGCCGGCGTTGGCACCAGTGACGAGTGCAACCTGGTCGCGGATGGGAGGATGCAGGGTGTTGAAGGCCATGTGAATTGGGCTCGATGAGGTGGTTCGATGAGGTATTCGGCTGAAGTGTTTTGGTGCAACTTGACTGATGACGTAGTGGTCACTGGTCAGGCAGGCTCACGCCGACCTTGTGGCCGCTGGCGACGATTTCCTGCCAGGTCCGTTCGTCCAGCGTGATGCCGTCCGCCTCACGCTGCACGCGTGCGGCACGCTCCGGGTCGCCGGCGATCTGCACGGCGTCAAAGCCCGAAGCGACAGGCCCGGCTTTGAGCCAGTCGACGAATGCAACGGCTTCCGCTTCGAACGACGAGGCCTGGGTGCCGAGGTGCGCCGGCGAAATCAGGATGGTCAGCATGCCGTTGACGACCGCGCGAACGTTCGGGTCGGTCGGCCTGTGCCAGGTGCCGCTGCCGGTCAGGGCGCCGCCCAGCAGCTCGCAGGCCACCGCCAGGCCGTAGCCCTTGTGCTCGCCAAACGCCAGCAGCGCGCCGAACAGGCCGTTGCCTTGGGGGACCACCACCACGCCCGGGTCGGTGGTCGGCTGCCCCTGCTCGTCAATCAGGATGCCCGGCGCCACACGCCGCCCTTCGTTGTGGGCGACACGCATTTTTCCCTGTGCCGCCAGGCTGGTGGCGAAGTCCAAAATGAAATCACCACTTCCCGCTAGTGGAATGCCAATGCAGCAGGGGTTGGTGCCATAGCGTCCATCGGCGCCACCAAAGGGCGCCACCACCGGCCGCGACAGCACATTCACGAAATGCAGTGACACCAGTCCTTCGGCCACAGCCATCTCGGCAAAGTGGCCGATGCGGCCCAAGTGGTGCGCGTTGGCCAGCGTCATGATGCAGCTGCCATGCGCCTTGGCGCGCGCGATGCCCAGCGCCATGGCCTGCTTGCCCACCACTTGGCCGTAGCCGCGCTGGCCGTCAAGCGTGAGCAGTACGCCAGTGTCGAGCACCACCGTCACGCCTGTGTTGGGTTGGAGGCCGCCCTCCAGCACCGCATCGACATAGCGCGGCAGCATGCCCACGCCATGTGAGTCATGGCCGCTGAGATTGGCAAGGACCAGATTGGTGGCGACAGTTTCAGCTTCGTCGGCGGCACTGCCAGCAGCCCGCAGGACGGCAGCGACGTGAGCGCGCAAGTGCGCGGCGGGAACGGTGTGGCTCATGAATGCAATCGCTGCAGGGCCTACATGACTGCGCCGACCTGCCAGGGCACAAACTCGTTCTGCCCGTAGCCGTGTTTCTCACTCTTGCTCTGCTCGCCGGAGGCGGTGGCCAGCACCAGATCAAAGATCCGTTGCCCCATCTCCTGCACCGAGGCACTGCCGTCGATGATCTCGCCGCAGTTGATGTCCATGTCGTCTTCCTGCTTGCGCCACAGCGCCGAGTTGGTGGACAGCTTGAGCGACGGCGAGGGCGCACAGCCGTAGGCACTGCCGCGGCCGGTGGTGAAGCAGATCAGGTTGGCACCGCCTGCGACCTGGCCGGTGGCGCTGACCGGGTCGTAGCCCGGCGTGTCCATGTAGACAAAGCCGTGTGCCGTCACCGGTTCGGCGTATTCGTACACCGCTTCCAGATTGCTCGTGCCACCTTTGGCGACGGCGCCGAGTGACTTTTCAAGAATGGTCGTCAACCCGCCCGCCTTGTTGCCGGGCGAGGGGTTGTTGTTCATCTCGCCGCCGTTGATGGCGGTGTAGTGCTCCCACCACTTGATGCGGGAAATCAGTTTTTCTGCGATGGCGGGCTGCACGGCGCGGCGTGTCAGCAGGTGCTCGGCGCCATAGATCTCGGGCGTTTCGCTGAGGATGGCGGTACCGCCGTGCGCCACCAGCATGTCCACCGCGGCGCCGAGTGCCGGGTTGGCGCTGATGCCCGAGTAACCGTCAGAGCCGCCGCACTGCAGGCCGATGGTGATGTGCGAGGCACTGCAGGGTTCGCGCTTGACGGCGTTGGCGCGCGGCAGCATCTCGCGGATCAGGGCGATGCCCTTGTCCACTGTCTTGCGCGTGCCGCCGGTGTCCTGGATGTTGAAGACGCGGAAGTTGTCACCCTCGCGCAGCGCGCTGTGTGCGAGCCAGGCGTTGATCTGGTTGGCCTCGCAGCCCAGGCCCACAACCAGCACACCAGCGAAGTTGGCATGGGTGGCGTAGCCAGCGAGCGTACGCTCCAGAATCTGCATGCCCATCCCTTCGGTGTCCATGCCGCAGCCGGTGCCATGCGTCAGCGCCACCACGCCATCGACGTTCGGGAAATCGCTCAGCGCCTCGGGATGGGTCTGGCGCGAGAAGTGGTCGGCAATCGCCCGCGCGGCCGTGGCCGAGCAGTTGACGCTGGACAGGATACCGATGTAATTGCGCGTGGCCACCCGCCCGTCGGCCCGCTTGATGCCCATGAAGGTGGCCTCGCGCTTTGGCGCGGCGGGCTTCACGTCGGCGCCAAAGGCGTAGTCGCGCTCAAAGCTGCCCTTGTCCGGCCCCATGTCGAGGTTGTGGACATGGATGTGCTCACCCGCGGCAATGGCCTTGCTGGCAAAGCCGATGATCTGGTTGTAGCGGCGGACCGCCTCACCCGCCGCAATGGCATGGGTGGCGACCTTGTGGCCCGCAGGGATCAGGCCTTTGACGGTCACACCGTCGACGACGGTGCCGCCCACCAGCTGCTGGCGGGCAATCAGGACATCGTCAAGGGGGTGCAGGCGAATGAATGGCGTCATCTGGATTTCTCTTCGGTCAGCAGTTCACGGGAACATTTCAATAAAACATCTTGGGCAGCCACAGCACCAGCTTGGGGAAGTAGGTGATGACGATCAGACTGCCCAGCAGCGGGAACAGCCAGGGCAGGATGGCAATCGTGGTGCGCTCGACCGACAGCTTGGCCACGCGCGCCAGAACAAACAGCACCATACCCATGGGCGGGTGCAGCAGGCCGATCATCAAATTGAGCACCATGACCAGTCCGAAGTGGACCGGATCCACGCCCAGCTGAACCGCAATCGGCACCAGGATGGGCACCAGAATCGTGATGGCGGCGGTCGGCTCCAGAAAGCAGCCGACAAACAGCATCAGCAGGTTGGCCAAAAGCAGGAAGACCCATGCCTCCTTGGTGAAGCCCAGGACCCAGTTGGCAATGTCGGTGGTCACGCCAGTAGCGGTGAGCATCCAGCCGAAGATCGATGCAGCAGCCACAATGAACAGCACGGTGGCGGTGGTTTCCACGGTGTCGAGGCAGACCTTGACGAAACTGCGGAAGGTCAGCGTGCGGTACCACGCGAAGCCGAGAATCAGCGACCAGACGCAGGCCGCGATCGCGCCCTCGGTGGGCGTGAAGATGCCAGTGGTCATGCCGCCGATCAGCAGCACCGGCGTCATGATGGGCAGCACGGCCTGGAAGTTGAAGGCCTTGTCAGCAGCGAACAGCACCACCAGTGCAACCGCCACGGTGATCTGTGGCGGAAAACCCAGCTTGCTGATCAGCACCCACAGCAGCAGCGGCCAGCCGATGACCACAGCGGTTTCGATCAGTGCCTTGCTCAGGCGGCGCCAGTCGAACTTGACGTCTGCGCCCCAGCCGTTCTTGTGGGCGAAGTAGGCGACTGTCAGCATCATCAGCAGCGCCATCATGACGCCCGGCAGAATGCCCGCCAGAAAGAGCGCGCCAACGCTGACGTTGGCCATCATGCCGTAAATCACAAAGGGCAGGCTGGGCGGAATGATGGGCCCCAGCGTGGCCGACGCGGCCGTCACGCCAACTGCAAACTCCGTGCTGTAGCCATGGTCCTTCATGGCCTTGATCTCGATGGTGCCGAGGCCCGCCGCGTCGGCAATGGCGGTGCCGCTCATGCCCGCAAACACCACCGAGCCGACCACATTGACATGGCCCAGCCCGCCTTTCATCCAGCCCACCAGCGCCAGCGCGTAGTTGTAGATGCGGTTGGTGATGCCGGCGTTGTTCATCAGGTTGCCGGCGAGGATGAAGAAGGGGACAGCCAGCAACGGAAAGCTGTCGATGCCGCTGACCATGCGGTGAATCACCACAAACGGCGGCGAGCTCTGCGTGAACAGGATGTACAGCAGCGAGGCGCCCGCCATGGCCATGGCCACCGGCAGGCCGCCGCTCATCAGGAACAGGAAAACAATCTTCAGCATTTAGCGGTCCTCGATGGTGGATTCAGGGCGTTCGAGCACGCTGTAGCCGCGCTTGACATGCACCCGCATGACCCAGATGGAGCGCACGCACATCGCGGCAAAACCCACCAGGCAGACGCCGTACACCAGGTTCATCGGCAGGTCGACGATGGTCATCTTGTAGTTGCCCATCTTGTCCATCATTTGCCACGTAAGCCCGACGGCCCCTGCCAGAAAGGCGATGCGCAGCACGTCAGTGAGCAGGGCCATGGCCCGGCCCAGCCAGGGCGGCATGAAGCGGTAGAAAAAATCCACCTGGATGTGGTTGTTCTTGGCCACGCCAATCGCCGCACCGACAAACACGGTGGCGATCAGCAGGTAGCGCGCGATCTCTTCCGTCCATGCGGCGGAGTCGTTCATCACATAGCGGGTGAAGAACTGGTAGAAAACCGTCAGGCCCAGGGCCCAGAAAAACAGCAGCGCTGCCCATGCCTCGACAGGTGTACCCGACAGGTCGACCGCTTCGTCGGTTGCGTGGAACTCGCCGTCTTCGCCCATGACCTTGGGCAGGGCGTCAATGTCAGGAATCGGAGTCATGGTGATGGGAGGTAAGGGCAGTCGGCTGGAAGGCCCGCCCCTTGCGGGCAGGGGCGGGTGAGTGGCTGCAGGCGATCCGGCTCAGGTGCCGAAACGCCTGCCGGGCATCACTTGATGGCCTGGATACGGTCCCAGTCCTTCTTGTCATAGCCCATCGAGGCCATGTCCACGGCCTTGACGATGCGCTCACGGAACTCGTCGCGGTTCACGGTGATCATGTTGATACCCTTCTTCTTGAACTCATCGACCAGTTCGCCTTCGCGCTTCTTGATGTCGGCGGTGGCGTTGGCGGCCGCCTCCTGCATCACGTCGGTGAAGGTTTTCTTGTCGGCGTCACTGAGCTTGTTCCACACGTGAGGACCCACTTGTGTGACCAGCGAGTCGAGGATGTGGCCGGTCAGGATGATGTTCTTCTGCACCTCGAAGAATTTCTTGGCCTCAATGGTTGGCAGCGGGTTCTCCTGGGCGTCGACAGTGCCGTTCTGCAGTGCCAGATAGACCTCGGCAAACGCGATCGGTGTGGGGTTGGCACCGCAGGCGCGCGGCAGCGCCATGTATGCAGGTACATCAGGCACCCGCATCTTCAGGCCCTTCATCTCGTCGCAGTTCTTGAAGGCCTTGTTGCTGGTGGAATGCCGTGCGCCGTAGTAAGTGACGGCCACGGTCTGGATGCCGGTCTTCTGCTTGTAGCCGTCGGCCAGCTCCTTGAACACGTCGCTCTTGGCGTACTTCAGCAGGTGGTCGGAGTCGCGGAAGGTGTAGGGGTAGTAGCCCACGCCGATGCGCGGAAAGCTGCGTGCGGCAAACGAGGCGCCCGAAATGATGATGTCCACCGTGCCCAGCTGCAGGCCCTGGTTGATGTCGCTTTCCTTGCCCAGCGTGGAGGCTGGAAACACCTGGATGTCGTAGCGGCCGCTGGTGCGTTTCTTGATCTCTTCACCGGCCCAGACCGACCACTTGTGGTACGGCTCGGAAACCTCGTACACGTGGGCCCACTTGAGCTTGGTCTGTGCCTGCGCCAGGCCGAAATGGCCCAGGCTGCTGGCGAGCAGCGCGCAGGCGGCGATCAGACGTAAAGAGGAACGCTTTTTCATGGTGATGTCTCCTTGGGTGGTTGGTTGTCAATTGCTGGCGGGATCAGGAACTGTTGGCGCGGCGCCAGCTCGCGCTGTAACGGTTGCAGGCTTTCTTCAGGTGCTCGTGCATCGCACTGCGAGCAGCGACCGGGTCGTGGGCGCGGATGGCCTCCAGCACGGCGGCGTGCTCAACGAGCGCAGCCTTCCATGAGGGAGGGTTTTCGAAATAGTCGCCGAGGCGCTCGAACAGCGTGCCGCGGCGCGCCTGCCAGTAGCCCTGGACGGTGTCGCGCAGCACTTCGTTGCCGCAGCCCAGCGCAATCGCCTGGTGAAAGGCCTCGTCGCCTTCGCGCGGTGCGATGCCGCTGGCGGCCTCGTCCTTCATCTGTTCGATCGCGCTGGCCATGGCGTTGATGTGCGCACGCTTGGCGTGACGGGCGGCGAGGGCGGCCACTTCGCCCTCGACCAGCTCGCGGGCGCGCATCAGCTCCAGCGGTCCCCATTCGGCGGGCTCATAGGCGGGTGTGGCCGACGCGCTTTTGCGGCGCGGCTTCATCACGTAGATGCCGGAGCCGGTACGCACGTCGATGGCGCCCTCGACCTCCAGCGCAATCAGCGCTTCGCGCACCGAAGGGCGGCTCACGCCCAGCTGCTTGGCCAGGTCCCGCTCGGCCGGCAGGCGCGTGCCCTCGGGGAATTCACCCGAGGCAATCAGCGTGCGCAGCTGCTCGGCAATCTGCCGGTAGAGGCGCTGGGGTTCGACGGTCTGAAGGGGCATGGAAGGCGTTTGAGGCAGGCGGAGCGAGCGGAAACAGTGTTAAGGGTTAGCCTGAATTGGACAAGTGGTCAGACCAATTCATAATTCCATGAAAGCCGGGCGATGACATCCGGCAAAACCCTGTTAAGCAAAACCCTGTGGAGCTGAAATGAGACTCAAAGGAAAGGTGGCCCTGGTCACGGCGGCCGGCCAGGGCATTGGCCGTGCCACGGCGCTGGCGCTCGCCGCGGAAGGCGCTGAAGTCTGGGCAACCGACGTCAATCCGAAGCTGCTGGACGGCTACGACGGCGTGCCGGGCGTCCGTGCGGTGCCGCTGGACGTGCTCGACAAGGCCGCCATCAACCGCGTGGTGGCGGGCATTCCCCGCATCGACATCCTGTTCAACTGCGCCGGTGTGGTCCACAACGGCAGCCTGCTGCAGGCTAGCGATGCCGATCTGGAGTTTGCCTTTCAGCTCAATGTGCGGGCCCAGTTCTGGGCCATTCAGGCGGTGCTGCCGGGCATGTTGAAGAACCAGGGCGGCAGCATCATCAACATGGCCAGTGTCTGCAGCAGCCTGAAGGGGCTGCCCAACCGTTTTGTCTATGGCACTACCAAGGCGGCAGTGATTGGCCTCACCAAAAGCGTGGCGGCCGATTACGTGGGGCAGGGCGTACGCTGCAACGCCATCTGCCCCGGCACGGTAGACACACCTTCACTGGCCGACCGCATCAATGCCAATGCCGATCCGGTGGAGGCCCGCAAGAATTTCATCGCCCGCCAGCCCATGGGCCGGCTGGCGCAGGCGCACGAGATCGCACCGCTGGTGGTGTTTCTGGCCAGCGACGAGGCGGCCTTCGTCACTGGGCAGGCTTACAGTATCGACGGGGGCATGACCATATGACGCGCGGCTGCAGCAGATCGTTGTGGCTGAAGGCTACGTCATGAACCAGCTCGATCTTGCCAGCCAGCATGCCGTGGTGACCGGCGGCGCCTCGGGCCTGGGCCTGGCCATCACCCAGCGCCTGATCGCATCGGGCGCCACCGTGACGGTCTGGGACCGCGATGAGCAGGCCATGACTGCGGTCATCAAATCCCTGGGTACCGCCGTGCGCGGCGTGCTGGTCGACGTGGCCGTGCATGCCAGCGTGGTGGCTGCGGTCCAGCAGACCGTGGCGGCGCGGCCTGTGGTCGATGTGCTCGTCAACTCCGCCGGCATCACCGGCCCCAACGGCCCGCTCGCCACCTACCCGGTGCCTGCGTGGGAGCAGGTGATGCAGGTCAACCTCAACGGCACCTTCCATGTCTGCCGCGAGGTGGTGCCTGTGATGCAGCAGAACAACTACGGCCGTGTGGTCAACATCGCCTCGGTGGCCGGCAAAGAGGGCAACCCCAATGCCAGCGCCTACAGCGCCAGCAAGGCGGCGGTGATTGCACTCACCAAGTCGCTGGGTAAGGAGCTGGCGGCAACCGGCATCCGGGTGAACTGCGTCACACCAGCTGCAGTGAAGACGGCGATGTTCGACCAGATGACGCCTGAGCACATCCAGTTCATGCTGTCGAAAATTCCGATGGGGCGTTTTGGCGAACCCGACGAGATTGCCGCGATGGTGGCCTGGCTGTGCAGCGAGGAGTGCGCCTTTTCTACCGGCGCGGTGTTTGACCTCTCGGGCGGCCGCGCCACTTACTGAAAAACTGAAAACCAGCTTGTCGCTTTCGGTCACTGATCGACCCCGCTTTTTCAACGACACTTTGGTTACGTCACATTCACTGATTTCGAACTGAAAAAAGGAGACTCCATGAAACTCGTTCGCTATGGCAACCCCGGCAAGGAAAAGCCGGGCCTCATTGACGCAGACGGCAAACTGCGCGACCTGAGCGGCGTGATTGCCGACATCGGCCCCGGCCAGCTGGGTGATGCCGCGCTGGCCAAGCTGCGCAAGCTCAAGACCGACAAGCTGCCGCTGGTCAAAGGTTCGCCCCGCATGGGTTGCCCGGTCACCGGCGTGGGCAAATTCATCGCCATTGGTCTCAATTTTGCAGACCATGCGGCCGAGTCCGGCCTACCGATTCCCAAAGAGCCCATCGTCTTCCTCAAGGCCACCACCTGTATCCAGGGACCGAATGACCCGGTCATGCTGCCCAAAGGCTCGGTCAAGACCGACTGGGAGGTGGAACTGGGTGTGGTGATCGGCACGCGTGCACGCTATGTGTCGCAGAAAGACGCGCTGAACCATGTCGCTGGCTACTGCACTATCAACGACGTCAGCGAACGCGAATACCAGATCGAGCGCGGCGGCACCTGGGACAAGGGCAAGGGCTGCGACACGTTTGGCCCCATCGGCCCCTGGCTGGTGACGCGCGACGAAGTGCCCAACCCCCAGAAGCTGCAGATGTGGCTGGACCTCAATGGCCAGCGCGTGCAGAAGGGCTCCACCAAGACCATGATTTTCGGCGTCGCCAAAATCATCAGCTACGTGAGCCAGTTCATGACGCTGGAGCCAGGCGATGTGATCACCACCGGCACCCCACCGGGCGTGGGCATGGGCATGAAGCCGCCGCTCTACCTGAAAAAGGGCGACAGGATGACCGTCGGTATCGAAGGCTTGGGTGAGCAGCAGCAGGTGGTGGTGCCGTTCAAGCTTTGAGGGCGCCTGCAGGTCAACCGTCCTTGCAATCTTCGTAGAGGGTTGACACCGACGACACGGTCGTGGCGAATCTTGCGTGGTCCATCAAGGGCGCCCCACGCAAGACCTGGGGCGTTTTCAATTGCGCAAGCTGGTCGTATCCTTTTGAGAACGCCATTCAGTGTGTGGGCGTTAACTGCTCGCGACTCGCCCGAACCCGCGCCAGCGCATGGCTGACTTCATTGAAGCTCATGCCGTACATGTCGGCAAACTCGGCCTCGGTTTTCCCACTGGCTTCGAATGCGCGCATCAGGGCTTCGCGCTTGGCGGTTTGGGCGGCAAGTTCGGTTAGGGCTGCGTCGAGCAGGGCGTTGGCGGTGTCGTCCTGCGTGCGTACCCGTTCGGCGTAGTCTTCCTTGCCGAGGCCTGAGGCTTCGATGGCCTTGACAATGCGGGCGCAGAACTCGGGGCGCAGATCGTCTTTGGTGCGGCCCTGGCGGCGGCGGAACAGCTCCACGATGGCGTGGTGCACGTGCTCTGGTGCCACGGGCTCGACGGGCTGACCCTGCAGGTCATGCCGTGGGTGGCCGGCTGCCACGCTTTCGAGGTAGCGGGTGGATCGTGCGTGCAGCCCGAGCGCGACCTTGAGATCGTCGCGCTTGAAGGCGTCGGGGTGCAGGGCCAGCAGCTCCTGGAACACGCCCAGCTTGAGCGGCAGAAAGCGTGCGCCGAAGAGGCCGGGGTACAGCTCGAACAGCTTTTGCAGCACGGGATGCACCTCGCGCGGCGGGCGCTTCGCTGATGCGGCTTTTACGGTGGGTTGCCCCCTGCGTTGGCGCCTGTCATTGCCTTTGGGTGGACGAGTGGGTGAACTGTCGGCCGGAGCAGTGGTTTCAGCGGTTGAAGTGGGTTCTGTCATGAGGTGGGTGTATCCGGGGTGAGATGCGATGAAACGCGGTGGGTTCAGCGGGGCCTGAACATGTGGAATAGGCTCTCGGCTTTCACCTCGAAATAATCAGCGGGCCCGCCGCCGCGCAGCACAGGCTGGGCCGCAGCAGTGTCGTAAATACCATTTTTGAGCAGGTGCCGCGCAATGTGCACGGCCACCACCTCGCCAAACACCATCCAGGTCGGCACTGGCACGCCGTCGACGCCCTGCAGTTGCAGGATCTGCGTGAGCTTGCACTCGAACGACACGGGGCTTTCCAGCACGCGGGGCGGCGCAACGCGGGTGGATGCGACCGGCGTCATGCCTGAAAGTTGAAACTCATCGACCTCTGGCGCCACGCTGGCACAGGACTGGTTCATGGCTTCTGCCAAGGGCCGGGTGGTGAGGTTCCAGCAGAATTCCCCAGTTTCGCGGATGTTGTGCAGGCTGTCCTTGGCGCCGATACTGGAAAAGCCGATCAGTGGTGGCGTGTAGTTGAAGGCGTTGAAAAAGCTGTAGGGCGCGAGGTTGAGGTGGCCTGCGGCGTTCTGCGACGAGATCCATCCGATGGGCCGGGGCCCGACGATGGCATTGAACGGGTCATGCGGCAGCCCGTGCCCTTGCGCTGGCTCGTAATAGTGGAAGTCATGGGGCACGGTGTGTCTTTCGGTCGTATCGGAGAGGACGGCGAGCAGTGGCAATCAGGCCGCAGCCCGTTGCTGCACTGATGCACCGAGTATCTGCCGCGCCACGGCTTCGGCCACCTTGATGCCATCCACGCCAGCCGACAGGATGCCGCCAGCGTAGCTCGCGCCTTCGCCAGCCGGGTAGAGACCGCTGACGTTCACGCTCTGCAGATCGTCGCCACGCGTGATCTTGATGGGCGAGGAGGTGCGCGTTTCCACGCCGGTCAGCACGGCGTCGTGCATGTCAAAGCCCTTGATCTTCTTGCCGAAGACCGGTAAGGCTTCACGCATGGCTTCTATGGCGTAGCCGGGCAGCGCGGACGACAGGTCGCCGATGGCCACGCCGGGTTTGTAAGAGGGGATGACGCTGCCCAGCGCGGTGGATGGCCGCCCCGCCACGAAATCACCGACCAGCTGGCCAGGTGCCTCGTAAGTGCTGCCGCCCAGCACATAGGCGTGTGATTCCAGTTGGCGCTGCAGGTCAATGCCGGCCAGCGGGTTCGCGCGGCCATCGCCGGAGTTGCCTGTGGGGTAATCGCTCGGGTCAATGCCCACCACGATGCCTGCGTTGGCGTTGCGCTCGTTGCGCGAGTACTGGCTCATGCCGTTGGTGACCACGCGGCCGGGTTCAGACGTCGCAGCCACCACGGTGCCACCGGGGCACATGCAGAAGCTGTAGACCGAGCGGCCATTGCTGGCGTGGTGGACCAGTTTGTATTCGGCAGCGCCCAGGGCCGGGTGGCCGGCGTGGCGCCCCCAGCGGGCGCGGTCAATCAGGCCTTGAGGGTGCTCGATGCGAAAACCGATGGAAAACGGTTTGGCTTCGATGTGCACGCCACGCGCATGCAGCATGGCAAAGGTGTCCCGCGAGCTGTGGCCCAGCGCCATCACCACATGGTCAGCGCGCAGCTCATGGCTCTGGCCGGTCGCCTGGTCCAGCACGGTGAGGCCGCGCAGGTGCTGGCCTCTGTGTCCGCGCTCGATCAGTACATCCGTCACGCGCTGCTCGAAGCGGATCTCGCCGCCCAGTGCGACGATCTGCTCGCGCATGTTCTCCACCACCTTCACCAGCTTGAAGGTGCCAATGTGGGGATGCGCTTCGTAAAGGATGTCTGCCGGGGCCCCGGCCTTGACGAACTCGTTCATTACCTTGCGGCCCAAGTGGCGCGGGTCCTTGATCTGGCTGTAGAGCTTGCCGTCAGAAAACGTGCCCGCGCCGCCTTCGCCGAACTGCACGTTCGATTCCGGGTTCAGCACATTCTTGCGCCACAGACCCCAGGTGTCCTTGGTGCGCTGGCGCACGGTTTTGCCGCGTTCCAGCACGATGGGCTTGAAGCCCATTTGCGCCAGCACCAGCGCCGCAAAAATGCCGCAGGGGCCAAAGCCGACCACCACCGGGCGCAGCGGCAGATGCGCTGGCGCCTGGCCGACCGGGTGGTAGGCCATGTCGGGTGTGGGGAGTATGTGTGGATTGCCGGCGTGGCGCGCTAGGAGCGCGGCTTCGTCCTGTCCATCGGCCAGCGTGACATCGACGATATACACCTTCATCAGCTCGGCCTTGCGGGCGTCGAAGCTGCGTTTGTGGATGTGCAGGTGGGCAATCGCTGCAGGCGCGATGGCCAGCGTGCGCGCGGCGAGGGTGAGCAGGCCGTCTTCCGCATGGTCGAGCGGAAGCTTCAGTTCAGTCAGGCGAATCATGGGGGCTCGTGGTGATCAAGCAGCCTGCATTTTAGAGGGTGTGGCAAATCGGGGGCGTGGCGGATAATGCAGGGGTGAAGTCAGCCAGACCGCCGCTGGTGCAACTCGCAAGAGGCAGCAACGCAAGTTGCTGTGTGGGAAACCACGCACTGGAGGAACGTCCGGACTGCACAGGACAGCGTAGGAGGTAACACCTCTCCACCGTGAGGTGAGGATCAGAGCAACAGAGACGAGCCGGTTCAGTCCGGGTGAAACGGGCAATCTCTACGCGCAGCAATACCAAGTAGGCCAGTGTTGATGTGGCTCCGCAGAGCTGGCGGGTAGGTAGCATTGAGCCGGGTGGGCGACCCCCGGCCCAGATTAATGGCGGTCACGCATCCTGTCGCAAGGCAGGGTGTGCACAGAATCCGGCTTATCGGCAGGCTTCACACTTATTCCAAAAAAAAGCCCCGTTCATCGCTGAGCGGGGCTTTTTTGTGCCGGCCTTTGAGGGCTGGCGATATCGAAGGCCGATGTCGAAGGTTTTACTTGGCTGGAGCCGGTGCAGCCGGCGCTGGTGCAGCAGCCGCGGCCGCTGCGGGTGCCGCGCCGAAGTACTGGGCGTAAATCTTGTCATAGGTGCCGTCGGCCTTGATGTCGGCCAGGCCCTTGTCCAGCTTGGCCAGCAGCTCGGTGTTGCCCTTCTTAACGGCCAGACCGTACTGCTCGGCAGCGAAGCTGGAGTCGCTGACAGTCTTGAACTTGGAGCCGCTGTTGTTGGCGACGTAGTGCACCACCACGCCGTTGTCGGCCACCACGGCATCGACGCCGCCGCTTTCGAGTTCTTTCAGTGCCAGCGGGGTGGACTCAAAGCGCTTGATGTTGGCGCTGTCCTTGCCCTGCAGCTTGGTGACGACTTCGTCGCCGGTGGTGCCGTTCTGCACGCCCACCTTGAGCTTCTTCAGGTCAGCCAGCTTGGCGATCTTGGAGTCGGCCTTCACGGCGATCAGCTGCTGCGCATCGAAGTAAGGGGTGGAAAAATCCATCGTCTGCTTGCGCTCGTCGGTGATGGTGATGGCCGACACCAGCAGGTCACGGTCGCCCTGGTTGAGCGTGTTGAAGATGCCTTCCCACGGCGTGTTGACGAACTTGACTTCAATGCCGGCCTTGGCCGCCACAGCCTTGACCACGTCAATGTCGAAACCGACGATTTCGCCTTTTTCGTTCTGTGACTCGAAAGGCGCGTAGGCGGCGTCCGTACCGACCACATAGACCTTGGCAGCGGGCGCAGGTGCCGGGGCGGCTGGCGCAGCGGCTGCCGGTGCAGGCGGCTCCTGCTTGCTGCAGGCTGCCAGAACCACGCCGACCAGCAGTGCGCTGGCGGTGTGCAGGAAACGTCGTGTCGTGATCGCTTGCATGAAATCCTCTTTGGGGTATGTGAAGAAGGGGAAAACTGTCCCGGTCAGGGTCGTGACCGGCATCGTTTGGGCGGGTCGCCCGCGAACAAAAAAGTATAACCGCCGGTCTCTGCTTTCGCTCTTGGGCGGCGGCTCCAACCAGGCGAAGGCAAGCGAGGATCGTGCCCGGGGCTGGTGTGCCATGTTGGTGCGCGATAACCCGCCGATCAGCCCACGCTGCTCAACCCATGCTGCGAATCCGCTCCACATGGGCCAGCAGCGAGCGCTTGGCCACCGGCCAAATGCGCGGGTCCACATCGTCGTAGGCGTGGGCAATCCAATCGTCCAGTGAGCCCTCGGGCTGTGCCTGCATCACCGCCACGATTTTGGCTTCGCGCTGCAGGCGGTGCGCCTTCAGCCGGGCAATCGCCAGCGGCGCATCGCCCAGCACATGGCCATGCGCCGGCGCGATGAATTCAATCTGGTGCTCGGCACAAGCCGCGCTCAGCAGGTCCAGCGACTCCAGGTAGGCATTCATGTCGCCGTCCGGTGGGTCAATCACCGTGGTGCTGCCGTTGAGGATGTGGTCACCGCTGAAAAGCAGCCCGTCCTCCAGCAGCGCCAGGCACAGGTGGTTGGCGGCGTGACCGGGGGTGTGCAGCACCTTCAGTGTGTGGGTGATACCCGTAGAGGGGCTAGTGCTCTTCAGGGTCAGCAGCTCCCCGTGGGCGAGCGAGCGGTCGGGCTTGAAGGCGCTGGCGGCTCGCGCCGTGGCGGCGGAAGGCAGGCCCAGAATGGGCGGCGTGGGGTTGCACAGTGCCTGCAGCGGACCGGCGCCGGGCGAGTGGTCGGGGTGAGAGTGGGTGCACACAATCATGCGGATGTCGCCGCCCGCGGCGCGCCGCAGGCGCTGCAGGTGGTCGGCGTCGGCCGGGCCCGGATCGATCACGATGTAGCCAGTGTCCGGGTCGCCCACCACATAGCTGTTGGTGCCCGGTCCGGTCATCACGCCCGGGTTGGGCGCGGTCAGGCGCATCAGGTTTTTCAGCAGCGCCACCGGCTGCGTGGTCTGCCAGTCCAGCGTGTGGACGATCTGGCCGTCCGGGCAGGTCAGGGCCAGCTCACCGTAGGGCGCGTCCGTCTCCATGTAGCGGGCTTCGCGGCCTTCCAGCCATCCGGCGCGCGGACAGGAGGTCCACAGTGGCTCCTCGGTGGCAGCGCAGGCCTGCAGCACCGCATCGACCGTGGTGAAGTGGCGCAGGCGCTCCAGCGTACGAATGGTGGGAAAGATGATGAAGAACTGGCCTGCGGCGTGCCGCTCCAGCGCATCCGCCGGACGCACCCACAGCGGCTCGAACTGCTCCGATTCGTCCGCCACCGGCGTCTGGCCTTCGGGCATGCGGGCCACCAGGAAGGGCACGTCAAAACGGCGCGGCAGGTCGCGGTCGGTGATCCAGTGGGCCAGCGTGAACACCTCGGCGCCGGCCAGGGTCAGGCCATGCCCCTGACATTGCGCGGTGAACGGCGCCTGGCGGTCCAGCGCCTCAATGTCTGCGGTGGTGGCGTGGCTGCCATCTGCACGGCACGCCAGCAGCACACCCAGTTCCTCAAAGCTTTCGCGGATGGCGGCGATGGCCTGCGTCAGGTGCAGATCGCTCTGCGCTGCGCGTCGGGTCGACTGGCTGTGCGACAGGCTGTCGGCTGCGTCGATGCCGCCACCGGGGAAGACATAGGCCCCCGGCGCAAAACTCGCCGTCATGGAGCGCCGCGTCATCAGCACTTCAATGCCTTGTGGCGCGTCGCGCAGCAGCAGGACGGTGGCTGCGTGGCGGAGTGGGGCGGGGGGGCGTTGGGGGTAGAGGAGTTGGGAAGGGCGGGGCATCTTTGGGATTATGGCTTTGGGGGTGGTTCTAGACTCGGTGTTTGATTTGGGTTTCGGAGCCGGGACTCGCCCCGGCGGGCGACTCACTTTCTCTTGCTTCGCCAAGAGAAAGTAAGCAAAGAGAAGGCGACCCGAAGTCTGGGTTCCTTCGCTGCGCTACGGGCAACCTGCGCTGCTCGACTCCGGCGGGGGTCCGCAGAACTCGCCTACGGCTCAAACAACTGCGGCCCTGATCCCGCCTCCATCTGCGCTGCTCGGCCCAGCCACACGGGGCAAGCGGGTGCGGATGCCCCAACACCCAAAACCAATACAGACAAGGACACGCCATGGCGTGTCCTTGTCGGGTTCGGTATTTAGGTGTTTGTCTTCTCTCTTCCTGCCTCCACCCCCTTGTGAATGCGCCGAGGAGCGCAGGTTCAGGCGGATCAGGGCTGGCGTTGTCTGAGCCGAAGGCGAGTTTAGCCAGACCCCGACTGGACCGAGCACCGTAGGTTGCCCCGCAGCGTAGCGTAGGGGACGCAGGCACCAGGGTCGCCTTTTCTTGGGTTACTTTCTTTTGGCGAAGCAAAAGAAAGTGACTGGCTGCCGGGCCACCCCGGCCTCAGGTCTCACCAAACAACCAACCCCAAACCCGCCCCAACCGATAATCCCCTCTATGCGAATCCCCTTCACCAAAATGCAAGGCGCCGGAAACGACTTCGTTGTACTCGACGAAACCCGCAGTCGCCTGAACCTCAGCGCTGCGCAGTACCGCTTTCTCGCCAACCGACACTTCGGTGTGGGCGCCGACCAGATACTGACCGTGCGTCCGTCGCCGGAAGAGGGCATTGATTTCGAGTACGTTATTCACAACGCCGATGGCGGCGAGGTGGAGCAGTGTGGCAATGGCGCGCGGTGCTTTGTGCGTTTTGTCCGTGAAAAGAGGCTGACCCGCAAGGACGTGGTGCGGGTGAAGACGCTCAGCGGCGTGATTGAGCCGCGCATGCAGGCCGATGGCCGTGTCACGGTGGACATGGGAGCGCCGGTGTTTGAGCTGCCGCGCATTCCGTTTGACGCTGCGGGCCTGGCGCCTCAGGCAGAGGCTTCGTGGCAGAAGTGGCCGTTGGCACTGGAGTTACCCGCTGGTACCACCACCGTGTGGATGGGCGCGCTGTCGATGGGCAATCCGCATGCGGTGCAGCGGGTGGACGATGTCGATACCGCACCTGTGCTGCAGCTCGGCCCGCTGATTGAGAACCATGTGCGCTTTCCGCGGCGCGTCAACGCGGGCTTCATGCAGGTGGTCTCGCGCTCGCAGATTCGTCTGCGGGTGTACGAGCGCGGCGCGGGCGAGACGCTGGCTTGCGGCACTGGCGCCTGTGCAGCGGTGGTTGCCGGCATTCGCTGGGGATGGCTCGACAGCCGTGTCGAGGTGCTCACGCGTGGCGGGCCACTGACCATCGAGTGGCCCGGCGCACTCGATGCTGCGGTGATGATGACCGGCCCTGCCACCACCGTGTTTGAGGCGGAGATCGAGGTTCCTGACGGAATCTGAGCGTGCTTTGCGCAGGCTGAAAAAGTGGCGACAATGCCGGGATGACTCCAACCGAACACCCCATCACCGAAGACGACATCGCGAACTTTCTGGCGAACACGCCGGATTTTTTTGAGCGCCACGCCGAGCTGCTGGCCACGGTGCAACTCTCCAGCGGGCACGGTACCCGCGCCGTGAGCCTGCAGGAGCGCCAGGCGGGCATGCTGCGCGAGAAGATCAAGGGACTGGAAACGCGCGTGGTCGACATGATCCGCCACGGCCAGGACAACGTGCTGATTGCCGACAAGATGCAGCGCTGGACGCGCCGCTTGCTGCAGGTGGCCCATGCCCGCGATCTGCCAGGCGTGATTGCCGACGGCATCGTCAGCGACTTCCAGATCCCGCAGGCGGCCATCAAGGTCTGGGGCGTGAACGGCATCTTTTCTGACGAGGCCTTTGCCATCGGCGTGAGTGAAGACGCGAAGATTTTTGCGACCTCGCTGACCACGCCTTATTGCGGCGTGAACTCCGGTTTCGAGGCAGTGAACTGGCTGCCCGAGCCAGACGCGGCCCTCTCGCTGGCGCTGATTCCCATCCGCGCGGCGGTCGGTGAGCCGGTGGTCGGGCTGATGGTGCTGGCCTCACCCGATGCCGAGCGCTTCCAGAGCGGCATGGGCACTGACTTTCTGGAACGCCTGGGTGAGCTGGCTGGCGCGGCCCTGTCGCGCCTGCGCTCGCAGGGCACCACACGGCCCAACACCGGCGGGGCAACGCCACCGGCTGGCACGCTGGACCCGGCCGCCACCTGACCAACAGCCATGGCGCCATCGCCGGAGTTCGTTGAGCGCCACCCGCTGGTGGAGCGTTACCTCGAACACGTGCGGGTCGAAAAGCGGCTGGCTGCGCGCACCGTGGAGCTGTACACGCTGGACCTGCAGAAGCTGGAGGCCAGCGCCGGTCAGGCGGGTGTTGCCCTTGTCGATGTACAGAACACGCATGTCCGCCGGTGGGTCGCCCAGATGCACAGTACAGGCCGCAGCGGCCGGGGCATTGCGCTGGTACTGTCGGGCTGGCGCGGGTTTTACACCTGGCTGGGCCGCGAGGGCCTGATTCGCGGCAACCCGGTTCAGGACGTGCGCGCCCCCAAGGCGGCCAAACCCCTGCCCAAGGCGCTGGGCGTGGAAGAGGCGGTGCAACTGGCCGACTACCAGGACCGGAGCGAAGGCGCCGACCCTCATCTGGAGGCGCGCGACCAGTGCATCACCGAATTGCTTTACGGATGCGGCCTGCGCATCGGCGAACTCGTGGGGCTGGACGTGCAGGCCAGCCGGCAGGCGCGGGGCTGGGTTGACCTCGATGCCGCAGAAGCACATGTGCTGGGCAAGGGCTCCAAGCGGCGCAGTGTGCCGGTCGGCCGTGCGGCCCTGCAGGCGCTGCAGCGCTGGCTGGCCCTGCGCGCTGACTGGGCCAGGACCGCCGTGGCAATCACTGCGGAAGACGAACAGCCGCTCTTCATCAACCAGCGCGGAAACCGGCTCACCCCCCAGCATGTCCGGGTGCGGCTCAAGCAGCGTTCGCTGCGCGCTGGCCTCGCGACGCCGGTGCATCCGCATATGCTGCGGCATTCCTTTGCCAGCCATGTCCTGCAGTCCAGTGGTGACCTGCGCGCGGTGCAGGAGCTGCTCGGGCACGCCAACATCACCACCACACAGGTCTATACGCGGCTGGATTTCCAGCATCTGGCGCGGGTGTATGACGCCGCCCATCCGCGTGCGGTGGTCAAAAATGCCAAATCGCCGGCGGACGAGGTGCCTGCTGCCGGGCCCGGCGCGGTCAAGCCACACTAGCTACTCTCCCCAAGTATTGGTCATTCACCGAGTGGCTGACCGGGCAGCGTCAGGCCACTGCGTCCTTTTCATTTCGCCGGCCCGCGCGCAGCCGCCGTGGCGACGGTGTGGGCGCTGTCTCATTGAGCATGAACACCGCCCGTTTGCTGTCTGCGGGGGTTGAGGCGAGGCGTTCCTCCAGCTGGGCCAGCAGGCCTTGCGCATTGGAGCCGTGCAGTGGCACCAGCGCGTAGGCCACGCGCACCTGTGCCACACAGTCCACATGTAGGCCCTTGTAAGGCATCAGGCAGCGCGCCACGATGCGCGGGCCCAGCGTGCTGGCGTCTTCTGCGCCGAAGGGGCCCTCCACCAGCATGCCAAAGCGCCGTTCCGAGAGCCGCGCCGCGCTGTCAATTTCACGCGCCGTCGACAGCAGGCGCGCAGCCACGCGCAGAGGCAGTTCGTCGGCTGCCTTGCGGCCAAAGTCACGCTGGATCTGATCCGAATTCATCAGGTCAATCAGCAGCACGGCGCTTTCGTGACGCAGCCGCTCGGAGCGGGCGATCATGCGAATCAGGCGCTCGGCAAACACATGGCCGTTGATGAGGCCGGTGGCCGGGTCCACCCGGTCCAGGCCCTGAATCCGCCGGATGTTCTCGCGCCGGTGCTGGCTGCGCAGCATCAGCACCACCATGACAATCGGCAAATGCAGCGCCACCGCGAGCTGCATGCCGTGTTGCGTCAGAAAGCCGATGGGCACCAGATCTGCGCTGCGGGCCAGCGACCAGCTCGCAGCTGCGATGACCGGCAGGTAAGCCAGCATCAGCCAGGGTGCGAAACGGTCACCTCGACGCCAGGCCCAGGCCATGGCCAGCATGCCACCCAGTTGCAGCAGCACCACCGTCGGGACAAAAATCTCCATGCGCGATGCAGCGGGCACCAGCGTGAGCACGACAGCCACAAGCGCGCCCAGTGCGGCCTGGCCGATCATCAGCCAGTGCAGGCGCTGCGAGCGCTCTGGAAGCGACACGGCGGCTGAAATGAACAGCAACGATGCCGACACCGTGAGCAAGGGAAGCACCGAGGTGGACAGGTCATTGACCATCGGCAGGGTGGGCCACAGATGCAGGCCAGCAATGCCGGTGACGGTGGCCTGCGTCAGACCCATCAGAGTGACGCAAAGCGCGTAGAGCCCATAGGCGTTGTCGCGCAGTGACACCGCTCCCAGCCCCGACACCAGCGCGGCCAGACCGGTGAGGCCGAAGAAGATACCGAGAATCAGCGACACCCGCTGCTCCTGGTAGCTGAGCCGGCCCTCGCTGATGAACTGCAGCGGGGCGCTGAAGGCGTGGCCGTTTTCAAGGCGCAGCAGGTATTTGGTGGGCACCTCGGCAGACAGGGCAATCGGCAGCAACGGGTGCCGGTGCGGAACCGGCCATTGGTTCACGGCGACTGCATCACCGGAGCGTTGTTCATTCCATTGCCCGGCGCTGTCCAGCGTGTAAAGCGAGGCGCGATCAACCGAAGGGTAGGGGACCTCGGCATACCAGCGCTCCGCGTCGGGCGCCGGTGGCACGCTGAAGCGCACCCACATCACCTGCCCCGCAGTCATCGGATAAATCGCATCCTGGCGGGTCGGTTTCCACGGAATGGCGTCGGTGATTGACACCTGCTCAGGCGTGAACTGACCCGTGCTGTCTATCCAGTAGTCGCCCCAATCCTCCAGTGCGACGGGCTGTGTGCGGGTGTCGAGGTCCAGAATGGTGCGGGCGCTGGAGGGCAGACTGACTCCCAGCATCCATGCCGCAGCGAAGGCCATCAGCCAAGGGCCCACGCGGCTGCGCAGCCATGGAGACGGCCGCTGCACGGAAGCGCTCCTGACGCGGCCGCCGAACACCCATCCGGCTAAAAAGTACTTAAAAATCATTAACTTTTGATTGTCGCAAACTTTGGCGGCGGAAAGTCTGGATCGGCGCCGCACGACAATAGCACCATGAAAACAATTCGACTGCGGGAGGGCAAGGAGCGCTCCCTGCTGCGCCGGCACCCGTGGATATTTGACGGCGCCATCGCCAAAGGCGGTGGTGACGCCGGCGAGACGGTCCGCGTGGAAAGCGATGCTGGCCAGTTCCTCGGCTGGGCGGCGTTCAGCCCCAGCTCCAAAATTCGTGCCCGCGTGTGGAGTTTTGACGAGGCGCAGCGCATCGACGCGTCGTTTTTCAGCGCCCGCATTGCCCAGGCGATTCAGGCCAGAAACCTGTTTGACATCCAGAGCGATGGGTGCCGACTGATCCACGGCGAGTCTGATGGCTTGCCGGGCGTGGTGGTGGACCGCTACGCCGACACCCTGGTGGCGCAGTTCTCCAGCTGCGGTGCGGAAAAATGGAAGAGCGTGATTGTGCAGGCCCTGCTGGCGCAAACCGGGCTCACACGCCTGTACGAGCGCTCTGACGCCAGCGTGCGGGCGCTGGAGGGGCTGCCTGAGGCCACTGGCTGGCTAGCCGGTTCGGGTGATACCGCGGTGACCATCCGCGAACACGACTGGTCGCTCAGTCTGGACGTGGCCGAGGGCCATAAAACCGGCTTCTACCTTGACCAGCGCGACAGCCGCCAGAAATTCGCTCAGTACACCCGGCGCCGGCAGTTTGGTCAGGTGCTCAACTGCTATTGCTACACCGGCGGCTTCACGGTGGCCGCACTCGCCGGTGGTGCGGGTCATGTCACCTCGATTGACTCATCGGGCCCGGCGATTGAGCGGGCGCGGGCCAATGTGGCGCTGAACGGCTTCGATGCCAGCCGCACCACGCTGCTGGATGCCGATGTCAACGCCTCGCTGCGGCAATATCAGAAAGAAGGGCGCCAGTTCGACGCGATCATTCTGGATCCGCCCAAACTGGCGCCG
Organism: Polaromonas sp. YR568; assembly: GCF_943372955.1. Taxonomy (GTDB): domain Bacteria; phylum Pseudomonadota; class Gammaproteobacteria; order Burkholderiales; family Burkholderiaceae_C; genus Polaromonas. The sequence continues at coordinate 194,395 of NZ_CALSAL010000003.1, forward strand.
ACGGTAGCCCACGCCGAGCGGGCGGCCCGCGCTTACAAGGACATCAACCGCCTCGCGCTGGGCCTGCTGGTGCCGGGCGGCGTGTTGTTCACTTATTCGTGCTCGGGCGGCATCAGTGCCGACCTGTTCCACAAGGTCGTGGCCTCTGCCGGCACCGACGCCGGTGTGGACGCGTTCATCTCGGAGCGCATGGGCGGCGCACCTGATCACCCGATGACCGTGGCTTTTCCCGAGGGCGAGTACCTCAAGGGGCTGGTGCTGGTGAAAAGGCCAGTCGGTTGAGGGTGCTGCGGCCAGTTGGAGGGCACGGCGAATAAAGGCGCAATAAAGATGAAAAGAGCAGGGCTTTGCGCAGTGAAATGTCCCGGGCGGTCCGTGAAGGTGCAGAATCCAGTGCCGCTTTGCAGCGCCGCAGCTTTGTTTGTGTTGATTTTTGTATTGATTGTTAGCAGGTAAACACCATGAGTTTGATTCCCGTCACGATCCTCACCGGCTTTCTCGGATCCGGCAAGACCACGCTGCTCAAGCGTGTCCTGACGGAAGCGCACGGGCAGAAGATTGCCGTCATTGAAAACGAGTTCGGCGAGGAGAACATCGACAACGACATCCTGGTCAACGACACCCAGGAAAACATCATCCAGATGAGCAACGGCTGCATTTGCTGCTCCATCCGCGAGGACCTGCGCGAGACGCTACAGCTGCTGGCCGCCAAGAAGCGCAAGGGCATGCTGGACTTTGACCGGGTGGTGATTGAAACCACGGGTCTGGCCGACCCCGGCCCGGTGGCGCAGACCTTCTTCATGGACGAGGAAATCGCCGAGCAGTACCTGCTGGACTCCATCCTCACGCTGGTTGACGCCAAACACGCCGCGACCCAGCTCAACGACCGCCAGGAAGCGCGCCGCCAGGTCGGCTTTGCCGACCAGATCTTCATCAGCAAGTCCGATCTGGTGGCGGCCGATGAAGTGCAGGCGCTGATGCACCGGCTCAAGCACATGAACCCGCGCGCGCCACAGAAGGCGGTGCATTTCGGCGACGTGGCGATTGCCGATGTGTTTGACCTGCGCGGCTTCAACCTCAATGCCAAGCTCGACATCGACCCGGACTTCCTCAAGGCCGATGAGCATGATCACGAGCACCATGACCACGAACATGGCGAGCACTGCGACCACCCGTCACATGCGCATGACCACGCCCATGGGCACCATCACCACCACGATGACGACGTCAAGAGCTTTGTGTTCCGCTCTGACAAGCCCTTCAGCCCGGCCAAGCTGGAGGACTTCCTGGGTGCGGTGGTCAACATCTACGGGCCGCGCATGTTGCGCTACAAGGGTGTGTTGTTCATGGAGGGCACCGACCGCAAGGTGATTTTCCAGGGCGTCCACCAGCTGATGGGCAGCGATCTGGGCCCGGCCTGGGCCGAGGCCGAGAAGAAAAACAGCAAGATGGTGTTCATCGGCATCGACTTGCCCAAAGATATTTTTCTGCAAGGGCTGGAGCAGTGCCTGGTTTGAGTTAGGCTGTCCGCCAGCGGCCTGAAACAGGCGGAGCGTTCCATGTTTGTGTCGATTCCCCAACGGTTTGTTGCGAAAGTGTTACGGCGCGGTGCCCCGCCGCTACAATCGCGCGCCGACGGCGTTGCCTGGGGAAACCGATGAAGCGGTTGTCGGACAAGCTGGAGCGTATTTCCCCGACTGGCGGATGGCCTACAAACCAGGAAAACTGGACACAGAAAGAGAAATCGCCCGGTTGCCGAGGAGCCGCCTGGCGAGGAGGCGGTTCAAGGGGTGACCCAAGGCTGCTTTCCAGAGGAGACCTATCGTGAAAGTTCTTGCGAAGAAGACCCAGCCAGCCCCCAAGAAGGCTGCCAAACCCGCAGCCAAGTCGGGTGCGAAGACGGCCGCCAAAGCCCCTGCCAAACCGGTGAAAAAGCCGGTAGCCAAAGCGCCGGCCAAGACGGCAGTCAAGGTGGCTGCAAAAGCCAAGGCTGCCAAGCCGGTCGCGAAGCCAGCCGCCAAGACCGTCGCCAAAGGCAAACCAGTGGGGAAACCGGTATCAAAGAGTCCGGCCAAATCGTCGGCAAAACCTGTGGCCAAGCCAGCCGCCAAACCTGTCACCAAATCCGCGGCGAAACCACTCCCCAAGCCATCCCCCAAGCCGGCTGCGAAAAAGCCACCCGTGAAAGCGGCACCCGCAAAAACGGCGAGCGCAAAATCCAGCGCAAAGCCCACCCCCACAGCAAACCCCAAGAGCCATCCCGCTAAACCTTCTGTTTCACCTGCCAAAAGCGCATCCAAACCATTGCCTAAAACATCTGCCACGCCGGCTGCCAAACCAGCGGCCAAGGTCGCCGCCCCCATCGTTACCCAGCCTGCTGCCAAACCTCCGGTGGCGGCACCCGTCAGCTCTTCGGCCCTGATGGCGCCCCCGCCGCTCAAACCCGGTCGCCGGAGCTCTGCCCGAGTGGCCACCCAGTCACCCCCGCCCGCACCGATGGTGCCTACCCATGCGCCAGACGCAGCCAAAGCCAGTTATTCCACAATGATCGAACGCGTGATCGCGCCGCCACCGCAGGCGGCTGCCAAGAAGGACCCCAAGCTCGCCAACAACTGGAAAAGCAAGCCAGCCGAGCAGCTCACGGATGACGAAGTTAAGGCGATGCCGGACTCCGAGTACATGAACGAGAAACAGCTGGCCTTCTTCCGGCACAAGCTGTCGGTGCTGAAGCAGGACATCCACAACAGCGCCGGCGAGACCACCGAGCACCTGCGGGAAGACACGGTCGTGGTGCCGGACCCGGCAGACCGTGCCACCATCGAGGAAGAGCACGCCTTGGAGCTGCGCACCCGCGACCGCGAGCGCAAGCTGCTCAAGAAGATCGAGCAATCCATTGCCCGCATCGATTCCGGCGATTACGGGTACTGCGATGAAACCGGTGAGCCCATCGGTGTGGGCCGCCTGATCGCACGTCCGACCGCCAATCTTTCGCTCGAAGCGCAGCAGCGCCGCGAGCTCAAGCAGAAGATGTTCGGCGACTGACGTACGCCGGTTTTTCAACGGGTTTATAGTCGGCTCATGTCCAAGGAAGACACCGGTTCAGGCTTGTTGTCCAAGATGGTGAAATTCGTCCGGAATCCGGCCACCAACTGGGCCGAGCTGGACAGTTCCGCCTCGGACCGCGACGAGGCCATGAGCAAGCAACTGCTCAAGGAGATGATCGAGCGCAAACGACGCAATGACTTCGTGCGCAAGCGCGAGTTCGACATGCTCCGCAAGATGCGCAAGCGCGAAGCCATGGTGGGTGTGGGGCAAGACCAGACCGGGCGTCCCTCCTTTTTCCAGAGCAGTTTGCCCTCCAAGCCGGACGACCGGGCCACCACGCTCAAGAAGATCGACGAAATCGAAGCGCAGATGTCCATGCAGTGGTGGAAGACCAAGCATGCAGGCGTCGCCGATCAGTCCACCCATGTGCCCCTTCATGCCAAGGCGCCGCCAGTCCCCTCGGTTCCGGACACCTCGCAGCCGCTCGACAACGCCTTGCCGACCGCCTACAAGCTGACCGCCCCGAACGAGCTTCCCAAGGCGCCGCCACCCGGAGAGTCGCTGCCCATGCGGGACTTTCTCGCGCCCACCCAGCCCGACGGTTTGGCAGTGGCGCTGGCGGCCGCACGCGCCGCCTCTGCACAGCCTCGTCCACCGCCCCCGGCTGCGCCACAGTCACCCGCGGCCAAGACGCGACCCGGCAGCCTCGATGGCTACGAGGGGAGCACCTCGGGCTTTTCGCACTCCAAGCTCACGGCTGTGGATTTTGCAGAGGTCGTCAACCACGACCCGGATGTCGAAGAGGCCGCCATCCGCTTTGCCAATGGTGACGACGCCGGGGCAGAAGCCGGCTTGCTGGAAATTCTGGGTCCGGGCGGCTCGCGTGCCCAGCACCCCGACACCTGGCTCACCCTGTTTGACCTGTACCGCGCCACGGCGCAGCAGGAAAAGTTTGAAACCGCAGCAATCCAGTTCGTGGAGCGTTTCGACCGCTCGGCACCGCAGTGGTTCTCCATGCCCGACATGGTCAAGCAGCTGAGTCAGCCGGTGGGCAAGGCGGCCGGTGGTCAGGCGTCGGATTGGGTGTGCCCATCGGTACTCGGCATCCAGACAGTGGCCGCACTGAAAGCGGCCATGGCCAAGGCGGCGATGCCGTGGCGACTGGACTGGTCCAACCTCAAGACCATGGAGGCCGCCGCCATTGAGCCACTGCACAAGGTGGTGTTGGGTTGGGCGGCGCAGCCGGTGCAGCTTCGCTTCATTGGTGATGACCAGCTGCTGAAGGTGCTGAACAATGCCACGCCGTCGGGTGATCGCAACATTGATCAGAGCTGGTGGCTGCTGAGGCTCACGATGCTGCGTGTGATGAATCAGGCGGATGATTTCGAGCTGGCCGCGCTTGATTTTTGCGTCACCTATGAAGTGTCTCCACCCGCCTGGGAAAGTGCCCGCTGCGAATACCGCCCCATTGATGCACAAGGCGGCGTGGTGGCCAGCAAGGCCATCATCAGTGACGTGTACCGCGACTCGATGCCGTCCAGCCTGAGTGCCTTCGACGGCGATACCCACATGGAAGGCGCCAGCTCCCAAATGAGCAACCTGCTGTCGGTCGAACTGTCTGGGCAAATCCAGGGCGATGCGATCGAGGTGCTGGACAAGCTGGAGGCCAAGTTTGTCGGCACCGACATGATGGTGGTTTCCTGCGCCAAGCTCATCCGCGTGGACTTCTCGGCTGCAGGCTCGCTGCTGAACTGGGTGTCGGCGCGGCAGTCCGAGCACCGCACTGTCCATTTTTCCGATGTGAACCGCCTCGTGGCGTCTTTCTTTAACGTGATCGGCATCACCGAGCACGCACGGGTGCTCATCCGCGCGGACTGAGCCCGCTCAGCCGGGCTTTATGGGCAACGCCGTTGCCTTGGTCCTCCTTCCGACGCCCCACCCCTGCTCCTGCCGCCCGCCGTGATCGGCTGCGAGCGCAAGACGGGCCAGATGCCGCAGTCCCCCCTTGCTTGACGAGCCTTGTGACGGACCTGTTCGTCTGTGCCGCAACGCCATCGCTTAAAGCTCTACTTTCACTGCCCCTTCTAAGTGCTTCATTTAGAACACTTTTTAACGTCGAGACGCATCGAAATTCGCGTCTAAGTCCTTGATTTCATTGAAAAATATTGTTTCAAACCACTTGCTTGCAAGGGCTTTCCTGATAAAGTGGGAAAAAGTGCAATTTAGTGGTGAAAAGTGTTTTTCAAGGGTTGCTAACGGTGTTTCAAGGGGCGTCATCTCTCACTCTCGATACCAAGGGGCGGCTGTCTGTGCCGACTCGGCATCGTGACGTCCTGAGCGCGACCGCCTCCAGCCAGCTCACCATCACCAAGCACCCGCACGGCTGCCTGATGATTTTCCCCCGCAACGAGTGGGAAAAGTTCCGCGAACGCATTTCTGCGCTGCCCATGCAGGCGCAGTGGTGGAAGCGCATCTTCCTGGGCAATGCGATGGATGTGGACATGGACGCCACCGGCCGTGTGCTGGTGTCGCCAGAGCTGCGCGCTGCGGCCGGCATCAGTAAGGACACGGTGCTGCTCGGCATGGGCAGCTACTTCGAGTTGTGGGACGCGGCCACCTATGCCGCACAGGAAGCCGAGCAGATGAAGGGCGAGATGCCCGATGTGTTCAAAGACTTCTCCTTCTGAAAGTAGACGGTGAACGCCACATGGACACACCGCACCGTCTTGTTGAACGAAGCCATCGAAGCGCTTCACATCAACCCGGACGGTCACTACATCGACGCCACTTTCGGCCGCGGTGGCCACTCGCGCCTGCTGCTGTCGCAACTGTCGCCAGCCGGCAGGCTCACCGCCTTCGACAAGGACCCGGAAGCCATTGCCGAGGCGCAGACCATTCACGACCCGCGCTTTGCGATCCGTCACGAGGGCTTCATGCACCTCGGACAGCTTCCACCCGCCAGCGCGGCAGGTGTGCTGATGGATCTGGGCATCAGCTCGCCGCAGATCGACAACCCCGCACGGGGATTCTCGTTCCGGCAGGAGGGCCCGCTCGACATGCGCATGGACACCACGCGTGGACAGAGCGTAGCCGAGTGGCTGGAAGACGCATCGATAGAAACCATGGCGGAGGTGATTCGTGAATATGGCGAAGAACGGTTTGCTGGGCAGATTGCAAAGGCGATTGATCGTCGCCGACAGGAACGGGGCCCTCTTCGAGGCACCGCTGAACTGGCCGAAGTCGTGGCTGGCGCGGTCAAAACCCGCGAGCCGGGCAAGGACCCTGCAACGCGTACATTTCAGGCTCTTCGGATTTTCATCAACGCCGAGCTTGAAGAGCTGCAACAGGCGCTAGTCGCTGCGCTGAAAGTGCTGCAACCCGGAGGCCGTCTTGTGGTGATCAGTTTTCATTCGCTTGAAGACCGTATCGTCAAACAGTTCATTAGCGCCCACTCGCGCGAGGTGTACGACCGCCGCGCGCCGTTTGCCGCTCCCCAGGCCATGCAGCTCAAGGCCCTGGGCCGTATCAAACCCGGCGATGAAGAGGTCGCCGCCAACCCGCGTTCGCGCAGCGCCGTGATGCGGGTGGCCGAGCGGACCGGAGTGGCTGCATGACGCGTCTCAGCCTGCTCCTGCTGCTGGCGGTGGTGGCCAGTTCGCTCTATCTGGTGCGAACACAATATGAGTCCCGCCGCCTCTATGTGGAGCTGGAAAAGGCTGCTGCCGAGGCGCGCAAGCTGGAGACCGACAGCGAGCGGCTGCAGGTTGAAAAACGCGCACAGGCTACGCCACTGCGGGTGGAAAAGCTCGCCAAGGAGCGCCTGCAGATGCGCACCGCCACGCCAGCGATCACCCAGTACGTGACTCGCAAGGAGGGCGCAGGGGCGCCCGCTGCGGCATCCGGGGCTGCACCTGTGGCTGGAGGCACCAAGCCATGAGCCGCAGCGTGTTGTATTCGTCCAGTCCGTTGCTGGCCAGCAAAACGCCGGTGTGGCGCAGCAAGTTCATCGTGGCCGCGATTGCCATCGCGTTTGTCGGGCTGGCTGGTCGTGCGGCCTATGTGCAGGTGTTTGGCAACGAGTTTTTTCAGCGGCAGGGTGAAGTGCGCTTTGCCCGCACGCTGGAACTGCCTGCCAACCGTGGCCGCATTCTGGATCGCAATGGCCTCATCCTCGCGTCCAGCGTGCCGGCTCCCAGTATCTGGGCGATTCCGGAAGACGTCGATGCCACCAAGGCGCAGCTGGCTGAACTGGCCCGCTTGCTCGAAATGCCGCTGGCCGACTTGAAGAAAAAACTGGCCGACGAGGACAAGACCTTTGTCTGGATCAAGCGCCAGCTCGACGAACCGGTGGCGCAGCAGATTCAGGCGCTGGGCATCAAGGGCATCTACCAGCGCAAGGAGTACAAGCGCAAGTACCCCGAGGGAGAGGCCTCGGCGCATGTGGTCGGTTTCACCAATGTCGAAGACAACGGCCAGGAAGGCATCGAGCTGGCCTTCAACAAGGATCTGGCCGGCCGCGCTGGTTCCCGCCGCGTGATCAAGGACCGTCTCGGCCGTGTGGTCGAGGGCGTGGGCGAGCAGGTGCCTCCGGTGGAAGGCAAGGACATCCAGCTCAGCATCGACAGCAAGGTGCAGTTCTTCGCCTACCAGAAGCTGCGCGATGCGGTCACGGCGCGCAAGGCCAAGGCTGGCAGTGTGGTGGTGCTGGACGCCGTCACCGGTGAAGTGCTGGCGCTCGCCAACTACCCCAGCTATGTGCCTGACAAGCGGCAGAACCTCACCGGGGATCAGCTGCGCAACCGGGCCATCACCGACACCTTCGAGCCAGGCTCGACGATGAAGCCAATCACCGTGGCCATGGCGATGGAGGCTGGGCGCATCCGGCCGCAGACCATGATCGAAACCGGGCCGGGCCGCTTCAACATCGGCGGCTTCACCATCAGCGATACCCACAACTACGGCACCTTGACAGTAGAGGGCGTAATCCAGAAGTCGAGCAACGTCGGCTCCATCAAGATCGCGCAAAAGATGACGCCCCACGAAATGTGGAACACCTACATGGCGCTGGGCTACGGGCAGAAGCCGCAAATCCAGTTCCCGGGTGCCGTGACGGGGCGGGTGCGACCCTGGAAGAGCTGGCGTCCGGTCGAGCAGGCCACGATGGCTTACGGCTACGGCCTGTCGGCGTCGCTGTTCCAGATGACGCATTCCTATACCGCCTTTGCGCACGATGGCCAGATCATTCCGGTGACCATGCTCAGGAGCAGCGAGCCGGCCGCGGGCGTGCAGGTGTTCTCGCCGGAAAATGCCAAGGCCATACGCCGCATGCTGCAAATGGCTGCAGCGCCAGGTGGCACAGGGCAGCTGGCCCAGACCGTCGGCTACTCGGTCGGCGGCAAGTCGGGCACAGCCCACAAGCAGGTGGGCAAAGGCTACGCCAGCAACAAATACCGCGCGTGGTTCACCGGCATGGCGCCGATTGAAGCGCCACGCATTGTGGTCGGCGTGATGATTGACGAGCCGAGCGACGGCAAGTACTTCGGTGGCGTGGCTGCAGCGCCTGTATTCAGCGAAGTGGTGCAGCAGACGCTGCGCATGATGGGCGTGCAGCCCGACATGAGCGTCAAGCCGCAGATCGTCACGCAGACGGTGGAGGAGTCGTTTTGAGCGCAGCGCTCACGTCCTTCCAGTCGCCAGCACAGGCGGCGCAGTGGCTGCGCGCGCAGGTGCGCGGCACCTTGCGCGCCGACAGCCGTCAGGTACAGGCCGGAGACGGTTTCATCGCCTGGCCTGGCGCTGCCACCGATGGGCGCCAGTACGTGCAGGGTGCACTGGCGGCCGGCGCCGGCGCCTGCCTTGTTGAACAGGACGGCGTGGACGCCTACGGCTTTGACGATGCGCGCGTGGCTGCCTATGCCGGCCTGAAGGCCGATACGGGTCCGATTGCCGCCGCCTACTTCGAGGAGCCCAGTCGCCATTTGACGGTGATGGCTGTCACGGGCACCAACGGCAAGACGTCCACCGCATGGTGGCTGGCACAGGCGCTGGCGCGGACCGGTCGGCCGTGCGGCGTGGTGGGTACCCTGGGCATCGGCGTGCCGGGTGCGATGGTCTCCAACGGACTGACGACGCCTGACCCGGTGTTGCTACAGCAGCACCTGCGGCAGTTTGTGGACCAGGGCTTTGCTGCCTGTGCCATCGAGGCGTCGTCCATCGGCCTGCAGGAGCGGCGCCTGGATGGCACGGCCATCAAGGTGGCGATCTTCACCAACTTCACCCAGGACCATCTCGATTACCACGCGTCGATGGAAGCCTATTGGGACGCGAAGGCGGCTCTGTTTGACTGGCCAGGCCTTGAAGTGGCTGTGGTCAACGTGGACGACCTGAAGGGCCTCGCGCTCAGCGGCTTGCTGGCTGAACGTGCGGTGGATTTGTGGACAGTGTCCTGCCAGTCGCCCGCGCGGCTGCGCGCCATCAACATCCAGCACGGTGCGGTGCTGCAGTTTGAGGTGGTGGAGCAGGGTGACAAGGCTTACCCCTTGTCGGTTCCGACAGTGGGGCTTTACAACGTGTCCAACCTGCTGGGCGTGATTGCTGCGCTCCGCGCCATGGGTGTGCCGCTGGCTGACGCGGTGTCGGCCTGCAACAACCTGCTGCCGGTTCCCGGTCGCACCGAAACGCTGGCTTGGGATGGGCAGCCGCTGGTGGTGATTGACTATGCGCACACCCCGGATGCCTTGGAAAAAGTACTGACCGCCTTGCGTCCGACCGCGCAGGGCCGTGGTGGCGAGCTGTGGTGCGTATTTGGTTGCGGCGGTGACCGCGATCCGATCAAGCGTCCCCTGATGGCCGCTGTAGCTGAAAAGTGTGCCGATCAGGTGGTGGTGACCAGCGACAACCCCCGCCATGAGAACCCGCTGACCATCATCAGCCAGATCCTGCTCGGCCTGAGCCACCGCGACGCAGTGCATGTGCAGGCTGATCGCGCAGCGGCGATTGCCCATGCGCTGCAGCTTGCGGGCGCGCGGGATGTGGTGCTGATCGCCGGCAAAGGACATGAGAGCCATCAGGAGATTGCCGGAGAACAATTGCCGTTCTCGGATCGCGCCGAGGCAGAGTCTGTGCTGCATGCGCGGCAGGTCCGCCCGACGTCTGGAGGTGCTGCATGCTGAGCCTGCAGCAAGCCCTGCAGTGGTTGCCAGGCGCCCGGCTGGTGGGCGACGGCAGCGTCACGCCCGTGCGCGTTCACACCGACACGCGCACGCTACAGCCGGGTGACCTGTTTGTCGCGCTCAAGGGTGAGCGCTTTGATGCCCATGATTTCCTCGCACAGGCCCGCGCGCAAGGGGCTGTCGCCGCCGTGGCGCACAGTGGTCTGGAGGCCGCCGGGCTGCCGGGGCTGCAGGTGACTGACAGCCGCATCGCGCTGGGTCAGCTGGCCGCCGGCTGGCGCAGCCAGTTTGCCCTGCCACTGGTGGCCGTGACCGGCAGCAACGGCAAGACCACGGTGACGCAGATGATTGCCTCCATCCTGCAAGCGTGGAAGGCCGCAGCGGCGCTTGCGACGCAGGGCAATCTCAACAACGACATTGGTGTCCCCCTGACGCTGCTGCGCCTGCGCGCCTCGCACGAAGTGGGCGTGGTCGAACTGGGCATGAACCACCCCGGTGAAATCGGCTATCTGGCCCGTCTGGCCCGCCCCACGATTGCGCTGGTGAACAACGCCCAGCGTGAGCACCTGGAGTTCATGGCCACGGTGGAAGCCGTCGCCCGTGAGAACGGCTCGGTGCTGGCAGAACTGCCTGCAGATGGCGTGGCGGTATTTCCCGCAGACGATGCCTACACACCTGTCTGGCGCGCCTTGGCTGGCGCGCGTCGGGTCATGACTTTTGCATTGGCCGGTCCAGTAGATTCGGCAGACGTCACCGGGCGGGGGGTCTGGCAGGGCGATGGTTGGCAGGTGCGTGCGGTCACGCCAGCTGGTCGTGTCGATTTTTCGCTGCATATTGCCGGACAGCACAACGTGAAGAACGCGTTGGCCGCCACGGCCTGTGCGCTTGCGGCCGGTGCGCCGCTGCCCGTGATTGCAGCCGGTCTTTCGGCGTTTGCACCGGTGAAGGGGCGTTCCCGTGCCATGACCATGCGCTGGCAGGGTCGTGCCTTCACGCTGGTGGATGACACCTACAACGCCAACCCCGACTCGATGCGTGCAGCGATTGATGTGCTTGCTGAACTGCCCGCGCCGCGCCTGCTGGTGATGGGTGACATGGGTGAAGTTGGTGATCAGGGTCCGCAGTTCCACGCAGAAGCCGGGCTTCATGCACAAGCCGCGGGCATTGATGCACTGTTCACCCTTGGCGACCAGTCGGCACGTGCGGCGGCGGCGTTCAAGGGGGCCCGGCATTTTCAGGATGTGGGTGCCCTGACGGCGGCTGTCTGCGACCGCTTGCCACAGGTGGGCAGCCTGCTCGTCAAAGGTTCACGCTTCATGAAGATGGAACGTGTGGTTCAGGCGGTCACCGAGGCCTGTGAGGGCGCGTTGGGCTCAACGCCGCTGATGAAGGAAAAAACATGAGCCCACAGCTCTGGATGTCTGTATCGCCCGTGTGTGGCACGACGGCCAGGCCTGATGCGGCCCGGGAGGAGAAGTTTCATGCTGCTTAGTCTGGCCCAGTGGCTTCAGGCCCAGTCGCCCGAGTTCGGGTTCTTTCGTGTGTTCCAGTACCTCACCTTCCGCGCGGTGATGGCTGCCATGACGGCGCTGTTGATCGGCCTGATTGCCGGCCCGTTCGTCATTCGCCGTCTGGTTTCGCTCAAGATCGGTCAGCCGATCCGCGAGTACGCGATGCAGACGCACCTGAGCAAAAGCGGAACGCCAACCATGGGCGGCGTGTTGATCCTGCTGTCCATCGGCATCTCCACGCTGCTTTGGTTTGACCTGTCCAACCGGTTCGTGTGGATTGTGCTGATCGTCACTCTGGGCTTCGGTGCCATCGGCTGGGCGGATGACTGGCGCAAGGTGGTGCACAAGGACCCGGAAGGCATGCGCTCGCGGGAGAAGTACCTCTGGCAGTCGCTGATCGGTCTGGTGGCGGCGCTGTATCTGGTTTTCAGCATCTCCGAGAGTTCGAACATGCGGGTGCTGGAACTCTTCTTCAGCTGGGTGCAGTCGGGCTTCGACGTCAACCTGCCACCCAAAGCCGGCCTGCTGGTTCCCTTTGTGAAAGAGGTGAGCTATCCGCTGGGTGTGTTCGGCTTTGTCATCCTCACCTATCTGGTGATCGTCGGCTCCAGCAATGCGGTGAACCTCACCGATGGCCTCGACGGTCTGGCCATCATGCCGGTGGTGATGGTGGGCTCGGCACTGGGCGTGTTTGCCTACGTCACTGGCAGCGCGGTGTACTCGAAGTACCTGTTCTTCCCGCACATTCCCGGCTCCGGCGAGTTGCTGATTTTCTGCTCGGCCATGGCGGGTGCGGGCCTGGCGTTTCTGTGGTTCAACACCCATCCGGCGCAGGTCTTCATGGGTGACGTCGGTGCGCTCGCGCTTGGCGCTGCGCTGGGCACGATTGCCGTCATCGTGCGGCAGGAGATTGTGCTGGCCATCATGGGCGGCATCTTCGTGGTGGAAGCCCTGTCGGTGATGGCGCAGGTGACCTGGTTCAAGTACACCAAAAAGCGTTACGGCGAAGGCCGCCGTCTGCTGAAGATGGCACCGCTGCACCACCACTTCGAAAAATCCGGCTGGAAGGAAACGCAGGTCGTTGTGCGTTTCTGGATCATCACCATGCTGCTTTGCCTCGTGGGCCTGTCCACGCTGAAACTGCGGTGACCTTGCGATGAAACACCTCGCCAACAAACAGGTTCTGGTGCTGGGGCTGGGTGCCTCTGGCCTGGCACTGGCGCGCTGGTGCATCCGCTCTGGCGCCAGCGTCACCGTGGCTGATACGCGCGAGCACCCGCCACAGCTGGATGCCCTGCGCGCAGCGCTGCCCGGCGTGGCTTTTGTGCATGGCGCGATGGACGCGAGCCTGCTGGCAGGTATAGCTTTCGACATGGTTCTGAAAAGCCCGGGTCTTTCGCCGATGTCGATCGCGGCGGTCACTGCCGAGGCGCAGTCGCGGGCGATCCCCTGTGGCAATGAACTGAGTCTCTTTGCCCAGGCATTGACCGACCTGAAGGAAGACTCCGGCTACGCGCCACAGGTCATCGGCATCACCGGTACCAATGGCAAAACCACGGTGACATCGCTCACCGGTCAGCTGGTGCAGCGTTCTGGCAAGTTGGTAGCCGTGGCTGGCAACATTGGCCCCACCCTGCTCGACACCCTCAGTGAAAAGCTGGATGCCGGCGAACTACCCGAGGTGTGGGTGCTGGAACTGTCGAGCTTTCAGCTGGATGGCATCCGCAACTTCGAGCCGACGGTGGCGACTGTGCTGAACATCACGCAGGATCACCTCGACTGGCATGAAACCCTGCAGAACTATGCAGCGGCCAAGGCGCAGGTCTTTGGTACCACGGGGGTCATGCTGCTGAACCGCGACGACCCGATGGTGATGGCCATGCTGCCACCGGCGACCACGCCCGCCAAGGGCAAACCGGTGGTTCGCAGCCACATCACCTTCGGTGCCGATGAACCGCGCCGGCCTGGCGACTACGGCATCGAAACCGTCAATGGCATGGCTTGGCTGGTTCGCGCGGCCGTGGCTGACGAAACCATCAAACGCCGCAAGGACGAAGAAGAGGCACTGTTCATCCAGCGCCTGATGCCCACACAAGCGCTGCGTATCCGTGGCCGGCACAACGCGACCAACGCACTGGCTGCACTGGCGCTGGCTGTGGAGGCGGGCGGCAATCTGGCGCCCATGCTGCACGGCTTGCGTGAATACCGTGGCGAGCCGCACCGGGTCGAGCCGGTGGCCATCATCAACGAAGTGGAATACTTTGACGACAGCAAAGGCACTAACGTCGGTGCCACAGTAGCTGCTCTTTCAGGCCTAGGCGCTGAGCGCAAGCTGGTGGTGATTCTGGGCGGCGAGGGCAAGGGTCAGGACTTCTCGCCCCTGGCCGAGCCCGTGGCGCGGCACGTTCGTGCCGGGGTGCTGATTGGCCGTGATGCGCCGCTCATCAAAACGGCCCTGCAATCCACCGGTGTACCGCTGCTGGATGCGGCCGACATGGAAGATGCCGTCAAGCTGGCTGCTGCACAGGCGCAGGCGGGCGATGCGGTGCTGATGTCACCGGCCTGTGCCAGCTTTGACATGTTTGACAACTATGAGCACCGGGCGCAGGTGTTCCGTGACGCCGTGCAAACACTGGCGCAAGACCACGGGGTGGTTGCATGAGCGCCACTCATCGTCTGAAGGACTGGTTCTCTGGCGTCGGCCAGGCGGCGTCGGACGCGTTGCCGGTGCGGCTGGGCGGGCAAAGCCTCTCGCGCACGCTGTCCACTCCTGCAGTGCGCATGGCGGGTTTTGATCAGGCGCTGGTGTGGGTCACGGTGGCCCTGCTGCTGTGGGGCCTGGTGATGGTGTATTCAGCCTCGGTGGCCATGCCCGACAACCCGAAGTTTGCCCGCTATGCCCACACGCATTTCCTGATGCGGCATGTGCTCTCGCTGTGCGTCGCGGTGGTGGTGGCGGTGCTGGCGTTCCAGGTGCCTCTGTCCACATGGGAAAAGATGGCACCGTGGCTGTTTGTGTTGTCGCTGCTGCTTCTGATCCTGGTACTGATTCCCTTTATCGGCAAGGGCGTGAACGGAGCACGTCGGTGGATCTCGCTGGGTGTGATGAACTTCCAGCCGTCTGAGCTCGCGAAGTTTGCGGTGCTGCTGTATGCCGCGGATTACATGGTTCGCAAGATGGACGTGAAAGAGCGCTTCTTCCGTGCCGTGATGCCGATGGCGCTGGCGATTGCCATCGTCGGGCTGCTGCTGCTGGCCGAGCCTGACATGGGCGCCTTCATGGTGATCTCGGTGATTGCCATGGGCATTTTGTTTCTCGGCGGCGTCAATGCCCGCATGTTCTTTGTGATTTCGGCGGTGGTGGTGGTCGCCTTTGCGCTGATGGTGATGCTCAGCGACTGGCGGCGCGAGCGGATCTTTGCCTACCTCGATCCGTGGAGCGAGAAGTACTCGATGGGCAAGGGCTACCAGTTGTCGCACTCGCTGATTGCCTTCGGGCGCGGTGAAATTTTCGGCGTCGGCCTGGGCGGTAGCATCGAGAAACTGCATTGGCTGCCAGAGGCCCACACCGACTTTCTGATGGCCGTGATCGGCGAGGAGTTCGGTCTGATCGGCGTGCTGACCGTGATTGGTCTCTTCATGTGGATGACGCGCCGCATCATGCACATTGGTCGCCAGTCCATCGCCCTCGACCGCCTGTTTGCCGGGCTGGTTGCGCAGGGGGTGGGTATCTGGATTGGCTTTCAGACCTTCATCAATATCGGTGTGAACCTGGGCGCACTGCCGACCAAGGGCTTGACCTTGCCACTGATGAGTTATGGAGGCTCTGCCATTCTGATGAATCTGGTGTCGCTGGCTGTTGTGTTGCGTATCGACTACGAGAACCGCCTGTTGATGCGAGGGGGCCGAGCATGAGCACCCAGCGCAGCGCTCTGATCATGGCCGGCGGCACCGGCGGCCATATCTTTCCGGGTCTCGCCGTCGCTGAGGCCCTGCGAGAGCGCGGCTGGCGTGTGCACTGGCTGGGCGGTCGCGGCAGCGCGGACCAGCCCAGCATGGAAAGCCAGCTGGTTCCCCCGCGGGGCTTCGCTTTCGAGAGCATTGACTTTTCGGGTGTGCGCGGCAAGGGCGCAGTCACCCTGTTCTGGCTGCCCATGCGTTTGCTCAAGGCCTTCTGGCAAAGCATTCAGGTGGTTCGTCGCGTCCGCCCTGACGTGGTGGTGGGGCTGGGTGGCTACATCACCTTCCCGGGCGCGATGATGGGCGTGTTGCTGGGCAAACCGCTGGTGCTGCACGAACAGAACTCGGTGGCGGGCATGGTCAACAAGTTGCTGGTGGGCATTGCTGACCGTGTGTTCACCGCCTTCCCCGGTGTGCTGAAGAACGCCCAGTGGGTGGGCAACCCGCTGCGCCCCGCCTTCACGGCCCAGTCAGCGCCTGCAGAGCGTTTTGCAGGGCGCACCGGTCCGCTCAAGCTGCTGGTGGTGGGCGGCAGCCTGGGGGCCAAGGCACTCAATGAGCGGGTGCCCAAGGCCTTGGCCTTGATGCCGCCCGAGGCGCGTCCGCAGGTGCTGCACCAGAGCGGCGCTCGCCAGCTCGATGAACTCCGTGCCAATTACCAGGCGGCAGGGGTAGAGGCTGAGCTCACGCCCTTCATTGACGACACCGCCGGTGCGTTCGCCGAGGCTGACCTGATCATCTGCCGCGCGGGTGCCAGTACCGTGACGGAGATCGCCGCCATTGGCGCCGCCGCGCTGTTTGTCCCGTTCCCTGCTGCAGTGGATGACCACCAGACCAGCAATGCCCGATTCCTGGTGGATCAGGGTGGTGGCTGGTTGATACCCCAAGGTGATCTTTCACCGGAAAAACTTGCCGAAATGCTCCAGACCATTGACCGACCCGCACTCATTCAGCGTGCCCAGCAGGCCAAGACCCTGCAGAAACTGGAGGCCACTGATCGTCTGGTGGCCGCCTGCGAGGAGCTTGTTGCATGAAACACGCTATCAAGAACATCCACTTCATCGGTCTCGGTGGTTCGGGCATGTCCGGCATTGCCGAAGTGCTGCACAACCTGGGCTATGTGGTGTCGGGCTCTGACCTGTCTGACAGCCCGACCTTGCGCCGTCTGGCAGGCCTCGGCATCAAGACCTTTGTCGGTCATCAGGCGGGCAACCTGGAGTCCGTTGATGCGGTGGTCACGTCCACCGCCGTCCAGCAGGACAACCCCGAGGTCGTGGCGGCCCGCGAGAAGCGCATCCCTGTGGTGCCGCGCGCGCTGATGCTCGCAGAGTTGATGCGCCTCAAGCAGGGCATCGCCATTGCGGGCACCCACGGCAAGACCACCACCACCAGCCTGGTGGCCAGCATCCTGGCCGAGGGTGGTCTGGACCCGACCTTTGTGATCGGCGGCCGCCTCAACAGCGCCGGCGCCAACGCCAAGCTGGGTTCGGGCGACTACATCGTGGTGGAGGCTGACGAGTCCGATGCGTCTTTCCTGAATCTGCTGCCAGTGATGGCGGTGGTCACCAATATCGACGCTGATCACATGGAAACCTACGGCCATGACTTCGGCAACCTCAAGAAAGCCTTTGTCGACTTCCTGCACCGCATGCCTTTCTATGGCACGGCCATCCTGTGCACCGACGACGCGGCGGTGCGCGAAATCGTGCCGCAGATGTCCTGCCCCATCACCAGCTATGGCATGAACGAAGACGCTCAGGTGCGCGCTGTCAATGTGCGCGCGGTAGGGGCACAGATGCATTTCACCGCGCAGCGCCGCAACGGTGTGACCCTGCCGGATCTCGATATCGAGCTCAATCTGGCGGGCAAGCACAACGTGCTCAATGCACTGTCAGCGATTGCTGTAGCGGTCGAGCTGAACGTGCCGGATGCGGCTGTGCAGAAGGCGCTTGCCGAGTTCAAGGGGGTCGGCCGGCGCTTCCAGAGTTACGGCGACCTTCGCGCGCGTGATGGCGGTCAGTTCACGGTGATTGAAGACTATGGCCATCATCCTGTCGAGATGGCCGCCACGCTGGCTGCCGCGCGCGGCGCATTCCCGGGGCGTCGGCTGGTGCTGGCTTTCCAGCCGCACCGCTATACCCGCACTCGCGATTGTTTTGAGGACTTTGTCAAAGTCATCGGTGAAGCAGATCTGGTGCTGCTCTCAGAGGTCTATGCCGCTGGCGAGGCGCCCATCGTTGCCGCGGACGGGCGATCCCTGACACGGGCCATCCGTGTCGCTGGACGGGTCGAGCCTGTTTTTATTGACGACATTGATGCCATGCCGCAGGCGATTTATGACAACGCATGCGGCGGCGATGTCGTCATGTGTATGGGTGCGGGCTCCATTGGCGCTGTGCCGGCCAAGGTGGTGGACATCGTCTGGGCAGAGGAGGGCAAGGCATGACCACAAATACATTCGGCAAAGTTGCCGTACTGATGGGTGGTGCTTCAGCCGAGCGCGAGGTCTCACTGATGTCGGGTGGCGGTGTGCTCAAGGCACTACAGTCGCGCGGAGTGGACGCCCATGCCTTTGACCCGGCAGAGCGGGACTTGAGCGAGCTGAAGAAAGAGGACTTTGACCGCTGCTTCATCACCCTGCATGGCCGCTTCGGTGAAGACGGCACGGTACAGGGCGCGCTGGAACTGCTGGGCATTCCCTACACCGGCTCCGGTGTGATGGCTTCGAGCATGGCCATCGACAAGGTCATGACCAAGCGGGTATTGATCTCTGAAAATATTCCGACGCCGCGCTATGCGCTGCTGCGCAAGGGCGCTTACAGCGCGGCCGATGTGCTGGCTGTGCCCGACACCCTGGGCCTGCCGCTGATCGTGAAGCCGGCCCGTGAAGGCTCTTCGATTGGTCTGACCAAGGTGACAGACCGTTCGCAGATGGCTGCTGCCGTGGCGCAAGCCGCCCAGTTGGATGCCGACATCCTGTGCGAGCAGTTCATCAGCGGCGACGAGGTGACCTGCCCGGTGCTGGGGACTGGCGACGGCGCGCGGGCGCTGCCCGTCATCCGCATCGTTGCGCCTGACGGCAACTACGACTACCAGAACAAGTACTTCACCGACACCACGCAGTACCTGGTGCCCTGCGGTCTGCCCGACGGCGAAGAAGCCGTCATCCAGGCCATGGTGCTACAGGCCTTCCGCACGCTCAATTGCCGCGGCTGGGCCCGTGCCGACGTGATGATTGACCGCGCCACGCGCAAGCCCTATATGCTGGAAATCAACACCTCGCCTGGCATGACGGGTCACTCGCTGGTGCCGATGTCAGCACGCGCTTCCGGCATGTCGTATGAGGACCTGTGCCTCGAAGTTCTCAAGACCGCCACGTTGGACCACCCCGCGCCCGGAGGTGCCACACCGTGACGCGCACCATGCCCTTGTCCAAGCCGATGCCTGTGCCGGTGGATATCAAGCTCATGAACACCCTCTCGGGTGCGCTGGGCTTGACGTTTGCCGCCATGCTGCTCGGTCTGGCAGGGTCGTGGCTTATGCGTCAACCGCTGTTCAACCTGACGGCCATCCACGTGATCGGCGACGTCGCGCACAACAACGCCGTCACGCTGCGCGCCAATGTCGCGCCGCGGCTGGCCGGTAACTTTTTCACCGTGGACCTGAGCCGGACGCGGGCCGCCTTCGAGGCGGTGCCCTGGGTGCGCAGCGCCCGCGTGCAGCGTGAGTTTCCCAACCGGCTACGCGTGCAGCTGCAGGAGCATCAGGCGATGGCCTATTGGGGAACTGAGGGCGACGCCCGTCTCGTCAATAGTTTTGGCGAGGTGTTTGAGGCCAACCCGGGCGATGTAGAAGCCGAGTCGCTGCCCCTGCTCAGCGGCCCCGAGGGCCAAGCTGCGCTGGTGTTGCAGCTCCATCAGGTGCTGGCACCGATGTTCGATGAGTTCGACACGGTGCTGGAGCAGCTCCACCTCACCAGTCAGGGCAGCTGGCGGGCCCGTCTGGACAACGGCGCCGTGATCGAAATAGGTCATGGCTCGGTGGCGGAAGTACAGGCGCGCGTGCGCCGTTTCCTCGACACGCTGACCCAGGCGTCGGCCAAGTACGGGCGAGACCTCGAATCGGCAGACCTGCGCTACAGCAACGGATACGCGATCAAGCTCAGAGGGGTGACCACGCTGGTCGCGGGTGAAAAAGAAGACGGACAGAAGAAAAGGTAAACATATGGCCAAAGAATACAAAGACCTCGTGGTCGGACTGGACATCGGCACCAGCAAGGTGATGGCTGTGGTGGCGGAGGTATTGCCCGGTGGCGAACTGAAGCTGGCCGGCTTGGGCATCGCTGCCAGCAATGGACTGAAACGTGGCGTGGTCGTGAACATCGATGCCACTGTGCAGAGCATCCAGCAGGCGCTGAAAGAGGCCGAGCTGATGGCCGACTGCAAGATTGCACGGGTCTACACCGGCATCACCGGCAGCCATATCCGCGGCATCAACTCCAGCGGCATGGTGGCAGTCAAGGACAAGGAAGTCACGCAGGCCGATGTGGCGCGTGTGATTGAAACCGCCAAGGCCATCAACATCTCGACCGACCAGCGTCTGTTGCTGGTGGAGCCACAGGAATTTGTGATCGACGGGCAGGATGTGCGCGAGCCGATTGGCATGAGCGGCATTCGCCTGGAAGCCAAGGTGCACATCGTCACCGGCGCGCAGAGCGCCGCCGAGAACATCATCAAGTGCGTGCGCCGCTGCGGCCTGGAGGTGGACCAGCTGATGCTCAACCCGCTGGCCTCCAGCCTCGCCGTGCTGACGCAGGACGAGCAGGAACTGGGCGTGGCGATGGTGGACATCGGTGCCGGCACCACCGACGTCGCCATCTTCACCGGTGGCGCCATTCGCCACACCGCCGTCATTCCGATTGCCGGTGACCTGATCACCAGCGACATCGCGATGGCGCTGCGTACACCCACCAAGGATGCTGAAGACATCAAGGTCGAAAGCGGCTGTGCCAAGCAGCTGCTGGCCGACCCGGAAACGCAGGTCGAAGTGCCGGGCCTCGGCGACCGCGGCCCGCGCATGCTGAGCCGGCAGGCGCTGGCTGGTGTGATCGAGCCGCGCATCGAAGAAATTTTCTCTCTGGTGCAGCAGGTGATCCGCGAGTCCGGTTACGAAGAGGTGCTGTCATCCGGCATCGTCATCACCGGTGGCAGTGCGGTGATGCCCGGCATGGTCGAGCTGGGCGAAGACATTTTTCTCAAGCCGGTACGGCGCGGCATTCCGCGCTACTCGAGTGCGCTGTCAGACATGGTGGCGCAGGCCCGTGCTGCCACCGTGATGGGTCTGCTGGAAGAGGCTCGCACGGCACGCATGCGCGGCTACAAGGTCGCACAAAAAGCAGGCAGTGTTCACAACGCTTTCGGTCGCGTCAAAGACTGGTTTGTGGGGAATTTCTGATGATCCAATTTTCTGTCTTCATGAGCCGGCACTCGCGTTGTATCCATTCGGGAGGCGCTGATCCCCCTGCGTGAGCGCTGCATCGACAACAAGAACCATCAACAACTTTCTGGCAACTGCAATTCAAGAACTGGAGGCTCCCAATGAGCATCGAAATGATCGAAATCGAAGAATTCAACCAAGGCACACAGATCAAAGTGATCGGCGTGGGCGGCGGCGGCGGCAATGCGGTCGGTCACATGATCGCGTGCGGCGTGCAGGGCGTGGAATTCATCTGCGCCAACACCGACGCACAGGCCCTGAGCCGTGGCAACGCGCACAAGACCATCCAGCTCGGCGGCAGCGGCCTCGGTGCCGGCAGCAAGCCCGACAAGGGCCGCGAAGCTGCGGAACTGGCAGTGGATGACATCCGCACGGCGATTGACGGCGCGCACATGCTGTTCATCACCGCCGGCATGGGGGGCGGCACTGGCACCGGCGCAGCGCCGGTGATTGCCCGCATCGCCAAGGAAATGGGCATCCTCACCGTGGGCGTGGTGACCAAGCCCTTCGAGTTTGAAGGCGGTCGTCGCATGACCAATGCGGATCTCGGGCTGGCAGAGCTCGAAGCCAATGTCGATTCGCTGATCGTGGTGCTCAACGAGAAGCTGCTCGAAGTGCTGGGTGACGACGTCACGCAGGACGAGGCCTTCGCGCACGCCAACGACGTGCTGAAGAACGCCGTGGGCGGCATTGCCGAGATCATCAATGTGCCTGGCCATGTGAACGTCGACTTTGAAGACGTGCGCACCGTGATGGGTGAACCTGGCAAGGCCATGATGGGCACCGCTGTGGCTGCAGGGCCAGACCGTGCCCGCATCGCTGCTGAACAGGCCGTGGCCTGCCCGCTGCTGGAAGGCATTGACCTCTCAGGCGCGAAGGGCGTACTGGTGCTGATCACTGCAGCCAAGGGCTCGCTCAAGCTGAGCGAATCCAAGCTGGCGATGAACACCATCCGCGCTTACGCTTCGCCTGATGCGCATGTCATCTACGGCACCGCCTACGACGACGAACTGGGTGACAACATCCGCGTGACCGTGGTCGCGACTGGCCTGAGCCGCCAGGGCACCCGCCGCCACGCGCCGCCGCTGCAGGTGCTGCGCACCGGTACCGACAACGTGCCTTTCAACGTGCCGACACTCAGCACCACCGCAGGCAATGCTGGGGGTCAGTCGGTCGGCATGGGATCGGCCCAGCCTGACTACGGCAACATGTCCACACCGAGCGTGTGGCGGACCAACCGGACGCAGGCGGCTGCGAAGGTGGATGCGTTGTCTTCGGGGGGCATGGACGATTTCGAGATTCCCGCCTTCCTCCGCAAACAAGCTGATTGATGGGTGTAAAGCTACTGCGCGACCCGATCTTGCGTTTGTGATGCTCGCCGTACCTGTGTACGGCTGCGCTTCTCAACGCAAGCTAGGGCCGCTCGCTACGCTTTCCATCCCATCAATCGCCGGTTTGGTAATCGACGCTCGCTCATACGGGCTGACTATTCGCGCCATTGGTATCCCTGCCTGTGGGAGGGATACCCACCACTTAAAATAGCATCATGCTCGCTCAAAGAACCCTCAAGTCACTGACCAAAGCTGTGGGCGTGGGCCTGCACAGTGGTCAGCGGGTGGAGCTCACCTTGCGGCCGGCGGCGCCTGACACGGGCATTGTGTTCCGGCGGGTGGATCTGCCGCAGCCGGTGGACATTCTGATTTCAGCCCTCTCTGTGACCGATACGCGGCTGGCCTCAACCATTTCCAATGGCGATGCCAAGGTGCACACCGTAGAGCACCTGATGTCGGCCTGTGCCGGTTTGGGCATCGACAACCTGTATGTGGACATCACCGCCGAAGAGGTGCCGATTCTGGATGGCTCTGCGGCTTCGTTCGTGTTCCTGCTGCAGTCGGCAGGCATTGCCTTGCAGGCGGCACCCAAGCGTTTCATTCGGGTCATCAAGCCGGTAGAAGTGCGTGACGGCGAGGGCGCCAACGTGAAGTGGGCGCGCCTGGCGCCCTACGACGGCTACAAGCTCAGCTTCGAGATCGACTTTGACCACCCTGCGGTGGATTCGACCGGCCAGCGTGTGGAGTTCGATATGGGCTCAGGCGCCTACACCCGCGACATCGCACGGGCCCGCACCTTTGGCTTCACCAAGGACGTGGAAATGATGCGCGCCAACGGGCTTGCACTGGGTGGTGGTCTGGACAACGCCATCGTGATGGACGACTACAAGGTACTCAACAGCGAAGGCCTGCGCTACAACGACGAGTTCGTGAAGCACAAGATACTCGACGCCATGGGCGATTTGTATCTGCTGGGCAAGCCGCTGCTGGCCGCCTACAGCGCCTTCCGCTCCGGCCATGCGATGAACAACAAGCTGCTGCGCGAGCTGCTGGCGCATCAGGACGCCTGGGAAGTCGTCACCTTTGAAGACGAGAAGAAGGCCCCGCAGGGCTTTGCCACGCTGGCGCGTGCCTGGTAAGCGGGCGGGCGATCTTCATGCTGCTGTTCCGCTGGCTCATCTTGCTGCTGCTGTTGGCTGCCGTGGTGTCGTTCATGTTCTACGCCGGCACCGGGCAAGCCCGCTTCAAGCGATGGGGGCTGATCATCCTCAAATGGACGCTGATTGCGGCCTTCGGTTTTTTCGGCGTGCTGATTCTCGAGCGCATCGCCTGATTCGAGCCGCGCGCCTAGCGGCTGCGCCCGTCCTTGTAATTCCCGTGCGTCGTGCTGCCCAGGCTTCCGGCCTTGACCAGTCGTGCCGTGGCAGCGCCCACATGCGCATGGGTGATGGCCAGCCCCAGCGCATCGGCGGCGTCCTTGCCGGGCAGTGCGGGTAACTTCAAGAGGCGCATCACCATCTGCTGCACCTCAGGCTTGCCCGCTTTGCCGTAACCTGCCACGGCCTTTTTCATCTGCAGTGCGGAGTATTCCGTCACTGGCAGATCGCACGAGACCAGCGCCGTGATGCAGGCGCCGCGGGCCTGGCCCAGCAGCAGCGTGGCCTGCGGGTTGACGTTGACAAACACGATCTCGATGGAGGTTTGGTCGGGCTGGTAGCGTGCCACCACTTCCCGCACACCGTCGTACAGCACCTTCAGCCGACCTGGCAGGTTGCCGGTTTCGAGATGGCCTGTCTTGATGGTGCCGCTGGCGACGTAGCTGAGCGCGTGGCCATCCACATCGATCACGCCGAAACCGGCGATCTGCAGGCCCGGATCAATGCCAAGAATGCGCATGTTCATCGCCTTGCAACTAGAGGCCGAAGTACCAGCGGACCGAATGGAAGAACACCGGAGCCGCAAAACACAGCGCATCGACCCGGTCGAGCAGGCCACTGGCGCCTGTGACGGATTTTCCTTCACTGCCCCAGTTGGTGATGCCGCGGTCGCGCTTGAGCGCCTTCATCACCAGATGCCCGAGCGAGCCCGCCACACAGGCGATCAGGGCCATGGCCACCGCCTGCGCGGGCTTGAAGGGCGTCAGGCCCGCCATCAATCCACCGAGGAAGCTCGCCGCGATCACGGCGATCAGCCAGCTCGTCCAGTTGAAGCTCTTGCTGACGTTGGGTGCGCGCGGTGGGCGACGCAGGCGCTGGCTCACCAGATGCTGCACGACCATGCAGGTCTGCACCACGAAAACGAGGAAGAACACCAGAAAGGCATTCTTGCCCGCGTAGTTGGGAAACTTCAGCAGCAGCAAGGCGGGCACATGGCTCATGCCGTAAACGCAGACCATGATGCCCCACTGCAGTTTGGCGTTGCGTTCGAGAAAGCGGTGCGGGTCATCGGCCAGCGCGCTCACCACTGGAATCGCCAAAAACACGTAGACCGGGATGAACACGGTCACCAGATCAAAGTGCCGGGTGATCACCAACGCAAACTGCATTGGCAGCACCACGAAGAAAGCCAGTACCAGGCTGCGGTGGTCGCCCTGCCGCGTGGGCGAGAGCGTGATGAATTCGCGCAGCGCTAGAAACGCCACCAGACCAAACAACACGGTGGCCATGGTCTCGCCCAGCGTCCAGCCGATCCAGAACACGGTGGACATCAGCCAGGAGGTGCGGAGCAGGCTGTTGAAGTCCTTGAGCTTCTGGGTGTGCAGGTCGTCTTCGTGGCGGTCTTTCAGCGACAGGATGAAGACCGCCACCGTGACCAGCGTCAGGATGCCGAATAACAGCACGAACAGCAAACCCACCTGATGGCTGGGCGACAGGTTACGCAGAAAGGTGTTCATGAGAAGGTGCTCATGATTCGCGCAAGTCCATCACCGCCTGCCGGGCGCGGGCCAGGAAGGTGCTGCGGTCCTCACCCGCGCCCAGCGCGATCGGCGCGCCGAAGGTCACCGAGCACAGGATGGGCACCGGCACCACTTCGCCCTTGGGCATCACGCGCTGCACGTTGTTGATCCACGCCGGCACCAACACCACCTGCGGAAACTTCTGCGCCAGGTTGTAGAGGCCCGACTTGAAGGCCTGCGGCTCCTCCTGGTTGCCGCGCGTGCCTTCGGGGAACAGGATGATGGAGTCGCCCTGGTTCAGTGCCTCGATGAGGGGCTCCAGCGGGTCCTGATCGGTGGTCTTGGTGCGGTCCACGTAAATGGCGTTGAACACGGCGCGGGTGATCCACTGCTTGAGTGGTGTCTTCGTCCAGTAGTCCTTGGCGGCAATCGGCCGGGTGATGCTGCGCAACTCTTCAGGCAGCGCCGCCCACATCAGCACCAGATCGGCATGGCTCTGGTGGTTGGCAAAGTAGATGCGCTGCTCGGCCTTGGGTGGGCAGCCTTGCCAGCGTGCCTGCGCGCCGGTGAGCAGGCGCACAAAACCCAGCAACAACAGGCCGAAGACGCGGGCCAGAAAGGGGGAGATGTCGCTGCGCATGGAGCCCGTTCGGTGTCTGCTCAGGGCAGCTCAACGCCGCCCATGCGGGCGGTGATGGTGCCGGCACGCGAGGCCAGGTAGCCGGAGCCAGGCCGGGTCTCGAAGTATCTCGGCCGCGGCAGCATCACCGCCAGGCGGGCAGCTTCATAAGGGCTGAGCCGTGCAGCCGGCTTGCGGTAGTAATGCTGAGCCGCAGCTTCAGCCCCGAACACGCCTTCGCCCCACTCCACGCTGTTGAGGTAAATCTCCAGAATCCGCTGTTTGCTGAGCAGGGCCTCCAGCATCAGCGTCAGCACCAGCTCCTGGCCTTTGCGCAGCAGGGTTCGTTCGCCGGAAAGAAACAGGTTTTTGGCCAGCTGCTGCGTGATGGTGGAGCCACCGACGATCTTCGCGGGCTTGGGCGCTGCGGCGGCCGGCTTGTTGGGCGCGAGCTTGCTGGTGGACTGCGCGGCGCGTTTTTCGGCGAGCTGTTCGGCCTTGGCGTTTTTGTCCCACGCTTTTTCCAGGGCCACGATGTCCACGCCGTCGTGCTCGGCAAAGCTGGCGTCTTCGGAGGCGATGACCGCGCGCTTGAGATTGTCCGAAAGAGCATCGTAGGGCACCCATTGCTGACGCCATTTCAGCGTGCCGGTGCTGCTTGCCACCCGGTACACCTCGGAGCGCTGGAAGGCAGTGGATTCAGGCGCCATTACCGCCATCATCGCGATGCGGCCCACAAAATAAAGCTGCAGCGCGAGGCCTGCCAGCACCATCAGCACGATGAGCCTGAGCAGCGCTTTCATTGGACGCCCTTCATCCTGCTAGCCGCATCTCGGCCAGCACCTGAGCAGCAGGGGGCCGGACGTTGCGCCACAGCGCAAAGGCCTCTGCCGCCTGCTCCACCAGCATGCCGAGCCCGTCGCGCGGCGTGGCACTGTGCTCGCGAGCCCAGGTCATGAAGCCGGCCGAAGCGGGGCCGTACATCATGTCGTAGGCGAGCGCGCCAGGCTTGAGCACGCTGGCCGCCACCGGCACATCGCCACCGGCCAGGCTGCTGGCGCTGGCGTTGATGACCACGTCAAATGGGCCGGCGATGTCGGACAGGCTGGAGGCCAGCAACTCGGTCGTCGCCCAAAGGCCCTGCAGCGAGGCGTGATCGCGGTGGCGCTGCACCATGGCCTCGGCCTTGGCGTGCGTGCGGTTGGCCAGCACGAGGCGGCGGGGTGCCGCGTGCAGCAAGGGCGCCAGCACGCCCGCTGCGGCGCCGCCAGCGCCGATCAGCAGCACGTCGCGGCCCTTCAGCGACACGCCCGCGTTCTGCTGGATGTCGTTGACCAGCCCGGCGCCATCGGTGTTGTCGGCGTGAATCGATTGGCCCTGGATCACCAGGGTATTGGCGGCCTCGGCGAGCTGGGCGCGTTCGCTGCGCGAGGTGGCGGCTTCAAAAGCCTCGAACTTGAAGGGCACGGTAACGTTGCAGCCGCGCGTGCCAAGTGCCACCAGCTCTGCCAGCGTGGCAGCAAAAGTGTCGACAGGCACCAGCAGGCGGTCGTAGCGCAGGCTTTGTCCGGTCAGCTCGGCGAAGCGGGCGTGAATCTGTGGCGACTTGCTGTGCGCCACCGGGTTGCCGAGAACGTAGTACTGGTCCATGAAGTGCGAGTGAGGGAGGGCGAAAGAAGGGAACGGTGATGACGACGGGGTGACGATCTCACTGACCGGTGAGCCGGGTCTCCAGCGTGTCGTCCCGGGTGAACTTGAATGTGGAGACCACCACAATCTGGTCGGCCTTGCGCCGCATGGCATCGCTGAACGCGCCAAAGGGGCCGCTGCTGCGCACAATCGTCTGCGCCCGGCGATCCAGCGTGAGGCTGCCAGAGGTCTGCACCACCTCGGTGTCGAGCACCTTGCCGTCGAAATTGACGGTCAGCACCATGGTCAGCTCGCCGTAGAGCTTCTTGCCTGCCTGCTCGGGAAAATTGGTCGTCCCCCGGTCTTCGATCTTGCGGCGCAGCTCGTCGTAATAGATGGCGTAGACCTCCTCGCGTGTTGCGGGGCTGATGTAGCGCTTCTTCGGTCTGGCGTTTTCTTCGTTGATGCGCTTTTCAATCTCGGCGAGGATCTTGACCAGCTGCCTGCGCTTTTCTTCCTGCTCCACCCGCGCCGGGTTGTCAGCGGGCAGCCGCATGTCGGGCGGTGGCATGGTGGCCAAGGCTTTCTTGACCTGCGCCAGCAGCTGCATCTGCTGCTCCTGCAGCGACTCGACCTTGCGCTGGGCGTCTTCATTGGCGTCGCCCAGCGACGTCAGCGCGGACGGTGGCAGGGGTGAGGTGGCGCGGCCTTTTTCTGCGTCGCCGCCACCGGCCAGCGACGCCTGGGCAATTGCCTTGGCGGTATCAGGCCGGGTGTTGGACTTCGCGTTCACCAGAATCACTTCCAGCGGTGTGTCCTGGAAGACCCGGTTGAAGCGCTCCGGGTCGACAAAGCGGACGGTCAACAGCACCGCATGAACCGCGATGGAGACGCCCAGGGCAATGTGCAGGGTGCTGAGTGACTTCACAGACCCGGATTATCGGGCTTTATCGGCCGTGTTCGCCCCGGTTCTTACCCGTGCAGCGGCCACGCCACACCCCACACCACAGGCTCAAGGTGCCGAGGCGGCTGCGGCTGTTTCCGCAGCGGGCTCGTTGACATCCACGGCAATCGAAATCGGGCCGGCGGCCATCTCCGACTCACCGTCTTCCTCGCCGAGCGGGTCGGGCGATTCGTCCAGCGGCGCGTCAAGGCGTTCGATGATGCTGCCCGAGACATCGAGGGTGATTTCATCGATGGCCCCCAGCTTGACGCGCACCCGTGCACCGCGCGGCAGGCCCTGGCCGCCCATCACCGGCAGCACCAGCGGCAGATCGTCGGCGCGCACCAGGTTGTCCTTGAAGGCGGTGGCTGTGATTTCCGAGATGCTGTTTTGCGTCAGGTACTTCAGCGTCCAGTACCGCTCGATGCCAGCCTGGAATCCGTTGTAGGCGCTGTAGGCGGCGTCAAAACCGGAGATGATGGAAAACAGCTCGGCGTCTTTCGGCTTGAAGGGCGCAGCCAGCGCTGCGGTGCGGCCGTGGCGCGTGCAGGCAATGATCTGCCACTGGTTGACCAGATCGGTGTAGCGGCGCAAGGGCGAAGTGGCCCATGAATAGCTTTTCACGCCGATGCCGGCATGCGGAAGCGCCTTGGTGCCCATGCGCACCTTGACGCCGGGCGCCAGACTGGCCTGGCTGCGGTAAATGCCCGGCACGCCGTGTTCGGCCATCCACTGGCCCCAGGTGCTGTTGGCCAGAATCATCGCCTCGGCCACGATCAGATCAAGCGGCGCGCCGCGCTGGCGGGTGCTGATACTGACTTTCTCCTCGCCCTGCGGCTCCACGCCAGCAGGGTTGTCAAGGCGGAAGTTGTAGTCGGGCCTGTTGAAGTTCTCCGGCTTGCCGCGCACCACTTCGCGCTGTGCCTTTAGGTGCTTCGCCAGGCGGTGCAGAAAGCTCAGCTCCGTGCCCCATGCGACGTCGCCTGGCGGATTGTTCTGCGCGGCCTCAAAAAAGGCTTCGGTGAAAGTGCTGTCAAGCACATCGTGGCGCAGGTTGCTGACGATGGGCACCTGCTCCAGCCGGGTTTCGCTGGCGCGGATGTCCAGCGTGGCTTCGTCGAGCATGACGTACAGCGACACGGCCGGGCAGTTGCGGCCTTCCTGGAGCGTGTAGGCCTGCACCACGTCATCGGGCAGCATGGTGAGCTTGTAGCCTGGCATGTACACGGTGGACAGGCGTGCGCGGCCCAGCTGGTCCACCGGGCTGCCCGGCAGCACGGCGAGGCCGGGAGCTGCAATGTGAATGCCCAGCGTGATGGTGCCGCTGCCCAGGCCGGTGACAGACAGCGCGTCGTCGATCTCGGTGGTGGCGGAGTCGTCAATGGAGAAGGCGCGCACCTCGGCCAGCGGCAGTTCGTCCTTGATGGCCGGGGCCTGCACGGCCGGAAACGCGGTGCCCTTCGGGAAATTCTCGAACAGGAAGCGCTTCCAGTGGAACTGGTAGGGCGAGTTGATGGCCCCGGCCTTTTTCAGCAGCTCCAGCGGCGCCATGTGCGTGGCGCGCGAGGCCTCGACCACCGCCTTGTATTCGGCGCTGTTCTTGTCCGGCTTGAACAGGATTTTGTAAAGCTGGTCGCGAATCGGCGTGGGGCATTGCCCGGTACCCAGCTCGTCCGCCCAGGCGGTGATCTGCGCGGCGACAGCCTTTTTCTTTTCAATGGCGGCCAGTGCCTGTTGCAGGATTTCGGCTGGGGCCTTTTTGAAGCGCCCTTTGCCGGCCCGGCGGAAGTAATGCGGCGCGTCATACAGGCGAAAGAGAGCAGCGGCCTGCTGCTGCACGCTGGCCGGCTGGCTGGCATCAGAGCTGAAATAGTCGCGCGCCAGATCGGCAAAACCGAATTCGTCTTCGCTGGCGAATTCCCACGCGAGGTCGAGTTCGATGTCTTCGCTCAGCTTGAGCCCTGCAGCCACCAGTTCGGCGGGGGATGGCTTTTCAAATTTCAGCAGCGCGTTGGCGCCTTTGACCTTGACGCGCTTGCCGGAGTCGAGCTCGACCTGCAGCGACGCGTCGCTCTCGGACAGGATACGGCCGGCCAAAAACTTGCCGGTCTCTTCAAACAATACAAACAAAACGGGATCCCTTGAGGGTCTGTGGTGACTTGAGGCTAGTGTAAACAGCCGGGTGGCGGGGCAACCCGGCCCCGCCCTTCAGTCCAGGCCCAGAAACGCCAGAATCGCCGGTAGGTGGTCGTCAAAGTCGCTCAGGGCGTGGTCGCCACCTTCCAGCAGGCGGAGCTTTGCCCCAGCGTAGCGGGCCGTCATCTCGCGCCAGTCCAGCACCTCGTCGCCCTTGGCGATCACGGCGAGGTAGTTTTGCGGCGCCCTCAGTGGCCCGGCGTGCAGGGCCTTGAGTTCATCGACGTAGCGGGGCTCGAAGAAAAAGCGCTCGCCGGGGTCGTGCCAGCTGGTCTGCTCGCCGATGTAGCGGGCCAGATCGCGTGCCGGTTCGACGGCCGGGTTCAGCAGCACGGCCTTGCAGCCGGTGCGTTCGGCGACTGCGGTGGCGTAAAACCCACCGAGGGAGGAGCCGATCACTGCCAAGCCGTCCGTCAGTGCTCCGCTGGCCTGCCACCCGGCAACGCCGGCCATGATCTGTTGCATGGCCTCGCCGGGGGAGGGCGGCAATTGCGGGCACCACCAGTGCACCGCCGGAAATCGCGTCCGCATCACCTCGGCCATCTTGCGCGCCTTGGCCGACTGGGGCGAGGAGCGAAAGCCGTGCAGGTAAAGCAGGTGGGTGGTGCGCATGCCGCCATGCTAAATGAAGGTGGTTTTCAGGCGGCAAGAGCGCCCCGCTGTCGGATAATCCACCCATGGCCGCCGCTTTTGAAAAACCCTCGCTTTACCAGCGTACCTTGCCGCTGCTGCAGGGCTTTGATGGCCCGCTGGCTTTCGCCGTCTTTTTGCTGGCCTGCGCGGGTCTGCTGATCATGTATTCGTCCGGGTACGACCACGGGACGCGTTTCATGGACCACGGCCGCAACATGCTGATTGCCGGCGCCATCATGTTCGTGGTGGCGCAGGTGCCGCCGCAGCGACTCATGACATTTGCCGTGCCGCTGTACACCATCGGCGTGGCGCTGCTGATTGCCGTGGCCATTTTCGGGCTCACCAAGAAAGGCGCACGCCGCTGGCTGAATGTGGGCGTGGTCATCCAGCCCAGCGAATTGATGAAGATTGCCCTGCCGCTGATGCTGGCCTGGTGGTTCCAGAAGCGCGAGGGCCAGCTGCGCCCCTTCGATTTCGTGGCGGCCGGGTTGTTGCTGGCCATTCCGGTTGGGCTCATCATGAAGCAGCCCGATCTGGGCACCTCGCTGCTGGTGATGGCGGCTGGTCTGGCGGTGATTTTCTTCGCAGGTCTGAGCTGGAAGCTGATCGTGCCACCGGTGCTGATCAGCGTGGTGGGTGCCATTCTTCTGATCTGGAACGAACCGCAGCTGTGTGCCGACGGCGTGCGATGGGCGGTGCTGCATGACTACCAGCAGCAACGCATCTGCACGCTGCTGGATCCCACCCGCGACCCGCTGGGCAAGGGCTTTCACATCATCCAGGGCATGATCGCCATCGGCTCCGGTGGTCTGGTGGGCAAGGGGTTCATGGCCGGCACGCAGACCCATCTGGAATTCATTCCCGAGCGCACCACCGACTTCATTTTTGCCGCCTACTCCGAAGAGTTTGGCCTGATTGGCAACCTGTTGCTGATTGCCGGTTTCATCTTCCTGATCCTGCGCGGACTGGCGATTGCGCTGGAGGCATCCACGCTGTTTGCGCGGCTGCTGGCGGGGGCGTTGACGATGATTTTCTTCACCTATGCCTTTGTGAACATGGGCATGGTCAGCGGCATCCTGCCGGTGGTGGGCGTGCCCTTGCCCTTCATCAGCTACGGCGGCACGGCCATGGTGACGCTTGGCGTGGCCATCGGCATGTTGATGTCTGTTGCCAAGACCAAGCGCCTGGTTCAATCATGAACCGCGTCAGCGTCATCGGCGTGGGCAACATGGGCGGCGGCATGGCCGCCAATCTGCTGGCGCGCGGATGGGCGGTGGATGTCTGCGATATTGATTTCGCCAAGGTTGAAGCGCTGCAGTTGCTCGGCGCAGAAGTCCTCGAATCGCCTGCTCAAGCGGCTGTGAATGCGTCGGTGCACATCGTCTGCGTGGTCGATGCACCGCAGACTGGCGAGGTGCTGTTTGGCCCGCGGGGTCTGGCCCAGCGGCTGCAACCGGGCCACACGGTATTGCTTTGCCCGACCTTGGCGCCCGAAGATGTTGAGGCCTTCGCCGCGCGTCTGGCAGAGCAGGGCGTGCACACGCTCGATGCCCCGATGTCGGGCGGCCCTGCCCGCGCGCGCGACGGCAGCATGAGCCTGATGGTGGCCGGGCCGCAGGCGGTGGTGACGGCGGCGGGCGAGTTGCTCAAGGCGCTGTCCTCCAGGGTATTCCACATCAGCGAAAAGCCGGGCGATGGCGCGCGCACCAAGCTGGTCAACAATCTGCTGGCTGGCATCAATCTGGTCGGTGCGGCCGAGGCCATGGCGCTGGCCCAGCGCATCGGGCTGGATCTGGCCAAAACGCTGGATGTGATCGAGCAGTCCAGCGGGCAGAGCTGGATCGGCATCGACCGCATGCGGCGCGCCTTGGCTGGCGATTACGCCCCCCGCGCCCATGTCACGCTGCTGGAGAAAGACACGCGCCTTGCCATGGAGATGGCGCGTTCAGCCGGTTTTGCCAGTCTGTTGGGTGGCCCGGCCAGTGCGGCCTTTGCTCAGGCGCATGCGGCCGGATGGGCCGAGGAGGACGACGCGGCGCTGTTCAAGCTGCTCGGCGGCCGTTCCTGAGCGCTCGCCGGGGCCGCCGAGCGCCCCGTGTCGCCATTTGTTACGGTTTTTCTGCTGCGCCTCTGGCTGCCAGCGCGTACAAAGGCTGATGTTGGCTGTTTCGCCAACGACCCCAATCGGCAATCACCTCCGAGGAGCATCCATGGCAGGCAAGTTTGAACTCAAGAAGTCCAAGAACGACAAGTACTTTTTCTCGCTGCTGGCCGGCAACGGACAGAAGATTCTGGGCAGCGAGATGTATGAAACCAAGGCCAGCGCGACCAACGGCATCGAGTCGGTGAAGAAAAACGCCGCAGACGACAGCCGCTACGAACGCTTGGTGGGCAAGGATGGCTCGCCCTACTTCACCCTGAAAGCGGCCAACGGTCAGGTGATTGGCATGAGCGAGATGTACTCCAGTACCTCGGCGCGTGACAACGGCATTGAGTCCTGCAAAACCAACGCGCCGGGGGCCTCTACGGTCGAGGCAGGTTGATGGTTGCCTGACAGGCAGGGTCAGTCCCGCGCGGTCTGCGCTCCGGGGGCAGACTGCCTACAATGGCTGGATGACCTCACTTCGTTCCTCCGCGGCCTCTGCCACCAACGCCTCGACGACCTCCTCGACGGTGCGCCCCACGACGCAGTCCACTGCGGGGCGGCTGGAGATCGCGCAGAAACTGCTGCTGGCGCCGTTTGGTCTGACCGAATCGCATCTGCGCCGCGCGTTGGGCGAAATCACGTCCTACGGCGTCGACGACGCCGACCTCTACTTCCAGTACACCCGCAGCGAAGGCTGGAGTCTGGAAGAGGGCATCGTGAAAACGGGCTCTTTCAGCATCGACCAAGGCGTGGGTGTGCGTGCCGTCAGCGGCGAGAAAACCGCGTTCGCCTATTCCGACGATATTTCTGAAGCCTCACTGCTCGACGCAGCCCGCACGGTGCGCAGCATCTCGGCAGTGGGTCGGGCTGGTCGCGTCAAGACGCCAGCGCAGAAAATCGCCAGCAGCCGCTCGCTCTACCAGGACCTGGACCCGATTGCCACGCTGGACAGCACCGCCAAGGTCAAGTTGCTGGAGAAAGTGGAAAAGTTTGCCAAGGCCAAAGACCCGCGCATCGTGCAGGTGATGGCGGGCCTGGCCAGTGAATACGACGTGGTGATGGTGGCGCGCGCCGACGGTACGCTGGCGGCCGATGTGCGCCCGCTGGTGCGCCTGAGCGTCACGGTGATTGCCGAGCAGAAGGGCCGGCGCGAAGTCGGCTCCGGCGGCGGCGGTGGTCGTTTCGGCCTAGCTTATTTCGATGATGCGCAGATCGCCGAATACGTCAACGACGCGGTGAAGGCCGCGCTGACCAACCTCGAAGCGCGCCCGGCGCCCGCCGGCGAAATGACGGTGGTGCTCGGCTCCGGCTGGCCCGGCATCTTGTTGCATGAGGCCATTGGTCACGGGCTGGAAGGCGACTTCAACCGCAAGGGCTCGAGCGCCTTCTCCGGAAAAATCGGCCAGCGTGTGGCAGCGAAGGGCGTCACGGTTCTGGATGACGGCACCATCGCCGACCGCCGTGGCTCGCTCAATGTCGACGACGAGGGCCATGCCAGCCAGCGCAATGTGCTGATCGAGGACGGCATCCTGAAGGGTTATATCCAGGATTCGCTGAATGCCCGACTGATGAAGGTCAAGCCCACCGGCAATGGTCGCCGCGAGAGCTACGCCCATGTGCCGATGCCGCGCATGACCAACACCTACATGCTGGATGGCGACAAGCAGCCCGAGGAAATCGTCGCCAGCATCAAGAAGGGCCTGTACGCCACCAACTTTGGCGGCGGGCAGGTTGACATCACCTCCGGAAAGTTCGTGTTTTCGGCCAGTGAGGCCTTCTGGGTCGAGAACGGCAAGATTCTTTACCCCGTGAAAGGCGCCACCATCGTGGGTAACGGCCCCGACGCGCTGACGCGGGTCACGATGATGGGCAACGACATGCAGCTCGACAGCGGTGTGGGCACCTGCGGCAAGGAAGGCCAGAGCGTGCCGGTGGGCGTCGGTCAGCCGACCCTGCGCATTGATGGTCTCACGGTCGGCGGAACCGCCTGACCGTCCTCTTGACGGCTCTGTCAAAGACCTGTGCTACATTTCGAACCATGACAGCTGCGAAGTTTTATTTTGGTTACTTTTGGTTCTCAAGCGCCACCGGCGGTAGAGAGATCTTTGCGTAACCCTGAAGTCACGCAGCAAATCTCCAGAAACCGCCGGGCTCCGGCGGTTTTTTTTTTGCCCCTGCCGATTTCTCCATTTGCGAATTCTCCGAACCCAACGACATCACTGAACACAACAAACGCCAGAAAAGGAAGCCTGCGATGAATGCCAAAGCCACCTCCCCCAGCGACAGCTGGTATGCGAACGTCGAGAAGACCAGCCAGACCGACGACGAACGCATCAAGGACATCACCGTGCTTCCCCCTCCCGAACACCTCATCCGCTTCTTCCCGATCCGGGGCACCGCCATCGAATCGCTGATCAGCAAGACGCGCAAGGCCATCCACCAGATCATTGCCGGCAAGGACGACCGCCTGCTGGTGGTGATTGGCCCGTGCTCCATTCATGACCCGAATGCGGCGCTGGAATACGCCCGCAAACTGCTGGAGCAGCGCAAGAAGTACGAAGGCACGCTGGAAATCGTCATGCGGGTGTACTTCGAAAAGCCGCGCACCACTGTCGGCTGGAAGGGCCTCATCAACGACCCCTACCTCGATGAAACCTACCGCATCGACGAAGGCCTGCGCATTGCGCGCCAGTTGCTGATCGACATCAATCGCATGGGTCTGCCCGCCGGCAGCGAGTTTCTCGATGTGATTTCGCCGCAGTACATCGGTGACCTGATCTCCTGGGGTGCGATTGGCGCGCGCACCACCGAAAGCCAGGTGCATCGTGAGCTGGCTTCGGGCCTGTCGGCACCGATCGGCTTCAAGAACGGCACCGACGGCAACATCCGCATTGCCACCGACGCGATTCAGGCGGCCGCGCGCGGCCACCACTTCCTGTCGGTGCACAAGAACGGCCAGGTCGCCATCGTGCAGACCAACGGCAACAAGGACTGCCATGTCATCCTGCGCGGCGGCAAGACGCCGAACTACGACGCTGCCAGTGTGACTGCGGCTTGCAAGGAGCTTGAAGCGTCGAAACTGCCGGCCACGCTGATGGTGGACTGCAGCCACGCCAACAGCTCCAAGCAGCACGAGAAACAGCTCGACGTGGCGCGCGATATCGCTGGTCAGGTGGCGGGTGGTTCGAAGCAGGTGTTCGGCCTGATGGTGGAAAGCCACCTCAACGCGGGGGCACAAAAGTTCACCCCCGGCAAAGACGACGCGAGCGCCTTGGAATACGGCAAGAGCATCACCGATGCCTGCCTGGGCTGGGAGCCGTCGCTGGATGTGCTGGAAGCGCTGTCACAGGCGGTGCTGGCCCGGCGCGCGAAGAAGTAATCTGGAGCGCCGGCCGGGCGGAGCAGGTTTGCGGGTTTCCGCGAATTGCTGCTCCTTACCCCTCGGCTCACCATGGGGCTCATGAACTCAGGAGCCCGCCATGCGCAGTGAAGTCAGTGTGACCTTCAAGGGCAGCCCTCCGGTGCGGCTCGACCTCAACGAAGTGCAGCCCATGCCGCACGACGTGGCACGCTGGTGGCTGGACGACCAGTTCACCCAGATGGGATGCGAGCCGCTGCGCCCCACCGGCAAGCTGTTGACGGCCGACAAGGTCGTGGTGGTGGCTCAGGCTGGAGGCCTGGACCGATTTTCCGACCCGAAATGGGCGATGGAGTTTGCCCGCGCGGCCAGTGCCGCCTTGGGCAAGCCGGTGGTGCATGTGGATGTGCCGGGCTTGAGCATCAGCTACTGACGCCTGCCGGCCACTGGCCCCCGGGCCGCCGGCTGGTCAGGGCTTCAGCGCCTGCAACAGCCGGGCGTGAATGCCGCCAAACCCGCCGTTGCTCATGCACAGCAAATGGTCGCCCGCCCTTGCCACCGCTGAAACCTGCGCGACCAGTTCGTCAATCGTGCTTGCGACCTGCGCCCGTGCGCCCATCGGTGCCAATGCGGCGCGCGCATCCCAGTCCAGTCCGCCGCTGTGGCAGAAAGCCAGGTCGGCCTGTGCGAGGCTGTCGGGCAGCTGCGCGGTCATCGTGCCCAGCTTCATGGTGTTGCTGCGTGGCTCGAAGATCGCCAGGATGCGGTCGTCCTGCCGGCCACTGCTGTTGAGCTGGCGGCGCAAGCCGTCGACGGTGGTCTGGATGGCGGTGGGGTGGTGCGCAAAGTCGTCATATACCGTGATCTCGCCGTTGCCGTCATCACTGTTTTTGCGAACCACGCCGCGTACTTCCATGCGGCGCTTGACGTTCTGGAAGCTGGCGAGCGCCTCGGCGGCAGCCGCCGGGCTCACGCCCACATGCTCGGCTGCAGCCATGGCGGCGAGAGCATTGAGCTGGTTATGCACGCCGCTGAGGGTCCACTGCACCCGCGCCACCGGCTCGCCTGCCTTGAGCACCTGGAAGTCGTGCGGCTCGCCGTGTGCGGTGAAGCCGGTCTGGTTGCGTGAATGGGTGCCGAAGAGTGTCTGCTCACTCCAGCAGCCTTTTTCAAGCACACGCTGCAGGCTGTCCTCGGTCGCATTGATCACCACCCGGCCGCGTGAGGGCACGGTCCGCACCAGATGATGGAACTGCCGCTCGATGGCCGCGAGGTCATCAAAAATGTCGGCGTGGTCAAACTCCAGATTGTTCAGCAGGGCGGTGCGCGGGCGGTAGTGCACGAATTTGCTGCGTTTGTCGAAAAAGGCGGTGTCGTACTCATCGGCCTCAATCACAAAGGTGTTGCCCTCGCCCAGCCGGGCCGAGACGCCGAAGTTGAGCGGCACGCCACCGACCAGGAAGCCCGGTTTCATGCCGGCGCACTCCAGAATCCAGGTCAGCATGGCGGTGGTGGTGGTCTTGCCGTGGGTGCCGGCCACGGCCAGCACATGGCGCGGCCCGGTCGGGTGATGGGTGGGGTGGTGCAACACGTGGCCTGACAGCCATTGCGGGCCGCTGGTGTAAGGCAGGCCGCTGTCGAGAATCGCCTCCATCAAGGGGTACTTGGGCATGCCGTCCGGCAGGCGGGCGCGGGAGACCACGTTGCCGATCACGAACACATCGGGCGCAAACGCCATCTGGTCGGCGCCATAGCCCTCGACCAGCTCGATGCCCAGCGCGCGCAGCTGGTCGCTCATGGGTGGGTAGACGCCGGTGTCACAGCCGGTGACTTTGTGGCCGGATTCGCGGGCCAGCGCCGCCAGGCCGCCCATGAAGGTGCCGCAGATGCCTAATATATGTATGTGCATGGCCTGCATTCTAGGCAGGGCCTGATATGTCAAAGCACAGGCCTACACACCGACCTGCACACCCTTGCCCCCAGAGCCGGCAGGCGTTCCCGACTTGGGCACAATGAGCGGCTTGTGCAGCGACCGCCCCGGCGCTCACTTCTTGTCCTTATTCATGACCACCTCCACCCTCAGCGCCGAAATTGCGGCCACCGCAGCTGCCATGGTGGTGGAAGAGGGGCTGGAGTACGGCCCGGCCAAGCGCCGCGCTCTCAAGCAGATGGGCTTGCCGCCCAGGACCGAACTGCCTGGCAATGACCTGGTAGAAGATGCGGTGCGTGAGTACATCTCCGTGTTTTGTGCAGACACCCAGCCGGTGGAACTGGCTGCCCTGCGCGAACTCGCCCTGGTCTGGATGGAGCGGCTGGCGCAATTTCGCCCCTATCTCGGCGGCGCCGTCTGGCATGGCACGGCCACCCGGCTGTCTGACATTTATATCCAGCTGTTTTGCGACGACCCGAAGTCGGCTGAAATCGCCCTGATTGAGCACAACGTGGACTACGAGCCGCGCACGGTGACCGGGTTCACGGGCGATCAGGTGGAAGCGCTCAGCCTGCGCAGCCTGTGCAAGCCGCTCAATGAAACCGTGGGTGTGCACTTGATGGTGTACGACCACGACGACTTGCGCGGCGCTCTCCGACCCGATGCCAAAGGCCGTACACCCCGGGGCGATCTGGCGGCCGTGCAAAAATTACTTACGCAAGAACACGGAAAAACTGGAGCCTGATGTGAATCGCAGAAACATGCTGTACGGCGGCACGGCCCTGGCGGCTGGCTTGGCCGGTGCCTCGGTGGCGTGGTGGAAATTCCGCCCGCACGACGTGCCCGCCGCCGCAGCAACCGGGCGACCCGATGCCGCCAGCCAGGCCTTCTGGGCGCTCAACTTCGACACTCCGGACGGCGCCAATCTGGCGATGAGCAGCTTTCAGGGCAAGCTGTTGCTGGTCAATTTCTGGGCGACCTGGTGCCCGCCGTGCATCGAAGAGCTGCCCTTGCTGGACAGTTTTTACCGGCAAAATCAGGCCCAGGGCGTTGCCGTGCTGGGCTTGGCCGTCGACCAGCCCAGTGCGGTGCGCAACTGGCTGAAAAGCAAGCCGCTCAGCTTTCCGGTCGGCATGGCGGGCTTGAGCGGCACCGAGTTGAGCAAGTCGCTGGGCAATCTTTCGGGTGGATTGCCCTTTTCTGCCGTGTTTGGCCGTTCAGGCGAGCTGCTGCACCGCAAAACGGGCAAAGTCAGCCCGGAGGATCTGGCAGCCTGGGTGCAGCTCAGATAGTTTGATTTTTATCTGCTGCTAAAAAGCAATTAAATTCCGTCAATAGCGGCCATTTTCCTGTTCTGATGATTTTTTCAGATGGTTTGAAGGGTGTTTACAGCCCTTGGGCATGATGTACACTCTGCCCTTTCGCGGGGCGGCCGTCGTGGCTGGTCTGCGTGATGGTTTGCTGATGAGCGCTGTAGAGCGCAAAAGCAAAAAGTAAATCAAAAAAGAAGGAAGATGGTGCCAGCCTCATTCCTTCCGCCCTGTCAGGACGTGGTGCAGCGGGTTCACGCTGCCCACAGGGACCGTCGTTGGAGAGAACCCATGGATCTGAGAAAGCTCAAGACACTGATCGACCTCGTGTCAGAGTCCAATGTATCTGAACTCGAAATCACCGAGGCAGAAGGCAAGGTACGCATCGTCAAGTCCAGCGGTGCCCCCATTGTGATGCAGCAGCCCGCAGTCGCCGCGGCCGCACCGGCTGCCCCCGCGCCTGTGGTTGCAGCCGCCCCAGTCGCCGCCGAAGCCGCGCCCGCCGCCGCTGTCGGCCATGCCGTGAAGTCACCCATGGTGGGAACGTTCTACCGCTCCGCCAGCCCCGGTGCGAAGCCATTCGTCGAACTGGGCAGCGTGGTCAAGGAAGGCGAGACGATCTGCATCATCGAGGCCATGAAGATCCTCAACGAGATCGAGGCCGACAAGTCCGGCACCGTGACCAAGATCCTGTCGGAAAACGGCCAGGCCGTTGAGTACGGCCAGCCTCTTTTCATCATTGAATGAGCGGGCGCCTGCCCCATGTTTAAAAAGATACTGATCGCCAACCGCGGCGAAATCGCCCTGCGTATCCAGCGCGCCTGCCGTGAACTCGGTGTCAAGGCCGTCATGGTCTACTCCGAGGCTGACCGCGAGGCCAAATACATCAAGCTGGCGGACGAATCCGTCTGCATCGGCCCGGCACCGTCGTCCCACAGCTACCTCAACATGCCAGCCATCATTTCGGCGGCGGAAGTCACCGACGCCGAGGCCATCCACCCCGGCTACGGTTTCCTGAGTGAAAACGCCGACTTTGCCGAGCGGGTGGAAAAGAGCGGCTTCAAGTTCATCGGCCCAACGCCAGAATCCATCCGCATCATGGGTGACAAGGTGTCGGCCAAGCAGACCATGATCAAGGCGGGCGTGCCCTGCGTTCCTGGCTCGGAAGGTGCACTGCCGGACGACCCTGTGCTGATCAAGCGCACCGCCAAGCAGGTCGGTTACCCGGTCATCATCAAGGCCGCTGGCGGCGGTGGCGGCCGTGGCATGCGGGTGGTGCATACCGAGGCGGCCTTGCTGCATGCGGTGCAGACCACCAAGGCGGAAGCCGGTGCTGCGTTTGGCAACCCGGAGGT
Source organism: Polaromonas sp. YR568 (assembly GCF_943372955.1). GTDB lineage: Bacteria > Pseudomonadota > Gammaproteobacteria > Burkholderiales > Burkholderiaceae_C > Polaromonas. Next base: position 235,925 of record NZ_CALSAL010000003.1, read on the forward strand.
CTACATGGAGAAATTCCTGCAGAACCCCCGGCACATCGAAATCCAGATTCTGGCTGACCAGCATAAAAATGCGGTCTGGCTCGGCGAGCGCGATTGCTCCATGCAGCGCCGCCACCAGAAGGTCATCGAGGAAGGCCCGGCACCCGGCATTCCTCGCAAGCTGATCGAACGCATCGGCGAGCGTTGCGTGGCGGCGGTGAAGAAGATCGGCTACCGCGGTGCGGGTACCTTCGAGTTCCTCTACGAGAACGGCGAGTTCTATTTCATCGAAATGAACACCCGCGTGCAGGTCGAGCACCCGGTGACAGAGTGGATCACCGGTGTAGATATCGTCCGCACCCAGATCATGGTGGCTGCTGGCTACAAGCTGCCTTTTGCCCAGCGCGACATCCAGATCAAGGGCCACGCGATCGAGTGCCGTATCAATGCAGAAGACCCGTACAAGTTTGTGCCGTCGCCGGGTCGCATCACCACCTGGCACACGCCGGGCGGCCCGGGCGTGCGCGTGGATTCGCACATCTATGCCAACTATTTCGTGCCGCCCAATTACGACTCCATGATCGGCAAGATCATCGTTCACGGCGACACCCGCGAACAGGCGCTGGCCCGCATGAGCACGGCTTTGGCCGAAACCGTGGTCGAAGGCATCAACACCAACATTCCGCTGCACCGCGAGTTGATGGTGGACGCGAAGTTCATGGATGGCGGAACGAACATCCATTACCTGGAAGAGTGGCTGTCAAAACGGGACCGTTAGCCACTACTGCCTGCTCACGTCCCGCGGCTCCTGCTTGAACAGACTGCCCACTGGCTTAGGCGTGCAGTTTTCCGTGAGGCGATAAACGATGTTTGAACTGATTTTGCTGGCGCCTGTCGATGAGGTGGAAACGCTCAGTGATGCACTGGACGCGCTGGATGCCCTGAGTGTCTCGGTGGAAGATGCCGACGCGCAGACGCCTGCCGAGCAGGCGCTGTTTGGCGAGCCGGGGATGCCGCCGCCCAAGGCCGGCTGGGAGCGCTCCCGGGTCGTGTCGCTGTTCCAGACGGAGGAGCAGGCGCGCAACGCGGCGCAACTGCTTTCCCTGCAGGATTTTTTTGCCGAATGCCGCGTGGTCGCGGTGCAGCCCGTGCCGGATCAGGACTGGGTGCGCCTCACGCAGTCACAGTTCGCACCGGTCGACATCACGCCGGAGTTCTGGATCGTGCCGACCTGGCATGAGCTGCCGGCCGAGGCCAAACAGGTCATCCGGCTTGACCCGGGCCTCGCTTTCGGCACCGGCACACACCCGACAACGCGGATGTGTCTGCGCTGGATCGCAAAAAATGGTGCCCCCACGCTCGGCACTGACGTGTCCTCCCTGCCCCCCGAGGGGGCTGAACTTGCTCGGGGCGGCCCTTCGCTGCGTTCGACGGCTTCGGCAAATGATCTGGGTCGCGTGCTGGACTATGGCTGTGGCTCCGGCATCTTGGCGATTGGTGCAGCGAAGTTCGGTGCCAGCGACATTGACGCGGTGGACATTGACCCGGCAGCGGTGGAGTCCACGCTGGCCAACGCCGAGGCGAACCATGTCACCTTGCATGCCGGCTTGCCCGACAAGGCCCACGGCCAGTACCAGACGGTGCTGGCCAACATCCTGGCCACCCCGCTCAAGGTGCTGGCGCCGTTGCTGTGCGCCCATGTGGAAAAAGGCGGGAACCTCGTGCTGGCGGGCATTCTGGACCGGCAGGCCGATGAATTGAAGGCGGCTTACGCGCCGTATTGCCAGCTCACCGTGCACGATGCGCAAGAGGGCTGGATTCTGATGACCGCCCGCTTCTGAGCGGCCCCTGGACGGCGGGCACGCCCCTCCGCCAGCGATGTTTCCAGACACCGTAACCACCGGTGACCGTTGGTAACGGCCCCTACAATACGGCGCTAGATGAGCCTCATTACGCGCTGCCCCGCTTGCGGCACGATGTTCAAAGTCGTGGCCGATCAACTCAAAGTCTCGCAGGGCTGGGTGCGATGCGGCCAATGCGCAGAGGTGTTTGATGCGACGGCGTACCTGCTTCCGCGCGAACTGCCCGGTTCAGCACCTGCCGCCAGTCCCGATGCCCCTGAGGCGGAGCCATTGCCACTGCGCGCAGCGGAGCGTACGCCAGATGATGAGCCGGTCCCTCGAGGTGGGCAGGACCACATGGCTTCCCCGGTTCATCCGGTGGCATCACCATTGCCCGAAACACCGTTGCCAATGCCCATGACGCCGTCGATAGACAGCGTCAAGTACGTCATCAAGGATAACCTCGAGGACAACATCCAGGATAGCGACAGCAGCGACGACCCGGATGCAGACCTCTGGCGACAGGCCCGCGATCCAGCGCGACAGCCAACCCGCAGAGACATTTTCCCGGCTGACGAAGACTTCGCTGTGAAGCCGTCGGATGCGTGGGACTCCACGCCCGGGCGTTTTCAGGCGAGCGGCAGTGGGCGAGGGGACAGTTCGCTCTTCGGCGAGTCCAGCCTGCCTGCCGATGCCGTCCCCGCCGACTCGGTTTTGCCAGAGGATGTGTCTTTTGTGCGGGATGCGCGGCGCAAGGCATTTTGGCAAAAGCCACTGGTCAAGGTCGCTCTCGGTGGTGTCTCACTGGTGTTGATGGCCGTGCTGGCGCTGCAGGTGCTGATCCAGAACCGCGACACCCTGGCCGTCACACACCCGCAACTGCTGCCGGTGATACAAGCCCTGTGCGGCCCGCTCCAGTGCCAGATCCGGTCGCCGCGCCAGATCGAGTCGCTGGTGATCGACAGCTCGACCTTCAACCGCATCGGCGCAGACACCTACCGCCTGAGCTTCACGCTCAAGAACACCGGCACCACCGTGTTGGAGATGCCATCGCTGGAACTGACGCTGACAGACAACCAGGACCAGGCGATCCTGCGCCGCGTGCTCGGCCCGGCCGAGTTCGGTGTGATGACCGCAGTGCTTGCCGCACGCGCCGAGGTATCGGGCGTGGTGGCACTGAAGGTGGACAGAGACGGCCTGGTGCCTGCGGCGACAGCGTCATCCGATTCGGCACCCACCCCCAACGCTTTGCGTGTGGCCGGCTATCGCATTCTTGCCTTTTACCCTTGACCCCAACCTGACTGAATTGAGAACCTGAATGGCTGCTGTAATTTGTGGATCCCTGGCTTTTGACACCATCATGAGTTTCGAGGGGCGCTTCGCCGAGCAGATCCTGCCGGACCAGTTGCACATCCTGAATGTGTCCTTTCTGGTCCCGGCCCTGCGCCGCGAGTTCGGCGGCTGTGCCGGCAACATCGCCTACAGCCTGCAACAGCTTGGCGGCCAGCCGCTGCCGATGGCTACTGTCGGCAGCGATGGTGCAGAGTACGTCGAGCGCATGAAGGGGCTCGGCATCAGCACCGAGTTTGTCCGGCAGGTGGGTGACACCTACACCGCGCAGGCGATGATCATGACCGACCGTGACAACAACCAGATCACCGCCTTTCATCCCGGCGCGATGATGCAGGCCCACCTCACCCGCATCGAGGCCCGCAAGGACATCGCCATCGGCATCATCTCGCCGGACGGCCGCGATGCCATGCTGCAGCATGCGGAGCAGTTCAAGGCGGCGGGTATTCCATTTGTCTTTGACCCGGGCCAGGGCTTGCCGATGTTTGATGGGGCGGAGCTGACCCATTTCGTGGACCTGGCGACTTGGGTCACGGTGAACGATTACGAAGCCCGCATGCTGTGCGACCGCACAGGTCTTTCCTGCGCAGAGCTGTCGACCCGCGTGCAGGGCCTGGTGGTGACGCTGGGTGCTGAAGGCTGCGAGGTGTGGGTGGGCGGTGAGAAAACCGTGGTGCCGCCCGTCAAGGCTGACGTGGTGGTTGACCCGACAGGTTGTGGCGACGCCTTCCGCGGCGCACTGCTCTTCGGCCTGGAGCGGGGCTGGTCGCTGGCGCGCTGCGCTGCGCTGGGCAACAAGGTCGGCGCCCTGAAGATTGCCAGCCGGGGCGGTCAGAACTACACCATTGATGCGGCAATGATCGAGGGCTGACGATGATGGCGCGGGGGATGGCATGCGAAGCCGTTCGCCCCATGAAAAAAGCCCGACATCTTGCGACGCCGGGCTTCAGCAGAAATACCTTACTGCTTAGGGCTTGCTGGCTGTAGGAAACGGCCAGGCAGCTTGCGGGTTCAGAGTGGTCTGAGCCGCAGGGGCAGCCGCAGCAGCGGGTGCTTTGGCAGCAGGTTTTTTCGCGGCTTTCTTCGCAGCGGGCTTTTTCGCTGCTTTCTTGGCTGCAGGCTTTTTCGCTGCTGGCTTTTTGGCAGCAGCTTTCTTCGCTACTTTCTTCGCAGCTGGCTTTTTCGCGGCGGCTTTCTTCGCAGCTGGCTTTTTGGCCGCTACTTTTTTCGCTGGCGCTTTTTTCGCAGCAGGCTTCTTGGCTGCTACTTTTTTCGCTGGCGCTTTTTTGGCCGGAGCTTTTTTAGCTGCTGCTTTTTTCGCAGGAGCCTTCTTTGCCGCTACTTTTTTAGCCGGCGCTTTCTTCGGAGCAGCTTTTTTAGCCGCAGGTTTTTTCGCAGTTGCCATAGTTTTCTCCTTGATCACGTTGCAAAGAGCACTTCACGTTTGGAGTACGTAAAGCGATTCACGGTGTTGGGCTCACGGAGAACCGGGCCCAGCACCACGAACACAGGAGCAAAACCCAGCGCGCACTCTGCGGTAACGTCATTGGCTTTTGCAATTCTAGAAATCATTGTCTTTATGTCTTGCTTGTCTCGTCGGCGCTGACTGATCGATGCATCAGCCGGTCAGTCCCACGACAGGGCACCACCGGACTGGTACTCAATGACGCGGGTTTCGAAAAAGTTGCGCTCTTTTTTCAGGTCAATCATTTCGCTCATCCACGGGAACGGATTCTCCTCGTTCGGGAAGAGTGTTTCAAGTCCGATCTGCGTGGCGCGGCGGTTCGCGATGTAGCGCAGGTAGCCTTTGAACATCGAAGCGTTGAGACCCAGCACGCCGCGCGGCATGGTGTCTTCGGCATAACGGTATTCCAGTTCAACGGCTTTCAGGAACAGCGCCTTGATCTCTGCCTTGAACTCCGCCGTCCAGAGGTGCGGGTTCTCCAGCTTGAGCTGGTTGATCAGGTCGATGCCGAAGTTGCAGTGCATGGACTCATCGCGCAGGATGTACTGGTACTGCTCGGCAGCGCCGGTCATCTTGTTCTGGCGACCCAGCGCGAGAATCTGCGTGAAGCCGACGTAGAAGAACAGGCCCTCCATCAGGCAGGCAAACACGATCAGCGACTTGAGCAGGGTCTGGTCGGCTTCCGGCGTGCCGGTCTTGAAGTTGGGGTCGGAGATCACCGCGATGAACGGGATCAGGAACTGGTCCTTGTCCTTGATGGACTGGACTTCGTTGTAGGCGTTGAAGATCTCGCTCTCATCCAGGCCCAGCGATTCGGTGATGTACTGGTAGGCGTGGGTGTGAATGGCCTCCTCGAAGGCTTGGCGCAACAGGAACTGACGGCACTCGGGCGCCGTGATGTGGCGGTAGGTGCCCAGCACGATGTTGTTGGCGGCCAGCGAGTCGGCAGTCACGAAGAAGCCGAGGTTGCGCTTGACCAGACGTCGTTCGTCTTCGGTCAGGCCGTTCGGGTCTTTCCACAGCGCGATATCGCGCGTCATGTTCACTTCCTGCGGCATCCAGTGGTTGGCGCAGGTGGCGAGGTACTTTTCCCAGGCCCACTTGTACTTGAACGGCACCAGCTGGTTGACGTCGGTCTGGCCGTTGATGATGCGTTTGTCAGAGGCTTTGACGCGCAGTGCGGTGGGCGGTGTGGTGGTAGTGCCTGCGGGTTGAGCGGCAGGAGCTGCCACTTTTGCCGGTGCTGCAGTGAACGCGCCATCGTCCAGCATGCGGACTTGAGGCTGAGGTGACTGCGCAGAAGAAAGAGGCGGAAGTTCCATCGAGCGGCTGGCAGGCATGCCGCTGGCAAGAGGGTTTTGCAACGATGGTGTGACTTCTTCGTCCCAGGTCAACATAGAGGTTTCCAATACTTTGGGATTATGAAAGCAGCGATACAAAATGAAAAGTGTTCATTCACATCGCTGCAAAATTGTGTTGCTCTATTGCATCGAATTCGCATCGACTTCACAACGAACTGAGCAATGAATTTCATCGCGCAATTCGATACTTGTCGATGTCTGCATCACTGGCAAGCCTCGCAGCCAGGATCGTCGATCGCACAGAACTTGATGTCGGTCGCAGCGGTGGTGCTCATCTGCATTTGCGCTGCTGCCGCTGCGGCATCGAGTGCACTCACGCCACCACCCGATGCAGCCGAGCCGGACGACACGGCGTTCAGCTTGCCTGCGGTCACAGTGGATTTCTCCGCGTGCGTGGCGCTCTGCGTGCGCAGGTAGTAAGTGGTCTTGAGGCCACGCAGCCATGCGAGCTTGTAGGTGTCGTCGAGCTTCTTGCCCGACGCGCCAGCCATGTAGATGTTGAGCGACTGGGCTTGGTCAATCCACTTCTGGCGACGCGCCGCAGCTTCCACAATCCAGGTGGTCTCCACTTCAAACGCCGTGGCGTACAGGCCCTTGATGTCCTGCGGAATGCGGTCGATGGGGCGCAGTGAACCGTCAAAGTGCTTGAGGTCTACCACCATCACGTCGTCCCACAGTCCGAGGCGCTTGAGGTCGCGCACCAGGTAGTGGTTGATCACGGTGAACTCGCCGGACAGGTTGGACTTGACCGAGAGGTTGCCGAAGCAGGGCTCGATGCAGGCGTCCACACCGATGATGTTGGAGATGGTTGCGGTCGGGGCGATGGCCACGCAGTTGGAGTTGCGCATGCCGTCTTTGGCAATCTTCTGGCGCAGCGCTTCCCAGTCCATAGTGGACGAGCGATCCACTTCCACATAGCCGCCGCGTTGCTCGGCCAGCATGTCCAGCGTGTCCAGTGGCAGGATGCCCTTGTCCCAGAGCGAGCCCTTGTAGCTGGCGTACTGGCCGCGTTCCTTGGCCAGCTCGGTGGAGGCCCAGTAGGCGTGGTAGCAGACGGCTTCCATGGACTTGTCGGCGAACTCGACGGCTTCCTGCGAGGCGTAGGGCACGCGCAGCTCGTACAGACAGTCCTGGAAACCCATGATGCCCAAGCCGACCGGACGGTGGCGCATGTTGGAGTCGCGGGCCTTCTTGACGGCGTAGTAGTTGATGTCGATCACGTTGTCCAGCATGCGCATGGCAGTGGTGATCGTCTTCTTGAGCTTGTCGTGATCCAGTGCGCCGTCTTTCAGGTGCTGCACCAGGTTCACAGACCCGAGGTTGCAGACTGCGGTTTCGGTGTCGCTGGTGTTGAGCGTGATCTCGGTGCACAGGTTGGACGAGTGCACCACGCCGGCATGCTGCTGTGGCGAGCGCACGTTGCAGGCGTCCTTGAAGGTGATCCAGGGGTGGCCGGTTTCAAACAGCATCGACAGCATCTTGCGCCACATGTCGGTCGCCTGGACCTTGCGGGATGGCTTGATCTCGCCGCGCTCGGCCTTGGCTTCGTAGGCGGTGTAGATCTTCTCGAACTCCTTGCCGAACTTGTCGTGCAGGTCGGGCGTGTCGGAAGGCGAGAACAGCGTCCAGCTGCCTTTTTCCATCACGCGGCGCATGAACAGGTCGGGAATCCAGTTGGCGGTGTTCATGTCGTGCGTGCGACGGCGGTCGTCGCCGGTGTTTTTGCGCAACTCCAGGAACTCCTCAATGTCGAGGTGCCAGGTCTCCAGGTAGGCGCAGACAGCGCCCTTGCGCTTGCCGCCCTGGTTGACGGCCACAGCCGTGTCGTTGACGACTTTCAGGAAAGGCACGACGCCCTGCGATTCGCCGTTGGTACCCTTGATGTGGGCGCCGAGCGCACGCACCGGTGTCCAGTCGTTGCCCAGGCCGCCTGCAAATTTGGAGAGCAGGGCGTTTTCTTTGATGGCGTCGTAGATGCCGCCCAGGTCGTCGGCCACCGTGGTGAGATAGCAGGAAGACAGCTGCGAGCGCAGTGTGCCGGCGTTGAACAGGGTGGGCGTGCTCGACATGAAGTCGAAGGACGACAGGACTTCGTAGAACTCGATGGCGCGAGCTTCGCGGTCGATCTCGTTGAGCGACAGGCCCATGGCCACGCGCATGAAGAAAGCCTGTGGCAGCTCGATGCGCTGCTTGCGCACGTGCAGGAAGTAGCGGTCAAACAGGGTCTGCAGGCCGAGGTAGTCGAACTTCAGGTCGCGCTCGGGCTTGAGTGCGGCGCCCAGGCGGGCCAGGTCAAACTGCTGCAGCTTCTCGTCGAGCAGTTCGTTCTGCACGCCCTTGGCGATGAACTGCGGGAAGTACTCGGCATAGCGCACAGCCATGTCTTCCTGATTGACTTCTTCGCCCAGCACTTCTTTGCGGATGGTGTGCATCAGCAGGCGCGCTGTGGCGTAGGTGTAATCAGGGTCTTTTTCGATCAGCGTGCGCGCAGCCAGGATGGAGGCCTTGTAGACCTCGTCGATCGGCACGCCGTCATACAGGTTGCGCATGGTCTCGGCCACGATCGGGTCAGGCTTGACGTCGGCGCCCAGGTTGGCGCATGAGGCCTCAATCAGGGCCTGCAGCTTGCGCACATCCAGCGCGATGCGGTTGCCACGGTCCGTGACGTGCAGCATCGGGGTTTCCGGTGCCTGGGTCTGCGGCTGGCGCGCACGTTCCTGCGTGCGCTTTTCGCGGTACAGCACATAGGCGCGGGCGATCTCGTGGTGGCCGCCGCGCATCAGGCCCAGTTCCACCTGGTCCTGCACGTCTTCAATGTGGAAGGTGCCGCCGCCGGGGCGCGAACGCACCAGCGCGCGGATCACGGCCTGCGTCAGGCCATCGACGGTTTCGCGCACGCTGGCTGATGCCGCGCCCTGGGTGCCGTGCACGGCCAGGAAGGCTTTCATCATGGCCACGGCGATCTTGTTCGGCTCGAAAGGCACGACACCGCCGTTGCGGCGAATGATCTGGTAGTGGGACAGCGGGTTGCTCTGTACGTGGGTAGTGCCGGTCGCAGTCTGGCTGGCCATGGTCATGGGGCTGGCGGGCTCGGCGTGTTGGTGTGTTTGCATGGCTTCCTCTTTGCTTTGTTTTATGGGGTCGTGGCGGGCGGCTGGTGTGTCGAACGGTGCGGTCAAACTGTGCGGTCAAACGGTGTCGTAAACGGTGCAATCAATACAGGGGCAGGTTCCGGTGGTCTGCTGTGGCGGTCAGCTGATGTGCGGTCTTTCTCGGGTGTCTTGACAGGTCTTCGTTCCTTGCTGCAGTGGCCCTGGACGGGTGCTTGGGTCACTGCAAACCATTTAGGGCTTAGACACTATACCTAGGGTGTGGGGGGAACACAAGCCACTACCGGTAGTGTATCGCCCGAAGACGCCCGTTCGCTGCGACCGGGTCTTTTTTAGTCGCCTGACAGGGGCCATCAGCGCGTTTGGGTGAGCCGGTTGTGAGGTGGCCTGAAAGCCTTGCTGCATCGGCGTTCTCAGGCGCACACAACGCAATGGCGCGCGTTTCGGCGCATTTTTCGGTGGCAGCGCCCGTCAATGCTGGGCGGGTAAAAATAACCTCGGTGCGTGGCGCTGGCGTGGCATCGCGGCAGACCTGCGCGTCAACGTCGCAGACGTGTTCAACGCCTCACGCAGTTGAGGGAAAACACTGAGGCGGTAGAGCCAGTGACTGCCGAAGCAAAGGCCAGTCAAAGCCGGCGCCGGGGTCGTGCTTGCGGCCCGGTGCGATGTGCTCATGCCCGGCAATATGGGTCACTGGGTAAGCTTGCACCAGCGAGGCGCAGAGGCCGCTCAGGGTTTCGTACTGTGCCGCTTCAAAGGGGTTGCCTTCCAGACCTTCGAGTTCAATGCCGATGGAGTCGTCGTTGCACTGCGTGCGGCCGCGGTAGCTCGACTCGCCCGCGTGCCAGGCCCGCTCGTCACAGCTGACAAACTGCCACAGGGCGCCTTCGCGCGAGATGAAAAAGTGGGACGACACCTGCAGTCCCCGTATGCCCTGGAAGTAGGGGTGCGCATCCCAGTCCAGCGTGTTGGTGAACAGCCGCTGAACCTGGCCGTTGCCGAACTCTCCCGGCGGCAGGCTGATGGAGTGGATGACGATCAGGTCAATCAGCGCCCCTGCCGGGCGCAGCCCCTTGTTCGGGGACTCCAGCACGCGCGCAAACCGGTACCAGCCGCCCTGCCAGAGCGCAGGGGTGTGGTGTGGAATTCCGCTCGAAGCGGTTTCAGGTGCCGGCATGGTCAGCGGCGTCGTCTTCCGACGGCGGAGTCAGGTCCTCATGCCCGGGTGTGATGATGTTCAGCCGGGAAATGCGGTAGCGGATCTGCCGCAGGCTCATGCCCAGTCGCGCCGCTGCGGCCGTGCGGTTGAACCCGGTTTCCTGCAGCACCTTCGAGAGGATGGCGCGCTCCTGCTCATCCAGAAAATCCTGCAGGTTGTCGGGCAGGATGGCCGGTGCTGCGGCCGATGGAGGCACCCGCGAACTGGTTGGCGCATCAAAATGCAGTTCACTGCCCTCACCCAGTGCCACCGCGCGGTGCAGGGTGTTTTCCAGCTCGCGCACATTGCCGTCAAACGGGCGCAGCCGCAACTGGGCCATCACGCTGTCGTCCAGCACCGGCACCTCAAAGCCCGACTCCTGGCAGATGCGCGTGAGCAGTGCCTGGCACAGTGCGGGCAGGTCCTCGCGTCGGTCACGCAGGGCCGGCACGCGGATCTCGATCACGTTGAGGCGGTAAAAAAGGTCCTGGCGGAACTCGCCAGACGACACGGCGGCGGCCAGGTCCTTGTGCGTGGCGCTGACGATGCGGACGTCCACCACGTCTTCCTGCGGCGACCCCAGCGGGCGCACGGTGCGCTCCTGGATGGCGCGCAGCAGCTTGGACTGCATGGCCAGTGGCAGGTCCCCGATCTCGTCGAGAAACAGCGTGCCCCCCTTGGCGGCCTGAAAGTAACCCTGACGGTCCTGGGTGGACCCGGTGTAGGCACCTTTGCGGGCACCGAAGAACTCGGCTTCAAGCAGGTTCTCTGGAATGGCGCTGCAGTTGACGGCCACGAAAGGGCCGGCTGCTCGGTGGCTACAGTCGTGGACAGCCCGGGCGACCAGTTCCTTGCCGGTGCCCGACTCCCCCTGAATCAGCACCGGTGCCATGCTGCCGGCGACTTTCATGATGCGGGCCTTCACAGCGCGCATCGGCGCCGATTCGCCTACCAGCCGCTGCAGGATGGCCGATGCGTCTTCCGGCTTTTTACCGTGGGCTGCGAGGGCCGCCGCTGTGTCCGCTGCAGCCGGCTTGTCGGCACGGGCTGCGGGCAACTGGGCGCGTCCTCCCTGAACGGCAGAAGCCACCACGCTGCGGAACTGTTTGAGATCCACCGGTTTGGTGAGGTAATCAAAGGCACCGGCCTTCAGGGCCTCCACCGCGTTCTCTGCCGAGCCATGCGCAGTGATGACCACGCAGCGCTCAGGACGCTGCTGCAGCACCAGTTCACGCAGCAATTCCAGACCGAGTCCGTCCGGCAGGCGCATGTCGGTGATGACGGCGTCGAAGCGATGCGCCTTGATCTGTTCGCGCGCCTGCAGCAGATCGGCTGCAGCCTCGACCTGATAGCCCTCGCGCAGCAGCGTCAGCTCATAGAGCGTGCGCAAATCCGGTTCATCGTCAATGACCAGGATGCGTGCAGCGGTCGTTGCGGGGGCCGTCTGTGTCATGGTGAAGGGGTCAGGCAGGCAGGGAGTCGAACAGCAGGGGCGCGTCGGCGGGGCGGGGAGTGGTTCTCAGCATGATGAAAAATTCGTTGCCTTCTGTCGCGGCGCGCGCGACGCGCTGGTAGCCGATGGTGGCGCCATGCCGCTCGCACAGCTCCCTGCAAATATACAGACCCAGACCGCTGGAGCGGCTTTCCGACGAGAAAAAAGGCTCGAACAGGTGGGTTTGTACCGAGCTCTCCAGCGGCTGGCCATCGCTCCAGACCGAGAGTCGCGCCTGGTCGGGGCCGGTGACCTGTGTGGTGACTTCCATCGCATCGGGCGCGGCGCTGGCGTAGCGCAGTGCGTTGTCCAGCAGGTTGATCATCACGCGCCGCAGGTGATCGATCTCAAACTGCACAAACACATCCGGCGCGGTGGTGCTGACCCGCAGGCGGCGACCGGCCGAGGTTTGTACCGCCCAGTCGCTCGCAATGCGCTGCACCGCGTCGTCCAGCGCCAGCGAGACGGTGTGGGCCGGGGGAATCTGTCCCTGCACCCGCGATATGTTCAGCACCTCGTCGACGATTCTGGCCAGACGCTGCGCGTTCTGCCGCACCATGGTGGTGAGCTGGCGCTGGCCGGCATCGTGGAGGTCTTCCTCCAGAAGGGCATTGGCCTGCGAGATGGCCGCCAGCGGGTTGCGGATCTCGTGCGCCACTGCAGCCGACATGCGGCCCATGGCTGCCAGCTTTTCGGTGCGGATGCGCGCTTCCATCTCGCGCAGGTCCTCCAGAAACATCACGCACAGGCTTTCCTGCGAGGCGTCGTGTGAAATGGCCAGGCGGGTGCGTACATGCAGCCGGCGGCCGGTGCCACCGGGATGCTCCAGCCGGATGTCTTCCTGTTGCTCGCATTGCGCGGCAAATGTCAGGTGTGCCAGCTCGGCCAGTGGTTGCCATGCCGCGTCGGTCGCGAGGATGAAGGGGGCTGCCCGGACCGCCTCGCCGGTGGTCAGCAATCGCCGGGCGGCCGGATTGGCCGACCGGACCACGCCATTCATGTCCACCACCAGCACGCCGTCGGACAGCGCCTCAATCACCAGCTCGTTGACCTGCGTCTGCATGCGTGCGGCCGACTGGCTGCGCTGTGCGCGCTGCTCTTCGCGGGCCAGGCGCATCGACAGCTGGTTGGCCAGCAGGGCCACCAGAAAGAACCCCGATCCACTCAGGCCCGACTGCAGAAAGCGCGCGCTGCTGTCGCCGGTGGTCTGCAGCGAACTCCACCACGCGTCACCCAGCAGCAGCAGGGTCACGCTGGCGGCGGTACCAAAAGCCAGCAGGATGGGGCCCAGCACGGACGACAGCAACACCGGCAAGGCAAACAGCGGCGTGTAGTTGATGCCGCCGGCCTGCAGGTAGTTCAGCGCGGAAAAGACCAGCACGTCCACGCCGATGCTGGACAGCCACTGGGCGTCGAAGGTGCGGCCAGGCGGCCGCGGGCTGAACCACACACGGACAGCCAGCGTGGCCACCAGATAACCGATGCACACGGCAATCGACAGCTGGTTGACGGTACTGCCCAGCGCATAGACAAAGGCCTGAAGCAGCACGAGCACCGTTGCAATCGCCACGCGGGCGGTCATGAAGACGCGCCACAGGCGGCCGAAGGAGCCGGCATCCGGTTCGTTGACCCAGGCGGCGGAGCCGCCGTCACTCACACCGAACCAGCGGGAAGCGTCGCTCATTCAGCCCCCGGACTGGCGGCGATGTGCTTCACTGCAATAAAGGGCGCCTGATGCACCCGGGATGGCTTCGGATTGCGGCAAGTGAACCTTGCAGAGCCCGCATTCCACCATGGGCGTGATGCCCCGGGCCGGGGTCGGCGCAGAGGGTTTGCCGGAGGCATCTGACTTTCCCTGCATCCGATGGCGTCGCCACAGCCAGGCCACGAGCAGCACGAGCCCAAAGATCAGGATGTACTTCATGGGCGCCCCAGAATCACTTCCAGGACAAAGCGCGAACCTGCGTAACCCAACAGCAGCAGGCCGGAGCCCAGATACAGCACCCGCACCGCCTTGCGGCCGCGCCAGCCCATGCGGGCCCGGCCAATCAGCAGGCCGGCGAAGGTGAGCCAGGCCAGCACCGAGAAGATGGTCTTGTGGTTCCACATGCCAGTCAGCTTGGGACCGTACAGCGCTTCTGCAAACAGCCAGCCCACCAGTAGCGTGGCAGACAACAGCACGAAGCCGGCTTCGACGAAGCGGAAGGTCAGCCGTTCCAGCGTGAGCAAGGGCACGCCTTCCTGGCCCTCAGTCGCCAGGCGCATGGCTTTTTCCGAGCGACCCATCAGCCAGGCATGAACCACGGCTGCGGCGAACAAACCGTAGGAGGCGATGCCCAGCGCCCAGTGCAGCGGTAGCCACGGCGAGGCGATCATGTGGTAGGTCGAGCCGGGGAAAATCAGCGCCAGTACCACGGCGGCACTGCCCAGTCCGGCGAGCGACCAGTGCGCCTGCAGCTTGGGATAGAGCCGGCTTTCAATCGCATTGACCGTGACCACCAGCCAGACCGTGACCGACAGCGAGGGTGCAAAGCCGAAACGTGGCGGTGAGCCCAGCAGCCCTTCAGCAAGCGTTAACGCATGCAGCAACCAGGCCACGCCCAGCAGGCTGCGCACCGTGAGGGTTGGCAGCCTCGGTGCGGCCACGGCCAGCACTGCATACGCTGCCACGGCGCCCATGGCCATGGCCAGACCCCACCCATTGCTCGAAGCTAAAATCATGACGACAGTTTAGCGCGTCGCCCGGCTTTCCACGGGCCCGACGGGCGACGATGTCGATCCGTCGGCACACCGTGCGCCGCACCCACAGGTGCGCGGCCTTTTCTCCTTTTTGCAGTTCCTGCGTTCGGACCCCTTCCATGGCTTCAGCCCTCACCGACAAGTTGTCCCGCCTCGTCAAGGAGATGCGCGGCCAGGCCCGCATCACCGAATCCAATGTACAGGACATGATGCGCGAGGTGCGCATGGCACTGCTGGAGGCGGACGTCGCCCTGCCGGTGGTGCGCGACTTCATCGCCCGCGTCAAGGAGAAGGCGCTGGGCCAGGAGGTGATGGGTTCACTGTCGCCGGGCCAGGCGCTGGTGGGCATCGTCAACCGCGAGCTGGCGGCGACCATGGGCGAGGGCGTGAGCGACATCAACCTGGCGGCCCAGCCGCCGGCGGTGATCCTGATGGCTGGCCTGCAGGGCGCGGGTAAAACCACCACCACCGCCAAGCTGGCCAAGCACCTGATCGAAAAGCGCAAGAAAAAAGTGCTGACGGTGTCGGGCGACGTATACCGGCCAGCAGCCATTGAGCAGCTCAAGACCGTGACCGCGCAGGCCGGTGCCGAATGGTTCCCGAGCACGCCAGAGCAGAAGCCTGCCGACATCGCCCGCGCGGCGATCGACTACGCGCGCAAACATTTCTTCGACGTGCTGCTGGTCGACACCGCAGGCCGGCTGGCGATTGACGAAGCCCTGATGGCCGAGATCAAGGAACTGCATGCGATCCTGAAGCCGGTCGAGACGCTGTTCGTGGTCGACGCGATGCAGGGCCAGGATGCGGTGAACACGGCCAAGGCCTTCAAGGAAGCGCTGCCGCTGACCGGCATCATCCTGACCAAGACCGATGGCGACTCACGCGGCGGCGCGGCGCTGAGCGTGCGGCAGATTACCGGTGCGCCTATCAAGTTCTCGGGCACCAGCGAGAAAATCGACGGGCTGGAGGTGTTCGACGCCGAGCGCCATGCGGGTCGCATCCTGGGCATGGGCGACATCGTCGCGTTGGTCGAGCAGGTGGCCGCCGGTGTGGATGTGGCGGCGGCACAGAAGCTGGCGGCCAAGATCAAGTCGGGCGACGGCTTTGATCTCAACGATTTTCTCGGCCAACTGCAGCAGATGAAAAACATGGGCGGGCTGTCCAGCCTGCTCGACAAGCTGCCGGCGCAGATGGCTGCCAAAGCCGGCCAGGTCGACATGGACAAGGCCGAGCGCGACATCAAGCGCAAGGAAGGCATCATCCAGAGCATGACGCCGCTGGAGCGCCGCAAGCCCGAACTGATCAAGGCCACCCGCAAGCGCCGCATCGCGGCTGGATCGGGTGTGCAGGTTCAGGAAGTCAACCGCCTGCTCAACGAGTTCGAGCAGATGCAGGGCATGATGAAGAAGATGAAGGGCGGCGGCATGATGAAAATGATGAAGCGCATGGGCGGCATGAAGGGCATGCCCAAGTTCTGAGGCTCCCTCCGCCGCTCCGCCTTTCAGCCCATCAGGTTCTTCAGTTCAAGCCCTGCGCCCACCCGCAGCTTTTTGCGGCGAATGGAATGATTGCGGTGACGAGGATGCAGCCGGTGGCGCCAGCAGCAGGTCGGCATAACCACGGCCCTTGGCCAGAATATGTTCACGCATTGCGTGGGCTGCGTTTTCGGGATCGTTGGCCAGCAGACAGTCAGTGATTTGCCGGTGCTCGGCGGCTGATGACTGCAGTCGCCCTGGCTGGTCCCGCACCCTTCGCCGGAAGGCGGCCAGTCGCAGCCGCAGCTGACGCACTGCCTCCACCACCACCGCGTTACCGCAGCCGTCGTAGAGCGCTTCATGGAATTGCGTGTTGGCGCGTTCGTAACCGTGGCGGTCTGCGTTGCGCGCCGCGTCTTCGGTGGCGGTGCAGGCGCGTTGCAGTGCCTGCCGCTGCGCGGGGTTCATGCGCAGCGCGCACAGGCGCGCGACCACCGCCTCCTGCTCTGACAAGGCCTCCAGCATGCTCACCAGCTCGGCCGGTTCGGGCGCATGCACGTGAATGCCTGAGCGCGCCACGATGCGCACCAGATGCTGGGCCGCCAGCATCAGCAGCGCCTCCCGCACGGGCGTGCGCGACACACCGAAGCGGTCTGCGATCTTTTTCTCGTCCACGGCGCAGCCCGGGGTCAATACGCCGCTTTCGATGTCGTGCAGCAACTCGGCGCGAATGCGCTCCGGCAAGCTGGATGTGCCGCCGTCCCTTGCGAGCGAGGGGTTTGTCAGATTGAGCGATGTGTCAGACATGCCATTTGATATATTAAAGGCGCTAACTGATATTTTAGTTATTGAATCTCGTCATCATACAAAGGAGACAACTTCATGAAACATCCACTGAGCGCTCTCGCGCTGTGCCTGACCGGCTGGTTGGGCCTGGTGGGCGCAGGCTGGGCGCAGGCGCCTTACCCTTCACGCCCCGTCACGCTGACGGTGCCCGTGCCACCCGGCGGCATTCTGGACACCGTCGCCCGCATGGTGCTGCCGTCGATGGCGCAGACGCTGGGTCAGCCGGTGGTGATCGACAACAAGGCCGGTGCCGGTGGCAACATCGCGGCCACGGCGGTGGCCCGCTCTGCGCCGGACGGCTACAACCTGCTGGTCGGCTACTCGATGTTCCACGTTGGCAACCCGTCGATGTACGCCAATCTGAGCTGGGACCCGGTGCGTGACTTCACGCCGGTGGGCATGCTGGTGGTGTCGCCCCATGTGCTGGCGGTGCATCCCTCGGTGCCTGCGAAGAACCTGCGTGAACTGGTGGACTACGCCCGCGCTAATCCCGGCAAGCTGAACTACGCCACCTCCGGCAACGGCTCGGTGCCGCATGTCGGCGTGGAACTCTTCAAGCAGCAGAACAAGCTTTTCATCACGCACATCCCTTACCGCGGCGCCGGGCCCGCCATGCTGGACGTGGTGGCTGGCAATGTGCAGATGACGGTGGCCACACCGCCATCGCTGCTGGGTTTTGTGCAGTCGGGCAAGGTGCGCGCACTGGCCGTGGCCGCGCCCAAGCGCCTGCCGCAGATGCCTGATGTGCCGACCGCAGCCGAGGCCGGCTTCCCCGGCTTTGAGCTCGAAGCGTGGGTGGCCCTGTTTGCACCCATGGGCACGCCGCCAGCCGTGGTCAACAAACTGACCGATGCCGTGAAAGTGGCCCTGCAGTCGCCGCAGGTGCGCACGTCTGCCGAAGCCGCTGGTGTCGAGATCCGCTACATGACGCCGCCTCAGCTCGACAGCGTGGTGCGCAAGGACATCGACTACTGGTCCAAGGTCATCAAGACCTCCAACATCCGTGCTGACTGACATGACAAGTGACCCGAAGACTGATGCCATGACCCAGGACCTTTCCGCTTCCTACATCGCCCGCGCGCTCAAGCTCGACTGCGCCGCCCTCAGCGATGCGCTGGACCGTGCCGGCATCGCCGGCCAGTGCTACAAGATCGCGCCCTGCGACCGCAAGTTCCGCATGGCAGGCCATGCCTACACCGTGCTGTACCGTCCCCCTGGAGTCGGTGAAGAAGGCCATGTGGGGGACTTCATCGACGACGTGCCGACAGGCAGCGTGATCGTGATCGACAACCGGGGCCGCGACGACGTCGGCACCTGGGGCAACATCCTCACCGAAATGGCCCACCAGCGAAAGATGGCTGGCACGGTGATTGACGGCATCAACCGCGATGTGGCCCTGTGCAGCGAGCTGAACTACCCGATCTACAGCCGCGGCAACTGGATGCGCACTGGCAAGGGTCGCATTCAGCTGGCCGGGCTGCAGGTGCCAGTGCAGATTGGCGGCGTCACGGTGTACCCGGGCGACCTGCTGCGCGGCGATGCCGACGGCGTGGTGGTGATTCCAAAGTCCATGCAGGAAACCGTGCTGACCTATGCGGAAGAGATCACTGCGAAGGAAAACGCGATCCGCGACCGCATCCGTGAAGGCATGCGCATGGACGAGGCCCGCAGCCAGCACAGCTACCACCATCTGCAGAGCCCGGACTACGACCCGTCCGGCAAGAAAACAGCGGCCTGAGCCGGCCCCGCTGCGGCGCTGACTGGCGCCCTGGCGCCCCGGCGTTCAGGCGGCGGTCGCCACTTCCCGGGTGATGACTTCGCCGCGCAGCGAGCGCATCGGCGCATCGGTGATCTTCACATCGACCAGCTGGCCGACCAGTCGCGCCGGGCCATCAAACACCACGGCGCGGTTGCACTCGGTGCGGCCGAACAGCGCGTTGGTGGATTTGCGTGCCGCACCTTCCACCAGCACCCGTTGCACCGTGCCCAGCCGGCTGGCACTGATGGCGGTGACGCTCTGGTCAATCGCCGCCTGAAGGCGCTGCAGCCGTTTGAGCTTGACGGCATGTGGCGTGTCGTCGTGCAGCGCAGCTGCTGGTGTGCCGGGCCGCGGGCTGTAGATGAAGCTGAATGACGTGTCAAAGCCGATGTCGTCCACCAGCCGCATCATGCGGTCGAAGTCGTCTTCGGTCTCGCCGGGAAAGCCGACGATGAAGTCACTGCTCATCGCCAGATCGGGGCGGATGGCGCGCAGCTTGCGCACCGTGCTCTTGTATTCCATGGCGGTGTAGCCACGCTTCATCGCCATCAGGATGCGGTCTGAACCATGCTGCACCGGCAGGTGCAGGTGGTTCACCAGCTTGGGCAGTCGTGCGTAGGCGTCGATCAGGCTCTGGGTGAATTCGTTGGGGTGGCTGGTCACATAGCGGATGCGCTCAATGCCGGGGATGTCCGAAACATAGTCCAGCAGCGTGGCGAAGTCCGCCATTTCAGCGGTGTCGCCCATCGGACCGCGGTAGGCGTTGACGTTCTGCCCCAGCAGCGTGACTTCCTTGACGCCCTGATCAGCCAGGCCCGCCACTTCCACCAGCACGTCATCAAACGGGCGTGAGACCTCTTCGCCCCGGGTGTAGGGCACCACGCAGTAGCTGCAGTATTTGGAGCAACCTTCCATGATGCTCACGAAGGCGCTGGCGCCGTCGACACGAGCGGCTGGCAAGTGGTCGAATTTCTCGATCTCCGGAAAGCTGATGTCCACCTGCGGCTTGCCCTGGCTTGCGCGGCTGGCCAGCAGCTGCGGCAGGCGGTGCAGCGTCTGCGGACCAAACACCACATCCACATACGGTGCGCGCTGGATGATGGCTGCACCCTCCTGGCTGGCTACGCAGCCGCCAACGCCGATGAGCACGCCTTTTTCCTTCAGGTGCTTGACGCGGCCCAGGTCGCTGAACACCTTCTCCTGCGCCTTTTCGCGCACCGAGCAGGTGTTGAAGAGAATCAGGTCGGCCTCTTCCACATCCTGTGTGGGCTCGTAGCCCTGTGCCGCGTTGAGCACGTCGGACATCTTGTCCGAGTCGTACTCGTTCATCTGGCAGCCGAAGGTTTTGATGAAGACTTTTTTACTCATGGCTTGCAATGCAGAAGGTGGGGTGGCCGCGGCGGTGCGGCGGAATGTCGTTTCAGGCGAGGGGTCCGGCGCCTTGCCGGATACCGAAGCTGGCGTGCGCTTACTTGCCGTACGCAGGCAACTGGTCGTAGGGCGTCTTGCCGTCGTCGGGATGCGCCGGCGTGCTGTTCGTGTTGTAGTTGGTGATGATGTCGAACAGCCCGCGGCGTCTTTCGCGCGCTTCTTCGGGCGTCAGAATCCAGGCCTCGCTGACCTGCCCCATGTGGTCGCGCACGTAGTTGACCACCACGCGCCGGTTGGCCAGCGCGCCCGAGACCACCATGCGGTTTTCGGTGTCGCGGATGCGGGCGCCGGGCGACAGGCGGTCTGGCCGGTCGTCCATCAGGATTTCCGGCGGGGCAGTCACCACCATCTCGCCGCGCAGCGAGGCGGTCGGGAAGCGCCGCTTGGCGGCCGGGTCGGCTTGTGCGTCTGTCTGGGCATGGGCCACCGCCTGGAGCAGACCGAGCGTGGCGATCAGCAGCGGGGCCAGAAGGGCGGGCAGGGTACGTGCGTTGCAGCGGTTCATGGTGTTTGTCCAGAGGCTGTCAGTTCACAAAAAAGCCCCGGGAGCAGGGCTTCCGAGGCTCGGTGGCCTTCTTTTGGCCTGTCTGCGGAATGGCGCGCCATTCCGGGGGAATCAGTGGTGGTGATAGGTGGATTTGAACCACCGACATCAGCATTATGAATGCTGCGCTCTAACCAACTGAGCTATATCACCGGCTGAGCAGTATTATAGCCAGTTGCAAGCCCCTGCGCCGGCGCCGGGGTTCAACGGTGGGTGAACACGGGCGGGCGCTTGTTCAGAAAGGCGTCCATGCCTTCTTTCTGGTCGGCGGTGGCAAAAGTCGCGTGGAAGAGGCGCCGCTCGAACATCACGCCATCGCTCAGACTGCTCTCGAAAGCGCGGTTGACCGCCTCCTTGGCCGCCATCACGGCCACTTCGCCGTAGCTGCAGATGACGAGCGCCGCACCCAGCGCCTCGTCCATCAGCTTGTCCAGCGGCACCACACGGCTGACGAGGCTGGCGCGTTCCGCCTCGGTGGCATCCATCATGCGGGCGGTGAGGGTCATGTCCATGGCCTTGGACTTGCCCACGGCGCGCGGCAGGCGCTGCGTGCCGCCGGCGCCTGGAATGATGCCGAGCTTGATCTCCGGCTGGCCAAAGCGGGCGTTGTCCGCCGCGATGATGAAGTCGCACATCATCGCCAGCTCGCAGCCGCCGCCAAGCGCAAAGCCGCTGACTGCGGCAATCACCGGCTTGCGCACGCTGCGCACCGCTTCCCAGTTGCGGGTGATGAAGTCTTGCTTGTAGACGTCTGCAAAGCCGTACTGGGCCATTACGCCGATATCGGCGCCGGCGGCAAACGCCTTCTCGCTGCCAGTCAGGATGATGCAGCCGATGCGATTGTCGGCGTCAAAGGCCTTGAGGGCGGCGCCCAGCTCGTCCATCAACTGGTCGTTGAGCGCATTGAGCTGCTTGGGCCGATTCAGGGTGATGATGCCGACGCCGCGTGTTTCAGGGCCTTCGGTGCGGGTGGTGATGGTTTCGTAGTGCATGCGTGCTCCTCGGATGATTCAGGCGGAATCATGCCACGGGCTTCGTGGGCCCTGGCCTCGCGGACTGCATGCCTAGGGCGTGGGTGCGAGCCAGCGGTCCATCAGCGTGGCATCCTTGACGGCCAGGCGCCAGGTGGTCAGCGCCGGCGGCATGGCCAGCTCCAGCCGCAGCAGGCGCTTGTCGCGCGACACCAGGGCCACCACCTTGCGGGCCGAGCCAGCATACAGCGTGAGGTCGTCCAGTCGGCTCATGCGCCAGCCGGACAGTGGAGCAGTGCGTTTGGCTGCGCCCTGCGGCACGGGCTCGACGCCCAGCCATTCGTCGCCCGGTGCAAATCCCGCGGCCTCGGCTGCGCCGCCGCGCAGCACCTGCTTGATGTGAACCCCCTGGGCCTCGCTCACGCGCACGCCGAGCCGGTGCGCCAGTTGCGCAGGGTCCTGGTGCACTGCCACACCGTGCTGTTCCAACAGGCCTTGCAGAGGCAGCTCGCCGCGGCCGTGGACCCACTGCGCCAGCTCGTTTGAGAAGGGTCGGCCACCGGCGTCTTCCAGTGCGGCGGCAAAGTCGCTCTCGTGCATGGGACCGGCCTTGCAGCGCTGCCAGAGGGCCCGCATCACGTCGTCCAGCGTGGCCCCTGTGGGGCTGTCCTTGCGCTGGGTAGCTTCTGCCCGCAGCGTGAGGTCAAAACACATCGCGATCAGTGCGCCTTTGGTGTAGTAGCTCACCGTGGCGTTGGGGGTGTTCTCGTCCTGCCGGTAGTACTTGACCCAGGCGTCGAAGCTGGCCTCGGCCACCGACTGCACCAGTCGGCCCGGCGTCTGCATCACCTGGTTGATGGTCTTATTGATCAGCTTGAGGTAGCCGGCGTTGTCGATCAGGCCGGCGCGGCGCAGCAGCAGGTCGTCGTAGTAGCTGGTGAAGCCTTCAAAAAACCACAGCAGGCGGGTGTAGTTCTCACAGTCGTACTGGTACTGCGCGAACTCGGCAGGCCGCAGGCGCTTGACGTTCCAGGTGTGGAAATACTCATGGCTGATCAGGCCGCGCAGCGTGGTGTAGCCCTCGGGTGGCCGGGCTTCGCCCACGCGGGGCAGGTCCTTGCGGTTGCAGATGAGGGCTGTCGAGTTGCTGTGCTCCAGACCGCCGTAGCCGTCATCCACCGCGTTCAGCATGAAAAGGTAACGACCAAAAGGCGGTTTGCGGTTGCCGTGCCAGAAGCGGATTTCGGTCTCGCAGATTTTCTGCGTGTCGGCCAGCAGACGGGCGCCGTCCATTGAGGGCGGTGCGCCAGCCACCACGAAGCGGTGGGGCACACCGCGTGCAGTGAAGGTGCCGCTCCAGAAGGTGCCCATCTCGACCGGGCAGTCCACCAGCTCGGTGTAATTCGCTGCGGTGTAGAGGCCAAAACCCTGACGGTCAACTCGCGCTGGCGTCAGCGCCGTGGCGGCGGACCAGGCGGGCGTTACTTTGGGCGCCACGAGTTCCAGGCTGTGCGCCACATCCAGCTGGCCTTCGACCTTCAGGCACAGGCTGGTGCCGTTGAAGAAGCCGCGCTGCGCGTCCAGCCATGCGGCGCGAACCGAGTTGTCGTTGGCATAGACCTCGTAGCGCAGCACCAGCGGCTTGCCGGGTGTGCATTCCACCTGCCAGCTGCATTTGTCGAGCTGGTTCACCGCGAGCGATGTGCGCGTGCCCTGCCGGGCTTCGAGGTGCTGCAGATGCCGGGAAAACTCGCGAACCAGATAGCTGCCCGGAATCCACACCGGCAAGGCAACGCGCTGCGATGCCGCGGGCTCCCGAATCGTCAGGGTGACGCGAAAGAGGTGGGCGTGGAGATCTGCAGGCTCAACGCGGTGGTGAACCGGTGCCGTGCTGGCCGGAGCAGGGGGGGCTGAAGCGGTGCTTGCCTTGGGCAGGGGCGTTCGTGGCATGGGGTCGGGCCGCCTGTTCGCTCACTGTGCCTTGGCACTGGTGGCCAGAAGCTTTTCGACCTCTTGCGCGTTGATGGCACCCGGAACGCGTGACCCGTTGGCGAAAAAGATGGTGGGCGTGCCGGTGATTTTGTACTTGCGCGCCATTTCAATGTTGCGGTCCAGTGCGGTGGCGTCACAGCTGGCTTTGGGGGGCGTCTGGTCACGCACCATCCAGTCAGACCAGGCCTTCTGCTTGTCTTTGGCACACCAGATGTTCTTCGACTTTTCGGTCGAATCGGCGCTCAGGATCGGCAGCAGGAACAGGTGGATGGTGACGTCGTTGATCTTCTGCAGGTCGCGCTCAAACCGTTTGCAGTAACCGCAGTTGGGGTCTTCAAATACTGCCATCTTGCGTTTGCCGTTGCCGCGGACGATGGTGAAGGCGTCCTTCACCGGCAGGGCGTCGAAGTCAATCGCGCTGAGCTTTTCGATGCGCTCTTCGGTCAGGTTGCGTTTGGCGCGCACGTCGATCAGGTTGCCCTGGATCAGGAAGTTGCCTTCGGCATCGGTGTAGAAAATATCGCTCTCGTTGACGCGCACTTCATAGAGACCGTTCATCGGGGTCTTGCTGACTTCCTCGATCTTCGAGAAGACCGGCAGCCGCTCCGCCAGATTCTTGCGAATGGTGGCTTCCTGGGCCAGGGCACCAGACGATGCGCCCGCGAACGCGCAGGCCATCAAGCCCAGCAAGGCAAGGCGGCGGAACACGGGCGTGATCAGAGAGAAGGAATGCGATGTCATGGGGTGTCCAGGTGGTTCGGTGATGCGGTACGGTGGTGGGTTGGGTCGGTGATGGTGTGTGCAGCGGCGTGTTTGTACGGCGGCACTCAGCCCGCTGCCTGGCGCGCCACCCAGTTCTTCAGGAATCCGCTGCGGGCAAAACCTTTCATGCCCCAGTTGCGCAGTGCCTGCCAGCGGCTGTCGGGCTGGGCAAACAGTCCATGCAGACCATCGGTGACGGCGCCCATGGCGGCCACATCGGCCTTGCGGGCACGCTCGTAGCGGCGCAGCAGGCGCTCGTCGCCCAGCTCGCGCCAGTACTCGCGCCCGGCGAGCACCCCCGCCAGGCTGGCCACATCGGCCAGGCCCAGGTTCAGGCCCTGCCCCGCTAGCGGGTGCACCGTGTGCGCGGCATCGCCGGCCAAAGCCCAGCGCGGCCCGACCCAGTGGTCGGCGGTGGCCAATGACAGGGGCCAGCTGCTGCGGGGGCTGATCAGGCGCAAGGCGCTGGTCTCCTCGCTGGTTTCCTCTTTGCAGGCCAATTGCAGTTCGCGGCAGAAGTCATCGTCGGTGAGTTGTTCAAGTTGAGCGGCACGTTCCATGGAGACAGACCACACCAGCGCCACAGAGTTCCCGCCATTGCCACCCAAGGGCAGCAAGGCCAGCACAGCACCGCCTGAAAACCACTGCCGCGCGATGCCCCGGTGGGGCAGGTCGGACGCCAGCCGGGCGGCAATCGCCTTCTGCGCATAGGGCTTGCTGGTCCAGTGCACGCCGAATTCGGCTCGGCTGCTGCTTTTTTTGCCTTCGCACACCACCGTGAGGGCGGCTTTTGCCGGCGCGTCCAGTGTCTCGATCTGCGGGGCATAGCGCACCGCCTCGGCCAGTCGATGCTCCAGCGCGGGCACATCGACAATCCACGCGAGCGACTCGTGGCCGGCATCGGCGGCAGTGAAATCGAGTTGTCCGCCGTCGTCGCCCCAGACCCGCATCTGCTGTACCGGCGTCACGGCTGCCGCGGCCCCAGTACTGTCTGGCCAGGCCCGCAGGCCCTGCAGCAATTCGCGCGACGCCTTGTTGAGCGCATAGGCCCGCACGTCCACCGGGGCTTGTCCCTCTGGCGTGGGCGCCGCTGGCGCTGCCACCAGCGCGACCCGCAGGCGCTGCTGGGCCAGCAGCAGTGCCAGCGTGCGACCCACCACGCCGTCGCCACGGATGCACACATCGAAGTATTTGGACATCCCTCATTTTAGAAGGCGGTGCAAAATCGGTGCCTCGACGCAAAACCTTGGGCTGGAGGGGTTTTGCGCTGCAGGCGTATGCCGCCAACCGAATGTCCGCACCCACAGGATTGAAAAGTGACTGAACCCATGACTTCCGCGGCCCCCGATGTCCGCGCCGTGATTTCCCATCTTTACGTTTACCCGGTCAAGTCATGTGCTGGAGTGGCTGTGCAACAGGCCATCCTGACTGAAACCGGCCTGGAATTTGACCGCGCCTGGATGGTGGTGGACAGCAAGGGCGAGTTCCTCACCCAGCGCGAGTTGCCCCGCATGGCGCTGGTACAGCCGCAACTGCGGCAGTACGACATGGTGCTGCGCGCACCTGGCATGCTGGCCCTGCATGTGGCGCTGGACGAGGTCGAGGAGCCAGTGCGCGTGCGGGTGTGGGACGACGAGGTGGAGGCCTTCGACATGGGCGCGATTGCCGCCCAGTGGTTCACCGACTTCCTCGGCACACCCTGCCGACTGGTACGCTTTGACCCCGACCATCCGCGCGTGAGCAGCCCCGAGTGGACGGGGGACATCAAGGCGCTGAACCAGTTCAGTGACGGCTTTTCGCTGCTGGTGACCAGCGAGGCGTCGCTGAACCAGCTCAACGGGAAGCTGATGGCCGCCGGTCACCCGCCGGTGGGCATGGAGCGCTTTCGGCCCAATGTGGTTCTGGGTGACGCGGCAGGCTACGCCCCTATGAATCCGCATGATGAAGACCGTCTCGATGCCTTCCGCATCACCACCGAGCAGGGTGAGGCCCTGCTCAAGCCCGTCAAGCCCTGCCCGCGCTGCCCCATCCCCAACATTGATCCCGTCACCGCCATCAGCAGTCCGGAAGTCGGCGACATGCTGCAGTCGTACCGGCAGGATGCCCGCGTGGGCGGTGCGGTGACCTTTGGCATGAATGCCATCCGGTTGCACGAGGACGACCACCTGCTTCGTGTGGGGCAAGCGGTGGGTGCGAACTACACATTCGCCTGACCGAACTCGCCGGGTTTCGCCGCGCGTACGCCGGACGGTGTTTTTCGGGCATCGAATACACTTCCATCCCTTGTTTTGAAGGTTTCCCCATGAGTTTGAAGTGCGGCATCGTCGGCTTGCCCAACGTCGGTAAATCCACCCTGTTCAATGCGTTGACCAAAGCGGGTATTGCGGCCGAAAACTACCCTTTCTGCACCATCGAGCCCAATGTGGGCGTGGTGGAGGTGCCCGATCCGCGTCTGGCTCAGCTGGCCGCCATTGTCGGGCCCGAGCGCATCGTGCCGGCCATCGTCGAGTTTGTGGACATTGCCGGTCTGGTTGCCGGTGCCAGCACGGGTGAAGGGCTTGGCAACAAGTTCCTGGCCCACATCCGCGAGACCGACGCTACCGTGAATGTGGTGCGCTGCTTTGAAGACGACAACGTGATCCACGTCGCCGGCAAGGTCGACCCGATTTCCGACATTGAAGTGATCCAGACCGAGCTGTGCCTGGCCGATCTGGCCGCAGTGGAAAAAGCCCTGCACCGCGTCACCAAGACCGCGCGTTCGGGAGACAAGGAATCGATCAAGCTGGTGGCCATCCTGGAGAAATGCCAGGCGGCACTCAACGAGGGCAAGCCGGTGCGTACGGTGGACTTCAGCAAGGAAGAGTTGCCGCTGCTTCAGCAGTTTTTCCTCATCACCGCCAAGCCGGCGATGTTTGTCGCCAACGTGGCCGAAGACGGCTTCGATAACAACCCCCTGCTCGACAAGCTCAAGGCCTACGCCACCGCCCAGAAGGCCCCGGTGGTGGCCATCTGCGCCAAGATGGAAGCCGAGATGGCCGACATGGACGAGGAAGACAAAAAGATGTTCCTCGCCGAAATCGGCCAGGACGAACCCGGCCTGAACCGCTTGATCCTTGCCGCCTACAAGTTGCTGGGCCTGCAGACTTACTTCACCGCCGGCGTGAAAGAAGTGCGCGCGTGGACCATTCATGTTGGCGACACCGGCCCGCAGGCAGCAGGCGTGATCCACACCGATTTCGAAAAAGGCTACATCCGCGCCCAGACCATCGCGTTTGACGACTTCATCGCCTACAAGGGCGAGCAGGGCGCGAAAGACGCCGGCAAGATGCGTAGCGAAGGTAAGGAGTACGTCGTCAAGGATGGCGATGTGATGAATTTCCTCTTTAGCAGTTGAATGGGTACACCCCTGCCTGGGCTCACTTCGTGTAGCCCATCCTCCCCTTGCAGGGGACGCCGTCTGTCGACCGGCTTAGCCGGTTCGACGACGGCATTCGGAAGAATGAGGTGGGCGGCGTGACAGAGCCCGTCCGCCTTGCCAAGGTCTTGGCCGCGATGCTCAACTGCTCGCGTCGTGAGGCCGAGCAGTACATCGAAGGTGGCTGGGTCACGGTGGATGGTGTGACCGTTGAAGAGCCGCAGTTCCGCGTGCTCGACCAAGCCGTGGTGCTGGACCCTGCGGCCAGTCTGCTGGCCATCACGCCGGTGACGCTGCTGCTGCACAAGCCGGCGGGTGTTGCCGCACAAGCGGACGGACAACACGATCACGAGCGGGCGCTTCGCGAACTGCTGGTGCCAGCCAGCCAGTGGGCGAATGACCGCTCCGGTATTCGCGTACTGAAAAAACATTTCACCGCCACCGAACTGGTCACGCCGCTGGCCACTGCGGCCAGTGGTCTGGTGGTGTGCACCCAGGACTGGCGGGTGGCGCGCAAGCTGAAGGAAGACGCGCATCTGCTGGAGCACGAGGTGCTGGTCGAGGTGACGGGGACGGCGAAGCCCGGCGGGCTGGAGCGCGTGAACCGCGCCGACCACGGCTTCACCTTTGAAGGTCGGCCGCTGCCGCCGGTCAAGGCCAGCTGGCAGAGCGAGAACCGGTTGCGCTTTGCGCTGAAAGGTGAGTTGCCGGGTCAACTGGCTTATCTGTGCGAGAGCATGGGGCTCACGGTGACGGCCATGAAGCGCATCCGCATCGGCCGGGTGCCGATGGGGCAGTTGCCGCCGGGGCAGTGGCGCTACCTGTTACCGGAAGAGCGCTTCTGACGGCCTGTTCGAGACAGCCGGACTAAATCGCACCCATCACCCCCGGAAAAGCCCAGATCAGACTGCCCGTCATCACGACATAGCGCAGGAACTTGCCGATGGCCATGTAGAAGAGGCAGGGCCAGAACGGAAGCTTCAGCCAGCCGGCTACTGCGCACAGCGGGTCGCCCACCGCCGGCAGCCAGGCCAGCAGGCAGGCCTTTGGCCCCAGCTTTTCCAGCCAGCGCAGTGCGCGGCCATGGTGGGACGAGGGATGGTATTTGTCGGCCACCTTGTGCGCGCCGTAACCCAGCCACCAGTCCAGTGCGCCACCCAGCGTGTTACCGGCAGTCGCCACCAGCACGGCCGGCCAGAACATCGCCGGGTTGAGTTTGACCAGACCAAACACCACCGGCTCCGAGCCGAGCGGCAGCAAGGTGGCTGAAATGAAAGACACCACGAACACCGTGCTCAAGCCGAATTGGGGCAGTGCCAGCAGTTCGATGAGTTGACGAATCCAGTCTTCCATGGTGTGTGGTTCGAGTATAGGCAGGGCGTGGTGCCAACGCTGTCAGCCGCCACGCTGTCCTGGCTGGCGCAGGGGGGGCGCTGCTTTTCAATTGCTGAAATTTTGGGCAGCTACAATCGTGCCTTCTTTTTCAGCAACCTGCACTTGCCCCTTTCCATGAACATCGGCCCCTACGCTCTGGCAAACAATGTGTTTGTCGCGCCCATGGCCGGTGTGACGGACCGGCCCTTCCGCCAGCTTTGCAAAAAGCTCGGTGCGGGTTATGCGGTCAGCGAGATGGTGACCTCCCGCCGTGACCTGTGGAACAGCCTGAAGACTTCGCGCCGCGCGAACCACGAGGGCGAGGTGGCACCGATTGCGGTGCAGATCGCCGGCACCGACGCACAGATGATGGCCGACGCTGCTGCCTACAACGTGGACCGTGGCGCTCAGATCATCGACATCAACATGGGCTGCCCGGCCAAGAAGGTATGCAACAAGTGGGCGGGCTCTGCACTGATGCAGGACGAGCCGCTCGCCCTGCAGATTGTGGAGGCGGTGGTGGCCGCCTGCGTACCGCACGGCGTACCCGTCACCCTCAAGATGCGCACCGGCTGGTGCCAGAGCCACAAGAACGCCCTCACGCTGGCGCGCGCCTTCGAGAGCGCGGGCGTGCAGATGGTCACGGTGCATGGCCGCACGCGCGAGCAGGGCTACAAGGGCGTGGCCGAATACGACACGATTGCCGCCGTCAAGGCCGCGCTGCGCATCCCGGTGGTTGCCAATGGTGACATCGACAGCCCCGAAAAAGCACACGAGGTGCTGGCCTGCACTGGTGCTGATGCGGTGATGATTGGCCGCGCCGCACAGGGCCGGCCGTGGATCTTCCGCGAGATCGCGCACTTCCTCGCCACGGGCACGCATCTTGCGCCGCCTCTGGTGGCGGAAGTCCAGCGCCTGCTGATGGACCACCTGCTCGACCACTATGCGCTGTATGGCGAATTCACCGGCGTGCGGACAGCCCGCAAGCACATTGGCTGGTATGTGCGGTCACTGCCCGGTGGTGAGGATTTCCGGGCACGCATGAACCTCATTGAAGATGGCTCCGCGCAGCTGCAGGCGGTGAATGATTTTTTCGAAGCTCTGGGCGCGCGCATGGACCGCATTCCAGCCAGCGAGGGCGGGGCACACTGTGTTGTGTCCGAATACAACAACAATGAAGACAAGGAAGAGGCGTCTGCATGAGCAAGAAACACATCGAAGAGTGCGTACGCACCAGTCTTGAGGGCTATTTCAAGGACCTGCGCGGCACCGAGCCCGACGGCATGTACGAAATGATGGTACGCGTGGTTGAAAAGCCCCTGCTGGAAGTGGTCATGCAGCACGCCGAGCAGAACCAGTCGCGTGCCGCCGAATGGCTGGGCTTGAACCGCAATACCCTGCGCAAGAAGCTGGTGGAGCACAAGCTGCTTAAATAAGCGGGTGAGCCGCTCGCGTATTGCCAGTCCCTTCCCGTTTTCCTTTTCTCCCGGCCCGGCTTGTCCGGGCCTGCTGTTTTCAAGAACCTACAGAACATCATCCACATCACCATGAACGCACTCATCTCCGTCTCGGACAAGACTGGCATCCTCGAATTCGCGCAGGCCCTGCACGCGCTGGGCATCAAGCTCATCTCCACTGGTGGCACCGCCAAGCTGCTGGCTGATGCTAGGTTGCCGGTGACCGAGGTGGCCGAGCTGACGGGCTTCCCCGAAATGCTCGATGGCCGCGTCAAGACACTGCACCCCAAAGTGCACGGCGGCCTGCTGGCCCGCCGCGATGTGCCCGAGCACATGGCCGCACTCAAGGCGCATCAGATCGACACCATCGACTTGCTGGTGGTCAACCTCTACCCCTTTGAGGCCACGGTGGCCAAGCCCGGCTGCACCTTGGAAGACGCCATCGAGAACATCGATATCGGTGGCCCGGCCATGGTGCGCTCGGCCGCCAAGAACTGGAAGGACGTGGGCGTGCTCACCGATGCCACCCAGTACGCTGTGGTACTCGATGAACTCAAGGCATTGGGCAAGCTGACCGACAAAACCAAATTCGCCCTGTCCGTGGCGGCCTTCAACCGCATCAGCCAGTACGACGGCGCGATCAGCGATTACCTCTCAGGCATCCAGGACGATGGCAGCCACAGCCTGTTCCCCGGCCAGGCCAATGGCCGCTTCGTGAGGGTACAGGACCTGCGCTACGGCGAGAACTCGCACCAGCAGGCGGCGCTTTACCGTGATCTGTACCCAGCCCCCGGTTCGTTGGTGATGGCCAAACAACTGCAGGGCAAGGAACTGAGCTACAACAACATCGCCGACGCCGATGCCGCGTGGGAATGCGTGAAGAGTTTTGAAACACCGGCTTGCGTCATCGTGAAGCACGCCAACCCCTGCGGCGTGGCGGTGGGCGCCGACGCGCTGGAAGCCTACGGCAAGGCCTTCAAGACCGACCCCACCTCGGCCTTCGGCGGCATCATCGCGCTGAACTGCACGCTCGACGAGAAGGCTGCCCAGCAGATTTCCAAACAGTTTGTCGAAGTGCTGATGGCGCCTGCCTTCACACCCGAAGCGCTGGAGGTGTTCAAGAGCAAGGTCAATGTGCGCATTCTGCAGATTGACTTGCCGCCCGGTGGGGACACTGCGTGGAAGCAGGGTCGCAACCTGATGGACGTCAAACGCGTGGGCTCAGGCCTGCTGATGCAGACGGCCGACAACCACGAACTGGCCCTGGCCGACATCAAGGTGGTCAGCAAGCTGCAGCCGACCCCAGCGCAGTTGCAGGACCTGCTGTTCGCGTGGAAGGTGGCGAAGTACGTCAAGTCCAACGCCATCGTGTTCTGTGCCGGGGGCATGACGCTGGGCGTGGGCGCAGGTCAGATGAGCCGCATCGACTCGGCCCGTATCGCTTCCATCAAGGCCGCCAACGCCGGCCTCACGCTGCAGGGCTCTGCGGTGGCCAGCGACGCATTTTTCCCGTTCCGCGATGGTCTGGACGTGGTGGTGGACGCCGGCGCGACCTGTGTGATCCAGCCCGGCGGGAGCATGCGGGATGATGAGGTGATTGCTGCGGCGGATGAGCGGGGGGTGGTGATGGTGTTGAGTGGGGTTCGGCATTTCAGGCATTGAGTGCTGGTTTTCTGCTGAGGCCTGAGGCTGGGACTCGCCCCGGCGGGCGACTCACTTTCTCTTGCTTCGCCGAGAGAAAGTAAGCAAAGAGAAGGCGACCCGAAGTATGGGTCCCTCCGCTTCGCTACGGGCAACCTGTGCTGCTCGATTACGGCGGCAGTCCGCACAACTCGCCTTTGGCTCAAACAAGTGCGGCCTGACCCTCCGCCTCCATCTGCGCTGCTCGGCCCAGCCACACGGGGCAAGCGGGAACGGATACCCCAACACCCAAAACCAATACAAACAAGGACACGCCATGGCGTGTCCTTGTCGGGTTCGGTATTTGTATTCTGTTTTCCTGCCTCCAACCCTTGTGAATGCGCCGAGGAGCGGAGGTTCAGGCGGATCAGGGCTGGCGTTGTCTGAGCGAAGCGAGTTTAGCCAGACCCCGCCTGGACCGAGCACCGCAGGTTGCCCGTAGCGCAGCGAAGGGACGCAGGCACCAGGGTCGCCTTTTGGTATTCGCGTAACTTCGCGTTGCGAAGTGAGCGAATCCCCACTGCGTGAATTTGGGTTACTTTCTTTTGGCGGAGCAAAAGAAAGTGACTGGCCGTCGGGCCACCCCGGCCTCAGGCCTACGAACTCTCATCCAACACAAAAAACTCACGAAGGCACATTCACCACCCGATCATCATCCGGAATCACCGGCACTCCTTCATCCGGCTCAATCGGCAACTCCAGCGGATCGCCATCCTCTGAAGGCTCCTGCACCGGAATACGGTGCGGTTTGTGGGTTGCGTTTTGGATACGCGTGGGTGAATGAGGCATGAGATTTCTCCTTGGGTCCCTGATGTTGCGGCAGGGGCACGGGCCTGCGTCGGAGCATTCGGTGCATCTTGTTGTCAGCCGATGCCGTGCCTTGTCCTACAGGCAGGCAGTGTGGTGGCGCACAGCGCCGGGCGGGTGGGACTTTTACAGTGGAAACAGGTCTGAACAGGCCCTCGTCGCCAGCCTCTCCGCGCAGTTTCGCGGTGAGCACTCCAGGCGTTTCCCTCCGTCAACCAAGGATCTCTCATGGACAAACTCTCTACAGACAGCAATTCAATGCACGCCGATGGCGCCATCAAGCGTGGTGTCGATTCAGCCGGTGTGAGCCTGCATGACGGCATCGAGAAGGTGGCCGACCCCGCGCGCGCAGCGGTGGAGCGTGTCTCCACCGTGGCCCACCAGACCGTTGACAAGCTGGCCATGGGCGCAAGCCGCGCGGCCGACAAGTGGTCGGACCAGACGCGCTGGGTGGCAGAGGCGCCTTCCAAAGCGCTGGAGACGTCGCGCTCATGGGTGCAGGAGCGTCCGATGGAAGCGGTCGGCATTGCCGTGGCGCTGGGCTTTGTGCTTGGCCGCCTCACCAGCCGTTAACCCACCGTTAACTCGCCACCAACCTGCTGCTGACTGGCCCGAGCGGTGGCCGGGGGGGCGGCAGGTTGATCCGCATTCGTTACAGTCAAGCCCATCCCCACTTTGCCGCACTCCGCGTCACCACCCCATGGCCAGCAGCCTTCTTGCACTCATTGATGACATCGCCACGGTGCTGGACGATGTGGCCGTCCTGTCCAAGGTTGCGGCCAAGAAAACCGCCGGCGTGCTCGGTGATGACCTTGCGCTCAATGCGCAGCAGGTCGCGGGCGTCAAGGCCGAGCGTGAGCTGCCCGTGGTCTGGGCGGTGGCCCGAGGCTCCTTCATCAACAAGGCGATTCTGGTCCCTGCGGCCCTGCTCATCAGCGTCTTCATTCCGTGGGCGGTGACGCCCCTGCTGATGATCGGTGGCGCCTTCCTGTGTTTCGAGGGTTTCGAAAAGCTGGCGCACCGCTTCATGCACAGCGCCGACGAGCGTGCCGCTGAGCACGAAGCGCTGGTCAAGGCGCTGGCCGATCCGGCGGTGGATCTGGTGGCGGTTGAAAAAGACAAGATCAAAGGCGCCGTGCGCACCGACTTCATCCTGTCGGCAGAAATCATCGCCATCACGCTGGGCACGGTGCAGGACAGTCCCTTCGTCACCCAGGCGGCAGTGGTGTCCGGCATGGCGCTGGTGATGACGGTCGGGGTGTATGGCCTGGTGGCGGGCATTGTCAAACTTGACGACGCGGGGCTTTACCTCAGCCAGCGCCCCGGTTCCGGCGGCTTGAACGCCTTGTTGCAACGGCTGGGCGACGGCATTTTGTGGGTCGCCCCCTGGTTAATGAAGGCGCTCTCGGTGCTGGGCACGGCAGCGATGTTTCTGGTGGGCGGCGGCATTCTCACGCACGGGGTGCCATGGCTGCACCACGGCATCGAGGCGCTGGTGGCCCGCGCCGATGGCATGGCGGGCGGCGCGCTGATCGGTGCGGTGTTGCCTTTGCTGATGGACGCGGTGGTCGGCATTCTCACCGGCGCCCTGGTTCTGCTGCTGTGGACCTGGGGCCGCAAGCTTCTGCCTTCAAGCCGCCACTGAGCTCCGAACGGGTGAGGCCGCCGGTGCTGCTGCCGGGCGTTTCACCGTTTTCGCGGTCTGCGCTTGCTCCGCAGCTGACGGTGTTGTGGCCGGCTCTGCCTTCGGCAAACTGCACATCTGCTGAATCAGTTCGTGCCGCGCGAACAGCTCCACAATCCAGTCCACAAACACGCGCACCTTGTTGCTCAGGTGGCGATTCGGCGGGTACACCAGATAGA
This sequence comes from Polaromonas sp. YR568, assembly GCF_943372955.1. Taxonomy (GTDB): domain Bacteria; phylum Pseudomonadota; class Gammaproteobacteria; order Burkholderiales; family Burkholderiaceae_C; genus Polaromonas. The sequence continues at coordinate 270,836 of NZ_CALSAL010000003.1, forward strand.
TCGGCTTGGCTTCGCTGCACCAGCCGGGGAACAGCGGCTCCAGCGTGCCGTTGCTGATGTGGTGCTGCACCAGAAACGTCACTGTGTGCAGCACACCCAGCCCGGCCAGCCCGGCGGTCACGCCGGCATTGGAATCGTTCACCGCCAGCAGGTGGTAGCCCTCGACCTCAATGGTCTCGCCATCCTTGTGCAGCACCATGGGGTAGAGCTTGCCGTTGCGCGGCGACATGTAGCGGATCATGCGGTGGCTTTCGGCCAGCTCGCGTGGATGTTGGGGAGTGCCGTGCCGCGCCAGGTAGGCCGGTGAAGCGCAGGTCATCAGATAGAACTCGCCCAGCCGTCGCGCCACCATCGACTGGTCCACCAGATCGCCGCCGCGGATCACGCAATCGACGTTCTCCGCCAGGATGTCGATGGGCCTGTCCGTCACGCCCAGCTCCAGCTGGATGTCGGGGTAGCGCGCATAGAAATCCGGCAGCGCGGGGATGATGACCGCCAGCCCGAGCGATGCCGGAATGTCCACCTTGAGCCGGCCGCGCGGGCTGGCTTTGGCGCGCGACATGCTCGCCTCCAGCTCATCCATCTCGCTGAGCAACTGGCTGGCGCGCTCGTAATAGGCCGCGCCATCGGCCGTGACGGTGACCTTGCGCGTGGTGCGGTTCAGCAGCTTGGTGTCCAGCTCCTTTTCAAGTGTCTGGATCAGCCGAGTGATGGTGGGTTTGGGCATGGCCATCGATTCGGCGGCCTTGCTGAAGGTGCCCGCCTCCACCACCCGAACAAACGCCTGCATGGCTGAAAACTTGTCCATGAAAACTCCCTGACTGATTGGATCTTTGCGATCTGCGTGGAACCGCGCGGCCTGAACCACGGCGCCTGAATCGTGGGGCTTGTTCCTCCCCTTACCTTCCAGAAACCCTTTGCGCTGTCAGGGCATGGCCGGTGCGCCCTTGACCTTGCCCTCATGGCAAACCTGAGACTCGCCTGCGATTGGCCCGCAGCGACTTTCTGCGGTGCCAACCCGCGAAGCCCATGATTGTTTCACAGGTGAAATAAAGAATGAGCGAAACGGCTATTTATTAAATGAGGCGTAACCGATATCTTCTGCTGCGCCGCAACAAAGATCAAGCATCCATCGCCAGCCCCAGAAAACCGCCCATGAAAAGCCGTCCTTCCAGCCCAAGCGCTCACCCGGCCGTCCTGCCCGACGCGGTGGTGCCGCGCCTGGACAAACAAATCCAGATCGCCTTGCAGCGCGCGCTGGATGTACGCTTTCACGGCCGTCGCCCGTCAGGCGGCACGCTGCCGCTGGTGCTGCATTTCCACGGCGGCACCTTCAACGGCGGCTCGCTCGACAGCGGGGCAGGGGTGGCGCAGTTGCTGGCCCAGGCGGGTGCGGTGGTGATGTCGGTGGATTACCCGTTGGCCCCGGCGCACCCGTTTCCCCAGGCCGTCGACACCGGCTACGCCGCGCTGCAGTGGGCCTGGAAGGTCAGGCACAAGCTGGCTGGCCCCGGCGCGCCGATGGTCGTGGCGGGGGAAGAGGCGGGCGGCAACCTTGCTGCTGCCATCGCGCTGATGGCGCGAGACCGGCAGGAGGTGCCGCTTTCGGGCCAGATTCTCCTGTCGCCCATGCTCGACGCCTGTGTGGCCACCGCCTCGCTGCGTGAGGCCTGTGCGCAGGCCCGCGCGGCCGAGTGCGTGTGGGCCAATGGCTGGCGCCAGTACCTGCCCAGCGCCGCCGATGCCGGCCACCCCTACGCAGCACCGGGCACGGTGCGCCGCCTGACAGGCCTGCCACCAGCCTTGCTGGTGACGGCGCAGGACGACCCGCTGCGCGATGAAACCCTGGCCTACGCCGCGCGCTTGCGGGCCGCTGGTCTGGCAGTGCAACAGGCGGTGCTGGCTGCCCCCACCGGCTGGCCCGGCCGCTATGCCGACGCGCAGCGCATAAAAGGCGGCTCGCCAGCCTGGGCCGGCGAATTGCGCCAGCAGTTCCGCACATTTTTCGCAGCCATGGCGGCTACGCCCGAACAAGCGGCGCCAGCTTTCTCGTCCGCTTCTTCTTCAGTTCCTTCATCCATTTCGTAAGTTTGTTTTTTCAAGGGAGTTCCAGATGACAACGATTCCATTACAGACGCCAACCACTAAGCGTCGCCTGTTGATTGCCGTGGTCGCCGCGCTGGTGGTGGCCGGTGGTGGTGCGATAGCGATTTTTGGTACCACGACAAGCCAGGCCCAGCCCGGAGGGGGCGCGCCTGCCGCCACGCCGGTCTCGGTCGCCACCGTGGTGCAAAGTGAAGTTGCGGCGTGGGACGAGTTCTCGGGCCGGCTCGAAGCCGTGGAGCGGGTCGATATCCGCTCCCGCGTCTCGGGTGCGGTGCAGGCGGCGCATTTCCGCGAAGGCGCGCTGGTGAAGAAGGGTGACCTGCTGCTCACCATCGACCCGGCGCCTTACGCCGCCGAGGTGGACCGTGCCGAAGCCCAGGTGGCCGCCGCGCAGGCCCGCGTCACTCAGGCCAAAGGCGAGTTCGAGCGCTCGCAGCGCCTGTGGAGCGAGCAGGCCATCTCCAAACGCGAGTTCGACGAGCGCGGCAACGGCCAGCGCGAAGCCGATGCCAACCTGCGCGCTGCACAGGCTGCCCTGCAAAGCGCCCGCCTGAACCTCGGCTATACCCAGGTGCGTGCGCCGGTGGCGGGCCGCGTGGGCCGGCTGGAGGTGACGGTGGGCAATCTGGTGGCCGCCGGGCCCGGTGCAGCGGTGCTGACCACCCTGGTCTCGGTGAGCCCGATTTATGCGAGCTTTGACGCCGACGAACAGACCATTGCCAGAGCGCTGCAGGATGTTGGCAAAGATATCGGTAAAGATGGCGGCGCGCGAAAGCTCGAACGCATTCCGGTACAGATGGGCACGGCCGCCAGCACCGACACCCCGTTTGAAGGCCGGCTGCAACTGGTTGACAACCAGGTCGATGCGAGAAGCGGCACCGTGCGGGCCCGCGCCGTGTTCGACAACAAGGACGGCCAACTCATGCCCGGTCAGTTCGCGCGCGTCCGCATGGGCCAGGCCACCAAGACCGAGGCGCTGCTGATCAACGAGCGTGCGGTGGGCACCGACCAGAGCAAGAAGTTTGTGCTGGTGGTCGGCGCTGACAACAAGGCGGAGTACCGCGAGGTCACGCTGGGTGCTGCCATCAATGGCCTGCGCGTGGTCAAGAGTGGCTTGCAGGCCAACGAACGCATTGTGGTCAACGGACTGCAGCGCGTGCGCCCTGGTGCGCTGGTGGCGCCGCAAATGGTCGAGATGTCGGCTAAGACCGAGCTGGGTGGCAAGGCCGTCAAGGTCGCGGCCAAGTCCTGAGCACGCCCAGACACTGAAATGACACCATCATGAATCTCTCCAAATTCTTCATCGACCGGCCGATTTTTGCCGGCGTGCTCTCGCTGCTCATGTTCATCGCCGGACTGATCGCGCTGCGCTCGCTGCCGATTGCCGAATACCCCGACGTCGTGCCGCCCACCGTGGTGGTGCGCGCCAACTACCCCGGCGCGAATCCCAAGGTGATTGCCGAAACCGTGGCCACGCCTATCGAAGAGGCCATCAACGGCGTGGACGGCATGCTCTACATGAGCAGCCAGGCCACCACCGACGGCATCATGACGCTCAACGTCACCTTCAAGCTTGGCACTGACCCCGACAAGGCCCAGCAGCTGGTGCAGAACCGCGTCTCGCAGGCCGAGCCGCGCCTGCCTGAAGAGGTGCGGCGCCTGGGCATCACCACCATCAAGAGCTCGCCCGACCTCACGATGGTGGTGCACCTGCTGTCGCCGAACGACCGCTACGACATGACCTACCTGCGCAACTACGGTGTGCTCAATGTCAAGGACCGTCTGGCCCGCATCAACGGCGTGGGCCAGGTGCAGCTGTTCGGCTCGGGTGACTATTCCATGCGCGTCTGGCTCGACCCGCAAAAGGTCGCAGAGCGCGGCCTGTCTGCCGGTGACGTGGTGCGCGCCATCCGCGAGCAGAACATCCAGGCCGCAGCCGGCGTGGTGGGTGCATCGCCCGGCTTGCCGGGCGTGGACCTGCAGCTGTCCATCAACGCCCAGGGGCGTTTGCAGAACGAGGAAGAGTTCGGCGACATCATCGTCAAGACTGAACGTGGCGGCGCCGTCACCCGCCTGCGCGACATCGCGCGGCTGGAGCTGGGTGCGTCTGACTACGCGCTGCGCTCGCTGCTCGACAACAAGCAGGCGGTCGCCATTCCGGTGTTTGCGGCACCGGGCTCCAACGCCATCCAGATTTCTGACGATGTGCAGGCCGTGATGAGCGAGCTCAAGAAAAACATGCCTGAAGGCGTGGATTACTCCATCGTGTACGACACCACACAGTTCGTACGCGCATCCATTCAGGCGGTGGTGACGACGCTTTTTGAAGCCGTGGCGCTGGTAGTGCTGGTGGTGATCCTGTTCCTGCAGACCTGGCGCGCCTCCATCATTCCGTTGCTGGCGGTGCCTGTGTCAGTGGTCGGCACCTTTGCCGTGATGCACCTGTTCGGCTTTTCCATCAACGCGCTCAGCCTGTTCGGGCTGGTGCTGGCCATCGGTATCGTGGTGGACGACGCCATCGTGGTGGTCGAGAATGTGGAGCGCAACATCGAGGCGGGCCTGAGTCCACGCGAAGCCACCTACCGCGCCATGCGCGAGGTGTCGGGCCCCATCATCGCGATTGCGCTGGTGCTGATTGCGGTGTTCGTGCCGCTGGCCTTCATCACCGGGCTTTCGGGGCAGTTCTACAAGCAGTTCGCGCTGACGATTGCGATTTCGACCGTGATCTCGGCCATCAACTCGCTGACGCTTTCACCGGCACTGGCTGCGCTGCTGCTCAAGAGCCACGATGCACCGAAAGACGCACTCACCCGCGGCATGGACAAGCTGTTCGGCCGCTTCTTCGGCGCCTTCAACCGTTTCTTTGGCCGCGCCTCCGAGCGTTACAGCCACGGCATGCAACGTGCCATCTCGCGCAAGGCCATCATGCTGGGTGTTTATGGCGTGCTGGTGCTGGCCACGGCGGGCCTGTTCAAGGCCGTACCCAGCGGCTTTGTACCGGGGCAGGACAAGCAGTACCTGATTGGCTTCGCGCAGCTGCCCGACGGCGCCACGCTGGACCGCACTGAAGACGTGATCCGCCGCATTGGCGACATCGCACTGAAGCAGCCCGGTGTGGAACACGCGATTGCCTTTCCGGGTCTGTCAATCAACGGGTTCACCAACAGCTCGAACTCCGGCATTGTGTTTGTGTCGCTCAAGCCTTTTGAAGAGCGCACCACCAAAGACCTGAGCGCAGGCGCCATCGCGGGTCAGCTGAATGCTCAGTTTGGCGGCATTGAAGAAGCCTTCATTGCCATGTTCCCGCCGCCCCCGGTGCAGGGCCTGGGCACCACCGGCGGCTTCAAGCTGCAGCTGGAAGACCGCGCATCGCTCGGCTACGAAGCGCTCGACGCCGCCACCAAGGCCTTCATGGCCAAGGCCTATCAGGCGCCGGAGCTGACGGGGCTGTTTTCGAGCTTTCAGGTGAACGTGCCACAGCTCTATGCCGACATCGACCGCACCAAGGCGCGCCAGCTCGGCGTGCCAATCACCGATGTGTTTGACACGATGCAGATCTATCTGGGCAGTCTGTACGCCAACGACTTCAACAAGTTTGGCCGCACCTACTCGGTCCGTGTGCAGGCCGACGCGCCTTACCGCGCGCGGGCGGAAGACATCGGCCAGCTCAAGGTGCGTTCCAACACCGGCGAGATGGTCCCGCTCTCCGCGCTGATGAAGGTCACCCCCAGCTTCGGCCCGGAGCGTGCCATGCGCTACAACGGCTTTCTGTCGGCCGACATCAACGGTGGCGCTGCACCGGGCTATTCGTCTGGCCAGGCGCAAGACGCGGTGGCCCGCATCGCCGCTGAAACGCTGCCGCCCGGCATCAGCTACGAATGGACGGACCTCACGTACCAGGAAATCATTGCTGGCAACTCGGCGATGTGGGTGTTCCCGCTGGCGCTGCTGCTGGTGTTCCTGGTGCTGGCCGCGCAGTACGAAAGCCTGACGCTGCCGATTGCCATCGTGCTCATCGTGCCCATGGGCCTGCTGGCCGCCATGCTGGGCGTGAAGTTCACCGGGGGTGACAACAACATCTTCACTCAGATCGGCTTGATTGTGCTGGTGGGGCTGTCGGCGAAGAACGCCATCCTGATCGTGGAGTTTGCGCGCGAGCTGGAGTTTGCCGGCCGTACACCGCTGCAGGCGGCCATGGAAGCCGCCCGCCTGCGCCTGCGCCCCATCCTGATGACCTCGCTGGCTTTCGTGATGGGTGTGCTGCCGCTGGTGCTCTCGACCGGTGCAGGCGCCGAGATGCGGCACGCCATGGGCGTGGCCGTGTTCTTCGGAATGATTGGCGTTACCGCGTTTGGTTTGTTCCTCACGCCGGTGTTCTATGTGGTGCTGCGCCGCCTCACGGGCAACCGTACGCTCAAGCTGCATGGCGAGGTGCCGCACGTTGAGGGCTTTGCCGGTGGCGGTGCGCCGCATGCCCAACCCGCTGCGCCCCTCAAGCTACATGAGTAAACAGATTCAAAGTTACAGGAGTTCACCATGAACCACACACCGTACAAGCCACGCACTGCGCTGCTGCCCCTGCTGGCGGCCCTGGTGCTGGCCGGTTGCGCCACCAGCGCTTCCATCGACGGCAACGCATTGCCCGCCATACCAGCCGCCTTCAAGGAAGGTGCGCCTATTGCCACCGCCGCAGCCCAACCACAGGCACAAGGCACATGGTGGAAGGCGTTTGCCGATCCGGTACTCGACCAGCTGGTCGAGCAGGCCGGCCGCAACAACAACAGCATTCAGGTGGCCGCAGGCCGGCTCCGGCAGGCCCGCGCCATTGCCGGCGCCACCAACGCCGACCGCCTGCCGCAAGTGGGCCTGAGTGCTGGCGCCGTGCGCCAGAAAAACAGCACCACCGGCAATGTGGCCGCCACGGAAGTCAGCGCCCGGGCCAACTTCTCGTACGAGATTGACCTGTTGGGCAAGCTCTCGCTCGCCTCCAGCGCGGCATCGCTCGATGCTGACTCGCGCGAGGCCTTGCTGCGCAGCACCCGGCTGCTGGTGCAGGCTGATGTGGCACAGACTTATCTGAATCTGCGCGCACTGGATGCCGAGCGCACGCTGGTGCGTGACACCCTGCAGGCCTACCGCAACACGCTGCGCCTGACAGAAATCCGCTTCAAGGAAGGCGACGTGGCCGAGCTTGACGTGGCCCGCGTGCGCACAGAAGTGGCCGTGACCGAATCCGATGCGCTGGCCCTCGATCGCCGCCGGGCCCAACTGGAACACGCGCTGGCCGTACTGGTGGGCGAGGTGGCCAGCAACTTTCAGGTGGCACCCACCGAGTGGGCCACCGCGCTACCGGTCATTCCAGCCGGCGTACCCAGCACGGTACTGGTGCGCCGACCCGATGTGTCGGCCGCACAAAGCACCCTGCAAGCCGCACAGGCCCGCGTCGGCGTGGCCAAGGCTGCGTGGTTCCCCACCTTCGCGCTCACCGCCAACGGCGGCTCTGCCGCGCCGCAGCTGAGTGACTTGTTCAAGGCATCCACCGGCGTCTGGGGCATAAGTGCTTTGCTTTCATTGCCGCTGTTCGACGGAGGCCGCCGCGAGGCCGGTGTGCAAAACGCCAGTGGTGAGATGGACGTGGCCCTTGCCAACTACCGCGAGCAAATCCTCGTCGCCTTCAAGGACGTGGAAGACCAGCTTTCGGCCCTGCGCCTGCTGGCCGAGCAGTCCGAGGCCCAGTCCCGCTCAGTCGCATCGGCCACCCGCGCCACGCTGCTGTCTGATTCGCGTTACCGCAACGGCTACGTCAGCCAACTCGAACTGCTGGACGCCCAGCGCAGCGAACTCCGAAACCGCCGCCAGGCGCTGCAGGTCAAGACGGCGCAGTATCTGGCGACAGTGGGGCTGATTCGGGCGCTGGGTGGGGGTTGGGCTTAGAGCGCTTCGGTGGCGTGGCTGGGGAATTTTTACCTCGTGCCATGCTGCCGGGGCTGGTACGCTGAAGTTGGCTCCATTGAGAAGATTCGCAAATACGAATATTCCTTACGCTCACAAAAGTATGACAGTTCTCAATCCGACCTCTTGCTCGTTTCGTATCGTCTGTTTCCTTTTTATCGCGTTTGCAACGCCCACCGTTCCGGCTCAGGACAACCTCACTAGGGATAAAGTGTCTCGAATCCGACTGCTGTACTCATGCCACCATTTCGCTAAGGAAGTCGGTGCTACCACTCCAGACCAGTCGCAACGCCAGCGCGCACAGAATAAGTCGATTGCTTATCTTGTTTCTGCGACCGAAGAGGTCACGTCAATTGACGGCCCGGAGCTGGCGGATACGCGCCTGGCGAAAGCGTTTTTTGAAGTTGGTCGGGGTGATTTCGTGGCGTTCATGGAGAAGGTTGTATCTCTGAACGCCGAAGCCGAGCGATTTGCGCTCATATCGCAATTTACCAACAAATGTGATGGTGTGATGAGTAGCGCAAACAGCCCAAAATAACGACCGAGTTGTAGCTCTGGCAGTTTTACGTCAAGTGCATATGCGTCGCTACCTGATTCCGATCACATTTCTTTGGCTGATATCCGCTTGCGCGCCTGTGGAGTCGCCCGATAGCAAGGTGATTGTCGAAGAGTTCGACTGCGACGTGGGACCGTATGCAGCTGCGATTCCTCGGGAATTTTCGAAGTTGAGGCAGTTCGCGCCGCTTGAGTCGGAGCAGATTCTGGAGACCGCAGACTGGGGAGATTACAAAACCACGGTCCGTGAGCTCAGATTCGATGGGCTCGTAGTAGTCGTCATTACTTTTTCAAATGGACGTCCGTACATGCTGAGTAGTATTCGGGTGACTGCACCACAATGGCAGGTAACAGGACCTCTACGTGTCGACATGAAGGCGTCAAAGTTCTTTTCCCCTCTTGGCAAGCCCCGAGTGAGTGATGGTGTTTGGAACATCAGTCAGATTGGTCCCACAGAGCTTTTCCTTACGGTGAGGGGTGGAAAGTTTTCGGTCATCGAGTACACGTGCTACACAGGTTAGGCGCTTATGCATTTATAAAGGGTGCCTTCGCCGCTGAGGAGGTTGATCGCTGGTACGGTCGTTGGTTACTGTTCGAGCGTGGCTAAACTGTGATGAGCGCGTACTACTGCTAGCTTTGTAAGAAAAAATGCCCCTCCTCGGTAAAGCCACCATGCTGCTGTCTTTCGACATCGTGCCCGACACGATCATGGAGCATGACGACTGGCATACGCACGAGCATTTGCCTGAGAGACTTGCCATCCCGGGCTTTCTCCGTGGCTCACGCTGGGTGGCTCTTCAGGGCCAGCCCAGGTATTTCGTGATGTACGAGGTCGAGAGTCTGGCTACGCTGGTCTCGGATGCTTACCTGCAGCGCCTGAATAACCCGTCTCCTTGGACTTCGAAGATCATGCCGTCTTATCGGGGCATGGTCAGAGGGCTGTGCGCCGTCGAGGCTAGCTACGGCGTTGGCATGGGCCACACAGGCCTGCTGATCCGCTTTGATGCCGACGCAGATTCAAAGCCCGGTCTGGTGCGGTGGCTCAACAAAGAGGTGCTTCCGCCGCTCGCCATGCAGCTTGGGCTGGGCGGCGCTCATCTGCTGCAAGCGGCTGCCGCACCGCCGATAACCAACGAGCAGCGCATTCGGGGTGCCGATGCGAGCTTTGGCATGGCAGTGCTGGTCACCGGGTACAGCCAGAGCAGCATCGAGGCCCTGGCCGAGGGCGCCCTGAGCACACGCCTGCTGGGGGCACATGGCGCCCGGAACGTCACGCAAGCCGTCTACCGGACGGAATACACGCTCACAGCGCGCGAGCTGGAGGCCTGGCGGGGGCACATCTGTTAAAACAGTCGGCTTTCTTCCTCGTGTTTGCCCTTCATGACTGTTTCACCTGTTGCCCCCGCCCCGACTCCCTCCGCCCCTGCCATGCTGCATTGGGAGGAGGACGGCGAGGCGCGTTCTGCGCGCTGGCGCTCTGAGCGGGGGGCGCCGCCGCCCAAGCGGGTGGTGATTGCCGACGACAGCATGGCGGCCGACACGGCCTACCGGCTGGCCTGCGAAGGCACCGGGCTGCTCTGGCGCGGTGACTTCCAGAACGCGCGCCTTTTGCTGCAGGCATTGGCCCGCCGGGTGGACAAGCCGGCCAAGCCGAAGCGCGAAAAGCGGGTCAAGGATGCGAAAGCGGGTGAGCCCGGCAAGGCCAGCGCAACCCCTGCCGCACCGGCGCCCGTTTTCCCCGAAGCCTTTCACCTGCACCGCCAAGCCCAGGCGCATCGCGCCCGGGTGCTGGGCATGGTGCTGATTCCTTTTGATGCGGACTACAGCATCCCGCTGCGCCGCGCACCTGATGCAAAAAAGGCCTGCGCAGAAGCCTGGGGTTCGGTGAAGAGCGACGGCGATGGCGCAGGCCCTTCGGTGGCCTCGCTGCGCGAACTGATGGGCTTTATCAGCGCGCACGAATGGCGCCGCAAGGGGGTGCCGATTCCGGCGCTGGGTGAAGACGGCCCGCACAACCGCATTCACCCGCATTACGGCGTGTTTTCTCCCGTGCGCGGTGAATACATCGATCTGGTGGCGCAGGCGCCGGTGCCTGAAGGCCAGACCGACATGACGGGTTTTGACATCGGCACCGGCACCGGCGTGCTGGCCGCCGTGCTGGCCCTGCGCGGCGGTGTGCAGCGCGTGGTGGCGACTGACCAGGACCCGCGTGCGTTGGCCTGTGCGCGTGACAACCTCAAACGCCTCGGCTTTCCTCAGGTGGAGGTGCGCGAGGCCAACCTGTTCCCCGAAGGCAAGGCGCACATCATCGTCTGCAACCCGCCCTGGCTGCCGGCGCGCCCCGGCTCGCCAGTGGAGCACGCGGTGTACGACGAAGACAGCCGCATGCTGCTGGGTTTCCTCAACGGTCTGGCCGCGCACCTGGAGCCCAAAGGCGAGGGCTGGCTGATCCTGTCGGACTTTGCCGAGCACCTGGGCCTGCGCACGCGAGCCTGGCTGATGGCCGCCATCGATGCTGCCGGCCTGCGTGTGGTGGACCGGCTGGACGCGCAGCCGCATCACCCCAAGGTGGCCGATGCGAGCGATGCCCTGCATGCGGCGCGTGCGGCAGAGGTGACGTCGCTGTGGCGCTTGGCTGCGGTTGAGTGACTTGATTCCATGAAGCTTCCATCTCACCCCGTTCGCCCTGAGGTATCGAAGGGCAAATGCGCAAGGGCCAGCGCTTCGATACCTCAGCGCGAACGGTGTGGTGATGAGTGCATGGCACGTGCAAGGACCGCTCATCAAGTCCATTGCCTAGTTTGATGCAAACCGAATCACGCCCCACCGTCCTGCTCGCCCCGATGGAGGGCCTGCTGGACTTCGTGCTGCGCGACATCCTCACGCGGGTCGGCGGCATTGACCGCTGCGTGTCGGAGTTCATCCGTATCACCAACCAGTTGCTGCCAGACCGCGTGTTCACCCGCATCGTGCCCGAGCTGCACAACGGCGGCCGCACCTTTGCCGGAGTGCCGGTACGTGCGCAACTGCTGGGGTCTGATCCGGTGTGCATGGCTGAGAACGCCGCGCGGCTGGCGGCGCTGGGGCCTGCGGGCATTGACCTCAACTTTGGCTGCCCGGCGGCGGTGGTGAACCGCCACGGCGGTGGGGCGATGCTGCTCGATCACCCGGACACGCTGGCCGCCATTGTGGGCGCAGTGCGCCACGCCGTGCCTGCGCACATGCCGGTGTCGGCCAAGATGCGTCTGGGTTACCACGACGACTCGCGTGCCGAAGAATGTGCGCTGGCGATTGCCGGCGGTGGTGCCGATGAGCTGGTGGTACACGCCCGTACCAAGGCGCAGGCCTACCGACCTCCAGCCTACTGGGAGCGCATTGCCGACATCCGTGCGGTGGTGAAGATTCCGGTGGTGGCCAATGGCGAGATCTGGACGGTGGAAGACGCCCGTCGCTGTCGCGAGGCTTCGGGTAGCAACATGCTGATGGTGGGCCGTGGCGCGGTGATGAACCCGGGGCTGGCGCAGGCTATTCAGGCCGATATGCGGGGTGATGTCACTCAGGCCAGCAGCGGCATCACCTGGACCCAACTGCTGCCATTGATTGCCGACTTCTGGCACATCGTCTGCACCCGGCTGGATGCGCGCTCGCGCGCCGGGCGGCTCAAGCAGTGGCTCAATTTTTTGCGGCGCCACTTCCCCGAGGCCGAGGTCGCCTACCAGCAGCTCAAGACCATCAACAACACCGCCGTGATTGACGAGTGGCTGGCCTCATCGTTGGATTCTTCGCCAGCTCAATCGTTTGAGCCGTCACGCCGCGTCGCCGAACCAGTGCCGCAGCGCGTCAGTGCAGCGTCATCGGCAGAGATGTGGTCTTGACCCGCACCACCGCTGGCCGGGCCTCATAAGGCACTGCGCTGCGGCCGGTGATGGCGGCTGCAATCGTACGGGCCTGCCGCGCAATCGGCTCAATGAAACGGCTGGCCTGCCCGCCCACGGTGATGCAGTCGCCCATGGCGTGAATGCGCGGGTGGCTGGTGCGCAGCGTGTCGGCCTCGACGGCGATGCCCTGGTCCCAGGCCAGCCCGGCCGTTTCGGCCAGCCGGCTGGGCGTTTGCAGGCCGGTGGCGGCAATCACCTGGTCGGCGGTAAACGTCTGGTCGCTGTCGGTGGTAACGATGTAGCGCTGGCCTTCCCGCACCACACGGCTCACCTGCACACCGCCGACAAAGCGGATCGGCAGTGTCTGCCACGCTTCGATCAGTTTGGTGCCGGCCTGTGCGGCGGTCCAGCGCGACAGGGGCTCGGGCTGTGTGTCCAGCAGCGTGATGTGGTGGCCGCCGAGGGCCAGGTCGTTGGCCAGCTCGCTGCCGATCAGCCCGGCGCCGACGATCAGTACATCGCGCGAAGTCTGCCCCAGCGCGCTGCGCAGTTTGAGATAGGCATCTAGGTGGTTGATGCGCCAGCACAGCCCGGCGGGCAACGACGGCGGCAGCGCCGGCTGCGCGCCATGCGCCAGCACCAGGTTCTGGTAGGGCAAGGTACCGCGGGTGGTGCGCAGCGTGTGGGTGTCGGCGCACACGCGCACCGCGTGGGTGTGGGCCAGCAGCCGTACCTGCAGGCGCTGGGCGGCAGCAGACCCGGTTTCGCGGACCATGGCGGTGGGCGTGAGCGAACGCGCCAGCGCCACCGAGAGCAGGGGCTTGTCGTACACATCGCCCGAGCAGGCGGTGACGATGGTGATGGGCAGCGTGGCATCGCTGCCTCGCAGCTGCTCGGCCAGCTGCCAGCCCGCACGGCCTGCGCCGACGATCACCGTGCCCGCCTGGTGCCGGCGTGCCGATACGGCAGGCCGTGTGCTGCCACCACCTTGCAGCGAGGCACGCAGCTCTTGCGCTGAGGGCGGTGTGTAGGGTGAGAAGTCGTCCTTGGTCACGCCGCAGAGTGGGCAGGCCCAGTCGTCAGGAATGTCGGCAAAGCGGGTGCCGGGCGCCAGGCCGCTGTCGGGGTCGCCTTCCGCTTCGTTGTAAATCAGGCCGCAGGCATCGCAGATGAACTGCAACCAAGGCTGTTCAGCAGCTGTGGTCATGCTGGCGACTCTTCGGCACTCAGCCGCGCAATCTCTTTGCGCAGGTGTTTGATGGCTGGTGTGACGATGGCCACAAAGTGCGATTCGCGCACCCGGCGTTGTACTGCCGAGCTGAGCAGGTAGCCGCGTGCGCCCTGGTGCATCAGCGCCGACTGCGCCGCGCGCAGGGCCAGCTCGGCGCTGTGAGCGCGGGCATCGAGCACGTCGATCACAAAGGCGGTGGAAGTGTCGAAGGGTGTTTTGGCCAGCTGCATGATGCGTTCGGTCAGCGCGTCCAGTTCGGCCTGCAGCGTGTCGGGCCGGTCGTCAAGGAACTGGTTGACGTGGCCGAGCTGTGCCTCCACTGCCCAGATGGAATCGATTGCGCCCTGCGTCACACCCAGCGCCCAGCCGCACTGCAGCATCACAAAGGCGCCGCGAATGCGGCCGATCAGCGGCTTGGCCGGGTCGGCAATGATGTCGTTTGCCCCCACAAACACGTCGGTCAGGCGCAGGGCGTAGGTGCCTGTGCCTTCCATCGCCGAGAAGCTGGGGCAGTTTTTCAGCTCCACGCCCGGTGCGTTACAGCGCAGCATGAACATCAGCTCGCGCGATGGGCTCAAGGCGTTGCCAGCCTCGTCGACCACGCCCGCGATGGCGCCGCAGTAATGGTCTGCGCCGAGGTGGCTCACCCAGGGCAGCGCGCCATTGACGATGTAGCCGCCATCCACCGGCGTGGCCTTGAGCAGCCAGCTTTCAATCTGCGCGTAGCTCTTCATCGGGTTGGAGAGCGCGGTACCGCCCAGCGTGGCGCCGCTGGCGTGCTTTGTCAGCGCCTCGCCCATCAGGGCAGGGTTGCCCGAGGCTTCCATGTAGAGGCCACACACCGCATGGCACCACACCATGAAGCCCGTGGCGCCGCACACGCGGGCCACTTCCGACATGGCGCGAAGCGTCATGCCGTAGTCGCCAGTGCCGTGGGGTGCATTCAGGTGGGCGCTCATGCCACCCAGCGCGCCCAGTTGCTGCAGCACCGCTTGTGGGTAGGTGCCCTTGTCGATGGCTTCTGCCTGCTGCTGCAGCGGGCCGTTGGCCACTTCACGCACAGCGGCCAGCAGGGCGTCTGCAGCCAACGGCGGGGTGCTGGTCACTTCGCGGGGCAGGTCGGCTGGGTTCATCAGAAGTCCTTGGGTGTGGGCTGTTGGGGTTGCGATGGTGCGATGGTGTTGAGCGAGCTGCCGATCACTCGGCCATGCTGATCTCGAACGGAATCGGGTTGCGCATGCTGTTGGCCACGGGTGAGTAGAAGTTGGCGTGCTGCACGATTTCATCGAGCACTTCGCGGGGCGCGTCGCCTTCCACGATCACTTTCACGCGGATGGCCTGAAAGCCCATCTCGGGAGCTGTCTTGGTGAGTGCCCCACCCGCACCCCAGGCTGCGGGGTTGCCGATGTCGCCTTCCATCAGCACTTCAAGGCGCGTGAGCTTGACCTGCTTCCACGTCGCCACAGCGGTGATACCCACTGCAAGGCAACCGCCCAGGCCCGACAGCACGATCTCGCCGGGCGCGGGTGCGGTGTCCTCGCCGAACAGATGCAGTGGCTCGTCAACTACCACTGGCGTGTGCTTGCCCACGGTGCTGAGCGAGCGGTATTGCCCTTCCATCACGGTGTGGACCTTGTTGGTGCCGCGGCTGTTGGGGTTGTTGCGGCCCTTCTCTGCGAAGGCCAGCAGGCCGTCGCGGTCGATGGGGCGCAGATAGCTTTTGCCGCTCTTGATGGTTTGCACGGCTTCGGGGGCGAGGGTGGCGGTGTCGGACATGGTGTCTCTTTCTTGTGAAGGGTCGGGGTAGACAGTGGTCAAAGGAAATATTCAGCCGGGTGCTGCAAACCACACCACGACCTGCCGGGCAGGCGATGGCGTGGCGGCAAGCAACCGAAGGAGATTCAGGCCGCGCGGGCCATGGGCGCAGTCATGCTGCTGGGCACGGTGGGCAGGCCAGTCTCGATGGGTAGCGCCGGGTCGCGCGACCACTCATTCCAAGAACCAAAGTACATGCGCACGTCCTTGAAGCCAGCCTGCTTCAGGGCCAGGAAGGTGTTGGAGGCACGTGCGCCCTTGAAGCAGTACAGGTACACCGTGTCGTCTGGCGTGATGCCGGCGGTGGCGCATTCGGCGCGCACTTCATCGGCCGACTTGAACACCGGGCCCTGTGGCGATGGCTTCATGAAGCGGTACCACTCCAGCCACTTGGCGCCGGGCAGGCGGCCCTTGCGCGGGGCGAAGTCCTTGCCGTAGGGGGAGGAGCTGTCGCCAATCCACTCATCGACATCGCGCACGTCCATCAGCACGGTGTCGGTGCCGAGCGCGCTTTTCACGTCTTCGAGCGTGACCATCACGTCGGTGGCGGGCAAGTCGGCCGGGAAGGTGGCGGCCACCGGCTTGGCGGCGGTGGTGGAAACAGGCAGGCCAGCGGCCTTCCAGGCGGAGAAACCACCGTTGAGCACGCGCACCTTGGGGTAGCCCAGCCAGGTCAGCAGGTAGTAGCCGCGGCAGGACTGGCCGTAGCCGCTGTTCATCGAGTCTTCGTAGAACACGGCGGTTTCTTCGCCCGAGAGGCCCACGCCGCCCAGTGCGGTGGCAAAGCTTTCCTTCAGCGCCTTCAGGCCTTCGGGGGTCGAGGTGGCGAGGTAGGTGAAGATTTCGCGCAGGTTGACTGCGCCTTCGATGTGACCGGCGGCGTAGGTGTCTGCGTCGCGGGTGTCGATGATGACCACAGGCTCTGCGCCTTTGAGGGCCAGGAGCTGGTCAGGTGAAATCAGGATAGGGGATTCAAGTGCGTTGGCCATGGTGTCCTCGGTAGGTTGCAGGCGGGTTGCCTGAACCTCTTATCGCAACAGGTGTGCCATGAGGACTGCTCACGCTTGATTACTTGATGAAATCTTCCAGAAGCCCCTTATTGAATATCTTCGGTGCTATTCAAAAAATAGCAAACGATGAAAGTCAGTGCCTGCTTCATGTGCATTGGTTGCGCGTGTGGGCGACAGCTTGTCGCCACTGTGTCGACAATTTGTCGGACATTGAGGGGACGCGCAGGCCTCAGCGCAGCCCGGCCTTGCGCAGGCGGTAGCTGTATTGCCGCACGGTCAGCCCCAAGCTCTGCGCCGCGCGCGACTGATTGCCGCCGTGGGCCTGCAGGGCTTGCTGCAGCGCGTCGCTGCTGTGTGAGCCGACGCTGATGTAGTCCCGCACCAGCGCAGCGGTTGGCACAGCCGGTGGTGCTGGTCGGGGCGCATTGGCGTGATCCGGCGCCTCTTTGCCGTCCTGCTGCAGAAAGCGTTTGAGCGCGGCCTCGTTCACGACGGTCTGGTCCGACAGCAGCACCAGCCGCTCGATCAGGTTGCCCAGCTCGCGGATGTTGCCGGGCCAGTCGTGCAGCGTCAGCATTTGCAGCGCCTCGGGCGCGAGGTTCACGTTGCGTTCGTGGGCCTGGTTGGCGCGATTGAGGAAGTGCAGCGTCAGCGCTGGAATATCGTCGCGCCGCTCGCGCAGTGAGGGCAGGCGGATCGGGATCACATTCAGGCGGTAATACAAATCCTGCCGGAAGCGGCCAGCCTGCACGTCGGCCGACAGGTCGCGGTGCGTAGCGGCCACCAGACGCACATTGACCTGCACCTCGCGCCGTCCGCCCAGTCGCACCAGCGTGCCCTCCTGCAGCGTGCGCAGCAGCTTGGACTGCATGGCCAGCGGCAGCTCGCCGATCTCGTCAAGAAAAATCGTGCCGCCATCGGCCTGCTCGAACCAGCCGGGGCGCGCGCCGCTGGCGCCGGTGAATGCGCCGCGTTCATGGCCGAATAATTCCGACTCAAACAGCGACTCGGGAATCGCCGCGCAGTTGACCTTGATGAAGGGCTGGTCGCGCCGACCGCTCGCCAGGTGCACGGCGCGTGCAAACAGCTCCTTGCCGGTGCCTGATTCGCCCAGCAGCAACACGCTCACTGTGGCCTGCGACACCTGCTCCAGCTCGGTCAGCGCGCGCAGCAGGGCGGGCGAGCTGCCGACCAGGCCATAGCGGGTGGTTTTGGTTTCGAGCTGCTGCGCCAGCAGGGCGTTGTGGCGCTGCAGGCCGCTGGTTTTTTCGTCCACCAGCTGATGCAGTTGCAGCAATTGCCCGGCCAGCGTGGCCAGTACGCGCAGCAGCGCCAGGTCGTCGTTGAGGTGGCGCTGGCGGCTACGGATGCGGTGGCAGGCCAGTACGCCGATGGGCCGGCCGTTCACCTCGATGGGCAGCGCGAGAAAGGCGACGGTCTCGGGCGGCAGGTGCTCGCGGCTGACGGCGCGAAAGAGGAATTGCGGCTCGCGGTCGATGTCCTGCACGATCACCGGCTGGCCGGTGGCCAGCACGCAGCCCGTCATGCCTTCGCCCCAGGCGTAGCGGCCGCGGGCGATTTCGGCGCGGGTCAGGCCGTAGGCGTGGCGGATCGAGGCGGTGCGCGGCGTTGCTGGGCCCGATGCATCCCCCGCTGCGGGGCTATCGGCCAGCACGATGCGGCCGCGGTTCAGCCCCAGCAGCTCGCTCATCAGGTGCAGCATCTCCTTGAACACCAGCTCGGGCGCCAGACTGCGGCCTACCAGCCGCATCACCTCGTGCATCAGCAGCAGCTCCTGCGCCCGCCAGTCGGTCACCGGTGGCGGGGTGGTCTGGAGCTGGGCGGCAGGCATGGTGACCATGCTGCAAGTTCCGCGCCCGCTTGGCCCTCTGGCGCACTGTGGAACACCGGATTACTTACACTTTGCCCAGCGCCCGCAGGTGGATGGAAGCGGCAGATATTGTTCTGCCGCCAGCCCGACCGGCCGCAGGGCTTGCATCGAATGAAAAACGACTTCAAGGGCAACAAGCAAAGCCTGCCTTCCAAACCTTGCCTGGTCTGCGGCCGGATCATGACCTGGCGCAAAGCCTGGGCCAAAAACTGGGCTGAGGTGCGCTACTGCTCCGACGCCTGTCGGGCCCGCAAGTCCACCGCCCCCAGCCCGGAGCCGCGCGCATGACCAAGCCCGGCCGCATGCGAAATCTGGTCGTCGTGCTGGGTGATCAGCTCGACGCGCAATCGAGCGCCTTCGAAGGTTTTGACCCGGCGCTCGACGCGGTGTGGATGGCCGAGGTGGCCGAAGAATCCACCCACGTCTGGTCGGCCAAACAGCGCATCGCCCTGTTTCTGAGCGCCATGCGCCACTTTGCCGAGTCGCTGCGCGCGCGCGGCTGGACGGTGCACTACACCCGCTTGAACGACACAGGCAACTGCGGCACGCTGGCCGCCGAACTGATCCACGCCATCGAGACCCTGAAGCCCGAACGCCTGGTGATGACTGCCCCCGGAGACTGGCGTGTGCTGCAGGCGCTGCGCGGGGTATCGACTGCGACCGGTAAGCCGCTGGACATCCGCGATGACCTGCATTTCTTCAGCACCGTGCGCGACTTTGCCGCCCACGCCAAAGGCCGCAAACAGTTGCGGCTGGAGTACTGGTACCGCGAGCTGCGCGTCAAGACCGGCATCCTGATGGAAGGCGGCAAGCCGGTGGGTGGGGAGTGGAATTTCGATGTGGAGAACCGCGAGTCCTTCGGCGCCAAGGGCCCGGGCGAGTTGCCGCCCCGCAGCGCCTTCGCACCAGACGCCACGACGCAGGAAGTCATCGCGCTGGTCAATATCCGCTTCGCCAGCCACCCCGGCACGCTCGATGAATTCGGCTGGCCCGTCACGCGCGAGCAGGCGCTGGTCGCACTCGACGCCTTCATCGCCCAGCGCCTGCCGCTGTTCGGTCAGTACGAAGACGCCATGTGGCAGGGTGAGGTGTGGCTCTACCACTCGCATCTGTCGTCGTCACTCAACCTCAAGCTGCTCACAGCGCGTGAAGTGGTTGAGGCGGCCGAGGCGGCCTACCACTCAGGCCATGCGCCGATTGCGGCGGTGGAAGGGTTCATTCGCCAGATTCTCGGCTGGCGTGAATACGTGCGCGGCATTTACTGGACGCACATGCCGGAGTATCTGGAGCGCAATGCGCTCGGTGCCACCGCCACGCTGCCCGCGTTTTACTGGACCGCCGATACCGACATGGCCTGCCTGCGCGACGCCCTCACGCAAACGCTGCAGCATGGCTATGCCCACCACATCCAGCGGTTGATGGTTACCGGCCTGTATGCGCTGCTGTTTGGTGTGCGGCCACAGGAGGTGCATGGGTGGTACCTCAGCGTGTACGTTGATGCGGTGGAGTGGGTGGAACTGCCCAACACGCTGGGCATGAGCCAGTTCGGTGATGGCGGCGTGATGGCCAGCAAACCGTATGCCGCGACCGGCAAATACATCCAGCGCATGAGCAACCACTGCAAGGGCTGCCGCTATGACCCGGTTGAATCGACCGGTGCGAAGGCCTGCCCGTACACCACGCTGTACTGGGACTTCCTGATCCGCCACGAGGAGCGCCTGGCCAAGAACCCACGCATGGCGCTGCAGGTGAAGAACATTGCACGCCTGTCAGAGCCCAAACGTGCGCTGATTCTTGAGCAGGCCCAAGCGCATCGCGCCAGCGTGAGCGCGGCGGAACCCGTATGAGCAGCATGAGCGGCGACGGGTTGTTCGGACCTTGCGACGAACTAGTCTTCGAACCCACACGCGATGCCGCGCAGCGCCGCATCGCTGCGGTGCGGCCTTCGGAATACGCCCGCACACGCAATGCCATCAACGGCAGCGTGTCGCGCCTGTCGCCCTACATCACCCATGGCTTTGTCACCCTGCCAGAGGTGTATCAGGGTGTGGCGCAGCGCCATGTGCTGGCGCCTGACCACAAGTTTGTGTACGAGTTGGGTTGGCGCGAATTCTTTCACCATGTGTGGGAGCAGCGTGGCGACGGCATTCATGAATCCCTGCACGAGGGCGTGCAGCCCGACGCAGCCTACTCGCGTGAACTGCCTGCTGACATCCGCGAGGCGCGTACCGGTGTGCCGGCAATCGATGTGGCCGTGCGTGAGCTGTATGCCACCGGCTACCTGCACAACCACGCGCGCATGTGGCTGGCAAGCTATGTGGTGCATCTGCGCAAGGTGCATTGGCATGTGGGCGCGCAGTGGCTGTATTCACATCTGCTTGACGGCGATCTGGCCAGCAACCACCTGAGCTGGCAGTGGGTGGCCGGCACCGGCAGCAGCAAGCCCTATCTGTTCAATGCCGAGAACGTGCAGCGGTACGCACCCGAAGAATGGCACAGCCCTGGCTCGGTGGTGGACACCTCGTATGAAGCGCTGGACCGCATCGCGCGCAGCGGCACACCAGCGCTGAAGCGCGCCACCCTTCCGCCCGAAGCACCGGAAACCGCTGAACCCACCATACACGCCCAGCCGCCGTCAGCGTTGGGGTTTGGGGTGCTGGATGATTCATCGGCAGCAGACATCTCGCCCTTGCTTGAGGGCAAGGATGTCTGGCTGGTACACCCGTGGGGCTTGAGCGCGCCGCCTGCCGACTTGCCTGCCGGCACGGTGACGGTGTGTTTGGCGTTGGCGGATTTCCACCGGCAGCAACCGTGGTCGGCGCTGCGCTGGCAATTTGTGGCGGCGCGCATGCGGGCACTGGCCCCGGATCACCTCTGCTGGTACGGCGATGCAGCGGCGGTCTCGCATGCCCTGCGCAGCGCGCGCAGCGTGTGGGTTCAGGCCGATCCGCACCTGCGGCCGTGGCTGGCGCTGCCTGAGGCGGGCCTTCCGCTGGCTGAGCCCGAGGCATCGCCGCTGGTGCCCTCGAACGTCCCGCTGCGGGTGTTGCCGGTTGAACGTCTGTTCAAGCCCGTAGCGCGACTGTGCAACAGTTTCTCGCAGTGGTGGAACCGCACGGCGCTGGATGTTCCCGCGAAGAGCATGTCCACCCAGGGCACCCCCTTTTCCTGAAACGTCTTACGCCGCCGCTTTCAGCGCAGTGCGCGCTGCGGCCAGATCCCAACCCGCCCAGCCGCAGCTTTTGAACAGCACCGGGCCGGGTGCCGAAAAGCCAGGCTGCCGCACCACGTCGGCCAGGCTGGCGAAGCGGGCGACGTCGAGCCCGGCTTGCAGCAGGTCGCCCGCTTCGTGCCCGGCATCCACGGTATCGACCACCACCGTGCCGACCTCGGCGATGTGACGGCACAGGCTGGGCGCCAGCTCCACCATTTGCGGCGTGAAGGCGCCCACTGCAGCGATGAACACATCGTCGCGTGGCAGCGCGCTCAGCACCACGCCGCTGGCTGGCGTGCAGGTCACCACCAGCGGGCAGTCGGCCAGTGCGGCGTTCGCATCGGTGACTTCGCGCGCCACCAGCCCCAGGCCCTGCGCGTGCCGCACCAGTTGCGCGGCACTGGCGCTGCTGCGCGAAGCCACCCACACCTCGCGCACACCCAGTCCTTCGGCAAAGGCGTCCAGATGGGCTTTGCCCTGCACCCCGGCGCCGACGATCAGCAGCGGGCCGTCCTTGCGCGGCGCCAGCCGCTGGGCGGCGAGCAAGGACACCGCGGCGGTACGGCGAGCGGTGACGGTCGGGCCGTCCAGCAGCAGGCGGCGCTGACCGGTGGCCACATCAAACACCAGCACGTCACCCTGGATGCTGGGCAGGCCACGGCTGCTGTTCGCTGGTGTGAAGGTGATGAGCTTGGTGATGGCGCAGTGCGCGTCCATCGCCGGCATCACGAACAGGCTGCCGCCGCCAGCCAGCGCCTGCACCAGCCGGGGCGGCACCTGCACGGTCGGATCCTGCAGCAGCTGTGCAATCTCCTCGACCAGCAGTGGGTAGGGCAATCCGGCTGCCGTGAAGGCGGCGCTGCTAGGTGCGAAATCCGGTGCGGGCACGGGTGCTTTGTTCATCGCTTTGTTCATCCGCAGCATGGTAAGCCGTTTGCCATGACGCGCTTTTCGCCTACAACGCGGCGGGCTGGCGGCGGTGTTGTTTTGGCGGGCGGCCGCTTAGCATCAAGGCAACTACTCACGAGCCTCCACCATGTTTTCTGATCACCTTGTTCCTCCCACACCCTCACGCACCCGCCAATGGCTGATTCTTGGCGCTGCGGCAGTCATGGTCTGCCAACTGGGCGCACTGGCCATGTTGGCCGGTGGTCAGGTGGACAAAGCCAACACCCGTGTGGCCCTTGAAGTCGCCGAGCGCGGGCGGATGGCTGAATGCGTCGAGAAAAGCTCCGGCGCCACGCGCTACCTCTGCAATCGTCAGGACGCCGTTGAAACACTCGCTGCCCGACCTGCAGCTGGACCAGCCAAACCCGTGCTGTCGGCCAGCAACACCTCTGTGCTGGAAGGGCTGATTCCGGCCAACCACCGCACCGGCTACAGCGCCGCCAGTTTCACGCCCGCGGTGTTGAGCACGCGTTGAAGCGTGCGCACCCCGCAGACCTCAATGCGTGGCACCCCCGCTGCGCCTGATGTCCTGCGATGTGCTCATCGCCGTGGTCACCGCCACCCGCAGGCCGCGCACCATGTCATCCAGTGGCATGCAGGGCACGCCCTGGCCCGGCAGGTAGGGCACGTGAATGAAGCCGCCGCGTACCTCTGCCGGTGGCTGTCCAGTCATCGCTTTCTCTTGAGCCAGTGCATGCATCAGGCGGTAGAACACATGGTTGCAGACATAGGTGCCCGCCGTCTGCGAAATCTCGGCAGGCACGCCAATGGCCTGAATCGCATCGCGCATGGCCTTGATCGGCAGGGTGCTGAAGTAGGCCACCGGACCACCGGCCACCACCGGGGTATCGATGGGTTGCTGCCCCTGGTTGTCAGGCTGGCTGGCATCGTCGATGTTCACCGCCACCCGCTCCAGCGAGATCGCTTTGCGCCCACCGGCCTGGCCGATACACATCACCAGCGCCGGCTGGTGCTGCCCGATCAGTCGCTGCAACGCGTCAGCCGCCACACCAAAAACAGTCGGCAGTTCCACCGCCACCACGGCATGACCTTCAACCACCTCACCTTGCAGTGCCCGCACCGCCTGCCAGCTCGGGTTGATGCCCGTGGCGTGGCCGGCCTCGCCAAATGGCGCAAAGCCGGTCAGCAAGATGGGCGCGGTGGGATGACGTGGTGCCATGACCGAATTGTGAGTGAAACAGACGGTGACATGCACGCCACGCCCGTGCCTGGCTGCAGTACATTGGACTTTCGCTTTGTTGACCTGCGGCGCTGTGCGCCAGCTCGCAGCGAATCAAGCCAGCATCACCGATTCACAGATATCCATCTCGCTCAGGAGTCACCATGAAATGGGAAGGCAATCGGGAATCCGACAACGTAGAGGACCGCCGCTCGGGCGGTGGGGGCGGCGGCTTTGGTCTGGGTGGCCGCAGCGTCGGCATCGGGACCATCGTCATCGCGCTGGTCGGGGGCTGGATCTTTGGCATCAACCCGCTGACTCTTCTCAGCATGCTCAGTGGGGGCGGCGCGCCGACCGCCCAGGTGCAGCAGAGCCCTGCGCAGCGCCCGCCCGCCGATGACCGCATGGCCAAATTTGTCTCGACGGTGCTGGCCGATACCGAAGACGTGTGGACCGATGTGTTCACCAAGGGCGGCGCCACCTACCAGAAGCCGCGCCTCGTGCTCTTTCGCGGCGCCACGCAGACCGCCTGTGGTCAGGGCCAGGCGGCCATGGGGCCGTTTTACTGCCCCGGCGACCAGAAGGTGTACATCGACCTCGGTTTTTACGAGACGCTGACCAAACGGCTTGGCGCCCCCGGCGATTTTGCCCAGGCCTATGTGATTGCGCACGAGGTCGGCCACCATGTGCAGAACCTGCTGGGCATCACCAACAAGATGGAGCAGATGCGCGGCCGCGTCGGCAAGGCTGAATACAACGCCATGAGTGTGCGGCTGGAGCTGCAGGCGGATTGCTTTGCCGGCGTGTGGGCGCACCATGCACAGAACGCCCGCCAGGTGCTGGAGCAGGGCGACGTGGAAGAGGCGATGAACGCCGCCGCGAAGATTGGAGACGACGCTTTGCAAGGCTCCAGCGGTGGCGCGGTGGTGCCCGAGAGCTTCACCCATGGCACCAGCGCCCAGCGCCAGCGCTGGTTTGACACCGGGCTCAAAACCGGCAGCGTCAAGGCCTGCGACACCTTCAGCGCCCGCAGTCTGTAGCTGGTGTTGTCCGGCGGCGTCGGGGAGCGGAGCTTGTAGGGCTTCGAAGCTCAATAGGGGCGTCGGTTATTTGCTATTAGTTAAATAGCAAAATAGCGCCATGGCGGTGTCAAAACCGCCAAAACTGCCCACTGACCCCAAAGTGCGACAATAGAGGGTTACATGACATCCTCTTTTTCGAACCTTTCGCTGGCAGAACCGCTGGCCCGCGCAGTAGCCGAAATGGGCTACGAAACCATGACGCCCATCCAGGAGCAGGCCATTCCGGTCGTGCTGCAGGGCAAAGACGTCATGGGCGCCGCCCAAACCGGTACCGGCAAGACCGCTGCTTTCTCGCTGCCGCTGCTGCAGCGCATGATGAAGCACGAGAACGCCTCCACCTCGCCTGCCCGCCACCCGGTGCGCGCGCTGGTGCTGCTGCCCACCCGCGAACTGGCCGACCAGGTCGCCCAGCAGGTGAAGCTCTATGCCAAGTACACCAACCTGCGCAGCGCGGTGGTGTTTGGCGGCATGGACATGAAGCCGCAGACGCTGGAGCTGAAAAAAGGTGTTGAAGTGCTGGTGGCCACGCCCGGTCGCCTGCTCGACCATATCGAAGCGAAAAACGCGATCCTGAACCAGGTCGAGTACGTGGTGCTTGATGAGGCTGACCGCATGCTGGACATCGGCTTTCTGCCCGATCTGCAGCGCATCCTGAGCTACCTGCCCAAGCAGCGCACCACGCTGCTGTTCTCGGCCACCTTCTCGCCAGAAATCAAACGCCTGGCCTCCAGCTACCTGCAGGACCCGGTCACCATCGAGGTGGCGCGCTCCAATGCCACCGCCTCCACGGTGGAGCAGCACTTCTACAGTGTCGGTGCCGATGACAAGCGCCGCGCATTGCACCAGATCCTCAAGGCCCGCGACATGAAGCAGGCTTTTGTCTTCGTCAACAGCAAGCTCGGCTGTGCACGGCTGGCCCGTTCGCTCGAGCGCGAGGGCCTGAAAACCACCGCACTGCACGGCGACAAGAGCCAGGACGAACGCCTGAAAGCACTCGACGCCTTCAAGAAAGGCGAAGTCGATTTGCTGGTGTGTACCGACGTGGCCGCGCGCGGTCTGGACATCAAGGACGTGCCGGCGGTGTTCAACTTCGACGTGCCGTTCAACGCTGAAGACTATGTGCACCGCATCGGCCGCACCGGCCGCGCCGGCGCCTCGGGCCTCGCGGTGAGCTTTGTCGCCAGCAGCGATGTGCGTCTGGTCACCGACATTGAAAAGCTGATCAAGACCAAGATTGAGATCGAGCCGCTGGAGTTCGACGAAGACCGCCCGCGCATCAGCGAGCAGGGCCGCATCAACGACGGTCGCCGCATGTACCGCGACGCGGAAGACCTGGCTCCGCGCGAGCCGCGCCAGGAAAGACGTGAACCCCGCGAGCGTCGCGAGCACCCGCCGCACCGCCAGAGCTCTGCGCCGCGTGACCCGTTCTTCGACCAGCCCTATGAGCCGACCGCTGCGCCCGACGCCCAGCCGGCCTGGGAAGCGGCTGCGAAAGCAGCCCCGGCGCGCAGCAGCGTGTCGGCCAACATCAAGCCGAAGAAGAAGGTCGCCGCCCTGTTCAAGACAGTGGTGCCTGCAGACAGTACTTCCAGCTGAGTTGGCTTGCAGCGCGCCACGCGGGCGTTGCAACTCTCAACATCCCTGAATCAGGCGCCACCTGCGCGCCATCGTCAGCCCACACCTACGGCCAGGCAGGCACACGTCTGCTGCACACACGGGCTCTTGCGGCCTAAGCTGCGTGGATGACGCTCGACACCCTGCGAAAACTTCACCGCTGGCCGCCGGTCTGGATGTTGCTGGCCTCCTGGGTGCGTGGTGTGTTGCCTGCCGTTCGGCCGCTGTACAGCTTTTTCTGCACACCCGTCTGGCGCGCCATCGACCGCTGGATTGACGCCGACGGCCTGCGCATGAGTGCGGCCATGTCCTTCTACGGCATTCTCAGTCTGGCGCCTTTGCTGGTCTTGCTGGTCGCTGTGCTCGGCTGGTGGCTGGACCGCAGCTACATCGAGACCAGTCTCGTGATGCAGATTCGCAGCGTGATTGGCGAGCAGGGCGCACAGATGGTGCAGCAGGCGCTGTCGAGTGCGCGTGAGCCTTCGCAGGGCATCATTGCCTCGCTGTTTGCCTTTGGCTTGCTGCTGTCGGGCGCCACCGGCGTGTTCGCCGAGCTGCAGGACGCCTTCGAGCGGGTCTGGCGTCAGGGCAGTGACCAGCCCTCGCAGCAGAAGTGGTGGTACAGCGCCACGCTGCGGCTGCGTGGAGTGGCCTACATTCTGGCCTTCGGTTTTTTGTTGCTGGTGTCTCTTGTCGTTTCGACCGCACTCGCGGTGGTGTCGGGATGGGCGGGGGGCGATGGTCCCATGGAGTGGGTCGCTTGGGGCATCAACGAACTGGCCTCGGCGGTGTTTTGTATCGTGCTGTTTGTGGCGCTGATGCGCATGAGCCTCGGCCCGAAGCCTGCGCTGCGGTATCTGGTCATGGGCGCGGCGGTCGGTGCCTTGCTGTTCACGCTGGGCAAGCATTTGATGACGGTGTATCTGTCCACCGCAGCAGTGGTGTCTGCCTACGGCGCAGCCGGCTCGCTGGTCGTCATCCTGATGTGGATTTACTTTTCTTCGGCCGTGCTGCTGCTCGCGGCCAGTATGGCGCGCGTGTGGTCTGACGACGCGTCTGCCAAGCTGGCGCTCCGGCTCAGGGAAGCAGCAGCATCACACACGCCGTGATGGTGTGGTCACGGTGCAGTGCTGTGCTGTGGTGACTATCGGGCCGTCTTGCGCGACGGCGCCATGGCCTGCTCGCACTTCACGCTGACCAGTTCAAATGCGCCCGGTGTGTTGCCCAAGCGGGCCGCCGTGAGGCACCCACCCCACACACAACCCGTGTCCAGCGGCAGCGTGTTGTGCCGCACGCTGGGTAGGCCCTCGGCCGATTCAGTCACCAGCGTGGACCAGTGCCCGAAGGCCATCGGTGTGCCCAGTGTGGCCCGCCCCGGTACGGCGAACCATGGCAAGTAGCCTTCCGGTGCGGCACCAGCGCTTTCGGTGCTGGTGAACTCCATCTCGCCATCAGCGGTGCAAAAGCGCAGCCGCGTCAGGGCATTGACGATCACGCGCAGGCGGTCGGCACCCAGCAGGCTGTCGTGCCAGCGGTTGGGCGTGTTGCCGTACATGGCGCTGAAAAAATCTTTCAGCTCCCGCCGCCGCGGTGTGCGCAGCACACGCTCCACCTCGCCGGCCAGGGCCAGCGTTTGCGTGTCGGTCCAGCCCGGCAACACGCCTGCATGCACCAGCAGCCAGCCGTGGCGCTGCAGCGCCATGGCGCGGTGGCGCAGCCAGTCCATCAGCGCCGTACAGTCGGGTGCGTCCAGAATGTCCTGCAGGGTGTCGTTGCGCCCTGGTTTGCGCTGGCCTTGCCACACCGCGAGCAAATGCAGGTCGTGGTTGCCCAGCAGGCACTCGGCTGCATCGCCCAAAGCCATCAGCTGGCGCAGGACCTCCAGCGAGCCGGGGCCGCGGTTGACCAGATCGCCCAGCAGCACCAGCCGGTCGCGGCTGGGCGAGAAATCCACCGTGTCCAGCAGGCGCTGAAACGGCGCATGGCAGCCCTGCAGGTCGCCAATCAAGTAAAGTGCCATGTGTTCATTTTGCCTGCGGAGTCATGGATTTCCTGCTGATTGCCTTTCTCACGCTCCTCAACGGGGTGTTTGCCATGTCGGAAATGGCACTGTCTGCCAGCCGCAAGGCACGGCTCACCGCCATGGCCGAGTCGGGCGACAAGGGGGCTGAGGCTGCGCTGGGTCTACTCGATAACCCGACGCAGTTTTTGTCATCGGTGCAAGTGGGCATCACCTCCATCGGCATGCTCAACGGCATCATCGGTGAGGCTGCCTTCAGCAACGGGCTGTCGGCGTGGATTCAAACCTTTGGCGCCTCGCCACGCGCGGCAGACATCTCCGCCACCGCGCTGGTGGTGACCCTCATCACCTTCATCACCATCGTGTTCGGCGAGCTGGTGCCCAAGCGTATCGGTCAGCTGTATCCGGAGGCTGTTTCCCGGCTGGTGGCCCGGCCCATGATGTGGGTGGCCACCGGGACCAAGCCTTTTGTGCGCCTGCTGTCGATCAGCACGCATGCCTCGCTCAAGCTGCTGCGGGTGGACGTGAACGCCGGCCGCGCAGTGACCGAAGAAGAAATTGCCGCCAGCTTGGAAGAGGGCGTGGATGCCGGCCTGATTGAAGAGCATGAGCACCAGATGGTGCAGAACGTGTTTTTGCTGGACGACCGCCTGCTCACCTCGCTGATGGTGCCGCGCTCTGACATCGAGTGGCTCGACGCCTCTGACACCGTGGCGCACGCGATTGACCAGGCCGGTGCCACTGGCCATTCGTGGTACCCGGTGTGCCGGGGCGGCTTGGATGACGTGGTGGGTGTGGTCAATGTGGCCAAGCTGCTGGCGTTGCGCGGGCAGATTCGGCAGAGTTCTGCAGGTGATGACGCGGCTGGCGACGCCCCGTCGGTGGCAGACCGTATTGGTGCCTACGCGATTCCTGCGGTGTTCGTGCCTGAAACGCTGACTGGTATGGAGCTGCTGGAGCAGTTCCGCGCACGCTCCACGCGCATGGTGTTTGTGGTCGACGAATACGGCGTGGTGCAGGGCCTGATGACGCCGATGGACATGCTCGAAGCCATCACCGGCGAGCTGCAGCCGGGTGCACAAATCGACGCCTGGGCCACCCGCCGTGATGATGGCAGCTGGCTGATTGACGGCGTGATGCCAGTCTCTGAACTGAAAGCGCGGCTGGACATTCGCGAGCTGCCGGAAGAAGACCGTGGCCGCTACAACACCGTCGCGGGATTGCTGCAAAGTGTCTCGGGGCGACTGCTGGGCACCGGCGACAAGGTCGAATGCGCCGGCTGGCGCTTCGAGGTGATCGATCTCGACGGCAAGCGCATCGACAAGGTGCTGGCGAGCGAGCTGCCAGAAGAAGCCCGCCCCGACGACGACGGCTGATTCATTTGCAGCGTCTGTAGCCGCCTACTGCCCCGGCGCCAGCAGCTTTTTCATCTCGGCAGGTGCTTCGGTGAACAGCGGTTTGCCGCCAGCACTTGTGGGTTTCAGAAACCACTTGTCATACCAGCCCATCGCCGCGCCGCTGCGGATGGAGGCCTTGATCGCGTTGTTCACCAGCGCCGCCATGCCCGCGTCGTCCTTGCGAAAGGCAATCGCAATGCGTTCAACCGAGAGCCGGTCAGGCAGCATGCGGTACTGGGCGGCATCTGCCAGGCTGTTGATCTGCGCCGCCAGCGCCGTGCCGTCACGCGCATAGCCTGAGGCCCAGCCCAGCTGTAACTGCCCGAGCGCCGCTTCGGCGTTCACCGCCTTGGCCATGTCCCATTGCAGGTTGCGGGTTTTGGCGTAGGCCTGCATCACCGGCGCGGCGGTGGTGCCGTCAATCGCCACAATCGTCTTGCCCTGCAATTGATCCAGCGACTGGATGTTGTCTTTGGTACGTACCGCTACCTGAACGGCATCGAGAAACACCGGCTCTGAAAAGCCCATGCGCTGGCTGCGCTCGGGCGTGATGGTCACGTTCTCGCACAGCAGGTCCACATTGCCACCGCCCAGCATGCGCAGGCGCGCGTCGACCGGCGTTTCGACATAGCGCACCGGGAGTTTGGCGTCACCCACCGCCTGGCGCAGGCTCTCAATGATGGGCTGGCACAGGTCGATGGTGTAGCCGGTGGGCGTCGCATCCTTCTGGCTGGAAGAAAACGGTGCGCTGAAGGCCCGGTAGCCCACATTGATCTGGCCGCGCTGCTTGATCTTTTCCAGCGTGGCCTGGGCGTGGGCAGCGGGCGCCGCCACCGCGAGGGCAGAAAGACCCAGTGTCGGGATCAACAGCGCGCGCAGGGCGCCATGCAGGTGCTTTCTCATCCAGTCCTCCTGAAGCTTCTCGGTGGGGATGGGTGGATTCTTGTGGATGCGCCCGGATTTTGCAAACCAGCCCCAAGCGTGGGTGTGCTGCAGATTGTTTGGCACCAAAGAGGTGCGCTGGAGGGGGATTTTGGCCCCGTGGATGCGTGCCCGCCACAGGCACAGTCCTTGCACACAAGATGGAATGCAACCTCGAAACCACCCCGGAACTTCACTTTGAAAGGCTCACCATGATCACTCGCCGCAAACTCCTGGTTTCTTCTGCCACCGCCGCTGCCGCTGCATCGCCGCTGCTCAACACTGCCTTTGCGCAGGACAAGGTGATCAAGGTCGGCACGCTCAAGCTGATGCACGCCATCACGCCGCACTTCTACGACAAGTTCACGCCCGCAGGCTACAAGTTCGAAATCATTCCTTTTGAAACCCCGACCGACGGCAAGAACGCGGTCGTCACCAAATCGGTGACTTTCGGTGCCTTCGGCATTGCCGCCGCGACCCTGGGTGGTGCGGCCGGTGAGTCGGTGGTGGTGATTGGCGCGCAGTGCAACAAGGGCATGGCCGTGGTCGCTGGCAAGGATTCGCCCATCAGCTCCATCAAGGCCCTGAAAGACAAGAAGGTCGGCATTCTGCCCGGCTCCACGCAAGAGGTGGTGATCCTCGACCGCCTGAAGCAGGAAGGCATGACCGTCAAGGACATCCAGCCCGTGCGCCTGGCCTTCAGTGAAATGCCCGCAGCGCTGGAGCGTGGTGATATCGACGCCTACGTGGGTGCCGAGCCTGGCCCGTCCATCTCTTTGAGCCGCGGCATCGGCAAGGTGGTGGAGTACCCGTACAACACCCCGACCGGCGCGCTCAACATGGTGATGTGCACGCACGCCGATGTTGTCAAAAGCGACCCGGCCATGATTCGCGCCTTCCTGCAGATGCACCGCAAGGCCACCGAGTTTGCCGTGGGCAACCGAGCAGCGTTCATCGAGATGTGCGAGCAAAAGCTCGGCCTGCCCGGCAAGACGGTGGAACTGGCCGCCCCCAACATCGAGCTGACCTGGCGCATCGACGACGACTGGGTGACCCGTGCCCGCTACTACGGTGCGCAGATGCTCGACAAAAAGCAGATCCGCCAGCTGCCTGACTACGCCACCTTCATCAACACCAGCTTCGTCAAGAGTATCTAGTTGAACGCGTCGACACTTCGGCGGTTTCTGCTGCCGACGGTGCTGCCCATCCTGTTGGTGGCAGCCTGGCATGCCGGTGTGCGAATCACCGGCACAAGGTTGATTCCGGTCCCGCAAGACGTGGCGCTGATGCTCTACGACTTCGCGTTCGGCGGCCTTTACGACGACGCCTACAGCAAGACCCTGCACATCCACCTGTGGCAATCGTTCACGCGGGTGTACATGGGCTTCTTCGCTGCGGCGCTGGTGGGCATTCCGCTCGGCTTGCTGATCGGCCGCATCAAGGCCATCCGCGACTTTGTGGATCCCACGCTGCAATTACTGCGGCCGGTTCCGGTGACGGCATGGCTGCCGCTGTCGATGATCTTCTTCGGCATCGGCCCGAATGCGGCCATCTTCCTGGTGTTTCTGGGTGCGTTCTATCCCATCGTATTCAACACCACGTTCGGCGTACGCTCGGTAGACAACCGCCTGTTCGAGGCGGCGGCCATGCTGGGCTGCACCGGGTCATCGCTGTTCCGCCAGGTGGTGCTGCCAGCATCGCTGCCGGCCATCCTGAATGGCTTGCGATTGGGCCACGGCTTTGCGTGGATTCTGATTGTGGTGGGCGAGATGACGGGTGTTCAGCAGGGCCTGGGTGCCACCATCATGGATGGCCGCATGCTGTCGCGCTCTGAACTTGTCATCGCCGGTATGCTGGTGATCGGCATTGCAGGCTTCACCACCGACCGGGTGCTGGTCATGCTCAACAACCATGTTCTCAAATGGAGCCCGCAACACCGTGTCTGACACCATTCAAGACCCCGCGAAGGAGCGGCACGCGCTGCCCGTGCTGTCGGTCAGCCACCTCGGCAAGACTTTTACCGTGGGCGACCGGCAAACGCAGGCCCTGCACGACGTCAACCTGAGCGTGAACAAGGGCGAGTTTGTCTGCCTCATCGGCGCCTCGGGCTGCGGCAAATCCACGCTGCTGCGCATTCTGGCCGGCTTTGAAACCGCCACCTCCGGCACGGTGCAGATGTACGGCATGCCCATCACTGGCCCGGGGCCAGAGCGCGGCATGGTGTTCCAAGACTTCGGCCTGTTCCCGTGGCTGACGGTCAAGGAGAACATCGCCTTCGGCCCGCACCAGCGCGGCCTGCCCAAGGCCAATCTGGACGAGCTGGCCGGCCACTACATGCACATGGTGGGTCTGGACAAGTTCGCCGACTACTACCCCGGCCAGCTTTCGGGCGGCATGAAGCAGCGCGTGGCGATTGCCCGCGTGCTCGCCAACGAATGCGAGGTGCTGCTGATGGACGAACCCTTCGGCGCGCTCGACGCCCTCACGCGCGAGAAGCTGCAGCAGGACCTGCTCGAAATCTGGGAGCGCACCAAGCTCACGGTGATCTTCGTCACCCACGCCGTGGAAGAAGCCGTGCTGCTGTCTGACCGCGTGGTGGTCATGACGGCCGGCCCCGGCCGCATCGAGAAAGACGTACGGCTGGAACTGGCCCGCCCGCGCGACATTGTGGGCATCGAGTTCAACCAGGTGCGGCGCGACATCACCCAGTTGCTCTCCAGCCATGTTTCGATGAAGGTTGCGGCATGACCGATTCAAGTACCGCTGTTTACCGGGGCATGGACCAGGCCACGCTGGACGCCGCCTACAACAACAGCCTGGCAGTGGCCAACAGCGCCGAGCTGATGGCGCAGAACGGCGTGCTCAGTGCGCAGATGCGTCAAACACCTGGCGCAAGAATCGGTCTGCGCTACGGCTCCGCACCGCGCAACCTGATCGATTACTTTCCGGCGGCAGCGCCCGGCCCGCTGCTGGTCTTCATCCACGGCGGCTACTGGCAAATGCGCTCCAAGGAAGACTTCACCTTTCTGGCCCAGGGCCCGCTCGCGCACGGAATGCATGTCGCGCTGGTCGGCTACACCCTCGCGCCAGAAGCCACGCTGGCCAACATCGTCAACGAAGTGCGCGCCTCCATCGGCTGGCTGCACACCCATGCGGGCGAGTGGGGTGCAGACGTGAACCGCATCGTGGTCTCAGGCTGGTCGGCAGGTGGCCACCTCACCGCCATGTGCATGGACGAGCCCGGCGTGGTGGCTGGCTTGGCCATCAGCGGCATTTACGACCTGGAGCCGGTGCGCCTGAGCTACCTGAACCCCAAGCTCAAACTGGCGGAGCCGGAAGTGAGCGCACTCAGCCCTGCGCTGCTGCCGCTGAGCCCCAAGCCCATGACCATCGCTTACGGTGGGGCAGAGCTGCCCGAGTTGCGGCGCCAGTCTGAAGAGTTCTTCGCCCAGCGAAGCAAGGAAGGTTTGCCAGGGGCGCTATTGCCACTGGCTGGCCTGAATCACTTCACGATTCTTCCCGAGCTCGCCAACCCGCAGGGGGCTTTGAGCCTGGCAGCGAAGCAGCTTGCTGATCAGGGCTGACAGCGATTTGAGTTGACTGGCCAGCGTGGCAGCTGGCCGGTTGTCAGTCGAAGGCGCTCACCAGCCACCACACGACCCGGCGAGAAGAATCAGGTCAGCGGCCGCTGCGTGCTGTCGCGCTTGTTGTCGTAGTTGGACCGCTCATTGCGCAGGTCTTCCCGCTCCCGGGCAATCTGCCGCACCGTCTTGCGAGTCTTCCGGTGACCCATGGTGGTCGTCACGGCCAACACCATCACCACACCAGCCAGCACCCATAGGAGTGCGGTTTCGAAATCTGCCATCTTGAAAACACCCCACAAATTTGCGACTGCATTGAAGATGAAATGGATTTGAAGATCCACGCGGTCCCGTTGGGGATGGGAGGATTAAACCAGTGGGATGTGAAGCTAGCGTGAATGAAGGTTATTGCAATAGTTGGACTTGTGGGGCTGCTTCGAGGTTCATTGACTGCGTTAGAAAAGTGTCTTTGAGACCGGCAGCAGCCCAAAGCTGGAACACCTACACACGAGTTGCAGCGACTCGGTGGATGGAAAACGCAGTCCATGGTGGAACGTTGTGCACACGTAGCGCCCGATGGCTTGCAAGTCGCCGCAAATCGTATAGATTCCGCTCTTGGGAGCTGCTCCCATCGCCAGCTCGACAAAGGGAGATTGATTTAAATGAGTTTTTTCGATTTGTTGGATAAGGTTCCAGCGTCGTTTTGGGGCGTAGTGTTCGGCTCATTTATTTCCGTACTGACGGTCTGGCTAACTAATCGGCACAGTATGGCTAGATTGTTGAAACAGTTTGAGCACGAGCGGTTTGTTAAAGCTCAAGAGCGTGAGCTGAATTTGAAGAAAGAAATCTTTTTGGAAGCGGCAGAAGCTATTTCGGTTGCGATTTCTACGCTGTCCAGTCTCTCGAATTTGGATATTCCAAACAACAAGGTGCTTGAGCGATATTCTGAGAAATCTCCTGCCATTGCCAAAGTGCAGGTTGTAGCCACATCAGGAACTATCGAAAAATTGTTAGAAGTCACGGGGGAGTATGGCTCCCAAGTCTTACGGCTTTTTGCAACCCGTCATCGGTTGATGGCTGTCAAAAATCAGATCGCGACGCAGGATGGCATCATTTCAGCCCTTCAGCAGGAACTTGATCGTGCTGTGGAGAAAATGAAGCAACACAACATAAGTGGTGTTGTGGAAAAGAATCAATGGGACGCGTTAGTCAAGTACGCTGACTTTGAACAAGGTCGCCTGGAAAAAAACATCCAAAAGCGACAGGAAGTTGCGACTCAATTTGGCTTGCAACACCTCGACTTTATCGGCGAATGTAGTGCTGCATCTCTGTCGCTTTCCTCGCAAGTCGCCCCATTGCTAATTTCCGTTCGAAAAGAGTTGGAGCTTCCACTGAGTCTGGACGACTATAAGCGCAGCGCTGATAAGAGCATCGCGAAGCAGCGTGACAACATGAACCAGTACCTGGGACATTTTGCTGCAGATATACGACCTGCGAAGACTGACAATTCAGGCGTTGTCCAGTAAAGGAGAATGCCCCATAACTTGGTTGGGTTACGCGTTGGTGACATGAAAAAGCCCCCTAACCATCACAGCTAGGGGGCTTTCATTGGTGCCGGAGAGATGAATCGAACACCCGACCTTCTCATTACGAAAAAGAGAATACAACTATTCCACATCGTTGAATTTCATTGAAATATTGTTATAAATCAATGGTTTATGATGACATGGCTGAAACCCGATCAGCCGCGATGTTGAAAAAAGTTGATCAATATTCCGATATTTTGCTTACATCCATAGTTACATCGGTAGGGATGTAAGCGTAATGAGAAGGTTGGATATGGCGAGAGTCTCGTTCACGGCCGCCCGGGTGGCCAACTTTAAATGTCCCCCAGAGAAGTCTCAGGTTTTCATGTGGGACGCTACCACTCCGGGGCTTGCGTTGAGGGCGACACCGGCCGGAAAACCTTCATACGTTTTTCAAGGACGGTATCTAGATAAGACCATTCGTCTCACGATTGGGAGCCCTCATGCCTGGAACATTTCTCAGGCTCAGGAGAAGGCAAGGGCGCTTCAGCGTCTGATCGATGAGGGTCTCGACCCGCGAAGCCTCAAACGAGAGGCCATAACCGCTGCCGCTGAAAAGAAAGCTGCCGCCTCTGCCAAGGAGCGTGATGACGAGCTATCCGCTCTGACCGTGGGAGAGGTCTGGGAGATTTACTTGCGGGAAGGAAAGCCCAAGCGCCGGGACGCTTGGAAGCCGGGATACCGCGCTGATCTTGAACTCATGGCATCCGCTGGTGGCGTGAAGAAAAAACGAGGCAAGGGGCTGACCCGCCAAGGGCCTCTCTATCCTCTCCTGACACTCAAAATGAATGAGGTGGGCGAGGATACGCTCAAGGATTGGTTTGACTCGGAGACGCTAATCAGCAAGTATCAAGCAGCTCGTGCCTTCATGATGTTCAAGGGATTTCTGCGGTGGTGTTCAGCTCGCAAGGCTTACCGTTCATTGATCGAGAGGGATGCCGGTAAAGCGGCTTCAATTGTTGAGTGTCTGCCAGCCAACAATCGACGGACCGATGCACTTGAAGTTGCCCAGCTTCCAGGCTGGTGGAGCGCTGCAGATGAGTTAAGTAATCGATCGGCGAGCGTCTACTTGCGCGCTCTGTTGCTGACGGGCGCACGCCGCGAAGAGCTGGCAGCACTGAAGTGGGCGGATGTCGACTTTAAGTGGCGCAAGCTGACGCTCGCCGACAAAGTAGAGATGACCCGCGTAATACCTTTGACGTCCTATTTGGCGGAGCAACTATCCGGTCTTTCCCGGTTGAACGAGTATGTGTTTTTCAGCAAGGGCAAGTCCGGGCGTCTTACGGACCCCCGTGCTAGCCACACAATGGCGCTGAAACGTGCCGGAATAGACAGCATGACCATTCACGGATTGCGGCGCTCTTTTTCACTTTTGGGAGAAGCAGCTGGTGCTCCCGCGGGGGCTATCGCGCAGATCATGGGACATAAGCCGAGTGGAACTGCCGAGAATTACAGGCCTAGAAGTTTGGATGCTTTGAGGCCGTTCTCAGATCTGATTGAGGCATTCATTCTGGAAAAATCCGGTGTTGCGCGTAGCGACAAGGCCCTGCCAAGGGCAGATATATCGTGATTTGTAAATATTGGGGTGGTCTTAAAAATTGACGGGTGGAAAGTATTGCAACTTACATAATCCGGTGGTAGCCTCCATTCGTCGTCGTTAGGCAGTCAGTTCACACTCAGTGAGCATAGAGATCTCGCATCTCATCAAATTAGGCGAAAGCCTTGGTTAATCATTCGTCATTCGAGTGTTTACCCAGCATCAACCTCTCAACCCCGGTACTCCATCGAGGTTTTCGGGAAAGGTGAATTTGTGTTGACCCCAAAAGAGCTATTTCGGTTCCGCTGGGTATGCAAACATAAATTCGCTATACCTCAGAGATCTCGCCTTGATCACGCGCGACGATTTCTTCTCAATCACACTCCCGATTGCTAGTTTTTGGTGACCTTCTAGGCACTACCTCTCATACAGACCGCAGTGGGAAAAGCACCCGATCGCAGCGTGCTAACCACTCTTGCCATGAAACTCCATCGCGCATTGCGATGTGAGCATCGCAATGGAGTCCGGATCCTCCAACTAAATATGTAAATTCACGACGCCAGGGCCGTCTCAGCCTGGTGGATTGAGAGTTGGCCCTCTCAATTCAACGCTACGCCACGTGTTCCCACACGGAAAAAAACGGGAAGGCATACGACGGCCGGACCAAGACGAACTTGGATTGCACTGGAGCTCTCCTATGTCAGTCGAAAACACTGAAAATCTCAAATCATCAGAGCAGCAAATTTATCCACCGCTTGAATCTGTTACCCGGCCCGTTTTGGACACTGCCGCTGCAGCTTATTACTTGAACCGAAAACAACAGACACTCAGGCGCTGGGCAACATATCAGAACGGACCGCTCAATCCGATTCGTGTGTGTGGGAGGCTTGCTTGGAAAACCGATGAACTACGGCGCGTTCTTATGGTCGGCTAACGGGCCAGAAGCCGACACTCACGAACGACCGGTTACAGCAGGACCGAATTTCCTCCTGCTTTAGAAGCTCCATTGCATACTCGACTCCGACACCTGTGTGCTGGACCTGCTTTCCAATTTGACATGCGGTAAGGTCAATGGCCTGCTAGGTGGTTTTGGTAGATCGAAAAACTGAGAACTTTCGCGCGTTTCACCGGTCAGAGCTCCATTAAACTCCCGTCATGCCTAGAAATAGTCACCAACGCCTGATCACCGTGCTTTTCGCAATGGTCAGCCTGCTCTTTATGCAGCTGGCGGTGGCAAGCTATGTCTGCCCGGCTTCAGGTTCCAAAGTCAGTGAAGCGGCCGCTATGGCCGAAGCCGGCATGCCGTGCGCCGAATCCATGGCCTTCACCATGGACGATCAACAACCTAACCTGTGTCATGCGCATTGCCAGGCGGGCCAACAGTCAGCCGACAAGTACCAGGTGCCATCGGTTGTTTTCATCGGCGGTTTACCTGCCGACTTCAGTTTGCAGATCGCCATGCCAGTGTTTTCTGAGGCGCCGCTGCAGGCTTCTCATCTTCAGCGCCCAACCTCCCCTCCAGTCGCCATCCGCAACTGCTGCTTCCGACTCTGACCTTTCAGGCCATTTAGCTCCTGTCTGATGCATTTCGCGTGCCTCGACAGGCCGTTATTCGTGCTCTGGAGGTTCTATGTTCATCCCATTTCCGAAGTTTCGGACAGTCGCTGCCAGCTTAATACTCGCAGCGGCGTCTGCGTCCTGGGCCGCTGACCCTCTGACTCTGGTCGAGGCGCAGCGCATTGCCATCGGCCGATCCCAGCAGCTGGTCGCTCAAGGCGCGCTGACAGCCGCCGCCCGTGAGCAAGCCGTAGCGGCTGGCCAGCTCCCCGACCCAGTGCTGAAGTTCGGGATCGACAACCTGCCGGCGGACGGCGCGGATCGCGGCAGTCTGACGCGTGACTTCATGACCATGCGTCGAATCGGCGTGATGCAGGAAATCACGCGCTCCGGCAAGCGCCAGTTACGCGCAGAGCGCTTTGAACGCGACGCACAGAAGGTGCAGGCACAGCGGCAGCTGACCCTGGCCAACCTGCAGCGCGACACGGCACTGGCCTGGCTGGAGCGGTATTACGCCGACGCCATTCGTGAGCTGGTGCGGCAGCAGGCCGAAGAAACCCGGCTGCAGGTGCAAGCGGCAGACACCGCCTACAGCACCGGCAGGGGAAGTCAGGCCGATGTGTTCGCCGCACGCAGCGCGGTGATGCAGCTTGAGGACCGCCTGAGCCAGATTGATCGACAGTCACGCAACGCAGGCCTGATGCTGACCCGTTGGGTGGGCGCGCCGGATGGAGACCGACCACTGTCAGGCTCACTGCCATGGCACACCACCCCACTGCGTGGTGAGGTTTCAGGCGAACAATTGAAGCAGCACCCTGATCTTCTGGTCATCAGCGCTGAAGTTGATTCTGCCGAAACAGATGCCCGACTGGCTCAAGCGAACAAGCAATCGGATTGGGCCATTGAAGCCAGTTATGCGCAGCGCGGTCCGGCTTACTCCAACATGATCTCCATCGGCGTCTCCATCCCGCTGCAATGGGATCAAAAGAATCGCCAGAACCGCGAACTGGGTGCCAAGCTGGCGTTGGTCGACGAGGCCAAGGCTCGCTACGAAGACATGCTGCGAAACCGCGAATCCGAGGTGCGCGGCTGGCTCAACGATTGGCAGACAGGTAAGGACCGGGTCGGCCGGTATCGCAATGAATTGATCCCGACAGCTCGGCAGCGCACCGAGGCGGCGCTGACCAGCTATCGCACGGGCAAAGGCGATCTGACCAGCGCACTGGCCGCGCGCCGCGATGAAATTGACATCCGCATACAGGCCTTGACCGTGGAGATGGAAACCGCGCGTTCGTGGGCCCAGCTCAACTACCTCAATCCCGAACATAACCTGCCAGTACACACCAAGGAGCAGCAATGAACAAGAAATACCTCGTTGGCGCGTTGATTTCCGCCGGTGTGCTGGGAGCGGCAGGCTATGGCCTGTATAGCCTGGGAATGAAAAACGGCAGCAGTACGGTGGCCACTGCCACACCGGGTGAAGCGACGCCGGCTCAAGGTGCGGAGCCTATAGCTGTCCCCCAAAGCATTGCCGAGGGTGAAGAAGCAACCCGCCGGCACATCAGCGCCGGCATCAAGGCTGGCGATACCGATCCAGCCACAGGCCGCAAGGTCTTGTACTACCACGACCCCATGGTGCCCGCCAGCAAGTTCGACAAGCCAGCCAAGTCGCCGTTCATGGACATGATGCTGGT
>NZ_CALSAL010000004.1:0-253904 GCF_943372955.1 Polaromonas sp. YR568
CGGCAAGTACAAGTTTCGCCTGTTCCAGGGCGCGCCGGTGCAGTTCAAGGGCCAGCACATCCTGAACCTGGTGCTGGGCCTGGCCACGCTGTTCTTCATCGTGGGCTACACGATCAGCGAGGCACGCGTGGACTTCTGGCTGCTGCTGGCGCTGGCCTTTGTGCTGGGCGTACTCATCATCATCCCGATCGGCGGCGCCGACATGCCTGTTGTGGTGTCCATGCTCAACAGCTATTCGGGCTGGGCGGCCGCGGGCATTGGCTTCAGCCTGAACAACAGCATGCTGATCATCGCCGGCTCGCTGGTGGGCAGCTCGGGTGCGATCCTGAGCTACATCATGTGCAAGGCCATGAACCGCAGCTTCTTCAACGTGATCCTGGGCGGCTTTGGCGGGGAGGCCACCACGGCCGCAGCCGGTGGCGCAGTGCAGCGCACTGTAAAGAGCGGCAGCGCCGACGACGCGGCCTTTGTGCTGAGCAATGCCGAAACCGTGGTGATCGTGCCCGGCTACGGCCTGGCTGTGGCGCGCGCGCAGCATGCCGTGAAGGAACTGGCCGCCAAGCTGACCGAAAAGGGCATCACCGTCAAATACGCCATCCACCCCGTGGCCGGGCGCATGCCTGGGCACATGAACGTGCTGCTGGCCGAGGCCGAAGTGCCCTACGACCAGGTGTTCGAGATGGAAGACATCAACGCCGAGTTCGGACAGGCCGATGTGGCCATCATCCTGGGCGCCAACGACGTGGTGAACCCTGCGGCCCACACCAAGGGCAGCCCGATCTACGGG
Source organism: Polaromonas sp. YR568 (assembly GCF_943372955.1). Classification (GTDB taxonomy): domain Bacteria; phylum Pseudomonadota; class Gammaproteobacteria; order Burkholderiales; family Burkholderiaceae_C; genus Polaromonas. The sequence goes on from NZ_CALSAL010000004.1 coordinate 788, forward strand.
ATGCCGATCCTCGAGGCCTACAAGGCCAAGACAGTGATCGTCAACAAGCGCTCGATGGCTGCCGGCTACGCGGGCCTCGACAACGAGCTCTTCTACATGGACAAGACCATGATGGTGTTCGGTGATGCGAAGAAGGTCATCGAAGACATGGGCAAGGCCATCGAGTAAGCGGTGCCGTAGCCGGGCCTGAGGGCGCAGCGGGTCTGCTCGTGACCGTCGATTCAAAATCGAAGGGACAACCGTGATGGATGCAGACCCGCCGCTTTCGCCCCTCCAAGCCGACCAGAGTCCGTCCAGCAGCCTGCTGGCCAATCTGCGCCTGGCGCTGATGCAGCACCCGCCGTTTGCGCAGATGTCGGCCGAGCATGTCGACTTCTTCCTCAGTCATTCCACCGAAAACTACTACGCCCCCGGCGAACGGCTGATCGACCCCGACAGCGGGCTGGTGCAACACCTGTTTTTCATTCGCCAGGGCGCAGTGATTGGCGAGCGTGGCCTGGCCGAGCTTTCGGGCGGCGCGTTTCATTACGAACCCGGGGAGTTGTTTCCGGTCAGTGCTGCGGTGGCCCAGCGGGCGGTCACGGCCAGCTACAAGGCGGTGGCCGACACCTTCGTGCTGGCCCTGCCGCTCGATGCGATGCGCGCGCTGGCTGTGCTCAGCCCGCCGTTTGCCGACTTCCTGAACCGGCGCATCCTGAAGTTTCTGGACCTCTCGCGGCGCGCGCTGCAGGTGGCCTATGCCTCGCAGGCCCTCGCGGAGCAGTCGCTGGAAACGCCGCTGGGTGACGTCGCGCGTCAGGCGCCTGTGACCTGCCTGCCCGACACACCGCTGCGCGAGGCGCTGGCGATGATGCACCAGCGGCGCATAGGCTCCATGCTGGTGACCGACGCGCAGCTGCAGCCCCTGGGCATCCTCACGCGCTACGACATCCTGGGCAAGGTCACGTTGCCGGGGCTGCCCCTTGACACCCCGATTGCCCAGGTGATGGTGCAACCGGTGCTGACGCTGGGTCACGAGCACACCGCCCTCGACGCGGCGTTGCTGATGAGCAAGCACGGTATCCGCCATGTGCCGGTGACACGCGGCGGGGCGGTGGTCGGGATGGTGTCGGAGCGCGATCTGTTCGCGATGCAGCGGCTCAGCCTGAAGCAGGTCAGCACCTCGATCCGGTCGGCGGTTGATGTGGAGACGCTCAAGCTGGTGGCACAGGACATGCGCCGGTTTGCGCACAGCCTGCTCGGCCAGGGTGTGCATGCGCGCCAGCTCACCGCGCTGATCAGCCACTTGAACGACGTGCTGACCGCGCGCCTGCTCGAGATCAAGGCGAAGGAGCATGGCATCGACCTGACGCGTCTCTGCTGGCTGGCGTTGGGATCGGAAGGGCGCAGCGAACAGACGATTGCCACCGATCAGGACAACGCACTGATCCTGCCGGACGACATCACGCCATCCGACCGCGAAGCGGCGTTGCGGTTCGCACGCGAGGTCAATCTGGCGCTGGACGTCTGTGGCTACCCCTTGTGCCGCGGCGGCATCATGGCCGGTGAGCCGGCCTGCTGCCTGACGCTGCGCCAGTGGCGCGAGCGCTTTGCGCACTGGATCGAACACGGCGCGCCGCAGGACTTGTTGCAGGCCAGCATTTACTTCGATTTCCGTGTGCTGTCTGGCGATGCGGGCCTGGCGGCGGCCCTGCGCCGCGAGGTCACCGACGCTGCGCGCCGCGCACCGCGCTTCATCAAGCAACTGACGCTCAATGCCCTGACCCACAGCGTGCCACTGAACTGGACCGGCAGCATCGCGGTGGACGATGCGGGGCTGATTGACCTCAAGCTGCAGGGTGCAGCGATTTTTGTCGATGTGGCGCGCATTTATTCACTGAGCCACGGCGTCACTGTCACCAATACCCGCGAGCGGCTGGAGGCAATTGGCGCGCTGCTTGGACTGGCCCCGCCGGAGTACGAGGCCTGGGTCAGCGGTTTTGAGTTTCTGCAGACCTTGCGGCTGCGCATCCAGCTCGAAGGTACGGCCTCGCCGCAACAGCCCAATCACATCGAAGTGGCGCGCCTGAACGACATCGACCGGCGCATCCTGCGCGAATCGTTTCGTGTGGCCCGTTCACTGCAGCAGCGCCTGCAAATGGACTACGCACGATGAACTGGGGCGACCGGCTGCGCGGCTGGTGGGGTGCCCGGGCGGCAGTGAACGAAGCGCGCTGGGTGGTGCTGGATGTCGAAACCAGCGGACTGGACCCGCAGCGCGACCAGTTGCTGGCGATTGCTGCCATTGCCGTTCAGGTGGATTGGGCGGCGCGGCGCGTGAGCGTCAGCCTTGGCGACAGCTTTGAGGTGGTGCTCCGCCAGTCGGATGTGGTCTCTGACAAGGGCAACATCCTGCTGCACGGCATTGGCCTGCAGCGCCAGCGCGAAGGGGAACCCATGCCCGACGGGTTGCGCGCGTTTGCAGAATTCGTCGGCAATTCGCCGCTGCTGGCTTTTCACGCGCCTTTCGACCAGGCCATGATTGGCCGTCATGCGCTGGCGCACCTGGGCGCTGCCCTGCCCAACCGCTGGCTTGATATCGAGCAGCTGTGTGCAGTCACCCACGAGACAGTCAGGGCACGTGCGCTGGACGAGTGGCTGGCCCACTTTGGCATCGTCTGCGCCAATCGGCATCAGGCCGCCGCCGACACACTGGCCGAGTGCGAGTTGTTGCTGCGCATCTGGCCTCGCGTGGCCACGCAGTGCGCATGCTGGCAGGACGTTGAAAAGCTGGCCGCCCGGCAGCGCTGGATTGCACGCGCCTGATGAGGGGGCGACAGGAGAGGGCGACAGCGTCGTCGAAATTAGGGAGGTGTCCCTTCTGATTTCCCGGGTTCCCTAGGGAAAACACAATAGCCATGCAGACGGCGCGCCGTGAGAATTCGTGGCAGTAAGAAAACAGTCAAGGAGAGACAACATGAATGCACCGATGAACGCGGCCCTCCTCGAGCGCCCCTGGCTCAAGGCCTATCCTCCGGGCGTCCCGGCTGACATCGACCCGTCGCAGTACGCGTCGCTGGTGGCGCTGATGGAGGAAAGCTTCCAGAAGTTCGGCAGCCGCGTGGCCTACAGCTTCATGGGCAAGGAAGTCACCTTTGCCCAGACCGACAGCCTGTCGGTTGCCTTGGGTGGCTACCTGCAGACGCTGGGTCTCTCCAAGGGCGACCGCATCGCCATCATGATGCCCAACGTGCCGCAGTATCCGGTGGCGGTCGCCGCCATCCTGCGCGCCGGTTATGTGGTGGTCAACGTCAATCCGCTGTACACGCCGCGCGAACTGGAGCACCAGCTCAAGGACTCGGGCTCCAAGGCCATCATCATCATCGAGAATTTCGCCAACACGCTGGAGCAGTGCATCGCGAACACGCCAGTCAAGCATGTGGTGTTGGCCGCCATGGGCGACCAGCTGGGCATGCTCAAGGGCGCGCTGGTGAACTACGTGGTACGTAACGTCAAGAAGATGGTGCCTGCGTTCAACCTGCCGACGGCCGTGCGCTTCAATGACGCGGTGGCCCGTGGTACCCGCGTCACGCTCAAGCGCCCCGACATCAAACCCGACGACGTGGCCGTGCTGCAGTACACCGGTGGCACCACCGGGGTATCGAAGGGCGCAGTGCTGCTGCACCGGAACATCATCGCCAACCTGCTGCAGTCCGAAGCCTGGAACAGCCCGGCCATGGCTACCATGCCGGCGGGCGAGCAGCCCACCTATGTGTGTGCCTTGCCGCTGTATCACATCTTCGCCTTCACGGTGAACATGATGCTGGGCATGCGCACCGGTGCCAAGAACATCCTGATTCCCAATCCGCGCGATCTGCCGGCGGTGCTCAAGGAGCTGTCCAAGCACCGCATCCACAGCTTCCCTGCCGTGAACACCCTGTTCAACGGCCTGGCCAACCACCCCGACTTCAATACCGTGGACTGGTCGCACCTGAAGGTGTCGCTCGGCGGCGGCATGGCCGTGCAGGGCGCGGTGGCCAAGCTGTGGCTGGAGAAAACCGGTTGCCCGGTCTGCGAAGGCTACGGCCTGTCGGAAACTTCTCCGTCGGCCAGCTGCAACCCGACCATCAGCAAGGCCTTCACCGGCACCATCGGGGTGCCGATTCCGGGCACCTGGTTCAAGTTGCTGGACGACGACGGCAACGAAGTGCCTCAGGGCCAGCCGGGCGAGATCGCCATCAAGGGCCCGCAGGTCATGGCCGGCTACTGGCAGCGGCCCGATGAGACCGCCAAGGTCATGACGCCCGACGGCTACTTCAAGTCCGGCGACATCGGCATCCTCGACGACCAGGGCTTCTTCAAGATCGTCGACCGCAAGAAAGACATGATTCTGGTCAGCGGCTTCAACGTCTACCCGAACGAGATCGAAGATGTGGTGGCCAAGCTCGACGGCGTGATGGAATGCGCCTGCGTTGGCGTGGCGGACGACAAGTCCGGCGAAGCCGTCAAGCTCGTTATCGTCAAGAAGAACCCCGACCTCACTGAAGCGCAGGTGCGCGAGTTCTGCAAAACCAATCTCACCGGCTATAAGCAGCCCAAGGTGGTGGAGTTCCGCACCGATCTGCCCAAGACGCCAGTGGGCAAGATTCTCCGCCGCGAGCTGCGCGACAAGAAATAAGCCGCACGTCGGCACGTGATTTTTCCGGGCGGCGCAAGTCGCCCTTTTTTTCGTCCGTGTCTCTGCCCTGTCAGCGCAGACGAGCGCAGTGTCACATGTGCCGTCAGTGCGTTCTGTATTCTGCCGTCTCCCTCTGTTTACCGGCAAAATCCCTTCATGTCTTTCATGCCCTCATCTGCCGGCTCCAACGTTGCACCGACCGCCATCCTTAGCGCCCTGCCGCAGGAGCAGCGCGGTCTGGTGGATGTGCTTCAGGCTCCCAGCCGTGTGACGCACGCCGGTCGGGAGTTCTGGCTCGGTCAGCTGCATGGGCACCCGGTGGTGCTGGCCTTGTCGCGAATCGGCAAGGTGGCCGCAGCCACCACGGCCAGCGCACTGATCGAGCGTTTCGGTGTCGGCCGCATCGTGTTCACCGGTGTGGCCGGCGGTCTGGGCCCGGCGGTGAATGTGGGGGATGTGGTGGTTGCCACCGATTTCGTGCAACACGACCTCGATGTCTCGCCCCTTTTTCCTCGATTCGAAGTGCCCTTTTACGGCAAAGCCCGTTTCGACGCTGATGAGGCACTGGGCGAGCTCATGTGGGCTGCCGCCAACCGGGTGCTCGCACGGCGTGGGCATGGCGACGAGTTTGCCGGTGCCCGGGTGCACCGGGGCCTGATTGCCAGCGGCGACCGCTTTGTCTCTGGCGGAGACGAGTCCAGTGCGTTGCACGGTGTGCTCACCGCTGCAGGGCATGCGGTGCTGGCCGTCGAGATGGAGTGCGCCGCCGTGGCACAGGTGTGTGTGGACTACGGCATTCCTTTCGCAGCCATGCGTACCATCTCCGACCGGGCCGATGACACTGCGCACGTGGATTTCGCGCATTTTGTCGAGCATGTGGCCAGCCGCTACGCGCGCGACATCATCGGGGATTTGCTGGCCACACTGCCAGGTCAGCCTTAGCGAGCGACCGCAGCAGCGTGCGGTGGCGCACGGCCATGGCTTACAAATCGTCGCAAATCCGCGTATCGCTGCGTACGGGGTGACAGAGTGCAAGGGGCCTGGCTGCAGGCGATGGCGCGTGGCACGACCCGCTATCATTGCCACATGCTCGAACAACGCATTGAACAGCACTTCATCGACAGCGCCGACCTGAAGTACCAGGCGGCTCAGGTCTTGTCCAAGCCGATTGCGGCGGCGGTCCAAGCCATCCTCGCCAGTGTGACCAGCGGCGGCAAGGTCCTGGCCTGTGGCAACGGGGGCTCGGCGGCAGACGCCCAGCATTTCGCAGCCGAGTTTGTCGGCCGCTATGAGCGGGAGCGGCCTGAACTGGGCGCAATTGCGCTGACGACCGACAGCTCCATCCTCACCGCGATTGGCAACGACTACGACTTCAGCGTGATCTTCTCCAAGCAGGTGCGTGCGCTCGGCGGCGCCGGCGACGTGCTGCTGGCCATCAGCACCAGCGGCAACTCGGCGAATGTGCTGGCGGCCGTCGAGGCGGCGCATGAGCGCGAGATGACGGTGGTGGCGCTGACCGGCCGGGGTGGCGGCAAGATGACCCAGGCGCTGCGCGAGACCGATGTGCACATCTGCGTGCCGCATGAGCGCACTGCCCGTATCCAGGAAGTGCATCTTCTTGTCCTGCATTGCATTTGCGATGGTGTGGACACCCAGTTACTTGGTGATCAGGAGTCTTCAGCATGAAACGTATCGCGATCCGGCGTCTGGCCCTGACGGCCCTGACCGCCGCCACACTGTCCGTTGTCCTGACGGGCTGTTTCCCGATCCTTGCCGGCGGTGTCGCCGGTGGCGCCCTGGTGGCGACGGACCGCCGCACCTCGGGTGCCCAGCTCGAGGACGAAGGCATCGAGCTGCGTGCTGCCAGCCGCATCCGCACCAACGTGGGTGACCGCGTGCATGTGAATGTGGCCAGCTACAACCGCCAGGTCCTGCTGACCGGCGAGGTGCCCAATGAACAGGACAAGCAACTGGTCGAGCAGATCGTGACCCGTGTGGAGAACGTCACTGGCGTGGTGAACGAGCTGGCCATCAGCGGTAATTCCACGCTGGCGCAGCGCTCTTCCGACGCGCTGGTCACCGGACGCGTCAAGGCGAACCTGCTGGACGCGAGGGACCTGTTCTCGAACGCCTTCAAGGTCGTTACCGAGCGCGGCACCACTTACCTGATGGGGCGCGTGACCCAGCGCGAGGCGGATCGCGCCACGGCACTGGTCCGCTCCACGCCGGGCGTGCAGCGGGTGGTGCGCATGTTTGAAATCATCAGCGAAGACGAATTGGCGCGCATGCTGCCGACCCCAGCCAAGCCGCAGCCGGCGACTGCCAACAAACCATAAAAACCCCCGTCCAGGCTCACTGCGTGTAGCCTGTTCTCCCAAGGGGCGGCGCCTGCGGTCCGGCAAAGCCAGTCCCGCAGCACCTGCTGGTGATTGCCACCCGGACGAGAGGGGAGGCGCGAAGGCCCTTTTCGTTGATGGCCGTGGCTGATTACTTCAGCCGGCGAATCAGGCTGGAGGTGTCCCAGCGCTGGCCGCCCATGGCCTGCACGTCGGCATAGAACTGGTCCACCAGTGCAGTGACGGGCAGGCGTGCTCCGTTGCGTTTGGACTCATCCAGCACGAGGCCGAGGTCCTTGCGCATCCAGTCCACCGCAAAACCGAAGTCGAACTTGTCAGCCACCATGGTCTTGCCGCGGTTGTCCAGCTGCCAGCTTTGGGCGGCGCCCTTGCCAATCACGTCCAGCACCAGGTTCACGTCAAGCCCGGCTTTCTGGCCGAAGGCAATCGCCTCGCTCAGCCCCTGCACCAGACCGGCGATGCAGATCTGGTTGACCATCTTGGTGAGCTGGCCGGCGCCGCTGTCGCCCATCAGGGTGAAGGCCTTGGAAAAAGCCATGCCCGCAGGACGCACCGCGTCAAAAGCGGCCTTGTCGCCACCGCACATGACGGTGAGCGCGCCATTTTGTGCACCGGCCTGACCGCCCGACACCGGCGCATCGACAAAGTGCAGACCGAGGTTTTTGGCGGCGGTGTACAGCTCGCGCGCCACACTGGCCGAGGCGGTGGTGTGGTCCACGAACACCGCGCCGGGCTTCATGCCTGCCAGTGCACCATTGGCGCCCAGCACCACGCCGCGCAGGTCGTCGTCGTTGCCGACGCAGCAAAAGACGATGTCGGCGCCCGCTGCCGCTTCGCGGGGCGTGGCTGCTGACTGGCCCTTGAACTCAGCCACCCAGGCCTCGGCCTTCGCCGCGCTGCGGTTGTACACGGTGACGTGATGCCCTGCCAGCGCCAGATGGCCAGCCATGGGAAAGCCCATGACGCCAAGGCCCAGAAAGGCAACCTTGCAGGGGGTGGAGGGTTCGTAGGTTTTGGTGTTTGTCGAAGACATCGGTCGCGGCTCCTGGAGTGAAGAGGCAATTCTAGGCGCGCAGCTCACAACGTGTAGTGAGCCACCCCATCGCCGAACGACCAGTTCTCTCGCAGGGTTTCGACCAGGCTGATGAGCACGTCCGATGGGCCCACTTGCGCCGCCGCGGACACGTCGCGTGCAATCATGGCGTACAGGGCGCGCTTCTGCTGAAGCGTGCGGCCAGGCGCCAGGAAGATCTGGATGAAAAGCGCCTGCGCGGTGTGCTTGACGCCCAGGTACTCGGGCGTGCAGACGATGGCGCCCGGCGGATGTCGGGTAATCAACTGGAATTTGTCATCGACCGGGACGGCGATGGTTTCGACCATCGCGTCGTGCACGGCATCACCGATGGGGTGGGCGCGCTCCGGTGCGATCGTTGGCGGCAATTCAATGCGAACATAAGGCATGGCATTCTCCTGAAGGAATGCCCGACTGTGCCCGGCGTTAGCCAGATGCGAAACGCTGCCCTGTGCAAATCGGTTTTGCGGGCAGCGCAACGCCGTTAAACGATCGCGAAGTTCTCCGTGCCGGCCGACAGGTCGCTGGACTTGGCGCGCTGGGAGTTGAGCTTGATCTGCAGGCGCAGGTCGTTCACCGAGTCGGCATTGCGTAGCGCGTCTTCGTAGGTGATGTGACTGGCCTCGAAGGCGTCGAACAGCGCCTGGTCGAAAGTCTGCATGCCCAGGTTGCGGCTCTTTTTCATGATCTCCTTGATCTCGGAAACATCACCTTTGAAGATCAGGTCGGAAATCAGCGGCGAGTTGAGCATCACTTCCACCGCTGCAAAACGGCCCTTGCCGTCCTGCTTGGGCACCAGCCGCTGCGAGATCATCGCCTTGAGGTTGAGCGACAGGTCCATCAGCAACTGGGCGCGGCGCTCTTCCGGGAAGAAGTTGATCACGCGGTCCAGCGCCTGGTTGGCGCTGTTGGCATGCAGCGTGGCCAGGCACAGGTGACCGGTTTCGGCAAAGGCGATGGCATGCTCCATGGTTTCACGGTCGCGAATCTCGCCCATCAGGATGACATCGGGCGCCTGGCGCAGGGTGTTCTTCAGCGCGGCTTCCCAGCTGTCGGTGTCCAGACCCACTTCACGTTGCGTGATCACGCAGTTCTTGTGCGCGTGCACGAACTCGACCGGGTCTTCAATCGTGATGATGTGGCCGTAGGACTGCTCATTGCGCCAGTCCACCATGGCGGCCAGCGTCGTGGATTTACCGGAGCCGGTGGCGCCCACCAGAATCGTCAGGCCGCGCTTGGACATCACCACGTCCTTTAGCACCTGCGGCACGCCCAGCCCGTCGATGGTGGGCAGCGTGGCCGGAATCGTCCGCATCACCATGCCGACCTTGCCCTGCTGCACAAAGGCATTCACACGGAAGCGGCCCACGCCGGGCGGCGAGATGGCGAAGTTGCATTCCTTGGTGCGCTCGAACTCGGCGGCCTGCTTGTCGTTCATGATGGCGCGCGCCAGCGCCAGCGTGTGCCCGGCATTGAGCGGCTGCGGCGACACCTTGGTCACCTTGCCGTCGACCTTCATCGCGGGCGGAAAGTCACCGGTGATGAACAGGTCACTGCCATTGCGGCTGACCATCAGCTTGAGCAGATCGTTGATGAATTTACTGGCCTGGTCGCGTTCCATGAACGACTCCTAAAAAATACTGCCCCCACGCTCCCCACTTCGTGTGGTTCGCTGCCCCCCGAGGGGGCCGCTCCGCCTGCGGCCCGGCAAAGCCGGTTCCGCGGCTCCTGCTTGAAGGGAACAAGTCCGTTCTGCGAGTGTGGCCCATGTTCACCCTGGAAAGTTCTCGGGGATTTTGGCCTTGCTGCGCGCCTCGGCAGCGGAGATCACATTGCGCTTGACCAAGTCAGTCAGGTTCTGGTCCAGCGTCTGCATGCCCACGCTGTTGCCAGTCTGGATGGACGAGTACATCTGCGCCACCTTGGCTTCACGGATCAGGTTGCGGATGGCGCTGGTGCCGAGCATGATCTCGTGCGCCGCCACGCGGCCCTGGCCGTCCTTGGTCTTGCACAGCGTCTGCGAAATCACCGCCTGCAGCGATTCAGACAGCATGGCGCGGATCATTTCCTTTTCTTCGGCGGGGAACACGTCAATGATCCGGTCTACCGTCTTGGCGGCGCTCGAGGTGTGCAGCGTACCGAACACCAGGTGGCCGGTTTCAGCGGCGGACATGGCGAGGCGAATGGTTTCCAGATCGCGCATCTCGCCGACCAGAATCGCGTCGGGGTCTTCCCGCAGTGCAGACTTCAACGCGGCATTGAAGCTCAGCGTGTGCGGGCCGACCTCGCGCTGGTTGACCAGGCATTTCTTGGATTCGTGCACGAACTCGATCGGGTCTTCCACCGTGAGGATGTGGCCGTACTCGGTCTCGTTCAGGAAGTTGACCATGGCCGCCAGCGTGGTGGACTTGCCCGAGCCGGTCGGGCCGGTGACCAACACCATGCCGCGCGGCTTGAGCGCCAGATCGCCGAAGATCTTGGGCGCGTTCAGCTGCTCCAGCGAAAGAATCTTGGAGGGAATCGTCCGCAGCACGGCACCGGCACCGCGGTTCTGGTTGAAGGCGTTGACGCGAAAGCGCGCCAGGCCGTCAATCTCGAACGAGAAGTCGACCTCGAGGAATTCCTCGTAGGTCTTGCGCTGGGTGTCGTTCATGATGTCGTACACCATGGAATGCACCTGCTTGTGGTCCAGCGGATCGATGTTGATGCGGCGCACATCGCCGTGCACGCGGATCATCGGGGGCAGCCCAGCCGACAGGTGCAGGTCAGAGGCTTTGTTCTTGACGCTAAAGGCCAACAGTTGGGTGATGTCCATCCCTCGGGATCCTTGCTAGTCGGTGTTCATGGCAGGGTGCGGCGTCCAGACGCGCAGTGTCCAGACCGGTTTACAGTTCGATTATGACCATGATTGTGCGTAATCTCCAAGGTGTGCGCGACCGCATCACCACCGCCTGCGTGGCCGCTGGCCGCGACCCTGCTGCGGTGCGTCTGCTGGCGGTCTCCAAAACCTTTGGTGCCGATGCGGTGATCGACGCCATGTCTGACGGTCAGCGGGCATTTGGCGAAAACTACGTGGCCGAGGGCGTCGAGAAAATCCTGGCGCTGCGGGCCTGGCAGGGCGATCACCCCGGCTCTGTTGGTGCCCCGCTGGAGTGGCATTGCATCGGTCCGCTGCAGAGCAACAAGACCCGGCTGGTGGCCGAGCATTTTGATTGGGTGCAGTCGGTGGACCGCCTGAAGATCGCGCAGCGCCTGAGCGAGCAGCGGCCGCCAGAGTTGCCACCGCTGCAGCTGTGTCTGCAGGTCAATATCGACGGCGGCGCCAACAAGTCCGGTGTGTCGCCCGATGAAGCCCTCGCGCTGGCGCGGGAGGTGGCGGCGCTCCCGTGCTTGACGCTGCGCGGCCTGATGGCGATTCCGGAGCCTGCCGACAGCTTTGAGGCGGCGCTCGCCGTTCACCGCCAGACCAAAGACCTGTTCGACAGCATCAACGCCGCCGGCTTTTTGCCCAGGCCGATGGACACCCTGTCGATGGGCATGACGTCGGATCTGGAAGCGGCCATTCACGCGGGCAGCACCATGGTGCGGGTGGGCACGGCCATTTTTGGTGGCCGGGGCTGAGTCAGCGCCTGGGCCGGTGTCATGTGTCGGGTGGCTGCCGCAGCCGGATCGGGCCCGTCCACGGGCCCTGCGGTGACACGGCGACGCCGCGCTGCGTGATCTCGATCTCACCCTGAGTCGCCAGCCGGGAGGCCACCTCGCGCACCTGCGGCATCAGCTGTCGCCAGTGGTCGGGCGCCAGCCTGCGTGCCACCTCGGACGGGCAGGCGCTGGACGATGCCCCGCGCTGGCTTACCAGCGCGAGCACCGCATCGGCAATCGCCTTGTTGTCTGGAGTTTCCATGGGGTGTGCCGCACGGTGGTCCAGTCGGCCGGCCCGTGATGAAACCCTTACTTCTTCGGCATCGTCATCGGCTTGATGGCACCGCAGTCGCTGCCCAGCCACTTGCCCGAAGCGTCCATGGTCATGGTTTTGGGGCCGCCCTGGCCACTGCTGTTGATCTTCATCTTCATCGTGTAAGCGCTGTCACCGGAGAACGTCATCTGGCCCTCGCCGCTGGAAGGCGGGTTGGTGCAGGTGAACTTCATCTTCATGCCGGTGGCGGTCTTGTCGCTGGTCGTGGTGGTGCAGTTGCCCTGCTGCTGCATCGGCACCTCGTTGCGTTCGGCCATCTCCTTGGTCATGCACATCTTCATGACCATGCCGCCGTTGGCCGCACCGCCCATGCTCATGCCCTGCTTGGCCATCATGTCTTCCATCTGCTTGCGCTGCGCAGGCGACATGCTGGCCATCTGCTGCTGCATCTGGGCCATGGCCTTGTCCATCTCGGGGCTGCCGCCCATCTTGTTGTTCACTTCCCAGAGGCCCGGCTTCATGCTCTGGGCGTGGGCGGTTGAGGCGGCGGCCAGCACCAGTGCGGTGGTGCACAGCAGGCGGCGGTGGTTCATGAGGGGTCTCCCGGAAGTTGGCAATGAGCCGGATTATTGGTCCGGCGCCTCAGTCTGTAAATCACCTGCGTGGCCTGATCACCGCGCGTACCGTGCGGCGATGGGTCGCTAGTACAGGCGTCAACGCATGAACTTGCCGCCGCGCCCGATGATGGTGAGGTCGGTGTAGCGCGAGCCCTCGTGTTCCTTCGGCCCGTAGTTGATGGTGAAGCCGCCCATGTTCAGGTCGCGCAGCGACTCCAGCGCCGTCATCAGGCCGTCCCGGGTGAGGTTCTTGCCGGTGCGGCGCAGCCCTTCGGTGAACACCTTGGCGGCCAGAAAGCCCTCCATGCTGGAGAAGTCGAATTCCTTCTGACCGGCCTCCGTCATGCGCTGCTGGTATTCACGCACCACGACCGACGACGCGATGTAGGGGAAGGGCACCACCTGCGAAATCGTCACCCCGACACCCGCGTCGCCCAGTTCATTGGCCAGCGCCTGCGAACCGACAAAGCTCACATTGAAAAACTGTCCGCCGTAGGCTTTGGCGCGGGCCTGCTTGATCAGTGCCGCGCAGGATTTGTAGGCGCTGATCTGGATCACTGCCTCGGGCGCCGCCTTCAGGATTTCGGCCAGTGCCGCTGTCACGTCCACGCTGTTACGCTCCACCGTCACGGCTGCTGCCGGCTTGAGGTTGCGCTTGGTCAGCGCCCGCTCCACCCCGGCCAGCCCGGCCTTGCCGTAGGAGTCGTTCTGGTAGAACACGGCGATCTTCTTGATGCCCAGTGTGCTGAGGTGCTGCACGATGCGCTCGGTCTCGTCGAAGTAGCTGGCGCGCACGTGGAACAGGTTGCGGTTGAAGGGCTCGCGCAGCGCCTGCGCGCCGGTGAACGGGCCGATCAGCGGAATGCCTGCGGCGTTGATCGCCGGAACTGCCGCCAGCGTGGTCGGTGTGCCGACCGAGCCGATCAGCGCAAACACCTTGTCTTCTTCAATCAGTGCCTTCACGGCGGCGGCCGCTTTTTCGGGCTCGTAGCCGTCGTCGCGCGAGATCAGCTTGAGCTGGCGGCCGTTGATGCCGCCGGCCGCATTCACCGCACTGAAATGCGCGAGGATGCCGACCTGCATGCGCTTGCCGAGTTCTGCCGCCGGGCCGGTCTGCGCTGCGAACTGGCCGATGCGGATTTCGTTGTCGCTCACGCCGGGGTCGGCGGCTTGCGCGGTCACTGCGCTCCATCCAAGAAGCAATGCCAATAGGGCGGGCCATGGTTTGAGCGTCATCGCAGTTTCCTTTCGGGTCATGACTGGAAGCGCGGATCGTGTGGATCGCGCTGATCGTGCACAGGGCCGAACACCGCAGTGTTCGGGCTGTACAACTTAACGCACTCGCTCACACATGGCAATACAAATGCGGCGCTTTGCCGCAGTGATTAAATCCCCAGTGCCAGCCGCTGCGTACTTTTGACTTCTTCCATCACTGCGTACGTACGCGTTTCTCTTACACCGGGCAATTGCCACAGCACCGTGCCCGCAAAAGACCGGTAGGCCGCCATGTCGGCCATGCGGGTTTTGAGCAGGTAATCAAAGCCGCCGGCGACCATGTGGCATTCCATGATTTCGTGGCGCACCTGCACCGCGGCCTTGAAGGCCTCGAACACGTTGGGCGTGGTGCGGTCCAGCAGCACTTCAACAAACACCATCATGCCGGCGCCCAGTTTGAGGGGATTCAGCAGCGCCTCGTAGCCGAGGATGTAGCCGTCGCGGCTGAGGCGCTGCACGCGTGCCAGCACGGCTGTGGGCGACAGCGCCACGCTCTCGGCCAGCTTCAGGTTGGAGATGCGCCCGTCCTGCTGCAGGACATTCAGGATTTTCAGGTCGATGCGGTCGAGATCGGGCGAGGGTTCGAACATGGATAGTGAAATATTCGGTAAAAGCCTTGAATTTAGCGTGAAATTCATCGGCACTGCAAGCAACATAGGCGAATTGTCGGTGGCCAAAGCCACCTTGCCGAATGATTCCTCAGGAGCTTTTCATGTTCACCTCACCCCGCCTGCCTTCCCCGTACCGCCCCGAAGCCGACATCGTTGCCACTGACCTGCAGCGGCTGGCCGGTGCGCTCGACTGGGCCGCTGCCGCCCAGTCGGCCCAGCCTTGGGTGCAGGCGGTGCGCGACAACCCGCCGCCGTTCTGGGCCATGGAAAGCCTGCTCAAGGAGTACCCGATTTCCAGCGCTGAAGGCCTGGCGCTGATGCGGCTGGCTGAGGCCCTGCTGCGTGTGCCCGACGCCGAAACCGCGATTGCGCTGACGGCCGACCAGCTGGGCCGGGCCGACTTTGACGGCGCGGGCGACGGCGTGATGGCGCGCCTGTCGGCGTCGGCGATTGCCATGTCCAAGATGTTTTTGCCGGAGGGGGGCCAGCCCAACATCATGAGCAAGCTGGGCGCGCGCACCGTGGTGGCGGCGACCTTGCGCGCGGTGCAGCTGCTGGGTCGGCAGTTTGTGCTCGGGCAAACGATTGGCGACGCGATGGACGAGGCCGACGATGCCCGAAAGAAAATTTCCGGTTTGCGTTTCAGCTACGACATGCTGGGAGAGGGCGCCCGCACCGACAAGGACGCACTGCGCTATCTGGCCAGCTACACCGACGCGATCCAGGCGATT
The DNA here is from genome assembly GCF_943372955.1 of Polaromonas sp. YR568. Taxonomy (GTDB): domain Bacteria; phylum Pseudomonadota; class Gammaproteobacteria; order Burkholderiales; family Burkholderiaceae_C; genus Polaromonas. The sequence continues at coordinate 16,024 of NZ_CALSAL010000004.1, forward strand.
GCCAAGGGCGCGCAGACGAATTTGGCCACCGAGCAGAACGACGGCATCTCCATCAAGCTCAGTGCGCTGCACCCGCGCTATGAAGACGCCCAGCGCGACCGCGTGATGGCCGAACTGGTGCCGCGTGTCTGGGGGCTGTGCGAACTGTCGGCCCGCGCCAACATCAACCTCACCATCGACGCCGAAGAGGTGGACCGGCTGGAGCTCTCGCTCGACGTGTTCGAGGCGCTGGCCGCGCAAGTGGCGCAGCACCACCCGCAGTGGCAGGGCTTTGGTCTGGCGATGCAGGCCTACCAGACCCGCGCGCTGGAACTCATTGAGCACGTCACCGCAATTGCGCGCAAATACCAGCTGCGCCTGATGTGCCGTCTGGTCAAGGGCGCTTACTGGGATTCCGAAATCAAGCGTGCGCAGGAAATGGGTCTGCCGCACTACCCGGTGTTCACGCACAAGCACCACACCGATGTGTCCTACCTCGCCTGCGTGCAGGCCCTGCTCGATGCGCCCGATGCCATCTACCCGCAGTTTGCCGGCCACAACGCCGCGACGATTGCCGCCATCCTGCAGATGGCTTCGCGCAACGCAGTACCCTTCGAACTGCAGCGCCTTCACGGCATGGGCGAAGGCGTGTTCCGCGAGGTGCTGAAGAACCCGCTGATCAGCTGCCGTGTGTATGCCCCAGTCGGCGCGCACCGCGACCTGCTGGCCTACCTGGTGCGCCGTCTGCTGGAGAACGGCGCCAACTCCTCCTTTGTGCACCAGCTCGCCGACGAGTCGGTGGGTATGGGCGAGCTGCTGACCTCGCCGCTGCGCTTGGAGCCTGAGCCATCGCTGCCCTTGCCGCCCGCCCTCTACGGCGCTGACCGTCCCAACAGCCTGGGCCTCGACCTCACGGTGCAAAGCATGCGCGCGCCGCTGTTGGCGGCCTTGAACACCACCACGGTGCCCCTGGTGCCGGTGTTTGACCACACACAGGCGGCAGCGGCCGTGAAGCGCGCGGTGGCCAGCCAGCCCGCGTGGAACACCCTGCCGGTGGGTGAACGTGCCGCCGTGTTGCGGCGCGCGGCCGACGCGCTGCAGCAGCAGATGCCCACCTTCTGCGCCCTGCTGATCAAGGAAGCCTTCAAGACCTGGGGCGATGCGGTGTCGGAAGTGCGCGAGGCGGTTGATTTCCTGCGCTACTACGCCAACGAAGCCGAGCGCATCATGCAACCCGTGGCCTTGCCTGGCCCGACCGGCGAGACCAATGCCCTGCGGCTGACGGCGCGCGGCGCCTGGGTCTGCATCAGCCCGTGGAATTTCCCGCTGGCGATTTTCATGGGCCAGGTGGCAGCGGCGCTCGCCACCGGCAATGCGGTGCTGGCCAAGCCTGCCGAGCAGACGCCGGGTGTTGCTGCAGCGGCGGTGGATCTGATGCATGCCGCTGGCGTGCCTGCGGGTGTGCTGCAGTTGCTGCACGGCCCGGGTGAAACCGTGGGCGCGGCGCTGGTTGCAGCGCCGCAGGTGGCCGGTGTGGTGTTCACCGGCTCCACCCAGGTCGCGAGAATCATCAACCGCGCGCTGGCCGCCAAAGAGGGCCCCATCGTGCCGCTGATCGCCGAGACCGGCGGCATCAATGCCATGCTGGTTGACAGCACCGCGCTGCCCGAGCAGGTAGTTGACGCGGTGGTGCAAAGCGCCTTCCGCTCGGCCGGCCAGCGCTGCTCCGCCCTGCGCCTGCTGTGCCTGCACGAAGGCATTGCCGACCATGTGATCGAGATGATCGAAGGCGCCGCAAAAGAACTGGTGGTGGGCGCCACCGCCGATCTGGCCACCGACCTCGGTCCGGTGATTGACCGCGAGGCTTACGACAACATCCAGCGGCATCTGCAGCGCCTGGGCGCATCGGCCCGTGTGCTGAACACATCAGGGCGCGCAACCGCTGCCCTGCCGCACGTGATTGCCCCCACAGCGTTTGAAGTGCCACGCCTCGCCGATGTGAAAGACGAAATCTTCGGCCCGGTGCTGCAGATCGTGCGCTGGGGCAGCGGCGAGCTGGCCACCCCCGAGGCGGTGATTGCCCAGATCAACGCGCTGGGCTACGGCCTCACGCTGGGCGTCCAGACCCGCATCGATTCCCGCGCACAAGCGCTCGCCGCTGCTGCGCACGTGGGCAACATCTACGTGAACCGCAACATGATTGGCGCGGTGGTGGGGGTGCAGCCGTTTGGTGGTGAGGGCCTGTCAGGCACCGGACCGAAGGCGGGTGGGCCGCATTATCTGTATCGTTTTTGTGCGGAGCAGACGGTGACGGTGAATACGACGGCGGCGGGGGGGAATGCGGCGTTGTTGGCGGGTGTTCGGTGAGTTTCGGGTTTGTTGTTTAGGCCTGAGGCCGGGACTCGCCCCGGCGGGCGACTTACTTTCTCTTGCTTCGCCAAAGAAAAGTACCCAAAAGAAAGGCGACCCGAAGTCTGGGTCCCTGCGCTTGCGCTACGGGCAACCTGCGCTGCTCGACTCCGGCGGGGGTCCGCAGAACTCGCTGCGCTCAAATAACTGCGGCCCTGACCCCGCCTCCATCTGCGCTGCTCGGCCCAGCCACACGGGGCAAGCGGGAGCGGAAACCAATACAAACAAGGGCACGCCGCAGCGTGTCCTTGCCGGGTCGGTATTTGTCTTTGAATCCCCACCCCTTGTGAATGCGCCGAGGAGCACAGGGCCAGGCGGATCAGGGCTGGCGTTGTCTGAGCCGAAGGCGAGTTTAGCCAGACCCCGCCTGGACCGAGCACCGCAGGTTGCCCCGTAGCGCAAGCGGAGGGGACGCAGGCACCAGGGTCGCCTTTTCTTGGGTTACTTTCTTTTGGCGACGCAAAAGAAAAGTAAGTTGCCGCCGGGCAACCCCCGGCCTCCGCCCGGTGCATAAGCCACAGCCATCCCCAAACCCCACCCCCAAGCCCTGTCAACAATTTCAGCTATCCTTGACGGCTTCACAACTCCCGACCGCCCACACGTGTCCGACGTTCCCCCCAGTCGGTCTTCCAAAACAGAAGACAAACGCGGCTTTTTGCAGAAGCTCGCTGAAATGCTCCATCCCGGCCCTGACTCGAAAGACGAGTTGATCGAAACGCTGGTGGAGGCACAGGACAACGAAGTCATTGGCGCCCAGAGCCGCGAAATGCTGGAGGGCGTGATCCGCATGGCGGACATGACCGCTGGCGATGTCATGGTGGCCGCACCACGCATGGATGTGATCAACATCGACTCACCTTTTGATGAGTTGCTGCATCTGGTGATTGACACCGCCCACTCGCGCTTTCCGGTCTACGAGGGCGACAAGGAAAACATCCTCGGCATCCTGATGGCCAAGGACCTGCTCAAGCTGCAGCGCGCGCCCGAGCTCAACATCCGTGCGCTGTTGCGTCCTGCGGTGTTTGTGCCTGAGAGCAAGGGCCTCAACGACCTGCTGCGCGAGTTCCGGGGCAACCGCAACCACCTGGCCATCGTCATTGACGAGTTTGGCCGTGTCGCGGGGCTCATCACCATTGAAGACGTTCTGGAGCAGATCGTTGGCGAGATCGAAGACGAGTTCGACATTGCCGAAGACGAAGGCGACATATTTGGCCTGGCCGACCACACCTATCGCGTCAGCGGCGACACCTCTATCGAGCGTGTCAACGAAGCCTTTGGCGTGACCCTGCCCGAGACCGACTTTGAAACCATCGGTGGTCTGGTGGCGCACGAGATGGGCCATGTGCCGAAAAAAGGCGAGCAGCATGGGCTGGCCGGTTTGCAGTTCACCGTGCTGCACACCAAGGGCGGTGCGGTGAAGTGGTTCAAGGTGTCGCCGCTGCCGGCGCCCGCCAGCACTGCCGGCTGACGTCGCCCGAGCACGTTCATGGCCCGGCAGCCGATCCACAGCATGATTTCCGCGCTGCCGACCTTGCCGGCACTGCTGGAGCACGCTAACACGGCGCCACCATCGCGCGGGTTTCATTGGCTCCAGGGGTTTCTGGTGGTCTTCGCCGGCTGTGCCCACGCGGTGTCGATGGCGTGGCCCTGGTCGTTTGGCCTGCCGGCAGGGCAGCCCGTCTGGTGGCTGCAACTGCTGGCCATGATGATGTTCACCGCCCAGCTCGATGGCTGCCGTTCTTTCAAGCGCGCGGCGTGGCTGGGCGAATTGTTTGGCACGGCCATGCTCTGCAGCACCTTCTGGTGGCTGTACATCTCGATGCACAACTACGGCGGGCTGGCCGCGCCGCTGACGTTGCTGGCCGTGTTTCTTCTGGCGGCCGCGCTGGCGCTGTATTACGCCATTGCTGCCGGGCTGTTTGCGCTGCTCGCGCCGCGCCTGCGCGTGCCGCGTGCCCTGGTGTTTGCTGCGCTGTGGCTGATGGCCGAGCTGGCCCGTGTGCAGATCTTCACCGGCTTTCCGTGGGGCGAAGGCGGCTATGCGCATGTGGACGGCTGGGCTCGCCAGCTGGCGGAGTGGGTGGGCGTGCATGGCTTGACTTTCCTCGCCGCGTTTGCCGCCGCCTGGCTGGCCATGGCGCTTCGCGCGCAGCGCACCGCCTGGGTCATGGCCACGGCCATCGTCGCTGCCTCTGTGGTGCTGGCCCGCTGGCCAGCCGATGGGGTGGGCGTGGCGGGTCAGGGTCGCTCCACCCCGGCCATGGGTGTCACCCTGCTACAAGGCAATATTCCGCAAGACCAGAAATTCGAGAGCGGCACCGGCATTGCGACCGCGCTGCGCTGGTACGGCGAGCAGCTGCAGGCGGCCCGCACGCCGCTGGTGGTGGCGCCTGAGACGGCGATTCCCCTGTTGCCCCAGCAGTTGCCCGCCCCGTACTGGACTGCCCTGACGGACCGGTTTGCCAGTGGCCAGCAGGCGGCGTTGATCGGTCTGCCGCTGGGCAACACCACCTCGGGCTACGCCAACTCGGTGATTGGCCTGAAGCCCGCCGCGCCGGGCGCTGCGCGTTCCGAGCCCTATCGCTACGACAAACACCATCTGGTGCCGTTTGGCGAGTTTGTGCCGCCCGGCTTTCGCTGGTTCATCGACATGATGAACATTCCGCTGGGTGACTTCAGCCGTGGTGCCGTCGGACAGGTGTCGTTTGAATGGCAGGGCCAGCGTCTGGCGCCCAACATCTGCTACGAAGATCTGTTTGGCGAGGAGCTGGGTGCGCGCTTCGCCGACCCGGCGCGGGCGCCGACGGTGTTCGTTAACGTGAGCAACATCGCGTGGTTCGGCAACACCGTGGCGATTGACCAGCACCTGCACATTTCCCGCATGCGCGCCCTGGAGTTTGACCGCCCCATGATCCGCGCCACCAACACCGGGGCCACCGTCATCATCAACCACCGGGGGCAGGTCACCCATTCGCTGCCGCCGCACACCCGTGGCGCGCTGGTGGGCGAGGTGGTGGGCCGGACCGGCATCACGCCGTACGCGCAGTGGGTGTCGCGCTACGGCTTGTGGCCGCTGTGGGGGCTTTGCCTGGCACTGGTCGCGCTGGCGCTGGTGTTCCGCAGGCGTTGACATGGCACCGGATCGGCACTGGACCAGCGCCGAACCCGTTCCTGCCGCGTAAAATCAAGGGTTTGGCCCGCCGAAAGGCGCCTGTGATGCGTCTGGTGCGTCGCAGAGACCCTGCCTACGCCTTACCCTGACTCCTTATGCTCACCTTCCAGCAAATCATTCTCAAGCTGCAGTCCTACTGGGCCGACCAGGGCTGCGCGCTGCTGCAACCCTATGACATGGAAGTCGGCGCGGGCACCTCGCACACGGCGACTTTTCTGCGCGCGCTGGGCCCCGAGCCGTGGAAGGCCGCCTATGTGCAGCCCAGCCGCCGCCCGAAAGACGGCCGCTATGGCGAGAACCCCAACCGGCTGCAGCACTACTACCAGTACCAGGTGGTACTCAAGCCCGCGCCGGCCAATATCCTTGAGCTGTACCTGGGCTCGCTCGAGGCGATGGGCTTTGACCTGAAGAAGAACGACATCCGCTTTGTCGAGGACGACTGGGAAAACCCGACGCTCGGCGCCTGGGGTCTGGGCTGGGAGGTCTGGCTCAATGGCATGGAAGTCACGCAGTTCACCTACTTCCAGCAGGTGGGTGGCATTGACTGCAAACCCGCAACCGGCGAGATCACCTACGGGCTGGAGCGCCTGGCCATGTACCTGCAGGGCGTGGACAACGTCTACAACCTGACCTGGACCGATGGGCTCAGCTACGGCGACGTTTACAAGCAGAACGAGGTGGAGCAGTCCACCTACAACTTCGAGCACAGCGACGCCGATTTCCTGTTCACCGCCTTCACCGCGCACGAGAAGCAGGCCAAGCACCTGATCGAGGCGCAACTGGCCCTGCCGGCCTACGAGCAGGTGCTCAAGGCGGCGCACAGCTTTAATTTACTGGATGCACGCGGCGCCATCAGCGTGACCGAGCGTGCCGCCTACATCGGCCGCATCCGCAACCTGGCGCGCGCCGTGGCACAAAGCTATTTCGACAGCCGTGAACGCCTCGGTTTCCCGCTGGCACCGCGCGAATGGGTGGCGCAGATGACGAAGAAGGCTGCATAAAAATATGACAACGAAGAACCTTCTGGTTGAACTGTTTGTGGAAGAGCTGCCGCCCAAGGCGCTCAAAAAGCTCGGCGATGCGTTTGCCGGCGTGCTGTTTGAACAACTGAAAGCCCAGGGGCTGGTGGCGGAAGGGGCGGTACTCGCCGCGTTTGCCTCCCCGCGCCGCCTGGCTGCGCACGTGACGGCGGTGGCCGCACAAGCCGCCGACAAGGCGGTGTCGCAAAAACTGATGCCGGTCAGCGTGGGCCTCGATGCTGCGGGCAATGCCACACCGGCGCTGCTGAAAAAGCTGCAGGCGCTGGGCGCCGACGCCTCGGCTGTGGTGGGCCTCAAGCGCGCACCCGACGGCAAGGCCGAAGCGCTGTTCTACGACAGCATGGTCACTGGCGTGACGCTGGCCGACGGCCTGCAAAAAGCACTGCTCGAAGCGATTGCCAAGCTGCCGATTCCGAAGGTCATGACCTACCAGCTCGAAAGCGGTTGCGAGCTGCCCGGTTGGAGCAGCGTGAGCTTTGTGCGGCCCGCGCACGGTCTGGTGGCCCTGCATGGCAGCACAGTCGTGCCGGTCGAGGCCCTGGGCCTGAAGGCCGGCAACACCACGCACGGCCATCGCTTTGAAGCGGCGGTGGACCCGGTGGTGCTGAAAGACGCCGACAGCTACGCCGCCACCCTGCAAAAAGACGGTGCGGTGATCGCCAGCTTTGCGGGCCGCAAGGCCGAGATCGCGCGCCAGCTGGCCGCAGCCGCAGCCAAGGTGGGCGGCGGCGCTACCGCGATTGAAGACGACGCCCTGCTCGACGAAGTGACCGCGCTGGTCGAGCGGCCCAATGTGCTGATCTGCGAATTCGACAAGCAATTCCTCGATGTGCCGCAGGAGTGCCTGATTCTCACGATGAAGGCCAACCAGAAGTACTTCCCGCTTCTTGACGCCGCAGGCAAGCTGACGAACAAATTCCTGGTGGTCAGCAACATCACACCCGACGACGCCAGCGCCGTGATCGGCGGCAACGAGCGCGTGGTGCGCCCGCGCCTCGCTGATGCCAAATTCTTTTTTGACCAGGACCGCAAGAAGACGCTGGCCTCGCGCGTGTCGGGTCTGGACAAGGTGGTTTATCACAACAAGCTGGGCACGCAGGGTGAGCGTGTGCAGCGGGTCAGAGCCATCGCGGAAGCGATTGCCAACCGCATCGACGTCAGCCTGGTCGCGGCCGTGCAGCGTGCGGCCGAACTGGCCAAGACCGATCTGGTGACCGACATGGTTGGTGAGTTCCCTGAGTTGCAGGGCATCATGGGCCGCTACTACGCGCTGAATGATGGTTTGAGTGTGGATGTGGCTGACGCCATCGAAGACCACTACAAGCCCCGCTTTGCCGGCGACGCATTGCCACGCGGCACCGTGGGTCTGATCGTCGCGCTCGCCGACAAGCTGGAAACACTGGTCGGCATGTTCGGCATCGGCAACTTGCCAACGGGCGACAAAGACCCGTTCGCGCTGCGCCGCCATGCGCTGGGTGTGATCCGCATGCTGGTGGAAAAAGAAGTGAGCGTGGGGCTGGACGAACTGGTCAAAGGCGCTGTACCGGTGTTCGGCGACAAGATTCAGGACGCCTCGGCTGCGCTGGTCGATTTCATCTACGACCGCTTCGCCGGCTCCCTGCGTGAGCAGGGCTACAGCGCGCAGGAAGTCGATGCCGTGCTGGCACTGCGTCCGCAGCGCCTCGGCGATGTGGCCAAGCGCCTGGCCGCTGTGCGCGCTTTTGCTGCGCTGCCCGAGGCGCCTGCGTTAGCCGCTGCCAACAAGCGAATCACAAACATCTTGAAAAAGTCAGATGCTCCTGTGGGTGCTTTCTCTGCGGGTGTCTTGGTAGAGCCAGCTGAAATAAATCTTTACCAAGCGCTCGACAGATTGGGCGCTGTGGCTCGTAATTACCTGGCGAAGGGGGACTACACCGAGTCTCTAAGGACGCTTGCCGGTTTGCACGATTCAGTTCAGGCTTTCTTTGAATCGGTGATGGTAAATGCCGAGGATATTGGTTTGAGAAACAACCGTTTGTGGCTTCTATCAAATCTGAGCGAAGAATTTAATCGTGTGGCTGATCTTTCCAGGCTTGCAGCCTAAAACTGAGCACACCGCATGAAACTCGTCATCCTCGACCGCGACGGCACCATCAACATCGACAGTGACGACTACGTCAAGTCGCCCGAAGAATGGTTGCCCCTGCCTGGCGCGCTGGAGGCGATTGCGCGTCTCAACCACGCGGGCTGGCGTGTGGTGATTGCATCCAACCAGTCTGGCCTGGGGCGGGGCCTGTTCGATGTGGCGGCCCTCAATGCCATGCACGCCAAGATGCACAAGCTGCTGGCGGCCGTTGGCGGGCGTGTTGACGCGATTTTTTACTGCCCGCATGGCCCGGAGGAAAGCTGCAGCTGCCGCAAGCCCTTACCAGGGCTGTTCGAGCAGATCGGTGCGCGCTTTGGTGTGCCGCTCAAGGGTGTTCCGGCAACAGGTGATTCCTTGCGCGACCTGCAGGCAGGCGCCGCAGCGGGGTGTGAACCGCATCTGGTGCTGACCGGCAAGTCAGCGCGCCACCGCAACGGCCCGCCACCAGAAGGTTTGCCAGCCGGCACCGTGCTGCACCACGACCTCGCGGCATTCGCCGAATTCCTGATTGAGCGCAGTGCCGCGCTGCAGGCCGAGCCCAAGGCCTCCTGAAGATTCAAGAGTCAGCACCGCCCATGCCTTTCATCCGATCTGTTGTGCACCTGCTGTGGATGGCCATCACGGTGATTCCGTGGGCCATCTTTGTCATCATTGCCTCGCTGTTTGTCAGCAGCACCACCATGTACTGGATGTGCGCCGGCTGGCTCCGCCTGGCGGTCACCGGTGGCACCGTGATTCTGGGCATCCAGAACCGCGTCACTGGCATGGAAAACCTGCCCACCGGCGAGACCAGTGCGGCGGTGCTGCTGCTGAAGCACCAGAGCACCTGGGAAACCTTCAGCATGCCCACGCTGATGCCGCACCCGCTGGCCTATGTGTTCAAGAAAGAGCTGCTGTACGTGCCTTTCTTCGGCTGGGCCATGGCCCGCATGGACATGATCCACATCGATCGCAGCCAGCGCGCACAGGCCTTCAACAAGGTGGTGGCGCAGGGCAAGCGTCTGATGGCGCAGGGCACCTGGGTCATCATGTTCCCCGAGGGCACACGTATTCCGCGCGGGCAGAAGGGCACGTACAAATCCGGTGGCGCACGGCTGGCGATTGAAACCGGCGCGCCGGTGATCCCGATTGCTGTCACGTCGGCCAAATGCTGGCCGCGCAAGGCCTTCATCAAGAAGCCGGGCATAGTGGACATTTCCATCGGCAAGCCCATCGACAGCACCGGCCGCAAGCCCGACGAGCTGATGCGCGAGGTCGAAGACTGGATTGAATCCGAGATGCGTCGGCTGGACCCCGAGGCCTATCCTGGCACCGCTGCCCCTGCCGCCCCGGTGTGAACGCAGCCCGCTAAACTGGTGTGATGCAGCGGCTCCTTCAGCTCACCCTGGACATGTTCGGCCCCGAGCCGACAGCTACCGTGCCGGCGCCACGCCAGCAGCCTGATCCAGCTCCAGCGCCAGCCGCAAGTGCTTCTGCCCCCACACCGACGCTGCCCCCGCAAACCCTGCAGGAGGCACTCGCTCCCGCCACCTTTCGCCACCCCCGCGCCACGCGCGAGGCGCTGCTCGACCGGGTGGCCGTGGCCTATGAATTTCGCCGCAGCAAGCGCCGCACCATCGGTTTTTCAGTCGGTGCCGATGGCCTCACGGTGAGCGCGCCCAAGTGGGTGCCGCTCTACGAGATCGACAAGGCGGTGGCGGAGAAATCCCGCTGGATTCTGGACAAGCTGCAGGAAACCCGGGCCCGCCACGAGCGTCTGGAGTCGGGCCGCATCGAGTGGAAAGACGGCGCCACGCTGCCCTTCCTCGGTGAGCCCGTCGTGCTGGTGATCGACCCGCGCCATGCGTTTGGCGGCGTGGGGGCCGAGCTCAAGCTGTCCGAGCCGGCTGACGACATGGCCGCGCTGCCCGGTGTGGCGCACCGCACCCTGCATGTCGGCCTGCCGCACCACGCCACGCCCGACCAGATGCGCGATGCGGTGCAGGCCTGGCTGATGCGGCAGGCCAAGCGCATCTTCACCGAGCGGCTGAACCACTTCGCGCCGCAGCTCGGTGTGCAATGGCGCAAGCTCAGCCTGTCGAGCGCCGGCACCCGCTGGGGCAGCGCCAGCGCCGACGGCTCCATCCGCCTGAACTGGCGCCTGGTGCACTTCCGCATGTCGGTGATTGATTACGTGGTGGTCCACGAGCTGAGCCACCTGCGCGTGATGGACCACAGCCCCCGCTTCTGGGACACGGTGCGTGCCGTGGTGCCGGATTACGCCGAGCTGCGTGGCCAGCTCAAGGACGAGGGAATCCCGCGATGGTGACGGGGGATTGCTGCGTGGCGCAAAACACACGGCCACGATGTACGGCAAAAGTACCAACTGGAAAAGGTACCGGGTGGGTACAAATGCCGACCCCTTGCACGACAGGCCTCAAGGGCTCATCATGGCGGCAAGAGGAAATAAAGTGAGTTTTTGGGAGTGATCGTCCATCAGTGACTTGCCCGACTGCACAAAGCCACCCAAACCGGCGCCAAGTTACTAAAATTACTAAATGTGACAATCGTGCTCAAAAGGACGTCTGATGAATGACAAGCTGATATTGGTCGTCGAAGACAACCCCGACCATCTTGAACTGACGGTGCTCACGCTGGAAGAGCAGGGCATGGAAGCGGAAATCGCCGTGGCACGCGATGGCGCCGAAGCGCTGGATTACCTGTTCGGTCAAGGCGCGCACGCCGGGCGTGACACGCACAAGCAGCCGTCACTGATTCTTCTCGACATGAAGCTGCCCAAGCTCTCGGGCCTCGATGTGCTGCGCAGTGTGCGCGCCAACCCGCTGACCGCGCTGGTGCCGGTGGTCATGCTCACCTCGTCGAGCGAGCTGTCGGACATGACGGCCTGCTACAAGAGCGGCGCCAACGGCTTTGTCCGCAAGCCGGTTGACTTCGGTGACTTCACGGAAAAACTCAGTCGTCTGCAGGCCTTCTGGCTGGATGTCAACGAGTCCCTGGCCACGGCTTGACCTCTGGCCACTTGTTGCAAGTCGGCCGGCCCGGGGCCCTGACCTGCACATCGACGGTGTAAGCGCATGAGCTTCAAGGGCAACCTCCGTGCACGACTGGTCGCGCTGGTCATCGCCGCTCTGGTGCCCCTTTTCGGGCTGGCGATTGTCAAGGCCTGGCTCAACTCGCAGTCGGCCATCCAGCGCGAAGCCGACAACCTGCAGTTCGCCGTGTCGCTGGTCGCGGCGCGGCAGGACCAGGTCACACAAACTGCCCACCAGATCCTGCTGGCCATCGCCAAGGCGCCGGGCCTGCTCGATAGCCCCCCCGCCGACTGCCAGCGCTACCTGAAGGCGCTGACCGAAGACATCCCGCTGTTTGCCAACCTCGGCCTTATCGGGTTGGATGGTAACTTCCGTTGCCACGGCTTGGGTGGGCTCGACATTCCGAACGCTGGCGACCGCAGCTTCTTCAAGCAGGCGCTGACCGATCTCAGCTTTGTCTCTGACGGCTACTTCATCGGCCGCGCCACCGGCAAGCCCAACGTCACCTTCGCACTGCCTGTGCTCTCGCCCAGCCGTGAGCCGCGGGCCGTCGCCTTTGCCGCGCTGGACTTGACGGTGCTGGCCAATATGGCGGCATCCGTCAAGGTGCCTGATGGCGCGCATCTGCTCATCACCGACCGCCAGGGCCGGGTGCTGGTGTCGCCTGAGGGCGCGGTGGCTGTCGTGGGAGAGGTGTTGCCGGTGGAGGCGCTGCGTCAGCGCGTGCGCGGCATGCAGTCGGGCGTGGTGGAGGCCAGCGATTCAAGTGGCGTGGCCCGTATCTACGCCCACGCGCCGAGCGGCCGCATTGAGAACTCGCCCTTCTTCGTGGTGTTGAGCGTGGAGCGCGACCGGGTGGTCACGCCTGTCCGCAAGCAGTTGGGGATGGAGTTGCTGGCGCTGGCGCTGATGTCGCTGCTGGGCGGTGTGCTGGCGTGGTTTGTCGGCGGGCGTGCCATCGTGCGGCCCGCGCGCGAGATTGTGCGGACTGCGCAGCAACTGGAGGCCGGGCATCTGGATCGCCGCGTGGTGCCAGAGGTTGCCGAGCTGCCCCACGAGTTCGGCGAGATAGCTGGCGGCATCAACCGCATGGCGGTGTCGCTGGAGCAGCGCGCGCAGGAGCTCGACCGCGAGCTGGAGAAAAACCGCCAGGCCTTCGCCACGCTGAACCTCACCGTCAACAGCATGCAGGAAGGCGTGTTTGCGGTCAGTACTTCGGGTGAGCTTTTGACCGTCAACGATACAGCCCGCAACATATTCACCGTGGCACCGGACGCCAAGGTGCTCTCGCCCCAATGGGCCGACGAGCAGGGCTTTTTCATCCCGGGTACTGACACCCGGTTTCGCCCCGTCGACCTGCCCCTGGCGCGCGCACTGCGCGGCGAAAGCGGAGGCCCCGAGCTGGTGCTGATCCGCAACGAGCGTCAGCCGGAAGGCCGCCTGCTCAGCTGCTACTTCAGCCCGATGCGCCACGGCGACGAGATCGTCGGCGTGCTGACGGTGTTCACCGACATCAGCGACATGGACCGGCTGCAGCGCGAGCAGAACGAAAGCTTCAACCGCTTGCGTGAAACCCAGCGCAAGCTGGTTGATGCGCAGCGGCTGGCGCGCCTGGGCATGTGGGAATACGACATCCGTGCCAATAAGCTCTGGGTGTCAGACGAGGTCAATGAACTCTTCGGTGTGGCACCGGGGACTTTTGAGGACGACGTTCAGGCCTACCGGGATTTCATGGCCCCTGAAGACCGGGTGCGTTACATCGCTGCGCGGGAGGTCGCGTTTGCCAAGGGCGAGTCGCTGGACTTCGAGTACCGCATCACCACGCCCGCCGGGCAGGTTCGCTGGGTTCACCAGTTCGACCGCCTCAAGCTCGATGACCAGGGCCAGCCGCAGTACCGCACCGGCATCGTCCAGGAAATCACGCAGCGCAAACAGTCGGAGCTGCTGATCGCCCGAAGCACCGAGCTGCTGCGCCGCACGGGTGCGCTGGCCAAGGTGGGCGGCTGGGAGTACACCCTGCAGGACCAGCGCGCGTACTGGTCGGAAGAGCTGCGCGTGATTTTCGAGATGCCCCCAGACACCGAGATGGACTTCAAGCAGGGTATCGACTTCTACACGCCCAACGCGCAGAACATCATCCGGGCGGCAGTGCGCGCAGCCATCAAGGACGGCACACCGTGGGATATCGACCTGCCCATGCTGACCGCCAGCAAGCGCTCCATCTGGGTGCGCAGCCAGGGCTGCGCGGTGCAGGAGAACGGCAAGACCGTCAAGCTGGTCGGCGCCGTGCAGGACATCACCGATGAATACGAATCGCGTGACCGCATGCGCCTGCTGGAGCACGCCGTGGCGCGCCTGAATGACATCGTGCTGATCACGGAAGCAGAGCCGCTGGACGGCCCTGATGGTCCGCGCATCGTGTATGTCAACGATGCCTTCGAGCGTCGCACCGGCTACAGCCGCGAGGAAGTGATTGGCAAGACGCCGCGCATCCTGCAGGGCCCGAAGACCCAGCGCGACGAGCTGGCCCGTGTTGGTACGGCCCTGCGCAAGTGGGAGCCAGTGCGTGCCGAGCTCATCAACTACACCAAGAGCGGCCAGGAGTTCTGGCTGGAGCTGGATATTGTTCCGATTGCCGACCCGACCGGCTGGTTCACCCACTGGGTCGCGGTGGAGCGCGACATCACGCCGCGCAAGCGCGCCGAGCAGGCCGCGCAGGAGCACCTCTTCATGTTGCAGCGCGCAGCCGACGCCGCGCAGGTCATCACCTCGCACCGCACGCTGACAGGTGCCATGCAGGAAGTGGCCGAGCAGGCACGCGGTGTGATTGGCGTGCACAAGGCGGTGGTGACGGTACCCGGCAGCGACACCCATTCGCAGTCCATCAACGCGGTGTCGCTGTCCGAAAAATACGCCGCCCAGTACCCGCCGGGCAGCAGCGTGATTGAGGGCTTTGACGCCGGTCTCGGTGATCAGCTGCGCCCGGTGCTGCTGACAGAAGCAGACCTCCAGAAACATCCGCGCTGGCGCTCCATGGGCGAGAAACTCGTCGGCCTGCGCGGCTGGCTGTCCGTGCCGCTGTTTGGCTCCGATGGCGAGGTCCGCGGCATGCTGCAGATGACCGACAAGTACGAGGGCGACTTCACACTGCAGGACCAGTACGTTGCAGTGGAGCTGGCTCACCTGGCGGCCAGCGCCATTGAAAACGCCCGGCTGCTGCATGAGATCAGCCAGCTCAACGTGGGGCTGGAGAAAAAGGTCGCCGAGCGCACCGCTGCGCTCTCGCGTCAGGAGGCGCTGTTCCGCGCGCTGGCCGAGCAGGCCCCGCAAACCGTGTGGACGGCTGACACCGAAGGCGCACTCACCTATGTCAACCCGGCGTGGTCCAGCGTGGTCGGTGGTCAACCGGCCGACTGGCTGGGCTACCGATGGCTGGCCGTGATTCACCCGGATGACCGCACCGCCATCGGCGACAACTGGCGTGCATCGGTGGCCAGCAAGTCGCAGTTCGTCGGTACCCGGCGCGTACTGGCGGCCGATGGCAGTTACCACACCATGTCCTACCGCGCTTCCCCGGTGCTCGACGAGCAGGGCGATATCGCCTTCTGGGTGGGCATCGACGCCGACATCTCCGAGATCAAGGCCATCGAGACCGCGCTGCGTGTGTCCAACCAGGAGCTGGAGGCGTTCTCCTATTCGGTCTCGCACGATCTGCGGTCGCCGCTCAACACCATCGACGGCTTCAGCCGCCTGCTGGGCAAGCAGGTCGAAGGCCTGGACAACCCCAAGGTGCGTCATTACCTCGACCGCATCCAGAGCGGTGCCGCGCAGATGGGCCAGCTGATTGACGACCTGCTGGCGCTGGCGCAGGTGAACCGCATCGACCTGCGTCCCGAAATGGTGAACATGACCGTGCTGGCACACCACCTCATCGAAGGCCGCCGCATCCATCAGCCAGAGCGCCGGGTGGTGGAGCATATTGAAGACGGGCTGGAGGCCTTTGGTGACATCCGCCTCATCCGTGTGGTGCTGGAAAACCTGCTGGGCAACGCCTGGAAGTTCACCTCGCAGATGGACGAGGCGCACATTCATTTCGGGCAGATGCGCGATGCAGCGGGGCAGCAGGTGTTTTTTGTGCGCGACAACGGCGCCGGTTTTGACCAGACCTATGTGAACAAGCTGTTCAAACCCTTCCAGCGCCTGCACGCCGCCACCGAGTTCCCGGGCACCGGCATCGGTCTGGCCACAGTGAGCCGCGTGATTGAGCGCCATGGGGGCGCTGTATGGGCGGAATCAAAACCTGGCGAGGGCGCCTGCTTTTACTTCACCCTGCCCAATACCGCGCTGGCGGCCGTCGCATGATGCACCCACCCGCTGTGGCGCCCATCTGCCTGCAGGGTTTGCGAGCTGGGGCGGCATCGGCATCTGCCCGCTTTACGCCCGCAGTGGGCGGGGCTATATTGAGAAAAGTGATGAAACTGGAAAAACCGATTGCTTGGGAGTTGCTTCATGGCCATTGACACCAAATCCCCGGACGCGTCGGCACCGCCAGACGACTTCTCGGGCACCGACTACTGCGGTACCACCTACGCCGCCAAGCTGATGGGCCTGTCGGTCGCGACCGTGCAGACGCTGGTGGAAAAAGGCGAAATCGAAGCGTGGAAGACGCTGGGCGGCCACCGCCGCATTTCGCTGAAATCGATCAATGCCTACCTGGGCAAGAACGGCCCGCAGCCCGCCCGCAGCGAGTTGGACCCCAAGCACCGCCTGCGCGTGCTGATTGTGGAAGACGATGAAGACGCCATCGAGCTGTACCGCCTGCAGTTCGACTCGTGGGACCTGCCGCTCGACTGCACCTGGATGCCGTCGGCCATGGACGCGCTGATGGACATCGCCACGCTGCGCCCCGACCTGCTGGTGACCGACCTCTCCATGCCTGGGCTGGACGGCATCGAGATGCTCAAGGCGCTCAAGCGCAACCAGCAACTGGCCGACATGCAGATCATGGTGGTCAGCGGTCTGGCGATTGAGGCCATCGAGGAGCGCGGCGGCCTGCCGCCCCATGCGCAGCATGTGCCCAAGCCGGTCAACTTCGACTGGCTGCACGGCTACGTTACCGCTTTGGTGAATGCCAAGGTGAAGTGGCGCTGACGTGGCGCTGAGGCCCTGATCGCACCGCGCCGCCCTCCGGTTTGCCCATGAACAAGTTCGCCAGAAAGTTATGGACGGAGCTTCAGCGCAAGCGCTCGCCGCTGGCTCTGGGTGGTGAACTGCACAGCGGCGACCTGCAGGGCCTGAGCCGGGAGTCAACAGAAGGCGGCCACCGCTGGTGGCCCATGGCTTCCGACCGTGATGGCGAGGTGCAGCTTGACGCCGAAGGCCGGGTCACCGAGGCCAATGCCATGGCCATGCGGCTACTGCACTGCCCGGTGTCCGATGTGGTCGGGCGCGACTTCTGGCAGATTGTTCCGGAAACCATTGCCGACCAGTTTCAGTTCGCCACCAACAAGGCGCTGGAAAAATCCCCGCGCCATTCCTTCGTGGCCAATGACGCACTGGCCGACAGCTGGGTGCAGTACACCATCCGGCGTCACCACGGCGGCTACAGCGTGACCCTGCGCGATGTGGCGTCGACCCAGACCCTGCTGCTGATGCTCAAGAGCAGCGAGCGTTTCAACGACCTGCTGTTCGACGCCAATCCCAACCCGATGTGGATTTTTGACGCCGAATCCCGCGCTGTGCTGGCAGCAAACCAGTCGGCGATTGATTTCTATGACATCCCGCGCCGCCGGTTCATCACGCTCGACATGGGCGCGCTGTTTACCGATGGCGAGGGGGCCGCGGTTTACCAGTCGCTGCACCTTGGCCAGCCCGGTGGTGACGTGCCGCCGCATCTGCGGCTGTGCAAGCAGCGCAAGGCCAACGGCGAGGTGGTGCTGGCCGAGCTGGCCTGGGGCCGCATCGACTGGAACGGCCATCAGGCGATTCTGGTGAGCCTGGCCGATGTGTCAGAGCGCCACCTGGCCGAGGTGTCGCTGCGGCGCACCAACGACTACCTGGAGCAGGCGCTTGCCGAGCGCGACGAGCAGCTCAAAAGCGCCATGCGCGATCTGGCCGCGTTCACCGACGCCGTCTCGAACGACCTGCTCGGCTCCTTGCACGTGGCCAACGGTTTTGCCGCCACGCTGGCTGAAAAATACGCGCCCGTACTCGATGCACAAGGCCGCCGTTATGTCGGCCGTATCCAGGCCAGCACGCGCCAGGTGGCCGTGATGGTGGAAGACCTGCGCATCTTCATCCAGATTCCGCAGCAGAGCATGCACCCCGAGATGCTGGAGCTGGGGCCGCTGTGCAACAGCATGGCCAACGACTTCCGCAAGCAAGACCCGGCGCGCAGCGTCACCTTCGAGATCGACACCGCGCTGCAAGTGCATGGCGACAAGCGCCTGATCTCGCTGGCGCTGACCTGCCTGCTGCGCAATGCATGGAAGTTCACCGCCCGCCGTGATGAAG
Source organism: Polaromonas sp. YR568 (assembly GCF_943372955.1). Taxonomy (GTDB): domain Bacteria; phylum Pseudomonadota; class Gammaproteobacteria; order Burkholderiales; family Burkholderiaceae_C; genus Polaromonas. The sequence continues at coordinate 34,294 of NZ_CALSAL010000004.1, forward strand.
CGTGGATCAAGGTGGGCGTGCAGCCCGGCCAGACGCCGGGCGAGACGGTGCTTTGCGTGTCGGACAACGGGGCCGGTTTCGATGCCGCTTACGCCGACCGCCTGTTCCAGCCCTTCCAGCGCCTGCATTCCTCGGCCGAGTTTCCCGGCAACGGCCTGGGGCTGGCCATCGTCAAGCGGGTGGCCGAGCGCCACAGTGGTCGCGTGTGGGCTGAAACGTCGGCGCAGGCGGGCACCAGTTTCTTCATGGCCCTGCCCGACAGCGTGGCGGCCGGGTCTGCAGAAGACACGCAGAAAATCATCACGCTCGACGACGATGACCCGGAGCGCACTCAGCCGGCGCCGCTGAGCGAGTGACAAGCGCTCTGGTGTCCCCCTAGCCGACCCGCTGACCGGCCCGCTGACCTTCCGCGTGGTGATCAGCCGCCGCTCGGACTGAACCGGTAAATGCCGTCCGCGCCCACGCACCGCTGCAGCTGGCCGTCGAACCACAGCAGGTGCAGGTGGGCAATCGCCTCGCCCATCGCAAACGTGGTCTGGTGCAGATCCAGCGGTCGCCGGAACATCACCGGCAGAATGTCGGCCGCGCTGCAGGGCTGCGCCGCGCAGGCCTGCATCACCTCGGCCAGCCGGTCGCGGTGGTGGTCGTGCAGCTGCTGGATGCGGGTGTGCAACCCGGTGAACGGCTTGCCGTGCGAGGGCAGCACCAGCGTGCTTTCAGGCAGCGGCAGAAACTTGTCGATGGAGGCGAGGAACAGGGCCAGTGAATTGGCTTCGGGCTCCTGCTCGTACACGCTCACATTGGTGGAAATGCGCGGCAGCACCATGTCGCCGCTGATCAGCACGCCGGCGTCTTCCGAATGCAGCGCGATGTGTTCCGGCGCATGGCCGTGGCCGCTGATGCAGCGCCAGGCCCGCCCGCCGATGGTGATGACCGAGCCGTCCATGATGCGGCAGTAGCTGGCGGGCACGGCGGGCACCATGCCGGCGTAGTAGCCGGTGCGTGCGCGGATTTTCTCCACCGAGTCCGGGTCGGTGAGCCCATGCATCGCAAAAAACCGCGCCGCCGCATCACCGCCAAAACCGGTGGTGCTTTGCGAGCCGAGGCGTGCCGACAGGTAATCGGTCGCACTCGCCCAAAGCCGGCACACATGGGTGGCGGTGGTCCAGCGCTCGCACAGCCAGTGCGCCAGACCGATGTGGTCCGGGTGCATGTGGGTCACCACCACGCGCAGGATGGGCAGGCCTTCCAGCTCGCGGGCAAACACCTGCTCCCATTGCGCCCTGGCCTCATCGCGGGTGATGCAGCAGTCCACCACCGTCCAGCCCTGCAGCATCTCGCCCGGGGTGGTCTGGCTGGGCATTTCGTCGCGCAGCAGCCAGAGGTTGATGTGGTCCAGCGCAAATGGCAGCGCCATGCGGAGCCACTTCACGCCGGGGGCGACTTCGATGGAGGCACCGGGTTCGGGCAGCACATCGCCCAGCGGGTAGTGGAGTTGTTGCTCAAGCAGGTTCATGGCATATTCACGGTATATTTGACGTTTACGTAAACGTCATGTTGACCGATTGTAGGGACGGCGTGCACGCGCTGCTGTCGCCACCTCGTCACTCCTGTTTTCCTGCCCATTTCCCTGTTCCTGACCTCCACCATGGCCACCACCTACACCATCAGCGATCTGGCAAAAGAGTTTGACCTGACCACGCGCGCCATGCGGTTCTATGAAGACATGGGCCTGCTGCAGCCCAAGCGCGAAGGCCCGGGCGGCCGCAACCGCGTGTACACCGCGCGCGACCGCACCCGGCTCAAGCTCACGCTGCGCGCCAAGCGGCTGGGGCTGTCACTGGTCGAGGCCAAGGAAATCATCGACTCCTACGACAGCCCGCGCGACACCGCGCCGCAGCTCAAGAAGTTTCTCGCCATCCTGACCGACCACCGCAAGAAGCTCGAAGCGCAGATGCTGGACCTGCAGGCCAACCTCGATGAAATCCGCACCCACGAGAAAGAAGCCAGGGCCCTGCTGGCTCGGACGGAAAAGGCAAAGTAGGCCATAATCCGTAATTGACGTTTACGTAAACGTCAATTCGTGGAATGGGTTGCGCCAGACTGCCAAGCCACTCTCTCCCCCATAGCTCTTCCCCATCGTTTTGTGCACGACCCGAGAAGCCCGACATGGACACTTCCTCTCCTGCTGACTCCACCGCTACCGAGCTGTATCAACGCATTGAAGCCAGCTTTGTGCGCCAGGGCCTGATGCAGCACCTCGGCGCCCGGCTGCTGCGCGTCGAGCCCGGCCTGTGCGAGATTGCTTTGCCGTACTCGGAGCGCGTGACGCAGCAACAGGGCGGCTTCCACGGCGGTGCCATGGGTGCGCTGGCCGACATTGCCGGTGGCTATGCGGCTCTCACGGTGGCGCCGGCTGATTCGGAAGTCACCACCGTTGAATACAAGATCAACTTCATGGCGGCCTTCCAGGGTGGCGAGCTGCGTGCCATCGGCCGCGTGGCCAAGGCCGGCAAGCGCATCATCGTGACCACCGCCGATGTGCGCCACGTCAGCGCCGACGGCAAGGAAAGCGCCTGCGCGCTGATGCAGCAGACCCTGGTGCCCGTACCCAAAACCTACTGAGACAGACAAGGACCTCTTATGACCAACCTGCCAGGCCTCAACTTCCAGCTCGGTGAAGACATCGACGCGCTGCGCGATGCGGTGCGCGACTTCGCCCAGGCCGAGATCGCGCCGCGCGCCGCCGAGATCGACCGCAGCGACCAGTTCCCGATGGACCTGTGGCAGAAGATGGGCAGCCTCGGCGTGCTCGGCATCACCGTGAGCGAGGAATACGGCGGCGCCGGCATGGGCTACCTCGCGCACATGATCGCGATGGAAGAGATCAGCCGCGCCTCAGCCAGCGTGGGCCTGAGCTACGGCGCGCACAGCAACCTGTGCGTGAACCAGATCAAGCGCAACGGCACCGAGGCCCAGCGCGCCAGGTACCTGCCCAAGCTGATCACCGGCGAACACGTGGGTGCCCTGGCCATGAGCGAGCCGGGTGCGGGCAGCGACGTCATCAGCATGAAGCTCAAAGCAGAATGGAAAGAGCCAAGTGCCTCGGGGGGCGGCTACTACCTGCTCAACGGCAGCAAGATGTGGATCACCAACGGGCCTGATGCCGACACGCTGGTGGTCTATGCCAAGACCGAACCCGAACTCGGCGCGCGTGGTGTGACGGCCTTCCTGATCGAAAAAGGCATGAAGGGCTTTTCAGTCGCGCAGAAGCTCGACAAGCTGGGCATGCGCGGCAGCCACACCGGCGAGCTGGTGTTTAACAACGTCGAGGTGCCCGCGCAGAACATTCTGGGTGGGCTCAACGGTGGCGCCAAGGTGCTGATGAGCGGCCTCGACTACGAGCGTGCGGTGCTGGCCGCCGGGCCGATTGGCATCATGCAGTCGGTGATGGACAACGTGGTGCCCTACATCCACGACCGCAAGCAGTTCGGTCAGAGTATTGGCGAGTTCCAGCTGATCCAGGGCAAGGTGGCCGACATGTACACCGTGCTGCAGGCCGGCCGCGCCTTCTGCTACACGGTGGGCAAAAACCTCGACCTGCTGGGCACCGACCACGTGCGCCAGGTCCGCAAGGACTGCGCCAGCGTGATCCTCTGGTGCGCCGAAAAAGCCACCTGGATGGCCGGCGAGGGCGTGCAGATCTTCGGCGGCAACGGCTACATCAATGAGTACCCGCTGGGCCGCCTGTGGCGCGATGCCAAGCTGTATGAAATTGGCGCCGGCACCAGCGAAATCCGCCGCATGCTGATCGGTCGTGAGCTGTTTGCCGAGACGATGTAGTCAGGGCTATGAAATCGACACAAGTGAAAATAGCGCCATGACTTCATCCATCCAAGACCTCTTCACCCACAACCGCGCCTGGGCTGCCCAGATGGAGCGCGAGCGGCCCGGTTTCTTCACCGGCCTCATCAAGCAGCAGACGCCCAAGTACATGTGGATCGGCTGCTCTGACAGCCGTGTGCCGGCCAACCAGATCACCGGGCTGGAGCCAGGCGAGGTGTTCGTGCACCGCAACGTCGCCAACGTGGTGGTGCACTCTGACCTCAATGCGTTGTCGGCCATCCAGTACGCGGTGGAGATGCTGAAGGTCGAGGACATCATGGTCGTCGGTCACTACGGCTGCGGCGGCGTGATGGCGGCGCTGCACGGCGCGCGCATCGGCTTGGCTGATAACTGGATTCGCCACATCCAGGATGTGCGCGACCGTCACCGCCCCGTGCTGGACGCACTCGCCCCCGAAAAGCGTGCCGATGCACTGGTGGAGCTGAACGTGATCGAGCAGGTGGTCAATGTCTGCGTCAGCACCGTGATGGTCGACGCCTGGGCCAAGGGCCAGAAGGTGCGCGTGCACGGCTGGGCCTTCGGCGTACACGACGGTCTGCTGCAGGACCTGAAGATGACGGTGGCCAGCACAGACGCCATCGAGCCGCTGTACCGCGCGGCCGTCGCCAGCGTGGTGGCGGCGCGGCGCTGACACCTGATCATGTTCCCGACCCGTCTTGACGCGCCTCAGGCTTACGACATAGCCAAGGCGATGATGGACGGCTTCAACCGCCACTACCAGCTGTTTCGCACCGAGTCGGCACGTGCCAAGCACCGCTTTGAAACTGCCGACTGGCACGGCCAGCAGCGCGCCCAGCGCGAACGCATCGAGTTCTACGACCTGCGGGTGCGCGAGGCCTTCACCCGGCTGGAACGCGAGTTCAGGGCCGGCGAGCAGACCATGGATGTGTGGCAACAGGTCAAGCTGCATTACATCGGGCTGCTGGTCAACCACCAGCAGCCCGAGCTGGCCGAGACCTTCTTCAACTCGGTGACCACGAAAATCCTGCACCGCAGCTATTTCCAGAACGACTTCATCTTCGTCCGCCCGGCCGTCAGCACCGAATTCATCGAGAACGACGAACCCACGGCCCAGCCCACCTACCGCGCCTACTACCCCAACCGCGACAACCTGCACGACACCGTGACGAGTGTGGTGCAGGGCTTTGATCTGCGGGTGCCGTTTGAAGACCTGCAGCGCGACGCCCGCTATGTGGTCGATGCCATGCGGGGCCGCTTTGACGACGTGAAACTGCGCGCCAACTTCCAGATCCACGTGCTCTGCAGCCTGTTCTTCCGAAACAAGGGCGCTTACGTTGTCGGCAAGATCATCAACGGCTTCAACGAAGTGCCGTTTGCGCTGCCCATACTGCATGGCAAACACGGCAAGCTGGTGATTGATGCCGCCCTGTTCGGTGAGGACGACCTGCTCATGCTGTTCAGCTTTGCGCGCGCCTACTTCATGGTCGATATGGGCATTCCGTCGGCCTATGTGCAGTTCCTTCGCAGCCTGATGCCGCGCAAGCCACGTGCCGAAATTTACAACGCGCTGGGCCTGGCCAAGCAGGGCAAGACGCTGTTCTACCGCGAGTTTCTGCACCACTTGCGTCACAGCACCGACCAGTTCCGCATTGCGCCCGGCATCAAGGGCATGGTGATGCTGGTGTTTGACCTGCCTTCGTTTCCCTATGTGTTCAAGGTCATCAAGGACCACTACCCGCCGCCGAAAGACACCACGCGCGAGCAGATCAAGGGCAAGTACCTGCTGGTCAAGCAACACGACCGTGTCGGCCGCATGGCCGACACGCAGGAGTACAGCGAGGTCGCCTTTCCGCGCGAGCGCTTTGACGACGAGCTGATTGCCGAGCTCGAAAAGTACGCGCCCAGCCAGCTGGAGATCAGCGACCGCGACGGCGATGGTCACACCGAAGTCATCATCAAGCATGTGTACATCGAGCGGCGCATGATCCCGCTCAACATCTACCTGCAGGAAGCCTTCGACGCCGGTGTGGACACGCCCGCCGCCCGCGACCAGATCGAGCGCGCCGTGGTCGAGTACGGCAACGCCATCAAGGACATGGTGGCCGCCAACATCTTCCCCGGCGACATGCTGTGGAAGAACTTCGGCATCACCCGCCACGGCAAGGTGGTGTTCTACGACTACGACGAGATCGAGTACATCACCGACTGCAACTTCCGCACCGTGCCGGCAGCGCGCAACGAGGAAGACGAGATGAGCGGCGAGATCTGGTATTCGGTCGGTCCCAAGGATGTCTTCCCCGAAACCTTCGGTCCCTTCCTGCTGGGCAACCACGCGGTGCGCGAAGTGTTCATGAAACACCACGCGGACCTGCTGGACGCCAGTTTCTGGAAGCGCCACCAGGAGCGCATCCGCGCCGGCCATGTGTACGACGTGTTTCCCTACGAGCGCAGCCGGCGCTTTGCCGCGCAGCATGCGGGCGAGACCCTGCAGTAGCCCACGCCCCATTCATCCACAACACCCATCCATTCCAACCCCTCTTTCAAGGAGCTCACCATGTCTACAACCCCCACTTCTGATTTCATCGTCATCCTCGGCGCCGCACGCACGCCCATGGGCAGCTTCCAGGGCGACTTCGCCAGCCTGTCGGCGCACGACCTGGGCGGTGCCGCCATCAAGGCTGCGGTGGAGCGCGCAGGTATCCCGGCTGACAAGGTCGATGAAGTTCTGTTCGGCAACTGCCTGATGGCCGGCCAGGGGCAGGCGCCCGCACGGCAGGCCGGCTTCAAGGGCGGGCTGCCCGCCAGCGCGGGCGCGGTCACGCTGTCGAAGATGTGCGGCTCCGGTATGGAAGCGACCATGCTCGCGCACGACCAGCTGATTGCCGGCAGCCGCGATGTGATGGTCGCTGGCGGCATGGAAAGCATGACCAACGCACCGCACCTGCTGCTCAAGGGCCGCAGCGGCATCCGCATTGGCCACGACCGCATCTATGACCACATGATGCTCGACGGCCTGGAAGACGCCTACGAACCCGGCCGTGCCATGGGAACCTTTGGCGAGCAGTGCGCCGACAAGTACAAGTTCACGCGCGAGGCACAAGACGCCTTCGCCACCACCAGCGTGAACCGCGCCAAGGCCGCCACCGAGTCTGGCGCATTCAAGGCCGAGATCACGCCGGTGACCGTCAAGGGCCGTGCGGGTGACACGGTGATCTCCATCGACGAAGGCCCGGGCAAGGTCAAGCTTGACAAGATCGCCACGCTCAAGCCGGCGTTCAAGAAAGACGGCACCATCACTGCCGCCTCCAGCTCGTCCATCAATGACGGCGCTGCCGCGCTGGTGCTCACCCGTGCATCGACAGCGCAAGCGCTGGGTGCCAAGCCCATCGCCCGCATCCTCGGCCACGCCACTTTTGCGCAGCAGCCCGAGTGGTTCACCACCGCCCCTGTGGGTGCGGTGAACAAGCTGCTCAAGAAGATCGGCTGGTCAGTGAAAGACGTGGACCTGTGGGAAGTCAACGAAGCCTTCGCCGTGGTGCCCATGGCCGCGATGACCGAGCTCGGCATCAGCCACGACATCGTCAACGTCAACGGCGGCGCCTGCGCGCTGGGCCACCCCATCGGCGCCAGCGGTGCCCGCATCATCGTCACGCTGCTGCATGCGCTGAAGGCGCGGGGGTTGAAGAAGGGCGTCGCTACGCTGTGTATCGGCGGCGGTGAAGGTACCGCGCTCGCGGTTGAGCTTCTGTAACTGCACCGCGGCAGCTTCACATGCGCAGCACCGTCCTCGTCATCGGCGCCTCCCGTGGCATCGGGCTCGAACTGGTGCGCCAGTACCGCGAGGCCGGTGCGCGCGTCATCGCCACGGCGCGGGACGAGGCAGGCCTGCAGCGCCTTCGCGCACTGGGTGCCGAGACGCTCACCCTCGATGTGGCCAGCCCGACCAGCGTCAGTGGTCTGGCCTGGCAACTCGATGGCGAGAAAATTGATATCGCCTGGTATGTGGCGGGCGTGATGGACCGCGCCGGCGCCACCACACCACCGACCCAGCCCGACTTTGACCGCGTCATGCACACCAACGTGCTGGGCGCCATGCAGACCATTCCGCAGGTGGCGCCGCTGGTCGAGGCAGCGGGTGGCACCTTCGCCTTCATCAGCAGTGCGATGGGCCAGATCGGCGGCGTGGAATCCAGCTTCAGCTGGGTGTACCGCACCAGCAAGGCCGCGCTGAACATGGCGGTGGCTGCCGCGCAGTCGGATTACCCCGGCGCCACGCTGGTTGCCATCTCGCCCGGCTGGGTCAAGACCGACATGGGCGGCGAGGGCGCACCACTCACGGTGCAGGCCAGCGTGGCCGCCATGCGCAAGACCATCGCTTCCATTCAACCGATTCAAAAGGGCGCGTTCCTGAATTACGACGGGCGCCCGTTCGACACCTGGTAACCCCATGCTGCTGACCCAAGACCAGACCATGATCCGCGACGCGGTGCGCGATTTTGCCCAGCAGGAGCTGTGGCCCCATGCCGCCCGCTGGGACAAGGAGCACCACTTTCCGGTCGAGGCCCACAAGGGCCTGGCCGCGTTGGGCGCCTACGGCATCTGCGTGCCCGAGGAGTTCGGCGGCGCCAACCTCGACTACCTCACGCTCGCACTGGTGCTGGAAGAAATCGCCGCCGGCGACGGTGGCACCAGCACCGCCATCAGCGTGACCAACTGCCCGGTCAATGCCATCCTCATGCGCTACGGTAACGTCCAGCAGAAGAAGCAGTGGCTCACGCCGCTGGCGCAGGGCCAGATGCTGGGCGCCTTCTGCCTGACCGAACCCCATGTGGGCAGCGATGCATCCGCACTGCGCACCAGCGCTGTTAAAGACGGCGACGCGTACATCATTAACGGCGTCAAGCAGTTCATCACCAGCGGCAAAAACGGGCAGGTGGCTATCGTCATCGCCGTGACTGACAAGGGTGCGGGCAAGAAAGGCATGAGCGCTTTCATCGTGCCCACCAGCACACCCGGCTATGTGGTGGCGCGGCTGGAAGACAAGCTTGGTCAGCATTCCAGCGACACGGCGCAGATCAACTTTGACAACTGCCGCATCCCCGCAGAGAACCTGATCGGCGCCGAAGGCGAGGGCTACCGTATCGCGCTCAGCGCTCTCGAAGGTGGCCGCATCGGCATCGCCGCGCAGAGTGTGGGCATGGCCCGCGCCGCGTTTGAAAGCGCGCTGGCTTACGCCAAAGAGCGGCACAGCTTCGGCACCGCCATCATCAATCACCAGGCGGTGGGTTTCCGGCTGGCTGATTGCGCCACGCAGCTCGAAGCGGCACGCCAGCTGATCTGGCACGCCGCCAGCCTGCGCGACGCCGGCCTGCCCTGCCTGAAAGAAGCCGCCATGGCCAAGCTGTTTGCCAGCGAGATGGCCGAGCAGATTTGTAGCGCCGCCATCCAGACGCTGGGCGGCTACGGCTATGTGAGCGACTTTCCAGTCGAGCGCATCTACCGTGATGTGCGTGTGTGCCAGATTTACGAAGGTACGTCGGATGTCCAAAAAATCATCATTCAACGCGGGCTATGAACGCACCCCTGTTGAGGCTCACTGCGTGTAGCCTCCTCCCCCCTTGCAGGGGGCGGGGCCTGCGGTCCGGCAAAGCCGGTACCGCGGCACCTGCTGGGTGATGAGGAAAGTGCCTACTGCCCACGACCCAGCAACCGCGAGAGAAGGCTGATCCTGCAAATGCCTCAGAACCAGACTCCAAAACCTTGTCCCTGCGGGCGTCTGGGTGCAGCGCGGCAGCCCTTGTCTTTTGCCAGCTGCTGCGGCCGGTACGTCGAACACTTTGCCGATGCGCCGGCGCCCGATGCCGAATCGCTGATGCGCTCGCGTTACGCCGCCTTTGTGCTGGAGCGCGCTGATTACCTGCTCGCCACCTGGCACGTCAGCCACCGCCCGGCCTCCGTTGAGTTTGAGCCGGGTGTGAAGTGGCTGGGGCTGGAGGTGCGCAGCCACCGGCCGATTGACGACACGCATGCCGAGGTCGAATTTGTTGCGCGCCAAAAGCCGATGGGTGGCCCCGCGGTGCGGTTGCACGAGCGCAGCCGCTTCGTGCGCGAGTCGGGCCGCTGGTATTACACAGAAGGTGAGCAGTTCCAATAGCGGTCCGGGCGGGGTTCTGCGTCTGGAGGGGCACTTTATTCATGCCGTTGGCATTCGCAGAAATCGCGCGAACAGGCTCTGGTTAAGATGACTGGCCCGCCATTGTCAGTATGTATGCATACCAACCGTTCTGGAATTGACAGCCTCTTCATGCCCCTGATACGGCATGGCCTCACCCGCCTGCTGTCTGGCCTGCTGTGTGTGTTGGCGATGGCGTTCACGGTAGGGGCGGGCGCCGCCCGCGCGTCCTCCAGCGCGCCGCCGGGCACTGACCCGGTGACCGCCTATCCTGCAGCCATGCAGGTGCTGGAAGGACTGTCCGCCGAGACCACCATCGAGCAAGTGGCGGCGCTCGACGCAGCGCTGTTCAAGCCTCTGGTCACCAGCAAACGCTACTCCATCAGCGTGACCACGCCGCTGTGGTTGCGCATGGCCGCACCTATGGCCACAGCAGATGGCGCCCCGTGGTTGCTGGAGTTCCCCACGGTCATCGTTGACCGCTACGAGTTTTACCAGCGCGACGCAGGCGGCGCGTGGTGCAGGCTCGTGGCTGGCGACTTCATCGCCCACAGCCAATGGCCCGCCGATTCACTGCGGCCCCGCTTCCCGCTCGCGGCCTCTGCGGCAGGTGCGCCGGCTGGCGACATTTATGTGCGCGTGGTGCACCGGCTGCCCGCCAACCTGAGCCCGCTACTGGTGCAGGCGGCCGAGGCCACCCGCCGCGACGTGGCCCAGATGCTCTGGGCGGGCCTGCAGGTGGGCGTGATCGCCGTGCTGGTCCTGTTTTGTGCACAGATGGCCCTGGCCTACCGTGACCGCAGCTACGCTTGGTATGCCGGCTATCTCTGGTTCACCGGGCTGGCCACGCTCTGCTACACCGGCGTAGCCCAGCGCTACCTGTGGCCGCAGGCCACCACCTTCGCCAGCCATGCCACCATCCTGACGGTGCTGTGCTCGCTGGTCTTCAACCTGCAGTTCACCCGGTCCATTTTTGGCGGTCTGCAGGGGCGCGGCTTTCATTGGGTCGCCCGCGGCCTGATCGCCGCCACCGTGCTGTACATCGGCATCAGCCCCTTTGTGGTCCAGTACGACCAGCTGGTGCCGGCCTTCTATTTGCTGATACTCGGTATCTTTGTATTCACGATTGCCTGCGCCTTCCGTGCATGGCGGCGCGGCGTGGCCTTTGGTGGTTATTGGCTGCTGGTGTATGTGCCTTACCTCGGTTGCGTCGCGTTGACGATGGCCGACAGCGGCGCGCTGCTCACGCTGCCCTGGTTGCCCAGCGCCACCCCGGTGGCCGCCGCCATGGTCGAGGCGGTCGCCATGATGCTGTGCCTCAATGCCTATGCCCGCCTGCGCCATGCCGAAACGGTGCGCGCCCAGGCCGCCAACGAGCACGACCCGCTGACCGGCTTCCTCAACCAGAAGACCTTCCGCGAACGCGCCACCCGCATCTGGCACGCTGCCGAGCGCCAGGGCAGCGATGTGGTGCTGGTCTATGTCACCGTCGAGCTGGCCGACCAGCACCACAGCGACACCATCGAGGCCGAGGCCATGCTGGCGCGCAGCGTGCGGCTGGTGCGAACCATCACGCGGCAGTTTGACCTGGTGGGCCGGATGGACCGCAACATGCTGGGCATCGTGATGGAAGGCCTGCAGCCCGGCGACGCACTGACAGCGCGGCTGTCGCGCCTGATCGCGCTCGGACTGATGCACAACACCGACGAACCGCTGGCGATCCCGCTGAACTTCACTGTGGCGGTGGGCAGCCGCCGTCAGTTCACGGGGGACTTCAGCAAGCTCGACGCCGCACTGCAGGCGCTGGTGCATGCCGACGACGGCAGCCGCCGCGCCATCCGTTTCCTGAATCCACCCAGCGCTGGCGTGACGATTCCCGTGCGTCGCTATGGCGAGATGCCCCGCCCCGCACCCGAGAACACCGTGCCCGTGCCACCCGCGCGGGGATAACATCCACCGCACGCCTTGCTCGTGACACTTGACGACAGCCACCCACGGCCAACCGGCCGCATTCTGAAAAGAGGCCACTCTTGTTGAAATATGACGCTGTGCTGTTTGACTGCGACGGCGTGCTCGTCGACAGCGAACCTATCACCAACGGCGTGCTGCGCGACATGCTTGAAGAGCGCGGCTGGAAGCTGAGTTCTGCCGACTGCATGCGCCTCTTCCTCGGCAAGGCCGTGAAAGACGAGGCTGCGCTGATCGAAGCCCACACCGGCAAGCCACTCACGGAAGAGTGGATGGTGCAGTTCCGCGAGCGGCGCAACCAGCGCCTCATCAGCGATGTGGCGCCTATCCCCGGCGCGGTGCAGGCCGTGGCGAAGATTCATGCGCTCTACGGCGGCCGCATCGCCTGCGCCTCGGGTGCAGACCGTTTCAAGGTCGAACTGCAGATGGACAAGTGCGGCCTCATGCCCTACTTCAAGGGCCATATCTTCAGCGGCCACGAGTTGCCCCGTTCCAAGCCCGCCCCGGACGTGTACCTGGCCGCTGCCGCCGCACTGGGCGTGGACCCGAAGCGCTGCGCCGTGGTCGAAGACACGGTGACCGGCGTCACCGCAGGCGTGGCGGCAGGTTGCACGGTGTTTGGCTACAGCCCGCCCGAGGCCGGGCACGATGCGCCGCAGGCCTTGCTGAAGACCGGTGCGGTACGGGTGTTCACGGCGATGCAGGATCTGCCGGCGCTGCTCGCCTGAATGCCGGGCCTGAAAGCCACTCCTTTAAGCCACTCCTTTAGTCATCATTTTTTGCACTTGTTTTTTGGCATCATCGCGCCATGCACATCAAGCAAGATGACCTGTCCGGCCCGGAGATTGCCGAACTGCTGGAGCAGCACCTCCAGAACATGTACCAGTGGTCTCCGCCTGAGTGCGTGTTTGCGCTGGACCTCGAAGCACTCAAGGCGCCCGAAATCACCTTCTGGACCATCTGGCGAGACGGCCAGTTGATGGGCTGCGGCGCCCTGAAGGAACTCAGCCCGGTGCACGGCGAAATCAAATCCATGCGGACGCCCTCCGCGCGCCGAGGCCGTGGTGCTGGTCGCCAAATGCTGGAGCACGTGGTCAAAGTGGCAACGCAGCGCGGGTACCAGTTGCTCAGCCTGGAGACAGGCAGCCAGCCCGGCTTTGAGCCGGCACGCAAGCTCTACGAAAGCCATGGCTTTGAATGCTGCGGCCCCTTCGGCAGTTACAAGGAAGACCCCTACAGCGTCTTTATGCAGTTGCGGCTCTCGGCCCCGGGCTGATCCGGCCACGCGGTAACCTTCTCACCGTTCACGGCGCAGTCCGAATCGCTCAGGGAAAAAGCCAGATAGCCACTTTGCCTGGTGTATCGCTACGTGATACAATGCACCGGTGATCAAATCGTTTCGCCACAGGGGGCTTCAGGCGTTCTTTGAGAGAGGTAGCAAGGCGGGCATACAGCCGCATCATGCTGAAAAACTCAATCGCCAACTTACCGCCTTGAATCAGGCGGCTGCCCCAGAGCAGATGGATATCCCGGGCTGGCGGCTTCATGCGCTGGCCGGTGGCATGAATGGCCATTGGTCTGTTTGGGTCAACGGGAACTGGCGGTTGACTTTTGCATTTGAGGGCCAAGACGCCATTCTGGTTGATTATCAGGATTACCACTAGCGATAGAAAGTTGATGAAATGACCATGCACAACCCCTCCCACCCCGGCTTGATCATTCGCGATGACGTACTGCCTGAACTTCAGCTCAGCGTGAACGAGGCCGCAGAGCAGTTGGGCGTGTCGCGCGTCACCTTGTCGCGTTTGATCAATGGCCGTTCCGCCCTCACCGCCGACATGGCACTTCGCGTCGGCAAGTGGATCGGCAATGGCCCCGAGATCTGGCTTCGCATGCAGGGCCAGTACGACCTTTGGCAAGCGAAGAAAAAAGGTGAACCGAAAGTGAAGAAGGCCAAGCGGCCTGCGGTAGCTCGTGCTGTTTCAGCATGAGGGGCTGAAAAACTGTAGATGCTCAGTGCCGTAGATCACGTTCAACGGGAGCACCCATATGGCCACTGATGCCAAAGTCAAAGGGCCGGCTTCGTACTTCCCCTCCATCGAAAAGACCTACGGCAAGCCGGTCAGCCACTGGTTCAAGCTGCTGGATTCGGTGCGCGACAAAAAGCATTCCGAACAGGTGGCTTTCCTCAAGACCAAACACCAACTGGGCCACGGCCACGGCCACGCCAATGCGCTGGTGGCCTATTACCGTACTCAGCAAGGCAGCTGAAGCTCACCAGCCTTCTGTGCCGGGCTCGCCCTTGAACGGCCCCACCAGCTCCGGCGTGATCCACCCGCCGTAAAAGCCGCCCGGCTGCGCGAGCACCTTCTCGCCATTCACTGTGCACTCCAGATGCGTCGGGTAAAACGCCACGCAGTCGGCCAGGGCTTCTGCGCCGGGCAAAGGCTGCGGGTAGCTCCACGCCACATGGGGCAGGCTCTGCCCGCCATTCACAAGTGACCAGTAGCTCGCCGGCCCCTTCCATTCACAGAACGAGCTGCCGCGCGCTGGCTGCAACAAGGCGCGGTTCACATCGCGCCATGGCAGGTAAAAGCTGGGCGGGTGCGCCGTCTCCAGCACCATCACTGCGCTGCGGGTGCGGGCCACTTCCACGCTGTTCCACGCAATCACTACTTCGCGTGTGTCCGCCACCAACTTGGGCGGCCGTGGAAAGTCCCACACCGACACCTGATCCGGTGCGGGCGTAATGGCAAACGGCGGCTGCGACTGACCGCGCCAGTTCCAGTGGGCGCGGGCAGATTCCAGCCAGGTGGGGGTTGTCGGCATGGTGGCGATGATTGGACAGGGTAGCGCGTAAAGCACGCGCCAGCCACCTGATTTTCAAGGGGTGCTGCCGCCAGATGGGACGGGCACCGGGCCTATGCCACAACGGCGGCCTGCACGGCTTCCACGTCAGCCGACTCGGGCCGGTTTGTCGAAAACAGGGACGCCCTTGAACCAGAAGCCGCATAGGCAACCCGCCCGCCGATCAGGTGGGCGACTACCGACGGCGCTCTGCCTGCAGGCGCCTGCACCAGCAAGACATCGGCGCGCTTTCCGGGCGCCAGCGTTCCGCGGTCGTGGAGCCCTGCGGCCTCCGCAGGGTTGGACGAGACCATCGCCCAGGCCTCTGGCAAGGTACACACGCCATCGTCGCTCAGGCGGAATGCGGCGGGAAGCATGGCGGGATAGTAGTAGTCCGACGTGAGAACCGTGCACAGGCCATCATGGGCCATCGCTGCGGCAGAAACATTATTCGGCTGGTGGCTGCCACCTCGAACGACGTTGGGTGCGCCAAAGACCACATGGTTGCCCAGTTTCCGCGCCAGTACCGCTGTCTCACGCGTCTTTGGAAACTCCGAGATACCGCAACCGATGGCCTGATACCACTGCCTCGTCTCCGGCGAGGGGTCGTCGTGCGAGGCCTGCGGAATACCCGCTGCCACCGCCGCTGCGGCCAGCCGGGCGATGGACGGGGCCACCTCTGCAGCACGCGCGCTCACGCGCTCCGCCAGCTCGCGCAGCGCGCCGAGCTCCAGTCCGCAGCGTTGCAGTACCGTCATGGAGTCCTTGGGATTCGTGAGCTTGCGCAAGATGTCTGGCGTGTGGTCATTGAATGCGAGCAGATCGATCTTTCCCGCGGCGAGCCAATCCAGTATCTCGGCCTCTGCATCCAGGTTGTAGGTTTCATGGCGCAGGTGCAGCCGTGTGTCGCACGCCAGATACCGGGCCGCGTTGGCCATCGCATCCATCATGCGCAACAGGGTATCCCTGCTGCGCAGGCCAGGTTCCCATGAATAAGTGACCCCGTGGTACGCGGTGGAAATGCCGTTACTCACCAGTTGCCGATCCGTGTCGGCCAACGCCAGCTGCAGATCGAAGTGCACGCCCGGGCGCGGCATGATCTGGCGCTCGAACGCGTCACCGTGCAGGTCGATGATCCCGGGCAACACATACAGCCCCGTCGCGTCAATGACATGGCCGCGTCCCGGCGCACTGCCTGTGTGCGAGATCAGGCTGTCCTCAACACACAGCTCTGTCTGGCAAAGGCCCTGGGGCAACAGAACATTGCCTCCGCAAATGGAAAAGCGGTCTGCGTTTGCCATGAATGAACAACCTTCGAATAAAAAGCACCCAAGGTAGGAGCTCAATGTGACAACTTCGCGACACGCCTTTCGCGGCGCGGTTTGCTGGGGCACCGTCACAATTTTCATCATTTCGTCATGTTGCGGCACCAATCTTTGGCTTTTAACCAACGCTGCCTGCGCAGTCTTAGCCATGAACCGAACCCGTCGCCTTTTCTCTGTCGCGTCCATCGCTGCGGTAGCAAGCCTGACCGCTCTGCCTTCCATCTCTGCCTACGCCCAGACCCAGACGCTGCGCCTCGCGGTGACCGACATCGTCGGCCTGGAAAACCTGCAGCGCGAGTACGCAGGTTTTCAGAAAATCCTCTCCGAGAAATCCGGCATGGCCGTCGAGCTGTTTCCCGTGCCCAACCGCACCGCAGCAGTCGAAGCACTCAACGCAAAGAAAGTTGATCTCGTCTTGACCGGGCCCGCCGAATACGTGGTGTTCAAGAAACGCACCGACGCGAAGCTGGTCGTTGGCTTCAGCCGCCCCGAGTATTACGGCTCTGTTGTGACCATGGTCGGCTCTGGTATCGATGGTGTCCAGGACCTCAAGGGCAAGAAGGTCGCGCTGGGAGACGTCGGCTCCACCTCACGTCACCTGTCACCCATCCAGGTTCTCGCCGACCTCGGGCTCAAGCCCGGCAAGGACATGCAGATCATGCACATCAACCGCAATGTCGCCGTCGAAGCCATGAAGCGCGGCGATGTGGCCGCAATCGGCATCAACCGCACTGATCTGCCCGGTCTTGCCAAGCGCTACCCCGATGTGGCGTTCAAGGTGATCGCGCGCGGTCGTGACCTGCCCAACGACGTGTTGCTGGCCG
Source organism: Polaromonas sp. YR568 (assembly GCF_943372955.1). GTDB lineage: Bacteria > Pseudomonadota > Gammaproteobacteria > Burkholderiales > Burkholderiaceae_C > Polaromonas. Next base: position 51,297 of record NZ_CALSAL010000004.1, read on the forward strand.
GAAAGCACGTCCCCGATGACGTTGTCGCAAAGATGAAAAAAGTGTTCAGCGACAACTCGGAAGCGCTCATCGCCGCAGTTCTGCTCGGACCGGACGATAACCAGAAGTTCCAGGGCATGAAGTTCATCCCAAGCATTGCTGACAAGGATTACGACTACATCCGCAGGATGTACGTCACCATCGGTCAGCCGCAGTACGCCGCTTTTGTCGGTGATTGAGCGTCTGTTCCGATCACACTTTTCAGGGGTCACCATGTCAAGCCAGTTCAGTCCGGCAGCGCCGTTTGTCGCTGCGCCGCCACTTGCCGGGCCGGTGCCGCGCACGCGGGAAATTGCCCCGGCAGATCTTGTGGTGCGCGGGCTGACCAAAAGCTACGACGGGCACACCCCCGTGCTGCGCGGGATCGACTTCGCAGTGGCCGCTGGTCAGCGCGTCGCCCTGATTGGCTCCAACGGTGCAGGCAAGTCCACACTGCTGCGCTGCTGCATGCACCTCATACGCCCCGATGCGGGAGAGGTGGATCTGTGTGGAACCCGGCTTGAGGGTCTGAGCGCGAACAGGCTTCGCGCGCTCCGCTCCCAGGTCGGTTTTGTATTCCAGAAACACAACCTCGTGCCACGGTTGTCGGCGCTGACGAATGTGTTGCACGGCGCGATCCCTCGTACGAGTTTCGGCCGTGCCTGGTTCCAGGGCCTCGCACCGGAGGCGCTGCGAAGTGAGGCCATGCACTGTCTGGAGCGCGTGGGGCTGACGCACGTGGCGCTTCGGCGGGCAGACAAGCTGTCAGGTGGACAGTCACAGCGCATCGCCATTGCCCGTGCGCTGATGCAAAGGCCCCGGCTCATCGTTGCCGATGAACCGGCCGCCAGCCTGGACCCGGTCGCGGGGGATGAAGTGATGTCGCTGTTTTCGCAGCTGGTGCGGGCAGAGGGATTGACCATGATTTTCACCTCGCATGACCTGACGCATGCCCTCAACTATGCAGACCGTATCGTGGCCCTTCGGGGTGGCGCTGTGGTGCTTGATGCGCCGTGCAGTGAGCTGGATGTGACGACATTGAGGGCCCTTTATGAGTAACGCCATTGACGCGCCGGGCCGCAGCAGCTTGCCCGACCGGTTTGATCGTATCGGCGCAGGGGCCTTCATGGCTTACCTGGTGGTTCTGGCCTTCTTCATCTGGTCGGTGAACAACACCGGCGTCTCCCTCACCGACCTGGTCGGCGGCTTCCCGCAGATGGGCCGGCTGATCGGTGAAATGCTTCCACCCTCCACCGCGCGGCTGGAGGCGGTCGGCTGGGCATTGCTGGAGACGTTCCAGATGGCATTTGTGGGTACGGTGGTCGGCGTGCTCCTGAGTGTGCCCATCGCGGTGCTGGCGACGCCTCATTTGTCGCCGCACCCGGTGCTGTATCACCTGGCGCGCAACCTGATTGCCTTCTTTCGTACCGTGCCAGACCTGGTGTGGGCGCTGCTCTTTGTCGTGTCGGTCGGTCTCGGGCCGTTTGCCGGAACGCTGGCCATCGTCATCGACAAGCTTGGCTTTTGTGGCCGCTTCTTTGCCGAAGCGATGGAAGAGACAGACCGGGGCCCCCAGGAAGCGCTGTCTGCCATGGGGTCAGGGCGCTTCTCCCTGATCATGTGCTCGGTGTTTCCGGCAGCCATGCCATCATTCATCAACACGTCATTGTTCAGCCTGGAGAAAGCCACGCGCTCGTCTGTCATTCTGGGCTTGGTGGGTGCTGGAGGCATCGGCATCGAGCTGAAGGTCGCCATGGACCTGTTCAACTACGACGAAGCGGCAACCATCATCCTGGCCATTTTTGCGCTGGTGGTTCTGGTTGAGCGAATGAGCTCAATGCTGCGCAAGAAAATGCTGTGAGGCTGCGCGACGCGCCGTGGATGCCCGGCATCTCGGCCAGACGCAGTTACTGGCGGGCGACCAGTAACTCGCCAGCCCTTTCCATTCACAGAGCGAGCTACCGCGCACTGACTGTAACAAGGCCCGGTTCACATCACGCGACGGTAACTAAAAGCTGAGTGGGTGCGCTGTTTTCAGCGCTATCACTGCGCTGCGGGAGGTAGCCACTTCCACGCCACCATAGGCAATCACCACTTCGCGTGAGTCGGGCACCAGCCGTGGCGGCCGGGAAAGTCCCACACCGACACTTGGCCCGGCCCGGGCGCAATGGCAAACGGCGGCAGCGACTGGCCGCGCCAGTTCCATTGGGCGCGGGCTGATTCGAGCCAGGTAGGGATGGTGGGCATGTCTGCGGTTTACTTGACAGGATCTCGGTATGAGGCGCCGCTACCTTGCGTAGCGGCTGGTGTCGGGTCGGAAGCGGACGTTGGCGAGAGACTGCTCCTGAGCTGTCAATTTAGATCGCCCGTAAGTTCTTGACTTACGCACCCCAATTTCTGCAGCTCGCCGAGCGCGGTAATCCGCCCTCGTTACCCGGATAGTGGCAGTATTGAGCGCACGAACGTCGCCTGCCGCCTCCTTGTACGCCAACTGCGCGGATGTCAGCCGTTAATCAACCGTTGCACGCAGAAGAACTGTCGTCTCTGTCTACAGGCACGCGCTAAGTAGTAATCGAATAGACTATCAAACATCCACGACACCATACAACTCTATTCGTTAAAGTGAAGCTGATATCCAACTGCAGCACTGAGTTGCGAACCGAAGCTGAGTGGGCTTTTCTGCGTCTCCACCTTGCCACAGTCACTTAGATATGTCCAGACCCAAAACAACAAACACGCGAAGCGACGAAGATGACGATCTCGTTGATGCCGAGGAGTCGGATGCAAGCGGGCTGGACCCAGAGGGAGACGAGGGGTCTGAGATCGAAGTCCCATTTGACCCGACAAAAATCGACATCATTGTCAAACCAATGACGATTGGTAGCCTTGAGACTCGACTTGAGAATATGGAGCTGGATCTCACGCCAGACTTCCAGCGACAAGCCAACGTCTGGAATGCAAAACGGAAAGCGCGACTCATCGAGTCCATTTTTCTTCGGATTCCGCTTCCGTCGTTCTACTTCAGCGAAGACGGAGAAGGCACTTATGCTGTCGTTGATGGACTCCAACGCCTGTGCGCAATCTTCCACTTCATGAAGCCGAAGGCACTAGCAGCCGCTACAGGAGTGAAGCTTCCCGCCTTGGAGCTTCGGGACCTTCAATACCTGAAAGAACTAAACGGCAAGACATTCGAAGAGTTGGATCGAAAGTTTCAGCGACGCATTTCGGAGCTGGAGATTACTGCCAACATCATTCGTGCGAATACCCCTCCAGCTGTAAAGTTCAACGTGTTTGCGCGCCTGAATCAAGGGGGTATGCCTCTAAACGCGCAGGAAATTCGAAATGCGATTTTCCCTGGGCAATGGCGCAAGAGGATTAAGACATTTGCCGAGTCCGACGCATTCACTAAGGCGACAGACGGTAAGGTTAGAACAGAGCGTCAGCAAGACGTTGAACTCGTACTTCGCTTCATCGCGCTATGGCAGCTGGGCAGGCCGTACGAGCGTCCCGCTAACCAGACGCTGGACGAGTTCCTAAACGCGGTCGTCGAGGAACAACTTTGCCAATGGACTGAAACAAAGTGGCAGGAGGCGGAGAGGGCCTTTATCCATGCAATCGATGCGGCGCGATCGGTCTTCGGTAAACACGCCTTTCGCAAGAGCATTTCGGGACAGCGACGCTTGCCAATCAATCGGGGCTTATTTGAAGCGCAACTTGTTGTATGCGGACTGCTTAAACCAGAGAATCTTGAGAAAGTTCAAGCAAGGCGCAGTCTAGTCGAGCAGAAGTTTGCCGATGCTCTGACTTACGATGATGACTTCATCCAGTCTCTCTTGTACGCAACTGGTTCAGCCAACGCATCCAACACTAGGATCAAGACATTGATCGTCATCATGCGCGAGGTTATCGATGCTGAATCACCTGCAGCTTAAGAACTTCAAATCGGCCAAGAATCTTGGCGTTGAACTTCGTTCGCTGACTGTTCTGGCCGGCTTAAATGGCTCGGGCAAGAGCTCGGTTCTTCAGGCGCTTGGTCTTGTGAAGCAGACCCTTGATCAAGGAGAATCTCCTTCTACACTCCCGCTTCGTGGAGCTCTTGTGCGTCTAGGCCGAAGCGAAGATGTTCACTTCGAGGGGGCAGACTCGTCGGAGTTGACACTAGTAGTTGGCTCGTCGGCGGGTCGTGTGCGATTTTCGAGTGGCGCCAAAGATGAGGCGGACACCCTGGATCTTTATGTCGAAGGAGACAGCGCATCCTTGAGACAGCAACTCAACAGATGGTTCCAGTTCATCCAGGCAGACCGGATGACTCCAGCTGCCCAGTACGACCAGGCGAGTACGCCTGATCAGCAGCGTGGGTGGCTTGGCTGTCGAGGTGAGTTCACTGTTGACTACCTCCAAAGGAATGAGGGTAAGCGAGTCGCAGACCGTAGGCATTGCCCAGGAGATGTGTTTGGGCTTGATTCGGCGCTCCTCAAACTAATTGCGCCTACGGCGAAGCTTGCTGATCAAACCGCAGCGTGGATGCAGATGCTCAGCCCTGGAGTGCGCTTGCGTGCAATCCCGGTGGACCTTGCCGATGCGACGTCCCTTCGATTCCAATATACGAGCACTGAGATTTCATCCGGCACCAGAGAACATCGCCCTAGCAATGTTGGATTTGGCCTTACCTACAGCCTTCCAATCATCGTTGCATGCTTGGCCGCAGATCAAGGAGGACTCCTGCTCTTGGAGAACCCCGAAGCACATCTCCATCCGCGAGGGCAGGCTGCCCTTGGGCGGCTCCTGGCGATGTGTTGTGCAGACGGGGTACAGATCATTGTCGAGACACACAGCGACCATCTGTTGAATGGAATCCGGGTCGCCGTGAAGCAGCAAGCGATTGATGCCGAGAACGTTGCGTTGCACTACTTCAAGCGCGATGTGCGCAGCGGTGAAAGCAATGTTGAATCCCCGAGGATTCTTCCCGATGGGCAATTGGATCGCTGGCCAGACGGATTCTTCGACCAATGGGACAAGAGTCTCGACGCCCTTTTGGACTAGATACTGAGACCGTGGCAGAACGAACGCTCCTCCTGCATTGGAACGAGATATCTGTTCCCGAAGATGCAACGCCTGAAGATCTGGAACGAAACGCAGCGTGGTCTGAACTTGCGCGGAGCGCCTTCGAGTCTTTCTTTCGCGCCCAGAAGGCAAGGCCCGATGTCCGTCTATCTTTTTCCAGAGGTGTGTTCCACGGCCATGTCGCGGGTAGGCCGTTCCAAGGCTGGCTGGAGCATTGGTTAGGGAAAGAGCGAGTACAGAAGTTGAAAGCGCGAGCTGTGCAGCCATTTCATTATGCGCCAGTGCCCGTCGAACAACTTGATTGCGAGTTATCAGTGCGGGGACGCTCTGGCGAGGGAATCACTCGCGCCCATCTAGCGGAATCATGGGCGTGGAGTCTCGGCGTTCCGGAAACGGGAGCAGCTGGGGACGCGATTTTTGCAGACAAGATGACAATCGACGGCGATGGCACAACCCAGGTAGCTGTACGTAACCTTGCAACTGCACCTCATGGTGAACGGTGGGCGCAAGAGTTGGTCGAGTGGGGCTTGCACCCGTCAGCCAATCACACGATTGCTGAATTTGACGGGCTTCGCATCATCATGTATCCGCTTGATCACGGCTATGCGCATGTTCATGTGCGTGCTTGTAATGAGCCATCGCTCAACGCAAAGTACCGTGTGGACAAGTTTGAGCCGTTGACAGATATGAATCCGCCAGGGCTCGATACATTAATGGAATCGTGGATCGTTAAACATCGTGAATTACTACTTCAATCATGGCTTCGCTGCCAAGCGGGCAAACTTCCGCTCCAGCTCTAGAGAGCCAGGCTATGGCGGTCCTACATGAGCTCAGGGACGTCAGTGGGTCGTTCTACAGCGATCGCGCAGATCGCCGTACCGGCACATTAGAAATGCTCGCTAGGTCGCTAAAAGTCTGAATCTGCCGCGCGCCAATCAGATCACCGCCATCGCTGTATTTCTGTCCTCACCCTAACCGAAACACTGCGAACGACGTATGGCAGCTTTAAGGCAGTGATTCTGATGAGTTAAATTTCCGTTACGTCTCGGAAGCAGACGTTGATGTTCCGAATCTGCAGAAGCGTCGCAGCCGGAAATGAGCGCATCGGGTTGCCAACATCGGCTCTCACTCTCTGCTTTCTCTAAAAGCATGTGGCGGTACGCCCTCCCGCGTCTTGAACGCTCGCCCAAAACTCTTCTCGTTCTGAAAGCCTGATTCCAAAGCAATCTGCTTGATCGGTTTGTCGCTGCGGTTCAGCAGTTCCTTCGCGCGTTCAAAGCGCACCTCGTCTTTCAGCACCTGCAGCGACGCGCCTTCTTCCTTCAGTTGCCGGTGCAGCGTGCGGGCAGACATGTTCAGCAGGCGTGCGATGCCGTCTGCGCTGTGTGTGGTATCGGGGTGGGTGGCCAGTGCCTGGCGGACCTGCTGCACCAGCAGGCGGTCGCGGCGGTATTGCAGCACGGTGAGTGGCAGGGCGCGTTGCAGCATCTGTTGCAGGGCCTTCTCATCGCGGCGCAGCGGCAGGGCGAGGTAGCGGGCGTCAAAGCGCAGCTCGGCTTGTGATGAGCCTGTCGAAGCGGTCTGTGCCGCATCAAAGCGCAGCGGGCCGGGGAACATGTGCCGGTACGCATCGGCATGCGGGGGCGCAGCAAACGGAAAGCGCGCGCCCTGCAGCGGGATGCGCGAATCCACATACCAGCAGGCCAAGCCATGCAGGTTGCGCAGCACATGCACGATGCTGAACTCGCGGCTTTCGGCGCCGTGCCTGCCCAAGTCGCCGCGCTCTTCCAGCGTGATGATGGCGGTGTCGCCGCTGGTGGTGAGCTTGAGATGTAGGTCGTCCGTCAGCAGCCCGTGGTGGCGGCACCAGCGCTTCAGGGCCACGCCCAAGCTGGGCGAGCTGAGCGAGGCGCGGGCCAGCATGCCGTAGCTGCCCCAGGGCAGGCGGCGGCTGAAGGCGCCCAGGCCTTCGTCGTCGAGCGCCTGCATGGCGGCGCCTGAAAGCACTTCCATCTGCCTTGCCGTGATTCGCCCGCCCGGGCGCTGCAGCTGACTTGGCGTGATCTGTGCCAGCTTCAACAGGTCTGCCGGCGACACGCCACCGCGTTCGCAGGCTGCGGCAATGCTTCTGGCAAAGGTCATGGGCGTAGCTGCCAGGGGCGGTTTGGCTCGGGCGGCGGAAGTGGCGGCGGACATGGGTCTGAGTTTGTGAGAAGTTGGCAGTATTTGCAACCTCAATGACAGCCTGCGCGGGTCGGGTTTTCCTTAAGCTCGTGGATTGGCGGTAAGGTGTGCCTGCACCGCATTGCAACGAGGAATCACATGTCAGTTCTGGAGACACAACTCAACGCCCGCTCGGCCGACTTTCAGGCCAACGCTGCTGCCATGCGTGCGGTGGTGGACGACCTGCACCTGCAGGTGGCCAAGGCCGCTGCCGGCGGTGGCGACAAGGCGCGTGAAAAGCATCTGGCCCGCGGCAAGCTGCTGCCGCGCGACCGGGTGCAGATGCTGCTGGACCCGGGCACACCCTTTCTGGAGCTGGCCCCGCTGGCCGCACACGCGATGTACCACGGTGATGCACCAGGCGCTGGCGTGATCACCGGCATTGGCCGCGTCAGCGGCGTGGACTGCATGATCGTCTGCAACGACGCCACGGTCAAAGGCGGTACCTACTACCCGATGACGGTGAAGAAGCACCTGCGCGCGCAGGAAGTGGCCATGCAGAACAACCTGCCCTGCCTTTATCTGGTGGACTCAGGTGGCGCCAACCTGCCGAACCAGGACGACGTGTTTCCCGACCGCGAGCACTTTGGCCGCATCTTCTTCAACCAGGCCAACATGAGCGCGCAGGGCATCTCGCAGATTGCGGTGGTCATGGGCAGCTGCACCGCGGGCGGCGCCTATGTGCCGGCCATGAGCGACGAGACCATCATCGTCAAGAACCAGGGCACCATTTTTTTGGGCGGCCCGCCGTTGGTGAAGGCCGCGATTGGCGAAATCGTCAGCGCTGAAGACCTGGGCGGTGGCGATGTGCACACCCGACTTTCGGGCGTGGCCGACCACCTGGCGCAGAACGATGCCCACGCGCTGGCGCTGGCCCGCCGCGCGGTGGCCAACCTCAACCGCCAGAAGGTGCCCGGGCAGGTGCTGCGCACGCCGGTGCCGCCGCTCTACAGCCCCGAAGAGCTGCACGGCGTCATTCCGGTCGACACCAAAAAACCGTACGACGTGCGCGAGGTGATTGCCCGCATCGTCGATGGCAGCGAGTTTGCCGAGTTCAAGGCGCGCTTTGGCAGCACGCTGGTCTGCGGCTTTGCGCACATCGAAGGCATGCCGGTCGGCATCATCGCCAACAACGGCGTGCTGTTCTCCGAGTCAGCGCAGAAGGGCACACACTTCATCGAGCTGTGCTGCCAGCGCAAGATTCCGCTGGTGTTTCTGCAGAACATCACCGGCTTCATGGTGGGCCGCAAGTACGAAAGCGAAGGTATTGCCCGGCACGGCGCGAAGATGGTGACGGCCGTCGCCACCGCGCAGGTGCCCAAGTTCACTGTGATCATCGGGGGCAGCTACGGCGCCGGCAACTACGGCATGTGCGGCCGGGCGTTCTCGCCGCGCTTTCTGTGGATGTGGCCGAACGCCCGCATCTGCGTGATGGGCGGCGAGCAGGCGGCCGGTGTGCTGGCCACGGTGAAGCGCGACGCGATTGAAGCGCGCGGCGGCGCCTGGAGCGCCGAGGAAGAAGCTGCCTTCAAACAGCCGGTGCTGGACCAGTTCGCCCACCAGTCGCACCCCTATTACTCCAGCGCCCGCCTGTGGGACGACGGCGTGATCGATCCTGCCGACACGCGCCGCGTGCTGGCGTTGGGCCTATCGGCCACGCTGAACCAGCCGATTCCCGAGACGAAGTTTGGTGTGTTCCGCATGTGAGTGCGCGCGCCACACGTCTGCAAAAAAGTACAACGGAGACACCATGGACAACATCTACCTCACCCCCGAGCATGAGCAGCTGCGCGAGCAGGTGGCGCGCTTCATTGCCCGCGAGGTCGAGCCCTATGCTGCCCAATGGGAAGAAGACGGCTGTGTGCCGCGCGAGGTGCTGCGCAAGATGGGCCAGGCCGGCCTGCTGGGGCTGATGTATGACTCCGAATACGGCGGCGGCGAGGCCGATGCGCTGACCAATCTGGTGTTTGCCGAGGCATTGTCGCAATCGACCTTCGGCGGCTTCATCATCACGGTGCTGGTTCACACCGACATGGCCAGCCCGCATTTGTTCCATGCCGGCACACCTGAGCAGAAGGCGCGCTACATGCCCAGTGTGATCTCTGGCGAGACCATCACCGCGGTGGGCATCACCGAGCCGGGCGCCGGCTCTGACGTGGCCGGTATGCGCACCACGGCCCGGCGGGATGGCGATCACTGGGTGCTCAATGGCACCAAGATGTTCATCACCAACGGCGTGCATGCCAACCTGTACTTTGTCGCGGCCAAGACCGGCACGGCGCGGCACGACATGTCGATGTTCATTGTCGAGAAGGGCACGCCCGGCTTTACGGTGGGTCGCGCGCTGAAGAAAACCGGCTGGCTGTCTTCCGACACGGCCGAGCTGATCTTTGACAACGTGCGCATTCCTGCCGGCAGCCTGCTGGGCGAAGAGGGCAAGGGCTTTTACTCGGTGATGAAGAACTTCCAGACCGAGCGCATTGCACTGGGCGCCATGGCCGTTGGCCACTGCACCCAGGCGCTGCAGATGACGCTGGACCATGTGCGCAGCCGCGAGGCCTTTGGCTCCACGCTGTGGGACAAGCAGACCATCCGCCACCGCATCGCCATGCTCGACGCCAAGACCCGCGCCGCGCGGCAGTTCATGTACCACTGCGCCTGGGCGGTGACGCAGCAGAAAGACATTGTTCAGGAGGTCTCCATGCTCAAGGCGCTGACGGGCGAGCTGGTCAACGAGGTGCTGCAGACCTGCCAGCAGTTCCATGGTGGCATGGGCTTTATCCGCGAGACAGCCATCGAACGCCTGTGGCGCGATGCCCGTGTGCTCGGCATTGGCGGCGGCGCCACCGAGGTGATGCTGGAAGAGGTGGCGAAGCGCTACCGTTGAAACCAGCTTTGAAAGGAATGCCCATGAACCACCTGCTCATTCACGCCGCGAACGGTGTTGCCACCGTCACGCTGAACCGCCCCGATGTGCGCAACGCCTTTAATGATGAAGTCATTCTGGAGCTGACGCAGGCCTTCCATGAACTGCAGGCGCAGGGCGATGTGCGCTGCATTGTGCTGGCGGCCAACGGCACGGCCTTTTGCGCTGGCGCCGACCTGAACTGGATGCGCAGCATGGCCGACTACACCTATGCGCAGAACCTCGCCGACGCCGGGCGCCTGGCGACCATGATGCAGACGATTTATGCCTGCCAGAAGCCGACGATTGCGAAGATTCAGGGCGATGTGTATGCCGGTGGCACCGGGCTGGTCGCCGCCTGCGACATCGCGGTGTCGGTCGATACCGCGCATTACTGCCTGAGTGAGGTCAAGCTGGGCTTGATCCCGGCCACCATCAGCCCCTACGTGATACGTGCCATGGGCGCGCGCGCCGCGCACCGCTACTTTCTGACGGCCGAACGCTTCGGCGCCGCAGAGGCCTTGCGCATCGGCTTTGTGCATGAGGTGGTGCACCCTGATGCGTTGAACCACCGCGTTGCGGAACTCGCGCAAACGCTGGTCAGCGCCGGGCCCGAAGCCGTGCGCCTGTGCAAGAAGCTGGTGCAGGATGTGGCCGAGCAGGAGATCACACCCGCACTGGTACAAATGACGGTGGCCGCCATTGCCGATGTGCGTGTGAGCCCCGAGGGGCGCGAGGGGGTGCAGTCGTTCCTGCAGAAGCGCAAGCCGAATTGGCTATGAGAACCACCCCCGTTGCGGGCTCACTTCGTGTAGCCGCCTCCCCCCTCAAGGGGGCGACGCCTGCGGTCTGGCAAAGCCAGTCCCGCGGCGTCTGCTGGCCTCAGGTCCTTTCTACCTCGGGTATTCGGAGCCATAAATGAACCTGGATACAGCCCAACTGATTGCCCTGGCCGGCGCGCTCGGCTGGGCCAGTGGCGTGCGCCTGTATCTGGCGGTGCTGCTCACCGGGCTGGCCGGCTTCATGGGCTGGATCGCCTTGCCGCCCGGCCTGCAGCTGCTGTCGCACCCAGTGGTGCTGGGCGTGAGCGGGTTTCTGGTGTTCGTCGAATTTTTTGCAGACAAGATTCCCGGCGTCGATTCGTTGTGGGACGCGGTGCATGGCGTGATCCGCATTCCGGCCGGCGCTGCATTGGCGGCCAGTGTGTTCGGCGCCGACAGTGCGGTGATGGGTCTGGTCGCCGCACTGATGGGCGGCACCCTGGCCGCCACCAGCTTCACCGCCAAGGCCACCACGCGCGCAGCGATCAACACCTCGCCCGAGCCCTTCACCAACATCGGCGCGTCGCTGCTGGAAGATGGCCTGGTGCCGCTGGGCCTGTGGCTGGCGATTGCCCATCCCCTGGTGTTTGCGGTGGCGCTGGCGGCCGTGCTGGTGCTCAGCGTGTGGCTGATCCGCCTGTGCTGGCGCTTTCTGCGCCTGCTGTTTACCCGCGTAGCCCGCATCTTCAGCGGCAAGGCTGATCCGGGGCCGACCGCAGCGTTCCAATTGAAATCTCCTTTTTCAAAGAGTGACCATGTTTAAAAAAATACTGATTGCTAATAGGGGTGACCAGCGGCAACGCCGCGCAGCAGCGAAGCTACATCGCCTGGCACGCGCAGCGTGCGCAGGGGATTTCACCGCGAAAGTTCACCATGTTTAAGAAGATCCTGATCGCCAATCGCGGTGAAATCGCCTGCCGCGTTGCTGCAACTGCCCGCCGCATGGCCATCAAGACCGTGGCGGTGTACTCCGATGCCGATGCCACGGCCAAGCATGTGGCGTTCTGCGATGAGTCGGTACATATCGGCGGCAGTGCGCCCAAAGACAGCTACCTGCGCTGGGAACGTATCATCGCTGCGGCCAAGGCCACCGGGGCTGAGGCCATTCACCCCGGCTATGGTTTCCTGAGCGAGAACGAAGAGTTTGCGCAGGCCTGTGCCGATGCGGGCCTCGTCTTCATCGGCCCGCCCGCGTCGGCAATCAAGGCCATGGGTTTGAAGGCTGAGTCCAAGCAGCTGATGGAAAAAGCCGGTGTGCCACTGGTGCCCGGCTACCACGGCAGCGACCAGAGCCCGGCGCTGCTTCAGCGCGAAGCCGACCGCATCGGTTACCCGGTGCTGATCAAGGCCAGCGCAGGCGGCGGCGGCAAGGGCATGCGGGCGGTGGAGAAGTCAGAAGACTTCGCGGCCGCGCTCGCGTCGTGCCAGCGCGAGGCGATTAACAGCTTTGGCGACGACGCGGTGCTGGTCGAGAAATACGCCCAGCGCCCGCGCCACATCGAGATTCAGGTGTTTGGCGACACGCAGGGCAATTACGTGTATTTGTTCGAGCGCGACTGCTCGGTGCAGCGCCGCCACCAGAAGGTGCTGGAAGAGGCCCCCGCTCCCGGCATGACGCCCGCCATGCGCCAGCAGATGGGTGAGGCGGCTGTGGCGGCGGCGCGGGCGGTGAACTATGTGGGTGCCGGCACGGTAGAGTTCATCGTGGAGCAGCGCGCAGATGGCACCATGAATTTCTTTTTCATGGAGATGAACACCCGTTTGCAGGTGGAGCACCCGGTGACAGAGGCGATTACCGGGCTGGACCTGGTGGAGTGGCAACTGCGCGTGGCGTATGGCGAGCCACTGCCGCTGCAGCAGGGCGATCTGAAGATTCATGGCCATGCGATTGAAGCGCGCATCTGCGCCGAGACGCCCGACAACAATTTCCTGCCCGCCACCGGAACACTGCATGTGTACGACAAACCGGCGCACACCGCGTTCGAGCGAGCAAGCCTCAGTGAAAGAGGGCTCGCGGTGCGCGTGGACGATGGCGTGCGGCAGGGCGATGTGATCTCGCCGTATTACGACTCCATGGTGGGCAAGCTCATCGTGCACGGCCAGACGCGCGCCGAAGCGCTGGCCCGACTGGACGACGCACTGGCGCAGATCCGCATCGTCGGCCTCAGCACCAACGTGCAGTTCCTGCGCCATGTGGTGCACAGCCCGTCGTTTGCAGAGGCCAACCTGGACACCGCGCTGATCCAGCGCGAAGAAGCGCGACTCTTCAGGCAGGAGCCGGTGGGCCTGCCGCTGGCCGCCGCCTGTGTGGTTGCGCAGACCCTGCTGGATGAGAGGGCGCTGGAAGGCCACGACCCCTTCAGCCGGCGCGATGGCTGGCGCTCGCACGGTGTGGTGCAGCGCCGTTTTGAGTTCGAGTTTCATGGCGAGGCAGCGGTTGCCGACTTGACTTATCTGCATGACGGCGCACTGCAGCTGAAGGTGAGCGGGCAATCCGGCCCGCTGGTGTTTTCAAAGGCTGGCGCCGAAATGGATGTGCAGTTTGCAGGCGAGCGCGCCACGGCGGCGGTGTACCGCAGCGGTGAGCTGGCCCATGTGTTCACCGCGCGCGGCGCGACGCAGATCACCGTGGTCGATTTGCTGGCCCATGCGGGCGAAGCCCATGCCGAAGGCGGCCGCCTCACGGCGCCCATGCCGGGCAAGGTGGTGTCGTTCGCGGTGAAGGCCGGCGAGACGGTCAGCAAGGGCCAGGCGCTGGCGGTGATGGAAGCGATGAAAATGGAGCACACGATTGCCGCGCCGGCTGGCGGCGTGGTGAAGGAACTGCTCTACGCACCGGGCGACCAGGTGGCCGAGGGCGCAGAGTTGTTGACCCTCACTGTTTGATCTCCCGCGTGGAGATCTCTGGAGATCGTTTTGCGAGACCCGATGCGCATCACCTATTGCTGTACCGATTCCAGACCCCAGCCTTGGCTGGAGGGCTTGTCCCGCGCCTTGCCGGACGCCACCGTAGAACTGTGGGCGCCCGGCGCACCGCAGGCCGATTACGCGGTGGTGTGGGCGCCGCCCCAGCAGTTTTTTGATGAGCAGGTGGCGCTGAAGGCGGCCTTCAACACCGGCGCCGGTGTCGATGCCCTGCTCAAGCTGCGCCTGCCCGAGGGCGTGCCCATCGTGCGGCTGGACGACGCCGGTATGTCGGTGCAGATGGCCGAGTATGTATGCCATGTCGTGATCCGCCACTTCCGCGAGTTTGATGCCTACGAGGCGGATGTGGCCGAAGGCCGCTGGTCGTTCCGCAAGCCCCGTCTGCGCAGCGACTGGCCGGTGGGCGTGATGGGGCTGGGCGTGCTGGGCGAGCGCGTCAGCCGGGCGCTGGCACAGTTTGAGTTTCCTGTGAAGGGCTGGAGCCGGTCGCCCAAGGCGGTCGAAGGCGTTCAATGCTTTTCGGGCGATATCGGTAGTGCAGGCTTCAAGGAATTTCTGGCCGCCAGCCGCGTGCTGGTGTGCCTGCTGCCGCTGACGCCCGAGACGCAGAACATTTTGAACCGTGACACGCTGGCGCAGTTGCAACCCGGTGGTTACGTGATCAACGTGGCGCGCGGCGGCCATCTGGTGGATGAGGACCTGCTGGCGCTGATCGACAGCGGCCACCTTGCAGGCGCCACGCTGGATGTGTTCCGCACCGAGCCTTTGCCGGCCGAACACCCGTTCTGGTCGCACCCGAAAGTCACTGTGACACCGCACACCTCGGCCCGCACGCTGCGTGATGAAAGCATTGCCCAGATTGCGGGCAAGATTCGCGCACTGCAAAATGGAGCGCCGATTACCGCTCTCGCCGGTGTGGTTGACCCCCAGAAGGGATACTAGAGTGATGAAATTGCCATCGAAAGTCAAACTTGTGGATGTCGGCCCGCGCGACGGTCTGCAAAATGAAAAATCGCCAGTGCCTGCCGAGATCAAGATCGGCCTGGTGCACCGCCTGCAGGATGCGGGCCTCACCGAGATCGAAGTCACCAGTTTCGTGTCGCCCAAGTGGGTGCCGCAGATGGCCGACAACGTGGAGGTGATGGCGGGCATCCATCGCAAGCCGGGTGTGCGCTATTCGGTGCTGACGCCCAACATGAAGGGCTTTGAAGCGGCCCTGCCGACCCGGCCCGATGAGATCGTGGTGTTTGCTGCCGCCAGCGAAGCCTTCAGCCAGCGCAACATCAACTGCTCGATCGAAGAAAGCATCGAGCGCTTCCGGCCGGTGGTTGAAGCCGCCAAGGCGCACGGCATCCATACGCGTGGTGCCATCTCGTGCGCGGTGGGGTGCCCGTATGAAGGCGAGGTCGCGCCCGAGCGCGTGGCCATGGTCGCCCGGCTGATGAAGGGCATTGGTGTGCAGCACATGGGTGTGGCCGACACGATTGGCGTGGGCACACCGCGCAAGGTGCAGGCGGCGCTGGAGGCAGCGCTGAAGCACTACGACATCAATGACATCTCCGGCCACTTCCACGACACCTATGGTCAGGCGCTGGGCAACACGCTGGCCAGTCTGGAACTGGGCGTGTGGCAGTACGACACCTCGTCGGCCGGGCTGGGCGGTTGCCCGTTCGCCAAAGGGGCTACCGGCAATGTGGCCACCGAAGACGTGGTGTACATGCTGCACGGCATGGGCATTGAGACCGGCATTGACCTCGACAAGCTGATCGACGCGGGCACCTACATCAGCGACTTCCTGCAGCGCAAGCCGAACTCGCGTGCGGCCACCGCTTTGCTCAACAAGAGGATGACGGCGTGATGTGTGGCGCGGAACTCATTGCTCTACCCGAGGGCGTACAGCGCGTGGCCGCCTTGTTGCAGTCCAGCGGACATCCGCATGCACCGCTGATGCTGGACGACGCAGCGCGCACCGCGCAGCAGGCTGCTGACGCACTGGGTGTCTCCATCGGCCAGATTGCCAAGAGCATCGTGTTCCGCCGCCGCTTGGATGACGCTGCGGTGCTGGTCGTGACCTCTGGTGACCGGCGCGTGGATGAAAGAAAAGTCGAGGCGCTGCTGTGCCCCGACGGCAAGCGCCTGGGTCGCGCCGATGCCGAGTTTGTGAAGGAACGCACCGGGTTCTCGATTGGCGGTGTGTCGCCGCTTGGCCATGCCACGCCGCCGGTGATGCTGGTCGATCAGTCGCTGTTCCGCTTTGAAGACATCTGGGCTGCAGCCGGGCACCCCCATGCGGTGTTCAAGCTGTCGCCGCAGCAGTTGCAGCAGCTCACGGGGGCACCGGTGGTCGATGTGGCGGTGGACACTGCGCAAGAGCTGCGCCTTCTGCAGCGCTCAGCTGGCCAGGTGCTGGCGCGCGCGGCCACACTCGATGCCACACCTGATGTGCCATCTCCCTGCAATTCGGTGTGCCGCATGAATGCGGTGACAGGCCTGTGCGAAGGCTGCTTCCGCCTGCGCGAGGAAATCGCCAACTGGAGCCAGATGGACGACGCTGGCAAGCGCGGTATCTGGCGCACCTTGGTCGAGCGCGCCCAGGCGGTACGGCGGCCGGCATGAGCGATTCGCTGGGCATCACCAAGATTGCGTCGGGGGCAGGGCGCATGGCGCAGATCACCTGTCACATCGATTTCATTTCGCCCTACGCATGTCTTGCCTTCGAGCACCTGCCCGAGGCGTTGCGCGGCCTCAGCTACAGCATGACCTACCGCCCGGTGCTGTTCGTCGCCATGCTCAAGCACCATGGGCAACTCGGCCCGGCTGAAATTGCGCCCAAGCGCGACTGGACTTACCGCCAGGTGCTGTGGCAGGCGCATCAGTTGGGTATTCCGTGCGACATGCCGCGCAGTCACCCGTTCAACCCGCTGCCCTTGCTGCGGCTGGCCGTGGCGTGCAGCCCCGAAGGCTTGCCGGGTCAGCCGAATCGCTATGTGTGCGAAACCATTTTTCGCCATGTGTGGCGCGGTGGTGCCGAGGCCTCAGACCCTGCGCGTGTGGAGGCACTGACCGCGCAACTCGCACCCGCGCAAGACCCGCAGGGCGATGCGGTGAAGGCACAGCTCAAGGCCAACACTGAAGCGGCGATTGCCAAGGGCGCATTTGGCGTGCCGACGTTTGAGGTGGACGGCAAATTGTTCTGGGGCTTGGATGCCTTGCCGATGCTGCGCGCGTACCTGTTGGGCGATGCGTGGTTTGAATCTGCCGCATGGACCGATGCTGCCCAATTGCCAGTGGGCATACAGCGGCCCCGTTCCGGTGCGTGACGCACGTTGTAAGTAGAAAGCGTTGCTCTTCAAGAGTGCTGCTGTTTAAGGCTGGGTATTCCCCAGTCTCATGCGCTGGACAGGTGATTGTGCAATCTCCATAATCATTTGATGATCTCGCCTGCTGGTTTCAATCGCCCATCCACTGCGGGCAAATACATCAACAAGCAGAGCATCAACAAGCAGGAGGTGTCCCTTGGATGAAATCACCATTCATTCCGTCCTGCACAAGACTGCCGCCGGTCAGGCGGCGATCAAACTCCATGACCGCAGCTTGCCACCCAAGGTCAGAACGCTGCTCATCATGGTGGACGGAGCCAAGTCGCTGAAGGATTTGTCGCCACTGGCCCCTGATCCGGTGGCACTGGTGGAGATGGCGAATTCCCTGCTGGGCGCCGGCCTTGTTGAGATAGACAAAACGCGTTCGATCAAGCCTGCGGCACCTGTGTCTGCGCCTGCGCCCTTGCAGGCCGCCGCAGCGCCCGCGTCAGCAGGCGCGCCGATGCCGCCCCGGGATCTCAAAACCACGGCAATGAAAGCGTCGCGGGCCTTGCAGGAATTGCTGGGCCCGACTGCAGACCCTCTGTGCCTGCAGATTGAACGGTGCAAAACCATGGATGAGCTGGTCGCGCGGATCTACGCCATTCAGCCGGTGGTGGCTTCGATGCGATCACCGCAAAAGGCCGAGGCCTTCGTTCAGGCTGCGCTGGGGTCTTGATCGCCCCCTGATTGCCTCCTGGCGCTTTTCACGCCACTTCACGCGCGACGCACGCTGTGCCCTTCCGTCGGGCGCCACTTTTCCTGAAGCCATGAAAAAAGCCCCGTTGCGTGAGCAACGGGGCTTTTGATAATGAACGACCCCCGAGAGGGTCGTTGATTCAGCAGTTTACTCAGTGAGCAGCGCTGCCGGCAGAGGGCTTGCCACCGTCCAGGCTCGGGAAGCGCACATGCTCCACCAGCTCCTGGATTTTCTTGCCCGGTGCCTTGGTCAGCAGCGACACGATGATGATCACCGCGAAGCCGATGGGCACACCGAACAGGCCTGCAGAGATGGGTGCAATGTCCCACCACGTGTTGGCCTTCAGGATTTCAGGCGTCAACGGGCTGCCATGGGTCAGGCGATACAGCCAGGGCTGCGTCGTGATCATGTAATAGAACGTCACACCCAGACCCGCCACCATGCCCAGGGAGGCGCCCCACTTGTTGGCCCGCTTCCAGAAGATACCGAGCACCAGCGGCGGGAAGAAGGTCGCAGCAGCGAACGAGAACGCCGCAGACACCAGGAACAGAATGTCCGCCGGTTTCTGTGCCGCCACGTACGCAGCGGCCAGGGCCACCACCAGCAGCAGGACCTTGGACACCAGCACGCGGCGTGCGGTCGATGCGTTGGGGTCCAGCACTTTGTAGTACACGTCGTGCGACAGGGCGTTGGCAATCGTCAGCAACAGGCCGTCGGCCGTTGACAGCGCAGCAGCCAGACCACCGGCGGCCACCAGGCCAGACACCACATAGGGCAGGCCACCGATTTCTGGCGTTGCCAGCACGATGATGTCACCACCAATCGACATTTCAGCCAGTTGCAGGATGCCGTCCTTGTTGACGTCGACCACCGACAGCAGCGACTTGTCGACCGCGCTCCATCGTGCAATCCATTCCGGCAACTTGTCAAACGGTGTGTTGACCAGGATCGTGTAGACCTCGAACTTGGCCAGCACCGCCAGCGCAGGCGCCGTGAAGTAGAGCAGGAAGATGAAGAACAGCGACCAGCTGACAGACTCACGCGCTTCTTTCACCGACGGGGTGGTGTAGTAGCGCATCAGGATGTGCGGCAGGGCAGCGGTACCAATCATCAGACAGAACACCAGCGCCAGGAAGTTCTTGCGTGCGATGTTCTGCGCAGCTTCGTCTTTACCCGGGTAAGGTTCGGCATGGCGCAGCGGCGGATTGGAGCGAGCCGTGTTGCTCACGCGGGCCGCGTTGTAGGCCACGGTTGCGGCTGCGACGTCTTTCGGCAGTGCGGCAAGCGCTGCTTCTGCGGCCTGGATCTCGGCCACTGGTCCGTTGGCTGCTTTCAGGTCGTCGACCTTCTTCTGGGCAGCAGCCTTGTCGGCGGCCAGCGCTGCGGGCACGTCCTTGAGCTTGGCCACTGCTTCATCAGCGCGTGCCTTGAAGATGCCACGAACTTCCAGCTCTTTCGGATCCTTCAGCAGCAGTTCTTCTTTGGCCGTGACCTTTTCGAGCGTGTAGCCGTACACAGCCTGAGGAACAGGCATGCCAGTGTGCTTGACCGACAACCACACCACAGGGATCAGGTAAGCCACGATCAGGATCACGTACTGGGCGACCTGGGTCCAGGTCACCGCGCGCATGCCACCGAGGAACGAGCAAACCAGAATACCGGCAAGGCCCGCGAAAATACCCACTTCGAAAGCCAGGCCCGTCAGACGTGCCGTGATCAGGCCCACGCCGTAAATCTGTGCCACCACATAGGTGAAGGAGCACAGGATGGCGCCGACCACACCAATCAGGCGGGGCAGGTTGCCTTCAAACCGCTCACCCAGAAAGTCCGGGATGGTGAACTGGCCGAACTTGCGCAGATAGGGCGCAAGGAACAGGGCCACCAGGCAGTAACCGCCCGTCCAGCCCAGAATGAACGCCAGACCGCCGAAGCCGGTCAGGTAGAGCGTTCCCGCCAGGCCGATGAACGAGGCAGCCGACATCCAGTCAGCGCCGGTCGCCATGCCGTTGTACATCGCGGGGACGCGACGGCCGGCGACGTAGTATTCAGCCGCATCGTTGGTCCGGCTCATCACACCGATACCTGCGTACAGGAACACGGTGCCAGCGAGGAACAGATAGCCGATCCAGGCGCGGGGCAGGCCCATCTGCTCAAGAACAGCCAGCACCAGCACGAAGGCCAGGAAGCCGCCGGTGTAGAAACCGTAGACCTTGTTCAGGCCCTTTTTAAAGTCTTTTTGTGACTGTGAAGCGGAACCGAACATCATTCCTCTCCTTCGGCCACGCCGTATTCATTGTCCAGATTGTTCATGTAGCGCGCATAGAACCAGATGATCAGGCAGTAAACCACCAGTGCACCCTGTGCTGCGACCCAGAACGAAAATGGCCAGCCAAAAAAGCTGAACGTCAGTGATTTGGCGTAAAACGCCAGGACGAAAGTGACGACAAACCAGATCGCCAGCAGGACGCCGGTGATGTTTAGCGTTTTGCGCCAATACTCATGATGCTTTGCAGTAAGTTGCATTGCTTTGCTCCAGTATTTTCTAATGAATGAAATGCATTTTGTGTTGTTGCTGCTTCAGGCCATGGCCTTCTGCCCAACAGCGCCTTGAAAAAACCTTGTGGGTTCTTTCAACATCAAATGCGCCTTTCCCGATCCAACCGCCTACCTAACCAAATGAATCACGAGTGACCTCGCGATTGACCTTGCCAACCCGAAACGGGGCGATCCTGTTCCGATGCTGTTTCTAGACCGGCCCACCCAGGCCGGTTTCACGCCGCAGCTGTGCGGCCACCTTGGGCTCAAAGCCCTGAAGGTGCTGAATGACTGTTGTTGCTTTCTCTGGCTCATTGAGCTCCACATGAACCCGTGCCAGCTGGTACCAGCCGAAAGGACTCATGGGCTGAAGCTGGGTGTTCTTCTTCAGCGCCACCACCGCCTCTTCCATCCGGTGCTGCCTGACCAGCACCAGGCCCAGTCCGTACCAAGCCCGGTCCATTTTTTCTTCCAGTGCGATGGCGGCGCGGAACCGGCGCTCGGCCTCATCGAGGCGGCCCAGAATTTCGCAGGTGAAAGCCACATTGAAGTGCGCGTTGGACGACTCCACGAGCTGCGCCACTTTTTCAAAATAGGGAAGGGCCTGCGCGGGGTGACCAGTGTTCAGGGCGTCATAGCCCAGGCTGTTGAGGGCCTGCACGTCATCGGGTGCCAGCGAGAGGATGTCCTGGAACACCTCCATGGCGCGTGCACGCATGCCGAGCAGCAGGTAGACCTTGGCGGTCCAGCGGCGGGTGAAGCCGTCCCAGAAACCGAGTGCGGGTGAGGGTGAGTGCTTGTGGGTCACTGACATACCACGGCACCTCCCTGCAGGCACATGTCAATCTTGAGCTTGACCACCAGCACCCAAGCCATGACCAGCCAGCTGGCTGCGGCCAGCGGGATGTGCTGGTCGAGGATGAAGCGGGGGCTGATGCGCCGTGTGATCCACAGCGCAGGCTTGGCGGCAACGTCCAGCAGTTGCCAGAACACATTGGTGTCGCGTTTGGCGCCGGCGAGCAGCCCCAGCAGGAACCGGCCGACGATGAACATCAGCGACAGTTCGATAAGGCTTTTCAACACAATGATCAGTAGCAGCATGACACTCCGGGTTCCACCCTGATGAGTACAGGTGTCGGTAATGTCAAAGAAGATACTGACCGCTAACTGACGTAAAAATCAGTGAAATCGAAACGCTAAGGGCTAACCCTGAAAGTCGGCGCCAAAAGCGCCAGAAAAGCGCCGTTTGCCCGGATTTACTAGGGAAAGCCCCAGCAAGTGTTTGCCCTGATTGTCGGGTCAGCGTTTGAATTTGCCGTCTGTTCCGATGATGGACAGGTCGGCGAAGTCAAGGCCGGTGTGGTCCTCGGCGGAGTAGTTCACTTCAAGGCCACCGATGTCGATCTTGCGCATGCCTTCCAGCGCGGTCTGGATCTTGTCGCGCGTCGGTTTGGGGCCGGCGCGGCGCAGTGCTTCCACCAGCACCTTGGCGGCGGCAAAGCCTTCCAGCATGGCGGGGCTCACGTCGTTCTGCCCTTTGGCCTTGGCCAGATCCTGCGCCTCTTTCACCATTGGGTAGGCAATGGAGCGCTCGTACGGGAACACCTGCGTGACGATCACGCCGCGCGCGTTGTCGCCCAGGCTTTTCACAAAGCCGCCCGACGCGTTGTTCGACAGCGTGACGATCTGCGCGCCCGAGCCGGCCGCCCGGAAGGCCTTGATGCCATCGGCCACCGCCTGACCGGAAGCGACCATCATCACCGCCTGCACGTTGGCCTGCACCAGCTTGGGCGCAATCGGGCCGAAGTCGGGCTTGCTGCGGTCAAACTTTTCCAGCACTGCGGCATTGAGCTTGGCGCCTGCCAGACCTTTCTGTGCACCGGCTACACCATCGGCTCCGAAGCTGTCGTCGGCATACACGATGCCGATGCGGGTGATGCCCATGGAGTTCAGGTGCGTGATGGCCTTCTCTGCCTCACGCTGGTAGGTGGCGCGCACATTGAAGATGCGCTTTTTCACCGGTTGGTGCAGCACCATCGCGCCGGTCGAGGGGCCGACCAGCGCCACGCTGTTCTTGTCGAGCAACGGGATGATGGCTTCGGTGTGTGGTGTGCCGCGCGTCAGGAACATGGCCAGCACGTCCTGCTCTTCAATCAGCTTGCGCGCGTTCTCTGCGGCGAGCTTGGGGTCGAACTTGTCGTCCAGCGACACCAGCTCGATCTTCTGGCCGCCGACGCCGCCTTTGGCATTGATGGCATCAATGTAGAGCTTGGCGCCTTCGGTGGTTTCCTTCACGCCAGCGCCCACCGGTCCGGTGAAGCCTGCGGTCTGGCCGATCAGCAGCTGGGCATGACTGGCGTGCGACAGGGCTGCGAATGCGATGGCTGCCAGCCACGCTGTTGTTTTGTTCATGGGGTGTCTCCTTGGGATGCGATCTGGAGCGCCGAGTAAATCACGAATCCGTGTCAGCCGAAGCGGGGAAACTGCGTATCACCAGCCTGAGACCGGACAAAATTCGCGCCTGAACCACGTTCAGCAGCCACACGTAAAACTTTAACGCTACACATCAGGGCGCATCACGCCTGGAAAGTGTGATCCCCAAAGCCAGGGCGTCGCCACAGGGGCGTCGGTTCAACGCCGCAGTCGTGTGATCAACCGCACTGCGATGAGAACGATGACCAGGATGGTGAGGTTCGATAGCAACCCCGCAAGAATGGCTTCGGTCAGGCTTGCCGAGCCGCTGGGCAGGGTGGTGGGCAGTATCACGGCGACAAACACGACACCCAGGGCCAAAGGCAAAACCGATCCGGTCACTGCGGAAGTCCTGCGCATGGTGATCACAAGGGCAACCATCAGGCCGATGCGAAACACATCGGTCAACTGCGAGAAAAAAAGGTCAATCAAAGTAGCCATTTCCTGTCTCAATAGGTGAAGCGCCAAATTGCTGTTTACGACGGTCGTGGCCGTTGCAGCAGCGGCAACAATTTTCCGATGCCGCAGCTCTGAAGGTTGCAAAACCATCCAGTGCGCTTGCTTGCATGTGCGCAAAGAAGCGCGACCGATGGATCCGCAGGCGGACAGCCCCGTCAACGAAAAAACCCGGCCTGCCTTCCCAAGAAGTCAGAGGCCGGGTCTGTCAGTGCAAGGATTTATCGGGCAGAGTCGCCAGCGAAAATGTCCTTCTTGTGGGTGCCACCTGGCACGAAGAGGGCACCAATGACCACCGTCATGATGGCGATCACGATGGCGTACCACAAGCCTGAGTAGATATTGCCGGTCTGCGCTGAAATCGCGAAGGCGGTCGCCGGCATCAGGCCACCGAACCAGCCGTTGCCAATGTGATAAGGCAGCGACAAGCCGGAATACCGGATGCGCGTCGGGAACATCTCAACCAGCATCGCTGCGATCGGACCATAAACCATCGTCACCAGAATGACGAGGTACGCCAGGATAAGAATGATCGTCAGTTTTTGCACAGAAAAAATATCAAAGAAGTGGTTTGCCTTGGCAATGGTTTTGTTGTCAGCCGGAACCAGTGGGTAGCCCGCGCTTTTGAGCGCATTGTTCAAGCCGGAGTCAAAAGTGGCCTTGGCCTTCTTCAGATCGTCACCAGTCAGCTTGCCTGCGTCGTAGGACTGGATGGATGTCTCGCCGACTTTGACGGTCGCTGGTGTGCCAGGAGCGCCAACCACGGTTTCGTAGTTCACCGACGTGCGGGCCAGCTGTGCCTTGGCGATGTCGCACGACGATGAGAACTTCACCGTTCCTGTGGGGTTGAACTGGAACGAGCAGTCATCCGGCGAGACCGTCACGGTGACCGGCGTCTGGTGCGCGGCGTAGAGGGCCGGGTTGGCGGTCTTGGTCAGGTGACCAAACACGGGCAGAAATGTGATGGCGGCCAGCAGGCAACCCGTCAGGATGATGGGCTTGCGGCCGATGCGATCAGACAGCGCGCCGAAAACCAGGAAGCCACCGGTGCCAAGGATCAGTGACCAAGCCACCATGACGTTGGCCGTGAAGCTGTCGACCTTGATCACGTTCTGCATGAAGAACAGTGCATAGAACTGGCCGGTGTACCAAACCACCGCTTGACCAGCGACCAGACCGAGCAAGGCGATCAGGGCGATCTTGCCATTTTTCCAGTTGCCGAAGGCTTCGCTCAGCGGTGCCTTGGACGTGCGGCCTTCTTCCTTCATTTTCTTGAAGGCCGGGCTCTCATTCATCTGCAAACGGATGTAGAGCGAGATCGCCAGCAGGAAGATCGAGCCGATGAACGGAATACGCCAGCCCCAGGCGTTGAACGCCTTGACCATGGTCGGGTTGCCGTCAGCCATCAGAACGGCGACGCCATCCTTCATCAGGGCGACATCCGGGTAGGCGCCGTTGACATAGCCTTGCACGGAAAGAATCACGATCAGCGACAACAACAGACCCAGCGTTGCTGTGGTCTGAATGAAGGCCGTGAAGTAGCCGCGCTGGTTGGCTGGCGCGTGTTCGGCCACGTAGATCGCCGCACCACCATATTCGCCGCCCAAGGCCAGGCCTTGCGCCATGCGCAACAGGATCAGGATGATTGGCGCGGCCGTGCCGATGCTTTCATAGTTCGGCAGCACGCCCACCAGAAAGGTCGAGATACCCATGATGACGATGGTCATCAAGAAGGTGTACTTGCGGCCGATCATGTCGCCCAGCATGCCGAACACCAGTGCGCCAAAGGGGCGCACGATGAAGCCGGCGGCGAAGGCCAGCAAGGCAAACACGTTGCGCGTGTTCTCCGGAAAGGCGGTAAAGAACTGCGCGCCGATGATCGCGGCCAGCGCACCGTAAAGGTAAAAGTCGTACCACTCAAAAATGGTACCCGCAGAGGAGGCCATGATGACCTTCTTCTCTTCGCGGGTCATGGGGCGGGATCGCTCCCGCACGTTTGTTGTCATTACAGCTGCCACTTTGAGTCGCTCCATATGTGTCTGGTCTTTCGGCCAGACGTTGCTTGTCCGCAGAGGGCCCCGGCAGTTCTCTTCTTATGATCCGGCTACAGACATGGAGGAAAAGTGATGCGACGACCAGCTTGACGCGGTTCTATTTGTGTCAGGCAGGAGTGTTGCGAAGTTTTCTTACGTACAGATTGCACGCATGACCTCGCGTCGTAAGAATAGGGAAAGCTGTTGATTCATTGAATGAAACTGGCGTACTTCCAAACTGACCTGTGTACAGGCCGCACTTGGGCATCTGGATACGCAACAGTTGTCAGCAAAACCTACCGGCTCGGCTTCTTCTTACTACTAGCTCGGCTTTTATGTACGGGAAAGTCGAGACAGTACCTTAACCCTACGCGGCAGTGGGCTCCGTGCGGTGCCTAGAATATTTGACCTCTTCAGGAAAGCACTCACTCCATGTCCCAGGGCCTCATCCGCATTCGCGGCGCACGTCAGCACAACCTCAAGAATCTGGACCTGGACATTCGCACTGGCGAGATGACGGTGGTGACTGGCCCCAGTGGTTCGGGCAAGTCCTCGCTGGTGTTCGACACCCTGTTTGCTGAAGGCCAGCGCCGCTACGTCGAAACCTTCTCGGCCTATGCGCGGCAGTTCCTGGACCGCATGGACAAGCCGGCTGTGGACAAGGTCGAAGGCGTGCCGCCCGCGATTGCCATTGACCAGACCAACCCGGTGCGCTCGTCGCGCTCCACCGTTGGCACGATGACGGAGCTGAACGATCACCTCAAGCTGCTCTATGCCCGCGCAGCGCAGTTGTTTGACAAGCAGACGGCGCAGGGCGTGCGCCACGACAGCCCCGAGTCAATCTATGCCGAGCTGATGGCCCGTACCGCAGGCAGCGACCCGCGCACTGTGGTTACGTTCCCGGTGGAGCTGCCCGGCAACACCAGCCCCGAGCAACTGGAGCAGTGGCTGGCCGCCAGCGGCTTTACCCGCGTGCACGCACAGCGCGACATCGCGACGCCTGCCGGTCCCCACAAGTTGCT
Source organism: Polaromonas sp. YR568 (assembly GCF_943372955.1). Classification (GTDB taxonomy): domain Bacteria; phylum Pseudomonadota; class Gammaproteobacteria; order Burkholderiales; family Burkholderiaceae_C; genus Polaromonas. Next base: position 77,830 of record NZ_CALSAL010000004.1, read on the forward strand.
TGATGTGGTGGCCGACCGCTTCCGTTTGCACACCGCAGAAAAAGTGCGGGTGATGGAGGCGATTGAGACTGCACTGAAGCGGGGTGGTGGGAGGCTGAATGTGTATGTACAGACGGGCGACGATTCACCTGAAGACATGTGGCGCTTTTCGACGGGCCTGCACTGCCCAGACAGCGATCTGCGCTACACCGAACCCACGCCCTCGCTGTTCTCGTTCAACTCCGCGATGGGCGCCTGCGAAACCTGCCGTGGATTCGGCCGCGTCATCGGGGTGGACTACGGCCTGGTGATTCCCAACGACAAGCTCACGCTGCGCGCTGGCGCCATCAAGCCGATGCAGACGCCGGCCTGGAAAGAAGCGCAGGACGACCTGATGCGCCACGCCGAAGCCGCAGGCATTCCGCGCGACACGCCCTGGTACAAGCTGACCGCCGAGCAGCAGGCCTGGGTCATCAACGGCTCGCCGAACTGGAACGGCAAATGGAACCAGCACTGGTTTGGCATCAAGCGCTTTTTTGAGTACCTGGAGAGCAAGGCCTACAAGATGCACATCCGTGTGCTGCTGTCCAAGTACCGCAGCTACACGCCGTGCGAGGTCTGCGGCGGCGCACGCCTCAAACTTGAGCCGCTGCTGTGGCGGCTCGGCACCAAAGAGGCCGCCGATGCGGTGCTGCCACCGGCCGAGCGTTTCATGCCGGTGGGTGTTCAGTGGACGCGCGCGCAGCTGGAAGCCCTGCCGGGCCTGTGCCTGCACGACCTGATGCGCTTGCCCATCGACCGGCTGCGCCGCTTCTTTGACAGCCTGTCGCTCGCCGCGCCAGGCAACGATGCCGAGCAGAAAGCGCTCAAGTCACTCTTCGAGGAAATCCAGACCCGCGTGAAGTACCTGTGTGATGTAGGGATTGGCTACCTCACGCTGGACCGGCAAAGCCGTACGCTGTCGGGCGGCGAGGTGCAGCGCATCAACCTCACCACGGCGCTGGGCACCTCGCTCGTCAACACGCTGTTCGTGCTGGACGAGCCGTCGATTGGCCTGCACCCGCGCGACATGAACCGCATCACCCAGGCCATGCACCGCCTGCGCGATGCCGGCAACACGCTGGTGGTGGTCGAGCACGACCCGGCGGTGATGCTGGCCGCTGACCGCATGATTGACATGGGCCCCGGCCCGGGCGAGCGGGGTGGGCAGATTGTGTTTGACGGCACGCCCGAAGACCTCAAGCACGCCGACACCCTCACCGGCGCCTACTTAGGCGCGCGCAAGCAGGTCGGCATGGGCTTCAAGCGCGCGGTGACAGACAACACGCCACGCCTCATTCTCGAAGGTGCACGCGACCACAACCTGAAGAACCTGACGGTCGAATTCCCGCTGCAGCGGCTGGTGTGTGTGACGGGCGTCAGCGGCTCTGGCAAGTCCACGCTGATGCAGGACATCCTGGCGCCGGCATTGCTGCGGCAGTTCGGCAAGGCCACCGAAACGCCGGGCCTGCACGACCGGTTGATGGGCGCGGACCACCTCAACGACGTGGTGTTCGTGGACCAGTCCCCGATTGGCAAGACAGCGCGCTCCAACCCGGCCAGCTATGTGGGCGCCTGGGACGCGGTGCGCGAGTTGTTTGCGTTGGCGCCGCTGGCTAAACAGAGAAGCTACACCTCGTCGAAGTTCAGCTTCAACAACGGAGATGGGCGCTGCCCGACCTGCGGTGGCTCCGGCTTCGAGCATGTCGAGATGCAGTTCCTGAGCGATGTGTACCTGCGCTGCCCCGATTGCGACGGCAAGCGCTACCGCGCCGAGATTCTGGAAGTGACGATTGAGCGCAAAGCGATTGGTGATGTCACGCCGCGTCTGCTGAATGTGTCAGACGTGCTGGAGCTGACGGTGAGCGAAGCGGTGCGCCTGTTCGCGCAAGACCGCGAGGTGGTGCGCGCGCTGCAGCCCATCGTCGATGTGGGTCTTGAATATGTGAAGCTGGGCCAGCCGGTGCCGACGCTTTCGGGCGGCGAGGCCCAGCGCTTGAAGCTCGCAGGCTTTCTGGCGGACGCCAGCAAGACCGGTAGCGCCAGCAAGCAGGCGCTGGCTCTGCGCCACCCGCAGCGCGGCACGCTGTTCCTGTTTGACGAGCCGACCACCGGCCTGCACTTTGACGACATCGCCAAGCTGATGCGCGCGATGCGCAAGCTGCTCGATGCCGGCAACTCGCTGATCGTGATCGAGCACAACCTTGACGTGATCCGCTCTGCCGACTGGCTGATTGATTTGGGTCCGGAAGGCGGCGAGGGCGGTGGCCTGCTGGTGGCCGAGGGCACGCCCGAGGCGGTGCGCCAGCACCCCACTTCGCACACCGCGCTGGCGCTGCGCGAGTACGAGCAGGCCATGGGCCAGGTGCATGGCGTGGAAGAGCGCAAGCCAAAAGCGTGGACCACGCGGCCCGCGTTCTCCAACCTGATCCAGATCGTCAACGCCAAGGAAAACAACCTCAAGAGCCTGTCGGTCAATATTCCGCGCGGCAAGTTCAATGTGGTGACGGGCGTGTCTGGATCCGGCAAGTCCACATTGGCTTTCGACATTCTGTTCAACGAAGGCCAGCGCCGCTACCTTGAATCGCTCAACGCCTATGCGCGCAGCATCGTGCAGCCGGCGGGCCGGCCCGAGGTGGACGCGGTGTACGGCATTCCGCCCACAGTGGCGATTGAGCAGCGGCTGTCGCGCGGCGGGCGCAAGTCCACCGTCGGCACCACCACCGAGGTCTGGCACTTCCTGCGCCTCCTGTATGTGAAGCTGGGCGTGCAGCACTGCACCAAGGACGGCGCGGCGGTGATGCCGCAAAGCCCCGAGAGTATTGCCGCGCAGCTCATCAAGACCTACCGCGGCCAGCACATCGGTCTGCTGGCGCCGCTGGTGATTGCGCGCAAGGGCGTGTACACCGAGCTGGCCGATTGGGCGCGGCCGCGCGGCTACACCCACCTGCGCATTGACGGCGAGTTTTTGCCGACCACCGGCTTCCCGCGCATCGACCGCTTCAAGGAGCACACCGTCGAACTGCCGATTGCCGACATCCATGTGTCGCCCGACAACGAGGCGGCACTGCGCGCGGCCCTCGCCACCGCGCTGGAGCACGGCAAGGGCGTGGTGCATGTGCTGGCACCGCTGGATGGTTTGAAGGGCGCGATGCTGGCTGGCACCAGCACCAAGCACATCGGCCGGCTTGAGGCCTTCTCGACGCGACGCGCCTGCCCGGTCTGCGCCACGTCGTATGCCGAACTGGACCCGCGCCTTTTCAGCTACAACAGCAAGCACGGCTGGTGCCCCGATTGCGTGGGCACTGGCGTCAAGCTGAGCAAGGAGCAGCGCAAGGTCTTTGACGACTCGGTGATGGACGACGACAACAAGGGTCGCGAGCAGAGCTTTGCCGAGCCCGAGGTGGAAGACCTCGCCGGCACGGCGTGCCCGACCTGCGAAGGCACACGCCTCAATGCCAAGGCCCGCGCGGTGAAGTTTGCCGGTGTGGGCATTGCCGACATCGCGGCGCTGTCGGTCACCGATGTGCGGCGCTGGGTCGACACGCTGACGCTGGCTGGCGGCATGACCGGTCGTGAAGCCGGCATTGGCCGCGACCTGATTCCCGAGATCAAGAGCCGGCTGGAATTTCTGGAAGACGTGGGCCTGGGCTACCTCACGCTGGACCGTGGCGCGCCCACGCTGTCGGGTGGCGAGGCGCAGCGCATTCGCCTCGCGGCGCAGCTGGGCTCCAACCTGCAGGGCGTCTGCTATGTGCTGGACGAGCCGACCATCGGCCTGCATCCGCGCGACAACCGCATTCTGCTCAGCGCACTCGGCAAGCTCAGCGAGCGTGGCAACACGCTGGTGGTGGTGGAGCACGATGAAGACACCATTCGCCGCGCCGACAACATCATCGACATCGGTCCCGGCGCTGGCAAGCGCGGCGGCACGCTGGTGGCGCAGGGCACGGCGGCCGATCTGTCGGCGGTGCTGGCATCGCTGACCGGTCGCTATCTGGCGAATCCGCTGGTGCATCCGCTGCAGATTCGCCGTGAAACCCGCGCGGGCGCCGCGCCAGTCACTGCCATCGACCCCACAGCGGTGCCGGCCAAGCCGCTCAGCAAGCAGAAGGCCGCCGCCCTGAAAGCGCAGGCACTGAAAGACGCGGCGGCTAACGCCAGCGCGCTGCACAACGCGGCTCCGGTTGCCGCGAGCCCGTTCACCTCGTGGCTCACCGTGGTCAACGCCGATCTGCACAACCTGAAGCAGGTCACGGTGAAGGTGCCGCTCTACCGGCTGGTGGCCGTGACCGGTGTGTCGGGCTCCGGCAAATCGACACTGGCGCGCGATGTGTTGCTGGCCAACGTGCAGGCCGGTGTGATGCAGCGCTCAACCAAGGCCGGCCGCGAAGCCGATGACAAAGGCAAGACCCCCGCATGGACCGGCTGTGAACGCGTGGAAGGCTACGCCGTGGTCGACCGCGTGCTCGAAGTGGACCAGACGCCCATTGGCAAAACGCCGCGCTCCTGCCCCGCCACCTATATCGGCTTCTGGGACACCATCCGCAAGCTGTTTGCCGACACGCTGGAAGCGCGGGCGCGCGGCTACTCGGCCGGGCGCTTCAGCTTCAACACCGGCGAGGGCCGCTGCCCGACCTGCGAAGGCGCGGGCGTGCGCACCATCGGCATGAGCTTTCTGCCCGACGTGAAGGTGCTGTGCGAAACCTGCCACGGCGCGCGCTTCAACCCCGAGACGCTGGCCGTCACCTGGCGCGGCAAGAGCATTGGCGATGTGCTGAAGATGGAAGTCGATGAGGCGGTGGACTTCTTTGCCTCCATGCCCAGCATCGGCCACCCACTGCAGCTGCTGAAAGACGTGGGCCTGGGCTACCTCACGCTGGGCCAGCCCTCACCGACGCTGTCGGGCGGCGAGGCGCAGCGCATCAAGCTGGTGACCGAGCTCTCCAAGGTGCGCGACGACATCACGCGCCGCGGCCAGAAGGCGCCACACACCCTTTATGTGCTCGATGAGCCCACCGTGGGCCTGCACATGGCCGATGTGGAAAAGCTGATTCATGTGCTGCACCGGCTGGTCGATGGTGGTCACAGCGTGGTGGTGATCGAGCACGACCTGGACGTGATCGCCGAAGCCGACTGGGTGATCGACCTCGGCCCGGACGGCGGCAATGCCGGCGGCCAGGTGGTTGCCTCGGCGCCGCCGGAAGCGGTGGTCAAGCTGGGTACCCACACCGGCAAGGCACTGACGGTCGTGTTGAACCGCTGAGCGGGTGGCCGGCAGGCCAGGCGCAGGGGGGGGACACAGTTCAAAGACCTTTGCTCTGAAATGTTACTAGTCAGTAACTAAAATGACTGATTGGTAACTTATTGCGTAATTCACCATCCGGTGAGCCGCAAACAGACGAAGACACTTTGATGATGACGGTCCGTAACAACTCGACGAGCGCCCTGAAGGGCGGATTTTTGTGGGCCGTTTCGGTCGTTTTTTCTGCCTTGTCTGCTCTGGTGTTTGTCGCCACGGCGCAGGCTCAGGGTGCCGGCACCGTACCGGTCGAGACCGACGCGGTGGAGCACCCGTGGCTGGCGGCAGCCCCTTCCCGCGAACCAGAAACCTATTTCACCAACCTCAAGGACGGTGACAAGGTCGAAACGCCTTTCGTCGCGCGCTTTGGCCTCTCCATGCGCGGCCTGGTGCCAGCGGGCAAATCGGCGGGCCGTGCGGGCCACCACCACCTGCTGGTCAATCAGGGCTTGCCGATGGACTTCAAAAAGCCGCTGCCCTTCACGGACCAGTACATCCACTTTGGCAAAGGCCAGATGGAGTCGGTGATCAATCTGCCACCCGGTACCTACGAAGTGCGCCTGCTGCTGGCCGACGCGGGACACATTCCGTATTTCGTTTACAGCAAGCCGCTCAAGTTCACCGTGACGCGGCAGAACACATCCGTGGCCCCAGCCACCGTGCAGGGCGCACCGCGCATTGAACTCCTGAACGTGGCCGATGGGAGCGCCCTGCGCCCACCGTTTCGCCTGCAGTTCCACGCCAGCGGACTCAACATCTCCCACGTGGGTGCGCAGGCGCCAGACACCGGGCACTTCCGTCTGGTGATGGAGCGCAAAGGCCAGAAGCCTGAGCTGTTGAGTTTCACCGGAGGTCAGACTGAAGCGTGGTTCAGCCCGCCACCGGGTGACTACAACCTGAAGCTGGAACTGGTCAGCAACGCACCCGGCGCCAAGGTGCAGAGTGCGGCCAAGCCCGTGGCCGTGACGGTGGCGGCCCGCTGATCGCGCCCTGACACCGGGGTGACACCGCTTCAGGTGTTGCCCTGATGCGCTTCAGGCGCGCCGCCCACATGATGGGTCTTTGGCACTCAAGACCGGAGACCCTATGCAACGCCGTCAACTGCTTCAATCTGCTGCCGTCATCGCAGCCACTGCGGCCACGGGCGCCCGTGCCCAGCCCTTTCCTGCCAAACCGATCAAGCTGGTCATCGCCTTTCCGGCGGGCGGGCCCACCGACATCACGATGCGGGCACTGGCCGACAACGCCTCCAAGATTCTTGGCCAGACAGTCATCGTCGAGAACAAGCCCGGCGCCGGAGGCACCTTGCCGGCCCAGCAGCTGCAAAGCACGCCGGCCGACGGCTACACCCTGGCGCAGATTCCGCTGGGCGTGTTCCGTCTGCCCTACACCACCAAAATCAGCTGGGACCCGATCAAGGACCTGGCCTATGTGCTCAACGTCACCGGCTACGCCTTTGGTCTGGTGGTGCCCGCCGATTCGCCCCTCAAGACCTGGACGCACTTCGTCGGCTGGGCCAAGGCCAACCCCGGTAAGCTGAGCTACGGCTCCACCGGCACACTGACCAGCCCGCACCTGACGATGGAGCTGATCGCGCAGAAGCTGGGCATTGAACTGCTGCATGTGCCCTACAAAGGCAGTGCCGACCTGATGCAGTCCATCCTCGGCGGCAACATCATGGCGGCTGCCGACTCCACCGGTTTTGCGCCACAGGTCGAGGCCGGCAAGCTGCGCGTGCTCAACACCTGGGGCAGCGAGCGCCTGGCCAAGTTCCCCGATGCGCCCACGCTCAAGGAACTGGGTCTGGACATGGTGCAGAACTCACCCTTCGGCATTGCCGCCCCGCGCGACACGCCGCCTGCAGTGGTCAAGCGTCTGCACGATGCCTTCAAGCAAGCGATGGAGCAGGCCAGCTACCGCACCGCGCTCGCCAAGTACGACATGGTGCCGATGTACATGGGCTCAGCGGCCTACAGCAAGTTCGCCAAGGACACCTTCGCGCGTGAAAAAGCGCTGGTGGAAAAGCTTGGGCTGCTGAAGGCCTCGTGATCAGCGCGCGCTGAGCAGCGCGGCCGCCAGCTCGGCAAAACCCGCGCCGCGCTCACCGTGGGTCATATAACGCGGCAGGTGCGCGAGCTGCGGCACAAAGCGCGCGATGTTGGCCACGCCCACGCTGTGCGGGAAGGCTTCAAACATCAGCTGGTCGTTGGTCGAGTCGCCCACATACACCCACTGCGCCATCTCGTGGTCAAGCTGGCGCTGCCACAGCTGCTGCACGATCCAGCGTGCGCCTTCGAGCTTGTTGTGCGCACCGTACCAGCCGTTGATGTGGATGCTGCTCACCGTGGCATGCATGCCCTCGCTGCGCATCAGCGCCACCACCTGTGCGATGGTTTCTTCGCCCAGGTTGGTGAATTCGCTGTGGTCAATCGCGATGTCGGTCTCGCGGCCCGGCGAGTCGGTGGCGCGCTGCGCGCCGGGAATGCTGGTCTCGATGCGCGCCAGCACCGCCTGCATGCGGGCGAAGTTGGCGGCGCGCGTGGCTGGGTCCTGCTGATGGATTTTTTTCAGGGCTGGTTGGCCGTTGCTTGAATCGGGCAGCAGTGCCACGGCGCCGTTCTCCGCCACGATGGCATCCACTGGCCATTGCGCGGCAAAAGGCTCGCTCCAGCCGACCGGTCTTCCGGTGATAGCCACCACCGGCAGCCCGGCGGCCTTCAGGTCGTGCAGCGCCTGCAGCGCATCAGGCGTGATCGCGCCGTCGGTGGTCAGCGTGTCGTCGATGTCGGTGAACACGCCCCGGATGGCGCGGCGCTCGGCCAGTGGCCAGCGGGTGAGTTCTTGCATCGTGAAATTTTCTCACGTCGTGAAGAATTGCCCAGCTGTGGCTGCCAGAGTTCGAGTGGGTTGGCTACAATAGCGGCTTCCTGAGGAGCGTTGCAACCCACGGCATGTGGTCTAGGCTCAGGACTTTCATTTGCAACCACGCTCACCCGCATGTGCCTTATGCACCTTGAAGCCGGGTGAGTCAACACAAACTCCCCCGACTCTCTGATTGCTTTGCTGCTGTGCGGTCGTGGCTATTTTGCCGACCTTGACCCTCGATTTTGGAGATAACCAAATGAACGCCATTCTCAAACCCGTGCCCGTGAACGACTATGAAATCGCCGACCTGTCCCTCGCTGCCTGGGGCCGCAAGGAACTGAAGATCGCTGAGACCGAAATGCCCGGCCTGATGGCCATCCGCGAAGAATTCGCCAAGGCCCAGCCGCTGAAGGGCGCGCGCATCACCGGCTCGCTGCACATGACCATCCAGACTGGCGTGCTGATCGAGACGCTGCAGGCCCTGGGCGCTGATGTGCGCTGGGCATCGTGCAACATCTTCTCGACGCAAGACCACGCCGCTGCCGCCATCGTGGCCGCCGGCACCCCGGTGTTCGCCATCAAGGGCGAGACGCTGGCCGACTACTGGGACTACACCCACCGCATCTTCGAATTCAACGGCGCCAAGGGCACGCCTGAAGAAGGCCCCAACATGATCCTGGACGACGGCGGCGATGCGACCCTGCTGATGCACCTAGGCACCAAGGCCGAGACCGACGCCAGCCTGCTGGCCAACCCCGGCAGCGAAGAAGAGATCTGCCTGTTCAACTCGATCAAGGCCAAGCTGGCACAAGACCCGACCTGGTACAGCCGCCGCCTGAAGAACATCATCGGCGTGACCGAAGAAACCACCACCGGCGTGCTGCGCCTCAATGAGATGTCGGCCAAGGGCACGCTGGCCCTGCGCGCCATCAACGTGAACGACTCGGTCACCAAGAGCAAGTTCGACAACCTGTACGGCTGCCGCGAATCGCTGGTCGACGCCGTCAAGCGCGCCACCGACGTCATGATCGCCGGCAAGGTCGCCGTGGTTGCCGGCTACGGCGACGTGGGCAAGGGTTCTGCCCAGGCGCTGCGCGCGCTGTCGGCACAAGTCTGGGTCACCGAGATCGACCCCATCAACGCCCTGCAGGCCGCGATGGAAGGCTACAAGGTCGTGACCATGGAATACGCTGCCGACAAAGCCGACATCTTTGTGTCCGCCACCGGCAACAAGAACGTCATCACCTATGAGCACATGGCCGCGATGAAAGACCAGGCCATCGTCTGCAACATCGGCCATTTCGACAACGAGATCGATGTCGCCGCGCTGGAAAAGTGCACCTGGGAAGAGATCAAGCCGCAAGTCGACCACGTGATCTTCCCGGACGGCAAGCGCATCATTCTGCTGGCCAAGGGCCGTCTGGTGAACCTCGGTTGCGGCACTGGCCACCCCAGCTTCGTCATGTCTTCCAGTTTCGCCAACCAGACCATCGCGCAGATCGAGCTCTTCACCAAGAAGGCCGACTACGAAGTGGGCAAGGTTTACGTGCTGCCCAAGCACCTCGATGAAAAAGTCGCCCGTCTGCACCTGAAGAAAGTCGGCGCCATGCTGACCGAACTGAGCGACGAGCAGGCTGCTTACATCGGCGTGTCCAAAGCCGGCCCGTACAAAGCCGACACATATCGTTATTGATCTGCGCGACTGCGTGACCGTGATGCGTCGTTGCGGGTCCTCCCATGAATCCTCACGTACCTGTGTACGCTCCGGTTCATGGGGCCTCCCGCGCCTCGCCTGACGGCCGCTCGCTACGCGCACGACTCCTGGTAACGCCCCATGCGCGCTGACTTATTCCTCGTTGAACACGGCCATGCCGCCACCCGCTCGCAGGCCCAGCGCCTGATTGCGTCTGGCGTGCAGTGGCGCGTGGAGTCGGACAAGCCCTGGAAGAAGATCGCCAAGAACGGCGATGAGATTCCCGAGGCGGCCGAGTTGCAACTGCTGGACACGACCGAGGCCAAGTACATCTCGCGCGGCGGCCTCAAGCTCGAAGGCGCGCTGCAGAGCACGGGCCTCAAGGTCAAGGGCTTGCGTTGCCTTGACATCGGCCAGTCCACCGGTGGCTTCACCGACTGCCTGCTGCAGCACGGCGCGGCGCAGGTGGTGGGTGTGGATGTCGGCCATGGCCAGTTGCACCCCAGCTTGCGCAGCGACCCGCGCGTGGTGTGCCTTGAAGGCATCAATGCGCGCGCCATCGTGGCGGCGGACTTGATGACGCCTGTGGTTCACTCCCATGAAGAAGGTGAGCCTGCGGAGGACACGGTCGAGGGTGATGTTGAAGGCGGCGAGCCCATCGCTGCCGATTTCGATCTGCTCACCGGCGACCTGTCTTTCATCTCGCTCACGTTGGTGTTGCCTGCCGTGGTGCGCCTGCTCAAGCCGGGCGGTGACCTGCTGATGCTGGTGAAGCCCCAGTTTGAGCTGCAGCCCGGCCAGATCGGCAAGGGCGGCATCGTGCGTGACGCGGCCCACTTTGCGTTTGTCGAGCAGCGCCTGCGCGAGGCCTGCACTGCGCTGGGCATGGACGTGAAGGCCTGGCTCGATTCACCGATTGAAGGCGGCGACGGCAACCGCGAGTTTTTCATCCACGCCCTCAAGGGCCATGACAACGCGGGCGAAAGCCTGCCACTGCCTGCGGCGCCGCAGCGCAAGGCGCCCAAGCGCCAGCCGCGTGCCGAACGGCGCGAGCCGCATGAAGACCCGGAAGCCGCGCATGCCGGCCAGCCCGGACCGGCTCGCAGCAAGCGCCGGATCAAGCCAACCGATTCCTGAAGAGAGAGTGAAGATGGCCGCGATGAATCTGCCTCTGAGTTTTGAATTTTTTCCGCCCAAGACGCCTGAAGGCGCCGAGAAGCTGCGCGCCACGCGCCAGGCCCTGTATGCGTTCCAGCCCGAGTTCTGCTCGGTCACTTTTGGTGCCGGTGGCTCCACGCAAGAGGGCACCTTCGGCACCGTGAAGGAAATCCTGGGTGAAGGTGTGGCGGCCGCCTCGCATTTCTCCTGCGTCGGCGCGACCAAGGCCACGGTGCGTGCGCAACTGACCACCCTGCGCGCCATGGGCGTCAAGCGCTTGGTCGCACTGCGCGGTGACTTGCCCAGCGGCTATGGCATTGGCGGCGAATTCCATTACGCCAGCGATCTGGTGGCTTTCATCCGCGAAGAGACCGGCGACGCCTTCCACATCGAAGTGGCGGCCTACCCGGAAATCCATCCACAGGCCAAGTCGGCCGATGCTGACCTCAAGGCTTTTGCCGCCAAGGTGAAGGCCGGCGCCGACTCGGCCATCACCCAGTACTTCTTCAACTCCGACGCCTACTTCCGTTTTGTCGATGACGCGCTCGCGTTAGGCGTTGAGGTGCCCGTGGTGCCCGGCATCATGCCGATTACCAGCTCCACGCAGTTGATGCGCTTTTCCGATGCCTGCGGCGCCGAGATTCCACGCTGGATCCGCCTGCGCCTGCAGGGCTATGGCGATGACGCGGCATCCATCAAGAGCTTTGGACTCGACGTCATCACCGACCTCTGCGACCAGCTGCGCACAGCCGGTGTGCCCGGCATTCATTTCTACACGATGAACCAGGCGGGCGCGACGACGGAAATCATCCAGCGACTGCAGCAGCGCTGAAGCGGGCGAGGACCTGCATGCTGAAGCAACGATTCACCATGCAAGTCATCCTGTGCAGAGCGCCCGGGACACTTTTGGCCGCTGTGGTGCTGTTCGGTCTGGTGGCCTGCGGCACAGCGCCGGTTCGCACACCGGTTGCGACTATACCGGCGGCTGCTCCCGCGGTAACGCCTTCTCCTGCTGCGGCGCAGGGCGATTCAGCAACGCCCGGCGATCTGCCGATCGCTGACGCACCACCCATCGGACCACGGCCCGCTTTGCTTGGCGGCGAATCGGCGCGCGAGTTCCAGCGCGGCGGTGCTTCCTGGTATGGCCCGGGCTTTCACGGCCGCCGCACCGCCAGCGGCGACCGGTTCAACATGCACGCACTCACCGCTGCCCACCGCACGCTGCCCTTCGGCACGCTGGTGCGGGTGCACAGCCTGGTCAATGGCCGCGAGGTGGAGGTGCGCATCACCGACCGCGGGCCTTACATTCACGGCCGCATCATCGACCTGAGCCGCTCTGCCGCGCAGGCGCTCGACATGCTGGGGCTGGGCTTCAAGGAGGTGGTGCTGATGGTGCCGGAATCGACGCCCATGGTGTCGCCCCTGCCGCCACCGGCACCGGCACCGGTGCGGCGCGCACCCGCCAGGCGCCAACCTTCCCGGTAATTAACAAGGACGAGCAGGGAAACAAAGGCGCCGTGTATCAGCTGCAAGCAGATGTCAGCCTGCATGCCACCGCGCCAGCCGTGCATTGCCTTTGCGCTCCTACGCGCTAGCATCCCCCTTCAGCCCGGTCTGCTGCGGACACTTCAGACCGTGTTGCCGAAATATCTCCGAAGGAGGCCCCATGGCTGAACCCATTCCCTCAACACCCGGCGACGCCGCCGAGCGCGAGCTGGTCATCACCCGGCTGATCGACGCCCCGCGCGAGAAGGTCTATCAGGCCTGGACCACGCCCGCGCTGCTGCTGCAGTGGTTCACGCCCAAGCCCTGGCAGACGGTGAGCGCCGAACTCGACGTGCGACCGGGCGGCGCCAGCCTGATCGTAATGCGCGGCCCGGACGGCACCGAATTCCCCAACCGCGGCGTGTACCTGGAGGTGGTGCCCAATGAGAAGTTGGTGTTCACTGACGCCTATACCGAAGCCTGGAAACCTTCCGACAAGCCCTTCATGACGGGCATCCTGACGTTTGCCGACGAAGGCGGCAAGACGCGCTACACCGCCCGGGTGCAGCACTGGTCGATGGCCGACCGCGAAGCGCATGAAAAGATGGGCTTTCACGACGGCTGGGGCAAGGCGACGGCGCAGTTGGCTGAACTGCTGGGCGCGCCGCCACCGACGGCCTGAGGCTGGTCGGTTCAGGCCCGGTCGCACGGGTCCCAGAGCCCCTCGCGATGGCGGGGCTATCGCCTGCAGAAACATGTGAAACTTCCTATAATTTCAGAAATTACTGAAAATTCAGCAAAGAAAATCATGAATCTGGCCCCGCTCACCCAGCGGTTTGTCCTGCACTTCGGTGAGATGGGCAGCCGCTGGGGCATCAACCGCACCGTGGGGCAGATTTATGCCTTGCTGTATGTCTCTCCCCGCGCGCTGAACGCCGACGAAATCGGCGAGGCGCTGTCGTTTTCCCGCTCCAACGTCAGCATGGGCCTGAAAGAGCTGGAGTCGTGGAACTTGGTGCGCCTGCAGCACCTGCCCGGCGACCGCCGCGAGTACTTCCAGGCGCCCGACGATGTGTGGGCCATCTTCCGCACGCTGGCTGAAGAGCGGCGCAAGCGCGAAATCGATCCCACGCTGTCGATGCTGCGCGACGCGCTGATGGAGCAACCCTCCGTCGGCGATGACATCCATGCCCAGGCCCGCATGAAGCAGATGCACGACCTGATCGAGCTGATGACCGGCTGGCTGGCCGATGTGCAGAAGATGGATTCGGCCACGCTGGTCAGCCTGATGAAGATGGGCGCCAAGGTGCAACGCCTTCTGGAAGCCAAAGACAAGGTGGCAAACACCGTGCGCTCAGGTTTTGCAGGGCGTGCCAAGCCCGTGCAGAATGAGTCTGGCAGCAGGGACGGCCATACAACCGACAGTTCAGCAACCAAGGCCTGACGATGGACAATCTCGACGCTCTCCTTCTGGCGCGCATTCAGTTCGCCGCGAACATTACCTTCCACATCCTCTTCCCGACCATCAGCATTTCGCTGGGCTGGGTACTGCTGTACTTCAAGCTGCGCTTCGTCAAGACCGGGCAGCAGCACTGGATGGACGCCTACCAGTTCTGGGTCAAGATCTTTGCCCTCACCTTTGCGTTGGGCGTGGTCAGCGGCATCACCATGAGCTTCCAGTTCGGCACCAACTGGCCGGGCTACATGGAAAAGGTCGGCAACATCGCCGGCCCGCTGCTCGCGTATGAAGTGCTCACCGCCTTCTTCCTTGAAGCCACCATGCTGGGCGTGATGCTCTTTGGTCGCCAGCGCGTCAGCGAGCGCATGCACACCTTTGCCACGTTTCTGGTGGCGGGCGGCACCACGATGTCTGCCTTCTGGATTCTGGCGCTCAACTCGTGGATGCACACGCCCGCCGGCTTCGAAATGATTGACGGCAAGGCGCATGTCACCAGCTGGCTGGAGGTGATCTTCAACCCCTCCTTCCCCTACCGCTTCACCCACATGATGCTGGCTTCGGGCCTCACGGTGGCGTTCATCGTGGCCGGCATTTCGGCCTACCGCTGGCTGCGCAACGACCGTGGCGCCGAGGTGCTGACCGGCCTGAAAACCGGCGTGTACCTGGCCGCGGTGCTGATTCCGCTCCAGATCGTTGCGGGCGACCTGCATGGCCTCAACACCATGGAACACCAGCCAGCCAAATTGGCAGCGATGGAAGGCATCTGGAAAACCGAGAAGGGCGTGGGCGCCGTGCTGTTCGGCATCCCCGACGAGAAGGCGCGCGAGAACAAGTATGAGATCGCCATTCCCAAGCTCGCCTCCTTCTACCTCACCCACGACTGGAATGGCGAGGTCAAGGGGCTGGACCAGTTTGAAGACAAGCACCCGCCGGTGGCGCCAGTGTTCTGGGCCTTCCGCATCATGGTCGGTGTGGGCATGTTGATGCTGCTGGTCAGCTGGATGTGCGCCTTCCAGCTCGCGCCGTGGAAGAAAGACCCCTCCCGCACGATCAGGCCGTGGCAAGCCCGGGTGCTGGTGGCCATGACGTTTGCCGGCTGGGTGGCGCTGGTGGCGGGCTGGTACGTGACAGAGATCGGGCGCCAGCCCTGGTTGGTGCACGGCGTGCTCACCACGGCACAAGCTGCGTCGCAGGTACCCGCACCGCGCATCGCGCTGACGCTGGCCATGTACCTCACGCTCTATGCGGCGCTGATCGTGGCCTACATCTCTGTGGTGTTCTATCTGGCGCGGCACAAGAAGCATGCCGACAAGCCGTTCGGCGACAGCATCGAGCAGCAGCCCAACGTCATCAACTACCCCGAAAAGCAGGGAGCATCCCATGCTTGATATGGCCCCCGACCTGACCCAGGCCGCGGGCTGGATGCCCATCGTCTTTCTGGTGGTGATGGGGCTGGCGATGCTGGCCTATGTGATTCTTGACGGCTACGACCTCGGTGTGGGTGTGTTGATGCGCCGCGCCAGCGAAGACGACAAGGACAGCATGATCGCCAGCATCGGCCCCTTCTGGGACGCGAATGAAACCTGGCTGGTGCTGGGCGTGGGCATTCTGCTCACCGTATTCCCCATGGCACACGGCATGATCCTCGGTGCGCTGTATCTGCCGGTGGCGCTGATGCTGATCGGCCTCACGTTGCGCGGCGTGGCGTTTGACTTCCGCGTGAAAGCCACCGCGTCGCACAAGCCGCTGTGGAACACCATGTTCTACGCCGGCTCCCTGCTGGCCAGCTGGTCGCAGGGCTACATGCTGGGCTCGCTGATCACCGGTTTCTCGTCCGACCTGTGGACGATTGCCTTCAACTCGGTGATTGGTTTTGCGCTGGTGGCGGCTTACTGCCTGATCGGTGCGGGCTGGCTCATCATGAAGTCGGTTGGCGAGCTGCAACTGCAAGCCGTGCGCTGGGCCAAGGCCAGCCTGTTCTTCACCATGGCGGGTGTGGCGGCCATCTCGCTGGCCACGCCGCTGGTCAGCAGCAGCATTTTTGCCAAGTGGTTTGCCTTCCCCAACATCGTGCTGCTGATGCCGATTCCCATCGCCACCGCAGTGCTGTTCGCGGTGATCTGGCGCAGCCTGCAGCGCCTGCCGGTGCGCTTGGCACAGGGCAACGAGTACGGCGCGTGGGTTCCGTTTGGTGCCACCGTCGGCGTGTTTCTGCTGGCCTTTTACGGTCTCGCCTACAGCCTTTTCCCGTGGCTGGTGATCGATGAGGTGAGCATCTGGAAAGCCGCCACGTCGCCCGAAGCCATGAAGATCATTCTGGTCGGCGCACTGGTGGTGTTGCCGATGATCGTTGGGTACACGATCTTTGCTTACCGGGTGTTCTGGGGCAAGAGCGTCGCGTTGAAGTATTAGCCCCCACGCTCCCCCACTGCGTGTGGGTCGCTGCCCCCCGAGGGGGCTGTTCGCCTGCGGTCTGGCGAAGCCGGTTCCACGGCTCATCTACAGAGCCCCCACGGTCGCTCACTGCGTGTAACTCCCTGCCCCCCGAGGGGGCCACTCCGCCTGCGGTCTGGCGAAGCCAGTCCCGCGGCTCTGCTGGTGGAATGCGAGCCTCTGCAACGCGCGCTCTTAAATTTCGTTCGCCCTGAGCTTGTCGAAGGGCTTTGACGGATTCACCGGTCGTTAAACCTGCACCAAGTGCTTCCGCGCCGCCTCGCGCACCGCGTGCGTCAGCCGCTGTGCGGCGAGCGGCTCGCGCGCCCAGTGTTGCCAGTACAGCACCACATCGACCGTGCGACCAGGCCAGACTTCCTGCAGGCCTTCGCGTTTGCCGCGTGCGGCCAGCAGCAGCTCGGGCAGCATGCCCCAGCCCATGCCCAGCTCCAGAGCGCGTTCGAATGCATCGGCCGCCGGCACAAAGTGGCGCGGGTAGGGTGCATCGCGCAGGTTGAAGTGCTGCGCCAGAAACGCATCCTGCAGCGCGTCCTTGCGGTTGAAAATCACTGCCGGGGTTTGCAGCAGCCGGTGTGCCAGCCCGGTGGCCCTTGCTGCTGCGGAGGTGGGCCATGCCTCCAGCAGCGCCGGTGCAGCCATGCAGCGGTAGCGCATGATGCCCAGCGGCTCTGCCACACAGCCGCGCATCGCCGTGGCCAGCGTGGTCACGCAGCCGGTCACATCGCCGTTCTTCAGTGCGTCGTGGGTGTGGTCCTGGTCGTCCACCAGCACCTCCAGCAACAGCCCATGTTGCTGCAGCGCCGGTGCCACGCCGGGCAGGAACCAGCTGGCCAGTGAGTCGGCATTGACGGCCACGCTCACCGTCTGCCAGCGCTCGGTGCCAGCGGTGCTGCCCGAGCGGCCCGGCAAGCTGGCCAGCAGGTCGGCTTCCATCAGCCGGAGCTGCCGCGCATGGGCCAGCAGTGCCTGCCCGGCTGGCGTGGCTCGTACCTGCTTGCCCCGCACCAGCAGGCGCTGGCCCAGTGCTTCTTCCAGCGACTTGATGCGCAGCGACACCGCTGCCAGCGTGAGGTGCAGCGCCTTGGCGGCCGCGCCAAAGCTGCCCTGTTCGATCACGGCGGCCAGTGCTTCCAGTTGGCGGGCGTCCAGCATGTGCAGTCAATAAAAAATTGAATGAATCAAATTCTAGTTACTTTGGTTTAACTTGAGTGCCAGGGGTGGCAGACTCCACCCCATGTCTTCTTTCACTGCCCCCGCCTTTCTTGCGGCCTTCATTCCCGGTCTGGTGCTCAGCCTGTCGTTGATCATGGCGATTGGCCCCCAGAACGCCCACGTCATGCGCATGGGCCTCACGCGCCAGCACCTGTGGCTGACGATTGCGGTGTGCGTCGCGACCGATGTGGCGCTCATCGCTGTGGGCGTGGCCGGGCTGGCGCAGCTGGGTGGCTTGTCCGACCGGCTGGTGGGCGCGATGACCGGCGGCGGCGCGGTGGTGCTGCTGATTTACGGCGCGCAGGCCATGCGCCGGTTTCTGAACCCGGTGGCTGTGGCGCTGGCAGACGGGCCGCAGGCCAGTGGTGCGGCACGCGCCGTGACGCGCCGACAGGCGGTGGTGCTGGCACTCACGCTGTCATGGCTGAACCCGCACGCCTGGCTCGACACTGCCGTGGTCATCGGCACCGCCTCGCTGGCCTATGCCCAGCCGCAGAATGCCGTGTTTGGCTTGGGCGCTGCTGTGGGCTCGACGCTGTGGTTCGCCAGCCTGGGCCTGGCCATGGCGGTGCTGGGCCGCCGCATGGATTCACCCGTGTTCTGGCGTGCGCTCGACGGACTGGTGGCGCTGATGATGTGGGGCACGGCCCTGTGGTTGCTGGCCGGGCTGCTCTAGAACTGGCCCGGCGTGCCCTCAGCCCGCCCGCCAGAACGCTGGCTGGCTATAGTGGTGCTTGAGGAAGTCAATCCACAAGCGCACCCGCAGTGGCATGTGCTTGCGCTGCGGAAACACGGCGTAAATGCCGTTGGGCGGCGCCGCAAAATCATCGAGCACCGTCACCAGGCGGCCGCTGGCGATGTCTGCCTCCACCTCCCAGGTGCTGCGCCAGGCGATGCCGTAGCCGTCCACGCACCAGTCGTGCAGAACCTGGCCGTCAGAGCAATCGAGCGGCCCGCCCGGCTTGAGGTGCACCACCTCACCGGCAATCAGAAAAGCCCAGCCGCGCGTCTGCGAGGCATCGCTCGACAGCGTCAGGCAGTCAAACCGCGCCAGCTCGCTCGGGTGCTGTGGCGTGCCGTGGCTCTTGAGGTACTGCGGCGTTGCCACGCACAGGCGCCGGTTGTCGGCCATGCGCACGCTGACCAGCGAAGAGTCGGGCAGGTCGCCGACCCGCACCGCGCAGTCAAAGCCTTCGCCGGCCAGGTCCACCACGCGGTCGCTCAGGTTCAGTGAAATGCTCACATCGGCATGCTGCTCGCGGAACTTGGTGACCAACGGCGCCACATGGCGGCGGCCAAAACCGGCCGGCGCGGTGATGCGCAAGTGGCCGCTGGCCTTCACGCCGCCGGCCGACACGCTGGCCTCGGCATTGGCCAGGTCCGACAGCAGGCGCTGGCAGTCCTCCAGAAAGGCGCTGCCCTCGTGCGTGAGCGCAATGCGGCGCGTGGTACGCACCAGCAGCTTCACGCCCAGGCGCTCTTCCAGCGCATCCAGCCGCCGCCCCATGATGGCCGGGGCCACCCCTTCGGCCTTGGCGGCCGCCGTCAAACTGCCCCGGGCGACCACCGACACGAATGACTCTAATTGTTTCAATTTGTCCATACAGACAAATTACCCGCTGAAAAGGCAAAAATCAATGCGTGGAATTACATGATTGGGCTGTTTTTGGGGAAATTCCAACGGGTTGGGGTAGTTTTTGGGCTTGGGCGAGTTTGATTGGGTCTTTGGGAACTACAGTCGTTGAAAAAACAGGGTCACCTAGGATCGTTCAGTGAGCAGAGTGATGCTGGTACGGTCAAGTACTGGGTTTTCGGCGGAAAACCCACGCTGCAAGCCACTTTCAGGAAGGCCTCATGTTAAGAATAAGCGCTGATCAGTTTTTTGAGCAGGTTTTGCTCCACACATTACGTTGGGCCGTATG
The DNA here is from genome assembly GCF_943372955.1 of Polaromonas sp. YR568. GTDB lineage: Bacteria > Pseudomonadota > Gammaproteobacteria > Burkholderiales > Burkholderiaceae_C > Polaromonas. The sequence continues at coordinate 97,398 of NZ_CALSAL010000004.1, forward strand.
AAGGCTCCTTTTCCTCACCCCGTGGTGTCAACACAAATTTGCGTCGCGATCGCGGCATTCGCAGCTGCGCTTTCAAGCGCCAACGCACAGGTGCTTCGAGACTACCGTTGCAAGATCGAACGCGTGGCTACAGCTGAACCTCCGCCAAACAGTCAGCTTGACTTTCGAGTCAAGAACTATGTCGGCAAGGAGTTCACTGTTGAGAGAAGGACCGGGATGATGGTCGGCGCATTGAAGAACGCTTACATCACCAAGCCCGAAGTCATCGACGCTGGATCAGACGAAAACTCCTACAAGGTCGTCACTATATTGCGCACGGAGCAAGGCATAGGGCGGGGTGCAAATGCCTATATGTTGGTAATCAATGAATATAAGAAGGTAGCGGCAAAGCCGTTCACCTTCGTCCAGAACGACGAGGTCTACTTCGGCACATGCGTCCATTTCTAGCGCAAGTGCAGCCCAACCCACCATTCGAGCGCATCTCAAAAAGGCAGTACTGCTCGCTTGTTTTTTCAGAATGGGGGTGCGCTTTTTGATGCCACTCAATTCAGACGTCAAAGGAGAGAATTTTTGATCATCCCTTCAAACAGACTTCTAGGGGTTGCCTCGTCAATCAACGAGTGGATTGGGTTTGCCCGCTGATGCTTAACCCTTCCAGGTATAGGAATCGGTCCGGTAGGCCGGATCGAGCCTTTCATGTCAAACGTTAGATTCGAAATACACGCGATTCCGACCGCACAAGTTGGCATCGACTCGCAGTGCCTTTCATATGCTATCGATGCCTTCGCAGGCATTTCAACCCCGAAGGACTCGTTGGCATCTCAAAGAATTGCCTTAACTCGTCTCTTCTTCTATCTTCCCGGGACGCTTTGGGTTACCCCTACCGTAACTGCAGAGTGCGCCCAGATTCGCAACATCGAACGAGCCGATTTGCATGCGAGCTTCATTCGCGTCCTGTTCGGTGAAATACCCCTTAACTCTCCCCATTCAATAACCGCCCGGGCATCGCTTTTACAGAAGCATCACAGGGGCGTGAATGACTGCACGATCGTCGCAGAAGCAGAGGATGTCGGTCACACGGTGTTGCTTACGTTCGATTCGGATCTCGGTCGTCATCTCGCTCCGCACACTTCGGTCCGACTTCTGCAACCGCTTGAGTATTGGAATTTGCTTGCCATCCCGCTTGGTAGCAAGCCTGACAAGGTGCCCCATCCAACAAATCCTCTGGCCTCTCAGGATTGGTGGCGCTGGTAACCGAATCTATTTTTTGCGCGGTACGGAAATAGAACTGAAGGCTGCGGCTTCGCCATATTGGTTGTGTCTAGGTCAGCGCCGACGTTAACTTCGCCCGCGGACGCCGATGTACGGGTTGCAAGTTGTATTGCAAGGAGCGCTCGGTTGAAAGCGCCCTACTCCCGCTCCCTCGCCATATGCAATTGATGCAGGGTGATCTTGCGCACCTCGGACTGGCTGGTCTCGATGTGGGCGCGCAGCAGCATGGCGGCTTCGTCGCCGCGTCGGCGCTGGATGGCTTTGAGAATCTTGGCGTGTTCGTCGTAGGTGGCGTCGATGCGCGGCTGCTGGGTGAAGTCGAGCCGGCGAATCACGCGGATGCGGTCGGTCACTTCGCGGTGCACTCTGGCCATCTCGGCGTTGCCAGCGGCTTCGACCAGGGCGCAGTGAAAGGCTTCATCCCACTCGGCCACCTGCACGGCGTCGCGGCTGCGTGATTCCTGGGGGATCAGCCAGGTCGCGTTGAGGGCGTCAAGCTGTGCGGTGTTGATGCGGCGCCCGTCGTCGCTGAGCCGGCGCACGGCGGTGGTCTCCAGCACCATGCGCAGGTCGTACAGCGCCTCGAACTGCTGAAAGTCAAACGGCAGCACGCGCCAGCCGCTGCGGAACATCACCTCGACAAAGCCCTCTTGCTGCATGCGAAACAGCGCCTGCCGCACCGGCGTGCGTGACACGCCCAGGCGTTCGCTGATCTCGGTTTCGGTGAAGCGGTCGCCCGGCACCAGCTTGAAGGCGGCCACATCACGCTTGAGCTGCTGGTACACCTCTTCGGCGCGCGAACGGCGTGCGGGCACGGTGCTGGCCTCGGGCGTGGCGGTGTGGGCAGATGTCATGGCATGCAGAGGATAAACCTGCCGTGGTGCTGTTGGGCCTTCGCAGTGCTCAGGCCAGCAGGCTCACATGGGCTGCCACCACGCGCCAGCCTTCGGGCATGCGCACCCAGGTCTGGCTCTGGCGGCCGGTCTTGGCGCTGCCGGTGCGCTGGAATTCCACATTCGCCGTGGCCATGTCGCGGCCGTAGGTGGTGATGACGGTTTTGAGCAGGGTGCGATCCAGCCCCTGCGCGGGCCGGCCGGCGCGGAAGGCCTGAATCTCGTCGTAGCCGTACAGGTTCTCGGTGGCGCCGTAGCGCAGCGTGTGCGGGCTGTTCCAGAACAGCTCGTCGAGCACGTCGACGTCGTTACTGGTGAGCGCCTTTTCGTAGCGCGCAAACTGCACGCTGACCTCGGCCATCACATCGGGCAGGTTGATGGCAAGTGGGGTGAAGTCTGGCGATGTCATGTCAATCCTTGGGGTGTTCGCACGGTGGCCACACCGGCGTTGCCCAGTATTCTCGCTGCGCGAAACGCCAGGTCTTCGCGCCATGGTGCGGCGATCAGTTGTACGCCTAGGGGCATGCCGCCGGTTCCTTCTGGCCACATCGGTGCAGTCACAACAGGGCAACCGGCAAATGAAATCGGCTGCGTCAGCAAGCCCATGGCGGCGCGGCAGGGCTGGCGGGTGCCATTGAGGTCCAGCCACTCGGTGCCGATGACGGGTGCGCTCACCGGGGTGGCGGCGGTGACCAGCACATCCCAGTGCTGGAACAGGGCGTTGACCTTGTCGCGGTAGCTGCGGCGAAAGCGCTGGGCGCGCAGGTACCAGTCCACCGGTTGCAGGGCACCGGCGGTGAAGCGGTCGACCGACAGCGGCTCAAAGTCCTCAGGGCGTTTTCGCAGGTCGTCCAGGTGCAGGCTGCCGCCCTCGCTGGCGGTGATGATGAAGGCAGCTGCGCGGGCCAGGGCGGCGTCGGGCCATGTCACTTCTTCCGTGGCGCCCAGCGTACGGGCGGCCAGCGCCACCACGGCGCGGGCTTCGGCCGTGGCGTGGTCGTTGAAGTAGCCGCCAAGAACGCCGATGCGCAAGCCGGATGCCCCCGCGTCGTTCAACGGCAGAACCGGCTGCACCCGCAGCGCGTGGCAGCCCGGGTCCAGCGGGTCGGGCATCTGCAGTGCGTCGTAGGCCAGTGCCAGCCCCTCGACGCTGCTGGCCATGGGGCCAAGGTGGTCGATGCTGTAAACAAAGGGGTAGGTGCCGCGCCGCGAGAGCCGGCCGAAGGTGGGCTTGAGCCCCCACACGCCGCACAGCGAGGCCGGCACACGGATGGAGCCATTGGTGTCGGAGCCCAGCGACAGCGGCACCTGCTGTGCGGCCACCGCTGCGCCCGAGCCGCCTGACGACCCGCCCGCAATGCGCGTCAGGTCGTGCGGGTTGTGGCAGGGGCCGTAGTGTGTGTTCTCGGTGGTGAAGCCGTAGGCGTACTCGTCCATGTTCAGGCCACCCACCAGCACCGCGCCTGCCGCCTTCATCTGGCTCACCAGCACCGCGTCGGCGGTGGCCGGTGCATGGCTGCGGTTGATGCGCGAGCCGGCCAGGGTGACCACGCCCTCGATGTCAAACAGGTTCTTCACCGCATAGGGCACACCCGCCAGCGGGCCGAGGGGCTGGCCTGCAGCGCGCGCGTTGTCCACCGCAGCGGCTTCTGCGCGCGCCCGGGCTATGGTGCGCTCGGTGAAGGCGTTGACCCGGTCGTCGGTGGCGTCGATTCGCGCGAGGCAGTCGTCGAGCAGCTCACGGGCGCTGATCTCGCCAGTGGCCACGGCGCGGGCCATGGCGGGGGCCATGGCGGGGGCGTCGATGGCGAGTCCTGTTGTTGTGCTCATGCCCGGGCTCATTCAGAGGGGAAGGGCGCCGGGCAAAAAATCTCCACCAGCTCGTCGTGCGGCTGCAGTGGTGCGGCAGCCAGTGCAGCAGCCATGCCGGCCGTGCGCTGCAGGTGGAGGGACACCCGCTCGGCGCGCGCGTCGTCCATCGGCATGGCAAGCAACGCGGCGGTGCTTTTCACATAGGCTGTGACGGCGGCGAGTTCAATGTCGGTCATGGTGGATCAGTGCAGTCAACAGCGACACATGAACAACACATTAGCGCCGGACTTCACGCTGGAAGATTTCCAGGCTGCGCTTCTTGGTGGCCACAAAGCTGGCCTCGGACAGCGTTTCCACAGTGCGTGGCCGTGGGTCGTTGTAAGGCAGGATTTCGGCCACGCGCGTCGGGCGCTTCGTGAGCAGCAGCACCTGGTCGGCCAGGTACACCGCTTCTTCCAGATCGTGGGAGACCAGCAGCATGGTGGTGCCGGTCTTCATGAAGACTTCCTGCAGCTTCTCGCGGATGAACAGCGTCATCTCGAAATCGAGCGCCGAGAACGGCTCGTCGAGGAACAGCACCTCGGGGTTGGGCGCCAGCGCCCGCATGATCGAGGCTGTTTGCTGCTGCCCGCCCGACAGCTCGTAGGGGTAGCGGTTCAGGTCGAACTTCACATCGAACGACGCCACCAGCTCGGCCATGCGGCGGTCCACCTCGGCTTTGCTTTTGCCTTCCAGCTTGAGCGGGTAGGCGATGTTGTCGATGGTGCGCATCCACGGGAACATCGCCTCGCGGTAGTTCTGGAACACGTAGCCGATCTTGGTGTCCTTGAGCGACTTGCCGTCAAACAGGATTTCACCCGAGTCAACCGGAATCAGCCCGGCAATCATGTTGATCAGCGTCGATTTGCCACAACCGTTGGGCCCGAACACCGAGACGATCTTGTGCTTGGGAATGTCGAGGTCGAAGTTCTCGTACAGCGGCCAGCCGGCGAAGTACTTGGTCAGCCCACGAATGGTGATGTGCGTGCCAGCCGGGCCGGGCTTGAACGCTGGCGCAGGCACATCGGCAAACACGGGTGCGTTGAGGACGGTGCTCATCTTCCACTCCAGTGCACGATGCGGCGCTCAGCTAGAAGGAAAGAGATGTTGAGCGCATAACCCAGCGCGCCCGCCGCCAGAATCGACGCGTACATGTCGCGCACATTCATCACCTGCTGCGAGTTGATGATGCGGTTGCCCAGGCCACTGTCGGCACCAATGAACATCTCGGCCACGATCACGATGACCAGCGCCATCGACACCGCCGATCGCAGGCCGACAAAGCTAGGCTGCAGGCTTTCCCACACCAGCACGTCGCGGAAGATCTGCCAGCGCGAGGCGCCCATCACGCGGGCCGCCATGACGCGCTGCTTGCGCGCATTGATCACGCCATAAGCGCTGTTGAAGATGACGATCAGCATCGAACCGAATGCGGCAATTGCCACCTTGTTGATGTCGGACACGCCGAAGATCATCAGGAACAGCGGGATCAGCGCCGACGATGGCGTGGAGCGGAAAAAGTCGATCAGGAATTCGACGCTGCGATAGGCCTTCTCGGAACTGCCCAGCAAGATGCCCAGCGGCATGCCGACCAGCGAGGCGATCAGAAATGCCTGCACGGTGCGCCACACGGTGACGATGAAGTCATTGAGCAGCGGCCCGCCGGCCAGGCCCTTGACCAGTGCGCCAATCGCATCGATGGGTGGCGGCAGCAGGATGGGCTTGATGAAGCCCAGCCGCACCACCAGGTCCCACAACACAAACAGCACCACGGGGCCGATGAAGGGCAGAGCCTTGCTGAAGTTCATCGGCGCGCGCGGCGTGCTGGTGGCAGCGGGCGCTGTCTGCGGTGGCGCCCACGCGGTCGAAGGCAAGGCCGCTGTAGGCGGGGTGAGGTCAGGCATCACAGGACTCCTTGCCGCAAGGGCATGAAACAGTCATTCGTCGTCGAGCGGGGGTGTGAGTGCAGCGCGCGCTCAACCCTTGTAGATCATGGTGTCGACCATCAGTCGCGAGCTGAAGATGCCCTTCTCCGAGAACAGGTCAAAGAACTTCTGGAAGTGGCCGATGTCCGCAGACGTGAACTCGTTGTACATGGTGTAGGCGGCCAGTGGCACTTCGCTGGCCAGCGGGCCTTCGATGGGCGTGTAGCCGGTGAGGTACTTGCGCGCCTCCACCGGCTTGCTGCGCACGTAGGCCACGCCCTTGGCGTAAGCGGCGATGAACTTCTTGGCCGCGTCGGGGTTCTTCTTGATGAAGTCAGACGACAGCGATGCCGAGCCGCCGAACCAGGGCGCCATGTTGTCGCCCAGCACGTAGCGCGAGATCACGCCGGCCTCCAGCACGCGGCTGGTGCCGTTCAGGCGGCCGATGGTGCCGGTGGGCTCCAGCGTGTAGGCGCCGTCGATCTGGCCGGCGGCCAGGGCCGCCACATGCTGGCCGATGGGCAGTTCGACCACGGTGGCGCCGGTGGCACCGCCGCGCTCCAGGATGGTTTTGGCCAGCGTCACGTTCTGGATGCCCGGGCCCGAACCCACGCGCTTGCCCTTGAGGTCGGCCATCACCTTGGCGGGGCTGGCCACCGGCACGATGACTTCGTCGAGCACGTTCTTCACGTTGCTGGGGTTGGCGCAGAAGATCTTGAAGGTGCCGGGCTGGGCCAGTTCACCAATGGCCACGTTGGCCGAGCCAGTGCCGTTGGCGGTGCCGTCAGACCGACCCGAAAGCACGGCTTCCATCACCTGCTGTGCGCTGGAAAACTTCTGTGGCTCCACATCGAGGCCGGCTTCCTTGAAATACCCCAGCTCCACTGCGGCGTAAAACGGCAGGCCGGCAGCAATCGGCCAGTAACCCAGACGCACCTTGGTGGCGGCTTGCGCACGCACCAGCGCGGGTGCGCCCAGCATGCCCAGCGCGGCGCCGGCAACGGAGGTCTGCAGGATCTGGCGGCGTGTGGCGCCGGTCAGGGCGGTGGCGGTCTTGGCGGTTGAGGTCATGCGGAACTCCTGTCGGGTTGGTGATGGAACCGGTGGAAGCGGGTGCCAGCAGCCGGTGCGAGGCACCAACTTGAAGCATCCATACTTGTGTACAAGTGCATCAGCAAGACATATGCCAGCTGTTGCCGGGTGCTGCCGTGCACTTCTATGCAACGCCATGTACCTGAATTGACCTCCAGGTGGCTCGGTTGATTTGTTGGCGTGTCGATGCCGCCCGCCTGAGTCGGAGGGGGCGAATGGACTGCCACTGCGTTCGCTGTCTTTCTCCACATCAGTGCAAGTCAGAAAAATTACTTACGATAAAGTCATCAATAAAACAATTCGACGGGTGTTAATCGCCGGTCGCGTATCAAATACAGTTGAGAAGATGAAAACACGGCCCACTTCTGGCGCAGGCCCCCTGCAGGCGGTGCTGTTCGACGCCTATGGCACGCTGTTCGATGTGTACAGCGTCGGCCTGCTGGCAGAGCAGTTGTTCCCCGGGCAGGGGCAGGCGCTGGGCGTGCTCTGGCGTGACAAGCAGATTGAATACACGCGCCTGGTGACCACCAGCAGGCGCGGGCCGCAGCGCGAGTCGGTGTACCGGCCGTTCTGGGAGCTGACGCGCGCCGGCTTGCGCTATGCCTGCAAGCGCTTGGCGCTGGACCTGACGCCCGAGCGCGAAGAGCGCCTGATGAACCAGTACCGCCACCTGTCGGCCTTCCCCGAGAACAAGGAAGTGCTGCAGGCGCTGAAGGCGCGCGGCGTGGTCACCGGCATCCTGTCGAACGGCGACCCGGCCATGCTCGATGTGGCGGTGCGCTCTGCCGGACTGGACGGCCTGCTCGACCATGTGATCAGTGTCGACTCCATCCGCCAGTACAAGACCACACCCGAAGCCTACGAACTGGGGCTGTCTGCCACCGGCCTGCCGGCGCAGCAGATTGCCTTTGTCAGCTGCAATGCGTGGGACGCGCTGGCCGCCACCTGGTTTGGCTACCAGACGCTGTGGATCAACCGCTACCAGCTGCCCTTTGAGGAACTGGACACCCAACCGGTGTTCACCGGGAGCAACCTGCGCGACGTGCTGACCTTGCCCGGTCTGGCAGGTTCGCGACAATAGAGGGTTGTCGGGAGCCGACCCGCTGATTCTTCAGTCACCACGCCCCACGCACCTCTTCCACTGAATCTTCATTGAATCGTTTTTATCTGTAGTCAGTTTCAATTTCATCGCCAACAAGGGACACCATGACAAGCGCTAACGCCACGACCGCGAACAAGAACAGCACGCCACGCACCACCTGCCACCGCCTGGAAGTGGCGACCAATCTGTACCGCTTCATTGAAGACGCGGTGTTGCCCGGCACTGGCGTGAGCAGCGAGAAGTTCTGGAAGGGCTTTGACGCCATCGTGGCCGACCTGGCACCAAAAAACATCGGCCTGCTGGCCGAGCGTGACCGCCTGCAGATCGAGCTGGACCACTGGCACAAGGCCCACCCCGGCCCCATCACCGACATGCCGGCCTACCGCGCGTTTCTGGAGAAGATCGGCTACCTCGTGCCGCAGCCGAAAAAAGTGAAGGCCACCACCTCGAATGTGGACGCTGAACTGGCTCGCCAGGCCGGCCCGCAGCTGGTGGTGCCCATCCTCAATGCACGTTATGCGCTGAACGCGGCCAACGCCCGCTGGGGCAGCCTGTACGACGCGCTGTATGGCACCGACGCGATTTCTGAAGAAGGCGGCTGCGGCAAGGCCGGCCCCGGCGGCTCGGGCTACAACCCCAAGCGCGGCGCCAAGGTCATTGAATACGCACGCCACGTGCTGGACCGCACCGCGCCGCTGAAAAAAGGCTCGCATGTGGGCAGCACCGGCTACAGCGTGCAGGACGGCAAGCTGCGCGTCAAACTGAAAGACGGCAGCAGCACGGGCCTCGCCAACAACGACCAGTTCGTCGGTTATCAGGGCGAGGCGAAATCGCCGTCGTCCATCCTGCTGGAGCACAACGGCCTGCACCTCGACATCCGCATCAATCGCAAGACGGCCATTGGCGCGAGCGATGCCGCTGGCATGGCTGACCTGGTGATTGAGGCCGCGCTGTCCACCATCCTCGACCTCGAAGACTCGGTGGCGGTGGTTGATGCGGACGACAAAGTGCTGGCCTACAGCAACTGGCTCGGCATCCTCAAAGGTACGCTGACCGAAGAAGTCGCCAAGGGCGGCAAGACCTTCACCCGCGGCCTGAACGCCGACCGCGTGTACACCGCGCCCAAGGGCAAGAAGCCCGTCACGCTGCATGGCCGCTCGCTGATGTTCCTGCGCAATGTGGGCCACCTGATGACCAACCCGGCCATCCTGTACAAGGCCGCCGACGGCAGCACCAAGGAAATCCCCGAAGGCATCATGGACGCGGTGGTCACCACCACCATCGCCCTGCACGACCTGCAGCGCAAGGGCAAGGACGGCATCCGCAACTCCCGCAAGGGCAGCGTTTACATCGTCAAGCCCAAGATGCATGGCCCGGCCGAAGTGGCCTTTGCCAGCGAACTGTTTGGCCGTGTTGAAGCGGTGCTGGGCCTGAAAGAAAACACCGTCAAGCTCGGCATCATGGACGAAGAGCGCCGCACCAGCGTGAACCTCAAGGCCTGTATTGGCCAGGCTTCGGCGCGCGTGGCCTTCATCAACACCGGCTTCCTCGACCGCACCGGCGATGAGATGCACACCGCCATGCAGGCCGGCCCCATGATCCGCAAGGGCGACATGAAGACCACCGCCTGGATCAACGCCTACGAGAAAAACAACGTGCTGGTGGGCCTGGACTGCGGCCTGCGCGGCAAGGCGCAGATCGGCAAGGGCATGTGGGCCATGCCCGACCTGATGGCCGCCATGCGTGCACAGAAGATTGCCCACCCGCTGGCCGGCGCCAACACCGCCTGGGTGCCCAGCCCCACTGCCGCTGTGCTGCATGCGCTGCACTACCACCAGGTCAAGGTGAGCGACGTGCAAAAGCATCTGGAGAAAACCAAGGCCGACAAGGAGCGCGACAACCTGCTGAACGGCCTGCTGCAGATCCCGGTGACCAACACGCCGAACTGGAGCGCCGCCGAGAAGCAGCAGGAACTGGACAACAACGCGCAGGGCATCCTCGGCTACGTGGTGCGCTGGATCGACCAGGGCGTGGGCTGTTCCAAGGTGCCCGACATCCACAACGTCGGTCTGATGGAAGACCGCGCCACGCTGCGCATCAGCAGCCAGCACATCGCCAACTGGCTGCATCACGGCGTGGTGACCAAGGCCCAGGTGATCGAGACCTTCGAGCGCATGGCCGCCGTGGTCGACAAGCAGAACGCGGGCGACAAGCTCTACAAGCCGATGGCCGGCAACTTCACGACATCCGCCGCCTACAAGGCCGCACTCGACCTGGTGCTCAAGGGTCTGGAGCAGCCGAGCGGCTACACCGAGCCGCTGCTGCATGCATGGCGTTTGAAGGTCAAAGCTGCGGCTTGAACGGCCTCATGCTGAAACAAAAACGGCACCTGCGGGTGCCGTTTTCTTTGGGAGACCAGTCGCCCGTTTTGCTCAAAAATCAGGTGTCCAGATAATGAGCTAGACGGTAAGTCTTTGTTTTTTTATGGGCTTTTTTGATTTCCGGGTTTCATTATCCAGAGGCAAAGATAATGAAAAGCAGGCCAACGGTCGAAATCTGTCAAACGCAGCTTTCGAGCTTTGCCCGGAAACGCTGGAAACTCGGTGATCTGCACAGCCGCTTCAAATCAAGTTCAGCCGCTTTTAGTACTCTGATGGCGTCAGCGCGATCTTCGTACACCCAACCCCGTGCGTTCTTGAAGTGATTGTTCATCAACGCCTTGGGTTGTTGCTCCCGATCAGGTTTCTTTTTCTGTTCGGCTTTATACGGATGAGCATCGGTTGAGAGATACGCTGAAATCGCGTGGTCACATGCAATCAACCAGCTTTCCAGTTCTTGTTCAATACAGACCGGGTAGACAGGTGAAGCTGCCGGTAAACCAGCGCTGGTCAGCGATTCAAGAACTTGTTTTCGTTCAGCTGCTCGACATGGCTTCACTTTTTTGTCTGGCCACGATGGTCGCAAGTCCCAAATAATCAACACGCATTGGCACCCATCTTTGAGCATCTGTGCGGCCACGCGCCCCGCATCGCGAAGCAGATTTTCCTTGTTGTCCAAGGTCCTGCTTTCTAACGCGACGCCTGGACTGATCTTCTTCGCCAGATACTCGCAGACTTGCTTGTCTGCACCCTGTGGGCCACACTCAAAAATCAAGCCAATAGTCATTGGGCCGCCTCGTGCAGTGAGCCCATCGTGTAAAGCCGCCCTGGCGCAAACTCTTTGGCCCACTCAACCAACTTTGCGTTGCTCGCAGGGCGGTAAAAATGCGGCTCACCAGCTTCGTTTCGATTCACAAGTACCAGCTGATCGAGCTTGAGCAAGTCCAGAAGGTAAGGCGAATGGGTTGTCAAGATTACTTGCGTGGTACCCGACAACACGGCGCGGCGGACTTCTTCTACCAAGAGGTGAATACTTCGAGGGTCGAGACCGTTTTCAATTTCTTCGATCACCAAGAGTGGGGGTGGGGTGGGGTGCCGCAGTAACGCCAGCAAGGCCAACACCCGCAAAGTGCCAGTGGACAACATCCACCCCGGCACTTTGAACTCACCTTCCGTTAGCTGCAGCCATGCCTTGCGCTCCAGCTCTGATGTGATGGCGGGCTGCAAATCTCGCGCATAGGGGAGCACATAAGTCATGGTGCGAATAATGCCCTCCAACACACGGACATCACGCTCACGCAAGTCGAGCAAGAACTCCGCAATGTTTGACCCATCACGAGCGAGCCGCGCCCTGCCGCCGGTACGCTTTTGAGGCAACGGGTAGCCCATACGCTCCGGCGAGAGCGTCAGAAACTGCCACGACTCAACCAGATTGGCATATTCGTTCAGATACACGTTGCTGCCCAGCATGGAAAAGCCCGCGTCCCACCGCTTTCGGAATCCCATCTTCTCGTGCTCCAAGAAGCCACCGAGGACCAGATGCTCCTTGCAGACCACAGTCTCATCAGTGATCTCATATGCTGATCTCGTTTTGTCACTTGCAACAGCCATAGCCATATGCGTTTTGCCAAATGGGCCGCGCATGCGCAAGTCAAAGCTGATGGCGGTTTCTGGCTTGGCGCGCTTGTTCTGCACGTGCTCAATGCCCATGAAGCGCTGCATGGCTACATCCAACCCGTCAGCCACGATGGACTGGTAAGTCTCCAACGCCTCTATCAAGCTGGACTTGCCCGAACCGTTGTTGCCCACCAGCGCGGTCAATGGCCCCAGCTTTATCGCACCGGAGTCGCGCACGGCCTTGAAGTTCTTTATCTTGATGGAATCCAAAATCATTTGATTAACCCTCGCTCAACATCTCGGTATGCATTGTGGGCGGCTACTTTTGCCGGCTGAGCCACCAGTGGGAATGTCCCCAGAATATGCGTGAACTCCTCTTCGTTCAGGCCATAGAGGTGGGCGACTAGCCCGTCGATCTCGGCACGCAGTTTTGCGCGTTCGGTAGGGTCGGTGGCACCGTCATGGTAGCTTTGCAAGCCGCCGGATTGGGCTAGATCGTCGAATTCAGGGGTGGTGCATATAAGGCGGGCTGCACGTGTCGCGATGGAATTGAATCGCACATCCGATGGCAAGATATCGGGAACCTGGGTCCCGTAGACAAAGTGAAAATTCATATTTGCTGTGACCTTTAAGCGGATCAACGCATCGAAAACAAATGAATTGAACACTGCGCCCAAATAGAGTTGGTCAGGGTAAGGTATGCAGAGGCGACCGTCTTCATCAACCACCTTCAAGGTCTGAAAACTCTCAGTCACAAAACTCGGTGGTATTACAGTGGCGATCATGGTTCGCTCGTCCGTATTTCGCGCGATCTTTCTAAATCCGAGGCGATAGGCGCGGTAGTCCAACAACTCATCTCGCGAGGGACTCACGCCCAAATACTTCTGATAGTTCTTCTCTGTGGCCCAGAAGCGATGTTCCTCTGAGAACGCGTGGGTGAACTGGTGAATATTCCGACCATCGATCAGCGGCAATAGATCAGTGCCAGCTTTTTCGGAAAATAAGTCGGGCTTTGACGTCGGGTCGGCTTCACGTGTAAACGCGATTTTGTTGAATCGCGATTTCGACGAATCCAGCGTTGGCCACTGCGCCGCCTTGCTCATCCACTGGACATCCAACGCACTCTTGAACTCCATTACCGAGTAGCTGTCTGGCGACAGGCGTTTGATAAGTTCTACGTCCAACCAAAGCGCGCCCTCATCGGGAAAGCGTACCAGCTCTTCCACGTCATGCCGCATGAACGCGGCCGGGAAACGCGTGGTGCCTGTCGCGCCGCCTTGCGCCTCTACAGCTTGCGCGGCCAGCAAATCGTCCGGTGGCGCGCTGGCGTTACGCTCCCCTGCTTGTTTCAGACGGACGGCGGCAGCCTTCTCAAACGTGAGCACGACGAACTTGAAACGGCTGTCCACGCCTTCGAAAATCGTCTTGCGGTTTTCAAAGCAAAACATGCCTTCAATTTGCGTCTGCCCAAACAGCAAGTCGCGCAGACCCTTGGCCCCCAGGTCGGTGTAGACGCCACTGGGGATGACGATGCCGCAGTGGCCACCAGCGCGCAGCAGGTGAAAGCTACGCTCCATAAAGAGCTTGTACAAATTGACGTCACTGCCTGTCTTTTTGCCGCCAACCACAGCACTTTGGTGCTTGAATTCAGGCGCCGAGCGAAACCACTGGCTCAGGTGGGGGAAGCGGCTCTCATAAGCCAGCCAGGCGTCGCGTACTTCGGTGTTTTGCAGCAGCTTGCGTTGCTCTTTCTCAAACTCCTTGATGGTCATCTTGTTCTTGGTGACCACGCCGGAGTATTCGGCAAAAAACTCTTTGGCCTGGGGTTTGAACACTTCCCATGGCGGATTGGCCAGAATGATGTCAAAGCCGCCGCGGTTCTGCACGATTTCGTCGAATACATAGCCCCAGTGAAATGGGCTTTGGGCGGCAATGTCGGCAACAGTGACTTGGTGCTTTTTGGGCTTGCCCAAGTCTTTCTTCTTCGCGTCCCACTGGGCTTCTTCAAACTTGACGCCCAGCGCTTCGAACTGGTCGCGCAGCAACTCATTCATCACGCCCGTGGCGTAGCCCATTTCGGTGTCGATACTGTCGCGCAGGGTGCGCAGGCTCATGTCCTTGCCCGCCACTTCGGCTGCGTGGCGATAGGCATTGAGGTGCCTGTTCTTTTCTGCCACCAAATCGCGGTAGCGGGGCTTGAAGAGATCGTCCTGCTTGTTGTCAAACTCGTGCTCGTCCACCCGCATCAGCCCCACCAGTGAATTGCCTGGCAGGATGTTGAAGTCGATATTGGGCAGGGGCTCCAGGTCTTGCACGCGCCGCACGCTGGACACCATGGCCAAAAACAGGCGCAGCTTGGCGATCTCGCAAGCCTCTTCCATGATGTCCACGCCGTGCAGGTTGTCGGTGACGATGCGGCGCTTGATGTAGTAACCCACGCTGGGGTGGTCTTTCTGGATGGTGCGCAGCCAGTTTTGCAGCTCTCTGCTGGCACCCAGTTCGGCCCGACCCACCACGGCGTAATACACGTTGATCAGGCACTTGAGCGCAGCTACCAGAAAGGCGCCAGAGCCTACAGCCGGGTCCAGCACGGTGATGCTGGGTAGCACCTCGTTCACCAGCTTGAGCGCGGTGCGTGCGTCCATGCGGGCCAGCAGCTCGGGCACGCTGTCGAACTGCACTTCCTGCAGGCCCAGCTCTGGCATGGCGGGCTCGTGAATGCGCTCCAGAATCAGCTTGTGGATACTGCGCTCAGCCAGGTAGCCCGTGATTTCGGGCCGGGTGTAGTAGGCGCCAAAGGCTTTCTGGTTGATGTACTTTTCAAAGATGTAGCCGAGTACGTCGGGGTTGATTTCGTCGGCATCGCCACCGGGCGTGTCGTCCAGGTGCCAGGTGAAGCTGGCAAACAACTCAAAGATACCTTCAAAGGCTTTGTCGGCCACCGTGAGCGTGGTGCCTACGCGCGGCGCGCGATCTGGGTCCAGCTCCAGCTTGTGGTGCAAAAACAGGCCGCCGTTCAGGTACGGCACCTGGCCGGTAAGTGCTTTGGCTTGGGCGCTGCGGTCGGCCTCGGGCTTTGCAAAGGCTTCAAAGAACAGGGCGTTCAAGAACTCGCCAAAAAACCTGTCTTTGCCTCGCGCCTGGCTGGCGGCCAGCTGGGTGCGCAGGTAGTCGGCGTTGCCGCCGTCCAGAAACAGCTTTTTCTGCATGAACCACACAAACATCAGGCGGTTGAGCAGCACGCTGGCGTACCAGCGCTTGTCGCGTTCGTTATCGATGCCCTTGATGTGGCCAAGCAACTCCAGGTGCTGTTGCTGGTAGGCGTTGAAGAACTTTTTGGTGGTTTTGTCGACGTCCAGCGCCGACTGAATGCGGCGCGCAGCCTCCAGCACGGGCAGGCGGCCTGCGGTGTCCAGCTCCGACAACTCCACCACCATGGCTTGCAGCTTGCTGGCAAACAAGTCGACCGGCTGGCCCTTGAAGTAGTCGTGCCGGCGCGGGGTTTCGCGCGGTTTGCCGGTTTCGGGGTGTTTGTCGCGCCTGACCCAGTACCACTGGCTTTGGTGAGGCTGCTGCTGGGCATTGGTAAAGATCAGCAGATTTTCTGCATGGGCGTGGGTGATGTGCTTCCAGATGCGTTTGCGCTGGCTTTCGTCGGGCCAGCCGTCGGCGGCGACCACCTGAATGGCAGCTACCCCACCCAACTCAGCCACAGTACGGCGGCTGAACGCGGTTTCGCCTGCCTGGTCAGCCTGCCATTCCCGCTCGGCGGCGGGACGGTTCCAGCCCAGCACGTCCAGAAACAGGCGCGGGAAGTCAAATGCCGACAGGTGCTTTTCAAATGCGGGGAAGTCAAGCTTGGCCATAGGTGACCTTTTTGCCGGTTGCGGTGGGTTGCGTCATAAGTGATCAATATTGTCAAAAAAGTCCTTATAAATCAAATGCTTATAAGAATTACGGGCGTCATAAACCGTCATAAAACGGCTAAGGCGCGGGTTTAAGGGGTAAGGTATAGAAGGCAGTCTTGCGCACGCCGTGGAGCACGATGTCGCCGCTCTTGACCATACGCTCCAGTACGGCCCCCGCCTCCCTGGGCGCCAGCTGGCACAAGTCAGCGACTTCTTGCCGACGTATTTGCCCATGCTCGCGCAGATAGTTCTTGATCATTTGCACGCGCTGAATGGGCTCAAAAGCTGCTTGCCGCACATATTCGGCTTTTTGACCCAGGTCGCGATAGACGGAAGGACTCAGAGTGAACTGGCGGCTGCGCCCGCTGCTGTGGGCGCGAACCAAGCCGCTCTCAACCAGCGACTCCATCAATCTGGATGTGTGTGTTGGGCTGGTTTGTAATTTGCCGGCCAAGTCAGCCGCACTGAGGCGCCTTGCCTCGCGCAAGGCCGTGAGCACCAGCAAGGCCTCCACCGGTAGCGCACCACTCTGCCGCGCTTCCTCATGGAGGACCATGCGAACAAAGGCCAAATCCGCGGGCTCGGTACTGATGCTGAGCTTGACCAAATCTGGCATGGACTGCGAATAGTCCGGCGCAGGACGGCCAAACCGAAGCATGCCGGTGTAGATCAGGTCGACACCGCGGCCCGTACGATCCACCAGGCCCAGGCGCTTGAAGGCATCGGCCAGCGCAGGGTTGCGAGGGCGCGGCTCGGTGGTGAGCAGGTTGTCCAGACGAACGCCCTCTACAAAGCCACCTGGGTTGCTGATGATGAGGTCGTTGCTTTGCCAACATACGCGCACTGGGCCACGGCGCGCGTAGTCGCGATGCACCAGAGCGTTGTTGATAGCCTCACGAAGGGCGTCTACGTCGACGCGCGCGATACCGATACGAAATAGGCCTTCATTGAATTCCTGCTCGGTGTTGACGCCGCGCGACAGCAAGTCGAGCCACTCCACTACTTCGATCAGCGCCGCGCGCGAGCCTTCGTTGACCTTTACACGCATGCCGTCCATGACCTGAAACAGCACCTCATGCGTGGGGACAAGCCGTCGCAAGCTGTCGGTACGGCCGATCAGCAGCAGACCTAGCAGGGTGGGCACGCGCTGCCCTGCGCGCGTGACGGTCAGCGACAAAGCACCGTCGAGCTGCTCGTCAGTCAGCCCCACCAGCGACTTATCACTGCGCGGGTTGTTCGCAATAACGGAGCGCAGGCGTTCACGTTGCAGCGTGTCAAAGTCAGCCAGTGTGGCGCTAGGGATCGCTTCGGCCGACATGTCGAGCATCTGAAAATCTGCACGACGACTCGCATATTCGCTTGGAAGGAAGGGCACGCACTCGGGCTGGCCATTGCCGCCAATGCGGCGGCGTTTAACCAAGCCGTCAGACCGGGCAACTATGTCCGGGCTCTGCGGGACCGTGATCATGGCAATGCGCAGGGAACTGGCCTGCAGTGTCCTGACTTGAACCTCCAGTCTTGGCATGGTACGGTTGGCGACCAGCGCAGCCAATCCCGAAATATCTGCTGGGCGCCTGGGGTGCAGACCAGTCACGGACGCGTCGTTTTCCACGCCCAGATAAAGAGCTCCACCTTTTGTGTTGGCCAAGCAGATCAACGCCTCAACCAAATCGTCGTCGTTCAGGCAATCGCGGTCGCTCTTAAATTCGACTTCAAGTGTTTCGCGTGTTGGCAAGTCTTCCAGACTCATGGCATTGTTCCGGCAACCAGCCCCATGGAGCACACCACACGGGGCTCCCGCAGCGCGGCGTCATCCTCTGCATAGGTCAAACGATTCTCTTCTCGCAGGGACTTCACTGCTTCAGCCAATTCCTCGTCATTCACGCCGCTACGCATCAAGCGGTTGAGCACGTCGCCCGCAGATTCGAGCAAAGGGCGCTGGTACATGTCGTCCAGTGCGCGCTCCAGCTCTTCGTCGCGGAACAGCGTTGTCATTTGCTCGGTGGCGTACGCCTTAAGCTTCTCATAGGCACGCCTACGCGGGCTGCTCGGACGGCCCAGTCCGCCACCCATGGCTTTGTCTTGACTCACTGCCAGTTTCAGGCCTTCGGCCACCAGATCGTGGTGGTTCTCAAGCCTTGGCATGGCTGGTGTTTCGGGCAGACACTCAGCCGCCCGCAGCACGGCAAATTGCGATTCAGTGACTGTCTTGCCGTTGGCGCCGACCCAAGCGAGGTGGTCATTGCCCTCGGGTGACTTGACGTAAACGAGCGCACCGCCATCGGCGGCACGTGCGTCACCCAGCGCTTCGACGAGCTCAGCGCGAACGGTGGTCATGGCCTTTGCTGAATACACAACCGGCGGTAGCGATTCAACCGCACGGGCTAGATCTGAGTTGTCTTGCGTGGCTTGCTTCCACACTTGCCACGCGTAAGAAGCGAGATCCACCTCGTCGTCAGAGTCGTCCAGAACGCCTTGCTTTTCGGTATACAGATCGCGGATGGAGGCGGCATCTTCGTCTTCAAAGAAAGCCTCATCTGTGCCCACGACTTCAGCGTTTTCCTGCAGGCGTTGGCGAATACGTGAGCGCAGCTGGATGAGGCGCTCCACACCGTCTGCTGGCAAAAATGAATAGCAATGAATCTCTTCCGCGCGCTGCCCAATTCGGTCCACCCGGCCCGCGCGCTGGATCAGGCGGATGATGGCCCAGGGCAAGTCAAAGTTCACCACCACGCTGCTGTCCTGCAGGTTTTGGCCTTCAGACAGCACGTCGGTACAAATAAGCACGCGCACTTCTTCCGCTTTGGTCACCGTTTTGTTGTTGGACTTGGGTGAGAAGCGGCACGCCAAGGCATAGGGGTCCATGCTGGCGCCAGTGGCCACTGCTACGTGCGCTACGCCTGCGTTCCGCACCTCTCTGGCCAGGTAACGCGCGGTATCGGCGAACTGCGTGAAGATCAGTACCTTTTCCTTGCCATGGGTCTGCGTCAGCAGAGTGCGCAGGGCTGCCAGCTTCTGGTCATGCGCTGGGTCCCATTTGCCTTGGCTGTGCAGCAGCTCTCTCAGTGTTTGGGTGTCTTGTGCCAGGTCTTCGGCCAGCTTGGCCCGGAAGAGGCTGGGCCGTAGCCACTTGAAGCGGCGTTTGTAGTCGGTAGCGTACTGGTGGTACACCGCTTTGGCGCGGGCCAGAGTGTCGGGGACGTTGTCCTCCTCCGCCACAGCCTCCACCAAGCCGTCCATCAGGTCTTCCTGGTCGCCTTCCAGTCCGTCGGCGTCTTCGTCAATGTGCTCCACATCCAGCAAGCCCGCGTCCAGCACGCCTACCGGCAAGTCGAGCCCGTTCTCTATGGCATACATATAAATCTGGTTCCGCAGGATATGTCGGTCAATCGACTGAAGGAACGAGAAGCCGTTGGACTCCAGCCGCTTGAACAGGTTGGTGCGGCAAAAGCCCATCAGCCGCTTGCCGGCGCGGCCCAGGTTTTCTATTTGTTTGCGTTCAGTGGGAGTGGCTGATTTTTCAGCCACTGGATCCACATACAAACCCAGGCCATAGCGGGGCACATGCAGGGCGTTGATTTGATCCACCACGTGAGGCGAATAGAGACGGGCGTATCGATCAGCCGGGTCCGCATCATTGACCGGGAAGGCGACTGATTTGGGCTTGCGCACCGGAAAGTAACGCTTCTCGCCGTCGTTGCCCGCAATAAAGCGACGACCATTCTTATCCGCCTTTGTGTAATGCTGGATGATGAAGCTGCGGGTACGCCGCACCATGTAAAGGCGAATCAACTCGCGCCAGTCGTCAAACTCGTCACTTTTCTCGATGGCCAAGATGGAGTTGACCCTGCACTGGTGTTTGCGCTCAAACTCTGCTTCGCCCATACCTTGCTTGCGCATGAAGTGCTCGGGGCGAATGCCAATGTTGGCCTTCTCGTCAATAAAAAGGCGTAGCTGTGACGATAGGTCCGTCTTGGTTTTGTTGTAAGGCGTGGCCGTCAGCAAGATGACCTTGGCATCGCAACTTTTTATGTAGTCGGAAATAGCTTTGTAACGCCGGCCCTCGCGGTTACGCAGGTTATGACTTTCGTCGATCAATACCAGCCGGTAACGTTTGAGGTCTGGCAGCTTTTTGGTGACCTGTGACACGGGTAGCACCATACCGCGCAGGCCGTACTCGGTTCGGTAGCGTTCCCACATTGGCTCCAGATTTTTGGGGCAGATGATGAGTGTCTCGTAGCCCAGGTCGTCTTCAAACATACGGGCTAGCGCGGTGGCCATCATGGTTTTTCCGAGACCCACAACGTCACCAATCATCACGCCACCTCGGCGGTGTAAATGACGTGCTGCAATCTTCACGGCGCTTTTCTGAAATTCAAACAGCTCTTGTTCAAACCGCGCGGGCAAGCGAAACTGGCTCAGGCCAGCACGCGCCTCTGTGCTCAAGTGGTACGCGATGTTCAGATAGATGTGATACGGCGGTATGGCATCTTCACGTGCCCAACTGGTTTCAATAATGGCCGCCAAGTCGGCAGAGACGTCCAAGGCCCAACGGTCAGCCCAGCGCGCGTCGAACCACTGCGAGAGCTTTTGGGTGCCAAGGTGGTCCAGCACGTCGACATTCAGCTCGCCATGGCGCGATAGACCAGACAGTGTGAGGTTACTGCTGCCAACAAACCCGGTGATGGGGTTGTTCACGTCGTCGCGAAACAGCAGGTATAGCTTGGCGTGTAGTGGATACGGAAGGAACAGCTTGACGATGACCTGCCCTGCCCGCAACTGCCGAGCCAGGCGGCGTAGCCCGGCCTCATCCTGACCAGTGGGGATGCCCAAGGTGATCTGCTCACGCAGGTGGGCTGCAAACTGGGTTTTAAGCCGACTGGCAGTAGCGTTATCAATCAGTACGCCATCTTCAGTCTGGCGATAGAGCTCGCGGATTTCTTCATAGGGTGGGCGCTGCATACCCACGAGCACGCGGCACACCTGACCCGCAGCCGGGTCCCACGGGTTAACTTGATCGTCAATGGCTTGCCAACCGCGCAGGTTAAGGTAACCCACGCAAAAATCAGCCCGCTTGGAAACCTGCATCGTGGCGCGCAGCGCCGAAAGCAGGTCTTGGTCGATATTGTCGAAAATGCGCGCCATTTACCCTCAGGGGAAGTGTTTGTCTGCTTGTAACACTATTTTTACACTGCGATCTGCCCGTGGTCGCAGGTAAACGCGTCGATGTGCAGAGTGCCGATAAGTTAACAAGTGTTGCCACCCAGTTTTCTGAGATTGGGGTCATAGGTCATTCCGATTCGAGCAAGGCCCCTGCGATTCGCCGCATACAGTCTTGAGCACCGTGCGAGCTACTCAGTACTCGGGTTAACCCGAGATGTGTGAAGCTGCAACCAACCGAAACACTTTGAAATTAATAAGTGTGCTGCATAGTCATCGGCTTAACCTATCTCTTGATACGTATTCAGAGGTGCCGCCCCATGTCCCGCTGGTCTGGCCCGCCTGATTTCCACTCCACGCCATGTAATGCCCCGTAACTTTTCACTGTGTCCGGATCATTCTGCGTCCCACCTGGCTACCGGGTTGGGCCTGCAGGTGCGGCCGTGATGCCACAACCCTGACGGAGCCCCGATGGCCGCGCGACCTGAAGTATTTGTCAAATGCCTGCAGCAGGCCGCAACGGCGGCTGGCCCGGCCATGCAGCGCAGTCTGGATGATGCGGTGGCAGCCATTCAGTTCGCCGAGTCGATGAGCCCGCAGGGCGCTGAGCGCGAGCAGCTCGGTCTGGCGTGGCGCGGCCTGATGACCCATCAGCCCGCGTGGTGCGCGCGTTACCCGGAGCGCCTGCAGGCCCTGTTTGCGGCCAGTGCCGCTGTCGACGGCATGGACGGCGATGCGATGGTCGCTGGCGAGCTGTCGCCTTACGGTGAGTGGCGACCTGCGCGGCCTGCGTCGCTGTCTCTGGTGGACGATGCCGATGTCTCGCGGGCCATCGAATCCTCGCGTCTGGCGCAGCAGGTGCGGCCGGCCGTTGAAACCCTGCTGGCCGAGCTCGACAAACTGATGAGCTCGGTGCGTGGGCTGTCGAGTGTGCGGCCCGACATGAATCCGCTGCAGCCCGAGGTGTTTGTTCGCGCGCTGCAGGAGCTGATGGGCGAGGCGGGTGCCGATCCGGCGCTGGTGGCGCTGTGGGTGCGGCATCTGGGCGATCCGTTCGGGCGCGAGCTGGGGCTGGTGTACGAGCAACTCATCAACCTGCTGGAGATGTCCAACGTGCGTGGGGCCAGCTACCGCGTGACGTCCAAGGCGCCTTCCGGGCAAGCCGCCGTGTCGGCCGTGAACCGCCAGCCGGCCCCGGCGGAAGCCCAGCCCAGTGGCTGGCATGAGGAGGGCGTGTTCTCGTCCGGCCCCGCTCCGCTGGAGGCGACACCGCAACCGGTGCAGTATGCCGACCTGTCCAACTTCGAAATCCGCGAGGAGCTGTTTCAGGAGTTTCTTTTCAACGGCGGCAAGCAGGCGGCGGCCCGTCCTTTGGCACCCACCTATTACGACAACGTCGAGGAAGAGCTGAAGAGCCTGAAGGCGGCGCCGGATTCTGCGCCTGCACCGCTGATGGACTTGCCGGCACCCACGGTGCGTCAGGACGCCGCGCTGCCCGGCAGCGCGCCCCGCGCCCGCGTGGACGAGCGAACCCAGCTCAACCAGCAGGTCTGGGGCCCGTACGGCCGGGCCCGTGAACGCGCGATGGTGCGCACCCAGCTCAAGAAGGAAGCGCAGCACGTCGATCAGGTGCTGGGGCTGGAGGTGGTGCGCAAGGTGGTCGGCCAGGTGGCACAGGACCCACGCCTGCTGGTGCCAGTGCGCGAGGCGATTGTGGCGCTGGAGCCTTCGCTGCTGCGCCTGGCCATGGTGGACCCGCGCTTTTTCAGCGACGAGCGGCATGCCGGCCGGCGCTTGCTGGAACGCGTGGCGCAGCGCAGCTTCAAGTACAACGACACATCGAACGCCGAGTTCCGCACTTTCCTCGTGCAGGTCACGCAGACCTTCAAGACGCTCAACGAGCAGGACATCGAGGACTTCGTGCCCTTTGTCGATGCCATGACCGAGTTGGACCAGCACTGGACCGAGCTCGACAAGCGCGATTCGCAGCAACGCGACCACATCGTCAAGACCATGCGCTTTGCCGAAGACCGGCAGTTGCTGGCCGACCGCATCGCCAAGGGGCTGAGCGAGCGCTCTGATCTCGAGAAGGTGCACCGGCTGGTGCTGGAGTTCATCCTCGGCCCGTGGGCGCTGGTGATGGCCCATGCCCGGCTCACCGACACCCGCAACCAGATCGACCCCAGGGGCTTCGGCTCCGTGGTGCCCGATCTGGTGTGGAGCGTCAAGCGCGAGGTCACGCTGCGCCGGCCTTCCAAACTGTTCGCCATGATTCCGGGCTTGCTGGCGCGGATCAATGAAGGACTGACGCTGATTGGCCAGGACCCGCGCGAAAGCGACGCCTTCTTCGAAGCCCTGATGAAGCTGCACCGCCCGGTGCTCAAGCTGCGGCGCCTCAAGACCCGGCGCGACGCCGAGGCCTCGGGCTTGAGCCCGCTGGAAGGCGACGCATCGGCAGGCGACCCGGACGATTCGTACGACTACCTCGACGGCGAGCAGCTGTACGACCCGGAAAGCGACGACCTGGGAGACACCGAGCAGGAAGACTATGTCGACTCCCGCCAGCTGCTGGTGGAAGACGCCGAAGGCCTGCCCTGGATGGGGCGCGACGAGTTGCATGCCGCCGGCTTTGAAGACACGGTACAGACCGACTACGGCGAACTGCATGGCGAGCTCCCTGCCGAGACGCAGGACCCGATGGCC
Source organism: Polaromonas sp. YR568 (assembly GCF_943372955.1). Classification (GTDB taxonomy): domain Bacteria; phylum Pseudomonadota; class Gammaproteobacteria; order Burkholderiales; family Burkholderiaceae_C; genus Polaromonas. Next base: position 121,299 of record NZ_CALSAL010000004.1, read on the forward strand.
CGTCAGCCTGCACGGGCTGCAACAGGGGCTACCGCGTCCGCGCTGCCGCCCGACGATGAGCCTGCGCTGACACCCGAGCAAGCCGAGCAGCTGCTCAGGGGCCTGCGCACCGGCGGCTGGGTGGATCTGCATTCGCGCCGGCAGTGGCTGCGGGCGCAGCTGATCTGGGTCGGCAGCAAGGGCACGCTCTTCATGTTCCTGAGCCACGGCGGGCAACCGCATTCGATGACCAAGCGCAGCTGCGAACGGCTGATCCGCGAGCGCCTGCTGCGGCCGGTGGACACCCACGGCGTGGTCGATCAGGCACTGGATGCAGTGGTGTCCGAACTCGCGGGTGGCGAAGGCGATCACGGCGCAGGCGCTGATGCCGCACGTTTGCGTGCTGCGATGAACGCCGAGTCTGCTGCAGCCTGACTCAGTGATTGCCTTGCGCGGCCTGGCCTCAGCGGCAAGTCGCGAACTTGATCAAGCCTGCCAGACCCCATAGCCTGCTTCACGCAGGCCAATGCCCAGCTCCACTTCCATGTCGCGCGCGGCGTCGTACGGCATCGGGTTGTACATGGTGTACAGCCGGGGCAGCAGGCGCAGGCCGAAGTCGCGCACAAAGCGGTTCGACTGAATCCCGGCCTTGTGCTTGTCAAAGCGCAGGTCCACGTCCAGCCCGGTCATGCCCACGTACACAAAGGGCCTGCCCAATTGATAGTCGGGGTTGGCACGCCTAAAGCGCGCCACGTCCCAGACCTCCGGCGCCAGCTCAATGACATAGACGCTGTAGTGGTGACTTCGCGGTGTTCCCGGTGGACGGGGTGAGCGGGGTGTGCGCGGCATGTGGACGGCAGTGTAAAACTGTCAGCCATTCTGACGCGCCGCTACGACCGCCAGTTGTCCGCGCTGACCACCAGGTGGATGAAGTGCAGCTTGGCGATCACGTCCCGTGGCAGCACAAACGGATAGAAGTCAGGCTGCCCCATGCTGCGCGACATTTCGTTGAGCATGGTGGTCAGGCGCGTCCAGTGGTTCAGGAAGTCGAGGAACTGCGGTGCGGTGGCGTGGTCGGGCTGGTACAGCGCATCCAGCGTGAAGGGCGTGAATTCGAGGTCAAAGCGGTCCACGCTCAAGCCGAAGCTCAGGGCCGTGTCGATGGCGTCCCGCATGTGCAGGTAGTGGGCCCAGCACTCGGCCCAGTCTTCCCAGGGGTGAGCACTGGCGTAGGCGCTGACAAAGCGCTGCGGCCAGTCGGGCGCCGGGCCTTCGTCGTAATTGCGCTGCAGGCTGCGCGCGTAGTCGATGGACTCGTCACCGAACAGCGCGCGAAAGCCCTCCACCCAGTGGGTACCGGAGATCAGGCGGTCCCAGTAGTAGTGACCGACCTCGTGGCGGAAATGCCCGAGCAGCGTGCGGTAAGGCTCGCGCAGGGCCATGCGCACCGCTTCGCGCTTGGCGTCATCGGCCTCGTCCACATTCAGCGTGATGAGGCCGGTGTCGTGCCCGGTCATCACATGCGGACCGTTCACCGGCGAGCGCAGGAAGTCGAACATCAGGCCGCGATGCGGGTCTTCGCTCAGGCGCGAGGCCACCGGCAGGCCCAGCAGGATCAGCGACGACACCAACCGGCGCTTGGCCAGTTCCACCAGCCCCCAGAGGTAGCCGTTGTCGGGCTCTGACGGGTCGGTGAGATCGGGAATGGTGCGGTTCAGCCGGCAGGCGCGGCACATGTCGTGCGGATCATCGTTTGCCATCAGCCAGTTGCAGGATGCTGGCGTGGAGAGATTGAGGCAGCGCCGGTACAGCGGCTCACCCGATTCCACGTCCAGCGCCGATGGCCCTTGCGACTGTGATTGCCACGCCGAGGGCGCCATGCCGTCCTGTCCGTGGGCGTTGTCGGAGCCGGCGGTACTGGCCGTGATGCCGATGTTGTTGGTGCTATCGGTGGCCGGAGCAGACTCCTGACCCGGAATCTGCTCCAGCGCGGGCGGGTGTGGGTCATCCGGCGGGGCGTTAAGCGGGGCGCCGCTGGCCTGCCAAGCCTGCCAGGTGCCAGGCTGCGGCCCTGGCATCAGCGGCAGCAACAGACCACGCTCGCAGTCATAGCCCAGCGGCGTGTTGCAGGCGAGGCACTTGCTGTTGCGGAAGAACACCGGCTGCCCGCACTGGCAGTGGTAGTTGCGCCCGGCCAGCAGCGGCAGGGTCTGGTCCGCCGGGCGGGCTGTGGAGGGTTGGAGCAGGAAAGACAAGGGTGGTGCCTGTGGCGGTGCCGCAGCGCGCGGTGGTGAGGCTGACGGCGGGTGACAGCTCTGTTGAAGTGCGGGTAATAGCGCCGGTGGAGCGCGGGCATCATGCCGGCACCCGTGAGGAAACTCGTGCCAGCAGTGTCTCACGCCCCGCAGAAAGGGCTGCTGCGAACGCACCCTGTCGTGCTGTCAGTGCAGACCGACAGACGATTCACAGCCTTTTCCGCTGAAGTCGGTGCACCAGGCGCACGAGCTTTTATCATCGACCTGTCTGTTAACCGATTCACCGAGGAGCACCCATGCCCACTTACCACGTCGAAATGATGGAAGGCCGCACCGTCGAGCAGAAGAAAAAGCTCGTCGAGGCCATCACCCGCGTCAGCGTCGAAATTCTGGGTGGCCAGCCGGAGTCGGTTGACATCCTGATCACCGACATCAAGCGCGAGAACTGGGCCACCGGCGGCAAGCTCTGGTCCGAGCCACGGGACTGAGCCAGCCCATGACGCTGCCCCCGCTGACAGCCCTGCAGAAAAAGGCCGCCTGACATGTGCCAGTTGCTGGGCATGAGCTGTAACACGCCGACCGATGTGACTTTCAGTTTCAGCGGCTTCGCGCAGCGTGGCGGACGGACTGACCACCACAGCGACGGCTGGGGCATTGCGTTTTTCGAGAATGCGCCCGGCTCGGACTTGGGCGGTGGAGATCGCGGACTGCGCCATTTTGTCGACCACCTGCCGGCCTGCGAGTCGCCGGTGGCGGAGCTGATCCGCCGCTACCCGATCAAGAGCCGGCATGTGATTGCCCACATCCGCAAGGCGACCCAGGGCAGCGTGGCGTTGGAGAACTGCCACCCCTTTGTGCGCGAGCTGTGGGGCCGCTACTGGGTGTTCGCGCACAACGGCGACCTGAAAGACTTCGCACCGCGGTTGCATGGCAGCTTCCGCCCGGTGGGCAACACCGACAGCGAGCGCGCCTTTTGCTGGATCATGCAGGAACTGGCCAAGTCGCATGCCGATGTGCCCAGTGTGGAAGAACTGAGCATCACGCTGCGCGAGCTGGCACCGCAGATCGCGCGCCACGGCACCTTCAACTTTTTGCTCAGCAATGGCCAGGCTTTGTGGGCCCATGCGTCCACCCACCTCTGCTACGTCGAACGGCGCCACCCGTTCGCGCATGCCACGCTGAGCGATGAGGACGTGAGTGTGAACTTCGCCGAGCACACCGATCCATCAGACCGTGTGGCAGTGGTGGTGACTGCACCGCTGACCACCAATGAGCAGTGGACGTCTTTCGTGCCGGGGGAACTTAAAGTGTTTGTGGACGGTGCGCTGGCGAATGCTTGAGGGGCCTGGTGGCCTCGGCGCTAGATGCTCAGCGCTTCTTCCAGTGCATTGATGAACAGCGCCGCCACATCGCAACCGGTCTGGTCAAAGATTTCCTGAAAGCAGGTTGGGCTGGTGACATTGATCTCGGTCACGCAGTCGCCAATCACGTCGATGCCAGCCAGCAGCAGGCCGCGCGCCGCCAATATCGGGCCGATGGCCTCGGCGATCTCGCGGTCGCGTGCCGACAGCGGCTGCGCCACGCCCTTGCCACCGGCTGCCAGATTGCCGCGCACCTCGCCGCCCTGCGGAATACGCGCCAGGCACTGCGGCACTGGCTTGCCGCCAATCACCAGCACGCGCTTGTCGCCGTGAACGATCTCGGGCAGGAACTTCTGCACCATCACGCTTTGCGCGCCGTCCTTGTTGAGGGTTTCGATGATGCTGCCGAGGTTGAGACCGTCTTCCTTCACCCGGAAGATGCCCATGCCGCCCATGCCGTCGAGCGGCTTGAGGATGATGTCCTTGTGCTCGGCATGAAAGCGCTTGATGTCGCTCGCGTCACGCGTCACCAGCGTCGGGCCGATGAACTGCGGAAACTCCATGATGGCGAGCTTTTCCGGGTGGTCGCGCAGCGCCCGGGGCTTGTTGAAGACACGCGCGCCTTCGCGTTCGGCCTGCTCCAGCAGGTGGGTGCTGTAGAAGTATTCGCTGTCAAAGGGCGGGTCCTTGCGCATCACCACGCAGCCGAAGTCCTTCAGCGCTTGCGGCCGTTCGTCAGGGTAGTGTTGCGCGGCGGTGAACCACACGTCGGCATCGCACGTCAGCGTGATGTCGCGCACAAAGGCTGTGACCACGCCGCCGCGCTGCCAGGTGATGTCTTTCACCTCGCAGGCGCTGATGCGGTGGCCGCGCCGCTGCGCCTCGCGCATCATGGCAAAGGTGGTGTCCTTGTAGATCTTGAAGGACTCCAGCGGATCGGCAACAAACAGGATGTGCATGGCAGTTGGGTGAAAGCTGCGGGCCAAGCCGCAGCGGGTTGAAAGAGTAAGCGCAGTCGCTCAGCAATACAGGGTGAGCGAATGTCAGCGAGGCGCTGCGGACGAGGTCTTTCCGTATTGTTGTACAAACAGCGCGATCGCGCCGGCGACCACGCCCCAGAAGGCCGAGCCCACGCCGGCAATCACCACGCCCGAGAGCGTGACCAAAAAAGTGATCAGCGCCGCCTCGCGGTGGTCTTCGTCCTTGACCGCTGCCGCCAGTCCGCCGCCAATCGTGCCCAGCAGGGCCAGGCCCGCAATCGCCACCACCAGCTCTTTCGGGAAAGCGGTGAGCAGGCCGGTCACGGCGGCCCCCAGAATGCCGATGACGATGTAGATCAGGCCGCACAACGCCGCAGCGGTGTAGCGCTTGCGCGGGTCTTCATGCGCTTCCTCGCCCATGCAGATGGCGGCGGTGATGGCGCTCAGGTTCAGCGCGAAGGCGCCAAAGGGTGCCAGCACCAGTGTGGCCAGACCCGTGAGCGTGATGACTTTGGAAATCGGAATACCGCCGTCCGCTGCATCCGGCCCATAGCCGGCTGCGCGAATGGCCGCCACGCCGGGCAGGTTCTGCGAGGCCATGGTCACCACAAACAGCGGAATCGCCAGACTCACTACTGCCGCCATGCTGAACTGCGGCATCACAAACACTGGCATGGCGAGCGAGAAATTCACCTCGGACCAGGCCAGCTGCCCGCGCGCTGCGGCGAACACGATGGCGCCGAGCAGCGTGAGCACTACCGCGTAGCGCGGCATCAGGCGCTTACCCACCAGATAAATTGCCAGCATCAACAACACCAGTGGCAGGGCAGTTTGCGCCGCCGCAAAAGCCTGCAGGCCAAAGCGAGCCAGCACACCGGCCAGCAAGGCCGACGCAATCGCCACCGGGATGCGGTTCATGACTTTCTCGAACCAGCCGGTGATACCGAAGAGCGTGATCAGCAGCGCGCTGACCATGAAGGCGGCCACCGCCTCGCCCATCGAGAAGCCGCCCGCCAGCCCGGCCGTGGCCAGCACCGCCGCGCCGGGTGTGGACCAGGCCACCATCACCGGCTTCTTCAGCCAGAGCGAAGGCACCAGCGAGCACAACCCCATGCCGAGGCCAAGCGCCCACATCCACGACGAGATCTGCTCTGGCGTGGCGTTGAAGGCCTGCGCCGCCTGGAACACGATAGCCACCGAGCTGGTGAAGCCGACCAGAACGGCCACGAATCCTGCAGTGAACGCAGCGATATTCAGGTCTTTGAAAAATGACATGGCAAAGCGCTGGCGAGGCGATGGTGGGATGAAGGCGCGTCAGATGAACTGGGCAATCGCGCTGGCCACAAAGCTCAGCAGGATGGTGGTGGTGACCGGCAGAAACCACTCGCGCCCAAACAGCCGGAAGCGCAAATCCCCCGGCAATTTGCCGAAGCCCAGTTTCTGAAGCAGCGGGGTGAACCAGCTGATGAAGACTAGGGCGAGGAAGATGACGATGAACCAGCGGATCATCTGGGGAGTTTAGCCGGGGATGTGAGCCCCCACGGTCGTTCGCTTCGCGTAACTACCTGCCCCCGAGGGGGCCGTCCGCCTGTGGCCCGGCGAAGCCGGTTCCGCGGCTCCGCTGGGTTGCGGAGTTCTTTGGGCACTATCCGCAGTGAGCTTGGACGGGTCTGTTACAGGGTATGGGTGCGGTCGCCGGCGCAAAACCCCAAGGGTTCCCAGGCAAGGCTGTCCTTGGCTCCAAATGCGATGACCTTGAACAGCTCGCCCATCTCGTGTTCGTTGATCAGCTTTTGCACCATGCTGCGCTCTGCCGGGCTAGCGCCTTCCATGCCGTCGACCACACCGCAGTTGAGCAAAAACCGTCCCTGGCTGGTGTAGCCCAGCACCTGCAGGCTGGCCTCCTGCGCTGCGAGCGCGATGCCGGTGAAGTTGACGTGGGCGGTGATGTCTTTCAGGCCCACATCGGCCAGCGGGTCGGCATCGGACTGGTGGGCGCGGTGGCACATCACGGTGCCCATGTGGCGCTGCGGGTGGTAGTACTCGGCTTCGGGGAAGCCGTAGTCGATGAACAGGGCGGCGCCTTGCACCAGACGGTCGGCCAGCGTGCGCACAAAGCCTTCGGCCTCGGGGTGAATTTCGGTCAGGTAATCGTGGTCGCTGTCGATCTCCACTGGCGGCCGCAGGGGGGTGGGCTGGTCGGCCCAGGTGAATCGGCCGTCGTGCAGCGCTACGCCGCGCTCGTGCCATTGGCCCCCCAGCCGCACCAGCAGCTTGACCGGCATCGCATCAAGCACCTCATTGCCCAGCACCACGCCGCGCATCTGCGCAGGCAGCTCGCTCACCCACTGCACCCGGTCGCCATAAGCGGCCAGAAGCTCGCGCTGGCGGGCCTGCAGGCTGCCTGAGAGATCGACGATGGTGTAGCGCTGCACCTGCTCGCCCAGGGCCGCCAGCACTTGCTGCGCCAGTGCGCCGGAGCCGGCGCCGAATTCCCAGACCTCATGGGTCCCGGTGGCCTGCAGCGCCTGACCGACCTGGCGAGCCAGCGTCTGGCCGAAGCGGGGCGATAGCTCGGGGGCGGTCACGAAATCGCTGCCGCCCGAGGGCATCAGGCCGAACTTGCGCGAGTCATTAGCGTAGTAGCCAAGACTGGGGCTGTAGAGTGCCAGTGCCATGAAACGGTCAAAGCCGAGCCAGCCACCTGCGTCGGTGATGGCGTCGGCAATCACCTCGATGAGGCGCTGATCGGGGTCGGCCGGTAAAATGGGGCTTTGGCTGGTTGGGCTCATCCGTTGGGGGCTGGGTCGTGTTGTCGGAGTGATCGTCGGAGTGGGGGCCGGGCCTGCAGTGCATCCAGCCTTGCCTTGCCGTGACGCGGTGCTCCAATTGTCGGCCATCCTCCCCGCGCCTGATTCCCCGCATTCTCTGCGCTCTCCGCATTACCGCCACATTCCAATGACCGTGCCTTCCTCACTGCCTGTTGTTCTCGTCACCGGTGCCGCCAAACGGCTCGGCCGCGAGATCGCGCTCGCGTTGGCCTCTGGCGGCTGGCAGGTGGCGGTGCACTACCGCAGCTCGCGCGACGATGCGCTGGTGACCGCTGAAGACTGCGCGCGTGTGGCCTCCGCCAAAGCCGGTAGGGCAGTCGAGCCGCTGGTGCTGGAGGCCGATCTGGCCGATGAAAGCGCGGTGCGCGCGCTGGTGCCGTCGGTGGTGGCGCGCTGCGGCCGGCTCGATGCGGTGGTCAACAGCGCCTCCACCTTTGAACATGACAGCGCAGCCAGCTTCAGTTTTGCCGCACTCGACAAGCACCTGCACAGCAACACCGGCGCGGCCGTGCTGCTGGCGCAGGCCCTGCACGCACACGTCGCTGCGCGCGGCGCCACCGGTGCAGTGGTGAACCTGCTGGACCAGAAGCTCTGGAACCAGAACCCCGATTTTTTCAGCTACACCCTCTCCAAGGCCGCATTGGAAGCCGCCGGCACCATGCTGGCGCTGGCGCTGGCGCCTGCGGTGCGGGTGGTGGGTGTGGCGCCGGGGCTCACGCTGACCAGCCACATGCTCAGCGACGAGAAGTTCGAAGCCCTGCACACGCTGTCGCCGCTGGGGCGCTCGTCCACACCGGCCGATGTGGCGGCCACGGTGAAGTTCGCGCTGGAGAACCAGTCGATCACCGGCACCACGCTGCTGGTTGATGGGGGCCAGCACCTGATGAAGTTCGAGCGCGACTTCTCGCTGATGTAGGCCCGGATCGCAAGCCCCGGCCATCCACCGAAACATCCACTGACAGGCTGAGACCATGTTCAATTCCCGAGGCACACAAATCCTCACGCTCACCGGCTTGCGTTTTGACGCGAACCTCGGCATTCTGGAGCACGAGAAAGCCGCCCCGCAGCCGATTCAGGTGGACGCCGAGCTGAACCAGGGCACCCAGCCGCTGCTGCCGCACGACGACGACATCAACCACGTGCTGGACTACCGCAAGGTGCGCCAGATCATCATCAACGAATGCACCGCCGAGCATGTGAACCTGCTGGAGAGCCTGATCGGCAAGCTGGCGCACCGGCTGATGCTGCTGCCCGGCGTAGTCGGCGTGAGGGTGAAGATCGCCAAGCTGGAAATTTTTGACGACTGCGAAGTGGCGATTCGTGTCGAGACAGGACAGTGGTGAAAACCATGGGAGCAAACGACATGAGTGCAGTCTGGGATGAAGCGCTGGCCGCCCACGAGCAGGCGCAAAGCTCTGCCCGCGTGCAGAACAGCCTGAAGATCGAACGCGAGGACCACAAGCTTGAGAAACGGCTGTGCCGCGAGGTGGGCCGTGCCATCGTCGACTTCAACATGATTGAAGAAGGCGACAAGGTGATGGTGTGCGTCTCGGGCGGGAAAGACAGCTATGCCATGCTCGACATCCTGCTCAAGCTGCAAAAGCGCGCGCCCATCCACTTTGACCTGGTGGCGGTCAACCTCGACCAGAAGCAGCCCGGCTTCCCCGAGCATGTGCTGCCCGAGTACCTGGGCAAGCTCGGCGTGCCCTTCCACATCGAGAACCAGGACACCTACAGCATCGTCAAGCGCGTGATTCCCGAGGGCAAGACGCTGTGCTCGCTGTGCTCCCGCCTGCGCCGCGGCATTCTTTACCGTGTGGCGGGTGAACTGGGCTGCACCAAGGTCGCGCTGGGCCACCACCGCGACGACATGCTGCAGACCTTCTTCCTCAACATGTTCTTTGCCGCCAAGCTCAAGGGAATGCCGCCGAAGCTGGTGAGCGACGACGGCAAGAACGTGGTGATCCGCCCCATGGCCTACGTGACCGAGAAAGACCTCACCCGCTGGGCCGAGGTGCGGCAGTTCCCCATCATTCCCTGCACGCTGTGCGGCAGCCAGGAGAACCTGCAGCGCAAGCAGGTTGGCAACATGCTGCGCGAGTGGGAGAAGAAATTCCCCGGCCGGCTGGAAAACATGTTCTCCGCGCTGCAGAACATCGTGCCTTCGCACCTGATGGACAACCAGCGCCACGACTTCAAGGCGATTCGCGCCACCGGCGTGCCCGACCCGGATGGCGACAAGGCCTTTGACGCCGAAACCTTCAGCGAGCCCGCCTTGCCGGCGCGTGCAGTCATCGGGATCCAGCCGCAATGAAGCGCTGGCTCGCGCTCGCGCTGTGGTGCACCACGCTGCTGGTGATGACGGGCTGCTCCAGTGTGCGGCTGGTGGACAGCGATGTCACTGCCTTTTCGTCGTGGAAGACTTCGCCTCCGTTGCCGGGCACGACCTACCGATTTGAGCGTCTGCCATCCCAGCAGGCCTTGGGCCAGCAGCAGGATTTTGTTGAAGGTCTGTCTGGCAAGGCCTTGGCCAAGGTGGGGCTGGTGCTCAACCCGCCAGCCGCGCGCCTCAGTGTGCAGGTGGTCATCAACACCCAGATCGTTGACCGCTACCCTTACGATAGCGGCTACGGCGGCTTTGGTACGCCCGGCGTGTTCGTGGGCGGTGGCAGCCGGGGCGCATCTTTCGGCTTGTCGTTTCCGATGCGCTTCCCCGAGGCGCCATGGTTCAAGCGCGAACTGACTATCCTGATGCGCGACCTCAGCACCGGGCAGGTGATGTACGAAACCCGGGCGCTGCACGACGGCGTGTGGTCCGACACGCTGGCGGTGCTGCCCGCCATGCTGGACGCTGCGCTCACCGGCTTTCCGCAGCCGCCACCGGGCACACGGCGCATCAACATTGAAATCCCGCGTTAACTTGCGGCGCGGCATGGCATGACCGAGGCGACCCGCATCATTGCCATCCGCCACGGCGAAACCGCGTGGAACGTCGACACCCGCATCCAGGGGCATCTGGACATCCCGCTCAACGACACCGGCCGCCTGCAGGCCCAGCGCATGGCGCGCGCGCTGCAGGACGAGCCCATCACGGCGGTGTATGCAAGTGACCTGTCGCGTGCTTTTGAAACCGCGCAATGGCTGGCCAGGCCACTCGGGCTTGGCGTACAGACCGATCAAGGTCTGCGTGAGCGCAGCTTTGGCAGCTTCGAGGGCAAGACCTTTGTTGAAATCGAAGGGCTGCTGCCCGAGCAGGCCCGGCGCTGGCGCCAGCGCGACCCGGCTTTCACGCCGGATGGCGGTGAATCACTGCTTGATTTGCAGCGGCGGGTGGTGGACACCGCTGAACGGCTGGCTGCCCGCCACACCGGCGAACTGATTGCGCTGGTCGGCCATGGCGGGGTGATGGACGTGCTGTACCGCGCCGCGACCCGGCTCGACCTGCAGGCGCCGCGCACCTGGGCGCTGGGCAACACAGCCATCAACCGCCTGCTCTGGACGCCCGAGGGCTTTACCCTGGTGGGCTGGGCCGACTCACGGCATCTGGAGGGCGATGACTCCGGCGACGACCATTTCTCGGACGGTACCGGCCGTGGATAGGGGTTCTCAGGGCCTGAGCCGGTAAACTGACCGGACACTGACCCCAAACTGACCCGACGCCACGCCACCGGATTCCGCAACGCATGAGTACCCTGCCTTCCCATCTCGCCGCCCTGGTGGGCAAATCCGTCAACGAGATCGATACGCCCTCGCTGGTGATTGACCTGGATGCCATGAAGCGCAATCTGGCACGCATGGCGGAGTTCGCGAAGAAGCACAACGTCCGCTGGCGCCCACATGCCAAGATGCACAAGTGCGCCAGTCTCGCCAAGGCGCAGATGCGCGCCGGTGCAGTGGGCGTGTGCGTGCAGAAGACGGCTGAGGCCGAGGCGCTGGCCGCCGGTGGCGTGCACAACATCTACATCAGCAACGAGGTCATCGCACCGGCCAAGCTGGCGCGTGTGGCCGCACTGGCCCGGCATCTGGCAGCCGAAGGCGGCAAGCTGGCGATTGCGGTGGACAGCACCGAAGGCGTGATCCGGCTGGCGCAGGCCATGAACGATGCGCGCACCGCATCCGGCGTGGCCACAGTGATTGATGTGTTTGTCGAGATGGATGTCGGCCAAGGCCGCTGCGGTGTGGAGCCAGGGGCGGCCGCGGTGACGCTGGCGCTCGAAATCCGCAAACACCCGGCGCTGCACTTTGCCGGGCTGCAGGCCTACCACGGCAAGGCCCAGCACATTCGCAGCGCGCAGGAGCGCCGCGACGCCATCGCCAAGGCGGTGCAGTCGGTCGTCATGACGCGCCAGCTGATCGAGGCGCAGGGCATGGCGGTGGACCTGGTCACCGGCGCAGGCACTGGCAGCTTTCTGCTCGAAGCCGCCAGTGGTGTCTATGGGGAGCTGCAGGCGGGTTCTTTCCTGTTCATGGACGCCGACTATGCCCGCAATGAGCGCGACGCGGCGCAGCCGCCGTTTGAGCATGCGCTGTTCGTCAAAACCCAGGTCATGAGCACACACGCCGGGCATGCGGTGTGCGATGCCGGCCACAAAAGCCACGCCATCGACTCCGGCTTGCCCATGGTGCATGCGCTTGAAGGCGAGGCTGAACTTGAATACGCCAATGGCGGCGATGAGCACGGCATCCTGCGCGCTACAGGCGCCGGCAAGCGGCTGCCGGGGCTTGGCCAGACGGTGTGGCTGATTCCCGGCCATTGCGACCCGACGGTCAATTTGCACAACGCCATGATTGGTGTCACTGGTGGGCTGGCTGCGGGCACGGTGCAGCGTGTTTACCGCGTCGATGCGCGCGGTGCGTTGACCTGATCCAACCTCGATACAGGCCGGGTTGCCCGGCCCTCAGCTGAACATGTCGTTGCCAGTGGTGGGCGGCGACACCCCCAGATGGCGGTAGGCCGCCAGCGTGGCCACCCGACCGCGCGGCGTGCGCTGCAGGTAGCCCTGCTGGATCAGATAGGGCTCAATCACGTCTTCAATCGTGTCACGCTCTTCGCCGATGCTGGCGGCAATGTTGTCCAGCCCGACCGGGCCGCCATCGAAGCGGTGAATCACAGCCTCCAGCAGCTTACGGTCCATCACGTCAAAGCCCTGCGGGTCCACGTCGAGCATGGCCAGTGCCTTGTTGGCGATGTCGAGGTTGATGTGGCCGGTGCCTTTCACGTCCGCATAGTCACGCACCCGGCGCAACAGCCGGTTGGCAATCCGCGGTGTGCCGCGTGAGCGACGGGCGATCTCGAAGCCGCCGGCATCGTCGATGGGCGCGTTGAGCAGCTTCGCACTGCGCTTCACGATGCGTGCCAGTTCGTCCGGCGTGTAAAACTCCAGCCGCGCGACGATGCCGAAGCGGTCACGCAGCGGGTTGGTCAGCATGCCGGCGCGGGTGGTTGCGCCCACCAGCGTGAAGGGCTGCAGGTCGAGCTTGATGCTGCGCGCGGCTGGGCCCTCGCCGATCATGATGTCGATCTGGTAATCCTCCAGCGCGGGATACAGAATCTCCTCGACTACAGGGCTCAGGCGGTGAATCTCGTCGATGAACAGCACGTCGTTCTTCTCCAGATTCGTCAGCAGCGCGGCCAGGTCCTTGGGTTTTTCCAGCACCGGCCCCGAGGTCTGGCGCAGGTTCACGCCCAGTTCATGCGCAATGATGTGGGAGAGCGTGGTCTTGCCCAGGCCGGGCGGGCCAAACAGCAGCACATGGTCCAGCGCCTCGCTGCGCTTTTTGGCCGCACCGATGAAAATCTCCAGTTGGTCCCGCACCTTGGTTTGACCGACGTACTCGTCAAACAGCTTGGGGCGCAGGGCGCGCTCAATGGCTTCCTCGCCGGGTGAGGCGGGCACGGCCGACATCACGCGCTTGGCCGGTGGAAAATCGCCCGCGGAAAAATCGTCGGTCTGAATGGTCATGTCGTGAATATCACTTGGCCAATGCTTTCAGCGCCAGCTTGATGCCGTCACTCACCCCGATGTCTTTCGGAAGCGCCTTCAGCGCCAGTGCAGCATCGCGGTCGCTGTAGCCCAGTGCCACCAAGGCCTGCAGGATGTCGGACTGCGCATCGTTGGCGATACTGACGGTGATGCCGATGTCGGCACCCAGCTTGCCCTTGAGCTCCAGCAGCAGGCGCTCGGCGGTTTTCTTGCCGATGCCCGGCACCTTGATGATGCGGCCGGCTTCCTGTTGCGTCACGGCCTGGGCCAGTTCCTCGACGCTCATGCCGCTCAGCACGCTGAGCGCGGTGCGGGGGCCGACACCGGAAATCTTGATGAGTTGGCGGAAGGCCGCACGCTCGGTGGCGCTGCCAAAGCCGTAAAGAATCTGCGCATCTTCCCGCACCACAAAGTGGGTGAGCAGGGTGACTTTTTCGCCCAGCGCGGGCAGGTTATAGAAGGTGCTCATGGGCACCAGCACCTCGTAGCCGACGCCCTGGCAATCCACCAGAATTTCCGGTGGGTTTTTTTCGGCCAGCTGGCCGGAGAGTCTTCCTATCATTGGTGAATCTTAGCAGTCAGGTGGCTTTGGAGATTTGGGCGGACAATTGCATTCCAGCCCGTTCCACCGCCGATTTGGCGCCCTTTTCCGGAAACCCTCGCCTTGATTCTTCGCCACACCTTCACGCCGCCCAACAACACCCGCATGGGTCATTTGTGTGGACCGATGGACTCGCACATCCGCACCATCGAGGCGGCGCTGCAGGTCACGATCGCGCACCGCTTCGAGCAGTTCAAGATCGACGGCCCCAAGGTCAAGGCGCAGCAGGCGCTGGAGGTTCTGCAGGCGCTGTATGAGCTCGCCCAGCGGCCGATTGCCGAGGACATGGTGCAGCTGATGCTGGCCGGCGACCCGGCCATCAGCACCGCGACCAGCACTGACGGCGTGCCGGTACTGTCCACACGCCGGGCCGATCTGCGCGCCCGCACCGTGAATCAGGGTACTTACCTCGACAACATCGCCACCCACGACATTACCTTTGGCATCGGGCCGGCCGGTACCGGCAAGACCTATCTGGCTGTCGCCTGCGCAGTCGATGCACTGGAGCGCAGCACCGTCCAACGCATTGTGCTGACGCGCCCGGCAGTGGAGGCCGGCGAGCGGCTCGGCTTTCTGCCCGGCGACCTGAGCCAGAAGGTGGACCCGTATCTGCGGCCACTCTACGACGCGCTGTATGAACTGATGGGTTTCGAGCGCGTACAGAAGGCGTTCGAGCGCCAGCAGATCGAGATTGCACCGCTGGCCTTCATGCGCGGGCGCACGCTCAACCATGCGTTTGTGATTCTGGACGAAGCGCAAAACACCACGCCCGAGCAGATGAAGATGTTTCTCACCCGCATCGGCTTTGGCGCCAAGGCGGTGGTCACCGGTGACGTGAGCCAGGTGGATCTGCCGCGCACCCAGCTCAGCGGGCTGGTCGATGCAGAACGGGTTCTGCGACGGGTCAAAGGCATCGCGATCACGCGCCTGACCAGTGCCGACGTGGTGCGCCATCCGCTGGTGGCCCGCATCGTGGATGCCTACGACAAGCAGCGTGCGCCCATTGAGCCGTCGGCGGATGTTCTGGATGCCATCACCCCAGTGACCAGAAGCACGCGGACGCGGAGTCGCAATGGCTCGTGATGCTGCATCGAACGCCGCATTGAGCGCCGTATTGAATACGCTGGACCTGTCGCTCCAGTTCGGCACCTTTCCCGATCTCGCCCGTCATCGCGCCGCACTGCCGCGCCGTGATGTGCTGCAGTGGATTTGCCACGCACTGGCAAGTGACGCCGAGCTGACCGTGCGCATCGTCGGCGAAGCCGAAGCGCAGGCACTGAACCGCGACTACCGCGGCAAGGACTACGCCACCAACGTGCTCACCTTCGATTACACCCGCGAGCCGGTGGTCACGGCCGATCTGGTGCTGTGCGGCCCAGTGGTGGCGCGCGAAGCGGCGGAGCAGGGCAAGACGCTTGAGGCCCACTACGCGCACCTGCTGGTGCACGCCACGCTGCATGCCCAGGGCTATGACCATGAAACCAGCGAGCGCGATGCGCTGGAGATGGAAGCGCTGGAGATTCTGCTGCTGGCTTCACTGGGCTTTGGCAACCCGTACTGAGAGTTGCGTCCCCACGGACCCCACACGACTTACCGCGTGCCAGCGCCCTTGCTGAAGGCCGGCCGGTCCAGCCGGTAGAGGCGCGTGGCATTGCCGTTGGCCACCTTGGCACCCACTTCCGGCGGCAGCTGCTCGACCAGATTGCGCAGATTCGTCAGCCCTTCTTCGCTGGAGCCGCGCGCGATGCCGTTGCGGGCGTAGAACGAATCACTGCCCAGCATGAAACGGTCGGGAAACTCGTTCACCAGCGCCACCCACGCTTCCTTGACCTTGCCATCCGGGTCCAGCGCGGCGGCAGGCCGTGGCGCGCCGCGGTTGAGCCTGAAACTCATCGAAAGGTTGGGGTGCGCCGTCAGCATCTGGCGCACCCGCTCTGGTGCGCGCGTGAGCAGTGGCTCGAAGCCGACATGCACCCACACAATCTGCGCCTTGCGGTTATGGGCCAGCAGCCGCTCCAGCGCTGCAAGGTTGCTCTTGAGTACCGGCGGATTGAGCGGGTTGGGCTTGAGCACATCGGGCAGCGGCATGTCTTCTGGCACCAGATCGCAGTGCAGGTCGATCGGGATGTCGTTTTCGGCCGCCACGTCCGCCAGCAGAAGCAGCAGCGGGTGATCGGCCGGCACGTCTTCAAACGCGTGGCGCGGGCCCATCGCCGGAATGGAGACATGCATCACCGCGATCTCCCCGAAGCCCACCGCGCCGAGTTTCACGATCTCCTGCGCCCGCTTGCGGAATTTGTCTTTCACCCCGTCGTTCACGGCATCTACTCTGGTTTCGTGAATCATCACGTTCAGCGTGCTGCCGCCCAGCACCGCAAACCGGTCGGGGTGGGCTTTGGTGGTGAACAGCAGGTCCTCGATGTCGTAGAACCATTGCGGGGTGACCGTGGCGAAAGGCGGCGGCATCAGCAGGCTGCGCGCAATGCCGAAGCGGTCCATGGTGGCCAGCGCCGTCTTGTGCGAGGCCTCCATCTCCTTGTAGGGAATGGTCTGAAAGTGTGCGTGTGTGTCAATCATCGGAAGGGGCTGCGCCCAGCCGAAACCGATGCCTGCGGACAGTACCGCAGCGATCCATGCCTTTTTCATCGCCATTCCCTCGTGTTTTGCTGATTCTGTTTTTTTGGTTACTGGATTTCCGGTGATTGGCTCGTGGCGAGAGCCGCTTCAGTCGGTCTGCCCGATACGCAAGGGGATGGTCACCGGCCCGTTGTTGACCAGATGTACCTTCATGTCGGCGCCGAATTGCCCGGTTTCCACCGGAGCGTGCGCGATGCGGGCCTGCGCGACAAAGTGGTCGTACAGCCTGCGACCCTCCGCCGGCAGGGCGGCGCCGGTGAAGCTGGGCCGGTTGCCGCCTGACACATCAGCCGCCAGCGTGAACTGGCTCACCACCAGCAGGCCGCCGCGCAGGCCCTGGCCGTCAAGGTCCTGCACGCTGCGGTTCATCTTGCTGGCATCGTCTGAAAAAATCCGCAGCTTGAGGATCTTGGCCAGCATGCGGTCGGCGTGGCCATCGGTGTCGCCATGCTCGGCGCACAGCAGCACCAGAAGGCCCGGGCCGATGGCGCCTGCCACCGCGCCATCAATGACGACACGCGCCTCGGCCACGCGCTGCAGGATCGCTCGCATCCGGCGCTCGCCCGGTCAGTCGGTGATGCCAGCCGCCACGAACAAGGGCTTGCCTACCGGGCCCGACAGAAAGCTCACAAACTGCTGCGCCAGCGCCTGTTGCCCGCCGAGGGCCAGAGGTGCTGCCGTGTAAGACGTGTAGTTCTGCACTTCCGCCGGGAAGGGGCCGACGAACTTCAGTCCCTTGCCCTGGTACAGCAGGATTTCGGTGATGGGCGCAAAGCCGATTTCACGCACCGCACCGGGCTTGGCGGCCTTGATCACGTGCTCCATCACGGAGGCACCATCGGGGTAGCGCGTCGTCTTGGCCTCTACCTGGGTGTAGATGTCCATCTTGCGCAGCAGGCCTTCGAAATACAGGCCGGTCGATGCACGGTTGAAGACCAGCGAGTCGGCGGCCAGCACAGACTGCTTGATGGCTTCTGCGCTGGAAATGTCAGGCACCGGTGCGCCCTCACGGACCGTCACCCCCATGCCGACGCGGCCCACGTTGGCCCGTGTTTCGGCCAGCTTGCCGGCCTGCGCGAACTCGCCAATCACGGCCGGCGGCGCAATCACCACGTCAAAGGCCGGATTGCCTTCCATGCGTTGGCGCAACTGCGGGGCCGTGTTGAAGGTGATCTTGACCGTGTGACCGGTCTGCTGCTGGAAGGCGGTGGCTGCTGCGCGCAGGCCGGGCTCAATGGCGCCGGCGCTGAGTACGGCAATTTCAGCTGCGCTGACCTGCGCGCCTGCGATCAAAAGGGTGGAGGCGAGAACACGTTTCAGGAAGGAGCTGGGCTTCACGGTGAATCCTTCAGAGTGGGTGGGTTTCAATGCCGGGTTCGGAGCGAGGCCAGTGTGAGGCAAATCGGAATGGCTTGCTTCAAGCCAGGGTAACGCGCGCGAATTTGCGCTTGCCCACCTGCAGCACATAGGTGCCGGCGTTGAGTTTCAGCGTCTTGTCGCTGACCACGCTGGAGTCGATGCGCACGCCGCCCCCGTCGATCAGCCGATTGGCCTCGCTGCCTGAGGGGGCGAGACCTGCGGCCTTGAGCAGGGCGCCTATGCCCATCGGCGCGCCGGACAGCGACACCTCGGGAATTTCATCCGGCACGCCGCCCTTGCTGCGGTTGATGAAGTCCTGCTCGGCCGCATCCGCAGCGGCGGCGGAATGAAAGCGCGCGGTGATTTCCTTGGCCAGCGCGACTTTGGCGTCCTTGGGGTTGCGGCCACCGTCGACCTCGGCCTTGAGGGCGGCAATCTCCGCTTCGCTCCGGAAGCTCAGCAGCGTGTACCACCGCCACATCAGCACATCGGAGATGCTCAGCACCTTGGCGAACATGGTGTTGGCGTCTTCGGAAATGCCGATGTAGTTGTTCTTGCTCTTGGACATCTTCTCGATGCCGTCCAGGCCTTCGAGCAGCGGCATGGTCAGGATGCACTGCGGCTCCTGGCCGTATTCGGCCTGCAGGTGCCGACCCATCAGCAGGTTGAACTTCTGGTCGGTGCCGCCCAGCTCCAGATCACTCTTGAGTGCCACCGAGTCATAGCCCTGCATCAGCGGGTACAGGAACTCATGCACGCTGATCGGCGTGCCGGCCTTGAAGCGGTCATTGAAGTCGTTGCGCTCCATCATGCGGGCCACGGTGTACCGTGAGGCCAGCTGGATCATGCCGGTGGCGCCCAGCGGCTCGCTCCACTCGCTGTTGTAGCGGATCTCGGTTTTGGCCGGGTCCAACACCAGACTGGCCTGGCGGTAATAGGTTTCGGCATTCACCTTGATCTGCTCCGCCGTCAGCGGCGGGCGGGTGGCGTTGCGGCCGGACGGGTCGCCAATCAGGCTGGTGAAGTCCCCGATCAGGAAAATCACGGTGTGGCCCAGGTCCTGCAGCTGCCGCATTTTGTTCAGCACCACGGTGTGGCCGACATGAATGTCAGGCGCTGTCGGGTCCAGCCCCAATTTGATGCGCAGCGGCACGCCTGTGGCTTCGGAGCGGGCCAGTTTTTTGACCCATTCGTCTTGCGGAATCAGCTCCTCGCAGCCTCGCAGGGACACGGCGAGGGCCTCCCGGACGCGGTCCGTGACCGGATGATTTGTAACAACTGCTTGATTCATAAGGGTTTTTCACATGCCGAGGACGTGTCCGGCGGATAGAATGGGTGTTTTCCTGCTTCAGCCGGTCATTTTAGTTGGCCTGTAACTTGCTGAAGCTGGACCAGAAGATTTGCAGCCTGACGATCCCGCCCCCGGCCACCGGCAGGCGGGCATCGGGCAACCCCTTTTAACGCAGTCGGCCGTGCAACGCGCGACCGATGCACTTGAGTCGGGATTCTGATTTGCCTCTGCCAAAGCCTTCGCGGATTCTGCGCCCTGTCGCCGAAAGCCTCCGCCGCCACCCCCGACGAGTCACCACCACACTGGCCGCCCTGCTGCTGGGAACCGGGGTGACTGCATTCGGCGTGGCTCCTCTGGCGCCCGACGCCGCCGATTTGCCAGTCCGCCAGATTCTCGAAGAGGTGCAGCCTCTGGCCACCGCACCGCAAACCGAGGTGCTGGGCGACTTCCGTTTCAACCTGTTCCGCACCGATAGCACCCGCAGCAGCGACACGGTCGACGCCTTGCTCCGGCGCCTGAACATCGACGACAGCGCCGCTGCCGCTTTCCTGCGCTCTGACGCGAATGCCCGCTTCCTGCTCGCTGGCCGCCCCGGCAAGAACGTGACGGCGGAGGCCAGCGACAGCCAGCAGCTGCAAAAGCTCAGCATGCGCTGGCCCAGCGAAGACGACGCGTTGTTCAAGCGGCTGGTGGTCGAGCGCACCGGCGCGGGTTTCACGTCCCGCATTGAGGCCGTGCCTTATGTCAGCTCGACCCGCCTGTCCAGCGGCGTGATCCAGAGTTCGCTGTTTGCCGCCACCGACGAAGCCCGCATCCCGGATGCCGTGGCCGTGCAGATGGCTGAGATTTTCTCGGGCGACATCGACTTCCGCCGCGCGCTGCGCAAGGGCGACCGCTTCAATGTGGTCTACGAAACGCTGGAAGCCGATGGCGAGCCATTGCGCACTGGCCGCGTGCTATCCGCTGAATTTGTGAATGCCGGCAAGGCTTTCCAGGCCATGTGGTTCCAGCCGCCCGGCAAGGATGCGACAGGCGTTGCCCATAAGGGTACCTACTACACGCTCGATGGCCAGAGCCTGCGCCGCGCCTACCTCAGCTCGCCGGTGGAGTTCTCCCGCGTCAGCAGTGGTTTCTCGATGCGCTTTCACCCCATCCTGCAGAAATGGCGCGCCCACCTCGGCACGGACTTCGCAGCGCCCACCGGCACGCCAGCACGGACTGTGGGTGACGGTGTGATCGAGTTCGCCGGTGTGCAAAACGGCTACGGCAATGTGGTGTTCATCAAGCACCGCAATGGCCATGAGACGGTGTATGCCCACCTCAGCAAGATCATGGTCCAGCGTGGTCAGCCTGTGACGCAGGGCCAGACCATCGGTCTGGTCGGTGCGACGGGCTGGGCCACCGGCCCGCATCTGCACTTTGAATTCCGTGTCAACGGGCAGCACCAGGACCCGATGCTGATCGCCAAGCAGAGCGAAGCCGTTCCGGTCCCCGCAGCTGCTTTGCCTGTGTTCCGGCAGGTGGCGGGCGATGTGCGCATGCAGCTGCAGGCGGCGGCGAGCATCACGCAGACGCGTACTGAATAACTGAAGCCCCCACGGTCGCTCGCTACGCGTAGCTTCCTGCCCCCCGAGGGGGCCGTTTCGCCTGCGGCCTGGCAAAGCCAGCTCCGCGGCTCTGCTGGTGTGAAGACCTTCCTTCTTTATCGCTCAGCTTGCTCTGAACCCCGTTCGTCCTAAGCCTGTCGAAGGACAGTTGCTTGGGAGTCGCCTGAGCGAGGCAAAATAGCCTGATGTCTGATTTCTACATTGGCCTGATGTCGGGCACTTCGCTGGACGGTGCTGACGGCGTGCTCGTCGATTTCTCTGGCACCGCGCCGCGTGTGGTGGCGTCTGCGACGGAGCCTTTCGAGGCGGGCTTCCGGCAGGAGTTGCTGGCGCTCAACAGCCCCGGTGCCAACGAGCTGCACCGCGCCGCGTTGGCGGGCAATCAGGTGGCGGCTGTGTATGCCTGCGTGGTGCAGTCGCTGCTCGATGCCGCTGCGTCGCAGGGCATTGGCAAGGCGCAGGTGCGGGCCGTCGGCGCACATGGGCAAACCGTCAGGCACCAGCCGGGCAGCGCTGCGAACCCGGTCGAGCAGGCCTATACCCTGCAGTTGAACAACCCGGCACGGCTGGCCGAGCTCACCGGTCTGGATGTAGTGGCCGACTTTCGCAGCCGCGATGTGGCGGCCGGTGGCCAGGGCGCGCCGCTGGTTCCCGCGTTCCATCAGGGGGTGTTCGGCCGGCCCGACGCGCCGATGGTGGTGCTGAATCTGGGCGGCATCGCCAATCTCAGCATCCTGCCGGCGGGAGGGCAGGGGCCAGTACTGGGTTTTGACTGCGGACCGGGTAATGCGCTGATGGACGCGTGGTGCCATCAGCACACCGGCCAAGCCTTTGATGCTGGCGGTGCGTGGGCAGCCGGTGGGCAGCGGTTGCCTGCCTTGCTCGCCCGTCTGATGGCCGAGCCCTACCTGCAACTGCCACCACCCAAAAGCACTGGCCGAGATTTATTTAGCCTAGGCTGGCTGAAGCACCAGCTGGCGCCATTCGCAGCCGAACGGCCGCAGGATGTTCAGCACACGCTAGCAGAGTTCACGGCGGCAGCCTGCATTGCGGACATCGAGCAACATGCCCGTGGCTGCGCGGCGCTGATTGTGTGTGGCGGCGGCGCTTACAACAGCCATCTGATCCAGCGTCTGCAAGCCGGCTTGCCGTGGCTGCAGGTGTCGTCGTCTGACCTGCATGGCCTGCCGCCACTGCAGGTGGAAGCCGCTGCGTTTGCGTGGCTGGCGCGTCAGACCGTGTTGCGGCGTCCGGGCAACCTGCCCAGCGTGACCGGTGCGGCTGGCCTGCGCGTGCTCGGTGCCATCTACCCGGCCTGACCCCACACCCTGCAGACGCAAAAAAAGCCGCCCGAGGGCGGCTTTTCAATGAATCGTGTGCGGATTGCTCAGGCCGAGAAGCTGGAGCCGCAACCGCAGGTGCTGGTGGCATTCGGGTTCTTGATGACGAACTGGGCGCCTTCGAGGTCGTCCTTGTAGTCGATTTCAGCGCCTACCAGGTACTGGTAGCTCATTGCATCGATCAGCAGCGACACGCCATTTTTGGTCATGGTGGTGTCGTCTTCGTTGGTGATCTCGTCAAAGGTAAAGCCGTACTGGAAGCCAGAGCAGCCGCCGCCCTGCACAAACACGCGCAGTTTCAGGTCCGGGTTGCCTTCTTCGGCAATCAGCTCTGCCACCTTGGACGCCGCGCTGTCGGTGAAGACAAAGGGGGCGGGCATTTCGGTAGGAACAACTTCGGCAACTGCACTCATGGGGAAACTCCGTCAAGAACCGTCAAGGGAATGGGTGGTCTGAACAGAACGCAAGCGTTCGGTACAACTACCACCTTTGAATACTACAGCAAATCAATCAACCATAACGCGCACGGGTGTTATCGCAACACCACCTGAAAAGCTCTTGCTTTACCGTCAGCGTGCGCTCACATCACCTATATTTCAGGGGTTGTTGGCCGCCAGTTTGAGTGTGGGCTTTTCTTCGAGCTGGGGCAGGGCCGTCGGGCGCAGCTGACCAAAGATGACGGCCCCCTGGTGCATTTCAAGCGCTTTGTAAGACACGTCGCCTTCGATCTTGGCTTTGGGCTGAAGCTCTAGGAGCTCGGACGCATGCACCGGGCCGAGCACGCGGCCATTGATGATCACGTGGTCGGCATGGATGTGGCCGGTGACGGTCGCCGATTCACTGATGACCAGAATGCTGGCACTGCCGTCGTTGGCGCGGATGTCGCCCACCACGTCGCCGTCGATGCGCAGCCCGTCCGAGAACTTCAGGTTGCCCTCGATGCAACTGCCGTGGGCAATCAGGCTCTTGATGGGCGGTTGCTTCTTTTTGCCGAACATGAGGCGCTCCTGAAAAAAGGGAGGGAAGACCACATCAGCCCCAAAGGGAGGGGCTTGGGACTGCGGATCGGGGTAAAACGGAACGGCAGAACGGGGAAAGGTGACCTCACATCTTGAAGGTCTGTATGGAGCGAACCGTGGTCCCTTCCATCAGCTTGGCCGTGACTGTTTTTACCACGGCTTG
Source organism: Polaromonas sp. YR568 (assembly GCF_943372955.1). Lineage (GTDB taxonomy): Bacteria > Pseudomonadota > Gammaproteobacteria > Burkholderiales > Burkholderiaceae_C > Polaromonas. Next base: position 144,706 of record NZ_CALSAL010000004.1, read on the forward strand.
GGGGGGCAAGTCGAGCACGCCTTCCACCCGCCGGTATTGCTTGAACTGCAGCGCCTGCGCGCCGCCGGGAAGTGCCATCACCCACGGTTTACCGGCGAGTGTGCCGCCGAGAGTGAGCTCTAACTGGCCATTGAACACGGGCGCATTCTTGACGGGTTGCAGCACCAGCACCTGCCACTTGAGCTGGGTGGCCGACAGCGCCTCGGCCTGAAGACTGCGGATGGTGGCCACTTCCGTGCTGCTGGCGGGCAGCAGTTTCTCGAAAAAGCCGAGGTCGTCCCGCAGGCTGCGGTTTTCCATTTCCAGCTGCCGCATCTGGCTTTGCATCTTCTCCTGCGCCGCCTTTTCTGCAGTCAACAGGCTGCCCGAGGTGTTGGCGATGGACTGCGCCTTGTCGCGGTCTTCGCGCAGCGACAGCACCTCTTGCCGCAGCAGGCGGAGTTCTTCCTTGGCGCCGGTGTCCAGCCCGGCAATGCCCTTGCCGAACTCGAAGGCCCACAAGGCAAGGGCGGCCGAGAAACCCAGCATCAGGGCGCCGGCCATCCAGCGCAGCGGCCATGGCAGCGCGCTGCGGACCGCCATGCGCGGGGAACTGATGGTCAGGCGGCGGCGGAACAGACGGAATTTCAAATCAGGTCCTGCGGTGGGTGAGGGCCGGGAGCCCTCCCGACCGTGAGTGTTGACGGTGTGGAGATGCATTGTGCACGCCCAAACCGCTCCTGCCCGGGCCTGAGCGGTAAAAACAGGTAAGTGCGGCAGCGCACCTCTTGCCCGTCATGGCTGGGACGAAACGGCGTCCGGCCATGAAAAAAGCCGCCAGGCGCGAACCGTGGCGGCTTTTTGCAGCAGGGCTGCAGGCGTTGATTAACGCTTGCTGAACTGCTTGCGACGGCGTGCTGAACGGAAGCCGACTTTTTTACGTTCGACTTCACGGGCGTCACGGGTCACGAAGCCAGCCTGGCTCAGGGCCGGCTTGAGGCTTGCGTCGTAATCGATCAGCGCACGGGTGATGCCGTGGCGCACTGCACCGGCCTGGCCGGACTCGCCGCCGCCGTGGACGTTGACCATGATGTCAAACGTCTCGACGTGGTTCGTCAGAAACAGGGGCTGGCGGCAGATCATGATCGAGGTCTCGCGACCGAAGAACACCTGGATGTCACGGTCATTGATCGTGATCTTGCCAGTGCCTTTTTTGATGAACACGCGGGCGACGCTGGATTTGCGACGGCCGGTGCCATTGTTCCATTCACCAATCATCAATAGCTCCTTAGATGTCCAGCACTTTGGGCTGTTGGGCGGTATGCGGGTGCTCTGCACCACCGTACACCTTGAGTTTCTTGATCATGGCGTAGCCGAGCGGGCCCTTGGGCAGCATGCCCTTGACGGCTTTTTCCAAAGCGCGGCCGGGGTGCTTGGCTTGCATGTCGCGGAAGTTGGTGGCTGTGATACCGCCGGGGTAACCGGAATGGCGGTAGTACATCTTGTCCAGCGACTTGGCGCCGGTGACACGCAACTGGGCTGCATTGATGATGACGATGAAGTCACCGGTATCGACGTGAGGCGTGTAAATGGCCTTGTGTTTGCCGCGCAAACGGAGAGCAACTTCGCTGGCTACTCGTCCGAGGACCTTGTCGGTCGCGTCAATCACAAACCACTCGTGCGTCACGTCAGCGGGTTTGGCGCTGAACGTTTTCATGAGTTTTCTTCCGAAAAATGGTTTGTCGGGTTCTTTTCTGCGGTCGGTGTTCTTCTGTTGAGAACCTCTTAGGCAGTCAATCCGGCGAGTGCTTTGATGCGCGCACCTTCCTCTGCCGCGGAACCACTTGGCGCTGCAGAGCCATAGATTATATGAAAAATCAAGGACTTGCGTCAATATGGCGGTGCCCGGAGGCATTTTGTCAGTGGCAAGCAGGTAGGATAGCCCCATGTTTTCCTACCGCCATGCCTTCCACGCCGGCAACCATGCCGACGTGCTCAAGCACACGACGCTGATTGCGTTGATGAAATACCTGACCCTGAAAGACACGGCGCTGACGGTGATTGACACCCACGCCGGAGCGGGGCTGTACCGGCTGGACGGCGATTACACGGAAACCAGCGGCGAGGCCCAGGAAGGCGTGTTCCGGCTGTTTTCAGCCCCGCTGACGCCACCCGCCAAGCCGGGGAAAGCACCCGCTGCGGCAAAGAAGCTGGCGCCAGTCGCAGACGCCGCCCCCCAGCCGGTCGACACTAGCCAGTGGGCGCCGGCGCTGCAGGATTACGCCGAGGTGCTGCGCAAGCTGAACCCGCAGTTTGCCGAAACCGGCTTGCTGGCCCATCTGAAGATTTACCCCGGATCGCCCTTTATTGAGCAGCAGTTCCTGAGCGGCCGCGACAAGCTCAAGTTGTTCGAGCTGCACCCGACCGATTTCAAGTCGCTGGCCGGCAACATCGAGCAGCTGGGCGTGGGCCGGCAGGTGGCGGTGGCCCGGGAAGACGGCTTTGAGGTGCTCAAGACCTTTTTGCCGCCGCCCGCCCGCCGCGCCATGGTGCTGTGCGACCCGAGCTACGAGATCAAGAGCGACTACGCCCGCTTGGCGGCCTGCATGGCCGATGCCGTCAAGCGCTTTGCCACCGGCACCTATGTGGTTTGGTACCCCATCATTCCGCGCCCCGAGGCGCACGACCTGCCGCGCAAGCTGAAAACCCTGGCCGTCAAGGCCGGGCGGGCCTGGCTCAATGCGGCACTGACAGTGAAATCCAGCAAGCTGACCACCGACGAAACGGGCGAAGTCGTCCGGCCCGGTCTGCCGGCCAGTGGCATGTTTGTGATCAACCCGCCGCACACGCTGAAAGGCGAGCTGCAGGCGGCGCTGCCGCAGATGGTGACCTTGCTGGGGCAGGACCGCAACGCCGGCTTCACGCTGGAGCATGGCGGCTGAGCCAGCACGCCAGACAAACGAGCGAAGCAAGGAGCAGACTGCGCCATGGCCCTGATCCTGATCGTTGAAGACGACGACGCCATCCGCAGCAACATCGTTCGCCTGCTGAAACTGGAGGGCTTCGACACCGCCGCTGCACCCGACGGCAGCACGGGGCTGGAGCAGGTGCTGGCGCTGCAGCCGGACCTGGTGATCTCCGATGTCGGCATGCCTGGGCTGAACGGCTTTGAACTGCTGGCGGCGCTGCGCGCCGATCCGGCGATTGCCAACATTCCCTTCATGCTGCTCACGGCGCTGGACGATCGCGAGAGCATGCGCCGCGGCATGACTTCGGGCGCAGACGACTACCTGTCGAAACCGTTCAGCCGTGCCGAGTTGCTTGATGCGGTGCATGCGCAACTGAAAAAACAGGCACGGGTGCGTGGCGCCATCGATTCGGAACTGGCAGCCGGCGAGCAGCGGCTGCGTGCCGCCTTTGCCACCAGCATCAGCGGCGGCAGGCCGACCAAGGTGCAGGTGGACATACCGACCTCGGCCGAAACCGAAACCCTGGCAGATGCCACGGTGCTGGTGGCCAGCATCCGCAATTTCACCTCGCTGGCCGAGAAGCTCAACGGCAGCGAAGTGTCTGAACTGCTCACCGAGTATTTCGAGCGGGTGTCCGAGCCGGTGCTGAAGAACAGCGGCAGCCACCTGAAATTCATTGGTGACGGGCTGATGGCGGTGTTCTCCGACACCGCTACCGGTTCGCCACTGCAGGCCTCGCGCCGCGCCGTGTCGGCGGCGCTGGCGATGGTGCTGGCCACCCATGAGTTCCGGCACTGGCTTGACCAGCGTTATGGCACGCGGGGCCTGCCGCCCTTTGCGGTGGGTGTGGGCATCCACAGCGGGCCGGTCACGCTGTGCCGGCTGGGCACGCACCAGAGCAAGGAGCTGACGCCGGTGGGCGAAACCGTCACCCTCGCGTCGCGACTGGAAAGCGCCACCGAAGAAACCGGCTGGACCGTGATGGCCAGCACCGAGACGCTGGACCGTGCGGGCGAAGGCATCCAGACGGGGGTTCGCACCTCACTGGTGGTGCCGGGCAAGAACCTGGCGGTGGAGGTGGCCGAAGTCACCGGACTGGTCACCAGCATGGACGACAAGATCCACGGCATGGCCAGTCTGACCGAGCGCGCCGACGATATCAGCGAGGCGGTGCGCGCCAACTCCGACATCACCGCGCGGGCGGTGAAGGGTGCGCTGGACGCCAAGCTCTCCGCGCTCAAGGCCATTCGCTTTGATGCCAACGACGAGCCGGTTCGCCTCAAGGGCTACCGCATCACGCGCAAGATCGGCGCCGGCGGCATGACCGAGGTGTACCTCAGCGAGCGCGAGTCCGATGGTCTGCCGGTGGTGCTCAAGGTGCTGGACTCGCGTGGCAAGGAGGCCTCCGAGCATCTGGTGCGCTTCATCCAGGAGTACGCGCTGCTCAGCAAGATTGACCACCCGCACGTCATCCGCATCTACGACCAGGGTTTCACCGACGAGCACGCCTACATCGCGATGGAGTATTTCGAGCGCGGCGACCTGCGCAACCTGTTCGGCCCCGACATGACGCAGGCGCAGGCCGTGACGCTTGTCAGCGAGATCGCCCAAGCCCTCTCGGCCATCCACGAGAACGGCATCGTGCACCGCGACGTGAAACCCGAAAACGTGATGCTGCGCGCCGACGGCAGTGCGGCGCTGGCCGACTTCGGCATTGCCAAGTCGATGCTGCAGACGCAGAACCTCGGCTTCACCCAGACCCGCCATGGCGATGTGGTCGGCACGCCTTATTACATGAGCCCGGAGCAGGTCACCGGCAAGGACGTGACGGCGCAGTCAGACCTCTACAGCCTGGGCGTGATGTTCTTCGAGATGCTGGCCAACCGACGGCCGTTCGTGGCCGAATCGCTGGAGCTGCTGCTGGCTCGCCACCTGCATGCCGACACGCCCGCCTTGCCGCCGGCCCACGCAGCGCTACAGCCCATCGTCAACAAGCTGATGGCCAAGGACCCGGAGCAGCGCTACCACTCGGCGCAGGCGCTGGTGGACGACCTGGCCAGCCTGCGCGGCTGAGACGTCCCCGCACAGGCGGAAAGGAAAAGAGCAGCCAGCGGACTACGCTGGGCTGCGTGACCTCAAGCCTTCTTGCTGAGGCACTCTTTCATGAAGGCTTTGTACTCGTCGCCCTTCTTGCCTTTGCCTTCAGCGGCGCAGACTTTCATCTTGCCTTGCTGGGTGGTCGGGGTGTCGTCCTTGGCGCTCAGGCACTCCTTCATGAAGGCTTTTCGCTCGTCCCCTTTCTTGCCCTCGGCGCTCTTGTTGCAGGTGGTCATCTTGTTCTGCTGTGCCGTCTTGGCGGGCGCGTCTGCCGCGTGCGTCAGTGGAGCGAAGGTCATGGACACGGCAAAACCAATAGCGATCAGTGAAAGTGACTTCTTCATGGTGGCTCCTCGGGGGTTGTGGTTCGGAATTGAATTCCACTTGGGATTCCAGCACATAACGCCCCGCGCGGCAAATGCGATGACGGGTGCGGCTGCAAGCCATCCCTTGCCAAAGGTCGGGTCACCAATGGCTTAACCGTAAAATCAGGCGATGCTCTCGATCAAAAAAGACCTGCTGACCGCGCTCGCGGCGGCACTGGAAGAACTCTCGCCGGGCGCTGGCGCCCGCGCCGCCTTTGAATCCCCGAAAGTCGCCGCCCATGGCGACCTCGCCTGCACGGCCGCGATGCAGCTGGCCAAGCCCTTGAAGCAGAATCCGCGCCAGACGGCAGAAGCCCTGTGCGCGCTGCTGCGCCAGGCGCCTGCTTTTGAACGCTGGGTGGACGCGGTGGAAATTGCCGGTCCCGGCTTCATCAACATCCGCCTCAAGCCAGCCGCCAAACAGGAGACGGTACGCGAGGTGCTGGCTGCCGGGCCGTGCTACGGCGAGCAGCCCGCCGATGGCGACCGCAAGATGATTGTCGAGTTCGTCTCGGCCAACCCGACTGGGCCACTGCACGTGGGCCATGGTCGTCAGGCGGCGCTGGGAGACGCCATCTGCAACCTGTTTGCCACGCAGGGTGCCAAGGTCTGGCGCGAGTTCTATTACAACGATGCGGGCGTGCAGATCCAGACGCTGGCCAACAGCACCCAGGCGCGGGCCAAGGGCCTGAAGCCCGGCGACGCCGGTTGGCCCGAGCCGGCCTACAACGGTGATTACATCGCTGACATCGCGGCGGACTTCCTCGCCAAAAAGACTGTCAAGTCGGATGACCGCGAGTTCACCGCATCGGGTGATGTGGAAGACATCGACAGCATCCGCCAGTTCGCGGTGGCCTATCTGCGCCATGAGCAGGACCTGGACCTCAAGGCCTTCTCCGTCCGCTTTGACAACTACTACCTCGAATCCAGCCTCTACAGCTCCGGCCGCGTTGACGCTGCTGTGGCCAAACTGAAAGAGGCGGGTAAGACTTACGAGCAGGACGGTGCGCTCTGGCTCAAGTCCACCGACTACGGCGACGACAAAGACCGCGTGATGAAAAAGAGCGACGGCAGCTACACCTACTTCGTGCCGGATGTGGCTTACCACCTCGCCAAGTGGGAGCGCGGCTTTGCCAAGGCCGTCAACATTCAGGGCATGGACCACCATGGCACCATCGCCCGCGTGCGTGCCGGTTTGCAGGCCGCTGGCGAAGGCGTGCCTGCCGGCTACCCCGACTACGTGCTGCACACCATGGTGCGTGTGGTGCGCAACAGTGAAGAGGTCAAGATTTCCAAGCGTGCCGGCAGTTATGTGACGCTGCGCGACCTGATCGAGTGGACCAGCGCGGATGCAGTGCGCTTTTTCCTGCTCAGCCGCAAACCGGACACTGAATACATCTTCGACATTGACCTAGCGCTTGCCAAGAACAACGAGAACCCGGTGTACTACGTGCAGTACGCGCATGCCCGCATCTGCTCCATCCTCACCACCTGGGCCTCGCAGGGCGGTGATGAGGCCAGCCTGAAGTCAGCCGACCTGTCTCCGCTGACCAGCCCGCAGGCCCAGGCACTGATGCTATTGCTTGCCAAATACCCCGAGATGCTGACCGGCGCCGCGCAGGGCTTTGCGCCGCACGACGTGGCGTTTTACCTGCGCGAGCTGGCAGCCTGCTACCACAGCTACTACGACGCCGAGCGCATTCTGGTCGAGGAAGAAGACGTCAAGCGGGCCCGGCTGGCGCTGGTCGCCGCGACCGCGCAGGTGTTGCACAATGGTCTGGCAGTGCTGGGCGTGAGCGCCCCGCGCAAGATGTGATGGCCACATGATGGCGGCGATAGCATTCAGGCATTCCGGAGACGGCAACGAAGTTGGGCGTGGTATGAAAAAACAACGAGGCGGAACCCTACTGGGTTTGATTATTGGTGCGCTGATCGGGCTCGGTGCGGCGTTGGCCGTGGCGGTGTACATCACCAAGGTGCCGGTGCCTTTCATGAACAAGAGCCAGTCGCGCAGCCCTGACAGCGATGCTGCCGAAGCACGCAAGAACAAGGACTGGAACCCCAACGCGCCATTGGCGGGCAAGACCCCGGCCAAGCCGTCCACGCCTTCGGCCTCTGGCGAGGTGACCGATGCCAATGCACCAGTGGTGCCGCCGGGGCCTCCGGCCACGGTCGAGGCGCCGGCCAAGACGGCCAAACCGCCGGCGTCGAACGATCCTCTGGGCGATCTGGCCAAGGCCAAGTCGGAAGCGGTGGGCCCGGGCGGCGCGCCAGCTGGCAGCGCCACCGTGGACCCCTTCAGCTATTTTGTTCAGGCCGGTGCATTCCGCACACCGGAGGACGCCGAAGCCCAGCGCGTCAAGCTGTCGCTGTTGGGCATGCAGGCCAAGGTGACCGAGCGCGAGCAGTCCGGGCGCACGGTGTACCGCGTCCGGTTGGGGCCGTTTGACCGCAAGGAAGACGCCGACAAGGCCAAGGAGCGGCTGGACAACAACTCCATCGAGACTGCGCTGGTGCGAGTGCAGCGCTGACGCCACCTTCGCGGGCGGGCACCCGGTGAACTGAACTTTTGCCGGTGCTGCGGCACCAACAGGGCATGGTGGCAGATCTGCCGCAGTGATTTCCGTATTTTCAGGAGAGAGATTCAATGCAACGACGTGCGTTTTCGCTTTCGGCCGCTTCGGCCGCCGCTGTGGCTCTGGGCGCTGGCGTGCCGCAGACGGTGCTGGCACAAACGGCCTTCAAGGAAGGCAAGGATTTTCTGGCGCTGGACAAGCGGGCGCCGACCGAGGCTGGTGCCGGGCAGATCGAGGTGGTGGAATTTTTCTGGTACAGCTGCCCGCACTGCAACGCGTTCGAGCCGCAGCTGGAAGTCTGGGTCAAACGACTGCCCAAGGATGTGTCGTTCCGTCGCGCACCCGTGTCTTTCCGCCCCGACTTCGAGCCCCAGCAGCGCCTCTACTACGTGCTGGAGAGTCTGGGCAAGGTCGACGAGTTGCAGAAGAAAGTGTTCTACGCGATCCATGTCGAGAAGCAGCCGCTCAACACCTTTGACCTGATCGCCGGCTGGGCCGAAAAGCAGGGCATTGCCCGGGCCCAGTTCACCGAGCTGTACAACTCGTTCTCGGTCAGCAGCAAGGTGCGCAAGGCCACCCAGCTGCAGGATTTTTACCAGGTCGATGGCGTGCCTTCGATCGGTGTGGCCGGCCGCTACTTCACCTCGGGCAATCTGGCTCAGCACATGGGTCGCGCCCTGCAGGTGACCGACTATCTGATCGGCCAGTCCCGCGGCAAGACCTCCTGACCGGTCCATCGGGTTGCCGTGAGGGCGCGGAACGCCTGGGCGTAGAATCGCCGCCCGCATGAGCAAATCCCCGTCCACCCCCACCTCGTCGTCCGCGCTGGAGCAGATCCAGCAGCGACGTTCGCGCACGCTGACGACCATCGTGCGCGAGGAAATTGCCACCCTGATTGCCTCGGGTGAGCTGTCGGCGGGTGTCCGCATCAACGAGAGCGAATTGGCCATCCGCCTCGGCGTGAGCCGGGGTCCGGTGCGCGAGGCCTGCCGCAGTCTGGAAGAGGCGGGTTTGCTGGCCAGCGTGGTGAACCAGGGCGTGTTTGTGCGCGAGATCACGCTGGACGACGCGCGCGAACTGTATGAAGTGCGCGGCGCCCTGTCTGGGTTGATCGGTCGCCTCGCTGCAGAACGCGCGACGGATGCGGCGCTTGCCGATGTGCGTGCACTGGTGTCCGCCATGGAGGATGCCGCCCAGGCCGAAAACATGTCGCGCTACTACGCGCTCAACCTCGAGTTCCATGATCTGCTCGTCAAAATCGCCAGCAACCAGACGCTGGCCGATCTCTACCTGTCCATCGTCAACCGCACCCACTTGTTCCGCCGCCGGGGGCTGGTGCATCAGGGCAGCCTGAAGACCTCCAACCAGGAACACCGCCAGATCCTTGACGCGCTGGAGCGCCGCGATGCGGCTGAGGCTGAACGGCTGCTGTCGCTGCATGTGGCGCGCGGCTGGACGCGGCTGGCGAGCTCGGTCGAAACCCACTGATCTGTTGATTGCGGCCCAGGGCCGGACGCGAAATCGCTCACGTGTCAGTGAAAAGTAAACTGTTGACAGTTGAGGGGTCGTCGTTATAATTTTTTGACGCCTTCGCACCCCAGGCGGCTCTGTTCCAGCGCCAGTCTGGCTGGTGGAACAGGCTTTCTGGCGCAGACAAAGCCGGGCCGTTCCGCCGTTGACGCGAAACCCTTGCGGGTGTGCAATGGCCTGCAGCCACCGGGATCGTCCGGCGAGGCTGCGCGAAACGATACAACCAAGACGGAGACAAACCCATGATGATCAAAACGCTGCTGGCGTCCGGCCTGCTCGCCTTGTGCGCCAGTACCACCGCATTGGCGCAAGCCGACTACCCGGTCAACCGTGTGACCCTGGTCACGCATTCCAGCCCGGGCGGCGGAACGGACGTGTTCCTGCGTGCCTTGACCAAGCATCTGGGCGGCGTGATGAAGACCAGCTTTGCCGTCGAGAACATTCGCGGCGGCAGCGGTGCGACGGCGGTGGCGCATGTGGCCAAAGGGCCGGCCGATGGCTCCATCCTTTACGGCACCACGCCGACCTACATCCAGACCACGCTGCTGTCCAAGCCGCAGGTCGGCTACGACGGCTTGGACCCGGTCGTCATCATCTTCATCGACCCCGAAGTCATCTTCACCCGCGCCGATTCTCCCTTCAAGACGCTCGCCGATGTGGTGGCGCATGCCAAGGCCAACCCGGGCAAATCGCGCTGGGGTGCTTCCAACCCGGCGTCGCTGGAGCGCATCGCGATGGAAAAGCTGGCGCGAGCCGGTGGCGTGAAGGTGCCCATCATCAGTCACGAAGGCGGTGGTGACCAGATGATCGGCGTGCTCAATGGCACCTACGACATCGGCGTCGGCGAGATGCAGGAAATCCAGGGCCAGCTCGAAGCCGGCAAGATCCGCCTGCTGGCCACGCTGTCCGAGACCCGCATCGAAAGCCTGCCGCAACTGCCCACCGCCAAGGAGCAGGGCCTCAATGTGGTGGTGCGCAAATTCCGTGGCCTCGCAGCACCCAAGGGCATGCCTGACAACGTGGCCAAGGCCTGGGAAGATGCCGTCAAGAAAGTGCTGGCCCTGCCCGCCTACAAGGCTGAATACACCAAAGAGCACCTGACGCCCATGGTGCTGGGCCGCGAAGCCGCTCGCCGCTTCACTGCTGATGTGGCCGCTGAAACCACCTTGTCCTTCAAAGAACTCGGCATCATCAAATGACCGAAAGCTCCGGCGAGCGCATTGCTGGTGCGCTCGGGATGGTCGTGTCGACCTTGTACATCTGGCAGGCGCGGACCATTGAAGACAGCATGCTGGCAGACGCGGTCGGCGCCTCTGGTGTGCCCGTCGGCGTCGGCGCCCTGATGTTTCTGGCCTCGCTGGCGCTGATGGCGAAAACCTTCATCCAGCGCAAGCCGGCTGCAGTCGCTGCCGACAAGGCGCCTGATGCGCCTGAATCGCCCAATGACACAGCCAGTGAACCAGCGGAATCCAGGCGCAAGGCCCACCTGCTGGCGGCTGGTCTGTTGCTGATTCTGGTGGCTTACATGGTGTTCCTGCCGTTCGGCGGTTACCTTCCGGCGGTGATCCTGTTGCTGGTGTCTGCGGCCTGGCTGGGCGGCGCCCGCGGCGCCCGCACCCTGTGGTTGACGGCAGTCGGTGGTGCGCTGGTGCTGTGGTTCCTTTTTTCTTTTGCGCTGAAGGTTGGCATGCCCACCGGCGTGTGGCTCGCCTGGTTGGGGTTCTGAACAATGACTGGCTTTATCGACTCTCTCACCAACCTGGCTTCGCTGTGGGTGGTGGTGGCGGCTTTCGCCGGTGTGCTGTGGGGCATTCTGGGCGGCGCGCTTCCCGGTATCTCTCCATCGATTGCGATGGCGTTGTTGCTGCCATTCACCGTTGGCATGGACCCGACAATCGCCATCGTGCTGCTGGCCAGTGTGTATGTGGGCGCTGAATACGGCGGCTCCATACCGGCTATCCTGATTCGAACGCCGGGCACCAATTCGGCCTCGGCCACGGTGATTGACGGCTACGAAATGGCGCGTCAGGGCCGGGCTGGAGAGGCGCTGGGTATTTCCTTGATGTCGGGCATGTGGGGCGGGCTGTTTGGTCTGCTGGTGCTGGTGCTGGCAACGGAGAGCCTCGCCAAGGTCGCGCTGGCATTCACACCTGCTGCCTATTTCTCGCTCGGAATCCTCGGCCTGTCGGTGATTGCCGGCTTGTCGGGTGGTTCGCTGTTACGCGGTCTGATCACCGCCTGCATCGGCCTGATGATTGCCTTCATCGGCAGCGACCCGGTGTCGGGCGTGCCACGTTTCACGTTCGGGTCGGCCGATCTGCTGGGCGGCATCAAGCCCATCCTGATCATGGTCGGCCTGTTTGCCGTGACCGAAATGCTGGTGCAGATTGGCGAGCCCGCCTGGGCCAAGGCGAGCAAATCCGAAGCCAGGCTAAAGCTTCCGAACTGGGCCATGAGCAAGCGCCTGTTCAAGCCGCAGGCGATTGGTGCCGCAATTGGTACCTTTGAAGGTGTGACGCCCGGCGCGGGCGGTACGGTGGCAGCCTTCATGGCGTACTCGGAGGCCAAGCGCTGGTCCAAAAAACCCGAGGAATTCGGTCATGGCTCGCCCGAAGGCATTGCTGCGCCCGAGTCTGCGAACAACGTGGTCACTGCCACTGCACTGGTGCCGCTGCTCAGCCTGGGCATCCCCGGTTCCAACTCCGCAGCCATTTTGCTCGGCGGTTTCCTGATTCACGGCCTGCAACCCGGGCCCATGCTGTTTGAAAAAGCACCCGAGGTGGTGTGGGGGCTGTATGGCGGGCTGCTGTTTGCCAACATCGCGATGCTGCTGATCGGGCTGGTGATCCTCTCGCCCTGCATCTGGCTGGTGAACCGCCCCAAGCCCTATTTGATCGCCTTCATCCTGGCGCTGGTGATGTCCGGCGTGTACGCGATTCACCAAAGCATTTTTGAGGTGGGTATTGTCCTGGCGGTGGGCGTGCTGGGCTATGGCATGCGGTTGCTCCGCCTGCCGGTGTTGCCGCTGGTGCTGGGCCTGGTGCTGGGTTATCTGGTGGAGTCCAACTACCGCCGCAGCCTGCTGATCTCGGGTGGCGAGCACAGCATTTTCCTGACCGACAAGGTCTCGCTGGGTCTGTTGATCACGGCATTCGCTCTGACCGCTTACACCGGCTGGAAAGAGTTTTCAGCGTCGAAAGGCAAGAAGCCATGAGTGGCCCGCAAGTTGATTCCCTCACTGTCTCGCAACGCTTGGCCAAAGGCATCTGCAGCGCTGAACCCCAATCTGGCGCCGCAGCGCGCGCCACCGGCGACCGGCTGCTGATGGACATTACCGGCATCTGCCTGGCCGCACGTTCGGAGTCTTATGTGCAGGCCGCATTGGCCTCGGTCGAACAGGATGGGCCGTGCACCGTCATCGGATTCAACCAGGGCTTTGGCGTCGAGGCGGCGTCTTTCGTCAACGGCATCGCCGCCCACGGCGAGGACTTTGACGACACCTACGAGGGCGGTCCGGTGCACGCCGGTGTGGTGATGGTGCCGGCCATGCTGGCTGCCGCGCAGCGCCACCAGCTCAGCGGTGCCGACACCTTGCGGGGTCTCGCCATCGGTGTCGAGGTGATGTGCCGCCTGTGTGCGGTCGCGCCGACCAAGGTGCACAAGGCCGGTTTTCATCCGACCGCCATTTTTGGCGTGATGGGCGCCGTGGCGGGTGTGGGCGCCGCGTTGCGCCTCACCGAGGAGCAACTCGTCAACGCCTTTGGCATTGCGGGCAGCATGGCCTCCGGCGTCATCGAATACCTGGCCGACGGCGCCTGGACCAAGCGCATGCACCCAGGCTGGGCAGCGCAGTCGGGTTACCGCGCGGTGCGTCTGGCGCAAGCCGGTTTCAAGGGGCCGGCCACGGTATTTGAAGGTTCGCACGGCCTTTTCCATGGCTTTGCCAACACCACCGATGGCAACTTCGAGGCCATGCTGGACGGATTTGGCAAAAACTGGATCTGGACCACGATTGCCTTTAAGCCCTATGCCTGCGGCACCATGGCCCACCCCTACATCGACTGCGCACGCGCGCTGCGTCGCGATGGGCTGGACCTGTCGCAGATCGTGAAGATCGAGTGCGAGACTGCCGAAGGCATCGTGCACCGGCTGTGGGAGCCGCTGGCGCTCAAGCAGTCGCCACCGAATGCGTATGCGGCCAAGTTCAGCGTGCCCTATGCGATTGCGGCCGGGCTGCTGCTCGACGACGCGGGGCTCAGCGAATACACCGAAGCCATGGTTCAGCGTGCTGACCTGCGCGCACTCGCCGGCAAGATCAGCTACATGGTGGACCCGAACAACCCCTATCCCAAACAGTTCACCGGCCACGTCCGCGTGACCCTGCAGGATGGCCAGGTGAAGGAGGCGCGGCAGGGCTTCTTCAAGGGCGGTGCCGATCACCCGCTGAGCGCCGCTGATCTGGAACAGAAGTTTTTTGCCAACTGCCGCCACGGCGGCGTGGAGGCACCGCAGGCCCAGGCCATGCTGGCCATGCTGCGCCAGACCTTCGATGCGCCCCGGGTCGATCTGTCATTGCTGGCCTTGCCCGCTGCCACCGCCTGAAACGGCGCAAAGAAAGAGAATCTCATGCAGGAAAAACGGGTCGCGCTGGTCACAGGGGCCGGCCGCAACATTGGTCGCGCGATTGCGCTGCACCTCGGCCGCGCGGGTCTGGCGGTAGCCGTGAATGTGCGCAGCTCACAGGCCGAAGGCCAGGCGGTGGTTGATGAGTTGACCGCCCTCGGTGTGCCCGCGATGCTGTGCATGGCCGATGTCACCAGCCGCACGGCAGTGCAGGCCATGGTGGAACAGGTCAAGGCTCACTGGGGCCGGCTGGATGTGCTGGTCAACAACGCCGCCATCCGGCATGAGGCTCCGCTGGCCGACGTCACCGAATCCGATTGGCACACCACGCTCGCGGTGGTGCTGGACGGCGCCTTTTTCTGTTCTCAGGCCGCGCTACCCCTGCTGGTGGAATCACCGGCGGGCGCCATCGTCAATGTGGGTGGCTTGACCGCACACACCGGTGCAGCCGACCGGGTGCATGTGGTCACGGCCAAGGCCGGGCTGGTCGGGCTGACACGGGCGCTGGCGCACGACCTGTCGCCGCGCGGCGTGACGGTCAATTGCGTGTCCCCAGGCATGATCGACACCGTGCGGCGCAGCAGCAGCTCGCACGCCGTGCCCGCACACCATGCCAAACACCAGCCCCTGCTGGGACGGCGCGGCACCGCTGACGAAGTGGCCGCATCGGTAGCCTGGCTGGCCGGCATGGAGGCCCGCTTTGTGACTGGGCAGGTGCTGCACGTCAACGGCGGTACCTACCTGGGCAGCTGAAATCTGGGCCACTGAGGTGGGCCAGACCAGATAAATACCCCACCGCTGGGTGGCTGCGCGGTGCCACAGCCATGTGGCCTCGCTACAATGGGACGCATGACCCGACAGCAAGATTCGTGCCTTACAAGATTTCCCCTGCCGCGCCTCGTGCTTGCAGGCGTGCTGATGTTGGGAGCGGTGTTTCCGGTTTTTGCTGAAAAAGCCGACCGCGACAAGCCCATGAACGCAGAAGCCGACGCGCTGCGCTATGACGATTTGAAACAAACCAGCGTGTTCACCGGCAATGTGGTGATCACCAAGGGCACCACGATTGTGCGCGGCGACCGGGTCGACGTGGCGCAGGACCCGGAGGGCTACCAGCAGGCGGTGTCCATCGCCGCGCCCGGCAAGCTGGCCTTCTACCGCAAGAAGCGCGACGGGGTAGACGAATACATCGAAGGCGAGGGCGAGCGCATCGAGTACGACAGCCGCGCCGACCTGGTGAAATTCATCAAGCGCGCTGTGGTGCGACGCTACAACGGCGCCACCCTGGTCGACGAGACCACCGGCTCGCTGATCGTCTACAACAACAACACCGACGTGTTCACCGTCGACGGCGGCGCCGAGAACCGCACCGCGTCCAACCCCACAGGCCGCATCCGCGCCATGCTGACCCCGCGCAGCGCCGTCTCTGCCCCTGTGGCGCCACCCGTGGACGGACCGGCCCCCGCGCTTCGTCCCAGCCCCACGCTCGGACAGTGACCCCCCAACCGAAAGAACCTTTGCCGATGACCGATGTGGTGACTGACTCATCAAGCGCCATGACTGGTGCGCTGACTGGTGAGGGTGCCGGGCCTGTGAGCCGGCTGGTGGCCGAAGGCCTGCAAAAATCCTATGGCAGCCGCATGGTGGTGCGCGATGTGTCGGTGTCTGTGGAGAAAGGCGAAGTGGTCGGTCTACTCGGCCCCAACGGCGCCGGCAAGACCACCTCGTTTTACATGATCGTCGGGCTGGTGCGTGCCGATGCGGGGCAGATTTCCATCGACGGCCAGTCGGTCGAGCACATGCCCATCCATCTGCGGGCGCGGCTGGGTCTGAGCTATCTGCCGCAGGAGGCTTCGATTTTCCGCAAGCTCACCGTCGACGAAAACGTCCGCGCTGTACTGGAACTGCAGGTCGACGAAGCCGGCAAGCCGCTGAGCGCTGCCGAACTCGAACGCCGCCTCGACACCCTGCTCAAGGACCTGCGGGTCGACCATCTGCGCGACTCGTCGGCACTGTCGCTCTCGGGCGGTGAACGGCGCCGGGTTGAAATTGCGCGGGCGCTGGCCACACAGCCGCGCTTCATCCTGCTGGACGAGCCCTTCGCCGGCATCGACCCGATTGCCGTGATCGAGATCCAGCGCATCATCGGCTTCCTCAAGCAGCGCGGCATTGGCGTGCTGATCACCGACCACAACGTGCGCGAGACGCTGGGCATCTGCGACCACGCCTACATCATCAGCGACGGTCATGTGCTGGCCAACGGCACACCGTCCGAGATTGTCAATAACGCCGATGTGCGCCGTGTTTATCTCGGTGAGCACTTCAAAATGTGATCATGGTGCCCCCACGGTCGTTCACTTCGTGTAACTCCCTGCCCCCCGAGGGGGCCGTCGCTTGCTCGGGGCGGCCCTTCGCTGCGCTTGAGACTCCCCCCCGTTGTCGCTCACTCCGTGTAGCTCCCTCCCCCCTGCAGGGTGCGGCGGCTGCGCCCCGGCAAAGCCTGTTGCGCGGCCCCCGCTGGCCTGATTCTTCCCAACCCGCTTTATCGCGCGCGTAGGGATGTCATGAAGCAGGGTCTTTCTTTACGCGTCTCGCAGCATCTGGCGCTGACGCCGCAACTGCAGCAGTCGATTCGCCTGCTGCAGTTGTCGACGCTGGAGCTGAGCCAGGAGGTCGAGCAGATGCTCGACGAAAACCCGTTTCTGGAAGTGGCCGAGGAAACCGCGGTGCGCGAGGAGTTCGGGCTGGAGCATGTCAACACGCCGGTCAGCCAGGACAGCCGCGAGTTTGAAGCTGCGGTGGCTGAGGCCCCTGCGTCCGGGGCCGATGATGTTGGCACCACGACGGCCAGCGACGCAGAACCCAGTGCCGAGCCCAAACTGGAGGACAGCTGGGATGGCGATGGCAGCGTCGAGACCGCGCCTGACGACAGCGAGTGGGGCAGCGATGCGCCGGCGCGCAAAAACAATGTCGATGACAGCGACACCGAAGCGTCCGATCTGGTCGGGGCACACGAGTCGTTGCAGGACCATCTGCAC
This sequence comes from Polaromonas sp. YR568, assembly GCF_943372955.1. Classification (GTDB taxonomy): domain Bacteria; phylum Pseudomonadota; class Gammaproteobacteria; order Burkholderiales; family Burkholderiaceae_C; genus Polaromonas. The sequence continues at coordinate 161,880 of NZ_CALSAL010000004.1, forward strand.
CGCCAGTCGCTCGGGCTGCGCCTGTCGCCAGAAGACAAGGCGGCACTGCATTTCCTGATCGAATCGCTGAACGACGATGGCTACCTTGAGGACAGCCTGGCCTCGCTGGCCGTCGGGCTGGCCGGTGGTGACCTGGAGCAGACCGAAGAGCTGGAGCAGCACTTTGCGGTGGCGCTCAAGCTGCTGCATCACATGGAGCCTGCCGGTGTCGGTGCGCGCAATCTGGCCGAATGCCTGGAGCTGCAGTTGCTGGATTGCAAGAACTCGGAGGAAACCCGCGCCGCCATGGCCATCTGCAAGCAGCCGATGGAGCTGCTGGCCAAGCGCGATGTGAAGCGTCTGGCGCAGCTGTGCGGATGTCCCGAGGCGGTGGTCAAGGGTGCTATTGCGGTCATCGGTCGGCTCGACCCGAAGCCGGGCAGACGCTTTGCCAACGTCGAGCGCAATGTCATCGTGCCGGATGTCATCGTCGTCAAGGCCGGCCGCGGCTTCAAGGTGTCGCTCAACAGCGACGTGATGCCGCGCCTGCGCGTGCACGACATCTATGCCAATGCGCTCAAGCAGAGTGGTAAGGGTGCAGGGCAGGGCGGCGCGGCGCTGCAGCAGCGGCTGCAGGAGGCGCGCTGGTTCATCAAGAACATCCAGCAGCGCTTTGACACCATCCTGCGCGTCAGCAGTGCCATCGTTGAGCGCCAGAAGAATTTCTTCACCCACGGCGAGCTGGCCATGCGACCGCTGGTACTGCGCGAGATTGCCGATGAGCTGGGCCTGCACGAGTCCACCATCTCGCGCGTGACCACCGCCAAATACATGAGCACGCCCTTCGGCACCTTCGAGCTGAAATACTTCTTCGGCTCCGCGCTGGGCACCGAGACGGGTGGCAATGCATCGAGCACCGCCGTGCGCGCGCTCATCAAGCAGTTTGTGTCGTCGGAAAGCGCCAAGAAGCCGCTGAGCGACAACCAGATTTCCGAAATGCTCAAGGAGCAGGGCATTGAATGCGCGCGACGCACCGTGGCCAAGTACCGGGAAGCTCTTCGTCTGGCGCCCGCCAATTTGCGTAAGTCCTTGTAGAAATGACCCCCACGCTCTCGCACTTCGTGTCGTTCGCTGGACGTGCCCACGCCAGAGGCGTTGGCCCTTCCTCCCGTCCAAACCTGCGCAGGCAGGTTTGGAGCCGCGGTCGTCAGCCCCTCGGGGGCCGCTCCGCCTGCGGCCCGGCAAAGCCGGTTCCGCGGCTCCTGCTTGCATGACACGACCGTGAACTTATGAACCAACTACAACTGTTTTTGCCTTGCGCCGCCGGCGTTGAAAACCTGCTGGCCACCGAAGTGCAGCGCATCACTGGTGTGGCCGGCAAAGCCTGGCGCGCCGGTGTGGGGCTGCAGGCTTCTTGGCGCGATGCGCTGCAGCTCAACCTGCACAGCCGGCTGGCCCAGCGCGTGCTGATCGAGTTGCAGCACAACCAGTACCGCAGCGAGCAGGACCTCTACAACGCGGCGGCCAATGTGGCGTGGGAGATCTGGTTCACGCCCAAACAAACCTTCAAGGTCGAGATCACCGCGCAGCACAGCCCGCTCACCAGCCTCAACTTCGCAGCGCTCAAGATCAAGGATGCGATTGCCGACCGCTTTCGCGCCAAGTACGACGTGCGACCCGATGTCGACACGCGCTGGCCTGATGTGCGGGTGTATGTGCACCTGACCACCGACACCGTCACCATCTACATCGACACCTCGGGCGAGCCACTTTTCAAGCGCGGCTGGCGCGAAGACAAGGGCGATGCGCCGCTGAAAGAGACCCTCGCTGCCGCGATGATCGCCGCCAGTGGGTGGGACGAACTCTGCCGCCAAGGCGTGCCGCTGTATGACCCCTGCTGCGGCTCCGGCACCATCGTGATTGAAGCGGCGCAGATCGCCTGCCACATCGCACCGGGCATCAACCGCCGCTTTGCCTTCCAGAAATACCTGCCCTTCCAGGCCCATGTGTGGGATGGCCTGCTCGACCAGGCCGAGGCGGCCATCACCCAGCCCACGGCGCCGGTCTTTGGCAGCGATGTGTCGTTCCGGATGGTGGACTTTGCCGAGCGAAATGCCGAGCGTGCCGGTGTGGCGCACGCGGTGGAACTGCGCGGTGGCGATGCCCTGCAGCGCATGCCGCCTGCGCCTGCTGGCGTGATGCTGGTCAACCCGCCCTACGGCGAGCGGATTGATGTGGCGGGTGTGGCCGGCATCACCGGTGTGCAGGGGCGTGACCAGCGGCGGCAGCAAGCCCCCGTTGCTCGCCCAGCCATGACAGACCATCGCAACCAGCCGATTGATGAATTCGGTCAACCCCTGATGCGCGACCCACAAGACGCGCGCCAAAGCGGCGACACCCGCGAAGAAGCCGCCTTTGAAACCTCACGCGACCGCTCCGCCAACCCCGGGCGCGAGCAGGCGCAGAACGCGTGGGGCGAAGAAGCCTCGGACTTCTTTCCGCAATTGGCCACCCACTGGAAGAAGCATTACGCCGGCTGGACGGCCCATGTGCTCACGCCTGACCTGAAGCTGCCCGGCAAGATGCGCCTGAAAGAGTCGCGCCGTGTGCCGATGTGGAACGGCCCCATCGAATGCCGGCTGTTCCGCTTCGACATGGTGGCCGGCTCGGCGCGCAGCAAGCCTGCGCAGGCTGCTGCTCCTTCTGCTGGCGGGAAAGATCAGGGGTGACAGGCGTCACAGCCATCGTTCTGGACACCAACATCGTTCTCGATGTGTTCGTGTTCAAAGACGCGGCAGCGCAGCCGCTCAAGGCCGCGCTGGTCGCGGGCGAGGCTGACTGGCTGGCGACTGCCGCCATGCGCGAAGAGCTGGCACGGGTGCTCGCCTATCCGCAGATCGTTCCGCGTCTGGCCTTCTATGGTTTGGCGGCGGGTGATGTGCTGGCAGCCTTTGACCGCCATGCCCGGCTGGTGCCGGTGGCCACCAAGGCCCGCGTGACCTGCCGTGACGCCGACGACCAGAAGTTCATCGACCTGGCGGTGGCGCACCGTGCGCCCTTGCTGAGCAAAGATCGCGCGGTGCTGTGCATGAAAAAGCGCCTGCTCGCGCTGGGCGTGACGGTGCAATCGGCCATGGTCAGCCCTGCCGCCGCAGACCTGCAGGCGCACTAAACCGGCAGCGGAATGTCCACGCTGCGGGCGGTCGCTGCATCGTTGGCCGCACCGATGGCGGCACCGATGGCGGCACCCACCGCCCCCACTACCCCATTGGCCCGGAAGCTGTGCGCGCTCGCCAGGGGCCAGTAGTAGCGGAACACGGTGGGCAGCTTGTCCAGCGAATCGAGCAGTGCCCCCGGCTCCACCTGCATGATGAGGTTGCTGAGCAGCCGCACTTCGGTGTCGGTCAGGCGGCGCACGATGTGGTGCGCGCTCACCTCTTGCGGATGGTTGAGGCCCGCCGCCTGCACCAGTTCCTTGAGCGCATGCAGCGTGCTGCGGTGAAAGTTACGCACGCGCTCGGCCTTGTCGGGCACCACCAGCGCCTGCTGGCGAACCGGGTCTTGGGTGGTCACCCCCGTCGGGCATTTGCCGGTGTGGCAGCTCTGCGCCTGGATGCAGCCCAGCGCCATCATGAAGCCGCGGCCGGCGTTGCACCAGTCGGCGCCCAGCGCCATCAGCCGTACCATGTCGAAGGCGCTCACCACCTTGCCTGCAGCGCCAATCGACACGCGGCTGCGCAGGTTCACACCGACCAGCGTGTTGTGCACCAGCAGCAGGCCTTCCTGCAGGGGCGCGCCCACATGGTCGGTGAACTCCACCGGTGCGGCGCCCGTGCCGCCCTCGGCACCATCGACCACGATGAAGTCGGGCGTGATGCCGGTCTCCAGCATGGCCTTGACAATTGCAAACCATTCCCACGGGTGGCCGATGCAGAGCTTGAAGCCGGTTGGCTTGCCGCCCGACAGGCGCCGCAGACTGGCGATGAAATGCATCATCTCCACCGGCGTTGAAAACGCGCTGTGGCTGGAGGGCGAGATGCAGTCCTGCCCCACCGGCACGCCGCGCGCGGCGGCAATCTCTTCTGTCACCTTCGGCCCCGGCAGAATGCCGCCGTGGCCCGGCTTGGCGCCCTGGCTGAGCTTGAGTTCAATCAGCTTGACCTGCGGGTCGCTGGCGTTTGCGGAAAAGCGCTCCTCGTTGAAGCTGCCGTCTTCATGCCGGCAACCGAAATAGCCGGAGCCAATTTCCCAGATCAGATCGCCGCCGTGCACGCGGTGGTGCTGCGAGATCGAGCCCTCGCCGGTGTCGTGTGCAAAGCCGCCCATCATGGCGCCCTTGTTCAGCGCCATGATGGCGTTGGCCGACAGCGAGCCGAAGCTCAGCGCCGAGATATTGAACACGCTGGCGTGGTAGGGCTGGGTACAGGGCTCGACCGAGGCTGAAGGCTGCTCCGGCGTACCGCCAATCCAGACGCGGAAGTCATGAGTTGTCAGCTGGGTCGGAGCCATCGAATGGTTGACCCACTCGTAGCCCTGTTGCCCGACATCCAGCTGCGTGCCAAACGGCCGGTTGTCGGGCTCACCCTTGGCACGCTGGTACACCAGCGAGCGCTGCGCCCGCGAGAAGGGCAGTGCCTCACTGTCGCTTTCAATGAAGTACTGCCGCATCTCCGGCCGGATGTACTCGAACAGAAAGCGCATGTGGCCGATGACCGGGTAGTTGCGCAGCACGGCGTGGCGGGTCTGGCGCAGGTCGTGCACGCCCACCCCCACGAGAAACAGGCACGCCAGCAGCACCAGCCAGCCCACACCAAAGGCCACCACACTGAACAGGGCCAGCAGGGCCCCGAACGCACACAGGCCCATGAAGCTGTAGCGGAGTGGAAATCGGGAATCCAGTTGCTGGAGCATGATGGGTCGCTTCCTTGTTCCTGTTCAGGCCGGGGGGCGGCAGATACACTTTGCATCATAAGAGCGCCGCTTGGTGCTTTCCTTTTGCGCCCTGTTCCTGCACCTTGTTCCGGCGCCTTGTCTTTACCCTTCGTTTGTCCCTCATGACCACGCCTTCTTACACCCCCACCCCCACGGCCGTGCTCGACACCGCCGAGTTCGACGAGCTGGACGCCATCCTCGACGACCTGCGCACCCGCTACGACGAAACACCCCAGTGGGAGTTCTGCGAAGGCTTCATGGCCGCCGTGATTTGCTCACGCCGCCCGATTGCGCCTGCCGAATACCTGCCGGTGCTGCTGGCCACACCCGCAGAAGGCGAGCCGGCAGACCCCGAGGGCGGCTCTTTCGCCAGTGAGGCGCAGCGTGAGCGCTTTCTTGCGCTCTGGCAGCAGCGCTGGAACGAAGTCGCCACCGCACTCGATGCCGAAGTGGACTCACTCGAAGACGAGCGCTGCTACCACCCTGAAGTCATGGACATCCGTGGCGCAGTGGCCGAAATGTCACCCGAAGAACGGGCGCGCTTTGCAGCCGAGGAGCTGCCCGCCTTCGCCCAGGTCTGGGCGCTGGGCTTCATGTTTGCGGTGGAAAGCTGGCCCGACGAATGGACCCCGCCCCGCGACAAGGATGCCGCCAAGTGGCTCGATGGCGCACTGCAGGCCGTGGTGGCAATGACGGAAGACGACAGCGCGCCGCCCGAAGTCTCACCGCTGAGCGAAGACGGCGCACCCAGCACCAGCATCGCCCGCCTCAACGCCTTCGGCGAGGCCATCTGGGCGGTGTATGACCTGCGCGAGCTGTGGAAGACCATGGGGCCGAAGGTGGAGACGGTGCGGGTGGAGGCGACGCCGGGGCGCAATGAGCTTTGTCATTGTGGGAGTGGGAAGAAGTACAAGAAGTGTCATGGGGTGGGGTGATTCTTTTGGTTTTTTGGGTTCTCGGGTTTGCTGAGACCTGAGGCCGGGACTCGCCCCGGCGGGCGAGGCACTTTTCTTTGCTTCGCCAAAGAAAAGTTCCCAAAAGAAAGGCGACCCGAAGTCTGGGTCCCTTCGCTGCGCTACGGGCAACCTGCGCTGCTCGACTCCGGCGGGGGTCCGCAGAACTCGCTTCGTTGCACTGCGCTCAAACAACTGCGGCCCTGATCCCGCCTCCATCTGCGCTGCTCGGCCCAGCCACACGGGTGATACGGGAGCGGGAACCAATACAACAAGGACACGCCATGGCGTGTCCTTGGGAAGTTCGGTATTTGCCTTATGTCTTGTTGCCTCCACCCCTTGTGAATGCGCCGAGGAGCGGAGGTTCAGGCGGATCAGGGCTGGCGTTGTTTGAGCGAAGCGAGTTTAGCCAGACCCCGCCTGGACCGAGCACCGCAGGTTGCCCCGTAGCGAAGCGAAGGGGACGCAGGCACCAGGGTCGCCTTCTCTTTGCTTACTTTCTCTTGGCGAAGCAAGAGAAAGTGAGTCGCCGCCGGGCAACCCCCGGCTTCAGTCCTTAGAAAAATCCCAAAACGCAAAAATCCTAGCCACCCACTTGCAGCCGGAAAGCCGGCCGTCTTCCCCCCACCAACACCCCCCGCGCATTCACAATCGTCGCCGCTCGCCAGGGCTTGAGCTCCTCGCGCTGCGCGTCGTCCAGCCAGCCGAGCTGGTCCAGCACCTCGACGGTGGCGGCGTGCAGTGCCACCTTGTTGGCGTCGAGAATCTTCAACGCAACCGCTTCGCCACGGCTCTTGCTGCCGACCACCTGCACGCCGTCGGCGCCGATCTTGGTGACCCAGTCGCCGCGGCCGGCGCGCATGAAGGCGAGGTCGTTGCGGCCGGTGCCTGAGACCAGGTCGGGGTGCTCGGTCATCGCGTTGCCTAGCGCTGCGAAGCTCTCGCCGAACTCAGTGTCGCGGCTGCCGCTGGCCAGGCGTGCGTAGCCGTAAGCCAGCTTGGACAGCGGCATCGCGTAGTTGGGTGCCGAGCAGCCGTCGATGCCCATGGTCAGGTCGTTGGCGTCCAGGCCGACAGCGCGTGCCACGTCGCGGCGGATGGCTTGCTGCAGCGGGTGTTCGGGTGCGATGTAGTCTTCCAGATCCAGCCCGTGCTGCACGCAGTAGGCGACGAAGCCGGCGTGCTTGCCGCTGCAGTTGTTGTGGCGTTCATCGAATACCGCTCCAGCCGGGGGCGAAGTCTCTGTTTGCGCGAACAGCATCGGCACATGGCAGCCGCAGCGCAGCGTCTTGTAGGTCAGGCCGGCTTTCTCCAGCATGCCCTGGGCTTCGGTGACGTGCATGTCTTCGCCGTTGTGGCTGGCGCACAGCATCGCGATCTGGCGGGTGCTGAAGCCGAACTGCCGGTGGCCGCCAGCCTCAATGAAAGGCAGGGCCTGCAGCGCCTTCAGGGTGGAGCGGGTAAACGACAGCCAATGCGGGTTGCCCGCATGAGCGACCAGCTGGCCGCGCGTATTGACCACGGCGACCGAGCCCAAATGTTGGCATTCGAGCGTGCCGCCGCGCGTCAATTCAATCAGGGGAATGTGTTGCATGCGGCAATTGTGCTGCATGCCTGCGGCCGGCGCAGGGCGCTCTCAGGTCGCCGGTTTGGGCAGGCCTTGCATGAAGACTTCCAGCTCGTCGATGGGCAAGGCCTTGGAGAACAGAAAGCCCTGGTAGCACTCGCAGCCGTAGCGCGCGAGCAGCTCGCGCTGGGCCTCGGTCTCCACGCCCTCGGCCATAACCCCCAGCCCCAGGCTCTGGGCCAGGCCGATGATGGTGCGGGCAATCGCGGCATCGTTCGGGTCGGTGAGGATGTCTTTCACAAAGGCGCGATCAATCTTCAGCTGGTCCAGTGGCAGGTATTTCAGGTACGACAGGGCCGAGTACCCCATGCCGAAGTCGTCGATGGCAAGGGTCAGGCCCGCATCCTTCAGCGCTCCCATCTTGGCAATCGTCACCTCGATGTTGGTGGCCAGCAGGCTTTCGGTGAGCTCCAGCTTCAGCTGGTGCGCATTGATGCCTGCCTGGCTGATGGTGGCCATCACCAGCTCCACGAATTCGGGGTGACGGAACTGCCGCACGCTCACGTTGACCGACACGCGGAGCTTGGCGGTGGCTGGCCGCTGTGCCCACAGCGCAAGCTGCGCGCAGGCGGTCTCCAGCACCCATTTGCCCAGCGGCAGGATCAGGCCGCTGTCTTCTGCCTGCGTGATGAATTCGTCCGGAAACACCAGCCCCCGCTGCGGATGGCGCCAGCGCAGCAGCGCCTCGACGGCAAACATCGTCCCCTCCTTGCCGACCTGGGGCTGGTAGTGCAGCTCGAAAGCGCCATCCCGCAGCCCCTGACGCAATTCCAGATTCAGCGCGGCGCCGGCAATGGCGGCCGCCTGCATGCGCGGGTCGAAAAAGCACAGGCCGTTGCGGCCAGCGGCCTTGGCCTCGTACATGGCAAGGTCAGCCTGCTTGAGCAGCTCGCCAATGCTTTCGCCCTGGCGTGCGAAGGTGGTGATGCCCATGCTGCAGGTCGCGTAATGGTCAGTGCCCGCGAGGTCGTAGGGCTCGCTCAGGGCGGCGAGGATTTTCTCGCCCACCACGCGGGTGCGGGCGATGGCCTGACTGAGCTCGTCGCCCTGGTCGTCCAGCATCACGACAAATTCGTCGCCGCCGAGTCGCGCCACGGTGTCGGTGTGCCGGACGCAGGCGGTCAGCCGGCTGGCGACTTTCTGCAGCAGCAGGTCGCCCTTGGCATGGCCTTGCGTGTCGTTGATGACCTTGAAGTGGTCGAGGTCGATGAACATCAGCGCACCGATGCGCGGAGGCACGGCACTTTGCGACAGCATCGCCTCCAGCCGCTCCATCAGCAGTTGCCGGTTGGGCAACTGGGTCAGCGTGTCGTAGAACGCCAGTTTCTCGACGTCTTCCTTGGCGACACGGCGCTCGGTGACATCGCGAAAGTAAACCGCCAGACCTTCCTCAAACGGGTAGGCGCGCAGCTCCAGCCACTTGCCGACGCTGGCGTAAAACTCCTCGAACTCCACCGGGTGCCCGTTGTTGAGCGCCATGCGCAGCTCGCGGCGCAGCCGCCCGCCAGACATGCCGCTCAGGGTGTACCACAGTGTTTTGCCGAACAGGTCGGCGCTGGCGCGGCCCAGCAGTCGCTCACTTTCCGCGTTGAGGTAGGTGAAGCGGCCGTCGGTGTCCAGCGTCACAAAGGCCTCTGTGATGCTGGCCAGTGTGGTGCTCAGGCGCATGTTCAGCCGCACCGATGCGGCTTCGGCCTGCTTGCGCTCGGTGAGGTCCTGCACCACGCCGTGCAGGCCGGTGATCTCGCCCCGGGCATCGCGCACCGCTTCGGCCACGCTTCTCACCCAGATGCGCTGGCCATCAGCAACTTCGACCTGCACCTCTTCGTCGAAGGCGTCGCCGTACGTGAGGCAATCGTTCAGCAGCATGCGCATCGTCACCCGTGACTCCGGGGCGTACAGCGAGAACAGCTGGTCAAACGGCGGGGGTGAGGTACCTGGCACACCAAACAGCACCGCCAGGCGCGGCGTCCATTTCACGGTTTGCTTCGGCAGGTGCATGGCCCAGGCGCCGGCGCTGGCGGTTCGCTCCAGCAGGCCCTGCAAGGGGTGGGACATGCCCGCAATGGCAGGCGCTGGGAGGGGGAACTCTTCCACTACGGATGCGGCTGCAGGCTGCGCTCGTGGTGCAGTGCGCGGTGCAGCTTCTCCAGGGCGTCTACGCTGTTCAACACGTGCTCCCGGATGTTGGCAGGCGCGTGCTTCAGGTCAAAGGTGCCGGTCAGGGCGTTTTCGCGCCCCTCGATCGTGGCGCAAAGGTAGGCCTGGATGGCTTCAAAAAGCAGGTCCCAGTCCTGCACTTCGATTTGAAGCGTTGCGGGCACCACGCCAGCAGGCGGGAAGGTATCAGCCAATGCGGTTGCCGCAGGTCCGTAGCGGCCGGCAGATGACCCGCTGGCATCGCGGCCAGCGTCATGGTGTGCGTTGGAGTGGCGCGGCGGGAGAACCATGAAAAGCTCCTCACTGATTCTGTTGAGGCGAAAACCTGTGCTCGAAGGGGACTCGCAAATATTCTTTATAGGTTTGCTGTGGTCTGACGTCAGTACGCTAGCGCACCCCTCAAAAGGCGGTGCATTGCGGACGCGGTGAATCGGCGCCAGGCGACCGGTATCTTTACAAAAGTCGTTCGGCATAGGTTCGCTGGTCGGTGGCGTAGCAGCTGCAGGCAGCGGCCTCCAGCCCCTTGCGGTCAATCACCGTGACATCGCCCCGGTGGTAGTCGATCAGGCCGTCGCGTTGCAGTGCGCTGGCCGCTGTGGTGATGCCGACACGGCGCATGCCCAGCATGTAGGCGAGGAACTCGTGGGTCACATGAAACTGGTTGGAGTGCGCCCGGTCCTGGCTCATCAGCAGCCAGCGGGCCAGCCGTTGGCCCGTGAGGTGAAAGCGCAGGCAGGCAGCCGCCGCCGACTGCTGCGCCATCAGCACATAGAGGTAGCGGTTCATCGCCTGCTGCATGACCGGACTGCGCCGGAGCTCGCGCCGGAATGCAGTGGCACTCATGCGCCAGGCCTTGCCTTCGCCCTGCACCAGCGCGTGCAGCGGTGCCCGTGCAATGCCCAGCGCCAGGTGCGCGCCCAGCATGCCTTCACGCCCGACCATGCCCACTTCCACACCGGGGCTGCCTTCAACGAGCGCCACCAGCGAGACAAAGCTGTCGACCGGAAAATAAACGTAGTGCGTCGCCTCGCCGGGCTCACTCAGGATCTGCGCCAGTTCCAGATGAACCGGCTCGCAGGCGGCACGCACGCGCGCGCGCACGGTCGCAGGAAAAACTTCGAGAAGGTGGTTGTCGACAGAAGCCAAGCAGGCTCTCCGGTGGCGGGCGAGCCCCTCCAGCGTAAAGGGGCGAAATTTCGGCCGCGCTACTGTCGATGGCAGTTCAATTCGGTGTCCCAGTATGCACCATGGGCCAACGGGGTGCCTGTGCGCTGCCGAACACCGGCGTGGCAGTGCCCTGATTCGGGTGACTCAGTACCGCATCACTCGCAGTGAAAGCTCAGGTCTCTGTGGGTGCTGGCAGCAGCCGGTCGTACTCTTTCTTCACGACGGCGTAGCACTCGCAGGTGCGTTGCTCCAGGCCCGGGCGGTCTGTCACCTGAATGCGTCCGCGGGTGTAGGTGATGAGGCCCGCCTTCTGCAGCTTCAGCGCGCCTTCGGTGACACCTTCACGGCGCACGCCCAACATGTTGGCGATCAGCTCCTGTGTCATGAGCAGCTCGTTGCCTTGCAGCCGGTCGAGGCTCAGCAGCAGCCAGCGGCACAGCTGCTGGTCGAGTGAATGGTGGCGGTTGCACACGGCGGTCTGCGACATCTGCGTGATCAGCGCCTGGGTGTAGCGCAGCAGCAGGTGAAGCACGGGTGCGCGATTGAAATCCTCTTTGAGGAACTTGGCTGGCAGCCGGAAGCCCTTGCCCGCACTTTGCACCACCGCGCGGCTGGGAGTCGATTCGCCACCCATGAAGAGTGACACACCCACCAGGCCCTCGTGGCCCACCACGGCAATCTCGGCCGAGGCGCCGTTTTCCATCACGTAGAGCAGCGAGACGATGGACGTGGTCGGAAAGTACACATGTGCCATCTTGCCGCCCGACTCGTAGAGCACCTGACCCAGCGGCATGTCGATGGCTTCCAGGCGCGGCTGCCAGCGCTGGTACTCAGACTCTGGCAGCGCGGCCAGGAGCTGGTTTCGTTTGGGGTCGTGGGGGGTGGTCAAGGCAGAACTCCAGTGCATGATGGCTCTGAGTAATGCCTCTGACAGAGGTCTCGCACCGCCTTTGCAGTATAGGCAGGGCGATGCACCATGTATGTTCGCTACCGAACAAACCGACGAACGGTTGGCGAAATGTTCGCTATCGAACAGACGGTATTGCGCTGAACCCGCATCACACAGACGTGGCTCCGCCCCAGGCGGCGCCTGGAGCCGCTGGCGTGTGGCTTACTTGCTTATGGTGCTCTGGCGGCGTGCCAGCGCTTCGCGTTCTGCGCGTTGGCCTGGCTCGGTCTGAAGGTAGCGGGTGTGTTCCTGGCAGTAGGCAAACAGCAATTCCAGCTCGCTGGATTTGTCGAACACCGCATCGGCGCCCAGCTCTGCGGCCCGCTGGCGGATATCAGGCGTTGCGTAGTTGGTCAGCAGCACCACCTTCTGGTAGCTCTCGCGGTGGCGGCAACCGGCCAGCACGCCGAGCCCGTTGCCCTCCCTGAGGAACAGGTCGACGATGGCCAGGTGCCAGTCGCCGTTGTGCAGCGTCAGCCAGTGGTTGGCTTCGGCCTGCGTGTCCGAGTGGGCCAGCACCTTCACGTCGGTGATCTCCTGCAGGGCCTCCATCAGGTTTTCCAGAACAGTCTGGTTGTCCTCGACGAGGTAGGTGATCAGCGGCATGAGATGGCCCTTGGGTTCATGGTCAAAAGTGGTGGTCGAACGCGCGGCTGTCGCGGGTCGGCCACGGCGCTGTGTCTATACCCTCCACTAGACCACGCTGAGCCACTGAGGACTGACAGCCGATGGCGCCGGTGCGGGTAGGACGTTGTTCAGGGTGTGCGGTGTAAACGGGCCTTCGACGAAGCAATGGTGCTCACATTCGCTGCATTCACACCCGTTCGAGCCTGTTTACACCCATTTGTCCCCATTCCGGCGCACGTTTGCCTGATGTTCCTCTGGCTTTCGCCTACACGCCGCTGCGTGGTTTCACGGTGGAACGGACATCCATCTTGGCGTTGAACCGGGTGTCAGGTTTGCCATGGTGCTGGTGTGTCCATGCGTTGCGATGCCTCCTGAAGGCGTTCGATACCGCACAGACCGGGCAAGCCGAGCCACGCATTCTCTGCGTCAGCCGAACCAGCGTATTGATGGGTGGATAAGCCGTTGAATTGACGGCCCCAAAAAAAGCAGTGAGGGGTTCGACGGAGGTCCTGTCTGGTGCGATGCACGTCACGCTTGCGCGTGGTCATCCAGGCAGCTTGATGGTTGTTTCATGGCTGTTTGAGATCGGACCCAATGCCCACTCTGCTGACCTTGAACCCGACACCTGCGAGCCTGGTGTGTGTGCTGCCGTACACAGTGGCGCGGTACCGCGCGAACGTCCTACGACTGGCGACGGCATTGCCTCAGGTGCAGGCCCTGGCATCGCTCCTACATTGGGTCTCCCACCCCATACCCGGCCTTCTTGCACTTCTGCAAAAGGCGCTACCGGTTTCTTCCACTCACGTTTTTCAACGAAGCGATGGTGCCCATGAGACTCCTGCTTGAATCACTGAAACAGTCTGCAGACATCCATGCGCTGCGGCAGGCCCTGCTCATCCTGTGCAGTTCCTTCGGGCCCGTCGCCCGGCTGGACATCGTGTCGGCCAGCCAGTCCGGCAAGCGCCAGGCGCTGTGCTTTCTGCGCATGGACTCCGACGACCAGGAGCTGCGCATGATGCGCGAGCTGGGCATGGGCCGGTTTGGCGGCGACCTGGTGCTGGTGGTGGACCTGCAGCCCTCAAGTGCTGCTGTACAGCCTGCTGCTTCCTCACGCGCCCCTTCACATTCCACCTCACATTCCGATTCCGTCTCCCTTTCTGCCTCCCCTGCGGAGGCTGCCACTCACTACCAAGGTCATAGAACAAGCCATGCATCCCATCCTCATCGTCTCGGGCACGCGTCCTGAAATCATCAAGCTCGCCCCGGTCTACCACGCGCTGTGCGAGGCCGACTGGGCGCGGGTGCGCTGGCTGCACACCGGCCAGCACGATGAAATGGCCCAGCAGATCCTGGCCTGTTTTGACATCACGCCGGACATCACGCTCAAGCGCATGGGCACCAGCCTGATCGAGTTCAGCACTGGCTGCCGGCAGCAACTGGATGCCGTGCTCAAGCAGCAGCCATGGTCGCTGGTGATGGTGCAGGGCGACACCGAAAGTGCATTCCAGGGCGCGCTTGCAGCGTTCTACAACGGCATTCCGGTGGCCCATGTGGAGGCAGGCCTGCGCACCTACAACCTCAACCGCCCTTTCCCAGAGGAAGGCCTGCGCCAGATGATCAGCCGGCTGACGCAGTTCCACTTCCCGCCCACCGTGCGCTCGCAGGTGGCGCTGGCCGACGAAGGCATTGCCGACGAGAAGGTGAGCCTGACCGGCAACACCGTGATCGATGCCCAGCAGTGGACCTGCAAGCACCGCGGCGTCAAGCGCAATGTCGAGGGGCGCGGCCATCTGCTGGTCACCGTGCACCGCCGCGAGAACTGGGGCCACGACGTGGCCGAGATCTGCCACGCCATTGCCGAGATCGCCGCGCTGCAGCCTGACTTGCAGGTGCTGTTTCCGGTGCACCTCAACCCGGTGGTGCGCGGCCCGGTCAATGACATTCTGGGCAAGATCGCCAATGTGCGCCTGACGGCCCCGCTGGACTACACCGCCATGCAGCAGGCGCTGGCCGATGCCTGGCTGGTGCTGACCGACTCCGGCGGCCTGCAGGAAGAGGCGCCGACCTTCGGTGTGCCAGTGCTGGTGCTGCGCGAAGAAACCGAGCGGCCCGAGGCGGTGGATGCCGGTTGCGCGCTGCTGATCGGCCCGACCCGCGCCGCCATCGTCCGGGAGGTCACGCGTCTGTCGGGTGACGAAGCGGCCTACCAGCGCATGGCGCAGGCGGGCAACCCGTTTGGCGACGGCACGGCCGCGCAGCGCATCGTGGATGTGCTGGCGCATCACTTTGCCACCGAGCCCGCGCCGATGGCTGCTGCCGCCTGATTCACCTGATCCGTTCCATTCAGCCACTCGAAGGCCCCCTATGCTGCCCGTTGCTTTAATCCCCAGGACCCCCAGGCCTCAGTCTCCCCAGCGCTTGCAGCGAATGGCGCTGAGGGCTGTTCGTTGTGTTCGCAGTGTTGGCGGGCTGGCGGCGGCGCTGGTCGTCGCACTGCCCGTTGCCGCCCAGACTGGGGTGATGCTGCCGCAGGGTGCGCTGGTACCTTCGTTCAAGGACTATCCGGGGGCGTCGGTGATGGCGGTGATGCTGTTTGTCATCGTCGGTCTGATGATGGTTTACGGTGTGCGGCACTTTGTGTTCACGATGAACCGGCTCACTGCAAGGCAGCGCCACCCCTACATCGACATCGTGGTGGCCAACTGGCCGATGATCACGGTGTTCATTGCGGCCCACAACGAAGAGAAGGTGATTGCCGGCTGCATCGAGGCATTGCTCAACACCGACTACCCGGCCGACCGGCTGAAGATCATCCCGGTCAATGACCGCTCCAAGGACGGCACCGGCGCCATCATCGACAGCTATGTGGCGCGCTTTCCGTCGCGCATGTCGCCGTTTCACCGCACCAGCGGCAAGGCGGGCAAGTCGGCCGCCCTGAAGGACGCACTGGCCTTCGCCGAGGGCGACATCGCCATCATCTTCGATGCTGACTATGTGCCCGGGCGTGGCCTGCTCAAGCAACTGGTGGCGCCCTTCTTCGACCCCGAAGTGGGCGCAGTGATGGGCCGTGTGGTGCCGATGAACAGCGGTGCCAATTTGCTGACGCGGCTGCTCGACCTGGAGCGTTCGGGTGGCTACCAGGTCGATCAGCAGGCGCGCATGAACATGAACCTGTTGCCGCAGTACGGCGGCACCGTGGGCGGTGTGCGCCTGTCGGCGGTGGAGGCTGTCGGCGGCTGGCACGACGACACCCTGGCCGAAGACACCGACATCACCTTCCGCCTGATGTTCAACGGCTGGAAGACGGTCTACACCAACCGCTCGGAATGCTACGAAGAAGTGCCCGAGGACTGGGCGGTTCGCATCAAGCAGGTGACGCGCTGGGCCAAGGGCCACAACCAGGTGATGGCGCGCTACGGCTGGAAGTTCGCGACCAGCCCCTACCTCAACTTCGCGCAGCGGCTGGACGGCGTGCTGCTGCTCTTTGTGTTCGTGATTCCGCTGGTCATGCTGCTGGGCTGGTTTCTGGCGCTGGGGCTGTACTTCCTCAATGCCGGTTCGCTGCTGGCCAAGCTGATCCCGCTGTTTGCGCTGATGGCCTACGGCACGCTGGGCAACTTCGCGGCCTTCTTCGAGATCGTGATCGCGGTGCTGATTGACGGCAATCGCCGCCGCCTGCGTCTTCTGCCTTTCAACCTGCTGGGCTTTCTGGTCAGCCTGTTTGCCATCTCGGGCGCCGTCTGGAGCCTGGTGCTTGACCGTGTGCTCAGCCGCGAGATGGTCTGGGACAAAACCATTCGCTACCGTGGAGAAGCCGCCAAATGAACAGCAGCAACTATCTGACCTACCTCGCCTTTTTCGGCGTGTGTCTCTTGATCCTGACGCTGCCCTTCATTCCGGCTTTCCGCGAATGGATGTGGCCGACCGACATCGCGCCGCTGCCGGTGTCGGCCAACTACGCCGCCGACATTGACCACTTTGCGCGGCGGCTGCGTGGTGACGCCATGGCACGGCTGGGCACGGGCCCTGCAACCGGCCACGAAGACTTCCAGATGGTCGGTGAGCAGATGAGCGCCAAGGAGTGGAGCGAGGCCAGCCGCCGCCTGATGACCACCGGCAGCATCCACACGCCGGAAGCGGTGCGCACCACGCAGCCGGTGTATGTCGATGGTGATTTTGTGGCGGGCGGCGATTCATCGGTGCTGGCGCTGTACGCCACTGGAGACATCGCGCTCGGGGCCGCCAGCCGGGTCACGGACTGGGCCCATGCCGATGGTGTGCTTCGCGTGGGTCAGGGTGGCATTGCCTTGCGGCGCATCTCTGCCGGCCAGTCGATCGAGCTGGATGTTGACGCCTGGTTTGAACGCCTGAGCGCGCCGCTGCTGCGCTTCGGCCAGCGCGCCAGCAAGGTGCTGCCGCCCACTGCCATCGAGCAGACGCCCGGCAGTTATGCCGACCTGCCGGGTGCGGTGGCACAGACCCCGACGCTGTACCTGATTCGCGGTGACTGCGTGTTGCCTGCCGCGCGGGTCTTTCGGGGTTCGCTGGTGGTGACTGGCTTTCTGACGGTGGGTGCAGCCACCACGGTGCACGGCGACATCAAGGCACGCGACGGCGTGAGCCTGGGTCATCGCTCGGCAGTGCTGGGCGCGATCACCTGCGAGAAGCGGATTTACATGTTCCCGGACGCAAGAGCCTGGGGCCCGGTGATTTCGGAAAGCGATGTGCTGATCGGCGCCAGCGCCATCGTCGGCCTGCCCGAGGCGCCGACCACGGTGAGCGGCCTGAACGTGATTGTCGAAGACGGTGTGCAGGTCCACGGTGCCATCTGGGCGCACGAGATCGGCATGGTCAAGCCCGCATGAAGTGGCAGCGACTTGTCTCGGCAGGCGCATTGACCGCCCTGGTGGCTTTCACAGTGCTGGCCAACACCACCCCACGGCTGGACTTGACCGGCTACCAGGACAGCGGCGGCGCCATCACGGTGCTGCGCGGCGGTGACTCCACCGACCCCTACTTTGCGATGCAGGCCCTGCTGCTGGCGCACGAGAACGGCATGGACGTTTCCGTGCCGGCCAGCCAGTTTGCCGACTGGCTGGTGCCGCATCAAAAGCCTGACGGCACGTTTGACCGCTTCTGCCGAATCAGTAGCGTGGGTGGCAGTGGTGGCGCTGCCGCCAGCTGGCGCGCCTGCAAGACCGCCGACGCCGATGATTCGCTGCTGGCCATCTGGATCAAGCTGCTGGAAACCATGCCGACGCAGCTGCGTGCCAAGCCGGTCTTGGCCAAAAGTCACCAGATCGCGACCGCGTCGCTGAACCATCTGCTGCAACCCTCGCGCGGCATCTATATGGTGTCGCCGGTGTACCTGCACGGCCTGTTCATGGACAACCTGGAGGTCTGGTCGCTGAAGGCGCATCAGAAGGGCGCAGGCAGTCCGGCTGAAGCGGCGAAGCTCTCGAAGGCGATTCACGACACCTTCTGGGACCCGGTGAACAAGCGTTTTCTGGTGTCCACCCAGCTGGAGCAGCGCACACAAAAGCCGGCCTTCTACCCCGACCACGTGGCGCAGATTTTTCCGCTGCTGGTCGGCTACACCGATCTGCCTGAACCCTCCGCCGCGTACTACCGCCGCTGGATGGGCGTGCACCGCGCCGAGTGGCTCAAGCACAGTGAGGCCGATTACCCCTGGGGCCTGCTGGCGGTGCTGGCGCTGAACCAGAAAGACACCACCAGCGCGCGCTGCTGGCTGCGTGATGCGTCGCCGCTGCGGCATTCCGCACGCTGGGCGGTAACCGACGAGGCCGCGCACCAGATCCTGACCGCGCGGGGCCTGAAGCCCGCCACGACCACTACGGCGTGCGCATGAGCGCCCAGCCCACAACAATCATTTCAAGAGGAGCTTTCATGTCCAGACCAAGGTATTGGGGTCACCCCGCCGCCATCGCTTCAGCCACTGTGATGGCGCTCACCAGCGCATCGCCCGCCGTCAGGGCGCAATCGACCACAGAAGCTGCCGCAGAAACCGCAGCAGAGCCGATGGCTCAAACCGTGGCCCAGGCCATGCCTTCATCCACCGTGCGGGCACCCGACTCGGTGGTGGTCGCACCGCCCGTTGCTGCGGGTGATGGCGAGGTGCGCAGTCTTGAGCTGACCATGGGCGCGCAGCGGCTCACTGCCGGTCTGGGCAACTGGCGTGAGGTTGCGCTGCGCGGCGCCTACGGCATCGGGCCACATCTGCTGCAGGGCGAGGTCTCGCAGCACCGCCGCTTCAACACAGACGGCACCTTTCTCGGCCTGAGCGACACCTACACCTTCAATGAAGACTGGTTCGGCTCGGTGGCAATTGGTGTTGGCGATGGGGCTTTCTTCCTGCCGCGCTGGCGTGCCGATGCCACGCTGTACCGCAAGCTGCTGGCCGACCGGCGCCTCGTCACCTCGGTGGGCGTGGGTTACTACGACGCACCCGACGGCCACACCGACAAAAGCCTCTCGCTCGGCGCCGCGTATTACTTCGAGGCGCCGTGGGTGCTGGAGGGCGGTGTGCGGCTGAACCACAGCAACCCGGGCGGCGTGCGCACCCAGCAGCAGTTTGTGGCGCTGACCTACGGGCGCGACAAGCAGGACCTCGTGACTGCACGCTACGGCTGGGGCAGTGAGGGTTATCTCGCGATTGCGGCCAATACCCAGCTGGTGAACTTCAAGAGCCACGAGGCCAGCCTGTCATGGCGCCACTGGTTCAACCCGCGCACTGGTGCGCTGGTGGCGCTTAACCGCTATACCAACCCGTCGTACCGCCGCAGTGGCATCACCGTTGGCGTGTTTCACGCATTCTGAGAGCCACCATGCCCACCCCTGACAACTCTGTTTCCGCACAGGCCCGCGAGCATGACCGCGTGTTCCATGTGGCGTTCTCCGCCGCCCGCAAGGCCCGTGCCTCGCTGGTGACGGTGCGGCCGCACCGCTCGATCACGCCGCTGAACGTCACGCCCTTTCTGCTCGCGCAGGCGGTGGTGTTGCCGCTGCTGCTGTGTGGACTGCTGCTGTGGGGCAAGCCCTTCATCCTCGACTTCTGGCGCGACTGCATCCTGTTCTGGGCCAGCGGGCTGGACCTGTCGTTCAGCCTGGCGACACAGGCCAATGATTCTGGCGAATACGGGCTGGATCTGGCCGCCAGCAACGGGGCCAACCTGATGCCAAGTCGCACCACGCTGGTGGTGACGGCGCTGGTGATGCTGCTGGCGCTGGGCGCCTCGCTGCGCATGAAGGGCGCGCAGCTGCCGCTCAAGTACCCGGTGCGCATTGTGGCCATCATCCAGCTCATCACCGTGGCCTATTTCTGGCTGTCGCCCACGGCCTTCCCGTACAGCATCGGCCGGCACAGCGAGGAGCTGATGACCATCGGCTATGTGGTCATGCTGGCCACACCGGTGATGCTGGGCATGGGCTACTACATCCTCAGGCAGAACCTGGCCATCAAGCTGTTCCACACGGCGCTGATCCTCGGCTTCTTCATGGTGATGGTGCCGCACCAAGTGCTGGCGCAGGCTTTCATCATGCAGCACCTCTCGGTGCTGTTCATGCCGGTGCTCTACATCTGCTTTGGTGCGGTGTTTGATGCGCTGGTGTTCGTAGCGCTGTATTCATGGGCCGTGAGCAATGCACCGCTTGATGCGACCACTTGAGCCTTCTGGACGAATGTAAGAATTAATTTCGTTACCTCTCTTGCATCGAGGCGAAGCTTTTAATTTCTCCCGCCCGTACCATGCGTTCTTTTTTGAAGGAAGTCACATGGCAACACCGTTTTTTGGCAAGCGTGAGAACGAGACCCCGACCGCACTGCGAACTGGCACCACGGGTGCGTACGGAGGTGTGAATTCTGCAGGCAATGGCGCAGCCAGCGCAGCGCAGGCCGCCGTTAAGGCGCCGGTCGATGCGGCTGCCAATTCGGCTACCGCCCCGGCGCGTGAAGGCGGCAGCAAACTCACTGTGGGCCCCAACATCAAGCTCAAGGGCGTGGAGATCACCGACTGCGACACGCTGGTGGTGGAAGGTCTGGTCGAGGCGACGATGGACTCGCGCGTGATCCAGATTTCGGAGCAGGGCGCGTTCAAGGGCTCTGCTGAAATCGATGTGGCGGAAATCCGTGGCGAGTTCAACGGCAACCTCACGGTACGGCAGAAGCTGGTGATTTATTCCACTGGCAAGGTCACCGGCATCATCCGGTACGGCAAGCTGGTGATTGAAGAGGGCGGCCAGCTCTCTGGCGAGATCCTGTTCGGTGCACTCGGCGCGGTCGTCAAGCCAGTGGTGCCTGCCAAGCCTGGACTGCAGGCGGCCTGATGTGAATCGCGGCTGTTCTGCGCAGGTCAGAGCAGCTTGAACATCAGCGGAATCAGCACTGAGGCCAGCACCACCTGCAGGCCCAATGCCAGACCGGCGTAGGCGCCGGCATCTGCATTGACCTGCAGCGCGCGCGCGGCACCGATACCGTGTGCGGCGGTGCCCAGTGCAAAGCCGCGCGCCGCCCAGCCGTCGGCGTCGGTGGGAATGCGCAGTGCGTCAAACAGGTACTTGCCACACAGTGCGCCGACCAGACCGGTCATCACCGCAAACACGGCAGCCAGCGCTGGAATGCCGCCGATTTGCTCTGCAATGCCCATCGCCACGGGTGCGGTGACCGACTTGGGTGCCAGCGAGAGCGTGACCTCCTGCGGCAAACCAAACGCCCACCCCAACAGCAGCGCGCTGCCGCCGGCACTGATGCCGCCCGCCAGCGCGGCAATCAGCAAACGGCCCCAACGCTCGCGCAACTCGGCGCGCCGCTGCCACAGCGGCCAGCCCAGCGCAACGACGGCAGGGCCCAGCAGAAAGTGAATGAACTGCGCGCCTGAGAAATAGGTGGGGTACGGCACACCCGTCAGCAGCAGCGTGCTGGCCAGAACCACCACCGTCCAGAGCACCGGGTTGGCCCACGGTGCCTGATTGACGCGCGCATAAGCCGTCTGCGCCAGCACATAGACCACCAGCGTGGCCGTCAGGCCGAACAGCGGCGTGGCTGAAAGATAGACCCACAGCTCGACAAATTTAGGCATGCGGGTCTCCGCCTGAAGTGTCCTGATTCGCTGCGGGGGGCCTGCGTTGCAGGCCGTGCAACGTCAGCACGGTGACCAACAAACCCACCAGTGTGGAGAGCACCACCACCGCCAGCATCTCGAAACCGTAGCGAGTCACCAGCGACAAATGGGTCATCACGCCCACGCCCACCGGCACAAAGAGTAACGAAAGGTGCGAGAGCAAAAAGTTGGCCGCCACCGAAACCGGCTCCTGTACCGCCTGCCAGCGCAGCGCGATGAGCAGCAGGATCATGCCAATCACCGGCCCCGGCAGCGGAAGTTGCAGGCCGCGCGCCAGCAGCTCACCGGCCGATTGCAGCGCCAGCAGCCAGGCGAGGCCACGCAGTGCCTGCATGCTTCAGCCAGACCTGCGCTGGGCAAAAAGCGTGAGGGTCATCAGAATCTTGGAAGGTCCGGGTGACTGATTTTTCCACCCCTCACCAGCATCTTGCCGTACTCGGCACAGCGGTTCAGTGTCGGAATCACCTTGCCGGGGTTGAGCAGGCCCTTGCTGTCGAAAGCGCGTTTCACACCAAACATCTGCTCGTTCTCTTCGGCAGAAAACTGCACGCACATGGAGTTGAGTTTTTCCACGCCCACGCCATGCTCGCCAGTCACGGTGCCGCCCATCGCCACGCTGGTCTCCAGAATGTCGGCGCCGAACAGCTCGCAGCGGTGCAGCTGGTCGGGATCGTTCGCATCGAACAGGATCAGCGGGTGCAGATTGCCATCGCCCGCGTGGAACACATTGGCGCAGCGCAGCTGGTACTTCTTTTCCATCTCGGCAATCGCCAGCAGGATGTCGGCCAGGCGCTTGCGTGGAATCGTGGAGTCCATGCACATGTAGTCGGGGCTGATGCGGCCTGAGGCGGGGAAGGCATTTTTGCGGCCGCTCCAGAAACGCAGGCGCTCGGCCTCGCTCTGGCTCACGGCAATCGCGGTGGCGCCGCAGCGCGTCAGCACTTCGCTCATGCGGCCGATTTCCTCCTCGACTTCTTCCGGCGTACCGTCGCTTTCGCACAGCAAGATGGCGGCGGCGTTGAGGTCGTAGCCGGCGTGCACAAAGTCTTCGACCGCGGCGGTCATCGGCTTGTCCATCATCTCCAGACCGGCGGGAATGATGCCCGCCGCAATCACCGCCGCCACCGCGTCGCCAGCCTTGCGCAGGTCGTCGAAGCTGGCCATGATGCAGCGCGCCAGCTGCGGCTTGGGCACCAGCTTCACGGTGACTTCGGTGGTCACGGCCAGCATGCCTTCGCTGCCGATGATGATGCTCAGCAGGTCGTAGCCTGCGGCGTCCAGCGCCTCGCTGCCGAACTCGACCGCCTCGCCTTCAACCGTGAAGCCCTTGACCTTGAGCACGTTGTGCACCGTCAGACCGTACTTGAGGCAGTGCACACCGCCCGAGTTTTCGGCGACGTTGCCGCCGATGGTGCAGGCGATCTGGCTGGATGGGTCGGGCGCGTAATACAGGCCGTGCGGTGCGGCGGCTTCCGAGATGGCGAGGTTGCGCACGCCGCCCTGCACCAGTGCCGTGCGGCTGACTGGATCGACCTTCAGGATCTTGTTGAATTTGGCGAGCGACAGCGTCACGCCCAGCTGGTGCGGCATGGCGCCGCCGCTCAGGCCGGTGCCGGCGCCGCGCGCGACCACCGGCACATCGAGTGCGTGGCAGGTCTTGAGCACGGCCTGCACCTGCTCATAGGTTTCGGGCAGCGCCACGGCCAGCGGGCGCTGGCGGTAGGCCGTCAGGCCATCGCACTCGTAAGGCGTGGTGTCTTCCTTCTGCCAGAGCAGGGCGTGCGCGGGCAGCACAGCCAGCAGGGCCTGGGTGACCTGGGCCAGGCGCGCAGCCCGCTCCTGCTGGGCCAGGGCTTGTTGCTGAAGGGGGGAAACGGGTGCGTTCATGGGGTGTCCTGCGGTGAACTCAAACTGTAGTCCAAGCCAGCCGCCCCCGGTTGAAGAAATTTAATGCCCGGCGTGAAATGCCGGGGTCACGCCCCGGGCCGTGCAAAGGTCAGGTTTTGGAGGTTTGGGTTTTGGCGGTGCTGGCCGGCGGGCTGTCGTACCAGGTCACCTTGCCGGTCTGGATGTTGTACATCGCGCCGACGATCATGATCTCGCCCTTTTGCTCCATCTCGCGAAGGATGGGGCTCTTGTCGCGGATGGTCTGCACCGTCAGGTGGACATTGTTCTCGGCCACCATCTCGACAAAGGCCGCGTTTTTGGAGCTGCGCTCCAGTACGTCGGGGGGCACTTTGGCCACAGCGGGTTTGATCTTGCCAAGCAGACCCGTCAGGTTGCCGAGTTCCACGCCGTCGCAGGCGCCCTTGATCGCGCCGCAGCTGGTGTGGCCCATCACCACCAGCAGCTTCGCACCAGCCACCTTGTGGGCAAATTCAAGACTGCCGAGGATGTCTTCGTTGACGATGTTGCCCGCCACCCGGGCATTGAAAAGGTCGCCAATGCCCTGGTCCAGAACGATCTCGGCCGGGGCGCGCGAGTCGATGCACGAGACCACGCTGGCCAACGGGTACTGGCCGGCCGCCGTGGCCCGAACTTCCTGGAGGTGCTTCTGCTGCAACGGCCGGCCGGCGACAAAGCGGGCATTGCCGGCTTTGAAACGCTGCAGCACCTGCTGCGCACTCACCTCGCTCTGGCATGGCTTGGCGTTCTGGATGGTGCAGAAGCTGCCGGCCTTGCCTAAGGTCGTACTTGGCGACGCGTCCGCTGCATAAGCGACTTAAACCAAACAAAAGATCGCAGTCAGAAGACTGTGAGTCGGTAACCGTGCGAGATTTGGATGCATCAGGTCTTCCCCTGCCGGGTAGGGATTAATCACGCTTATTCAAAACTTGAGACGCCCCGCTTTTCTACTATAGTCCGCCAAAGCCTAATTGATCAAATCAAATAAGAAGGCAAGGGAGTGTCTGTGAAGCAAAGTGGAGATAGCCTCCGGGAGGAGGGCTGCCCGGATCTACCGGTAGTACCGCCTGCCATTTCGGCCGCAGCAGCAGCGGGCGCAGCAAATGCCAGTCCGTCACTGGCCCTCGCTGCACTGTGCGCCATCGCTCGCTTCCACCAAATCCAGGCTGATCCTGCCAGCCTGGCGCATCAGCTCGGACTGTCCGCCTTCGCTTCGATCTCGATTGACGATTTGTTGCGTGCTGCCAGGCATCTGGGCCTCAAGGCTAAGTTGTCCCATGCTGTCCCTGAGCGCTTGGCCTTAACGCCACTGCCCGCATTGGTACGAGTCAATTCGAACGATGCGACTGAAGATGTCCGTACCATGATCTTGGCGCAATGCGATGGTCAGCGTGTTCTTTTGCAAGACCCGGGCGCCCCTGGTGGACGGCCCACCATAGAGCCTCTGAAGGTTTTCGCGGGCCATTGGACTGGCGAACTGATTCTCATCACCAGCCGTGCCAGCCTGGCTGGTGAACTGGCCCGATTTGACTTCTCTTGGTTCATCCCCAGCCTCATCAAGTACCGCAAACTGCTGGGAGAAGTGCTACTGATCTCTTTCATGCTCCAGCTCTTTGCGTTGGTCAGCCCGCTGTTCTTTCAGGTCGTAATGGACAAGGTGCTGGTCCACAAAGGGATGATCACGCTGAATGTACTTGTGATCGGCTTGGTGGCGGTTGTCATCTTCGAGAGTCTGCTCAATGGCTTGCGTTCTTATATCTTCAGCCACACCACCAGCCGCATTGACGTAGAACTCGGTGCGCGCCTGTTTCGCCACCTGGTACAGCTGCCCCTGGCCTACTTCCAGGCGCGTCGAGTGGGTGACTCAGTGGCTCGCGTGCGCGAGCTGGAGAACATTCGTAGTTTTCTGACCGGCAACGCATTGACCGTGCTGTTGGACGTCTTCTTCTCTGTCGTTTTCATAGGAATCATGCTGTTCTACAGCGTGCCACTGACCCTGATTGTGCTAATCAGCCTCCCGCTGTATGCCGGTGTCAGCATCGTGGTTTTGCCTACTCTGCGCAAGCGCCTTGACGTCAAGTTTGCGCGCGGGGCCGAGAGCCAGTCTATGCTCGTGGAGACGATTACCGGCATTCAGACCGTCAAGGCCAGTGCGCTCGAACCCTCCATGGCCAAGCGCTGGGACGACCAACTGGCAGCGTACGTCTCGGCCAGCTTCAAGACGCAGAACCTTGCATCGTGGGCTCACGAGGCAATCAACCTGATCGGCAAGCTCGTCAATGCCGCGACACTTTGGTATGGCGCCCATCTAGTGATGGAGAACGATCTTACAGGTGTTGGCTTGACGGTCGGCCAGTTCGTTGCTTTCAACATGTTCGCGCAGCGGGTGACTCAGCCAATTATGCGCATGGCGCAGCTCTGGACGGACTTTCAGCAGGCGGGCATCTCCATTGCTCGGTTGGGCGATATCTTAAATAGTCGTACGGAAGTCCCACCCAGCAGCACTGCCCAGTTACCACCCGTGAAGGGGCGTATCAGCTTCGACAGCGTCACTTTCCGTTATCGCCCAGAAGCAGCCCCCGTGCTCAACGGTGTCCGCCTAGACATCCGCCCTGGCGAGATCATCGGTATCGTCGGCCGTTCTGGTTCAGGCAAGAGCACATTGACCAAATTGGTGCAGCGCCTCTATGTGCCAGAGCAAGGTAGGTTATTGGTAGATGGTCTTGACATCAGCCTGATCGACGCCGCCCAGCTGCGGCGACAAGTGGGCGTGGTTTTGCAGGAAAACCTGCTTTTCAACCGAAGTGTGCGCGAAAACATCGCCATTACCGACCCCGCATCTCCCATCGAGATCGTCGTACGCGTCGCCCAGTTGTCGGGTGCCCATGATTTTATCAGCGAGCTACCTGAGGGTTACGACACTTTGGTTGGCGAACAGGGCAGCAACCTCTCTGGTGGGCAGCGCCAACGCATCGCAATTGCCCGCGCATTGTTCACCAATCCGCGAATTCTGATCCTTGATGAAGCGACTAGTGCTCTGGATTATGAAAGTGAAGCCATCATTCAGCGCAACATGGCCCAGATATGTAAGGGCCGCACTGTGCTCATCATCGCGCACCGTCTGTCTGCAGTACGCAATGCCAACCGCATCATCGTCATGGAAAAAGGCCAGATCGTCGAGGCTGGCAATCACGACGCTTTAGTTCAGAAGACCGACGGACTGTATACGCGGCTGTGGAAGATGCAGGGCGACGTGCAGCCGACGGACGAGACTGCCCCATGAGTGAGTCCGAGCCAAAGACTCAGGCTGCTACGCCCGCAGCCCCCACCACTGCAGCCCGCGAGCTGCTGGCACGCTACAAAACCGTCTTTGCCGCCGCATGGGAGGCCCGATATGAACTGGCTGGCCCCAAGCGCCTGGCCGATGAAGCAGCCTTCCTGCCCGCATCGCTAAGTCTGCAAGACACTCCAGCTCATCCAGCGCCCCGCCGCCTGGCTTGGGCGCTTATGGTTCTGTTTGTCATTGCGGTAACTTGGGCCTGCTTTGGCAAGATAGATATTGTGGCTGTCGCACCGGGGCGCATCATTGTTGGTGACCGTACCAAGGTCATCCAGCCACTCGAAGCAAGTGTGGTCCGTCGAATATCGGTCAAGGACGGTGATCGGGTGAAAGCCGGTCAGCTGCTGGTCGAGCTGGACCCAACAATAACCAGTGCTGACCAGGCGAGTGTCGTCGAGCAGTTGAACGTGGCCACAAGCGAAGCAGAGCGAACAACCCTCCTCCTCAACGCACTGCAAACGGGCTCCACCGAGGAAACCGGCGTCAACGGCCTCGCTCGTGCCAAAAATTTTCCCAGTGATACTCAGCGGCAGCTTATCGCTGAGTGGCAAGACATCATTGCAAGAAAAGCCAGACTTGATGCAGAGGTGCTACGTCGCAAAGCCGAAATCGCGACTGTCAATGAGACTATCGCAAAACTCGAAGTCGTAGTTCCCATGGCGATTGCGAGAGAGGCTGACTTCAAAAAATTGGTGACGGAAGGCTTCATTTCCGGACACGCCACCCAAGACAAGACCCGCGAACGGGTAGAACTTGAGCGCGATTTGGCCACTCAGCGAGCCAGGCTGCTCGAAGCTCGGTTTGCGTTGACTGAATCTGAGCGTGCCAGTACAGCTTTCGTCGCCGAAACGCGGCGCAACCTGAATGACCGACATGCTGCAGCCGCGTCTAAAGTGCAGCAACTCAGCCAGGATCAAAGCAAGGCAAGCCAGCGCCAACGCTTGACACAGCTCACGTCACCTGTAGATGGTGTTGTTCAGCAACTGGCTATTCACACTGCAGGCGGAGTGGTCACCTCTGCCCAAGCTCTGATGGTCATCGTGCCCGATTCGGCACGGGTCACAGCAGAAGTCAGTATCGCTAATCAGGACATCGGATTTGTCTACGCAGGGCAGAAAGCGGCGGCGAAGATCGAGACTTTTCCATACACCCGTTACGGAACTGTGCCTGCCAGCGTCGACATCGTTACTGCAGATGCCGTGACAGACGAGAAGAAGGGCTCCTTCTACCCGGCCACGCTGACGTTAGAGAACAGGCACATGAATATTGATGGGAAGCGAGTACCGCTCAGCCCTGGCATGAATATCACAGCAGAGATCAAGACTGGCAAAAGGCGAGTAATCGAGTATTTACTGAGCCCGATTCAGCGCGCGGGCAGCGAAAGCTTACGGGAACGTTAAGCATCAATATAAAAGAGGCTTCCAGAATGGCGTCTATTCGGAATAAGCGGGCGTTTATCACCGGCAGCGCAGCGGCCGATCTAATTCAGGGTATGGGTGGTGACGATGCCTTGTTGGCTCTGGCTGGCGACGAAGTGATCGACGGTGGCGACGTGCTCAGAGGCAGCGATGGCAACGACCACATCACCAGTGATGGTATGAGACACGCCTTTAACTATTCTGGCAGTGATCCATTGCATGCTTTTGTGGGAGAAGCAGCCAACGAAAAAACTATTCATTTGAAAGGGACGCAGCGTGAAGAACAGATATTTGCTGCTTAGAGCATTCGAAATAATTGCTTTGATACTAATTTTAGGAGTGAATATGAGCGCGTGTGCAACAGGTACGTTTACATGGAAAGAAGAAGTGCTGTTGCACGATGGAAAAAAAATAATCGCAACGCGAACTGTCGAGCGTGGCGGAAAAAGTGAAATTGGGCAGCAAGTGCCTATCAAGCAGCAGAGCTTGGCTTTTACGCTGCCCATCACCAATGAAAAAGTAGTGTGGGAGGATAAATTCACAGAAGATGTTGGGGGCGCGAATTTTCTACCGATGCAGTTAGAAATTCGCAAAGGCACGGCATATTTGGTGGCCCATCCAATGGGAAGCGTGTCTTACGTCAAATGGGGACAACCGAATCCTCCATATGTCGTATTCAAGTATGAGGCAAAGCTATGGGAGCGCATTACTTTACAAGAATTGCCGGCAGAACTGAAAGCGCCAAATTTGATTTTCTCCTCACCCGACAGCGAAGCGAAAAGATTCGGACAGCGCGTTGTTCCGGCAGAGAGGATCAAGGAGCTCTACGAAAGCTATAACCAGTCCGAATACAAAACCATATATCGCCTACCACTGGATCATTGGAAGCCGCGCCCGGTTCATTCGGGCCCCAAAGCTCCACATCCGATTTCGCCGCCCAGTACGACGAATAGCAAAAAGTAAGTCGCATTAAAACTTAAATAAATAGTAAAAAAAGGGAGTTGTTATGGCTACGGATATCGAATACGCGCTCATGGCAGGTCGGGTGTATCAAAGCACTCGTAGTCAAGTAAATTGGCTGCCCGATCTCCAATCGCTGGGTTGGACTGAATTTTTTCCCCAGCAAGAATCTAGTGGTTTTGAGGCTCTTTCATTTCAGAAGAGCGACGAAATTGTCATTTCCTTCGCTGGAACGGGTTCTGGCGTGGACTGGTGGGCTAATGCGGGAGGATTCTTCGGTGTAACCTCGGATCAGTTAAGGCAAGCGGCGGATTATTACCTTCAAGTCCAAACTGCCAATCCCAAGGCCGTAATTAGTTTCACTGGCCACTCATTGGGTGGTGGACTGTCTTCATTGATGGCAGTTTTTTTTGGTCAGAATGCTACGACCTTTGACCAAGCACCATTTCGAAATTCTGCCAATGCTGCGATTGCGGCCACCCTTAAAGATTATTTACTAAATCAACGAGGGTACAGCGAGGCGGTACTGCAGGGGCTTACCAGTTTTATCAATACAGCGGAAAGTGGTGCGATACCCGGTGAAAGCAATGTTCGTGATTTCAGCGTTCAAGGGGAAATTCTGAGCGCTGCATCAGGACTCAGAATAGGCACGCCCACCAGTTTGACACACGGCGCTCCCGACTTGCTGCTGACTATTGATCTGCATTCGCAAGCACTGCTCACTGCTTTTTTACAAAGCAGTCAAACGAGTCCAGCTCAGCAATCGCTACGCGATGTCACATTCAAGCTACCAGATTTAGTGAGGATAATTTTTGATAAAAATTTGTTTCTCCATTCGACCGCAAAAAGCAATGTGACGGATGAAAACTTCATCGAACGCCTTGTTCGCCATCAGTACGGTGTTGAGGGGTTGGTTCCGGGTGAAGTGCGCATCGCTGCAGATGCCATGATCACCCGCTTCACAGCCGATCTGTGGAGGCTAGTCCAAGACAACGGTCTTGGTCTGACCCTGACCGACGATAACGCAGGGTTTTTCAGCAGCGCTACCAACAACGTAAGCAAGACCCTCATTGCGTTTGCGATGCAGAAGTACTACGAAGAGACGGCAACCAGCGCGGGCTACAAAAAAGAGCTGTTTGAAAAAGTCACGGGCGGTGTTAAGTTGGATATCACCAATGTATCCAAGACTTTCCTGCCTGCGCTACAAGAAGGGAACAAGCTCAAGCTGAGCGACGCCAAAGGCTTCAACCTGTACTTCAAAAACTACCTGGCTGGCGACAACTTCAGTGCCGTCGAGCGCGGCCTGATTCAGGGCCTGCTGCCCTACATGCACGACTGGTATGTGCAGGCAGGCTCAGGCGGCATGAGTGCTACCG
Source organism: Polaromonas sp. YR568 (assembly GCF_943372955.1). Lineage (GTDB taxonomy): Bacteria > Pseudomonadota > Gammaproteobacteria > Burkholderiales > Burkholderiaceae_C > Polaromonas. Next base: position 192,410 of record NZ_CALSAL010000004.1, read on the forward strand.
ACACCTTCGACCGAGGTGCTTTCATGCTTGGCGGCAGTGGCGCCGATACCCTGACTGGCGGCACTGGCGTCGACCTGTTGGTGGGTAACGGGGGCGGCGACATACTCACAGGCGGTGCCGGCAACGACACCCTGCTGGGTGGCAAGGGCTCAGACACCTATCAATTTAGAGACTTGTTTGGGCTGGACACGGTGCTTGACAGTGACGGCCAGGGCAGCCTGAAACTGGGAGAAAGCGCAACCCTGTCTGGCGGCAAATACATTGCAGACAGCGTGTGGGAATCTGAAGACAAAAAGTACCGCTACACCCAAGTCGAGGGTCAGCTCATCGTAAGCCTGAACGCAGCCAGTGGGTCCGCGTTGAACGGGGCCATAGTGGTTAAAGACTGGAGCGCGAGCCAGCTGGGCATTGAGCTGACAGGCGAAGCCTCAGCACCCGTAACGACCAACATCCTCAGAGGCGACTTCATCAAGAAAATCAACGAAGCCGGCACCGCCCTACTGCTGGGTGTCGATGGCGTCAACTACGTCAACGGAGGGGTGCAGGCTAACGCGCTGGACCTGATCACCGGCAGCACAGGGGCTGATCTGATTCAGGGTCTGGGTGGTGACGATGCCTTACTGGGTCTGGCTGGCGACGATGTGATCGATGGTGGCGACGGCAACGATATCCTGCAAGGCGGGCTCGGGCGCGACACCATCAGTGGCGGCAGCGGGAACGACCTCATCTATGGGTCAAGTAATGGCTTTTTGACCTATTCGGTGTTTACCAACTGGGCGCCGCTGCCTTCACCTCATCCCACTGTTCTGGGGCAGGGCTACAACTGGGTCTGGTCTTCACCTGGCCCGGATGCGGATGGCATCCTCCCCGGTGCTAATGCCGGGACATTGACAACGACGATAGGCCGGGATCAGCAGGCCAATGACGACGGAAACCTGATCGATGGCGGTGCGGGGCAAGATTCCATATATGCCGGTAATGGCTCTGATGTGGTGCACGGAGGCGCTGACTCAGATGATGTGAAGGGAATGGCTGGTAATGACCTGCTGTTTGGCGATGGCGGTAACGACCGCATCTACGGCGATGGGCCGAATGACAACACACGGGAAGTGAGCTATACGCCCCCTGCGCAGCACGGTTACGACGTGCTGGTAGGCGGCGCGGGTAACGACCTGTTGTTGGGCCAGGGAAACGACGACATCCTGTTTGGCGGTGCCGACGACGACACGCTTTATGGAGATGACCGTGACAACGCCAACACACCTGTTGAAGTTCATGGCAACGATTACCTGGACGGCGGATCAGGTAAGGACACGCTCTATGGCAACGGCGGCAAGGACATCCTGATCGGTGGCATTGGAAATGACACCCTGGACGGCGGCGCTGGACAGGACACCTACATCTATAACGTCGGCGACGGGGTGGACACCATCATCGACACCAAGAGCGAAAACAACATCATTCGCTTTGGCGTGGGTGTGAACCAAGACAACCTCACGCTGCGCCTGGGCTCGCTGATGCTGGACCTAGGCAATGGCGATGCGGTGCATATTGAGGGCTTTGACCAGAACGATGTGTTCAACAGCGTTTCACTCGATGGCTTTGAGTTTGCCGATGGTGGAAGCCTGAGCACAGCCGAACTACTGGCGCGCGGCTTTGATCTGAACGGCACGGAGGGTGACGACCTCATGATTGGGACCAACACCACTGACCGTATCAACGGATTTGGTGGAAATGACGAATTGCAGGGCGGTGATGGTGATGATGCACTCGACGGAAGCGCCGGGAATGACACCCTTTTTGGTCAGAGTGGTAACGACGCGCTGGAGGGTGGCGAAGGCGCTGACCAGCTGATAGGCGGTGACGGAGGCGACGCACTGCAAGGCGGCGCTGGCAACGATGTGCTGTGGGGAGAGGCGGGTGATGACATATTGGCTGGCGGCGCTGGCAATGACCTACTGCAAGGCGGTCTGGGCAATGACGGTTATCGGTTTACCCGGGGGGATGGCGAAGACCGGATTTATGACAACGACGCTACGGTTGGCAGTATCGACTGGGTTGAATTCTCCGCCGGCATTTCAACCGACGAAGTCAGCGCATTCCAGCCGTTCGGCACCTACGACCTGAGGCTGGAGATTGACGGTACGACGGATGCCTTGACCATTTCCAATTACTACTTCAGCGCCGCTGACAAAGTCGAAGAAATCCGCTTTGCCGACGGAACAGTCTGGACGCCAGAAACGATGCCGATCTTGGTCCAGGGCACGTGGGACAGCGACTGGCTGAGTGGCACGGCTGGCGCTGACAGCTTCAAGTCCGGCACGGGTAATGACATCATGCAGGGCGGTGCTGGGGATGACTCCTACCGCTACTTCCGTGGTGACGGGGCTGACTTCATCAGTGATTACGACAGTACAGAAGGTAATGTCGACAAGATTGTTTTTGGTGCCGATATCGCACTATCAGACGTACGGGTATCCCGCACTGGCAATAACTTGCGGTTGAATGTCAGCGCTATCGATGTAGTCGAGGTTCAAAACTATTTCTTGAACGATGGTGCCTCTCCAAGCAGTATTGAGCAGGTCAAGTTTTTGAATGATGGAACTGTCTGGGATGTGGAAGCCGTTAAGCAAATGGCTTTGCTGGGCACTGAGGGTAACAACTCCCTCGTGGGCTATGCAGGCAACGACACGCTCCAAGGCTTTGGTGATGACGATACGCTTTTCGGAAATGACGGTGACGACACCCTGGTCGGAGGCACAGGCAATGACACCCTTCAAGGCGGTGCAGGCAATGATGTATTTGTTTTTGATCGTACAGATGGCTTCGACACTGTGATTGATGGGGATTTGACAGGCGGCGGTATCGATACGATCCAGTTTGCTGCAGACATCCTGCCGGCAGACGTTCAACTGCGTAGAGTCAGTTTCGATGCTCTTGAAATTCGTATTGCTGGTGAGACGAGCGTGATCACAGTACCGTATCAGTTCGTCAACGATGGTCTGGGTGCCGACAGTATTGAGCGCATACAGTTCTTGGCTGACGGAACGATATGGGAAAAGGAAACGATCAATACAAAGGTTTCAACGGCCACGTCTGCCAATGACCTGCTGTTCGGATTCAATTCGCAAAACGACGTAATCGATGGGCTGAGTGGCAATGATTCGATCTTCGGCGGTGGTGGTAACGACACACTCACAGGCGCTGGAGGGGACGATAACCTGGAAGGCGGTGCAGGTGACGATGTCTATGTGGTCGGTGTGAACGCCGGTAACGATGTCATAACGGAAGCTGTTGGGGGCGTGGTCTCAGACTTTGATCGTTTGGTTTTTTCGGACGACATTAACTACGCAGATGTCACCTTTAGCCAGAGTGGTGTCGATTTGCTCATTGCCAGTGCCAGCAAAGGATTAACTACGCGTGTGGCGGGGCAGTTTGGAGTAGACCTTAATGCCAACGGGGTAGAACAAGTCATATTTGCAAATGGTCAAACATTGGATCGTAGTGCGCTGAAGCTGGAGGTTCAGCGTCCTACGGCGGGTGACGATATCCTCAGGGGCGATAACACCAGCGAGGCTATTGATGCGTTAAGTGGCGACGATACCGTCTATGGCCTGGGAGGAAACGACTACCTCCGTGGTGGTGCAGGGGCAGATACGCTGTATGGTGGGTTAGGTGACGATACATATATTTTTCAATTAGGAGATGGGTACGACGTTGTAGATGATGTCGATCCGGTAACGGGTGGCGGTGGTTTTGATTCGGTAAGCTTTGGCGATGGTATTTTTACTTCCGCCGTGGCCGTAAGTCGACAAGGCAACGATCTGCTTTTGACGGTCAATAGCAACGACCAGGTGAACATCAGGGGGTACTACTCGCGGGGAGATTTTGAGCAGATTAAATTCATCGACGGTACCGTTTGGACCAAAGTAACTATCGCGCAGTTGCTATCAATCAACGGGACATCCGGTGCCGATACCTTGGTGGGAACTAATGCAAACGATGTCATTACCGCATACGGTAGCGCCAACGGAACAGTTGACACTATGTATGGTTACGGTGGGGATGACGTGTTGGATGGTGGGGCTGGAGCCGATGTCATTTATGGCGGTGCGGGCAACGACTTGATTCGCGGGGGCGTTGATACTTCCAGGAAAATTACTTATCGGAATACGCTTTATGGCGACGATGGGGACGACTACATACTGGTCGGCAATGCTCCTGCTGACGCGTATGGGGGTACGGGTAACGACGTGATTGTGGGAAGTGGAGCTCTTTACGGCGGCACGGGCAATAACTTGCTGTACGGAGGTTCGAGCTATTCGTGGTTCTCGTTCTCAAACACCGGCAACAATATTTTGATTGGGGGAAAGAGTCCCTCATTCAATGAGGATTACTACACACCGAGGAGCGGAGCGCCGTTACCTGTCGGGCGTCAAGCCTTGTTATGGAATTACGGTGATGGTTCTGCATTTGTTCAGGGTGGTGAGGGCTGGACAACAAATGACGTCGTCTCAGTGGGGAAAACTGCTTACAGTAAGCTTGGCATCAGCGGAGGTGTGGGGTCGTCGAACTTGTTCCTGACTGCTGGACGCAACCAAATTTCAGGCGCTCAGTACCACAATGGCGAGGTTCAACTCAACACTACCAAGTACCTGCAGTTCATTGTTGCTGCAGCGGATTACAACCCCGCTTCGGGCGACGTGCTGAAGAACAAAAAGGTGGTAGTGATTGATTTTGATGCGTTCGGCAAAGATTTCTACAGCACAGCCACGAGTAATCGGTCTTGGGATTTGATGGCTGGGCTGCGACGACATATTGCCTGGAGTAGCGATACAGAGGCGTTAGGCGGCGCTATCGCGTATCAATATGGAACACAAGGCAGTATTGATGCGGTTTCAATAGATGAGCAGCGCGCAATTTTGAGTGACTCGAGACTGAATCTAGCCGGTCAATCTATTGCTATTCTGAAGAGTGGGACCACTGGCAACGATACCCTTTGGGGCAGTGACGGTGCTGACAGCTTGGATGGTTTGGCAGGCGACGATGTTTTGCAAGGCGGCTCAGGTAATGACAATCTGGCCGGTGGTATTGGTGCCGATGTCTTATCGGGAGGGGACGGGGACGATATTTACCGAATGGCCTTGGGATACGGCGCCGATACCATTCAGGAAGACGACTTCACTGCCGGAAATACCGATTTGGCTAGGTTCGACGTCGGAATCGCTGCTGACCAACTTTGGTTTCGGCAGGTTGGCAATAACCTAGAGGTTAGAGTCATCGGGTCTACTGACTCTTTCACTGTCGCAAACTGGTACTTGGGCAGCCAGTACCAGGTAGAACAGTTCAAGACCAGTGATGGCGCAACGTTACTGGACAGTCAAGTACAAAATCTTGTGCAAGCCATGGCCAGCTTTTCACCGCCAGCTGCTGGTCAGACGACGTTGCCGATCGGCTATGCGGACGCCTTGAATCCGGTAATTGCTGCCAACTGGCGTTGAAATATGCTTCGAATCACAGCAGCGGTCTTCTCTGAGGCGGTGTCGATCTCTGTGTATTTTCATCTTGTCATTGGGTCGGTCTCGCGGGGAGGCTCGCAGGAGCGCTAACCCAGGCTGTTGCGCAGCCAGTCGGCAAAGGCGGCGCATTCCCAGCGGTCCATGGTGCCGGTGCGCCAGCACAGGTAATGGGCATGCGGGCTGGGCACATGGCCGCCGAACACGGCGTTGTTGCCGAGGCGCACCAGTGAGCCGTTTTCCAGCCAGGGCGCGCCCAGCTTCAGGCGGATTAGCGCAATCCCCATGCCGGCCGCTGCTGCGTCGCACATCAGGCCGATGTCGTTGAACTGCGAGCCATCCACCGGCTCCGGCCAGTCGAGCTGGTGCGCGGCAAACCAGGTGCGCCAGGGCTCCAGCGGCGAGCGCAACAGGCTTTCGCCTTCCAGGTCCTGCGCGGTTTCGAACGGCCCGCGCTCACGCACAAACGCTGGCGAGGCCAGTGGCGTGACATCGTCGCGGCTGAGGCAGACGTGCTCCACATCGGCGTAGCGGCCGGTGCCAAAGCGCACCATCAGGTCGGCGTCCTCGGCCACCACGTCGAGCAGCGGAATCGAGACCTGCAGTGTGAGATCGATCTCAGGGTAGGCCTCGGTGAACTGGCGCAGGCGCGGAATCAACAGCGAGCGGGCGAATGTAGGAGTGACTGCCAGGCGAAGCTTGCGCTTGCCGGGTGTGCCGCTCTGGCCCGCTGCACCCGGAAATTTCTGCAGCGTGGCCAGTCCCTCACGCACATGCGCCAGGTACTCGCTGCCTTCGGTGGTGAGCGAAAAATCAGCCCGGCCAAACAGCTTGGTGCCGATGATCTGTTCGAGCTGCTTGACGCGGTGGCTCACCGCGCTCGGCGTGACACACAGCTCCTCGGCAGCCTGCGTCACGCTGCGCAAACGGGCGAGCGCTTCGAAGGTCAGCAGGCACTGGATGGGCGGGATGCGCGCCGTCATTGCTGCTGCCCGAGCTTGTATCAGGCGCCTGAGCCGGAATATCGCTGCAGATCGGAAGTTGTGATTTCGCTAGCGTTGACCAATTGGTAGTGCTTCTCGTCTACAACCTTCACACTGCCCTCAATGACCGTCAGCTCGAACATGGCAATACGCTCGTCGTCCATAAACTGAGCGGAAACAGGTCGGCAAATGAGACCAGGAAACGCTTGGGCGCAGAGGGCGATGTCCTGCTGCGTTTGCACGACACCATGCTTGTCGGAGCCGCCTTTCGCCTGCACAGGCACAACAAACTGGCGACCTTGACGATCCATGCCAACGTAAATTTCATCAATCTCGATCTGACCAATACCACTGACGGTCGTGCGCAGGTGGTTCTGCAGTGAATACGCGGCGATACCAAGAAATATGTCCACCAATCGGTTGTACCGGACCTTGGCCAGCAAAGCCTGCTCATCACCCAGAGCGTAGGCACCGATGATTTCAGGCGTTGAATCAGGAACCTTGATCGTCAGCAACTCGCTGCGAGGAAGGATACGGTTTAGCGGAACGAGGCGAAAGCGATACTTGGCACGTCCGGCGCCTTCGATGATCCATTCCAAGCCTGGTTTTGCCTTCTGCAAAACGTTAGATGGCAACTCATTGCGGTAGCGAAAGGAGTAGATCACGTCACCGATGTTCTTGGGTAGTTTCAACCCAAGCTCTTCGGCAACGACCGCTATTTCCTCCCGCGAGAACTCGAAAGAATCCAGCCCTGTCCGATAGTTTTTCTTGAAAATCCTTTCGATGATGGCCGCGTAGCGATTCAGGTTCTGATCTGACTTGGCCTTGACGGCTGAAGTATTTGGCTTAAGCATAGGCTTCTTCGATGTCCCGGGTGAAGAGGTCCCGACTGGCCGTGCGCGTACGTTGAGCAATGACATTGCGGGCTACTCCGAAATAGCGTGCCGCATGAAGCATCTGAAAATTCAGAAGAGAGGGCTCACCCAACTCCAGCGATGTTTCAGGTTTGAATGGCTGAATGCCAAGCGCTCGAATAATTTGCCCACCGACAGCGCGCCCCAAAAGGGGGGGGACGCTGTTACCTATTTGTCGGAAGCCATGCCATTTGGTAGCGTGAAAGCGAAACCAGTCTGGATACGAATGCAGCCTCGCCGCCTCGCGAACAGTGATGACGCGCGGCAGGAATGGATGAATGGGCCGAGGTGAAGTGAATGCGCCGCGTGCGCTGTCCGTACCTGCGCGCAGCGTATTGCACAGGCCGTCAGGGTGCAATTTCTTGAAGCGGCTGATCGGCTCCGTATCTCCGCTTGGCGTTTCCAGAAAGCGCACTTTCGATACATTTGTGTGGTCAGTACGCAGGCTACTGGTCAGCAGATTCTTATTGAATTGGCGGGCATGGCTGAAGTCCATGGGGTCTTGCGTCATACCTCGCATGCGTTTGGCGTAAAGCGCTTGGGTTGTCCATTTTGCTGATATTGCATCGGATTCAAGTAATTCTGCAAACGTGTCCGCATCAGGCAGGTCACCAATCGCATCCCAAACCGAAACCCGATGATTCAATGTTTCAGGATAGGTGGGCATCAACTGGTCCGAGCGAGCCCCCATCAAGAACAGGCGCCTTCGGTCTTGGGGCACGCCGAAGTCGGCGGCATTCAGCACGGCGTACGGAAGCAGGATCTTGTATCCAGCAGCAGCGAGGGCTTCGATCAGTTCATCAAGAAACTTGGCGTGTTTTCCGAGGGTCAAGCCTTTGACATTCTCAAAGACAAAATACTTGGGCCTGAGCTCACTCACCAGTCGGACGTAATGAAACACCAACTGGTTGCGTGCATCATCCAGCGCACGCTTGCCAATCATTGAAAAGCCCTGGCAAGGCGCGCCACCAAACACGACGTCGACATCGAGATTGCCGATGGCCGCTATACGCCGGATTTCGTCGCCAGTCACGTCAACGACTGAGGCACAAACGGCTTTGGAGTGGGGGAAGTTGAACTCGTGCGTCGCGCAATGAATCGGATCTATCTCTACTGCCGCAGCGATATCAAATCCTGCTTGCTCAAACCCCAGCGAGAGTCCGCCAGCACCTGCGAAAAGGTCAATGCCGATAGGACGACGGGCAGGTTTCCCAATTGCTGGCATGAGTCTTTTATCTGTAATTAAACACAGTATACACAGGGCCATGAAAGAGGTCGGGCTTATTTAAAGATCACGGTCTTATGGCCATTCAGCAGCACCCGGTGCTCGCTGTGCCACTTCACCGCGCGGGCCAGCACCTGGCTTTCGGTATCGCGGCCCATGGCGGTGAGGTCTTCCACTGTCTTGCTGTGGTCGGCGCGGGCCACGTCCTGCTCGATGATCGGGCCTTCGTCGAGGTCGGCCGTCACATAGTGGGCGGTGGCGCCGATCAGCTTCACGCCGCGGTCGTGCGCCTGGTAGTAGGGCTTGGCACCCTTGAAGCTGGGCAGGAAGGAGTGGTGGATGTTGATCGCCCGCCCGGCCAGCTTGCCGCACATGTCGTTCGAAAGAATCTGCATGTAGCGGGCCAGCACCACCAGCTCGGCGCCTTCGGCCTCGATGATCTCCAGTTGCCGGGCCTCGACCTGCGCCTTGGTCGCGGGCGTGACGGGCAGGTGGTGAAAGGGGATGTTGTAGCTGGCCGCCAGCTGGTAGAACTCGCGGTGGTTGGAGACGATGGCGCGGATGTCCAGAGGCAGCAGGCCCGACTTGCAGCGAAACAGCAGGTCGTTGAGGCAATGGCCTTCCTTGCTGACCAGGATGACGGTGCGCATCGGCTGGGTGGTGGCGTGCAGCTTCCAGCTCATCTGGAAGGGTGCCGCAAAGGTGGCCAACTGGGCTTGCAGTTCGGCGTGGCTGAGCTGGTCGCAGGCAAAGCGCACCCGCATGAAAAAGAGGCCTGTGTCCGGGTCGTTGTACTGCGCGGCTTCTTCGATGTTGCCGCCGTTGTCGAACAGAAAACCCGACACCGCGTGCACGATGCCGCGCCGGTCCGGGCAGGACAGGGTGAGGATATAAGCGTGATTCATAAGGGGTGAATTGTCGCAGGAGGCACGTCTGGCCACGCCAGGCAGGGTGGCAGACGGGTGCGCTCCACGGGCAAGAGTGCCAGAATGCAGGAACGACGGGCCAAAGTACCTTGGCCCCACCGATACCCCGCCCATCCCCTGTTTTCGACCGAGGAGTCCGTCATGGCCTATCAGGATTTCAACATGGAGCACCAGTGGCTCCCCTTCACCCCGAACCGCAGCTTCAAGAAGGACCCGCGCGTCTTCGTCGCCGCCGATGGCATGCATTTCACCACCCATGATGGGCGTCAGGTGCTCGATGGCATCTCCAGCCTGTGGTGTGTGGGGGCCGGCCACAACCGCAAGCCGATCAATGAGGCGATCAAGCAGCAGCTTGACACGCTGGACTACGCCACCGCCTTCCAGGCCAGCAATGACAAGGCCTTCATCGCCGCCGACATGATTGCCGCGATGGCGCCGGGTGACCTGAACAAGGTGCTGTTCTGCAACTCCGGCTCCGAGGCGGCTGACACCTCGCTGAAAGTGGCGCTGGCCTACCACCGCGCGCGTGGCGAAGGGCACCGCAATGTGTTCATCGGCCGCGAGCGCGGTTACCACGGCGTGGGTTTTGGCGGCATGAGCGTGGGCGGCATTCCGGCCAACCGCAAGGTCTATGGCACGGCGCTGCTGCCACGGGTGGACCACATGCGCTTCATCCACGACCCGGTGAACCACGCCTACATCCACAACCAGGAACCGGTGTGGCAGGAAGACATCCTGCTGGAGCTGGAAAACCGCATCCTGCCGCTGCATGATCCGAGCAATGTGGCGGCCGTCATCGTCGAGCCGGTGGCGGGCAGCGCGGGCTGGTACCTGCCGCCCAAGGGTTATCTGAAGCGCCTGCGCGAGATTTGCGACAAGCACGGCATCCTGCTGATTTTTGACGAGGTCATCACCGGCTTTGGCCGAATGGGCTGCAACTTCGGCGCTGACTACTACGGCGTGGTGCCCGACATGTTGAACTTCGCCAAGTGCGTGACCAATGGCGTGATTCCGCTGGGCGGCGTGATCTGCTCGGACCGCATCTACGACAGCATGATGAACGCGCACGCCGGCAGCCCCGAGCATGCGGTCGAGTTTTTCCACGGCTACACCTATTCCGGCCACCCGGTGGCTTGTGCGGCGGCGATTGCCACGCTCACGCTGTTCCAGCAGGACAAACTGTTCGAGCGCGCTGGCGCCATGGGCACGGTGCTGGGTGATGCGATGCACAGCAGCTTCAAGGGCCTGCCCAATGTGGTCGGTATCCGCAGTTTGGGTCTGGCCGGTGCGGTGGAACTGGCGCCGATTGCCGGCGCACCGGGCAAGCGGGCCTACGACATCTTCATGGACTGCTTCCACCATGGCGTGCTGGTGCGCCCCGCGGCCGACAACGTCGTGATCTGCCCGCCTTACATTGTGGAAAAAGAACACATCGAGCGCATCGTCAGCGTGGTGGCGGACTCGATTCGCAAGAACGCCTGAAGTCGCGACTGAAGAAGTCGCGGCTGAACGCAGCCAGCGCCAGCTTCAGGACGCTGGCCGTGGCGCCATCTGCTTCTTGAACTGCTCGCAGTAATCCACCGGCGGCACCGCGGGTGTTTGCCACACCGCGTCGAACGCGTCGGCCTTTTCTTCCGGGCGGGCGTCCCCTGCGCGCAGGTGAATCGCCTTGACCTTCAGGTCAATGGGCAAGTGCTGCGGCACGCCGAGTTGCCGGTCCACATGGCCGTTGCCGGCGAGCAGCAGAACGGTCTTGCCTGCAACCGCAGCCTGGTGCACCGTGTGCGCCATGGTGATGTCTCTGGAGATCTGGATGCGCGTCATCGGCGCGATCTGGCTTTCGGGCAGCAGGTTGCAGTGGCCGATGCGGATGCCCTGCTGCTGGGCCTTCAGGGCCGGGCCGGGCAGCTTGGCATCGAGCTGGGCATCCGACATGCTGTTGCGCATCTGCTCGCGCGGCAGGTTGGCACCCACCACTGGTACCTCGGCGCGCACGGCGGTCATGATGGCAGGGCCGTAGTCGGCCCAGGGCCAGGCTTTGTCAGACCACTTCAGCGCGTTGCGAACCTGCTGCTCGGTGGCACTGGGCTTGAGGCTGGCTGTGCTCACACCGGAGTCCGCCATTTCCAGTGCCACTGCGGCCAGTACCCCGCGCGCTGCCAGCAAGGCCACCACCTGCTGCTTGATCTCGTGGTGAGCCGGCACATCGTGCTGCTCGCCCAGCAAGATCACGTCGGCCGGCAACACTGCGTTCAGCCGTTCGGCGGTCTGGCCGGCCGTGCTGCCCAGCGGTGGCTCGATGATGGGTGCTTCGGGCCGGCCTGCGCACCCCACGACCGATAACGCGATAGCTAGCGCACAGACAGCTGCGATGGGAACCCGGGCCGCACGGCGGCCCGCCGGGGTTGAGTGCAATGGCGGGTGCATGGGTGGATACTAAAGCTTTGGAGGTGTCCGCGTCCTGTTCCCGGTTTCACGGAGCAAACGCCATCTGTTCGATTGATCTGGCTGGTCCGGCCGTCACACGGCCGCTACCCAGCTGCTGTTTAGCAATACCGCCCCGTGCGTTCACCTCTTCTTTCACGATGGTCTCCCCGCTGGTTCGCACAGGCTGCTGCGCGGGTCGTGTTCACCCTGCTGCTGGCCTGGGCTGCCGCGCTGCTGTGCGTGGCGCTGCGCACGCCCTTGCCATGGATGATTGGCCCGCTGCTGGCCACGGCTGTGGTGTCGATGTGGGGCGGCCCGACGGCCAGCTGGACGCCATTGCGCAACATCGGGCAGTGGACGATTGGCTGCGCCCTGGGCCTTTATTTCACGCCCCAGGTGGTCGCGCTGGTCGCCGGTCTGTGGTGGGCTGTGGTGCTGAATATCGTCTGGGCGTTGCTGTTGGGGCTGCTGTTCGGTGCGTGGCTGTACCGTGTGCACCATGGCCCCGGGCCCATGCACGTCAAGGGTTTGTCGCGGGTGACCACTTACTTTGCTTCGCCGATTGGCGCCGCCTCGGAAATGACGCTGATGGGTGAGCGCCACGGCGCGCAGCCCGATCTGGTGGCGTCGGCGCACAGCCTGCGCGTGCTGCTGGTGACGCTGATCATTCCCTTCGGTTTTCAGTGGGCCGGGCTCAGCGGGCTGGACGCCACGCTGCCCGGCGCCCGCGTGGTGGAGTGGCAGGGGCTGGCGCTGCTGGCATTGCTGACTGGTCTGGGTGGCGCGCTGATGGTGGCTCTGAAACGCACCAACCCGTGGTTTATCGGCGCACTGGTGGTGGCGCTGGCGCTCACTGCGTCGGGCGTCACGCTCTCGGCGATTCCGCAGTGGCTGAGCGATGCGGCCCAGCTGGTGATCGGCATCAGCCTGGGCGTGCGCTTCACGCCGGGCTTCGCCCACATGGCGCCGCGCTGGCTGGCGTCGGTCGCGGTTGCCACGGTGGCCATGATCGTGTTGTGCGCCGGTTTCGCGTGGGCCGTCGGGCGTTTCGCCGATCTGCACTGGGCCACGCTGCTGCTGGGCACCTCACCTGGCGGCATCGCCGAGATGGCGATCACCGCCAAGGTGCTGCAGCTGGGCGTGCCGGTAGTGACCGCGTTCCACGTCACGCGGCTTGCGGCTGTGTTGCTGCTGGTGGAGCCGGCTTACCGGTGGTTGTATGGGAATACGGCCGACCTCGCCAGGTGAGCGGCCGTGGGAGCCATATCGTTGGGCTCTTAATGCAAGGAAACGGGGGTGTTGGCCAGCCCGGTGTAGCCCTCCAGCGTGTCCTCGATCTCCTGCTGGGTGGGCGTGTTCTGCGCCCACGCGCTGAGGCGCTGCTGGAACATCTCGGCCCAGGAGCCGTCGAGGTAGACCTCTTTGCCAGAGCGCTTGTCGACAATCTCGAAGCCGTAAAGCGCCAGCTGCGGCGCAGCCGGACCCGGCGCGGACTCTTCGGTCGCGTTGGCGTGGATTTGTACAACCACAAAGGAGTCCGAGTCGTAAAGCATGTGCATGGTGTTGTCCGTTGAATGACTGTCCATCAGATAGCAACGTGGGTGCCCGCTTTCAAGAGGACTGGGTGGAGCGTAAGCAGAATGTAAAGGGACTGGTCCGGTCAAAACGAGGCGAATGTCACGCCGCCGGGCGAAGCGCAGCATTTCCTCAAGGGTTCGAGGGTCTTTGGGCGCAATTCAGGGCGCCGTCACGCTTTTCAGCTGCTGGTCGATGAAATCGCCATTGGCCTGGGTGATCCGGTTGCGCACCGGCAGATAGCCGAGCGATGGGGCATACCAGATCTCCACCTTCTGGTCGAACTCGCGCCGTGGCTGGCGGCTGAGCTTGAGTGTGGACAGCTCGCCGAACGGCAACTGCAGGGTTTCAGGCGCCTCGACGGCGAAAGTCCAGGTGTCTGCATCGCGCGGCCCCACGGTGTAAACCGAAATCGTGCTGCCCTGGGGGAAGGCGGCTGGGTTTCCAGCCAGCATGCCGCCCAGCTGCATGAACACGCTCACGCGATCCTGTGCGCCTTGGGTCCACGGCGCGCTCGGCGTGTTGGCACTGAAGGTGATCTGCCCCTTGTCAGGCTCAAAGTGCGCCGCGACTTCAGAGCGCGACTTGTCCGAAAAGCGCGTCGGCGCCAGACCTTCGGCCCCCACCTGTCCGGTGCTGGCCATGCTGCGCGAGCCCAGAAATAGCGCGCTCACTGTCATGCGGGCGTCGTACTGGGTGCCTGAGGTGTTCCACACCAGCGTGGCGTTGGCGTGGTACGTCAAGCCCTTGGCATTGCCCGTCATGGTGTAAGCCAGTTGCGTACTGGGCGGCAGGCTCATCGCGGTGACAGGCGTGTGCACCGGCCCGGTGGGCGCCGCAGGCGCACTGGCTGTACTGGCTGGAGGCTCGGGTGTCTGCGGAATGGGCGTTGCAGCGGACTGCGCCGCCGTTTCTGCGCCTTCAGGCACTGTCGGGGGTGCCACTTCTGCAACGCTGGGCGCCAGCGTCTCGGCGGCGAGCGGGGGCGCTTCAGAAGCCCTGGCCGGTGGCTTTTTACGCACGGCGGGTTTGGCCACTGGTGGAGCGACGGTGGGCGCGGCCACCTGGACCGGCGGCGGCGTGATCTGGCGCGTGATTTGGCGAGTGATGAGGGGCGTGGCACGCGGGGCGGGTGGCTCTGCCGACAGGCCAATCACCGAGGGGTCGGTCTGCAGCACCATCACGTGCGCCAGCAGTACCGCACTGCCCAGCCAGGCCAATGTCCGCCAGGGCGGGCCGGACATGGCAGCGCCGTGATGCGGTGTGGGCAGGGACAGCGTGGCACTCATGAGAAGGTGTGAACAGGCGTGACTAGAATTTGAGGAAAATTTTCGGGAATGGCGACCGGGTAGCGCCCTGGTGGCGTCCAGCAATCATCGTAACCCGCCGCCCTTGATGGACGCTCTGATTGAGGCTTTACAGGGCGCGGCACAATGGGCACTAAGCGCCAAGCCCACTCCTCAGGACCCCCATGAAACTCGCAACCTACAAAGACTCTTCGCGTGACGGCCAGCTGGTGGTGGTGTCGCGCGACCTGTCCACCGCCCACTACGCGACCGGCATCGCCACCAGACTGCAGCAGGTGCTGGACGACTGGAACTTCCTGTCGCCGCAGCTGCAGGACCTGTACGAAACGCTGAACCAGGGCAAGGCCCGGCACGCCTTTCCGTTCGAGCCGGCGCAGTGCATGGCGCCGCTGCCGCGCGCCTACCAGTGGGCCGATGGCTCGGCCTTCATCAACCATGTGGAGCTGGTGCGCAAGGCGCGCAATGCCGAGGTGCCCGAGAGCTTTTACACCGACCCGCTGATGTACCAGGGCGGCAGCGACGATTTCATGGGGCCTTGCGACGACATCGTCGCCGCCGACGAAGCCTGGGGCATTGATTTCGAATCCGAAGTGGCCGTGATCACCAGCGACGTGCCCATGGGCGCAAGCCCCGAGCAGGCGCTGGACGGCATTCGCCT
Source organism: Polaromonas sp. YR568 (assembly GCF_943372955.1). Lineage (GTDB taxonomy): Bacteria > Pseudomonadota > Gammaproteobacteria > Burkholderiales > Burkholderiaceae_C > Polaromonas. Next base: position 207,941 of record NZ_CALSAL010000004.1, read on the forward strand.
GCTGATGCTGGCCAATGACGTATCGCTGCGCAACCTGATTCCGGACGAGCTGGCCAAGGGCTTTGGCTTTGTGCAGAGCAAGCCGGCCACCGCCTTCAGCCCGGTCGCCGTGACGCCTGACGAAGCGGGCGACGCGTGGACGGGCGGGCGCCTTCACCTCACGCTGCAAAGCACCTGGAACGGCCGCAAGGTCGGCATGTGCGAGGCCGGCCCCGAGATGACGTTCTCTTTCGGCCAGCTGATTGCCCACCTGTGCAAGACGCGCAATGTGCGCGCTGGCAGCGTCATCGGCTCAGGCACGGTGAGCAACAAGGACTGGAGCCACGGCTACAGCTGCATTGCCGAAAAACGCGCGATTGAAACCATCGAGAACGGCGCGCCCAAGACCGCCTTCATGAAGTTCGGTGACACCATCCGCATTGAGGTCAAGGGCAAGGACGGCCAGTCACTGTTTGGCGCGATTGAGCAGAAGGTGGTCGCGGCGCGCTGAGTGTGGGGGCGGCAGGTTTCAGGCCACCCAATCGATCACCTAAGTGATCACCTAACCGATCTGCCCGATGAACACCTTGATGCCGCGAAGCAGCATCTCGACCGCCACCGCCACCAGGATCAGGCCCATCAGCCGCTCGATGGCGACCACAACACGGCTGCCGAGTACCCGCTGAATACGCTCAGCCAGCAGCAAGACCACCGCGCCGACCAGCATGGTCACAGTGAGAGCGGCCATCCATTCAAGACGTCGCTCGGGCTGTTGGCTGACCAGCAGCATCACCGTCGCCATTGCCGATGGTCCTGCAATGGCTGGAATGGCCAGCGGCACGATCAGCGGTTCGCCAGTCATTTCCTGAACCTCGCCTGTCGCGGGCGGGAAAATCATCCGCAAGGCAATCAGAAAAAGCACCACGCCACCCGCAATCTGCAGCGACAGATCGCTGAGATTCATGATGCGCAAAAAACGATCACCCACAAACATGAAGGCCAGTAGCACGGCAAAGGCGATCAGGATTTCTCGCAGGATGACGCGGGTGCGGCGTGCCGGCGCCACATTCTTGAGCGCATTGGCAAAAATAGGGATGTTGCCGAACGGGTCGGTGATCAGCAGCAGCAAAATGGTCGCCGAAGCGAAGGTGTAGGTCATGGCGGAACGGGTGCGTCTGGTTCAGTCAGGCATCGAGCTTATCAGGGGTGTCAGAACGGCAGAACCAGCGGCCCCGGCGAAAAAAGCGGTTGACGTGCCGGTGGGGCACTGCACAATGAATGGGCAACCGCACAAAACAAGGCCCACGCCAGGAGACACCCATGAGCGACGCTGACAATTCTTCATTTGCAGGTTTTGGCAAGCTGGTTCCCGGCTTTGACTTCCTGCAGAACCTGGCCAAACAGGCGGCGGGCAATGCCAGCCAGAGCATTCCGCAGCTGCCCAACCTCGGCAACTGGGTAGCGCCCACGCTGAACGTGGAAGACCTCGAAAAGCGCATTGACGAACTGAAGGCCGTGCAGTTCTGGCTTGACCAGAACGCCACTGCGCTGAAGGCCACCATCCAGGCGCTGGAGGTTCAGAAGATGACGCTGGCCACGCTCAAGGGCATGAACTTCAACATGGGCGATGTGGCCAATGCCTTCAAGCTCAAGGTGGCCGACAGTGTGGCCGGTGGGGTGCAGAAAGTCGCCGACAAAGCGCGCACCTTCTCCGGGCTGGAGATTCCCCCATCGGCTTTTGACGCGGCCCGGGCTGAGGCCGAAAGCGCCGCGCCAGCGGCCAAGCCGCGTGCGCCGCGGGCCAAACCAAAGGCACAACCCAAGGCCAGCACAGCAGCCCCAGCCGCTGGTGGCGTGGTCGACCCGATGCAGTGGTGGGGCGCGCTGACGCAGCAGTTCCAGACCATTGCCGCCGACGCCATGAAAGACGCCGCCAAAAAAACGGCCATGGACACCACCAAGACCCTGGCCACGGGGCTGGCCAAGGACGCGATGAAAAGCGCGACGGGCATGGCCACCGGTATGGCGAAAAACATGGCTGAGACGGCGGGCAAAACCATGGCGGGTGGCGCCCGCGCCGCGATGAACACAGCGCTGCGCACCAGCCAGGCCTGGCCCACCCCGGGCAAGGCGATTGCTTCCGCCAAAAACAAGGTGGCTGCCAAAGCCCCTGCTCGCAAAGCGCCCGCCAAGCGCGCGCGCACGACGACCCGAAAATAACCGCACGGCCGGCGCCCCACCGCACTGATTTCGGCTGCGCAAGCAGGCTGAAATCATTAACATGGGGGCATGAAACTCTTCCCCTACGGCCACGCCACGCATCCGCAATGGCAGATGGCGGCCGGCCTGGTGCTGGCCCAGCTGCGGGCCTATCTGGCACTGCCCGATTACGCCCAGTCGCCTACGCTGGCGCTGCTTTACATCACCGACCATTACGCGGGCGATGCGCAGGAAATCCTCGACCACCTGAGCGCCGAGCTGCCCGACATCACCGACTGGAGCGGCACGGTTGGCGTCGGCATTGCGTCGAACAACGTCGAGTACTTCGACGAGCCCGCGATGGCGGTGATGCTGTGCGAGCTGCCGCATGACCAGTACCGCGTTTTCTCCGGCGTGTCGCCACTGCCCGCCGCAGGCCCGGGCCGCTTCAAGGCGCATACCGCGCTGGTGCATGCCGATGCCAGCACACCCGATGTGGCCGAACTGATCGACGAGATGGCCCAGCGCACCGACAGCGGCTATGTGTTCGGTGGCCTGGCCTCCAGCCGTTCGCGCACGGTGCAGTTTGCGCTCAGCGGCCATGGCAATGTGAAGGGGCAGGGTGCGGCGGGCGGCGTGTTCAGCGGTGGCCTGAGCGGCGTGGCGTTTGCGCGCGATGCTTCGGGCAAGACCGGGCTGATGTCGCGCGTCACCCAGGGCTGCCGACCCGTCTCGGCAGACCATGTCATCACCGCCTGCGACGCCAACGTGGTCACCGAGCTGGATGGCCAGCCTGCGCTGGAGGTGCTGCTCGCTGACCTGAAGGTCTCACTTGATCAGCCGCGTGAAGCGCTGGCCAAAGTGCGCACCACGCTGGTGGGCCTGAGCCGGCCCGGTGAGGGGCTCAACGATGCCTCGCATAAGCGCGCCGGTCAGTTCGGCGCCGATGTGTTCGTGCGCCACCTGATCGGGCTGGACCCATCACGCAAGGGCATCGCGATTGCCGATGTGCCTGCCGTCGGCATGACGCTGGCGTTTTGCGAGCGCCACCGCGAAGCCGCCCGCGCCGACCTGATTCGGGTCTGTGCCGAGATCCGTGAGGAGCTGGAACCGGAGGAGGTCACGCTGGAAGTGGCTGGTGCGCTGAACGCGCCCGAGGCAGAGTCTCGCCCCCACGCAGCGCGGCGCATTGCTGGCGCGATTTACGTCAGCTGCTCCGGCCGTGGCGGCCCGCATTTCGGCGCGCCCAGTGCCGAGTTGCAGATCGTGCGACGCGCTCTGGGTGATGTGCCGCTGGTTGGTTTTTTTGCGGGCGGCGAAATTGCACGCCACCATTTGTATGGTTACACCGGCGTGCTGACGGTATTCACTTCACTGGAAGAGGCCGGCACGTGAAGGCTCTAGTATGAAGGCTTTGAAGTCCATCGCCTGCAGTGTGTTGCTGTTGGTTATCGTGGTGGTGCTGTCGGTGGCGCCTGCAGTCAGCCAGGCCCAGTCCAGCGAATGCGTGGTCGACCGCTACAACAACACCGTCTGCCCACCCGCCAAAACGCTGTGCCTGCTCGACAGCAGCAGCCGTCAGGTGAAGTGCTCGCCGGTTGACGGCGGCATCGTTACCGACCGGTATGGTGGCTTGCAATGCGGCCCGGGCCGCTGCGTGCTTGATGTGCGCGGTGATCCCTTCTGCTCCAAAGAGCCGGGCGGTGCGGCCGCGCGGGGCCAGTATGGCGACGCGGTGTGCACCGGCGGATGTGTCAAGGCGCAGGCTGCGCTCTGCACCACGCTGACACGCTGATCGCTGGTGGGGTGCTAGGGCCTTCGCGCTTCAACACTGAGGCGCGGCCAAGGCTCAGAACTCCTTACTGCGCTTGTCCAGGGGATGACACGTAAATCCGGCAGAATCCGCACACCGGGCAAAGACCACCCAGAGGCCGCCGCCAGAGCGCCGTCAGAGCGCTTGCCATCCAGCACCACGGAGAGGATTCCTTCATGAGCGTTGATTCAGCCCCATCGGCTGCCACCGCGGGGGCTACGACTTCGGCCTCTGCGTCAGCGGCACCGCCTCCCCATTCAGAGCACCCCAACCAGTTCGCCCTGTTGAAGCAGCGCCGCTTTGCGCCTTTCTTCTGGACGCAGTTCTCCGGCGCCGCCAACGACAACCTGTTCAAGTTCGCCTTCACCGTGATGGTGACCTACCAGCTCAGCGTGAGCTGGTTGCCGCCAGCGCTGGCCGGGCTGGCGATTGGCGCGCTGTTCATCCTGCCCTTTCTGCTGTTCTCGGCCACCAGTGGCCAGCTCACCGACAAGTTTGAAAAGACCCGGGTGATCCGCTTCGTGAAGAACCTCGAAATCGCCATCATGGGGGTCGCAGCCTTCGGCTTCCTGGCGTCTGATGTCAACCTGCAGGCGGTCATCCTGCTGGCCTGCACCTTCCTGATGGGCTTGCACTCCACGCTGTTTGGCCCGGTCAAGTTTGCCTACCTGCCGCAGGCGCTGAACGAGCGCGAGCTGACCGGTGGCAACGGCATGGTCGAGATGGGCACCTTTGTCGCCATCCTGATGGGCAATGTGGTGGGCGGCCTGATCGTGGCCATTCCGGGTGTCGGGCCGCACTATGTGGCGCTGGCCTGCGTGCTGGTGGCGCTGACAGGGCGTGTGGCGGCACAATTCATCCCGCTGGCCCCGGCCACCGATCCGGGGCTGAAGATCAATTGGAACCCGTTCACCGAGACGGTGCGCAACCTCAAGCTCGCGCACGACAACATCGTGGTGTTCCGCTCCATGCTGGGCATCAGCTGGATGTGGTTTTTTGGTGCGGTGTTTCTCAGCCAGTTCCCCAGCTTCGCCAAGGAAGTGCTGCACGGCAACGAGCAGGTCGCCTCGCTGCTGCTGGTGGTGTTTTCCATCGGCATCGCCACCGGCTCGCTCCTGTGCGAAGTGCTCAGCCGCCGCCATGTCGAAATCGGCCTGGTGCCGCTGGGCGCCATCGGCATGAGCGTGTTTGCAGTCGACTTGTATTTCTCATCGCGCGGCCTGCCGCCCGCAGAGGTGATGAATGCCGCCGCCTTCCTCGCCCAGCCCGTCCACTGGCGCGTGATGGCCGACCTGGCGCTGCTCAGCCTGTTTGCGGGGCTTTACAGCGTACCCATGTATGCGCTGATCCAGCTGCGCAGCCAGACCACGCATCGTGCCCGCATCATCGCCGCCAACAACATCCTCAATGCGCTGTTCATGATTGTCAGCGCCATGCTGGCCGGTGCGCTGCTCAAGGCTGATTTCAGCATTCCGCAGATCTTCCTGTTCGTCGGTTTGGCCAATGCGGTGGTGGCCTTCTACATCTTCATGCTGGTGCCTGAATACCTGATCCGTTTCGTCGCGCTGATGGCGTCGCGTTGCGTGTACCGCTTCAAGGTGCGTGGCGACGAGTACATTCCCACGCAGGGCGCAGCGGTGCTGGCCTGCAACCACGTGAGCTTTGTTGATGCCGTGCTGCTGATGGCGGCCAGCCCGCGCCCGATTTACTTTGTGATGGACCACCGCATCTTCAAACTGCCGGTGCTGGGCTGGCTGTTCAAGCTGGCCAAGGCGATTCCGGTAGCGCCGCAGAAGGAAGACCCCGCCGTTTACGAGGCCGCCTTTGAGCGTGCCGCGCAAGTGCTGCGTGAGGGCGATTTGCTCGCCATCTTCCCGGAGGGCGGCATCACCAAAGACGGCGAACTGCAGCCCTTCAAGGCCGGCATCCTGAAAATTCTGGAGCGCGTCAAAGCTGACGGCGTGAACGCTCCGGTGATCCCGATGGCCCTCACCAACCTGTGGGGCAGCTACTTCAGCCGCGTCGAAAAGGGCAACGCCATGGTGCGCCCGTTCCGGCGCGGCCTTTTCAGCCGGGTGGGGCTGAATGTGGGCGCGCCCATGCAGGCGGCTGACGTTCAGCCAGAGGTCTTGCGGGAACGGGTGGCGATCCTGCTGGTTACGTGACCACATGACCGCACGGACGAAGGCAACGGTGACGGCATGACCAAGCACAGATCACCTGCCGCGTCTGCGCCCTGAGCCTCGCCTGTTCGTCCAACGGGGCCCGGCCCCTGAAGCCTTACCCTGCTTCGCCCTGTCCGCCTACAGACGGGGTCGGGGGGCGGGCGCACATTTGGAGACTTCACTTACAAGTCAAAGGTCTCCATCATGAAATCATTTCTTCGTCAGCGCGTGGCGGCCCTGTCCTTGTCCACCGCCTGGATCGCCTCCCCGGCGTTTGTGCTGCTGCCCATCGCCGCCGTGATGCTGGCCTCGCCCGTCAGCGTGCGCGCCCAGCAGGCCGGGCCTGAGCTGCGCTCGCTGCAGGTTACTTCGGATGGCGGCCTGACGGCTGGTGCCGACCTGCAGTTCACCGTGGAGGCCACGCCGCGCGCGCAGGTCAATCTGCGCATTCAGGGCATTCAGCGCAACATTTCGCTGAAGGAAACCGCGCGTGGTGTTTACACCGCCGAGTACACCCTCAAGCGGCAGGACCGTGTCACCGACACCAGCCAGATCCGCGCGACAGCCCGGCTGCGCAATCGCAATGTGGCCGGCGTCTACAGTTTTCCTGCAGGCTTTTCGGGCGCGCCAGTAGCTGCTGCGCCCGCGCCTGCTGTTCTGAAGATTGACCGCTTCGCCGTGGCTCCGGTGGACAAAATCGAACCCGGTGCCGAACTGCGTTTCATGCTCAACGGCATGCCCGGTGCGGTGGCCAGCTTCGGCATTCCCGGTGTGGTCGACAACGTGCCGATGCGCGAAGTAAGGCCCGGCGTGTATGAAGGCAGCTACACCATCCGCCGGCTTGATGTCATCGCGCCCTCGCGCCCCATCGTGGCCACGCTGCGCATGGGCGACAAGGCCGTGGCGTCCAATTTGAGCCAGCCACTCACCAGCGATGCGAAGCCGCCGGTGCTGCGCAACCTCAGCCCGCGTGAGGGTGAATTGCTGGCGGGCAACACCACCACCTCGGTGTCTGCCTCGTTCGACGATGCTGGCGGTGTGGGCGTGGACCCGAGAAGCGTCCGCATTCTGCTGGGTGGCCGCAACGTGACCGCCGAGAGCAACATCACGGCGCAGTTCTTCAGTTACCGTGCCGATCTGCCACCAGGCCGCTACACCGTTGATGTGTCGGCCAAAGACATGGTGGGCAACAGTGTGAACAGGGCCTGGAACTTCGAGGTGGCCAGTGCGGCTGCCGCGCTGCCGGTGACCCTTCCACTGGAAGCCACAAGCCATGCCAACAACGCCATCGTGGAAGGCAACAGCACGACCGTACGCGGACGTACGGCGCCCGGCGCCACGGTGGATGTGAAGGTGCAGGCGATTGCGCCGCTGGCTGGCCTTTTCGGCGTGACGCAGGAAGTGCTGAACGAGCGCGTGCAGGCCGACGGTGCGGGTAACTTCAACTTCACGTTCTCGCCACGGTTCCCGATGCCCGGTACGCGCTATGAAATTGACATGGTGTCCAACAAGGCGCCGCTCAAGACCGAATCGCGCTTGGTGCTGTTCCAGAAGCAGGGTTAAAGCGGGAGAGCTTGGGCGGCAGGGCGTTGCCTGGCAACGCCCCCTGTTCAGACCGGGCGACCGAAGAACGGATAGGCCGGGTCGTTGTAGCCAGCGCTCGATGAATGCCCTGGCACCACCAGTGCGTTGATGAAGGCTTCGTCTTCAGCGTCCAGCGTGAGGTCGGTCGCGCCGTACACGTCTTCCAGATGTGACAGCGTACGCGGCCCGACGATGACCGAGCTGATCAGCGGATTGGCCAGCACCCACGCAGCAGCAAACTGCCCGGGCACCCAGCCCTTGGCTTCGCAGCGGGCCTTGATCTTCTGCGCAATCACCAGCGACTCTTCACGGAACTCGGTTTCCAGAATGCGCTTGTCGCCGCTGCCGGCGCGTGTGCCTTCAGCTGGCGGCTGGCCCGGTGGGTACTTGCCGGTGAGCACGCCGCGCGCCAGCGGGCTGTAAGGCACCACGCCCAGACCGTAGTGGCCGCAGGCCGGCAGGATGTCGGTCTCGGGTTCGCGGTTGAGCAGGTTGTAGTAGGGCTGGCACACCACGGGCTGTGGCACGCCGGCTTTCTCGCACAGGCGCACGACTTCGGCAATGCGCCAGCCGCGAAAGTTCGACAGGCCAAAGCTGCGGATCTTGCCGGCGCGAATCAGGTCGCCGACCGCGCGCACGGCTTCGTCGAGATTGGTCTCGTGGTAGTCGCGGTGCAGGTAGAGGATGTCGAGGTAATCGGTCTGCAGCCGCGCCAGGATGGCGTCGGTCTCCTGCATCAGCCAGCGCCGCGAGTAGTGGCCTTCGTTCAGTGCATCGCTCACCGGGTTGCCCAGCTTGCTGGCCAGCACCCAGTGGTCGCGCTGGCCTTTCAGGATGTGGCCGAGATCAATCTCAGACTGGCCCTTGTTGTACACATCGGCGGTGTCGACAAAGTTGATGCCGTGTTCGCGCGCCGACTCGACGATGCGCGCTGCGTCTTCGAACGGCGTCTGCTTGCCAAACATCATGGTGCCCAGGCACAGGGCTGAGACCTTGAGATTGCTGCTGCCCAATCGGCGGTACTGCATGTGGAATCCTTCCGGAGAAATGGTGAGTCTGATGTGCTCGTCAGGGCGCTACGCGCTCGACCAGATACTCTTTGGCAAACCAGTAGGTCTCTGGCGAGCGGAACGCGCCCAGCGTGCCTTCCTTCTGGTCCTGTCGTGAGCGCAAGTCCCAGCGCTCGTCAATGATGCGGCAGGCCTCGCAGGGCTTCTGGCCGACGCGGCGCTGCACCAGCGCGTAGCGGGTGTTCTTGAAGAGTGCGTCGACGTCGGTGTAGTCCACCGGCTGCGCGGCAAAGTAGGGCACCACTTTGGCGCCGGTGATGATGAACTCGTAACGCTCGAAGTGGCCGTTGAAGTTGCTCGGCACCGAGACGTCCTGCCCCTTCAGCAACTGCAGCGTCGATGGCTTGAACTCGCCCATGCTGCCGTTGAAAGGCTGGGTCACCCAGGCCAGCGAGAACAGCACCGCAAAGCTGGCCAGTGTGCCCACGGGTTTCGTCAGCCCCTTGCGGAAGATGCCTGCCACGCAGGCCACGGCCGTGCCCGCGACAAAAATCCAGAACAGCGGCGAGTACAGCCATGGGTCTTGCGTGGCGCGGATCGCGCCGTAGGCAATCAGCACCATGGCCAGCGTGCCGATCAGGCAGAACACCAGCGTGATGCCGAACCAGATGCGACCGATGTGGTGCCAGTACAGCGCAATCAGGATGCCGAGCGCAGGCATCGCGGGAATCAGGTAGCGGGTGGAGCGCTGGTTGGGCAGCATGAACACCAGCGCAAGCGCCAGCATCCACAGCCACAGCACCTTCTCGGCCGGGCTGACCGCTGCGCCCTGCCGGTAGCTGCGCCACGCCGCCCAGAAGCAGCCAATCGACACCGGCAGCAGCAGGCCCGCGTTGGAGAAGTAGCCGGTGAGGATCACCAGAAAGCCGCTGTTGCCGCTGAAAGCCACATTGAAGTAGCCGGGCGATGATTTGAACTTGCCAGCGTTCTCGCCGACCACAAACTCGCGCCACACCTCGCCCGGCTGCGGGTCCACCGCGAACCACAGGCCGAACACGACGAGGGCCAGCACACAGATGGCCGCCACCTTGATGCCGTCGCCCACCACGCCGCGCCGGAAAACCTGCCATGGCGCCTTGCGTGCGCCCACCGTCTGGTAGCACAGCGCCAGGCCCAGGCCCACCGGCACCACCATGGCAAACGACTTGTAGAGGCAGCCGATGCCGACGGCCACGCCCGCCAGCAGCGGGAACTTCCAGCGCGAGGCCAGCAGCTTCGTCGGTGACCAGGCGATGGCAAAGAACACGCCGAACAGCCAGAAGGTTTCAGGCGCGCTGGTCAGGTAAGGCCGGCCATAGCGGTAGCTGCTGAAGAAGGACAGGTAGGCAATGGCGGCCACCGCGCCGAGCATGACGGCCTGGTGGGCGTGGTCGGCTGCGGCCGTGCCGTTGAACGCCGAGCGGGTCGATTGCGAATCGCTCTCGCGCACGGTTTTCCACGTCAGCAAGCCGACCATCAGCGCGATACCCCAGGAGTAAACAAGACTGGGCAATCGCAGGTTGAGCAGCGTCCATTGGTCGCCCCAGCCACCGGCCACCATGGCCTGCCAGAACAGCACCGGCGGCTTGGTGTTGCGCATGAAGTCGTAGGAGCTGACCAGTGGCAGCCACTGGTCGGTGGCGGCGGTCAGGCGGGCGATGTGGGCATAGACCAGTTCGTCGCCGTTGCGCGGAATGTGGTCGCCACCAAGGCCAAACAGATAGCCCAGCGCCACCAGCACGGCAGCGGCGAGCCAGAACAGGTGAACCGGGTAGCGGGATGAGATGGAGTCGGCTTGCGGAGTGGACATCGTCGGGTTTCAGGGAGCGTCGTCCCGGGCTGCGGGTGCGGGCACAGGGGTTTCGGCCGGGCTGGGGGCTATTTTGGCGCGCCGCTTGCGAAATGTCAGGCGGTCATTGGCCACGAAGTTGCACACACTTGCCAGCACGATGGACAGCAGGTTGGCCAGGATGTAATGCATGTGCAGCGCCAGCCATTTGGTCAGCAGCGACTGCACGGCAATCGACAGGCCGGCCGCCATCACGTATTTAGCGAACAGGTACAGCGTGGAGTGGTGCACCTCGTGCCGGCGGTCGCGCCAGGTCAGGCGCCGGTTCCAGTAGAAGTTGTTGATGGTGGCCAGCGTGATGGCAATCGCAATCGAGTAGTTGAGCCGCACATGAAAGTCTTCAATGCCCTTGAGCAGGAACTCCTGCATCAGGTAAAGCACCGCGATGTTGACCACGGTGCCACTGGCGCCGACCACGCCGAACTTGATGAAGCGCCAGCGCACCATGGGCTGCAGGCGCTCGGGCAGGCGGCGAATCACCGCTTCGGCAAAGCCGCGCAAAGTGGGCATCAGGCGCTTTCCGGCGCCGCAAGGCACTCACGTGCCTTGGCCAGCACGGTGTCGGGTGCAATGACCTTCAGGCACTGGTTGTCACCGTCGCAGAACGAGGCGCGGTGGTTGTAGGCCGTGAGGCAGGGCGAGCAGGGCCATTGGCTGTAGAACGAATAGCACTTCGGCGTGAGTGGCGCGTAGAGGCTGGGTGTTTCGGGGCCGAAGAGCATCAGCGTCCAGATCGGCGTAAGGGCCGCAAACTGGCCAGGGCCGCCATCGTTCGTCACCAGCAGGCGCGCCACATGGAACAGCGCCAGCAGCTCCGAAATAGACCGCGTGTAACCCGTCAGATCAATGATGGCCCCCACGCTCCCCACTGCGTGTGGTTCGCTGCCCCCCGAGGGGGCCGTCCGCCTGCGGCCCGGCAAAGCCGGTTCCGCGGCTCCACTGGCCCCCGCGCTCCCAACGGCATGTGATACGCCGTCCCCTGTCTGGACTGCGCGGACCAGTTGCTGGGCCAGTTCGCGGTCGTCCTTCAGGCCAATCACCGCCACAGCGCAGCCGTCGGCCACCAGGCCTTCGCACAGCGCGGTGTAAGAGGCCAGCGGCCAGGCGCGAATCGGCAGGATGCCACCGCCCGGATACACCAGCACCAGCGGCTTGCCCGCAATCGCGGGGAAGTCCTGCGCAAGGCGTTGCCGGATGCCGTCTTTCAACGCCGTATCCAGCTGCACATGCGGTGGGGGCTTCACCGTGCTGACGACCGGTGGTGTGGATGCCGGCAGTTTCGACTTGGGCACTGCCGTGGAATCAATCGCCCGCGCGAGCGTGAGGAACTGCGCGCTGATGTGGTGATAGGGGTTGTAGGGCACCGGCCGGTTGATGTGCGAGCCGCGGTACAAGCCCTCCTGTGTGTGGCGGTGAAAGCCCACGCGCACTGAGGCGCCGCTGGCATAAGACAGTAGGCTGCTGATGCGCGAAAAAAGTTCGCAGTCAATCGCGACATCGACCTTGGCGCGCCGCAATTCGCCAATCGCGCGCCACAGGCTGGTGAGCAGGCCGGAAAGCGATTTGTCATCCACCGTGTGCACATGGGCCGGATCCATCACCTGCATCAGGTCGAGGATTTCGCGGTTCTTGCCGAACAGCAGGGCGTGCAGCTCGGCCTGCGGGTAGCGTTGCTTGAGGCGCGCAAACATGTCGTGCGCCAGCACCAGGCTGCCCATTTCCGAAAGCAGGATCACAACGATGGCGCGCGGCGCCTGGTCGGCTGATGCCTTGGGGCTGAGGGTGCGCACTACGGCGTCAAAGCCGGAGACTGCCGCGCACAGCGGAATGCCGGCCCAGCGGTCAATCCAGCGTTGAAGATTGATGTTCATGGCTCAGATGCCCCGCTGCCGGTCAGCGCGGAACTGCGCGGCGAATTCCCCGAAGCGGCCGGCGTCGAGCGCATCGCGGATTTCCTGCATCAGGTTCAGGTAGTAGTGCAGGTTGTGGATGCTGGCCAGCATGGGGCCCAGCATTTCGCCGCAGCGGTCCAGGTGGTGCATGTAGGCGCGGCTGAAGCCACCGGTGGTGGTGCCGTCGGCCTGCGCGCGGCCACGGCAGGTGTAGCAGGTGCAGGTCGGGTCCACCGGCAGATCGTCGGTCTTGTAGCGGGCGTTGCGGATTTTCAGGTCGCCGAAGCGGGTGAACATGTGGCCGTTGCGCGCGTTGCGGGTCGGCATCACGCAGTCGAACATGTCGACGCCCGAGGCCACGCCCTCGACCAGGTCTTCCGGCGTGCCCACGCCCATCAGGTAGCGCGGCTTGTCGGCCGGCAGGCGGTGCGGCGTGTGCGCCATGATGCGCTGCATTTCTTCCTTGGGCTCACCGACGCTGACGCCGCCGACCGCGTAGCCGGGCAGGTCGAGCGCCACCAGCGCGTCGAGCGATTCCTGGCGCAGGTTCTCGAACATGCCGCCCTGCACGATGCCAAACAGTGCGTTGGGATTCTCAAGCTTGGTGAACTTGTCAATGCAGCGTTTGGCCCAGCGCAGGCTCAGCTCCATCGAACTGCGGGCTTCGCTTTCGGTGGTGATGTGGCCTTTGGTGTCGTAGGGTGTGCACTCGTCGAACTGCATCACGATGTCGCTGTTCAGCACGGTCTGGATCTGCATCGAGATTTCAGGTGTCAGGAACAGCTTGTCGCCGTTGACGGGTGAAGCGAACTTCACGCCCTCTTCCGAAATCTTGCGCATTTCGCCCAGCGACCAGACCTGGAAGCCGCCGCTGTCGGTGAGGATGGGCTTGTGCCAGTTCTCGAAACCGTGCAGGCCGCCAAATTGCTGCATCACGTCGAGACCAGGCCGCATCCACAGGTGAAAGGTGTTGCCCAGGATGATCTGCGCGCCCATGTCGTGCAGCGACTGCGGCATCACGCCCTTGACCGTGCCATAAGTACCCACCGGCATGAAGATGGGCGTCTGCACCACGCCGTGGTTGAGCGTCAGGCGACCGCGCCGGGCGTGGCTTCCGATCCCGCCGCCCACCGGCGCATCGGTCTTCAAAACTTCAAATTCGAGCATCCCGTGATTGTCGCAGGTGTGTTTTCCGCCCTGGATGGCTCAGCGCCCGGCGAAAGGGGTGGGCTGGCGTGCCAGCAGCATCGCATCGCCATAGCTGAAAAAGCGGTAACGCTGCGCAATCGCGTGCCGGTACAGCGCCATGATGTGCTCGTAGCCCGAAAAGGCGCTCACCAGCATCATCAGCGTGCTTTTCGGCAGGTGGAAATTGGTCAGCAGCACATCGACCACTTCGAATTGAAAACCGGGCGTGATGAAGATGTTGGTGTCGTTACAGCCGGGGCCGAACTTGGCGCTGGACTCCAATGCCCGCACGGTGGTGGTGCCTACGGCGACCACGCGGCCCCCCCGGGCCTTGCAGGCGGCGATTGCATCGTGGGTGGCTTGCGGCACCTCGAAACGCTCGAAGTGCATGGTGTGTTCGCTGATGCGTTCGGTCTTCACCGGCTGGAAGGTGCCGGCGCCTACATGCAGCGTGACGCTGGCGGTGGCAATGCCGCGTGCGGCCAAGTCGCTCAGCACCGTTTCATCAAAATGCAGCGCCGCCGTGGGGGCGGCCACCGCGCCCGGGTGCTTGGCAAACACCGTTTGGTAGCGCTGCTCGTCATCGGCCGAGTCGGTGTGGGTGATGTAGGGGGGCAGCGGCACATGGCCGTATTTCGCCATCAGCGCATACGGGTCGCTGCTGAGCTTGAAATGGTAGAGCGGCCCGTCTTCTGCCGGCCAGCGGCCCAGCAGGGTGGCGGTGAAGCCGCCGTCCATCTGAAGTACCGCGCCCGGCAGCGGCTTCTTGCTGACCTTCATGTGGGCCGCGACTTCGTGTCCCTCGTCGGCATGCGGCGACAGCACCCGCTCTATCAGCAGCTCCAGTTGCCCGCCGCTGGCCTTCTTGCCAAAGAGGCGTGCCTTCACTACCTTGGTGTCGTTGAACACCAGCAGGTCGCCGGGGTTGAGCAGGGCGGGCAGTTCGGCAAAGCGGCGGTCATGGGCCTCGCCGGCGGTACGGCCGTCCAGCAGGCGCGAGGCGCTGCGCTGCGGTGCGGGGTGCTGGGCGATGAGTTCCTCAGGGAGCTCAAAGTCAAAATCGCTGAGGGTGAAAGACGTCTTCATAAACACTGGGTTAACGACATGGGGTTAACGGCACAATTGTCCCATGCCCCCTTCCGGCACTTCCCCCCGAAAAAAAGCGGTACCCGCCGCCGGGGCGCAGCCTTCCCCGCCGGCAGACACGTCCGCGAAACCTTCGAAGGCTGAACCCAAGTCGCCGGCCCAGAAGGCACTGGAAAAGCTCGGCCTGCGCCGCGATATTGATCTGGCCCTGCACCTGCCGCTTCGCTACGAAGACGAAACCCGCATCGTCCGCCTGGCTGACGCCCGCGACGGTGATCTGGTGCAGATCGAAGCCCGGGTAACCCACAGCGAAGTCACCTTCCGCCCGCGCCGCCAATTGCGTGTGACGGTCGATGATGGCAGCGATACCTGCGTGCTGCGCTTCATCAACTTCTACCCTTCGCACCAGAAGACCCTGAGCGTGGGAGCGCATGTGCGGGTGCGCGGCGAGATTCGCGGCGGCTTCATCAGCCGCGAGATGGTGCACCCCAGTTTCAAGCTGGCCGGCGGTGAGCTGCCGGGCGCACTGACGCCGGTGTACCCGACCGTCGCCGGTCTTCCGCAGGCCTATCTGCGCAAGGCGGTGCTGGGCGGTGTGGCCCGCGCCGACCTGAGCGAAACCATTCCCTCGACCGCGTCTTTGCAACAACCCCTCTGGAGCCTGCGCGACGCGCTGCAGTTTCTGCATCACCCCACGCCCGACGTGTCGCTCGCCACGCTGGAAGACCGCAGCCACCCGGCCTGGCAGCGCCTGAAGGCCGAGGAACTGCTGGCCCAGCAGCTGTCGCAGCTGCAGGCGCGGCGCATCCGCGCGGCCATGCGGGCACCGTCGCTGGCAGGTCTCGCGCTGCGTGGCACCCAGTGCACGCTGCATGACCAGTTGCTCGAACGCCTGCCGTTCCGGCTCACGGCGGCGCAGCAGCGGGTGTGTACCGAGATTGAGGCCGATCTGAAGAAAAACGTGCCCATGCACCGGCTGCTGCAGGGCGATGTGGGCGCGGGCAAGACCGTGGTCGCGGCGCTGGCGGCTGCGCGTTGCATTGACGCCGGCTGGCAGTGCGCGCTGATGGCGCCGACGGAGATTCTGGCCGAGCAGCATTTCCGCAAGCTCATCAGCTGGCTGGAGCCGCTGGGCATCACCACCGCCTGGCTCACCGGCAGCCAAAAGACCAAGGAGCGGCGCGAAGCGCTGGCGCTGATTGAAAGCGGTGCGGCCGCGCTGGTGGTAGGCACCCATGCCGTGATCCAGGACAAGGTGGTGTTCAAGAACCTCGCGCTGGCCATCATCGACGAGCAGCACCGCTTTGGCGTGGCCCAGCGTCTGGCACTGCGCAGCAAGATGACAGACGTCGTGGGTGTGGGGGAGTTGAACCAGGGACACCGCGGAACCGGCTCAGCCGGGCCGCAGGGTGTCGCCCCCTCGAGGGGGGAGGCGGATACACGCAGTGAGCCCACAACGGGGGTGGAGCCTCATTTGTTGATGATGACCGCCACGCCGATTCCGCGCACGCTGGCGATGAGTTATTACGCTGATCTGGACGTTTCCACCATCGACGAACTGCCGCCCGGGCGCACGCCCATCGTGACCAAGGTGGTCAACGACGCGCGGCGCGATGAGGTGGTCGAACGTATCCGCGGACAACTCGCTGAAGGGCGACAGATTTACTGGGTCTGTCCGTTGATTGAAGAAAGTGAATCGATCGATCTTGTCAATGCCACTCAGACCCATGAGACGCTGAGCGCCGCACTGCCGGGCGTGGCGGTGGGCCTGCTGCATTCGCGCATGCCGGTGGCCGAGAAGAAGGCGGTGATGGCCGAGTTCACCAGCGGAAAAATGGGCGTGCTGGTCAGCACCACGGTGATCGAGGTCGGGGTGGATGTGCCCAATGCCTCGCTGATGGTGATCGAGCACGCCGAGCGGTTTGGTCTCAGCCAGCTGCACCAGCTGCGCGGCCGGGTCGGGCGCGGCGCGGCGGCATCGGCCTGCGTGCTGCTGTATTCCACTGGCGACGCCCCCCGGCTGGGCGAGATGGCGCGCGAGCGCCTCAAGGCCATGGCCCAGACCAACGACGGCTTCGAGATCGCCCGCCGCGATCTGGAAATCCGCGGCCCCGGCGAATTCCTCGGCGCCCGGCAGTCGGGTGCGCCCCTGCTGCGTTTTGCCGATCTGGCGACCGACACCGAACTGCTGGCCTGGGCGCGTGCGCTGGCGCCGGTGATGCTGGATCAGCGGGGGGATCTGGCGCAGAGGCATGTTTTGCGGTGGTTGGGGGGGAAGGCGGAGTTTTTGAAGGCCTAGGTTTTGGGGGGGGTCCGAGGGCTCGGTGCATTGCTGAGATTCGGAGCCGGGGGTTGCCCGGCAGCAACTCACTTTTCTTTTGCGTCGCCAAAAGAAAAGTAAGCAAAAGAAAAGGCGACCCTGGTGCCTGCGTCCCCTCCGCTGCGCTACGGGGCAACCTGCGGTGCTCGGTCCAGGCGGGGTCTGGCTAAACTCGCTTCGCTCAGACAACGCCAGCCCTGATCCGCCTGAACCTCCGCTCCTCGGCGCATTCACAAGGGTTGGAGGCAACAAGACATAAGACAAATACCGAACTTCCCAAGGACACGCCTTGGCGTGTCCTTGTTGTATTCGCTTTCGGGTATCCGCTCCCGATTGCCCCGTGTGGCTGGGCCGAGCAGCGCAGATGGAGGCGGAGGGTCAGGCCGCACTTGTTTGAGCCGAAGGCGAGTTGTGCGGACTGCCGCCGTAATCGAGCAGCACAGGTTGCCCGTAGCGCAGCGCAGGGACCCAGACTTCGGGTCGCCTTTCTTTTGGGAACTTTTCTTTGGCGAAGCAAAGAAAAGTGCCTCGCCCGCCGGGGCGAGTCCCGGCCTCAGGCCTCAGCAAGCAACCCAAAATCAGTTCAAAGCCAACGACCGCCGCCACGTAACGGCAAACCCCCTCATCTGCCTATCCTGCCACCGCGCCAACAAAACCATCCCCACCACCGCCCCAATCAACGCCAGAAACATGTCGGACTGCGTATCCCATGGATCACCTTGCGTCCCCAGAAACGCATCAGCCCCCTGGCCGATGGCCAGAGCCGTCCACCACTCCAGCAATTCATAGACCGCGCTGATTGCCATCGCCACGCAAATTGACAGGAAAGCCGTCATGCCCCGGTGGCTCAGGTCGCCGCGTTGCAGCAGCACCTCGCGCGCCACCATCGCGGGTACCAGCCCCTGCATGAAGTGGCCGATCTTGTCGTAGGGGTTGCGGCTCAGGTGAAACAGGTCCTGGAGCCAGAACCCCAGCGGGACCCGCGCATAGGTGTAGGTGCCGCCTAGGATCAGCACCAGCATGTGCGCAGCGATCAGGATGTACAGCAGCGTGGTGATGGGGTAGCGCTTGCCAGTCATCCAAAGGATGGGTGCGGCAATCACCGCTGGTGCCACTTCGAGTGCCCAGGTGGCACGGTCGTGTGGCGAGAGGCCTGAGCACACCAGCGCCACCAGTACCGACAGGTTCAGCCCCAGTAGCAGAGGCCAGCGGTTCATGCGGGCGCGCTCATGTGGGTCAGATCATGCAGTGCGCATCGCTGGTTCACAGCGCACTTCTGTCTTGACGGAGCTGGCGATGAAACAGGCCTCATGCGCTTCGTGGTGCATGGCTTCGAGTTCCTCTTTTGTCGGCACGCGACTACCGGAGAAGGTGGCCTCGGGATACAGGGTGACAACGGTCATCGCGATCTTGCCTTCGGCGTTTTTCTCCATCACGCCAACAGCGGCATCGGTGTAGTGCTCCACGCAGAAACGGTGCTTGACGGCAATCGACAGGAACCACAGCATGTGGCAGCTCGACAGCGAGGCGACAAAGGCTTCTTCCGGGTCCAGTGCCGATGCATCAGACATCGGCAGCGGCACCACCTGCGGCGACGAGGAACCTGGGATTTCGAGGCCGCCGTCAAAACGCAGCAGGTGCTTGCGGCTGTAGCGGTTGCCCAAAAAGTCGCCGCCCTCGCGGCTCCAGGTGACTTCTGCGGTGTAGCGTGACATCAAGGGCTCCAGGGTTGCAATGATTCAGCTCAGTTGAAGAAATGGCGCAGGGCTTTCGCTGTGGCCTCGGGCAGTTCTTCTGGAATGAAATGCCCTGCAGGCATCGCGTGGCCAGAGACTTCGCCGCTGCACTGGGCAACCCACAGCGCCAGCGGATCAAACAGCCGGTGCACCACGCCGCGCTCGCCCCACAGCACCAGCATGTCGCAGGCCACCTTGGCGTGGCGGGCGCGGCTGTCCCTGTCGTGCTCCAGGTCAATGCCGCCGCTGGCGCGGTAGTCTTCGCAGGCCGAGTGCAGTGCCTCGGCGTTGCAGAAGCATCGCTCGTACTCGGCCAGCGCCTGCGGCTCGATGTAGCTCAGTCCGGCACTGCCCCAGCCGCCGAGCTTGGCGTGAAGGTAGGCGCGCGCGGTCTCGGGATGGTTGGCACCCATCATGATCTCCGGCAGCGGCGCCGGCTGCAGCATGTGAAACCAGTGGTAGTAGGCCTGCGCAAAAGCCATGTAGGGTTCGGTCATGCCTCGGCCTTCGTACATGTCCAGCGTGGGGGCGATGTCGATCACGCACAGTTTCTGCACGCGTGTGGGGTGGTCCAGCGCCAGCCGGTGCGCGACCCGCCCGCCACGGTCGTGGGCGCCGAGAAAGAAGGTGCTCACACCCAGCGCGTCCATCACGCTCACCATGTCATGCGCCATGTTGCGCTTGCTGTAGTTGCTGTGGTCGGGCAGCCCGGCGGTCTTGGAAGAATCGCCGTAGCCGCGCAGGTCGGGCATGACCAGAAAATAGTGCGGCGCCAGCTGCTTTGCCACGCGGTGCCACATCACGTGCGACTGAGGGAAGCCGTGCAACAGCAGCAGGGGCGGGCGCAGCGGCTCACCCAGAACAGTTCGGGAGACCCGTGCGTTGATGGTGGTGCCATTGACCTCGAAGCTGCGCTGATCGAAACCGTCAAACCATGTCATGGATGCTCTCCCCGGGTTGAGGCTCAACGTCGGCGTTGGGCCAGGTATTTCTGCAAGTTCGCTGCCGCCTGCCCCCGGACCTTGCCGCGCAGCCAGGGTGTCCAGCCCAGCAGCAGGCCGGGCAGGCCCAGTGCCTGGCGGCTCCAGGCCCAGAAATCAAAGCGGTCGCGGTGGCGGTAAATCAGACCTTGGTCGTTGAACTCGAACTGCGCGTCGATGCGGTTGTGCACCAGTCGGCCGGTGGCGCTGAAGCGGTACCACGCCTGCCAGTGTGCCTTGCCCGTGCGCTCGTCGGATTCGATGCCGTCAAAGCTGAGTTTCCACGCGTCCATGCCGCGGGCTTTGGTGGCGTCGCACAGCATGTGCCACATGCCTGTCACCTGCTCGTGGCCGCGCAGCGAGAACGCCTCGTCGTCGAATACCGCATCCGGGGCGTAGCAGGCGGCCATGGTGTCGGCGTCCAGCCGGGCAAACGCGGTGTAGAAGGTTTCCAGTGTGGTCTTGTTTGGAGGCATGGCGAATTCTTCTTCAGCAGTGCAACCATGGACTCTAGACGGAGAGGTGCAGCGTCAGCATCGCTCAGGCGTCAGGGTTCTGTCCGAGCAGATTCAGAAGGCGCTGCAGCGCGTGATGCACGGTAGCCCTGCGCACCGCTGCGCGGTCACCATCAAACCGCTGCCTCTCGGTCAGGACCTGACCGGGCAGCGAGAAACCGAACCAGACGGTACCCACCGGCTTTTCCACACTGCCGCCAGTCGGGCCGGCCACGCCGGTGACGGCCACGGCGACCTGTGCGCGTGAGCGCGCGACCGCGCCCTGCGCCATGGCGCGGGCAACCGGCTCGCTGACCGCACCGTGCTGGCGGATCAACGCCGCATCAACGCCCAGCAGATCGGTCTTGGCGTCGTTGGAGTACGTCACAAAGCCGCGCTCAAACCAGGTGCTGGAGCCGGCCATATCAGTGCAGGCGGCAGCGATCATCCCTCCGGTGCAGCTTTCGGCCGTGGCCAGCAGGGCCTGACGCTGCAACAGCAGAGCGGCGAGTTGCTCCACTTGGGGCGACACTGGGCTGTTCACCAGAACCTCCACGCGGCAATCACCAGCAGCGTGCAAAACGCCGCCACGAAATCGTCGAACAGAATGCCAAAGCCGCCGCGCCAGCCAAAGCCCTTGAAGGTGGCGTCGGCCCAGGCCACTGGCCCGGGCTTGACCGCGTCAAAAAACCGGAACAGCACAAAGGCCACCACCTGGGCACCGAAACCTGCGGGCATCACCAGCCACAGTACCAGCCAGAAGGCGACCACTTCGTCCCACACGATGCTGCCCGGGTCCAGCACGCCCATGTGGCGGGCGGTCAGTGTGCAGGCCCACCAGCCGACCCCTGTGGACACCGCAATCAATACGCCCATCTCGGCAGGCGACAGCCAGTTCTGCAGCACCAGAAACGAGAGCCAGGCCCACAGCGTGCCAGCCGTTCCAGGCGCCACCGGGCTGAGGCCGGCACCAAAGCCCAGCGCGATGGCGTGCGCGGGGTACGCCAGCATGAAACGGGACGAGGGCTTGAGCGGCGCACCGGGAGGTTGCGCACCGGCAGGAGGGGCGCTGGAGTCGCCAGACAGCGGCGTGGTCATGGGAGTCATCAGAAAGAAGCGGGCAGTGGTGAGGAGCAGGAGCTCTGATTATCGACAGGTCCCGAGGGCTGCTCATGGCCTGCGGACGACTGCCTTCTTACGCGGTTTTGAACCGGCCGGTGCCGGTTGTGCGTCTGCAGCAGCTGCGAACCACGCCGCCCAGTGGTCAATGCAGGCCTTGATCTTGGGCAGGCGGTGCCGCGCGGTGAGCGTGACTGCATGAATCGGGCTGGGCTGCTCGTCGACGAATTCCGGCAGCACCGGCACCAGCAGGCCCTGGCGCACCAGCGGCTCGGCCACCATCGTGGCCAGGCGAGCGATGCCCAGCCCGCTCAATGCCAGCCGTGCCGTGATGCCGGTGTTACCGGAGCGCCACTGCCCTTCGGCGATCACGACGGAGGGTCGCCCCTCCACCACGAACGGCCAGTGGTTGAGTACAGGCACCCCACTGTTGCTGATCAGCCGGTGCTGCCGTAAATCGTCTGGATGCCGCGGCATGCCCTGCGCCTTCAGATAGGCGGGCGTGGCGTACAGCCTGCGGCCCAGCAGCCCGAGCGGGCGCGCAACCACGGTATCGGTGCTCGGCGTACCGGTGCGAATGGCCACGTCGATGCCGTCATGGACCATGTCCACCAGCCGGTCATCGACCTGCAGATCGACGCACAGGTGGGGATGCTTCCGGTACAGGCTGTCCAGACTCGGAATCAGAAGGTACTCCGCGACCACGGTGCTGCAGGCCACGCGCACCCAGCCACTGGCCTGACCGGTCTGGGCCGAGAACTCGCCCTCCAGCTCGTCCAGCGTGCCGATCAGGCGGCGGCAATAGGTTTCCAGCGTCTGGCCTTCAGCGGTCAGGTTCAGGCCATGCGTGCTGCGGTGGACCAGCCGTGCACCACAGGCTTTCTCGATGCGTGACAGCGCACGCGAGATCTGGCTGACCGGGACATCACGCTCCCGCGCGACGGCCGACAGCGAGCCGAGGCTGGCCACGCGGGCAAACAGGTGCATGTCGTCAAAGCTCAGGTCGCGCATGGGGCGATGGTAGCGGTAACCGGTGTTCGCGGCAGGCGCTGTTTTGCAGCCGCAGCAAAACCCAATTGCGGGCCATGCGGTTTCGCCGATGCAGGGCACTGCCTACAGTGATATTCACCAGCAACCGCTGGATGCACCAATGAAAGGACAGGCCATGAACAGGCAACACCAGCTTCTCGAATACCAGCGCATTCACGACGCCGCACGGCGCCGTGCCCATGCGCTTCGCCATCAGGCCATCGTTGATTTCTGGTCGTACGCGGCATGCCAGGCCTTGCGTCTGGTGAATGCCATCAGGCATCCACTGCGCCACACCAACGCGCCAGGCTTCGCAGGAGAGAAACCATGCCAGTGCTGACACTCAAGCTTTCCCCTCCGGCCAGCGCCGAGGTCCATGCACGCCTTGCCGAGGCATTGACGGCGATCACCGCCAGCCTTTTGGGCAAGCGGCCCGAAGTGACGGCAGTGGTGATCGATGCCGTGCCGGCCGACCGCTGGTACATTCATTCGCAGGCGGCGGCGCCGACCGCCTTGCTGGAGATCAGCATCACGGCTGGCACCAACACGCCAGCGGAGAAGGAAACGTTTATCCGTACGGCGTTTGACGAGCTGCAGCTTCAGCTCGGCGGCGGTGTACCGTTGGCAGAAGCGAGCTATGTGGTGGTGCGCGAGCTGCCCGCGTCGGACTGGGGCTATGGTGGCCGCACGCAGCGTGCCCGCAAGCTGGCTACCGGTGGGCCAATGGTGATGGCGAGTCAACCGAAGTGATCGAAGGAGGCGTAGCGCCTGGTCAGAAGCTGACCATCGGCGCCGCGCACTCGCAAGCCCGGTTGCGCCTCGATCGCTCCGATCCGGGTGACCGGTGTGCCGGACTGCCGGGCCGCCTCTGCCACCGCCTCGCGCGCCGACGGTGGTGCGGTGAAGGCCAGCTCGTAGTCGTCGCCGCCGGCCAGCACGTACTCCTGCAGCGTGTCGGACAGCAGCAGTTCGCTGGACCACTCCGGATGGCGTGTGACCGCCATGAGGCCCGCCACAAGCGGCGCCTCGACAGAGGCTCCGACCTTCGACAAGCGCAGCACGTGGCCCAGGTCGCCCAGCAGGCCGTCACTGACATCAATGGCAGCAGACGCCACACCGCGCAGCGCCTGGCCCAGAGCAACCCGTGGCGTGGGTTGCTCCAGCCGATTCCGCGCGTCCGAAAGCAGTGCCGGTGGCAGGGCGATGCGGCCGCGCAGCGCCTCCAGCGCCAGCCGGGCGTCACCCAGTGTGCCGCTGACGTAAATGTCATCGCCAGCCCGCGCGCCCGAGCGCAGCAGTGCCTGGCTGCGGCCAGCCACCACCGGCACCTCGCCGAATACCGTGATGCAGATGTTCAGCGGGCCCTGCGTGGTGTCGCCACCGACCAGTTCGCAGCCATGGGCATCGGCCAATTCCAACAGGCCGCGCGAGAACGAAGCAAGCCAGTCCTCATCAACACGCGGCAGTGACAGCGCGAGCGTGAAGGCCAGTGGCTTCGCGCCACATGCGGCCAGGTCGCTGAGGTTCACCGCCAGCGCCTTGTGGCCCAGCGTGAAGGGATCGACATCCGGAAAAAAATGCCGGCCTTCGACCAGCATATCGCTGGAGATGGCCAGCTGCGTTCCTGGCGCAGGTTGCAGCAGCGCGCAGTCGTCGCCCACACCCAGCGCGGCCTTCGGCGAGGGGCGTGTGAAGTAGCGTGCAATCAGGTCAAACTCACCCATGCGACAAGCATACAGGCAGCTTCATCGAAAGCCGTATCGGCGGTTGACCCATGGCTCCAGTCTGGGTCAGTCCTTATCAAGCCTGATGGTGCGTGATGCCGCCGCGAAAGCGGTCTGCGGCCTGGCGGATGACTTCGGCCAGCAGTTGCTCTTCGCCCTGGCGCTCGCGCAGCCAGCGGGCGTCGTTGTCGGCCCGGTCCACGCTGGTGCGCAGCATGTGCAGCGCGGCACTGGCGCCCACGCTGTTGGCGTGGCGGTCGATCTGGCTCATGGTCATCAGGATGTGCTCGCGCAGCGGCATGTGCTGGCCAGTTGCCGGGTCTACATACACCGCATCGAGGCCAAAGCGGCAGGCCTGGAAGCGGTTGTAGGTGTAGACGAGGTAGTCGTCTTCGGTCGGCATGAAGGGCTGCTCGTTCATGAACCACGACGCCAGCGACTGCACATAGCCCGCCAGTGCCGTGGCCCGCTCCACGGTCAACGGCGTGTCGAACACGCGAATTTCGATGGTGCCGAACTCTGGCTTGGGGCGGATGTCCCAGTAGAAGTCCTTCATGCTTTTGACCACGCCGGTGCGCGTCATCTTGTCGAAGTAGACCGTGAAGTCGTCCCAGGTCAGCGCGAACGGCGCACGCCCGGAAAGCGGGAAGGCAAATACCGAGTTCAGGCGGGCCGAGTCAAATGCGGTGTCCTGTCCCTGCACGTAGGGTGATGACGCCGACAGCGCAATGAAGTGCGGGATGTAGCGAGACATGCGGTGCAGCGTCAGCAGGGCGGTGTCTGCGTCGGGGCAGCCCACGTGGACGTGCTGGCCAAAAATCGTGAACTGCTTGGAGAGGTAGCCATACAGCTCCGACAGTTCGCGAAAGCGCGGCTTGTCGTAAATGCGGCGCTCATGCCACTGCTGGAACGGGTGCGTGCCGCCACCGACCACCGCAATGTTGAGCTTGTCGGCGCTCTTGACCAGCGCATCGCGAATCTGCGAGAGCTGCCCCAGCACTTCGGAAGACGATTGGCAGACGCCGGTGGACACCTCGATCATGCTGGAGGTCATCTCCGGCACAACCGAGCCTGGCAGCGGAATTTTCTTCATCAGGCGCAGCATGTCCTCGGCGTACGGCGCGAGGTCGTAGTCGTGCGTGTTGACCAGCTGCAGCTCCAGCTCGACGCCCAGCGACAGTGCAGCAGACTTCTGAAAAGGTTCAAGACTCATGCGCGACTCCAGTCCGGGGTGCGGGTGTGGTGGCCGATGGCACAGCTGGTGCCACCGCCGGTGCGGGGGTGCGGGACAGCCACACCCAGGGCTTGGAACTTTCACCGGCCCGGTAAATGGCCAGCGTGGCCAGCACGGCGCCGAGCAGTTCCATCAAGAGAATGGCGGGCAAGGCCACACCAGCGATCTGCCGGCCCACAACGCTGGGGGCCGATGCGACGAACTGCGATACCAGCAACAACGCCACCGATGACATCGGCGTCATCGCACACCCGACCCACAAGGCCTGCGTCCAGCTGGCACCCGTGCCTACGTTGCCAATGGCCACGCCGCCAATCTTGGCGACGAAGCGCGCCAGCACCAGCACGATCACCAGGCCCACCACGGGCAGGCTCCAGTCGGCCTGTGCGGCCACCACCGACACCAGCACAAACATCAGCATGGTCAGCATGGACGAGGCGGTACCCATCTGACGCGGCCACGACCACGGCCTCGGGTTCAGCTGCTTGAGCAGCATGCCACCCAAAAGGGCAGCCAGCGGGGCCGATCCACCAAAGTGGGCGGCCAGGGCCGCGCCAGCGGCAATCATGGCCAGCAGCAGGATGGCGGTGTTCTCGCTGGTCGGGCTCATCACGCGCAGCGCGGTGCGTAGCGTGAGGGCGAGCACGGCACCGACCACCACCGACAGCCCGAGGACCACCAGCACCGGATAAAGCGTGCTGGTCAGTCCGGATTCACCACGCGGCATCATGCCGGCGCGCGCACTGCACAGCGTCAGTGCATACAGCGTGCTGAGCGTGGACAGCACCAGTGCCCGGTCGGTCACCGGGCCTGCGGCGCGGGTGTCGATCGCCACACGCGCCAGCACCGCAGGCGAGGCAGCCATGGCCAGCAGCGCCAGGGACTCCGACACCACCTCACGCACGCCCATGAAGCGAAGCGCAGCATAGACCAGCACCAGGGTCAAGACCGATTCCGTCAGGCTTTGCACCAGCACCATGGGGTTGTGCCGGAACCAGCGCAGCGGAATGCGACCACCGGCCTCAAAGAGCACCACGGCCACCGCAAGCTCGAGCAGGAAGAGGCCGGTGCCCTGCAAGGGCCAGGCCGCTCCCGTGAAGCCGGCGAGGCCGGCAACGCCGCCTACCAGGGAATAGCCGACCACCTTGGGCAGGCCGCTGTAGCGATTGAAGAGGTGACCCGCCGCTGCGGCAACGGCCAGCAGGATGGACCATTGAACCGTCGGCAAGCCTGCGGAAGGCTTGATCCATTCGGCCCAGATGGCCAGGATTTCATTCATGGGCGATCTCCATGTCAGCGGGCCGCAGGGGGCCTGCTCTGATTGAGGTCGTGGCACTCCGGCGCGAGCGGCGGGCAGTCAGAAGACTGTCACCAAGCCTGTAGAGGCCTGTGCGCTGGAGGCTGTCAGCGAAAAGAACAATGTTTCAAGAATTTACAGCCCTGAGACAAAACAGGCTGTAGGACAAGGCCGACGATGCCGCCTCTGGCTGCACCATCTGCGTGCAGGTATCACTTTAATCTCAATCAGGCACAAAGAAGCTGCGCGGCCGCTGGCGCCAGCGGGCCCAGATGGCGCTGCGAATCAGTGCGCGATCCACGCCGCTCACGTTGTGTGCCTGCAGCGCCAAACGAAACGCAAGGTAAAAACTCACACCAAGATTGAGGGCGCCAATCAGGGGGATGGACGCGATGCACCACCAGATCAGACTGTGCCGGAAGGCCTCCAGCCCGAGCGACGCTGCCGCTGCGGCCAGCTGTCCGGTGGAGAGCGTGACATGGCGCGCCTCCAGCTCCAGCCCGAAGAAACCGGTGATGGGCGGAATCAGGCCGAGCATGAAGCCCAGCGCGATGTTGGACGCAAAGCCGGAGATGTTGCGGCGCATGAAGCGGGCCCAGCGATCCGCGCGAGCGGCGCCCAGTACCGAGGTGAAGCGCGGGTTGTGCCGCAAGGCTGAATCAAGACGGTGCAGCACAAACCAGTTTTCAGTCCAGCCCGCAATCAGGCTGGCGGCAAAAAGAATGCAGCCGGTGAATCCGGCCCACAGCAGCGTGGGGCCCAGCAAGGTCAGTGTGCCCAGCACGTACTGGGCTTCCTTGGCGCTGATCATCGGTCTGCCCAGAAGCAGCACGATCAACACGTTCACCAGCAGCACCGCCGGAATGACCATGAATACATTGCCGAACACCGCTGCGACCTGCGAACGCACCAGGTGGGTGACCTCGTCAACGAACGACTCCACGGTGTTCGGGCTGTCGGTGGCGCCCAGGTCCTTGAGCTTCGCTGCCATCGCCGGCGCCGTCATGGCCGGCTGCTTGGTGGCGAGCGTGAAATGCAGCAGCTGTATCACGATGAAGCTGGTGGCGTAAAACAGACCGGCCCAGAAGCCGCTCCAGAAGGCCGACAGGCCCACCGCGACCACGGCAAACTTCAGCAGCGTGGTCAGCGCCGTGATCGCACCACCGCCCATGGCCTTGCCGAGCATCTCGCGGTATTCATGGCGATTGCGGGTGATGTAGGTCTCGCCAGCTTCGGCACTGCGCTCGGCCATCTTGGCCGACAGCAGCGTGGAGTTGGCGCTGATCAGCGCGCCCACGCTTTTGCCTTCCTGCGCAGTGATGACGCGCCGCGCCAGCAGCTTGATGGCTGCGGCCGCCGGATTTGGCGAGGTCAGGCTGTCGAGCAGCTCGCGCACCCGCAGCATGCGCTCGCGCAGCTGGCGCAACCGGAACACCATGCCCACCGAAATGCCGTTGTCTTCCAGGTGCGCATAGATGCTGTTGACCGCCTGGCGACAGGCGTCCAGCCGTTCCCGGTACTGGGCCAGAGCCGCGTTGAGCAGCACCTCGTCGCGCTCGGTGCGAAAGAAAGCGTTGCGCAGCCCGTCCACGTCGCTGGGCAGCGCATGGAAAGCTCGGGCATGCGGAGAGTCACGGTTCATGCGCAGCCGGAGCTCAGGCGCAAAGCCGGTGGCGCGGATCTGCGCGGTGCAGTAGGTCAGCGCGTCCATCAGGCTGTACTGCCATTGCAGGGTGTCGCGTGCCTGATCTGCAGACAGCAGCGCGGCCAGCTGGCTGGCTTGGGCATCGCTGATGGCCGACAGCCATTGGGCGTCAAAGCGGGTTGGGGCCACCAGCGGAAACAGTTCGGCAGCGTCGGTGGTCTCTGGCGTGCCGGGCAGCAGCTTGCGGCGCAGGCGCTCGGCCAGCTCGCTGACGAACGCTGTCCTGGGAGCGAAGCCGAAATCGGCCAGCAGGGTGGTGATGTCCACCGTGCGCACCAGCGTTTGCCACCACGCCTGCAGTCGCGCATGCAACTCGGGCTGCGCGGCCACGGCGTCCATCAGGGCCTGAAGCCGGGCGGCTGCAGCCGGTGCCGAAGTGGCGTCACCGCGAATCCACTTGAAAGCCTGTATCAGCCAGACGTGCCGTGCCGGGATGTCCGCCTCCGGGTCCAGTGCCTTGAGCAGTTCAGCCAGGTCTTTCATGCCGTTCGTGGGGTGCAGGTCGTGAACACAGGATGCGGGTGAGGATGTGGCAAGGCGCGTCAGTGCAGAACGCGGCCGGAGGCACTGCCGCCGGTTTGTGCTTCCAGCACGAACATCGCGATCGGAACTTCAAAGCGGGCGCCGTCCTCGGCCACGCAGAAGTAGCTGCCGTGCATGGTGCCGGTGGGTGTGCGCAGCCGCGATCCACTGGTGTACTGAAAGGACTCGCCAGGTTTGAGCAAGGGCTGGTGCCCGACCACGCCCAGCCCTTTGACTTCTTCGGTGTGGCCGTTGGCATCGCTGATGACCCAGTGCCGTGAAATCAGCTGGGCCGCCACATCGCCGGTGTTGGTCAGCGTGACGGTGTAGGCAAAGCCATAGATGTTCTCGTCCGGCGCCGACTGGTCGGGCAGGTACTGGGGGACGACATCGCATGAAAACTGGTATTTGGACATGGCGGAAGAAAACGTTGGCCTGCATGTTAACCGTGTGGAATCGGCGCCCGGCGACACTCGGTCACAGTCTGGTGACGATAGGCGCGCTTGCTGCCACAATCGTGCCATGAGTCAAAAAACCGCGCCCGTGTACCGTATCGCCCCCTCCATTTTGTCTGCCGATTTCGCCCGTCTTGGCGATGAACTCAAGGCGGTGATTGCCGCCGGTGCCGACTGGATCCATTTTGACGTGATGGACAACCATTACGTGCCCAACCTGACCTTCGGCCCGATGATCTGCCAGGCGCTCAAGCCCCATGCGAAGAAAGCCGATGGCACCGCGGTTCCGATCGACGTGCACCTGATGGTGCAGCCGGTCGATGCGCTGGCTGCCGCCTTTGTCGATGCGGGCGCTGACCTGATCAGCTTTCACCCCGACGCTTCGGGTCATGTACACCGCAGCATCCAGGCCATCAAGTCCAAGGGCTGCAAGGCCGGTCTGGTGTTCAACCCGGCAGCGCCCATGGGCGTGCTCGACTGGGTGATTGACGACATCGACCTGATTCTCATCATGAGCGTCAACCCCGGCTTTGGCGGTCAGAGCTTCATCGATTCGGCCCTGCGCAAGATCGAGCAGGCCAGGGCCCGCATCGACGCATCGGGCAAGGACATCCGGCTCGAAGTGGACGGTGGTATCAAGACCGACAACATCGCACGTGTGGCCGCTGCGGGCGCCGATACCTTTGTGGCCGGCAGTGCCATTTTTGGCAAACCGGATTACAAGGCGGTGGTCGACGCCATGCGTTCGGCTCTGGCGGGCTGAGCCGGGTACCGTCAGCCGCTCGACCCCTCACCGGACCTGACCTTGAACCCGCCATCCGTCAGCGCAGCGATCCGGCCGCGCATCTTGCTGATCGAGGATTCCGACGACATCCGGTTCTTTCTGACCAGCCTGCTCGCGGATGCGCACGAGGTCATGGCCGCCGCCTCGGGCCAGCAGGGCCTGGAGATGGCGCTGTCCACCGAGCGGCCTGACCTGATCCTGCTCGACGTCGTGATGCCCGACATGAATGGCTACGAGGTGATGGAAAAGCTGCGTCATCAGGCCCGCAGCGCAGACATTCCGGTGATCTTCCTCACCGCGCTGAGCAGTGTGGAAGAAGAGCAGCGCGGTCTGGACATGGGCGCCACCGACTACATCTTCAAACCCATCAGCCCGCCCATCCTGCTGGCCCGTGTGAAGCTGCATCTGGAGCGCAGCGCCAATGCGCAGCGGCTCAAGGCGCTGTCCGAGCAGCTGTCGCGCTACCTGGCGCCGCAGGTGTACCAGTCGCTGTTTGACGGATCGAGGCAGGCCGAAATCCAGACCCAGCGCAAGCGCCTGACGGTGTTCTTTTCAGACATCAAGAACTTCACCGCCTCCACCGCCCAGTGGCAGCCCGAGGAAGTGACCCTCCTGCTCAACAGCTACCTGGAAGAAATGTCGCTGGTGGCGGCGGATTTTGGCGGCACGCTGGACAAATTCATTGGCGATGCCATCGTCATTTTCTTCGGCGATCCTCACACCCTTGGCCCGCGCGAAGACGCCCTGCAGTGCGTGCGCATGGCAGTGGCCATGCAGCAGCGGCTTAAGGAGCTGCAGGTGCGCTGGCGTGCGATGGGTATTCACAAGATTTTCGAGATTCGCATCGGCATCAACTCCGGCTACTGCGACGTGGGCAACTTCGGCAGCAAGCTGCGCATGGACTACACCATCATCGGGCGCGAGGTGAATCTCGCCGCGCGCCTGGAGCAGGCCGCCGAGCCCGGCGAAATACTGATCTCGGCGGAAACCCACGCACTGGTCCGGGACGACATCGAATCCGACCCACGGCCGCCGGTGGTGGCCAAAGGATTTGCGGAACCAATCACCGTGCATGCCGTGCGGCAGCCACGCCTTACCGCTGGCGCGCCCGACGTCATCCGCTGCAACCGGCCGGGCCTGCGACTGGACATGGATGTGGGCCAGCTGACCGGGATGGCACGCACGGAAGCGGCGGCCGATCTGCGCGCAGCGCTCGCCCGGCTGGAAGCTACGCCCGGTGCGGTCGCAGGGCTGACCCCGGTAGCGGTTCCGGTCGCCGCGCAGGCAAGCCCACAGCCAGCCCCTCATCCAACCACGCCGGATCTGGCCGATCAGCTGCTGGCCGCACCGATTGCCGGACTGGACATTGCACTGGGTCTGACCCGCGCCATGGGCATGAAGGCGCTGTACGCCTCCATGCTCCAGCGTTACCGCGATGGCCGACGCCAGTCGGCCCGGCAGATACGTGATGCGATTGCAGCCGGCGACCTGGCCGGCGCCGAAGGCCTGGCCCACTCGCTTCGAGGGATGTCCGCCCAGATTGGTGCCACCGCCGTGGCTGAGGGTGCAACGGCACTGGAACACGGGATTTCCGCCAAGGCGCCCGTTGACCAGCTGATGGCGCTGCTCGATCAGATGGAGCCCGCGCTGAGCAGTCTGCTGGCAGCGCTGGATGCCGCGTTCGAGCGGGCGCACCGGCCGAACTGATCCCGTGCTGGCACAGGGATCAGGCGCGTATTCGGGTGACCGCCGATACGTTAAGCTTCGGGGAGGCGGTGGGCACCAGCCGACCATTCCAGCCGCCCCCTCCAGCACAGGAGCTGAGCCTTGCAGTACAACGACATCTACACAGTGACCTCCAAGGGGAGGGAAGAGCTGCGCGGCGCCGTGACGACCCTCTCGTCGGAAGAGCTGGACCTGCTGGTACGGATCGACGGCAAGCTGGCGCTCAGCCAGATTCAGCTGGGCATGCACGAATCCACCATTGCCGGGTTTGACCTGGTGCTGGCATCGCTGATCCGGCGGGGACTGATCGAGCAGGCCGAGCCCGACCCGTTTGCCGATTCGCTGCAGATGCATGTCAGCCAGTTCGCATTGATGGAAGACGACTCCGAGGCAGAGGCCTGCGCTGCCTCGCTGGCCAGCAACAACTATTACGTGCGCATCGCCCGCACCCGCCCGCCAGTTCGCCGGCTGGCGCCCGGGGAGAAGTACTCGGCCATCCTGGTGGACGACGAAGCGCCCCTGGCCAAGTTCCTCAGCCATTACCTGATTTACGAGGGGTTTGATGTCCGCATCGCCGGCAACCGCGAAGAGGTGGTGGCCGAGTTCCGCAAACCGCCGGTTCCGGATCTGGTCCTGCTCGATGTGGTGTTGCCCGATGCGGACGGTTTTGACATCCTGTCCAAGATTCGCGCCCATCCCCGGCTCAAGGATGTGCCGGTCATCATGCTGACGGGCAAGTCCAGCCGGGAGGCGGTGCTCAAGGGCTTGTCGCGCGGCGCCGACGGCTACATCACCAAGCCAGTCGAAACCGATTCACTCCTGCAAGCGGTGCGGACCGTGATGGGTCTTCATTAGCCCCGCCGGTCGTCAGCGGCCAGCCTTGCATCCCCCGATCATCAGGCTCACGGTGACTCCACAACAATGGCTGTATCCCTGTCAGCGAAAAATGCTGTCATGAAGGCGATTTCCCGCATCTCCACCCGCGTCATGCTGGCGCTGGGGCTGGCCCTCTTGGTCATCAGCGTCACCATTTCCTATTTGACGATTGGCACGCTGGTCGAGGATGCGCGCGAAGAGGCGAAAAACCAGGAAGGCACCATCGTGCTTGAGCGGGTGGTCGCCCAGTTCAGGTTCACCGAGGCCTTGCTGCGGCGCTATGTGCTGACGGCGCAGCCGGGGGACCTTGTGGCCTACCAGAAGTCGCGCGACCTGCTGGCCAACCAGCTCACGGCGCTCATCGGCAAGGACGTGTTGCCGACCCAGAGCCAGGACGACATCCGCCCGCTGCGTGACCTGATTGCGCAGCGCGTCCAGTCCATGGACCTGACGGCACAGGCGCGCGGTGAGCAGGGGCTGGAAGCCGCTGCCGCCAGGGCGGGCAGCCCGGTGAACCGGCAGCTTGACGACGAGATTGACAAGCTCTTTGGCCAGATCAAGAACGCCAGCAGCCAGTCGATCGCCAAATCCAAGGTCGATACCGAGCGCTCCTCGGAAATGGCCAAGCGGCTGATTCTGGTCAGTGGTCTGCTGTCGCTGCTGACATTCTGGTGGGCCATCAGCCGGCTGGAACGCGCACAGCGCCGGCAGAGTCTGGTGGAGGCCCAACTCACCGACAGCGAGGCCATGAGCCGCGCCATCACCGACAGCATGGCGGAGGGGCTGGTTACAGCCTCTGCCGATGGCGTGGTGGTGAGCGCCAACACGGCGGTGCGGCACATGTTCGGGTACCGCGCCGATGAACTGCTGGGCCAGAAGGTCACGCTCTTGCTGCCAGAGCGTTACCGCATGGGCTTCGAGGCGTTTTTCTCCACGCTGCCCAAGCGCGAGGTGGGTTTCCGCGAGTGGGACACCAAGACGCTCGCGCTTCGCCGCGATGGTGTGGAGTTTCCGGTCAGTGTGTCTTTCGGTGATGTCAATGTCGGCGGGCGGCGCCTGTTCACGGCCATCATCCACGACATCACCGAAAGCCAGCGCATCACCGAGGCCCTGCGCAACAGCGAGGAACAGCTGCGCCAGCTGACCGACACCGTGCCCGCACTGATTGCCTACGTGGATGCCGAGCAGCGTTTCCAGTTCCACAACAAGGCCTACCAGGAAGTGCTGGGCCGCACGCAGGCGCAGATCGAGGGCCGTTACATGGCCGATGTGCTGGGCCCCGAGCTGTACGCCGTGGTCGAGCCGCATGTGCGCGAGGTACTGTCCGGTTATTCGGTGCGCTACGAGCGCCGTCAGATGACCGCCTCAGGCGAGTGGCGCGAATACGTGATGAACTATTTTCCGCGCTATGGCGAGGACGCGGCCGAAGACCAGGTGATCGGGTTCTTCGCGCTCGGCAACGACGTGACAGAACTCAAGCGGATCGACCGCATGAAGAGCGAATTCGTCTCGACAGTCAGCCACGAATTGCGCACGCCGCTGACCTCCATTCGCGGCTCGCTCGGTCTGGTGATGGGCGGTGTGGCCGGTCAGTTGCCCGACAAGGCCAGGGCGCTGGTGGATATTGCACGGACCAATTGCGAGCGGCTGATTCGCCTCATCAACGACATCCTTGACAGCGAAAAAATCGAATCCGGCAAGGTGACTTTTGACCTGCTCCCGCTGGACATGCAGGAGTTGCTGGAGCAGGCCATTTCGGCCAACGAAGGCTTTGCCATGCAGCACAACGTTAAGGTCGCCCTGAAGGCCGAGAAGTTTGCCGTGATGGTGTACGCCGACAGCGACCGCTTGGTGCAGGTGGTGACCAACCTGCTGTCCAACGCGATCAAGTTCTCGCCCGTCAATGAGACCGTGACGGTCCGGCTGCGCTGGAAAGCGGGCATTGCACGGGTTGAGGTGACTGACAAGGGGCCGGGCATTCCGGAAGAATTCCGCCAGCGCATCTTCCAGAAGTTTTCACAGGCCGACTCGTCAGACACGCGCCAGAAGGGCGGCACCGGCCTGGGGCTCAGCATCTCCCGCGCCATCGTGGAGCGCATGGAGGGCACCATGGGCTTCACCACAGAAATCGGTGTGGGCACCACGTTCTACTTCGAATTGCCCGAATGGCGCGAGGCGCCGGCGGTCAGTGCGCCCATGAGTCTTTTCGGTGGCGAGCGGCCGCGCATCCTGATCTGCGAGGACGACCAGGACGTGGCCAAACTGCTCGCCCTGATGCTGGATGGTGACGGCTTTGACGCCGACATTGCCCACAGCCCGGCTCAGGCGCGCGAGTACCTCCAGATGACCGCCTATGCGGCCATGACCATGGACATCAAGCTGCCGTCGCAAAACGGGCTGGATTTCCTGCGCGAGCTGCGCAGCAGCCCCAAGACGCGGCAGCTGCCGGTGGTGGTGTTGTCGGTGACGGCGGCCGAAGCGCGGATGCAGCCGCAATACCAGTCGCTGGACGTCACCGACTGGCTCGACAAGCCCATCAACGAGGCCATGCTGCGCAAAACTATCCGGCGCGCTGTTGCAAAATCGCGCGCGGCCTGACGCGTTTGGCCTTTTCTTCCGTTCTCACTCTGAATTGCAGATGCCACTGACCCTGACTGCGCTGGACCGTGCGGCCTTCGATGCCGTGATCATTGACCTCGACGGCACGCTCATCGACACCATGGGCGACTTTGTTGCAGCCATCAACCGCATGATTGCCGCGCTCACGCCCGCCGGGCAGTCGCCTTTTCTGATGGATGCGCCTACCGTCAACACCATGGTAGGCAAGGGCTCCGAGCACCTGATCCGCTCGGTGATGGCGCACCTTCAGCGCTGTGGTGTCCGGGACTTCACCGATTACGACGCGGCCTTTGCCAGCTACCAGCAGCACTATGCGGTGGTCAACGGCCGTCACGCCGAGGTGTACCCGGGCGTGCAGCATGGACTGCAGCAGATGCAGGCGGCGGGCCTGCGCCTGCTGTGCCTGACCAACAAGCCGCAGGGCTTTGCCCGCGAGCTGCTGGCGTTGAAAGGTCTCGACAGGTTTTTCAGCCAGGTGTTCGGCGGCGACTCGTTCGAGCGCAAGAAGCCCGACCCGCTGCCCCTGTTCAAGTCCTGTGAATTTCTCGGCTCTGCGCCGGCACGCACGCTGATGGTGGGCGATTCCAGCAACGATGCGCAGGCAGCCAGGGCCGCTGGCTGCCCGGTGGTGCTGGTCACCTATGGCTACAACCACGGCCAGCCGGTGAAGGCCATCGATGCCGATGGCTTTGTCGATTCACTGGCCGAGTTGCGCTGGAAGGCCGTGGCCTGAGGGGTTGGCCGCTCCGGGTGCCCGAGCGGTCAGGCGGGTTTGCCGAGCAGGGCGTCCTTGAGCTTCCAGTCGGCGGGCTGTGGACCCACCCAGATGCGCATCAGGGCGTTGAAGAACTCGACCTCTTTGAACGGCTCGCCCTGTGGCTTGCCCTTGACGGTGATCACTGCGCCCGTCCCCGGAATCCAGTCGATGGTGAAGTTCTCGCCGGGCAGCAGCTTTTTCTGGTCAGCGAAGATCTGTCCCATCCGCACCAGGCCCGGAATCATCTTGGCCATCTCGGACTTCGGCGAGTTTTCTTCAAAGGCCTTGGTGAACCCCTTGCCCAGTTCGTTGGAGTCGATCTCGCGCAGCAGCGTGATGCTGATGCGCTTGGGGCCTGGCGCCGCGTACAACTCTTCAGGCGTGGCGATTTTTTTGCCTGTGTAAAGTGCCGCGACGTAGACCTTGAACACCGCCTTGTAGCGGATGCCTGCGCCGTTGAGCTGCAGCTTGCTGCCCTGCAGTTCAACCGGGTCGGCGATTTTGACGCCCGAGATGTCGACAGGTGCCGCCCAGGCGCCCATGCACAGAAGCAGGCCGGTCAGGCTGGCCAGGCCACGTTGAATGATGGTCATGAAAATGTCTCCAGAATCGTTGAAATAGAACGACCGTTCGTTTTGTGCTGTTATTGTGGCGGGGAGTCACGTGGCGCCGCTACAGGGTTTGCGATGTCAGGGTTTAGTACGCCAGCTCTAGCCCGGTGGGGAGCCGTCGGTGCAGCGAAACAGGGCGCCCTCGGGCGCGCGCCGGCCAGTTCCAGTGGTTTGATACACTTTGCAGCTCATGTTCATCCATCGCATCTTTCGAACAGGTTGTGCAGACCGGGGAGCCTGGCCTTGGCGTACCTGTCATTCCTCGCGCGCCTGAGGCGTCTGCGGGTGGGCTGCCATGCCTTTCCCCGCGCATCGTCCGCAGGACCTGCGACACCCCCCTTCCTAATTTGATGCGCTTTTGCAGCCTGCAAAAGCACCTCCGGCCCCCGTCCCGGGAGCCAGCCGAATGACCCGCGGCACGCCTCAGCCCCATGAGTGCGCGGCCCCCGCATGAAGGATTGACCGTGATCTCAGAACTTGAATTCAAAAGCCTGGCCAGCCAGGGCTTCAACCGCATTCCGCTGATGGCCGAGGCCTTCGCCGACCTCGAAACCCCGCTGTCGCTCTACCTCAAACTGGCCAATGCCAAAGACGGCGGGCGTTTCAGCTTTCTGCTGGAGTCGGTGGTGGGCGGCGAGCGCTTTGGCCGCTACAGCTTCATCGGCTTGCCAGCGCGCACGCTGGTACGTTCCTCTGGTTTTGGCGCCGATGTGCTGACCGAGGTGGTGACCGACGGCCGGGTGGTCGAGACTTCGCGCATCAATCCGCTGGACTTCATCAGCGAATACCAGAAGCGTTTCAAGGTCGCGTTGCGCCCGGGGCTGCCACGCTTTTGTGGTGGACTGGCCGGTTACTTCGGCTATGACACCGTGCGCTACATCGAGAAAAAGCTCGAAGCCTCCTGTCCGCCAGACACACTGGGCTGCCCCGACATCCTGCTGCTGCAGTGCGAGGAGCTGGCGGTCATTGACAACCTTTCGGGCAAGCTTTACCTCATCGTCTACGCCGACTCGGCCCTGCCGGAAGCTTTTGCCAACGCGAAAAAGCGCCTGCGTGAACTGAAGGAACAGCTCAAATATTCAGTGAGCGCGCCAGTCGTGAAGCCATCACAGTCGCACCCAGCTGAGCGTGACTTTGCCAAGGCCGACTACCTGGCCGCCGTGGAGCGCGCCAAGCGCCTGATCGAGGCGGGCGACTTCATGCAGGTGCAGGTCGGCCAGCGCATCAAAAAGCGCTACACCGAGTCGCCGCTGAGCCTGTACCGCGCCCTGCGCGCGCTCAATCCCTCGCCCTATATGTATTACTACCACTTCGGGGATTTCCATGTGGTTGGGGCCTCGCCAGAGATTCTGGTACGGCAGGAGAAAGTCGGCGAGGAGCAGAAGATCACGATTCGACCGCTCGCCGGTACACGTCCCCGCGCGTCATCACCCGAGGCCGACAAGGCCGTCGAACAGGAACTGGTGAACGACCCGAAAGAGCGCGCCGAGCATGTGATGCTGATTGACCTGGCCCGCAATGACATTGGCCGTATTGCGAAGATCGGCTCCGTGAAGGTGACCGAGGCTTTCGCGGTGGAACGCTACAGCCACGTCATGCACATCGTGAGCAATGTCGAGGGCACCTTGCTGGATGGCATGTCAAGCATGGACGTGCTGAAGGCCACCTTCCCCGCCGGCACGCTGACGGGCGCGCCCAAGGTGCATGCGATGGAACTGATCGATCAGCTTGAACCCACCAAGCGCGGCCTGTATGGCGGCGCCTGTGGCTATCTCAGTTACGCCGGTGACATGGATGTGGCGATAGCGATCCGCACCGGCATCATCAAGGACCAGACCCTGTATGTGCAGGCGGCTGCGGGTGTGGTGGCCGACTCGGTGGCCGAACTGGAGTGGAAGGAAACCGAGGCCAAGGCGCGGGCGCTGCTGCGCGCCAGCGAGCTGGTCGAGGAAGGACTGGAGTGAACGCCATGAAAAAAACCAGGCTCCTGATGATCGACAACTACGACAGCTTCACCTACAACATCGTCCAGTATTTCGGTGAGCTGGGTGCAGATGTTGAGGTGTTCCGCAACGATGAGATCACCGTGGCAGAGATTGCCGCGCGCGCACCGGACTTGCTGGTGGTGTCGCCCGGCCCGTGTTCGCCCGCCGAAGCCGGAATCTCTGTCGCTGCGATCCGGCATTTCGCCGGCAAGCTGCCCATCCTTGGTGTTTGCCTGGGCCATCAGGCCATAGGCGCCGCCTTTGGTGGCAACATCGTGCGGGCGCAGCAGCTGATGCACGGCAAGACCAGCGTGATCACCACCACGCAGCAAGGCGTGTTCGCCAACCTGCCAGAGCAGTTTGTGGTGAACCGCTACCACTCGCTGGCAATCGAGAAATCATCCTGCCCCGATGAACTGGCTGTCACGGCGTGGACCGACGACGGCGAGATCATGGGCGTGCGCCACAAGACGCTGCCCATTCAGGGCGTGCAGTTCCATCCGGAATCCATCCTCACCGAGCATGGCCACGCCATGCTGAAGAACTTTCTGGAGCAGAAATGATGCCCCCACGCTTGTCACTTTGTGTATTGCGCTGCCCCCCGAGGGGGCTGTCGCTCCTTGGGGCGGCCCGGCGGAGCGACGTATGACGATGATCGATTTGCGCAGCGATACCGTGACCCAGCCGACAGCGGCCATGCGTGATGCCATGGCCGCAGCGCCGCTGGGTGACGACGTGTTCGGCGGTGACCCCAGCGTCAATGCGTTGCAGGAAAAGATTGCCGGCATGCTGGGCTTCGAGGCAGCGCTGTTTGTACCGACCGGTACGCAAAGCAATCTGTGCGCGCTGCTCAGTCACTGCCAGCGCGGTGATGAATACATTGTTGGCCAGATGGCGCACTGCTACCGCTGGGAAGGCGGCGGCGCCGCGGTGTTCGGCAGTGTGCAGCCGCAGCCGCTGAACCATCAGGCCGATGGCACGCTGGCCTTGGCCGACATCGAAGCGGCGATCAAGCCCGATGATGCGCACTTTGCTCGCACACGCCTGCTGGCGCTGGAAAACACCCTGGGTGGCAAGCTGCTGCCCTTCGAGTACGTGCAGCAGGCCACGGCGTTGGCCAAAAAACACGGCCTGAATCGCCACCTGGACGGCGCTCGACTGTTCAATGCGGCGGTGGCGCAGGCCGTGCAAAACGGGAGTGACGCCCGCACAGAAGCAAAGCGCATTGCGCAGAACTTCGACAGCGTCTCCGTCTGCTTCAGCAAGGGGCTGGGCGCACCGGTGGGCTCGGCCCTGTGCGGATCGCGCGAGTTCATCGCCCGGGCGCACCGCATCCGAAAGATGGCGGGCGGCGGCATGCGGCAGGCCGGGGTGCTGGCCGCCGCTGCGTCCTACGCGCTGGATCACCACATCGAGCGGCTGGCGCAGGACCACGCGCTGGCCAGACGCCTCGCTGATGGATTGGCCGGTATCGACGGTCTGCAGGTGGAGACGCCGCACACCAACATCCTGTTTGTGGACCTGACGGGCGAGGCCAAAGCCAAATCTGCCGCGCTGCTCACTCATCTTGCGCAACACGGCATTCAGGCGACGGGTCTCTATCGGTTGCGCTTTGTGACGCATCTCGACGTTGATGCCGCAGGCGTGGACCACGCGATCGCAGCGATTCGCGGTTTCTTTGCGAAGCAGGAGGACGCTCATGCCTGACTTCCAGCATCTGTTGCTGTTCATTGCAGCCGGCTGGCTGCTCAACCTGACGCCCGGTCCCGATGTGCTGTACATCGTCACGAATTCGCTGCGCTCGGGCGCACGCGCCGGCATCGTGGCGGGCCTGGGCATTACGGCGGGCTGCTTCGTGCATATTTTTGCTGCTGCCCTGGGTGTGAGCGCGCTGCTCGCTACATCGGCCACGGCCTTTACCGTGTTGAAGTGGATCGGTGCGGCTTATCTGCTCTGGATTGGCGTGAAAATCCTGTTTGCCAGAAGTCCCAAGACCACCGATCTGGCGGCGGTGGCGGCCAGTGCGCCACCACTGGCGCTCAGGGAGGTGTTCATCGGCGGCTTCTGGACCAATGTGCTCAACCCCAAGGTGGCGATCTTCTTTCTGGCCTTTGTGCCGCAGTTCATCGCACCCGGCACCGAAAACAAGGCGCTGGCCTTTGTGCTGCTCGGCGCGCTGTTCAACCTCAATGCGATTCCCGTCAACACAGGTTGGGCACTGGTGGCGGCCTGGGCGGCCAAGCGCCTGAGCGGGGCAGGTGCGCAGCGCAGGGCCGCCCCAAGCAAGCACAGCCCCCTCGGGGGGCAGCGCAGTACACGCAGTGACCAGCGTGGGGGCTTGTTTACTTGGCTGGACCGTGCAGCCGGGGTGATGTTCATTGCGTTTGGCATCAGGCTGGCGCTTAGCGACAATCCCTCAAACTAAGTCAGAACGTTCAACCCACCGCGTTGCTGAACCCGGAAGCGACACACGAAACGAGACAGGTCATGCCGAACACCCACCAGATCACCCCGCAGGAAGCTCTGCAGCGCACCATCGAGCACCGCGAGATTTTTCACGACGAGATGCTGCACATCATGCGGCTCATCATGAGCGGCGAGATGTCGCCGGTGATGATGGCCGCGCTGATCACCGGCCTGCGCGTGAAGAAGGAAACGATTGGCGAGATCACTGCCGCCGCGCAGGTGATGCGCGAGTTCTCGACTAAGGTGAACGTGGCTGACAAGACGCATCTGGTTGACATTGTGGGCACTGGCGGCGATGGCTCGCACACCTTCAACATCTCCACCTGCGCCATGTTTGTGGCCGCCGCCGCAGGTGCCAAGGTCAGCAAGCACGGTGGCCGCAGCGTCAGCAGCAAGTCCGGCAGCGCGGATGTCATCGAGTCGCTGGGCATTCATATCCAGCTTTCACCCGAGTCCATCGCCAAGTGCATCGAGCAGGTCGGTGTGGGCTTCATGTTTGCGCCCAACCACCATCCGGCGATGAAGAACGTCGCGCCCATCCGCAAGGAACTGGGCGTGCGCACCATCTTCAACATCCTGGGCCCGCTCACCAACCCGGCCAGTGCGCCCAACATCCTGATGGGGGTGTTCCATCCCGATCTGGTGGGTATCCAGATCCGCGCGCTGCAGCGGCTGGGCGCTGAGCATGCGCTGGTGGTTTACGGCAAGGACGGCATGGACGAAGTCAGCCTGGGCGCTGCCACCGTGGTGGGCGAGCTGAAAAACGGGGAGCTGAGCGAGTACGAAATCCATCCGGAAGATTTCAGGATGCCCATGGCCAGCTCGCGTGCCTTGCGCGTCGAGACGCCCGAGCAGTCCAGGGCCATGCTGCTGGGCGTGCTCGACAACCAGCCGGGCGCCCCGCGCGACATCGTGATCCTCAACGCTGGTGCGGCGCTCTATGCCGCCGATGTGGCGGATTCGATTCAGGCCGGTATCGATCTGGCACGGGCGGCCTTGGCCTCTGGCGCAGCCAAGGCGCGGCTGCAGCAGCTGATCGCCACCACCCAACAACTGGCGGGCTGAACCATGTCTGACATTCTCGACAAGATCGTTGCCGTCAAGCACGAGGAAGTGGCTGCGGCCATCAAACGCAAGCCTCTGGCCGTGATGCGTGAAGACGCTGAATCGCGCGTGCTGACGCGCGACTTTGTGGGCGCCTTGCGCGCCAAGATGGCCGAGGGCCAGCCAGCGGTGATTGCTGAGGTCAAGAAAGCCAGCCCCTCCAAGGGCGTGCTGCGTGCCGACTTCATTCCCGCCGACATTGCGCAGAGTTATGCCGAGGGCGACGGCACGCTCAGCGCCGCCTGCCTCTCGGTGCTGACCGACCGGCAGTTCTTTCAGGGCAGCGTGGATTACCTCAAGCAGGCCCGCGCCTCGTGCAGCCTGCCGGTACTGCGCAAGGATTTCATGGTGGACCCGTACCAGGTGTACGAGGCGCGCGTGATGGGTGCCGACTGCATTTTGCTGATTGCGGCATGCCTCGACGACGCGCAGATGCAAACCCTGGAGGCGCTGGCCATGTCGCTCGACATGGCGGTGCTGGTCGAGGTGCATGACGAAGCCGAGTTGAACAGGGCCCTCAAGCTGAAGACGCCGCTGATCGGCATCAACAACCGCAACCTCAAGACCTTCGAAGTCTCGCTGGACACCACGCTGGGCATGCTGGCCAAGGTACCTTCCGACCGGCTGCTGATCACCGAGTCCGGCATTGCCACGCCCGCCGATGTGAAGCGCCTGCGCGATGCGGGCGTGAACGCGTTTCTGGTCGGCGAAGCCTTCATGCGGGCCGAAGAGCCGGGTCTGGCCCTGGCGGCGCTGTTCGGCAAGGCCTGAGTCGCTTCCAGGGCGCGAGATGGCCGCAGCAGAGACACCCGACCGTTTGGTGGCCGCCGAGCTCGGCGCCTGGCCGGTGGCGCCCGGGTGGAAGCCGCTGACTGACGATTTTTTTGCGAGCGACATCGGCCGCCGCCTGCTGGCGTTCCTGCAGGAGCGCCTGGCGCAACAGGCGGTGGTGTTTCCGCCGCAGCCCCTGCGGGCACTGGCGCTCACGCCGCCGGAAGAGGTGCGCGTGGTGATCCTCGGGCAGGACCCGTACCACGGCCTCGGCCAGGCTGAAGGCCTGGCGTTCTCGGTGGCACCCGGGGTACCGCTGCCGCCGTCGCTGCGCAACATCTTCAAGGAGTTGCAGCGCGATCTGGGGACGCCGCCGCCGAGCTTTCCTGTGCCGGGCGGCAGTCTGGTGAGGTGGGCCACGCACGGCGTGCTGCTGCTCAACACCTGCCTGACGGTGGAGGAGAGCCAGCCGGCCAGTCACGCGGGCAAAGGCTGGGAGGTGCTCACCGATGCCGTCATCCGCCATGTGTCGGACGGGGCG
This sequence comes from Polaromonas sp. YR568, assembly GCF_943372955.1. Taxonomy (GTDB): domain Bacteria; phylum Pseudomonadota; class Gammaproteobacteria; order Burkholderiales; family Burkholderiaceae_C; genus Polaromonas. The sequence continues at coordinate 251,599 of NZ_CALSAL010000004.1, forward strand.
CATCCGGTGGTGTTCATGCTCTGGGGCGCGCACGCCCAGAGCAAACGCGCGCTGATCGACGCCAGCCGCCACAAGGTGCTGGTGGCCAATCATCCTTCGCCGCTGTCGGCGCTGCGCCCACCGCTGCCCTTCATCGGGTGTGGGCATTTCTCGCAGGCGCGCGCCTGGCGGGAGCAGCATCCAAGGCCGGCGGCAGGCTCGAAAGTCTGACCCCGGCAGATCTCTGGCATCAAAACTCGGGCGGCGTGCTGCCCACGTAATCGCGGCGGATGTTGACGGTGCTTTGTTGACCCAGTGCCTCGAAATGGCGGCGCAGCCAGCGCCGTGCCGAGCCCTGGCCCATGGCGAACAGCTTGTCGATCATGACGCGGTCGGCAGACAGCTTGCTCGATGAAGGAAACTCTTCCAGCGCCTCGCCGCCATCAATGCGGTGCAGCAGCAGGCTTTTGTAGCGCTCGCCCTCCTGCAAGCGGCCATCGGCCAGCAGGCGGTTGATGAAGTCGATGGTTCGCATCTGCAAGAGCAGGCTGGCGTTGAAAGTCAGCTCATTGACCCGGTCCACGATGGCATGAGCGGTTTGGGGCGCACTCGGTCGCCTGAGCGGGTTGATCTGCACCACGATGATGTCGCGGCTGCTGCACTCGTTGATCAGCGGCAACAGCGAAGGATTGCTTGAAAACCCGCCATTCCAGTAGGGTTGCCCATCGATTTCCACCGCCCGGAACAGCGTGGGCAGGCAGGTGGATGCCATTACCGCCTGAAGCGTCAGCTTCTTGCCATGAAAGATCTCGGCCTTGCCAGTGGGGACATGGGTGGCGGAGACAAACACCTTGGGTTGCTGATGCCGGGCAATGGCTTCGAAATCAATCTCGTCCTGCAGCAGGCGGCGCAAGGGGTTGATGTCCAGCGGGTTCGATTGGTAGGGTGACATCCATTGGTTCAGGGACTTTCCCAAGAAGTTTGCACCCACTTTTTCACTCGACCAGTAACCCATCATCATCTTGCTGATGCCTTCAGCCATGGAGCCCAGACTGCCCATGGCGGCCACGCGCTGCCACAGGGTGCTCAGTGTGGCCCGGGCGGCTTCGCGTGCGGCCATGGCGTCCTGGCCGTCGCGGGCGGCTGCTGCAAACCCGTGGGCCAGGGCCACCGCATTGACGGCGCCAGCGCTGGCGCCGCTCACGCCGTCGATCTCGATGCGTTCGTCCTTCAGCAACTCGTCCAGCACACCCCAGGTGAAGGCACCATGCGAACCGCCGCCCTGCAGAGCGAGATTGACCCGGCGAACCGGGCTGGAGGGTTGGTGCGTGGTGGCTGGCAATTCAGCGGGCTGGGGGTTCATGGTGGTTCCGGGAGGCTGTGGGGACCAGAAACAGCCGGAATGCGAGTCCAGTGCTCACTTTAAATGGGCCTTGAATAGGCCTTGTCAACGGCAAGTTTCATGCCCCGGCGGGCTCACCACTGGCGCAGGGGGTGCCGCTGGAGCCCCCGCTGGGCTCACATCGCGCAGTCTTGCGCTGCGGGGCTCTACCAGTTGCCATAAAACCGTGGCATAATCCGAGGTTCGCTTGAAGGATGGGTGCCCGAGTGGCTAAAGGGGGCAGACTGTAAATCTGTTGGCTTACGCCTACGCTGGTTCGAATCCAGCCTCATCCACCAGATTTTTGGGTCTTTTTTGTTCGATGTTGCTCCGGTCCGATGGACGGGAGTGCAGGTGCAGAAGTCAAGCGGCCAGTGCCGGTGCCGAAAGGCCCTGATGCATTGGGAGATGTTTGTGATGTCTGGTCAGTGCGAGTTGATTTGGCAGAGCTGCGCGGGAGTAGTTCAATGGTAGAACCCTAGCCTTCCAAGCTAATGACGCGGGTTCGATTCCCGTCTCCCGCTCCACCTTGTGTGGGTGTGGTGTGCAGGTTGTGCCGGTAGCTTGCCTTGTCCGGGTTCGCAATGAGTGTTCAATGAGTATTGTTGGGGAGTCCTGGTGACTTCCTGATCAGGCCCTTTTGGCTCAGTGGTAGAGCACTCCCTTGGTAAGGGAGAGGTCGCGGGTCCGATTCCCGCAAAGGGCACCATATTTGAGAGCCGCTGCGGCGCAAAGGCGCTGCAGGCGGCGAGAGTAGTGAACTGGTTTTGTAACTCTTCATCAATTTCTGGAGTTTGAAATGGCAAAAGGCAAATTTGAGCGGACCAAACCGCACGTCAACGTCGGCACGATTGGCCACGTGGACCACGGCAAGACCACGCTGACGGCGGCGATCACCACGGTGCTGGCAGCCAAGTTCGGCGGCGAAGCCAAGGGTTACGACCAG
>NZ_CALSAL010000005.1:0-226488 GCF_943372955.1 Polaromonas sp. YR568
CACCACCACCGCTGACCTGCATGACCTGGGCGTGGCCGAACTGGCCGCACAACTGGCCAGCCGCAAGGTCTCCAGCGTTGAAGTGACGCAGCATTTCCTGGCCCGCGTGCAGGGCGAACAGTTCGGCGCCTTTCTCGCGACTGACGCCGAAGTGTCGCTGGCACAGGCGCGCGCCGCCGATGCCCGTCTGGCCGCTGGCGAACGCACACCCCTGCTGGGCGTGCCGCTGGCGCACAAGGACGTGTTTGTCACGCGCGACTTCCCGACGACTGCCGGCTCGAAAATGCTGCAGCACTACCGCAGCCCCTTCGATGCCACCGTGGTGAAAAACCTCGGTGTGGAGGGCGCCGGCATGGTCACGCTGGGCAAGCTCAACTGCGACGAATTCGCCATGGGCTCGGGCAACGACAACAGCGCCTACCAGCCAGTGAAGAACCCGTGGGACACCTCACGCGTGCCGGGCGGCTCCTCGGGCGGCTCGGCCGCAGCGGTGGCGGGGCGCCTGGTGCCTGCCGCCACAGGCACGGACACCGGCGGCTCCATCCGCCAGCCCGCGTCGCTCACCGGCATCACCGGCATCAAGCCGACCTATGGCCGCTGCTCGCGCTACGGCATGGTGGCGTTTGCCTCCAGCCTCGACCAGGCCGGCCCGATGGCGCGCAGCGCGCTCGACTGCGCGCTGCTGCTCTCCGCCATGGCCGGGCCCGACCCGGACCGCGACTCCACCTCGCTGGACCTGCCCGCCACCGACTACGCCACGCCCCTGCTGGCGCAAACGGCCAGCTCCGGCAAACCGCTCGACGGCCTGCGCATCGGTCTGCCGAAACAGTTCTTTGGCGCGGGCTGCGCCGCTGACGTGCTGGCCGCCGTGCGCGCGGCGCTGGCCGAGTATGAAAAACTGGGCGCACGGCTGGTTGAGGTCGATCTGCCGCTGACCGAGCTATCGATTCCCGTCTACTACGTGATCGCCCCCGCCGAGGCCAGCAGCAACCTGAGCCGCTTTGACGGCGTGCGCTATGGCCATCGCGCGGCGCACTACACCGACCTGACCGACATGTACAAGAAGTCGCGCAGCGAAGGCTTTGGCGACGAGGTCACGCGCCGCATCATGATTGGCACCTACGTGCTCTCGCACGGCTATTACGACGCCTACTACCTAAAGGCGCAGAAAATCCGCCGCCTGATCGCGCAGGATTTCCAGACCGCCTTCACGCAGTGCGACCTGATCGCCGGCCCGGTGTCGCCCACGGTGGCATGGAAGCTGGGTGAAAACAAGTCCGACCCGGTGGCCAACTACCTGGCCGACATCTACACCCTGTCGTCCAGCCTCGCGGGCCTGCCCGGCATGAGCGTGCCGGCCGGCTTTGCTTCATCACCAGGGGGTGGCAGCATGCCGGTGGGCCTGCAGCTGATCGGCAACTATTTCAAGGAAGCGCAACTGCTGGGCGCCGCCCATCAGTTCCAGTTGGCGACCGACTGGCACACCCGCGCGCCCGGAGTCTGAGCATGAGCACGACCACCCACACCACGACATCTTCTCCGCTCGTTCAGGGCTACGAAGTCGTCATCGGCTTCGAGACCCACACGCAGCTCACCACGCAATCGAAAATTTTCAGTCGCGCCTCAACTTCGTTTGGTGCCGAGCCCAACACCAACGCCTCGGCGGTGGACTTCGCCCTGCCCGGCGCGCTGCCGGTGATGAACAAGGGCGCCGTACAGCGCGCCATCGAGTTTGGTCTGGCCGTCAACGCGCACATCGCCGAGCAGAGCGTGTTCGCCCGCAAGAACTACTTCTACCCTGACCTGCCCAAGGGCTACCAGATCAGCCAGTTTGAAATTCCGGTGGTGCAAGGCGGTGTGGTGGAGTTCTTCCTCAATGGCGAAAAAAAGTCGGTGCGTCTGGTGCGCGCCCACCTCGAAGAAGACGCGGGCAAATCGTTGCATGAAGACTTCATCGGCCAGAGCGGCATTGACCTGAACCGTGCCGGCACGCCGCTGCTGGAGATCGTGACCGAGCCTGACATGCGCTCGTCTGCCGAAGCGGTGGCCTATGCCCGGGAACTGCACAAGATCGTCACCTGGATCGGCATCTGCGATGGCAACATGCAGGAAGGCAGCTTCCGCTGCGACGCCAACGTGTCGGTGCGCAAGCCTGGCGAGCCGCTGGGCACCCGCCGCGAGATCAAGAACCTGAACAGCTTCAAGTTCATGCAGCAGGCGATTGACTATGAAGTGCGCTGGCAGATCGAACAGATCGAGGATGGGAAGACCATCCAGCAGGCGACCGTGCTGTTTGACCCTGACACCGGCGAGACGCGGTCGATGCGGACCAAGGAAGATGCCGCCGACTACCGCTACTTCCCCGACCCGGACTTGCCGCCGCTGGTGATTTCGCGCGAATGGGTGGAGCAGGTAAAGCTGGGTATGGGCGACTTGCCAAGGAAAATCGCAGAGCGCTATGTTACGGAGCTGGGCTTGACGGAATACGACGCGTCTTCGCTTACCCAGAGCAAGGCGACGATGATCTATTTCCAGAGCGTCGTTTATGGAAGTGGCAATCCCGTCCCACCAAAGCTAGCTGCGAACTGGATCATGGGAGAGCTATCACGCAGACTGAACTCAGAGGAGAAATCCATCGAGCAGTCCGTCGTGAAGCCTGATCAGCTAGCCCAGCTCGTTAGAAGCATCAATGCGGGCATCATCTCCAACAACGCCGCCAAGCAGGTGTTTGACGCCCTGTGGACCGGCGAAGGTAGCGACGCCGACGCCATCATCGAAGCCAAAGGCCTCAAGCAGATGAGCGACACCAGCGAGCTGGAAAAAATCATCGACGAGGTGCTGGCCGCCAACGCCAAAAACGTCGAGGAAGTCAAAGCCGGCAATGCCAAGGCGATGAATGCGCTGGTCGGTCAGGCCATGAAGGCGACCAAGGGCAAGGCCAACCCGGCGCAGGTCAACGAACTGTTGAAGAAGAAACTCGGCTGACCTGTGCGGGTCAGCGGCCCGTCAAAGGGTACGGCGCAGCGCCTCGAAGAACAGCTCGGATTGCAGGCGCTCGCCCAGCGTTTCGGCGGCCACGCGCTCAGCGATGTCAGCCGCTACGGGCTGCAAGGGCCGGCCGGTCGATTGCGCCAGCACCTGAAGCGTGCAGGCGCGCTCCAGGTAATACAGGTCGTCATAGGCGTAGTCGATGCGATCACCGCATACCACCACGCCGTGGTTGCCCAGAAACACCACCTCCGCACTGCCCATGGCCCGGGCAATCCGCTCGCCTTCCGGTGGGCCGAGCGCCAGCCCGTTGTAGTTCGCATCGACCGCCGTACGGCCATGAAAGCGCATCGCGTTTTGCGACAGCGTGGTGTCCAGCGCGCGGTCGGAAGTGAGTGTGAGCGCCGTGGCGTAGGGCATGTGGGTGTGCATCACACAGGCCTTGCCGACGATGCGGTGGATCGCCGCGTGAATGAACATGGCCGTGGGCTCCACCGCATGCCGGCCAGCCAGCTTGCGGCCTTCCACATCGATCAGCACGATGTCGTCGGCCTGCACCTCACGCCAGAGCAGGCCGCGCGGGTTGAGCAGGAAGCGATTGGAGCCGTCGGGCAGCTCCACACTGAAGTGGTTGCACACACCTTCGGCCAGACCATGGTGGGCGGCGGCCCGCAGTGCCAGCGCCAGATCGGCGCGCAGCTGCGCCACCGGTGGCGAGTCGTAAAGGGCCTGCATCGGGTCTGAGGGGTTCATCGGGGTCGGTGCGAAAGGTTGGGGCCTGGGGTGCGGGCTCAGCTCTTGCCCGTCATCGCCCAGAGCTGCTTGAGCTTGACCAGTTCCTCATCAAAGCGCGCGTTGATGCGCTTTTTTTCCTGCTCCTGGTCCTGAATGAATTTTTTCTGCGCGGCCACGCCGCTCTCGTGTTCCTCAATTCGGCGCTTCAAGCTGGCGGGCACCTTGCTCGGGTCACTGGCGTAAAACTCCAGCTCGCCGTCAAGGGCCTTGCGCTGGCTGGCCAGCTGCGGGGTCCGGCTGCTGGCGGTCTTGATCACTTCGTCGATGTGCGCCAGGGCGGCGGCGCGCTCCCGGTCGTGCGATGCGCGGTCCGGGTAGCGCTGCAGCAGCGCGCGCTCACGGCGTTTTTCCTCCGCTTCGCGGGCCCGGGCTTCGGCGGCCTGCTTGTCCTTCGCCTCCTGCGCCGCCCGCTCTTCTGCCGTGAGCACGGGGGGCAGCTCGCGCCTGATGGTTCCGGTGCGGTTCAGTTCTTTCTGGGTGCGGTCCATGCACTCCGCGATGGGGCGGTCGGCGGTGATCTTGCGCCCTTTGGCATCCACGCAGGTGTAGATGCCCTGCGCCACGGCGTCACGGCTGGGGCCAGCCCCGACAAGCACCGTCAGGGCCACTGCCACCATCCACCGCTTTCGACAGCGCATCCAGTTCCTTAATCGACGCCGTAGCGTTCCCGGTAAGCCAAAACAGACTCGTAATGCTTTTGAAGCGCCAGTGCATCCGGTGTTCCGGCTGCCTGTGCGTTTTTCGCATCACTTTGTGTAACAAGATATTGCAGCAAGTCGGTCAAACGCGCAATGGCACAAACCTGAAGGCCAAGCTGGCGTGTCACGTACTGCACAGCGCTGTAGTCGACATCCTGACCGTTTTCGGTGGCTTTTTCCTGCCGGTCCAGCGCAATCGCCACGGCGTGCGGCGTGGCGCCGGCAGCCTGGATGATGGCAATCGACTCGCGCGCGGCGGTGCCGGCTGACATCACGTCGTCAATGATGAGCACGCGCCCCTTGACCGGCGCACCCACCAGCGTGCCGCCCTCGCCGTGGTCCTTGGCTTCCTTGCGGTTGTAGGCAAACGGGAAGTTGCGGCCCAGGCGCGACAGCTCAATGGCGACCGCTGCGGCCAGCGGAATGCCCTTGTAGGCGGGCCCGAAAATCATGTCAAAGGAGAGGCCCGTGCGCTTTTCTTCGGCCAGCAGATGGCGCGCATAAAATTGCGCGAGCCGGCCGAGCTTGGCGCCGTCATCAAACAGGCCAGCGTTGAAAAAGTAGGGGCTCATGCGCCCCGCCTTGGTCTTGAACTGCCCGAAACGCAGCACGCCGGACTCCACGGCAAACTGCACAAACTCCTGCGCCAGCGCGCTGTCCGGGGACGATGCGCCGCTCTTGTTGTTGCTCTTGTTGTTGTTCTGCTCCGCCATGCCCATGGAACGCCTTTTCTAGAAAAACCGATGTTCAAACTGACCAGCCTCAACCTCAACGGCATCCGCTCCGCCACCAGCAAGGGGCTGGAGGACTGGCTGGCCCAGTACCAACCGGATTGTATTTGCGTGCAGGAATTGAAGGCCCAAGCCGACGATGTGCGCGGCAAGTTCGAGGAGCTGGCGGGCCTGAAGGGGCACTTTCACTTCGCCGAGAAAAAAGGCTACTCCGGCGTCGGCATCTACACCCGCCACGAACCCAGCGATGTGATCATCGGCTACGGCTCTGGCGAGTTCGACGCCGAAGGCCGCTACATCGAACTGCGCTTTGACCGGCCGGGGCGCACGCAAAGCCCCAAACTGTCGATCATCAGCTGCTACTTCCCGAGCGGGTCTTCAGGCGAAGAGCGCCAGGCCGCCAAGTTCCGCTTTCTGGCGGAGTTCTATCCGCGGCTGCTCGAACTCAAGCAAAGCCGCGACTTCGTGTTATGCGGTGATGTGAACATCGCCCATCAGGAAATCGACCTGAAGAACTTCAAGGGCAACAAGAAAAACAGCGGCTTCCTGCCGGAGGAACGCGCGTGGATGACCGAGCTGTTGCGCGACGCCGAGTTGACCAATGCCGCCGCCGAAGAATTGACCGAACGTCAGGGGCCTGCTCTGCGCGGCGGGGGCATGGTGGACGTGTACCGAAAGCTCCAGCCGACCACCACCGACGCCGCCTACACCTGGTGGAGCAACCGTGGCCAGGCCTACGCGAAGAACGTCGGCTGGCGGCTCGACTACCACCTCGCCACGCCCGCCTTCGCAGCGCTGGCACGCACGGAGCACATCTACAAGGACCAGCGCTTTTCGGACCACGCGCCGATGACCATCGGCTACGACTTCACGCTCTGACGCGGTGAATTGGCCGGAGCTCAGTCTCTGCCGAGATTGCTGAGTTCGCCGGAGTCCAGCTGCGCAACCAGCAGGTTCAGTGCGTCGATATTCTTCGGGTCTTCTGCGCTCGCAATGGCATCCATCAGAACCTCACGAATATCCATCTCGGTGACCAGCTCCATGTCCCAGCCGGGGAACATGCGTTCACGTCTTTCCTCATCGCTGGATAGCAGCACGATGCTTTCGTGGCGCGGGTCGGTCTGCAGCGTCTCCATCAGCTGCAGCACGCTGGCGCGGGGGCCTTCGAGCCACTGGAAGAAGATGCCGCTGCCAAAGGCGAGCTGGCCGGTGATGCCACGCGCCGGGTTGTGGCGCCGCGAGGACGCAATGATGCGGTCCACCGCCTCCGCATTCACGCCGGGCGCTGCGCGGCTGCAGTACACCATGTTGTAGAGCAGCGGAAGATTGTGGCCTGCAATCGGCTCGTCAATCCGTTCATGGTGGGTGGCGCTCATGGGCAGGTCTTTCGGGAAGGGTCGCGGCGTGTGGCCGGAGATGGCGGCCTCCACGCGGTGCGGGAGGGCAGAGGATAACCCAGACCGCCTGCGGCAGAATCGGTGGCATGCGCCAGGCCCCCGCTTTGACTGCCCCCACTGCCCTTGCAGGGCAACGCAGCGCATGACGCTTACGCGCACCAACAACCGCTGGCCCAGCGCATTGGCGGGCCTGGTCGGTCTGGTGTCAGTCGTCGCCATCCTGGTGGGCGTGTGGCAACTGGAAGCCGCCTTTGATGGCGTGTCGATTGACCGCCAGCGCCTTGGCACCACACCCGTGACGGTGTTCCGCCCCGCGCCAGCCGCCGGTGTGGCCAGTGCCATCAGCGCACCGGTGGTGTTGATTGCCCACGGCTTTGCCGGCTCGCAGCAGTTGATGCAACCGTTTGCGCTGACGCTGGCCCGCAACGGCTTTACCGCCATCACCTTTGACTTTCCGGGCCATGGCCGCAACCCGGCGCCCATGCCAGGCGGAATCACCGACACCGACCAGAGCCTGCAAAGCCTGCTGGCCGCCATGACACAAATGGGCGCATTCGCCGCCCAACTGTCGCAGGCGAAGGGCGGCGATGGGCGCTATGCGGTGGTTGGCCACTCGATGGCCTCAGACATCGTGGTGCGGCATGCGCAGGCGCACCCGGACGTGGTGGCCACGGTCGGCGTGTCGCTGTTTGCGCCCAGCATCAGCGCCAGTACCCCCGGCAACAGCCCCCGCAATCTACTGGTGGTGGCCGGTGCGATGGAGCCCGCCATGATGGCCGACGAGGCCCTGCGCGTCGTCGCCCGGGTGGCTGGGGCCGATGCGAAGCTCGACACCACCTACGGCCGCTTTGAAGACGGCACCGCGCGCAAGGCGACGCTGGCGCCGGGCGTGGAACACATCGCCGTGCTCTACAGCCGCGCCACGCTGAAGCAGACGCTGGACTGGCTGAGCGCAGCGTGGGGTCGCCCGCCTGCCGCCCAAGCCTTCACCGATTCGCGCGGGCCCTGGCTCGGCTGGCTGCTGGCCGGTGTGGTGGGGCTGGCATGGCCGCTGTCCCGGCTGTTGCCCCGCGTGGCCCGCTCTGACTCTGACGCGGCACCACGCGCGCGCATGCGCTGGTGGGGGCCGATCCGGCGCAGCTACCTGCCACTGGCGGTGCTGCCCGCCGTGATCACGCCGCTGGTGCTGTGGAGGATGCCTGGCAACCTGCTGCCACTGCTGCTTGGCGACTATCTGGTGATGCACTTTGCCTTGTATGGCTTGCTGACCCTTCTGGGCATGGCGCTCGTGCGCCGTACTATGCCGGGTGCATTTGCCGGTGTGGCTGTGGGAAGCCGCCGCGCAGCCGCTCTGGCCGTTGCCATGGCGACTGCCTACGCGCTGTTTGCGGTGGGCCTGCCGGTCGACAGCTATGTGTTCAACGTACAACCAGAGCCAGCGAGGTTGCCGCTGATCCTGGCCATGTGCCTGGGCACCCTCCCCTACTTCATCGCCGATGAATGGCTCACGCGCGATGCCGGAGCCGCACGCGGCGCCTATCTGGTGACGAAGGTGTGCTTTCTGCTGTCGCTGGTGCTGGCAATTGCGCTGAACCCGGCCAAGCTGTTTTTTCTGGCGATCATCGTGCCCGCCATCCTGCTGCTGTTTGTGGTGTATGGCCTGTTCAGCCGCTGGACGTTCGCGAGTACCGGGCATCCGGCGGTGGCTGCGCTGGCCAATGCACTGACCTTTGCCTGCTTTGTGGCCGTCACCTTCCCTATCGTGGCGTGACGGCTCCGCGCCTCACACAGGTCAATCTGGGCCGGCCGGTCGGGTTGGTGATTCAGTCCAACGAAGCCCAGATGCGCTGAATCTGCGCCGACAGCTCCATCGGGTCAAACGGCTTGGGGATCACCTCGACAGCACCCAGGCTCTTGTAATGCGCCACTTCTGCGGCCTGCACTTTGGCCGTCATGAAGATCACCGGCGTGTGGGCGGTTTCAGGCATGGCGCGCAAGGCCTGCAACGCGCCGGGGCCGTCCATGCCTGGCATCATCACATCGAACAGCAGCAGGTCGGCGTTGGCACCGGGCGCCGCCGCCACCGCCTCCTGGCCAGAGGCGCAGGCAATCACCGTGAAGCCGCCCACGGCTTCGAGCGCCATCTGCGCCACCATGCGGATGTCGGGCTCGTCTTCGGCGTAGAGGATGCGGGTCAGCGGTTTGGGCATGGTCGGTCAGTTGGTTAACAGCAAGCAGTCGGTCAGGGCTGGGGGGAAGACGGGGAAGGCGCGGAAGACGCTGCGGGCGCCGGCTTCACCGGAATCCGCAAGGCATTCTGGATTGTAGTGAGCAGCTCCTCGTTGGAGGTGGTGGCCTTCACCAGCATGGCCTGCGGCTGGGTGCCTTCGGGGCGCTCGGCGTCGCTGGCAGAGAACACGATCACCGGTGGCCGGGGGTTCAGGCGGTCGATGTCTTCAAACAGCGCCCAGCCGGACTCCTCACCCAGCGCCAGATCGAGCAGCACCAGGTCAAACCGGCGATCCCGCAGCCGGGCACGGGCCTGCGCGAGGGTTCCCACAAATTCGAACTCGGCGAGGTCCTGCGCGATGAACGCGGTGATCTGCTGCACATCGAGGTCGTCTTCCACATGCAGGATGACCGGCTTGCCACCGGGCATGCCGGCAATCGCCCGGCGCACGCTTTGCACCAGATGGTTCTCATTGATCGGCTTTTCCAGCCAGTCCGACACCGCCAGTGGCTTGTGGCTCAGTTGCAGCTCGCCAGACGACGCCTGGGCCGAGATGACGATCACCGGCAGATCGCGTGTCTTCTCGTTGGTGCGCAGCGCGTGCAGCAATGGCGTGCCGCCCGGACCGGCGAGCTTCATGTCCACTGTGACCGCGTCGTATTGGCCAGCGGCCAGCCGCTCCAGCGCCGAAGCCTCGTCGTGAACGGCGTCCGATACGAAGCCGGCTTTTTCCAGCATCATGCTGATCAGCTTGGCCACGTCGGCATCGGCGTCGCAGATCAGGATGCGCGGGCTGGCCGGCATCCGCCTGTCGGGCGTTGCTTCAGGGACAGCCGGCTCGGTCCACTCGGGCAGCTCGAAAAAGAAGGTCGATCCGACATCGGCTTCGCTGTGAAAGCCGATGGTGCCGCCCATCTTCTCGACCAGCGCGCGGGAGATGTTCAGGCCAAGGCCCGTTCCGCTTTTCTGCCGCGCATCCGACGCATCGGCCTGCGAGAACTTCTGGAAAATGCGGCTGCGGAATTCCTCGGGGATGCCGGGGCCGTGGTCGGCCACCTCGACGCGGACGCGGCCATCCTGCCGCTTCACACGCACCTCCACCGCACCCTGGGCAGGTGAAAACTTGGCAGCGTTCGAGACCAGATTGGTCACCACCTGCGTGAGCCGGTCGGCATCGACGCGCACGCACACCGGCTCATCCGGCGCCTGCAGGACCAGCTTGACCTGGTGCTGGGCTGCAAAACCCTCGTTGGCCGCCAGCGCCTGCTGGATCAGGGGCCGCACATCGGCCGGTTGCAAATCGAGGCGCATCTTGCCGGACTCGATCTTCTCGCTGTCGAGCAGGTCATTGATGAGCCGGATCAGCCGCTCGCAGTTACTCTTGGCAATGCCCACCAGATTGCGCACCGGCTCCGGAATGGTGCCGGCCACACCGCCCGCGATCAGGCCCAGCGAGCCACGAATGGAGGTCAGCGGCGTGCGCAGTTCGTGGCTCACGGTGGAGACAAACTCGGTCTTCATGCGGTCAATCCGCTTGAGCTCGGTGATGTCGGTGCCCAGTGAAAAGAAACCAATCACTTCCTTGCTGTTCGCCCCCTCGCCGAAGCGCGGGAAGTAGTCCATCGCGTACTGCCGGCGCTGGCCTTCCGGGGTGATCCACTGGCGCTCGTAGTGCACGGCCTGGCCGCCCAGCACCTGGGCCACGCGCTCCCGTGCGACCGCATAGCCTGCATCGCCCAGCACTGTAGCCAAAGGCTGGCCGTCAATCTGCTGGTCAGACAGGCCGAACACCTCGCGGTAGGCGCGGTTGTGGAAGCGGAAGCACTCGTCCTTGTCGAGGTAGGCGATCAGCGCCGGCACCGCATCGGTGATCTGGCGCAGGCGCTGCGTGCTCTCGCGGGCCTTGTGAACGGCGATGTTGAGTTCCTCGTTGGCAATTTCAGCGCTGACCAGCACGCCCAGATCGGTGAGCGAGCGCCGGTCTTCCTCGCCAAGCGCACGGGGCACCGGGTCCAGCAAGCACAGCGTGCCAATCTTGTAGCCAGCAGGGCCACGCAGCGGGATGCCTGCGTAAAAACGGATGTGGGGTCCGCCCGTCACCAGCGGGTTGTCGGCAAAGCGCGCGTCCTTGCTGGCGTCTTCAATCACGAAGGGTTGGTCCTGCAGGATGGCGTGCCCGCAAAAAGAGATGTCGCGCGGGGTCTCACTGGCGTCCAGCCCCTGCCTCGACTTGAACCACTGACGGTCCTTGTCCACCAGTGACACCAGCGCGGTCTGCACGCCGAAGAGGTTGCGCGCCAGGCGGGTCAACCGGTCAAATCGCTCTTCGGGCGGACTGTCCAGCAGCCGCGAGGCCAGCAGGTCGTCCAGGCGGGCGTGTTCGTCGGGGGGGTTCACGGGTGCGAGCATGATGCCTTCAATTGGATAACGGTGGCCGAAACTGACACAGCAGCACCGGCCCCCTATCTTGCGCCATGACAGAGTGTCTGGCGATGTGGGGTGTACGCATACGGCGGCTTTGCTTGATTCATGTCAGCGCCCCGCCGTATTCATGGGGTTCTGTCACACGCCTGCCTCGCGGGCACTGGCCAGCAAGGTGGTCATGGCACGGCCCACCGCTTCCAGCGTGGCGGCGTCCAGCGGCGGGCCTTTGGTCACCCAGGGCTCCATGCCCAGCTCGACTGCGCGTGCGGCCAGGCCCAGGGGCGCAAGGCCGAAAGTCGCCGCCGAACCGGCCAGCCCGTGGGCTTGCCGCTCCAGATCGGCCAGGGTCGCCGGTGTGGCGGTTCCGCCCTGCACCTCGGCCCACAGCGAGGTCAGGGTTGCCAGCCGGGCCGGCAGCGCAGCGCGATATTCGGCCTTCTGTTGCTCCAGAAACGCCAGCAATGCGGGATTGGTCGTGGCCATGAGGTCTGGAGCAGGATGACGTGCCCGTGCTAACCCTGACCGCGTGCGCGCAAATACAAGCCCTGCACCTTGGGCACATTGGCCTGCAGCTGCTGAATGCGCTCGGGGCCAGACGGGTGGGTCGACAGAAAGCTGGGGCCACCGGCGCCGCCGCCAGCCTGCGCCATCTTTTCCCACAGACTCACCGACGCCTGCGGGTTGTAACCGGCCCGGGCGGCCAGTTCGAGGCCGACCAGATCGGCGTCTTTTTCGTCGTCGCGGCTGAAGCGCAGCGTGAGCAGCTGGGTGCCGATGCTGGCAGCCACATCGCCGAGCTGGCCCAGACCCAGCAGCTGCGAGCCGAGCGACAGCAGTGTGCTGGTGCCCTGGCTTTTGGCGATGCGGGCACGCGCGTGTTCGCGCAGCGCATGTGCCATTTCGTGGCCCATGATCATCGCCGCCTCGTCGTCGGTCAGCCGGAGCTGCTCCAGAATGCCGGTATAGAACGCGATCTTGCCGCCCGGCATGCAAAAGGCATTGAGCTCCTTGCTGCCAATCAGGTTGACTTCCCACTTCCACTGGCGGGCGCGGTCATTCCACTGCGCGGTTTGCGGCACCAGCCGGTTGGCAATGCCACGCAGCCGCTGCAGCTGCGGGTGCCCCGTCGGCGCCAGTGCGCCCTGGGCGCGGGCTTGCGCCAACATCTTGCTGTATTCCTGCGTGGACGCACTCTCCAGCTCATCGGCCGGCACCAGCTTGCGCAGACCAGAGGCCGGGCCCACCTCGACCTGGGCCAGCGCGCTGCCCGCCGCTGCGGAGGTGGCCACGCCAGCCGCCGCGAGCAGAAAGCCGCGGCGCCCCTGCCAGAGGGATGCGGTCGGGCGTGTTGTCGGACTTTTGAGATCACACAGAAGGCACATGCGTCAATAATAGTCACAAATCGTTCCCGCCATGTCAGACAAATCCGCCATCTCCACACCGCTCGCTGACCCGGCACCGGCTGCCTCGACGCGCTGGCGCGATGTGTGGCGGGTCTACACCGAGATCGCCACGGTGCGCATGCTGCTGCTGGGGTTTTCGGCCGGTCTGCCGCTGTTGCTGGTGTTTGGCACGCTCAGCTTCTGGCTGCGCGAGGCCGGCATTGACCGCACTACCATCGGCTACCTGAGCTGGGTCGGTCTGGCCTACGGCTTCAAATGGGTCTGGGCTCCGCTGGTGGACCGCCTGCCGATCCCGCTGCTCACGCGGCTGCTGGGTCGCCGGCGCAGCTGGCTGCTGCTGTCGCAGACGATGATCGTCGCTGCGCTGGTGGGCATGGCGCTCACTGACCCCAAGGTGGCACTGCAGCCGGTGGTGTGGTGTGCACTGGCGGTGGCCTTCGGCTCGGCCACGCAGGACATCGCGCTTGACGCCTTCCGCATTGAATCGGCCGGCACCGAGCGACAGGCCGCGCTGGCAGCGGCCTACCAGACCGGCTACCGCATCGCGATGATCTGGGCCGGTGCCGGCGTGCTCTGGATCGCCGCCCGTGCCGAGGTGGCCGATGCCGGCAATTACCAGCACGGCGCCTGGCAGGTGGCGTATCTGGTGATGGCAGCCTCCATGCTGCTGGGCATGGTGACGGTGCTGCTGTCGTCCGAGCCCGCTGCGCGCGCCTTCACACCGTCGCGCAACGCCGCCGAATGGTTCAGGGGCGCGCTGATTGACCCCTTCGCCGACTTCCTGCGTCGCTATGGCAAGCAGGCAATGCTGATCCTCGCGCTGATCGCGGTCTACCGCATCAGCGATGTGGTGATGGGCATCATGGCCAATCCGTTTTACGTGGACATGGGTTACACCAAGGACGAGGTGGCCGCGGTCACCAAGATTTACGGCGTCATCATGACGCTGGCGGGTGCCTTTGTGGGCGGCGCGCTGGCCATGCGCTTTGGCGTGATGCGCGTGCTGATGATGGGCGCAGCACTGAGCGCCGGCAGCAACCTGCTGTTCGCGTGGCTGGGCTCGCGCGGGCATGACGTGAATGCGCTGATCTTCGTGATCTCGGCCGACAACCTCTCCAGCGGCATCGCCTCGGCGGCCTTCATTGCCTACCTGTCGAGCCTGACCAACATCAATTACTCGGCCACGCAGTACGCGCTGTTCAGCTCCATGATGCTGCTGGCGCCCAAGTTTCTGGCGGGTTATTCCGGCAAGTATGTGGATGCGTTTGGTTACACCAACTTCTTCACGGCCACCGCCCTGCTGGGCCTGCCTGTGCTAATACTGGTGGCTTTCGCGTCGCGGCTCGGACCACGCCGGGCAGACTGAGGGCCGACTGGCGGCATCAGGGCTTGTTGCACCGCTGATGGATTGCAACGCCGGTTTACGTGAACTTTACGGCGGCTTCAAGCGCACTTGGTCCTTGCAGCGCACCATGAGGCGATGCAACAAGCCCACACAGTCAACCAGCAGACCCCACGGAGGACGACCTCTTTCACAGCGGATCAGACCATGACACAACAGCTTTTGATGATTGAAGACGACACCCGCCTCGCCACCATGGTGGGCGAGTACCTGCGCCAGTCCGGCTACGGCTTCACCCACGCTGCTGATGGCGCCAGCGGTCTGGCCGCACTCGAAGCCAGCCCGCCGGACCTGGTCATCCTCGACTTGATGCTGCCCGACATGGATGGCCTTGAGGTGTGTCGCCGCATCAAGGGCCAGTCGGGCGCCGGCAATGCCGCGCACACGGCCGTGCTGATGTTGACCGCCAAGGGCGATCCGATGGACCGCATCGTCGGCCTGGAGATCGGTGCCGACGACTACCTGCCCAAGCCCTTCGAGCCACGCGAGCTGCTGGCGCGTATTCGTGCGGTGTTGCGTCGCGGCGGCGAGACCGCCAGCGCCGCAGCCGGCGGCCACAAGGTGATGCGCTTCGGTTCGCTGGAGATCGACCGCGACGCGCGCAGCGTGTCGGTAGCAGGCGCGCCCTGCGAGCTGACCTCTTACCAATTCGACCTGCTGGTGGCACTGGCCGAACGCGCTGGCCGCGTGCTCAGCCGCGACCAGATCATGGAAGCGGTGCGCGGGCGCGAACTCGAGGCCTTTGACCGCTCCATCGACGTGCACATGGGCCGCATCCGCAGCGCCATTGAGACCGATGCGAAAGACCCCAAGCGCATCCTCACGGTGCGCGGCGTCGGCTACGTCTTTGCCAAGCAGCAGGACTGACGCCTGTCGACCTGAACCCCACCGAGCGAAGCGTTCACCCCATGTGGCTCCGTTTTACCTCGCACCTCTATGTGCGCATCTGGCTGGCCGTGGTGGCTACCGTGATCGTGCTGACCTTTCTCGTCGGTGCCGCGTGGCGACTGACGCGGGAAGCCCCACAGCTACCCATCCGCGAGGTGCTGATCCACAACAAGGCCGGTGAGGTCATCGGCACCGCCCAGACGCGACCAGACCGCAAGCTGGGCGATGGCCTGGAATTTGACGTGATCACGACTGACGGGCAGGAGCTGAACCTGGTTCTGCCCCGGCCCAAGCGCCCACCGTCCAACCCGTGGAACCGCCCGCCGTTCGGCTTTGGCTGGATGCTGGCGCTGGTCGGGCTGGCAGTGGCACTGGGTGCATATCCGGTGATGCGCCGGCTCACGGTGCGCCTCGAAGCGCTGCAACGCGGCGTCGAGCGCTGGGGTGCGGGCGACCTGTCGGCACGGGTCAACGCCGAAGGCAGCGACGAGGTGGCCTTCCTCGCCAAGCGCTTCAATCACGCGGCCGAGCGCATTGAGACCCTGATGGACTCGCACAAATCGCTGCTGGCCAATGCATCCCACGAACTGCGTTCGCCTCTTGCACGAATCAGAATGGGTCTGGAGTTGATGGGCACCGGCGCAGGCTCACTGCAGCGCGAGGAAATCTCCCGCAGCATCAACGAGCTGGACCAGCTGATCGACGAAATCCTGCTGGCCAGCCGGCTCGACGCGAG
Source organism: Polaromonas sp. YR568 (assembly GCF_943372955.1). GTDB lineage: Bacteria > Pseudomonadota > Gammaproteobacteria > Burkholderiales > Burkholderiaceae_C > Polaromonas. The sequence continues at coordinate 15,693 of NZ_CALSAL010000005.1, forward strand.
GCAGGCCGATGTCGAGCCCTTTGAGGCACTGGACCTGACCGGTCTGGCGGCCGAGGAGTGCTCCCGTGTGAACGCCGAGCTGAGTGCCGATCTGGGCATCGACACCGACGCGCACAGCCTGGTGGTGCAGGGCTCGCCGCGCCTGCTGCGCCGCCTGATCCGCAACCTGCTGGAAAATGCGCGTCGCTACAGCCATGGCGAAGTCAGCCTCGAGCTGACAGAAGCACGGCTGGCAGGCCAGCCCACCGCCGTCATCAAGGTGCATGACCGGGGGCCGGGGGTGCCGGCCGATCAGCGGGAACGCATTTTCGAGCCTTTCTACCGGCTGCCGGGTGCCAGCGAGCGCGAAGGCGGCGTTGGCCTGGGGCTGGCGCTGGTCAAATCCATCAGCGTGCGGCACGGCGGCACGGTGCGCTGCGAAGCGCGCCCGGGCGGTGGCGCGTCCTTCGTGGTGGAGCTGCCGATGGCCGGGCCCGCGAACAGCTGAGTCGACCAGCTACGGGCTGGCCCAACCGCGCCTGGTCTGACTGACAACGCCGGTAGTTGCAAAGGAAGTTGCAACAGCAGATTTGCTACCCTCACGGCATCACAGGTCGGTGTCAGTGACCCATGCCAGTGGCCCACGCACCGGCCAGCCATCACCCGTCCGAGGAGTCCCCATGAGCCCCACCGAAACACCACCAGCCCGGCCCGTCGCGCAGGGATTTTCTGCCTCTGCCGCCGACCGGCTGCCGATGATGGACCGCGCGGCCATGACGCCGGCCCAGCAGGCTGCCGCCGACGCCCTGATCGCCGGCCCGCGCAAGGCGGTGTTCGGCCCCTTCATCCCGCTGCTCCGTACACCCGCACTGATGGGCCGCATCGGTGATGTGGGCGCCTGCCTGCGCTTTGAAGGCGCGCTGGACGCGCGCATCCGCGAACTGGTGATCTGCGTGGTGGCACGGCATGTGTCCAACCAGTTTGAATGGCTGATGCACGCGCCGCTGGCGAAGCAGGCGGGCGTCCAGGCCTCGGCCATCGCCGACATCGCAGCAGGCCGGCACCCGCGCGCACTGGCCGACGATGAGGCTGTGGCGGTGGATGTGGCGTTCGAGGTCCTGCGCCAGCACGGCTGCAGCGATGCCACCTACGCGGCGGCGGTGAACACCTTTGGCGAAGCCGGCGTGGTGGAGCTGGTGAGCCTGGTGGGCTACTTCGTGATGGTGTGCTGGGTGATGAATGTGGCCCGCACACCGACACAGGGCAAACCGGGCGAGACGCCGCTAACGGCCTTTCCGGCCTGAAGCCTGAACGCGTTCAGGCCAGCGCCTGCAGCACGCGCTCTGCGCTGATGTCGTTCAGGCAGCGGGTATGGCCCAACGGGCACTCGCGCTCAAAGCACGGCGCGCAGTCCAGCGGCGGCTGGTAGGCCGCGTCGTTCTTGAGCCAGATCACCTGCGCCTTCTCGCTCAGCGGCGGCGTGTGCAGCGGGCTCGACGAACCAAACACGGCCACCTGCGGCACACCAAAGGCGGCGGCCACATGCATCAGCCCCGAGTCATTGGTGAGCGTGCGGTGGCTGGCGTTGATGAGGCTCAGTGCCTGCAGCAGCGAGGTCTTGCCAGCGAAGTTGAGGCATCGCCCGGCATACCCGGCATTGACCGGCGCGGCGATTTCTTCGCACAGCGCCGCCTCCTTGCCAGAGCCCAGCAGCACGACGGACCGGCCAGCACCCACAATGCGCGACGCCACTTCCGAAAAGAGGGCAGCAGGCCAGCGCTTGGCCGGACCGAACTCCGCACCCGGCGCCATCACCACATAGCTGCCGCGCTGCAAGCCCAGCTCCAGCAGCACCGCATCCACCTCGGCCGCATCGAGGCGAAGCTGCGGCCGGTCGGCTGCCACGCCGGCCTCACCGCTAAGCGCCGAATAAAACGCCACCATGGGCGGCTTGTTCTTCGGGTTTTTCAGCCGGTGCGTGAGCAGGCCGACACGCGCTTCGCCCAAGTAGCCGATCCGCTCGGGAATGCTGGCCAGAAACGGCAGCAGCGCGCTTTTGAGCGAGTTCGGCAACACATAGGCCCGGCCAAACTGCCCTTCGATACGTTTGGCGAGACTGCGGCGCGCCTTGAACTGCAGGCCGCCGTGCTGAAAGGGGAACTCAATGACCTCGGCCACCTGCGGCATGGCGCGGTACACCGGTGCGACCCATGGCAAGGCTCCGACGGTGAGGCGTTCACCGCGTGCGGCCAGCCGGCGCATGAGCGGCTCGGTCATCACCGCATCGCCTATCCACTGAGGTGCGATGACCAGTGACTCAACCCGGATGGTGTTTTGCATGAAATCCGTTCGCCCTGCGCTTGTCGAAGGGTGTCTTGAAACAATCATCCCGGGAACAAGGCTTCGACAGGCTCAGCCCGAACGGAATTTGAACGCCGGCTTAATGGCTCGCACCGAAATGCTCGCCAGCCTTCAGCGCATACACAGTGCCGCAATACGGACACTTGGCCTGGCCGGTGCGCGCCACATCGAGGTACACCTTGGGGTGGCTGTTCCAGACCTTCATGTCGGCCTTGGGGCTGGGGCAGTACACGCCGCCCTGCCCGTTCAGGTCAGAGGCCAGCAGTTCAACGGTGGAAGATGTACCCATGATCAGACCTTTGCCAACCAGGCGGAGTACTTCGCATTGCGGCCATTGACGATGTCAAAGAACGCGGTCTGGATTTTCTCGGTGATCGGGCCGCGCGAGCCAGCGCCAATTTCGATGCGGTCGAGTTCGCGGATGGGTGTCACTTCGGCGGCGGTGCCGGTGAAGAAGGCTTCGTCACAGATGTACACCTCGTCGCGGGTGATTCGCTTTTGCACGATCTCCAGACCCAGGTCCTTGGCGATGTGGAACACGGTGTTGCGTGTGATGCCGTTCAGTGCGCCGGCCGACAGGTCGGGGGTGTAGATCACGCCGTTCTTGATGACGAAGATGTTCTCGCCCGCGCCTTCACTGACAAAGCCGCTGCTGTCGAGCAACAGCGCTTCGTCGTAGCCGTCGTCCAGCGCTTCCATGTTGGCGAGGATAGAGTTGGTGTAGTTGCTCACTGCCTTGGCCTGCGTCATGGTGATGTTGACATGGTGGCGGGTGTAGCTGGAGGTCTTCACGCGGATGCCGCGCTTCATGCCTTCCTCGCCGAGGTAGGCGCCCCAGGCCCAGGCCGCCACCATCAGGTGGATCTGGTTGCCTTTGGGCGACACGCCGAGTTTTTGCGAACCAATCCAGGTCAACGGACGCAGGTAGCCGCTTTCGAGCTTGTTTTCGCGCACCACGGCTTTTTGCGCTTCCATGACTTCTTCCTTGGTGAAAGGAATCTTCATGCGCAGGATCTTGGCGCTGTTGAACAGGCGCTCAGTGTGCTCTTCCAGGCGGAAGATCGCCGTACCGCCACCGTCCTGCTTGTAAGCGCGAACACCTTCAAATGCGCCGCAGCCATAGTGCAGCGTGTGGGTCAGCACGTGGATCTTGGCGTCGCGCCAGTCCACCATCTGGCCGTCCATCCAGATTTTGCCGTCGCGGTCTGCCATGGAGGGTGCTACTGGGGACATGGTGGGAATCCTGTGATGAGTGGTCGTGGGGGAAAGTGAACATGCGCCGGCACCCCTTCAAAGGGAGCGCTCCGGCGCACAAAAACCTGATTTTAAGGCGCCGGTGGGGCAGCCTGCGGCGCTGCGCCGGAACCCGACAATTCGGCAGCCCCGCCAGCTGCACCGCCTGCAGTCCCGCCCACAGAGGGCCTGACGAGCACATGGTGTGTCAGCTTGCCATCGACAAAGGTGCAGGTGACATGCGATTCCCCGTTGTCCGTCCAGCGAAACAGCTCCGGCTGCTCACCTTTGGGGGACTGCAACGCCCCGAGCGAGCGCGTCATCGCGATCACGTGCATCAGCGTCATGCCGGGTTTGAGCTTGGCATTGAGCATGACGGCGCTGGCCACATGGCCGATTGGCTGGGCCGCCGCGCGCTTGAGGATGGTCATCAGCCGGGTGAAATGCAGCAGCACCCACATCACCAGCGCAGTGACGACGGCGGCCACACCGGCCCAGCCGTAAAAGCGGTAGCCCAGCACAACGGCCACCACGCTCAGCACGGGAATCATGATTTTCTGGAAATTCATGCCGCTATTTTCGCAGGTCAGGCCACTCAATCTGGACATGAAGCCCGCCAAGAAGTACAGAGGGCCGCACAGCCACCTGTGCTCCGGTCGCTTCTGCAATTCTGCGAACAATCGACCAACCCAGGCCGCTTCCAGTCTGCACGTGGCCCAGCACCCGGAAAAACCGTTCGCCAAGGCGCTCAATGTCCGCGCCCACCATACCTGGACCGCTGTCATGGACATCCAGCACAACGCGCCCGCTGGCAGACCGACCCACCCGCACAAGCACACGCGCACTGTCGGGGCTGTAGCGCAGGGCGTTATCGACCAGGTTTCTGATCAGCATGGTCAACCACACGGCATGCGCAGCAACCATGCAGTCCTTATCAGCTTCCAGCGACAGGTCCTGCTTTCGCGCCAGCGCTGTCGGGGCAAGATCAGCAGTCACTTGCTGGGCCACCGCAGACAGATCCACGTTTTGCGTTACAGCTTCGGTTTGGCCCGCCTCCAAACGGGACAAGGCCAGCAGCTGGTCCACGATGTGCGCGGCCCGATCGCATCCCGCCACCGTGGTGTTTAACGCCAGGTCTCGTTCAGGCTTGTTGCCCACTGCGCCGAGCGCCACTTGCGCCTGCGCGCGAATCGCTGCGATGGGCGTGCGCAGTTCATGTGCCGCATCGGCAGTGAAGCGTCGCTCGGAGGCCAACATGCGCTCTATCCTCAACAACAACTCGTTGAGCTCGGCCACGAGAGGCTGCATTTCCCGGGGCGTCTCGGGTAAAACCACCGGGTTCAGCGCATCCGGTTTTCGCTGGCCCAATGTGTCTCCGAGGACTCGCAACGGGATCAAGGCGCGGTGGACGGCCCACCACAACACATAGACCAACAGCGGGAAAGCCAACGCCATCGGCAGCAGCATACCCCGCAGCATGGCCAGGACAATATCGTTGCGCGAATCAACTTGTTCGCCCACATACACCTGCACATCGCTTTCCGCGCCACGCGTGGCAAAGACACGCCAACTCTCACCCCCATAGCGCACGGTATCAAAGCCATCGCGTTCTTTGCTGAGCGGTTCCTCGCCCACATTGGACGACCGCATGACAAGAGCACCTTCGTGGAACACCTGAAACGCCACGCGTGCGCCGTACCGGTGCAGCACGGGTGCGTCTGCAACAGCATCGTCCGTTAACTCCAGCGGTTGCACCACCAGAATTGCAGCCGCCTGGGCAAGGTGGCCATCCATGAGCTCGTCAACCTCATGGCTGGCATCAACCCAGGTCCATACCGCCACAACAAGCCATACCAAACTGATTGAAGCTGACAGCAGCACCAGAAGATGCAGCTGCAGCGAGCGCCCGGTTGCCACGCTCAGCCTCCGGGATGCGGATTGACGCGGTAACCCACGCCGCGCACCGTCTGAATGACATCCGCCTGCAGCTTGCGCCGAAGGTGATGAATGTGGACCTCAATCGCATTGCTCTCCACTTCGTGACCCCAGCTGTACATCTGCTGCTCAAGCTGGTCGCGCGACATCACTCGCCCGCCACTGCGCATGAGCGCGAACAACAAATCAAACTCTCGTGTGGACAGGGTGGCCTCGGCCCCCCGCCAGAATACGCGACGTGCAGCAGGTTCCAGCGACAGATGCCCGACTTGCAGTATTTCCTGAGCAGCGCCATGGGACCGACGAACCAGCGAGCGCAGCCGGGCCGCGAGTTCATGCAAATCCACAGGCTTGAGAACGTAGTCATCGGCTCCGAGGTCCAGCCCGCGTATTCGGTCAGGCACGGCATCACGCGCCGTCAATACAAGTACCGGAGTGATCAGGCCTGCGCTGCGCACCGCGTGGAGTACATCCAGCCCATCTTTGCCCGGCAGACCCAGGTCAAGCACTGCTGCGGCGTAATCACCACCCTGCAACTCGCGTTGCGCCGCCGAGCCGTCACGCACCCAGTCGATCTGAAAACCCAGCTGACGAAGTCCGGTACGCAGCCCGTCACCGAGCATGGCATCGTCTTCAGCAAGCAGCACACGCATTCGGGGTCTCCAGCGTTACCTAAACAAGGGGACAGTGTTGATGGGTCGCAGGCGAGTCGCGGGTTGACTCAGTTCAATCGTCATTGTCGTCTTTACCCCGCTCAGCCCGCACGTCAAGGACAGCACCCAGCGACTGCGCCGGAATCAGCCCGGCGGGAGAATGTTGCCACTCCCAAGCCCAATACGCCAATACCGAGGAAAGCAACACGGCGGCGAGCCAAGCGTGATTTCGTTTGGCCAGATCAGGACCGGACCCCTCGGCACGGCCAGTCACCATCTGTGCAGCCAGATTCTTGCCGCGCAACAGGCTCAGGGCCGCAATGGCCCCGACATGTGCCAGCGCGACAGCCAGGACAGTGTTGCCAAACAACTCATGGACCTCCTCAATCCAGTCGCCGCCCATCAAATCACCCCATTCGTTGTAAGTGGCGTAGCCCGACAAAGTCAGCGGCATGACCAGCAACAGCAATGCGGCGATAGCCACGGCCATGAACACGTTCTGCCCCTGGCGCCAATTCACGGCTGAAGGTGCACCAGCGACCGCTGTGATTTTCATTGAACGTACCCAGGGCAAAAGCCCGGCCAGCTTGCGCCACAAAAGCATCAAGCGCGCCTGACGCGGCCCGAAAAGGCCGTACCCCACCCGAAACACCAGCAAGCCGGCCATGGTGTAGCCCAGCGTCACATGCAGAAGGCGAAAACGTTCGCCATCCGCTGTGAGGTAGGCGCCCGCAAAACTCGGAGCGAACAGCCAGTGGAAGACACGGGTCGGTGCATCAACAACCCGGCGGTGTACCTGCCTGGTTGTTTGCGGTGCCGGGGAAACAGGGGAAATCGGAGAAACAGGAGGAATGCCGGTTACGGAAGTCATGTTGAAGTCCATTCGATAAAAGAGATCTGCGAATCCGCGGGGTAGCTTCCCGTTGAAGTCATTTGTCGCGCTCGTTGGTGCCTACACCTTTGGGCAACACAATTTCGCGTTCGCTGAAGCTGCCTTTGTCTGCGCGCGTATGGCAGGCCATGCAATTGGCTGCGCTTTTCACTGCGGCGTGCTTCCAGGTAGCCGAGTTCAACTCGTCGTGCTTTCGTACAAACCAGGCGGAGGTGGTGATACGGTCCTGCGGTGGTTCATCGCGCACTCGTTTGTAGGTTCCGGCATGGGTCTGCAGCCACTGGCTGATTTCCTTCACGCTGGCCGCGTCCAGCGAGGCATCGGTACCGTAATGTTTGTCCAGCGAACCCATGATCCGTTTCCACGACGTTGCAGGCAGCATCCCTGCGGGGTAGGCGGTGTGGCAGGCCGCACATTCAGCCTGGTACTTGGGCAATATCGGCCCGGCAGGGGTTCGCGCCTCGGCCCAGACACCCCCTGCTGCCATGAAGGCCGATGCCGCAAGCGTCAACCACATGGGTGCCTTGAGTGCATGGCGTACAAGAGTCAAAAACTTTGTTTGCATAGTCAATTCTTTTCGGTCATTGCGTCACGGACAGTCAGCGCTTCAGGCTGATCAGCCACGCCAGCACATCCGCCTTTTCTGCGGCCGTACATTCGCGAGCCAACACGTCATTGCAGTTACGGCGAAACCACTTTTCGCTTTTCGCTGCATCTGTGAAACGCTCAGGGTTAAAGACCGGCGCCAGCGGCGCTATGGCCTTGCCAGTGCTGGCGTGTTTGGCTTCAGCCGTCGGAAGGGCGCCGTGGCAGGACGCACAGCTCCATTCCCGACCATGTTTGGCATTGAAGAACTGCTGGCCCGCGACGGGGTTGGGACTGCGCCCGGCTTGGGCTGACAAAGCAGTCAGTTGTTCTGCGGGCGTGCCAGCCCAGGCCCCAGCCAGACCCATCACGAGCGTCAGGGGAACTACCGCGCAACGATACAAATGCATGACGACCTCCATGACGCCCATGGTAGGAAGCACACATTAACTCTGGCTTAAGACCGCCAAGAAACGCTCAAGGCCGGCCTTGAAACCATCTGAGCGACCGTCTGCAACTTGAATTTGAGCGCCAGCGCCTGAGTTAGCGCATCGTTTCAAAGGTGGTGGCCTCAAGCCAGGCTGCGCACCACTTCCATCGCCTGCTCCACCCGCTCGACTGCATGAATGGTCAGGCCTTCAATCGCCTTCTTGGGTGCGTTGGCCTTGGGCACCACCGCCACGCTGAAGCCAAGCTTGGCGGCCTCCTTCAGGCGCTCCTGCCCGCGCGGGGCGGGTCGCACCTCGCCGGCCAGGCCCACCTCGCCAAAGGCAATAAAACCCTTGGGTAACGGCCGCCCACGCAGCGACGAGGTGATGGCCAGCATCACGGCCAGGTCGGCCGCCGGCTCGCTGATGCGCACGCCGCCCACGGCGTTGACGAACACATCCTGGTCCATGCAGGCGACGCCGGCGTGCCGGTGCAGCACCGCCAGCAGCATGGCCAGACGGTCGCGGTCCAGGCCCACGCTGAGGCGCCGCGGGCTCGGGCCCCCGTTGTCAACCAGCGCCTGAATCTCGACCAGCATGGGCCGCGTGCCTTCCAGCGTGACCATCACGCAACTGCCGGGCACCGGCTCGCTGTGCTGGCTCAGGAAAATCGCGCTCGGGTTGGTCACGCCCTTAAGACCCTTCTCGGTCATCGCGAACACGCCGATTTCATTGACTGCGCCAAAACGGTTCTTAATGGCGCGCACCAGCCGGAAGCTCGAATGCGTGTCGCCTTCAAAGTACAGCACGGTGTCCACCATGTGTTCGAGCACGCGCGGCCCGGCCAGAGCGCCCTCTTTCGTGACATGGCCCACCAGCACGATGCACACGCCGCTCGACTTGGCTGCGCGCGTGAGGTGCGCCGCGCATTCGCGCACCTGTGCCACCGAGCCGGGTGCCGAAGTGAGCTGGTCGGAATACACCGTCTGGATGGAGTCGATCACGGCAATCGCCGGCTTGGAGGCCTCCAGCGTCGCAAGGATTTTTTCAAGCTGAATCTCCGCCAGCACCTTGACCTGTGAGCCGTCCAGCCCCAGGCGACGCGCACGCAATGCGACCTGCGCCCCGCTTTCCTCGCCCGTCACGTAGAGGGTGCTGAGACCAGTGCGCTGCAACGAGTCCAGCGCCTGCAGCAGCAGGGTCGATTTACCGATGCCCGGGTCGCCGCCGATCAGCACCACACCGCCTTCGACAATGCCACCGCCCAGCACCCGGTCCAGCTCCTCGTGGCCAGTGGGTGTGCGCGCCATGTCGGTGGCTTCAATGTCTGACAGCGGCATCACCTCCGACGCCTTGGCCAGCGAGGCAAAGCGGTTCTTCACCGGCGAGCTGCTCTCGGCGGCTGACTCGATCAGCGTGTTCCAGGCGTTGCAGTGCGGGCACTTGCCCAGCCACTTGGGGCTGGTACCGCCGCATTCGCTGCAGGTGTAAATCGTTTTATCTTTGGCCATCTGGCTAGTGTATTGAAGCCCTGCGGTGCAGCCACACGCCAAGCCGCAAGGTTGTACGATGAATGTTTTTCGCCACTTCAAGCCAATTCCAGGCCGACTACAAGCCGATGCAACTTCCCCCCAACCTTTTCAAGCAGGCACTGGACGCACGCCAGCCACAAATCGGCCTGTGGCTTGGCCTGGCCGACGCCTACAGCACCGAGCTGTGCGCGGGCGCCGGCTTTGACTGGCTGCTGATCGACGGCGAACACGCACCCAACGACTTGCGCAGCATCCTCGGCCAGCTGCAGGCGATTGCGCCCTACCCGTCGCATGCCGTCGTGCGGGTGCCGCTCGGCTATGGCGAGGCGGGCACGGCGCTCATCAAGCAGGTGCTCGACCTCGGCGCGCAGACGGTGCTGGTGCCCATGGTCGATACCGCTGTACAGGCCGCCGCACTGGTGCAGGCCATGCGCTACCCGCCGCAGGGCATACGCGGCATGGCCGGCGCGCGAGCTTCGCGCTGGGGCACCTACGCCGACTATGCCAAGCAGGCCAACGGGCAGGTCTGCCTGCTGGTGCAGGCCGAAAGCCGCAGCGCGCTGCAGAACCTTGACGCTATTGCCGCCACTGAGGGCGTGGACGGCGTGTTCATCGGCCCGGCCGACCTGTCGGCCTCGATGGGCCATGTGGGCAACCCCGGCCATCCGGAGGTGGCAGCGGCGATTGACGATGCCATCGTGCGCATCGTGAAAGCAGGCAAGGCCGCCGGCATCCTGACCACCGACGAAGCGCTGGCGCGGCATTACCTCTCGCTCGGGGCGACGTTTGTGGCGGTTGGCCTCGACACCAATCTGCTGGTGCGCGCCACCCGCACGCTGGCCGCCACATTCAAGGCCGGCATCGCTCCGGCACCCGCCGGAAAGACCTATTGAACCTGCCCATGTTGAATGAGCCCGCAGCATTCAGCCGGGCACCCCACGAAAGGACTTTGCAGTGACACTTTCCCGACGCCACATCATCCAGTCCACCAGCGCGGCTGCGCTGCTCGCCAGCCTGGGGCAACGCGCCTGGGCGCAGGCCCTTGACGGTACCAAAGTCATCGCCGGTTTCGCGCCCGGCGGCACCGCCGACACCGTGTCGCGCCGCGTGGCCGACAAGCTGCAGCCGGGCTATGCCAAAACCGCCGTGGTCGAAAACAGGACCGGCGCCGGCGGCCAGATCGCGGTGCAGTTCGTCAAGAACGCTGCGCCCGACGGCGCCACCGTGCTGCTCACGCCCATGTCGATGCTGGGCATCTACCCGCACACCTACAAGAAGCTGCCCTACGACCCGGTCGCTGACCTGCAGCCGGTGTCGGCCGCTGCCGTGTTTGACTACGGTTTCGCCGTCGGCCCCATGGTGCCGGCCAGCGTGAAGAACGTGCCCGACTTCCTGGCCTGGTGCAAAGCCAACCCGACGCTGGCCAACTTCGGCTCACCTGCGGCGGGCTCGTCGCCGCACTTCATTGGCTCGCTGCTGGGCCGCGCCGCTGGTGTTGATCTGCGCCATGTCGCCTTCCGAGGCACGCAACCGGCGGTGCTCGACATGATTGGCGGCCAGATCGCGGCCGTATCAGGCCCGAGTGGTGATTTCGCCCAGCATGTGGCGGCAGGCAAATGCCGCCTGCTCGCCACCAGCGGTCCGAAGCGCGGCAAGTTCACGCCGGGCACGCCGACGCTGCAGGAACAGGGCTTCAGGGACATGGCGTTCACCGAGTGGTTCGGCTTTTTTGTTCCTGCCAGAACGCCGCAGGACGTGGTGCAGCGACTCAACACCGCCATCCGCAGCGCGTTGGCCTCGCAGGATGTGATTGATGGACTGGCCGGCCTGTACCTGGAAGCGATGCCGACCTCGCCCACCCAGCTGGCGGCGATGCTGAAGGCCGACACCGAACTCTGGGGCCCGCTCGTCAAGGCGGTCGGCTTCACCCCAGAAGGCTAGCCAGCAATGAAAGTCTGTATTTACGGCGCCGGCGCCATCGGTGGCTGGATCGGCAGCGGTCTGGCTCATGCCGGCTGCAGCGTGAGCGTGGTCGCACGCGGCGCCACGCTGGAGGCGCTGCAGATGCATGGCCTGCGGCTCAAGCAGGGCGGGCAGCTCGGCTCGCAGGCGGTGGCCTCAAGCGCTGACCCGGCCGATCTGGGCGTGCAGGACCTAGTGGTGCTGGCCGTCAAGGCGCCGTCATTGCCCGAGGTGGTGCGGCAGATCAGGCCACTGCTGGGGCCGCACACCACGGTGCTGACGGCGATGAACGGCGTGCCCTGGTGGTTCTTGCAGGGCTTTGGCGGGCCGCTGGCGGGTACGCAACTCAGCAGCGTCGACCCGGGCGGCACGCTGGCGGCGGCGATTGCGCCAGAGCGCATCATCGGCTGCGTGGTGCATGCCAGTTGTTCACTGGAAGCGCCGGGTTGTGTGAAGCACAACTTCGGGAACAAGCTGATCGTTGGCGAGCCCTCGGGCGCGCGCAGCGAACGCGTACTCGCGCTGGCGGCGCTGCTTGAAAAAGCCGGCTTTGAAGCGCCGGTGTCCGACTGTATTCAGCGCGACATCTGGTTCAAGCTCTGGGGCAACATGACGGTGAACCCGGTCAGCGCCATCACCGGCGCGACCACCGACCTCATCATGGGCGACGAGCTGGTGCGCGGCTTCATCTCCAGCGTGATGCTGGAGGCCCGCGAGATCGGGGCGCGCATCGGCATCGCCATCGACCAGCAACCGGAGGACCGCCACGCCATCACCCGCAAGCTGGGCGCCTTCAAGACCTCGATGCTGCAGGACGTTGAAGCCGGCAAACCGGTTGAACTGGACGCGCTGGTCACCGTGGTCAAGGAACTCGGCACGCTGACGCAGGTGGCCACGCCCTTTACCGATGCGCTGCTCGGTCTGGCACGGCTGCATGGCCGGGTCCATCACCTTTACGCGCAGACAGCCACATGACCGGCCCCAGCAAAGCCATCAGTGGCACCGCCTTCGCAACCCTGCTGCTCATCGCGCTGATGATGGGCGCCAACCATGTGGCGGCGCGCATTGCCTTCAACAGCGGCGTCGATGTGGCCACCGCAGTGGTGTTCCGCAGTGCAGTGACGGCCGGGGTGATCGTGCTGCTGCTCACGCTGGCACGCACGCAGGTGCGCTTCACGGCGCGGCACAAGCGCGTGCTGCCCGTCATCGGCCTGCTGGTCGGCGTGCAGAGTCTGTGCCTCTACTCAGCAGTGGCGCGCCTGCCGGTGGCGCTGGCCCTGCTGGCCTTCAACACCTACCCGCTCTGGACGGCCGCCTGGGCCTGGCTGATTTACCGCCAGCGGCCCGAGCGCGCGCTGCTGCTGGCCATGCCGGTGATTCTGGTCGGGCTGGGTCTGGCGCTGGATGTGCTGGGCGCTGCATCGGGCCTGGGCGCCACCGGCCAGTGGGCGCGCATTGGCGCCGGCGTGGGTTTTGCGCTGGCGGCGGCGGGTACCTTCGGGCTGGCGCTGGTGCTGACGCAACACGAAGCCGCCGATGTGGACGGCCGCGTGCGCACCGCCACCACCATGTGCATGGCGGCCGCGGTGGCGCTCGTCATGGTGGTCAGTCAGGGTGGCTTCAACTTGCCGCAGGTCAATGCAGGCTGGTGGGGGCTGGCGGCGCTGACCTTCCTGTACGGAACTGCATTCACCATCATGTTCACCGTGCTGCCCAAGCTGGGCGTGGTGGGCAACTCGGCCATCATGAATGTGGAGCCGGTGTTCGCGCTGGTGCTGGCCTGGCTGATTCTGGGCCAGAGCATTGCGCCGGTTCAGGTGGCCGGCGCGCTGCTGGTGGTGGGTGCGGTGATGACGCTGGGCTTGCGCAAGCGCTGATCCAACCGCGCTGTCTCAGCTCTCCGCAAATGGCACACGCGGCGCCACTGCGCACATTAATTCATAACTCACCGTGCCCGCAGCACGGGCCACTTCATCAATCGGCATCAGCGCGCCATTGGCGGCAGCACCCCACAGCGTGACCTCGCTACCCATGCCCGCGTCCACACCCGCCTGCCGGAGCAGTGTGAGGTCTACCGTGATCATGTCCATGCTGACGCGGCCCACCAGGCGGGTGCGCACGCCATTGACCAGCACCGGCGTGCCGGTGGTGCAGTGGCGCGGATAGCCGTCGGCATAGCCGCAGGCGACCACACCGATCTCGAGCGGACCATCGGCCACGAAGCTGGAGCCATAGCCCACCGTGTCGCCCGCCACCAGGCTCTGCGTGGCGATGATGCGGGAGGCCAGCGTCATCGTCGGCTGCAAGCCCCAGTCTGCGGCGCTGCGCTCAGGAAAGTCGGGTGCGCTACCGTACACAAGAATGCCGGGGCGAATCCAGTCAGAGCGGCTGGCCACCGCATCGGCGTGGCGCAGGGTGGCGGCGCTGTTGCTCAGCGTGCGCTCGCCGGGCAGGTCTGCCGTGACGGACTCAAAGGTCTGCAGCTGCGCGGCAATGCCCTTGGGGCCGTCGGCGTCGCTGAAGTGCGTCATCAGTGAAATTTCTTCCACCTGCGGCAAGGCATTGAGCCGCGTCCACGCAGCGCGGTAACGCCCCGGCGCAAAACCCAGGCGATTCATGCCGGAGTTCATCTTGAGAAACACGCGGTGGCCGACCTGCGTCTTGTGGGCGGCCAGCATGTCGATCTGCTCGCTGCAATGCACGGTGTGCCACAAGCCCAGCCGAGAGCACAGCTCCAGGTCGCGCGCGTCAAAGCAGCCCTCCAGCAGCAGGATGGGGCCACGCCAGTCGAGTGCGCGCAGGCGCCGCGCTTCGTCGAGGTCCAGCAGCGCAAAACCATCGGCGCTGCGCAGCCCTTCAAAGGCGCGCTCAATGCCGTGCCCGTAAGCATTGGCCTTCACCACGGCCCACACGCGCGCATCAGGCGCAGCGGCACGGGCACGGGCCAGGTTGTGGGTCAGTGCAGTGGTGTGGACGGTGGCAAGAATGGGACGTGGCATGAATGTGTGCGGGATAAATGCAGTCGTGTCAAAGCAGCCGAAGTGGCCAACACCGTTGCAAACCAGTGCTGGAGCCGCTGTACGACTGGCACGGCGGTTCAAGGTCTTTCTATATTCTGGCAGTAGCCCCCATGCTATAAACCGTCATCCACTGGAGACATTCACCTTTATCTCGCAGCATCAGATCGGCTGATGCGCAGATGCCGTGAGCCCACAAGTTTAATGAAGCGCGGTTTCTACACCATCATGGCGGCGCAGTTCTTCAGCTCGCTGGCTGATAACGCATTGTTCGTAGCCGCCGTGGAACTGCTCAAAACGAGTGGCGCTCCCAAATGGCAACCGGCCGCGCTGGTGCCGATGTTTGCGCTTTTCTACGTGGTACTGGCGCCCTATGTTGGCGCTTTTGCCGACGCCAGGCCCAAGGGGCAGGTGATGTTCGTCAGCAACGCGATCAAGGTGGTCGGCTGCCTGATGATGCTGTTCGGCTCGCACCCGCTGCTGGCCTACGCCATCGTTGGCCTGGGCGCTGCCGCCTACTCGCCCGCCAAGTACGGCATCCTCACTGAGCTGCTGCCGGCCTCGCAACTGGTCAAGGCCAATGGCTGGATCGAAGGCCTGACCATCGCTTCCATCATTCTGGGCGTGCTGCTTGGTGGCCAGCTGGTCGGCTTTGCGATGTCGTCGATGCTGCTGTCGTTTGACCTGCCCTTCATCGACACCGGCGTCGACAGCGCCCCCGAAGCCGCCATTGCCATCCTGATCCTGGTCTATGCGCTGGCCGCGTGGTTCAACACCCGCATTCCTGAAACCGGCGTCGAGATGCGCCCCATGCCGCGCAACAAGCTGGAGCTGCTGCCTGACTTCTGGAGCTGCAACGCCGCCCTCTGGCGCGACAAGCTGGGCCAGATCTCGCTGGCCACCACCACACTGTTCTGGGGCGTCTCGGGCAACCTGCGCTACATCGTGCTGGCGTGGAGCGCCGCTGCACTCGGCTACAGCACCACGCAGGCGTCGTCACTCGTCGGTGTGGTCGCCATCGGCACCGCGGTGGGCGCGGTGCTGGCCTCGATGAAGATGCGGCTCGACCAGGCCACCAGCGTGATGCCGCTGGGCATCGGCATGGGCTTGCTGGTGATCTTGATGAACTTCATCGACAACGTCTGGGTGGCAGCGCCCTTCCTGATTCTGTTGGGCGGGCTGGGTGGCTTCCTCGTGGTGCCGATGAACGCGCTGCTGCAACACCGTGGCCACAACCTGATGGGTGCCGGCCGCTCGATTGCCGTGCAGAACTTCAACGAGCAGGCCTGCATTCTGAGCCTCGGCGCGTTCTACAGCCTCTCCACCGGCATGGGCCTGTCAGCCTTTGGCGCCATCACCGCCTTTGGCATTGTGGTGGCGGGCTTCATGTACGTGATCCAGCGCTGGCACAAGAGCAACCTCGTCAAATACAAAGAACAGGTCGATCACCTGATGAGCATCGCCCGCAGCGACAAGTCTCATTAAGCCCGCCCCGCTCACCTATCCCCTGATTCATTGATGCAGACCGCAGAGTCCCTCGCAGGGTCACACCAGACCCTGCCCGCCGCCATGGCGATTGTTTTCAACGCCCTCGTCTGGGGGGTGTCGTGGTGGCCGCTGCGCGAATTGCAGGCCCACGGGCTGCACCCTCTGTGGGCCACCGCACTGATGTACCTGATGATCGTCACGGTGGTGCTGGCGCTGCGCTTTCGCGCCATAGACGGCTTCATCGCGCACCCGCAGCTGTGGCTGCTGGGCGCTGCCGCAGGTTTCACCAACGTCGGCTTCAACTGGGCGGTGACAGTGGGCGACGTGGTGCGCGTGGTGCTGCTGTTTTATCTGATGCCGGCGTGGTCGGTCATCGTGGCGTGGGTCATGCTGGGGCAGCGGCCCACCGCCGGCTCGCTGCTGCGACTGGTACTGGCCATGGCGGGCGTGCTGGTGGTGCTGAAGGCACCCGACTCCCCCTGGCCGATTCCGCAGGGCGCCGCCGACTGGCTGGCGCTGATGGGCGGGCTGGGCTTTGCCGTCACCAACGCCTTGCTCTACAAGTTCGGGCACACACCCAGTGCCTCGCGCATGCTGGCCATGTTCGGCGGCAGCGGCCTGATGGCCGCACTGGTCGCCGGGGTGGGCATGACGCAGCAGGCCATCCCCGCGCCGTCGATGGCGCTGGCCGGTGTGCCGGTGCTGCTGGGTCTGAGCCTGGCCTTCATGGCCAGCAACAGCGCGTTGCAATTCGGCGCTGCGCGACTGGCGGTGGGCACCACGGCCATCCTGATGCTGACTGAAATCCTGTTTGCCAGTGTCTCGTCGGCGCTGATGGGCGCGGCCGAACTCAGCCCGCGTGTGCTGGCCGGCGGCAGCCTGATCGTGCTGGCGGCGGTACTGGCCGCGGTGGCCTCGGCACGCGGGCGATAACCCTGCCGCACAGACCGGCACATCGCTGCGGTACGATGATTTGAACTTCATCATCCGGAGACACCCATGAGCACTGTGTACGACTTCGAAGCACGCCAGATCGATGGCAAGACCGTGTCGCTGTCGGCCTTCAAAGGCCAGGTGCTGCTGATCGTGAACACCGCCAGCGAATGCGGCTTCACACCGCAGTTTGCCGGCCTGGAAAAACTGCACCAAACCTACGGCAACAAGGGCGTGGCGGTGCTGGGCTTTCCGTGCAACCAGTTCGGCGGGCAGGAACCTGGCAACGACGGTGAGATTGCCGGCTTTTGCCAGGTGAACTACGGCGTGAGCTTTCCGATGATGTCCAAGATCGAGGTCAACGGCCCCGGCGCCCACCCGCTGTTCCAGTGGCTCACCGCCGAAGCCCCGGGCCTGCTGGGCAGCAAGGCCGTCAAATGGAACTTCACCAAGTTTCTGGTCGGCAAAGACGGGCAGGTCATCAAGCGCTACGCGCCAACCGACAAGCCCGAGAGTCTGGTGAAAGACATTGAGGCGGCGCTGGCGGCTTAGCGCAGAACCGTTCGGGCTGAGCTTGTCGAAGCCCCCTTCGACAAGCTCAGGGCGAACGGGGAGGAATGACTACAGCCTCACCGCGCAGCCAGCGCATCATCCAGCACCTCAACCCAGTGCCGAACAGGCGTCGCGGTCCCGCTCTGCAGATGCGTGATGCAGCCGATGTTGGCCGACACAATCACCTCTGGCGCCATGTCCTGCAAATGACCCAGCTTGCGGTCGCGCAGCTGGTAGGCAATCTCAGGGTTGAGCACTGAATAGGTACCAGCCGAGCCGCAGCACAGGTGCGACTCGTTGGTGCTGATGCGGATGTCAAAGCCAAGCGCGCCGAGCGACTTTTCCACACCGCCGCGCAACTGCTGGCCGTGTTGCAGCGTGCACGGCGGGTGAAACGCCAGCTTGGGTGCGCTGGCGGCCACGCGCTGGGCCATGTCGGGCTGCATTTCCTGCAGGCCGCTGACCATGGCGGGCAGCAGCTCGCTCAGGTCGCGCGTGAGGGCGCTGATGCGTGCCGCCTTGGCTGCGTAGGTCGGGTCGTCTTTCAGGATGTGGCCGTACTCCTTGACGGTGACGCCGCAGCCCGAGGCGTTCATCACAATCGCCTCCACACCGGCGCCCGATGTTGGCTCGACATACGGCCACCACGCGTCGATGTTGCGACGCATCTCGGCCCTGCCGCCGTCCTGGTCGTTCAGGTGAAACTTCACCGCGCCGCAGCAACCGGCCTTGGGCGCCAGCACCACCTGCACACCGGCCGCGTCAAGCACGCGGGCGGTGGCGCTGTTGATGTTGGGCATCATCGCGGGCTGCACGCAGCCTTCCAGCATCAGCATCTTGCGGGCATGGCTGCGCGTGGGCCAGGTGCCTGATGGCTGCTTGGCCGGCACCTTGTTCTTCAGCGCAGCGGGCAGCAGGCCACGCACCGCCTGGCCGGCTTTCATTGCCGGGCCGAACAATGCAGAAGGCAAACCCTCTTTCAATGCCCAGCGCAAGGCGCTTTCGCCTGCGGGGCGCGGCACGCGTTCATCGACCAGCTTGCGGCCAATGTCCACCAGGTGGCCGTACTGCACGCCACTGGGGCAAGTGCTTTCGCAGTTGCGGCAGGTGAGGCACCGGTCCAGATGCATCTGCGTCTTGCGGGTGGGCGTTTCGCCTTCCAGCACCTGCTTGATCAGGTAGATGCGGCCACGCGGGCCGTCGAGCTCGTCGCCCAGCAGCTGGTAAGTGGGGCAGGTCGCGGTGCAGAAGCCGCAGTGCACGCACTTGCGCAGAATCGCCTCGGCCTCCTGGCCGTCGGTGGTGTTCTTGAATTCGGGGGCGAGATTGGTTTGCATGAGATTCAGTTCACCAGGTCACAACACTTTGGGAATACGGTCAGGGAGCGGCTTGGGCTTGCGCAGGCCAAGCCGTTGAAAGTCCAGATACAGCGGCGGCAGGCACAGCGCCAGCAGCAGCAAGGCCAGGGGCACTACCCAGACAAAGCCGATGTACTTGAAGCCCGCCGCGCCCACCACGCCACCGAGCACAAACATGCCCAGTAGCGTTGAGAACAGGCGCAGCTTGAAGCGGTTGGCACGCACCCGCGACTCGGCCGGACTGCCCGCGCGGTTCCAATACAGCAGCTTGCCCAGCTCAATGCCCAGGTCGGTGATGACGCCCGTCATGTGGGTGGTGCGAATCTGCGAAGACGAAATCTTGCTCACCACAGCATTCTGCAAACCCATGGTGAAGGCCAGCACCAGCACCGTGAGCGGCACGGCAAACGGGGTTTGTCGGCCCAGCGTGGCGCCGAGCAGGCCGAACACCAGCATCAGCAGCGCTTCAAGCAAGAGCGGCAAGGCGAACTCGCTGCGCAGGTGGTGCTGTCGCGCCCAGTTCACCAGCACGGCGGTGGTGGCGGCGCCGCCCGTGAAGGCCAGCAGCGCGCCCACCGCACCGAGCACCAGCGTCATGTTGCCCAGCACCAGGTTGTCGGCCAGCATGGACGCAAAACCCGTCATGTGCGAGGTGTACATGCTGACCAGCAAAAAGCCGCCCGCGTTGATGGCGCCTGCGTTAAAGGCCAGCAGCCCGCCGAGCAGCCGGTTGGTGGCGGCTGTGCGGTGCTGGCCGGTGAGGTGACGCAGGCGTCGCATGACTCAGGTGGCTTGGGTGGTTTACCAACGGGCAGACATGCGGCCACGGTTGAACACACCGGCCGGGTCAAACTGCTTTTTCAGCTCGATGTGAATGCGCTCCAGCGGTGCGGTGAGCGAATCAAAGCGCGGCACGGTGGTGGCGCCACCCGCCTCTGCCGGCCTGAACAGCGTGGCATGCCCACCGGCAGCAGCCGCCGCAGCGCGCAGCTTGGTCGCATGCTCAGCAGCCGCCCTCACCCAGCGCTGGCCGCCGTGCCATTCGACCAGCGGAGTGTCTGGCAAGTCCAGCACCGGCGCGGTTTGCGGCACCGACAGCCGCCACAAGTCCTGTTCCGGTGTGCGCTGCAGAAACCACGGCAGGCGCTGGTCGCGGCAGGCCAGCCAGTCGGCGGCCACCTTGGCGTTGTCCTGGCGCTCGCCGCCCAGGCGCTCACACGCCGCCGCCACAGCCGCCTGGGCACCGCGCAGCCGCAGGTAGAGCGTGCCGACGCCTTCGTCTTCGACCCAGCAACTGGCATTGAGCGGCAGGGGCTGGCCGCCCCAGGCGTTGAGGTGGTCGAGCGCCTGGGTCTGGCTGCATTCAAAGCGCAGCGTGGCCTCGGCCGTGGCGACCGGCAGCACCTTGAGGCTGACCTCCACAATCACGCCCAGCGTGCCTAGGCTGCCCGCCACGAGGCGCGAGACGTCATAGCCCGCCACGTTTTTCATGACCTGGCCACCAAAGGTCAACAGCTCGCCCCGACCATTGAGCAGCACCACGCCCAGCACAAAGTCGCGTACCGCGCCCACGCTGGCCCGCGCCGGGCCGCTCAGGCCACTGGCGACCATGCCGCCCACCGTAGCGCCGGGGCCAAAATGCGGTGGCTCAAACGGCAGGCACTGGCCCTGGCTGGCCAGCAGCGCCTCCAGCTCTGCCAGCGGCGTGCCGGCGCGCACGGTAACGACCAGCTCGCTTGGCTCGTAACTGATGACGCCGCGAAGGCCGGAGACATCCAGCACTTCGCCCTGAAGCGATTGGCCGTAAAAGTCTTTGCTGCCCCCGCCCCGGATGCGCAGCGCGGTGCCGCTGGCTGCGGCCTGGCGGACGCGGTCAACGAGGGTGGGAAGTGTGATGCTGTCGGCCACAGGGGTGTCTGTTTGCTGTTCTGAAACCATGGTTGGGATGGTACGCGCGCCCTTTAGCCACCGGGTTGATTATTTTGGCGGTTGGGGGTTGAGATTTTTTCAGGCTGCTAGAACGTCAAAGATATCGCGCACCCCTGCAGACCTGGCGCCTTATTACGCATAGTCATTCGCCGCCCCACAACTTGAGGCGGTGCTGTGTAACAAAATCCCGTAGGATGTACTTTTGTGTTTTTGGCCCCGTGCCAGCTAGAGGGGGCAATGGATGATCGCTAGGACAGAGAAATATGAGTACTCGTCAAATTCATGTGTTTATCAGTCACGCTTGGGCGTACTCAAGCCATTACGACACACTTGCAGAATGGGTTTTCAACGGGAATTGGAGTTTCGGTTCAGCTTCGCTTGACTTTAGAGATTTTTCAGTTCCCAAGACCCACCCTATACATAGTGCTAGAAATACGGAGGCTTTGCGAACAGCAATTTTTAATCAGATTGCTCGATCCCATGTGATAGTTATCCCAACCGGAATGTATGCAAACTATAGCGATTGGATTCAAAAAGAAATTGACGGTGCGAAAGGATATGCCAAACCGATTTTGGCCGTAAATCCCAGGGCGCAAGAGAGAACCTCCGGTATCGTTGTAGACAACTCAGATATGCATGTTGGATGGAATAAAAACTCCGTGGTGGATGGAATTTGGCAGCTCTACTACAAGAACAATAAATGAAATCTGACGACTTCCCTGCAGCGTATCAATCAGCATCAGACCTGTCGGCAGACTCTCAAAAGGCATTTTTTCGTGCCTTCGTAGCCCATATGGCCTTGCTGTTGGGAGCTGCGCTCATCTCTGCTGGAAGCCCGAGTTATCCGTGGGCTTGGGCAACGCAGACGATGATGCTGCTCGGAGCCCTCGCTTGCGCGTGTTACCTCTTCTTTGTCCGCCCTGAGAGAGACTGGTACACGGGCCGAGCTATCGCAGAATCAATTAAGACCATTACTTGGCGATACGTGGTTAGAGCCGAGCCATTTAATGGTGATGATCAAGATGCCAAACTCAAAATGGTGAGGAAGCTAGATCAAATTTTGCAGCAGAACAAAGAAAGCGCCGGAAAGCTAACAAATCACCTCAGCAAACCGCAGATAACTAAAGAGATGGATCGAATAAGAGGCTTGGGGTTTGATAAGCGCAAGGAATTCTATTTAAAGAACAGAATTACCGATCAGCAGGAGTGGTATGCATCAAAAGCGCTGTTCAACCGAAAACGGGTGACCTTCTATTTCGCCGTTCTCATCCTGACGATCACTATGGCGATTGCGTTTTCGATCGCGAGAGTAATCCATCCTACTGAGCCATACTGGCCCACTGATGTTTTAGTAACGGCTGCAACAGTGATACTCAGCTGGATACAGGCCAAGCGGTTCCAAGATCTCGCAACGTCATATACGCTAGCCGCACATGAAATCAGCCTAATCGCCCAAAATACAGGAAGATATGGAAACGAAGATTCCTGGTCGGATTTCGTCGGCGACGCTGAAAATGCATTCTCTAGAGAACACACTCAGTGGGTTGCCAGAAAAGATACCTGACCCACATTTCAGAGATTAGCCGTCAGTGCTCAGCAACTTCAGAGTCTCGAGGCAGATACGGGCTCGACCTCATGCTTCAAAGAAGTTAACCGCCAGCCCGGACCTCTCCACCCGCGCAAAGAAAATACACCCCGACTGCGGATAAGCCTCTAGCTCTGCCGCACTGCGGTTGTAGCGCGCGGTCGTCACATACAGCGTGCGTCCGTCTTCACCGCCGAAGCAAGGCATGGTCGGGCACTGGGCAGGAAGCGGCACCTCTGCCAGCACCTCACCGGCAGGCGACAACTTCAAAATGCGCGCGCCTTCAAACATGGCAACCCAGTAGTTGCCATCCACATCGACCGCGGCACCGTCTGGCCGGCCACCGTAGCCGGGCATGCCGAAGGCCCAGCCCTCGGGTTTGCCGGGCCACTGGGCAAAGACGCGCATGTTGCTCATGGCGTTGGTCTCGGCGTTCCAGTCCCAGGCGCGGATGATGTGGTTGGTGGTGTCGGCCCAATAGACTGTTTTGGCGTCGGGCGACCAGGCGAGGCCGTTGGCGATGATGGCGTTGTCGGCTTTCAATTCCAGCACCGGCGGCTTGCCATCTGCAGCGACCCGGCGATCAAGAGAGAAGAGTTGCGCCTTGTTCGCATCGCGCGGCTCATACATGGTGCCAGCCCAGAAGCGGCCCACCGGGTCGGCCTTGCCGTCGTTGAAGCGGGTGGTCGTGTTGTCGTGTGTGGCGCGGGCGATCTGGCGCAGCTCGCCGCCCCATTCGGTGGCGCGGTAGATGCCGTCGCGCAGAGCAATCACATAGCCATTGTTCACGCCGCCGGTACGTGCGGGGGCGATACAGCCGGGCTCCAGCGGCATGGGCCAGGTGTCGACGGTGCCCATGTACACATTGGCGCGGTGGATGGCCCTGGCGGGAATGTCGACCCAGTACAGCGTCTGCTCGTCGGGGTGCCAGAACGGGGATTCGCCCAGCTCAAAGGTCTGCGGGCTCAGGGTTTGCCATTCCATGCGGGTGCTCCAGGTGAGGACTCGCCGGTTGGCGGGCCGCTAACCCGCAAAGTGTACGGGTCGGGCCACCCCAAGGCTCACTACCGTGACTGCAGAAATGCGCGCCAGCCGCCGTGGTGGGTGATGTCTTCGGCCTGCGCGGCGGCCAGCGACTCGCACACAAAGCCCTGCACCGTGCTGCCGTCTTCCAGCTGTACGGTGCCAATGCCCAGCGGCGCGGGAATGCCGGCGACAAAAGAGCCAAATTCGGTGGCAGGCAGTTCCCACACTTCCATGGCAATCGCGGCGCCGTCTTCGGCCACGCGCACCATGCCGGGCCGCAGCGGCGGGCCACCGGGCAAGGCATAGAGCTTGTACACGGGCGCGCTGTTCACGGTGGCCTGCAGGCGTGCGCCGCGTGTGGTGAGCTGATGATTGAGCGGCAGTCCGCTCAGGTGCGCGCCGCACACGGCCACGCGCACCTGGCCGGATGGGAAGGCCGCCGCGTCGGGCAGGCCAGCCGTGAGGTGCGGCGCATGTGGCAGCGCACCCACTGTGGCCACAACAGGCGCGCTGGCGGCATGCAGCCGCGCGGCGAGTGTGAGCAATGAAAAGTCTTGCCCGCCCCGCGCCAGCAGCGTCACGCCCCAAGGCATGCCGGCCGCCTGGCCCTCGGCCATGAAGCCGGTGGGCACGGCGATGCCCGAGAGGTCGAGCAGGTTCACGAAGTTGGTGTAGTGGCCGAGGTTGGAGTTGAGCTGGATCGGGTCTGCCTCGACCTCGGCAATGGTGTAGGCCGCGCCTGCGGTGGGCACGAGCAGGCAGTCGATGCTGCTCCACACCGGCAGGGTCTGCGCCTGCAGGGCCTTGAGGCGGTACAGCGCGGCAAAGGTGTCGGGGGCCGAGAAGGTGATGCCTTTTTCGGTGATGGCGCGCGTGACCGGGTGCAGCGCTTCGGGGTGCTGCTCGATGAAGGGGCGAATGGCGGCGTAGCGCTCAGCCACCCACGGGCCTTCGTACAGCAGCCGGGCGACATCGCGGAAGGGCGTGAGGTCAATCTCCACTGGCGTGCCGCCCAGCGCCTGCAGCCGGGCGACTGCTTGCGCAAACAGCGCGGGCCCTTCGGCGTTGCCATGAAATTCCAGGTCTTGCAGGCGCGGCACACCAAAGCGGAAAGCGCCAGCGCCAAAGTTGAAGCCTGCCGGTGGCATGGCGCGCGAGTAAGGGTCCAGCGCATCAACGCCCTGCGCAGTAGCCAGCACCGTGGCGGCGTCGGCCGCAGTGAGGGCAAAGACGGAAATGGTGTCGAGCGTGCGGCAGGCCGGCACCACGCCTGCAGCAGACAGGCGGCCCAGGCTGGGCTTGAGGCCGACGATGTTGTTCAGGCCCGCCGGCACGCGGCCCGAGCCTGCGGTGTCGGTGCCGAGTGAAAAGCTGGCCATGCCCAGCGCCACCGCCACTGCCGAGCCTGACGACGAACCGCCCGACACGAACTCGGGGTTGATGGCGTTCTTGCAGGCACCGTAGGGCGAGCGCACACCCACCAGACCAGTGGCGAACTGGTCGAGGTTGGTCTTGCCGACCGGAATGGCGCCAGCGTCAATTAGCTTTTGCACCACCGTGGCACTGCGCTCGGGGGTGTACGCAAAGTCGGGGCAGGCGGCGGTGGTGGGAACGCCTGCGAGGTCGATATTGTCCTTGATCGCAAACGGAATGCCGTAGAGCGGCAGATCGCGCGGGTCGCGCCCTTGCAATGCCTTGGCGTAGGCGCGCAGCTCGTCGAGCGAGAGACGACGAATCCACACATGGCGGTCAAGCGCGGCGTCTTCGGCCAGCAGGTGGGCGTGAAGCGACTCGACCATTTGCAGTGGCGTGAGCTCGCCACCGAGGTATTGCGCCCGCAGACGGGACAGGGAAAGATCCGGGCGCATCGCCAACTCCTTGATTCTTGTTAGTAACTCATTTAGCAAGCATGGTGCCACCGGCGCCCTGCCGCCCCGCCGCAACGCACAGGCGAAAAAAAGCCCGCCGGAGCCGAGGCTCGGGCGGGCGGAACATCCAAAGGAGATCCTTGGCGGGCGCCGGGTGCGGGACCCGGCTGACCCATGCATTCGCTTAGCGGTTGTAGGCGGTCTCGCCGTGTGCGGCGATGTCCAGACCTTCGCGCTCTTCCTCTTCAGTCACGCGCAGACCGATGGTGAGGTCAACAATCTTGTAGGCGATGAAGGAGACCACGCCCGACCACACGATGGTGAGTAGCACGGCCTTGGCCTGGATCCAGACCTGGCTGGCGATGGAGTAAGCCTCAGGTGCAACCATGGCCACCGTGGTCCAGTCGGCCACTGCGCTTGGGCCACCCAGGCTTGGCGAGTTGAACACGCCGGTCAGCAGCGCGCCGACGATACCGCCCACGCCATGCACGCCGAACACGTCGAGCGAGTCGTCTGCACCGAGCATTTTCTTCAGGCCGTTCACACCCCAGAGGCAGGCGAAACCAGCCACAAAGCCAATGACCAGACCGCCGCCAATGCCGACGTTACCGGCGGCAGGCGTGATGGCCACGAGGCCAGCCACAGCACCGGATGCGGCGCCGAGCATGGAAGCCTTGCCACGCATCAGGGCTTCACCCACGCACCATGCGAGCACGGCAGCAGCGGTGGCACCCAGGGTGTTGATGAAGGCCAGAGCTGCAAAACCATTGGCTTCGAGTGCGGAACCGGCGTTGAAACCGAACCAGCCCACCCACAGCATGGAGGCGCCGACCATGGTCAGCGTCAGGCTGTGAGGTGCCATGGCTTCTTTGCCGTAGCCGATGCGCTTGCCAATCATGTAGGCACCGACCAAGCCAGCCACAGCGGCGTTGATGTGCACGACGGTACCGCCAGCGAAGTCGAGGGCGCCCATCTGCCAGATGTAACCTGCTTTGGCAGTCATCGCGTCGGCCACTTCCTTGGTGGCGTAAGCGTCAGGACCCATCCAGAACCAGACCATGTGGGCAACCGGTGCGTAGCTGAAGGTGAACCAGATCACCATGAACAACAGCACGGCGGAGAACTTGATGCGCTCGGCGAAGGCGCCGACGATCAGTGCGCAGGTGATACCGGCGAAGGTGGCCTGGAAGGCGGCAAACACGATCTCGGGAATCACGACGCCCTTGCTGAAGGTGGCTGCGTTGGCAAAGGTTCCGGCGGCGTTGTCCCAGACACCCTTCATGAACAGCCGGTCAAAGCTGCCGAAGAAAGCGTTGCCCTCGGTGAAGGCCAGGCTGTAGCCGTAGATGAACCAGAGCACGACGATCATCGAGAACGTCACCATGACCTGCATCAGCACGGACAGCATGTTCTTGCTGCGGACCAGGCCGCCGTAGAACAAGGCCAGGCCGGGCACGACCATCAGGATCACCAGGATGGTGGAGACCATCATCCAGGCGGTGTCGCCCTTGTTGGGCGTGGGTGCAGGTGCTGCGGCCGGGGCGGCTTCAGCAGCGGCAGGCGCAGGTGCGGCCGCCGGAGCGGCAGCTGCAGGGGCAGCGGCTGCTGCGGCGGCAGGTGCTGCATCAGCAGGAGCGGAGGCGGCGGGGGCTGCTGCCGGAGCCTGGGCGATGGCGCCCGCACCCATGGTCAGCAAGCTCATTCCCAGTACGAGGGAGGCAAGTAGTTTTTTCATGTCAATGTTCTCTTTTGAAGGTGAGCCTTACAGCGCTTCCTTGCCGGTTTCGCCGGTCCGGATACGCACCACTTGTTCAAGGTTGTAGACAAAAACCTTGCCGTCGCCGATCTTGCCGGTGCGGGCTGCGCCCTCGACAGCCTCGATCACGCGGTCGACGAGGTCGTCAGACACGGCAGCTTCAATCTTGACCTTGGGGAGAAAGTCCACCACGTACTCTGCACCGCGGTACAGCTCGGTGTGACCCTTCTGGCGGCCGAAGCCCTTGACTTCGGTCACGGTGATGCCCTGAACGCCAATACCGGACAGCGCTTCCCGCACCTCGTCCAGCTTGAACGGTTTGATGATGGCCGTTACTAGTTTCATTTTCAGATTTCCTCCAAGGATGAATGGGAAAGCGGCGCCTCGGGCACCGCCTCTGCCGGATGACAGGGCTTCCGTGAATCGCTATCTACTGCCTATCTAGTTGATAGCCCTCAGCACAAGCTCCGAACATGACTCACATACGCGGAAGGGACTTAGCACGTAACGTGCCAAAAGCCTCCCAGCCGAGCCACCGGATGCACGGCGGGCACCGCCTGACGCACCTTTAGGGCGCCACCAGAGTCGATTCGCCGGCGATTTCAACGAAATGCACCGGGA
Organism: Polaromonas sp. YR568; assembly: GCF_943372955.1. Taxonomy (GTDB): domain Bacteria; phylum Pseudomonadota; class Gammaproteobacteria; order Burkholderiales; family Burkholderiaceae_C; genus Polaromonas. The sequence continues at coordinate 43,386 of NZ_CALSAL010000005.1, forward strand.
GCGGGCGGAAATCATGCTCTTTATTGGTGCGCAAAGGGTTGCTGGCTGCATTGGCCGCATGAATCGGGTGCATGGGCTGTGAAGTGCACGGCTTGGGTACTCTTCACCTTGGGGCCAGAAAACCCCTGTTTGCGGCGGGCCGTGCGCGATACTTCCAGCACAAAAACAGGACGCAGGCGGGCAGCCAACCGCCCTTGCGTCCGGCAGAGGGAGCCGACATGAGTTTGTCTTTAGTGCACAGCCGCGCCCTGCTGGGGCTGCAGGCGCACCCGGTGCGGGTGGAAGTCCATCTGGCCAACGGCCTGCCCAGCTTTACGCTGGTGGGTCTGGCCGAAACCGAAGTCAAGGAAGCGCGCGAGCGGGTGCGCTCGGCCATCCAGAACACCGGGCTGGAGTTTCCGGCCAATAAACGAATTACCGTCAACCTGGCCCCGGCCGATTTGCCCAAGGATTCAGGCCGCTTCGACCTGGCGATTGCGCTGGGCATTCTGGCGGCCAGCGGACAGGTTGATGCCGCGCGGCTGGCAGGCTACGAGTTTGCCGGGGAGCTGTCGCTAGGCGGCGACCTGCGGCCCATCAAGGGCGCGCTGGCGATGAGCCTCGCCACCATCCAGCAGGCACGCGAATCGACCCAGCCCGCGCCCAGGCTGGTGTTGCCCGAAGGCAGCGCGCAGCAGGCGGCGCTGGTGCCGGAAGCCGAAATCTACCGCGCCCACCATCTGCTGGACGTGGTGCGGCAGTTCCTGCCCGGCAACGCTGCGCCCGAAGCGCTGTCGGGCTGGGCGCGCGTGGCGCCGACGCCGCCCGCACCTGTCACCCACTGCGCCGACATGGCCGACGTCAAGGGCCAGGCCGCCGCACGCCGCGCACTGGAGATCGCTGCGGCTGGCGGCCACAGCGTGCTGATGATGGGCCCGCCCGGCTCGGGCAAGTCGATGCTGGCGCAGCGCTTTGCCGGACTGCTGCCACCGATGACCACGCAGGAGGCGCTGGAAAGCGCAGCGGTCGCATCGCTCGGTGGCCGCTTCGCGCTGGAACACTGGGGCGTGCGGCCCACCTGCGCGCCGCATCACACAGCGAGTGCCGTCGCGTTGGTGGGCGGCGGCTCGCCACCAAGACCGGGGGAAATATCGCTGGCCCACGGCGGAGTTTTGTTTCTGGATGAGATGCCTGAATTTCCACGCGCCGCACTGGAGGCACTGCGCGAGCCGCTGGAGTCCGGCACCATCACCATCGCCCGGGCAGCACAAAGAGCCGAATTCCCGGCGCGCTTCCAGTTGATTGCCGCGATGAACCCCTGTCCCTGCGGCTACCTCGGCTCCCAGCAACGCAGTTGCCGCTGTTCTCCGGAGCAGATCAGCCGCTACCAAGGCAAGCTGAGTGGGCCGCTGATTGACCGCATCGACCTGCATGTGGAAGTAGGCGCGCTGGCCGCCGACGAGCTGGTGAACACGCCGCCGGGTGAGGCCACCACCAGCATCCAGCAACGCGTGGTGGCCGCCCGGGACCGCGCCATGGCCCGCCAGGGCAGCGCCAACCAGGCACTGGCCGGCCGCGCCATCGACGCGCAGTGCCAGCTCGACGACGCGGCCGCGAAATTCCTACACACCGCCGCCGCCCGCCTCGGCTGGTCTGGCCGCAGCATTCACCGCTGCCTGAAAGTCGCCCGCACCGTGGCCGATCTGGCCGGCGCCGCGCAGGTGCAGGTCAGCCATGTGGCGGAGGCGGTGCAGTACCGGCGGGCTTTGAAGGGGGGTGGGTGATGCGCGGACGGCATTTCTTCAACCCATTCGTAGCTGTTCAGTCACCGACACCAGAGCCAACCATCAAAGGTAACGCATGTGTTACCATTAGGACTCGATGTGCAGGTTAAAGAGTACCTCCGCGAGGATGCCTCCAACCCCTACAAGGACTGGTTTGACAGCCTCTCGCCAGAAGCTGCGGCCAAAGTCACCGTGGCCAAGCTTCGAATGGAGATGGGCAACACCTCCAGCATCAAGTGGTTTGATGGCATGGGTGAATATGTCATTGACTGGGGTCCGGGCTACCGGATCTATCTGGCCAGGGACGGCGACACGCTCATTGTTCTTCTTGGTGGTGGCATCAAGCGGGGACAGCAGCGCGACATCGACCGGGCGAAAGAACTGCTGACTGAATACAAGCGCCGCAAGAAAGCAGTGGCCTCCGAATCAGCCAAAAAGCACAAAAGGTAGAAACCATGGCACTGACCAGAGACTTCAAGGAAACCGTCACCCAGCGCGCACAACGCGACCCCTTGTTTGCGCAGGCGCTGCTCGACGAGGCCGCCACGCTGTTCCTCAACGGCGAGCCGGAAACCGCCCGACTCATCTTGCGCGATCTGGTCAATGCCACCATTGGCTTTGAGCAGCTCGCCACCGTGGTCGCCAAACCCAGCAAGAGCCTGCACAGAATGCTGTCCCCCCACGGAAATCCCGGCATGGACAACCTGGCCGCCATCTTCAGGGCCATGCGCGAGAGCCTGCATGTCAACCTTCAGGCGCACTCGGTGGCGGCCTGAGTCCGACTCCAAATAGAAACACAAGCACAAACACCGAATGGAATTTCCTGCATGACCATCGCTGCATCTGTTTACATCGCCACCAGCCTTGACGGCTTCATCGCCCGCGAAGACGGTGCGATTGACTGGCTCATGGAAGGCAATGGTACCGTACCCGCCAGTGAAGACTGCGGCTATGCCCAGTTCATGAGCACGGTAGACGTATTGATCATGGGGCGGAACACCTACGACCAGGTGGCCACCTTTGAACCGTGGCCGTATGAGGGCAAACGCGTGGTGGTTCTCACCTCCAGACCTGTTCAGTTTCTGCAAGGATCGGGCATTCAACTGGAGGCCAGCACCGAGGCGCCGCACGCGCTGCTCCATCGCCTCGGCACCGGCGGCTGCAAACATGCCTATGTTGACGGTGGCCAGGTCATCCAGAGCTTCTTGTCAGAAGGGCTGATTGACGAACTCACGGTGACGACGATTCCTGTGTTGCTAGGTGCGGGACGGCGGCTTTTCGGTGAGCTGCCGGGCGACATGAAGCTGCGCCTCGTCTCGTCCAAAGCCTACGATTTTGGTTTTGTCCAAACGACTTATCGGGCGCAGAGGGATGACCCAGCGTGACCGCGCCGCTGCAACCTCAAAGGCTGTTGTACCCGCTCGCAAGGCCCTCCACATGACCAAACAACTCGGCCTCATGCTCATCGCACTCGCGATCGTCGGGTGCGGTGATCGCACACCCACCCGCGCCACTACCACAGGCGTTCCCGCGTCGGCATGCGCTTCGCACCGACCCGTCGCGCTGGACGAGGCCAAAGTTCCGCCGCAGTTCAAAGACCTCATTCCACTGGCACGCCAATGGGGCATCAGCGATGACTCGGCCAGATCGACGTGCATCGCCGAGTCATCCGCCGCCGACCGGCAAGCACTGGCAACGACATTGGCTGACCGCGCAACAGACCTCCATCGCTGGCTTGACGAGATAAAACCCGGCCAGACACTCACCGACGAGCAAAGTGCGTTTCTTTACATGCTCAACGCGCTGGAGACCATCGATGCCATGCAGTCTTCATCGGGACAGGCGAAGTGACTGACGGAATGGCGTCCCGAATTCAGTCCAGGTGTCGCTTGCGGAACTTCAGCCAGCGCCACATCTGCACGCCCAGTTGCTGCCGCGGATGCGTGATGCGCCGGAGGGCGCTGACGTAGTCGAGGGCGAGACCAGGCGTCCAGGCGATGGACTCCGCCCGCACGCGGGTGCTGCTGGCCAGCCAGATATCGGGGTGCAGGGCGAGGCGCAGCAAAGTGCGCCAAAAAGGCTTGTCTGCGAACACGCCTTCCAGCGCCGCATCGACAGCTTCGGTCACCACCACCGAGCAGTTGCGGCTGGTGAGGTTGTAGGTGTCGTCTTGCCGGTAGGCATTCCAGAAGGCCAGCAGGTAGGCGTGGTTGAACACCCGGAAGCGGATGCGGAAGGTCGACGGCTGGGTGTTGGCCGCTTCACCGGCATAGGTAGGTAGCCACATGCCGGGGTGGTCGTTGCCCTCGGTGGCGCGCACCTTGTCGAACAGGTTGTGCTGGGTGATGGTGAGCCGCACCCGCGGGTGGTGGCTGATGTAGAGATCGCCACACTCCAGCGCCACATGGCCGGTGGTCACGCTGCCCTTGCGCGACAGCGCGGCGATGTAGCGGTCAATCAGCGGCAGGCGAATACGGTCTTCTGCCTGGTGGACGGCCGTCCACACATGCACCACCATCGGCTCACCATCGGCGGGCACAGCGGCATCAGCGGGCACAACTGGCGACGGTATGGCCGCGGCGTGCCGGCGCCGGTAGAGCGAGATCGCTGCCAGACGTGAGCCGGGGGGCAGGCGCTTCAGGCGCCAGGCGCCGCGGGCCAGCACCAGGCCGCCCGCCATCAGTGCCAGACCGGTGCAAAACGGCACGTTCATGCTGTCGGGCAGCGGCCACCTGGTGATCAGCAGCAACGCCATGACCAGATAGCCCCAGCCAATCGCCTGCGAGCCGCGCCAGCCCGGAAAGCGCACCAGCAAACTGCAGGCAATGCGCACCACGCCGTTGAAGGCAAAGGCGCCTGCGAACAGCACGCCGGCGGCAATTGAGTTGTCCCACGGGAAGTCGAGCAGCAGGCAGGCAAACACCAGCATCGCGGCGCCGCGCAGCATTTCGAAGCGGCGGCGCGAGCCACTGTGGGTGCTGCCAATCACCAGGTCCACCAGCCCCTGCGCCAACAGGGCGAGACCGAACATCCAGCCAGCCAGATCGGCCGCGCCGTCAAACAGATCAGCGATGACGGCGACGCCGCACAGAAAAGTAAGCAGCCCGACGGCATAAAACACCCGCCAGCGGCGGACCAGCGCATCACCACCGAACAGGATGAGTGCCAAGCGGAACATGTGCTGTGGGATGCCTTCCGGAAGTCAGTCTTTGTGGCGTGTGCGTCAACGGGGGCCAGTGCCCGGCAGGGCTGCGGGCCGGGCTTTCAGCGGTCTGTGGGGATGGGTGATGGCGCTGGCTGTGCCACCGGTGCAGGCTTGGGTGCGTACACCGCGCCCTCGCGGGTGCGCAGCGTGCCGCCCTCTACGGTGACACGGCTGCCCACGCTGGGCGCGTTGGCAACTTCGACCATGCGGGTGGAACCGTCTTCCATGCGCACGCCGACCTGGTACACCGTTTCCCGGCGCACCTTGCCCTCGATGGCGTTGCCGGCAAAACCGCCGCCCACCGCGCCCAGAATGGTCGCAGCAGTGCGCCCGCCGCCGTGGCCGATCTGGTTGCCGAGCACCGCGCCCAGTACGCCACCGGCCACTGCGCCAATGCCCGGGCCATCGGGTTTGCTGGAGCGCTCGATGGGTGTGACGGATTCAACCGCGCCACACACCGCACACACGGCCACGGCGGGCGCTGGCGCCGGTGCGGGCGACACGCCAGCGGTGCTGGGCGCAGGGGCTGGCTTGGGTTCGGGTTTGACGACTTTTTTGGCCGGTGCAGGGGCGGGCTTGGCGGGTGCGGCGACCGGCTTTTCCACCAGATCGTCGGCCGTCGTGGACTTGGCCGAAGCAGTGGCTTGGGCAGGTGGGGCCGTGGTGGTTGCAGTGGAAGCAGCCACGCCGGGCGCGGTGCCCGCCGCCGTGTTTGCCGCCATCATGGCGCGCTGGTTGGAGATCATCATCGCGCCCATGCCGAGCACGGCCAGACCGAGAATGATGACGGCCGCCCACAGCGCCTTGTTGCTGGCGCCGGCAGGCTGCTGGCCGGGTTGAAGTGAGTCGATAGCGGTGTTCATGGGGGTGTCCTTCCTGAATCAGTGCACCACGCGGGACAGCGCGGCGCAGGGCATAGCGTACGTGCAGTCTGTGTAACGTTCAAGCTGGCACGTCGGTAAACAATTCCAGCGAAAAGACCTCGCGGATGCTAGAGATTCGGTGCCAGCAGGCGTTGCAGGTCTTCCGCCTTCGCGCCGCGCCGCCGGGCCAGGTCCTGCAGTTGGTCGTCTCCGATTTTGCCAACGTTGAAATAGGCGCTCTCGGGGTGGCTCAGGTAAAAGCCGCTGACGCTGGCGGCCGGCGTCATGGCCAGGCTTTCCGTCAGGGCCATGCCGATCTCGTCGGCCTTGAGCAGCGCAAACATGTCTTTCTTCACGCTGTGGTCGGGGCAGGCCGGGTAGCCGGGCGCGGGGCGGATGCCCTGGTATTTTTCGGCAATCATGTCTTCCATGCCCAGCGACTCGCCCGGTGCGTAGCCCCAGAGGTCGGTGCGCACGCGGTGGTGCAGCGCCTCGGCAAAGGCTTCGGCCAGCCGGTCAGCCAGCGCCTTGAGCATGATGGAGGAGTAGTCGTCGTTGTCGTCGAGGAAGTACTTCTCCTTCTTCTCAGCGCCGATGCCGGCGGTGACGGCAAACAGCCCGATGTAGTCGGGCAGCATGAAGGTGTTGTGGCCTTCCTGCCCGGCGTGGCCGGCGCGCACCGCCTTGGCTTCGGCCGGCAGCACTTTCGGCGCCACGAAGTCAGCCAGACATCGGCTGGGGCGCATGTGGTTCTTGCCGTCGGCGCCGGGCACCGCCGTCTTTTCGGCCTGCTGGCGCAGGCCGTGCCAGGTCATGGCCACTTCGGTGCGGGTTTCGTCGGTGTAAATCTCGATGTCGTCGCCCACGCTGTTGGCCGGGTACAGGCCCATCACGCCGTTGGCAGTGAGCCAGCGGCCTTCAATCAGGCGCTTGAGCATGCGCTGCGCATCGGCATACACACGCACTGCCTCGGTGCCCACCACCTCGTCTTTCAGGATCGCCGGGAACGGGCCCGCCAGATCCCAGGTCTGGAAGAAAGGACCCCAGTCGATGTATTGCGCGAGCTCGGCCAGGTCAAAGTTCTTGAACACACGCCGGCCTGTGAACTTGGGCACCGGCGGGTTGTAGTGGGCCCAGTCGATGCGGGTGGCGTTGGCGCGTGCTTTGGCCAGCGGCCACATCGGAGTCTGCTTCTTGTTGGCGTGCTGGACGCGGACTTTTTCGTAGTCGGCATTGAGCTCATCGATGTATTTGGTGGCCTGCTCCGACAGCAGGCTTTGCGCCACGCTGACGCTGCGGGACGCGTCGGGCACATACACCACTGGGCCTTCATAGTGCGGCGAAATCTTCACCGCCGTGTGCACGCGGCTGGTGGTAGCGCCGCCAATCAGCAGCGGAATCTTGCGGATGCGGAAGTGGTCGTCCTTCTGCATCTCGGCGGCCACGTACTGCATTTCCTCCAGGCTGGGCGTGATCAGGCCCGACAGGCCCACGATGTCGGCGCCTTCGACTTTCGCGCGCGCCAGAATCTCGTGGCAGGGCACCATCACGCCCATGTTCACCACCTCGAAGTTGTTGCACTGCAGGACCACGGTGACGATGTTCTTGCCGATGTCGTGCACATCGCCCTTTACGGTGGCGATGATGATCTTGCCCTTGGGCTTGACGTCGCCGCCGCCGGCTTCGAGCAGCAGTTTTTCCGCCTCGATGTAGGGCAGCAGATGGGCCACGGCCTGCTTCATCACGCGGGCGCTTTTGACCACCTGCGGCAAAAACATCTTGCCCTGCCCGAACAGGTCGCCGACGACGTTCATGCCGTCCATCAGCGGGCCTTCAATGACATGCAGCGGCCGGCCGCCTTCGGCCAGGATTTCCTGATACACCTCTTCGGTGTCGGCCACGATGTGCTCGTTCATGCCATGCACCAGCGCGTGTGACAGGCGCTGGCGCACTGGCAGGGCGCGCCATTCGTTTTTCTTGCTGTCGTCCTTGGCGCCGCTCTTGGCGGTTTCGGCCACTTCGATCAGGCGCTCGCCAGCATCAGCCCGGCGGTTGAGCACCACGTCTTCCACCCGCTCGCGGAGCAGGGGTTCGAGGTCGTCATACACGCCCACCATACCGGCGTTGACGATGCCCATGTCCATGCCCGCCTGGATCGCGTGGTAGAGGAACACGGTGTGGATGGCTTCGCGCACCGGGTCGTTGCCGCGGAAGCTGAAGGACACATTCGACACACCGCCCGACACCTTGGCGCCGGGCAGGTTTTGCTTGATCCAGCGCGTGGCCTCGATGAAGTCAACTGCGTAGTTGTTGTGCTCTTCGATGCCGGTGGCAATCGCGAAGATGTTGGGGTCGAAGATGATGTCTTCGGGCGGGAAGCCCACCTCGTCAACCAGCACGCGGTAGGCGCGCTCGCAGATTTCGACCTTGCGCTGGTAGGTGTCGGCCTGGCCCTGCTCGTCGAACGCCATCACCACGGCGGCGGCACCGTAGCGCTTGAGCAGCTTGGCCTGCTGCTTGAAGGTGTCGACGCCTTCCTTCATGGAAATCGAATTGACGATGCCCTTACCCTGGATGCAGCGCAGGCCGGCCTCAATGACGCTCCATTTGGAGCTGTCGATCATGATGGGCACGCGGGCGATGTCCGGCTCGCTGGCGATCAGGTTCAGAAAGCGCACCATGGCCGCCTGGCTGTCCAGCATGGCCTCGTCCATGTTGATGTCGATGATCTGCGCGCCGTTCTCGACCTGCTGGCGCGCCACCGCGAGGGCCTGTTCGTACTCGCCGTTCAGGATCATGCGGGCGAAAGCCTTGGAGCCGGTGACGTTGGTGCGCTCGCCAATGTTGACGAACAGGCTGGCGCTGCCGACGAGCACGGGCTCAAGCCCCGAGAGCTTCATCGGCGGAACAGAAACAGGGTTTTGACTATCAGACATGCGCATCACCTTCAGGGCAAGGTGAGCGTGGTTGCAAAAAGCGGCGCGCCGGACAGGCACGCTCTTGATCGCCCAAGCCTGACGAGACGACTGTCTCGCTGCAACGCTCCTTGGGAAGCCGGTATTTTAGTCTGTCTGCGGCAGGGTCCGGTCAGGGATCGCGCAGTTCGAGCAACATCTGCTCGACGGCGTAGCTGCAGTCTCGGGCGCCGCGCAGGCAATGCTGGGCAATCGGGTCGACGGCAATCACCTTGTCCGGCATGCCCGGGCGCTCCACGTGGAGCTGGCCTGGCGCCGCCACAGTCACTGAATAGGTGGGGTACTGGCCTGTGATCTTGCCCGCGAGCAGGCTGTCCCACGACGGCGGGCTCTGGCTGCAGGCAGTGAGCAGACCAGACAACAGACCAAACAGCAGCGCGGCAAGGGCAAGCCCCGGCCGCACCCGGAGAATCACGCCGCCTCGCGGTAGAAAAATCCGCTGCTCACACCGCGCGCCGACAAGGGCGACACCGCGCTGGCAATCGCCTGGATGTGGTCGGGCGTGGTGCCGCAGCAGCCGCCGACGATGTTGACCAGCCCCTCGTCGGCGAACTCGCGCAGCAGACGGGAGGTGACATCGGGCGTCTCGTCAAAGCCGGTCTCGCTCATCGGGTTGGGCAGGCCGGCGTTCGGATAGCAGCTGATGAAGGTGTCCTCAGCCACCTTGGCCAGCTCCTGGATGTAGGGACGCATCAGCGTCGCGCCCAGCGCGCAATTGAGACCCACCGCCAGCGGCCGCGCATGGCGCACGCTGTGCCAGAAGGCGGTGACCGTCTGCCCGCTGAGAATGCGGCCGGAGGCGTCGGTCACCGTGCCGCTGATGATGAGCGGCAGGCACTCGCCCGAGTTATCAAAATACTCGTCAATGGCAAACAGCGCGGCTTTGGCATTGAGGGTGTCAAAAATCGTCTCGACCAGCAGCACGTCGCTGCCGCCCTTGACCAACGCCTCGGTCTGCTCGTAATAGGCCTTGCGCAGCTCCTCAAAGCTGGTGTTGCGCGCGCCGGGGTCGTTCACGTCGGGGCTGATGCTGGCGGTCTTGGGCGTGGGGCCGAGGGCGCCGACCACAAAGCGCGGCTTGTCGGGCGTGGAAAACTTGTCGCAGGCGGCGCGGGCGATGCGGGCTGATTCGTAGTTCATCTCGACCGCCAGATCGGCCATGTCGTAGTCGGCCTGGGCCACCGTGGTAGCGCCAAAGGTGTTGGTTTCAATCAGGTCGGCACCGGCGGCCAGATAGCCTTCGTGGATGTCGCGGATGACGTCGGGGCGCGTCAGGCTGAGCAGTTCGTTGTTGCCCTTGACGTCCTTGTGGAAGTCCTTGAAACGCTCCCCACGGTACTGGGCTTCATTGAGCTTGAAGCGCTGGATCATGGTGCCCATCGCGCCATCAAGAATGGCAATGCGTTGTTCCAGAAGGGCGGGGAGCGCGGCTCCGCGGGTGTAGGCGATGGGCTTCATGCCTGCATTTTACGGGGCCACCCTGCTTGCATGGACAATAAGCATATTCCGCCAACGCCCATGAAAAACCTCACCCCCCAAGAAGCCTGGACCTGGCTGCAAAGTCGCCCCGACGCACTGTTTGTGGACGTGCGCATGGAAATCGAGTCGCTGTACGTGGGCCGGCCACCCGGCGTGGTCAACGTGCCCTGGTACGAATACCCCGACCTGCAGCCCGACCCGGCGAAGTTTGCCGATGCCGTGGCACGCGAGGCCACCGGCAAGGACCAGCCGGTGCTGCTGATCTGCCGTTCGGGCAAGCGCACGCTGGACGCCGGCAAGGCGCTGGAAGCCGCCGGCTTCACCGACGTGCAGCATGTGGTGAATGGTTTCGAGGGCGAGCTGGACGACCGCTTCCAGCGCTCCACGCTGTCGGGCTGGCGCTTCGAGGGCCTGCCCTGGGAACAGATGTGAGCCGGCTCGTTCAAGCCCTCCTTCCGCGCTGTCCCTGAACCGCCTTTGAACCTGCCCGCCGCCATCACCGGGTCACCGACGCCGGCCGACGTCCTGCGCGACGTGTTCGGTTACGACAGCTTTCGCGGGCCGCAGCAGGCCATCGTGGACCATGTGGTGAATGGAGGTGATGCACTGGTGCTGATGCCCACGGGCGGCGGCAAGTCGCTGTGTTACCAGATACCGGCCATCGTGCGGCAGAACGCCGGCCACGGCGTGACCATCGTGATCTCGCCACTGATCGCGCTGATGCACGACCAGGTGGGTGCACTGCACGAGGCCGGTGTGGCGGCCGCTTTCCTCAATTCCACCCAGACCTTTGACGAAGGCAGCCTGCTCGAAAAGCAGTTGCTGCGCAACGAGCTGACGCTGCTGTATGCGGCGCCCGAGCGCATCAACACGCCGCGCATGAAGGGGCTGCTCACCTCGCTGCATGAGCGCGGCCTGTTGAGTCTGTTCGCGATTGACGAGGCGCACTGCGTGAGCCAGTGGGGCCACGACTTCCGGCCCGAGTACCGCTCGCTCAGCCTGCTGCACGAGACCTTTCCCGATGTGCCGCGCATGGCACTCACCGCCACTGCCGACGCGCTGACCCGGCAAGACATGGTCGAGCGGCTGCGACTGGAGGGCGCCCGCCAGTTCGTCAGCAGCTTTGACCGGCCCAACATCCGCTACACCATCGTCGAGAAGACCAACCCCGCCGCGCAATTGCTACGCTTTATCCAGACCGAGCACGATGGCGAAGCGGGCATCGTGTACTGCCAGTCGCGCAAGCGCGTCGAGGAGATTGCGGGCACCCTGCAGGACGCCGGCATCCCCGCGCTGGCCTACCACGCCGGACTGGACGCCAGCGTGCGCCAGCAGCGGCAGAACCGCTTTCTGCGCGAGGACAGCCTGGTCATGGTCGCCACGATTGCCTTCGGCATGGGCATCGACAAGCCCGATGTGCGCTTTGTCGCCCATGTGGACATGCCCAAGAACATCGAAGGCTACTACCAGGAGACTGGTCGCGCCGGCCGCGACGGCCAAAGCGCCGACGCCTGGATGATGTACGGCTTGCAGGACGTGGTGAACCAGCGCCGCATGATCGACACCAGCGAGGCGGCCAGCGAGGAGTTCAAGCAGGTGATGCGCGGCAAACTCGATGCGCTGCTGAGCCTGGCGGAAGACACCCGCTGCCGCCGCGTGAGCCTGCTGCATTACTTCGGCGAAGACAGCTCCAACTGCGGGAACTGCGATAACTGTTTGCAGCCGCCCGCCGTGTGGGATGCTACCGACGCCGCCCGCAAGATGCTCAGCTGCATCTACCGCGTGCAGCAGGCCAGCGGCATCAGCTTCGGGGCCGGGCACATCATGGATATCCTGCGCGGCAAGCATACCGACAAGATGGCCCAGTACGGCCATGACACGCTGAGCACCTTCGGCATCGGTGCCGACGTGGCCGAAGCGCAGTGGCGCGGCGTGCTGCGCCAGCTGATTGCGCGCAACATGGTGCGGGTCGATACCGAAGCCTTCAGCACCCTGCAGCTTCTGCCCGATGCGCGGCAGGTGCTCAAGGGCGAAGTCCGCCTGGTGCTGCGCGAGCAGACGCTGGGCCCCACCGAACGCCGCAAGCGGGTGACCAAGACCTCGGTGAAAGGGCTGGCCGAAGCGGCGCTGAACGCTGGCGCGCTGGAGCGCTTGAGCCGTCTGAAAGCCTGGCGCGCGGAAGTGGCGCGCGAGCACAACCTGCCGGCCTTCGTGATCTTTCACGATGCCACGCTGCGCGCGATTGCCGAGCGCTCGCCGCAGAGCATGACCGATCTGGACGGCATCAGCGGCATGGGCGCCAAGAAGCTGCAGGCCTATGGCGCCGAGGTGCTGCGGGTCTGCGCCGCCGCCAGCTGACACGCCTGCAAGAGATTGCGGCCAGTGCGCCCCGCCTTGGGGCATGAGCTTATGCAGAAGTGGCCATGACATCGGCGTCAGACTAGGGGCTTGCCCTGAGATGGGGCGCGGGTTGCTTGGACTAGCATCCGTCCATTGGCATGTTTCGTGCTGATCCGCTCTCGATACCCAACCATTCACTGACTGGAGAATTCCGTGATCAAACTTGCTCAAAAACGTGGTCTGGCCGCTCTTGCCGTTGCAGGCTTGACGATGGCTGTCATGGCACCGGCGCATGCCGGCAAGACTCTGGATGCCATCAAGGCGCGCGGTCAGGTGATCTGCGGCGTGAACGTCGGCCTGGCCGGTTTCTCGGCTGCCGACAGCAACGGCAACTGGTCGGGTCTGGATGTGGACACCTGCAAGGCCATCGCCGCCGCCACGCTGGGCGATGCCAGCAAGGTCAAGTGGGTGCCCCTGAACGCCCAGCAGCGCTTCACCGCCCTGCAGTCCGGCGAAGTGGACGTGCTGGCCCGCAACACCACCTTCACCCTCACGCGTGACGCCTCGCTGGGCCTGAACCAGACCGCCGTGACCTACTACGACGGCCAGGGCTTCATGGTGCCCACCAAAAGCAAGGTGCGCAGCGCCAAGCAACTGAAGAACGCCACGGTCTGCGTGCAGTCCGGAACCACCACCGAGAAAAACCTGACCGACTTCTCCAAGGCCAACAACCTGGGCATGAAGCCGGTGGTGTTTGAAAAGCAGGAAGCCGTGAACGCCGCCTATTTCTCGGGCCGCTGCCAGGCTTACACGACAGACGCCTCGGGTCTGGCCTCGGTGCGCAACAAGGAAGCCAAGAACCCGGCTGACCACGTCATCCTGCCTGACCTGATCTCCAAGGAGCCACTGGGCCCCATGGTGCGCCGCGGTGACGACGAGTGGTTCGCCATCGTCAAGTGGGTGGTCTACGGCCTGATCGAGGCCGAAGAGTACGGCGTGACGCAGGCCAACGTCGATGCCATGGTCAAGGACAGCAAGGACCCGGTGGTCATGCGCCTGACCGGCAGCGGCGAAGACACCGGCAAGCTGCTGGGTCTGGACAAGGAATGGCTGGTGCGCGCCATCAAGGCCGTCGGCAACTACGGCGAGATCTTCGAGCGCAATGTGGGCCCCAAGACACCGCTGGCCCTGCCACGTGGCGCCAACAACCTGTGGACCAAGGGCGGCCAGATGTACGCATTCCCGGTGCGCTGACCTGACCTTTCCGATGCGCTGAACGCAACGGGCCACTCGCGCGACATTCCGGGCGGGTGGCCCGCTCTTTTTGCGCTCTTCGCTCTTATTTGGTAACTACCATGTCCGAACATTCGCTGATTCCGGCGCGCACGGCCCCCGCGTCGCGTCGCAAGAGCTTTTCGTGGCGCAGCAAGCAAGCCCGCGCGGTGGTCTACCAGGTCCTGGTGGTCGGCCTGATCGCCTTCCTGGTGTGGCTGCTGGTGTCCAACACGCTGGCCAACATGAAGACGCGCGGCATTCAGAGCGGCTTCGACTTCCTGCTGCAGCCTGCCGGCTTTGACATCGGCGAAGGCTGGCTGACCTACGACTCCAACAACCCCTACTGGCACGCCTTCATGGTCGGGCTGGTGAACACGCTGCGCGTGGCCGTGATCGGGATTGTGCTGACCTCCATTCTCGGCACACTGCTGGGCGTCGGGCGCTTTTCGCGCAATGCGCTGATCCGCGGGTTCTGTTATGCCTATGTCGAGCTGTTCCGCAACATTCCAGTGCTGCTGCAGCTGCTGATGTGGTACCTGCTCTTCACCGAGTACCTGCCCGCCATCGAGGACGCCCTGCAGCTGGGCGGCCTGGTGTACGTGAGCAAGAACGGCCTGTCGTATCCATCACCGGTCTGGCAGCTGGGCCAGACACTGGCGGTGGTCGGCGTGTTTGCCGGCGGCGTGGCCAGCTTCTTTTATGCCAAGGCCGCCCGCGCGCATTTCGACCGCACCGGCCACACCAAGCCCGTGCTGTGGGTGTCGCTGGCGCTGCTGGTTGCCGGCGCCGTGCTCGGCTGGCTGGCCGGTGGCGCGCCCAACGAGTGGAACCTGCCCAAGCTGACCGAAACGCAGGTCGAAGGCGGCGGTGCGCTGTCGCCGGAATACCTGGCCGTGCTGCTGGGCCTGGTGCTGTACACCTCGGCCTTTGTGGCTGAGGTGGTGCGGGCTGGCATTGCTTCAGTGTCGCTCGGCCAGCATGAGGCCAGTGCCTCGCTGGGGCTGTCGCGCAGCCACTCGATGCGGCTGGTGGTGCTGCCGCAGGCGCTGCGCGTGATCATTCCGCCGCTGACCAACCAGTACCTCAACCTGACCAAGAACTCCTCGCTCGCGGTGGCGGTGGGTTACCCCGACCTGGTGTCGATTGCCAACACCTCGCTGAACCAGACCGGCCGCGCGGTGGAGTGCATTGCCATCATCATGCTGATCTACCTCACGACCTCGCTCATCACCTCGGCGCTGATGAACTGGTTCAACAGCCGTGCGGCCATCAAGGAGCGCTGAGCATGAGCCAGAACTTTGTACCGATCACGCCGCGCCCGGCGCCCGTGCGCATGGAAGGGCCGCTGCCCTGGCTGCGCAACAACCTGTTTTCCAGTGTCGGCAACTCGCTGCTCTCGCTGCTGGTGCTGGCCGTCCTGATCTGGGCCGGCAGCGCGGCCTTTGAGTGGGCAGTAGTGAACGCTGTGACCGCCGCCAATGCAGACGCCTGCCAGGCCGCGCGCGGCATCGGCGCCTGCTGGGGCGTGGTGACCGAGAAGTCCCGCATCATCCTGCTCGGGCGTTACCCGCAGACCGAACAATGGCGCCCGGAACTGGCCACCGTGCTGCTGCTCGGGCTGGTGGTGGCCAGCTGCAGCCGCTGGTTCTGGAAGCCTTGGCTCGCCGCGTTGTGGGTGGTGGTGCTGGCGGCGTTCTTCACCCTGATGGGCGGCGGCTACTTTGGCCTGGTGAAGGTGCCCACCGACCAGTGGGGCGGCCTGCCGCTGACGGTGATGCTCACCGTCATTTCCATGACGCTGGCCTTCCCGATTGCGGTGGCGGTGGCGCTGGGCCGGCGCGCCAACATGCCGGCCATCAAGACACTGTGTGTGGTGTATGTGGAGCTGATCCGCGGCGTGCCGCTGATCTCAGTGCTGTTCATGGCCAGCTTCATGTTCCCGCTGTTCATGCCCATCGGCAAATCGCCAGACGTGCTGATCCGCGTGATCGTGGGCATCACGCTGTTTGCGGCGGCCTACATGGCGGAGATCATCCGTGGCGGCCTGCAGGCCCTGCCCAAAGGCCAGACCGAAGCCGCCGCCAGCCTGGGGCTGGGCTACTGGCAGACGCAGATCAAGATCGTGCTGCCGCAGGCGCTCGGCACCGTGGTGCCCAGCATCATGAACAACTTCATCTCCCTGTTCAAGGACACCTCGCTGGTCACCATCGTGTCGCTGTATGAGCTCACGGGTGCGCTCTCGCTGGCGCTGGGCTCTGACCCGAACTGGCGGCCCTTCAAGATCGAAGCCTATCTTTTCATTGCTGCCATCTACTTCACCTGCTGCTTTGCGATGTCGCGCTACAGCCTGTGGGTGGAGCGGCGGCTCGCCGTGGGCAAGGCCCGCTGAACGGAGAACCATTCCAAATGTCTGAAGCCATCATTCAATTCGACAAAGTCAACAAGTGGTACGGCAACAATTTCCACGTACTGCGCGACGTGGACCTGACCGTGAAGCAAGGGGAGCGGCTGGTGATCTGCGGGCCTTCGGGCTCGGGCAAGTCCACGCTGATCCGCTGCATCAACGCGCTGGAGGAGTACCAGGAAGGCAAGCTCACCGTGGCCGGCTCGGTGCTGGGCGATGACGTCAAGGCCGTCGACGCGGTGCGCCGCCAGGTCGGCATGGTGTTCCAGCAGTTCAACCTGTTCCCGCACCTCACGGTGCTGGAAAACCTGACGCTCTCGCCCACCTGGGTCGGCGGGCTGTCGAAGAAAGACGCGGTGGAGCGGGCCATGCACCAGCTCGAACGCGTGCGCATCGCCGAGCAGGCGCAGAAGTACCCGCTGCAACTCTCCGGCGGCCAGCAGCAGCGCGTGGCGATTGCGCGCGCGCTGTGCCTCACACCCAAGATCATGCTGTTCGACGAGCCCACCTCGGCGCTAGATCCGGAAATGATCAAGGAAGTGCTGGACGTGATGGTCGAGCTGGCCAACCAGGGCATGACCATGCTGTGCGTGACCCATGAGATGGGCTTTGCCAAGGCCGTGGCTGACCGCGTGATCTTCATGGACCAGGGGCAGATCGTGGAGCAGAACGCACCCGAGGCCTTCTTCAACAACCCGCAGACCGACAGGGCGCAGGACTTCCTGTCAAAAATTCTCGGGCACTGAAGCCGCATGTGTCAGCTCCTCGGGATGAACGCGGCAGCACCTGCCGACCTGCGGTTTTCATTCACCGGCTTTGCGGCCCGGGGCGGCCTCACCGACCACCACGGCGACGGCTTTGGCATCGGCTTTTTTGAAGACAAGGCCTGCCGCATCTTCCTCGACAACCACCCGGCAGCCACTTCGCCGGTGGCCGAGCTGCTCAAGAGCTACGCCATCAAGTCCCGCAATGTGGTGTCGCACATCCGCAAGGCCACGCAGGGCGATGCGCTACGGCTGGAGAATTGCCACCCCTTCACCCGCGAGCTGTGGGGCCGGCAGTGGCTGTTTGCCCATAACGGCGACCTGATCGACTACCAGCCGGCCCTCGAAGGCCACTACCAACCGGTCGGCACCACCGACAGCGAGCGTGCCTTCTGCGCGCTGCTGGAGCGGCTCAAGCAGATCAGTCCGCGCGAGCCCTGTTCGCTGAACACCGTGTTCGACACGCTTTGCAGCATGAGCGAGAGCACCGGTGAGTTCGGCGTGTTCAATTACCTGCTCTCCAACGGGCAGGCGCTGTTCGCGCATTGCTCCACCCGGCTGTATTACCTGGTGCGCGAATGGCCGTTTTCCAATGCCAAGCTGGTCGATGCCGACCTCAGCATCGATTTTGCGCAGACCAATGCCCCTGAAGACCGGCTCTGCGTGGTCGCGACCCAACCGCTCACACTGAACGAGAACTGGCAGCCCATGCAGCCGGGTCAGCTGCTGTGGATGGAGGGCGGGCAGATCGTGCGCCAGGCGCAACTTCGCGTGAGCGAGGAAGTGCAGAAAAAGAACGCGGCCAACCTGGCCTGCGTCTGAATCCGCTTATTGCAAAAAGCCCATCGCGCGGCCATCGCGGCCTTCGCGCACATCGGGCTTGATGCGGTGCTCGGCCTCCAGCTGCGACAGGAACTCGTCGGCTGACAACTCGCTGGCCAGAATTTCCACCTGCCGCTTGACCGCCGCAAAGTCCCCCGGGCACAGGTGCACCAGTTTGCCCAGGCGATCGCACAGGTCCTGGCTGAGCAGCGCACGGTCGCCAGCCAGCGCTTCGGTGACAAACATGGTTTCGCGTTGCTGCGCCGTGAGCGGCATGAAGCGGATCTTGAAGGTGAAGCGCCGCAGCGCCGCTTGATCCAAGCTATCGAGCAGGTTGGTGGTGCAGACGAAGATGCCAGCAAAACGCTCCATGCCCTGCAGCATCTCGTTGACCTCGGTCACCTCGTAGGTGCGCTGGGCGCCGCGCCGGTCCTGCAAAAAGCTGTCGGCCTCGTCGAGCAGCAGCACTGCTTTTTCGGCCTCGGCATCGCGGAACATCGCGGCCATGTTCTGCTCGGTCTCGCCCACGTACTTGCTCATCAGGTCGCTGGCCTGACGGATCATCAGCGGCTGGTCGAGTGCCTGGGCAATGTGCTCTGCCAGCGCCGTCTTGCCGGTGCCGGGTGGTCCGTAAAAACACAGGCTGCCGTGGCCCCGGCTCTTCAACGCCTCGACGATGCGCGGCACCGCAAAGCGCGACTCCACGTTGAGCATGGCCAGGTCGTAAGTAGTCACACTCGGTCGGCCCGGGCTTTCGGTGCGGTTGCCGAGTGCCACGTCGGCATTGCGCAACTGCCGCTCGATCAGCGCCTCCATCTGGCGCGCCTGCGGCACCGGGCCTGTCAGCGTGGGCGCTTCGCTGGCCAGGCTGGCAAAGCGCACCGCAGTGCGGATCTGCGCGGGCGTTAGCCCCTTGCGCGAAGTGAGCCGCGCGACGAACGCGTCGCTCACATCCACGCCCTCCAGCGTCTTGCGCACCAGGCCCTCGCGCGCGCCGGGGGGCGGCGAGCGCAGCTCCAGGTGGTAGGCAAAGCGGCGGCGAAAGGCCGGGTCGATCTGCTCGATGCGGTTGGTCACCCACAAGGTCGGCACCGCATTGGATTCCAGAATCTGGTTCACCCAGGCTTTGCCGCTCACCGAGCCGCTGGCCGGTACCGCCAGCTGCTCGGAGCGTGCCATCAGCTGTGCGGCTTCGCTGGAGATCGGCGGAAACACGTCTTCCACTTCGTCGAACAGCAGGGCCGCATGGGTGCTGCCCTTGAGGAAAACCTGGGCGATCTGCAGCGAGCGGTAGCGGTCGCGGCCGCTCAGCGAGTTGCCGTCGCGGTCGGCGTACTCGACCTCGAAGAGATCCAGCCCTGCGGCCTGCGCCACCACCTTGGCCAGTTCGGTCTTGCCGGTGCCGGGCGGGCCGTACAGCAGCACATTGACGCCCTGCTCGTGGGTGGCCACGGCGTTCTTCAGCAGCGTGACCAGCACCTGTGTGTCGTCCTGCGCGAAGGCGAAGTCCGAAAGTCCCAGCAGGCTGCGCGCTGCGGGCCGGGTGAACACGGCCATCAGCTCGTTCTGGTCGCGGTATTCGCGCATCAGCACCGGCGGCAGCTTCTCGCTGACCTTCATCAGGTCGGCCAGGTCGGTGATGTTGTGCTCGGAGATCAGGTTTTCGACCATGCCAATGCGCTCCAGCCGCGAACCGGCGCGCAGGGCCTCGGCCACCTCGGGCGCCTTCACGCCAGCGACGTCGGCAATCGCCGCATAGGCCTCCGGCGCGTTATTGACCTTGAACTCCACCAGCAGCGAGCGCAAGTCGCGCTGGTAGCGCGCAAGGGTTCCATACAGCAGCAGCGCGCGCTCGGCACGGTTGAGCTGCAGCAGGTTGGCCAGCGCGTCGATGTTCTTCTCGACCAGGGTGGATTGTTTCTTCAGCGCATGGGTCAGCCAGTCGCCCGTGGCGGCCAACACCGAGAGCAAATCCTTCGGCTGGTCTTTCGCGTATTCGTCGAGGTAGAAGAACAGCGTGCCCTCTTCGTACGGGCCGCGCCAGGCACCATGGCGGGTCATGAACTCGGCGTCACTCAGTACTTCGTGGCCGCGCCAGAACTCGTTGTCCTTGCAGCGGCGCCCCAGAAATTCACGCAGGCGTGCGATGGCGGGCAGGGGCCAGACCAGATGCCGGCCTGCGAGCGAGAGCAGGCTGTTGAGGTCGCGCCGCACATTGAACTTGGCGCCCTGCCGCGCGGCCAGCGTCAACACAAAGTGGGAGCACATCAGGTCCAGCACCGGGGCTTCTTTCAGCCCGGGGGACAACAGCCACTGCTGCGAATGCTCAACCACGGAACGCTTGCTCATCGACAAACCTCCCTCTGTGCGAACGGTGAAAACGCGGAACGCCAAAGAACACACCACATGGCCTTGGCCACACGGATCAGACCATGGAGTTGCCTTCAGGTTCCCGCATCAGTCTGGCTCCACCATAACGCAGCTTGAAGCATCATGGAAGACGCTACTGGAGCCGCATCGTTTGAATTGCGCCACAAAGTGGCGTCAAATGCCCCTCAGAATAAAAGGGTCGGCAGGCGAGGCCCGGGAATGCCTTTGCCACGATGACCTCGCCAGACCGCAGTGGAGAAACCAGATGATCAGCCTCACCGACGTACAACAAGCCGCCCAGCGCCTGCAGGGCCATTTGCTCGACACGCCCTGCGTGGAATCGAAAACCCTGTCGCAGCTGACAGGCGCGCAGATCTACCTGAAGTTCGAGAACCTGCAGTACACCGCGTCTTTCAAAGAGCGCGGCGCCTGCAACAAGCTGGCGCAGCTCTCGGCTGAGGAGCGCAAGCGCGGCGTGATCGCGATGAGCGCCGGCAACCATGCGCAGGGCGTGGCCTACCACGCACAGCGGCTGGGCTTGCGCGCGGTGATCGTGATGCCGCGCTTCACACCCGGCGTGAAGATCGAGCGCACCCGCGGCTTTGGGGCAGAGGTGGTGCTGCATGGCGACACGCTGGACGAGGCCCGTAGCCACGCGCTGATGCTGGCCGAACGCGAGGGCCTGGTGTTTGTGCACCCTTACGACGACGAGGCCATCGTGGCGGGCCAGGGCACCGTGGGCGTGGAGATGCTGCAGGCCGTGCCAGACCTCGACACGCTGGTGATTGCGGTCGGCGGCGGCGGGCTGATTGCCGGTATTGCGACGGCGGCAAAAGCGCTCAAGCCCGGCATCGAGGTGGTGGGCGTGCAGACCTCACGCTTTCCGGGCATGGTCAACGCCATCAAGGGTACGGCGCACCCGCAAGGCCATTCCACCATTGCCGACGGCATTGCGGTCGGCACGCCGGGGGTGATTCCGCGCGCCATCATTGCCGAGCGGGTAGACGACCTGCTGCTGGTGGACGAGGGCGACATCGAGCAGGCCATGGTCATGCTGCTGGAGATCGAGAAAACACTGGTGGAAGGCGCTGGCGCCGCGGGCCTGGCCGCGCTGCTGAAGTTTCCGGCGCGCTTTGCGGGCAAAAAGGTGGGGCTGGTGCTGTGCGGCGGCAACATCGAGCCACTGCTGCTGGCCTCCATCATCGAGCGCGGCATGGTGCGTGCCGGCCGGCTGGCACGCATCAAGGTCAGCGTGCGCGACGTGCCGGGGTCACTGGCGCGCATCACGGCCATGGTGGCCGACGCGGGCGCCAACATTGACGAGGTGCATCACCAGCGCGCGTTCACGCTACTGTCGGTTCAGAACGTCGAGATCGAGCTGGTGATCCAGACCCGTGGCCGCGAGCACATCGAGGAGGTGCTGGCGGTGCTGAACGACGCCGGTTACGAGGCCAGCGAGCAGCACTGAAGCGGTTTCAACTGCAGCCCCGGTCTGGCCTCAGTTCCAGCCGATCAGCTCCAGTCCTTTTTCGGCGACGCAGCGCTGCACGAAGTTGCGATAGACCGGGTTCGGCCGGTCGTTGTGGAAAGCCCCGGACACCGCGCCAGCCGAGCCGCCCACCGCCGCACCGGCAGCGCCCGCCCGCAACACGCCTTCTCCGCCGCGCCCGGTGATCAGGGCGCCAATCGCCGATGCCACCCCAGCGGTGGCCGCGCCCTCACCAGCCCTGCGGCCGACTTCGTTGTTGCTCTGGGTCGGCGAGAGGCCAGCAGCCACAGCACGCGACATGCAGGCGTTGACTTCAGCCTGGGCCTGCGCCTCGCCAAGGCGGTTGAAGGTGGCGTTCGGGTACAGCACCGGCCGGGCATTGGCGCTGTTCGGGCCAGTGGAGGCACACCCGATAACCAGCAGACTGCCGGCAAGGGCCATGGCGACCACCACCGGGCGGGACGAACGGAAGGGGCGTCTCAAGGCAACAACAGGATTCATAGGATGGACTCTTCAGGCAGGTCGCACCAGCTTAACCGGGCTCACCGCCCGTGGCGGGCTGCCCGGCATGTCAAAAAGGTAAAATAGGCAAAGTCTTTCAAGTTCATCAGGAATCACCATGTCCAGCCCAGCCGATCACAGCGCCCACGCCAACCACAGTTCCGCTGCTCCCGCCACGGAAGAGCCCGTGGATGCGATCGTGCCGATGATGCCGATTGTGCTGCCGATCGTCGGCGGTGTATTGATGTTCCTGCTGGCCTTTATCGCCGTTTTCCTGGCCTGAGCCCGCGCTGGCGCCCTGCCAGCACCACGTCTCCGGGGTTCCCCCGGAATGCAGCCGTTCTGCAACGCATGCGCCCCGTCCGGCGGCGCAGCGTCTGAAATTCCCCCGCTGAGCCGATCCCGGTGATAACCTTTGGTTACGTCACTGACCGGATCTCGCCCCCATGAACCTCCCCACAGCCCGCCTGCGGCATCCCCTGAGACGGGCGCTGGGAGTCAGCGTGACCGGGCTGCTGGCCCTGCTCGGCAGCCAGCTGGCGGTGGCCGCACCGGCGGACGATGTCAAGGCCCTGCTGGAACAGGGCAAAGACAAGGAAGCTTACGACGCCGGCAAGGCGGCACCCGATGCGCTGGGCGAGCCACTTTTTGACTTCTACTTCGGCATTGCCGCCCTGAATGCAGGCGTGCCCGGCGAAGGCGTGCTGGCGCTGGAGCGTTACCTGCTGCAGTTCCCGGAGAACCGTTCAGCGCGCTTTCAGCTCGCACGCGGCTACTTCATCGTCGGCGAAGACCAGCGTGCCCGTGAGGAATTCTCCAGCCTGGCGACCGACGCCACCGGCAACGAGCTGAACAACATCAACCAGTTTCTCGACGCCATCCGGGCGCGGGAATCGCGATACCGGCCCACGGCATCGGCTTTTCTCGAACTGGGCGCCGGCTACGACACCAACATCAACAGCGGCGTGCGCAGCGGCCAGGTGGACGGCTTGCCCGCCGGGTTCGTGATCGCGCCAGGCCAGTCGTCCGAGAAGCAGTCCGATTTCTTCAGCACCGCCACGGCGGGCCTGCAGGGCGTGCTGCCCGTGGCGCCCGGGGTCGCACTGTACGGCGGCGGCATGGCGTCTGGCCGCTTCCATGCTGCGGGCGACAACAGCGTGTTCGACCAGACCCTCTACGGCCTGCAAGGTGGTGTCTCGGTGATTGAGGGCCGCAACCTGTATCGGCTGGGGCTGGACTTCACCCATGTGTCGGTCGGCAACCAGGCCTATCTGGACCTCACCACGCTGGTTGGCGAGTGGCAACACCAGAAGGACCAGTTCAATCGCTACGGGCTGTCGCTGCAGTGGTCGGAGCTGGGCTACAAGAACATCGACACCTACCTCAAC
This sequence comes from Polaromonas sp. YR568, assembly GCF_943372955.1. Lineage (GTDB taxonomy): Bacteria > Pseudomonadota > Gammaproteobacteria > Burkholderiales > Burkholderiaceae_C > Polaromonas. The sequence goes on from NZ_CALSAL010000005.1 coordinate 67,024, forward strand.
CGGCAGAGAACGCAGCGAGTGTCCTCGGGCGCGGACATCCGCAACAGCGAACTGACCAACCTCACGGCCAACTGGACGCACACCATGGCGCACCGCTGGAACCCGGTCTGGGCGGGTGCGGTCAATGTCGGACGCGAAACCAACCAGAAGAACCGGCCCGACCTGTCCCGCGACCTGTGGGGGGTGCGCGGCTCAGTGACGCTGGAGCCCCTGCCGCGCTGGACGACTGGCGTGGGCCTGAGTTACCAGCACAGCCGCTACGGCCGCGAGTTCGCCGCAGGCCTGAGCACCCGGCGCGACGACTACCTGGCGCTCGACCTCTCCATCGGCTATGCGATCAGCCGCAACTGGCTGATCAAGGCGGAATACCAGCATGTCCACCAGCGCTCCACCATCGGCTTTTACAGCTACACCCGCGACGTACTGGTCGCGAAGCTGCGCTATGACTTCAAGTAGGTCCACCCCACGGAACCCAGGCACCCATTCGAGGAGCTCACCATGACACGCTCGCCATCCGTCATCCGCCTCGCCGTCAGCGCGGCTGCCCTGCTTTCGGCAGCAATGGCCACGGCGCAAACCCAGCCGGCCGGCAAGGTGCTCGTGGTGGCCGGGGCCGCCACACTGGAGCGCGCAGGCCGACAGGTGGCGCTGCAGCCCGGCACCACCGTAGAGAGTGGCGATGTGCTGGCCGTCGGTGACCGCAGCGCGCTGCAGGTGCGCTTCAGCGACGAGTCCATCGTTGCGCTGCGCGCCAACAGCCAGTTCCGCATCGAGGACTACCGGTTCGCCGGCAACGCCGAGAGTGACCGCTCGCTGATGGGTCTGCTCAAGGGCGGCATGCGCACCATCACCGGCCTGATCGGCAAGGCCAGCCCGAAAAACTACGGGGTGCGCACGGCCACGGCGACCATCGGCATCCGCGGCACCCACTTCACGGTGGTCTCCTGCAACAACGACTGCGTGCGCGCCGACGGCTCGCGGGAGCTCAACGGCACCTTCGGCGGCGTCACCGACGGGCGCATCAGCGTGCGCAACGACGTGGGCGAGCGAGAGTTCGGACAGCAGGACTATTTCCATGTGCCGTCCGCCGACGCGCCGCCGATCCGCCTGCTGGCACCGCCCGCCACACTGAATGACCGCAGCGTGCCACCCCGCGCACGCGCCGCCGCCCCCGCCAGCGGCTCAGGCGACACCACGGCCAGCGCCGAAGGCACCTCCAGCAGCTCGGGCACGGGCACCTCGACCTCGCCCCAACCAACCGAGCAGGCCGCGCCGAGCACGGAGCTGATCACCCCGGTAACCGAGTTCGCGGCCACCTCGCAACCGGCGGTGGTGGCGCAAAGCGGCAGGGGCATCACGGTGGTGGAAGTGCAGAACGCCACAGGCACCAGCATCGAAGCGAACGCCAGAAACTACACGCTGTCGGAGCTGCAGGCCGAGGTGAAGGAAGTCCAGGGCATTACGTTCTACAACGCGGCCGGGCTGGCCAGCGCGCTGCAGTCGGTGGGCCGGTCGGTGGGCTCCAACGCGGCGGCGGGAGTCTACTGGCTGTATGACGCGCCATCCACAGGTTCAACCAATCTGTCGGGCCAGCACCACGCTTGGGGCGACACGCCGCTCATCTCGCTGCCCGGCTCGGGCACCGCGCAGTACAACTACGTCGGCGGTACCGCGCCGACCGACAACTTCGGTCGCGTCGGAACACTCACGGGCAGCAACCTGCTGATGGACTTTACCAACCAGCAGATCAAGACCGCATCGGCCATGACCCTGAGCTTCGGCACCAACGCGGCGCAGACCGCTTCGACGACCTACTCCATCCCCGCCAACACCACCTGGGCCATGGGCGGCGGCCCGAGCAGTCTTGCGGGTACTTCCTGCACAGCAGGCTGCGCCACCAGCACGACCACCACCGGCTCCATCAACGGCAGATTCGTCGGCGGGTCCCTGGAAGGCTATGTGGGCGCCATCACCGTTCGCAACACCCAACTTCTGGGGTCGGGGCAAGCCAATACCGCAGGCGGTGTGGCGGCTTTCTCCAAGCAGTAAGTCTGCGTCGGGCGACTTCGTCGGGCATGGCAGCGTTCAGCTGCGCCGATGACCCAGCACCGGCATGATGTGCACCGCCTCTGGCGGCACCTGCAGCGTCAGCCGGCTGCCCCGTACGGCACCCAGTTGACGCAGCAGCGCCGTCGACAGGTTGAGCGTGAGGCGCTGGTCCTCTATTACATCGGGCACCAGCGTGCAAACGCTGATCTCACCGAGTGGCAGCACCTCGGTCAGCGTGCATGCCAGCGTGTTGTCGCCTTGCGGCCCGGCGGTCGCGGCACCCACGTCCAGCAATTCGGCGGCCAGCACCCATGACACCTCGGCACCATCGCTCAGGCGGCCTTTGTCCACTACCCGCAGCGACACGGCATTGGACCAGGCGAGGCGCCCCCAGGCCGTGGGGCCCTCGTCGCTATCTCGAAAAAACCGGCCGCTGAACAGGTTCTGGATACCCACCAGCTCGGCTACCCGGGCATTACGGGGGCTGGCGAACACTTTGGCCGGCGTGCCGATCTGCAGGGACTCGCCGGCATCGAGAATCACCACCCGGTCGGCCAGTCGCCGTGCCTCGTGCAGGTCGTGGGTGACCAGCACCATCGGGATGGCCAGACTCTGGCGCAGCAGGGCCAGCTCGCGGTACAGGGCCTGGCGGGTCGGCGCATCAACCGCCGAGAACGGCTCATCGAGCAACAGCACCTGCGGCTCGCGCGCCAGCGCCCGGGCCAGCGCGACGCGCTGCTGCTGCCCACCAGAGAGCTGCGACGGCTTGCGCTGCTCCAGTCCTGCGAGCCCCATGCGCTGGAACAGGTCCTCAAAATACGCTGGCGCCTTGACCGGGTGCGTGGCCAGCGCCACGTTCTGCAACGCACTGAGGTGCGGGAACAACGCGTAGTGCTGGAACACCAACCCGACGCGGCGCTGCTGCGGGGACAGACGAATGCCGCGCGCGCTATCCATCCAGACGCCGCGCTCGCCGTCGCCGGCAAGCACATGCCCCGTCAAACCGGGGCTGTCCAGCAGCCCGGCAATCGCCCGCAGCACGCTGGTCTTGCCGCTGCCCGAGGGGCCGACCAGCGCCAGCAATTCGCCCGGCGCGCAGGTGAAGCTGGCGTCCAAACGCACCGGGCTGTGGTTGAGAAGCTGGACGTCAAGCATGGGCGGGTGTGAACGTGCGAGTGCGGGCGTGCGGGTGCGACGCTCAGCGTTCCTGCAAAGGCCGCGCGCGGTTGGACGCAAACACCAGCGCCAGTGCCAGCAGCGAACACAGCACCAGCACCAGCGCCATCACGTGGGCGGCGGACATGTCAAAGGCCTGCACCCGGTCGTAGATGGCAATCGAGAGCGTGCGCGTCTCGCCGGGAATGCTGCCGCCGACCATCAGCACCACGCCAAACTCACCCAGCGTGTGCGCCATGGTGAGCGCCACGCCGGCCAGCAGGCCGGGCCAGGCCAGCGGCAGCTCGATGGTCCAGAAGGCACGCCAGTGGCTCAAGCCGCAAACCCACGCGGCCTCGCGCAGGCTGTGCGGAATGGCAGCAAAGGAACGCTGCAGCGGCTGCACCATGAAAGGCAGATTCACCAGCACACTGGCCAGCAGCAGGCCTTCAAAGCTGAACACCAGCTTCAGGTTCAGGCTGCCCGCCAGCCAGGCACCCAGCGCTGACCCCTGGCCGAATGCGGCCAGCAGGTAAAAACCAATCACTGTGGGCGGCAGCAGCAGCGGCAGCAGCATGAGCGCCTCCACCACAGGGCGCCATCGCCACGTGGTGGTGGCCAGCCAGCGGGCCAGCCAGACGCCCAGCGGCAACAGCACCACAGCCGTGATGACGGCCAGAAGCAGGGAGACGCGGGCGGCTTGCCAATCCATGGGTTTGTATTGTGCCGGGTGAGGACCGATGGGACAGCATGAACGCAGCTACGCGGATGCAGCCCAGAGCCTCATTGATAGCCGTGGCGCAGCAGCACGGCACGCGCCGCTGGCGACTGCAGAAAGTCGTAGAACGCCCGCGCGCCGGGGCTGGCGGTTTTCATCAGCACCATGCGCTGGCGAATCGGCGCGTGCAGGTCGTCGCTGATCACCACATGGCGCAACTGCCCGGCCACCGCCGGCGCCAGCACCAGGGACAGAGCCGTGATGCCCGCCTGTGCAGAGCCTGTGCTCACGTACTGTGTGGTCTGCGCGATGTTTTCGCCGATCACCAGCTTAGGCTGAAGCGCCGGCCAGATACCCTGCTTCTCCAGGGCCTGCCGGGCCGCCCTGCCGTAGGGGGCCAGTTCCGGGTTGGCGATGGCGAATTTGCCCAGGCCGGGTGCGGCGGCCTTGAGACCTTGCAGGCTGGCGTCGAGCGCAAGGCTTGAGACCTTGGGCACCACCAGCACGATGCGCCCGGTGGCATAGACCACGCCGCGGTCGGTTGTCAGGCCGGCGTCGTGCAGGCGGATGGCAAAGTCTTCGTCGGCCGACAGAAACAGCTCCGCCGGCAGCCCCTGCTGGATTTGCCGCACGAGGTTGGACGAGGCGCCCAGGCTGAGCGCAATGCGCCCGGCCTGCTGGCGTTCAAACAGCGGCACCAGCTCAGCCAGCGCCGGCTGCAGATTGGCCGCCGCGGCGACCAGCGTGGGTTTGCCCTGCGGAATGTCGCCCGCTGGGGACTGCGCCCGCACCCCGCCTGCCGTCAACGCAAGGCCAACACCGAACGAGATGGCGAGCAGCAGGATGCCGCCCCTGCGACTTCGCCACAGCCCTTGGTGCGCCAGCACACCCTCTTTCGCATCCATTGAAACCCCCTGTGTCACGACACTCCGAACCTGAACATGGCCTATGCATAAAGTCATGCTTGTTATGCATATCTTTCACCTGTCACACTGATGCAACTTTAGGCATTGTTCTTAAAATGCCTTCTCTGGCCGACCCGTGGGGCCTGAAAAGCACGTCAAAAACCGCTTTTTCAGGTGCTCGCGCCGCAGCAGCATCCCGCTCGCGGCCCCGCTCGCCGACCGGGACCTGTTGTGGGTGCAAACGCCATGTCTGCACCGAATTTAGCAGCTGCTTTATTCCGACAGATGTCTCGACGCCGTTGGCCCCTTCGGGGCTTCATGCGAGCCACCGAGATCTCTGTCGAAATGACGCTTTTCAACTTTGGAGTATTTCGATGAACCATCCCGTGATGCAGGGTCTCAACCAGGCCACACCCAGCTACGTGAAGAACGCCAAGCTGATCGCCTGGGTCGCCGACATGGTGGCGCTGTGCAAGCCCGAGCAGGTCTACTGGTGCGACGGCAGCGACGCCGAATATGACCGCCTGTGCCAGCAGCTCGTTGACGCTGGGACCTTCAAAAAACTGAACCCGGCCAAGCGCCCCAACAGCTTCCTCGCCCACAGCGACCCGAGCGACGTGGCCCGCGTGGAAGACCGCACCTATATCTGCTCGGCCAAGAAGGAAGATGCCGGCCCCACCAACAACTGGATGGACCCGGCCGAAATGCGCGCCACGCTGCAGCCGCTGTTTGACGGCTGCATGAAGGGCCGCACCATGTATGTAGTGCCGTTCAGCATGGGCCCGCTGGGCTCGCCGATTGCGCACATCGGCATCGAACTGTCTGACAGCCCCTATGTGGCCGTCAACATGAAGATCATGACCCGCATGGGCAAGGCCGTATTTGACGTGCTGGGCGTGGAAGGCGACTTCGTGCCCTGCGTGCACACCGTCGGCGCACCGCTCGAAGCCGGCCAGAAAGACGTGAAGTGGCCCTGCAACAAGACCAAGTACATCGTGCACTACCCCGAGACGCGCGAGATCTGGTCGTATGGCTCCGGCTACGGCGGCAATGCGCTGCTGGGCAAGAAGTGCTTTGCGCTGCGCATCGCCTCCAACATGGGACGGGACGAAGGCTGGCTCGCCGAGCACATGCTGATCCTGGGCGTGACCAACCCACAGGGCAAGAAGTACCACGTGGCAGCGGCCTTCCCGAGCGCCTGCGGCAAGACCAACTTCTCGATGCTGGTGCCACCGGCCGGTTTTGAAGGCTGGAAAGTCACCACCATTGGCGACGACATCGCCTGGATCAAGCCCTCTGCCGACGGCAAGCTGTACGCCATCAACCCCGAGGCAGGCTACTTCGGCGTGGCCCCCGGCACCAACTTCCACACCAACCCGAACTGCATGGCCAGTCTCGACAAGAACGTGATCTTCACCAACGTCGCGCTGACCGACGATGGCGACGTGTGGTGGGAAGGCATGGAAAAAGACGGCCCCGTGCCATTGCACCTGATCGACTGGCAAGGCAAGGACTGGACCCCGCAGATCGCCAAGGAAACCGGCGCCAAGGCCGCCCACCCGAACGCCCGCTTCACCGTGGCCGCCATCAACAACCCGGCCCTCGACAGCGCCTGGGACGACCCTAAAGGTGTGGCGATTGACGCCTTCATCTTCGGCGGCCGCCGCTCCACCACCGTGCCGCTGGTGACCGAAGCCCGCGACTGGGTCGAAGGCGTCTACATGGCCGCGACCATGGGCTCGGAAACCACCGCCGCCGCCACCGGCCAGGCCGGCGTGGTGCGCCGCGACCCGTTCGCTATGCTGCCTTTTGCCGGCTACAACATGGCCGACTACTTCCAGCACTGGCTGGACATGGGCCAGAAGCTGAAAGCATCCGGCGCCAAGCTGCCGAAAATCTACACCACCAACTGGTTCCGCAAGGGCGAAGATGGCAAGTTCGTCTGGCCCGGCTACGGCGAGAACATGCGCGTGCTGAAGTGGATGATCGACCGCATCGAAGGCACTGGCAAAGGCACCGAGCACATCACCGGCGTGAGCCCAGCCTATGAAGACCTGAACTGGACCGGCCTCGACTTCACCGCCGAGCAGTTCGCCACCGTGACCAGCATCGACAAGGCCGCCTGGCTGAAAGAGCTGGAACTGCACGCCGAGCTGTTCCAGCAGCTGGCGCACCACCTGCCGAAAGAGATGGGCGAGACCAAGGCGGCCATCGAGCGCCGACTCGCTGCCTGACCACCCCTTCGCTCGACAAAAAAGACCACCAACCGGTGGTCTTTTTTTTGGGCTGCACGATAACAAAAGGTCATTGGCCGTGCTGATCTTGTCATGCCCGGATGCACAGTCCCGCCCCTACACTGCGCCGCATGAACCTCTCACTCCTCTCACCGCCTGCAGGCAGCGCAGTCATGCTGCACGATACCGATGTGCAAGGCCTGCTCACCACGGCCAATGCGGTGGTGGCGCTGGATGCCGCCTTTGCCGACCTCGCCATCGGCCAAGCCGAGGTATTGGCACGCCAGCGCATCGACTGCGGCAGCGTCAAGCTGAGCACCATGGGCGCGGTCTGGCCGCAGGCGCGCTTTGCGGCCATCAAGTCCTACCTCACGGTGAACGGGCAGTTCAGTTTCAGCACCACGGCGTGGGACACCGCCACCAACCAGGTGCTGTTCACGCTCAACGGTGACGAGCTCACGCGGCTGCGCACACCGGCGCTGGCCTGTCTGGTCGCCGCACGCACCGTGGCGCCGGGCGGCGTGCTGGCGCTGTTTGGCGCCGGCCAGCAGGGCCGCGCGCATGCCGAGGCCTTGCAGTCGCACATCGGCTTTCGCGAAATCCGTGTGGTGGACACCGCCGATGTGTCGGCCTGGTGCACGCAAGCCACGGCCGCATGGCAGTGCCCGGTGCGCCAGACCCACGCCAAGGAAGCGGTGGACGGCGCAGATCTGGTGGTGACCACAACGCGCTCCAAAACACCGGTGTTCGATGGCGCAGACCTTGCCGGCAGCGCCACCGTGATCGCAATGGGCACCAGCCTGCCCACCGGCCGTGAGCTGGACGACGCCACGCTGCAACGCGCCGACCGCGTGCTGGTGGAATGGCTGCCGCAGAGCCTGCTCGAGGCAGGCGAGGTGGTGCTGGGCATGGCCTCGGGGGCACTGCAGGCGGAACGCATCACCGACCTGCCAGCGCTGTACCGCGCGGGCACCCCGTGGCGGCAGCGGGGCGATGGCATTCTGGTGTTCAAGTCGGTGGGCATTGGCCTGAGCGACGCGGCGGTGGCGCGTGCGCTGTGGCACCGGTGCGCGCCCGCGCGCGCTGCCCGTGCGCTGGCCAGTGCCTGAACAGTGGTTGGGTGATGCCAATAAAAAAGCCACCCGAAGGTGGCTTTTTCGCTTTCTCGTTATGGCAGACGCGAAGGCTCAGATGTAGTAACCGCGACGATAAATCTTCGCCATCGCATCTTCGCGCAGCACGGCCAGTTCGGGGCGGTCGGTCACATCAGCACGGGTCACGGCCGCTTGCAGTTCAGCCATCACACGCGCATCGTTGCGGGCCGCAGCCCACAGGCGCTGATCGGCGCGGGCTTCGGCAATGCTGCGCGACCATGCGTCAAGGCTGCTTTTGAGCCGCTGAGCCACTTGACGCGCGGTACCGGCGCACAGGGCCAGTGCGGCAAAAGCAACCATCCACAGCGCGATCCACATCACCAGCAAATGGCCTTCGGCCACGCTGTCCATCACCTGATAGGCGACCACCATGATGGCGGCGGCAAATGCCGACAGCAGCAGCGTGGCAACGCCGCGCACACCATAGAAGCCGTGACTGATCTGCTTTGCGGCGTCAATCGCCGACTCCACGCGGACAACGCCGGGGTGCTGGTTCGAATGTTCGACATGGACAAAACTGGTCATGGTGGGCTCCTGTTGAATGACATCCGCCAAGGTTGTTTGCAGCGGATGTGTGAATATTAGGGTTAGTACTGATGTTGTTCAACTTTATCTTTATGATGTCAGTCATTCACAATAGTGATTAATTGACGACTTCTCCACGAATCGCCGCCTCAACGACTGCCCCACCCGCGTTTTTGCCATGTCCGCCCCCAATTTCCGCACACTGGACCTCAACCTGCTCCGCGTGTTTGACGAGGTCATGGCCGAGCGCAGCCTGACGCGGGCGGCGCGCAACCTGTCGCTGACCCAGCCGGCCGTGAGCAATGCACTGCGCCGCCTGCGCGACACGCTGGGCGACGAGCTGGTGCAACGCAGCGGTCAGGGCGTGGCACCCACGCCGCGTGCGCTGACCCTCTGGCCGGCCGTGCGTGAAGCGCTGCAGCAGCTTGAAAGCTCGCTGGTGCCGCACGCGTTTGTCGCGGCCGAAGCCAACTCGACTTTTGTGCTGGCGATGGCCGACGCCACGGCGGCCGAGCTGATTCCGGGCCTGACGGAGACGCTGGAGCAGGAAGCGCCCAACGTCTCGCTGCGCGTGGTGCCCCTTACCACCCGCGACCCGCGCAAACTGCTGGACGACGAAAGCTGCGACCTGGCCGTGGGTTACTTCCCGTCGGTGCTGGCCGATATCACCGCCCGCGCGCAAAGCGGCGAGCCGACTTCGTTCCTGCACCAGCGGCTGTACGACGGCGAATATGTCTGCGTGATGCGCAAGGGCCACCCCCTGGCCAGCGGCCCGCTGACGCTGAACCGCTTCTGCGCGGCGCGCCACATGCTGGTGAGCTTCTCGGGCCGGCCCTATGGCTTCATCGACGAATCACTCGCCTCGCTGGGCCGCAAGCGCCGCGTGGTGCTGACGGTCAACCAGTTCTTCACCGCCGGCCGGGTGGTGGCCAACTCCAACCTGCTGACGGTGCTGCCGCGCCACTTTGTGCGGGTCACCGGCATCAGCAACCAGCTGGTGCTCAGGCCGCTGCCCTTTGATGTGTCGCCGGTGCATGTGGATGCGGTGTGGCACCGCCGCTCGGAGCCGCTGGGCGCACACGCCTGGCTGCGTGGCGCGGTGGTGCGTGCGGCGGACCGGGCGTTTTCGCCAGACAGCCCCTGAGCCGCAAGTCGCCAGCCGCCCATGGGCAGAGGGCTGGGCATCGGATGGGCAGGCCGTCGGGGCACGCTTATTGCATACAGTTTTGCACACAACTGGAGGACTCCGCCATGCCCCACCGCTCCACCTTCCTGCCACGCCGCGCCGTCCTCAAAAGCATCGCCGCCGGCGCAGCGGCAGTTGCACTGCCCGCATGGGCTGCGTGGCCAGACAAGCCGATCCGCATCGTCGTGACCTTTCCGGCCGGTGGCGCCAGCGACATCGTGGCCCGCGTGATGGCCGAGCAACTGGCGCGCAAGCTGGGCCAGTCGGTGGTGGTGGACAACCGGCCCGGCGCGGGTGGCAGCGTCGGCGGGCTGGTGGTGCACCAGGCCCCCGCCGACGGCTACACGCTGATGCTCAGCAACTCCACGCCGGTGTCGATTGGCCCCTTCGCACTGGAAAAGCAACCCTACGACCCGGTATCGGGTTTCACCCATGTGGCACTGATCGGCAGCGCGCCGTGTGTGGTGATGGCCAACCCTGCCGCACCGATCAAGACCATGCCGGACCTCGAAGCACAGGCGCGCAAGACCGGCCGGCTCGATTTCGGCTCGGGCGGGCCGGCTTCCATCGGCCACATCTATGGCGAGCTGATGAAGAAGGCCATGGGCGTGAACCTGGTCCACATTCCCTACCGGGGCGGCGCGCCGATGACGACCGACCTGATCTCCGGCGTGATTCCGGTCGGCATCGACGTGCTGACCGCCTTTGTGCCCTACTTCAAGAGCGGGCAGTTGGTGCCGCTGGCAGTGACCTCGGCCAGCCGCTCGCCACTGGTGCCCGACGTGCCCAGCGTGGTCGAGTTCGGCTACCGCAAGCTGGTGCTCGACAACTTCTTCGGCCTCAGCGGCCCGGCCAACCTGCCAGCCGACGTGGTGACGCGCCTCAATGCCGCCTGCAACGAGATTCTGGCCAGCGCCGACGTGCGCAAGCGCATGCTGGACCTGGGCATCACCTCCAACCCGGCCAGCCCGGCGGCCTTCACCAGCTTTGTCAAGGACCAGGTGGCCGCACTGTCGCCCGCCGTCAAGGGCGCCGGCGTCAAGCTCTAGAAGCCACTGCGGCAGCCCTGCGGTTTTTCAGCGCCTGCGAGGCGGCAACCCGCCCCAAGACTGGTATGCCGTCTTATGATGACTATGGGCCACCCTGCCCGGCTTCGCTAGCACCTCATGAACACGGCCCCGTCCCCGCTCCCGACTGATGAATCGAGGCGCCTTGCGCGCCTGAAGGCCCTGATGGTGCTCGATACCGAGCCCGAACCGATTTTCGATGCGCTGGCCCGCGCCGCCTCATCGGTGTGCGGCACGCCCATCGGTCTGCTCACCCTGATCGAGCAGGACCGGCAGTGGTTCAAGGCCCGCGTCGGCGTTGATGTGGCGGAGGTGCCGCGCAACATTTCCTTTTGCGCACACACCGTGCTGGGCGACGATCTGATTGAAGTGCCCGACGCCACCGACGATGCGCGCTTTGCCGCGAATCCGCTGGTCACCGACGCGCCGGGTTTCCGCTTTTATGCCGGCACGCCGCTGGTGATGTCCAGCGGCGAGCGCGTCGGCACGCTGTGCGTGCTCGACACCACCCCGCACCACCTGACCGACACGCAGCGCAGCGTGCTCAAGGAGCTGGCCACGTCCGCAGTGCAGGCACTGGAAATGCGCGAACGCGCGCGCGAAGTCGCCATCGTCGGCTCTGACCCGAAGTTCCAGGCGCTGTCAGACGCCTGCCCGTTCGGGATTTTTCACACCGACCTGGAAGGCCGCTGCACCTACACCAACCCCCGCTGGCAGGAGCTGTACGGGCTGAGCTATGAAGACAGTCTGGGTCACGGCTGGGCCGACGCGCTGCACCCGGACGACCGCGCGGAAGTCTTTGCGCGCTGGCAGCAGAGCGCGGCCAGCGGCGAAGAGTTCGACATGGAGTTCCGCATCCGCCAGCAATCGGGCGAGGTGCTGTATGTGCGGGCCAAGGCGCGCTCACACACCGACTTCTCAGGCAAAAAATCGGGCTATGTCGGCGCCGTGTACGACGTCACGCAGCGCCGGGAGGCCGAAGACCGGCTGCGCGCCAGCAATTCCTTTCTGGACCGCGCCGAGCGCATTGCCGGTGTCGGCGGCTGGGAGCTGGACCTCGAAGCCCGCACCCTGCACTGGACCGACCAGACCTGCCGCATCTACGATCTGCCAGCCGGCCACCAGCCCACGGTGGACGAACACCTGCAGTACTTCGATGCCGAAGCCTGCGCGACCATCGAGCGCACCGCGAGGGAAAGCGCCCAGTCGGGCAAGCCCTGGGACCTGGAGCTGCCCATGGTCACTGCCGCCGGGCGGCGCATCTGGGTCCGCTCGGTGGGCCACGTCATCAAGACGGTGGGCGGCGCGCCGGTGCGTCTGGTCGGTGCGCTGCAGGATGTCACCACCAAACGCGCGCTCGAAGACGAGCTGCGCCGCTCCAACGACCTGCTGGCGGCGATGCTGGAAAGCCTGCCCTGCGCCGTCAGCGTGTTTGACGCCAAGCTGGAGCTGGTGGCCCACAACCGGAACTTTCAGACCATGCTGGGCTTTCCGAGGGAGCTGTTTGCCAGCCCCCGTGCGGCGTTTGAGCGCTTTATCCGGTTCAATGCCGAGCAGGGCGAATACGGTGACGGCGACCTGGACGCCAAGGTGCGCGACATCGTGGCGCGTGCCAGTGAGCCCTCTGTCCACCGCTTCGAGCGCACCCGCCCAAACGGCCTGACGCTGGAGATCCAGGGCGCGCCCATGCCTGGCGGCGGCTTTGTCACCACCTACACCGACATCTCCGAGCGGAAGCGGTCCGAGCAAGCCCTGCGCACCAGCGAGGAACGCCTGACCCGCGCACTCGATGCCACCGGGCTGGCGCTGTGGGACTTCGACGTGGAGCGCGGTCAGGTCTACCTGTCAGAAGCCTGGTCGACCCTGCTCGGCGGCCCCCCGCAGGCCACGGTGACCACCTTCGCAGGGCTCGCGGCGCAGGTGCCCGAGCAGGATCAGGCGGCACTGCTGGCCTCGCTGACCAGCGTGCTCAAGGGCAACGCGGCCGATTACTCGGTGGAGCACCGCGTCAGGCGCCATGACGGACAACTGATCTGGGTCCACAGCGACGGTCGGGTGACCCAGCGCAACAGCCAGGGGCGCGCCATGCGGCTGGTGGGCACCAACCGCGAAATCACCCGGCAGAAGGAATACGAGCGCTCGCTGCAGGCCGCCAAGGATGCGGCAGAGCAAGCCATGCAGGCCAAGTCGTCCTTCCTCGCGGCCATGAGCCACGAGATTCGCACCCCGATGAACGGCGTGATCGGCATGACCACGCTGCTGATGGACACCCCGCTCAACGAACGCCAGCGCGAGTTTGTCGAGGTGATCCGGCAGAGCGGCGAAGGCCTGCTGGTGGTCATCAACGACATCCTCGACTACTCGAAGATCGAGTCCGGCCACATGGAGCTGGAGCAGCTGCCCTTTGACCTGCAGGACACCGTGGAGAGCAGCGTGGAGCTGCTGGCGCTCAAGGCACAGGAGAAAAACCTCGACGTGCTGTGCGAGGTGGCCGCCGACATTCCGCCGTGGATTGAAGGCGACTACGCCCGCCTGCGCCAGGTGCTGGTCAACCTGATTTCCAACGCGGTGAAGTTCACCGACCGGGGCACGGTGCAGGTGAGTGTGCGCCAGGTGCCCGCCGACACAGCGGGCCAATGCCCACCGCTGCAGCTGGAGTTCTGCGTGCGCGACACCGGTATTGGTATCCCGGCCGACAAGCTGCCACGTCTGTTCCAGGCGTTTTCGCAGGCCGACTCCAGCACCTCGCGCAAATACGGCGGTACCGGGCTGGGGCTGGTCATCTCCCAGCGCCTGGTGGAAGCGATGAAGGGCAGCATGTGGGTGGAAAGCGAAGAGGGCCAGGGCACGCGCTTTTATTTCACGCTGCCGACCGCACCGGCCATGGCCATGAACGCCCCGCCCCCGCTGGCGCTGAACCAGCTCGCCAAGAAACGCGTGATGGTGGTGGACGACAACCCGGCCTGCCTGCAGTGGCTGTGCCAGCTGGCCCGCCGCTGGGACATGGCGATCATTGCCGTGGGTTCGGGCGCCGAAGCGCTTGCGCAACTCACATCCGGAACGCCCTGCGATCTGCTGGTCACCGACCTCACCATGCCTGGCATGGACGGGCTGGCGCTGGCGCGGGCGGTACGCGCAATGCCGCCCGGCAAAACGTCGGGTGAAGCGCCCGGCGCAGCAGGGGCACGCCTGCCGATGCTGCTGCTTTCCGGCGCCGGTATGCCGGCCAGCGAAGACGCCGGCCTGTTCGACGCGGTGGTGATCAAGCCGGCCCGCGTGTCGGTGCTGGCCCAGGGTTTCATCGAGGCGCTGGCCGAACGCGGCACGGCTGCCGCTGCGCCGGTGCTCAAGGGCCGGCAGTTTGATGCCACCCTGGCGCAGCGTTACCCGCAGCGCATCCTGCTGGCCGAAGACAACGAGATCAACCGCAAGGTGGCGATCCAGATGCTCAAGGGCTTTGGCTACCGCGCTGACGTCGCCGCCAACGGGCTGGAAGCCGTGGATGCGGTGCGCCGGCAGCCCTACGACCTGGTGCTGATGGACATCCAGATGCCCGAACTCGACGGCATGGAAGCCACCCGCATTCTGGTGAAGAACCGCCCCTTTGGCGGCATTCCGCGGATCGTCGGCATGAGCGCGCACGCGATCCGTGAAGACATCGACGCGGCGCTCGAAGCCGGCATGGACGACTACATCGTCAAGCCGGTCACGGCCGAAGCCCTGCGCGAGAAGCTGGTGTATTTCGGCCAACGCATCGCCGGCACGGCAGGCCGCGCGGCTGCTGCGCCTCTGGACGAGCCCACGCCGGAGCCCTCCGCGCCCGCCGCCGCACCGACTGGCGGCCATGACCTGCTGGACCTCAAGCAGGTGCACAGCCTGATATCGCTGGACCCAAGCGGCAAGCTGATGGCCCAGCTGATCGGCAGTTTCGGACCCAAAACCAGCAAGCTGCTTGATGAATTGCGGGCGGCCGCACAGGTGCAGGACGCCGATGCCGCCGGCCGGCTGGCGCACCAGCTCAAGGGCACGGCGGGCACGCTGGGCATGCGCTCGCTGGCGCGGCACGCGGCGGAGATGGAAGTCTCACTGGCGGCTGGCCTGTGGGCGCAGCTGGGCGATCAGCTGGCCAGCGCCGACGACCGCTGCACCAGCAGCCTGACGGCGCTGACCCTGGAGATGGCTGCCGCGCAGCCTGCGCTGGCTGCGGTGGCTGCCGATGGCGTCAGCGAATGACGCTGAGGTAGGCGTAGGCAGCGCGGCGCAGTTCCCGGGCCTGGCGCGGGTTGCGGCCGGCGCGGGCCTCGGCGCGCTCCATCAGCTGCTGGGCCACGCCCTGCAGGGGCGCTGCCACGGGCAGGCGCTTGAAATTCGAAGGGATGAAGGCGGCGAGACGGGCAATCAAATGGAACATGAAAAGCTCACCCGGCAAGGGGTGAAAAGTGGCGATGACTCAAGATTAAGGGTTTTCCCTAGGTTTTCAAGCCATGCTGGGCCGATAGTTATGCATAAAAGACATCAGGCGACCCGATCCTCGCATCCGCTGCCGGCGGGCCGGATGATTCCGGCCCCTGCGCCGCAGTTATGCTCTCGCGATGGCTGCGACCCCTTCTGACACCATGACGCCACCCCCGCAAACGCTGGCGCTGCCCGGCGAGGCCGTGCTCAAGCAGATTGCGGCCAACATCGACGCGATGCTCTGGTCGTGGGACCCGCACTCCGGTCGCATCACCTACACCAACCCGGTGTTCGAGGCCTTCTGGGGCGTCTCGGCCGACTCGCTCGGCGAACGGCCGTGGACCTGGCTGGAGCAGGTCGATCCAGCCGACCGCAGCGAGGTGCGCCGCCTGCAGACCAGCCCACGCAAACAGCTGATGGAGTACCGGGTCCACCGCCCGACGGGCGAAGTGGCGCGACTTAGCCAGCGCGCGCTGCCGATCTTCAGCGCCTCCGGCCAGCTGATGCGCATCATCCATCTGGCCACCAATGTCACCTGGCAGCTCGACACCTCCAAGCAGTTGCGGGTGGAGATTGGCCGCCGGACCGACTCCGAGGCCAAGTACCGCGCGGTGGTCGAGAACGTCAGCGAGGGCATTCTGGTCACCGCTGCAGGCCGCATCCTGTATGCCAACCCGCGGGCGCTGGCGCTCACATCGCTCGACGAGGAAACCGCCCGCTCGCGGCCCTTCATCGACTTCATCCACCCCGACGACCGGGAGTGGGTGATGGGGAACCACCTGCGGCGCCTACGCGGCGAGGTGGTCGAGAACCACTACCAGTTCCGGGTGCAGCACGACAACTGCGACACCCGCTGGCTGGAGATCAGCGCGGTGGTGTTCGAGTGGGAAGGCACGCCCGCCACGCTGAACTTCCTGACCGACGTCACAGACAAGCGGCGAACCGAAGACGACATGCGCAAGGCGCTGGCTCACGAGCGCGAGCTGTCGGAGCTGAAGTCGCGCTTTGTGGCGGTCACCTCGCACGAGTTCCGCACGCCGCTGGCGGCCATTTTGTCGTCGGTTGAGCTGCTCGATGCCTACGGCGCGAGCTTTCCGGCCGAAGAGCGCCGCGAGCTGCTGGACCAGATCAAGACCGCCGTGGCCCGCATGAACGGCATGGTCGACCAGGTGCTGCTGACCAGCCGCCTGGAGCTGGGCACTTTCAGCTTTGAAGCCGCGCCCCTGTTGATGCCGGACTGGCTGGTGCGCGTGATGGCCGAGCTGGAACACGGCAACCCGCAGGCCGCCCGCATCTCGATGACCTGCGACGGGCTGGACACCCCGCGCATGGCCGACCAGACGCTGCTGCGCCACATCGTGGTCAACCTGCTGGGCAATGCGCTGAAATACTCCGACCCCGACACACAGGTGGAGTTTGCCGCCAGCGGCGTGGGCGAGCACATCCTGCTGCGCATCAGCGACCGCGGCATCGGCATTCCCGAGGCCGACCTGCCACGCCTCTTTGGCAGCTTTCACCGTGGCACCAATGTCGGCAACATCTCCGGCACCGGCATCGGCTTGCACATCGTCAAGGAATGCATCGACCTGCACCACGGCACAGTGGACGTGCAGAGCAAGCCGGGCGTGGGCACCACCTTCACGGTGAAGGTCATGGCGCCGCTGGCCTGAGCCGACATAGACCCGCGCAAGAGCCGCTTCACGCACAATCAAGGCGTGAACATCCAGCTCCTGTCCGACCTCCACCTCGAATCCAACCCGCACTTTCAGGCCGCGCCCCAGCCCGGTGCGGACCTGCTGGTACTGGCGGGTGACATAGGCTCCTACCAGCCGGGCTCGCAGCTGCTGGCGCTGGACATTCCCGACTTCGGTCTGCGGCGCTTTTCACCCCTGCCCGTCAGCCAGGGTGGCGCGAGCTGGCCCACACCGGTGCTGTTTGTGCCGGGCAACCATGAATACGACGGGCTGGATTTCGACACCACGCACGAACGCCTGCGCGAAACCTGCGAGCGGTTGGGGCTGCTCTGGCTGGAACGCGAAAGCCATGTGCTGCAAGGCGTGCGCTTTGTCGGCACCACGCTGTGGTCCGACTTTGACGCCCTGCTCGACCTGGCCCCGGTGGGTGGCCGCATGGCTGCACGCGAGAAAGCCTTTCGCGCCGCCAATTTCTATCTGAGCAAGAACCACGCTTTCCGTGACGGCCAGCCGCTGCTGGCCGCCGATGTGCGGGAGCAGGCCTTGATTTGCCAGACCTGGCTGCGGGACGCGCTGGCCGAACCGTTTGACGGGCCCACTGTGGTGATCACCCACTTCGCGCCCAGCCTGCTCAGCGCAGACCCACGCTACGGTCTGGTGGCGGGCACGGCAGGCTTCTGCAACGCACTCGACGAGCTGCTGCCGTTGGCTGATGTGTGGCTGCACGGGCACCTGCATTGCCCGGTGGACTATGTGAAAAGCGGCTGCCGCGTGGTCGCCAACCCGCTGGGCTATGCGCGCAAAGGGGAGCAGGAGGGCTTCAGGCCTTCCTTGTTAATCAACACACGGAGCAGTCGCGCCGCCAGCGCTCAACTCAGCGCGAGCTGAGGCCGTCGAAGCAGGTGGCCAGCACCAGGTCGATGATCTCGGTGTCGCTGTGCTGACCGCCGGCGCGCATGAACTCCAGCACCGGGTCGCAGGCGCGGGCATACAGCGTGTAAAGCACCAGCATGGGCGGCAAGGCGGGGTTGAGCTCACCCGACTTCTGCGCCTGCTCGATCCAGCCGCCGATGGTGTCGCTGATCTGGACCAGCCCGTCCAGATAGGCCTTGTTGCCCATCAGCGCAGCCCGCAGCGAGGAGTTCTGGCTGGGCAGCGAAGGCATGTCGCCGGCCAGCTGCATCTCCATCATCCAGCGGGCCACCGCCTTGAGCTGCGTCAGCGGCGCGGCCTCGGGCAAACCCGCCAGAAATGCACGCGCCTGGCCGAGCACACGCACCATGGCGGCAGCGGCCAGGTCTTCCTTGCTCGGAAAGTGCTTGTAAAGACTGGCCTTGGCAATGCCGACATCGGCGGCCACCTGGTCCACCGTCATCAGGTCGAAGCCCTTTTCGGCCAGCAGGCGGTTGGCCGCCTGAACAATGGCGTCCTCCCGCACCTGCAGCATCTGCGCCTTGAATGAAACCTTGGCCGGCTCGCCCGCAGGCGCTGCCGAAATGTGTTTGGTGACCATCGTCGTATTCTAGGCAAAAGATGCCGCACCAGTACAAACTGCAAACGCACCCTTTTTTTTGTGACTCTGGTGCACACAATCTGAACCGACTGAACCTGTTAAAGCTGTTGAACCGATACTCCGCAGCGCCCGGCGATGCTCACAATTTGCATCACTTGTTCACCGATCGTCACCACCTTGCGCTGGAGCCGGTCGGGCTTTGCCTGTATCTTGCCCAGACGACCCATTGCACCGCTGGTGCATGCGCCGTCACGGGAGAAGACCATGAAAAGTAATGCGACTTATGTCGGCGCCTGGTTGATGGCCGCTGCCCTCACACTGGTCATGGCGGCCCACAGCCCTCACGACACTCTGGTGATGGGGCGCATGCCTGCCTTCATGACGCAAACGCTGATGCAGCAGCCCGTCGCCGTGCCCGGCGGTTTGCCCGCCGACAGAACCCTTGCCGTGATCACCTTCGAACGCAGCCAGCGGCCTGCCGCCGACAGCTGGGTGGAGGGCCTCGGCCTGCGCCACAACCCGTCCATCGCCTGGGTGCGCATGCCGGTGATTGCCGACCCCGGCAGCGAAACCGGCCGCCAAGCCTTTGAAGCGCGGCTGCGCCAGCACTATGTGGCCGACGCCGAGCGCGCCCGGCTGGTGCCGGTGTTCACCGACCGGGCCCACTTTGTGCGCGCCGCCGGTCTGGGTGGTACCGAAAAGGCCCATGTGGTGGTGGTCAACCGCGACGGTGAGGTGCTGGCGCGCGCCAGCGGGCCCTTCGATGCAGACAAGGCGCAGAACCTGCGCGAGACGCTGCAGGGGCACAGCCTGTAGACCCTGCTGGGGCCCACTGGGCTGGATGACAGCTCGCTACAGCGTGGCCACGCCCAGTGTGAAGTAAAAAGTCGCGCCCTGATCCACAGCCGCCTCGGCCCAGACCCGCCCGCCGTGACGGGCCACAATGCGCTGCACGGTGGCCAACCCGATGCCAGTGCCGGCAAACTCCGACACGCCGTGCAGGCGCTGGAACGGCCCGAACAGCTTCTCGTAATACGTCATGTCGAAACCGGCACCGTTGTCGCGCACGAAGAACACCTTTTCACCGTCCACCGACAGGTTCTGCCCGAAGGTGATTTCAGTGTGGTCTTTCTTGCCGCTGAACTTCCACGCGTTGCCTAGCAGGTTCTCCAGCACCTGCTTGAGCAGGCGCGGGTCGCCATTGGCCACCAGCCCCGGCGTGACCTGCAACACCGCGCCGGGGCGTGGCTGGCGCTCCTGGTAGCCGTCGAGCAAGTCCCTGGCGATGGCGCTCAGGTCCACCTCTTCCCAGCGCAAGGTGGAGCGCGACACTTGGGCCAGTGCCAGCATGGCGTCGATCAACTCACCCATCTGTGACACACCAGCGCGGATGCGCGCCAGGTAGTGGCGCCCGCGCTGGGTGACCGGGTCATCGGCGGTTTTCTCCAGGGTGCGCTCCAGCAGGTTGCTGAAGCCGTCAATCGCGCTCAGCGGCGTGCGCAGGTCGTGCGAGACGGAATACGAATAGGCCTCCAGCTGCTTGTTGGCAAACTCCAGCTGTGCGGTGCGCTTTTGCACCCGCTCTTCCAGGCTGGCGTTGAGGCGCAGGATTTCATCGCGCGCACGGTGCCGTTCGCGGATGTCGGTGTTGATGCCCAGCACCCCGGTGACCTGCCCCTCGGCATTGCGCACCACGGTCCAGCGGGCTTCCACCAGCACCGCCTTGCCGTCGCGCGCCCGCTGCTCCAGCTCGCCAGACCAGTCGCCGTTGTTGGCAATGGTCTTGGCCATGGTGGCCTCCAGCAGTCGCGGGTCGCGGTACATCTCGGTGACCATGGTCTTGCCGATCACCTCTTCGGCGGTCCAGCCGTACAGGCGCTCGGCGCCCTTGTTCCAGTAGCTGATGGTGCGGTCCAGCTGCCGCACCATAATGGCGTCCTGCGCGCGGTCCAGCAGCGAAGCCTGCGCGCGCAGCTGGTTGTCGACCTCCAGCCGCTCCAGCTCGGCAGCGGCGCGGGAGGCAAACACCTTCATGGTGTATTCCATGATGCTGGTCTTCTCCAGAGGCTTGCGGAACAGCACGAAGACCATGCCCACCGGCTTGCCTTTGGCGTCCTTCAGGCAGTAGCCCGCGTACGCCGATGCATTGAGCGAGGTGACGGCCAGCGAGTTCGGGGCGACGCAAGCCAGGTCGCTGGTGATGATGACGCTGTCCGATGTGAGCAGCCCGGCGCACGGCGAATCGGTCACCACATAGTCGAACCCGGCCACCGGCTGGCCATCGACCGTGCCCGCCACGGTGCGGGCCCGCAGTGGTTCACCCGGCAGCAGACGGGCCACAAAGCCGGCATCGGCACCCAGCGCATCGGTCATGTTCTGCGCCAGCTCCTGGAAGAACACGTCGCCGCCGCTGGCCGACACGCCGGCCGCCATCTTGAACACGGCAGCCTCGATGCGGGCACGCTCCTGGCGCGACTGCAGGGCCGCCAGACCGAAGGCCAGGTTGTCGGCCAGCTCCTGCAGCAGCCCGACCTCTTCATCGGCAAACTGCTGGGGCTCGGCCGCATACAGGCCCAGCAGGCCAAAGCTGCGCCGGGCGTTGCGCAGGGGCAGAAAAATCGCACTGCGGTAGCCGCGCGGCAGGGCCTGCGCGCCACTGTAGAAACTGTTGTCTGCGCTGGCGATGTCGCCGCTCAGCTTGGGCTGCCCGGTGCGGATGCACTGCCCTGCGGGGCCGAGGCCGCCGGGCGTCAACTCCGCCCAGCTCAGTGGCGTGGCCGCAAGGTAGCCGTCTTCGTGCCCGGCATGGGCCATGGGCTGGATGCTGCGGGCCTCGTCATCCATCGCATAGCCGACCCAGGCCATGCGGTAGCCGCCGACCTCCACAGCCAGCCGGCAGATCTCGCCGAGCAGCGCGGGCTCTTCTTCCATGCGCGTCAGGGCCCGGTTGCACTCGCTGAGCATCTGCAGCGCCCGCTTGGAGCGGGCCAGCGCCAGGTCGGCCAGCTTGCGCTCGGTGATGTCACGCGCGGTGCCTACGACGCGCTCGATCCGACCAGACGACCCGAGCACCGGATAGGTGTGGTCATGCACCCAGCGCACGCTGCCGTCGGGACGCAGCACCCGGTATTCGGCGTCCGACACCTCGCCCCGCAAATTCACCTCGTCGGCCATTTCCAGCAGATGCCGGTCATCCGGGTGAACGCTGTCGATGTATGAACGCGGCTCGGCGTACAGGCTCTCGCAGCTTCGGCCCCATATGGTGGCGTAGGCCGGGCTCACATAGGCCATGCGGCTGCCGTGAATGTCGCGGTTGTAGAACACGTCTTCGATGTTTTCCGCCAGCTCGCGGAAGCGCTTCTCACTGCCCAGCAGCGCGGCCTCGGCGTGCTCTTTCTCCAGCGCGATGCGGGCCAGGCGCACCGCCGTCTCCAGCAGCGCCATGTCGCGGGCGCTCGGCTTGCACGGCTCGGGGTGGTAGATCGCGAAGGTGGCCATGACCTCGCCTGTCTGCGACAGCACCGGTGCAGACCAGCAGGCGCGCAGCTGGTAGGTTTCGGCCACCGCCAGATAGTCCTTCATCAGCGGGTCGGTCTGGATGTTTTCGACGATCACGGTTTTTTTTCGGAAGGCGGCCGTGCCGCAGGCGCCCGCCTCAGGGCCAATCGGCATGTCATTGATGACATGGCCAAATGCCGCCGGCATGCGCACCGACGCGCAGTGCCGCAACCGCCCCCCCTCCACCAGCAGCACCGTGCACAGGCTCTGGGGCGCGGCCGACTCGATCAGGCGCACCACGGCTTCGAGCGAATGCGGCAGCGCCACACCGGTGGCGATCAGCTCCAGCACCTGCTCCTGCGCCATCACGAAATCTTCGGTGGCCTTGCGCTCGGTGATGTCACCAAACACCGCCAGGCCACCGACCAGCTGGCCCTGCGGGTCGCGCAGCGGCTGCGCGTTCATGCGCAGGATGCGGTCGCGCTGGCCGGGGACGCGCAGCATCACGTCCCAGTTGCTTACCTGCTCGCCGCGCAGCGCGCGGCTCAGGGGCAGCTCCTCGTGCGGATAGGGCGTCTTGCCGTCTAGCCGCAGCAGCTGGTGGGTCTGACGCCAGGTGCTGAGCAGTCCGTCGTCTGGTACCGCCGGATAGAAGCGTTCGGTCGCCTCGTTGCACAGCAGAAAACGCCCCTCCAGATCGACGGCGATCAGGCCTTCGCTCATGCTGTTGATGATGAGTTCCAGCCGCGAATGCTCTTCGCCGACGTGGCTCAACACATTCTCCAGCTCGGCGCGCTTGGTCTGAAGCGACTCGGCCATGTGGTTGAAGGTCTGCGCGATGGCGCCCAGCTCGCCGGCCCCGGCAAAATTCGCCGGGATGCGGGCAGACAGCTCGCCATCGGCCAGGGCATCGGCCTGCCGCGCAATCACCCTCGCGGGTTTGACCACCAGCCGGCCGCCAGCCCACCAGGCGCAGGCCATGCCCAGGGCGGTCACGGCGAGCAGCACGATCAGGTCAAAGCGCAACGCCTGATCCGCACTTGCCGTCAGGGCAGAGCGAGGCACGCTGATCGCCACAAACAGCTGGTTGCCCGCATCGCCGCCCACCGGCTCCACCGCGTACACCTGCTCCACGCCCTGGGCATCTGGCGTTTGCCAGAGCCCCTGCCGTTTGGCCCGCACCGCCTGCACCACGACGGCGTCGCTGTCTGGTTGGCCCACCGCCGAGGGCACTGCCGGGCGCGAGGCCAGCACCCGGGCGCTGCGGTCCAGAACGCGCAGCTGGGCACCGGGCAGCAGGGGCTGGCTTTCGACCGCCTGGCGAATCGCGGAGATGTCGAGCATCGCAAATGCCACGCCGTTGAGCTGACCGTCATCGCCCTGGACGGATATGCCAAAACCCACACCGGGCCGGCCGCTGCTGCGGCCGACGGCGTACTCACCCACCGCGAACTTGGCGCCCGCGACGATCTGCTTGAA
Source organism: Polaromonas sp. YR568 (assembly GCF_943372955.1). Taxonomy (GTDB): domain Bacteria; phylum Pseudomonadota; class Gammaproteobacteria; order Burkholderiales; family Burkholderiaceae_C; genus Polaromonas. The sequence continues at coordinate 90,656 of NZ_CALSAL010000005.1, forward strand.
GAAATACCGGTCCCCCAGATAAACGCTGCCCGAAGGATCTACCGCCTGGCAGGTGACGCGGCCGTTCAGGCCCACCACGCCGAGGTTGGCATAGGCGGGGTCTTGCGCCCTCAGGTTCTGCAGGTAGGGAACGCACAGGCGGATGGTGGTGTTGCGGATCGATGGCCCGCTGGCCATGTCGCGCAGCAACTGCCCGACCTTGTCCACCAGTCGCTGCTGGTAGACAGCGGCCAGCCGCACCTCCGAGCGCAGGTTGTTGCGCGCCAGCTCCAGCTCGGCCGCGCGGTTCTGCGCTGTCGAATAGACGAGCAGGCCGAACACCGGCAGCAAGGCAGCCAGCACCAACAGCGCCAGGCGCGAACGAAGCCCCCACCAAGCCTGCATCAAGTTGTTCCTTTTCACGCGATCAGGGATCAGCGTTCATCATGCAACAAATTGTCAGGCAAGAACAGTCCGGGCGGGCGGGCAAGGAAGACTAAAAGCACCCCGCACGCGGGAGCCAGCGGCATGCCTGCGTGCAGCCCCGCGTCAGTTTTTTCCTCTGGCGCTACAGCTACTGCTTGCGCTGCACAAAAAGATTGCGCTTGGCGTCTTCCGGATAGGCAAAGGTCACGCCGCCGTTTTTCACCATGCCCATCACCAGCATGTTCTGGGTGATGGCGTCCTTGTCGTTCGCACTGAAGGGCTGGTCATAGGTGGCCACCACGCCGTAGTACGTGCGGTTCTTGCTCTCCAGGGCGGTCTTGACGGACGGGCCGGTGAGGTTGCCGTCGCGGATGCCCAGCAGCGCGTAGACCAGCAGATAGACGGCGTCGTAGCCCTGCGCGGCGGCCATCGGCACGGGAATCCGCTTGACCTGGTACTTGCGCGCATAGGCGGTGAGGAAGGACGCGCGGCGCTCGTTGCTGGGCTCGGCGATGAAGGTCTGCGCCATCAACGCGCCGTCGGCGGCTTCCTTGCCGCCTTCAATGAAGAAGGGGAAAGACAGCGGCCATCCGCCGACCTGCGGCACCTTCCAGCCCAGCGACTGGCGGCCGCGGGCGATCACGGCGTTCTCCGGGCCCACGGTGTAGCTGAAGACCACATTGGCGCCGGCCGCCTTGGCGGCTTTCAGCTCCTCGGTCAGGTCCTTCACGCCCAGCGGAAAGCGCGCGATGTACACCGGCTTTTGTCCCTTGGCTTCCATCGCCTTCTCGACGTCCTTGAGCCCGGCCTCGCCGTAGCCCGAGGTGTCGGCAAACACCGCCACCTTGTTCCAGCCGCGCTTGAGGATGTCATCCACCACGAACGGCGCCTGGATCGCGTCCTTGGCCGAGGTGCGGAAGATGTAGCTCTCGGGGGCTGGAAACTTGGCCGTCAGCGGCGAGCCGGTGGAGCACGGAATGATCAGCGGCACCTTGTTGGTCTGGAACACGTCCAGCGACTTGGCCGCCACACCGGTGTTGCAAAAGCCCACGGTGGCAAGCACTTTTTCAGCCACCAGCTCCTGCGACATCTTCAGGCCCACATCGGGGTCGGCCTTGTCGTCACGGCGCACGATCTCGATCTTGCGCCCGAGGTAGCCACCCACGGCGTTGATCTCGTCCACCGCCAGCTGGATGCCGTTGAGCATGGGCACGCCGAAGTCCGCCGAGGCGCCGGTGAAGGGGCCGATGACGCCGATCTTCACGGTGTTGGCCGGCGCCGGCGCCGGTGTCGGTGCCGACTGTGCGAAGGCCTGGCCAGCGGCCAGGGCAAAAAGAATGGCGCCGGCAAGGCGCCGCGAAAGCCTTGCGGGGCAATTTGTCTCGTTCATGGTGTTGTCTCCTGAACCTCCAAGGTTAGGGACGTTACATCCCCTTACATAGAGGGTTTGTCTTGAGACCCTGCCCCGGACGGACCTCTTGTCGGCCGCCCGTCAGCCATTCGTCAGTGTCGGCACCAGCGGGTGTCGGGCGGGGCCTTCACACGGCCAGAATCACGCCACCAGTGAGCGGGCTGAGGCCTGCTTGAGCGCCTCGGTCAGCGCATCCAGCACCTCCGATTCGAGGTTCCAGCAGTGCCAGTAGAGCTGGATCGGCAAGGTGTAGGCCGGCGCGATATTGACCAGCTGCCCCTGCTCGATCAGGCCACGGGCCAGCTGCTCCACCACCACCGCCACACCCCAGCCGGCCAGCACCGCGCGCACCTGACCTTCGGAGCTGGGCACAAACATCTGGTTCAGCGTCACCCGCTTCAGGCCAAAGGCCTTGCTGACAAATTCGGTCTGGCCGTCGTCCTTGCGGTTGAAGGCGATAAAGGGCATGTCGCGGAAGTTGTGCGGGCTCAGCCCCTTGGGGCAGTGCTTCTGCGCATAGTTCGGCTGGGCCACCGCGACATAGTTCATCGCCCCCAGCGACGTCACCTTGCAACCACGCAGCGCCTGCTTGAGCGTGGTGACGCAGCCCACCACATGGCCTTCGCGCAGCCACTCCTGGGTGAAGTCCTGGTCGTCGTGGATGATTTCCAGCGGCAGGCCCTGGCAGGCCAGCTCGGTCAGCGCGGGCAGCGCCCAGGTGGCGATGCTGTCGGCATTGATGGCGATTGCAATGCGCTCTTCCTCGCGCGCGCCGCCGGTCGAGCTGGGCGCCAGCTCCTTGAGGTCGCGCTCGAGGTCGGCGCGCAGCAGACGCAGCTGCTTGGTGTGCTTGAGCAGCAACTGCCCGGCCGAGGTCGGCTTGAGCGGACGGCTGCGCACGATCAGCACGGTGCCGATCTGCGCCTCCAGCGCGCGCAGCCGCTGCGACACCGCCGACTGGGTGATCGAAAGGCGCTGCGCCGCGCGTTCGAAACCGCCCTCCTCCACGATGGCCGCAAGGCACTCCAGGGCATCCGGATCAAATGTACTCATGCCGCATCCTTTTATAAGTCTGGCTGATGTTTTGGCTGAGAGTTTAATTTCACTGTTAATTGAAAGCAACTTCCTTCACACTTCCGGGCATGAAGGTGAGCGCATGAAAGTTGTCGTCCTGGGCGCAGGAATCATCGGTGTCAGCACGGCCTGGCACCTGCTGGAGCGTGGCCATGAAGTCACCGTGGTCGATCGCCAGAGCGACGCGGCCATGGAAACCAGCTTCGGCAATGCCGCACAAATCTCTGTCAGCTACTGCGAGCCGTGGGCCAACAAGGACGCGCCGCTCAAGGCGCTGAAATGGATGTTCCGCAACGACGCGCCGCTGCTGTTCCGCCCGCAGTGGCCGCTCGGCGAGGGCTGGCAGCAATGGCGCTGGGGCCTCAAGTTCCTGGCACAGTGCAACGACGCGGCTTTCGAGCGCAATGTGCAGCAGTTGGTGGCGCTCGGCGCCTACAGCCATGCGGCGCTGAAAGAGGTGGTGACCGCCACCGGCATTGAGTACCACCGGCTGGAGCGTGGCATTGCGCACTATTACACCGACCAGCAGTCGTTCGAGACCGCTGGCGAGGCGGCCGGGCTGATGCAGAAATACGGCGTGGCGCGGCGCGTGATCAGCACCGCCGAGCTGCTGGAGATTGAACCGGCGTTCCGGTCCTTTTCGCACCGCATCGTTGGCGGCACCTACACCGCCAGTGACGAAAGCGGCGACGCCCGCGTGTTCACGCAGGCACTGGCGCAGCGCTGCGCCGACCGCGGCGCGCGTTTTCTGTATGGCCACGACATCACGCAGCTGCAAACGAGTGGCGGCGCCATCGAGGCCGTGGTGGTGCGCCCACGGCAGCCCGACGGGGACCGGGCACCTGCGCTGACACTGAAGGCTGACGAAGTCGTCACCGCCTGCGGTTCTTACACCGCGCCGCTGCTGCGCACGGTGGGTGTGGACCTGCCGATCTATCCGGGCAAGGGCTACAGCGCCACCTTCCGCCTGCTCAAGCCGGAACTGGCGCCATACGTGAGCACCATCGATGACGAGGTGAAGTGCGCGATGAGCCGCCTGGGTAACGAGCTGCGTGTGGCCGGCACGATTGAAGTCGGCGGCTACGACCTGTCGCTGGACACACCGGTCGCGCAGGCACGCTGCCGCATGCTGGCCGAGCGCATCGAGCAGGTGCTGCCCGGCGTCTGCGACACGCGGCTGGAGCCCGACGGCGGCAACCCGCGCTTCTGGACCGGCCTGCGCCCGGCCACGCCGACCAACATTCCCTACATCGGCAAGACCAAGGTGCGCGGCCTGTGGGTCAACGCCGGCCACGGCACGCTGGGCTGGACGCATGGCGCAGGCTCTGGCAAGGCCATGGCCGAGCTGATCAGCGGCGAGGTGCCGGCCATGGACTTCGGGTTTTATGGCTTTTCCGGCAAGGCCGCCGCTCGCCCGCCGCGCCGGGTCGTGACGGCCTGACGCTGTCCTGCAAGGCTGTCAGCGAAGAACGCTGCCGGGGCGCTCGCCCAGCCGCTCATGCACCCAGCGCAGCAGGTCGATCCACATCTGGCGCATCTCGCTGTCGAGCGGCGTGCGCATGGAGTTAGGCAGCTCGATGGTGACCACAGGCACCCCCTTGTGCACACCGCCGTAGTTGCCCAGCGAGCCCGGGAAGATGCCCACCTGGTCCAGATAGAGACGCCCCAGGCGTGAAGGCGGCACCGAAGGGCCGTCGAAGTCCAGCACGCCATACGGCGCATGGATGCTGACAATCAGCTGCGGCTTGAAGCTCTGCATCTGCTCGTGCAGGTAGCGCGACTCCGGCTCCGACAGCGGCTGCGGCCCGGGCCAGCGGCGCGGGTCCTTGCGGGTGCGCTTTTCCCAGTAGATTTTGGCGTCGCGGTCCCAGTTGGGGGTGGGGAAGTTGCGGTTCAGGTCCACGCCCCGGGCGTTGACGCGACGCGGCGGCTGGGCCAGCAGGCCATCAGGGTTGAGGGCCGGCACAAAGCGCCAGTGGATGGTCTGCGGCGCATCCTGCGGTGGCTGGCTGGCAAGTCGGATCCAGTGCAGCGCCACTGCGGCCGAGGACAGCTCGTCGCCATGAATCGCACCGGTGACCAGAATTCGCATGGAGGCACGGCCCGGGTCCACATCGCGCACCCACAGCGGGCGACCGTTGACCGAGCGGACACCCGAGTCCTGCAGCTGAGCCGCATCGCACAGCGCACGGCTCACGTTCGGCAAGCGGGTGGAGAACTCCGCGCAAGGCGTTGCGGCGTGCGCGCTGGCCACACCCCAGAATGCCGCCGCGGCCAGAAAGCTTGGCAAGGACCGGTTCATCGCCCGAAGTTTAGAGCCTGTCGGGGTGCCGTACCCGGGCGGGCAAGACCTGCGCCAGCGCAGGGCGGGGGGCATCAGTTAAATTAGTTGCCTATGTCTTCTCCCCGCCAAGCCAGCCAGCCCAGCTTTTCACAGCGCGAATTCCGCGCCTCGCTAGCGATGTTCGCCACCGGCGTGACCATCGTTACCGCCCGCACCGCCACTGGCGAGCTGGTCGGCCTGACGGCCAACTCCTTCAACTCGGTCTCGCTCGACCCACCGCTGGTGCTGTGGAGCCTGTCGAAGGCCGCCGGTTCCATGCCGGCGCTCAGCACCGGTTCCCACTACGCCATCAACATCCTCGCAGCCGACCAGAAAGAACTGGCCGAGCGCTTTGCCGGCAAACGCCAGGACCGATGGGAGGGCGTGGCCTTCACCGATGGTATCGCCGGCTCGCCGCTGCTCGAAGGTGCCGCCGCCAGCTTTGAATGCTTCAACCGCAGCCGCTACGAAGAAGGCGACCACGTGATCTTCGTCGGCGAGGTGGAGCGTTGCAGTCACCGCCCCGGTGCCGCGCCCTTGCTGTTTCACGGCGGGAAGTTTTATACCGAGCACCCGCTCTGATTCTGGTTGCCCCTTGGCGCCCATCAGGCGCCAGGCAGACTTTCCCCGCCCCGGCATGACCGCACGCAAATCCCAACTCGACGCCTTCGCCATCACCGTGCTGCTGGGCTGCTGCCTGTTCTGGGGGCTGCAGCAGGTGCTGATCAAGGCCACGATTGCCGAGCTGCCGCCGATGTTCCAGGCGTCCCTGCGACTGATCGGGGCGACGGTGCTGCTGTGGCTGTGGTGCCTGTGGCGCGGCATTACGCTGTGGCAGCGTGACGGCTCGCTGCGTGCCGGGCTACTGGCCGGTGCTCTGTTTGGCAGCGAGTTCGCCTGCATCTATCTGGGGCTGCAATACACCACCGCGTCGCGGCTCACGGTGTTTCTGTACACCTCGCCGTTCTGGGTGGCGCTGCTGGTGCCGCTGTGGGTGAAGTCCGAACGCCTGCGCGGCCTGCAATGGGTGGGCCTGCTGTGCGCGTTTGTCGCGGTGGCCTTTGCGCTGCGTGAGGGCTTCACCAGCGAGCAGTCCTCCACCGCGCGTGGCGACCTGCTGGCCCTGCTGGCCGGCGCGCTGTGGGGCCTGACCACCGTCGTAATCCGCGCCTCGACACTGACCAAGGTATCGGCAGAAAAGCTGCTGTTCTATCAGCTGGCGGTCAGCGCGGTGTGCTTTCCTGCACTGTCGCTGGCGCTAGGCGAGGTGTGGGTCTGGCAGTTCAGTGGCTTTGCCGTCACCTCGCTGCTGCTGCAGACGGTGGTGGGCGCGTTTGCCAGCTATCTGGCGTGGATGTGGATGCTGGGCCGCTACCCGGCCACCAAGATTTCGGTGTTCGTGTTTTTCACGCCGCTGTTTGCGTTGCTGTTCGGCGCGCTGTGGCTGGGCGAGGCCGTCACGCCGACGCTGCTGGTGGCGCTGGCCACGGTGGCGGTGGGCATTGTGCTGGTCAATCGCGCGCCTTCCGCATCGTGAACACCATAAGCCCGTTGAGCAGACCCCGTCCGCTTGGCGCATAATTTTTGCGGATGAACCCAGCCCCACGCATTCCCGGTCACCGCTTCCTGCACTCCCCCGGCCCGACCCGGATCCCCGATGAGGTGCTGGACGCCATGCACCGGCAGCCGATGGACCTCGCCGACCCACGGGTCGATGCGATCATCGCGGCCTGCGAGCGCGGCCTCAAGCGCCTGCTGCACACCGAAGCGGCTGACGTGTTTCTGTATGCGGCTAACGGCCACGGCGTGTGGGAGGCCGTAATTGCCAACATCGCCGCGCCCGGCCAGCAGGTGCTGGTGCCCGGCACCGGGCACTTTTCCGAATCCTGGGCGATTCAGGCCGAGGCCATGGGTGTGACCGTGGTTCGTACACCATGGCGCGAAGGCCACCCGATCGACAGCGACGCGGTGGAAGCCGCGCTGCGTGCCGACACCGCCCACCGCATCGTCGCGGTGCTGGCCGTGCACACCGACACCGCCAGCGGCATGACCAGCGACATGCAAGCGATGCGCCGCGCCATCGACCACGCGGGCCATCCGGCGCTGCTGGTGGTGGACGTGGTGGCGTCGCTGGGCGCGGCGCCGTTTGCGATGGACGCACTGGGCGCCAACGTGGTGCTGGGCGCCTCGCAAAAGGGGCTGATGGTGCCGCCCGGCCTGGGTTTTGTGGCGGCCGATGCGAAAGCGATGGAAGTGGCCAAGCGCAACACCGCGCCGCGTTTTTACTGGGACTGGGTGCGCAGGCAAAGCCCGCTGAGTTACCGCAAGTTCTGCGGCACGCCACCGCAAAGCCTGTTGATGGGTTTGCAGGCTGCCTTTGGCTTGATCTTCGCCGAGGGGGTGGACGAATTGTGGGCTCGGCACCGGCGCATCGCGCGCGCCGTGCATGCGGCGGTGGACGCGTGGAGCGAGGGCGGCGCGCTCCGCCTGTTCGTTGAAGTGCACGAAGCGCGCTCGGTGTCGGTGACCACCATCGCGGTCAGTCCTGGTGTGGACCCAGAGGCGCTGCGCACCGTGGCGCGCGAGCGCTTTCAGGTGGCGATAGCGGGTGGCCTCGGGCCTCTGGCGGGCCGCACCTTCCGCATCGGCCATCTGGGCGACATGAACCCGGCAATGATTCTCGGTTGCCTTGCCGGTATTGAAGCAGCGATGCAGGTGCAGGGCATTCCGGTGGGACGCGGTGGCGTGCAGGCGGCGGTGGCGAGTCTGGCGGCTGCCGACTGACACGCTTCAATTCAAGCGGGCGCGCTGGCCTGCCGCTTCTGCGCAAAGGCCACGTACCAGTCCAGACACCCAGGGTTGGCCATGGCGTCGCGGTTCACCACCTTGTCGATGGGCTGGCCGAGCAGCAGTTTCTTGATCGGCAGCTCCTGCTTTTTGCCAGTGAGGGTGCGCGGCACTTCGGCGACCTGAAAGATGTCGTTCGGCACGAAGCGCGGGCTCAGTGCGGTCTTGATGGCGTTATTGATGCGGCTACGCATGGCGTCGTCGAGCACCTGGCCTTCACGCAGCACCACAAAGAGCGGCATGTAGCTGTCGCGCCCCAGGTATTCCAGATCAACGACCATCGAATCCAGCACCTCGGGCAGGGACTCGACAGCGCTGTAAAGCTCGCTGGTGCCCATGCGCAGGCCGTGCCGGTTGATGGTGGCGTCGCTGCGGCCGTAGATGATGCAGCCGCCGTTGGCGCCGATCTTCAGCCAGTCGCCATGGCGCCAGACACCGGGGTACATATCGAAGTAGCTGGAGAGGTAGCGCTTGTTGCCTTCATCGCCCCAAAAGTACAGCGGCATCGACGGCAGAGGCTCGGTGCACACCAGCTCGCCGACCTGGTCGGTCACGGGGTCGCCGTTGTCGTCCCACGCGTAGACCGCGCAGCCGAGCAGGCGGCATTGCATTTCGCCGGGCACCAGGGGTAGCTCGCGGTTGCCGCCGATGAACGCGCCCGCAAAGTCGGTGCCACCCGAAATATTGCACCACCAGATATCGCCCCCACGGTCGTTCTCTTCGTGTAACTCCCTGCCCGCCGAGGGGGTCGTCGCTTGCTCGGGACGGCCCTTCACTGCGCGTGTGTCGCCGCTCTGTGTAGCTCGCAGGGTGCGGAATTGCTCGGTACCCCAGTTCTGCGCTTCAGCCGACAGCGGCGACCCGGTTGTGCCCAACGCCCGCACTGTCTTCAGCCCTGGCAAGGCCGTGAAGCCCACGCCGGCCTTCAGGCAGTTGGCAAAGAACGCAGCGCCCGCGCCGAAGAAGGTCACGCCCAGTTCGGCGGCAAAGCGCCACAGCGTGGCCCAGTCGGGCTTGTCTTTGGTGCCACCAGGGTTGCCGTCGAAGATGCAGCAGGTGGTGCCGTTGAGCAGCCCGCTCATCTGCGCGTTCCACATCACCCAGCCGGTGGAGCTGTACCAGTGGTAGCGCTCGCCCCAGCTGTTGGGTTGGTAGCTGCAGCCGATGTCGTTGTGCAGGGTTTTGAGCGCCAGCGCGACGACGACGGTGCCGCCGTGGCCATGAACAATCGGCTTGGGCAGGCCGGTGGTGCCGCTGGAATACACAATCCACAACGGGTGCTCGAAAGGCAGCCACACCGGTTCGAACGTGCGCGTCTGCTCGTCGTCGCGCGCCGTGGCGGTGCTGAAGTCAGCGTACGGCGCCGTGGATTGGTTCGCGTCGAGGTTGCGGTAGAGCAGCACATGCTGCACGCTGGGCAGCGCGGCATGCAGCTCGGCGATCACTTCGCGGCGGTCAAAGTCGCGGCCGCCGTAGGTGACACCGTCGCAGCCGATCAGTATCTTCGGTTCGATCTGCTTGAAGCGGTCCAGCACCGCCTGGGTGCCCATGTCTGGCGCGCAGATGCTCCAGACCCCGCCCAGACTGACCACCGCCAGAAACGCGACCATGGCTTCCGGAATGTTGGGCAGATAGGCCGCGACCCGGTCGCCCGGCTGCAGCCCCTGGGCCTGCAGATGCAGAGCCAGCGAGGCCACCTGCTGCCGCAGCGCCGGCCAGCTCAGTTCGCGCACGCCACCGTTGGCGAGTGTTTTTTCGTTGTGGCTGATCAGCGCCGGGAAGCCGGCCGCATGGGCGGCATCGACATGTCGGAAGACCTGCCGCGCGTAGTTGAACTGCGCGCCGTCGAACCAGCGGGCGCCGGGCATGGTGCGGTTCGTCAACACCGCGCGGTGCGGCGTGGGGGACTGCAGCTCGAAGTAGTCCCAGATGCTTTGCCAGAACGCGTCGAGGTCAGTGACCGACCATTGCCACAGCTGGTCGTAGCTGCCGAACGACAGGCCACGATGGGTGTTCAGCCACTGCTGGTAAAGGCGAATCTGGGGAATGTAAGGCGCAGGCATGAGGGCAGCTTAACCGCCCTGCCGGTGGCAGGAAGCCGGACTTTCCCCGTACGGAGCCCGTCAAAATTCGCTCCCTTTGCATTTTCGCACGCATGTGCTAAAGTCGCCGCCATGGACTCCCTCCACGAAGCCAAAACCCAGAAAAGCGAAATGACGCGCACCGCCATCGTCGGTGCGGCCATGGACCTGGCTGCGGCCGAGGGACTGGAGGCGATTTCGCTGCAGGCGGTGGCCGACCGCGTGGGCCTCTCCAAGAGCGGCGTGTTTTCGCGGGTTGGTTCGCGCGAGGCTTTGCAGAAGGCCGTGATCGACGAGTTTGGCCGGCGCTTTCTGGCTGACGTGTTTGTGCCGGCCATGCAGCAACCCAAGGGCTTGCCGCGGCTGGACACCATCGTGCAGCGCTGGATTGCGCGCACACGGGATGTGGAAGCGCGGCAGGGCTGCATCTACACTGCGGGTGCCTTCGAGCTGGACGACAAGGAAGGCGAGTTGCGCGACACGCTGTATGCGGCCATCGTCGCCTGGCGCGCGGCGCTGCGGCGCACGGTGCAGCAGGCCATCGATGCCGGGCACCTGCGCGCAGAGACCGATGCCGAACAACTGGTCGGAGAAATCTACAGCCTTGCGATGGGCATGCTGCACGATGCCCGCTTCCTGCGTGACAACCGCGCCGCCGAGCGCGCCGGCCGCACCTGGGCGCGGCTGCTGCAAAGCTATCGGGCACCACACAAAGGCTGAAACAAAGGCGGAGGTAACCGCCCAGCCAGCAGATCAGGCCGCAGCCTGGCGATTCACCGGAAACCCGGAAGCAAGAAAAGAACAAGGAAGAAGTTCGTCAAATGGCAAGTTAATTTCGCACGAGCGTGCGAAGAAGGGAAATCATGGAAATCTCAATTTTGGCCATCGGCCTTGCATTCATCGTCGTCGTGGGCATGCGGGCTGTGGCGGCCGCGCTGGCCTCGATGCGCGAATTGCCGCGCAGCAATGACGACTGTGTCTGGTACTGAAACGGCAAAGGCACGTCAAACATGCCGCACCAACACAGCACAAGGAGATCACGATGACACGCAGCACTCTGGAGGCCACTTCGGCCTTCTACAGCAGCCAGGGCGGCGCCCTGATGCAGTTTTCACGATGGGGATTGCGGGCCGCACAACAGTGGTGGCCGGCACTGGCGGTGCGCGCGGCGGCACGCCTGTTCGGCACACCGCTGCCGCCCCGCTGGCTGACCCGGCGCCGGGTCTGGGGCGCCCCCTGGCAAATCACGCGCTGGGCGTTTGAAGACGCCAGCCTGACGCTGTACCAGCACGACGATCCCTCCACCTCGGCAACCGGTGGCCCCATCGCCCTGCTGGTGCACGGATGGGGCGGCCACGCCGGGCAGATGGTGGCGCTGGCCACCGCGCTGCAGCAGCAGGGGGTGCGAACGGTGATCCTCGAAATGCCGGCCCACGGCCGCAACGATGGCGCGGTGAGCAACCTGCCGCAATTCGCCCGCGCCATGGACTACGCCTGCGCACGGCTGGCGCAGGAAGGCACGCCGGTCGAGACGGTGATTGCCCATTCGCTGGGCGCCAATGCGGCCGCCTATGCGCTGAGCCGCGGCGCACTGGCGCGCCGGCTGGTGCTGCTGGCCCCGCCCGCCTCGCCACTGGAATACACCCGTCTGTTCGCACGCGTGTTTGGCCTGAGCGAAGCCACGCGGCTGGCGATGCAGCGCCGGGTGGAAGCACGCGAGGCGGTGCTGATGCCGCAGTTCGAGCCGCCCAGTGTGGGCCCGCGCGTGAATGTGCCCACGCTGGTGGTGCATGACCGGGGCGACAGCGTCAATCCGTTTGAGGATGGTCAGGCCTACCAGCGGCACATCGCCGGTTCGCAGCTGATTGCCACCGAAGGTCTGGGGCACCGCCACCTTTTGAAAGACGCTGCTGTGCTGCAGGCGGTGACCGCCTTTGTGACCCGCACCTGAACAGCGCATGCCCCGGTCCCGCCCGACTGGCACTACCATGGCGAGGCCAATGCATTGGCTCAACAGACAGTCATCCAAGGGAGGATTCACACATGGGCATGTTCAACTGGAAAGAAAAAAGCAGCGACGTGCTGCAGCAGGGCGGCGTGATCGGGCCGGACGAACGGCTGCCATGGCCGCAGACCGCGGTGATGGGCATCCAGCACGTCATCGCGATGTTTGGCGCCACAGTGCTGGCGCCCATCCTGATGGGGTTTGACCCCAACGTCGCGATCCTGATGAGCGGCGTCGGCACGCTGATTTTCTTTGTCATCACGGGCGGCAAGGTGCCCAGTTATCTGGGTTCGAGCTTTGCCTTCATCGGCGTGGTGATTGCCGCTACTGCCTACGCCGGCAAGGGCCCCAACGCCAACCTCGGCGTGGCGCTGGGCGGCATCGTCGCCTGCGGCCTGCTCTACACGTTGATCGGCGTGGTGGTGCAGGCGATCGGCACCGGCTGGATCGAACGCTTCATGCCACCGGTGGTGACCGGCTCGGTGGTGGCGGTGATTGGCCTGAACCTCGCCGGCATTCCAGTCAAGAACATGGCGGCCGGCAACTTCGACGCGTGGATGCAGCTGGTCACCTTTGTCAGCGTGGCGCTGGTGGCGGTGATGACGCGCGGCATGGTGCAGCGCCTGCTGATTCTGGTCGGCCTGATCGTGGCCAGCGTGATCTATGCCGTGCTCACCAACGGGCTGGGGCTGGGCAAGCCGCTGGACCTCTCGGGCATTGCCAGCGCAGCCTGGGTGGGCATGCCTGCCTTCACCGCGCCGGTGTTCGAAGCCAACGCGATGCTGCTGATTGCGCCGGTGGCCATCATTCTGGTGGCCGAGAACCTGGGCCACATCAAGGCCGTCACAGCCATGACCGGCCAGAACTTGGACACCTACATGGGGCGCGCCTTCATTGGCGACGGCGTGGCCACCATGGTCTCAGGCGGTGCCGGCGGCACGGGCGTGACCACTTACGCGGAAAACATCGGCGTGATGGCAGCGACCAAGATTTATTCGACTGCCGTGTTTGTGGTGGCCGGTGCGATTGCGCTGCTGCTCGGCTTCAGCCCCAAGTTCGGCGCACTGATCCAGGCCATTCCGCTGCCGGTGATGGGCGGCGTGAGCATTGTGGTGTTTGGCCTGATTGCCGTGGCCGGCGCGAAGATCTGGGTCGACAACAAGGTTGATTTCTCGGACAACCGCAACCTGCTGGTGGCGGCCATCACGCTGGTGCTGGGTACCGGCGACTTCACGCTGAAGTTCGGTCAGTTCGCGCTGGGCGGCATCGGCACCGCGACCTTCGGGGCGATCCTACTGTGGGCGCTGTTGGGGCGCAAGCGCTAAAAGAGCAACCCCTGCCGCACAGCGGCCGGGTCAGCGAATCAGGGCGCCGGCTTGCCGGTGGCCTTGGCCAGGGCCGCTTCGGTCTTGGCCAGCTTGCCTTCCAGCTGCGTGCGCTCGTCGATTTCCTGGGCGAGCGCTTCATTGACCTGATGCAGCTCTTCGGCCGAATCCTGGATGCGGGTTTCGAGTTCGCTGGTTTTCTGCAGCGCCTGCGCCACATCGCCGGTCTGGACGTGGTCAGGGAGTTCCTGGTTCAGCACGGCATTGACGATCACCAGTTCGGCCGCTGACTGCTCCACCGTTTCTTTCACGGCCTCGTTCTTGTCGAGCGCACGCTCCAGTGGCGTGGCGCTCTTTTTGGCGTCATTGGAAGGTGCAGGGGAAGGTTGGGACACGTCAGGCCTCAGGAGGTTGAAGGGTTGCACATCGTCGGAACCCGCAATTGTCAGCTTCGGTAAGAAGCCAAGCCCGCCGAAACCGCCACATATATTAACCTTGATGCCCCGCCGTCATGTAAAGACGCCGTCTTTCACGGCACACGTCGTTACAACCCGCCCGTTCTCCTGACTTCAAAGAGACCCATGCGCATCTGGACACAACCCATCTCGGTCGAACTGCTGACCGCCTACACCGCTCAAACCGCCGTGACCCATCTGGGCATCGAGTTCCTCGAAGTCGGGGATGACTTCATCCGGGCCCGCGTGCCGGTGGACCGCCGCACCATCCAGCCCTATGGCCTGTTGCATGGTGGTGTGTCCGTGGCTCTGGCCGAAACCCTGGGTTCGTGTGGCGCATCTCATGCGGCGCCAGTGGGTCACCGCACCGTGGGCCAGGACATCAATGCCAACCACCTGAAGGGCGTCACGCGCGGCTGGGTCACCGGCACCACGCGCCCGGTGCACATCGGGCGCAGCACACAGGTGTGGGCCATCGAGCTGCACAACGACGCGAATGAGCTGACCTGCGTGGCGCGCATCACGATGGCGGTGCTGCAGCCTCGTGGCTGAGCTGGGCTGAGCTGCGCCGGGTGCCGGTCGGGGGCGCCTGCCCGCGCCAGCTTCTCATTCGGGGGGGTTTCTGCCGTCGCGCGGAACTTCGCCACTGCCGGCCTCTCTGAGCCGGATGCCCTCATTCCTCAGCCCCCGCCTCACACCCCTTCATCCCCGCCCCCTGCGCCGCAGCCTGCTGCTGTGGCTGTCGCTTGGCCTGATGGCCGCAGCCGCCCACGCGCAGCCCGCGGCCATTCCCTCCACCGAGTCGTCGGCGCCGGAGCCTTCGGCCCGGATGGCGCCGCAGCAGCTGGCCGCAGCCCTGCAGGGCGGGGGCTACGTGATTTACTTCCGCCACACCGCCACCGATTTTTCGCGCAATGACGCCAACATGAAGGGCTACGCCGACTGCGCCAACCAGCGGCCGCTCAATGAACAGGGCCGCGCCGATGCGCGGGCCATCGGGCAGCACGTCAAGCGGCTGGGCCTGCCGGTCACCGAGGTGTTTGCCAGCCCCTTCTGCCGCACACTGGAAACCGCGCGCCAGATGCTGTCGCGCGCCACGCCGCGCACCGAGCTGCGCGAGCGCGAAGGCGACGACTACCCGGGCCTCAAAACCCTGCTGGCCACGCCGGTTCCGGCTGGCGCCAACCGCTGGATGGTGGGCCATGGCATTCCGTTTCGCGCCGTGGCCGGTGCACCGCACCTGGCCGAAGGGGAAGCCGTGGTGATTCGCCCCGGTACCACCCGCTGGACCGTGGTGGCGCGCATCCTGCCGTCGGAGTGGGCTGCGCTGCGCTAAGGCTTACCTGACCGCCCTTCGTGGCGCCCGTTGTCCTTACTCGCTGGCCGCGCCGCGGGCCATGCGCTCGCTCTTCCAGTACACGTCGTCACCGCCGTTCATGCGGTTGAGCACGCGCGCCAGCACAAACAGCAGGTCGCTCAGGCGGTTCAGGTACTGGCGCGGTGCATCGTGCAGGGCCTCGGCCATGCCGAGTGCGACCACCGCGCGCTCGGCACGGCGCGCCACCGTGCGCGAGACATGCGCCAGCGCCGCCGCACGCGAGCCTGCCGGCAGGATGAACTCAGCCAGGCGCGGTAGGGTGGCGTTGTAGCGGGCCAGCGCGTCGTCGAGCTGCGCCACCGCCTCGGGCTTGAGCAGCTCGAAGCCCGGAATCGACAGCTCACCACCCAGATTGAAGAGCTGGTGCTGCACCTCGACCAGCAGTTCGCGCACATCGGAAGGCAGCTCTTCGCAGAGCAGCACACCGATGCCGGAGTTGAGCTCGTCCACATCGCCCATCGCGTGCACGCGCAGGCTGTGCTTGGAAACACGCGTGTTGTCGCCCAGACCGGTGGTGCCGTTGTCGCCGGTTCGGGTTGCGATTTCAGAGAGTCGGTTGGCCATGGTGGAACCTGGTTGAAGTGTGGTTGAAGCGCGGTTGAAGAGTGATTGGCGGGCGCGGGTTACCCGGGGCAAGAAAATGTGTCCTTGTCGGCCATCCTGTGAGCGGAGAAACACCCTGCAAGAGTGCTGGCTGGCACCGGTGTTCTGCGCTGAAATGGCGGTCCTTTCAACTCTCCAGGACAGCCACATGATCTTGTTCCACTCTGATTCTAGGTCCACCCTTCAACGCACACCGGTCCCCGCACCGACACTGACATGGTTGCTGGGCGCCGCCCTCGCCTGCAGCGCGCTTGCCGTGCAGGCACAGACCACCGCGCCCTCGCCCGCCAGCCCGATGAGCCCGCCCTCGATGACAGCACCAGCGGCCACAACCCCGGGCAAGGCCGCCGACGCCATTCCGGCCAACAAGACCGGGGCCAGGGAGGTCACGGCCGCCTTTGTCCGCGCCGACACCAACAAGGACGGCAAGCTCAGCCGCGAGGAAACCGAGCGCTTCCCCGAAATCGCCAGCCGCTTCGAACAGATCGACGGCAACAGGGACAGCTTTCTTTCCCGCGACGAGTTCAGCAAGGCGGCCGGCGTCTGAGGTTTGGGGCGGGGAGCGCCCCGTGGCGGTGCGTGACGGCCCGGCGTAAACTGCGGTTTCACCCGGAGACACCCATGAACGCACCGCTGCCACAGCACCTGATTCCCGAAATCCACCAGCGCGAAACGCCAGCCGCCTTGATCGATGCGCTCAAGGCACGCTTTGGCGACCGCTGCTCGACCGCCCTGGTGGTGCGCGAGCAGCACGGGCGCGATGAATCGTCCTTCGCCTCGCCGCCGCCTTCGGCCGTGGTGTTTGCCGAAAGCACCGCCGATGTGGCCGATGCCGTGAAGCTGGCGGGCCAGTACAACGTGCCGGTGATTCCCTTCGGCGTGGGCACCTCGCTGGAAGGCCACCTGCTCGCCGTGCAGGGCGGCATCAGCATCGATGTGAGCCGCATGAACAAGGTGCTGTCCATCAATGCCGAAGACCTGACGGTCACCGTGCAGCCGGGCGTCACGCGCAAGCAGCTCAATGAAGAGGTCAAGAGCACCGGCCTCTTCTTCCCGATTGACCCCGGTGCCGACGCCACCTTGGGCGGCATGAGCGCCACGCGCGCCAGCGGCACCAACGCCGTGCGCTACGGCACCATGCGCGAGAACGTGCTGGCGCTGGAAGTCGTCACGGCCGACGGCAGCGTGATCCGCACCGGCACACGCGCCAAGAAGTCCTCCGCTGGCTACGACCTGACGCGCCTGATGGTCGGCAGCGAAGGCACGCTGGGGGTGATCACCGAAGTCACCGTCAAGCTCTATCCGCTGCCTGAAGCCATTTCGGCGGCCATCTGCTCCTTCCCGAGCATTGAGGCTGCCGTGCGCACCACCATCGAGATCATCCAGCTGGGCGTGCCGATTGCGCGTGTCGAGCTGATCGACCACAACACGGTGCGCATGGTCAATGCGCATTCCAAACTCTCGCTGCGCGAAGAGCCCATGCTGCTGATGGAGTTCCACGGCTCGCCGAGCAGCGTGAAGGAGCAGGCCGAGCTGGTGCAGGAACTCGCCAGCGGCCACGGTGGCAACGCCTTTGAATGGGCCAGCACACCCGAAGAGCGCACCCGGCTCTGGACCGCGCGGCACAACGCCTACTTCGCGGCCATCCAGTCCAAGCCTGGCTGCCGCGCCATTTCCACCGATACCTGCGTGCCCATCTCGCGCCTGGCTGACTGCCTGCTCGAATCCGTAGCTGAGGTCGACGCCAGCGGCCTGCCCTACTTCCTGGTCGGCCATGTGGGCGACGGCAACTTCCACTTCGGCTACCTCATCGACCCCGACATTCCGAAAGAACGCGAAGTGGCCGAAGCACTCAACCACAAGCTGGTGAGCCGCGCGCTGGCCCTGGAAGGCACCTGCACCGGCGAACACGGTGTGGGCCTGCACAAGATGGATTTCCTCGTCACCGAAACCGGCGATGGCGCGGTCGAGATGATGCGCACCATCAAGCGCGCACTGGACCCGAAGAACATCATGAACCCGGGGAAGATCTTCTCGCTGTCCTGACGCAGCGATAGCTTCACGCCACGGCGATGGCTAGAGGGCCTTCGCCGGTTTTTTCTTGAGCGCCTCGGGCATCGCGAAGGTGCTCTGGTCCCAACCTTCGATCTCCAGGATTTTCTTCAGGCACTCTTCCATCAGCTCGTGCGACTTTTCAGTGGCGGCGGCAATGGTCTGGTGCACCAGCGCGTCATTGACAGAATCGTTGGCGCAGTTCATCTGGTATTCGTACAACTCCCGCAACTCAAAGATGGCGCGGCACACCTGCGCCGGGCAGGCGCACTGGTACACCAGCGCCTGGTCAATCACCTTGCTGATCTGGGCGGCGTCAAACTGTTCCTTCATGGTCATGTCTCCTCAGAGGTGGGTGGTGTGCCTTCAGGCGTGAAGGCAATGCAATCGGTTTCGGTGTCGAACCCCCGCACCCTGACGCCGGTGATGGGCCTCGGTGCCGGGGAGCTCACACGCGCAGCCTTGTTCAGCGCCTGGGTGGCAATCACCTCGCCGCCGTTGGCCATCTCGCACAGGCGCGCCGCCAGATGCACGGTGGCGCCGACCACGTCGTACTGGCGCTTCTGCCCGGCCTGGCTGGAATCGCCAATGAAGCCGGCCAGCACCAGCCCCTGGGCGACGCCGATGCCGAACGGAAACGGGTGCTTGCCGTTCAGCTCGGCCAGTGCGAGGCCGCAACGCAGCGCCAGATACGACCGGCCCATGCCGCGGAAGACCGCCATCACGCCATCGCCGGTGTACTTAATGACGGAGCCCTGGTGACTGCGCACCAGCGCCGCCTGCGCGCTGAGCAAGGCGTTGAGGTTTTCAAAGAAGGCCTGCGGCGGCATGTCGCGGATCAGTTGCGACGAACCCCGGATGTCGGTGAACAGCACTGCGGCTTCAAACAGTTCGGCCTCGTCGCCGGCGTCGCCCTCCATCAGGGACAGGGCCTCGTCGGGCACCAGATTCGCCAGCTGTGCCACACGGGTGTTGACTTCGCGGGAAGCGGCCTTGACGCGCAGCAGCTCGGTCACGGTGATGAAAAAACGTTCGTCAGACAGGGGCTTTTCAATGATCACATCCACACTTTGGGTCTGTTTGGCCCAGTGGCGCACCGCCTTGAGCGCCGGGCCCGGCGAGGCGATGACCACGGTGGCCGCCTGGGGCACCATCAGCTTGATGGTGCTGCAGACGATCAGGCTGTCGGGCTGGTCGGAGTGGTAATTGAAGACCACCACATCCGGCTCGCCAGCCTCCAGCCCCTTCGGCAAATCCAGTGTGCTGGCCACCCATTCGATGTAGCCCAGCCCGCGCCGCCGCAGGTCTTCCACCAGAACGGAAGCGGTGTAGTGGTTGCTGTCCACCAGCATCAGTCGGGAGTTGGCCATGGTTGGGGGTGCGGCGGTCCTGCGCAGCGTGGTGCAAGCCGTATGCATTCATAGTACCTGAAACAGGGTGCCTTACATTGCAACCGGGGCATGCGGCCCGGCCCCGAAGCGCCGCAGGACAAAACGCCCGATTGTTGGCAAGATCGGAGGGTTTGAGTTTTCGGCGACAACACCGTTGACCGCCCCGTCATTGCCTCCAGAAAGTCCCCATGAGCCTGCTGTTTTCCCCCTACGCCATCGGTCCCCTCACCCTGCCCAACCGCATCGTGATCGCGCCGATGTGCCAATACTCTGCCGACAACGGCGACGCCAGCGACTGGCACATGATCCACCTCGGCCACATGGCGCTGTCGGGCGCGGGCCTGCTGATTCTGGAAGCCACCGCCGTGGAAGACATCGGCCGCATCTCCCCGGGCGATCTGGGCCTGTGGTCGGATGCCAATGAGGCGGCGCTGGGCAAGGTGCTCAAGGCCATTCGCAAGTATTCGTCCATGCCGATTGGCATCCAGCTCGCGCACGCGGGCCGCAAGGGCTCCAGCCATGCGCCGTGGGAAGGCGGGCAACTGATTCTGGCCAGCGAAGGCGGCTGGACGCCGGTTGCACCGTCGGCCCTGCCGCACCTGCCGCATGAAGCGCCGCCGCTGGCGCTGGATGATGCGGGCCTCCAACGCGTGGTGAAGGCCTTTGTGGATTCCGCCGTGCGCGCGCACCGCCTGGGCCTCAACCTGATCGAGCTGCATGCGGCCCACGGCTACCTGCTGCACCAGTTCCTCTCGCCGCTGTCGAACACCCGCACCGATGCCTACGGCGGCTCGCTGGAGAACCGACTGCGCTTCCCGCTCGAAGTGTTTGATGCGGTGCGTGCCGCGCTACCGGAAGGTTTTCCGCTGGGCGTGCGCATCTCGGGCACCGACTGGGTCGAGGGCGGCTGGGACATCGAGCAAAGCGTGGCCTTCGGTCAGGCGCTGAAGGCGCGCGGCTGCTCCTTTGTGCATTTGACGAGCGGCGGCGTGTCGCCACTGCAGAAGATTCCGCTGGAGCCCAACTACCAGGTGCCGCTGGCCGACCGCATGCGCAAAGAAGTCGGACTGCCAACCATGGCCGTGGGCCTGATCACCGAAGCCGAGCAGGCCGAGGCGATTCTGCAGGATGGTCAGGCCGACATGGTGGCGCTGGCGCGTGGCATGCTGTTTGACCCGCGCTGGCCTTGGCACGCGGCGGCCAAGCTCAATTCGCAGGTGGAGGCGCCGAAGCAGTACTGGCGCTCGCAGCCGCGCGGCCTGAGCAAGCTGTTTGGCGACATCACCATCGGGCAGCGTTGAGTGGTGGCGCGGGTCAACCGCATCAGTTTCAGGTCAGAACAGCAGCCACCATCCCACGGCGGTGGCTGCCGCCAGAAATGGCAATGCATAGAAATGAAAGCCCAGCCATGCCCGGCGGTCACCTGCCATACGCAAGGCAATCAGGTTGGCCAGTGACCCGACCATCAGGCCAAAGCCGCCGACGTTGACGGCATAGGCCAGCACACGCCAGTCGTTAGAGTACTCCGCCAGCGCAATCGCGGCCGGCACGTTGCTGATGAGCTGCGAGGCGCCAATGCCGGCAAGGTAGAGGCGCATCGGCTGCGACAGGTCCAGCGCAGTGATGGCATCGCGCACCGCGCCCAGCCCGGCCAGCAGCCGCAGGTCGATGAACATCAGCACGAACACCAGCAGCAGGCCCCAGTCCAGGCGCAACAACAGGCGCGGCCGCAGCAGCGCCAACACCCCCAGCACCGCGGCTGCCGCCCAACCCGCCTGGCGCAAATCGGTGGCGATCAGAAAGGGCACATAGAGCAGCAGCGAGGTGATGAGGACTGGGCGGTCGAGCGCGGGCGGCGCATCGTCGCTGCGCACCAGCGGCGCGGTGCCGTGGAACACCACCCAGGTCAACGCCAGCAGCAGCCCCATCAGTACCGCGACCAGCGGCAGCATGTGCTGCACAAAACCGGCAAACGAACTGCCCGACAGCTGCCACAGAAAAATGTTCTGCGGGTTGCCGATGGGCGTGAGCGCCGAGCCGGCATTCACCGCCAGCGCTTCAAAAATGACCAGTTTGGTCGCCGGCAGCCCGGTGATGCGGCACACGCCCAGCGTGAGCGGCACCACCACGAACAACGCCACGTCGTTGGTGAGCACGGTGGACAGGGCTGCCGACGCCAGCACCAGACACAGGGCGGTGCGGCGCTCGGTGTGCATGAAGTGCAGCAGCCACACGCCGAGGCGGTGCAGGCCGCCACTGGCGTCCAGCCCCACCGTCAGGGCCAGCAGGCCGGTGAGTGCAGCGACCGTTGGCCAGTCCACCAGCCGCAAATAGCCCGCCGGAAAGCCCCCCGCCGGCGTTGGCGCGAAGACCAGCAGCGCGGCCAGAGCCGCCAGCAGGATCAGCAGCAGCGGGTCGTTGACGACCGCAGCCCACAGGCGCCGCAGTGGCGACACCATGGCTTCAGCGGTTGCCGCGCAGGCGCTCGATCAGTCCGTTGAGTTCATCCAGCGAGCTGAACTGGATCGCCACCTCGCCCATGTCTTCGCGGCGGCCGTTGCGCTTGACCTGCTTTTTCACGCGCACCTCGACCTCGGCCATCAGCAGGTCGGCCAGCTCTTCTTCGACTCGGCGGGTGTCGCGCGACTTTTCCTTGGCGGCTTTTTGCGGCTTCAGCGAGAACTCGGCACTGAGTTTCTTGACCAGGCTTTCCGCCTCGCGCACCGACATTTTCTTGGCGGCGATCTGGTTGGCGGCGGTGATCTGCGCGGCGCGGTCCAGGCCCAGCAGCGCACGGGCATGGCCCATGTCGAGGTCGCCAGCCATCAGCATGGTCTGCACCGGGTCGGCCAGATTCAGCAGCCGCAGCAGGTTGGAAGCCGCGCTGCGCGAGCGCCCTACCGCCTGCGCTGCCAGTTCGTGAGTGAGCCCAAACTCCTTGATCAGGCGTTGCAAGCCTTGGGCTTCTTCGAGCGGGTTGAGGTCTTCACGCTGGATGTTTTCAATCAGCGCCATCGCGGCGGCGGCTTCGTCGGGCACATCGCGCACCAGCACCGGCACGCTGTCCAGGCCCGCAATCTTGGCCGCCCGGAAGCGCCGCTCGCCGGCAATGATTTCGTATTTGCCGTCGTTGGCGCCCTTGCTCAGCCGCCGCACCAGGATGGGCTGCATGATGCCCTGCGCCTTGATGGACTCGGCCAGCTCGTACAGCGCGCCCTCGTCCATGCGGGTGCGGGGCTGGTACTGGCCGGGCACCATGTCGACCAGCCGCAGCGAAGCAGGCAGGCCCGGGCCGTTGAGACTGCTGGCGTTGTTGTCCGCGTCGGATGTGTTCTCGCTGACCTTGGGGCCCAGCAGGGCTTCGAGTCCGCGGCCCAGTCCTTTGGGTTTTTTGGTGACCATGGTTTTCTTTTCGTCTTTCAAGTGTGTCGGGTTCCAGGGCTCCAGCGCATTTACGCCTCAGCCCCGCATCAATCGCTGCAGGTGCTCATGCGCCTCGGGCCAGTCGCCCAGGCCGCTCTCGGCATTCAGGTGGCCGCGCGGACCGACGTCGTGCAGCTCGGCGCCCCAGGCGGTGGCGAACTGGCGGGCGCGGTCGGGTGCGCCGAACGGGTCGTCGCTGCTGCAGAACACCACGGCAGGAAACGGCAGTTTGTGCATTGGCACAGGTGCCCAGCCCGGTAGCATCTGGCGCACATCGTCACGCTCCACATCGGGCGGCGCCACCAACAAGGCGGCTTTGACGCGCTGCGTGTTTCGGGAGTGCGAGGCCCATGCAGCAGTCAGCATGCAACCCAGGCTGTGGGCGACCAGCACGGCGGGCTCGTCACAGGACAGCAGCACGTCTTCGAGCCGGGCGCTCCAGTCGCCGCGCAGCGGCCGCATCCAGTCGTGCTGCTCGACGCGGGTGTAGCCGTGGGCACGCTCCCACCGGCTTTGCCAGTGGTCAGGGCCGCTGTTCTGCCAGCCGGGAAGAATCAGGACGTTCGCCGCTTTCACTGGTGTCGCAGAGGGAGTGCGCTATTGAATTGATAGCTTAAGGTGTCGGTGCTCATGCGGCTGGCGTCACATCTTGCGGATGCGTTCGACCATTTCTTCGGCAAAGGTCACAAAGGCCTGTGCGCCCTTGGAGGACGGATCGAACACCACGCCGGGCAGGCCGTAGCTGGGCGCTTCGGCCAGGCGCACATTGCGCGGGATGACGGTGTTGAACACCTTGTCCGCGAAGTGCTGCTTGAGCTGGTCACTCACCTGCTGCTGCAGGGTGATGCGCGGATCGAACATCACGCGCAAGAGGCCGATGATCTGCAGATCCTTGTTGAGGTTGGCGTGCACCTGTTTGATAGTGTTGACCAGGTCGGTAAGGCCCTCTAGCGCGAAGTACTCGCACTGCATTGGCACGATCACGCCGTGCGCGCAGCACAGGCCGTTGAGGGTGAGCATGCTCAGCGAGGGCGGGCAGTCGATCAGCACGAAGTCATAGTCGGCGGCCACTGCTTCCAGCGCGAGCTTCAGGCGCTTTTCGCGGCGCTCCACCTCCACCAGCTCGACCTCGGCACCGGCCAGCTCGCGGTTGGCGCCCAGCACGTCATAGCCACACTTCTCGCTGCGCACCCGCGCTTCGGCGATGGATGCGGATTCGAGCAGCACGTCATACACCGTGAGTTCCAGCTTGCGCTTGTCCACGCCCGAGCCCATGGTGGCGTTGCCTTGCGGGTCCAGGTCGATCATCAGCACACGCTGGGCAACCTTGGCGAGACCCGCCGCGAGGTTCACGGTCGTCGTGGTCTTGCCTACCCCGCCCTTTTGGTTTGCAACACAGAAAATTTTGGCCATCTGATTCTTTTTATGGGATCGGGATTATTTGGAAACAGCCAGCTTGATGCCAAAGCCGATGAGAAAGACACCCGCCAGCTTGTTCAGCAGGCTAGTGATTTTCGGGTTGGCGCGCACGCGTTCGGCCAGAAAGTGGGTCAGCAGGGTCGAGGTGAGACCGTAGAGAAAGGTCAGACCGGCAATCGTTGCCGCCATGACCGCAAATGTGGTCAGGCCCTGGTGCTGGGCCGGATCGACAAACAGCGGGAAGAAAGCCATGTAGAACACGATAGCCTTGGGGTTGAGCAGGGTGATGAAAAGCGCCTGCTGGAAATAGTGCCGCGGCTTGATCTGCAGGATGGGGGCATCGCCGGGTTTGGCCATCAGCATCTTGATGCCAAGCCAGGCCAGGTACACCGCACCGGCCCACTGCACCAGATGAAAAGCGGTCGGATACGCCGCCATCAACGCCGACACGCCGGCCACCGCCGCCCACAGCAGGACTTGGTCACCCGCGATCACGCCGAAAGTGGCGCCCAGCCCACCAGCGATGCCGCCCTTGCTGGTCGAGGTGATCAGCGCCAGATTGCCGGGGCCGGGGATCAGCAAGAAAACGACGATGGCGATGACAAAGGCGCCGTAATCAGCGACGCCGGCAAAAGAACCCAGCATAAAAACCCCCGAGTGAGGCGTGAGTTTACGTCAGGCCCCTACGTCCCCTAGCCCACTCTGGCCAGAAACGGCTGGCGTAAGCCTAAACCGTGGTTTTTTGACGCAGCCAGACGATGCAGCGCTCGGCATCCAGCCCCGGAATCCGCAACTGTTCCACGTGAAACATGGTCACGTCGGCAGGCAGTGCGGCGAGTTCATCGTCGGGGTGCTTGCCCTTCATCGCCATCCACACCCCCTGCGGCGCCAGCGCGCTGGCAGACCAGCGGGTGAAATCCGGCAGCGAGGCGAAGGCGCGGGAGCAGATCACGTCGAAGGGTTCGGTTGCTGGCGGGGTGATGGTTTCAACCCGGGCATGCAGGCCATGCAGATTGGGCAGCTTCAGCGCCAGCGCGGCCTGCTTGATGAAGGCGGCTTTCTTAGCCACCGTGTCCACGCAAGTCACTTTCACATTCGGGCAGCAGATCGCGAAAACGACGCCGGGCAGCCCCGCACCCGAGCCGACGTCAAACAGACGAGCGGACGTCAGACCAGCCTGCGCCAGATACCGCCGCAGCGGCAACACCGCCGCCAGGCTGTCGAGCAGGTGATGGGTCATCATTTCTGCCGGGTCGCGCACCGCCGTCAGGTTGTAGACCTGCGTCCATTTGCCGATCAGGTCCTGATAGGCAAGCAGGCTGCTGACCTGCTCTTCGCTCAGCTCCAAGCCAAGCTCGGCCAGACCGGCCACCAGCGTGGCCCGCAGATCTGCGCCCGCCATCAGACCCGGGCCTGTTCTGCGGAGGCTGGCACCTTGTTCTTCCAGAGGTTCTTTTTCAGGTGCACCAGCAGCAGCGAGATGGTGGCCGGGGTGATGCCCTGAATCCGCGACGCCATGCCCAGCGTTTCGGGCCGGTGCTTGGCCAAGGTTTGCCGAGCCTCGAAGCTCAGCGCGCTGACCTGAAGGTAGTCCAGGTCGGTCGGCAGTTTGAGGTTCTCGTAGTGCGCGGCGCGCTCGACTTCGGTCTTCTGCAGGTCGATGTAGCCGGCGTACTTGGCGGTGATCTCGATCTGCTCAATGACGCCCTTGATCAAAGTTTTTGCCATGTCGTCGCTGGCCGCCATCTCGGCAGCGAGCACCGGATTGGCGTACTTGCCCTCCTCCAGCGACATCAGTCCGGCGTAGTTCACATCGGGGCGGCGCAGCAGGTCGAGCAGGTTGTATTCGCGCTCAATCGACTTGCCCAGCACCCGCTCGGCCTCAGCCACCGGCAGGTTGTTCGGGTTCACCCAGATGGAGCGAAGGCGCTCTGTTTCACGTGAAACAGCGTCGCGCTTGCGGTTGAAGGCGTCCCAGCGGGCGTCATCCACCAGGCCAAGCTCGCGGCCTTTTTCGGTCAGGCGCATGTCGGCGTTGTCCTCGCGCAGCATCAGGCGGAACTCGGCCCGGCTGGTGAACATGCGGTAGGGCTCGGTCACGCCCTTGGTGATCAGGTCGTCCACCAGCACGCCGAGGTAGGCCTCGTCGCGCTTGGGCAACCAAGCCTCTTTGCCTTGGCATTGCAGCGCCGCGTTCATGCCGGCGAACAGGCCCTGGGCGGCCGCCTCTTCGTAGCCAGTAGTGCCATTGATCTGGCCGGCAAAGAACAGCCCGCCAATGGCCCGGGTTTCAAAGCTGGTTTTGAGCGCCCGAGGGTCGAAATAGTCGTACTCGATGGCGTAGCCCGGCCGCAGGATGTGGGCGTTTTCCATGCCGGCCATCGAGCGCACCAGCTCGTACTGGATGTCAAACGGCAGGCTGGTCGAGATGCCATTGGGGTAGATCTCGTGCGTGGTCAGGCCTTCCGGCTCCAGGAAAATCTGGTGGCTTTCCTTGTCGGCAAAGCGGTTGATCTTGTCTTCCACGCTGGGGCAGTAGCGCGGGCCGACGCCGTCGATCTTGCCGGTGAACATGGGGCTGCGGTCAAAGCCGGAGCGGATGATCTCGTGCGTGCGGGCGTTTGTGTGGGTGATCCAGCAGGGCATCTGCTTCGGGTGGGCAATGCCCCCGCCCATGAAGCTGAACACTGGAACCGGCCCGTCGGTACCGCCCGGCATGCCATCGCCCGGCTGCTCGATGCATTTGCTGAAGTCAATCGTGCGGCCATCAATGCGTGGCGGCGTGCCGGTCTTCAGGCGCCCCTGCGGCAGTTTCAGCTCCTTGAGGCGCGCACTCAGCGACGCCGCAGGCGGGTCGCCCGCCCGGCCGGCCGCGTAGTTGTTCAGGCCCACATGAATCTTGCCGTCGAGGAAGGTGCCCGCCGTCAGCACCACCGTGCGTGAGCGGAAGCGGATGCCGACCTGCGTCACCGCGCCAACCACGCGGTCGCCCTCCACCATCAGGTCATCGACTGCCTGCTGGAACAGCCACAGGTTGGGCTGGTTCTCCAGCATGCGGCGGATGGCCGCCTTGTACAGAATGCGGTCGGCCTGTGCCCGGGTGGCGCGTACGGCCGGCCCCTTGGAGCTGTTGAGAATGCGGAACTGGATGCCGCCCTCGTCGGTCGCCAGCGCCATGGCGCCGCCCAGTGCATCGACCTCTTTTACCAGGTGGCCCTTGCCGATGCCGCCAATCGAGGGGTTGCAACTCATCTGCCCCAGCGTCTCGATGTTGTGGCTGAGCAGCAGCGTCTTGCAGCCCATGCGGGCCGCAGCCAGCGCGGCCTCGGTGCCGGCATGGCCACCACCGACCACGATCACGTCAAATTCCTGTGGGTAAATCATGCTGCCATTCCTGTTGCGGCAACATCGCTGTCGCCCTGAATCAACTCCGTCTGCAGTCCCATGCCGCGCGCGGCCTGTGCCTGGCGCCGGTCGGCCGTCACAAACAAGTCCACCCGTGCCACCAAAGCACTGCCGACGTGCAGCGCATCCATGCCGCGCAGCGGGCCGTGCTCCATGGCGGCAAAGGCGAAACGCTCCACATGGCTGTCCAGCGGCACCCGGATCATGTCTGCCACATCGCTTTGTGCCGCTGTCCACACACGGTCAAACTCGGCCGGTGGCAAGTTGCCTTCACGCCGGCGCCGCAGCAGCGCCGAAGCCAGCTCCGTCTGACAATGCGCCGCCACCAGCAACTCACCTGCCATCTGAAACAGCGCAAGTACGCGCTCACGCCCCGGCTCGGACGCATACCGCTTGGTCAGCGCCGAGGCATCGAACATCAGGCGCATGTCGCCATCCCTGGCCACCGCCCGCGTGGCGACCACGGCCGGATAGGCGCGCTCAGATTTGCCGGCCCGGCTCACCATGGCGCTTCGTCCCGTTCATCCAGCACCGCTTGCGACAGCGACACGCCAGGTGGCAATTGCACCGGCTCAAACGGCTGCTTCCAGCTCGGCAGGCGCGTCTGCGCCTCAGCCTTCAGCGGCACCAGTTCAGCCACCGGCTTGCCGTGGCGAAGGATGCGCACAGTCTCGCCCTTTTCCACCAGATCAATCATGGCGGAAGCATGGGCGCGGAATTCGCTCAAGGGAATGGTGTGCATTTTGTACAAAACTATTGATTTCGTACATTTTACCGCACTCGACACCCTTTGGGCAGCGCACCGCCAAGCCCTCACCCACTGTGTTGAAATCGCGCGATGAACACGCCCACCACCCCGACCCATTCGGTACCCAAGCTGCTGGTCTTTGCCGGCAGCACCCGCGCCAAGTCTTTCAACCGCCAGCTGGCCCATGCCACCGCCGACATGGCCCGCGCCAGCGGCGCCAGCGTCACCCTGCTGGAGCTGGGCGAGCTCGACATCCCCATGTACAACGCCGACCTCGAAGCGCAGGGCACGCCGCCCGACGTGATGAAGCTCAAGCAGATCATGTTCGAGCACCCGGCCTGGATCATCTGCTCGCCCGAATACAACGGCAGCTACACCGCCCTGCTGAAGAACACCATCGACTGGGCCTCCAGCCCCGTGAAAAGCGACCCGGCCTGGCAGCAAGGCTTCAAATCCTTCACCGGCAAGGTGGTCGGCGTGCTCAGCGCCTCTACCGGCGCCCTGGGCGGTTTGCGCTCACAAAGTCACCTGATGCCGCTGCTGCTCAACGCACAGTGCTGGGTCGCTCCCAAGGCCTTTGCGCTGGGCCGTGCTGGCGAAGCCTTTGACGCCTACGGCAAGTTGGTCGACGAGACGCACCGCAAGAATGTGCAGGCGGTGATTGATCAGGTGTTGTTTGCGGCGGGACGATTGGCCGGCTAACGCCCTGACTCATCCCCCACCCCTCTGCATATACAGATCAAAGCGCTTCATGAACACATAGCGCTGCGCGTCGTCCAGTCCGCTGAACGCAAAGCGCACATGCAGCCGGGGAATGCGGGCGAGGCCGCCCAGCAGGCGCGGTTCGCCGGTCTGCCATTCGATCCTCAAGGTTCCCGGCTCAATCTGCACCTGCACTGATGCACCCTCGCGCTGCCATGGGTGGCTGCCGATGGCGGCGGGCAGCCAGCCCAGCCATTCGGCTTCGGTGCAGCCCATCTCGCGGTCAAACGCCGCCGCGTAAAACGACTGCAAGCACTACCCCCCGGCAATCGGCGGCCAGATGGCCAGCACGTCGCCTTCGACCAGCGTGCGCGTCAGGCGCTGCTCGGGCTGGATGTAAGTGCCATTGACCAGTACCAGGTGCACCAGCTTTTGCGGCAGACCGAAGGGCTCGATGATCTGGCTGATGGTGGCCTCGGGTGCCACGTCAAGCTCAACCACGTTGCTGCGGCGCGACTCGGGCGGCAAATAGTCGGTGAGCGTAGCGAACAGCTTGAAGGTGATTTTCATGACGGATGTGCAAATACCGTGGCGATCAGCGCCGCCGCTGGTCGGCCGCACCGGTCCATTCGCCCTGCCCCTGCGCGCTGCCCAGGTACGCCTCCATCAGCTTGGTCGGGTCCTGCTTGAGCACGTCTTTCCACGGCCCGAGTTTCACCGCGCCCTCAACCAGCCCGCGCATCACGCCCACGTGGTCGGTCCAGCCGACGCTGTTGCAGCCGACCATCACATCGCCGTTGAACTGCAGGCTCAGATGCCGGCCCATGCCATTGACGGCGCTTCGGTCGGTCAGCTCCACGCCCTCGCCGCCGGGGACGCCCTCCCAGTTGCCGAAGCTGGTGGAGATCAGCCCCAGCGTGTCGAGCACGTTGATCTGGGTCACGCCGCGCAGGTTGGCGCGCTGGCCCACCATGTTCAGCGCCGCCACGCGCGCCTGCTCGGCCGCATTCGGCTGGATGGCGCTGACAATGGTTTTGCCGCTCACCTTGTCAAACGCTTCGGCGCAATCGCCCGCCGCGTAAATGCCGGGCACATTGGTCTGCAGGTGTTCGTCGGTCAGCACGCCCTGCAGGCAGGTCACGCCGGATTTTTCAAGGAACGCGATGTTGGGCCTGACGCCGGTGGCGCTGATCACCAGATCGGCCTCCACCGTCTGGCCACTGGAAAGGCGCACCTTCAGCGGGCCGCCCTTGCCCGACGCGTCAATGCCTTCGACCTTGGTGCCGGTAAACACCTTCACGCCCTGCGTCTCGCACCACTCGCGGATCATGCCACCAGCCGTGGGGCCCATCATGCGCGGCACCATGCGGTCACCCATCTCCACCACGCTCAGTTCCACGCCGCGCTGCTTGAGCGCCTCCATGATGATGCAGCCGATGAAGCCTGCGCCCATCTGCAGTACGCGGGCGCCGGGCTGGGCCAATGCCATGATCTGGCGCGCGTCTTCCAGCGTCCAGCAGGGGTGCACGCCGGCGCTGTCCATGCCGGGAATCGGCGGGCGCATCGGGCGCGAGCCGGTGGCGATCAGCAGCTTGTCAAAGGCCAGCGTCTGGCCGTTGTCGAGCAACACGGTTTTCTTGGCGGCGTCCATCGCGCTGGCGCAGGCCGTGACCTGTTTGATCTTGAGGTCGGCAAAGTGGCTGTCGCTCTTGCGCAGGTAGGTGCCGCGCTCATCGATGTTACCCATCAGCAGATAGGGAATCGCCATGCGTGAATACGGCGGCTCCTTCTCGTCACCGACCAGCGTGATAGTGTCGTGGGGCGCGTGCTTGCGGATGGTTTCCGCAGCAATCACACCGGCAGGGCCTGCGCCCAGAATGACGTGGTGGGTCATGGCAATGGCTTTCTCAAACAGTCAACTTGAACGTGACAAGTAAAAAGGGTGGGCCTGCATGCAGTGCCCACCCGTGTTCATCACCCAGCGGCGGGGATCAGAGCCCCAGCCGCTCCCGCGTCGCCTTGGTCGGCACGCCTTCAGCGTCCCAGCCGCGCGCGGCATAGTACTTGGGCAACATCTCGGCCAGCATGTTGACCTTGCCCTTGGCGGGGCCGGTCTTGGCGGCTTCAGTCAGCAGGCGCTTGGGCAGCGAGTCATCGGCCTTGGTGAAGCCGGCCGCGTTGTTGAACTCGCGCTCCATGTTCCAGATGCGCTCGCCAATTTTTTCCAGCTCTTCGGTGGTGTACTGCTCGCCGCAGGCCGCCTGCAGCTGCGGCGCCAGATCGGCCAGGCCCCAAGCGAAGGTGGTGAACACACACAGGCCCGACGAATCGAACGCAGCCGTCGCATCCTGGAAGGCCTTGACCAGCTCGGGCTTGCCTTCGTGCTCCAGCGGATCGGTCTTGACCGGAATGCCCAGCACCTCAGACGCAATCGTGTAGCCGCGCAGGTGGCAGCCGCCACGGTTGGAGGTGGCATAAGCCAGGCCAATGCCCTGAATCGCGCGGCCGTCGTAGGCGGGGAATTCCTGGCCCTTGGACGACATCGACAGATCGGGGTGGCCGTACTTGGCGGTCAGGCGCTTGGAGCCCTGACCGATTTCCTTGCCAAAGCCACGTCCGTTGACGGTTTCTTCCACCAGAAACGCCAGCGCTTGCGCCGAGCCGAACCGCGCCTCGATGCCAACCTGCTCCTTGGTGAGCACGCCCATTTCATAGAGCTCCATCACCGCGCCGATGGTCGCGCCAAAGCTGATCGGGTCAATGCCTTCCTCGTTGCAGATCAGGGTGGCGTATTGCAGCGCCTCCAGATCCTTCACGCCGTTGGCCGCGCCCAGCGCCCAGGCCGCTTCGTATTCCAGGCCGCCCGAAGCGCCCCAGTACTGCGGCTTGTTGGCCACGGTGAAGTGGCCGGCGTCCATCTTGCTGATGCGGCCGCAGGCAATGGTGCAGCCAAAGCAGGCCTGGTTGGTCAGCAGCTGGGCCTTGCCGTCGGTCTCGCGCGGCGTGGCCATGGCTTCGGCCGAGATGTCTTTGGCGCCTTCAAACTGCACATCCTGGTGGTTGCGGGTCGGCAGGCCGCCGACTTCGTTGATGACGTTCATCAGCACCTGGGTGCCGAACTTCGGCAGGCCCTGGCCGGTGACGGCGTTGTCGTGCAGGATTTTCTTTTTCTCGAAGGTGACCTTCATGAAGGCCTTCGGGTCGCGGATGTTGCCCACGCCAATCGTGCCGCGCACCGCAATCGCCTTGAGGTTCTTGCTGCCCATCACGGTGCCCACGCCCGAGCGGCCGGCGGCGCGGTGCAGGTCGTTGACCACCGCCGCGTAGAGCACGCCGTTCTCGCCCGCCTTGCCGATGCTGGAGACGCGCATCAGCGGGTCCTGCAGGCCCTTCTTGAGCATGGCTTCGGTTTCCCAGACGCTCTTGCCCCACAGGTGGGTCGCGTCACGCAGCTCGGCCACGTCGTCGTTGATGTAGAGGTACACCGGCTTGGGTGACTTGCCCTCGAAGATGACCATGTCCCAGCCGGCCATCTTCAGCTCGGCGCCCCAGTAGCCGCCCGAGTTGGAGCAAGCAATCGCGCCGGTCAGCGGGCTCTTGGTGATGACGGTGTAGCGGCCCCCAGTGGAGGCCATGGTGCCGGTCAGCGGGCCGGTGGCCCAGATGATCTTGTTGTCTGGCGACAGCGGGTCCACCTTCGGATTGACTTCCGAGGTGAGGTACTTGCTGCCCAGACCGCGCGAACCGAGATAGCTCTCGGCCCACTGCATGTTGAGGGGTTCAGAGGTGACAGTGCCAGCCGTGAGGTTGACGCGGAGGATTTTTCCAGCCCAGGACATGTATGTGCTCCTTCAAACTCAGATGGAAGACGGCTGGTTGCCCAGCTTGTCGGCCCAGGCCTGCATCTTGTCCAGACCAGTCCAGTTGGCGTCGATGAAGGTGATGGCGCCGGTCGGGCAGGCTTCGGCGCAGGCCGGCTCGCCGCCGCAGAGGTCGCACTTTTGCACCTTGCCGGTTTCCTGCACATAGTTGATGGTGCCGAACGGGCAGGCGATGGTGCAGACCTTGCAGCCCACGCAGGTGCTGTCGTTCACCACCTTGGCGCCGGTGAGCTTGTCCATGGTGATGGCCTCGACCGGGCAGGCATGCAGGCACCAGGCTTCGTCGCACTGGGTGCAGGTGTAGGGCACCTTCTTGCCGGTCTCGTGGAAATCGAACACCTTGATGCGCGACTTGGCTGGCGCGAACACGCCGTAGTTCTCGTAAGAACACGCCATCTCGCACTGCAGACAGCCGGTGCATTTCTCCGGGTTGATGTGCAACACTTTTTGCATGCCGATCTCCTTGGGGTAATGGCTGCGGCCACGGCAACTACAGCGCACCGCGCCCACAGGCCTTGCCTATGAATGACTCTGCATACGATTGTTCGGTTGCGCTCTGGCGCGGCCCCTAGGGCAAACCCTGTGCGGCCTGCGGGAATTCTCAAAATGCGACAGCCCGTGCCCTGTGTGCTGACACATCCGCTGACACATCGGCCGGCATGCCAGGTCCCGCAACCCCCGTGCAAGCCCGTACCTGCTGCGCGCCGCAAAGGCCTGCAAAAAGCCTACAGTCGGGGTTTCAAGCCATTACAGGGAGACACCCATGAACCAGTCCATCAACCGTCGCCAGGTCATCCAGACCGCTGGCGCCCTCGCCGCCAGCACCGCCCTGCCAGGCCTGTTGACCAGCGCCCACGCGCAAGCCGCCTGGCCCACCAAGCCCATCCGCCTACTGGTGCCCTTCGCACCGGGCGGCAGCTCGGAAATCGTGGCGCGCTCGGCTGCCGGCGAGCTGAGCAAAAGCCTGGGCCAGAACGTGTTTGTCGAGAACAAGCCCGGCGCCAGCGGCAACATCGCCATGCAGGAATGCGCCGCCTCCACCGACGGCCACACCATCATCCTCGGCCACATCGGCACCATGGCGGTGAACCCCTACATCTACGACAAGCTCCCCTTCGACACTGAAAAGGACTTCAAGCCGATCTCGCTGTTGGCCAAGGTGCCCAGCCTGTATGTGGTCAACGCCGACGTGCCGGTGAAGAACCTCAAAGAGTTCATCGCGCTGGCCAGAGCCAAGCCCGGCCAGCTCAACTACGGCTCAGCAGGCAACGGCAGCGCCGGGCATCTGGCGTTTGAATACCTCAAAATGGCCACCGGCATCTTCGTGCTGCATGTGCCCTACCGCGGCACCGGCCCACAGCTCACCGACCTGCTGGCGGGCCGGCTCGAAGCCGCCAGCGTGGGCGCGCCGGCGATTCTGGGCCACATCAAGGCCGGCAAGCTGCGTTGCATTGCCACCGGCACCAAGGACCGCCTGCCCCAGCTGCCCGATGTGCCCACCGTGGCCGAAAGCGGCTTCCCCGGTTTCGAAATGACGCAGTGGTACGGCCTCAACGCGCCGGCCAACATGCCGCAGGCCCACATCGACCGCATCGCCGACGGCTGCGCCAAAGCGATGCGCAACGCGCAGGCCACCGAGCGTCTGCGCGGCGACACCGCCCTGCCCGTGGGCGACACACCGGCGCAGTACGCGGCCTTCATCAAGACCGAGCAGACGCGCTGGAAAGAGGTGGTGGCGCGGGCCAAGATCAAACCGGACTGATTGCTGCCGTGAACTGCCGCCCCGGCTGCGGTGCCTGCTGCATCGCGCCCTCCATCAGCTCTGCGATTCCCGGCATGCCGCACGGCAAGCCGGCCGGTGTGCGCTGCGTGCAGCTCGATGCCGACAACCGCTGCCTGATCTTCGGCCAGCCGGAGCGCCCGGCGGTCTGCAGCGGACTGGCCGCCTCACTGGACATGTGTGGCTCCGACGAGGACGCGCGGGCGACCGGCAACGCCCATGCGCTCCGTTATCTGGACCGGCTGGAGCTGCTGACCACGCCGCCCTGAGCTGTCAGAGACAGCGCTAGCCGGCCGTCAACAAACGCGCCGGGGCGGCCGACACGGAGCGCGGCATGACAGCCAGCGCCTGGGCGTCGCCTTCCACCACACGCATGTCCTTGCGCAGCATCTGCACGCCGCCAAAGATGGTAGCGAAAGCCACGTCCTTGGCATCGCGCCCCGTGCCGACGCGCACCAGCCGGTCGATGGGCGCCATGCGCGTGGCATCGAAGAGCACCCAGCGCCCTTCCAGCCAGGCTTCGAACACTGCGTGAAAGTCTTCTGGCGGATCGGCAAAGTGCACATAGCCGACCACCAGCCGCGCGGGGATGTTCAGGGCGCGGCACAGCGTGATGCCCAGATGCGCGAAGTCGCGGCAGACACCGGCGCGGTGCACAAACACCTCCTGCGCCGTGGTGGTGGAGTTGCTGAAGCCCGGCAGGTACGCAATCGAGTCGTGAATCCACGATTCGATCGCACGCACCCGGCCAATGCCCGGCGGCAAATGCCCAAACAGCTGCTGCGCCGCACGGCTCATCACGTCCGACTCGCAATAGCGGCTGGGCATCAGGTAGCGCAGCACATCGTCAGGCACTGTTGTCACCGGCGCCTCGTCGAGATGCAGCGGAATCGCCGGCTGGTGCAGCTCCACCGTCGCGTGGTAGTTGACCGACAGCACGCCGGGCGGCGCGTCGAGGCGAAAGAAGCGGTTGCCGTTGCGCTCGTCTGAAAAGCTGCGCACCTTCATGCTTGGCGTGATGGTCAAGCGCTCCTGCACCACGCAGTGGCCGTCGTCAAACGCCGCCTCGATGTGAAACAGGAAATGGGCGGGGGCGCTGACCTGGTATTCCAGCAGCAGGTCGATCACGGTGGTGTGCATGGGGTGGGGGAATTCAGAAAATCAAAGTCGGGTTCGGGGCTGGCGGTGCGCCTGCGACTCCAGCACAAACCAGTGCTGGCAGGTGACCCACACAATGCGTGCGGCACGCTCCAGCACATCGGCCGACTGCACCGCCCGCTGACGGGCACGCAGGCGACACACCAGCAGCAGCTCGGCCACACCGGCCTGCAGCCGCATCAGCGCACGGCTGCCGCGCGTGGCCGGCAAGGCAGGCAGCAGAGCCGGCGCGGTAATGACGGCGCGAGTGGATTCCTTGGGATGGTGCTTCGGGTCTGTCACTTGAGCACCTTCTTCACTGCACCCACTCCGAGTGCGGCCAGCACCACAAAGATGACGGCGAGGATGAGGAAGAAGCCGAACAGCACCTTGGCAATGCCGGCCGCACCGGCGGCCACACCACCGAAGCCGAGCGCGCCGGCAATCAGGGAAATGACGGCAAAAATAATCGCGTACTTGAGCATGGCGGTCTCCTGTTCATCGCGCCCCGATGCAGCCAGCGCCTGCTGGCGGTCGGGGGAATTACAGAGTTCGAACGACAAGTCACTGCGATATGGCAATGCGTGACGTCCGTCGGGCGGGTCAGGCAAGTCGTGCTGCCCCTTGGCTCCATGCTAAAAGCCAGCAGCGCCACAGCCGCTCAGCAGCGCCCGCATCGACCTGTAGGACATGGCCGTCAGGCCGGTCTGGGTGGGTTGCTGAAGGTAACTCGGCGTAACGCTTTGCAGCGAAGCGTCGCGTGGTGAGCTTATTTGCCGAACAGCCCGCGCAAACCTTCACCCATGCGGTCGCCAATGTTCGCGCCGGCACCCGTGCCCACGCCCGGCAGCAATGCAGTACCGATGGCCGCACCCACCAGCGCCGACCGCGAGAGGCTCACCTCTGGCTTGTCGATAGTTCCGCCCACCGTGAGTGGCACGCCGACCGCACCACCGAGCGCGCTGCCCACCTTGGTGTCGCCGGCAACGGCCACTGTGACGCGTCCGCTCAGCGCCTTGGCGGGCGAAATGGCCACGCTGCCGGTGGCGCTGAGCGCACCGGAGCTGGCCACCAGATTGCTCAGCTGCACCGCCTTGCCCTGCGTCGTGACCTGCCCGGCCAGGGTGTCGATGCGGGTCTGCCCGCCGCGGCTGATGCCCACCGTCTGCACCGCCTTGGCCAAATCAATGCCGTCCAGCACCGCGTTGCGCACCGTGAAAGTGGTCTGCGTCTGCAGGGCTTCGGCCAGCGCCGCCGTGCTGGCCGCCCGCCCCTGCAGGGTGGTCGTGGCATCCAGCAAACCGGTGAGTGTCTTGCTCGGCGCGGTGAGCGCCGACACCTCGACGCCCTGCGTCTTCAGTTGCCCCTTGAGCACCCACACACCGCCCTGCGGTCCGCGCCCTTCGGCGCCCGGCGCACGCTGCAGACCCAGCGGGCCTTCCACCGTGCCACCGCCCACATTGACCTTCAGGACCCATTCATGCCCCGCGCTGGCCAGGTCAGGCGCCGCCTCCTTGCGCACCAGCGTGGCCTGCAGCCCCTGCGGATGGCCCTTGAGCAATTTGAACGTGGCGTTGTCCGGCAGCCCGTCGCTGCCAAGCTGTGCGTCGGCCTGCACCGTGGTGCGGGCGCCCGCCACACTGACCCAGGTCACGTCATCCAACACCGTGCGGCGCGGCAGAAAAGCCGCCACCGCCGCGCCCGCCTCCGCACCGCCTGCATCGGTCGCAGGCGTGGGCGGCTTGCCGCCTTTGGGGGCCGCTGCGGGCTCCGGAGTCTTCTTCTGCATCGCCAGCATCACCGCATCGACGCCGCGCTGCGGAATCACCGCGCGGCGCACCAGCAGCGTCGCCACCTCCAGGCGGCCCGAGAGCAATGGGCGCCACAGCGGGCGCACCTCGACACGGCCCACGGTAATGGGCGCGGCGGTCTTCACCTCGATGCCGCTGAGCGCCACCGCCGGCAGCGGCCACACGTCCACCGCAATGTTGCCCAGCGCCACCGGCACACCCAGTGCGCTGGAGGCCTCGCGCTCCAGGCGGCCGCGAAAGTCGTCGGTGCCGATCCAGCGGTGCAGCGTGAAGGCCGTGGCCGCCAGCAGCAGCATCAGCGCCAGCGCGGCAATCACCAGCCATTTGAAAACCTTGGTCATGCCACTATTGTGGCGCGTTGTGATGCGGTAACCGCTCGCAAGCGGCCATGGGCAACGCACTGCAAGGATGACGCAACCCGGCTAGCATCACCGCTTCGCTCACCAGTTTCACGGCGGCTGGCGCCTGCGTTGGCTGCCTTTCCTACCTTTCCTGCCAAGGAGTCTTTCCATGAAGCTTTACTACTCGCCCGGCGCCTGCTCGCTGTCGCCCCACATCACGCTGCACGAGTCTGGCCTGAAGTTCCAGCACATGCTGGCGCCCACCAAAACCCACAAGCTCGAAGACGGCACTGACTACTACACCATCAACCCGCTGGGCTATGTGCCGCTGCTGGAGCTCGACGACGGCACCCGCCTCACCGAAGGCCCGGCCATCGTGCAGTACATCGCCGACCTGGTGCCCGAGAAAAAACTGGCGCCCGCCAACGGCACCTTGGCGCGCTACCAGCTGCAGTCGTGGCTGACCTTCATCGGCACCGAACTGCACAAGGGCTTCAGCCCGCTGTTCAACGCCGCCACACCAGCCGACTACAAGCCCATCGTGATCGACCGCCTGATGTCGCGCCTGAAATGGGTCGATGCCCAACTGG
Organism: Polaromonas sp. YR568; assembly: GCF_943372955.1. GTDB lineage: Bacteria > Pseudomonadota > Gammaproteobacteria > Burkholderiales > Burkholderiaceae_C > Polaromonas. The sequence goes on from NZ_CALSAL010000005.1 coordinate 129,243, forward strand.
CCGGCAAACAGTACCTGATGGGCGAGACCTTCAGCGTGGCCGACCCCTACCTCTTCACCGTGACCAACTGGGCCCCGCGCGTGGGTGTGGACATCTCGGGCTTTGCCAACATCGCGGCCTTCCGCGAGCGCATGGCGGCCCGCCCGGCCGTGCAGGCCGCGATGAAGGAGGAAGGCCTCATCAAGTAAGCAGTTGTTTCGCCGCAAAGCCCCTATCACGAACCGAGCAGCCCGTGTTGTGCGCAGTCATTGCATGACGCGCACACTACGCCCTCTTTCGTTCTTAGGGAGCTTTCCATGACCACACTGTTCGACCCCACCCACGCGGGCGATCTCGCACTGGCCAACCGCATCGTGATGGCGCCGCTGACGCGCAACCGCGCGCCCAACGCCATCCCCACACCGCTGATGGCCGAGTACTACGCCCAGCGCGCCTCGGCCGGCCTGCTGATCACCGAGGCCACCGCCATCAGCCACCAGGGCCAGGGTTATGCCGACGTGCCAGGTCTTTACGGCACCGAACAGCTTGACGGCTGGAAGCGCGTGACGCACGCGGTGCACGAAGCCGGCGGCAAGATCGTGGTGCAGCTCTGGCATGTGGGCCGTGTCTCGCATACCGACCTGCAGCCCGACGGCGGCCAGCCGGTGGCGCCCTCAGCCATCACCGCCAAAACCAAGACAGTGCTGCTGAAAGACGGCGCGCCAGTATTTGTCGACACCTCCGAGCCGCGCGCGCTGAAGGCCGAAGAACTGCCCGGCATCGTGCACACCTACCAAGTGGCGGCGCGCAATGCGGTCGAGACCTGCGGCTTTGACGGCGTGGAAGTGCACGGCGCCAACGGCTATCTGCTGGACCAGTTCCTGCGCGACGGCTCCAACCAGCGCACCGATGACTACGGCGGCAGCATCGAGAACCGCGCCCGCCTGCTGCTGGAAGTGGTGCGCGCCGTGACATCGGCCATTGGTGGTGGTCGCACCGGCATTCGCCTGTCACCCGTCACGCCGGCCAACGATGCCCGCGACAGCAACCCGCAGCCGCTGTTTGAATACGTGGTGCGCGAGCTGGCGTCGCTGAACCTGGCCTACATCCACATCATCGAAGGCGCTACCGGCGGCCCGCGCGAGCTGCCCGATGCACCGTTTGACTACGCGGCGCTCAAGGCCGCCTATCGCACCGCTGGCGGCAAGGGCGCCTGGATGGTGAACAACGGCTACGACAAGGCACTCGCCGAAAAAGCCGTGGCCAATGGCGCCGATCTGGTGGCATTTGGCGTGCCCTTCCTGGCCAACCCCGATCTGGTGGAACGCCTGCGCAAGAGCGCCGCGCTCAATGCGCCGGACAAGGCCACCTTCTATGGCGGTGGCGCCAAGGGCTACACCGACTACCCGACGCTGAAGGCCGCCTGAGCTGATGTGATGACGGGCTGACCCCCACAGGCTGACCTAGGGGTGCAGGGCCGGCGCAAGCCTTCCAGCGCCGCCCATCACACACCTCATCGCCCACCTGGAAGGTGTCTCCTGCACGACACCGGCGGCCATCCCGAGCGCCGGGTGAAACGGGCCTGTTGAGCGGGCCCAGCTCCAGTGCGTGCTACGTTTAGATGAGCGCCCGACTGTGTCAGACATTGACGAATCGCAATTTTCCTGCCGGTGGCGCCTGCCATCGGACTTCCCGGCGCCGCAACGCATAGGCAGGGGCAAGGACATGGGGTAAGCACCGTGCTTGCACCGGGAACGTTTGTTGCATAGTCCTTTTTTGTCATTCACTCAGTCAGGTAACACGCCCATGAAACTCACCCGCAGCTCCATCGCTCTGTGTGTCTTGCTCGCTCTCGGCACCAGCACGGTGCAGGCCAAAACCTTCAAATGGACCAGCGCCAGCGACATTCCGACATGGGACATCCATTCGCAGAACAACGCCCTGGGCAACAGCGTCCACTCTGCGGTGTATGACTCGCTCGTTTTCTACAACAGCCGCACCTTCAAGCCGGAGCCCGTGCTGGCGACGAGCTGGAACCAGATGACGCCCACGCAGTTGCGCATCACGCTGCGCAACAACGTGAAGTTTCATGATGGCACGCCTTTCACCGCCGATGACGCCGTGTTCTCGCTCGAACGCGCCATGGGCAAGAACTCCAACTACACGGTCTACACCCAGGGCATCACCAAGGTCGTCAAGGTCAACAACAACACCATCGACATCATCACGGCCGGCCCCAATCCGGTGCTGATCAACCAGCTCACCGAGCTGCGCATGATGAGCAAGGCATGGGCAGAAAAGAACAACTCCGCCACGCCCAAAGACATCAAGACGCCCGAAGAAAACTTTGCGCACCGCAATGCCAACGGCACCGGTCCGTTCATGCTCAAGGAGTGGCAGCCCGACCAGAAGATCGTGCTGGTCAGAAACCCCAACTGGTGGGGCAAGGCCGAAGGCAATGTCACCGAGGTGGTTTACACACCGGTGAAGGCCGTGGCCACGCGCATGGCCGCCTTGCTCTCGGGCGAGGTCGATCTGGTGCTTGACCCAAGCCCGCAAGACCTGCCACGGGTGCGCTCCAACCCCGACCTGAAAGTGCTCGACGGTATTGAAAACCGCACCATTTTCTTTGGCATGGACCAGTTCCGCAACGAACTGGTGGGCAGCAACATCAAGGGCAAGAACCCGCTGAAGGACGTGCGCGTTCGCAAGGCGCTGTACCAGGCCATCGACATGCCGACCATCGCACGCGTCGCGCTGCGTGGCCAGGGCCAGCCCACCGGTGCGCTGGTGGCGCCGCAGGTGGCGGGGTGGACCGAATCAGTTCACGCGCGCTTCCCGTTTGATGTGGCTGCCGCCCAGAAGCTGCTGGCCGACGCCGGCTACAAGGACGGCTTCGAGGTGGACTTTGCCTGCCCCAACAACCGCTATATCAATGACGAGCAGATCTGCCAGGCCGTCACGGCCATGTGGGCGCGCGTCGGGGTGAAAGCCAAGCTGCGCACGCTGCCGCTGGCCACCTATTTCCCGATGATCCAGCGCTACGAGGCCAGCATCTACATGCTGGGCTGGGGCGTGCCGACCTTCGATGCGCTGTACTCGCTGCAGTCGCTGGTGCGCACGGTGGGCACGGGCGGTGACGGCAACTACAACGTGGGCCGCTACAGCAACCCCAAGCTGGACGCCATCATTGACCGCTCCAAGACCGAGACCGACCCGCTGATCCGCGCCCGCCTGCTGACCGAAGCGCTGACCTTGTCGAACGAAGATGTGTCCCACCTTCCGCTTCACAACCAGATCATCCCCTGGGCCATGAAGAAGAACATCGACGTCGTGCACCGCGCCGACAACCGGCTTGACTGGCGCCTGATCAAGGTCAACTGACCTACTGCGCCTGACCTGTTGACCCCTAGCCCCCCAGCCGGACCGCGCCCCCTGGCGGTACCGGCTGGTTCATTTCTGTGTGCACCCCGGCGGGTCTGGCCTGCCTGAATCACGATGCTTGCATTCATTCTCCGGCGACTGGCGCAAGCCGTCGTCGTCATGGTCTGCGTGGCGCTGATCGCCTTCATGCTGTTTCAGTATGTCGGTGACCCGGTCGTTTTCCTGCTGGGGCAGGACGCCACGCCCGAACAGGTGCGCGCGATGCGTGCCGAGCTCGGGCTGGACCAGCCCTTTGTGGTGCAGTTCTGGCACTTCCTGATGAACGCCGCGCAAGGCGAATTTGGCATGAGCCTGCGCCAGGGCACGAAGGTCTCGCGCCTGATTGGCGAGCGCCTGCCGGCAACCCTGGAGCTCGCCCTGATGGCTGGCGTGCTGGCCCTGATGGTGGGCATTCCCATGGGCGTGTATGCAGCACTCAAGCGCGGCTCCTTCATCAGCCAGCTGTTCATGACCGTCTCGCTGCTGGGGGTCTCGCTGCCCACCTTCCTGATCGGAATTTTGCTGATCCTGGTGTTTGCCGTCACGCTGGGCTGGTTCCCCAGCTTTGGCCGCGGGCAAGTGACACAGCTGGGCTGGTGGAGCACCGGGCTGTTGACGGCGAAGGGCTGGCAGCACATCACGCTGCCGGCGATCACGCTGGCGATTTTCCAGCTCACGCTGATCATGCGGCTGGTGCGCGCGGAAATGCTTGAAGTGCTGCGCACCGACTACATCAAGTTCGCGCGCGCACGGGGCCTGACCAACCGGGCCGTGCATTTTGGCCATGCCCTGAAGAACACGCTGGTGCCCGTCATGACCATCACCGGCCTGCAACTCGGCGGGCTGATCGCCTTTGCCATCATCACCGAGACGGTGTTCCAGTGGCCCGGCATGGGCCTGCTGTTCATCCAGGCCGTGACCTTTGCCGACATTCCCGTGATGGCGGCCTACCTGTGCCTGATTGCGCTGATCTTCGTGGTCATCAATCTGGTGGTGGACCTGCTTTACTTTGCCGTCGATCCGCGCCTGCGCGTTGAAAAGCCGGGCGGACACTGATATGAATTTCCTGAAAAAATGGCGCGACAGCGACGTCGGCCACAGCTTTGTCTCCTCGCCCACCGCCATCGTTGCCGCGGTCATTGCGCTGGTGTGCCTGGTGGCTGCCGTGTTTGCGCCGTGGCTTGCGCCGCACAACCCCTTTGACCTGACAACGCTGGAGCTCGGCAACGCCCGCCTTCCACCCGCCTGGAGCGAGGGCGGCTCCAAAGGCTTTTTGCTGGGCACCGATGACCAGGGCCGCGACATCCTGTCGGCGCTGATGTACGGCGCGCGCATCTCGCTGGCGGTCGGTCTGGCCTCGGTGGTGCTGTCGGTCGTCGTCGGGGTGAGCTTCGGACTCATCGCCGGCTTCCTGGGCGGCTGGGTCGACGGGCTGCTGATGCGCCTGTGCGACGTGATGCTGTCCTTTCCTGCCATTCTGGTGGCGCTGCTGATTGCCGGCGTGGGGCGCGCGCTGTTCCCGAATGCGCATGAGACCCTGGCCTTCGGCGTGCTGATCATCTCGATCTCGCTGACCGGCTGGGTGCAGTACGCCCGCACCGTGCGCGGCTCGACGCTGGTCGAACGCAACAAGGAGTACGTCCAGGCCGCACGCGTGACGGGCGTGGCGCCGTTTCGCATCATGCGGCTGCATGTGTTGCCCAACGTGATGGGGCCGGTCCTGGTGCTGGCCACCATCCAGGTCGCCACGGCCATCATCACGGAAGCCACGCTGTCGTTCCTCGGCGTCGGTGCGCCGCCCACCTCGCCATCGCTCGGCACGCTGATCCGCATCGGCAACGACTATCTTTTTTCAGGCGAATGGTGGATCACCATTTTTCCCGGCGCCATGCTGGTGCTGATTGCGCTGTCGGTCAACCTGCTGGGCGACTGGCTGCGTGACGCTTTAAATCCCAGATTGCAATGATGCGAATTTCTTTTCAAGCAACCACCGCAGAACCGGCTCTGCCGGGCCGCTGGTGGTGCCCCCTTGAGGGGGAGGCGGCCGCAGGCCGCATCGGGGGCAGGCCTTGAGTCTGCTTCAAGTCAAGAACCTCGTGGTGGAATTTCCCCACCGGCGTGGCACCTTGCGCGCCATTGACGACATCTCGTTCGACATCGCGCCCGGGGAAATCCTCGGCGTGGTGGGTGAGTCGGGCGCCGGAAAATCCCTCACCGGCGCGGCCATCATCGGCCTGCTGGAGCCGCCTGGGCGCATCGCGTCAGGGCAGGTCCTGCTGGAAGGTAAACGCATTGACCAGCTGCCTTACGAGGAAATCCGCCGGATTCGCGGTCGCAAGATTGGCGCGATTTTCCAGGACCCCCTGACCTCGCTCAACCCGCTGTACTCGGTCGGCCGGCAGCTGACGGAAACCATCATCACGCACCTGAACGTGAGCCAATCAGAGGCGCGCCGCCGCGCCATCGAGTTGCTCAGGGACACCGGCATCCCGGCAGCCGAGCAGCGCATCGACCACTTCCCGCACCAGTTTTCGGGCGGCATGCGCCAGCGCGTGGTGATCGCCCTGGCGCTGGCAGCCGAGCCGCAACTGATCGTGGCCGACGAGCCCACCACCGCACTGGATGTGTCGATTCAGGCGCAGATCATCACGCTGCTCAAGACCATCTGCAAGGACCGAGGCGCTGCCGTGATGCTGATCACCCACGACATGGGTGTGATCGCGGAGACCTGCGACCGCGTGGCGGTGATGTACGCGGGCCGGATTGCCGAGATCGGCCCGGTGCATGACGTCATCAACCGCCCGTCCCACCCCTACACCGCCGGCCTGATGGCCTGCATTCCGGACATGAGCGTGGACCGCGAACGCCTGCACCAGATCGATGGCGCCATGCCGCGCCTGAATGCCATTCCCGCGGGCTGCGCGTACAACCCGCGCTGCGAGAAGGTGTTTGACCGTTGCCATGTCGAACGCCCTGACCTGCAGCCCGCGGGCGGCACACACGCCGCCTGCTGGCTGCATGCACAGACCGCGATGGAGACACGCGCATGAGCGGCGTTACCCCCCATCAAAAGAACAGCGCTCCAGCCGCACCTGGCGAGGCCAGCGCGGAGGCCCCGCTTGTTGTGGCCACCGATCTGGCCAAGACCTTTGACGTCTCGCCGCCCTGGCTCAACCGCGTGATCGAGCGCAAACCGCGCCAGCTGCTGCGCGCAGTCGATGGCGTGTCATTCGAAATCCAGCGCGGCCAGACACTGGCCCTGGTCGGTGAGTCCGGCTGCGGCAAGAGCACCGTGGCGCGCTTGCTGGTGGGCCTCTATGAGCCGACGCGCGGCGGCTTTGGCTTTGACGGCGTGGACGCACATGCCGCCTTCAAAACGCCCGAAGGCCGCCAGCTGCGGCGGCGCATCCAGATGATTTTCCAGGACCCCTACGCCAGCCTGAATCCGCGCTGGCGCGTGCAGGACATCGTTGCCGAGCCCTTGCTCGAGCACGCCATTGAGAGCGATCCCCAGGCCCTGGAAGCACGCGTGGGCGAGTTGCTGCAGTCCGTCGGCCTGTCACCGCTGGACCGCGTCAAGTACCCGCACCAGTTCTCGGGCGGTCAACGCCAACGCATCTCGATTGCGCGTGCGCTGGCCACGCAACCGGAGTTTCTGGTTTGCGACGAACCCACGTCAGCGCTTGACGTCAGCGTGCAGGCGCAGGTGCTCAACATCATGAAAGACCTGCAGCGCGCGCGCGGCCTGACCTACCTCTTCATCAGCCACAACCTCGCGGTGGTGCGGCACGTGAGCGACCAGGTGGGCGTGATGTATCTGGGGCGGCTGGTGGAGCTGGCCGACAAGCACACGCTGTTTGACAGCCCGCGCCACCCCTACACACGCATGCTGCTGGATGCGATTCCCAAGATGCACGACACCGGCCGCGCCCGAACGCCTGTGCAAGGTGAAGTGCCCAATCCGCTGAATCCACCAAACGGCTGCGCATTCAACCCACGTTGCCCGCACGCCAACGCGCGCTGCCGCGAAGAGCGGCCAGTGCTGCAAACCATCGCGGGTGTGCGCGTGGCCTGTCATGCGGTTGAAGAGGGGCGTATCTAGAAAACCGGCCACTCATGGGCCGGCCTGGGCTCAGCGCTGGCGTGCCAGCTCAAGCCCTTTGTGCGCGGCCCGCTCCGGGTCGGCCGCCTGCGTCACCGCGCTGACCACCGCCACACCATCCACGCCGCAGCCCATCACGCCAGGCATGCGTTCCAGTGAAATGCCGCCAATGGCCACCGCCGGGTAAGGTGCCGCATCCGCCGCCCAGAGCTTCAGGCGCTCCAGCCCCACCGGCTCGTAGGGCATCTTCTTGAGCGTGGTCGGGTACACCGGGCCAATCGCCACATAAGACGGCCGCGCCGCCTTGGCCCGCGCCAGCTCGGCTGGCGTGTGCGTGCTCACGCCCAGCCGCACACCTGAGGCTTGCAGCGTGTGCAGGTCGGCCGCGGACAGCGCGTCGAGGTCTTCCTGCCCCAGATGCACGCCGTAGGCACCTACCGCCAGTGCCATCTGCCAGTGGTCATTGATGAACACCTGCGCATCAGGCACGGCACGACCTGCGGCCACCGCCGCGCGCACTTCGCGCTCGATCTCTTCCGGTGTGTGCCCCGTGGCCTTGAAGCGCAACTGAATGGTGCGCACACCCCAGCCGAGCAGGCGTTGCACCCATTCCGCATCCGGTACGACAGGATAAAAGCCGATTGGGGCGATCAGGGGAGCGAATGCATTGGGGTTCATGACAAACAATCAGATCAGGTCAGGCGTTGTGCCAAAACGGCACGCCCACCGTGGGAGTCGATGCCTGCGCGGCAGCGCGCTCAGGCATGGGGGTGGATTCATACGCCGCACGGCCGGCCGCCACGCCATCGGCAAAGGCGCGCGCCATACGCACCGGGTCGCCGGCCTGCGCCACGGCCGTGTTGAGCAGCACCGCGTCGAAGCCCAGCTCCATCACCTGCGCCGCATGCGAGGGCCGGCCCAGACCGGCATCGACCACCAGCACCGCGTCGGGCAGGCGGCGGCGCATGGTCTCCAGCGCGTAGGGGTTGAGCGGACCGCGGCCGGTGCCAATCGGCGCCGCCCAGGGCATCACCGCCGCGCAGCCCGCCGCGTGCAGGCGCTGCGCCATCACCAGGTCGTCGGTGGTGTAGGCAAACACCGCAAAGCCGTCTTTGGCCAGCGCCGTGGCGGCTTCGAGCGTGGCCACGGTGTCGGGTTGCAGCGTGTAGTCGTCGCCAATCACTTCCAGCTTGATCCACACGGTGCCGAAAATCTCGCGCGCCATCTGCGCCAGCGTGATGGCTTCCTGCGCCGTGTGGCAACCCGCGGTGTTCGGCAGGATGTGGCACTTCATCGCCTGCACCCGCTGCCAGAAGCTGTTGCCGCCACCGCTCTCTGGCTGCAGCCGGCGCAGGCCGACCGTCAGCACCTCGGTGCCGCTGGCCCGCACCGCATCGCCTAGCACCTGAGGCGAGGGGTAGTGCGAGGTGCCGAGAAAGAAGCGGCTGCGCAGCGTGGTGCCCGCCACCGTCCACGGCAGGCCGTGGGCGATTGAAGAGGGTTCAGAAGTCATGTCGTTACTCCAGCAGCAGAGTCATGTTCTATCCGCCTTGAATAGGGGTAATCACATCAATCTTGTCGCCCGGTTGCAGCGCCCGCTCGGGCCACTGCGCCCTCGGCACAAACGCGCTGTTGATGGCGCACGCAAAGGCGGCGCCCAGCTGGTAGCCGCGTGCCAGCAGCAAGTCCTGCAAGGTCGGTGCCTCGGTCTGCATGCGCTCGCCGTTGAGTGAAATTTCAAACGTGTTCATGAATGCACCTCATGGGCCTCGGCGCGCTCCGCATCAGGAACATGGCCAGGCTGAAGAATGTGACGCGCCAAATCGTCCACCAGTGCCGGCGCACACAGATAGCCGTGGCGGTACAGGCCGTTGATGTGCCACACGCCGCTGCGCGCTTCCACCACCGGGCGGTGGTCGTCGAGTGCCGGCCGCAGGGCCGCGCTCATGCGCAGCACGCGCGCCTCGCCGAAGCCGGGGTGCAGGCTGTGCAGCGCGCTGCCCAGCTCCAGCATGGAACGCACCGTCACCGGGCCGGTGTCTTCCGACTCCAGCTCGGTCGCGCCGACCACAAACTGGTGATCGGGCCGCGGCGCCACATAGAGCTGGTAGCGCGGGTGCATCAGGCGCACCGGGCGCTGCAGGCTCACGCCCGCGCACTCCACCCGCAGCACCTCACCACGCACGCCGCGCAGCGGGTTGCCTGCCGGCCACTGCGCATGGCTGCCCACACCACGTGCATCCACCGCCACATCGACGGCATGGCTCTGATCCTTACAGACCACGCGGTGCGCCTCCACGCGCTCCACCGCCACGCCCTCGTACCACTGGCCGCCGAGCGCATCGATGGCGCGCGCCAGTGACGCCAGCAGCTGGTCATTGGCCAATTGGCCCTCGCCATCGAGAAATAGTCCTTCGCCAAAGCGTCCGGCCAAGGCAGGTTCATGGCGCGCCACGCCCGCCGCGTCGAGCGTGTAAATCTGTGCGCGGCTGGCGGCAGGCAGCTTGTGCTGCAGCAGCCGCGTGAAGTGCTCCAGCGAGGCCTGGTCCGGCGCATGCGCCACCACCAGCGTGCCTTCACGGCGGAAGTACACGCGGCCTGCGCCCGCTGTCTCCAGCTCGTCAATCCAGCGCGGCCACAGCTGCATCGAGCGCTGGCCGAGCGCAAACACCACCTCGTCCGACACCGCCAGCTCCGCCAGCGGCGACAGCATGGCTGCCGCCGTCTGCGACGCGGTGGCCAGGTCGTCGCGCGGGCGCGCATCGAACAGGGTCACGCGGCAGCCAGCGCGCAGCAGCCGCCAGGCCAGCGTGCGGCCCGCGAGGCCGGCGCCGACAATGCCGATGTGGGGTTGACTTGTCATGGTGACGCGTTTCGCCGAGCGCTTCGACCCGCTCAGGGCGAATGGTGGGCTATCAGGAATAAATCTCACTCCCGCGCTGGCGGAACTCCTCGGCCTTTTCTTCAAAGCCCGCCTCGACCACAGCCTCCACCACAGCGACATCGGCCGGTGCCGTCGCCGTACGAATCGGAATCACGCCGGCCGCCAACGTGGTGCTGGCCGGGTTCAGACGCGCGAAGTCACGCACCTCCTGCGAAATCTTCATCGAGCAGAACTTCGGTCCGCACATCGAGCAGAAATGCGCCACCTTGGCGTTCTCTTTTGGCAGCGTTTCGTCGTGGTACTTCATCGCCGTGTCGGGGTCGATGGCCAGGCGGAACTGGTCTTCCCAGCGGAACTCGAAGCGCGCCTTGCTCACCGCGTTGTCCCACATCTGCGCGCCGGGGTAACCCTTGGCCAGATCGGCGGCGTGCGCGGCAATCTTGTAGGCGATCAGGCCCTGCTTCACGTCATCACGGTTCGGCAGGCCCAGGTGCTCCTTGGGCGTCACGTAGCAGAGCATGGCGGTGCCATACCAGCCGATGTTGGCCGCGCCCATGGCCGACGAGATGTGGTCGTAGCCGGGCGAGATGTCTGTGATCAGCGGGCCCAGTGTGTAGAACGGCGCCTCGTAGCAGGCCTCGAGCTGCTTGTCGACGTTTTCCTTCACCAGCTGCAGCGGCACATGGCCGGGGCCTTCAATCATCACCTGTACATCGTGCTTCCAGGCGATCTGCGTCAGCTCGCCCAGCGTGTGCAGCTCGGCAAACTGCGCTTCGTCGTTGGCGTCGGCAATCGAGCCGGGGCGCAGGCCGTCGCCGAGTGAGAAGCACACGTCGTACGCTTTCATGATCTCGCAGATCTCATCGAAGCGTTCGTAAAGGAAGCTCTCGCGGTGGTGCGCCAGGCACCACTTGGCCATGATGGAGCCACCACGCGAGACGATGCCCGTCAGGCGATTGGCCGTCAGCGGCACATAGGCCAGACGCACGCCCGCGTGGATGGTGAAGTAATCCACACCCTGCTCGGCCTGCTCGATCAGCGTGTCGCGGAACAACTCCCAGGTCAGGTCTTCCGCCTTGCCATTGACCTTCTCCAGCGCCTGATAAATCGGCACCGTGCCGATGGGCACTGGCGAGTTGCGCAGAATCCACTCGCGCGTCTCGTGGATGTTCTCACCGGTCGAGAGGTCCATCACCGTGTCAGCGCCCCAGCGGATGGACCACACCAGCTTGTCGACCTCTTCCTCGATGCTCGACGTGACCGCCGAGTTGCCGATGTTGGCATTGACCTTCACCAGGAAGTTGCGGCCAATGATCATCGGCTCGCTCTCGGGGTGATTGATGTTGTTCGGAATCACCGCGCGGCCGCGAGCTACTTCGTCACGCACGAATTCGGCGGTGATCTGCTCCGGAATCGCGGCGTTGAACGAATGCCCCTTCTTCGGCATGCGCTCGGTGGCCAGCCGCTCGGCCAGCTGGGCGCGCACCAGGTTCTCGCGCACCGCGATGTATTCCATCTCGGGGGTGATGATGCCTTTGCGGGCGTAATGCATCTGCGACACATTGGCGCCAGCCTTGGCGCGACGCGGCACCGGGGCGTGCGCCATGCGCAGCGCACTCAGGGCCGGGTCGTTCAGGCGCTGGCGGCCGTAGGCGCTGCTGATGCCGGGCAGGGCCTCGGTGTCGCCACGCTCGTTGATCCACGCGCCGCGCAGGGGCGGCAAGCCACGGGTGATGTCAATCGGCTGCGACGGGTCGGTGTACACGCCCGACGCGTCATAAAGGCGCAGCGGCGGATTGGCCTCGCGGCGCGGCTCGCCGGCGCCTTCATGCACCAGCGTGTCGGTCAGCGTGACCTCGCGGAACGGCACCCGGATGTCGGGGCGCGAACCTTCGATGTAGATCTTGGCCGAGCCAGGAAAGGGCGCGCGCGTGATGCGGCTGGTGAGGTCGTTGGTGTCGACGGTGAGACGGGTTTTGGCCATGGCTTTGTTCTCCAGAACGTCCAGCAATTCCACAGGGTGTGGGCGGTGCTTGCCTGGGAGGCCGGGGAGTCCTTCGGTTTGCGTTGAAGGTGCCGGAGCCAAGTGCCTTGTTTCCTACGCGGGCATGATCCCGATCAGGTTCAGCGGGTCTCGCATCTGCGATCTCAGCCCTGAAAGAAACTTCCTGGGCACCCCGACAAGCTGCACCCATTGTATGCAGCGCAGCAAGGGATGGCAACGCCGCCGGGAACCCGCCTTTCGGTCACGTGGAAACACGGCTTTCACTGATCTTTACAAACCATCACGCGGGCCTCATGGCGCCGATACAGCCCGCGCCCACACTGACCTTCAACCTGACGCCACAGGGCCCAAAGCGGGCACGGGCAGCAGGGCTACAAGACGATCCGCAATACTTTCTGAAAGGAAGTTCTCCATGTCTGTCACATTCAAACGCTCCTCCACTTTCAACGCCCTCGTGCTCGCCGGCCTGCTGGCCACCGTGGGCGTCAGCGCCACAGCGCAGGGCACCGCCACCCCTGCCCCAGCCAGCCCTGCAGTCACGAGCGGGCACGGTGGCCATGGGGGCCACCACATGGGCAAACACGACCCTGCCAAGATGCAGGCCAAAATGGCCGAACGCACGGCCAAGCGCATGGCTGACTTGAAAGCCAAACTCAACATCACGCCGGCCCAGGAAGGCGCGTGGACCAGCTTCACCACCGCGCTGCAGCCGCCTGCCGGCCAGGGCACTTGGGGCAAGCGCCCCACCGCCGAGCAGCGCGCCGAGATCGCCAAACTGACCACGCCAGAGCGCATCGATCGGATGACCGCCCTGCGCGCCGAACGCATGACCGCCATGAACACGGCCATGGGCAAGCGCAACGACGCTATCAAGACCTTCTACTCGACGCTCGCACCCGAGCAGAAGAAAACCTTTGATGCCGAGCACCAGAAGATGGGCCGGCGCGGCGGCGGTGGTCACCATGGCCACCACGGCGGCATGCACAAGGGCTGAACGAAGATTGAGCAGGGGCTGATGTCCTCAGCGGCCAGCGCCTGGGCCCTCGCGCCCGCTCCGTCCATCTCCGGGCTGAGCGGGCGTTTTCACGTGCGCCAGAAGGTGCTTTTCGCTTCTGCTTGACCTGACGCAAACATTCCCCCCGGCCAAAAAGGTTACCGTCCTACAGGCGCTCCGCGAGGCGCAGAATGACAATCACCGATCCGGTCCACGCTCTCCCTCAATGCAAGACAAACCCGTCACGCCACCCGCCAACGCCCCTCCGTCACTGCAGACCCTGCCCGACGATATCCGCACCGCCAGCCCGCCAGAGCTTTTCGGTGAAGTGGACATGGCCGCTGTCGATGCCGACACCCGCACCGCCATGGCGGCCGTGAGCCCGGAATCCACCTTCTCGTTCAAGGTGCTCACCGTCAACATCCACAAGGGCTTCACCTTCTTCAACCGCAAGTTCATCCTGCCCGAGCTGCGCGAAGCCGTGCGGCAGGTGGGGGCCGACGTGGTGTTCCTGCAGGAAGTCACCGGCAACCACGAAAAGCACCCCGACAAGTTCGACAACTACCCCGAGACGCCGCATTACGAGTTTCTGGCTGACACCATCTGGCCGCAGTTCGCCTATGGCCGCAACGCGGTCTACACCAACGGCCACCATGGCAACGCAGTGCTGTCGAAGTTCCCCATCGTGCGCTTCGAGAACATTGATGTGTCCATCAGCGGCCCCGAGCGGCGCGGCCTGCTGCACTGCGAGCTGCAGATTCCCGGGCGCAGCGTCAACGTGCATGCCATCTGCGTGCACCTGGGCCTGATGGAGTCGCACCGCGTGCAGCAGATGCAGATGCTCTGCGATCTGGTGCGTAAGGGCATTCCGCCGCAGGCCCCGGTGGTGGTGGCCGGCGACTTCAATGACTGGCGCCACCGCGCCCATGTGCTGCTGGAGCAAGGCGCCGACCTGCACGAGGTGTTTGTGCAGGCCCATGGGCAGGCGGCCCGCACCTTCCCGGCGCGCCTGCCGCTGCTGCGGCTGGACCGCATCTATGTCCGCAATGCCATCGGCCACGCACCGGTGGTGCTGCCCAGCAAGCCCTGGTCTCACCTATCGGACCACGCGCCGCTGGCGGCTGAAATCGAGCTGTAACGCACCCAGGGGACCGCCCGGTTCCGGGTTGAAGGTCGCGGGAAAACCACACCCCGTGCAGCCCCAGCCCAAACACTGTATATTAATACAGTGTTTATTCAACAGAAACTCGCCATCCTGGCCGATGCGGCCAAATACGACGCCTCGTGCGCTTCCAGCGGCACCAGCGCGCGCAACTCCGTGGGCGGCAAAGGCATCGGCTCCACCGAAGGCTCGGGCATCTGCCACAGCTACGCGCCCGACGGCCGCTGCATCTCGCTGCTGAAAATCCTGCTCACCAATTTCTGCACCTACGACTGCCTGTACTGCGTCAACCGCGTCAGCAGCAACGTGCCCCGCGCCCGCTTTACCGTCGATGAGGTGGTGCAGCTCACGCTCGATTTTTACCGCCGCAACTGCATCGAAGGCCTGTTCCTGTCGTCGGGCATCATCCAGAGCCCCGACTACACCATGGAGCTGGTGGTCGAGGTGGCCCGCGTGCTGCGCGAAGAGCATGACTTCCGCGGCTACATCCACCTCAAGACCATTCCTGACGCATCGCCCGATCTGCTGGCCCGCGCCGGGCGTTACGCCGACCGGCTCAGCATCAACATCGAACTGCCCACGCCCGCCGGCCTCGCAGCGCTGGCGCCCGAGAAAGACGGCGCCGCCATCACACGTTCCATGGGCCAGCTGCGGCAGCACATTGACCACGCGCAGGGCGAGTCGCGCGAGGCCCGCCGCAGCCACATCATCTCGATGCCACGCAGCCGTCTGGCGGGAGTGCAGCGCGCCCAGCCACCGCGCTTTGCGCCGGGCGGCCAGAGCACACAGATGATCGTGGGCGCCGACAGCGCCGACGACCGCACCATCCTGCAGACCAGCGCGGGGCTGTACGGCGCCTACCGCTTGCGCCGGGTGTACTACTCGGCCTTCAGCCCCATTCCTGATGCGTCGGCGCACCTGCCGCTGCGCCAGCCGCCGCTGGTGCGCGAACACCGGCTTTATCAGGCCGACTGGTTGATGCGCTTTTACGGCTTCGCACACGACGAGATCGTGCCGCCCGCCCATACAGCTGGCGGCACCGCAGGCATGCTGGCCCTCGACATGGACCCCAAGCTCGCCTGGGCGCTGGCCCACCGCGGCCAGTTCCCGGTAGATCTGAACCGCGCCCCGCGCGAAATGCTGCTGCGTGTGCCTGGTCTGGGCGTGAAAGCGGTCACCCGCATCGTCGCCGCACGGCGCGTGCGCCAGTTGCGCGCCGACGACCTGCTGCGCCTGCATGTGCCGCTCAACAAAGTCATGCCCTTTGTGCTGCTGGCCGACCACCAGCCCGGCAACGCGCTGGATGCGGCCAACCTGGCGGCCCGGTTGGTGCCCCAGCAGCCCGGGCTGTTTGACGATGCCGGGACGCAGGCTGTCACCGACATGCGGCCGGAGCCTACGCCACTGGCTGCGCCGCGCAGGGCACCCTCCGGTTCATCGCCTGCCCCGGCTGCCCCAGTGGCCACACCAGCGATGGCACAGGCCACGGGACGGGCGAACCACAGCGAAAGGAGCTTTGCATGGGCGTGATGAATGACCTGCTGACCACCGACCTGTTTGGCCACATGCTGCGGCCGGTCACGCTGCAGGGCCCCACCGACTTTGAAGGTTTTCGCCGCATGGCCCGCGCGCTGCTGGCGCAGCAGGTGCCGCCCTCGGGCGTGAGCTGGCACTGCAGCGACACGCGGGCACAGGATCTGTTCGCAGGTTCAGCCGACACCTCACCCACAGACGCCCCACCACCGCAGAACGCCCCAGTGGTTTCGGTGCCGCCCGACTTCATGGCCCTGCTCCAAACCGTCATCCTGCACCGCGATCCGGGTCGCTTTGACCTGATGTACCGGCTGTTGTGGCGCATGGTGCACGAGCCCTCGTTGCGGCACGACCCGCTCGACGCGGACCGGGTGCTCGCCGGGCAGATGGCGCAGGCGGTGCGCCGCGACATGCACAAGATGAAAGCCTTCGTGCGCTTTCGCACCGTGCAGGACGACACCTTCCGCACCCACCCCGAAGGCGGGCCGTTGCATGTGGCCTGGTTCGAACCCGAGCACCACATCGTCGAGGCCATTGCGCCTTTCTTCACCCGCCGCTTCACGCAGATGCGCTGGGCCATCCTCACGCCCGAGCGCAGCATGGACTGGAACGGCGCCACACTGCACTTCGGTCCCGGCGCGCGCAAGCTGGACGCGCCCGAGGCAGACGCCGGCGAGCAGCTGTGGCTCACCTACTACCAGCACATCTTCAACCCGGCGCGCCTGAAGCTGAAGATGATGCAAAAGGAAATGCCGCGCCGCTACTGGAAGAACCTGCCCGAAGCGCAGTTCATCAGCACCCTCGCTGGTCAGGCTGGCGAACGGCACCGGGGCATGGTCGCGCAGGCGCCGACCACTCCGCGCCGCCGCATTCCCGCTCAACGCAAGACCACATTGCACGCCGCAGCGGCCTGAGCCGCACAGCGCGCAGGGCACATTGCCCTGCGCGTCATTCAAAGGCGTACGCCAATGTAAGCGTCAGGCAGCGCCGTTACAAAACCGCACCGGCGAACATGCCGCCATGCCCCGGCACAGGGCGTTCTCGGTTCTGCACCCGCGTCACGCCGCGTTTCACCCGCTCACAACTGCGACAAAGCGTGCGACTGCATCCGCACCATCCGCCGCTACGCTCGGCCTTCGCTTTGCCTGGCGGCGCTGCGCGCTGGCGGGCGGTTCCAGACGTCACGGGAAATGCCTCGCCTTGCGGGCACCCCCACTCCACGCCCCACACATCACTCATGACTGTTGCCCTGACAGCCAACGCGCCCGCCACCTTCGAGATCAAAAGCGCCAACCTGCCTCTGGTGGCGCTGCTGCTCAAGTCCACCGACCTCGCCGTGCTGGCCTGCGAGCTGCAGGCGCGCTATGGCGACGTGCCCGATTTCTTCGATCAGGACGCGCTGATGATCGACCTCTCGCCGCTGCAGTCGGCGGGCGGTGCGGCAGGTGCTGGTCCGGTGGACTTTCCGGCGTTGATCTCGCTGCTGGGCCAGTTCCAGCTGGTGCCGCTGTGCGTGAAGGGCGGCAGCCCATCGCACATGGTCGCCGCGCTCGCGGCTGGCCTGCTGCCCGTGCCCGACGCGCATCTGGTACCCACCCGCCCGGTGAGCAAAGCCACGCCAGTCAACATCCCCTCGCCACCGGTGTTGACCGAGCGCGTGGCCGTGCCCTCCGGCGCGCTGGTCATCGACAAGCCGCTGCGCTCCGGCCAGCAGGTCTATGCCCGTGGCCGCGATCTGGTGGTGCTGGCCATGGTCAACGCCGGCGCCGAAGTCATCGCCGATGGCCACATCCATGTCTACGCACCCCTGCGCGGCAAGGCCATGGCCGGTGCGCGCGGCAACACCGACGCGCGCATCTTCGCGCTGCTGCTCGAAGCCGAGCTGATCTCCATCGCGGGCGTCTACCGCACCGCCGAAACACCACTGCCCGAAGGCATTGCCGGCCGGCCCACCCAAGTGCTGCTGATTCCGGGCGATGGCTCCGGTGAGGGCGGCGACCGACTGGTGATGCACGCCATGTGAGCACATCGCGCATTCACCCTTGTCAACGTCTCCTCATTTCCCGTTCCGTTCTCAAAAGGATTCTCATCTGATGGCAAAAATCATTGTGGTCACCTCCGGCAAGGGCGGGGTGGGCAAAACCACCACCAGCGCCAGCTTTGCCAGCGGCCTCGCGCTGCGCGGGCACAAGACGGCCGTGATCGACTTCGACGTCGGCCTTCGCAATCTCGACCTCATCATGGGCTGCGAGCGGCGCGTGGTGTACGACCTGATCAACGTCATCCAGGGCGAAGCCACACTCAACCAGGCACTCATCAAGGACAAGCAGTGCCACAACCTCTTCGTGCTGGCCGCCTCGCAGACCCGCGACAAGGACGCGCTGACCAAGGACGGCGTGGAGAAAGTCCTGAAAGACCTTGCCACGATGGATTTCGAATACATCGTCTGCGACTCACCGGCCGGCATCGAGACCGGCGCGCTGATGGCCATGCACTTTGCCGACGAGGCGCTCATCGTCACCAACCCTGAGGTCTCCTCGGTGCGCGACTCGGACCGCATCCTCGGCATGCTGTCGAGCAAGACCAAGCGCGGCATCGATGGCGGAGAGCCGATCAGGGAGCACCTGCTGATCACCCGCTACAACCCGGGCCGGGTGGATCAGGGGCAGATGCTGTCGCTCGAAGACATCCAGGACATCCTGCGCATCAAGCTGATTGGCGTGATCCCGGAATCCGAGTCGGTGCTACAAGCCTCCAACCAGGGCGTGCCCGCAGTACATATGCAGGGCAGCGACGTGTCGGAAGCCTACAAGGACGTGGTGGATCGCTTCCTCGGCGACAAGGACAAACCGATGCGCTTCATCGACGCGCAAAAGCCCGGCCTTTTCAAGCGCTGGTTTGGAGGCAAGTAAGGCATGGCCTCGTTTCTGTCTTTCCTGCTCGGCGAGAAAAAAAAGACCGCCAGCGTTGCCAAAGAGCGCCTGCAGATCATCCTGGCTCACGAGCGCACCGGCCGTGGCCACGAGCCCGACTACCTGCCCGCCCTGCAGCGCGACCTGGTTGCTGTGATCGCCAAATACATTCACATCAACCCGCACGACATCAAGCTGCACCTGGAGCGGCAGGACAACCTGGATGTGCTGGAAGTGAAGATCGAGTTGCCGGATCAGCCCAGGAATCAGCCCCAAAGCAAGCCGGTGCGCGCGGCGCCCTGAAATGCATTAAGGCCAGACGTGAAAACACCCGCCCTTGCGGGCAGGTGTTTGAGGGCGTGACCTACCCGGAGATGGGTCACAGGGGCCGGAATGCCCTGCCGCTTAGCGGCTCATCAATCCACCAGACGCATTGACGCCAGCATCAACGCTACCCGCGCCCTGCACTGCGCCAGTGGCTTTACCCACCACGCTCTGGCCCGCCTGCCGCGCCTTGCCTGCGGTGGCTTTGGCAGTGCCTTTCACGGTATCGGCCATACCCGCCGTGCGGTTGGCTGCACCCGTCGCACTCACGGAACCTGAGCCGCTGACGGAACCGGCAGCCGCGTTGTCGCCCTGCATGCTGGCGCCCGTCGAGCCCGCTGCACGCATGGCCGCAGAGCGCTCTTCGGCCGTCACATTGCCATTGGCTCCGGCGCGCACATCCACGCCCAGGGCGCGGTTGGCGGTGCCGCCGCCGATGGTCACGCCGGTGTTGGCACCACCGCCGGCGCCAGCACCGGTGGTGCCCACGCCCACGCCACCGCCCACACCTGCATTCACACCAACGCCCACGGCGGGCCCGGCTGCCACGTTCACACCGGTTGTGCCGTTCAAGGTGCCGCCCACGTCAAGGCCCAGCGGGCCAGCCTGTGCGGCAACACCCCACGCCATCGCGGTGGTCAACAGCACCCCCGATGCCAGGGCCCGCAACTGGCCAGCAGGCAGTGAGCGACGGTTACCGCGGAAGGTCACGCGGGGGGTGGATTGCTGAATGGATGAATGGTCGAGTCGAGTCATTGAAACTCCTGTGGTTGAACAGGCCTCCATCCTCGCAAGCCAAAACCGCGCGCAGGTTTCGGTTTCGTTGACTTTGTAAGGCGATTCAAAGTCGCCACCTCAAAGGGCGTACGATGTAAGTGAGCACTCATTCAAGGCCCACTCTTCATGATGTGAAAGCGCATCCGGGGGCAGATGTATCGCAAGCAACCAAACGCAACCCGCACGGCCCCTCGCGGACTATCATGGCTGCATGTTGATGGGCTCTCTCGGTGCGGCACGGGACATCTCGCGCCTCAAGGAAATCATTGGCGTGCTGGTGCGCCACGGCTTTGGCGACAGCGTGCGACGGCTCGGCATGGCCGACCAGCTCGAACGCGCCGGCCATGTGCTGCGCTGGGACGACGCGGCTGAACTCGCGCGCATTGAGCCACCTGAGCAGGTCCGTCTGGCCATGGAAGAGCTGGGCCCCACCTTCGTCAAGCTGGGGCAAATCCTCGCTGGCCGCGCAGACCTGTTTGGTCCCGAGTGGATCGCCGAGTTCGAAAAACTCCACAGCCATGTGCCGCCAGTGCCACTCGAGCAGTTGCGGCCACAGCTGCGCGCCGACCTCGGTGGCGAGCCGGAGGACGTCTTTGCCTGGTTTGACACCGAGCCCCTGGCCGCCGCCTCCATCGCCCAGGTGCACCGCGCGCGTCTGAAAGACGGCAGCGAGGTCATCGTCAAAATCCGCCGCCCCGGGATCACCGAGGTGATTGAGGCCGATCTGCGCCTGATGGCGCGTGCCGCCGCGCTGGCCGAAACCGAACTGCCCGCGCTCAAGCCTTACCGCCCGCAGCAGCTGGTGCAGGAGCTGGCCAAGTCATTGCGCCGCGAGCTGGACCTGGCTGCCGAATGCCGCCACGCCGAGCGCATTGCCAAGAACCTCGCAGCGCTCGACTACATCTGCATTCCACGCGTGCACTGGGCCCACACCGGCCAGCGCGTCAACGTGCAGGAGCTGGTGCAGGGCGTGCCCGGCAGCGCGCTCGACCAGCTCACGCCCGAGGCCGGCTTTGACCGCAGCGAGCTGGCCCGTCGCGGCGCGCACGCGGTGCTCAAGATGATTGTGGAAGACGGACTCTTCCACGCCGACCCGCACCCCGGCAACGTGTTCTACCTGCCCGGCAACCGCATCGCCTTCATCGACTTCGGCATGGTCGGCCGCCTCACCGAGCGCCGGCGCGAAGAGCTGCTGCAACTGCTGCTGGGGCTGGTCGAGCAGCAGCCGCAGGCGGTGGCCGATGTGCTGCTGGAGTGGACGGGCAACGAACAGGGCGTGAACCTCGGCCAGCTGGAAGGCGAGATCGAGGCCTTTGTCGACCAGTACCACGGCACGCCGCTCGCGCAGCTGAACCTGGGCCAGATGCTGTCTGACGTGACCAGCCTGCTGCGCGAACACCGGCTCGGCCTGCCGCCCGATCTGGCGCTGCTCATCAAGGCCTTCATCTCGCTCGAAGGCATGGGCCGCGCGCTGGACCCGGGCTTTCACATGTCCACCGAAGCCACGCCGCTGCTGCGCGAGGTGGTGCGTGCCCGCTTCCAGCCGCAGGCGCTGGCCGGCCGCGGCTGGCGTGCAGTACGTCGCGCGCTTTCGGTGGTCGAGCAACTGCCGCACGATGTCTCACGCCTGCTGCGCAACGCGCGCCACGGCCGCGTGCAGGTGGGCATCGAGCTGGCGCACCTCAAGCGCGTGGGCGACCAGATCGACCGCGCGGCCAACCGGTTAGCCATGGCGCTGGTGATTTCGGCACTGATCATCGGCTCGTCCATCGTGATGACAGTCAAGGGCGGGCCCACGCTGTTCGGCTTGCCGCTGTTCGGGTTTCTGGGTTTCATGAGCGCCGCCGCTGGCGGGCTGTGGCTGGTGCGCGCCATCTGGCGCAGCCGGCGCGAGCGCGATGCCGACGACGAGTAGCGGCCGGCACTTGCGCTGCATGGGTTTTCACGAATCACGCTCCGGCTGCTTTGTGGCAGCATCCAACGCCATATGACCACACCACACCAGCCCCACTCGAACACCGCCGCCCTCACCCCCACCCGTCGCCGCCTGCTCACTGGCGCACTGGCTGCCGTTCCCGCCGCGCTGGGCCTGCCCGCGTGGGCGCAGACCCCGCAGCGTATCGGCGTGCTCATGCTGCACGGCAAGAACCCCGGCAGCAACCAGGACCCGAACATGAGCCGCCTCAAGCCCGTGCTTGAAAGCGCCGGCATGTTGGCGCTGTACCCCGACATGCCGTGGTCGCGCGGCCGCTACCTCGATGGCCACTTTGACCAAGCCATGGCCGAGATTGCCACCCACGTCAAAACCCTGCGCAGCCAGGGCGCCACCCACATCGCGATTGCCGGGCACAGCATGGGCTCGCCCGCCGCCATGGGTTTTGCCGCGCGCGGCGGTGACGTGCAGGCGCTGGTGCTGCTGGCACCGGGCCATGTGCCCGCGCGGTACTACACCTTCCAGCAAAACACCACCGTGCGCGACAGCGTGGACGCAGCACGCAAGCTGGTTGCTGAAGGTAAAGGCGACGTGCGCGAGCGCTTTTCAGACATCAACCAGGGCCGGCAGCTGCCGGTGATCGCCACCGCCAAAGACTATCTGTCGTACTTCGACCCCGCGTCCGATGCCGACATGGGCGTCACCGCGCCGCGTATTCCACCCACGACGCCAGTGCTCACAGTGGTTGGCGACGCTGACAGCATCCGCAATGTTGCGCGCAGCTACTTTGTCGACAAACTGCCCGCCAACCCCAAAAGCCAGTACCTGGAAGTGCAGGCCAACCACCTCACCACACCGGTGGTGGCGAGCGAGGCCGTGGTGAAGTGGATCAAGGACGCGCTCGCGGCCTGATGCCGCAGCGGCCGCAGTGCTCATTGCCCGGGCGGGCCCGCCTCGGCCTCCGGCCATAAGTTGGGAAAGTAAAACCGCAGTGCATGCTGCGGCACCCCAAACCGCAGCTTGCCGTGCGGGGAGTCGGTGGCAAGCAGGCCACGCTTGAGCAGCGCGGTCACCTGCGCGGTAGCCAGGCGCTCGCCGAGGCCCAGCATCGCCTTGAACTCGCTGCGCTCCAGCTCGCCCTGCGTGAGCCACAGGTAGTGCAGCGCGCGCAGCGACTCGCTGCGCACCCCGGCCTTCACCACGTTTTCCTCGAAAGCCAGGCAGGCCGCAATACGGCCCTTCATGCCGGCTATGTCCAGCAATCCCGTCATGAAGCGCACCTGGTCCAGACACAGGTCCAGCACGTAGGCCACCCACGCGACCAGTGCGCGCTCAGACAAATTGTCAGGCCCATTCAGATCACCAGCGCGCGGCTCATCGGCCGCGGCCAAATGCGCGTAGTAAGCCTCATGGCTGCGCGCAAACCCCCGAAGCGGGGACCACAGCCCATTGGTCAAACCCAATGAGCCAAATGCCAGATGCGTGTGCAGGCGCGCCACGCGGCCGTTGCCGTCACGGAAAGGGTGAATCCACGCCAGCCGGTGGTGCGACGCCGCAGCAGCCACCACCTGCAGCTCACCCCGCCGCACGCCACCATAGAAACGCCCCCATCGATCCAGCATGGCCTCAATTGCAGCGTATGCGGGCGCCGCATGCACGCCCACACTCACGTCCCGGTCGCGCAACGCACCGGGCACCAACACATCGCCTTCAGGCAAGGTTCGGTCTGCTTCTGGCAGGCGGGCGAACAAGTCCTGGTGGATGTCTTGCACCATGCGGGCAGACCACACTTGCTGCTGGGGCCAACCCTTCCAGCCGGCCTCAATCGCCTGCTCTGTGTCCATGTGCGCCAATGCAAGGCGCTGCCGCCGCGCCTTGTCTGCATCGTGCGAGTAGTCGTTGCGCAGCGCACTCTCGATCTCAAAAGGCAGCGTGTGTTGGCCCTCAATCCGGTTGCTGTAATAGGAGTTCATGGCGCGCAGCAACTGGCGCAGCGCCGCAGGTGCGCCGGCCCCCGCGAGCGTGCGCGCCTCTCGCTGCACATCGTGGGCCTGCTCCAGCAAGGGCGCCAGTGCGTGCTCACCGGGCAGCAAAGGCTCCATTTGCGCTGGATGGTCGTAAAGGCTGAATTTTTGCGACTTTGCAGACATGCCTAAGTCTATGCTTTATATAAACTTTTGGCAATTTCTGCGGGTTTTATTGCGACTTTGCTTGCAGCTTTATCGAAGACTCGACATGCAACCGCACGCGCCCGCCACACACCGGGCCAGCCACAGCTCAACCGATCGGCCGCACACCAATCCACGCGCCGTGCGCCCAGAAGGCAAAGCCGGCCCAGGCCACTACACCCACCACCACCGTGATGGCCGTGGCAGCCGCCTTGCCCGCCGGGTACACCGTGCCAGCAGCCCGATCGCGCCCACGCGCCGCGCGGAAGTTCAGCGCCGCCCACACCAGGAAGGTGCCGAACAGAATCACATGCGCCACATTGCCGTTGGCCAGCAAGTGCGCCAGCGCCCACACCTTCACCGCCAGCACCATCGGGTGGCGCAGCTTCGCCTTGATGATGTTGCCCGGCACATAGGCCGCAGCCAAGAAGATAAAGGCAATCAGCGTCAGCAAACTGGCCAGGTGCCGCATGCCCACCGGCGGAGCCCACAGCTGCACCGGCTGCTGCCGCGCCATGCCAAAGCCCCAGACGATCATCACAAAGCCGACCAGCGATAACACGGCGATCAGCCCCTTCCACGGCAGGGCGCCCATTCGCCCGATCATGGCGGTGCGCCAGCCTTCGGCAAAGATGCGGATGGAGTGCGTGCCTAGAAAAAGTACCAAGCCCAGAATCAGTAGTGCCACGGTGTGCTCCTTGTTGTGTGGCTTGGATTATGCGGTGCTTGTCCAACGCCCGTTCGTGCCACCCCTTGCCCGTTCGTCCTGAGCCTGTCGAAGGACCACCAAAACCCCCAAGCCACAGGCAAAATCACCGCCATGCACCTCCAGGACCTCAACACCCCCGCCGCGCTGGTCGACACCGCCCGCATGCAGCGCAACATCACCCGCATGCAGCAGCGCATGAACAGCTTGGGCGTGGCCTTTCGCCCGCATGTCAAAACCACCAAATGCATCGCCATCGCCCAAGCGCAGATCGAAGCAGGCGCACGCGGCATCACGGTCTCAACACTCAAAGAAGCCGAGCAGTTTTTCGCCGCCGGTATCACCGACATTCTTTACGCCGTCGGCATGGTCGCGCCCAAGCTCAAACAGGCCGCCGCCCTGATTGCCCAAGGCTGCGCGCTCAAGATCATTGCCGACAGCACTGACTCAGCCAACGCCATCGTCGCCTACGCACGCGAGCACGGCGTGCCCTTTGAGGTGTGGATCGAAATCGACACCGACGGCCACCGCTCCGGCGTGCAACCGCAGGGCGATGAGCTGATCACCATCGGCCAGCTGCTGCACCAGGGCGGCAGCACCACGCTGGGCGGCGTCATGACCCACGCGGGCTCCAGCTACGACCTGAGCACCCCCGAGGCACTGGAAGCCATGGCCGAGCAAGAGCGCAGCCTGTGCGTCCTGGCCGCCCAGCGCCTGCGCGCCGCCGGTCTGCCCTGCCCAAATGTCAGTGTCGGCTCGACACCCACCGCGCTGTCAGCCCGCCAGCTCGATGGCGTGACCGAAGTGCGCGCCGGCGTCTATGTGTTTTTTGATCTGGTCATGGCCAACGTGGGCGTGTGCTCGCCAGACGATGTGGCGCTGAGCGTGCTGACCACCGTGATCGGCCACCAGGTCGACAAGGGCTGGGCCATTGTGGACGCCGGCTGGATGGCCATGAGCCGCGACCGCGGCACCCAGAAGCAGCACCACGACTACGGCTACGGCCAGCTGTGCAACGCCAGCGGTCAGCGCATCGCGGGCTACACCCTCACCGGCGCCAACCAGGAGCACGGCATCATCAGCCGCAGCGGCGAGGCAGACTTGGGCATCGCGCAGCGTTTTCCCGTCGGCACCCAGCTGCGCGTGCTGCCCAACCACGCCTGCGCCACAGGCGCCCAGTTCCCCGAGTACCACGCCATTTATCAGGGAGAAGGGGGCGAAGAAGTCGGCCCCACCTGGCCGCGCTTTTACGGCTGGTGAGCACGGGCAAAGACCAACAAGGCCACCATGACCATCCAGCGCATCAACCCCAGCACCATGGCCCCACCCGGCGGCCACTACAGCCACGCCGTGGAGGCTAACGGCTTTGTCTTCATCTCAGGCGAGCTGCCCATCACCCCGGCAGGCGAAAAGCTAAATCAAGCCAGCTTTGAAGACCAGGCCACACAGGCGCTGGCCAACGTGCAAGCCGCGTTGGAAGCCGCAGGCAGCAGCATCGCCCAGCTGGTGCAGGTGCGCGTGTACGTCACGGACATTGAACACTGGCCCGCATTCAACCGCATCTACAAAGAATGGGCAGGCGCCGAGCCACCAGCGCGGGCGGTGGTGCCAGTACCGGTGTTGCACTATGGGTTTTTGATTGAGGTGGAGGGGGTGGGGGTGGTTGGGTAGCTAAACAACATAGCGCGCCCCAGGTAAAGCCCTGGGTCACAACACTCACGGGAATACCTATTCTCTGGCCTCCAACACTAGCGAGGTCGCCATGCAAAACCCAGCACTAGGTCTGTCCGATTGGGGCGTTATGCCAAAACGCCCGGGGCTTTATCTTTCCCTGTCACATGGAAGAGATTTCCCACAACAGACCATGACGGGCCGTGGCTTCGCAGGACCCAAAATAGGGCCCATCCTTTACGTACGCACACAATACGGCCAAGAGGTCAGCGTTAGATTTCCCAACAAGCGTGAAGCGGCAAAGTTTTTTCCGGACGCTGCAGAGGCAACCCAGAAACTACAAATCGTTGAAGGCACTCTGGTCTTTCAAGACAAGTGCTACGGCGACTGGGATGTTTGCTTTATCGATGCCTTGTTCTGCGCAACCTAGTTCTTGCGATAAGCATTGTTATCACCGCCCGAGATCGGCATACTCCGCTTGTAAAGGTGAATCGCTAATGACTGCATCGCAAAACTGGACCCGAAAAGAAACGCTCGCCGCACTGCACATCTATTTGCAACTCCCATTCGGTCAATTGCATCATCGAAACGCAAAGATCAAGCAGCTCGCCCAATGGATTGGACGGACTCCGGGTTCTGTTGCACTCAAACTGGTGAATCTTGCAAGCCTTGATCCACAGATCGTCGCAAGTGGCCGCCGTGGAATGGGAAATGCCTCTAAGCTCGATCAACAAATATGGCAAGAGTTACTAGCCAATTGGGATTCCATCGCCCTGAGTGCCGCTGCCGAATTTGATCGGCTGGCTGTGTCTCATGGGCTACCGGCCGCTGTTGACGTTATTGATGAGGTGCCCGAGATTGTCGAGGGCAAGACTAAGTCTGTTTTGATACAAGCTCGTGTCAATCAAGTCCGCTTCCGCCGTGCCATTCTGGCCAGCTACAACTCCACCTGCTGCATCAGTGGTTTGAACCACGAAAAATTGGTGATTGCCAGTCATATCGTCCCGTGGAGTGTGGACAAGGCAAACCGGCTAAACCCACAGAATGGACTGTGCTTGTCAGCGCTTCACGACCGCGCCTATGACCAAGGATTGCTCACAGTGCTACCGGATCACACGATCCGGATTGCGCAAAAGCTTAAGGGTACTAGCAATGATCGTTTTATGCGGGACGCGCTTTTGCGCTACGACGGCAAGAAAATCAGGCTTCCAGAGAAGTTCAGGCCAGATCAGAAATTTCTTGAGGCGCATGCCTCAAGATTCGAATTTATATAGCTGAGCTTTCCGTAATTCCCTGAGAAGGCGCCGCGCCGTGCAATCGACGCTGGGGTTCAAACGTCAATATTTGCCGCCCGCAGCGCATTCTGCTCAATGAACTCCCGCCGCGGCTCCACCTCGTCGCCCATCAGCATAGTGAACACGCGGTCGGCTTCAATGGCGTCGTCGATCTGCACGCGCAGCAGGCGGCGCACGGTCGGGTCCATCGTGGTTTCCCAGAGCTGGGCGGGGTTCATCTCGCCCAGGCCTTTGTAGCGCTGGCGGGCGGTGGCGTTTTCGGCCTGGCCGATCAGCCACGCCATGGCTTGACGGAAGTCGCTGATCTTTTCTTCCTTCTGGCGCTCGCCCTCGCCGCGCATGGCTTTGGCACCTTCGCTGATCAGGCCCCTGAAGGTGGCGGCCGCATCGGCCAATGTGGCGTAGTCGGCGCCATGCACAAAGTCTTGCGTGATGACGCTGCTCTTCACGTTGCCGTGGTGGCGGCGGCTGATGCGCAGAATGGGTTTGTCGGTGCGCACGTCGAACTCACCCGCCACTTCGGCCGGCGCGCCGGTGGTGTTCAGCTCGCGGAGCTTGGCCTGCAGCGTGATGGCCGAGGCTTCCGCTTCGGCCACGGTGTCCAGGCTCAGGCTCACGCCGTCGGCAATCGCGCGCAGTGCCTCGGCGTCCATGTAACCGCGCAGGCGGGCAATCACCGATTCAGCCAGCTGGTGCTTGCGCGCCAGCTCGGCCAGCGTGTCGCCAGTCAGCACGGTGCTGCCATCGCCACCGGTTTGCACGCTGGCGTCTTTCAGCGCAATGCGCAGCAAGAAGCCGTCAAGCGCGGCGGTGTCTTTCAGGTACTGCTCTTCCTTGCCGGCCTTCACCTTGTACAGCGGTGGCTGGGCAATGTAGATGTGGCCGCGCTCCACCAGCTCGGGCATCTGGCGGTAGAAGAAGGTCAGCAGCAGTGTGCGAATGTGCGCGCCGTCCACGTCGGCGTCGGTCATGATGATGATGCGGTGGTAGCGCAGCTTGGCAACGTTGAAGTCGTCGGTGCCCGCCGATCCGCCCGGCCCGCCGGCGTTGCCGATGCCAGTGCCCAGTGCAGTGATGAGCGTCAAAATCTCGTTGCTTGTCAGCAGCTTTTCGTAGCGGGCTTTCTCGACGTTCAGAATCTTGCCGCGCAGCGGCAGAATCGCCTGGAACTTGCGGTCGCGGCCCTGCTTGGCAGAACCCCCGGCAGAGTCACCCTCGACCAGATAGATTTCGCACATCGCTGGGTCTTTTTCCTGGCAGTCGGCCAGCTTGCCGGGCAGGCCCATGCCGTCGAGCACGCCTTTGCGGCGGGTCATGTCGCGTGCCTTGCGGGCCGCTTCGCGGGCGCGCGCAGCTTCGATGATCTTGCCGACGATGATCTTCGCGTCGTTCGGCCGCTCCTGCAGGTAATCGTTGAGCAGGCGGCTCACGATGTCTTCCACCGGGCCGCGCACTTCACTGCTGACCAGCTTGTCCTTGGTCTGGCTGCTGAACTTGGGCTCGGGCACCTTCACGCTCAGTACGCAGCACAGGCCCTCGCGCATGTCGTCGCCGGTCACTTCCACCTTGGCCTTCTTGGCCATCTCGGTGTCGTCGATGTATTTGTTGATGATGCGCGTCATGGCGGCGCGCAAGCCCGTCAGATGGGTGCCGCCGTCGCGCTGCGGAATATTGTTGGTGAAGCAGAGGACTTGCTCGCTGTAGCCGCTATTCCACTGCATGGCCAGCTCCACACCGATGTTGGTGCCCTGGTCGCTCTGCCGGTCGCCCATGGCCGAGAACACATTGGGGTGCAGCACTGTCTTGCCCTTGTTGATGAACTCGACAAAGCCCTTCACACCGCCGGCACCCGAAAAGTCGTCTTCCTTGCCTGTGCGCTCGTCCTTCAGGCGAATGCGCACGCCGTTGTTCAGAAAGCTCAGTTCGCGCAGGCGCTTGCTGAGAATCTCGTAATGAAAATCGTTGTTTTCCTTGAAGATGTCCGTGTCGGGCAGAAAGTGCACCTCGGTACCGCGTTTGTCGGTATCGCCCATCACCTTCATCGGTGACACATCAATGCCGTCCACCTGCTCGACGATGCGGTTCTGCACAAAGCCGCGCGAGAACTCCATCACATGCACCTTGCCATCGCGACGAATCGTCAGGCGCAGCATCTTGCTCAGTGCGTTCACGCAGCTCACACCCACGCCGTGCAGGCCACCTGAGACCTTGTAGCTGTTCTGGTTGAACTTGCCGCCGGCATGCAGCTCGGTCAGGGCGATCTCAGCCGCAGAGCGCTTGGGCTCGTGCTTGTCATCCATCTTGATGCCGGTCGGAATGCCCCGGCCGTTGTCGGTCACGCTGACCGAGTTATCCGAATGGATAGTGACCACGATATCGTCGCAGTGGCCGGCCAAGGCTTCATCAATCGAGTTGTCTACCACCTCAAACACCAGGTGATGCAAACCGGTGCCGTCAGACGTGTCGCCGATATACATGCCGGGGCGCTTGCGCACGGCCTCCAGGCCTTCCAGAATCTGGATCGAGCCCTCGCCATAAGCTTCAGATGCGCCAGCCTGGTTGGTGTCGATCTTGGGCTGGAAATTAGAGCTTCCCTCGCCTGCCGCGCCGTCGGTCACATGCACTTGTTCGGCTTCGTTCGGTTTGTTTTCGTCTGTCATAGCCAGCTTTATGTCCGGGTTTCATCCGAATTGCTTCGGTTTCTTCAATCTCTTGAATGACCAAACCCGCGGAGAGTCGCGGGTCTGTCGGGTGTTTTGCGCAGTTAACGCTGTTGGAGCGGAAGGTTTTTGCCTTAAATCCGCATCGGCATCACGACGTACTTGAAGGCGGCATCGTCGGGAATGGTGAGCAACGCCGAGCTGTTGGAGTCAGCCAACTCGATCTTCACCATGTCCTGGTCCATGTTGGCCAGTGCGTCGATGAGGTAGGTGACGTTGAAGCCGATTTCGATGGCATCTCCGCCGTAGTCGATGTCGAGTTCATCGACGGCTTCTTCCTGTTCGGCATTGTTGGAAGCCACACGCAGCGTGCCGGGTTCGATGTTCAGGCGTACGCCCTTGAACTTCTCGCTGGTAAGAATCGCGGTGCGCTGTAGGCTGGCCAGCAGGGGCACGCGGCCCAGAGTAATGATGTTCTTGTGGTTCTTGGGGATCACGCGGTTGTAGTCGGGGAACTTGCCCTCGACCAGCTTGGTGACAAACTCCATGCCCTCAAAGCTGAACTTGGCCTGGTTGCCGGCGAACTGCATTTCAATCGCGCCCTCTTTGTCGCTCAGCAGGCGCTGCATTTCCAGCACCGTCTTGCGCGGCAGGATCACCTCCTGCTTGGGCACTTCCACATCGAGCGTGGCGGACGAAAACGCCAGGCGGTGGCCATCGGTGGCGACCAGACTGAGCTGCTTGCCTTCGGCCACGAACAAAATGCCGTTGAGGTAGTAGCGGATGTCGTGCACCGCCATTGCAAACGACACCTGGTTGAGCAGTTCTTTCAGCACCTTCTGCGGCACCGAGAAGCTGGGGCCGAAGTTGGCGGCTTCCTGCACCAGCGGAAAGTCTTCAGCCGGCAGCGTCTGCAGCGTGAAGCGGCTTTTGCCGCCCTTGAGGATCAGCTTGTTCTGCGATGACTCCAGCGACACCGTCTGGTCGCTGGGCATGGAGCGCAGGATATCGATCAGCTTGCGGGCTCCCACCGTGGTGGTGAAGTTTCCGCTGTCGCCATCCAAGTCAGCCGTGGTGCGGATCTGGATCTCAAGATCGCTCGTCGTGAGCTGCACCTGTGCGCCCGTCTTGCGGATCAGCACATTGGCCAGGATCGGCAGTGTGTGTCTGCGCTCCACGATGCCGGAGACCGATTGCAGGACCGACAAAACTTTATCCTGGGTGGCTTTCAGAACGATCATGACTTCCTCTTGTTTCTCTTTAATTCTTTAATTCAAATTAGTAGTAGTAGTAAGGGCAGCGCACTTCTGTGGACAGTACCATTTTCCCCTTTTTGATCAACCACTTGGCGTTTGTTTAACCTTGTGCTCAGTCGCCCCTGAACTGCACTGCCGAAGATGAACAACTTGCCATTGTCATCTGCTTCTGTGGATAACTGTACGGTTGTTCAAAAGTTGTCCCCATGGTTGTCAGCACGGCTATTTTTCAGCCTTTCAGCGTCTGTTCGAGCACGTGCAGCTGCTGGTTGAGCTCGGTCATCTGTTGGCGCTCGGCCGACATTTTGCGCACGGCGTGCAGCACGGTGGTGTGGTCGCGCCCGCCAAACAGCTCGCCGATCTCGGGAAGGCTCTTTTGGGTCAGTTCCTTGGCCAGGTACATGGCAATCTGGCGCGGCCGGGCGATGCTGGCCGGGCGCTTCTTGCTGTACATGTCGGCGACCTTGATCTTGTAATAGTCGGCCACTGTCTTCTGGATGTTTTCCACGCTGATCTGCCGGTTCTGG
Organism: Polaromonas sp. YR568; assembly: GCF_943372955.1. Classification (GTDB taxonomy): domain Bacteria; phylum Pseudomonadota; class Gammaproteobacteria; order Burkholderiales; family Burkholderiaceae_C; genus Polaromonas. Next base: position 161,554 of record NZ_CALSAL010000005.1, read on the forward strand.
ATGGACAGCAGGTCGCGCAGCGCCTCCCGGGCCAGCTGGATGGAGATTTCCTTCAGGTTGAAGCGCGAGTACGCCAGGATCTTGCGCAACGCGCCTTCCAGCTCGCGCACGTTGGAGCGGACGTTTTTGGCTACAAAAAACGCGACTTCCTCCGGCATCACGGCGCCCTCGGCCTCGGCCTTGCGGATCAGGATGGCGACGCGCATTTCCAGCTCGGGCGGCTCGATGGCGACTGTCAGGCCGGAATCGAAGCGCGACACCAGCCGCTCGTGGATGTCCGTCAGGCCCTTGGGATAGGTGTCGCTGGTCATCACAATGTGCGACTTCTTGGTCAGCAGGGCCTCGAAGGCGTTGAAGAACTCCTCCTGCGTGCGGTCCTTGTTGGCAAAGAACTGGACGTCGTCGATCAGCAGCAGGTCGAGCGAGTGGTAACGCTCCTTGAACTCGTCAAATGTCTTGCGCTGGTAGGCCTTAACCACATCCGACACAAACTGCTCCGCGTGGATGTAGAGAACTTTGGCCGCCGGGTTGTCTGACAACAACTTGTTGCCGATGGCGTGCATCAGGTGGGTTTTGCCTAGACCGACGCCGCCGTAGATAAAGAGGGGGTTGTAAAGCTGCCCCAGGCTGCTGGAAACATGCAGCGCCGCAGCCCGGCCCATGCGGTTGGCCGTGCCTTCAATCAGGGTGTCAAAGGTCAGCGCGGTGTTGAGCCGGTTCTTGAAAGGCGCGCCTGGCGCCTCTTCTGCCACACCCAGGCCGATGGGCTCGGGCACACCGGCACCCTCAAAGTTACGAATCAGTGAATTCGATTTGGCGGGCGATTCACGGGGAGCGAGCGCTAACTCAATCGGTATGCTTTGCCCGGAAATTTTCTCGATCAGGGCTGAGATGCGGCCAGCGTACTGCGCGCGAACCCAGTCGAGCTTGAAGCGGTTGCCGACCTGCACGGTGACCTTGGACAGGTCGGGAGCCACGTCCACCACCAGCGGCCGGATCCAGGTGTTGAACTGCTGCTCGGGCAGTTCCTGCGCCAGATGATCGACGCAGTTTTGCCACAAATCGTGGCCAGAGTCTGGGGTGATTCCCTCGGTCATGGGTGTGGAGTGCGGGTGGCCAGCGGTGCTGGGGCCGCATGGTGCTTGTGGATATCGTTTATTTTTGGCACCGTTGATTGTAGTCCGCGGGGCAAGTTATCCACACAATAAATGACCCGGGTTTCAACCTATTTTCAGACGGCGACAGGGTTGTCTTGAAGCCAGCCTGCGGGCGAATATCTGGCCGTCTGCCCCGTGGCCACAGCGGTGGCCGGATCTGAGCCTTTACCCCCACAAACTGGCCTAAGCTGTTGCCTGGACTGGGAAATCTGCGATAATCATGGGTTCCCCGATTCGTAGCGGATTGACGCTGCCCGCCCGGTTTGTTCTGGTGCGAGCATGCTGCATGTCCTGCGGGCTTGCAGAGCTGGCTGTGTTGTATGGCCACCAAGATCATTCGAATTGCTCGGGAGTACAGCGAGCGGCCTCCGTGCCGGTCGGCTTAACAGGACTGGATTCATCATGAAACGCACATACCAACCTTCCAAAGTCAAGCGTGCCCGCACGCACGGTTTCCTGACCCGCATGAAAACCCGCGGTGGCCGTGCCGTGATTGCTGCGCGCCGCGCCAAAGGCCGCAAGCGTCTGGCTGTCTGAGTCTGCGTCACGCAGGCTGTTGGCTGCTCATTCCTGCACGCCTGAATTGAAGCCGGGTGCTTGTGCAGCGGCTTCAAACCAGACCCCAGTTTCAGGCTGTGCTGGCCGGTGCGATCGTCGCCAAGACGACGCACTTTGCCCTGCACCGCAACACGCTGGACGCGCAGCCTGCTGAAGCCGACGCCGCCGTTGTGGCAACGGTAACGGCTGTGGCGGCGCGGCCTCTGTTTCCCCGCCAAGACTTCTGGATCGGGGCCATGGTTCCCAAGCGCTGGGCCAAGCGGGCCGTCACGCGCAATGCCATCAAAAGGCAGATTTACACCGTGAGTGCAGACTTTTCGCGCCAGTATCCCCAGGCCGCCTATGTGGTCCGCCTGCGGCGTGACTTTTCCCGCAAGGAATTCATCAGCGCCACGTCCGAGCCGCTGAAACAGGCGGTTCGCGCCGAAGTCCACGCCCTGCTACTTGCCGGGGTGAGCGCACCATGACCGGCCCCCGTCTGCCGGGCCGATTGATCCGGCTGCCGCAAGCCCTGTTGATGGGCCTCGTCAAAGCCTACCGTTTGCTGCTCAGCCCGTGGCTGGGTTCGGGTTGCCGCTTTGAGCCCACCTGCTCTGCGTATGCTCTGCAGGCGCTTGAGCAGCGCGGCGCAGTCATGGGCACTTACCTGACCTTGCACCGGCTGGTGCGCTGCCAGCCCTGGTGTGCCGGCGGCCATGACCCGGTGCCGCCCGCAGGTCGATCCGGTTTTCTCTTCTCCCGCCTGGTGAACCCGGCGAATTCACTTTCTTCCGCACCCTCTTCTGAAAAGACGCCGTCATGAACGACATCCGCCGCACCATCTTGTGGGTGATTTTTGGTTTCTCCATGGTCCTGCTCTGGGACCAGTGGCAAGTCCACCAGGGCAAGACGCCCACTTTCTTCCCGTCGGCCACACAAAGCCAGACCAGCAAGCCCGCTGCCACCGCATCTCCAGCTTCTGCCGCCGCCCCGGCCGCCAGCGGCGCAGGTGCTGCGTCCGTGCCTTCACCGGTGTCTACGGGAGCTGTGGCCACGCCAGGCGCTGTGCCCACCGGCGCACCAGCCATCGCCGCAACGCCCAACCGCGAACGCGTGGTGGTCACGACCGATGTCATGTCGCTCACCTTCGACAGCGAAGGCGGCTCCATGGTGCATTCGGTGTTCCCCAAGTTCAAGGACGCCGAGCAAAAGGAACAAGGCTTCGTGCTGCTGGATGAAAGCAGCAAGCGCGTGTATCTGGCACAAAGCGGGCTGATCTCCGGCGGCGCCAATGGCGCGATTGCGGCCCTGCCCACGCACAAGACCGCCATGACGGTGGTTCCCGGCGACCGGACGCTCAAGGACGGTCAGGACACCCTGCAAGTCCGCTTTGAATCGGCCGACGTCGGCGGTGTCAAGCTGATCAAGACCTACACCCTCAAGCGCGGCGCTTACGACATCGGCGTTCGCCATGAAGTCGTTAACACCGGCACGGCGGCCGTGGCGCCGCAGCTCTACATGCAGCTGGTGCGTGACGGCAACCCGCCACCCGGTGAGTCCGCTTTCTATTCCACCTTTACCGGCCCGGCCATCTATACAGAGGCCAAGAAGTACCAGAAGGTGGAGTTCAAGGACATCGAGAACAACAAGGTCGAAGCCGAAAAACAGGCGACTAACGGCTATGTGGCCATGGTGCAGCATTACTTTGCTACCGCCTGGATTCTGGCCGACGGCATCAAGCGCGACCTGTTCTTCCGCAAGGTCGACAACAACCTGTACGCCGTCGGCATGATCACGCCGCTGGAGCCCGTGGCCGCTGGCGCGACAGCCGCCATCGAGACCCGCTTCTTTGTCGGCCCGCAGGAAGAAAAAGCCCTTGAAGCGCTTGCCCCCGGCCTGGAGCTGGTCAAGGACTACGGCTGGCTCACCATTCTGGCCAAGCCGCTGTACTGGCTGCTCGACAAGCTGCACGGCTTCCTGCACAACTGGGGCTGGGCGATTGTGGCGCTGGTGTTGCTGCTGAAGATCGCCTTCTACTGGCTCAACGCCAAGGCCTACGCCAGCATGGCCAAGATGAAGGCCGTCAATCCGAAGATCATGGAAATGCGCGAGCGTCTGAAAGACAAGCCGCAGGAAATGCAGCAGGCCATGATGAAGATCTACCGCGAGGAAAAGGTCAACCCGATGGGTGGCTGCTTCCCGATCATGGTGCAGATTCCGGTGTTCATCGCGCTGTACTGGGTGCTGCTGTCCAGCGTCGAGATGCGCAACGCGCCGTGGATTGGCTGGATCCAGGACTTGTCAGCACCAGACCCGTACTACATCCTGCCGGTCGTGATGACGCTCACCACCATGCTGCAGACCGCCCTGAATCCGGCACCGCCGGATCCGATGCAGGCCAAGCTGATGTGGTTCATGCCGCTGATCTTCAGCGTGATGTTCTTCTTCTTCCCGGCCGGTCTGGTGCTGTACTGGATCACCAACAACGTGCTCTCGATTGCGCAGCAGTGGGTCATCAACACCCGCATGGGCGTGCCGCCCGAGTTCAATCTGCCAAAGTTCCGCTGACGGTAGCAGGAACAAAAAAAAGGGCCGCTCACGCGGCCCTTCTTCATTCCAATCTGCCGATTACCATTGCTCCACCATGCTGGCCCGCCACGAAGACCCGATTGTTGCCATCGCCACCGCCCCCGGGCGCGGCGCGGTGGGCATTGTGCGGGTGTCGGGTAAAAACATTGCGCCGGTGATTCAGGCGGTGTGCGGGCGCAGTCTGCAGCCGCGGCATGCGACCTATCTGCCCTTCAGGGATGCGACGGGCCAGATCATTGACCAGGGGCTGGCGATCCACTTCCCCGCGCCACACTCCTATACCGGCGAAGACGTTCTGGAACTGCAGGCCCACGGTGGGCCGGTGGTGTTGCAGCTGTTGCTGGCGCGCTGCCTGGAGGCCGCTGCGAGCAAGGAACCGGCAACCGGTGGCGAGCAACTGCCGCGCTTGCCCAAACTGCGCCTTGCTCAGCCGGGCGAATTCACCGAACGCGCCTTCCTGAACGACAAGATCGATCTGGCGCAGGCCGAAGCGATTGCCGACCTGATTGATGCCAGCACTGAAACTGCAGCGCTGTCGGCCGCACGCTCCATGTCGGGCGAGTTTTCTGTTGCCATCGAGGCGCTGCTGGATCAGCTGGTTCACCTGCGCATGCTGGTCGAGGCCACGCTGGATTTCCCCGAGGAAGACATCGACTTCCTGCAAAAGGCAGATGCGGCCGGTCAACTCGACCGCATCCGGCAAACCCTGGCCGCCGTGATGCAGCGTGCGGTGCAGGGCGCCATCCTGCGCGAAGGCATCAAGGTGGTGATTGCCGGGCAACCCAATGCGGGCAAGAGCTCCTTGCTCAATGCGCTCGCGGGCGCCGAGTTGGCCATCGTCACGCCGATTGCCGGCACCACGCGTGACAAGGTGGCGCAACTGATCCAGATCGACGGCGTACCGCTGCATGTGGTCGATACCGCCGGCTTGCGCGACGCACTCGACGAGGTGGAAAAAATAGGCGTGGAACGCGCGTGGGCCGAAATCGAAACCGCCAACGCGGTGCTGTTCCTCCACGACCTGACCCGGCAGGCCCTGCCCGATTACCAGCAGGCCGACGGCCAGATCCGCGCAACGCTCGCTGCAAAGCTGCCACGCGGCACGCCTGTCATTGACATCTGGAACAAGACCGACCAGATGCCGACCACCGAGCGGCCCGGCCTGGCGGCGCTCACGGCTGACGGTGTGGCGATGTCCGCCAAGACGGGTGAAGGTCTGCCCGCGCTGCGCCAGCGCCTGTTGCAGGTGGTGGGCTGGCAGGCCGCGCCGGAAGGGGTGTACATGGCCCGCGAGCGGCACGTGCAGGCCTTGCGGCGGGTGGCCGAATCGCTAGACACCGCAAGCCAGCAGCTCGATGCCGCCCAACCAGCGCTGGACCTGCTGGCCGAAGACCTGCGCCAGGCGCAGGGCCACCTGAGCGAGATCACCGGCCAGTTCACGCCCGATGACTTGCTGGGCGAAATCTTCTCGAAATTCTGTATTGGCAAATAGCGCAAAGCCCTAGCGCAAAGACAGACCGCACAACCGGCGGGCGCCGCCGTCTGTACGCCAGCGATTACAAAAGCCGCCTGCGCTGTATCAGGTGTAAGGGGCGGTTAACGTCTCTTGCGGGGCCACCGGGGCGCCGGTATCGTCCAGCGACCATGAACGCACCATTGCCGTCCACCCTCCGCTTTGACATTCAGGGGCTCGCCAAGGCCATTGCGCATTGCCACGCCAGCGACGCCTTGCGTTGTCAGCTCAGCCAGCCCAACTGGGAAATCCTGGCCAGTTACATGCAGCCCTTCGCGCTGAACAGCGGGCAGGTGCTGATGGAGCAGGGCGCGCAGGACCGTACGCTCTACTTCATCGAAAGTGGCACGCTCAGCGTTCACTATCAGGATGAGAAATCCCGCGTGCGCATGGCCATGGTGGGGGCCGGTTCGGTGGTTGGCGAAGGGGCCTTCTTTTCCCACATGCCGCGCAGTGCGACGGTGCAGGCGTCGACTGCCTGCAAGCTCTGGTGCCTGACGGCCACCCGCTTTCTGGAGCTGGCCAACCGCCACAGCCCGATCGCGCTGGAGCTGACCATGGCCATGGGCGCGGTGATGGCCAAACGGCTTTACAACCGACCCAAACGCGTGGCCGTGACCTGAGCGCCGCAGATCTCCGGCCATCCAACACCGCAAGAATGAAGCGTCGCGTGACTTTTTACCGACAACCTCTATGGCGTCACGCGCTTGCTGCAGTACAGTTTGATTGACGCCTCATCCTGACCCGGCATATGCGCTGGTCGGGTATTCACGGAACACACCTCCAAAATGGCTTTTTTCAACTGGCTTTCCGGCGATTCCAGCCGCCGCTCATCGGCTAAAGGCGCGGCCAAAAGCGCAGCCATGGGCGCGGTGACAAGCGACCGCAAGCACGCCAAAACCGAGCGCAGCAAACCATCTGAAGCGGCGGCGGAGCGCCCGGCGCCCGAGCGCGATGCCCGCAGCGAATCCGGCAAGCTCAAGCGCCACGCCCGGCGTGACCAGCTCTACCTGGCCATTCGCGAGGCCATGACCCACGCGGGCGTGCTGTCGTCGGGCTACAAGTTCAAGGTGCTGTCGCTGGACCCGCGCGGCAATGAATTCATGGTCATGGTGGATCTGGCCCACGGTTTCAGTCAGCCCGAGAAGTTCGGTGAACTCGAAACGCAGATCATCCAGCACGCCAAGGCCCGGTTTGAAATCACGGTGCCGGCCGTCTACTGGCGCATGGACGACATCGCCACCATGAAGCGTCCCGCCGAAGGCGCAAAGGCACCGTCGGCACCGCGCTACGAGCCGATACAAGCCGAGGAAGTGGCCGCCTTCAAGAAGGCGCTGCTTGCCGGGGCGACGCAGGAGCGCACCCCCGAGCGAACGTCGGCACGGGCAGCCAGCAAGGCGCCCGACAAGTCCCGGCAGGGGCCGCACTCCTACACGCTGCTCACCGGCTTTGAGGACACCGAAATGGCACCCTCGCCCGCCATGCCGGCGCTCAGCACCACCCAGTACGGCGATCTGAACTGAGCCCTCGCCTCGCGCGGCAGGGGCTAGGCAAACAGCGTGCGGCCCCGGATTGTCGCGTCGGGCCCCAGCACGAAGCCCTCACCCATTGCCGGATAGCCTCCGCTGAGCGCGGAGATGTTCACCTGGTGGGTGACCCACACATCAAACTGGCCCGCTGGAATCGTTTTCAGCAAGCCGCGCAGGACCCGCGTCTGCGAGCCGTCGGTCGAGGTGTTGAAGGTGGAGGCCAGCGCCGGCAACACCGTGTGCCGGCCAAACGCCAGATCGGCCGTGTCCTTGCATCGGCACCACGCGCTGCTCAACACCTGCCGGGGCTGCAGGCCATGGCCGCGAAACCACTGCCCGATGGCACTGGCCTGACTGCGGCCCTGTGCGCTCAGGTTGCGCTGGCTGCTGCACTGCGCCAGCGAGAACCCGGGCGGATCGCCAATGCCCGGATCGGTCTGCGCGTGCCGCAGCATCAGCACGCACCCGCCGGCGCGCAGCAGGCCGACAACATCTGGTGCGGCAGTGGGCGAAGTCTGCGATTGCGCGGCCCACGGCGTGGCCAGTGCGGCAAAGGGCAGGATCAGCAAGGGGCGTCGTTGCATCGTCTTCTTTCTGAGGTGATGGCGTCCAGCGGGAAACAATGCCGCAAATGATGGCGCAAGACCTGCGGCGTGGCAGGTCTGGGGCTATTCCGCCTGTTCGGTGCCAGCGACCAGCACCGGTTTGCGTCAGGCTGGCCGGCCGCGCAGCAGCAGCTCTTCGGCCACCGCCAGCGCCTTCGGTCGGCCCGACAGCACCAGAGTGTCGCCACCCTCCAGCGCGGCGTCTTCTTCGCCCTGGTGGGTTTTGCCGTCGCTGCGGCGCAGGCTCACCACGCGCACGCCGGCGGCATCGAGTGTGAGCGAGCCCAGCGACTGGCCCACCCAGCGGCTGCCCAGCGGCAGCGTCACGGTGGTCAGCCGCTCCTGGTCGATTTCGTTCACGGTATCGTCATCGGCGCCGCGAAAGTAGCCTCGCAGCAGGTTGTAGCGCGCGTCGCGCTGGTCCTGCACCACACGAATCACGCGGCGCATCGGCACACCCACCAGCGCCAGCGCGTGACTGGCCAGCATCAGGCTGCCCTCAATGGCCTCGGGCACCACTTCCGTGGCGCCGGCGGCCTGCAGCTTTTCGAGGTCGTGGTCGTCCACCGTGCGGATGATCACCGGCACCTGCGGCGCATGCGCGCGCGTGTTGGCCAGCACCTTGAGCGCGCTGGCGGTGTCCAGGTAAGTCACCACCACCGCGCTGGCGCGCGACAAGCCTGCCGCCATCAGTGCCTGCAGGCGCACCGCATCGCCGAACACCACGGAGTCACCGGCGGCGGCCGCCTGGCGCACGCGGTCCGGGTCGAGGTCCAGCGCCATGTACTGGATGCCTTCGGCCTCCAGCATGTGGCCCAGGTTCTGGCCGCAACGGCCGTAGCCGCAGATGATGACGTGCTTGCTGGTGTTGATCGATTTGCGCGCGATGGTGGTCATTTGCAGCGACTGCTGCAGCCATTCGCTGGCCACCAGCTTCATCACGATGCGGTTGCTGTACATGATGATGAAGGGCGTTGCCAGCATCGACAGCACCATGCTGGCCAGAATCGGATTGAGCAGTTCCGGCGGCACCAGGTTGTTGTCTTGCGCGAGCGACAGCAGCACAAAGCCGAACTCGCCCGCCTGCGCCAGATAAAGACCGGTGCGCAGCGACACGCCGGCCGTGGCGCCCAGCCCTCGCGCCAGTACGGTGACCAGCGCCAGTTTGAACAGAACCGGCAGCGTGACCAGCACAATCACCAGCGGCCAGCGCTCCAGCACCAGCCGCCAGTCCAGCATCATGCCGATGCTGATGAAGAACAGGCCCAGCAGCACGTCGTGGAACGGCCGGATGTCGGTTTCCACCTGGTGCTTGTATTCGGTTTCCGAGATCAGCATGCCTGCAACAAACGCACCCAGCGCCAGACTGAGCCCGGCGCGCTCGGTCAGCCAGGCCAGCGCCAGCGTGACCAGCAGCAGGTTGAGCACAAAGAGCTCTTCGCTCTTGCGGCGCGCCACCAGCGTGAGCCACCAGCGCATCAGGCGCTGCCCGCCAGTCAGCAGCACGCCCAGCAGTACGGTGGCTTTGAGTGCGGCAATACCCAGTGCGGTAAAGAGCTGATCCGGTGGCGAGCCCAGTGCGGGAATCAGCACCAGCAAGGGCACCACGGCCAAATCCTGGAACAACAGCACGCCCATGACCCGCTTGCCGTGCTCGGATTCCAGCTCCAGGCGCTCGGAGAGCAGCTTCACCACAATGGCCGTGCTGCTCATTGCGATCGCGCCCGAGAGCGCCAGCGCCGTCTGCCAGCCCATGCCCCACAGCGACGGCGCGACAGCAGCCAGAAACAGCGTGCCGCCGGTGCCCAGCACGATGGTCAGCGTGACCTGCAGCATGCCCAGGCCAAACACATGCCGGCGCATCGAGCGCAGCTTGGAGAGGTTGAACTCCAGCCCGATCACAAACATCAGGAACACCACGCCGAACTCGCCCAGATGGCGCACGCCGTCGGCGTTCTGCGACAACGCCAGCGCGTTCGGGCCAATCACCACGCCCACCGCGAGGTAGCCCAGCATCGGCGGTAGTTTGAAGAAGCGGCAAGCCACCACGCCCAGCACTGCAGCCAGCAGATACAACAGCGTGATTTCCAGTGCGCTCATGGCTGGATGGTAGCCGAGCCCTGTCGCTGCCGGTATTGGCGTGTGTGCTGTGCGTGGGGCCATGGTGTCCTCGATAGAATGGACTCATGAGCTCTTATGCCGGGAATCACGCCGGAAAATTTGACGCCGCACAGGCAATGGTCTTGGCCCGGAAGACCTTCGACATCGAGGCCGCTGCGGTGCAGGGTCTGGCTGCGCGTGTGGGGCCGGAGTTTGCCGAGGCGGTGGCCTTGATACTCGACTGTCGCGGCCGGGTGGTGGTCATGGGCATGGGCAAAAGCGGTCACATCGGTCGCAAGGTGGCGGCCACACTGGCGTCGACAGGCACGCCGGCCCTGTTTGTGCATCCTGCAGAGGCCAGTCATGGCGACCTGGGCATGATCACGGCGGACGACGTGGTGCTGGCGATTTCCAACAGCGGCGAGAGCGAAGAGCTCACCGTGATCCTGCCGGTGCTGAACCGGCAAGGCGTGCCGTTGGTGGCTATCACCGGCGGGCTGCAATCGACGCTGGCGAAGCAGGCCCGTGTCACGCTCGATAGCGGTGTGGTTGTGGAAGCCTGCCCGCTGAACCTCGCACCCACGGCCAGCACCACAGCCCAACTGGCCATGGGCGATGCCCTCGCGGTGGCGCTGCTGGACGCGCGCGGCTTCAGGGAAGAAGACTTTGCGCGCTCACACCCTGGCGGCGCGCTGGGCCGCAAGCTGCTCACGCACATCAGCGACGTGATGCGCAGCGGCGATGCCGTGCCCATGGTGCGGCTGGACACCAACTTCACCGACCTGATGCGCGAAATGAGCGCCAAGGGCCTGGGCGCCGCGGCTGTGGTGGATGGCAGCCAACGGGTGCTCGGCATCTTCACCGACGGCGACTTGCGCCGCCTGATTGAAAAGGGTGTTGATCTGCGCAGCAGCCACGCCGGCGAGGTGATGCACCCCAACCCGCAAACGGTGCGGGCCGATGCCCTGGCCGTGGAAGCGGTGGCCCTGATGGAACAGCACCGCATCAACAGCGTGCTGGTGGTGGATGACGCAGGGGCCTTGTGCGGCGCGCTCAACACCAACGATCTGATGCGCGCAAAAGTCATATGACCCCCCACGTGCCAGCCATCAGCTATCCGCCTCAACTCCTGCTGCGCGCGCAAGGCATTCGCGTCGCGTTCTTTGACATTGATGGCGTACTGACTGACGGCGGCCTGCTGATTTCGGAGCAGGGCGAAACCCTCAAGCGCTTCAACACACTGGATGGACACGGGCTGAAGATGCTGCAAAAAGGCGGCATCACGCCGGCGGTCATCACGGGGCGCGACAGTCCGGCCCTGCGTGCCCGCCTGCAGGCGCTGGGCATTACCCACGCCCACTTTGGCACCGAAGACAAATTGCCTGCGGCCGAGGCCACCCTGGCCGCGCTGCAACTGGACTGGTCGGCAGTGGCCGCCATGGGCGACGACTGGCCTGACCTGCCAGTGATGTGCCGCGCCGCCTTCAGCTGCGCGCCAGTCAATGCACAGGTTGAGGTGAGCGCCCAGGCGCACTACGTGACAAAGCTGGCTGGCGGCCACGGCGCGGCGCGCGAGCTGTGCGATCTGCTGCTGGTGGCCAGTGGTCGCTACGCGGCGCTGCTCGCGGAATACACCCGGTGAACATGACCGCGCAAACCGGCAGTCCGCTGCAGGTCGTCAGGCTGGTATGGCGCCGGGCGCTGCACCTGTGGGACCGGGTGGCGATCTATGCGCCCCTGGCCATGATGGGCGCCCTCGCACTCGGCACGTACTGGCTGGTGCGCAACACGCCAGTGCCCCCGCCGGCCGAAACGGTGAAAGAGGTTCGGCATGAGGTGGATTACTTCCTGAACAAGTTCACCGTCAAGACCTTTGATGAGCAGGGGCAGCTCAAGAGCGAGCTGTTCGGCGTCGAGGGCCGGCATTACGCCGACACCGACATTCTTGAAATTGACGACGTGCGCATCCGCAGTGTCAGCGTGAAGGGGCGGGTGTCCAATGCCACGGCCAACCGGGCGTATGTCAACGGCGACGGATCGGAAGTGCAGCTCACCGGTAATGCCCTGGTGGTGCGCGAGGCCGGCAAGGATGTGGACGGCAAAGAAGCGCCGCGCATGGAGTTTCGTGGCGAGTTCCTGCATGCCTTTTTGAACGACGAACGGGTGCAGTCCCATAAACCCGTGTTGCTGATCCGCGGTCAGGACCAGTTCGTGGGCGACACCTTTGACTACGACAACCTGGACCAGGTGGCCAATCTCAAGGGGCGCGTGCGCGGCATTCTGGTGCCCCGCTCCGCGACGGCGGCAACAGAGGGCACTGCGCCTGCGCCCCTGTTGACGCTGCCTCCCCCTGCCAAACCCTAGGCCCAAGGTTACAAGGCACCCATGTCCCGACTGGTCTTCATCACCGGCGCGTCCAGCGGGATCGGCCAGGCGCTGGCCCTTCGCTACCATGCGGCGGGTTATCGGCTGGCGCTGGTGGCCCGGCGCACGGCCGAGGTAGAAGCCTGGGCCATCGCGCAATCACTGAGCGTGGACCGCTATCAGGTGTACAAGGCCGATGTGTCTGACATCGACAGCATCGTGTCTGCTGGCCAGCAATGCATGGCTGTTCAAGGCGTGCCCGATGTCGTGATCGCCAATGCCGGCATCAGTATCGGCATGGACACCGCAGAGCGCGCCGACCTGCAGGTTATGGCCCAGACGTTTGCCACCAACAACGTCGGTGTGGCGGCAACCTTTCACCCCTTCATTGCAGGCATGGTCCAGCGCGGATCAGGAACGCTGGTCGGTATTGGCAGCGTGGCCGGCATCCGCGGACTGCCTGGACATGGCGCGTACTGCGCCAGCAAGGCGGCGGTCATCAGCTACTGCGAAAGCCTGCGCGGCGAGCTTCGTGCCAGTGGCGTGAAAGTGGTGACGGTGTGCCCCGGCTACATCGATACGCCGCTGACGCAGCAGAACCGCTATTCCATGCCGTTCCTGATGAAGGTGGACGCGTTTGCGGATAGGGCCTTTTCGGTCATCCAGGCCGGAAAAAGCTACAGCGTGATCCCGTGGCAGATGGGCGTGGTCGCCAAGCTGCTGCGCCTGTTGCCCAATGCCCTGTTCGACAAAGCGCTGGCCGGTCGACCGCGCAAACACCGCAGCGGCGAAAGTTGAAACCGGCGCCTGCCAGGCGCGGCAAACCAATTCGACGACGACAAAGCAAAAAGGCTTCAAAACCGAAGTCTTGAAGCCTTTTTTGCGTGTGGTTCACGCGCTCTTCAATTCTTACGAATTGAAGAGCAGATGGATCAGGGCTTAGTAGCCGCCGCGTCCACCGCCGCCGCCGCCGGAACGGCCACCGCCGCTACCGCCGCCGCCGTAAGGGCTGCGGAAACCGCCGTCGCTGCCGCCGCCGCCGGAACGACCGCCACCGCCGCCGTAACCACCGCCGCCGCCGCCACCACCGTAGCCGCCACCACCGCCGCCGCCGAAGCCGCCGCTACGGGGAGGACGTGCCTCCATGGGGCGAGCTTCATTCACGACAACACTACGGCCGCCCAGAGGCTGACCGTTCATGCCGTTGATGGCTGCCTGGGCTTCAGCATCGCTGCCCATTTCGACAAAGCCAAAGCCTTTGGAGCGACCGGTGTCGCGTTCCATCATGACCTTGGCGCTGGTGACAGCGCCGAATTGACCAAAAGACTGCTGCAGATCTTCGTCGCGCACCGAGTACGGCAGATTGCCGACGTAAAGTTTGTTGCCCATGAAGGGACTCCTCTAAAACACAAAAACAAAAGCGATGGGGTCCCGAAAGCACAACAAATCTTGATACGTACCGCTGTAGCGCGCGAAACTGACCGATCACCTAACGTGTACAGGTATTGACACCCGTACCGCCATATTATGCTTCACTTACTCAAAACACAATCAACTATCGTTATCCCGTACATGCCGCCAGCCCATGTTCCGCGCGGCTTTGCGGTCCATCCGACGATTTCGGGACGGTGTTGACAGCAGGGTAAAAGCGGTGCGAGGAGACCGTCGATACCACCCGTGGCCCGGCTTCCCCCTGGTGCTTGCGGAGCTGGCAGGGTCGTTGGCAGGGGAAACAAAGCCGTCGCCCGCATCACCGATGCCTAGGCGTACAAAAGAAAAAACACTGATGCAAACACCGGCAACTGGTTGTCTTGGCGTCAGTGGGCGCACACATTGACAAAATGAGCGTCGCCCGTCGATGCCAGAGTCCGCGGGCGGCAGGTGAATTGCCTGTCGCTGTTTTGGCGGAGCCAACCAGTGCGTTGGGTGCGCACTGGACGACCGCAGCGGGTCTTTCGGGGTGTTCCATCGACCCGTGTCGCCGCGCGCCAGGGCCTGTAACCACAGAGGCAATAGTTACAGAACCTTGCGGTGTGTGCGGCGCCAGTGACGGGCTCAGGCGGGTGGCGTGGCGGGGTTTTCGGCCTCGGCGCCCGCGTCGTTGCCGGCATAGTTGCGCCAGCGCGCCATGGCGGCGCGCATGGTCAGGACCTGGTTCTCAAACTTCGGACAGGCCTTGCAGGCCATCAAATGGAGCTTCAGGGCCACATGGTCCGGGATGCTGAGCGCGCGGTCTTCCCGCGCAATCAGCAGTGCGGCCGCCTCCCGGCAAGTTCGTCGTAGCAAGGTCATGATGAAGTCGTGGCGTCAGCTGGCCTGAGGCTTGTGGTTGCCAAACCAGTGGATGTTGAGGCACTCCTGCAAGCGCAGGCGTGCGCGGTGCAGCTGGACATAAAAGTTGGTCGGCGTGAGCGAGAGTTCCTTACACACTTCCTGCGACGACAGCTCCAGCCACTCTCGCATCAGGAACAGCCGCCCCAGCGCCGGCGGGAGTTTTTCCATGCAGGCATCCAGCACCTGGAAAAACTGCACCTGCTGCAAGGTCTGATCGGGGTTGCCCCAGTCGTTGGGCGTCTCCGCAAAGTGCCCATCCGCCTTGAACGACAGGCGGTCGAGTTCGTCGCCCTCGTCGTCTGCATGCGCGTCGGGCACCGCCACCAGCCGTGCGTTGCTGCGGATCAGGTCAATCACCTTGTGCTTGAGGATGCCGACCAGCCAGGTCTTGAGCTGGGAGCGGTTGCCAAACGATTGCGGCTTGGACAGCGCTGCCAGCAAGGTCTCGGAAACCGCGTCTTCTGCCCAGTCGTCGTTGCGCAGTTGCAGGCGCGCGAAACGCAGCAGATAGACACGGTGCTCAACCAACTGCTCTTCAAAACTGGCCATGGTGGAATCTGGAAGTGGCGTCGCCCGGCAGTCTAGCTGGCGGCGTGCGCCTTGTGTGCAAATCCATGAGATTTTTGGTTGCCCGGAACTTCGCACCCACGGCATACTCCGTTTCACCATGCCCGCAGCAAGTGCGGCAACACCCTGCAACCGCCGGTTTGCGCGGAGGCGCGAAGCGATTTCACCCCGAGGAGACCCCATGAGTTCTGTCCGAGCAACGCGTCCTTCCCCTCTGTCTTGCACCAGGCGTTTGTCCCTGGGCGTGGCTGCATTCGCCATGTCGTGGATGGCCATGTCGGGTGCCTGCGCACAAACGGCAGCGCGGCCCGCGGCGACCGCGGCGCAGGCGGCCCCACAGGTCGCGAGCTTGCCTGCCATCGAGGGAAAAACCATTGAGGGCGCGCCGTTCAAGCTGGAGTCGCTCAAGGGCAAGGTGGTGCTGGTGATGTTCTGGTCCACGAACTGCGCGGTGTGCCGCGACAAGATGCCGGAGCTGCGCAGCAACTATCAGGGCTGGACGGGCAAGCCCTTTGAGCTGGTGGCCGTGAACACCGACACGCGGGTACAGGACTTCCTCGATTACGAACGCATCATTTCGGCCACGGTGCCACTCAAGCAACGCTTCGTGCAGCTGTGGACCGGCGAGACGGGCTACAGGGACAACATCGGCAAGCACGCGCAGCTGCCCTCGGCGCTTCTCATCGACAAGACGGGCAAGGTGGTGCAGCGGTATGTCGGCCGTATTCCGCCAGAGGCCTGGGACAGCATCGCCGAGCTGCTGTAACGCCTTCGGCGGCGTGAGGATCAAGAGCGCGATATGCGGCAGCCTCGATCACCCGCTGTAAGAAACTGGACGCGTCTCCGACGAATGAGCAACCAGTCAGAATTGGCAAGCCCTTCGCTGAACTGGTCGATCCCGATGTGTTCAACCCGATTCTGATGGAGATATTCAAATGACCCAACGCGCCCTGATTGCTGCTGCTGCTGCCTCCCTGCTGTCCACGCTGATCGTTGCCACGCCGGCGATGGCCCAGGAAAAAGAAAAGTGCTACGGCATCGCCGCCGCTGGCCAAAACGACTGTGCCAACCTCAGTGGCACCCATTCGTGCGCTGGCCAGTCCAAGGTCAATGCCGACATCAACGAGTGGAAATATGTCGCCAAAGGCACCTGCGCCAGCCTGAAAGGTCTGACCGCAGAGCAGGCCAAGGCCAAAGCGGCACAAAAGAAAGGCTGATCATCGGCAGGTGCTGGCTTCTGCAGCGGGAGTGCGATGTGCGCCCCTCTGCGGTCTGGTGTCTTGTTCCGCCAGCGATGCCGCACGGTGTTGACCACGCTGCCTTGACCATCAACGCAGCGTCTGACCCATGAACCCTTCTTTCGCGCACGAGGCCGCCATTGCGAAGGCCGCGACCACCACCGTCGGCATCGGCTGGCGGCATGCGCACTATGGCGAAGTGCTGGAGCAGCGCCCGGCGGTGGATTTTCTGGAGGTTCACTCCGAGAATTTCTTTGCCGACGGCGGCGCTGCACTGGCGGTGCTGACTCAGGCGCGCAGCCACTACCCCATCAGCCTTCATGGTGTGGGGCTGGGACTGGGCTCGGCCTGCGGGATCGACCCCTGGCACCTCGACCAGCTCGCGAAGCTGGTGGCACGCATCAATCCGGTGCGCGTCTCTGACCATGCGTGTTTCGCCCGCGGCCTGTTGTCCGGCGCCCCTGTCGGTCATGCGCCCGTGCACGCGGCTGATCTGCTGCCGATTCCCTTCAACGCTGCCGCGCTGGCGGTGATGAGCGAGAACGTCGAGCGGGTTCAGAACCGCCTCAAAACGCCGCTGCTGGTGGAGAACCTGTCGGCCTATGTGAGCTTTGAGGGCTCAGATCGCGAGGAGCCGCAGTTTCTGGCCGACCTGGCCGCCCATACCGGCTGTCAGTTGCTGGTGGATGTGAACAATCTTTATGTGAACGCACGCAATGCCCGTCTGGCGGGCAGCGATGTCGATCCCGTCTTGGCATGCATGCAGTGGCTGGATCACATCCCGGTGGGTGTCGTCGGCGAGCTGCATGTGGCTGGACACCGTGACTGCGGCGATGTGGTCATCGACGACCATGGCAGTGTGGTGTGCGACGCGGTGTGGCAGATTTATCGGCATGCGCTGCAGCGTTTTGGTGGTGTGCCCACGCTGGTGGAGTGGGACACCGATCTGCCGCCGCTGGAGATGCTGCTGGATCAGGCGGCGCAGGCGCGCGCCTTGTCCGCCGTTGCATCGCCCCGCGGAGAGATTCAGCGATGAGCGCGCTCTCCCAACTGGCGCACGATCAGCAGCAATTGCTGCGTGCGCTCGTGGGCGACCGCGATGAACACGCCTTGTGGCCCCGCCTGAAGACCGGGGGTGGCCATGCGGCCCTGGCGCGTCGTGGCTTGCTGGCCTACCAGACCAACGGTCTGGCGCTGGCCGAGCGGGCGCTCGGCGCGGCCTATCCGGTGCTGGCGCAGTTGCTGGGTGATGACAACTTTGCGGCGCTGGCCCGGCATTTCTGGCTCAGCGCGCCACCCGTGCGTGGCGATCTGGCGCAGTGGGGCGGCGAGCTGCCAGCATTTGTGGAAGCGGCGCCGCAACTTGCCGAGGAAGCATTTCTGGGCGATGTGGCAAGGGTCGAGTGGGCGCTGCATCGGGCAGCCAGTGCGGCCGATGTGGTGCCGGAGCCGTCGTCGTTTGCGTGGCTGGCCAGCATGGACCCTTCAGATATTTCGCTGCAGCTGGCGGCAGGTGTGTGGTTGCTGGACAGCCCCTATCCGGTGGCCAGTCTGGTGAACGCGCACCGCGAGACGGCGCCTGGCCTGGCCACTGCCGCAGAGCGGCTTCAGGCTGGCGTGAGCGAGCAGGCGCTGGTCTGGCGCCAGGGCTTCAAGCCACGCGTGGCGGTGGTCACTGCGGCTGAAGCGGCCTTGCTGCAGGCTTTGCAGCAAGGCGCCTCACTCGATGCCGCGCTCGGCCTTGCGTTGGCGCAGGCCACAGAGTTTGATTTCAGCGACTGGCTCGGTCGCGCGGTGCCACTGGGGCTGGTGACGGGGGTGGTGCGCCTGTCATGCGCACCCGCTGATCTGACCTGAGCGATGGCCAAGACGCAAACTAAAACGCTAAAACGCAGACCAAGAAGCACATCACACCATCACAGGAGGAACCATGAACGACACCCATGATTTGACGACCGCAGTCGCCCCGCCCGCCGGCACACCCATCGCGCGCGCACTCGGCCTGTGGGCAATGCTGACGCGCGCCCTGGATCACCTGCAGCCGGCCGCGGCGCTGCTGGCGCGGCTGTATGTGGCGCAGGTGTTCTTCATGTCGGGCCTGACCAAGCTGCGCGACTGGGGCACCACGGTGGCGCTGTTCACCGATGAATACCATGTGCCGCTGCTGTCGCCTTCAGTCGCGGCCGTGCTCGGCACCGCGGGCGAGATCGTGCTTCCGGTGCTGCTGGTGCTGGGCCTGGGCGGGCGGTTTTCCGCCCTCGGCCTGTTTGTGGTCAATGCGGTGGCGGTGATCTCACTCAGCGAGATCGCGCCGGCCGCGTTGCAGCAGCATGTGTTCTGGGGTTCGCTGCTCGCGGGGCTGGCCATTTACGGCGCGGGCCCCTGGTCGCTGGACCGCTGGGCCACGCCCGCGGTGGCGCGGCGCTTTCCTCACTGAAGGCGCTGAAGCGACTTACCAGTTCACCTCGCGCTCCGGCGTGGCGCCGATGCGGTGAATCGACAGGTCGGCGCCTTCGTGCTCTTCTTCCTGGGTGAGCCGCAGCCCCATGGTGGCCTTCAACACGCCGTAAATTACCACGCCCGCCAGCAGTGCCCAGCCGATGCCGAGCAAGGTGCCGATGACCTGCGCGCTGAACGTGACGCCGCCCAACCCGCCCAGTGCGGTGCTGCCAAAGATGCCGGCCGCGATGCCGCCCCAGGCGCCGCACAGGCCGTGCAGTGGCCACACACCCAGCACGTCGTCAATCTTCCACTTGTTCTGCGTCAGCGTGAACATCACCACAAACACCGCGCCGGCCACGCCACCCACCACCAACGCGCCCAGCGGGTGCATCAGGTCCGAGCCCGCACACACCGCCACCAGCCCGGCGAGCGGGCCGTTGTGCACAAAGCCCGGGTCGTTTTTGCCCAGTGCCAGCGCCGCCAGCGTGCCGCCCACCATGGCCATCAGCGAGTTGACGGCGACCAGACCTGAAATCTTGTCGATGGTCTGCGCGCTCATCACATTGAAGCCGAACCAACCCACGGTGAGTATCCACGCGCCCAGCGCCAGAAACGGAATGTTCGATGGCGGATGGGCCGACACTGCGCCGTCCTTGCGGTAACGGTTGCTGCGCGCGCCCAGCAAGATGACGGCGGGAAGCGCCAGCCAGCCTCCCACCGCGTGCACAACGATGGAGCCGGCAAAGTCATGGAACTCCGCGCCCGTCAGCGACTTGATCCACGCCTGCACACCGAACTGCTGGTTCCAGACGACGCCCTCAAACAACGGGTACACCAGACCAACGATCACGGCCGTGGCAATCAGTTGGGGGTAAAAGCGCGCGCGCTCGGCAATGCCGCCGGAAATGATGGCTGGAATGGCCGCCGCGAAGGTCAGCAGAAAAAAGAACTTCACCAGGTCATAGCCATTCTTGGCGGCCAGTTGCTCGGCGCCGACGAAGAAGTGCGTGCCATAGGCCACGCCGTAGCCGACCATGAAATAGACCACGGTCGAGACCGAGAAGTCGGTGAGGATCTTCACCAGCGCATTGACCTGGTTTTTCTTGCGGACCGTGCCCAGTTCCAGAAAGGCAAAACCTGCATGCATGGCCAGCACCATGATGCCGCCCAACAGAATGAACAAAGCATCCGAGCCCTGTTTTAGTGCTTCCATGAAATCCTCTTGTCGTTTTCGGGGGTTAAATGTCTTGTTATGGTGCGCAAATCCGTGAAATCGGCGAAACGCACCAAAATAAAGCAAGAAGTGCGCCAGTGGTGCATCGGTGTTCGATTTACAATGGAAGCTGTCATTGGGGAGTAGCCACCCTTTCGCACCACGGGCGCCGCCCGCATGCTGAAGAGGGGCTTGCGTCAACAGACTTGTTTGCCACCGCGTGGCGACATGGCGCAAGCGGTCTTCGGACTCCGCGAGACCTTTGACTGCAGGGCCCCGTCTTGGCTGGGGGTGTCCGTGCAGTCATGGGATCTCACCCGGCCGGAGTGTTTTTCATGGAAGCTTTCCTCGTCTCCACGGGCATCGTCGCCCTCGCCGAAATCGGCGACAAGACGCAACTCCTCGCGCTGGTGCTCGCTGCACGGTTCAAGAAACCGTGGCCCATCGTGTTCGGCATCCTGGTCGCGACTGTTGCCAACCACGCACTGGCCGGCGCGCTGGGCGCCTGGGTCACCACCGTCATCGGCCCACAGATGCTGCGCTGGATCCTTGGCGCCTCGTTCATCGCCATGGCGGTGTGGATGCTGATACCCGACAAGCTCGACGAAGACGACACCGCCAAGGGCCTGCCCAAGATGGGCGTGTTCGCAACCACCGTCATCGTGTTCTTTCTGGCCGAGATGGGCGACAAGACCCAAATTGCCACCGTGATGTTGGCCGCCCGCTACGACGCGTATATGAGTGTGGTGGCCGGAACCACGCTGGGCATGATGCTGGCCAACGTCCCCGTGGTGTGGCTGGGCAGCCGGGCCATGCACTGGGTGCCCCTGCGCATGGTGCATGTGACGTCGGCGCTGATTTTTGCCGGACTGGGACTGGCGGCGATATTGATCTAATCACCCCTGTTCATGCGCACTGGGTGCAGCTTACTTCCTCTCCCCCAGAAAGAATGGTGGCCTCTGCTCGTTGTGCCCAAAGAACTCTTCAACCCAGCTGAGCCACGGAACCGGCTTTGCCGGGCCGTAGGCGGGCGGCCCCCTTGGGGGGCGGGGAGCTACACGAAGTGAGCGACCGTGGGGGTATACTTTCCTCAGCGCCGATTTGCTCAGCTTGCGGGCGCTTAAAAAGTTCAGCTAAAGACGACATCCATCGACCCGGAATCGCTTTAGCGGTACCGGGTTTTTGCTTTTCTGCAGGTGATGTCTTGAGTTTTGTTGCCACGCCACTGTCCATGCATTTCGCGGAGCCGCTGCCGCTGCAAAGCGGCGCCAGCCTGTGCAGCTACGACCTGAGCTACGAGACCTACGGCGAACTCAACGCCGACAAATCGAACGCGGTGCTGATCTGCCACGCGCTCAACGCCTCGCACCATGTGGCTGGCGTGTATGCGGACGCCAACGGCCAGGTCATCCCCAAATCCGAAGGCTGGTGGGACACCATGATCGGCCCTGGCAAGCCGGTCGATACCAAGCGTTTTTTTGTGATTGGCGTGAACAACCTCGGTTCCTGCTTTGGCTCCACCGGGCCGATGCAGCGCAACCCGGAGACCAACGAAATTTATGGTGCCGATTTTCCGGTGGTGACGGTGCAGGACTGGGTCAACGCCCAGGCGCGGCTGCTGGACCGGCTGGGCATTCAGACGCTGGCGGCCGTGATGGGCGGCAGCCTGGGCGGCATGCAGGCGCTGAGCTGGACACTGCAGTACCCCGACCGCGTGCGGCATGCGGTGGTCGTGGCCAGCGCGCCCAACCTCACTGCCGAGAACATCGCCTTCAACGAAGTGGCCCGCCGTGCCATCGTCACCGACCCGGACTTCCATGGCGGCCACTTCTACCGCCACGGCGTACTGCCCAAACGCGGCCTGCGCATCGCCCGCATGATTGGGCACATCACTTATCTGAGCGATGACGTGATGAACGAGAAATTTGGCAGGCAGCTCAGACAGGCGGTGGCGGAAAGCGCGGGCGCCGAGACCCCATACAAATACACAACGCAGGACATTGAATTCGAAATCGAAAGTTATCTGCGCTACCAGGGCGACAAGTTCAGCGAGTACTTCGACGCCAACACCTACCTGCTGATCACGCGGGCGCTGGACTACTTCGACCCGGCCCGGACGCATGGTGGCAGTCTCACAAAGGCGCTGGCGCATGTGAAGGCCAAATTTCTCCTGGTCAGCTTCACCACCGACTGGCGCTTTGCGCCGGCGCGCAGCCGCGAGATCGTCAAGGCGCTGCTCGACAACCAGCGCGACGTGAGCTACGCCGAGATCGATGCGCCCCATGGGCACGACGCGTTTTTGCTGGAGGATGAGCGTTACCTCGGCGTGGTGCGGTCCTACTTTGACAGCAAGGTGGCCGCATGAACGCCCGCATTGTTTCCAGCGCGCTTCCGCCAGCCGACATGCTGTCCATCGCCCGTCTCGTGCCGCAGGGCGCCCGTGTGCTGGATCTTGGCTGTGGCACCGGTGAGCTGCTGGACCACCTGATCCGCGAGCGCGGCTGCTCGGGCTATGGCGTGGAACTGGACGACGCCAACGTGCAGGCCTGCGTGGCGCGCGGCGTGAACGTGATCCAGCTCAACCTTGACGAGGGGCTGGCCATGTTCGGCGACAGCTCGTTCGATGTGGTGCTGCAGATCGATACGCTGCAGCACCTGCGCAACGCCGAAGTGATGCTGCGCGAGACTGCCCGCGTCGGCCGCACCGGCGTGGTGGCTTTTCCCAACTTCGGGCACTGGCCCAACCGCCTAGCGGTGCTGCGTGGTCGCATGCCGGTCACCAAGGTACTGCCTTACCAGTGGTACGACACGCCCAACATCCGTGTCGGCACGCTGCAGGATTTCGAGGCGCTGGCGCTGAAGAACCGGCTGCGCATCCTCGACCAGTTCGGCCTGCAGGACGGGCGTGAGGTGCGATTCTGGCCCAACGCGCGTGCCAGCCGCGCGGTGTTCAAGTTCGAACGCGGGTGATGGCCGTTTCCTTGCAGCCGGCTGTCATGCGGGCTGGAAAGGGGCGGGCGCTGGTGCTACCATTCGCCCATCGGGATTTCAGCCTCCCGAATCTTCACAGATAGACGGTGTCCCGTCCAAGCGCTGGCAACTCATTGGAGTATTCCGTGGACACCGCTACCCATTCTGTTCCCTCGATTTCCCCCCAACAGCTCGCTGCCCGCATGGGCCGCGCCAACGCGCCCCTGCTGCTTGATGTGCGCCGCGAGGCCAAATTCGCTGAAAGCCCCTATCGGCTGGCCGGTGCCCTGCGCTGTCAGCCCGAGCAGGTCAGCGCGTACGCCCGCAGCCAGACGCCGCGCGAAGTGGTGGTGTATTGCGTGTATGGCCACAACGTCAGTGCAGATGCCGCGATAGCCCTGCGCGCCGCTGGATGGGATGCGTGTGTGCTGGCAGGCGGCATCGAGGGTGGCGAAGATGGCGTTGACACGCCAGATGACATCGCCACCTGGCGCGCTGCCCCGCTGCTGCGGGTGCGCCAGCGTCCCGATTGGGGCGTGACCGGCGAAGGGCCGTCGCACTGGGTCACGCGTGAGCGACCCAAGATTGACCGCATCGCCTGCCCGTGGCTGATCCGCCGATTCATCGACTCCCGCGCTGAGTTTTTCTACGTCCCCACGGCCGACGTATTCAAGGAAGCCGACAGACTGGGGGCCGTGGCCTACGACATCCCGGATGCGCCCATCACCCATGAGTGGGAGCGGTGCAGCTTTGACGCCCTGCTGCGCGCCTTCGAACTGCAGGATCCAGCCCTGGATGTGCTGGCCACCATCGTGCGAGGGGCTGACACGGCACGCCCCGAACTGGCGCCGCAGTCGGCCGGGCTGCTCGCCGTGTCGCTGGGGCTTTCCCGCCTGCATGCGGACGATGACCATGCCATGCTCGAAGCGGCGATGCCGGTCTATGACGCGCTCTATGAATGGTGCCGCAGCGCGCGCGATGAAACCCACAACTGGAAAGTACACACCATGGCAGGAGCGGCGCAATGACCCCGGTCAGTTTTGCAGAGGCCTTCAGGTTCTGGCTCAAGCTGGGTTTCATCAGCTTTGGCGGTCCGGCCGGGCAGATTGCCATCATGCACCGCGAGCTGGTCGAGCAGCGGCGCTGGATCAGCGAGCGCCGCTTTCTGCATGCGCTCAATTACTGCATGCTGCTGCCTGGGCCAGAGGCGCAGCAGCTGGCCACCTACATCGGCTGGCTGATGCACCGCACCTGGGGCGGCATCGTGGCGGGTGTGCTGTTTGTGCTGCCGTCGCTGTTCATCCTGATTGCGCTGAGCTGGATCTACATCGCGTTCGGTGACGTGCCGCTGGTGGCGGGGCTGTTCTACGGCATCAAGCCGGCGGTGGCGGCGATTGTGCTGCAGGCGGTGCACCGCATCGGCTCGCGGTCCCTGAAGAAGCCGTCACAGGCGCCGCTGCTGTGGGCGATCGCGGTGATGAGCTTTGTTGCCATCTACGTACTGAAGCTGCCCTTCCCGCTGATCGTTGGTCTGGCGGCGCTGACCGGGTGGTGGGGTTCGCGTTTCGCACCCGATCAGTTTTCCAGTGGCGGTGGCCACGGAGCAGCGCAGAAAGATTACGGCCCGGCATTGATTGACGACGACACGCCGACGCCGGAACACGCGCGTTTCAAATCCTCGCGGCTGGCTGCCGTGGTCGGTGTGGGCGCCGTGCTGTGGTTGCTGCCCATTGGCGTGCTCTGCGCCTGGCAGGGCTGGAGCGGCACGCTGACGCAGATGGGCTGGTTCTTCACCAAGGCGGCCTTGCTGACTTTCGGCGGCGCCTACGCGGTGCTGCCTTATGTGTACCAAGGGGCGGTGGAGCACTTTCAGTGGCTGACTGGACTGCAGATGATGGACGGTCTGGCCCTCGGTGAGACCACGCCCGGACCGCTGATCATGGTGGTCGCCTTCGTGGGCTTTGTCGGCGGCTGGACCAAGGAGGTGCTGGGGCCGGACCTGCTCTTTGCCGGCGCGGCACTGGCGGCCACCGTGGTGACCTGGTTCACCTTTTTGCCGTCCTTCCTTTTCATTCTGGCTGGCGGGCCGATGGTGGAGTCCACCCATGGCAAGCTGCATTTCACGGCGCCCCTGACGGCCATTACTGCTGCCGTAGTGGGTGTGATTGCCAGCCTGGCACTGTTCTTTCTCGCGCACATTGCGATTCGCCCCGACGTGTCGCAGGGTTGGCTGGCGCGCATCGACTTCTTTGCGCTGGGTATCACCGTCGCGGCGGCGGTGGCCTTGCTGCGCTTCAAGCGCGGCGTGATTTCCGTGATCGTCGCCTGCGCGCTGGCCGGGCTGGTGTTACGCCTCTCCGGATGGGTGTGATGCCCCGCGGCGCGGCCGCGTCTTGTCGAGCCGCCGCGTTATGCTTTGAGGGATGAC
The DNA here is from genome assembly GCF_943372955.1 of Polaromonas sp. YR568. Lineage (GTDB taxonomy): Bacteria > Pseudomonadota > Gammaproteobacteria > Burkholderiales > Burkholderiaceae_C > Polaromonas. Next base: position 187,140 of record NZ_CALSAL010000005.1, read on the forward strand.
CACCCCGCCTGACGCTGCTCCCTCTACTGTGCCCGCTTCATGGCTGGAACGTGTGTTGGGTGACTGGGTGCGGCGCGTGTCGCCAGCCACCCTGCGTGCCGATGCGATGGCCGGCCTGCTGGGCGCGGTGCTGGTGCTGCCGCAGGGCATTGCCTTCGCCACCCTGGCTGGCCTGCCGCCGCAGTACGGGCTTTACACCGCAGTGATTCCCTGCATCATTGCGGCGCTGTTCGGTTCGAGCTGGCATGTGATGTCGGGCCCGACCAACGCCAATTCGCTGGCCCTGTTTGCGATGCTGTCGCCGCTGGCAATCGCCTTCAGCCCGCAATACATCCAGCTGGCGCTGGCGGTGACTGTGATGGTCGGCATCATGCAGTGGCTGATCGGCACGCTGCGGCTGGGCATGCTGGCCAATTTCATTTCCCCGGCAGTGCTGTTCGGCTTCACCTCCGGCGCCGCGCTGCTGATCGCGGTGCATGCGCTGCCTGACTTGCTGGGGTTGGCCAAGCCGGAGGGGCACGGCGCAGGCGCGGTGTTGCGGCATGTGGCAACCCAGGCGCTGACGGCGCAGCCCGCCGCCCTGGTGGTGGGCGGCATCACCCTAGCGGTGGCACTGGTGCTGCGGCGCGTGCGCAGGCACTGGCCCTACATGCTGATCGGCCTGTTCACCGCGACGGTGCTGGTCTGGCTGTGGGATCAGGGCTTGGGCCAAATGCTGATGCCTGGCAACGCCATGCCTGCAGTGCCCTTGCGCCTGGTGGGCGAAATCCCGCCGCCCTGGCCGCACTTCCAGGTGCCGAGCATCGCGTGGTCGCAGGTGCCTGAGCTGGTCGGGCTGGCCTTTGCGCTGACCATCGTCGCGCTGGGCCAGGCGATCTCGATTGCCAAGACCGTGGCGCTGCGCTCGGGTCAGCGCATCGATGCCAACCGCGAATTCCGCGGGCAGGGCCTGTCCAACATGGTCGGCGGGTTCTTCTCCTGCTATGTGTCCTGCGGCTCGATGAACCGCTCCATGCCAAACCTCGAAGCCGGTGCGCGCACGCCGCTGGCGTCGGTGTTTTCGGCCTTGCTGCTGCTGGCGCTGGTGGCCGTGAGTGCGTCGCTGCTGGCACGCATTCCGATGGCAGCGCTGTCGGCGCTGCTGGTGCTGGTGGCGCTGGCCTTGCTGGACATGGCCCGCTGGCGGCAGTTGTTCACGCTCAGTCGCAGCGATTTCGGCGTGGCGCTGGCGACCATGGTGACCACCGTCACCATACGGCTGGAGATGGCGATTTTGCTGGGCATGATTTTGTCGCTGATGTCGTTTCTCTATCGCACCTCGCGCCCGGCAATGCGCACCATGGGTTTTGACAGTACGGGAACCGACCGGCAGTTTGTGGTGATCGACCCTTCGCCCGATGCGGCGCTGGAAACCGTTGACACGGCACGCGTGCATCGTGGTGTTGAATTCGATGACGGACCGCGTCATCCACTTCCGGAATGCCCGCAATTGAAGCTCTTGCGAATGGAGGGTGAGGTGTATTTCGGCGCGACGCAGCACGTGGCCGACATCCTGCACGAGCTGCGCAGCCGGCCGCAGCCGCAGAAACACCTGCTGGTGATGGGCAAGAGCATGAACTTCATTGACCTTGCCGGTGCAGAACTGTGGGAGGCCGAGCTGGCCGCGCGCCGCGCGATGGGTGGCGACCTGTACTTTCACCGCCCCCGGCCGGAAGTGATCCGCATGTGGCGCAAGACCGGCTTCACCACGCTGCTTGGCCCGGAGCACCAGTTCCCCGACAAGTTCACCGCGATCTCCACCATCTTCAGCAAGCTCGACCCCGAGATCTGCCGCCGCTGCACCGCGCGCGTGTTCTGGGAATGCAAGACGGCTCCCGGCCCCGACACACCGCCGGCAGCGGGCGCTGCGACGGCTAACCCGCCCGCCTGAACGTCAGGTTGATGCGCTGCGGCCCCAGCTGTGGATGATGGCCCGCCACCAGCGGCGCCACGCCATGAAACGCCAGCCGCGACGGGCCGCCCCACACCACCACGTCGCCGTGATGAAGCGGGATGCGTTGCGCGCGGTCGCTGCGCTGCAAGCCGCCCCATAAAAACACAACCGGCAGGCCGAGCGACACCGACACGATGGGTGCAGTGAGGTCTTTCTCGTCCTTGTCCTGGTGCAGCGACATGCGGGCACCGGGCACGTAGCGGTTGATCAGGCAGCTGTCGGGCTCGAAGGCATCAAAACCCGCCTCGGCGGCCGCTTCGCGAGCCAACGTGGCGAAGCATTCGGGCATTGCGGGCCACGATTGGCCCGTCGCCGGATGCGCGGGTTCGTAGCGGTAACCACGGCGGTCACTCCACCAGCCGAGACGGCCGCAGTGGGTCATGGCGACCGACATGGCCTGGCCACCTGGCGTGGTCATCTGCTGCGGTGGCGCGGCGGTCATCACGCCTGCCAGCGACTGCAGCAACTCCGCTTCGACCTTGACCCCCCAACCCGGCAGCAGCCATGCGCCCGGGGCCAGCAGCAGCGTCGCGCCACCCGCTGCGCAGTCGTCGGTGAACAGCTCGTCCTGCATGCTGCTGTCGGTTCGGGTGGGCCGTTTGGGTGGCTGGCTCAGGCAGCCAGCTCAGAGAGGATGGGACAGTCAGGCCGGTTGTCACCGTGGCAGCAATGTGCGAGGTGCTTGAGCGTGCTTTTCATCGCTTCCATTTCCGCAATGCGCCGCTCCAGATCGGCCACATGCGTGAGCGCGATGCGCTTGACGTCACCACTGCTGCGCCGGGTGTTCTGCCAGAGCTTGAGCAGCTCGGCGATCTCGACCATGCTGAAGCCCAGCGTCCGTGCGCGGCGAATGAAGCGCAGCGTGTGCACTTCCTTGTCGCCGTACTGCCGGTAGCCTGCATCGGTGCGGTGCACCGTGGGCAGCAGGCCCAGCGACTCGTAATGGCGGACCATCTTGGCCGAGACGCCGGAGCGCGCGGCTGCTTCGCCAATGTTGAGCGGGCCTTCGGCAGAAATCGTCTTCTTCATTTTGACCGTCCTTTCCAGCGACGCAGCAACAGCGCGTTCGACACCACGCTGACGCTGCTGAAAGCCATGGCGGCACCGGCGATCACCGGGCTCAGCAGGCCGAGTGCGGCCAGCGGAATGCCGACCACGTTGTAGAAAAAAGCCCAGAACAGGTTCTGGCGGATCTTGGCGTAGGTGCGGCGCGAGATGTCGATGGCGTCGGCCACCAGTGCCGGGTCGCCCCGCATCAGCGTGATGCCTGCCGCATGCATGGCCACATCGGTGCCGGTGGACATGGCGATGCCCACATCGGCGGCGGCCAGCGCTGGCGCGTCGTTGATGCCATCGCCAACCATGGCCACGCGGCCGCCCCGCGTCTTCGGGTTCTGCCCGAGTTCCGCGATCAGGCGGGCCTTGTCTTCAGGCAGCACCTGCGAATGCACGATGTCGATGCCCAGTTGCTGCGCCACCGCCTTCGCGCTGCCGGCGTTGTCGCCGGTCAGCAAGGCACTGCCAATGCCCAGTGCATGGAGCTTGGCCACGGCTGCGGCCGCGCTGGGCTTGAGGGTGTCGCCAAACGCCAGCAGACCGAGCAGACGTGGCTGGGCAGTCACCTGCGGGGTCACCTGCGCGCCCATATCAGCCAGCCACGAGACGGTGCGGCCTTCGGCCTCCAGCGCTTGGGCGCGCGCCGTCATCGGCGACAGGTCCACGCCCAGCTCCTGCATGAAGCGCGGGCTGCCCAGCCGCAGTTGGCGGCCCTCCACCACCGCCGACATGCCGCGCCCTGCCACCGCGCGCACCTCGGTGGCCGCCCACACCGGGCTGGCCTCTTCTTTCGCTCGGCGGGTCACGGCGCGGGCCAGCGGGTGTTCGCTGCCGGATTGAATCGCGGCGCTCAGCGCCAGCACCATCTCGCGTGTCTCCACGTGGGGGCCAGCATGCGGGCTGACATAAGGGTCCAAGGCGACCAACTCCGGATGGCCCTGGGTGAGCGTGCCGGTCTTGTCGAAGGCCACCATGCGCACCTGGTGGGCCACTTCCAGCGCCTCGGCGTCCTTGATCAGGATGCCATGGCGCGCCGCCACGCCGGTGCCGGCCATGATGGCGGTGGGCGTCGCCAGACCCAGCGCACACGGACAGGCAATCACCAGCACCGCGACGGCGTTCAGGATGGCTGTTTCCCAGTTGCCGGTGGTGAGGCCCCAGCCCAGCAGCGTCGCCAGCGCAATCACCAGCACCACCGGCACAAACACCGCGCTGACCTGGTCGACCAGCCGCTGGATGGGCGCTTTCTTCGCCTGCGCCGATTCCACCAGCCGCACGATGCGGGCCAGTGTCGATTCAGCGCCAATCGCGGTGGTCTTCACCACGATCAGACCCTCGCCATTGATAGCGCCGCCCGTCACATGGTCACCGGCGTGCTTGTTGACGGGCAGGCTTTCGCCGGTGATCAGCGACTCGTCCACTTGCGTGGCACCTTCCACGATCTCGCCGTCCACCGGCAGGCGCTCGCCCGGGCGCACCACCACCAGATCGCCAAGCCGCACCTGCGACACCGGCAGCTCGCGCTCTTCGTTGCCCTGCCGCACCCGCGCGGTGTCGGGCCGCAGCGCGTTCAGCGCGCGGATGGCTTCAGTGGTCTGTCGCTTGGCGCGTGCCTCCATCCACTTGCCGAGCAACACCAGCGTGATGACCACGGAGGACGCCTCAAAGTAAAAATGCGCCATGCCATGGTTGCCGTGCACCAGCAGCTGATAAACGCTCAGGCCATAGGCGGCCGAGGTGCCGATGGCCACCAGCAGATCCATGTTGCCGGTGCCTGCGCGCACTGCCTTGAAGCCGGCCACATAAAAACGCCAGCCCAGCCAGAACTGCACCGGTGTGGCCAGCGCCAGTTGCCACCAGCCGGGCAGCATCCATTCACGCCCGAACAGCATGCCGACCATTGGCAAGGCGAGCGGCGCCGACAGCGCAGCGGCCAGCGCGATGGGCCACCAGGCGACGCCCTTCGCGGCGGTAGCGCTGGCGTCCGGCGCGAGTTCGCTGGCCTCGTAGCCAGCCTTCACGACGGCGGCGATCAACGGCGCGGCACCGCCAGCGCCCGCCATCTGCACCTCGGCTGTTTCGGTGGCCAGATTCACCTGGGCCGACAGCACGCCGGGCACCTGGCGCAGCGCTTTCTCGACCCGGCTGACGCAGGAGGCGCAAGTCATGCCGCCAATCTGCAGGCGCAGGGTCTGCTGGCCGACGCGGTAGCCGGCTTTTTCCACTGCGCTGGTCAGCGTGGCCATCGACATGTTTGCCTGCGCGGTCACGCTGGCCTGCTCGGTGGCCAGGTTGATGCTGGCCTCGGTCACGCCCGGCACGCTGGACAGTGCGCGCTCCACGCGGGTCGCGCATGAGGCGCAGGTCATGCCCTCCACAGGGAACTGCCAGGAGGCCAGCGCGGGGGATGGGCTGGCCGGAAGGGTGGTGGATGTGTTCGTATTCATGTGGGAGAGTTTGAACCCTTCCATCATGGCAAGGTCAAGCAGGGGTTGCGCAATGCCCCTTTTGGCAGTCAGGGCAATCGTGCGCTGGCTTGAGTTTGCCCCCGTGGGAAGGTTCAGACTTCTCTTACTTTCTTCTTTGCCGCAGCTGTTGCGGTGAATTGTTGATTGCACACCCAAGGAGTTGTCATGGAATTCGTTGTACCCAACATGAGCTGCGGCCATTGCGTCAAGGCCATCACCGAAGCCGTCAAGGCGCTGGACCCGAAAGCCGAAGTGGCAGTGGATCTGCCGGCCAGAAAAGTCACCGTTGAATCCGGCAGTGACCGGCAGGCGGTGGTGGCGACGCTGAATGAGGCGGGCTACCCCACGAAGTGATTCGGTATGAATTGGCGCGCGCAGCGCCGCGTGCAAGGGCGACAGACACGGGCAAACCCCCGGTGGTGCCCCGATAGAATCGGGCGGTCTTCGACTACCGCCCTTTTTTGTGTCTGAACGCTCCGCTGTCTGGCTCCAGTACCTTTTGCCCAAGCAGGCCCTTACCGCCTTCGCGGGCTTTGTGGCCTCGCGCGAGCGGGGCTGGGTCACGACAGCCATCATCCGGCGCTTTGTGGCGAAATACCAGGTCAATATGGCCGAGGCGGCCAATCCGGACATTGCCAGCTACCGCAGCTTCAACGCCTTCTTCACCCGCGCGCTGAAGCCCGGCGCGCGTCCGCTGGCCAGCGCCGACCTGATCTGCCCTGTGGACGGCGCCATCAGCCAGTTCGGCGCCATTGAGCGCGACCAGATTTTCCAGGCCAAGGGCCACCGCTATTCCACTACCGCGCTGGTGGGCGGCGACGCGGCGCTTGCCGCGCGTTTTGACAACGGCAGCTTCGCCACGCTGTACCTCAGCCCGCGCGACTATCACCGCATCCACATGCCCTGCGACGGGCGGCTGGTGCGCATGATCCATGTGCCGGGCGATCTGTTTTCCGTCAATCCAACCACGGCGCGCGGTGTGCCAGGCCTGTTCGCGCGCAACGAGCGTGTGGTCTGCGTGTTCGAGTCGGCGCTCGGTCCCTTTGTGCTGGTGCTGGTGGGTGCCACCATCGTCGGCAGCATGGCCACCGTCTGGCATGGCGTGGTGAACCCGCCGCGCCCGGGGCAGCTGCGGCAGTGGGACTACCCGGCCGGCGACCAGCCAGCACCTGAGCTGCGGCAAGGTGACGAAATGGGCCGCTTCCTGCTGGGCTCCACGGTGGTGATGTTGTTCCCGAAGCGCTTTGGTCCAGGCCCCGTCGCCTTCAACCCTGCATGGGCGCCGGGCCGTGCCATCCAGCTCGGTGAGGCGATGGCTTCCTGCGGCGCTTGATCTGTTGACTTGGGCGGTTGTCCCACAAGCGGTAGCAGGGTTTTGGCGGGAGGCGTAAAGTAAGGAGCTGGCGTCGGGCCGGTGATCGCCGGACGACCGCCTTCTGGAGCCCCGCATGAATGCCCCCCTGCACCGCGAAATTCCCGCCAGCATCCTCAATGCCACCGAGGCCCTGAACCAGGTCAGCGCCCAATGGGATGGCGACATCCTCCGGCAGATCACCGACTACATCGCCATCCCGGCGAAGTCGCCCACGTTTGACAGCGACTGGGCACAACACGGCCACATCGACACCGTGATGCGCAATGCCGCCGCGTGGGTCGAGGCGCAGAAAGTGGAAGGCCTGACGCTGGAAGTAGTGCGTCTCGAAGGCCGCACGCCGGTGCTGTTCTTCGAGATTCCAGCCACGCGCGCCGGGTCCACACAAACTGTCCTGATGTACGGTCACCTGGACAAACAACCCGAGTTCAACGGCTGGCGCAAGGACCTGAGCCCGTGGACCGCCAAATACGAAGACGGCAAGCTCTATGGCCGCGGCGCAGCCGACGACGGCTATGCGGTGTACGCCAGTATTGCAGCCATTCAGGCCCTGAAGGCGCAGAAGGTGCCGCACCCGCGCATCGTCGGCCTGATTGAAACCTGTGAGGAGAGCGGCTCCTACGACCTGCTGCCCTATGTGGATGCGCTGCGTTCGCGTCTGGGCGAGGTGGCGCTGGTGGTCTGTCTCGACTCCGGTGCCGGCAACTACGACCAGCTCTGGCTCACCACCAGCCTGCGCGGCAACGCGGCGGGTGTACTGAAGGTGGAGGTGCTGACCGAAGGCGTGCACTCTGGTGATGCCAGCGGCCTGGTGCCTTCGAGCTTTCGTATCCTGCGTCAGGTGCTGGACCGGCTCGAAGACAGCAAGACCGGGCGCCTGTTGCCGCAAAGTTTTCACTGCGAGATTCCGGCCGACCGGCTCGCACAGGCCAAAGCCACGGCGCAAATCCTCGGCGACGAAATCTACAAGCGCTTCCCGTGGGCGCACTACGACTGCGAAGGTGCCAGCACGTTCGCCCTGCCCACCACGACAGACCCGGTCGAGGCGCTGCTGAACCGTACCTGGCGCCCCACGCTGAGCGTGACTGGTGCCGAAGGCTTTCCGACGCTCCAGGATGCAGGCAATGTGCTGCGGCCCTACACCGCCTTCAAGCTGTCGCTGCGCTTCCCGCCGCTGATCGACGCGGCCGCCGCCGTGCAGGAGCTCAAGACCCTGCTGGAAGACAACGCACCGTATCAGGCGAAGGTGACGTTTGAAAGCAATGGTGGCGCCACCGGCTGGAATGCGCCCAGCACCGTGCCGTGGTTCGAGAGCGCGCTCAACGATGCCTCGCAAAGCTTCTTTGGCGCAGCTTGCGGCACCATCGGCCAGGGCGGCACCATTCCGCTGATGAACATGCTGAGCAAGGGCTTTCCGAAGGCGCAGATGATGGTCTGCGGCGTGCTCGGCCCCAAAAGCAATGCCCACGGACCGAATGAGTTCCTGCATGTGCCTTATGCCAAGAAGCTGACGGCCGCAGTGGCGCACGTGATGGCCCGCGTGCCAGGCTGATGCGGCGCCGCCCGCACAGCGCCTGAAGCGAAACGCCCGCATGCAGCCGACTGTTCTGGCGCCTTTCACCGCGCGCGACGGTGAAAACCTGGCGGTGTACGACTGGCCACTCGATGAGTGGACGCTCGGCCTGGGGTTGGAGCCTGCACCGCCGCGTGCCCTGGTGCTGATGGTGCATGGCTTGGGTGAGCATGTGGGCCGCTATGCGAATGTGGCGCACAAGCTGCTGGACTGGGGCTTTGCGGTGCGCGCCTATGACCAGCGCGGCCACGGCGAGTCGGGTGGCGCGCGTGGTGTGTTGCCCAGCGACGATGCGCTGCTGGAAGACCTGGCCGAGATCGTTGACGACACGCGGCGGCACAGCCTGCAGCCGGAAGGGGTGACAGAGCCTTTGCCCTTGATTCTGTTGGGGCACAGTCTGGGTGGGCTGGTGACGAGCCGCTTTGTGTCGCTGGGTTTGCGCCCGGTCGATGGCCTGGTGCTGTCGTCGCCTGCGCTCGATGCCGGCCTCAACCCGCTGCAAAAGCTGCTGCTCGCGGTGTTGCCCCGTGTGGCGCCCGATCTCACCGTGGGCAACGGACTCGATGAGCGCTATCTGTCGCACGACCCGCAGGTGCTCGCGGCCTACCGCGCCGACCGATTGGTGCACAACCGCATCTCGGCCCGGCTGGGGCGCTTCATTGCCGACAACGGCCCGCCCACCATCGAAGCGGCCGCGCGGTGGTCCACGCCGACCCTGCTGCTTTATGCTGGCGCTGACCGGCTGGTCAATCCGGCAGGCAGCCGGGCTTTTGCCAGGGCGGCTGCGACGTCAGCGCAGGTGAAGCCGGGCATGGTGACCAGCCAGTGTTTTGATGGTCTCTACCACGAGCTCTTCAACGAGCAGTTTGCGACGCCGGTCTTCGATGCGCTGAAGGCCTGGCTGGATGCCCGGTTCTAGGCTACGGCACCCGCCCGGCTGCGGCGCAGCGCCAGCCAGCCTAGGGCCAGCCCGGTCAACGCCAGCGGGAACAGCGAGCCGACATTCAGCAGCGTCCAGCCCTGCGTGGTGACCAGCACACCCGACGACAGCGAGGACAGCGCCAGCACGACGAACACGCAGAAGTTCAGCGCGCCCTGGGCCTTGTCTTTTTCTTCCGGTCGGTAAGCGGTCAGCGCCAGTGTGGTGGCGCCGGTGAAGAGGAAGTTCCAGCCCAGCCCGAGCAAAAAGAGCGCGGCGAGAAACTGCGTGAAATCTACCCCCGACAGCGCAATCAGCACGCACCCGATGTTCAGCACCAGACCGACCGCCATGATGGGCAGGGTGCCAAACCGCTTGATCAGGTGGCCCGTGAAAAATCCGGGTGCAAACATGCCGATCACGTGCCATTCCAGCACGGTGGCCACATCAGAAAACGGCAGGCCGCAGGTCTGCATGGCAATCGGCGTGGCTGCCATCAGCAGGTTCATCACGCCGTAACCCAGTGCGCCGCACGCTGCGGCGATGATGAAGACCGGCTGCCGAACAATCTCGCCCAGCGGCCGCCCGCCGTGCGAACCGGTCGTCTCGGCAACTGGCGGAAAGCGAATCTGGCTCAGCAGCCCCATGGCCAGCAGCGCGACGCCGGCCAGCGCCAGATACGCGCCGGCGAAGGGCACGTCGGTCAGGCTGCGCGTCTGTGCGGCCAGATTGGGGCCAGCGATCGCACCGAGCAGGCCGCCCGCCATCACCAGAGAAATGGCCTTTTCCCGAAAGGCCGGAAGCGACAGCTCTGCGGCCGCAAAGCGGTACAGCTGGGCATTGGCTGCGTAATAGCCGGCCACCACAGTGGCCACCACCAGCAGCCAGAAATTGCGGCTGTAGGCGGCATAGCAGCACAGCAGCGCCGATGCCACCGCCACCGCCAGACCGAGCTGGAACGAAGCCTGCCGGCCAAAGCGGCGCTGGGTAAAGGCCACCGGGCCGGTGGCCAGTGCACCGCCGACCACATAGCCCATCACCGGCAGCGTGGCCATCCAGCCTAACGGCGCCAGATTGAGACCAACCAACCCGTTGATGGCGATAAAGGTGACGTTGTTGGTGAGGAACAGGCCTTGGCAGACCACCAGCAGCCAGAGGTTGCGGTTCATGCGGCGCCCCCCAGCAGGGCGAGGCAGGCCAGCGGCGCGGTTTCAGCACGCAGCACGCGTGGCCCGAGGGTGACAGCCACAAAGCCAGCAGCCATTGCGGTGGCCTCTTCGGACGGGCTCAAACCGCCTTCAGGACCACTGAGAAATATCAACGGGCCCGAGGGCGCGGCGCGCTGGACGAGGGGCAAGGCGCTGGCCTGCAAGGAGAGCAGCAGCCGGTTGGCCAATGGTGCGCTGGCGGCGGGAGCCGGCAAGGACGCAAGCCAGTCGGTGAGGCTGAGCACCTCATGGATCACGGGCAGGCGATTGCGGCCGCACTGCTCGCTGGCAGCGCCGGCCACCGCGCGCCAATGCGTCAGTTTCTTGTCGGCCCGCTCGCCCTTCAGGCGCAGCACGCTGCGCTCGCAGACCAACGGCTGGATGCTGGCCGCCCCCAGCTCGCTGGCTTTCTCGACCAGCCAGTCCATGCGTTCGTTGGCGGGCATGCCCATGGCGAGGTGGATGGCGCGCGGCAGCTCGCGTGCGGTGGCCTGGTAGGCGCCGACGGTGACTTCCACGTCGCTGCGGCCCATGCGGGTGATGGTGGCGGTGAACTCGCCTTCGCTGACACCGTCACCGTTGCCCAGGCCGTTGAAGAGCACGATGGACTTGCCGGGCTGCAGGCGCAGCACCTGCACATGGCGTGCGGCCTGCTCCGGCAGGGTGACCGTCAGGCCTGTGGACAGCGGGATGTCGGCGAAAAAACGCGCGCTCACGGCGGGCCCACATCAAGCAGTGCGATGCCCATCAAAAGGTGTACCCGATTCGGGTCTCGTTGCCTTCGATTTCGTCGAGCAGCACCATCAGCGGCCCGAGCTGGCGGTAGCGCGCCGCGGTGTTGCGCACGTAACGGATGAAGCGCGGCGTGTCGGCCAGGTATTTGGGCTTGCCGTCGCGCAGCGTGAGGCGCGCAAAAATGCCCAGCACTTTCAGGTGGCGCTGCAGGCCCATCCATTCAACGGCACGGTAGAACTCGCCAAAGTCATCGCCCACCGGCAGGCCGGCGGCGCGCGCCTTCTGCCAGTAGCGCACTGTGACATCGAGCACAAAGTCTTCCTCCCAGCTCAGGAAGGCGTCGCGCAGCAGGCTGGCGATGTCATAGGTGATGGGGCCGTAAACCGCGTCCTGGAAGTCAAGTACCCCTAACCGTGGTTCAGCGCGTGTTGTGTGGGACATGAAATTTTCCGACGGGCCGCCCCTAGGAAAATTAGCCCCTTGAGGGGGCAGCGTAGTACGCGAAGCGACAAGCGTGGGGGCTATTAAATTCCTGGGCATGAAGTCGCGGTGAACGAACACGCGCGCGCCGTCCAGTGCGTTCAGGTTGCTGGCCTTGATCTGCTCGAACAGGCCACTCAGCTTGCCCTGCAAGCCGGCATCCACCGCGATGCCGCGGTGTTTTGCGACATACCACTCGGGGAACAGCGCCAGTTCACGGGACAACAGGGCGTCGTCATAGGGTGGCAGCACGCCGGGCCGCGAGGCCAGCTGCCAGCCGATCAGGGTGTCGATGGCGGCCATGTACAGCGCATGGTGGGCTGGTGTGGCCACGGCCACTGCGTCAGGCCCCTCGGGCGGCGCAATCACCTCCATCATGGTCTGGCTGCCGAGATCGCTGAGGAGCATGAAGCCCTGCAGCTCGTCCCACGCCAGCACCTCGGGCGCAGACAGGCCTGCGTCGTGGATCAGGCGGGCGATGTCCACGAAGGGACGGCAGTTCTCCAGTGCCGGGGGCGCATCCATGATGATGTAACTCTTCGCATCATTCGTGTGGCCGGGCTCTGCATCAACGCGGAAATAGCGTCGAAAGCTCGCATCGGCCGATGCGGGACGCACGGTATCGGGCAGCAGGGCATGCTGTGGCGCCACGGCGTGCAGCCACTGCGAAAAAGCGCTGGCGCGCGCGGCATCGGTCCAGGTGATCAGGGGCGTTGTCATGCGGCAACGACGGCTGCTGTGCAAGCGCGCCGGGTCCGTGTTGGCACCCTGTGGTGTGTAAAGGGTGCAGGAGGGTGGGTCATGGATAATCGGGCCTGATTTTACAAATGGGTTTATCTCACATTCACGATGCGCCCGGCATCTCCCTTGCCCTTTATTCTTTCCCCGGTAGCGCGCGCGGTCTCGTGGGTGGTGCTGGGCGCCTTCTGCGGGGGGGCAGGGTTGGCGCACGGCCAGACGCAGGCCGCACCGGCATCACTCGCCACCCCATCGACCTCGCCGGTTGCTGAAAGCACGGCCGGGCAGGTGGTCGGTGAGGGGCTCAAGCTCAAGAGCACGCCCATGCTGGCGGAGGAAGTCTCCAGCCGGCCGGAAGACAAGGGACCGACCTTTGTCTTCGGTGACCGCGTCACCGGGCGTCCCGATCTGGACACGCTGATTGACGGCAACGCCGAACTCCGCCGCGGTGCTACATCGATTCGCGCCGATCGCATCGAGTACTACCAGCCGGATGACCAGGTCAAGAGCCGCGGCAACGTGCGCATCAACCGCGCCGGTAACCGCTTTGACGGCCCCGAGCTGGAGATCAAGCTGGACCGCTTCGAGGGCTTCTTCACTTCACCGGGCTACCGCTTCCTGAGCAATGGCGGCAATGGTCGCGCCGAGCGCATTGACTTTCTGGACGACAAGCACCTCACGGCACGCAAGGCCAGCTACACCACCTGCGAACGCAACAACGAGGCCACCTGGGAGCCATCCTGGGTGCTCACCGCAGACAGCTTCGAGTTTGATCTTGAAACTGATGTCGGGGTGGCTAAAAATGCAGTGATCCGGTTCAAGAAGGTGCCCATTCTGGCGTTCCCGTCGGTGAGTTTTCCTTTGAGCGACAAGCGCAAGTCGGGTTTATTGCCGCCGACGATTGCCACCAGCTCGGTCAGCGGCTTTGAGTACCGGCAGCCCTACTATTTTGATATCGCGCCCAACCGCGATGCCACGCTGTCGCCGGCGTACATCAGCAAGCGCGGTGTGGATCTGGCCGGGGAGTTCCGTTATCTGGAGCCCGGGTATTCGGGCACGCTGCGTGCAAATATCCTGCCTGGCGACAAGTTGCGTAACCGCGACCGGTGGTCCTACAGCCTTCAGCACACCGGACCGATCAACACCGGAATCGCGTCAGTGGGGGCGGTGGGCCTGTCGATGAACCTGAACCGGGTCAGTGACAATGATTACTGGCGCGATTTTCAGACGCCGGGCGCCGCTACCTCCCAACGGCTATTACCTAACGATGTCATTTTGTCGTGGGGTCGAGGTTTCTTTGGCACTACGCTTCGCACGATCAAATGGCAGACCCTGCAAGACGTCACTTCTCCCATCACGCCGCCATATGACATATTGCCGCAGATCACGGCAAACTACACGCGAGTCGATGCTCCGTTGCTTGGGGTGGGTCGGGGTTTTGACTGGTACGTTCTGGGCGAGTTGACCCGGTTTTCTGCAGACCGTAGCCTGACGCGACAGCCGAACGCCAATCGCGCGGTCACCCGGTTCGTGGCGAGTTATCCAATGCTGGGCGTTGCTGGTTACGTTACACCCAAGATCCAGTTGCATGCGACTAATTACCAGTTCGACTCAACGCTGGCCAATGGTTCGACCAGCGCATCACGTGTGGTGCCGACATTTAGTCTTGACAGTGGCCTTCAGTTTGAAAGAAGTACTGATTATTTCGGTCGAAGTTTTACCCAGACCCTGGAGCCGCGCGCCTTTTACGTGCGGACACCCTTTCGCGACCAGAGTAATCTGCCCAACTACGATTCGGGCCTTACCGATTTCAATTTTGCGACCGTCTTCACGGAAAACGCCTTCGGTGGCAATGACCGTATCGCGGACGCCAACCTGCTGACTCTGGGCGTGACTTCCCGCTTGCTGGAGCCCTCTACCGGGGCAGAGGTGGTGCGGGTGGGTGTGGCCCAGCGCTTGCGTTTTGCAGATCAACGTGTGACGACGCCAGGCGCTCTTCCGATTACCGATCGTGTGAGCGATTTGTTGGCTGGCGCCTCGATTAGTTGGACACCGCAGTGGGCTTTTGATGCCACTGTGCAATACAACCAGAAAATTCGTCAATCAGAACGAGCGTCCATTGGGGTGCGCTACAACCCCACGCCTTATCGTGCGATCAGCGCCGCATTCCGCCGCCAGCGCAATGTGAGCGAACAGATTGACGTGGGCTGGCAGTGGCCGGTCAACGACCTGTGGGGCGACAAGGGCCTGGACCTCGGCGAGGGGCGCGGGCAGGGCGGTGGACGCCTCTACAGCGTGGGCCGCCTGAACTACAGCACGATCGACAAGAAGCTGGTGGACTCGGTCATCGGGTTCGAATACGACGGATGCTGCTGGATTGCCCGCCTGGTACTTCAGCGCTCGTCGAACAGCATCAGCAACTCCAACACCCGCATCCTGTTCCAGCTGGAGCTGGTCGGCTTCTCGCGCATTGGTGCAAACACCCTCCAGACGCTCAAGTCAAATGTGCCGCGTTATCAGTACTTGCGTGAGAAAATCGAGGCTCCGAGCCGCTTCACCACCTATGAATAATCCTTCTTCCGCAAAATTCAGCCTCGTCCCGGGCATCCTGTCTGCACTGGTCTGTGCACTGCTGCCGGCACTGGCCGTTCACGCGCAGGGACTCAGGCCGGTGGTGCCTGCCCAGCGCCTGCTGGGTCCCGCCGCTGCCCCGGCGCCTGCGGGCGCAACACGGCAGGCCGATTACATCGTGGCGGTGGTGAATTCCGAGCCGATCACCAACACCGAGGTGCGCGTGCGGCTGTTGCGCACCGAGCAGCAGATTGCACAGCAGGGCCTGGCGATGCCGCCGCGCAGGGAGATGGTGACCCAGATCCTGGACCGCATGATCATCGACAAGGCGCAGCTCCAGCTGGCCAAGACCTCAGGCATCCGTGTCGAGGAAAGCGCGGTAGAGGGCGCGGTGGAAACCGTGGCCCGACAGAACCAGATCACGGTCGAGGAGCTGCGCCGCCGCCTTAGGGCCGATGGCATTGACTACAACCAGTTCCGGTCTGAACTGCGTGATGAAATGCTGGTCAGCCGCTTGCGTCAGCGTGAGGTGGAACCCCGTGTGGTGGTCACCGAGCAGGACATCGACCAGTTCCTCGCCGAGCAGGCGGGCGCAGGCGCGGCCACGCCCGAGGCGCTGAATCTGGCGGAAATTCTGGTACCAGTCCCCGAGACTGCGACCGCCGATCAGGTGTCGGCCTTGCAGGCCAGGGCCCAGCAGGTGGTGGAGCGCGCGCGCGCCGGTGGCGATTTTGCGGCCCTCGCCCTGGAGTTCTCTGGCTCGGCCACCCGCAGCACGGGGGGGCAGATGGGCTTGCGCGACGTGGACCGTTATCCACCGCTGTTTGTGGAGGCCGTCAAGACCCTGCCCGTCGGTGGTCTGGCCGGTCCGGTCCGAAGTGGCGCCGGTTTCCACATCCTCAAGGTGATTGAAAAGCGCCAGGCGGGCATGCCCAGCATGGCCATCACACAGACCCGCGCCCGGCACATCCTGCTGCGGCCCAGTCCGCAGTTGAGCGAGGCTGCCGCCATCGAAAAACTGGCCGGGCTGCGCCAGCAGGTGGTGGCCGGACAAGCCGATTTTGCAGCGCTGGCCCGTGACAACAGCGAGGATGCATCGGCCAAAGACGGCGGCGACCTCGGTTGGGCGGGTCCGGGCTTGTTTGTGCCTGAGTTCGAAAATGCCATGAATGGCCTGGCGCCGAACCAGATTTCGCAGCCGCTGGTGTCGCGTTTCGGTGTTCACCTCATCCAGGTGCTGGAGCGCCGCAATACCCAGCTGTCACCGCGCGAGCAGCGGGAGCTGGCGCGCAGTGTCCTGCGCGAGAGAAAACTGGGCGAGGCCGTCGCCCTGTGGGCGCAAGAGGTCCGGGGCAGGGCCTATGTGGAATACCGGGAAGCTCCCCAGTAACCCAATTGTTTGGTGATGGCTGGCCTGGCCCGGGCCTGCGCACGCCTGATGGCATGACGTGAAACACATTCCCCGTAAGCGCTTCGGCCAGCATTTCCTGACCGATCAGGGAATCATTGAGGACATCGTGCGCGCGATTGCGCCCGAACCCGGTCAACGCGTGGTCGAGATCGGTCCCGGCCTTGCCGCGCTGACACAGCCGCTGGTGGAGCGCCTGGGCCGGCTCACCGTCATCGAACTCGACCGGGATCTGGCCAGCCAGCTGCGCTCCCATCCGCAGCTCCGGGTGGTCGAATCCGATGTGCTCAAGGTCGATTTCCTGCGGCTGGCGCAAGAGGCGTCTTGGCCCGGTGAGAAGGACTTGCCCACTATCCGGAAACTCCGCGTCGTGGGCAACCTGCCCTACAACATTTCCACCCCGATCCTCTTTCACCTGCTCGATGCGGTGGATGTCATTGAAGACCAGCACTTCATGCTGCAAAAGGAAGTGATTGACCGCATGGTCGCGTCGCCTGCCACCAGCGACTACGGTCGCCTCAGCGTCATGCTGCAGTGGCGCTACGCGATGGAGAACGTGCTTTTCGTCCCGCCGGAGAGCTTCGACCCACCGCCGCGTGTCGACAGTGCGGTGGTGCGCATGGTGCCGCATGCCGAATTTGTCCCGCTCCGCGTGGCCGCCCTCAGCGAGCTGGTGCAGGTCGCCTTCAGTCAGCGGCGCAAGCTGCTGCGCCACACGCTTGGCAAATGGCTGGACCAGCGGGCTTATTCGGGTGTGTTTGACGTCCAGCGCCGGGCTGAAGAGGTGCCGGTGGCGGAATACGTGTCACTCGCTCACAGCCTGACTGGAGAGGCACCATCAGCCGCCAGCGACGCGTGACGGTGGCATGAAAAAAGCCCGCAAAAGCGGGCTTTTTGTGCAGCTGAAGTCAGCGACTTCAGGCAGCCGCGAGCCAGTAACCCGCGTTGAACGGACTGCTCATGCGCAAAGCCAGTGGCGACACGTCTACCAGTTTGTCGGTAGGCATGGGTTCTTCACCTTCTGCAACTGCTTGCTGGGCCTCATTCGCCCGATCCCCTTGGCCGATGTCTGGGGAGCGGGCTACAGAAAAGAATAGAAGCATCTGAACGGGATCTTTCGATCCGCCCAGTAGTCCGCGGCATCCCTGAAGATGTCGAGCAGCTGCTCGCGCGCTTCCTTGTCGAACTTGGCGTGGGCAGGAATCTGCTCCAGCACCACGATAAAGCCCGGCTGCGGGCCAGACTTGTGGACCAGGTCGGTCATGCAGTCGTACAGCGCATCGAAGTTCTTCCCGAAGTGGGCCGGGAAGGTGTACTGGGCTGCAATCATGTCCAGCACGTCCTGCTTGCTCTGTGCGTTGCACAGGTTGGCATACAGGAAGTGCTGGTTCAGGTGCGTCGCGGCATCCTGCAGGTCCTGCACGCGGAACGCGCGAATCGACTGCACGATGTTCGGACGCACGCCACGCAAGGGCGTTTCGTGGTCCTTGCGCGCAGGAGCGTCGCTGTCACGACGAAGTGGTGTATCCATCTCCGCTACTCTTTCTCTTAGGTCAACAACTCAAAGTGACAATCACGGTTCAGCTTACTGAACGATTCTGCGAAAACTCGCATAGTGATCGTCGGTGTAATAACAGGCATCAGGCGTGGTGGGCTTCTGGCCACCACACACAATGCGCCGGGCCCCCCGGCTTCGCTCACCTGGCGTTCTGACGGTGTACTCGCGGTAATACCCGCGTTGCCTGATCGGGAGAAACCGCTCCCGATTGCCAAAAACCGTTCCGTCCTTGTCGTACCGGAAGGGACCGCCTTGATAAATGAGCTTCATCACGTCGCGCCCCTGGGGCGGCAACTGGGCGACTGAGATGGTCTCGGCCGCCAGTCCTGGAGGGCTCTTGGCGTGCACCGCGTTGGTGCATCCGGCGAGAGCGCCGCCGATGAGCATCGGCAGGACCACCAGCAGGGCGGCATTCATCTGCCGCCATCGCCCCAACCCTTTGCGCCACATGAAAAAAATCCTTTACTTGATTCCAGATTTAGCCCGGATGCTTCCGGGTTAACCCTGAAAATTCAAGAACGGTAGTTTGCCGCAAGTCGCGGCAAAAGGCAAGTGGATGCTGAAAATTTAGGCAGGCGCGCAGGGGAATAAGTGCATCAAAAGTATGCACTTGCTCACTATTTACGCATTATCTGGCCGCGTTGGCGTCCGCAACTGTCAGAGCTGTCATATTCACGATCCGGCGCACGGTGGCGGTCGGTGTGAGGATGTGCATGGGTTTGGCGGCACCCAGCAGCACCGGGCCAATCGCGATGTTGCCGCCAGCCGCTGTCTTGAGCAGGTTGTAGGAGATATTGGCCGCATCAATATTGGGCAGCACCAGCAGGTTGGCCTCGCCGGAGAGGGTGCTGTTCGGCATGATCAGCGAGCGGGCGCCGGCGTCCAGCGCCACATCGCCGTGCATTTCGCCGTCCACTTCCAGCCAGGGGGCCTTTTCCCGGAGCAGGTCGAGGGTGCGGCGCATCTTCAATGCACTGGGCTGGTCGGAGGAGCCGAAATTGGAGTGCGACAGGAGGGCGGCCTTGGGCTTGATGCCGAAGCGCATCATTTCCTCGGCGGCCATGGTGGTGATTTCGGTCAGCTGCTCCGCCGTCGGGTCGTAATTGACATGGGTGTCGAGCAGGAAGACCTGGCGGCCCGGCAGCATCAGGCCGTTCATGCAGGCGTAGGTGTTCACGCCTTCGCGCTTGCCGATCACCTGGTCCAGGTAAGACAGGTGGTGTGCGGTGGTGCCCCAGGTGCCGCAGATCAGGCCGTCCACGTCACCCTTGTGCAGCAGCATGCCGGAGATCAGCGTCAGGCGGCGACGCATTTCGATCTTGGCCATCTGCACGGTCACGCCGCGGCGCTCCATGATGCGGTGGTAGGTCTGCCAGAAGTCGCGGTAGCGGTGGTCCTGCTCGACGTTGACGACGTCGTAGTCCAGCTCTTCTTTCAGGCGCAGGCCGAATTTCTCGATGCGCTGCGCAATTACGGACGGACGGCCGACCAGCGTGGGCCGTGCCAGACCTTCGTCGACCACGATCTGGCAGGCGCGCAGCACGCGTTCTTCCTCGCCTTCCGCGTAGGCCACACGCTTGCGTGCGGCGCTCTTGGCGGCGGTGAAGATGGGCTTCATCATGGTGCCAGAGGCGTAGACAAAGCTCTGCAGCTTCTCGCGGTAGGCGGTCATGTCCTTGATCGGACGCAGGGCGACACCGCTGTCGGCTGCCGCCTTGGCCACTGCCGGCGCGATCTTCATCATCAACCGCGGATCGAAGGGCTTGGGAATCAGGTACTCGGGGCCGAAGGCGAGCTTCTCGCCCACATAGGCGGCGGCCACCACCTCGCTCTGCTCGGCCTGGGCCAGCTCGGCAATCGCATGCACCGCAGCGATTTCCATCTCGATGGTGATGGTTGATGCGCCGGCGTCCAGCGCGCCGCGGAAGATGTAGGGGAAGCACAGGACGTTGTTGACCTGGTTCGGGTAGTCGGTGCGCCCGGTGGCCATGATGGCGTCGTCGCGGACCGCTTTGACCTCTTCTGGCGTGATCTCCGGGTTCGGGTTGGCCAGCGCCAGGATGATGGGCTTGGCGGCCATCTTCGCGACCATGTCTTTTTTCAGCACACCGCCGGCGGACAGGCCGAGGAAGATGTCTGCGCCGTCGATGACCTCGCCCAGCGTGCGCGCGTCCGTCTTCTGGGCGAACTGGATCTTGTCCTCGTCCATCAGTTCGGTACGGCCCTCATAGACCACACCGGCCAGGTCGGTGACGTACACGTTCTTGCGCTCAATGCCAAGCTTGAGCAGCAGGCTCAGGCAGGCCAGCGCAGCGGCGCCCGCACCCGATGTGACCAGCTTGACGTCGCCCGGCTTCTTGCCGACCACCTTGAGCGCGTTCAGCACTGCGGCGCCCACGGTGATGGCGGTGCCGTGCTGGTCGTCATGGAACACCGGAATCTTCATGCGCTTGCGCAGTTCGCGCTCCACATAGAAGCAGTCGGGTGCCTTGATGTCTTCCAGGTTGATAGCGCCGAAGGTCGGCTCCAGCGACGCGATGATGTCCACCAGCTTGGCGGGGTCCTTCTCGTCGATCTCGATGTCGAACACGTCCACGCCGGCGAACTTCTTGAACAGCACGCCCTTGCCTTCCATCACCGGCTTGGAGGCCAGCGGGCCGATGTCGCCCAGGCCCAGCACGGCAGTGCCGTTGGTGACGACGGCCACCAGGTTGCCCCGGCTGGTGTACTTGAACGCGTTGTTGGGGTCCTTGACGATTTCCTCGCAGGGCGCGGCCACGCCTGGCGAGTAAGCCAGCGCTAGGTCGCGCTGGTTGGTCAGTTGCTTGGTCGCTGCGATGGCCACCTTGCCCGGGGTCGGAAACTCGTGGTATTCGAGCGCTGCACGGCGCAGTTCAGCGCGTTTTTCTTCACGGGGAGTCACGCCGTTGGCGGGCGTTGCAGCGGGGGTGGTCGACATTCAGTGGGTCTCCAGCAGACGCGGCCGGTGAGGCCGTCAATTTCGTGTAAGGGTTTGCGATTGTAGGCGCATGCAACAAAGGTGCCGCGCTGTGCGGTGTTGCCAAAACAGGTGCTGCGCCTGTGACTTTTCGGTCGCGAAATTCGCCCCGGGCAAGGAAATTCAGGACTGTGCGGTGCGCTGAGCCATGCTGTGCCTTGAGTCCGAACTGTCGTGAAATAGGCACGACCTGACTGTATTTGATGCCCAAAATTGCGCAGAACCGGCATTTGCATCAGCTCTTTCGCGTAAAGCATTGGACTTACATCGGGGGAACGACTACAACCCGATGCACTACAAATTGTTTCGTTTTGTAAGGGGAGACAGTCTTGCTCACACGCGCGGTGTCGCCGTTGTTGGCCCGTTCGGGTTTGTTGATCGTCGGTCTGCTGCTTGTTGCAGCAGCCACGGCGCAAACCCCGCGTGGGCGACCCGATGCGGGTGTGTTGTCGGTGCCACAGGCGCCCGCGCTGCCGGCGCCCCGCCAGGGCGCGCCCATCATTCGCGCCCCTGCGCCGGCGGTGCGCTCACCCGCCTCGCTTGCCGTGCGCATGGCCCCGGCGGCGTTCCGCTTTGTGGGGAACCGGGTGTTCGATGCCGCAGTGCTGGCGCCCCTGCTGGCCGATCAGCTGAACCGGCCCACCGACCTGGTTGGCCTGACGGAAGCCGCCAACCGGATCAGCGCCTTTTACCGGGCCCGTGGCTATCTGCTCACCGAGGCCTACATTCCGGCGCAGGCTTTTGCGGCCACCGGTGGCACGGTGACCATCGCGGTGCTGGAAGCCCGCATCGGACAGGTCACGGTGAAGACGGAGGCGCCGGAGATATCCAGCGCTTTTGCCACGCAACTGGTCCGCCAGCAGCTGGTGGCCGGCGAGGCAGTCACCGAATACGCCCTCGACAAGGCGGTGCTGCTGCTGCGTGATCTGGCGGGCTACGATGCCGCCGCCGTGGTGGAGCCCGGCCGCGAGGCGGGGCAGGCCGATGTGGTGGTGACGGTCACGGCCGCCGGGTCGCGCACCGACCTGTCCGTGGGTGTGGACAACCACGGCGCCCGCGCGGCGGGGGCAGCCCGTGCATCGGTCAATGCCAGCGTCAACAACCTGCTCGGCCGTGGCGATCTGCTGGCGGCAACCGTCCAGAACACCAGTCAGCAGGGCTCGGCCACCTACCGGGTGGGCTACACCCTGCCGGTGGGCGGTTACGGCACCAAAGTCAGTGCGCAGGTGCTGCGGCTCGAATACGCATTGGGCAAGCAGTTCACGGCGCTGGGTGCGACCGGGCAGGCGGACATCGTCGGCGTCACGGTGGTTCAGCCGCTGGTGCGAAGCCGCGAGTCCAATCTGCAGGGCATCGCTGGTGTGGAGCGCAAGAAGCTGGTGGATGAAACCGCCACCCCCGCGCTGCGGAGCGAGCGGGAAATCCTGTCGCTCAAAGCCGGGCTGGCCGGGAATTTTGCCGACGGCGTCGGCGGCGGGCAGGCACGCAACAGCTACTCGGCCACCGCCACGCTGGGCCAGCTGACGCTGAGCCCGGCCGACCAGGCCGGTGACAGCGGGGCGACCGGGCTGAAGACTGCCGGTACCTTCCGCAAATTGAACCTCGATTACCAGCGCCTGCAGATTCTTGACCGGGCGGCCAGCGTTTCGCTGCTGGCGCAAGCCCAGTGGGCCAGCAAAAACCTGTCGTCCGCCGAGAAGATGACGCTGGGCGGGCCTTACGGCGTGCGGGCCTACCCCGTCGGTGAAGGCGTGGGCGACACCGGCCTGCTGCTCAACCTCGAATACCGCCATGACATTGATGCCTCGGTCATCGGGCTGCCCCTGACACTGCTGGCCTTCTACGACATCGGGCAGGTGCACTTCAACCGCAACGGCGCTACGGTGGCGGGGGCGGCCAACAGCCTCACCCTCAGCGGCTTCGGAATCGGCGCCACCGTGGGTCAGAGCGGCCGCTTCCTGCTGCGCACCTACCTGGCCTGGCCACGCAATGACCTGCCGCCTTCCACCGGCGATGGTGCCAAGGCCCCACGTGCCTGGGTGTCGGCGCAAACCTGGTTCTAGTCGAGATGATCGATCCTTGCTCCCAAATCGACCTCGACAGGGGTATCGACAGGTGCCGCGCAGGCGCTCATACTGGGTATTGCCATGCGTAACGGCGTCCACTCAGGCAAGCCCTACGCGCCCTGGCAGGTGCGTATCGTCACGGTGCGCCTGTCGCGCAAGCTGACCGCCACCTACCGCATCCGCGCCGCACGTTGCCTTTCCAGTCTGCTGGCGCTCCTGCTGGGGGCCGCATGGCAACCGGCATCGGCCTTGCCTTCGGGCGGCGAGGTGGTTGCCGGGCAGGCCAGCATCGCCACCACAGGCGGCCAGTCCATGCAGATCACGCAGGCGACCGACAAGGCCGTGCTGAACTGGCAGAGCTTCAACATCGGGGCCGGGCAGTCGGTGCAGTTTCTCCAGCCCGGCGCGGCCTCGGTCGCGCTCAACCGGGTGATCGGTGACGGCGCCTCGTCCATCTTCGGCTCACTCTCGGCCAACGGACAGGTGTTTCTCATCAACCCGGCGGGCGTGATGTTTGCGCCCGGCGCGCAGGTCAGTGTGGGCGGGCTCGTCGCGTCCAGCCTGGCCATTGGCAACGATGACTTCATGGCTGGCCGTTACCGCTTCAGCGCCGGGCCCGCAGGCGCAGGACCGGTCGAGAATCACGGCACCATCCAGACGAATCGCGGCGGCTACGTGTTGCTGGCGGCACCGCAGGTCAGCAACGCGGGCAGCATCGCGGCTGAAGGCGGCTCGGTGGGCCTGCTGGCCGGCTCCCGTGTCTCGGTCGACACCTCCGGCGCAGGGCTGGTGCGGTTTTCTGTCGATGCGGCTGCTGCCCGTGCGGCCATCAGCAACAGCGGCAGCATCACCGCCAGCGGCGGCCAGGTCGCGGTGCTGGCAAGCGCCATGGGCGATGCGCTGGCGACCGTCATCAACCAGAGCGGGGTGATCCGCGCAGACACTGCTGTTGAGCGCGACGGCATGATCGTGTTGAGCGGTGGCAGCAGCGGCGTGGTGAATGTGAGCGGCGAGCTGAGTGCCCGTGGCACCGCCTCAGGGCAGACCGGCGGCACGGTGCATGTGCTGGGCGACAAGGTGGCGCTCACTGATGGCGCGCGCATCAACACCTCGGGCGATGCGGGTGGCGGCACGGTGCTGGTGGGCGGCAACTACCAGGGGCAAGGCCCGGAACAGAACGCCAGCGGCACCTTTGTCGGCGAGCAGGTGCAGATCAACGCCAGCGCCGGCCGCACGGGCGATGGCGGCAAGGTCGTGGTGTGGGCCGATCACACCACCCGTTTTGCCGGTCAGATCGCATCCGCCGGCGGCAGCGAGTCCGGTAACGGCGGCATGGCCGAGGTTTCCGGCAAACAGTATCTGGAATACACCGGTCTGGCCGACCTGACGGCTGCACGCGGGGCGACCGGCACGCTGCTGCTGGACCCGTCAGACATCACCATTTCCACCGCCGCCAATTCAGGCGGGCTGGGCACCGGCCCGACCTTCCAGAACGGCACTGGCACCGCCAACCTCAACATCACCACGCTGTTGGGCCAGCTGGCCAGCGCCAACGTCATCGTCAACACCAGCCCCGGTACGGGCGGCAGCGGCAACATCACGGTGGCCAACAACATTGCCTACACCGGCGGTACCGCACGCACCCTGACACTGGCGGCCGACGGCAACATCGCGGTCAACGCCGCCATCACCTCGTCCACCGCGTCGCTGTCAACCAACCTGAATGCAGCGGGGACAACCACTTTCGGCGCGGGCGGCTCGCTGGCTACACGCGGTGGCAACGTGGCCATCACCGGCACCACCAAATCGCTGGGGGCCATCGACACCACCGGTGGCACGGGCACCGGCAATTTCAGCATCACCGGCACCGGTGCCGTGTCGCAGACCTCGGGCGCCCTGGTGATCAAGGGCGCCACGACCCTGACCGCCGGCACAGGCAACGACATCACCCTGGACAGCGCGACCAACAACTTCGCCAGCGTCTCCATCACCAGCGGCAATAACGTCACGCTGCGCGATGCCAACGCCGTTGCACTTGGCGCCAGCAGCGTGACCGGCAATCTGGCATTGACGGCAGCGGGCGCCGTCACCCAGACGGCCGCTCTCGCGGTGGGCGGCACCACCTCACTGACGGCGGGCGCGGGCAACGACATCACCCTCAGCAACACCGGCAACAACTTCACAGGCGCGGTGTCGGTCGTTTCCGGCCGCAATGTGAGCCTGAGGGACGCCAACGCGGCAGTGCTGGGTGCGTCCACCGTTTCCGGCACGCTGGGCGTGACCACTGCAGGCAGCATCACGCAGACCGGTGCGCTCGCCGTGACGGGCACAACCACCCTGGTGGCCGGGGCAGCCAATAACATCACGCTGGACAACAGCGGCAACAACTTCGCCACGGTGGCCATCACCAGCGGCAACAACGTCAGCCTGACCGACAGCAACGCCCTGGTGCTGGGCACCTCCACTATCTCCGGCACGCTAGGCGTGAACACCGCAGGCGCCATCACGCAGAGCGGCACTGTCGTGGCGACCGGCGCGACCACGCTGGCCGCAGGCACGGGCAACAACATCACGTTGAGCACCGCCACCAACAACTTTTCCAGCGTCTCCATCACCAGCGGCAATAACGTCACGCTGCGCGATGCCAACGCCGTTGCACTTGGCGCCAGCAGCGTGACCGGCAATCTGGCGTTGACGACAGCCGGCGCCGTCACCCAGACCGGCGCCCTGACCATCGGCGGCACCACCTCACTGACAGCCGGTACGACCAACGACATCACGCTCAACAACACTGGCAACGACTTCACTGGCGCGGTGTCGGTTGTCTCTGGCCGCAACGTGACCCTGCAGGACGCGAATGCTGCCGTGCTGGGCACCTCCACGGTATCCGGCACGCTGGGCGTGACCACGGCAGGCAGCATCACGCAGACCGGCGCAGTCGCGGTGACGGGGGTCGCCACGCTGGCCGCCGGCACCGGCAACGACATCACGCTGGGCACCGCGACCAACAACTTCGCCACGGTGGCCATCACCAGCGGCAATAACGTCACACTGCGCGACAGTGGCGTTGTCATCGTCGGAGCCAGCAGTGTCAGCGGCAACCTCGCGCTGACTGCAGCGGGCGCGGTCACCCAGACCGGCGCCCTGACTGTAGGCGGCACCACCTCACTGACGGCGGGCGCTGGCAACGACATCACGCTCAGCAATACCGGAAATGATTTCAGCGGCACGGTGTCGGTGGTGTCTGGTCGTAACGTGAGCCTGCGCGACGCCAATGCGGCGGTGCTCGGCGCCTCCACCATCTCCGGCACGCTGGGCGTGACCACAGCGGGCAGCATCACGCAAACCGGCGCGCTGGCCGTGACCGGCACCACCACCCTGGTGGCAGGCGTAGCCAATAACATCACGCTGGACAACAGCAGCAACAACTTCGCCACGGTCGCCGTGACCAGCGGCAATAACGTCAGCCTGACGGACAGCAACGCTTTGGTACTGGGCGCCTCCACCGTCAGCGGAACCTTGTCGTTGGGTGCCGGCGGCTCCGTCACGCAGAGCGGGGTGGTCAGTGCCGCC
Source organism: Polaromonas sp. YR568 (assembly GCF_943372955.1). Lineage (GTDB taxonomy): Bacteria > Pseudomonadota > Gammaproteobacteria > Burkholderiales > Burkholderiaceae_C > Polaromonas. The sequence goes on from NZ_CALSAL010000005.1 coordinate 213,856, forward strand.
AGTCTTGGCGCCACGCTGACCGGTGCGGGCAGCGCGCTGAACCTTGGCACGCAGACCAACAACATCGCCGCCCTTGGCACGCTCACCACGCCGGGCGGCTTCACGCTCACCAACGGCAACAACGCGGTCGCGCTCAACGGCGCCATCACCAGCACCAACACGGCTGTGGCCATCACCAGCGGTACTGGCGCCACCAGCTTCGGCGCCAGCGGCGCCATCACCACCGGCGGCGGCAACGTCACCCTCACCAACACCAGCGTCAGCAAGGTGCTGGGCAGCATCGACACCACCGGCGGCGCCGGAACCGGCAACTTCACCGTCACCGGCGCCGGCGCCATCACCCAGGGTGCAGGCACCGCGCTTCAAATCAAGGGCACTGCGACCGTGGCCGCAGGTGCCACCAACAGCGTCACGCTGAACAACAGCGGCAACGACTTCGGCTCGGTGGCCGTGACCAGCGGATTGAATGTCGGCATCACCGACGCCAATGCGCTGGTGCTGGGCACCTCCACTGTCTCGGGCACGCTGGACGTGAACACCGCAGGCGCCATCACGCAGAGCGGCGCTGTCGTCGCGACGGGCGCGACCACGCTGGCTGCGGGGACGGGTAACAACATCACGCTGAGCACCGCCACCAACAACTTCTCCAGTATCGCCATCACCAGCGGCAACAACGTCACGCTGCGCGATTCCAACGCCGTCGTCCTCGGCACCAGCAGCGCGGCCACCAGCCTGTCGGTGACAGCCGGCGGCGCCATCACGCAAAGCGGTGCCATCACCACGCCCACACTGACGGCCAAAACACTGATCAATGCCGGCGCTGCCATCACCCTGAACAACGCCGGCAATGAGGTCACCACCGCCAACCTGCAGGCGCGCAATGGCGGAGACACGGCCAACGCTGCGGGCGCCATCAGCCTGCGCGATGCCAGCGGTTTTGATCTGTCGGGCGTCAACACCGCCAGCTCGCTGACGCTGCAGTCTGCGGGCAACGTGACGCAGTCGGGCGCAATCGTCGCCGGCTCGCTGGCTGTCACGGGTACAGACAGCGGTGCGGTGCAACTCGCGTCGCAGACCAACAACATCACCACCCTCAACGCCATCACCGCTGCTGGTGGCTTTGCACTGACCAATGGCAACAGCAGCGTCACTGTGGCCGGCAACCTGTCGACCACCAATGCCGCCGTCAGCATTGATGCCGGTACCGGCACTTACACGCAGAACGCAAACATTGACGTGGCCACAGGCAGCGGTGCCATCACGGTGGTGGCCGACAGCGTGACGCTCAACACCAACACCGGCAACAACGCCTTCAGCACATCTGGCGCGCTCACGCTCAAACCCAGGACGGCGTCGCGCGCCATGACGCTGGGCGCCGCCGGTTCGTTCGATCTGCAGACGGCGGAGCTCACCGCGCTTACTACCGGCGCCACAGGTGCGATCGTGATCGGTGACATCGCCAGCACCGGTGTGCTGACCGTGGGCGCTGCGGTGAATCTGGCAGGCAAGAACCTCACGCTCAACGCCGGCAGCATGACCGACACCGGCGTGCGCACCATCACGGCGGACCAGTTGTCGCTGAACGCCAACGGGCAGATCGGCACCAGCACTGCCAATGGCATCGATGTGGCGGTCACCGACCTCAGCATCAACACCACTGGCAACGCCAGCGCGTTCATCCGTTCCGGCGCGGTCAACCTCGGTGTGGGTACCGGCGCTTCCAGCGTGGGCACGGGCACGCTGGACCTGGTGGCCACCGGCGCCGTGACGCAGACGGCATCCACTGGCAACCTGACGGCTGGCACGCTGAATGTGAAGACGCTGTCGGCAGGAACCGCGGGCATCACCCTCACCAACACCGGCAACGATGCGACTACCGTGAACCTGCAGGCGCGCAACGCCGGCGACACGGCCAGCGCCGCAGGCGCGCTGCAGTACACCGACAGCAATGGTGTCGCCGTGGCAGCGCTGTCCACCACGGGCAATGCCACGTTGTCTGCCACTGGTGCCGTGACGCAGACCGGCGCCATTCAGGCGGCGGGGCTGTCGCTGCAGGGAACGGGCGGTGCCTACACCCTCACCCACGCCAGCAACGCCGTCACCACGCTGGCGGCCAGCACCGGCAGCGTGGACTACCGTCAGGCTGGCGCGCTGACTGTCGGCACGGTGGGTGTGGCGGGTGTCACCACCACCGGCGCGGCGCGCATCGAAACCACCGGTGCAGCATCTGACCTGACCCTGAACAACGCCGTGAGTTCAGGCGCAACCGGCGACGCGGTGGTGCTCAAGGCCGGCAGCTCGAACGCGGCCGGCACGGCCACTGGCGGCCAGGTGATCAACAACGTCGGCACTGCGGGCATCGTAGCCAGTGCGGGCCGCTATCTGGTTTACACCGGTAACCCGTCCACCACCACCGAGGGCGTCACCGGCTACAGCAAGCGCTACAACAGCAACGCCAGCTTTGTGCCTGCTGGCAGTGCCAACACTTTCCTGTACCGCATCGCGCCCACGCTGACGGTGGTGACCGACAACAAGTCCAAAGTCTATGGCGACAGCAACCCGACGCTCACAGGCACCGTCTCGGGCCTGATTGATGGCGACACCGCCACCGGGGTGGGCGTGGCCTATGCCACCACCGCGCTGGACCGCACCGCCGTGGCTGCCGGTCCGGTGGCGATCACCGTCTCGGCCACCAACAACGAGAACTACACGCTGGCACTGACCAACGGCGCGCTGACCATCACACAGCGCGCGCTGACGGTCAGCGCCACTGGCGTCAACCGTGTCTATGACGGCACCACCAGTGCTACCGTCAACCTGAGCGACAACCGCCTCAGCGGCGATGTGCTCACGCTGTCCAGCAATACGACCAGCTTTGCCAACAAGAATGTGGGCACCGGCAAGGCACTCAGCGTGACCGGCATCAGCGTGACCGGCACCGACGCCGGCAACTACAGCGCAAACACCACCGCCAGCACCAGCGCCGACATCACGGCCCGCACGCTGACGGTGTCGGCCACTGCGCAGAACCGCGTGTATGACGGCAGCACCGCAGCGACGGTGTCGCTCACCGACAACCGGGTGGCCGGCGACGTGCTCACTGTGAGCAGCGGTGGCGCCAACTTCGCCGACAAGAATGTGGGCAACGGCAAGACCGTCACCGTGAGCGGGTTGGGCGCCAGCGGTACCGATGCGGGCAACTACGCGGTCAGCGCTACCGCCGTCACCACGGCCAACATCACGCCGGCGACGATCAGCCGGGTGGCCGGCATCACGGCCAACAACAAGGCCCAGGACGGTGGCACGCAGGCCTCGCTGAACACCGGCGGCGCCACCTATGTGGGCGCGGTGTCTGGCGACAGCCTGTCGGTGGCCGCCGCCACCGGCAACTTTGACACGGCAGCAGCCGGCACGAACAAGCCGGTCGCCATCACCGGCATCGCGCTGGGCGGCGCCGATGCGCAGAACTATGTGCTGCAGGACACTACCGCCAGCGCCACCGCGTCGGTGGTGGACCTCACGACCAGCCGCAACGTGGTTCTGTCGGGTACGCCACCACCTTCGACCTTGCCTGCACCGGCGCCCGTCGCGACGGGCCTCAGCGTGGCCGATGCCAATGCCCTGCTGGAGAGCAACCCGACGGCGGCTGGCAGCGGCTGCGAGGGAGCCAATTGCGTCGCTGCCAACAGCCCCGGCGTGCAGGTGGGCACCGTGCGCGAGCCGACCGACAGCGCAGCGGGCCTGGTGTCCGTCAATCTGCCGCGTGACGCGTCTGCCTCTGGTGGCTTGTTCCGCTTCTCGTTGCCGCAGAGCCTGCTGGCCCAGGCAGCTGCTGGTGCACCAGTGACGGTGACCACGCTCACGGGTCTGCCCTTGCCGGCATGGGTGCGCTTCGACGCGCAGAGCCAGTCGTTTGTAGCCACACAGCCGCCAGCGGGCGGGCTGCCGCTGCAACTGCGCGTGAGCGTCGGCGGCCGGGTGGTGGTGATGACGATTTCGCAGGCGCCTGTACAACCGGCAAGCCCCCGTGGCGTGGTGGTCGATGGTGGTGCCGCCACCGTGGGCAGCACCGAAGGCTGAACCCGGCGGGACTTGAGGGTGAGGGGGCTCAGCCCCGCATCAGCGCTTCAATCTCGTCGGCCTTCACTGGCACGCCGCGCGTCATCAGCTCGCAGCCTTTGGCGGTGACCAGCGCATCGTCTTCGATGCGGATGCCGATGTTCCAGAACTCTTTCGGCACGCCCTTGGCCGGCCGCACATAAATGCCCGGCTCAATGGTCAGCACCATGCCAGGCCGCAAGATGCGTGAAGGCTTGCGCATCACGGTCTGGCCCAAAGCGTCTTTCTCTTCGCGCGGCTTGCTGCCGGGTTCGGTGTAGTCGCCGCAGTCGTGCACGTCCATGCCCATCCAGTGGCCGGTGCGGTGCATGTAGAACTGGCGGTAGGCGCCGGACTCCAGCACATCATCGACGCTGCCATGTTTGGCCTTGGCCAGCAGGCCGGTGTCGAGCATGCCCTGCACCAGCACCCGCGTAGCCGCTTCGTGCGGGTCCAGAAAGCGCTTGCCCGGTTTGGTGACCTTCACCGCAGCGTCCTGTGCGGCCAGCACGATGTCGTACAGCGTGCGCTGGGCGGGCGTGAACTTGCCGTCGGCCGGGAAGGTGCGTGTGATGTCGCTGGCGTAGCCGTCGAGCTCGCAGCCAGCGTCGATCAGGCACAACTGGCCGGGTTTCAGTTCGGTGTCGCCGGCGCGGTAATGCAGGATGCAGGCGTTGGCGCCTGCGGCCACGATGCTGCCATAGGCGGGGAACTGCGAGCCATGGCGGCGGAACTCGTGCAGCAGCTCGGCTTCAAGGTGGTACTCACGAAGCCCGCCTTTGACGCCTGTGCGCAGCATGGCGGCCGAGGTCATCATGGCGCGCACATGGGCACCGGCCGAGATCTGCCCAGCGCGGCGCAGGATGGCGACTTCGTGGCTGTCTTTCACCAGCCGCATCTCGTCGAGCAGCTTGCACAGGTCGTGCTGGCTCTGCGGGCATTCGGCGCCGAAGCGTACCCGGGCGCGCACCTTGTTCAGCCAGCTGTCGACCTGTGTTTCCAGCCCCTTGTGCGTGGCAAACGGAAACCACACCGCCGGCTGGTTGGCCAGCAGCTGCGGCATCTTGTCGTCGAGTAGGTCCACCGCAAAAGCAGCATCAACGCCCAGCGCTGTCACAGCCGCCTTGGGGCCGAGGCGAATGCCGTCCCAGATCTCGCGTTCGAGGTCTTTCGGGCGGCAAAACAGCGTGGTCTTGCCGGTGGACTCGATCACCAGCCAGCCCTGCGGCTCGGTGAAGCCGGTCAGGTAATAAAAGTAGCTGTCGTGCCGGTAGGGAAAGTCGCTGTCGCGGTTGCGCGGGTACTCGGGTGCGGTGGGCAGCAGCGCGATGCCGCCGCCGGCAGCTCTCAGTGCGCGGGCGATGGTGGCGCGGCGTTTGGCGTATACAGCGGTGGTAGAGGTAGTCATGTCGCTTCCGTGTTGCCGCTGGGCGCGGTCAGTCGTTCAATTCAGCTATTCAACTCGGCCAGACGCTCCGGTGTGCCGACGTCGGTCCATGCGCCTGAATATAGCGCCGCCGTCACCTGCTCGTGCTGCATGGCGGCACGAAGCAGCGGCGCCAGTGCGGCTTTCTGGCCGGGCGGGGTGTTGGCAAACAGTGCGGGGCGGTACAGGCCCACCGTGCTGTAGGTGTATTTGATGTCGGCATCATTGAGCGCCAGCCCGTCAGCTGAGAGGCCAAAGTCGCCCTTGGGGTTGTGCGGCGGGTTGGGCACCAGATAGATGTGGGCCAGTGCGTTGGAGGCTGCAAAGGCGGCTGCGTCGGCTGCCGGAAACGTAAAGCCCGGCATGTACACATCGCCCGCCACCAGCCAGAACGGCTCGTCGCGCAGCAGCGGCAACGCGGTGGCAATGCCGCCTGCGGTTTCGAGCGCGCCACCAAAGCGGGCGCCTTCATGGGAATAGCGGATGCGCAGGCCGAAAGCGCTGCCATCGCCCAGCGCGGGCGCGAACTGTTCCTCCAGCCAGGCGGTGTTGATGACCACATCGCGCACGCCGGCGCGCGCCAGGTTTTCGAGATGCCACGCAATCAGCGCTTGGCCCTGCACCGCCAGCAGCGGTTTCGGGCAGGCGTCGGTCAGGGGGCGCATGCGATCGCCGCGTCCGGCGGCGAGGATCAGGGCTTGGGTGCTCATGTGTGGCGGATTATCGCTGCCCCGCCTCGGGCTGACACCGCAAAGCCTGAGGCACCGCTTTAAGTATGGTCAAACAGCTATTGATTTCATAGCATTGCCTCGTCCGTGGCCCTGTACGGGTGGGTCATCGGGTTCCGCTATGCCCCATCCCTTAAAATTCTGGGTTTCCCCTGAGCCGGTGGCCGCACGCTTCAACAGATGTTGTTGTGCCATTCCGGCCCCGGGTGCTTCGATTCCCGTTTCCTCATTCCACTCTGGACCCCATCAATGGCTGACACCACCTCATCCCTCATGGCCAATTCCATCCGCGCACTGGCCATGGATGCTGTTCAACAGGCCAATTCCGGCCACCCCGGTGCCCCGATGGGCATGGCCGACATGGCAGTCGCCCTGTGGGGTCGCCACCTCAAGCACAGCCCGCACAACCCGCACTGGCTGGACCGCGACCGCTTTGTGCTGTCCAACGGCCACGGGTCGATGCTGATTTATGCGCTGCTGCACCTCACCGGCTACAAGCTGCCGATTGGCGAGCTGAAAAACTTCCGCCAGCTGCACAGCAAGACCGCTGGCCACCCCGAAGTGGGCGTGACGCCGGGCGTGGAAACCACCACTGGCCCGCTGGGCCAGGGCATCACCAACGCGGTCGGCATGGCGCTGGCCGAGAAGCTGCTGGCCAAGGAATTCAACCGCGAAGGCCACACCGTCGTCGACCACCACACCTATGTGTTCATGGGTGACGGCTGCATGATGGAAGGCATCAGCCACGAAGCGGCGGCGCTGGCTGGCGCGTGGAAGCTGGGCAAGCTGATTGCGCTGTACGACGACAACGGCATTTCGATTGATGGTCAGGTCACGCCCTGGTTTGTTGACAACACCGCGCTGCGTTTTGCTGCCTACGGCTGGAACGTGATCGGCCCGGTGGACGGCCATGATGTGGACGCGGTAACGGCTGCGATTGCCGACGCCAAGAAATCCACCGACAAGCCCACGCTGGTCATCTGCAAGACGCACATCGGCAAAGGCTCGCCCAACCGCGTCAACACCGCCAAAGCGCACGGCGAGCCGCTGGGCGCGGAAGAAATCAAGCTCACGCGCGAGGCCCTGAACTGGCCGCACGCGCCGTTCGAGATTCCCAAGGAAAGCTACGACGCGTGGGACGCCAAGGCCAAGGGCCTGGCCGCCGAAGCCGCGTGGGACGCGAAATTCGCCGCCTACAAGGCCGCGCACCCGGAACTCGCTGCCGAGCTGGTGCGCCGCATGAAGGGCGAGCTGCCCAAGAGCTTCTCGCAGCTGGCGGTGGACACCGTCATCGGCGCGCACACCAAGGCCGAAACCGTGGCCTCGCGCAAGGCCTCGCAACTGGCGCTCGAATCCTTCACTGCCGGCCTGCCCGAGCTGCTGGGCGGCTCGGCCGACCTCACCGGCTCCAACCTGACCAACACCAAGGCCACGCCGGCCCTGCGCTTCGACATGAATGGCGAAGTGGTGCTGACGCCCAACGCTGACGGTGTGGGTGTCGTGGGCCGCCATATCAACTACGGCGTGCGCGAGTTTGGCATGGCCGCCATCATGAATGGCGTGGCACTACACGGTGGCTACATCCCCTACGGCGGCACGTTCCTGACCTTCAGCGACTACAGCCGCAACGCCATCCGCATGGCCGCACTGATGAAGCTGCGCGTGGTGCATGTGTTCACGCACGACTCCATTGGTCTGGGTGAAGACGGCCCGACGCACCAGTCCGTTGAGCACGCCGCCAGCCTGCGCCTGATCCCCAACCTCGATGTCTGGCGCCCCGCAGACACCGCCGAAACCGCCGTGGCCTGGGCCGTGTCGCTGCAGAACAAGACCAAGCCCACCGCGCTGCTGCTGAGCCGCCAGAACCTGCCCTATGCACCCAAAAACGATCTGGGTGAAATCAGCAAAGGCGCTTACGTGCTGGCCGAGCCTGCCGAAGTGGGCCTGAACAAAAAGGCCCAGGCCGTCATCATCGCCACCGGCTCCGAAGTGCAGCTGGCACTGAAGGCGCAGGAGCTGCTGGCCACCACCTACAAGATTGCGGTGCGCGTGGTCTCCATGCCCAGCACCACCACCTTTGACCAGCAAAAACCCGCCTACAAATCGGAAGTGCTGCCCGAAGGCCTTCCGCGCATCGCCGTGGAGATGGGTGTGACTGACGGCTGGTGGAAATACGGCTGCGCGGCGGTGGTCGGCATCGACACCTATGGCGAGTCGGCCCCGGCGCCGGTGCTGTTCAAGCACTTCGGCTTCACGCCCGAGAACGTGGCAGACACCGTGCGCAAGGTTCTGAAAAAGTAAACCAGATTTCACAACCGTTCGGGCTCAGTGCGAACGGAACGCCAAGATTCAACCTCCAGGAGAACTTCAGATGACTATCAAACTCGGTATCAATGGTTTTGGCCGCATCGGCCGCAATGTGTTCCGCTCGGCGGTGCAGAGCTTCAGCGACATCGAGATCGTGGGCATCAATGACCTGCTGGAGCCGGAATACCTGGCGTACATGCTGCAGTACGACTCGGTGCATGGCCGCTTCAAGGGCGAGGTGTCTGTCGACGGCAACACGCTGATCGTCAACGGCAAGAAGATCCGCCTGACGCAGGAGCGTGACCCGGCCAACCTGAAGTGGGGCGACATCGGCGCCGACATCGTGCTCGAATCCACTGGCCTCTTCCTCGACAAGGCTGGCGCTGGCAAGCACCTGGCTGCGGGTGCCAAGAAGGTCATCATCTCGGCTCCGTCGAAAGACGACACCCCGATGTTCGTCTTCGGCGTGAACGACAAGACCTACAAGGGCGAAGACATCATCTCCAACGCCTCCTGCACCACCAACTGCCTGGCGCCTGTGGCCAAGGTGCTGAACGACAAGTGGGGCATCAAGCGCGGCCTGATGACCACGGTGCACGCCGCCACCGCCACGCAAAAAACCGTGGACGGCCCTTCCAACAAAGACTGGCGCGGTGGCCGCGGCATTCTGGAAAACATCATTCCTTCCTCGACCGGCGCCGCCAAGGCGGTGGGCGTGGTGATTCCCGAGCTGAACAAGAAGCTCACCGGTATGTCGTTCCGCGTGCCCACTTCCGATGTGTCGGTGGTGGACCTGACCTGCGAGCTGAACAAGGAAGCCACGCTCAAAGAAATTTGCGCCGAGATGAAAGCGCAGAGCGAAGGCGCGCTCAAGGGCGTGCTCGGCTACACCGAAGACAAGGTGGTCGCCACCGACTTCCGCGGCGATACCCGCACCTCGATCTTTGACGCTGACGCGTCCATCGCACTCGACGGTACCTTCATCAAGGTCGTCGCCTGGTACGACAACGAGTGGGGCTACTCCAACAAGTGCCTGGAGATGGTGCGCGTTGTGGCGAAGTAAGCGGCTTCATGCGCCATGAAAAACGCGCCTTCGGGCGCGTTTTTGTTGGGCGGATCTTTCTCGCTATTCGGCAAGCTCGTGCCCGCGATCCCTCAGCATGCGCACCATGCGCCGGATCCGTCGGCGCAACTCCTGTTTACGTTCTGTGTCGAGCGGCATGCTGCCCACCATCGCGAGTGCCGCGCCCATCCGTACATAACCCAAACGCAGCAGAGCCATGTTGAATTCACGATCCTTCTCGCGGTGCGCCGCCAGCTTGGACATGAACAGATCGATGACGTCGAGGCAGTAGCCCAGGTAGCCATTGGTCCCGTCGTTCTGAACGCGATGCAGACGCTCTTTCCAGCCCTCGGGCAAGATCGCCGTGGTGGAGTCGACGCCCTGCGCGTAGTAGCCAAAGGTGTCCTGGAAAGGCGAGCCCTCGCCGATCGCGCCGTCGATCACATCTGCCTTCTCCTCCGCGTTCAGTGGGTAGATGTCGGCCTCCATCGACATGGTCAGCTCTTCGGGTGGGTGCGCAACAGCGCCAAGGATGGATTGGCTGCCGATGATCACGAACTCGTACTCGCCGGTCGCGTCGGCGGCCGCGCGGATCACGTGCTCAAGGTCGGCCCGCTTCATGTTGCATCCACCGCGTGATGCTGGCCCGGCGTGGCCGCAGCGAGATCAACGCCTTCTTTCAACTGGCGCACCTGGTCGAGCACCCGTGCCCGGGTCTCGGGGGGAAGCAGCACGGGCAGTGGCGATGCCTGGCGCAGTTCGTTCGAGCGCCGGGTGCGTGCCAGCGCTCGGCGCCAGTCTCTGCGGTGCAGGATCACCGACCATTCGTCCCACAGCACCCTGCTGCTCGAGTTCCCCGTGGCGCGCCACTTCTCCAGTGTTTCCTGCGCGTGTGCGATCAGCGCTGGTTCCTTCTTCAGCATCGCCACCGCTTCCTCGTGCAGCATGAGGCTTTGCAGGTCCTGGACGTCGTGATTCGCAGCCCGGGCCTGCACCTTCTTCATCGGTGCCTGTCCATCGGCCTGGCGCGCCCCGCTGGCCAGCAATACCAGGTCACCAGACAAACCCAGGGCAGACATGACGCGCACGTACGTGCCCATGGTGGCGGAAGGCTCCCCCGCCTCGACAGAGGCCAAGGTCATGCGGGCGATGCCGGCGCGGTCGGCCATCTGTGTCGTGGTGACGCCCTGCGCCTTGCGTGCCTGGCGCAGGCGCTGACCCAACTGGATCAGCAGTTGACGGTCGAGCGTGTTGTTGAGGGGAGTGGCGGCTGGCATATGTATTGTATTGTAGACAATAACGCCATAATGTTCAATACGCTATACAGATACAAGCACTTCTCATCGTCTGCATCAACTCGCCGAATTCGGGCCTGCGCGCGCTGATTGCCGAGACCGGGTTGCTGAACTTCATCTCCCGCCACCCCCTGAAGGCTAATCCGCGCGGCGCCGCGCTTAAAGAGGTGCCGTTGAAAGAGAAGACCATGCTGGGGTGACTTGTAATGATGTACCGCGACAAAGGGTACTTGTAGGCGGCGACACGGCAGCTGATTAAGCTGCTGACGAGTGCTGTGGGTGTGACGGGGGCGGCGTCAGTCGGGTGAAGCGGGCCTCTTGAGAGTGGCGCTGTAAGTGCGCATCGGAGTTGTCGGCTCCTTCTTGGAGGCGGACGTTGGGTCAAGTCTGAGGAAGACCGTTTCAGGCTGACTGCCGTCGGTCAATCTTGACGGTCGAATGACCGCGGTTGCCGACACCCGACATTGGCGGAGATCTAGAGCGAAGGGTCGCTGTTGGCCGAAAGCCGCCCATGGACCGAACAAGGCGAGAGATGCCTGCAGATGCAAGACATCGATACCGGACTAACACATGGCCGAGCGCGCGTAATCCAGGCGTCCGCCTTGTTGATCGAGGTGAGGACTACTTGATGGTCGAGTCTTTGGCTGACCATTCCGAAAACGAGCGGTGAATGTGGCTGTGAGCCCCCCATATCCGCTGCCTTGCAGGGGTACGGATCACATCGTGGCCTTCCATCTTGTTCAGCCATTCCCTTTCTCCCCAATTGCACCAGACGAGGACTTGGCGCGTCTCGGTGAGATAACGGCGAAGAAGATCCGCACGGACATACAGAAGGCTGTGTCGATTTCCCTTCCATCCGTCGCCCGCCTCGCGATAGAGGCTTCCAGGATTGCCCGCCGCATCGTAGAAGTCGATCTCGCGATTCTTGCTCGCCAGACCAAGGCGCTGGATCAATTTGGGCGCGGGAAGGTCAAAGCCCGAGAACTCGTTCTGCGTCGAGTGATACGACTCCCAGCCAAACTGAATTGAGGGAACCTCGATGCGGATGCCAGGCACCCGCCTCATTTCATACGTTGGTTCGAGTAACAGCACAGGCGAACCCTCTGACTCGACTCCATCTCTGGAGACCAATTTGATCGTGAGGGTTTGTGCTTGTGTCTTGCGCTTCGTGTAGACCCGCTCGTAGCTGCCAAAGGCCTCCACCGTCTGCCGGTGGTACGTTCCGTCCCGCTGCCGTAGTCGTCGCACATAGTTCTGGCGGCGCCCAGCCTCACCGGCGTAGAGGTAGGTCTCGGTCGCCCCATCGGGAATCGCGTGGTTACCCGGATATTCAATCGCAAGAAACTTCGAACGGAGGGCCTGCACGTCTTTGCGCGCGATGAACACGCCCCGCAGAAACGCAAAGAGATCGCGATCGGTACTCGCGTCAAGGCCGCGGACGAAGCCTTCAATAAGAACCCACTCACCAGGGTGCCCATTGATTTCCGGGACAACGAGCAGTGAATTCCAGCTCGGTGTGAAACCACCTCCGACCCACGCGTCGGTGTCTCCTCCCCAGTCACCAAACAGGTCGGGGATCGGCGGCGACCATTGGGGTGGGCGCTTGGGGAAACTTGGATCCACGCCGCAGTCGGACGTCCTCTCGCCGAGGCGCCAATCTGGCAGTTTCCTCGCAGCCTCGCGCTCACCCCACATTTCGAAGTATGCGATCCACGA
>NZ_CALSAL010000006.1:0-103890 GCF_943372955.1 Polaromonas sp. YR568
AGGTCGGGGATCGGCGGCGACCATTGGGGTGGGCGCTTGGGGAAACTTGGATCCACGCCGCAGTCGGACGTCCTCTCGCCGAGGCGCCAATCTGGCAGTTTCCTCGCAGCCTCGCGCTCACCCCACATTTCGAAGTATGCGATCCACGAGTACTTCTTACCGTACCGGTCCACCTTGTCCTCGTCACGTGCATTCCAGGAGGTGTTTCCGATTTCGCGATCAGAATTTTCAAAGCGCTCCGCGCGATACCCCAGGTCGAACATGCGACGTTTGATCTTCGCGCGGACCTGCACGTAGCCCGGATGCTTGTCGTCGTAGTTCGAGCGCTGCGGGATCAAGTGTCCAATCGTGTAGTTGCCGAAGTCCATTTGGATCGCGTTACCGATGGCCTCTTCCACCTTCGGATCAGGTGTGCCTTTGCTTGTAAAAGTCGAAGGCGTGTTCGGATAGGGCATGGCGAGGTTACGGCTTGCGGTTTTCGGAAGTACGACGCATTTCGCGCGCTGCGCCATCTCGATGATCCCCAGCGCGTAGTCTCGCATCAGCGTGTGGTGGGTTGCGTACTTCGCACCGGGTGCGAACATCTTGCAGTACAGCGTCTCGGCGAGCGGCCCGAGCACAGGGCGAAACGACGCGGCATTTTCACAGTCCACCAGCGACAAGGTTGTTCCGTAGGCGGCCGCCAGCATCCGTTCCGGCAAATACGGGTCATTGAACGCAAGGCTCGTCTCAAGGTGGCTGAAAAGCACGTCGGGAAACCGTTCACCAATCAATACGAGCGCCTTGGTCGCAATATCGCGGTCAGCGCGGTTGACGGTCGTGAGAACGAGCGAGAGCAGGATGACAAGCTCCCTCGCGGATTGCGGGGTCATGTGCGCCGTACTCAGCTTCTGTGCCCACGTCAGCAGCCTGTGAATGGTGGGTGAGGCGTAACGCCGTCGAAGGTATTCGGACCACTGCAGATCTCGATCCGGCATCGGGAAGCCTGCAAGGAAGTCATACAAGCGCCGGGCGTGGTACGGGTGCTTCGGTTTGGTGGAGACCGCAGCCAGTGCGTCAACCACTCGCTCCCATGCTTGAACCCCAGCGTTCAAATACTGATTGATAACAGCCCGTGTTCCCTCGGTAAACGCCGCCGGATCGCGCCAGAACATACCTTCGATGAACGGGTTGAAGTACGCATCCAGATTCTGGGCTCGTTTGGGCAACACGAAGAACAGCTCACGCTCCTTGGCCGGCAGCCGCGTGCCCACACGCTCTGGAAATTCGGTGATCAGTGCCTGCGCCCAGCCTGGCTCTGCGTATTCACTCTGATAGCGGCTCGAGATCCGAAAGATTCGGGCGAGCGGCGATTTGGCCGAGAAACTGCGCTTGATCGTGGTCGCCGAAGACACGTCTAGGTGCGTCTTCAGCAAGTGCCGCGCGACCAAATGGTCGCTGAAGCGCTGGTAAGGCAAGCGGAAGACGATGCGGGACTTGAACTCGGATCGGGACGAGTACCAAATCGCATCTTCTTCGATCAGACCATTCGTGCGCAGTGTCTCAAGAAGTTGACGTCGCTGCGCCGGCTTCAGTGCTGGGTAATTTGCCGCGATGATGCGGTCCGCCTCGGCGGGCCGAACATAGCCGCGCAAGTTGACCGCCATGCATGGAGCGAATCCGGCGAGACGTTTGTCGACGATTTGATCGCTGCCCTTCAGCAGGAACCAGCATCCCTTGGCGCCCAGGCTGAACTCACCTTCGATCGGCTCACCGATGCGCTTAACGAACGATTCGAGCACAAAGGTCATCCCCTTTTGTCCGGAAGCAATCCCAGCGAATCCCTTGGCCAACTTCTTGCCGGTGAGGTTCTGCAGCGACAGGCAAATTAACTTCAGCGTTAGGGGCCGCGAGAACTCGCGGTCAAGCAGCGGCACCTCGGGCAGCGGAAGGCTGTAATACTCGAAGAAGGCTGCCTGGGCATCGAACTCCTGATCGTCGAATCCAAGGTGCGTCACCTTGTGGAACTTGTCCAAGTTGTTGTGCTCGATCGCGATTGACTCGAATGGTGTCCGGCACGTGACGATCAACCCGACACTTGGGCGCGATGCAACGAGGGATTGAAGGGTGCTTACAGCTTCGCGCCACTCCCGCCGACGTCCTTCGTTGACGCCATCCACGATGACGACTGCGCGCTCCCCTCGCTCGTCGGCCAGCGCCTGAAGTCGGTCAAAAATCTCGTCTTCACCGCGCCCTGCTTCGATGCGACCGCAAATCTCGGCGACGACACGCCCTTCGAAGTTCTTGGCAAGTACCAAAACGGTGGTCTGGCCTCGCGCGATCCGCATCTGCGTGACGTCACACAGCAGGTGCGTCTTGCCCGTGCCCCACTCGCCGCTGACCAGCAGTAGCGGGTCGAATAGGACCTTGAACGCTGCGCTCTGAATGAATTCTCTTTCGTCTCGCACGACGCCCAAACACCGTCCGATGGAGCTCATATTGCCGCGGACGGTATTACGTTCTGAGGAGTAGCCGCCATCCCCGGTAGTCGGCGACAACTTGGCGTCCTCGGCGCGCCAGTGATCCATATCAGCTTCAAGATCGGATTGAAGGCGCCCAAGTCGCTCAGACCACTCGTCCGCCGCCCGCGCATCCCTCGCACGTAATCGGCTCATGATCGAGGGCAAGAATTTACGCGTCTCGTCTGTCAGCGTTTGAATCGCGTCGCGCCGCTGACTGCAGTTCTTGGCGCTGTCCCAGGCCTTCGAGAACGCCTCCAGGACACCTTCAAACCGTGTGAGCGCCGCCGCGCCGCAAGCGACGTTCTCAATGGCGGTGAAGAGTGATTCGATCCGGAGGTTCGGCGCGTTCGGATCGACGCCTGGTGTGTACCGCTGCCCAGCTTGCTTGATCTGGTCCTTGGAGAGACTTGTCAGGGCTGCCAGGAAAGAACCGTGAGACGACAACATACCGCGACTTTAAGGTAAAGAAGCCCTCATCGGCAGCAGCTCCTCCCTGGGAGCGTCTGGCCTGCCATTGGCGGCGAACCTGAAGCGTGCCGCGGTGCCGTCTGCAACACCCACGTGGCGCAAACCAAGGTCATTTGGCGCGGATAGCAGGGGGACTCAGGGCCCGTATCGGAGCAGTGACCGTTAACTCGGCGCCCTCTGCCGACCGACCGTAATCGCTACAAGGCGGCTACTAAAGAGTGAGGCGAATCGAATATTTACTCGCCCCACAGCGAACCTCATTCAACGGTTGCATCACCAACGGCCACACCCGTGCGACCTTCGGCGCAACAGTAGGCGTTCCGACATGCACCCACAATCCCCCCAATACCCCTCCGCCCCGCCACCTCATCCGACTTCCCTCTCACCCTCCCCCTCAACCACGCCTTGATGCGGTCCCCAGCGCACTCACGCGCAAGCGGCTGGCGCGTCCATCGCCCTCGACGCCACCTTCATCAAGGTCGTCGCCTGGTACGACAACGAGTGGGGTTACTCCAACAAGTGCCTGGAGATGGTGCGCGTCGTTGCGAAGTAAGCCCGCTCAACAAGCGCGTTCCGTGTTCTTTCAAAAGCGCCCTGCGGGGCGCATTTTTGTGGCCGCACCAGAAGCCACGCCCCTGCTGATGCGGCTTGACCATGCCGCTGCGGGTTCAATCGGCTTGCGCCACAATGCCGCCATGCGCCTCGTCTTCAGCACCGCAACCAGCCCCGGCGCATCGCGCCCGATGATGCCCGGGAAGGTGCTGTGAGCCGCCCGGCGCCCCCAGCCCGCTTTGTCACTGGCTCGCTGATGCGGCATGTGTTGGTGATGGCCGGCACCGGCGCCATCGGCCTGATTGCTGTATTTGCGGTGGACCTGATCAACCTGTTCTACATCTCGTTGCTGGGCGAGCAGGCGATTGCTGCTGCCGTGGGCTTCGCCGGCGTGGTCGGGTTTTTTCATGCGTCGATCTGCATCGGGCTGACGATTGGCATCGCGGCCGTGGTCTCGCGCGCCATTGGCAGCGGCGCGAGTGGTGATGCGCGCCGTCTGGCCACCTCCAGCCTGGTGGTGATGACGAGCGTGTCGGTGGTGGTGGGCAGCGGCACGGCGTTCTTTCTCGCGCCCGTGCTGCAGGCGCTGGGCGCACAGGGCGAGGTGGCGCGCTTTGCTGAGCGCTACCTCGCAGTCACTGTGCACGCACTGCCCTTGCTGGGCATCGGCATGGCCTGCGCCGCGCTGCTTCGGTCGGTCGGCGATGCGCGCCGCGCCATGATGGTCACGCTGATGGCGGCCATCACCACGGCGGTGCTCGATCCGATCCTGATCTTCAGCCTGAACCTCGGCCTGGATGGCGCTGCCATCACCTCGGTGGTCTCGCGCATGGCGCTGGCGCTGGTCGGCCTGCATGGCGTCGTGGTGCGCCACCGCATGCTGGGCCCGCTGGAGTGGCCGCGCCTGGGGGCTGATACCAAACGCCTGATGCAGGTGGCTGGGCCCGCAGTGTTGACCAACCTGGCCACCCCTGTGGCTGCGGCGTTCGTCACGCATTCGATGGCGCAGTTTGGTCCGTCGGCGGTGGCGGGCGCTGCCACCATCGACCGCGTCAGCCCGGTGGCCTTCGGGCTCATCTATGCCCTCAGCGGTGCCGTTGGGCCCATCCTGGCGCAAAACTTGGGTGCCGGGCAACTCGGCCGCGTGCGTGAAGGCCTGCGTGCCAGCCTGCTGTTCATGGGCATTGCGGTGGCGATTGCGTGGCTGCTGCTGGCCCTGCTGCAGGGTGCGTTGATTCATGCCTTCTCGGCTGAAGGCGTGGCCGCAGAGCTCATCACCCTGTTCTGCTCGGCGATTGCCGTCAGCTACTTTTTCATTGGCGCGCTGTTTGTGGCCAACGCCGCCTTCAACAACCTCGGCTACCCGCTGCTCTCAACGGCGTTCAACTGGGGCCGTGCCACGCTGGGCACGATTCCGTTCGCCTATTGGGGCTCGCACTATGGCCCCGGCGGCGTGCTGATCGGGCAGGCGGTCGGCTCCTCGCTGTTCGGCCTGCTGGCCATCGCCGTGGCATGGCGCTTGACGGCGCGCCTGATGCAGCAGCAGCGCGAGATCGCGCCTGCGCTGGATGCACCGGTTACGCCGGGCTCCGCGCACAGCGCCACGGCGGCACTGGTCACGCCCGTGAAAAATTGAATACCTCCCAACCCGTCGACCTCTTCATTCAATTTCCATGCAACTCCATTCAGATTTCTCACAACGCGTTGTTGTCAACACCGCTCTTTTGCCGTGGGTGGCCTCTCCCGTGCCGGGCATCGAGCGGCAGTTGCTGCACCGCGTCGGCGAAGAAGCCGCGCAGGCGACATCGATCGTGCGCTACGCAGCCGGCTCCCGGTTCACCAGCCACAGTCATCCGCTGGGCGAGGAGATTCTGGTTCTGGAGGGAGACTTTTTCGATGAGTCGGGAAGCTACGGTCCGGGCACTTACATCAAGAACCCCGACGGGTCTTCTCATGCGCCGGGGTCGGTGGGCGGTTGCAAACTGTTTGTGAAGCTGCGCCAGCTGGACCCCGACGACTCGACGCCCGTGGTCGTCAACACCGCTGCCGCGCAATGGTTTCCCGGCATGGTCGGCGGCTTGTCGGTGCTCCCGCTGTGGAGCTTTGGAACCACCAACACGGCGCTGGTGCGGTGGGCGCCACGAACCTACTTCAACCGGCACCGGCATTTTGGGGGTGAGGAAATTTTTGTATTGGACGGTGTGTTCGCAGACGACCACGGCCGCTACCCGGCGGGCACCTGGATTCGTGGCCCGCACCTGAGCGAGCACACGCCGTTCACCGAGGAAGGCTGCACCATCCTGGTCAAGACCGGGCATCTGCCGGTTCAGTGACTGGCAGATCGCGCTTTTCTACAGCGTCAGGTACAGGGCGCCTTCACAAGGCACTCACAAGGCACTTTTCCAGAGTGTCGCAGCGGCGAAGCGTTTGCTGGGCACCGCAACGTCCAGTCAATCACGATGGGCGAAGGACCTGCGCACGCGTTGATGTGGCCATACCGTGTGATCTGAAAAATCAATCGGTCAAATCAGGCGGTGTAAGGAAACTGGACCCGGGTCGACTCACGTGCAGAGCTGTCACACGCGCCCTTCGGGGTGTTGCTCATGTTCGGTATCAGTCCAACTCAACAAAGGTCCACCCATGAATCATTTGCTTCTCGCCTTGCTGGCCGTCGGTTTCGGCGGCACCTTCATTCCTGTTGCCGCCCAGGCACAAACCTCGTTGCCGGAGGCGCAGGTCAATGCGCTGGAAGGCCTGTTCGGCAAGCAGGCCGGCTCGCGCCGCTCGCAGGCCAAGGGCTTCTGCGCCGCTGGTTATTTTGTCGGTGATGCCACCGGGCGCGGTCTGTCGAGCGCCGCGGTGTTCAACGGTGACCGCGTGCCAGTGATTGCCCGCTTCTCGGTCGGTGGCGGCAACCCCAAGGCCAGCGACAAGAGCCGCTCGGTGCGCGGTCTGGCGCTGCAGTTCAGCCTGCCAAACGGCGAGCAGTGGCTCATGGCCAACATTTCGGCGCCGATGTATTTTGTCAGCAAGCCCGAGCAGTTCGCGCCCTTCCTGCAGGTGCGCACGCCCGACCCGGCCACCGGCAAGCCCGATGCCGACAAGCTGAAAGCCTTCAACGAAGCCAACCCCGAGACCACGCTGCAAGGCGCCTATCTCGCCAAGGCACCGATTCCGGCCAGCTATGCCACCGTCAACTACTGGAGCACCAACGCCTTCGAGATGGTGAGCCGCGGCGGCCAGAGCCAGTTCGTGCGCTGGCAGTTCGCACCGTCTGCCGGTGATGTCGGTTTGACCGAAGAGCAGCTCAAGACTTTCCCCGACAACTTCCTGGCTGACGAGTTCACCAAGCGTGTCGCTTCCGGCCCGGTGAGCTTTGACTTCAAACTGCAGCTCGCAGAAGCGGGCGACCAGCTGACCGACCCGACCCGCGTCTGGCCTGACAGCCGCAAAGTCGTCACCGCCGGCAAGCTGGTGCTGGACAAAGTCGATGCCGCCACCATGGCGGCCTGCGACAAGATCACTTTCAATCCGCTGGTGCTGCCAGCAGGCATCAAGCCCTCGGCTGACCCGGTGCTGCTGGCACGGCCTGCGCCTTATGCGCTGTCGCTGGGTCGCCGCCTGGGCGAAGCGGCGAAGTAAGCTGGCACCTACGTCAGGCGCCGGGCACTTCGGCGGGCCGCTCCTCGCGCCCGTCGGGGTGCTTCGCAAAGCGCGCCGGGTCGTGCCCATGCGTCGGCGCTTCGTCGTCAAACGACCAGCCACCGAACTGCGTGCGCTGGTAGTCGGCCATGGTCTGCGCGATCTGGGCCTGGGTGTTCATCACAAAGGGGCCGTACTGCACCACCGGCTCGGCAATCGGTCGGCCCTGCAGCATCAGGAGCTCGGCCTCCACTTCGCCGGTGTTGACGAGTTCAATGTCTTGCGTTGCACGTAGCTCGACAGCGCAGGCGCCCTTCACGGCCTGACCGCCCACCTGCACCGAAGCGCCCTTGAAAAAGTACAGCTGGCGCCGCGTGCCGTCGCCTGTTGCCGCAGGCAGCGTGAAGCGCGCGCCCGGCGCCATGCGAAGTGTCCAGATGGCCACGTCGGCGGTGGCCGCGGTGGCCCATGAGTCGGGCGGTGGGGGCAGCGCGCGAGTGGTGGTTCCGCCATCGTTCAGCGTGCCTGCAATCACCGCCACCTCGGTGTGCCGCCCGGCAGCGTCTGCCCAAGTGATGCGCGGAATGTCCTGCGACCAGAACATCGTGAAGTGCGGCGCCACCATCTTGGAGGCCGCCGGCAGATTGAGCCAGATCTGGAACAGCTCTAGCGGGTTGGCCTCGTCCTGCTTGAGCAGCGGAAACATCTCCGAGTGCACGATGCCGCTGCCAGCGGTGAGCCACTGCACATCGCCTCGGCCAAAGCGCGCAACCGCGCCCAGCGAGTCGGAATGGTCCACCAGCCCCTTGCGCACGATGGTCACGGTTTCAAAGCCGCGGTGCGGGTGCGGCGGAAAGCCGGGCACGCTCTGGCCGTGGTACATGCTCCAGCCGTCCTTGCGGCTGAAGTCCTGGCCGATCTGCCGGCCCGCCAGCGACGCGGCGGGCGCGAGCTGGCCATTGCCTGCCGGGTAGGCATCGTCGTGGTACACGCAGAACAGGAAAGGGTCGATGGTCGGCCAGGGGAAGCCCAGGGGCTGAACCTGAATGACTGGGCTCTTCGGAGCCCCGGCCTGGGCGGTTGCTGGCTGGTGGAGGGAATTCGTGACAGTCATGATGGCGCTTTCAGTGCGTTGGACGGGCTAGCGTAGCCCTTTGTGGGAGTTGAGGTCTGGCGGGGTCGGTTTCAAGCTCACGCAACGCGTGGCTGGGATGGCTGGCTCGGCTAACGCTTGTACGGCTAGCGCTCGTACGGCCTCGCGGCGTCCACTGGCTGAGTAGCAGGCCGGCGACCACCGTCGCCACGCCGATCAACTGCAGCGCAGTGGGCACCAGCCCTTTGACCAGTGCATCCAGCACGAACGCCGTGACCGGGCTGAGCAGAAGAAACGGCGAGATCGTCACTGCGCCCAGCCGCTCCATCGCCTTGAACCACAGCGCAAACGGAATCGCGGTGAGCAGCACCGCCAGCGCCATAAAGCCGGCCATGTGGGTGGTGGTGATGTCGGCGGGCAGGTCATTGGCCAGCAGCGCCAGCAGCAGCAATTCCGCGCCGGCCACCAGCAGTTGCCAGCCGGTGAAGGCGATCAGCGGCATCGGTGGCTTGCCCCATTTGCTCATCAGCACACCGCCCAGCGACAGCGAAGCCACCGCACCGAGTGCCGCCAGCACCCCGACCACGTCCAGCGCGGCAGGGCCCTTGAGCACCACCAGGCTCACGCCCGCCGCACCCATCAACACGCTGGTGATCTTCAACAGCGTCGGGCGGGCGTGCAGGATGGCCCAGCCCAGCAGGATCACCGTCAACGGGCCCAGCGCCTGAAAGATCGCGGCCACGCCGCCGGGCAGGCGCAGCGCCGCCACAAACAGCAGCGCGAAGAACAGCCCTGCATTGAGTGTGCCCAGCACCACCACGCGGCCCCACCAGTGGCGGGGCGGCAGATGCCGCGCAAACAGCAGCAGTACCGCAGCGCCGCCCAGGGCACGCACGGCCGCCACCGTGAACGGATGGGGAGGCAGCAGCGCCGTGGACACGATGTATGTGCAGCCCCACAGCGTGGCCGCAACAGCGGCGCTGGTTCTAGCGCCCATGGGCCGCTCCCCGGGGCGATGCGGGCGGCACCCGGTGGGTGCCGGACCGCTGGCAGTTGAAAACGAACAGATTGAGCATCGAGCTTTTCCTTTGAAAGACAGTGCAGGCCGGCCGTGGCGCGGACCTGAAAGCCATGCTGCAACGATATGCAAGGAACGATGAGTGCACTAGACGGCAAAAAACACACTCAGCGTTCTGTATATGGAACAATGACCGGGTGCAAGACCTCAACGATCTCTACTACTTCGTGCAGGTGGTCGACAGCCGCGGCTTCGCGCCCGCTGGCCGCGCATTGAACATGCCCAAGTCCAAACTGAGTCGGCGCGTGGCCGCGCTGGAGGAGCGGCTGGGCGTGCGGTTACTGCAGCGCTCCACGCGCCAGTTCGCAGTGACCGAGGTCGGCCAGGACTACTACCGCCACTGCGTCGCCATGCTGGTCGAAGCCAACGCCGCGCAGGAAACCATAGACCGGCAGCGCGCAGAGCCGCAGGGCATCGTGCGGCTGAGTTGCCCGCCGGCACTGCTGGACTACCAGGTCGGCCAGTTGCTGGGCCGCTTCATGGTGGCTTTTCCGCGGGTGCAGGTGCAGCTGGAAAGCACAGGCCGGCGGGTCGATGTGATTGGCGAGGGCTTTGATGTGGCCTTGCGAGTGCGCTTTCCGCCGCTGGAAGACACCGATCTGGTGATGCGCGTGCTGGGTGAAAGCACGCAGCGGCTGGTGACCAGCCCGGCCTTGTTGTTGCAGCACCAGCGCAGCGCCCCGCTGCAGCCTCAGGCGCTCAGCGGTCTGCCCAGTCTTGACGAAGGGCCACCCCATCGACGGCACGTGTGGGCCCTGCTCGGGCCCGGCGGTGTGGTGCAGGAGATCGAACACCACCCGCGTCTGGTCACCGACGACCGTCAGGCGCTGCGCCATGCCGCGCTGCAGGGGGTGGGGGTGGTGCAGCTGCCCACGATGATGGTATGGCGAGACCTTCAGCAAGGCACGCTGGTCGACCTCACGCCGGACTGGCGCCCGCGTGCAGGCGTGGTGCACGCCGTGTTTCCGTCACGCCGCGGCCTGCTGCCAGCCGTGCGCGAGCTCATCGAGTTTCTGGCCCAGGGCTTCGCCGACTTTGCGCAAACCGAACTGTCTGGTGAACCCCTTGCGGTGCATCTTGCAGCGCCTCGCACGGCAGACGCCGCACCACGCGACGAAGGCCGGGTGGCGAGATAGGCGCACAGGCGCAGGTGCGATTGGCCTACAGGGTGGGCGACGCGGGCTGGTTAAGGTCGTCATTCGAGCTTTTGAACTCCCGCGAACTTCTTTCGGGCGATCCATCGCCGAGGCAGACACACTGCCTGCGTCCATATCGGGCGCATCTCAGCTTTCCCATTAAAGGACCCCCATGAACTATTCCCTTCCCCTGATTCTTGCCGCCTCCATTGCCACCCTGGGCTTGGCCGCCTGTGACCGCACCGTGGTGACCCCACCCGCTGCCGTGGTGACTGTGCCTGGACCGGCCGGCCCTGCGGGCGCGTCTGGTACCGACGGTGCCACAGGTTCGACGGGCGCCACTGGCTCCACCGGCGCCACCGGTGCAGGCGTCGGTATCCCCGGCCCGACTGGTGCCACGGGCGCCACGGGTTCGACCGGTTCCACCGGCGCGACCGGCTACAGCGGCAGCACGGGTGCCACTGGCGCCACCGGTGCTACGGGCAGCACTGGCAGCACTGGCAGCAC
This sequence comes from Polaromonas sp. YR568, assembly GCF_943372955.1. Lineage (GTDB taxonomy): Bacteria > Pseudomonadota > Gammaproteobacteria > Burkholderiales > Burkholderiaceae_C > Polaromonas. The sequence goes on from NZ_CALSAL010000006.1 coordinate 10,978, forward strand.
GGGTGCGACCGGCAAGACCGGCGACACGCTGGTGCTGGTTCCCTCCAAGTAAACGCTGGTCAGTCGGGTCAGTGCGCGCCTCTCGGTGCGCTCTGACCTGCTGATGGCTGAGCGACTGATCCGCCCTTTCACGGGGGCGCCAGTCGCTTTTTGCTTTCTGCCTGCCGCTCAGGTCTTGGGCACGAACCCGATCACCAGCCCCTGCGCCGTCACCGTGATGCTGCCGGGCTGCAGGCCCATGCCATCGGGCAGCGCGAGGTCTTGCGGTTTCAGTGTGTGCAGCACCGCGTCTTGCAGGGCTTGCTCTGCCAGCGCCGGACCATACGCTGCCAGCAGTGCCGACGGCTGGGCCGCCAGGCCGTCGAGCTGCAGCGTGTTCACCCGCAGCTGGTGCGCGCGTATGGTCAGGTCGCGCGGCTCATAGCGCAGCGCAAAGTCAAGGTCAAAGCGGCCGGAGCGTGCGCGATGAAGCGCGGGGCCGGAAGCGTCAACATCCAATGCGGCACCCAGCCGGTTTTGCGCAGGCAGCAGGCGCAGGCGCGGGGCCTGCAGTTTCAGGTCGAGCATGCCACGCACCGGATAGGTCAAAGGAAAGCGGCTGTCCACAGCACGCTGCAGTTGCTCTGCAGACACCGGGTAGCTGGGTTGCGCGTGGGCGCTGAAAAGCGCAGCAGAGGCCGCGCCGCCCATCGCCAGTTGAACCGATGTGGCCAGAAGGGTTCGCCGCCGCATCAGTGCGGGATGGAGGTCAGAAGTGAGGGGGGTGGTGAAGACGCTCATGCACCTGATGCTGCACCTGCCCTGTGTCCGGTGCTGTCATCCAAGGGCCCGAATTTTTGCGCGTCAATTCAGCAGGGCCGTGAGCAATTCCCCGCCGCTCTCAGAGTCTGGCTCAGCGCCCCACCACCGACCAGCCCGCCTGCTGGTTCGATTTGTCGTTCTCGTATTCCCACGCGGTGCCGCAGCGGTCACAGCGGTAGCTGGTGATGGCAACCAGCCCACCGCGGCGGGTTTCGTGGCGGTTGTTGCCCTGCACCAGTTCTGGGTGGCCCGGTGCCTTGCGCCAGTTGCGCTGAATGCCAGCGCAGGAGTCGCACAGCGCCATCTTCTTCAGCTCGCTGGCACGTGCTGCGGCAGCGGCGTCTTGAGGTGTGCTGTCTTTGGGCGGGTTGTCTTGTGTCATGCCCCGATGCTACCCGCGTGCGACCCGAACGCTGAGCGCAGGCCGCGCAAACGCCGGTGCGCGGCGCACTCCGTGTCCACGGGCAACTGTTGTTTGGCCTGCAGGTAGTGATGGGTGAAGACATCAAGGTAAGCCTCCAGCGTCTGCGCCGCATGGGTTTCCCCGGCCAGCTCCAGGCACAGTGCGGCAACTTCCGAGGTGCAAAAGTGGCTCTGCTCCCCCACCAGCCGTTTCGACCGGCGCAGCCGGTAGCGCGAGAGCTGATCGCCCTGCAGGCTGAGCACCGGCAGGTGATTCAGGTAAGGGCTCTTGCGGAACATCTTGCGCGCCTCGGGCCACGTCGCATCGAGCAGCACAAACAGCGGGCGCTTGCGCTCGGGAGGCTTGCAGTGAAGCACCTCAGCCACCACCCGCTCAGCCGCCACGAACTCGCCCGGAAACACCAGATACGGCTGCCACTGCGGGTCCGCCAGCAGGGCCAGCAAGGCCGGGTCGACCTCGGTACGCGCCCAGCCAAACGCAAAGGTGTCGGCCACCACATCGGCAATCAGCCAGCCGGTGTTGCTCGGTTTGAGCGGCTCGGTGTCGGCCATCAGCAGGCACACACCTGCGCGCACCGCCATGACCGGCCGCACGGCACACAGGCAGTGGCTGGGCACCAGACGGCAACCGGCACAACGCTCACCGCGCGGGCCACCACGGGCCAGAAAGGGCTTGGTGCTGCGTGCCAGGCGGGCGGTGCGCAGGCGGCTGACGGCATGGGGTACAGCGCGGGGCTTCATCAACAAAGGCCGGGCTTCGCCAACAGCAGCAGACTCAGCCTCACGTGCTGAGGACGCGCTCATCGCACCCCCATCATGCGCAGGGTGGCCTTGAATACCGGGCTGTCGGCATCGGCCCATTCCAGCACGCTGTCGAAATGATGGCGCCCTGCCAGTTCGTGCAGCTCGGCCGGGTTGCCGTGTGATGTCCAGTAGTGGGCGGTATCGCGCGCCTGTTGCCGGTAGTCATCGGTCTCCAGTGCGCCGACGGCCACGATCAGCGGGCAGGAAGCGGTCGGCACACGGTGCGCGAGCGATGCCTGCAGCACGGTGGCCCGGTCCAGATGCAGATTCTGGTTGCGAAATGACAGGCGAACCGGCTCAAGGTCGGCCAGACCGCTGATGAACACCGCGCCTTTGATGGGGTGGGGGATCGGATCGGCAGTCAAAAGCTGCCCGACCAGATTGGCGCCGGAAGAGTGTCCCGCCACATGAATCCTCGACGCGTCTCCGCCGTAAGCGCCGATATGCTCTGCCACCCACGCCAGCATGCGGCCGACCTGCGCGCCCATGGCCGGGAGCGTGGTGTGCGGCACCAGTGCAAAGTCTGGCACGACCAACGTGACGCCTGCAGCGACAAAGGCCGCAGCCGCGAAGCCGGCTTCCTCTTTCGACAGTGAGCGCCAGTCGCCGCCATGCAGAAAGACCATGACCGGGGCGCCCGGCTGCGCGGCGGGATAGATGTCCAGCAGCTCTTCACTGGCACTGCCGTAGCGCAGGCTTTCCATGCAGCGCAGGCTGGCCTTGCAGGCGCGGGTGCTTTCTGCGTACTGCCGGATGAAAGCCGTGAAGTCGGTGGAGCCCGGGACGGTGGCGCGGCTGTTGTACTGAACATCCAGCGCCGCTTGGTCATAGCCGCGCCAGAGTGCCCCGGTGGTGGCCATCGTTGCGTGTGCTCTGGATATCTTTGCCAGGGCCTATTCGGCCTTGGCGCCCGAGATGCGAACCGCCTGTGCGTTGCGTGCACTGTCGGCAGCAAGGAAGCTCACAAACTCTTCAGGCTTGCTGGCCACCAGCTCGTAGCCCTTGGCTGTGACTTCCTGCTGCCTGAACTCGGGCTCGTTCAGGATACGCGTCACCTCGGCGTGCACCTTCTGCACGATGTCGCGTGGCGTACCGGCGGGCGTAAACAGGCCGAACCAGGCGTTCGATGGAATGTCGGGGAAGCCCTGCTCGGCAAACGTGGGCACATCAGGCACCACGCCAAGCCGGGTTTTTCCGCCAATGGCCAGCGCTTTCAGGCGCCCGCTCTTGAGGTGCGCCATCGACGATGCCGCACCGGAGAAAGTCAGTTGCACTTCGTTGGCGATCGCCGCCGGAACGGCCTGCGGAATCCCCTTGTAAGGCACATGAACAATGTCGATGCCGGCCTGGCTCTTGAGCATCTCCATGGCCAGATTGGGCTGGCTGCCACTGCCATAGGACGCGTAGTTGAGCTTGCCGGGGCTGGTCTTGGCGTGGGCAATCAGTTCCTTCAGGTTGGTGGCCGGCACGCTGGGGTGGGCCAGCAGCAACTGGTTCAGGAAGACCAGCTGCGTGATCGGAACGAAGTCCTTGACCGGGTCGTAGGGCAGCTTGGCATAGAGGTGCTGGTTGATGGTGACGGTGGCGTCGGTGGTCAGCATGAGCGTGTAGCCGTCGGCCGGTGCCTTGGCCACGAACTCGGCCGCCAGGATGGTTCCCGCGCCGGGCTTGTTGTCGACGATGACGGTCTGTCCCCAGCGCTGGCCCAGCTGCACGCCCAGAATGCGCGCCATGGCATCAATGCCGCCACCGGGTGGGTAGGGCACCACGATGCGCAGCGGCTTGTTCGGGTAGGTCGCGGCGGAGGGTGCGGGGGTCTGTGCGCTGGCGGTGTGCAGACCAGCCAGCAACAGTGTCGACATCAGTGCTGTCTTCAACAACTTCATGGGGAGTCCTTTGGCTTGGGTATTAAGAGGCGGAAGAGGCGGGAACAGAAGTGAGGGTGACGGATGCCCAGTGTGCATCTACAGCGACATCATGCGGGTACAGGCCTTGAACAGTGCCGAGCCAGGGTCGGCTAGGTCGAGCACCATGTCGTAGTGGTTCTTGCCGCCGATCTGAAACGTCTGGACCGGGTTGCCGTGGGCGCGCCAGTAGTCCCCGGTGGCCAGTGTCTGGCGCTTGAACTCTGCGGTGTCGGTTTCGGCACAGGCCACGATCAGGGGGCAACGGACGGTCGGCCGCTGGTGCACCAGCGACAGGCGTTGCACGGCGGCCTGGTCGAGCTTCAGTCGCTCGTTGCGGTAGCTCAGGCGCACCGGCTCCAGATCGCACAGACCGCTGGTGAACGCCGCACCGCGAATCGCGGGGCCGGGACTCAGCCCTGAAGCGGGCCAGTCTGCGGTGAGGCATTGGCTCAGAAGGTGCGAGCCGGAGGAGTGACCCGCGAGGTAAATGCGCTGTGGGTCGCCGTCATACTCCGCCACGTGCTGCCCGAGCCACGCCACGGCGCGGCGTGCCTGGCTGACCATGGTGTCGACAGTCACGGCTGGCACGTTGCCGAAGTTCAGGGCTACCACCAACGCGCCTGCATTCACAAATGCCGGTGCCATGAAAGCGCTGTCGTCCTTGCCCAGTGCTTGCCACGCGCCACCGTGTATGAACACCAGCACCGGCGCAAGGCCATTAGCCGGACCGTAAATGTCCAGCGTCTCATCGGGTGAGGGGCCGTAGGCGATGTTCTCCACACACGGCAGGGTGCGTTTGGCCTCATCGCTCAGCGCGCGGTAGCGGGCAATGTAGCTGCGGAAGTTGTCAACGGTCTGCTGGTTGTTGTACTGCGCGTCCAGACCGGCCTGGTCATAGCCGCCGTATACGGCATGGACCGCATGGACCGGCGACGCTGTCGCTTGGGTATGCGGTGTCATGTCGTCATGCCTGTGATGTCCGTCTGCCGTCGCCTGGGGCGCGGGCATGAGCTTTAATGGTGATGCCCGTGCTCACCATGCACATGCTGGTGGGCAATCTCTTCTTCGGATGCGGTGCGCACATCGGTGACCTTGAGCGTGAAGCGCAGCGCCTTGCCAGCCAGCGGATGGTTGGCATCGAGCAGCACGGTGTCGCCCTTGATCTTGGTGACATTGAAGATCTGCACGCGGCCATCGTCGCCGCGGCCTTCAAGCTGGCCACCGACCTTCACCCCGGGCGGGAACTGGCTGCGGGGGATGGTGCGCACCAGCGACTCGTCGCGCAGGCCAAACGCGTCTTCGGCGGCCAGCGCCAGCACCGTCTGGTAGCCGGGCGCCTGGCCCTCCAGCGCTTCCTCGATTTTCGGCAGGGTGTTGCCATAGCCGCCGTGCAGGTAAACCATCGGGTCCTTGCTTTCTTCGATCAGCTTGCCGTTGGCGTCAGACACCTTGAAGCGCAGGGTGACAGCGGTGTTTTTTTCGATTTTCATGGGGCTCTGCAAAAGGTGTGTGGGGTGAGGATCAGGTTGCCGCATCGCACCCCGAGAGGTACCCTGCGGCGATGGGGATGATCTTAGCAACCCGTTGAAAACCCCGTTGCGGGCTTCAGGTGTCATGACATGGATGGGTAAACTGCCTGCGGCGCTGCTCCATGGTTGCGTCATGAGTCCAACGAAAGAGGATCTGAGATGAGTGTTTCCGGCTCTGCTGCCATGGCAGATGCACCGATGCTAGGTGCCATCGAGCTCTTGCCTGCAGTGGCCACGCCCCGGCAATTGTTCGTGCTGCTGCACGACGCCGGCGGGCATGGCACCGACATGCTGGAACTGGGGCAGGTGCTGGGCGGCGCCTTCCCCGAGGCAGCCGTGCTGATTCCTGAAGGGTTGGCAGGCGAGCATGCCGACCCGGCCGTGGCGCTGGCTTCGGGTGACGACGACGCGGAGGCGCTGGCCGCGCGCGTGCAACGGCTGGCCGGGTTTGTGCGCGCGCAGCAGCAGCGCTTTGATGTGCTGCAGACCGACACCGCGCTCGCTGGCTTTGGTGCGGGTGCCAGCCTGGCCCTGGCACTGAGCGACGCGCACGACGGCACGGTGGGCCGCGTGCTGGCGTTTGGCGGCGGCTACCCGGTGTGGCCGGCCAAAGCCCCTGCCTTCACCACGCTGCATCTGCTGCATGGCCGGAACGACGCGGTGGTGCCCTGGGCGCGCATGCGCAGCGACTTCGATCACCTGATGACGCTGGGCGCCGACGCGACTTTCGATGTCGCCGCTACGCTGGGCCATGAGCTGCACCCGGCGCTGATGGACCAGGCGGTGACGCGTTTACAAACGTGCGTACCGCTGCGGCACTGGAAAGCCGTTTAGGTACGCCCCCACGGTCGTTCGCTACGCGTAACTCCCTGCCCCCCCGAGGGGGCCGTCCGCCTGTGGCCCGGTAAAGCCGGTTCCACGGCTCCACTGATGAAGACATTGACCCACGGATGCCCACTGAATGTCGTTCGTCCTGAGCCTGTCGAAGGATACGCCCGGCTCCACCCCTCTATGGCATGGGGCTCTTTATCTGCAGGCCTGTAGCGCTTTGCCTTCAAGCTGAGGCTTGATCGTTTCAAGCTGGGCTTTCAGCGCGCTGTCCACTTTGGCCAGGCGCAGCACCTGGCCGCGCACCTCGGCTCGCTCCTGCACCACACGTGCGGTGCGCACGCCGCGGGTGGCGATTTTGGCGAGCTCTGCGTCGGCCTCGGCCTTCTGGCTGAACTGGCCGAGCGACAGGCCCGGGCTCAGGGTCGGGTTGGTGACCGACTCGAAAGACACCTTGAGCTGCCTCAGCTCGCTGCGTTTCCTGCCCAGCGCGTCGTCGCTGGCGAACTTGCCCATGTAAATGATCCAGCGCGCCGGCTCCACGCTGCTCTCCAGCGCCCAGCTGCCCGGGGGCAGGCTGGTTTCAAGCAGCGGGCGGAGCGCCCCGGTTTGCTGTTCGTTGAAGAGGCCGGCCTGCAGGCATTCGGTGGCAGGCTGTGCGGCCGTGGTGACCACCGAGGCATTCTCGATCTGGCGCGCTTCGGCGTGCGTCAAGAGGCGCATGGCCTGTGGCTGGATCTGCTGGTCGAGGCGTTGCGGCTCTGCCTGCGTGCTGGGCTCAAAGCCGTAATCGGCCAGCAGGCCCCGCGCCCACGCGAAATAAGCGCCATTGGCCAGCAGCAGCACCAGCACCAGCAGCCGCAGTGTCACGGCCGGGCTTTCGGGGATGTGCCAGCAGCGGCGGGCACAGGCCGGACGCTGACTTCAGAGCTGGTGATTTCTTTCATGCCAGCCGCAGTATGCACCAGCAGCGCGCCGTCTTCGCCTGCACCGTGGGCGCTTCCCTGCGTGCCGTCGGAGAGCTGCACGGCGCGCCCTGCCAGCACATCGCGCGCGGCAAAGCGGGACTGGAAAGGGGCAAAACCAAACTGCGCAAACGCCTGCACCGCCTGCACCAGCGGTGGCACGATGCGCAGTAAGGCATCGGCCGCCGAGATGCCGGGCAGCAGGCCCTGGAGCGCGCCGGGTGGCAGCGCTGCCATTGAGCTAGGAGCATTGCCCGGCGCCTCTGCAGGCGGCAAGGCCGGCGTGCGAATGTTCAGGCCGATGCCGATGATCACAAAGCGAAGCTGGTCCCAGCTCGCGGTTTCGACCAGAATGCCGCCCAGCTTGCGTTCGCCATCCGGCCCGCACAGCCACAGATCGTTGGGCCATTTGAGGCCGATGTGTTCAGCATGAGGCGCCCCGGCGGGCAGCGGATTCAGGCTCTCCGCAACGCTGATACCGGCCACCAGTGACAGACCCGACCACGCAGCCGGCTGCAGCGGCAGGCCGAGCGAGAAAGTGAGGCTGTCGCCACGCTGGCTGTGCCACTGGCGGCCCTGGCGGCCGCGGCCAGCGGTCTGCTGCTCGGCCACCAGCAGGATGGGCTCGGGCCGTGGCTCGGCGCTCCTGAGGCGGCGCATCAGCTCGGTGTTGGTCGAATCGATCTCGGGCAGCACCTCGACGGTGAAGCCGGGCAAGCCCGGTGCCACGGCCTCCCAGATCGCCTCGGCGGGCCATCGGATGGGTGGGGCGGGCGTGGGGCTCACGGTGGGGTGGGTGGAAGGATAGGGAAGGGCGTGCTGCACGCTGGCAAAGGGCCCGGGAAGTCAGTCTTTCTAGTCTTTCTTTTTGCTGCTGGACTTGTTGCCGGACTTCTTCTTTTCCTTCTTGTCTTTCTTCTCGGCTTTCTTCACCTTGTCAGCCGCCTTGGCCTTCTTATCGCTCTTCTTTTTCTTGTTGCTTTTCTTGTCATCCTTGTCCTTGGGCGCCAGCAGCGTGCCGCGGCAGTTCTTCGCGCCGCACCAGCAGGGGTACTGGGCCAGCAGCTTCTTGGTGTACTTGGCGTCGATGATGAGGCCGTAGTCATAGAACAGCTCTTCACCGGCCTTGATGTTGCGCAGCGCCTTGATGAACACGCGACCGCCTTCTTCGTCGGCTTCGCAATTGGGCTTGCAGCTGTGGTTGATCCAGCGCGACGAGTTGCCACCATGCTTGGCGTCAATCACATGGTCTTCGTCGATGTGGAAGTAGAAGGTGTGGTTCGGGTCCTTGGGGTCGTGTGGGTGGCGGCGCAGCGCCTCTTCCCAGTTGATGACCTCGCCCACGTACTCGATCAGGGTCTCGCCTTCGGCCAGGTCCTGCAGCGCAAACACCCCCTTGCCATGCACGCCCGAGCGGCGCGTCTGGATGCGGCGCCCATCCAGGAGGGCTGCGGAACCTGCAGGTGTCAAAGCGGTCTGACGTGAAGTGGTGACGGGGGCGGCCGAAGCCTCTGTTTTTGACACGACGTATTTTTTTGGTATGGTTAATTCATGCAGGTGCGCGTGCGTGCATGTGCGCCCGCGCACCCGCGCGCGTATGTGCGCGAGAGCCGCTATTGTATGAGGCGCCTGCCGCCATCACAGGAGTTCACCTTTGTTCAACCGCCGGGAAACGCTCGGAAGTCTGGTCCGAAGTCTCGCTGCCCTCGCCTTGCCGGCACTGGGCGGTGGAGCGCAGCGCGTGTGGGCCAAGGGTGAGGGCGCGCCGCTTCCGGCGGTGGGCAGCGCGCTGCGTTTGCCCTCGCTGGCCTTGCTCGACGGCCGCATGTGGACGCCGCGCGAGGCCGAGGGAAAAGTGCTTGTGGTGTACTGGTGGGCCAGCTGGTGCCCTTTTTGTGCCGTGCAGTCGCCTCATATAGAAGCGCTGTGGCAAGCCCAGAAGGCCCGTGGCCTGCACGTGCTGGCCCTGTCGATCGACAAGCAGCCGGCTGCGGCTGCCAACTACATGAAGGCCAAGGGCTACAGCTTTCCCGCCGGGATGCTGACCCCCGAGGCCGCGAAATTGCTCCCCAAGCCGGCCGGTCTGCCGGTGGTGGTGGTTCGCGGGCGCGACGGCAAAGTCGTGTTCGCCGAAAGCGGGGAAATGTTCCCTGAAGACATTGAAGGTTTGAAGAAGTACTTATGAAGACGAAAACGCTGGTGATTGCGGAAAAGCCCTCGGTGGCCCAGGACATCGTGCGGGCCATCACGCCCACCGCAGGCAAATTTGAGAAGCACGACGAGTACTTTGAGAGCGATGAGTGGCTGGTCACTTCAGCGGTGGGCCATCTGGTGGAGATCCAGGCGCCGGAGGAGTTCGACGTCAAGCGCGGCAAATGGAGCTTTGCCAACCTGCCGGTGATTCCGCCCTACTTTGACCTGAAGCCCATGGACAAGACGAAGACGCGGCTCAACGCCATCGTCAAGCTGACCAAGCGCAAGGACGTGGGTGCGCTCGTCAACGCCTGCGACGCGGGCCGCGAGGGCGAGCTGATCTTCCGCCTGATCCAGCAATACGCCAAGAGCAAACACCCGGTCAAACGCCTGTGGCTGCAGTCGATGACGCCTGCTGCCATCCGCGACGGCTTCGAAAGCCTGCGCAGCGAGAAGCAGATGCAGGGCCTGGCTGATGCGGCGCGCTCGCGCTCTGAAGCCGACTGGATGGTCGGCATCAATGGCACCCGCGCCATGACAGCCTTCAACTCGCGCGATGGCGGTTTCTTCCTGACCACCGTCGGCCGCGTGCAGACGCCCACGTTGTCTGTCGTCGTGGAGCGCGAGGAAAAAATCCGCAAGTTCGTCAGTCGCGATTACTGGGAAATCCACGCTTCTTTCCTCGCCGAAGCCGGTGAGTACCCGGCCAAGTGGTTTGACCCGAAGTGGAAGAAAGCCGCCGCCAACGCTGACAACACCGAACCCGATGCCGAGCTGAAGGCCGACCGCGTCTGGTCCGAGCGCGAGGCGCTGGCGATTGCCGAAGCGGTGCGCGGCAAGGCCGCCACCGTCACGGAAGAAAGCAAGCCCACCACGCAGGCGGCCGGCTTGTTGTTTGACTTGACGTCTTTGCAGCGCGAGGCCAACGGCAAGTTCGGCTTTTCGGCCAAGACCACGCTGTCGATTGCGCAAAGCCTGTACGAGCGCCACAAGGCATTGACCTACCCGCGAACCGATTCGCGCGCGCTGCCCGAAGACTATCTGCCGGTGGTGAAGAAAACCTTTGAGATGCTGGCCGACAGCGGCATGAAGCACCTCGCGCCGTTTGCGCTGACGGCCCTGAACGGCAACTACATCAAGCCCAGCAAGCGCATCTTCGACAACGCCAAGGTGAGCGATCACTTTGCCATCATCCCCACGCTGCAGGCGCCCAGCGGGCTGAGCGACGCGGAACAGAAGCTCTATGACCTGGTGGTGCGCCGCTTCATGGCGGTGTTTTTCCCGAGCGCCGAATACCTGGTCACCACGCGCATTTCGCAGGCGGTGGGCCACAGCTTCAAGACCGAAGGCAAGGTGCTGGTCAAGCCGGGCTGGCTCGCAATCTACGGCAAGGAAGCTGCCGACGAAGTGGCCGACGCCAAGGACGGCGACAAGGGCCAGAACCTGGTGCCTGTCAAGCCAGGCGAGATGGTGCGCGCTGAAGTGGTGGAGGCCAAAGGCCTGAAGACCCGTCCGCCGGCCCGCTTCTCTGAGGCGACCCTGCTCGGCGCGATGGAAGGCGCCGGCAAGACGATCGACGACGACGAGCTGCGCGAAGCGATGCAGGAAAAAGGTCTGGGTACGCCCGCCACCCGCGCCGCCACCATCGAGGGCCTGATCGCCGAGAAGTACATGCTGCGCGAGGGCCGTGAACTGATTCCCACCGCCAAGGCCTTCCAGCTGATGACACTGCTGCGCGGGCTGGGCGTCGAGGAACTCTCCAAGGCCGAGCTCACCGGCGAGTGGGAGCACAAGCTGGCGCAGATGGAGCACGGCCAGCTCAGCCGCGAAACCTTCATGGCCGAGATTGCCGCGATGACGGAGAACCTCGTCAACAAGGCCAAGGGCTACGACAAGGACACCATTCCCGGCGACTACGCCACCCTTCAGACGCCCTGCCCGAACTGCGGCGGCGTCATCAAGGAAAACTACCGCCGCTACACCTGCACCGGCAAGAGTGGTGACGACGGCTGCGGCTTCTCCTTCGGCAAGACGCCGGCCGGCCGCACCTTCGAGCTGGCCGAGGTCGAGCAGTTCCTGCGCGACCGCAAGATCGGCCCGCTCGATGGTTTCCGCTCCAAGGCGGGCTGGCCCTTCACCGCCGAGATGGTGATCAAGTTTGATGAAGAGACGAAGAACTACAAGCTGGAGTTCGACTTTGGCGATGACAAGAACGCCGAGACCGGTGAGATCGTCGATTTCAGCGCGCAGCAGTCGCTTGGCCCCTGCCCGAAATGCGCCTCGCGCGTGTTCGAGTTCGGCAAGAACTACGTCTGCGAAAAATCAGTGCCCACGCATGCGCAGCCCACGCCCACCTGCGACTTCAAGACCGGCCAGGTGATCCTGCAGCAGCCGGTGGAGCGCGAGCAGATGCACAAGCTGCTGGAAACCGGCAAGACCGACATGCTGGACAAGTTTGTCTCCATGCGCACCCGCCGCCCCTTCAAGGCCATGCTGGCCTGGGACGCAGAAGCAGGCAAGGTCAACTTCGAGTTCGCGCCGTCCAAGTTCCCGCCGCGCAAACCGGCTGCAGCCAAAACCGGCACGGTGAAAACCCCGTTTGGCAAGACAGTGGCTGTGAAGACGGCAGGCGCACCAGCAGCGAAGAAGGCGGCGGTCAAGAAAGTCGCTGCCAAAAAGACACCCGCCGCGAAAGCCGCCAAACCGAAAGTGGCCCGCGTGGCCAAGCCGGGCGCCGGCCTCACGCCGAGCAGCGCACTGGCCGCGGTGATTGGCGCCGAGCCGGTGGCACGCACCCAGGTCATCAAGAAGCTGTGGGACTACATCAAGGCCGAGGGCCTGCAGGACGCCGCCAACAAGCGCGCCATCAACGCTGACGCGAAGCTGCTGCCGGTCTTCGGCAAGCCGCAGGTGACGATGTTTGAACTCGCCGGGATTGTGGGCAAGCACCTGGCTTGAGTGGTTACGGCGGTCAGCCGGACTCACCGGCAGTGCTGCGCGTCATCGCGCAGGCTGCATGGCCTTCGCTGCGGCGGCAGCGGCCAGAAAGTCTTCGAGCAGCGCGGCGTCATCAATGGTGTTGGCGCCCTGCTCGTGAAACTCGGGGTGCCACTGGGTGGCGGCGATGTAGCTCTTGCTGCGGTCCTTGCGGCGGATGGCTTCGACAATGCCGTCGTCGACGCTGATCGCCTCCACCTCGAACTCGGGCGCGAGCTGCTTGATGCCCTGGTGGTGAATGCTGTTGACGCGCACCCGTTCGACACCGGGGTACAGCGTGGACAGGTGTGAGCCTGGCACGATGTTGACGCTGTGGAAGTTCTGGTCATAGGTGGTGGCGTCGCGGTGGACGAACGACTCAGGCACCTGGGTGTTGATGTCCTGATAGAGCGTGCCGCCGAAGGCGACGTTGAGCAGCTGCAGGCCGCGGCAGACACCGAAGATGGGCTTGCCCACCGATTCGAAGGCCTTCACCAGCGCCATGTCGTACTCATCGCGCACGCGGTCGCCCGACCACTGCTCCTCCAGCGGTGTTTCGCCATAGCTGCCGGGCCAGACATCGGCGCCGCCGTGCAGCACCAGGCCATCCAGCCACTCGGCGTAGTGCTCGTACGCGACGTCGCCACGTTGTGTGCTGCCAGTGGGGCAGGGCACCATCACCACCATCGCGCCGGACGACATCAGCCAGTGGGCAATCGACTGCTCGACGTACTGAAGAGTCTTGCCGGTGAAGAAAGAGCGTGTCGGATCGGCATGCGAGAAACAGGCGGACAAACCAATCTTCAGGCGATGGGTGGCGGTCATGAGTCTTCCTTTGGGTTCGGCAAAAGCTGGCAGGAGCTGACAAGAGCAGCACGCACGGAGCGGGCCAGCATCATGCCGGTGAGGCCTCCGGGATGCCGACGAAGCGCACCGTCACCCGGGTCCCAGGGGTTTGTGCGTGACCGGCCAGACCGGCATCTTCAATGGTGACAGTGGCGCCATGCTGCTTGGCGATTTCCAGCACGATGGCCAGCCCGAGGCCTGAGCCATCGACGTTGGTGCCCAGTGCGCGGTAGAAGGGCTGGAACACCAGCTCGCGTTCGGATTCGACAATGCCGGGCCCCGAGTCTTCGACCATCAGCACCAGCACGCCGCTGAAGCGGTCGGTCATCATGCGCAGCGTGACTTGTCCGTTCTCCGGGGTGTAGTTGATCGCGTTGTCGAGCAGGTTGCGCACCAGCTCCTTGAGCAGTGTGGCGTTGCCGTCGAGCTGCATGGCCTGCTCGCCCGCCTCCGGGCCGTCGTAGCCGAGATCGATCTTTTTTTCCAGCGCGCGCGGCACCGAGTCGGCCATCACTTCCGAGGCCACATGCACCAGGTCCACCCGCTGCTTGGCCAGGCTGCGGCCAGTGGTTTCTGCGCGCGCGAGTGCCAGCAACTGGTTGACGGTGTGCGTTGCCCGCACGCTGGCGCGGCCGATGTGCTTGAGCGATTTTTTCAGTTCATCGGCATCGGTTTCACGCTGCGCCAGATCGGCCTGCATGCGCAGGCCTGCCAGCGGTGTCTTGAGCTGGTGGGCGGCGTCGGCCAGAAAGCGCTTTTGCGTGGTGAGCGACACCTTCAGGCGGCTGAGCAGGTCGTTGATGGACGACACCAGCGGCGCGACTTCTTCCGGCACCGCGGCTTCGTCCAGCGGGCTCATGTCGTCTGACTTGCGCGCGCGGATGCGCTTTTCCAGCTGCGCCAGTGGCTTGATGCCCCGCACCAGCGCCAGCCACACCAGCAGCACCGCCAGCGGCAGCGTGACGAACTGGGGCACCATCGTGCCCTTGACGATTTCGGTGGCCAGCGTCTTGCGCTTTTCCAGCGTTTCGGCCACCTGCACCAGCACGGTGGGTGATCCGGACTTGGTGTCGCCTTGGGCTTCTGCCGGGAGATCGACCTTCAGCCAGGTGTAGGCCACGCGCACTTCCTCGCCCTGGATCGTGTCTTCGCGCAAGCGCACCTCGCCGTTGACCGGCTTGTCTTCGTTGGGCGGCAACGGCAGGTCCAGCTCGCCGCTGAGGAACTCGCCGCGCGTGCCAATCACTTGGTAATAGACCAGGTCGGTGTCGTCGGCGCGCAGGATCTCGCGGGCTGGCGCAGTCAGGTTGAACTGCACCTGGTTGTTCTTCACCACCACCAGCTTGGCCAGCGCCTGCACGTTGTATTCCAGCGCGCGGTCAAACGGTTTGCCGGCAATGTTCTGCGCCACCAGCCAGGTCAGCGCGAGGCTGATTGGCCACAGCAGCAACAGCGGCGTGAGCATCCAGTCGAGGATCTCGCCGAAGAGGCTCCTGCGCTCGCGTTGGAAAAGTCTAAGAGCCACAGATCAAGGTGCTGGGCGGACGTTCATCCGCTGGGCGTTCTCTTCATGCCAGCAGGAGCCGTGGAACCGGCTTCGCCGGGCAGCAGGCGGGGCGACCCCCTCGGGGGGCAGGGCGCTACACGCAGTGAGCAAGCGTGGGGGCCAAGTTTTTCCGCCGGGCCGCCCCAAGGAAAAATGCGCCCCCTCGGGGGGCAGCGCATTACACGCAGTGAAAAGCGTGGGGGCCATATCTGCTATCCAGGGATCTTCTCAAGGCAGTAACCCAGGCCGCGCACTGTGGCGATGCGAATCGGACCTTTCTCAATCTTCTTGCGCAGTCGGTGGATGTACACCTCGATGGCGTTGTTGCTGACTTCCTCGCCCCACTCGCACAGGCGCTCGACCAGCTGATCCTTGCTGACCAGGCGGCCGGCGCGCTGCAGCAGCACTTCGAGCAGGCCCAGCTCGCGCGCAGACAGCTCCAGCATCTGGCCGTCGATGGTGGCCACGCGGCCGGCCTGGTCGTACACCAGCGGGCCGTGCTTGATGGTGCTGCTGGCGCCGCCCATGCCGCGGCGGATCAGTGCGCGCACGCGGGCTTCGAGTTCCTGCAGCGAGAAGGGCTTGGCCATGTAGTCGTCGGCGCCGTAGTCGAGACCTTTGACGCGTTCTTCCACGCTGTCGGCAGCGGTCAGGATCAGCACCGGCATGGCCGAACCACGTGCGCGCAGGCGCTTGAGCACTTCCAGCCCGTGCATGCGCGGCAGGCCCAGGTCGAGGATGAGCAAATCGAACTCGGTGTTGGTCAGCAGGGCGGCATCGGCTTCGGTGCCGCTGGAGACATGGTCGGCGGCGGCGCCCGAGGCGCGCAGCGTGCGCAGCAGGCCATCGGCCAGAACCTGGTCGTCTTCGGCAATCAGAATACGCATGGCTGTCTCCAGAGATCGGTTCGCTGCGGGTTGGGGTCTGTTAACGCATCTCGCAAAAATAGCGCTAATAGGCCCTAGCAGGAACACGGTATTGCTTGTCCGTCAAATTCTAGGCCTTTGCTCCGAGTGTTTACTTCGGGTCTTTGCTTGAGGTCTTTACGCTCTGACCGCCTGATGCGCATCACTCCGTGGCGTAAGCCTCCAGCCCCAGCGCGACCACGGTGGCCACATCGGTGCCAACGGCCTGCCGGAACTCTTCTTCGGCCTGTAGCACCGCGCGCCTGAAAGCCTCCAGCCACTGCAGACCCGATTCGGTGAAGACCACCCGGCGCGCACGCCGGTCGTGCGGGTCCGGCTCGCGCGTCACCAGGCCCCAGGCTTCGCACTGGTCCACCAGGTCGCCCATGGCCTGCTTGCTCATGCCGGCGCTGTGCGCCAGATCGGTCAGCCGCGAGCCATTCACGGCCAGATGCCGTGTGATGTGGATGTGCGCAGCGCCCACCTGGTCGCGCGCAGCCAGGTTCGACAGCGCCAGCGGCACTTCCACGTTGCTGGCCATCAGCGCCAGCACACGTTCGTCGAAGCGTCGCAGCGCGTGGCCCATGCGCCGGCCTAGGTGCGTCAGCCGCCAGCCCGGCTCCGCCGGCCCGAAGCGGTTGGACATGGCTTGAGCGTTCATTTCCTGCATGCCCGTCATGCTAGCTGATCGACGGCTAATTAGTCAGGCAAACTGACTAAAAACAGGGTTTACTTATTTATACCCTGCTCATAAAGTACTGGTCATGTATCCAGCGCTGTGATTAAAAGCAGATGGCTGGAGAACCAGAAGAAGTAACCACAACTGTTTCAAATCGTTGATTTTCAAGGAGTTTTTCATGGAACTGACCAGCAAACTGAACCCCGCCCAGCACCCTGTGCAAACCGCCGCCCTGAACAGTGAAAAGGCCAAGGCGCTGCAAGCGGCTCTGGCCCAGATCGAGAAGCAGTTTGGCAAAGGCACCATCATGAAGCTGGGTGATGGCGAGGTGATCGAGGACATCCAGGTCGTCTCCACCGGTTCGCTGGGTCTGGACATTGCCCTGGGCGTTGGCGGTCTGCCGCGCGGCCGGGTGGTTGAAATTTACGGTCCGGAGTCATCGGGCAAGACCACGCTGACGCTGCAGGTCATTGCCGAGATGCAAAAGCTGGGCGGCACCTGCGCCTTTGTCGACGCCGAGCACGCGCTGGACATCCAGTACGCGCAAAAGCTGGGCGTGAACCTGCAGGACCTGCTGATCAGCCAGCCCGACACCGGCGAGCAGGCGCTGGAAATTGTCGATTCACTGACCCGCTCCGGCGCGGTTGACCTGATCGTGGTCGACTCGGTGGCGGCGCTGACGCCCAAGGCCGAACTCGAAGGCGAAATGGGCGACTCGCTGCCCGGCCTGCAGGCCCGTTTGATGAGCCAGGCGCTGCGCAAGCTCACCGCCACCATCAAGAAGGCCAACTGCATGGTCATTTTCATCAACCAGATCCGCATGAAGATTGGCGTGATGTTCGGCTCGCCCGAAACCACCACCGGCGGCAATGCGCTGAAGTTCTACGCCTCGGTGCGGCTGGACATCCGCCGCATCGGCTCCATCAAGAAGGGCGAAGACGTCATCGGCAACGAAACCCGCGTCAAGGTGGTCAAGAACAAGGTGGCCTCACCGTTCAAGACGGCGGAGTTCGACATTCTTTACGGCGAGGGCATCAGCCGGCTGGGTGAGGTGCTGGACCTGGGTGTGGCGGGCCATATCGTCGAGAAAGCCGGTGCCTGGTACGCATTCAACGGCGAAAAGATTGGTCAGGGCCGTGACAACGCCCGCGAGTTCCTCAAGGAGAACCCCGAGCTCGCCATCGAGATCGAGAACAAGGTACGCGAGTCGCTGGGCATTCCACCGGTGCAGGTGGCAGGCAGCGTGGACGCGGCACCAGCCGAGAAAGCCCCGAAAGCTGAAAAGGCTGAGAAGCCCGCCAAAGTTGCGGCCTGATCTGTGTTGAGCTGAGCGCGTTTGAGCCATGACCTCCTCCGACGCCTCGCCCCCTGAGACCAGCGCTGATGCCCCGCGCAAGCCCGCCGCCCGTGCGGGCTTTGCGCTGTCACTCAAGGGCCGCGCCTTGCGCTACCTCGCGGCACGCGAGCATTCGCGCAGCGAGCTGGAGCGCAAGCTGGCACCGTTTGAAGAGACACCCGGCCAGCTCGCTCAGGTGCTTGACGACCTGCAGGCCAAGGATTTCATCAGTGAAGCGCGGGTGGTCGAATCCGTCATCCACCGGCGCGCCGGGCGCTTCGGCGCTTCGCGCATTCGCCACGAGCTGCTGAACAAGGGGTTGGACACCGAACGCGTGGCCGACGCCATGGACGCCCTGAAGTCCACCGAACTGGAGCGTGCCCGCGACATCTGGCGCCGCAAGTTCGGAGAGCCCGCCCCCGATGCTGCCGGCCGTGCCAAGCAGATGCGATTTCTGGCGGCGAGGGGTTTCAGCGGCGACGTGATCCGGCGCGTGGTGTCGTCCAGCGACGACGATTGATGCAGACTGGTATTCCACCAGCTGAGCCGCGGAACCGGCTCCGCCGGGCCGCAGGCGGGCGGCCCCCTCGGGGCTGACGACCGTGGCTCCAAACCTGCCTGCGCAGGTTTGGACGGGAGGAAGGGCCCATGCCTCAGGCATGGGCATGTCCAGGGAGTTACGCGAAGCGAACGACCGTGGGGGCTACACCTTCAACATCAGCTTCAGGTTCTGCACCGCTGCGCCAGAAGCACCTTTGCCCAGATTGTCCAGACGCGCAATCAACACCGCATGGCGATGGGTTTCGTTGCCGAAGACCCGCAGCTCCATCTTGTTCGTGTCATTCAGTGCCAGTGCGTCGAGCTTGCCAGTGGCCGGTGCGTCTTCCACGGTCACCCATTCGCTGCCGGCGTAGTGCGCGCTGAGTGCGGCCTGAATTTCCGCTGTTGTCGGTTTGCCCGGCAGCAGATCAAGGTGCAGCGGCAATTGCACCAGCATGCCCTGCTCGAAGTTGCCAACTGACGGAATGAACACCGGCCGGCGGGTCAGGCCGGTGTATTTCATGATTTCCGGCAGGTGCTTGTGTTCCAGCGCCAGGCCGTAGATTTCAAACAGCGGCGCCGTACCGGCCTCGTAAGCCTCAATCATCTGGCGGCCACCGCCGGAGTAACCACTCACCGACGGCAGGCTCAACGGGAAATCGGGTGGCAGCAGGCCGGCGTCGACCAGCGGACGAATCAGCGCAATCGCCCCCGTCGCATAGCAGCCCGGGTTGCCCACCCGCTCTGCCGACGCCACGGCGTCGCGCTGGCTGCGGGTCAGTTCCGGAAAGCCGTAG
Source organism: Polaromonas sp. YR568 (assembly GCF_943372955.1). Taxonomy (GTDB): domain Bacteria; phylum Pseudomonadota; class Gammaproteobacteria; order Burkholderiales; family Burkholderiaceae_C; genus Polaromonas. The sequence continues at coordinate 30,053 of NZ_CALSAL010000006.1, forward strand.
ACCCAGCCGGGCACCGTGCGGTGCGCGGTGGATGCGTCAATGATCTTGGGTTTTTTGCCCGGCAGGCTGTCGATCATGGCCACCGACTCGCGGGCCGCGTCGTCGTGCAGACAAAGAATGACCAGGTCCACCTGCGCCATCAGGTCTCGCTTGGCGGCGGGGTCCTTGCGCAGTTCCGGTGCGATGCTGACCAGCTCGATCTGCGGCATCGCCTGCAGCCGCTCGCGGATCTGCAGGCCGGTGGTGCCCGCCTCGCCATCAATGAATACTTTGGCCATCCAGCACTTTCAATACAGGGGAAAACAACAGGGGAAATGACAGGAAAAACGGGACGTTGAGCGGGCTGCCGGGGGAGCCGGCGGCGCCTTAACAGGCGTCCGGAGGCTGCTTTTGGGGCCTCAAAACCGGCGTCAGCCGCGCACAAGGATTGTGCGTCGCACCATGATACAGTTCTGCGTTGCTGCCTGCAGTGACCGCTGACGTGGTTTTTTGGGCTGGTGTGGCCTGTTTCCGACACCTCATTTCCTCGCCCGAATCCCCTGTTGCACCCCCTTTTCTACTGAATTCTGAAGGTCCCCCATGAAAATTCACGAGTACCAGGGCAAGGAAATCTTGCGCAATTTTGGTGTGCCTGTGCCGCGCGGCATTTCGGCTTTCACGGTGCAGGAAGCGGTCGAAGCCGCCCAGAAGCTCGGTGGCCCGGTGTGGGTCGTGAAGGCGCAAATCCACGCCGGTGGCCGTGGCAAGGGCGGCGGCGTGAAGGTGGCCAAAACCATCGACGACGTCAAGCGCATTGCCGGTGAAATCCTGGGCATGCAGCTCAAGACCCACCAGACCGGCCCGGAAGGCCAGAAAGTCCGTCGCCTCTATATTGAAGACGGTGCCGACATCCAGAAGGAATATTACGTCTCGGCCGTGACCGACCGTGAGTCCCAGAAGGTGGCCTTCATTGCCTCCAGCGAAGGCGGCATGGACATCGAAGAGGTGGCCCACTCTCACCCCGAGAAGATCATCAAGGTGTTTGTCGATCCGCTGGTCGGCATGACGGACGCGCAGGCCAAGGAAATTGCCGACGGCATCGGCATGCCGGCCGACTCGCTGGCCCAGGCCACCGATGTGTTCAAGAAGCTCTACAAGTGCTACATGGACACCGACGCATCGCTGGTGGAAATCAACCCCCTGAACCGCGACAGCAAGGGCAATGTCATGGCGCTGGACGCCAAGTTCAACTTTGACCCGAACGCGCTGTTCCGTCACCCCGAAATCGTGGCCTACCGCGATCTGGACGAGGAAGACCCGGCCGAAGTGGAAGCCAGCAAGTTCGATCTGGCCTACATCAGCCTCGATGGCAACATCGGCTGCCTGGTGAACGGCGCCGGTCTGGCCATGGCCACCATGGACACCATCAAACTGTTCGGCGGCGAGCCGGCCAACTTCCTGGACGTGGGCGGTGGCGCCACTGCCGAGAAGGTGACCGAAGCCTTCAAGATCATGTTGAAGAATCCCTCCGTCAAGGGCATTCTGGTCAACATCTTTGGCGGCATCATGAAGTGCGACACCATTGCCGAAGGCGTGATCACCGCCTGCCGCGCAGTGAACCTGTCCGTGCCGCTGGTGGTGCGCATGAAGGGCACCAACGAAGACCTGGGCAAGAAGATGCTGGCCGACTCCGGTCTGCCCATCATCGCCGCAGACACCATGGCCGAAGCCGCGACCAAAATCGTGGCTGCCGTCAAGTAAGCCCAGGAGAACACAGCATGTCCATCTACATCAACAAAAACACCAAAGTCATCACCCAGGGCATCACCGGCAAGACGGGTCAGTTCCACACCCGCATGTGCCGTGATTACGCCAACGGCAAGAACGCCTTTGTGGCCGGCGTGAACCCCAAGAAAGCCGGCGAAGACTTCGAAGGCATCCCGATTTACGCCAACGTGACCGAGGCCGCCAAGGCCACCGGCGCAACGGTGTCCGTCATCTATGTTCCACCCGCAGGCGCTGCCGCCGCGATCTGGGAAGCCGTCGAGGCCGACCTCGACCTGGCGATCTGCATCACCGAAGGCATTCCCGTCAAGGACATGCTGGAAGTGCGCAACCGCATGAAGGCCAAGGAAGCCGCCGGTGGCAAGAAAACCCTGCTGCTCGGCCCTAACTGCCCCGGCCTGATCACGCCGGAAGAAATCAAGATCGGCATCATGCCCGGCCACATCCACCGCAAGGGCCGCATTGGCGTGGTGTCGCGCTCTGGCACGCTCACCTATGAAGCCGTGGCGCAACTGACCGAAATCGGCTTGGGCCAGTCCAGCGCCGTCGGTATCGGTGGCGACCCGATTAATGGTCTCAAGCACATCGACGTGATGAAGGCCTTCAACGACGACCCCGACACCGACGCCGTCATCATGATTGGCGAAATCGGTGGCCCGGACGAGGCAGAAGCCGCCCAGTGGTGCAAGGCCAACATGAAGAAGCCCATCGTTGGCTTCATCGCCGGCGTGACCGCCCCGGCTGGCAAGCGCATGGGCCATGCCGGTGCGCTGATCTCCGGCGGTGCCGACACGGCCGACGCCAAACTGGCCATCATGGAAGCCTGCGGGTTTACCGTGACGCGCAACCCGTCCGAAATGGGCAAACTGCTCAAAGCGCTGCTGAAATAAGCCCTTCCGCCGACCGCCGGTTGCGGTTAGCCACAACAGACAGGCCGATTGTCTTCACCGACAATCGGTTTTTTGATTTTTTCGAGAGGTTCCCATGGAAGAGTTTATGACCGCAAGCTTCTGGCTTGCCGTTGGTCAGATCATCATGATCGACATCCTGCTGGGTGGCGACAACGCGGTGGTGATCGCACTGGCATGCCGGAACCTGCCCCCCAAACAGCGCCGGCTGGGCATCATTTACGGTACCGCTGGCGCCATCGTTCTCCGGGTGATCCTGATTGCCTTTGCGCTGGCACTGCTGTCCGTCCCGTACCTCAAGATCGTGGGTGCCATCCTGCTGCTCTGGATTGGTGTCAAGCTGATGATTCCCGAGGACGAGGGCGACCACAACATCAGCCCCAGCGATAAGCTCTGGGGCGCCGTGAAGACGGTCATCGTCGCCGACCTCGTGATGAGCGTCGACAACGTGCTGGCGATTGCCGGTGCCGCCCAGGGTGCAGGGCAGCAGCATCAGCTGCCGCTGGTCATCTTCGGTCTGGTGGTGAGCATTCCCATCATCGTCTGGGGCAGCCAGATCGTGCTCAAGCTGATGGAGCGTTTCCCGATCATCATCACGCTCGGCGCGATGCTGCTGGGCTGGATCGCCGGCCAGATGGCTTACAGCGACCCGGCCATCAAGCCTTATCTGCCCGCTTTCGCCTATGGCGGTTATCTGGCGGCCGCCGCCGGTGCCTTGCTGGTGCTGGTGATTGCCAAGGCGCTGCAAATGCGCCAGAAAAGCTCCACCCCGGCCTGACCGGGGCTGACGGCCGGATCGGCCGTCAGGCACCGGAGCCGGTGCGCATCCCAGCGCCCGGCCCGGCGCTGTGCCGCTGGCTGCGGCGCAGAACATATTCGCAACACAAGCTTTCACGCCCTCCAAGGCCGTGCAAAAGTCACTTGTCCGGCAGCACCCCGTCTGTTAACGTCCGAAATCCAGCAGCTTGTAACAAGACCGAAACATTCGGCAGTGCTGGGGGAAGTTCGAAACAGTCGGTAACGGCTCGAATGGCTGAGCGCAGGTTCCTGGTGAGGGGGCTGCGCACGGTTCAAGCAGCACAAGGGACGGGAAGTGGCCAAATCATCAGCAAAGTGGAATCAGTTCTGGCGGGCCGACTGGTTCGTCGGCTTTCTGGTGGTGCTGGCCGTTCTGGTGTTCCATGGCGCCACCGATTTCTTCAGCACGCTGGAACGCCGCTATTACGACTTCGCGAGCACCAGCACCTCACGCCAGCCGTCTGATCGCATCGCCATCATCGCGATTGACGACCAGAGCATTGCCAACATCGGCCGCTGGCCGTGGCCGCGCGACGTACATGCCCAGCTGATCGACCAGCTGGCCGCCGCCAAGGCCAAGACCATCGTCCACACTGCCTTCTTTTTTGAGCCGCAGACCGACCGTGGGCTGGTGTTCATCCGCAAGATCAAGGAGGCGCTTGGCCCCGTGGCCCCGGCTTCGCCAGCCCCGGCGCCCGCATCATCCGCAGACGCTGCAGCGGTGTCGGCTTCGCCCGATTTGACCGCGCCCCCGCCGGGGGGGCTGGCCGAGCAGCTGGGCAAGGTCATTGCCGATGCCGAGGTGGCCCTGGACACCGATGCCAAACTGGCCAGCAGCATGAAGGCTGCCGGCAATGTGCTGGTGCCTTCTGTTTTCACCTTGGGTGAACCCCAGGGTCGGCCCGACAGCCCGCTGCCCGCCTTCGCCCTGAAAACCGCGGTCGACGAGACGGCCGGTTTCTCCCTCTCGGCCGTTCGCGGCCAGCAACCCATCGAGCTGATCGGTTCGGCCGCTGCGGGCGTGGCCCACCTCAACCAGCTGCCAGACGTCGACGGCGCGGTGCGCCAGGAGCCGCTGCTGATCAACTACTACGGCAAGGCCATCCCCTCGATGAGCCTGCTGGCGGCGGCGCACAGCCTGAATCTGGGCGCGGCCGACATCCGGCTCAACACCGGCGAGTCGGTGCAGATCGGCAAGAAGGTGGTCCGCACCGACGAAGCCGCCCTGATGCTGCCGCAGTTCTACCGGGGCCACGATGGGCGTGCGGCCTTCGCGGTGGACTCCTTTTACGACGTCGCTTCAGGCAAGATTCCGGCCAGCAAGTACGCCGACAAGATCGTGATCATTGGCGCCACGGCGGCCGGTGTGGGCACCCAGTTCGCAACGCCTGCCGGGGCGGGTTTGTCGCCAGCCGAAACCATGGCGCACATCACCTCCAGCATCCTGAGCGAGCATTTCATCGTGCAGCCGGGCTGGGGCGTCTGGGCCATGCTCGGCGCCTTTTTGCTGGTGGCGGGTTATCTGGTGGCCGGTCTGCCGCGACTTTCCGCCGGCAAGGCTGCGGTCGTCACGCTGGGTCTCTTTGTGGGGTTGCTTGTGCTGGAGTTCGGCCTGCTCTCGGCCGCGGCGACCTGGCTCAAGCTGGTGTTCCCTGCCGCCCTGCTGGTGATCGGGCATCTGGCGCTGACCACCAAACGCTTCCTGGTCACTGAGGCGGGCAAGCAGAAATCCGACGAGGAATCGGCCGAAACCAATCGCATGATGGGGCTGGCGCTGCAGGGGCAGGGGCAGCTGGACATGGCGTTCGACCGCTTCCGCCGCGTGCCGTTCACCGATGCGCTGATGGACAACATGAACAACCTGGCGCTGGACTTCGAGCGCAAGCGTCAGTTCAACAAGGCGCAAGCCGTGTACGAGTACATGGCCACCTACAACAAGAACCACAAGGACCTGCAATCCAAGCTGAACCGGGCCAAGAACCTGTCCGAGACGGTGATTCTGGGCGGCGGCAGCAGCCACCCGGGTGGCACGCTGCTGCTCGACGGAGGCGCTGTCGAAAAACCCATGCTGGGCCGCTACCAGGTTGAAAAAGAACTGGGCAAGGGCGCCATGGGCGTGGTGTATCTGGGCAAAGACCCCAAGATCGGCCGCGTGGTCGCCATCAAGACCATGGCGCTGAGCCAGGAGTTCGAAGGCGAGGAGCTGGACGATGCTCGCGAGCGCTTCTTCCGCGAGGCCGAAACCGCAGGCCGGCTGCAGCACCAGAACATCGTCACCATTTTTGATGCCGGCGAAGAGCACGATCTGGCCTACATCGCCATGGAGTTCCTGAAGGGCAAGGACCTCGCCGATGTGACCCGCGACGGCCATCTGCTGCCGATGCCGCAGGTCCTGTCCATCGTCGCCCGGGTGGCCGAGGCGCTGGCCTACGCCCACAAGCAGAATGTGGTGCACCGCGACATCAAGCCGGCCAACATCATGTACGAGCCGTCCACGGACACCGTCAAGGTCACCGACTTCGGCATCGCCCGCATCACCGACTCCAGCAAGACCAAAACCGGTCTGGTACTGGGCACGCCCAGCTTCATGTCGCCGGAGCAGATTGCCGGCAAGAAGGTCGATGGCCGCTCCGACCTGTATTCGCTGGGCGTGATGCTCTACCAGATGCTGACCGGCGTGTTGCCCTTCCGGGGGGATTCGATGGCCGAGTTGATGTACAAGATTGCCAATGAAGAGGCGCCCGACATCCGCATCGTCCGCAAGGACCTTCCCGACGCACTGGCGCAGATCGTGGCCCTGTGCCTCACCAAAAAGCCCGAACAGCGTTACCAGGACGGCGATCAGCTCGGCGCCGACTTGCGGGCCGTGATCGCTACGCTGGCGCCGTCCGGCGCATCCGCGGTCCACGCGGCACCGGCCGCCCCCGGCGCTGCAGGTGCCGCAACCCCGGCAGAAACCCCGTCGTTCGAGAGAACCGTCACCACCCAGGCGCCTGCCGCCGGGGCCGATCCACACTGACCTCCGCACACATGATTTACGAGATTTGCACGGAAACCGACCCAGGCCTGACGCGGGACAACAACGAAGACGCTGTCGCATTCGACTCCCTGACCCGACTGTGCATCCTGGCCGACGGCATGGGTGGCTACAACGCAGGCGAGATCGCCAGCGGTATGGCGGTCGCTTTTATCAAGTCGGAAATGGGCCGCTGGCTGGCCCAGGCGGGCCGCAACGCGAACTCCCGCGAGGTGCGGCGGGCGCTCGAGATCTGTGTCGAGAACGCCAACCACTCGATCTTCAATGCCGCCAACTCCAACCCGCAGTACGCTGGCATGGGCACCACGCTGGTGGTGGGCGCGTTCCAGGACGGGCGGCTGACGCTGGGCCACATCGGCGACTCCCGTTGTTACCGTCTGCGTGCCGGCGTGTTCGAGCAGATCACCAAAGACCACTCCCTGCTGCAGGAGCAGATCGATGCCGGCCTGATCACGCCGGAACAGGCACTGACGTCCCTGAACCGTAACCTGGTGACCCGGGCACTGGGGGTCGAAGACACCGTGATGGTGGAAGTCAACGAGCACCGGGTGGAGACCGGTGATGTGTATCTGATGTGCTCGGACGGCTTGTCCGACATGGTGCCTGATGACGGCATAGCTGCCATACTCCGGGGCGAGGGAACCCTGGCGCAGCGGGCCCGCCAGATGATCGTGGCCGCCAATCAGGCGGGAGGGCGCGATAATATTTCGGTCCTGCTGGCCGAAGCACGCGAAGACGCGGGCAAGCGGGGGTTCTTCTCCAGAATACTGGGAAAATGACGCGGTGATGGAATTGTTAAAAACAGACTGGAGTCGGCCATGCCGAAAATGATCGTCTCTATCGACGGTGTCGTGATCAAGGAAGTGCAGCTGACCAAGGACAGGACCTCCCTGGGCCGCCGGCCTTACAACGACATCGTGATCGACAACCTGGCCGTCAGTGGTGAGCATGCCGTGCTGCAGATGGCAGGCAATGAAGTGCACCTGGAAGACCTCAACAGTACCAACGGCACCTATGTGAACGGCAAGGCCGTCAAGAAGCAGCTGCTGCAGCACGACGACACCGTCGAAATCGGCAAATACAAGATCAAGTACGTCAGCGAGAACGCCGCTGCCGGGTTCGACAAGACCATGGTCATCAAGGCCGGCTCCGGCGGGTTGGTGGCGCCGGCTGCTGCGGCACCAGCCGCCGCCGCGAGCGACCCGATCATGGGCATGAACGGCGCGATCAAGGTCATGTCTGGCGCAGCCGCCGGGCGCGAGGTGGCGCTTGTGAAAGTGGTGACCACCATTGGCAAACCTGGCGTGGCGGTCGCCGCCATCACCAAGCGGCCACAGGGCTTTGTGGTGGCCCATGTGGAAGGCGCCGGCAAACCGACGCTCAACGGCGCGCCCATCGGCCCCGAACCGGTATCGCTCAAGAACGGCGACATGCTCGAACTGGCCGGAACCCGAATGCAGTTCGTGCAGCACTGACAGGGGGCTGCCCTGCGTCCTGACGGCACGGTTCATCAGCCCTCCGACATGGAGCCGCCATGAGACTTCTCTCCAGGCACTGGCCGCGCATCGCCGTCACACTGATTCCGCTGGTTTTTGCGCTGATGCACGCGGCTGGCGTGCTGCACGTCGGCGTGCTGGAGCGCCTGGACAACATCATCTACGACGCGCGCCTGCGGGCCACCATGCCCGGCACGCTGGACGACCGTATCGTCATTGTTGATATCGACGAGCAGAGCCTGGCCGAGATCGGACGCTGGCCCTGGAGCCGCAACAAGGTGGCCGATCTGGTCGATGAGCTTCATGGCCGGCAGCGCGCGGCGCTGATCGGTTTTGACGTCGTGTTCGCCGAGCCGGACGACAGCTCCGGCCTCAAGCAGCTCAGGCAACTGGCCCAGGCCGAGCTCAAGGACCAGCCTGGCTTCGCCGAGAAACTCAATCAGCTGCAGGGCAGCCTCGACTACGACGCGCTGCTGGCCAAAGCCATTTCACAGCGTCCGGTGGTGCTGGGCTATTACTTCACCAGCGACCGCGATGGCCGGGTGAACGGCCACCTGCCGGCGCCAGTGATGCAGAAGGAAGCGCTGGCCGGGCGGCCGATCCGCTTCACGGTGTGGAATGGCTACGGCGCCAACATCGAGCAGCTGGGCAAGGCCGCACCCTTGGGCGGCTTTTTCAACTCCATCACCGATGGCGACGGCGTGGTGCGGTCGCTTCCGCTGGTGGCGGAGTTCAAGGGCCAGTATTACGAATCGCTGTCGCTGGCCATGTTCCGCATGCTCGCAGGAATGCCCAAGGTCGAGCCCGGGTTCCCGCCGCAGAAACTGCTCACCCGCGGCTACCACGGGCTGGAGAGCATCCTGCTGACGCAGGACGGCAAACAACTGGCGATTCCGGTCGATGACCGGGTTGCGACGCTGGTGCCCTTCCGGGGAAATGGAGGCGTCAAGGGCGGCTCCTTCAAGTACATCCCGGCAGCCGATCTGATTGCCCGTCGCCTGCCGCCAGAGACGCTGAAGGACAAGATTGTGCTGGTTGGCACCACTGCCCCCGGTTTGCTCGACCTGCGGGTGACGCCAGTCGGCGAGACCTACCCCGGCGTCGAAACGCACGCCAACGTGATCTCGGGCCTGCTCGACGGCAAGACCTTGGTCCGACCGGATTACGCGATGGGTTTCGAGCTGGTTGTGCTGCTGTTGTCCGGCCTGGTTCTCGCGTTCACCTTGCCCCTGCTGTCGGCCCTGCGGGCGGTTCTGGCAAGCGCGGCCGTGATTGCGGCGCTGGCGGGCTTGAACTTCTGGCTCTATGCCGGCTACGGGCTGGTGTTGCCGCTGGCGGGCGCGCTGGTGATGGCGGTGACGGCGTTTGCGCTGAACATGAGCTACGGCTACTTCGTGGAAAGCCGCTCCAAACGGGAGCTGGCCCACCTGTTCGGGACCTACGTGCCCCCCGAACTGGTCGACGAAATGGTGAAGGACCCGGACAGCTACTCGATGAAGGCCACGTCCAAGGAGCTGACGGTGATGTTCTGCGACATGCGCGGCTTCACCAAGATGTCAGAAACCATGGATCCCACCCAGCTGCAGGCGCTTCTCAACAGCGTGTTCAGCCAGTTGACCGGGGTGATCCGCGCCCACCGGGGCACCATCGACAAATACATGGGCGACTGCGTGATGGCATTCTGGGGCGCCCCGGTTGAAACCCCCGGACACGCCAGCCTCGCGGTGAAGGCGGCACTCGGCATGTCGGCCATCGTGCGCCAGATCAACATCGACCACCGCAGCAAGGGCTTGCCCGAGATCGGCATCGGCATCGGCCTGAACACCGGCACCATGTGCGTGGGCGACATGGGCTCGGACATCCGCCGCAGCTACACCGTGATCGGCGATGCGGTGAACCTGGGCTCGCGCCTGGAGGGCCTGTCCAAAATCTACGGGGTCGACATCATCGTCAGCGAGTCCACCCGCAAGCTGGCCGGCGACTTTGTCTGGCAAGAGCTGGACAAAGTGCGCGTGAAGGGCAAAGATCACGCAGTGGCGATTTTCTGGCCGCTGGCGGTGGCCCAGCCGACCGGCGACGATGCGCTGGAGCTCAAGACCTGGAGCCTGGCCCTGAAGGCCTACCGCACGCAGGATTGGGAGGCATGCGATCTGCATCTGCTGAACCTGCAGAAGATGAATGGTGAAAAGTACCTCTACCGCCTGTACGCAGAGCGTGTAGCCTCGATGCGGTTGCTGCCTTTCGATCCCGGCTGGGATGGCGCAACCAATTTTGAAACGAAGTAACGCGCGGATTTGCGCGGGGCCAACTGGAAACACCCATGAAAGTACGCGTACTCGGCTGTTCAGGCGCCATTGCCAGGGACTGCCGCACCACGTCTTTTCTGCTGGACGACAACCTGCTCGTCGATGCCGGCACCGGCGTGGGAGACCTCACGCTCGACGAGATGGCCGCCGTCGATCACGTGCTGCTGACCCATTCCCACCTCGACCACGTCGCCGCCCTGCCCCTGATGGTGGACGCGATCGCCTCGCGCCGAACCCGGCCGGTGCAGATCCATGCCCTGCAGGGCACGATTGACGCGCTGAAGGCGCACATCTTCAACAACACCATCTGGCCCGACTTCTCGCGCATTCCGACGCCGGAAGCGCCCTTCATCAGCTTTCATCCGCTGGAGCTGGGGCAGACGCTGGTGCTGGGCGGCAAGCCGGTGGAGGTGCTGCCGGCGGTCCACACCGTGCCGGCGGTGGGCTATGCGATTGGTGGTCGCAAGGGCTGCTGGGTGTTCACGGGTGACACCGAGGAAAACCCGGCGCTCTGGAAGCGCATCAACCAGCTTGACGTGGCGATGCTGGTGATCGAGACCGCCTTCAGCAACCGCGAGCGGGAGCTGGCCAAGCTGAGTCTTCACCTCTCGCCCAAAGTACTGGCCACTGAACTGGACTGCATCGCCCGCGACAAGAACTATCCGATCTACATCACCCACACCAAGCCCGCCGAGACCGAATTGATCATGGCGGAAATCCAGGGTTTCGACCAGACTCGCCCAATGGGCCCCAATGTCACACACGATATCCGCTGGTTGAGAGCGGGTCAGGAGTTCGAACTATGACTGCTGTTATGCAACGCGATCCCCAGGACGCGTTCTTTGACTCCCAGATGCTGCCGCCGCAGGAGCGCGGCGTCACCTTCGAGGCGCTGTACTTCAGACAGCTGCAGCTGGTCACCAACCGCATCTATGAAACCGAGAACATCGACCAGATCATGCTCGATGCCAGCCAGGACATCTGCAAGCTGTTCAATGCAGACCGGCTGACGCTCTATGCGGTCAATGAAGACCGCAGCTCCATCACCTCCAAGGTCAAGACCGGTCTGAACACCAGCAAGGACCTGAAGCTGCCCATCAGCCCCCAGAGCATCGCCGGCTATGTGGCGATGTCGCGGGCCATGGTCAACATCGCTGACGTGTACGACGACGCGGCGCTCAAGAAAATCCATCCAGCGCTCAGCTTTCTCAAGGAAGTGGACAAGCGTTCCGGCTACCGCACCAAGCAGATGCTGGTGGCGCCGGTGATGGACGGCGACACGCTCTACGGCGTGCTGCAGGTCATCAACAACCGCAGCGATCAGCCCTTCGGCAAGCTGGAGGAAGACGGCGCCAGTCAGTTGTGCAAGACGCTGGGCATTGCGATCCGCCAGCGCATGCAGAAGGCCGACGAGCAGCAGCGGCGCAAGGCGACGAAATACGACGGACTGGTGACTGCAGGCGTGCTGACCCAGAGCGATCTGCAGGAGTGTGTGCAGGAGGCCCGCGAGGGCGGCAAGTCCGTCGAGCACATCCTGATGGGCAAGTACAGCATCCGCCCGGCACAGATCGGCGCCTCGCTGTCGCGCTTTTTTGGCGTGACCTACGAGCCGTTCAATCCAGGACGCATCCGCTCCGAGGTACTGCATGGCCCCCTCAAGCGCGATTTCATCGAGCAGCAGGGCTGGATGCCGCTGGAAGACACGCCAGAGGGCCTGCTCATCATGTGCCTGGACCCCGAGGCGGTACGCGGTGCGCGGGTGGTGCCGCAGGTGTTTCCCCGCACGGCCAAGTTCGCCTACCGGGTGACCACGCAGACCGAGTTCGAGGAAACGCTGGGCCAGCTGTTTGGCTTGGCCGGTGAAGGCAGCTCCATCGACCAGTTGCTGGCTGACATGGATTCACCGCTGGACGGCGACTCCGGAGATGATTCGCTGCTGGAGTCGGCCGCAGCCGACAACGAGCTGGTGAAGTTCGTCAACAAGGTCATCATCGACGCCTACAACCAGAAGGTCTCGGACATCCACATCGAGCCGATGCCCGGCAAGGCCAAGACCGGCATCCGCTTCCGCATCGACGGCACGCTGCAGCCCTACATCGAAGTGCCGGCACAGTTTCGGCAGGCCATGGTGACACGGCTGAAGATCATGTGCGACCTCGACATTTCCGAAAAGCGCAAGCCGCAGGACGGAAAGATCAAGTTCAAGAAATACGGTCCGCTGGACATTGAGCTACGGGTCGCCACCATTCCGTCAGCAGGCGGTGTGGAAGACGTGGTGATGCGGATTCTGGCCGCTGGCGAACCCATCCCGCTGGAAAAACTCGGCCTGACCGACCACAACAAGGACCGGCTGGAAAAGACCGTGTCCAAGCCCTACGGCCTGTTCTACGTGTGCGGCCCCACCGGTTCGGGCAAGACGACCACGCTGCACTCCATCCTGAAATTCCTCAACACGCCCGACACCAAGATCTGGACCGCCGAGGACCCGGTGGAGATCACGCAGAAAGGCCTGCGCCAGGTTCAGGTCAACAAGAAGGCGGGCATTGACTTCGCGCTGGTGATGCGCGCCTTCCTGCGTGCCGACCCCGACATCATCATGGTCGGCGAGTCACGCGACAAGGAAACCGTGTCGATGGGCGTGGAGGCCTCGCTCACCGGCCACATGGTGTTCTCCACGCTGCACACCAATTCGGCGCCTGAGTCCATCACCCGGCTGCTGGACATGGGCATGGACCCGTTCAATTTTGCCGACGCCCTGCTGGGTATCCTTGCGCAACGGCTGGCCAAAAAGCTGTGCGATTGCAAGGAGTCGTATGTGGCCAGCTCGCAGGAGATCAAGGACTTCATCAAGGAGTACTCCGAAGAACTCCGCAACACCGAGGCCTGGAAGGCCGACCCGGGTGGCGAGGCGCAGCAGCTGCTCGACGACTGGATGACGCGCTATGGCAAGGACGGCGGCCTCAAGCTGTACCGGGCTGTCGGCTGCGACAAGTGCAACAAGACCGGCTACAAGGGCCGTATCGGCCTGCACGAGCTGATGATCGCCGACGACCAGCTCAAAAAGCTGATCCAGGAGCGCGCCCGCGTCGCCGAACTGTTTGCCAGCGCCCTCAGCAGCGGCATGCGGACACTGAAAATGGACGGCATGGAAAAAGTGCTGATGGGTCTGACCGACCTGAAGATGGTGCGGTCGGTGTGTATCAAGTAAGCAGCCAGATCGCTCATTCGTGGACAATCGGCGTTGGTGACAACCATGCCAAATGACAGGAACCCGGTGTGATACTGACCTCGTTGCTCAAGGATATTTTCTTCGCGCCCAAGCAGCAGCATGCAGAGCCGCCCGCAGGCGAAGTGTCCGAGCTGGCGCCTGCAGGAAAGCGCGTTTTGAACGTGGGTGGCGGCTCGAAGCGCACGCCCATTCCCAGTTACTTTTCAGGCTGGCAGCATGACCTGCTCGACATTGACCCGCGCGGTGCGCCCGACATTGTGTGTGATGCCCGTGAGCTGGAAAAGCTGCCAGGAGGCCTGTACGACGCGGTGTACTGCTCTCACAACCTGGAGCATTACTACCGCCATGACGGCCTGAATGTGGTGCGCGGCTTTCACCACATCCTCAATGACACCGGTTTTGCCGAGGTGTGTGTTCCGGACATTGCACAGGTCATGGAGGCGCTGAGGGAGCGGCAGCTTGAGCTGGACGATGTGCTGTACCAGAGCGCGGCAGGGCCCATCACTGCGCACGACGTGGTCTATGGCCTGCAGTCCGAGATCCAGAACAGTGGCCAGGACTTCTACGCGCACAAAACCGGATTCACGCCCAAATCACTCGCAAAAATCCTGAGCGATGGCGGATTTGCCAAGGTCTTCATCAGCACCAACTGGCAACTGGCGGTGCACGCACTGGCATTCAAGACCGAGCCGACCGAAGAGCAGTACGCGCTGTTTAAAAGCACCTGGAACCTGCAACCCTGACCGCGGTGACGAGCATCGTTTCTGCAGAGGGGGCTGCGCAACGCAACGGACTGGTCAAGTCCTCGGGGCGTTCGTGGTCTGGCACCAGTCTTTCCAGACGGTGCGCAGGGCTGCTTCAAGATGCCTTGCAAAACGTGGTGCGTCGAAGAGGGGTGACTCCAGTACCTGCTTTCGCAAGCCAGCCCGCAGCACCGCCAGGCGCGGCAGGTTGTTTGCGTGTGTGATCGCCCGCTGCAGGTAGTCTTCCGGGTCGTTGGCCACCCAGTCCGGCAATCCGGCGTTCATCATCATGCCCACCCCCTGACGCGAGAGAAAGCTGCTTCCTGCCAGCGTCAGAACCGGCACACCCATCCACAAAGCCTCTGCTGTGGTGGTGCCTCCCGTGTATGGAAACGGGTCGAGGGCGAGGTCAACCTTGCGGTAGGTGGCCAGGTAGTCTGCGCGCGGCACAGCGCCTTGCAGAATAAGGCGTCCAGACTCGATGCCGTGCGCTGCATAACGTGCGACCACGGTGGCCCGCGCCGCACTGTCGCCGAGCTGCGGTGCCATCAGGTGCAGGCGGCTCTGTGGAACGGCGTGCAGCACCCGTGCCCACAAAGCGACCACGGCATCATTCATTTTGGGCAAGGCATTGAAGCAGGCAAACGTGACATAACCGTTGCGTAGCGCGGGCAGTGAGATGACGTTCAGATCCAGATTGGGAGCCGTGAAGCAAAGCCGCGTTTCCGGCAGGCGCAGGATTTTCTCGGTGAAGTGCCCCTCCAGCGTGGGGGGCAGTGTCCAGGGATCCGCAATCAGATAGTCCATGGCCGGCACACCCGTGGTCGCGAAATAACCCAGCCAGCTGATTTGCACCGGCGCAGGCTTTCGTGCGAACACAGGCAGACGGTTCTTTCCGGTGTGTCCAGAGAGGTCGATCAGGATGTCGATGGCGTCGTCACGGATGCGCTGATCCATGGCTTCGTCGGTCATGCCGACCACAGAATGCCAGCCCCCGGCAAAGTGGCGCTTGAGCCGTTCAGTGACCTCGTCTGCGCTGGTGGCGTTGGCGTAAGCAAACAGGGTCAGGCGACGGGTGGCCTCGGCGGAAAGTGCCGCGAGGACGTTCTCGATGAAATAGCCGACGGGATGCGAGCGCAGGTCGGCTGAGACAAAACCGACCCGCAGGGTCCGCTCTGGGTCCGGGCGGTTTTGCAGGGCGGCGGAGGCAGGCGCGAGCCGGGTCACCGTGGCCCCAAAGCGTTTGGCCTCTTCCAGCAACTCATCCTGCGAGTGACTGGCCAGCAGGTGCTGGATCAACAGCAGATTGCTGTGGGCGACTGAAAAGTCAGGCCGGATGGCCAGTGCGCGACGGTAGTTCGCCAGCGCCTCTTCCAGCTGTCCCAAATCCTTGAATGCAGACCCAAGGTTGGTGTACACGCCCGCATTGTTGGGTTCCATCTCCAGTACCCACCTGTAGCTGGCTACCGCGTCGTTGAACAGCTGCAAGGCCATGCAGACATCGCCCAGGCTGCAATGCGCATCCACAAAACCGGGTCGGAGTTCTGTTGCCCGACGAAAGCTGCTGGCGGCATCATGGAGGCGACCCAAGTACCACAACACCATTCCGCGCTCGTAGAGCAGGTCCACATCATCGGGCGCGCATGCCAGCGCGTCGCCGTACGCCTGCGCAAGCGCCTCATGCTGTCCCAGCCGTTTCAAAGCGTCAATCAGCTTGGCGTGCGTGTCCATGTCGCCAGGGCTGGCTTTCAGGGCACGGCGATAGCTCTCAACAGCGTCTTCATGTTGCCCCAGTGCTTCCAGCTCCGAGCCCATGGCGATGGCAGCTTCTGCGAACTCGGGTCGAAGCGCCAGTGCCTGGCCATAGGCTGCGAGGGCCGCTTCATGGTTGTCCAGGCGCGCGTGCGCTGCACCGATGTTGAAGTGCGCACCGGCCGAGTCGGGCTTGTAGTGAACGGCTGTGTGCAGCGCCTGCAAGGCTGCCTGCGCTTCACCGCGATCGAGCAGCAGGGTACCCCGGTTGAAATGGGCCCGCGCCAGTTCAGGCATCAGTGCAATTGCCGAGTCATAGCACTGTAAGGCGGCATCGGTTTGACCCCGCTTTTCCAATGCCATGCCCTGTTCAAGCAGCTGTTCTACGGTGGGTTCTGTTGCAGACACCGCCTGCCTGCTGATCGTGGGTGACGTGTCGTTGGTTTCCATGGCTTGCGGAGGTCAGTGGTCTTCGGGGTATGCAGCTGCGCGGCTGCCGGGATGTTGTTCGCACCATTGTTGCCAGACGTTTCGCAGCGCGGCTTCAAAATGCCGGGCAAATCTCGGGGCATCAAATACAGGCGAGGCCAGCACCTGCGAGCGTAAACCTGCACGCAGCCGCGCCAGCGCCGGCAGATTGCTTGCATGGGCAATCGCCCGCTGCACGTAATCGTCTTCGCTGTCAGCGATCCATTCCGGGAGACCTGCGTTCATCAGGAATCCGACGCCTTGCCGCGAAAGAAAAGTAGTGCCCGCCAGGGTCAGGACAGGCACACCCATCCAGAGCGCTTCTACCGTGGTCGTACCGCCCGTATAGGGAAAGGGATCAAGTGCAATGTCCACCTGCTGATAGGTTGCCAGATACTGATCACGCGGGACAGGGCCGCGAATGATGAGCCGTGCTGTCGGGATGCCGTGTGCGCCGAAGCGTCTGAGCGTTTCGTCCCGGGTCGAGGGCTCGCTCAGCTGGGGCGCCATCAGATGCAGGCGACTGCCCGGTACCCCTTTGAGAACGCGCGCCCAGAGGGCTACCACCGCGTCGTTCATCTTCGGCAACGCATTGAAGCAGGCGAACGTCAGGTACCCGTTGACTGCGGCAGGCAATGGGGTGACTTTCACTTCGAGGGTGGGTGCGGTGAAGCAAAGGCGGGTTTCCGGCAGGCGCAGGATTTTCTCCGTGAACTGGTTTTCGAGCGCCTCTGGCAGCGTCCACGGGTCGGCAATCAGGTAGTCGATGGCCTGCACACCCGTGGTGGCGAAGTAACCCAGCCAGCTGATCTGTACAGGCGCGGCCCGGCGTGCAAACACGGGCAGGCGGTTGCCACCGGTGTGGCCGGACAGGTCGATCAGGATGTCGATCTGGTCGTTCCGGATGCGGTCCACGAGGGACGTATCCGAGTCGTCTGCAACGCAGTGCCAGCCCTTGAGGTGAGACTGGATCCGCGCCGTCACGGTATCAGTCGCTAGCGTGTTGGAGTAGGCAAACATCTCCAGACGCCCCGACGCCTGCGTCGCCAGCGCTGCCAGCACACCCTCCACAAAGTAGCCCACCGGGTGTGCACAGAGGTCGGCAGACACCATGCCGACGCGCAGACATCGGTCTCTGACGGGGCTGTTCTTCCACGCTGCCGATGTGGGCGGAGGTGTCGGTTGGGCTGCAAGCGCCAGCCTCGACACGGTTTCACCAAAGCGGCGTGCCTCGGCCAGCAGCTCATGCGGCGGCTGTGCTGAAAGGTAGTTTTGCACCATCAAGAGGTTGCTGTGCGCGACTGCCAGTTGGGGGTTGAGTTCCATGGCCGTGCGGTAGCTGGCCAGGGCCTTGTCCAGCTGCCCGAGGTCCTTGAACGTGGTTCCCAGGTTGTTGTGTGCATCAGCGCTCTGGGGGTTGAGCTCCAGCACCCGGCGGTAGCTTTCGGCTGCATCCTTGAACTGGTGCAAATCCATCAGTGCGTTGCCCAGATTGCCATGTGCGGCCAGGAAATCGGGCTTGATTTGAATGGCCAGGCGGAATTGACGCACCGCGTCCTGCAATTGCCCGCGAAGCGTGAGGATCAATCCCAGGCTGTTGAGTGCATCAACTTGGTGTGGGTTTCTTGCCAGGATCTGGCGAAAGCACACTGCGGCCTCGTCAAAGCGGTCCAGTCGAACCAGAAGATGGGCGAGCTTGTTCTGGGCCTCGGCATGGTTTTCCTCCAGAACCAGGGCGCGGCGATACGCTGCGATGGCCTGCTCGTTCTGCCCCAGTTCTTCCAGGCTTGCCGCAAGTGCCACTTCAGCCTCCGCAAAATCCGGCTTGAGCGCGAGCGAGTACCGATAAGCTGCGATCGCCTCTTCGTGACGGCCCAGCCGCGTATAGGCGGCACCCAGATTGAAATGGGCACCTGCCGAATCCGGCTTGTATCGCAGCGCCTCCCGAAAAGCCAGAAGTGCGTCTGCCGCATCACCGCGATCCAGCAGGATGGTTCCGCGCAGAAAATGTGCGCGCGCCAGTGTCGGTATCAGGCGCAAGGCGGCTTCGTAATGTTGCAGCGCGTCGTCTGGCTGGCCCTGCTGTTCAAGTGCCAGGCCCTGCTCGAGCAGACCCGCTGCCGTTGCCTCCTGGCCCGGATCGGCGCTTGCGGACAAGGGGTTGGCAACTGGCATCACATTCCTCAAAGTGCGGCGGTGCGCACGTTGCGCTGTTCACACCACGCCTGCCACATGCCGCGCAGGGCCACTTCAAAATGCATCGCAAAGCGTGGTGCATTAAAGATGGGAGATGCTTGTACCTGGCCGCGCAGACGGGCCCGCAGCACGGAAAGCCGCTGCAAGTCACTGGCGTGTGAGACCGCCCGGGCCACGTAGTCGTCCATGTCGACGGCGACCCAATCCTGCAGCCCCGCATTCATCAGCAGGCCAACGCCCTGGCGGGAGAGGAAACGCTCGCCTTCCAACGTGAGCACCGGCACACCCATCCACAAGGCCTCTGCCGAGGTGGTTCCGCCAGGATAGGGAAACGGGTCGAGGGCGATGTCGATCCGGTGGTAGGCCCGCAGGTAGTTGTCGCGGGGCACGTAGTGCTCCATCACCAGGCGTTCTGCGCCGATGCCGTGGCCCCGGAAACGCTGCTCAACCTCTTGCCGGGTTGCGGCATCCATCAGCTGCCGGGCCTTGAGGAACAGTCGGCTGCCGGGGACCGCATTCAGCACCCGGGCCCACAGCGCCACCACCGCGTCGTTCATCTTGCTCAGGTTGTTGAAGCAGCCGAAGGTGATGTGCTGGTTCGCGAGCGCCGGCAGCGCTGACACGTCGGGGCTTGCGCGAGGCGGGGTGAAGCAAAGCCTGGTCTCTGGCAAGCGCCATATTTTTTCGGTGAAGTGCTGTTCCTCCCCGGGCGGCAAAGTCCATGGGTCGGCAATCAGGTAGTCGATGGCGGCCACGCCAGTGGTGGCGAAGTAGCCCAGCCATGACACCTGCACGGGTGCCGGCTTCCAGGCAAAAACCGCGAGTCGGTTGTGCGCGGTATGGCCGGAAAGATCAATCAGGATGTCGATGCCGTCTTGACGAATCTGCGCAGCGACGTCCTCGTCCGACAAGCCCACGACGGGATGCCAGCCATGGCAGCAGGCCCTGAGGCGGCGGCTGGTATCGTCGTCACATCGCCGCGTGGGGTAGGCCCACAGTTCCAGTCTTGCGTCGGAGTTCGCGAGGGCCTGCAGCACGCCTTCGAGAAAATAACCCACCGGGTGGGTGCAGAAATCTCCGGACACCAGGCCGACGCGCAGGGCGCGTGCCGGCTCGGGCGTGTTGTCCCAGTGGGTGTGCGGGCGGGCCTGGCGTGCCACCATGTCACCGTAGCGCCGGGCCTCCTCCAGTAACTGGTCGGGGGGTTGATCTGAAAGGTAGTTGTGCAGAAACAGCAGGCTGTTGTGAGCCTCGCTGAAGTCGGGCTGGAGCGCCAGCGCGCGCCGTGTGCTGACGAGGGCCTCTTCAAACTGACCCATCTCCTGCAGCACGATGCCAAGGTTGCTGTGGGTTTGGGCATGGTCCGGCTTGAGTGCCAGCGCCTGCCGATGGCAGGCCAGGGCCTCGTCAAAACGGCTGAGCGATTGAAGGGCCACGCCCATGCAGGTGAGTGACTCTGCAAAGGTGGGGTTGATCGCCAGCGCGCTGCGATAGCTGGAGAGCGCCATCTCGGTCTCCCCCAGATCCATGTAGGCGTTGCCGAGATTGTGGTGGGCCTCGATGAATCCCGGCTTCGCTTCAAGCGCTCTGCGGTAGCTCTCGACCGCTGCCTCAAGCTGCCCAAGGCCGCGCAGCACCACCGCCAGATTGTTGTGCGCCAGCGCGTCGTCAGGCTGAATCGCCAATACCTGGCGGAAGCTGGCGGCGGCAGCATCAAGCTGCCTGAGCTTCTTCTGCAGGGCGCCGAGGTGGTTGAGTAGATCAGCATTACCGGGGTCGAAAACCAGCAGGCGCTGGTAGCAGGCGGCAGCTTCTTCGAGCCGCTCCAGCCGGGTCAGTAATGTGGCCAGCTTGCGGTCTGCCTCGGGGTAGTCCGGCTTCATGGTCAGCGCACGGCCATAGCTTTGAACGGCTTCCTCGTCGCGCCCCAGCTCTTCCAGCGCAGCGCCGAGTGCCATCATGGCCTCAGGGAAGTCGGGCCTGAACGCCAGCGCCTGCCGGTAGGCCTGCACCGCTTCGCTCGGGCGGTCCAGCCGCACATATGCGGCTCCCAGGTTGAAATGGGTTCCAGCGGATTCGGGTCTGAGTTGTACGGCCTTCTGTAACGCAGCCAGCGCACCCTCCGCATCACCACTGTCCAGCAAAATGGTGCCGCGATTGAAATGGGCGTGTGCCAACTCAGGCGCCAGAGCGAGAGCCGCCTCGTAGCAGCGCAGGGCTTCCAGCGGATCGCCCTGCTGCTCGCATGTCATGCCCTGCTCAAGCCATTGTTCTGCGGTGTTCATGGTTTCCGGCGTTGCCTCGTGCCAGCTGCTGGCGTCATGTCCCTGTCTGTTGCCGGGCTGTCAAGAATACCCATTCCACAGCCCTCCTTGCTGCTTGTCTTGAGCGCATCGGCAACATGAATCGTTTGATTCTCGCGTCCAAGACTGATATGTTCCGCAGGCGGCATGGCGAAAATGCCATCATCACGAAACGCATCTGGAGGCCACATGATTTTGAGCTGGTTTGACGCAGCTGAAGCCAAGAAATTCGGGACATCTCTCGCCCAGTTCTTTCTGGAGCGCATTCCCAAAGCATCCCACAAGCAGGACAAGGATTTTGCGAGAAAGGTGGACGACGTCCTTGAGAAAATGACGAAACAGATCGTGCAGTTCAAGCAGCAGCACGAGTTGAACACCTACAAAAAAGCCCAGCTGGGCAATGCATTCAAGTGGACCTTGCTGGATGCCGGCGTCGCATCTGACTACACCGACGAGATGACCACCTGGCTCATTAAAAAGATTGGCTGAGACCACGCAGTCGATGTGACTTGTCGGAGTGAGGGTGACAAAAGTGTCAATTCACCCCGCTGAAATGACAAGAAAAGCCTGTTGCCGCAGCGCTGTCGCCGCGAAATCCTTGAGTTTCGTGGGTTTTGGGTGTTGCGATACTGCGGCATGGAACTTGCAGACAATAACCCAGCCTGCTGGCTTTATTCGGTCCATCCATTTAAGGAGCTTTTCATGAAGCGTTCTCTGCAACAGGGTTTTACCCTCATCGAACTGATGATCGTCGTCGCGATTATCGGTATTCTGGCCGCTGTGGCCCTGCCTGCGTACCAGGACTACATGGTCCGCGCCAAGGTGTCTGAGGTGGTGCTCGCCGCATCGTCTGGCCGTACCGCTGTGTCGGAGACCTTCTCCCAGAAGGGCACCATG
Source organism: Polaromonas sp. YR568 (assembly GCF_943372955.1). Taxonomy (GTDB): domain Bacteria; phylum Pseudomonadota; class Gammaproteobacteria; order Burkholderiales; family Burkholderiaceae_C; genus Polaromonas. Next base: position 51,950 of record NZ_CALSAL010000006.1, read on the forward strand.
CTGCTGAACCAGGCCTCCATGGGCGTCCAGACGCAGAGCTCGCGCTATGTCGCCAGCGTTGCGTATACCGGCGTTTCTTCGACCCAGGGCGACATCATCGTGACGTCCACGACGGACACCGGCCTGGCTGGCGCTGCCAGCAAAACCATGATTCTGCGCGGCATCGGCAGCACGTCTGCTGGCACCGTGGCATGGACTTGCGGCACCGACGGCACGGCTAACGCTGTGCCCAAGAAATACCTGCCCAGCTCCTGCAAAGACTTCTGATCAACTGATCCAATTGACAGCCCCTTGGCGAAGGCCAAGGGGCTTTTTCTTTTCTGCTTCACCACCATGCGCACCCGGTATGCTCTCCTGATTGCCATGGTTGTTGCCGGCCTGGCACTGGTCGCGATTTACTGGGCCGGACTGCAGGGCGGCTTTTTCTTCGATGACGGACCCAGCATTCTCCAGGCTGAAGGTGTCCGTCTGGATCGACTGTCTTTTGATGCACTGCATCAGGCCCTCGTGAGCGGCAGCTCCGGGCCATCTGGGCGACCTGTCGCGCAGCTGAGCTTTGCGCTCAATCATTACTTCAGCGGCTTTGATCCGTTCGCGTTCAAGGTCACCAACCTGGCAATTCACGGGCTGTCAGGCATTCTCGTCTTCGGACTGGCGTGGCGCCTGCTGGCGTCGGCCCTGCCCGCCGCGCAGACCCGCAACGCTTTGATGGCCGCCGGATTTGTGGCAATGCTTTGGCTGCTGCATCCTGTGCAGTTGTTGCCTGTGCTGCACGTCGTACAGCGCATGACCAGCCTGTCTGCCCTGTTCCTGCTGGGTGCTCTGTGGATGCACATCGAGGCGCGCCAGCGTGGCGGCCGTGCAGGCGTTGCGTTGATGCTTCTTGCTTGGGGCGTCGCCTGGCCGCTGTCTGTGTTGAGCAAGGAAACCGGCCTGCTCTTTCCTGTTTTCGCACTTGCCTGGGAAACCATCCTGCGTGCCCGCTCGTCGCTTGCGGGGCTTGACCGGTTTGGCTGGTGTCTGGTGCTGCTGGTGGGCCTCGCTGCACTGGCTGTGGCGGGTTATCTCCTCTCCCCATTCTCCAGCGACTTGTGGTCAGGCTATGAGGTTCGCTCCTTCTCGCTCATAGAAAGGGTGCTGACTGAGGGCCGGGTGCTCTGGTTCTATCTCGGGTTGATGGCTTTGCCGCAGATGGAAGCCTTCGGGCTTCACCACGACGACATCGTCCTGTCCACCGGGCTGATGTCTCCGTGGACGACGTTACCGGCACTCCTAGGTCTCGCTGCGCTGGTCATCCTGGCCTGGGGGGCGCGACGGCGTGCGCCGGTACTGGCCTTCGGTGTGGCGTGGTTCCTGATCGGGCATGCGCTGGAATCGACGGTGTTGCCGCTGGAACTGGCCCACGAACACCGTAACTACGTCCCTTTGTTTGGTGTGGCGCTGATGGCCGGGTGGGCACTGATGCAGGCGCTCCAACGTGCGGAGGCTTTCAGGACATGCGGGGTGGCACTGGCGGCGACGGCGCTGGTCTATTGTTCCTTTCTCACGGCGTTGCGCGCCCACCAGTACGGCGACGACGTCCGGCGAACGCAAATCGAGGCGCAATACCACCGGCAGTCAGCACGGGCGCAGCATGAAGCGGGTGTTTTCCTGGCCAGCCTGCCTGAGGCTGCCTCGGCGGCGTTGCCCACCTACTCCTTTGCACGCCGGCATTATGAAATCGCCGGCGAACTGGATCGCAACCTCAAGATGAACTGGCTGGGTCTGCTTCATCTGAATTGCAGGGCCGGGATTCCTGTCAGGCCCTCTGATCTGGATGAGTTGGCACGCCGTCTGCGCCGCACACCGTTTGCTCCTGGCGACATGACGGTTCTCTACAACCTGAAAGAGCTGTCCATTGACGGGTCGCTCTGCCTTGTGAGGTCGGACATGGACCGTCTCTTCGCTGCTGCCCTGGCCAACCCCGGGGTCTCGCCGGGGGTGAGAGTTGCCCTTCACTCGTGGCACGCCGATTACCTGTGGCTGCGTGAGCAGGACATTGCCGCCGCACGGGAGGCATTGAAGAAATCCCTGGACCTGCATCCGTCCCACCCAAGCAATCGCCTGAAATGGATTCAGCTGCTGATCATTTCAGGGGAGTACCCGCAGGCGAAAAAACTGTTGACCGGACTTCAGGTACGGGATCTGTCTCCTGGCGAGCGTCAAACCTTCACAGAATTGCAGCTTGCCCTGAAAGCTGCGGCACACTAAGCTCATCGGCCCATTCAACCATGAACCCAACAGCGCTCATTTCCATTGTGATCCCCGCCCGGAACGAGGCGGTCGGGCTGCGCGGGATTCTGCCCCGTGTGGTGTCACTCATGCCTGGCGCCGAAATCATCGTGGTCGACGATGGCTCAACCGACGAGACGCCCGCCGTCTGCGCCGATGCCGGGGTGATCCATCTGCGCCACCATCACCCCAAAGGCAACGGTGCGGCCATCAAGACCGGCGCCCGCGCAGCAAGGGGCGAGGTCATTGTTTTCATGGATGCCGATGGGCAGCATAAACCGGACGACATACCCGCCTTGCTGGAGACATTCCATCAGGGCCACGACATGGTTGTGGGCGCGCGGCAGGCAGGCTCACAAGCTGGCCTGCACCGTGCAGCGGCAAATGATGTGTTCAGCCGTTTTGCCAGCTGGATGGTGGCTCAACCCATCGACGATCTCACTTCCGGGTTCCGGGTGGTGCGTGCAGCCCGCTTCCGCCAGTTTCTGTATTTGCTGCCGGACGGATTCTCCTACCCGACCACCATCACCATGAGTTTTTTCAGGGCCGGTTACAGCGTGGCTTATGTGCCGATCCACTCACCACGCCGCAGCGGCGGGGCAAGCCATATCCGGCCTCTGCGGGACGGGCTGCGGTTTCTTCTGATCATCATCAAGATCGGCACGCTGTTCTCTCCGCAGAAGCTGTTCCTGCCGATCAGCGCGGCCTTCTTCCTGACGGGAATCAGCTATTACCTGTACACCTACCTGACCGCCGGCCGCTTCACCAACATGAGTGCGCTGCTGTTCATTTCGGCGATCTTCACTTTTCTGATTGGTATTGTTTCCGAACAGATCTCTGCCCTGCACTACAAGAATATCGACACAGACAACCATGGTGATTCCTAGCGCGGTGCCTGAGCCAACCCGGTATCGGGGTTTCCTGCTCCATGGGGGCTGATTTGATCGGGGTGCCGCAGCGCCGCAGCATCGTCGCGGCGCTGTCGGTCGCTGCCGCCATCGCTGTGGTCCTGGGGGTCCTGTTTTACGCAACCGGCGGCCGCGTTGCGTACACGATGGATTCACTGACCTACCGAGACGTGGCACTCCACTTTCTGAGTGGACAGTCCATCCAGTCAAGCAATGTCACCACCCTTGCCCCGGTGCTGGAGCCGTTCCTCAACTGGCCACCAGCCTATCCCGCGCTGTGGGCTGTCTGGGCCGCAGTGACGGGAGCCGGGAGCATTGATGCCGTTCCGGTACAACTCAATCTCGTCCTTCTCGCGATCAGCACGCTGGCCGTTTTCTGGCTGGGGTGGATGGTCACTGGCCAACCGCTCAGCGCAGCGCTGTTGGCCACAGTCAGCGGTCTGGTGCCGACCCATCTGATTGTCTATGGCCATGCATGGAGTGAAGCCCTGTTCATTCCCATGCTGCTGCTGGCGTACGCCTGCTTCTGGAAATACCGCATCACGAGCGGACGATTTGTCTGGCTGGTCATGGCTGCTCTGTTGATCGGTGGCAGCAACTGGGTGCGCTATGCCGGCGTGGCCTTTCTCCCCCTGTTGGGGCTGTCTGTGCTGGTGGCGTCGGCCAGTGGCATTGGCAGGCGCATTGTGCATGCGGCTGCCGCGGTGCTTTTGGGTCTGGGTGTGGTGTTTCCCCTGTGGCTTCGCAACTGGCAGCTGTCCGGACACATCTCGGGCTCGACCCGTGGAGGCATGCCGCGCAGCAGCCGCTGGATGGAAGACGCGGTGAACGTCATCGATCTCATCGAGCACGTGTTCTTTTCGTTCAGCATGGTGTTGCGGGCCAATCTCGAAGTGCCGATGCTGCTGCTTGCGGCCTGGGTGGCGTACCGGGCGTTTCGCCGTTGCCGTCTTCGGTGGCTCAGGCCGCCAGAGGTCTGGCTGCCTCTGGTCTGGGCGGGCGGGTATGTACTCTTTCTGCTGTATGCGAGAAGAATCCAGACCACGATCGATCTGGATTTGCGCATGCTGGCAGTGGCTTTCCCATTCATCCTGCTGGCGATGCTGCCGGCATTGAAAGTGGCATCGCTGACGGCCGGCGTCAGTGGCATCAGGATACTCGTTGCGCTGTGGCTGGGTCTGCTGGCATGCGCCGGCCTTCAGGAGGCAGACCGGGTCCGCCAAAGCTACGCGGCTGACGCCATTCCTCGCTGGCGTTCCGCGTTTGGTCTGGGCTATCGTGACCTCAGCGCCACCTCACCGACCAGTCTCGCACTGGTGCGCGATCTGACTGTCCTAGCGCCCTCGACGCTGGTGCTGACGGATTTCCGGGCGCTGTATCTGCGGTATCTGACTGGCCTCAGGGTCTACGCGCCGCAGGGCGACGCATGCGGGCTGTGGAGCAGTCATCCAGGCGACGTAGTGCTGTTCATCGGTGCGAAGGATCTGCCGGGCTGGGCTGCCGACTGCCTGCACAAACAGCCGCAATGGCGACTGCTGCGACCGACCGGCAAGGCGGTGCCGTCCATGTATGCTGATTGACATTGACACCGCCATTGAAGACAACGCTGACAAGAAAATCAGCAAGAAAGACCGTCACTTGAACGTCCTGATGAGCAGTACCTCCTATCCGAAAGATCTTCAGGATTGGCGTGGTCGCTTCATCGCCAACCAGGCCGGGGCACTGGCCGCGCGTGATGACATTCGGCTTTCCCTGTGGGCGCCGCCGGGCGTCTTGCCGCCTCGGGTGAGCGATGCAAACAGCGCTGCCGACTCACGCTGGCTGGAGCGGCTGTCGCAGCAAGGCGGTATTGCACACCTGCTGCGAACTCGGCGCGTCATGGCGGCCGGCACCATCGTGGGCTTGTTGGCGCGGCTAGGCCGCGTCTATCGGCGCCAGCCAGTCGACGTGGTCCATGTGAACTGGCTCCAGAATGCCTTGCCGCTCTGGGGCACCACAACCCCCGCCCTCATCACGGTGTTGGGAACCGATTTCGGCCTGCTGCAGCTGCCCGGCATGAAAAACCTGCTCCGCTCGGTGCTGCGGCAGCGGCGTGCCATCCTCGCGCCCAATGCCGAGTGGATGCAGCCTGCACTGGAGCAGGCATTTGGAGACCTCGCGGAGGTCTGCCCGATTGCGTTCGGGGTCGACGACCCATGGTTCGACGTGGTGCGCCGTCCTGCGGAAGGCCTCACGCGCCATTGGCTGGCCGTCACGCGGCTGACCCACCACAAGATCGGCGACCTGTTCACGTGGGGTGAAGGGCTTTTTGGGGAGACACGCCAGCTGCACCTGTTTGGCCCGATGCAGGAGACGGTGGCGCTTCCTGCATGGGTGCACTATCACGGACCGACGCACCCGGCTGATCTTTTGCAGAACTGGTTCCCCCAGGCCAGCGGCCTCATCACGTTGAGCCGCCATGCTGAGGGCCGGCCGCAGGTGATGCTCGAAGCGATGGCAGCAGGACTGCCGGTGGTGGCCTCTGCCTTGCCGGCCCACCGCGACATGCTGCAGCATCAGGCAACGGGATGGATTACCGCCAACCGGGAGGAGCTGTCGCGTGGGCTAGAGTGGCTGGATGAGCCTGCGAACAACCAGGCGGTCGGTCAGGCGGGCAGAGCATGGGTCAAGGCGTCTGTCGGGACATGGCACGACTGCGCAGGCCGATACGCCGCTGCATATAGTCGGCTTTTGGGCACAGCGGGAGAGAGCCGTTGACGCGCGGTGACGTGTTGCTGCTGGGCGGCGGTGGCTTCATCGGCACTGCACTTGCTGCGCGCTTGCAGCAGTCGGGGCAGTCGGTTCGTATTCTGGGCCGCCTGCAGACCTCACAGACCTCACATCTTGCGGAGGCGCTTCGCGGTTGCCGCACCGTGGTGCATCTGGCCTGCACCACAACGCCGGGGGTATCTGCCACCCGACCCGAACTGGAGCTGGGCAATATCGAACTCACGTCACAGCTGACGGCGTTGCTGCAGCATCAGCCTGAGACCCATCTGATCTTCTTTTCTTCAGGGGGTACCGTGTACGGCAATTGCGGGCCAGAGCCTGTGAATGAAGACGCGCCGCTGGCACCGCTGTCTGCCCACGGCGAAGCCAAGCTGTTGCAGGAGTCTGCCTGTGAGGTGCTGCGCGCGCAGGGCCACGCCGTCACCATCCTCCGCCCCTCCAATGCTTACGGGCCCGGCCAGACCCTGAAAGGCGGTTTTGGCCTGGTGCGAACCCTGCTGGAATGCTCGCGGCAGGACATGCCGCTGGAGATCTGGGGCGACGGCGAGAACGTGCGCGACTTCATCTACATCGGCGACGTGGTTGAAGCCGCGGCGAGGCTGATCGGCCTGCCCAAGGACAGCGGCACCTACAACCTGAGCAGTGGCAATGGGTACAGCGTCAATCAGGTGCGGGATATGGTGCAACGGGTGTGTGGCCGCCGATTGGCGACGACCTATCGCCCGGCACGATCAGTCGATGTGCGCCGCGTGGTGCTGGACAACGCGCGGTCAAAGGCGCGACTGGGCTGGCAGCCAGCGGTAGCGCTGGAAGCCGGCATTGCAAACACCTGGTCATGGCTGCAAGGGCAGCCGAATCCTCAGCGCTGAAGGTGGGGAGTATGCGGGAGTTTCTTTCTGTGATGTCTGACCAGGCTGGCATTTTTGTTTCTGGTCAGACGGCATGAGTCTCGCCAGCCAAACCCCTCTGCGCTCGGCATCACGGGCGTCAACCCCCGGTGCTGCGAACGTGTGCGCGGTGGTGGTCACCTATTTCCCGGACGACAAGCTGGAAGCCCGACTCCGCGCCGTTCTTCCGCAGGTGGCCAGACTGGTGGTGGTGGACAACACCCCTGGCGAGGCGACGCAGCTTGGGCAGCGCATGGCTGCCTTGGGGGATAGCGTTCACTGCATCATCAACGGTACCAACCAGGGAGTGGCCACCGCACTCAATCAGGGGCTTGGGCATGCGCTCGGGCAGGGCCTGCCGTGGCTGCTGACGCTGGATCAGGACAGCTGTGCCCAGCCTGACATGGTGGCGGTTCTGGCTCGCGCCCTTGAAAGCAGCCAGCCACGCCCGGCAGTGATCGGCAGCAACTACATGGATCCGGTGAACCAGCGCCTGAAGATCAGCGTGGGGAACGAGGTGGTCGGTGTGGAGCAGAAGACAGTGATCACCTCGGGCAGTCTGGTTGACGCCGCGGTGGCGCGTGACATCGGCGGATTTCGCGACGACTATTTCATCGATCAGCTGGATCATGAGTTCTGTCTTCGCATGCGTGCTCACGGGTACCGTGTGGTCATCAGTGGCCCGCCGGCCATGGTGCACAGCGTGGGGCTGACCGGCGGTGCGCGGCTGCCGGTGCTGGGTACCTTGCCCAACCATGGACCGGTACGCAAGTACTACATCGCGCGCAATACGGTAACCACGGTAGCCTTGTACTGGAGACATGAGCCGGTATGGTGCGTGCGTCGGCTGGTCCGACTGTTTCTGGGTCTGGCCGAAATGGCCTTGCTTGAAGACCGGCGCTTGCTGAAGGTTCAGGCGTTCTTCTGGGGCCTGTGGGATGGTTGGCGTGGGCGCATGGGGCCTTGCCAGAGAGACCTGGTCGGCTGAGCGTCAGCGACCGAACCCCATCCTGCGCAGAACCCCCCGAATTGCCGCGCCGAGGGCCGCACTTCGGGATACCCAGGGACTGGCGGTGATGGCCTTTAACCGGCGATAGGGCGGCACAAAGTCGCGGTCCAACTGGTGAGCGCTGGGGGCCGTGATTCCATCTGGGCCCGCGTCGACTTCGACCAGTAGCGAAGGGCGTACATGGCCCTGCGTGATTTCCTTCTGGATATCCTCGCGCTGAATGAATCCTGCCGCTACCGCCTTCCGCAGGCGGGCCAGCCACAGGTGACCCAGAGGGTGCGCATGGAACACCCAGGGCTGCGTACTCATGTCCGTGTAATGGAGCAGGGCTGTCTGGCCGGGCTCAAAGTGTTCCAGTGAATTCCATTCGGCGCGAATGTCGCTGCGAATGCGCGGTGCCACGCGCATCTCGTACATCAGTCCGGCGTAGTCGAGCCTTCCGGCATCCAGATCGGCCACGATACGCTCGATATTCCAGTCCAGCGTTTCGCAGTTCAGCAGCATCACGCTGAACTGCCCGCGGCGACCTCGCTTGCCTTCCTGAACGGTTTGCAGGTCGCAGGCGGTCAAATCGCTACCCCACACTTCTGCGATGTCCCGAAACACCAGCATGTCGGCATCCAGGTAGATGGCCCTTCCGGTGAATCCGCACAGCTCCGGAATCAGAAAGCGCTGGAACGAGAAGGGCGTTCTCGGGCGGTTGGCCAGCGCTGCCGGCATGGGAATGGTGCGGCTGAAGCTGTCAATCGAGCGCAACTCCACTGGCACTGACGCCGTTTCCTGGAGCGAGAACTCCAGGACCCTGGCAGGCAGCCACTCGGAGGGCGTCGCGGCGATGAAGATTCTGATCGGTGTTTCCACGTGAGCTCGTCGTTACCGCTACTGGCCTGTCGTCAGAAAGTACTGCGGGCTTTGTCAGCTGGGCAGGTTGGAGAGGATGACCACCACATTCTCCTTTTTGCCCTTGCGGAACTCCGAGCGGGCGATTCGCATGTTTCCGCCCAGCGGGTGGGCGTGAAACAGCGCAAGCCACTGTTCGGGAGGCAGTATCGACAGGTGGCTGTGACCGTCGTCGTAGCAGGCAATCTTGTGAAAGTGAAAGCGCCCCGAGCCAAGCGTCTTGTCAATCACCCCTGGCAACAAAGCGCCGGGCAAATGCTCAAGGAAGTCTGCGGAGACGATCAGATCGTAGCGCTGGCTCAGCTCCAGCGTGGACACATCGGCCTGGATGAAAGCCACGTTGTGCCGCTCATGCAGCACCTTTTCAAGATGGGGTGACTTCGCCCAGTCCACACCGGTCACGGTGGCCCAGTGGTTTGCGGCGGCTTCGAGAAACCGCCCGTTGCCGCAACCCAGCTCCAGAACCGTGTCGGTGCGGCGCGTCACCCGCTGGAGTTGCTCCATTTCGGGCAGCAGCCAGTTATTGGCCAGGAAGGCGGGGTTGGTGTCGTGCAGGGTCTGGTAGTAGGCGGCCCCAATATGGTCTCGGCTGGAAGTCATGGAAGGCATTTTCTAGGCAAGATGCCACTTGGCCAGCGGCTGGAGACTGATGTTGTTGAGGTACTCCCCCGCCACCCTGAACGGAAAGGGCTCGCTGAGAAACTGCTGCTCGCCGCTCTCGCTGAAGCCCAGAACCAGCAGCTGGTAGCTTCCCGGACACAGGCACTGGGGTCCCAGTTGTACCTTGAAATTCTGGCATGGTTGCGCCTTCAGGCCGCTGCGTCGGGAGTTCCATTCCACCAGCGGCCCCGCGCCGGCCTGCTGCAGGATCACGGACAGGGTCAGCGGCGTCGCCACCTGGATGTCGCCTTCGACCCGCATGCGGTCTGCAAAGTGAACCGTATCACCTGCGACCAGCGGGCCTTGGTCGCCGTGAACCTGAAAGCGAACGAGATCCGATCTGAAGCTGACCGACTTGCTGTCCACTGGCGGCGCATGCTGCTGGTAAAGCGCAATCGCTTTCTGGGGATCACCCTGGAACTCAACCCGACCCTGCTGGAGGTACAAGGACTTGCTGGCCATGCGGCTCACCTGGTTCATGCTGTGGCTAACCATGATGACGGCACACTTCTGCCGCAGTTCGTCGATGCGGGCATAGCACTTCATCCGGAAGCCAAGGTCGCCGACCGCCAGAATTTCGTCGAGCACCAGCACGTCCGGCTCAATGCAGGACGAGGCTGCAAATCCCAGCCGCGACTTCATGCCCGAGCTGTAGAACTGCACCGGAGAGTCGAAAAAATCTCCAATGTCAGCGAACTCGCGAACCGCAGCCACATAGTTCTCCAGAGGCTTGCCGTTTTTACCGAGCAGACGACCGCGAATGGTCACGTTCTCGCGACCGGACATCCGTGGCGAGAACCCGGCACTCATCTCGATGATGTGGCCCACCTCGCCGCGAATGTCAATGCTTCCGCGGTCGGGTCGGAGATTGCCGGTCAGGCATTTGAGCAGCGTGCTCTTACCCGCGCCGTTGTGACCCAGTACCGCGAGGACCTCGCCGCGGCGCACGGTCGCGTGGATGTCCTGCAGCGCCCAGAACTCCTGGCTGCGAAGCTCAGGGGTTTGGCGCCCGAGGCCGAACGATCCAAGCAGCAACTGCTGGCTGGCATAGCGGAACGACTTCTTCAGGTCGCCGGAATACTTCTTCCAGAGGCTGCGCACGTCGACAAGGTGGTCCATCAGTCGCCAATCCTTTCCAGAAGGACGGGCACCTGCCAGCGCAGCTGCAACGCAGACCAGACCATGACCGCCAGCCCCAGCAGTGACCAGCTGGCAAGCGACAACAACGGAACCGATGCCGGCAGGCTCTGCAAGCCAGCGTTGACCGACGCAAAAGGCGCTGACAGCGGGTTCATCAGGTGCACCCAATACAGAACCCGCTGCGGGTCTGTGACCTGCGCGTAAAAAATCGGGGTCACGAGAATCAGCGGTAGGGCCAGGGACTGCAGGGCTTTGCGGATGTCCGGATAGAGCGCCGACCACGGCGCGAGAAACAGGCCCAATCCGTAGGCCGTGATCTGCAGTGCCACCAGACCAGCGGCCATTGCCAGCCATGATGCCGGTTGCGCAGGCAACGCGTGGCCGAGCAGGAGCAGTACCACCAGAATCAGCACCATCCGGATACCGAGGCTGACCAGGCCCTCCAGTGCAACGGCAAAGATGAATGGCGCCGGGCCCATGCTCAGGCCCCGCATCAGCGCGCGGTTGCGCCCGACGACGTCTGCCATGTCCTGCACCAGTGCCAGCCAGAACTGCACCAGCATGACACCGCAGAATGCGGCGACGAGTTCCCAGCGCGGGTTACCATCTGAAGCGGTCGCATCGGCCATGAATTCTCGCTTGAGATAGACGAAGCCGACGGCGTACAGCGCAGGCACCAGAAATGTCCAGCCGTAACCCAAGGCGTGGTCGCGGATCTGGATGCCGATGTTGCGTTGGGCGAGCACCCAGCCAGCGCTTGCATGCGTTCGCAGGCTGTCCATCATGTGCCGCCCCTGTGGCCTTGTTGTATTTTCGACCTGATCTGGTTGGCCAGGGCCATCAGCTGCCGGGAGGCCTGCTCAGGCCTCGACATGTCGATGGCGTAGTCGTCCAGAAACCAGTTGACGAAATGGCGGTACTTCTTTTCAAGCGCTGTGCGCTCGCTTTGGAGGCAGTGGTCCCACGCAGTATCCAGCAGATCTGTTGTGGCATGGAAAGTGACACAGTCGTACTCCGCGCGGCCGAAGGTGACCACCGGCTTGCAGTGCAGAAGCGCTTCGAAGCCGACGCCGCTGTTGATGGTGTACACCGCCGTCGCGCGGCCCAGCAGGTCGTTGATATTGGCCTCGCTCCAGAACACCGATTGGTGGTCCACAAAAGTCTCGAACTGGCGCATGGCTTTTTTGTTGGCCGGGTGCGGCTTCATCACCAGCGCGACCTTGTTCGCGCGGGCCCAGTTGACTACCGCCTGAACCATGTCGATCTCCTCGATCGGAGAAAAATAGCGGATCGACTGGTCATGCGGGATCTGCAGCGGCAGAAATATGAAAGGGCGGCACTGCGCGACCCCTTGTGCATCCGGCGCGAACGGCAGTTCGCCACTGGCGAGAAGGTCGGCGCTGGAGCGCTGTGGCGACTGGCTGAACTTGCTGGCCCATCCTCCACCCAGTAACCTGTGGCGATAGGTGTCGAAAGTGTCGCTGGCCGATTTGGCTTCCCCGAGCCTCACAGGGTAGATGCTGGAGGCGGCGCTCCATCCTTTCGGGTCCACCGTGAAGACCCAGCGAAAGTACTCCTGCATGTAGAAGTACACCGGGGTCTTGCCGGAGGCCGGCCAATCCAGATGGCAGCGGTGCGGAATGAGTGCAAGGTCTGCATTGCAGGCGTCCACCCTGGCTGGATCAATCTCGTCCGCGGGAATCTCGAGGACCTCTACCGCAAGGCCCTGCGTCTCCAGTGCATGGGCCATCCGGATTGCGAACTCCTTCCAGCGCAGGCGCAAGCCCAGCGTGTCCTCCGCAAGGGCGGGTGGAACGCCTGGCGTCCTGGCCCGCTTCCAGGGCAGATCCAGTCGCGGCACGAACAGTGCCACTTGGGCCGGGCGGGGGGCGGCGCGCGCAATGCGCTGGAGAAGCCACTTCGAGGCCATCAGTGCCGAGCCACTGCCACTGAGCCCGCAAAGGAGTTGCTGCGCCGCATGATGCTGAGCGGCCTCATCGCCCAGCAGCAGGGACAAGACCAGAAACCGCACGTCGCTGTCCTTGCGTTTTCCCTTGGCTGACCAGACGATCGAGTCCTCGCTGAAATTCCAGTCAAGGTACTTTCGCTTCAGATTGAAGAAGCGGACGGACTTGGCATGGAGGCGCATCTGCCGATAAAAAACCAGCTGATCGGTGAACCAGTCCATGTGGCCTTCGGCCATCATGCTGGCGATCTCGGTCCCCAGTCCCTGTGTGAACTTCTGCACTTCAGCGCTCGAACGGAGCCAGACGGCTCCAGCGGCCACCGCCACATGTTCCCGCGCCGGGTTGTCGGTGTCCCGAAGATCGATCACGACGTCCGCATCGGCCTTGTCGGTGAAATCACCGTCGATGGGGTTGACCACCAGCGAGTCGGCATCGAGGCACAGCACTGCGCCTGCCCCGGTATCGGCCAGCACGGCCGGCAACTGCAGGAAGCGGCTGCAAGCGTAGTAAGTGCGCTGCTGATCGACCGGCCAGCCGGTCAGTTCGATCGACTCGGAAGAAACACCCAGTCGCGTGAATTCAAGCGAGGCAGCCAGTGCGGTGACCTCTGAGCAAAGCGCCTCAGAGGGATTGACCAGATGCAGCAGAAAAGCCTGCCCGGGAGAAAAAAGGTCAACACTTCTGATGAGTGCTTTGGCGTATTTGAAGTACGCCGCGTCGCAGGCGGCGAAGAGCAGCAGCTCGCCCTTGTTAACCTGGAGTGGAACCAGGCCATTCGTCAGTCGCCCGGTTTGTTGCGCCACGCGATGCACGCCTTTTCTTGCAAACGGATTTGGAAAATGCATGGCGTGGGTAATCCGCGTGCCTAGACCGGTGGGTGGGTGCGATTGGCGTAGATCAGCACCCGGTGCCCATTGCGCTCCTCGCGCAACTGCGCCACGTCAATATCGGTGAATCCCGAGCTCTGAAGCAACGACTTCAGCGTGTCCAGTGTCAGCCACTTGGCGTGGTCAAACATGCCGGCAAAGAAATCGCCTCGACCGCCTTCGCGGTAGTGCTTGTAGGGATAGCTCACACCATCGACCACGTAATGCCTGTCAGCTTCCTGTGGCGTTGCATAGTGTGTGTCCAGCAGGATGGACTGGCGCGTCAGCGGTAGCAGACGCTTGAGGTGGATGACCGGATCGGCCAGGTGATAAAGAACCCCGATGTGAATGGTGACATCTGTCGCGACCAACTGGGCCAGGTCGGCGGGCTGTTCGACGTCGCACTTGAAGACCTGCGGATTGAACCCGAACGCTGCCGACCGGACCAGAGTTTTGGCCACGTTCTCGATACGCGAATCAATGGCGGTCACATGGGCGCCGTAGCCTGCCAGGGCAACAGTGTGGATGCCTTCAAAACAACCGATTTCGAGAACCGACAGGTCCTGAAGTGGAAGGCGGCGATCCAGTTCGGTGATTCGCCGATCCGGAATGGTCTGGGGCTTTCCCCTTTTGGTGAGCGAGGCGGCCTTGCCGAACTTGCGTCCCTGGCTGTCCAGCGTGAAGCATCGCCATGGCAACAGCCTGTTCAGTCGGCGCAGGTCCTCCGCATCCAGGTTGTCGACATGGGGTGTCGGGGTGTGACCCGATACATCGGTGGAGAAGGGAAATTCACGCATCAAGAGGTGTGCCGGTCAGTTGGCCAAATTCTAAGGCGCAGGTCAGCGGTCGCCCCGCGTCGTACCCGCTCATGTCACACATGTTGCCACCGGCCATCCGGTAGCTGCGCCCAGTCGGCATGCCCGAAGCAGGCAAACGGCTGCCCGGCCAGCTGAACCGCCCGCAGTCCGATGGCTTGCACCTGCTTGGTGGCGGCAATTTCGGCCGCGATGCATTCGCCATAGTTGGCACCGTGCAGGAAGCCGTTGATGGCCAGCAGGGTCTCACGGCGAGCAAACCAGCTCAGTGCCCGCAAGTGGCCGCCCCCATCGCCCGGATTCACGCCGTGCCGCTGCATGAAATCAAGGTAGAGATCGACGCGATTGGCGGGTCGGTTGTTGATCAGATGCTCGCGCAGCGCGTGTTTCGCCACTGACTTCCGCATGACGTGCCAGGGCCTGTCCCAACCCGAGTTCCAGCTCTCTCCCACCAGGCCAATCGACGGATCGGCTGCGGCCTTGACGAATGCGTTCAGCCAGTCGGTCGCTTTGAGTATGCAGTCATCCTGCAGGAACAGGTAGCCGTCATAGGCCTTGAGGGTACGCCAGCCGAAATCCCACGCGCCGATGTTCATCCCTGTATTGGGTCGTTCGAGTACGACATCTGCCAGCCGATGCACCTGATCAGTCCAGTCAACCAGCGCGGCTCCGGCACCGTTGTCCCGGTTGATGACCAGCGCCACGTCAAACTCTGCGCCCGCGGGTGTGCCGCGCACAGCGGTCAGCAACCGGACCAGTGGTACGGTCGGACGGGGCGCATAGAACGAGACCACCACGAGATGGCGACGGGTGCTTGTCATTGCCGGCTGCCAGTGGTGTGCGGCGCGTTAATGGTGACGCTCCCCATGCTGCGCGATCAGTCGCTCACGTTCCCGCTTGGCCTGGTACACCGCCTTGTGGGCGACAAAACCTGAGGCTGCATCGGTGATGCGATTGCATGCATCCAGCGCGCGATGCAACATGCAGGGCAGCTTGTGCCGGTAACGGATGTCGCGCAGCAGGGAGGGCCTGAAAAAACCGAGCTCGACCTCTTTGGCCAGATCGGCCATCGCGAGGCTGCCATCGGTCAGCATCTGCCGGACTTCCTCCAGCCAGAAATGCCCCAGCGGGTGACCTGAAAATGCCCAGGGCTGGGTGTACATGTCGGTGTAGTGAAGAAGGCGTGTGGCAGCGTCGTGGTGTTCCAGGCTGTTCCACTCAAAAGGCACTACGGTACCGATGTCGGGGGTGCCCAGAATGCACATCTCATAGACCAGCTGCTCGTAGTTGTACAAACCTGCATCCATGTCGGCAACGATCTTTTCAATCGACCAGTCCAGACGGGCACAGTCCAGAACCATCACCGCCGATTGAATCATGCGCTTGGGGGGTGCGCCCGGTTTCTGCGTCGTCTGGTCATTGAATTTGACTTCCTTTTGCACCAGCACCCTGGCGTCACCCATGGGCAGGTGCCACAGTTCGAGAATGTCGCCGAAAACCAGCATGTCGGCATCGAGGTAAATGGCCTTGCCCTGATAGCCCGCCAACGCGGGAATGCAGAACCGGCTGAACGAAAACCCGGTTCGCTGACGATTGCGCGGGTCCCGGGGCTGCGGTACGGGCAGATCCAGCATGGGAATGACTTCCACATGCGCGGCGGTATGTCGCCGGATCGAGTGAGCCAATACCGGGACGGCCAGCGCCTGGGAGCGGTCAGCGCCGACAAAAACCCGCACGGTTTCCTGGTTCATGGGGGGGAGGGTCACAGCTGGCGATAGCCCGCGTGGGTATGTTGTGCGGTGAAGCGCTCGAGCATGGCGCTCACCATACGAAAATCAGCGCCATCCGGCAAGACGGTCCGCTGGCAGAAGGCATTTGACAACGCTTCAAGCGCCGCGCGACGGTCTTGCGCGAGGCTGGCGGTCACGAAGCCCGTCCAGTCGTCGGCACCCCGCAACAGGGTCAGCGGCCGATACTGATCGAGAGTGAGTCCTTCGGCAAAAAGAGCCACCGGCAGGCCGTGGCGTGCCGCGTCCAGCGCCACCGTCGATGGGGTGGTGATGACCGCTGCACATCGCCAGAACAGACCTGAGGCCGTGATGGATTCCCACTCGGGCAATCGGGGATCGGCGATCAGGATGTTGGGCTGATCGGGCAAGTCGCCCTGGAAGCGACGCGTCAACCAGAGTCCTGCATTGTGTGGCTTCACCAAAAACAGGACGCCCGGATGTCGCCGTGCAAGTGCATTGACATGGTGAATAAAAGCCTGGCGCTGGGTATCTGAATAACGCTTCCAGTGAAGATTTTCAAAAACCCCGATCACCGTCTGCCCGGGCGGTACCGTGTCCGGGAGCGCGGCCGGCTTGCCCTGTGCCGGCTTGGGGCAGCCCACCGGCAGGCATTTGGCCCGGGTGGATGCGGGAATCGCGGGGTGCAGTGTTTCCCTGTCGCCCCAGATGAATACATGGCGCGCCTCAAAGCGGACCTTCCGGATGGGCTGGATCGCATCGTCGTAAGTCAAGCCCACATTCTCGAAGCCATGCTGCATGGTCCAGGTCGGCAATCCGACGCGGTTGGCCATCCGGGTGAGTTGATGGTTGAATGCGTGCGGCCGCAGGTTACTCTCCGAGAAGGTCAGCAGCGCCTCGGCGGCAGGCGGGAAACGGAACGACCTGTCGAGCAGCGTCATGTGCACGAAGAGGTGCTGATCACAGTAGCGCGCCAGCAGCGCGGCGATATCGGCTCGTGCCGAGCGAACCCTATCATCACAAAGTACGAGTACGGATATGCCCATCTGCCGCGCTGCGCTGAGAATGGGAATGGTCAGGTCGATGTCCATGATCAGCTGCAATGCCACCACGAGCCGCACGCCCGGGGACCACGCTGTCATCGGGTCTCGGGTGTCCCGGGATTGCCGCGCGGATTCAAGCACCTCCAGCCATCGCGAGGCAATGTTGCTGACGCTGAAATGGCGCTGGATGAGCGCCTGGCCCTGCGCGACATCCTGCCGGGCGCGGGCCGCATCCGACAGATAAAGGCGCATACCCTCCACGAAGGCGCCGTCGTAGATGCTTCCGGACAGGTCGGCAAGTGCTGGTGTCGGTGTTGCCACCACCGGCCTGCCCGCTTGCAGCGCCAGCACTGTCCGGTTGGCAGATTTGCACACGCTGAATGCATCCAGTGAGTTGGGGATAACCACCACTGCAGCCGTTTGCAGCTGCGCCGCCATGGCGGCCTCGCTCCATTCGACGTAGCGGCTCCTTATCTTCATGGGCCGGATGTGTTGGTCGTACTTGTCGCGATGGTTGGAGACCACGACGAGCTCGACATCAAACTCACGGGCAACCTGCTCCAGATCGGACTGAATCAGCAACAGATCGAGCATGCCGAAGCGTGCATGTTCTGCACCGTGAATTCCGAACCACAGGATCTGGCGCGGGGCTGCTGCAGCCGGAGTGTCCATGCGGGATGATGGAGCTGTCCTGGCTGGCTGTG
Source organism: Polaromonas sp. YR568 (assembly GCF_943372955.1). Classification (GTDB taxonomy): domain Bacteria; phylum Pseudomonadota; class Gammaproteobacteria; order Burkholderiales; family Burkholderiaceae_C; genus Polaromonas. The sequence continues at coordinate 69,637 of NZ_CALSAL010000006.1, forward strand.
CCCCCCCGCGCCGCAGGACTGGTGACTGCAACCGTTTGAACCCGGCTGATCCGATGGCGCGGGGAATCTCCTGCCAGACGGCACGCTTCAGCTTCTTCTGGAAGGGCTCCCACAGCAGCCAGCCAAAGTCCTGCGCACGATGGACCGAGCGCCGGGCGCGCCGGAAAAGCGCGCGGAGCGAAAGGCGGTGCTGCTGTCGCTGCGCCTCGGCAAGCCTCACGGCCACCCCTGATCGCTGTTGCTCGTCCTCAATACCGTCCGGGATGACCAGCACGCTCGGCGGGTTCGCGACGTGCTGACGTACCAGCTCGGCCAGTGGAGCTGTTGAGACGACCACGGCGCAGGCCGACTGCGCGATGGCTGCAAACACGTCTCCCGGCAGAGGAGCCAGTGCCGCTGTGGACTGACCGTAGCCACTTGCGAAGATGTTGTCGCACAGGTCAAGGACCAGCGGAACACGCCGCCTTGCAGCCCTTTGCGCGAGCTCAAAGTCCTGGACTGCAAGTCCTTTCACGATGACCAGAACGTCCAGATCATCCAGATTGACGGAGTACGGGTCTGAAAAGATCCGGCATTCCACCTGGTCGGCTTCCAGCCCCAAAGTCGGCAGCACGGCCCGATACCGCACACTGGCCACTCGGTGGGCAAGTGTGGCTACTTTCCAACCCACCACCAAGCGGCGCCCACCGGGATCCAGAGATTCTTGACGCGTCAATTTCGGGGCACCGTCTACAGGCGCCAGAGGTTGACGCCCGGCAAGGCCGAAGCCACGGCAGCAAACCGGGCCTTCACATCAATGAAGCACCCCCCTTGCTTGAGCAGATTGGTATAGGCCGAAGCGGGCTTTGAGAGGAGGGTGTCATGTTCCACCGAGACCACCAGCGCATCTGCGACGGGTAGCGCATCCCACGCGAGAAGGTCCAGACCATACTCGTGGCTGGCATCTTCTGCATCTGCAACCGGATCGTGCACAAACACCTGCAGGCCATAGGATCGCAGCTCCACAATCAGGTCCCACGCCTTCGAGTTCCGGAGGTCGGGCACGTTCTCCTTGAAGGTGATGCCCAGCACATTCACCTTGGCGCCCTTGATCGGGCTCCCCGTCTGGATCAACTGCTTGACCGTCTGCTCGGCAATGAACTTGCCCATGTGGTCATTGATGCGCCGGCCCGCCAGAATGACCTCGGGGTGGTATCCCAGCATCTGGGCCTTGTAGGTCAGGTAGTACGGGTCCACGCCGATGCAGTGCCCGCCGACCAGACCGGGGCGAAAGGGCAGGAAGTTCCATTTAGTGCCTGCCGCTTCCAGCACCTCCAGGGTGTCGATGTCCATCATGTTGAAGATGACAGCCAGTTCGTTCATCAGCGCGATATTCAGGTCACGCTGGGTGTTTTCAATCACCTTGGCGGCTTCCGCCACCTTGAGTGAGGAGACGCGGTGAATGCCGGCCGCAACGACCTGTTCATAAAGCGATGCCACACGCTCCAGTGTGGCGGGGCTGTCCCCAGCGACGACCTTGACGGTGCTCGACAGGGTGTGCTGCCGGTCGCCCGGGTTGATTCGCTCAGGCGAATAGGCCACATGAAAATCGCGTTTCCATGTCAGGCCCGACACACGCTCCAGTACCGGGATGCACACCTCCTCGGTCGCTCCGGGATAAACCGTGGATTCATACACCACCGTGGCACCGCGCTTGAGATGTTTGCCGACGTCTTCGCTGGCGCGGATCAACGGCTGCAGATCTGGCTTGCGGGCGCTGTCGATGGGTGTGGGAACAGCAATGATGAATACATCGGCGCCAGCCAGCCGGGTCGCGTTGTCCGTGAAAGTGAGGTGTGTTGCCGTGCGCAGGTCCTCGCCCGAGACAGTTCCGCCCGGATCCACACCGCGCCCATAGCTCTGGATCTTTTGCGACGACAGGTCGTAACCGACGGTGGGCATCAGCCTGCCAAACGCAACGGCCAGTGGAAGCCCGACGTAGCCGAGCCCGACGATGGCGACTACTTCCATGGCGTGGCTGGCCTGCTCATCGGGTGTGGTCGTTTTTTCTGCATGGTCGGTTGATTCCGCGCGCCTCGGATGGAGAGGGGCGTCGCCATGCTACCGCATGCAGGGCGGGTGAGGCCATCTTCCCTGCCCGGAGTGTGCTGCTAGCATGCCAACCCATGGCGACCCGGTGACGCCGCAACTGACCTGGCCCTGAGCCAGAAGAGTCAATCACCTCGATCACAAGTCCGCCTTTCATCCATGCAGTCACTCGCCGTTTTTACCCTGATCGTGCTGCCGTGGATGAATCCGTTCGCTCCAGGCCCCAGTCCTGCCACCCTTCCCCTGCTGTTTTCGCTGGGCTGTGCCACCCTGCTGGCGGCTTGCCTCTGGTGTGGCCCACGGCAATTTTTGCAGACACGTCTGGCAGAGGTGACCGCATGGGCGTGGCTGGCGGCGGGACTGCTCAGCAGCGGGGTGGGTCTGCTCCAGTATTTCGGCATCGCGGACCTGTTCAGCCCATGGATCAGCCAGACACGCCCTGGCGAAGCCTTTGCCAACCTGCGTCAACGCAACCAGTTTGCCAGCCTCTGCAACATGGCCCTGGTCGGGCTGCTTTTTCTTGCCTGGCGGGCTGGTGCGTCCGGTGCGGGGCTACGGCAACCGCCGGGCCGGTGGCCATGGTTGTGGCCGTTGCTGGCCCTGGTTCTGGCCGCCGGCAATGCCGCGTCCGCATCCCGCACTGGAACGCTTCAGCTTCTTCTGGTGTGCGGCCTGTTTTGGTGGTGGGGTGGGTGGCAGCAGCCACGCAGCCGGTGGGTGATGGTCGCCGCGGTGATGGGCTATGTGGCTGCGTCCTTCTTGCTGCCGTGGCTGGCGGGACTGGACCCCTTCAACAACGGGGCTGCGGCCCGCTTCCGTGCGGGCGACGCCGTGTGCGTGAGCCGCTTGACCCTGTGGTCCAACGTCCTGCACCTGATCAGTCTGCGGCCATTGTTCGGGTGGGGCTGGGGCGAGCTGGACTATGCGCACTACATGGTGTTGTACGCTGAGCCACGGTTTTGCGAAATCTTGGGCAATGCGCACAACCTGCCGCTTCACCTCGCCGTTGAGCTGGGTATTCCGGTGGCGATGGTGGTCTGCGGGGCTTGCAGCTGTCTCGTGGTGCGCGCCCGCCCCTGGCGGGAAACCTGCCCGGCCCGCCAGATGGCCTGGGGCGTGCTGGCGGTGTTGGCGCTGCACAGCCTGCTCGAATACCCGCTCTGGTATGGACCGTTCCAGATGACCGTGGGGCTCTGTGTGCTGCTGCTGTGGCGATCCAGTCCAGGCCCTGCGTCGCTTTCGCCAGACTCACCAGACTCGTCAGACCCGCCCGTGTCGCCACAGGTCTTGCTGTTCTCGGGCGTCGCTTCGGCGGCCGTGTTGACTGCGTTGGTGCTGGCTGCCCTGGACTATCGCCGCGTCCGCCAGATTTACCTGCCGGAGCAGCAACGCGACGCGGCGTATCAAACCGATACCGTGAACAGGATCCGTGACACCCGGCTGTTCATGGACCAGGTGCGTTTTGCCGAGCTGAGCATCACGCCCTTGGCGCCGGACAATGCCCGCTGGACATTTGATACCGCCCAAGCCCTGCTGCATTTTTCGCCGGAGCCCCGCGTGATCGAAAAGCTCATCGAAAGCGCCGTCATGCTGGGGCGCGATGACGAGGCGCTGATGCATCTGGCGCGTTACCGGGCTGCGTTCCCGCAAGACTACGCCCGCTGGCAACGCACAGTGGCCATGCCGGCGGCGCAGCCACCGCAGTAGGGCCGACAGGGCTGCCCTTCCCTTCCCTGCTGCCGCTCAGGCGCTGGTGAAGCTGCCCGATTTGCCGCCGTGCTTTTCCAGCAACTTGACGTCGGTGATCGTCATGCCCCGGTCCATCGCCTTGCACATGTCGTAGATGGTAAGCAGGGCGATCTGGACGGCGGTGAGCGCTTCCATCTCGACGCCAGTCGGGCCGACAGTCTCTGCCGTGGCGCGGCAGGTGATTGCAGCGTTTGGCTCGTCGATGGAAAATTCAACAGTGGCCCGTGTGAGCGCCAGGGGGTGGCACAGCGGGATCAAGTCGCTGGTTTTCTTGGTCGCCATGATCCCTGCGATGCGCGCAATGCCCAGCACATCGCCCTTTTTGGCCGATCCGCCCAGGATCACGGCCAAGGTAGGCGGACCCATCAGGATGCGGCCCTGTGCAACGGCGATGCGGTGGGTCGCTGCCTTGGCGCTGACGTCCACCATGTGCGCCATGCCCTGGCTGTCGAAGTGGGTGAGTGGTGACTGAGAAACCATGCTGTTACAGAACATTTACAACCATCCAGCATCATAAGACCATGTGGACCAACGAGCATTCCTGGAAGGCGCGGTGCCGAGCCTCTGGAATTCACCTGACGATCAGCCTGGCGGTGGCGGCTTTTGCTGCGGCTCTGGTATTCGGACTCTGGTATCCCTATCCGTACCGCGAAATTTCCGGCGGGCGGGATCTTTTCTGGCTGGTCGTCACAGTGGATGTGGTGATGGGGCCCCTGCTGACACTGGCCATTTTTGACACCAGAAAGCCGTGGCGTGTGCTCAGACGCGACCTGGTCGTGATCGGCCTGCTGCAACTGGGCGCCCTGTTTTATGGCCTGTGGACGGTCGCTGCGGCGCGCCCGGTGCATCTGGTCTTCGAGATCGACCGCTTCCGCGTGGTGCATGCGGTTGATGTCCCGCCGCAGCTGCTGGGCCAGGCGCCCGAGCGTCTGCGCTCCCTGCCTCTGACCGGCCCGACGCTGCTGTCGGTGCGGGGCTTCCACAACGACCAGGAGAAACTCAATGTCACGATGGAGGCCATGGCCGGCATCGACATCGGGAGCCGGCCGGAACTGTGGCAGAGTTACGAGGCGGCCAAACCGCAGGTGCTTGCCGAAATGCGCCCACTGACGGAGCTCAAGGCGCGGTTCCCCCAGCAGGCAGCTGACATTGACGAGGCGCTGAAGCCCCGCCGTGAGGGCCGACTTGACAGCGCCATCGGTTTCATTCCCTTGGCTTCCCGGCTGAGCTTCTGGACGGTTCTGCTCGACACCCAAACTGCGGAGGTCATTGCTTTTGTTCCGATTGATTCCTTCTGATTCCTTCAACCGCCCCCGTCGGTTCAGCCCTTCCAGCGGCCAGCCCCGACCCGCGCGGCGAGCTTTGTCCGTGGCCGTGCTGTCGGCGATGGTGTGGTTGTCGTCCTCGGCCCTGTCGCAGGCCCAGGCACCCAATACCAACAGCGGATCGCTGCCCTCCTTGGGGGAAAGCTCTGACCTGAGCGTGCTGAAGGAGCGGCGCATCGGCGACCGGATCGCCGTCAGCGTCTACCGCGATCCGGATTACGTGGACGATCCGGTGCTGGTTGATTACGTGCAGGGCATCTGGCAGCCGCTGATGGCCGCTGCCCGGGCGCGCGGCGAGCTGAATGCCGAATTGGATGAGCGCTTTGCCTGGGAGATGTTTCTGGTGCGCGACCGCAGTGTCAATGCGTTTGCGTTGCCAGGTGGCTACTTCGGCCTGCATCTTGGCCTGATCGGCACGGTCAGCAACGTGGATGAACTGGCTGCGGTGCTCGGCCACGAACTGACCCACGTGACACAGCGCCACATCGCGCGGCTGATGACGCAGCAGTCCAGGCAGACACCGCTGGTGATTGCCGCCATGATTCTTGGCGTTCTGGCGGCAGGCAAGAATGCCGAGGTCGGCAATGCCGCCATCGTCGGTGGGCAGGCGGCACTGGCGCAGAACCAGCTCAATTTCTCGCGCGACATGGAGCGTGAAGCCGACCGCATCGGCTTTGGCGTAATGACCGATGCCGGTTTTGAAAGTCGCGGCGTTGCCAGCATGTTCGAGAAGCTGCAACAGGCCTCGCGCCTGAACGACAACGGCGCGTTTCCCTACCTGCGCTCCCACCCGCTCAACACGCAGCGCATTGCCGAGGCCCAGTCGCGCGTGCAACTAGCTGCATCCGAGGCGCCACAGCCGACGGCGCAGAAGGAACTGGCCCAAAGCCAGTCACGTGTGCTGCACGCGATGATGGCCGCCCGGGCGCGCGTGCTCGCTGCGCCGGGGGTGGACGGCCTGCGTTCCATGCTGGCCGAGGCGCAGCGCCGGCCGTTGCCACTGGCGGCGCCGCAGACGCCTGCCAGCGCCGACAACGTGCGCGATGTGGGCACCCTGTACGCTGCGGCACTCGCATCAATGCAACTGCGCGACTTCGCGGGCGCACGGACTTTCATGGGTGCGCTGCGGCCGTTTGCGGTGGGTGTCCCGCGTGCCAGTGATGCGCTGGACCTGCTGGCCATCGAGATCGACCTGCAGGCCGGAACGCCGGCGGCCCTGGCTTCGTCGGCCCGCTTTGCCAGTGCCAGCAACCGTGCCGAGGTCCTGGTGCTGGCGCGTGCGCTGCTGGCCTCACAACGGGCGCCGGAAGTTTCGGGCAAGCTGCAAACCTGGGTGACGGCCAACCCGAGGGATGCGCAGGCCTGGCAGCTGCTGGCCACAGCCTATGGCAACCAGGGTCAGGCGGTCCGGGCGATCCGGGCCGAGGCTGAAAGCCGCGCGGCCCAGCTGGACTACCCCGCCGCGCTGGACCGTCTCAAGGCTGCGCAGGCCATGATGCGCAGCAACCCGGCCAGTGCGGATTTTGTGGAGGGCTCGATTATTGACACGCGTGCGCGGCAGCTCGAGTCACTTATCAAGGAACAGGCGCTCCAGGAGAAAGTCGATCGCTAGCTGCAGCACCGAGTAGATCAGCGAACCGATCAGCGCCGCCCCAAAGCCGGCGACATTCAGGCCACTGACCAGGCTGGCAGCCGCCCAGAACATCAGGGCGTTGATGATGAAAAGAAACAGCCCCAGCGTCACCACTGTGACGGGCAGCGTGAGCAGCACCAGCAGGGGCCGCACGATCATGTTCAGTGCGCCCAGCACCGCAGCAGCCAGCAGCGCGCTGGTGAAGCTGGTCACCGTGACACCGCTGTACAGGTAGGCCACGGCCAGCAGGGCGGCCGCACTCAGGAGCCAGGAGGTGATGAGTTTCATGGTCAGAGAATACCACCCGGCTGGCCGTGGACAGGGGTGATTCCGGGGCCCGGTGTGGTGCTTTCCGATCGCTCTTCGGCGGCTCTTGGGCGTCTCGCATCCACCAGCCGTGCTGCGCCAAACTGGCGCATCAACGCTTCGGTCTGGCTGCCCAGTGTGGATTGCGCCAACTGGGTGATCACTTCATTGCCGCCACCTTCCAGCAAGGGAGTCAGTTGAGCAAACAGCCGGTCTGCCCATCGGCCGCGCCAGCTCTCGCGGGCGCTGTTGGTCACCCATTTGCTGGCGCGGTGCGTGACGCGGGGCGCGCACCCCAGCAGGATCCAGCGCCGGGGCGGGCGCGGAGGGCCCGAAGGCCCGGTTCCTTTTCCATCTCCATTCGCCAGACTGTCCAGCACCGCCCGCAGGCACTGCCGGGCGCAGTCTGCATCGTCCACGTACACAATGATGTTGTCCACGGCAGGCTCTTAGGCGAATTGCGTTGCAGCAGGGCCGTGCCGGCTCAGGTCGTCACGGCGGCTTCGGCGCCAGCACCCTTCTGGCGCCGCGTGACCAGCCAGCCGGCGCCCAGCACACCAACCACGGCCACCACGTAAGTCGCCCACTGTGCGATGGTCTGCAAGGTCTGGGCAGAGGCCGGCGTGTCGGGACCTCCGTACACCGGATCCAGCAGCGGCTCGCCCACCACCATCTTGGCGGCGGTGAAGGCCAGCACGGCGGCACCCAGTTGAATGATGACCGGGAAGCGCTCCACCAGCTTGAGCACCACGGTGCTGCCGAACACCACAATCGGCACGCTGACGAGCAGGCCGATGATGACCAGATCAAACGAGCCGTGCGCCGCACCGGCCACGGCCAGCACGTTATCGATGCCCATCAGCGCGTCAGCCACGATGATGGTTTTCATCGCGCCCCAGAACGTGGTGGCGACCGGGCCGTCATGGTGGCCGTCGTCCTGGTCCGCAAGCAGCTTGTAGGCGATCCACAGCAGGCCCAGTCCGCCCACCAGCATCAGCCCGGGAATCTTGAGCAGCCACACCACGCCGACGGTCATCACCGAGCGGACGGCAATCGCGCCGACCGTGCCCCAGGCGATGGCTTTTTTTTGCAGGTGAGGCGGCAGGTTGCGCGACGCCAGTGCGATCACGATGGCGTTGTCGCCAGCGAGCACCAGGTCTATCAGGATGATGGCCAGCAAGGCAGACCACCAGGCGGTTGAAAACAATTCCACGTTCATGCTCCAGGTCAGGTATCGGCGCGGGAATCCGGAAATGGATGTCCCGATCAGAAAAGCCTGACAGGCAATGATGGAGTGCGGTACGCAAAAAATGGTGCCGGGACGCCTCGATCAAGCCTGCTCAGGCTTTGAATCGAAGGTCTGGCTCAACATGCAGCGCTGCCGCATGTCCAACAAGCCGGAAGTGCAAACTTCGTATTGACGACTTGTTGTACCGATGTGGCCGTGAAACTGCGAATCGGATCGCAGGGCACATCGGGGGAGTTACTCCCCTTCAAGCCCGTAATTTGACAGCAAAACCGGTAATTTTGCAAACGAAGGCTTGATTCCCATCGTTTTGGGTAACGATGGCCGGCTGGAACCAGACATACCCGCGCCCTGTGCGGTGCTCGCCGTAGTCCGTAGTGGCGGGGGTATGGCTGTACCGCACTGTCGCCCACGGACCGCTGGCCCATAATGGGCGGCCCGGCCAGCAAACCCATTTGCGCTTCCGCCATGCCTGATGGCGGTGGTCTTTCCAGATTTCTGTCCCTTTCCTGTTCGTTCCATGCCTGGCATCCACATCACCGACATTGAAGCCGCCATCAACTATTGGCGCGAGAAAAAGCCGTCACCGGATGGCGTCACACTGGCGCCCGAGTTGCGCGCCCTCGCCGAGGTGTATGCGCTGCTGGTCTTCTATCACGAGGACGAAGCCGACGAGAAGAGCTTTCCGCCCAAGGCCATGGCCGCTTGGCGCGCCTGGTACGACACCACCGCCGACACCCCCTGCATCGCCATCTGCTCCACCAGCCAGGGCGACGCGCTGTGCAAGGGCTGTGGCCGCACCTTTGACGAAGTGCAGCACTGGCCCGAAATGACGCCTGCCGAAAAACGCGGCACCTGGCGCCGCATCACGCAGGAGGCGACGGCCTGGCGCTTCGGCCGCTACGCCGATCGCGCGCTTGAAAAGTCCGGCGCTGACCGCTGACGGTTTCGGGCCCTCCGATGATCCGGCTGACCCGCGCTCCCAACATCGCCATTGCCGCGCTGTGGGCCGACGCGCTCACCCAAGCCGGCATGGCCGCCAGCGTGCAGCGTTACTTTCTGGGCAGCGTCGCCGGTGAGTTGCCGCCCGATCAATGCCAACCCGAGGTGTGGCTGACCCACCGCGAGCACGAAACCCAGGCCAAAGCCTTGCTGGAGGCGCTGCAAAACCGGCCCCAGCGCCACTGGCTGTGCGCCTGCGGCGAGCAGGTAGAAGGCGGGTTCGACCAGTGCTGGCACTGCGGTGCTGACATGCCTGCTGGCACCTGATTTCAGACGCGTTGTTCGATGCCTCAGGACCAACGGAACCTCATCGGGCACACCCTTCGACAAGCTAAGTGCGAACGGGATTTATTGGGCGACTTGGGTGGGTATTTAGGCCAGCAGAGCCGTGGAACCGGCTTTGCCGGGCCACAGGCGAACGGCCCCCACGGGGGGCAGGGAGCTACGCGAAGCGAGCGACCGTGGGGGCCCTACGGATCAGACTCTTTTGGCCAGCACGGACGCCAAGCCGGTGTAACTGGCCGGCGTCATGGCCAGCAGGCGCTCTTTTTCTGAATCAGGAATCTCCAGCGAGCGGATCAGTGCGTGCAGGTCTTCGGCCTTCACGGTTTTGCCGCGTGTGACTTCCTTGAGCTTTTCGTACGCGCCCTGCACACCGTAGCGGCGCATCACGGTCTGTATGGGTTCGGCCAGCACTTCCCATGAGGCATTGAGGTCGTCACTGAGTGCCTCGCGGTTGAGCTCCAGCTTGCCGAGGCCGGTGCTAAGGGAGTGATAGGCCAGCACCGCGTAGCCCAGCGCCACGCCCATGTTGCGCAGCACGGTCGAATCGGTCAGGTCGCGCTGCCAGCGCGAAATCGGCAGTTTTTCGCTCAGGTGCCGCAGCAGTGCGTTGGCCAGGCCCAGGTTGCCCTCGGCGTTTTCAAAGTCGATCGGGTTGACCTTGTGCGGCATGGTCGACGAACCGATTTCGCCTTCTTTCAGCCGCTGCTTGAAGTAGCCCACGCTGACATAGCCCCAGATGTCGCGCGCCAGGTCGATCAGGATGGTGTTGGTGCGCGCCACGGCATCAAACAGTTCGGCCATGTAATCGTGCGGCTCGATCTGGATGCTGTAGGGCTGGAAGGTCAGGCCCAGGCCCAACGGCTCCGGGGTCTCAATCACGCCGCGGCTGAAGGTTTCCCAGTCAAAGTCGGGCCAGGCGGAGAGGTGGGCGTTGTAGTTGCCGACCGCGCCATTCATCTTGCCCATCAGCTTGATGGCGGCAATGCGGTCGCGCGCGTTGGCCAGCCGCACCACCACGTTGGCGATTTCCTTGCCCACCGTGGTGGGGCTGGCAGTCTGGCCGTGGGTGCGGCTGAGCATGGGCTCATCGGCGAAGGCGTGAGCCATGTCGCGCAGCTGGCCGATCACCTTGTCCAGCACTGGCAAGAGCACCAGGTCGCGGCTGCTCTTGAGCTGCAGGGCGTGGCTGGTGTTGTTGATGTCTTCGCTGGTGCAGGCAAAGTGCACGAACTCGCTGGCCGCCTGCAGCTCGGGCCGGGCCTCGAATTTGGACTTGATCCAGTACTCGACCGCCTTGACGTCGTGGTTGGTGGTCTTCTCGATTTCCTTGATGGCGGTGGCGTCGGCCTCGGAGAAGTTCTTCACCAGACCCAGAAGGTAAGTGCGCGCTCCGGGGCTGAGCGGCTTGAATTCAGCGAACTTGGCGTCAGACAGCGCGATAAACCAGGCGATTTCGACCTGGACCCGGCGGTGCATATAGCCCTGTTCGGACATCAGGGGGCGCAACTGGCTCAGTTTGCCGGCGTAGCGGCCGTCCAGCGGTGACAGCGCATTGATGGTGGAAAAGCTCATGGCGCAATTGTAGGGCGTGCGATTTGTCGGCCCGGCTGTCAGCAGGGGCTGTCAGCAGGGTATGGGGCTTACTCTATAGAATGCATTTCCTTCGGACCACGACCTCACTCCCACCATGAAACTCATCGGATCCGCCACCAGCCCCTACGTGCGCAAAGTACGCATCGTGATGGCCGAGAAAAAACTGGACTACCAGTTCATCCTGGAAGACGTCTGGGCCGCCAACACCACCATCCATGCGTCCAACCCGCTGGGCAAAGTGCCCTGTCTGGTGATGGAAGGCGGTGAGGCCGTGTTCGACTCCCGCGTGATCGTCGAGTACCTCGACACCCTGTCGCCTGTGGGCAAACTGATTCCCACCCAGGGGCGTGAGCGCGCCGAGGTCAAGACCTGGGAAGCGCTGTCGGACGGCCTGATTGACGCCGCCATCCTGGCCCGGCTGGAAGCCACCTGGGCCGGCCGCAGCGACAAGGAGCGCAGCAAGGCCTGGATTGCCCGGCAGATGTCCAAGATTGACCTCTCGCTCAAGGCCATGAGTACCGGTTTGGGCGACAAGAACTTCTGCAGCGGCATCCACTTCAGCCTGTCGGATGTGGCGGTCGGCTGCGCGCTCAGCTACTTGGACCTGCGTTTTGCCCAGATCAACTGGCGTGAGACCTATCCCAATCTGGCCAAACTGCAGGAAAAGCTGGCGCAGCGCCCGAGCTTCATCGAGACACAGCCGGCCTAGCCCGGCTGTCGCTGCGACTCCGCCGCGGGGTCAGAGAAATACAAGTCAAGCGGCAGACTGGTAGATCGGTCAGCCGCGCTCGCTGGAGAGCGCTATGAGTTGGCGCGCTTTTTCAGCCAGCGCATCAGGCTGCCCACCACCGGCAGCTTTTCATACAGCTCTTCAGCCGCATCCCAGTAGTCGCGGTGGTAATCGACCAACCCGTCGGTGGTGAACTTCAGGTGTGAGGTGCCGCGAATCGTTTGCAGCGTCTGGCGGTCCCAGGCTTTCATGCGGAACTCGAAGTTCCAGGTCACAAAGCATTCATCGTCCTGCGCCACCGTGCCGGTCACCACAAAGCAGGGCTTCTCCAGCGCCACATACATGTGCTCGAAGATCGCCCGGATCTCCGCCAGCCCGCGCACCTCGTTGAACGGGTCCTTGAAGTAGGCGTTCGGCGTGTAGATGCTGCCCAGTTCGCCCAGCCGCTGCGGTGACAGGCTTTCAAAGAAGCGGATCAGCCGCTCCACCCGGGCGTGGGCGGCGGGTGTGGTCGGTGTAGTGGTTGCTTCCGGTTCGTGCATGGCGCTGTTCACAGGCCGGTGAACTTTCGGATCACCGGGAAATACAGCGCGCTGGGCAGCAAGGCCAGTGTCTTCATCCAGAGCGTGAAGCGTTTGGGGAAGTGGATTTCAAACTGCCCCTGCGCCCAGCCTTTGAGGATTTCCTCGGCCGCCTGTGCGGGCTTGATCAACCCCGGCATGGTGAATTCATTCTGCGCCGTCAGCGGCGTTTCGACGAAACCGGGGCAGATCAGGCTGACGCCGATACCGCTGTCTTCCAGATCCACATACAGGGTTTCGGCCAGATTGATCAGTGCGGCTTTTGTCGGGCCGTAGGCCAGGCTTTTGGGCAGGCCGCGGTAGCCTGCCACGCTGCTGATCAGGCTGATGTGGCCCGAGCGCCGCGCCAGAAATTCCGGTAGCACCGCCTGCAGCACATAAAGCGCGCCGTTGTAGTTCACATCGTTGTGGCGCAGCATGTCGGCCAGGTCGTACTGGGTGGCGCGCTGCTCCTTGTAGTAACCGGCGCAGTACAGCACCAGGTCCAGTGGCCCCTTGCTGCGCAGCGTGTCGGCGGCGGCCTGCACGGCAGCGCAGTCGGTCACATCGAGTGGCAGGGCCTCCGCGCCCGGATGGGCTTGCACGAAAGCGTTCAAGGCCTCGGCTTTGCGCGCCGACACCACCACGCGGGCGCCGCGCTGGTGCAGGGCGTGGGCGGTGGCCTCACCGATGCCGCTGGAGGCGCCGACCAGCCACACGGTCTTGCCGTGCCAGTCGGAGATGAGGGGGTTGAGTGACATGGCGATGTCCGTTCAGCGTTTGACGAAGGACAGCGTGACCTCGCCCAGCTTGAAGCCGAACTTGCTCATCTCGGCCTTGTTCAGCATGACCTTGTCATCCATCAGGTACATCCAGTCGTCGAACTGGACTTCCACGATGCGGCCATCGACTGGCAGTTGCAGGGTGTAGCCCCAGCGGAAGGCGTTGCCTTTTTCCTGGCCGCTGGCCTCGCCCACCACGTCGTCCGCCGTGCCGGTGTAGCGGCCGTCCGGCTGGCGCTTGAGGGTCCAGACGCGACGGCTCTTGGTGCCGTCCGAGTAGGTGAAGTCTTCGTCGAGCACGCCGGTTTCTGCGCCGGGCGGGCCCTGCCATGTGCACTTCATCACCACGGTGAAACGCTTGACGACCTTGCCCGAGCGGTCGGTGAACACGCCGTAGGCGTCCAGCGTGCCGTTGAAGTACTGGCGCATGTCGAGCACCGGTTTCTCGGCGGCGTAGTCGGTGATCTGGGGGCCGGCGCAACCGGCCAGCAGTGCCAGTGACAGGGTGACAGCCGAAAGCGCGGCCAGCGGGCGTCGCAGGATGGAGATCATGGGGAAACACCTTTGGAGGGTTGGATGATGAAGAAGTACAGACCCGCCGTGGCGCCGAGCTTGAGCGCACACGGCAACACGCAGTAGGCAATGACCAGCGCGTCAAGCGCGGCAGCGTCGCGCACGCCGGGCGCGTAACCGAACACCCCCAGCAGCGGCAGCGCCAGACCGGCTGCCAGCGCGAGGTTGAGTTTGGTGGCGAAATTCCACCAGCCGAAGTAGGCGCCTTCCGACTGGCCCGACTGGCCATTGGCCTGGATCACGCCGGCCAGCATGGCGCCGGGCAGCGCCAAGTCGGTCCCCAGCGCGACGCCAGACAGCGCGCAGACCACCACAAAGGCGAGCGTGTCTCCGGCGCCCAGCTGAGTCGCCCACGCGAACACCGCAATCGCCAGAAACATGCCGATCAGCCAAGTGCGGGCCAGTCCGATGCGCTTGACCACGGCCAGCCACAGCGGGATCGACAGCGCCGCACACAAAAAGTAGCTGCCCAGAAAGGCTGGCTCCATGGCAGCAGGTGCCTGCAGCCGGTCCTGGATGAAAAACAGCACCAGCGTGGCTGGTACGGCGCTGGCGATGCCGTTGAGCATGAAGACCGCCAGCAGGCGGCGGAAATCTTTCGAGCGGAAGGGCAGCCACAGGGGCGAGCGCACTGCGTGGGTCGTCACCGGCTGTGTCGTGACCGGCTGTGCCCGCGGCTTCACGGCCCGCGTCCATGCCACCCAGCCCAGCGCCAGCATGACGAAAAAGAGACCCGTGGTGGCCGGCAGACCCAGTGCCACTGGCGTGACGGAAGCCATCACCACGCCCACCAGGCCCAGGCCTTCGCGCCACGCGACGATGCGGCTACGCTGGGCCTCGTTACCGCCCAGCATCGCCCCCCACGACTGGTGCGACACGCTCAAGGCGCTGTAGCCCACATAGGTCAGCACCAGCATCACGGTGGCCCAGACAATCAGCGCCGTGGGCTCCCGCACCAGCGGAAAAAACAGCAGCGCAAAACCCAGCGCCAGCGCCAGCGCCGCCGCCGCGCCCAGCGCCAGCACCGCGCCCGGTGAGCGTGCGAACAGCCGGTCGCTCAGGCGGCCGAGCAGCGGGTCAATGAAGGCATCGAACAGTCGCGCACCGAGCAGGATCGCGCCCAGCGTGGCCAGCGGCACGCCGAACTCACGCGCATAGTGGTTGGGCAGGATCACATACAGCGGCAGTGCCACAAAGGCCAGCGGCAGACCCAGCAGGCCATACGCAAAACCGTTGCGTGTGGTGAAGGCCTGCGGTTCTGCCGACGATGCCGCCGTGGACGCTGGCGGAGAGGTCACCCGCCTGCCCCTGCGAGCAGGGCATCGCGCAGCTTGGGCTCTGAGGTTTTCGGCGAGAGCCAGATGCCGAAGAACAGCTTGGCAAATTCGGCGTCACGGATCTCGCCGTTCGGCTTGCCATTGACCCAGAACGACGCGCCCACACCCGGCTGGTGCACGCCCAGGATGCGGTCGCCCTTCTTCACATTGGGGATCACGCGCAGCATCTCGGCCGTCCATTTGGCGGCCTGCGCGTCGGTGATGTTCACGCTGCGACGCATCTCCTTGATGGAGCGGTCGGCCACGTCCACCGCGTCAAAGGCGCGCAGGTAGTCCAGCTCCAGCGCCAGCGGCTGGCTGGTGTAGCTGGTCGGGCCAAAACCGGCAGGCGCCCACAGGCGCGCGTCGTACACCTGGAACCCCCACACCGTGAGACGCGACTTGCCCAGCAGCTGTGCTTTGGGCAGGGCGTCCTTCAGCTCGGGGCGGAAGTCGGCAGAAGCCGGTGCGCTCGTGGGCTCGCTGCTGGCCACCGTGGTGGCTGGCGTTGTATTGGCACTGGCCGGTTGGCTCTGCGCCGCGGCTGTGCCCGCAAGCGAGCAGGCCAGCAGCAGGGCCGCTAGCCGTGGTGAACCGCCAGCGGCGGTCAGCGCTTGCGCAGGGTGAACTGCATCACGTTGGTGTTGGCTTGCGCGAAAGCGGCTTCGCAGTAGGCCAGATAGAACTCCCATATGCGTATGAACCTTTTGTCAAACCCGAGTTGGAGCACCCGTGACTCTTGGGCCAGGAAATCCTCGCGCCACAGCTTGAGCGTGTGCGCGTAGTCCTGCCCGAACGAAAACTCGTCAACCACATCAAAACCGGCCGCTGCCGCCTGCGCCCTGAACTGCGTCGGGCTGGGCAGGCAACCGCCCGGGAAGATGTACTGCTGGATGAAGTCGGTGGAGCCGATGTAGCGCTCGAACAGCTCGTCGGCAATCACGATGCTCTGGATGCAGGCGTGGCCGCCCGGCTTGAGCAGGCGCGACACGGTCTGGAAGTACTCCGGCCAGTACTCGCGGCCCACGGCTTCAATCATCTCGATGGAGCAGATCGCGTCAAACCGCGCATCGACCGTGGTCTTGCCGATGTCGCGGTAATCCTGCAATCGCAAATCAGCACTGGCTGCGGAGCCGACGCGTTCCATTCGCGCCTGGGCCCAGGCCAGCTGCTCGGTGCTCAGCGTCACGCCGACCAGCGAGGCCTTGAATTCGGTGGTGGCCATCTCGGCCAGCGCGCCCCAGCCACAGCCGATTTCCAGCACGCGGTCGCCCGGCTTCACGCCAGCCATGTTGAGTGCGCGGCGCACCTTGGCCAGCTGCGCGTCTTTCATCGAGGTCTCGGGTGTCTCGAAGATGGCCGACGAGTAGTTCATCGTGCCGTCGAGCCACAGCTCGTAAAACGCATTGCCCAGGTCATAGTGGGCGTGAATGTTCTTCTGGCTGTTGGTTTTGGTGTTGCGGTTCAGCAGGTGCTTGATGCGGTAGGCCAGACGGCCCAGCCAGCTGCCGTAAATCACATCCTCGACTTCCTTGCGGTTCACAAGGAACACTTCGAGCAGGTCCGTCAGGTGCGGGGTGGTCCAGTCACCGGCAATATAGCTTTCCGCAAAACCGATGTCGCCCGAGCGCAGCGCTGCACTGCACACATTCCAGTTGTGCAGGTGCAGGCTGGCCATCGGCGCTTCGCCTGAGCCGAAGCGCTGCAGCGAGCCGTCGGGCAGTTGCACGGTCAGCGTGCCGTGTTTCAGGCGCAGCAGCAGCTTGAGCGCGGTGCGGGCGGCGCTGGGAGCGTCGCCGGGAATGGCAAAGCCCTGGGATGCGGAGGAGTTGTTCAATGTGTTCATCGCGTCACGAAGATTTCAGGGGGCTTGGGTTTACGGATAAAGGGCACACGCTTGCACCACAGCTTGAAGGCCTGCCAGTGGATGCGGCCGATCACGCCGAACATCATGGCCGGGTAGCTCCACAGGGCCTTTCGCAGGCTGGCGGCGGTGACGGGTTCGAGCGTACCGCTGACGCTGGTTTCCAGCAGCGGACCTTCGGCGTCGTCGTAGTCGATGCGCGCCACGGTTTTCTTCAGGCCATCGTTGTCGATGTGCAGAAAGCGGAAGCGGTAGCCGCCTTCCAGCGTGCAGAAAGGCGAGACGTGAAATACCTTGTCGGCAGTCAGCTCCTGGCCGTACTGCGGCTCGTCGAGCAGGTAGCAATGGCGCTCGCCAAAGGTGTTGTTGACTTCCACCACGATGGCGCGCAGCGTGCCGTCGGTGCGGTGGCAGTACCAGAAGCTCACCGGTTTGAAGGTGTAGCCCAGCACGCGCGGATAGGTGTGCAGCCAGACTTCGCCCAGCGCGTCTTCCACGCCTTCGCGCAGCAGCAGGCGGTCCAGCCATTGCAGGGCGTTGTCGCTGCCGTCGCCATGGTCACGGTCGAAGAAGCTCAGCGCTGCGGGGCGGTTGTGCGCCAGCGTGCTGCGTGTGGCGGGCTCCGTATCGGTGGGCCGGTGAAGGCTGCGCATCGGCAGCATCAGGAAATAGGTCGGGTAATTGAAGGCGTTGCGGGCAGGCTTGAGCCGGGTGTGGCGCACCTGGCCAAAGCCGATCAGCGGCTGGGCGGTGGTGAAGGCGCTGCCCGGCGTGGTCATGCGCCTGCCTTGGCGGCTGTGAGCAAGAGGCGCGCGGCCTGCAGCCCGGACTTGAGTCCGTCTTCGTGAAAGCCGTAGCCGGTCCAGGCGCCGCAGAAATAGGTGTGCTGCATGCCTTGCAGGTCGCCCAGCTGCTGCTGGGCGCGAATGGCGTCCAGATCAAACACCGGATGTGCGTAGTCAAATTCGCCCATGATGTGTTTACGCTCGATCTCGCGCACCGGATTCAGCGACACGACCACCGGCTGGGTAAAGGGCAGTGGCTGCAGCATGTTCAGCAGGTAGTGCAGACACACCCGGGCTGATTCGCGGTCGGTGTTCTCGGCGCGCTCGTAGTTCCATGCAGCCCATGCCAGCTTGCGGCTGGGCAGCACCGAGGCGTCGGTGTGCAGCACCGCGCGGTTGGGCTGGTAGCGGATGGCGCCCAGCACCTCGGCCTCGGCTTCGCTGGGTGCGCGCAGCATTTTCAGCGACTCGTCCGAGTGGGCGGCCATCACCACCTTGTCGAAGCGTTCGGCCCGGCCTTCGGTGACCACACGCACGCCATCGGCGTCGCGCTCGATGAGCTGCACCGGTGTGTTCAGGCGCTTGTCGGGAATGTTGGCGATGATCTTCTCGACGTAATGCCTCGCGCCGCCCTGCACCGTCCACCACTGGGGCCGGTCGGTGATCTGGATCAGGCCGTGGTTGTGGCAGAAGCGGATCATGGTGGCCACCGGGAACTGCAGCATCTGGTCGGTCGGGCAGGACCAGATGCAACCCATCATCGGCAGAAAGTACCAGTCACGGAACTCGTTCGAGAACTTGCGCGAGCGCAGGAAGTCGCCCAGCGGCTGCATCATATCGGCGTCAGCGCCCGATTTGGCCAGACGCGTGGTGATGCGGTTGAAGCGGACGATTTCGCCCAGCATGCGCAGAAAAGGCCAGTGCGTCAGGTTGCTGCGCTGGGCAAACACGGTGTTCAGGCTGGAGCCGCTCCACTCCAGCCCCTGGCCGGCCAGTGCATCCGGCACCTTGACGGAAAACGACATGTCCGATTTGGCCGTCTTCACGTCCAGCTCGGCAAACAAGTTGATGAGGTTCGGGTAGGTCCGCTCGTTGAAGACCAGAAAACCGGTGTCCACGCCGTGGGTGACGGGGCCGTTTGCCGTGGGCAGGGTGACGTCTACCGTGTGGGTGTGACCGCCGAAGTAGTCACCCGCTTCAAACAGGGTGACGTCGGCCAGCCCTTGAAGCGTGTGGGCGGCGGCCAGGCCCGAAATGCCGGACCCGACAACCGCGACGCGAAGACCAGTGTGGCTCATGCCAACGGCCCTCTGGCGAATCGTCCCGATGAAGCCTCATGGGGACCGAATACAAAGATGCTGCGAAGCGCCCCGGCGCGAACGAGGGAGGGAGGGAGGAGGAGGAGCGCCCCGGGATTGCATCCAGACCTTGGAGAACTGGAAGACTTCGCAACAATGAAACCGATTCTTTTGAAATGCCCGGCGCATGCGCTGGCGTTTTTCACCCCGATTGGAGCGCGCACCGATGCCGCGAGTTCCCGGAGGACCGGTGACTGGGCAGGTAAATTTTTGTTAACGTTCCCTGTGCGCATGCTGAGGCCCATGAAATTCAGGTGGGTGGCCTGTGGAAAAAAGAGGAGCAGGCCTTCCGACCCGCCTTCCGGCGCCCTCACCCCTCGGGGTGTGCGCTGTGCTCGACCCATGATAATGGAAAAATTACCGAAAAGTCAATTCGCGACTGATCGGTAATTTTCTTGCAAAGCACCCGGTCGCCATTCCGGGCTGCCCGGGGCCAGCGGTGTCCAGCGGTGTCCAGCACTTTACTGGCGGACGGCCAGTTGTTTCTCGACTTCGGCGATAAAGGTCTTGCTGCCCGGTTCCGTCATGGAGTTGAAACTCGCCACCCGGGTGCCGTCGCGCGCAATCACGTATTTGTAGAAGTTCCACTTCGGGCTGGTGCCCGACTTCTCGGCCAGTTGCCGGAACAGCGGATTGGCGTCCTTGCCGGTCACCGCGGTCTTGGTGAACATCGGGAATTTCACGCCAAAGGTGTTTTCGCAAAAATCGGCAATCTCCTTGTTGCTGCCGCCTTCCTGGGAAAAGTCGTTGGAGGGAAAGCCCAGCACCACCAGACCACGGTCCTTGTATCGGGAATACAGGTCCTCCAGCCCCTTGTACTGGGATGTGAACCCGCAGAAACTGGCGGTGTTGACCACCACCACCACCTTGCCGCTGTACTGGCACAGCGACTGGGGCTTTTCATCCTGCAGCCGCGGAAAGGTTTTCTGCAACAGCGGCGGGCAGGCCGCCGGGGCTGCGTTGACGGCTGCGCCCGCTGCCGGTGCGGCCGGCGTGGCCGAATGTGCCACTGGCGACAGTGCTGCGAGGCTGGTGCAGGCGATGGCGAGCAGGTGCCGTGTGGAAGTCGATCGGGTCATGGTGTGTTCCTTCGTGGGGGCAGGGTGCTGATCCAGCGGTTCAGAGTTTCAGGGTGTTCTGCATGGGTGTGCTGCATTCTGAGGGCGTTGCGCCTGACGCAGGGGCCGGGCCGGTCAAATCACGGTGCCGCAGTCGGGTGATACGCCAGATTCCGCCGTGCAGATTCGACCGGCACGGCCCTCGCGCAGGGTCGGTCCAGATCGGGTGGGCTCAAACGAATAAGGGAAAACGCGGGATTGAGCCCCGAAACGGGACGATTTGTCAGCAAATGACCCGTAATTCGCCGGTTGTCACAATAGCCGCCTAAAATTGGAAAGTACCGTTTCAGCCCCGTGTTTCAGCGATGTTGAAGCCCCGCATGGCCCGGCAAGACATCCGGGGCGGCTTGATCTGCGTACCTCAGCATGCCAAGGAGTTCATATGCTTTACCCCGAACTGTTCAAACAACTCGAATCTGTGCGCTGGGACATGGACAAGGACATTCCATGGGCCAGTTTTGACGCCTCCAAGCTCACCGACGAGCAGGCGCAGACCATCAAGATGAATGCCATCACCGAATGGGCGGCCTTGCCGGCGACCGAAATGTTCCTGCGCGACAACAAGGACGACAGTGATTTTTCCGCCTTTATGTCGATCTGGTTTTTTGAAGAGCAGAAGCACTCGCTGGTGCTGATGGAGTACCTCAAGCGCTTCCGGCCTGACCTGGTGCCGACCGAGGAGGAACTGCACGAGGTGCGTTTCGAGTTCGAGCCCGCGCCGGCGCTGGAAACCCTGATGCTGCATTTTTGCGGCGAAATCCGCCTCAACCACTGGTATCGCCGCGCCAGCGAGTGGCACACCGAGCCGGTCATCAAGCACATCTACACCCAGCTCAGCCAGGACGAAGCCCGCCACGGCGGCGCCTACCTGCGCTACATGAAACGCGCGATCAACAAGTTCGGCAACGAGGCCAAGACCGCCTTCACCAAGGTCGGGGTGCTGATGGCCAGCGCCCGCCGCACTGCGCAGGCCTTGCACCCGACCAATCTGCACGTGAACAAGAACCTGTTCCCGCGCGACACCATCCAGAGCCGCCTGCCCAACCCCGAGTGGCTGGAGCACTGGCTGGACACGCAGATCAAGTTCGATGCGGTTTGGGAAGGCAAGGTCGTCGACCGCATCCTGCACAACCTCAGCCTGCTGCTGAACCAGAGCTTCAAGAGCGTGCAGGAGCTGAACCGCTACCGCAAGGACATCGGCAAGGACCTCGCTGCCGCGCTGACGACCGACGGCAAGCCGCACGCCGCGTGATGACGCTGGCGCCACCGGCTTTCCTCGACAAGATCACCCCGCCCGCCGAGGCGGTGGCCCGGGTGGCCCGGCTGCCCCACCCGGTGGTGTTCACCAACGGTGTGTTTGACGTGCTGCACCGCGGGCACGTGACCTATCTGGCGCAGGCCCGCGCGCTGGGCGCCAGCCTGGTGCTGGCCCTGAACACCGATGCCTCAGCCCGGCGGCTGGGCAAAGGCCCGGATCGCCCCCTCAACAATGAACAGGACCGCGCGGTGATGATGGCGGCACTCGAATCGGTGAGCCTGGTCACCTGGTTTGACGAAGACACGCCGCTGGCGCTGATCTCGGCGCTGCGGCCCGACATCCTCGTCAAGGGCGGCGACTACGATATGGACACGCTGGCCGAAACTGCGGTGGTGAAAGCCCATGGCGGCAAGGCGCTGGCGATTCCATTTGTCGACGGTTACTCGACTACGGCGCTGGTGAAGAAAATCCGCGCGACCACTTGACGCTCGCGCGCATGCCAGGGCTCGGGGTCGTCAGGCCGCCTTGGCAATCAGCACCGCGTTGGAGCCGCCAAACGCAAACGAATTGGACATCACGGCCCGCAGGCCGGGCGCAGGGCGCGCGGTGAGCGGCACGTAGTCGAGGTCGCAGCGCGGATCAGGCGTCTTCAAAAAGGCCGTGGGTGGCAAATGACCCGTCCGCAGCGCCATCACGCTGGCGATGAACTCCATGGCACCGGCTGCACCCATCGCATGGCCGTGCACGCCCTTGCTGGAGCTCACGGCGAGGTCATTGGCCGCCTCACCGAACGCCAGCCGGATGGCGCTGGTTTCCACCACATCGCCCACCTCGGTGGCCGTGCCGTGGGCATTGAGGTAACCGATGTCGGCGGGGTTGAGGCCAGCGTCGGCCAGGGCCAGCGTCATGGCCCGCGCCTGACCGTGGGCTTCGGGCTGCGTCAGGTGGTGGGCGTCGGTGGTCGAGGCATAGCCACAGACCTCTGCAAGGATGTTGGCGCCACGGCGCCGGGCGCTTTCCCACTCCTCCAGCACCAGCATGGCCGCGCCTTCGGCCAGCACCAGACCGCTGCGGTCGGCAGAAAACGGCCGGCAGGAGGTGGCGTCGCCATCGGCATGGGGCTTGGCCAATGTGTGCATCGCCTGCCAGGCCTTGATGGTGCCGCGGTTCAGCAGCGCCTCGGCGCCGCCGGCCAGCATCGCATCGGCATAGCCATGGCGAATCTGCCGGAACGCCTCACCGATAGAAGTAGCCGACGAGGCACAGGCATTGGAGACGGTGCTGCTCGGGCCCTTGAGGCCGAACTCCATCGAGGCATGGGCGGCAATGGCGTTGTTCATGGCCAGCACCACCGTCATCGGGCGAAGCCGCGCGACTTTTTGTTCCAGCAAGGAGGTGTAGGCCGACTCTGTGGAGCCTGCGCCGCCGCTCCCGGTGCCGACAGACACGCCGAAACGGTCAGGCGCCAGCGGGTTGGCGGGGGTGTCGGTGTGGCCCAGCCCGGCCTGGGCCATGGCCTCGCGGCCGGCAATCAGCGCGAACTGGCTGACCCGGTCCATGGTGAGCAGACGCCCCTTGGGAAAGTGCGGGTCCGGGTCGAAGTCAATGGCACCGGCCAGCACCTTCTCGGTGCCGGTCGGAAAGTGGATGTCGATGGTGCGGATGCCGGAAGACGCCGTCAGCAGCGCCTTGAAGAAGTCGTCGGTGCCGGTCCCCGTTGCGGAAACGACACCCAGACCGGTGATGGCAACGCGACGCATGGGCAGGAGTCGGGGGGCGCTCAGGCCACCGGTTTGGCGGCTGGCAGCAGCGGCTCAATCAGCTGAACCATCTCGGCCAGGGTGCGCGGCGGATTGGCCTGATCGGGGATCTGGATGCCGAACTGGTCTTCGATCTGAAACAGGAATTCGATGACCGCCAGCGAGTCCAGGCCGAGACTCTCCAGCGTCGCATCCGGCAACAGCTTGTCTTCACTGATGCCAAAGGTCTTTGCGAAGAGTTGAATCAGATCGGAATTCATCGGCTGGTCAGTATTTGGTAAGCAAAAACAACATTGTCCCCGAACTGCTACGAGCGCCAGTCAGCAGAGACCGCAAGGATTTTAATAAGCGTCAAAGACTGCTCAAAACATCAAAAAAAGAGGGTTTTGCACCACATCAGGGGGTGTACATCTGCCGCACGGCGTCGGACAGGCTGAACGCGCCCAGCAACTCACCCAGGTAACTGATAGGTGCCGGGGCCACCGCCGCGGGGCCGATTTCGGCGCGCAGGCGGGCGTTGCTGAACACGGCGTCTGCCGTCAGAAACGGCAGGTAAGGCTGCAAGGCCTCGAACATCCAGCGCTGGCGGGCAAACTTTGGCTGCGGCACGAAATCGCGGCCGCGCATGTTCAGCTTGCCAATGCCGGGCATGGTCAGCGTCAGCTCGTCGGCCAGCGCCTTGAAGGTCATCGAATCTTCGCCGGTGGAGACGTGGTAACAGTCGTGCTGCAGGGTGTCTTTCAGCAGCATTTCAGCGAAAGCGCTGGCGATGAAGTCCACCGGCGCGAAATCCAACCGCGCGTGCGGGTCCAGCGGTACATCGCCCAGTTCGGCCATCACCGGGATGGACCACAGCATGTTGCGCGCCAGCTTGGCGTCGTCAATTCCGCGCGACAGCACAATGCCGGGGCGCAGGCTGACGAACGGTGCGCCGGTGGCGCGCAGCAGGGTTTCGGCATCCCGCTTGGAGCGGATGTAGTCGTTGGCGTAGCCGGCAAACGGCATGTCTTCGGTGACTACGCCCCGCGGTTCGGTGGTCACCGCAGCGGTGCCGACGAAAAAACCGCGCTGCGAGGGCGCCAGGCCCTGGAGGATGCCTGCGAACTGCTCGGCGGCCTGAATGTTGATCGGGTACACGCCCGCGTCGGCCTTGAAGGAGGTGCTGGCAGCCGAGTGAAGAATCACATCGGCCGACTTCAGCACCGCATCGCTCAGGCCGAATTGGGGGTGGACGATGTCGCCCGCCTCGGCCGACACCATTTCGGCGAACTCGGGTTTCCAGAGCACGCTTTTTTGCAGGCGGTCCAGAAGACGCTGGCGTGCCTGGCCAGCGTCGGCTGCACGGACCACCGCCGTGCTGTAAACACCCCGGGCGGCCAGAATCAGCATCAACTCGCCGCCAATCAGGCCCGTTGCGCCTGAAAGCAGTACGCGTTTTGACATGTGAAGAAATGTAAAGATGAGCGCGCGATTATAGGAGGGCGCTCCCTTTCATCTCTTTCACTCGCTTTCTGTCAAGCAGTGCATGTCTTTCTTCGACGCGTTGAGGCTGCGCGCCGCCCCGCTGTCACCCTGTCAGTCAAGCTTTGGCCGGCCCGTCGGCTGCCGGAACAGCGTCAGCCGGTACCGCATGTGCGGGTGGATGGCCACGCCAGCGTGCCACCAGTCGCGCCGTCCACTGCTCCAGGTCGTCGATGTAGGTGAACACGGCAGGCACCACCAGCAGGCTGAGCACGGTGGAGGTGATCAGCCCGCCGATCACGGCAATCGACATCGGCGAGCGGAAGCTCGGGTCGGCCGCGCCAAAGCCGATGGCAATCGGCAGCATGCCCGCGCCCATCGCAAGCGTGGTCATGATGATGGGTCGGGCCCGCTTGTGGCAGGCGTCCAGCAGCGCGTCCCAGCGCGACATCTGGTGGTCGCGCCGTGCCACGATAGCGTATTCCACCAGCAGGATGGAGTTCTTGGTGGCAATGCCCATCAGCATGATCAGGCCGATCAGCGAAGGCATCGAAAAACTCTTTTGCGCCATCAGCAGGCCCACGAAGGCGCCGCCCAGCGACAGCGGCAGCGCTGCCAGAATCGTCACCGGGTGCAGGAAGTCCTTGAACAGCAGCACCAGCACGATGTAGATGCACAGCACGCCAGTCAACATGGCGAGGCCAAAGCTGGCGAACAGCTCGCCCATGATCTCGGCGTCACCCACCTCGACCACCTTCACCCCGGGCGGCAGGTTCTGCACGGCGGGCAGCAGCTGGACTTCCTGCGTCACGTCGCCGAGTGCGCGACCGGACAGCTCCACCTCGAACTGCACGTTGCGGGAGCGGTCATAGCGGTCGATCACTGCCGGGCCGCCGGCCACTTCCAGCGTCGCCACCTGCCCCAGCATGACCGGGCCCACACCGGGTTTGGTGCTGGGCACTGCGAGACGTTCCAGCACCGAGAGGTCCTTGCGCGCATCGTCGGCCAGCTTCACGACGATGGGCACCTGCCGCTGCGACAGGTTGAGCTTGGGCAGGTCTTCCTCGTAGTCGCCCACGGTGGCAATGCGCAGGGTGTCGCCGATCGCGGCACTGGTCACGCCGAGGTCGGCTGCGCGGGCGAAGTCGGGGCGAATGGCAATTTCGGGTCGCACCAGACTGGCACTCGACGAGATGTTGCCAAGGCCGCGAATCGTGCGCAGATCTTTTTCCACGGCACGGGCGGCAGCGGTCAGCGCGTTGGGGTCTTCGGAGGTCAGCACCAGCACATAGGCCTCGCCGGAGCCGCCCAGGCCGACCTTGCTGCGCACGCCGGGCACCGATTCCAGCGCGGCCCGCATCTGGTTTTCAATCCCCTGCTTGCGCGGGCGTTCGGTGCGCGGATCCAGCAGCACCGTCAGCGTGGCCTTGCGGGTTTCGGCTGTGCCCGGCGGCGCGAAGGGGTCGCCCCCAGCCGTGCCGCCGCCAATCGTGGTGTACACGCTGCGCACATGCTTGACCTGGCTGATCGCCAGCCGTGCGTGCTCGGCAGCGGCTTTGGTCTGCGACAGGGTTGCGCCCGGTGGCAGCTCCAGATACACCTGCGTCTGCGAGTTGTCATCCGGCGGAATGAAGCCGGTGGGCAGCAGTGGAATCAGCATCACCGAACCGATGAAAAATGCAGTGGCGGCCAGCATGGTGGTGACCCGGTGCTTCATGCACCAGGCGGCCCAGCGCATGTAGATGTTCATCCACGCCGGGTCCTTGTGCGCGGTGACGATGGGCTTGAGGATGTAGGCCGCCATCATCGGCGTGAGCACGCGTGCCACCACCAGCGAGGCAAACACCGCCAGCGAGGCGGTCCAGCCGAACTGCTTGAAGAACTTGCCGGCCACGCCGCTCATGAAGGCGGTGGGCAGGAACACGGCGATCAGCGTGAAGGTGGTGGCCACCACCGCGAGGCCAATCTCGTCGGCGGCTTCCATCGCCGCCTGGTAAGGCGTTTTGCCCATGCGCAGGTGGCGCACGATGTTCTCGACCTCGACGATGGCATCGTCCACCAGAATGCCGATCACCAGCGACAGCGCCAGCAGCGTCACCACGTTGATGGAAAAGCCCAGCAGGTACATGCCGATGAAGGCAGGGATGACCGACAGCGGCAGCGCCACCGCCGACACAAAGGTGGCACGCCAGTCGCGCAGGAACAGCCACACCACCAGCACCGCCAGCAGCGCGCCTTCGTAGAGCAGCTTCATCGAGCCGTCGTACTCTTCCTGCACTGGCTTGACGAAGTTGAAGGCCTCGGTGATTTCCACGTCGGGCCGTTGCAGTCGCAGCTCCGCAATCGCCTTTTGCACCGCATCGCCCACCGCGACCTCGCTCTCGCCGCGGCTGCGTGCCACCTCGAAGCCGACCACCGGCTTGCCGTCCAGCAGCGCGGCGGCGCGGGGCTCGGCCGTGGTGTCCGTCACGGTGGCCACCTCGTCGAGCCGGATGCGGCGGCCGTCGCTCAGGGCCAGCTCCAGCCGCCCGAGCTCTGCGGCCGACTGCACCGTGGCCAGTGTGCGGATCGGCTGCTCGCTGCCGCCCAGATCAGCGCGTCCACCGGCGCCTTCGGTCTGCACCTGGCGCAGCTGGCGCGAGATGTCAGAGGCGGTAGCGCCCAGCGCCTGCAGGCGGGACGGGTCGAGCGCCACGCGCACCTCGCGCGTCACGCCACCCACGCGGTTGACCGCGCCCACGCCGCGCACCGCGAGCAGCTTGCGCGCCACGTCGTTGTCGACGAACCACGACAGGGCTTCGTCGTCCATGCTGACAGAGCGGATGGTGAAGGCCAGCACCGGCTGACCGGCCAGATCCAGCTTGGAGACCACCGGGTCGCGCACATCGCCGGGCAATTCACCACGCACCCGTGCCACGGCGGCGCGCACGTCGTCTACCGCTTCCTGCACTGGCTTTTCCAGCCGGAATTCGGCCGTGACGTTGACGCCGCCGTCCTGCACCTTGGTGTAGATGTGCTTGAGCCCCTGCACTGTGGCGATGGAGTTTTCGAGCTTGCGCGCCACCTCGGTTTCCAGCTGCGCAGGTGCGGCCCCCGGCAACGAGGCGGTGACCGTGATGGTCGGCAGGTCGATGTCGGGGAAGTTCTGGATCTTCATTGCCTTGAAGGACAGCAGCCCCGCAAACGACAACAGCACGAACAGCATCACTGCCGGTATCGGGTTCTTGATCGACCAGGAGGAGACATTCATGGCAGGTGCTCCCGGTTCACTTGGCCGCAGCCGGGGCCGAGGCTACCGAAGCAGGGGCGGGCGCGGCAGGTGTTGCCGGCGCGGTTGTAGGCGGAGGTGTGTCATTCACGCGCACCACATCGCCGTCGTTGAGGAAACCCGCGCCGCTGGCCACCAGCCGAGCGTTGGCGTCGAGTCCCGACGTGATCTCCACCCGTTGACCCGACAGGCGCCCGGTCTGCACCTTGATCTGGCTGACCTGGTTGTTGGGGTTGACGCGGAACACATAGTTGAAGCCATCGCGGATCACCAGCGCCTGCTGCGGAATCGTCAGCGCCGGCGTAGCACCCAGATCGAACTCGCCCCGCGCAAACATGCCCGCCAGCGCCATACCGGGCGCACCTTCTGCGGCCTTGGTGGGGGGCGTGAGGCCGGCCGACGCCGGCAGGTCCACGTACACCAGCGCGGTGCGGGTCTGTGGGTCCACGCTGGGCGCGATCATGCGCACCCGGCCCTTGATCTGCGCGCCGCTGGCAGCCGTCACCTGCGCCACCATGCCGGGCTTGATGCGGCCGACCTCGTAGGATGTGACTTCGGCACGCCACTCCAGCCGCCCGCCGCGGATCATGCGGAACAACTCTGTCCCGGCGCCCACCACCGCGCCGAGCGTGGCTTCGCGTGCCGAGATCACGCCGTTGTCGGGCGCCAGCACCTGGGTCTGGCGGCCCCGCAGCTGCTGTGCGTCGAGTGCTGCGCGCGCTGCTTCCACGCGGGCTTTGGCGCTCTGTTCGGCGGTGGCGTACTGGGCGATCTGCTGGGCGCTCAGGGCGCCCGAGTTTTCCAGCGTGCGGGCCCGCGCGTTGTTGGCAATCGCATCGGCCGCGTTGGCTTCGGCCTCAGCCAGATTGGCCCTGGCCTGCGCCACCTCGGTCTGCACGCTGTCAGCGGAGAACACCGCCAGCACCTGCCCGGCTTTGACCTTGTCGCCGACATTGGCCATGACCTTCACCAGACGCAGGCCGTTGGATTCCGAACCGATGATGGCTTCCTGCCAGGCGGTAATGTTGCCATTGGCACTCAGCCGCACCGGCAGGCTGGCGGTTTCCGGCACCGTGGTGGTGACGGTGAGTGCCGGCTTGACTGCTGCCGCTTTAGAAGCGTCTGGGGCGGCGGGGCGTGTAATGAAGTACACCGCCACCCCGGCGACCAGCAGGACGGCGGCGGTGGTGGCAAGCGCAACGGGAGAGAGTTTCGGAAGGTTCATGGTCAGGGTCCGTCTGGTCGTCTGGTCGTCTGGTCGTCTGGCGGTTCGGTTCTTGTGGCGTGTTGGCTTGGTGGTGTGGGGGAGTTTGGTCAGTTGACCGGGCCGCTGGTTTTTGGGGCGTTGCCCGCAACCGGCCCCTCGGTGTTGTCGGCGGTCCAGCCGCCACCCAGGGCGCGGTACAGCGACACCCAGGCCACGCGGCGTTCGCGTTGCAGGTTGACCAGCGCGCCTTGCGCGGCGAGCAGGGTGCGCCGCGCGTCTTCCAGTTCCACCAGGCTGGCGAGTCCGCTGCGGTAGCGGGCCTCGGTGCCGGCAAACGAGGCGCGGTAGCCATCGGCTGCAATGGCCGCATCGCGGCTGCGGTCGGCGGTGCTTTGCAGGTTGACCAGTGCTTCTTCCACCTCGCGCACCGCCTGCCGCACGCTGCCGCGGTATTGCGCCGTGGCGTTCTCATAGCGGGCCTTGGCCGCCTCGACGTTGGCCGCACTGGCGCCGCCATCGAACAGCGGAACCGTCAGCTGCAGGGGCCCGATGGACCAGGTGTTGTAGCGCTGTGAAACGCCATCGGTGCGGGATCGGTTGCCCGCGATGGAGCCGCTCAGCGACAGGCGCGGATAGCGTTCAGCCCGCGCGCTGCCGACATCCAGATGGGCGGCATCGACCTCGCGCGCGGCGTTGAAGATGTCGGGGCGCTGGGACAGCACCACGGCGGGCACGCTGATGACGGGCGCCAGCGTGTCGTCGCTGCGGGTGTCTGCGGCAGCCGTGGGGCTCTTCGCCAGCTTGTTGCGCAACTCCGGCTCGGGCAGCGCGGTGAGCGCGACCAGTGCCTTGATGTCGATGTCGCACTGGGCGGCCTGTGCCGTGGCGGCGCTTCGGCCCTCGGCGGCGCTGGCCTGCGCCAGGGCGGCAGTGGCAGGTGCCTGAAACCCGGCTTTTGTGGCCAGGTCAGTCAGCCGGGCCGTTTCAGCGCGCGAGGCGGCATCGGCCCGGGCGACGGCCAGCAGCTGCTCGCAGGCCCGCAGGCTGTGGTACTGGGTGGCCACTTCGGCAGCGACTGACACACGGGCCGAGTGCCACAGCGCCTGGCTGCCCTGCAGGCGCTGCTGCTCGGCGCCGCGGCTGGCGGCAGCGCCGCCGAACAGGTCGATCTCCCAGCTCGATTGCAGGCCCAGCTGCGCGGTGGTGGTGGCCGGCGGCACCATGCGGTTGAACACGGCCCCGCGTGAGCGGGACACACTGGCCGAGGCGTCCAGCGTGGGCAGCAGAGCAGCGCTGGCTGCCGCGCGGGCCGCACGGGCCTGCTCAATGTTGGATTTGGCCGAGGCCACCGTCGGGCTGACCGAATCGGCGGCCAGGATCAACTCGGCCAGCAACGGGTCCTGTTGCCGCCACCAGCGGCCCAGTTCCACCACGCTGCCCTGGTGTGGCAGCGGGGCCTGCCACTGCGGGGGCACGGGCGTGGCAACAGTGGGCCGCGGGCCATGCACCGCGCAGGCGGCCAGGCTCAGCGGCAGCAGCGCGATGGTCAGCCGGTGCCAGACAGGCCGGGGCGACCCTTGCGGCCGGGGTTGGCAGAGGGCGCTTTCGGGCGTTCTCATGACTTCTTTTTCTCCTGTTTCGCGGACTGGTTTGCAGGCCGGGTGCCGGCCTCGCGGCGCCGGCGTGCCACGTCGGTGGCGACCATCGCCTCGGCGTAGTCCGCCAGACTCACGGCCCAGCGGTCAATCGCTTCGGGGCTGCCAAACAACTGGGGCCGGATGGCGTCAATCACGTCGCGGCCGATGAACAGCTGCATCGACATTCCGGTGATGGAAAACGCGAGGCGGTGCACGTCGTCGTCGGCCTGCTGCAGGCCCATGTGCCGGCACAGCACCTCGACCAGCGCCGCAAGCGCCGGCTTGATGCCTTCGTTGATTTCTTCGGCCCACAGGCCGGTCGGTTCCAGGATTTCCCGGATATGCAGACGCGTGCACAGCTGCACCAGCTCACCCTGGCGCAGCGGCTCCAGAAAGCCGGCAAAAAAGCCTTCCAGCGACTGGCGCAGGTTGAAGTCGTGCTGGTTGTAGAGCGCAATATCGTCGGCCGGGCTGCCGAGTGGCTCGGTGAATGCGGCGCGGTAGAGACCGGCCTTGTCGCCAAAGTAATAGCGAATGGCAGCGACATTCGCCCCGGCGACGCCTGCAATCTCGCGTATCGACGTCTTGGCGTAGCCTTTCTCCGAGAACAGGCGCAGTGCGGCGTGCAGCAGATGGGCGCGCGCCTCCACGCCGTCGGAGCGCTGCTTGCGGCCCTCGGGCTCATGGGGGGCTGG
Organism: Polaromonas sp. YR568; assembly: GCF_943372955.1. GTDB lineage: Bacteria > Pseudomonadota > Gammaproteobacteria > Burkholderiales > Burkholderiaceae_C > Polaromonas. The sequence continues at coordinate 101,236 of NZ_CALSAL010000006.1, forward strand.
GGGTGTGCCCCGGGCGGCAGGGATGCCAGGGGACGGCGGTGGCAAATTCATGCGCCCGATTAGAGCACACAAATAAAACAATCGATTGAATTAAATCAGTCGATTGATTTGAACGTGGCGTCCCACAGCGCCAGGATGGCGTCGCGCTCGGCCTGCAGGGCGGGCAGGATCACCTGTGTCGGTTCCTCATTCAGGCGCGCCCGGTGCTGTACGCGCCGCAGTTCGCGGTAGGCGCTGGCCGCGCGCTGCCCCACGCCTTCGGGCAGCAAACCCACGTCTTCCGCCCGCCGCAGCAGGCTGATGTTGCCGACGTTGTCCACCAGTTCGCTGTGCCAGGCGGCCTGCGACAGCACCAGGTACTGCACGGCGAACTCGGCATCGACCATGCCGCCGGGGCTGTGTTTGATGTCAAAGGGCTCGCCTTCGGGCGCACCTTCAGCCGGGGCTTTGGCGCGCCGGACCGGGTGGGCCTGGTGCACCTTCTGCCGCATGGCGACGATCTCGCGGCGCAGCGCCTCGTTGTCGCGCGGGGCGGTGATCACCGACTGCCGCACGCTGTCAAAGCGCTCACGCAGGGACTCATCGCCCAGCACAAAGCGCGCACGCGTCATGGCCTGGTGTTCCCAGGTCCAGGCGGTGTTGCTGCCGCGCTGCTGCTGGTAGCGTGTGTAGGCTGCAAAGGTGGTGACCAGCAGGCCCGAGTTGCCATTGGGGCGCAGCGCGGTGTCGATCTCGAACAGGTCGCCCTCGCCGGTCTTGATGGTCAGCCAGTTGATCAGCTTGCGCACATAGGCGGCATACACCTCCTGTGCGCGCTCGTCCTCGTCTTCATAGACGAACACGATGTCCAGGTCGCTGCCGTAGCCCAGCTCCTTGCCGCCCAGCTTGCCGTAGGCAATGATGGCGAACTGGGGCTTTTCGCGGTGGGTGTTCTTCAGCCGCGCCCAGCACCATTCGGCGGTGATGCGCAAAATCGCCTCGGCCAGCGCGCTGAGGTCGTCGGCCACCTGCTCCACCGTGAGCACGCCCTCCACGTCGCGCGCCAGTGTGCGGAACACCTCGGCATGGTGCGCGCGGCGCAGCAGGTTGAGGCAGGTTTCCTCGTCGTCTTCCCCGGTGCTGCGCAGCGCCTGTAACCGTTGCTGCAGCTCGCGGCTGAAGGCGGCGGCATCAAAGCGTTCGTGCATCAGCTCGTCACTGGCCAGCTCGTCAATGACGCCCGGGTGCTGCACCAGATAGCGCGCAGGCCATTTGGCCGAGCCGAGCAGGCGCAGCAGACGCTCGTGCACGGCCGGGCGCTCCAGCAACAGGGCCAGATAGCTTTCGCGCCGCAGCAGCGGTTCAATCCAGTCAATGATGCGCACCGCCGCCGCCTCGGTGACGCTGCCTTCGCGCAGCCACTGCGCGGTGCGCTGCACCAGCCGCACCAGCCGGGCGCGGGACTCTTCCTTCAGGCCCAGCACCCGCGGGTGCTGGCGCCACAGAATCAGCCGCTCGCGGAACTGCGTGGGCCACTGCTCCGACAGGTGGGCGAGCATGTCTTCCAGCAGCTGCGGCGTGCCGCTGGGGTTGCCCGGCGTCTTGACGCAGCCTTTGCAGGGCTGCTTGCCGCCCAGCAGCGTGTCGAACTCGCCAGCGACCAGTTCGCGGTGCATGTCGAGGTCGCCGAGGAAGGCACAGCAGTCGGGGTAGCCCATGGTCCGGGCAATCCAGGCCAGGTCGTCGTCACGCGTGGGCAGCACATGGGTTTGCTGGTCGTCCAGATACTGGATGCGGTGCTCCACGCGGCGCAGGAAGTCGTAGGCACGCGCCAGCGCGTCGGCGGTGTCCTGCGGCATCAGCCCGGCCCGCGCCAGTCGCTGCAGGGCGTCGAGCGTGGGCCGGGTGCGCAGCTCCGGAAACTGGCCGCCGCGCACCACCTGCAGCAGCTGCACGGTGAACTCGATCTCGCGGATACCGCCGCGTGAAATCTTCACATCGTTGGCGCGCTCCGGGTGACCGGCGCAGCGCTTGGCGGCGTGATCGCGAATCTGCCGGTGCAAGGTGCGCAGCGCATCGAAGACGTTGTAGTCAAGGTAGCGGCGAAACACAAAAGGCAGCACCGCGCTGCGCAGCGCCTGGGCGGAGCCGCTTTGCACGCAGGCCAGCGGCGCCACCACCCGGCTCTTGAGCCAGGCGAAGCGCTCCCATTCACGGCCATGCACCTGGAAATACTCTTCCAGTGCACTGAGCGACACCGCGGCCGGGCCCGAGTTGCCGTTGGGCCGCAGGGCCAGGTCCACACGGAATACAAAGCCGTGCTCGGTCGAGTCGCCGATCAGGCCGAACACCGCTTTGACCTGCTGCGCGAAGTACTCGTGGTTGGAAATGCGGCCCCGTCCGTCGGCGCGGCCAGTGGTCTCGCCGTCGTGGTCATAGACGTAAATCAGGTCGATGTCGCTGGAGACATTCAGCTCGCGTGCGCCCAGCTTGCCCATGCCCACCACCCACATGCAGGCGCGCGTACCGCCGGGGGCTTGTGGTGCGCCATGCAGTGCATCGAGCGAGCGGGCGGATTCGCGCATCGCCACGTCCAGCGTCAGCTCGGCCAGCTCGGTCATCGCGCGGGTGATCACGCCCAGCGGGGCCTGCTCGCGCGGCGCGCCGGCGACGGCG
>NZ_CALSAL010000007.1:0-83560 GCF_943372955.1 Polaromonas sp. YR568
CCACTGCTGCCTCCCGTAGGAGTCTGGGCCGTGTCTCAGTCCCAGTGTGGCTGGTCGTTCTCTCAAACCAGCTACAGATCGTCGGCTTGGTGAGCTTTTACCTCACCAACAACCTAATCTGATATCAGCCGCTCCAATCGCGCGAGGTCTTGCGATCCCCCGCTTTCATCCTTAGATCGTATGCGGTATTAGCGTAAATTTCTCTACGTTATCCCCCACGATTGGGCACGTTCCGATATGTTACTCACCCGTTCGCCACTCTCGAGTATTGCTACTCTACCGTTCGACTTGCATGTGTAAGGCATGCCGCCAGCGTTCAATCTGAGCCAGGATCAAACTCTATAGTTTAATCACTGCAATATTTCAACTCCCCGCATTTGACTGCGGGAAGAAAACTCATAAAAAACGGAATTGATGAGAAATCTTGACGATTTCACATGTTCTATCTCTATGAGCGTTTAAGGTCAAAAGACCTGACTCGTCAACTTGCGTTGAGTTGTCTGGCAATCGCCTTCAAACGCCCATACTTATCGGCTGTAAATTTTTAATGATCCTGACTACTTGCAAGCAGCTTGGCCGCTTGCTTTTGTCGTTTGCTGTAATCAGCAGAGCCTCAAATTATATACCGATTTTTTAATCCCGGTCAACCTGAAGGTTATTTGTCTCGTCTGACTGAGCGCTTAGTTTTATCAACTTTGCGACTTTCGTCAAATTTGACAGAGCCTTAAATTCTATACCGGATTTTGAAGCCCAGTCAAACTTTTAAACTCTTTTTTTCTGCCACCTTTCCGTTTCCGGAAAGTACTTGCGTTTTCAGCAGAGCCTTGAATTCTATACCGGAAATTTCGTCCCAGTCAACTTCGAATCCAAATTTTTATCTGCTGCCGCTGCGATTTCTCTTTAGGAGCGCTGCGCTGCGTTATCAGCAGAGCCATAGACTGTAACACGGAATTTCTGCGCTTTGAAGAGTGCGCCCAAAAGTTTTGCATCTGGCCGCTCAAGCCCTTTCAGGCCCGCAATGGCAGCTGCCGCTGACGGCGCCCGGAAAGAGCAAACAGGGCGTTCGCCAACGCAGGCGCCAGTGGGGGCACGCCAGGCTCCCCCACGCCTGCGGGGGCTCGTCCACTCGGCACAAGATACGTCTCGACCTGCGGTGCATCCCTCAGCGAGACAAGCGGGTGTCCGGGGAAATTCCTTTGCCGGACAACGCCTTCGGTAATATCGATCCGGCCGTGCAGGGCGGCACTGAGCGCAAACACCACCGAGCCCTCCATCTGCTGGGCCACCACACCGGGATTGACCACCGTGCCGCAATCCAGCGCACACACCACGCGGTGAACCCGAGGGCTGTCCGCTGCGAGGGAAACCTCAACCACCTGCGCGACGATGGTGCCGAAAGACTCATGCAGCGCCACACCCCGTGCCCGGCCCGCTGGCAGGGGCGTGCCCCACCCGGCTTTTGCCGCGGCCAGCGTCAGCACCGCCCGGTGGCGCGGGGCCTCCTGCAGCAGCGGCAGGCGAAAAGCCACAGGATCCATGCCGGCCTGAAGCGCCAACTCATCCATGAAGCTTTCAATGAAGAACGCGTTATGGGAGTGCCCCACGGAACGCCAGTAGCCCACCGGCACGTGGGAACGGGTGGCGACTTGGGCCATCTGCTGGTGCGCAAATCGGTAGGGCACATCAAACAGGCCCTCTGCCGCGCTCTTGTCCGGGGCATCCACCGGGCTGGCGAGCCCGGGGGCGTTGCGCTCCAGCCAGCGCGGTGTGATGGCATCGCCCGCCGACAGCAGGCTCACCCCGCTCACCCGTCCGTCCGGTCCGAACCACGCGCGGAGCCGGGCGACCTGCATGGGCCGGTAGAAGTCGTGGGTGGTGTCCTCTTCGCGCGACCACATCAGCTGCACCGGCCGGCCGCCACATTCCATCGCCACGCGCACCGCCTGCGCCACCACGTCAACCTCCAGCCGGCGGCCGAAGCCGCCGCCCAGCAGGGTGACCGTGACCGACACGTCCTCCAGAGCAACGCCTGCCACCTGCGCGGCTTGGGCCACCGCCATCTGCGGCACCTGGGTCGGCACCCACAGCCGCACCTTGCCACCAGCCACCTGCGCCGTGCAGTTCATCGGCTCCAGCGTGGCGTGCGCCAGATAGGGTGCGCGGTAGACCGATTCCACCGTCCTCGTGGCGCTGCCCTGCGCCAGAGTCACATCGCCACGCGTGTAGAAGGTATGGGCAGGACCGGTGTCCAGTGCCGCCAGCAGATCGCGCTCGATCCGTGCGGAGTCCAGCGCACCGGCCGGTCGCTGCTGCCAGTCCACCTTCACCGCCAGCGCGCCCTGCTGCGCATGCCACCAGGTGGCGCCCACCACCGCAAAGCCGGCGGTTGACCCGGCGAAGCCCTGCAAGCGCACGATACGCTCTACACCGGGCATCGCCAGTGCCGCCGCCGGATCCACCGCCCCGGGCGACCCGCCCAGCATGGGGCACATGCGCACGGCGGCGTACACCATGCCGGGCAGGCGCACATCCACGCCGAACACAGCCTGCCCATTGGTTTTGGCAGGGATGTCGAGGCGAGGCGCAGGGCGGCCAATCAGCTTCCAGGTCTGCCGGCTCTTGAGCCTCACCTCGCCCGGCGGCGTGGCGGCCGCGAACCGGGCCAGCTCGCCGTAGTGTGCTGACGGACCAGAAGGGTGCGACATCACGCCGTCGGTGACCATCAGCTCAGCGACGGGCAACTTCCAGTCGAGCGAAGCGGCACCCAGCAGCGAACCGCGGGCCGTGGCGGCCGCCGTCCTGACCACCTCCCAGGCATCCGCCACGCTGGAAGATCCGCCCGTGGCGTTGATGCCCAGCTCGCGCGCCAGCTTGCGCATCATCCACTCGCCCAGCCGAACCGTGGTGGGCCGCACCCTGGGGGCGCCGTCTTCGGATAAGTCGTCCCGCTCCAGCGGATGAAAGGGCAGACTGCCGACCAGCATGGCGACATTGCCGTAAATCGCGTCGCCGCCCGCCTGCTCCACGCTGACGCGCACCAGCGGCAGGTCCATCTCTTCAGCCACCAGCATGGCCAGCGCGGTGTGCACGCCCTGCCCCATCTCGCTGCGCGGCATGGCCAATACCACCGAGCCGTCGGACTTGACCTTGATCCAGCCATTGAGCACCACGCCTTCAGCGCGGCCATTTTCGCCATCGATTCCGTCCAGAGCGGGCCACGGATGGCTGGCGCTGCCCAGCCGCGACCGGGGCGGCAACAGGCTCCAGCCGATCACCAGAGCCCCTGCGGCGCCAGTGGCGCTCAACAACCAGGAGCGGCGCTTCATGACCTGGCTTGCAGCGCGCCAGCTGGCCCGACTGGCACGGCCGGCCCGCTGGCCGCGCGGCGAATGGCCAGCCGGATGCGCTGGTAGGTGCCGCAGCGACACAGGTTGGTGATAGCCGCATCGATGTCGGCATCGGTGGGGCGCGGTTTTTTGTCCAGCAGCGCCGCGGCCGCCATCAGCATGCCGGACTGGCAATAGCCACACTGCGGCACCTGCTCGGCAATCCAGGCGCGCTGCAGCGCATGGGGCTTGTCGGGGGAACCGAGCCCCTCTATCGTCTGGATGCGCTTGCCGATCACGCCAGAAACCGGTGTCATGCAGGCGCGAACCGCCGCACCGTCAACCCGGACCGTGCAGGCCCCGCAGGCCCCCACGCCACAGCCGTATTTGGTGCCTGTGAGGTTGAGCACATCGCGAAGCAGCCACAACAGGGGCATGTCCGGGTACGCCCGGGCAGCCAGGCTGCGGCCATTGATGTCCAGCCGGATGGGTGTCTCCACGTGCGCTCCTCAAGGGTGTGAAACCGGAAAACCACTATAGCGATTCCGGCCGTGGCAAAAGGTAACAACGGCGCGCCATCAAGGCCCCGAACGAGCCCCGAACCGGCCCAGAAGCCAGCCCCGGGATAATCCTCTCTATATATGGCACTTATCACCTTACTTGACGCCCAGCTGGCTTTCGGCCACGTGGCCCTGCTGGACCACGCTGATTTTTCGCTTGAAACCAACCAGCGCATCGGCCTGATCGGCCGCAACGGTACGGGCAAATCCTCACTGCTGAAAATCCTTGCCGGGCTCGAAAAGCCCGATGACGGCACGCTGCAACTGCAGCAAAACCTGCGCATTGCCTATGTGCCGCAAGAGCCCAGCCTGGACCCGCATGCCACCGTGTTCATCGCCGCCAGCGCGGGGCTGGCGCGGACCCGGCAGGTGGTCGAACAGTACCTGGCGGCTGACGAGCACACCGATTTAGATGCGCTGCAGTCCGAAATTGAAGCGCTGGACGGCTGGAACTGGGAGCAGCGCGTGGAGGAAACCCTGCACCGCCTGCACCTGGACAAGGACGCCATCGTCGGCTCGCTCTCCGGCGGCACCAAAAAGCGCGTCGCCCTCGCACAGGCGCTGGTCGCCAAGCCCGACGTGCTGCTGCTCGACGAGCCCACCAACCACCTGGACCTGGATTCCATCGCCTGGCTGGAGGAACTGCTGGTCAATTTCAACGGCAGCATCATCACCATCACCCACGACCGCGCCTTTCTGGACCAGGTCGCGACCGCCATCGTCGAGCTGGACCGCGGCAAGCTCAACAGCTACCCCGGCAATTTTGCGCAGTACCTGATTCAGAAGGAAGAGCAGATGGCGCAGGAGGCGGTGATCAATGCCAAGGCCGACAAGCTGCTGGCGCAGGAGGAAATCTGGATCCGCAAGGGCGTGGAAGCACGCCGCACCCGCAGCGTGGCCCGCATCGGCCGGCTCGAAGCGCTGCGCCAGACCCGCGCAGCGCGGCGCGACGCGGTGGGCCGCGTCAACCTGGATGTCTCCAGCGGCGAGAAAAGCGGCAAGATCGTGGCCGAGCTGACCAATGTGTCCAAGAGCTTCGGCCACCCGGGTGCGGAGAAAATCATCGTCAACCAGTTCACCGGCACGCTGCTGCGCGGTGACAAGGTCGGCCTGCTGGGCCCCAACGGCGCCGGCAAGACCACGCTGCTCAAGCTGATCCTGGGCGAGCTGCAGCCGGATGTGACCACGCCGCCCGGCAAGGTCCGCCAGGGGGCGAATCTGCAGGTCGCCTATTTCGACCAGATGCGTGACAGCCTCGACCTTGACGCCACGCTGGAAGACTTCATCAGCCCCGGCAGCGAGTGGGTGGAGATCAACGGCCAGAAAAAGCACGTCAAGAGCTATCTGACCGACTTCCTGTTTTCACCAGCACGCGCCAATTCGCCGGTGCGCACGCTGTCGGGTGGCGAGCGCAATCGCCTGCTGCTGGCGCGCCTCTTCGCACGGCCCGCCAATGTGCTGGTGCTGGACGAACCCACCAACGACCTCGACATCGACACGCTGGAGCTGCTGGAAGACCTGCTGCAGAACTACGAGGGCACGGTGTTTCTCGTCAGCCACGACCGGCGCTTCCTCGACAACGTGGTGACCAGCACGATTGCCTATGAAGGCACACCCGACAACCCGGGCTTCTGGCGCGAGTACGAAGGCGGCGTGACCGACTGGCTCACGCAATCGAAGCGTGCGGCGCAGATCACCGGCAGTGGAGGCGGCAAAAGCCCGGCAGGCACGGCCACCAAGCCCGGCAACAAAGGCACCAGCAAATCGGACAGCAAAGGCCCGGCCGAGGCAAGCAAAGAAGGCGCTGCAGCCCCGAAGAAGAAGCTCAGCTACAAGGAGCAGCGGGAACTCGACGGACTGCCCGCACTGATTCAACAGCTGGAGTCACAGCAGAAAGCGATTGAGCAGGAGCTGTTTGACGGCACGCTGTATGCCCGCGATCCGAAGCGGGCGGCCGAACTCAACGCGCGCAACAGCAAGATCGAGGAAGAGCTGATGGCCGCGCTGCAGCGCTGGGAACACCTCTCGTAATCCCGCCTTTGGAGCGCCAGCGCACCAGTTGCGCTGTGCGCCTACAGCCATCAGCGGCGCCGTCCTTGCGGTTCACGCCGCGCAGAAGATCGCGCAGGCTTACAGTCGGGAGAACCATGCCCGCATTTTCAAGCCTCCCCACCTCCGGCCTCGTGCTGAACGCCATCCGGTGCACCAGCCTGCTGATGGGCTTGTGGCTCACCGGCTGCGCCTCGCTGCCCACAGAAGTCAGCCGCCCCACCTCGACAGCGCTCGCCGACCCGACCGAGACCCGGCTCGGCACGCTGGTCAATGCCCGTGCGGCACGCGCCGGCACACGTAACGATTCCGGTTTTGCACTGGTGGGCAGTGCCGAGCTGGCCTTCACCAGCCGGATGACGCTGATCAAGGCCGCAGAGAAAACACTGGACCTGCAGTACTACGCCATCCACGCCGACGAAACCACCGACCGGATGATGGACGCGCTGCGTGAAGCAGCTGGGCGGGGTGTGCGGGTGCGCATCCTGCTCGACGACTTCAACACCACCGGCAAGAACGCCCAAGTGCTCAAGCTGGCCTTCGAGCGCGGCATTGAAGTGCGGCTGTTCAATCCGCTGCCGGGCGGACGGGGTTCGCTGGTCATGCGGGTGCTGGGCAACCTGCAGGACACGCAGCGCATGCAACGGCGCATGCACAACAAGATTTTTGTGGCCGACAACGCCGTGGCCATTGCGGGTGGCCGCAATCTGGGCGAGACCTACTTTGGCCAGAGCGAAGGCACCAACTTCATCGACATCGACATCCTCGCGGCCGGCCGCATTGCGAGAGACCTGTCCCGAAGTTTCGACCAGTACTGGAACGACCCGCTGGCCTATCCGGTGCAGTCACTGATGAGCAAGGCCGATATTGACGCCCTCAAACCCCCGCCTCCCGGAACCACGCAGGCCACCGGCACATCGGATGCGGCGCTCACCCCTGCGCCGGTGAAACCAGCCGCCGCCAGCACCGTCCCCGCGTTGGGCGACTCGACCGACCTGCGGCTACTGACCTGGACCTGGGCACCCTCAACGCTGCTGGTCGACAAGCCCTCAAAGATCGCCGCCGATGCAGACAGCACCGGAGATGCGCAGGACACCGCAGTAGACGGCCTGCTGCAACTGATGGCCGAAGCCCGCAGCGATGTGCTGCTGGTGTCGCCCTACTTCGTGCCGGGCGAGCGCATGATGAAGCAGTTTGCCGACATCCGCCAACGCGGCGTGCGGGTGCGGGTGTTGACCAACTCTCTGGCGAGCAACGACGCACCCGCTGCGCACGTGGGCTATGCCCGCTATCGCAGGGCGCTGCTGGCCATGGGCGTGGAGCTTTACGAAATGCATGCCGAGCAGCCGGGCACGGTGCGTGGCTTGCGGTCCGGCGGGGGATCGATGGGCGACTCAACCGGTGGCTCCCGTTCCAGCCTGCACGCCAAGACGGCGGTGATTGACCAGCGCCTGCTGGTGGTCGGCTCGATGAATCTCGACCTGCGTTCCCAGTTACAGAACAGCGAGGTCGGTCTGGTCATCAGCAACCAGGCCTTGTCTGAAGAAGCCCGTGCGCTGATCGAGCCTGCGATGGCGCAGGGCGCCTGGCGCGTGGAACTGGTGGACGACCAGCTGCTGTGGCGCGCGCCCCAGGGTTCGACCCTGAAAGACACGCGCACAGAGCCTGACGCCAGTCTTGGCCTCAAGCTGCTGCTGATGCTGATCTCGCCGTTCGCGCCTGAAGAGATGCTCTGACGCCGTGCAGCGAAAGAGCAGGCGAGCCTCAGCTAACCCTAGCGGGCCTTAACCAGCCTTCTTCGCGTAAGCACTGCACCAGGCTTGGGCAGACACCTGCTTGCCGGCAAACAGCGGGCAGCCGCCTTGCGCAGAACCTGCAGCGCCCTGGTACAAGGCGCAATTGCTGCAGTTCTGGCCGGCGGCGTAATTGGCGTACTTCGCTTTGTCGGCCTTGGTGGCATCACTCACGTACCCCAAGGCAGTGGCCTGCGCGTCTTTTTCATCGACCAACGGGCCAGTCGCGGCCACTGGCGCGGGCGCTGCAGGTGCGGCGGCAGGGGCTGGTGCGGGTGCGGGCGCAGGGGCGGGCGATGCCGAGGGGACGGCGGTGGTGGTGGCCTTCTCGCCACAGGCACTGAGCAGGCCGGCGGTGGCAGACAGGCCAGCCAGTGGCAGCAGTCTGGAAAGCGTGGTCGCGGGAATCAGTTGTATCAGCTGTCGGCGGGTTTTCATCGGCATGTCCTCGGGTTGGAAGTTGCAGGTGGGCCCTGGCAATGACGCCCGGACGCAGGCCGGACGACCTGCTCCCACACCTTAAGGTGCCGGGCCCCTGCCGCGCAAGAGGCAAACGCCTTCAAAACATGTCATCCGGCACCCCAGCTTGTAAATATCTATTTCATGCCGTCACGCAAACGCGCAAACACCTTCCAGAACGCAGCCTCCTGCGTGGTCGCGAAGTTGATGCGCATCAAGGGGCTCGGGGTGCGCACTGCATGAAACAGCGCGCCGGGCGCAATCAGGTAGCCCTCGTCCAGCATGCGCTGCGAGAGGGCGTCGGTGTCCACGCCGGTATCGACCCAGCCAAAAAGACCGGCTGGCTCCGCCGCAAACGTGCAGCCGTGCGCCAGCGCCAGCTTGACGCTGCGGGCACGCGCCTGGTCGAGCCGGGTGCGCACCCGCTCGGCGTGCCGGCGCAACTGGCCCTGGTCGATGCACCAGGCCAGCGCTTTTTCCAGCAAGGCGGGCGTAGTGAGGGTGGCGAGCAGCTTGGTGTCGAGCAGGCGCTCCACCAGCTCCGGCGGCGCGGCCAGGAAGCCGACGCGCCAGCCGGGTGCCAGAATCTTGGCGAAGCCACTGACGTAAATCGTGCGCTGCAGGCCGTCGAGCGCGCAGAGCCGGGTGGCGTGCTCGGGTGCCAAGTGGCTGTAGGTGTCGTCTTCAACGATGTGGAAGTTGTGCTGGTTGGCCAGCTGCAGCACACGGTGGGCACTGCCGGGGGTGAGGCAGTAACCGGTGGGGTTGTGGAACACGCTGACGCTGACAAACAGCTTGGGGCTGTGCGCCTCGCAGTACTTCGCCATCACCTCCAGATCGGGCCCGTCGGCGCGTCGCGGTACCGGCAGGATGCGCATGCCCAGCGCGTCGAGCCGCGCAAACTCCACCGCCCAGCCGGGCTCTTCGACCATCACGCAGTCGCCAGCGCGCAGCAGCGTGCGGCTCACGATGTCGAGCGCGTGCGTGGCGCCGACCGTGGTGATGATCTGCGCAGGCGTGGCCGGCACATTGATGGCGCCGAGCTTTTGCGACAGCGCCCGGCGCAAGCCGCTGTCGCCCATCGGTTCGCCGTACTGCAGTGAAAAGTCGCGCAGCGCACTGACGCTGGACACCTTGCGCACCGCCGCCGGCATGAAGGTGGTTTCCAGCCAGTCCGCCGGGAACACGCCCATGCCAGGCTGCGGCTTGTGGCTGATTTTGTGGAACATGCCGCGAATCAGGGCGGTGGCGTCCACCGGCGCCTGGCGCGTGGCGATCCAGGTGGCGGTGCTCCAGCTGTCCATGGGCGCTGGGGATACCGCGGCCTCCGGCTGCGGCTTCACGGTCACAGATTTGTCCGCGCGCGGTGCAGCGGGCGGTGCCGTGCGGGACGCCTCACGCACAAAAAACCCCCGGTTCTTCTGCGCCACCACCAGCCCCTGCGCCAGCAGCTGGTCGTAAGCGGCCACCACGGTGGCCACACTCACGCCCTGCTGCTGCGCGCACAGCCGCACCGACGGCAGTCGCGCGCCCGGCGCCAGCAAGCGGCTGCGAATGCGCTCGGCAAAACGCGCGCTGAGCTGCGCGGTGAGCGACTGGGAAGAGGTTTTCATCAACATGGCGGGGCCTGCGGTCTGAAGGATTGCAAATGCTTCCGGGTGAATTCGGGATCGCTTCAGCGTGGTGTGCTGACTATTTGACCAATACAGTTCCGGAGTTTGTCGCAACAACTGTACTGGTCGTGTACTGGTGACAACTATAAAGTGGCAAACATGAACTGGCAAGAATTCACCGCGCTGCTGGTGCTGGCCACGGCGATGAGCTTCTCGCCGGGGCCCAACACCACGCTGTCGACCGCACTGGCCGCCAATGGCGGCTTGCGGCGCAGCCTGCCGTTTGTGCTGTCGGTGCCGGTGGGCTGGGGCGTGCTGCTGCTGGTGTGCGCCTTCGGTGTCGGTGCGCTGCTGCTGGCCGTGCCGATGCTGGCCCTGGCCGTGAAGGTGGTGGGTGTGGCGTACCTGCTGTGGTTGGCCTGGAAGATCGCCCACTCACGCCAGCTGAGCAATGCTGAAGCGGCACGGTTGAACGTGGGCTTCTGGCAAGGCGCGGCGCTGCAGTTTGTGAACATCAAGGCGTGGATGCTGGCGCTGAGCATCGTGAGCGGCTGGATCGCAGGGCATGCTGATGCAGGCACGCGCCTGTCCATCGTGCTGCCGGTCATGCTGGCCTATGCGCTGGTCAGCAACCTCACCTATGCGCTGGTCGGCTCCCTGCTGCGGCACTGGCTCACCGGGCCCGACGGCACCGGCCGCCGCCTGAAAATCTTCAACCTCGTCATGGCCGGTGTGCTGGTGGTGACGGCCTTCTGGATGCTGGCCTCATGACCACCACCGTCATGACCACCACCGTCATGACCAGCGACGCACGCGCCCGGCTCCACAAGGGCCTGTGGCTGGGCCTGCTCGGCATCGTGATCTTTTCCGTCACGCTGCCGATGACGCGGCTGGCGGTGGGCACGCCCGATGCGCCGCAGATGTCGGGCGTCTTCATCGCGGTGGGCCGTGCGGTGGTGGCGGCGCTGCTGTCGGGTGTGTTCCTGCTGGTCACCCGCGCGCCGCTGCCGAAGCGTGGCGACTGGTGGCCGCTCGTGCTGATTTCTGGGGGTGTGGTGTTCGGGTTTCCGCTGCTCACCTCGGTGGCCATGCGGCATGTGGAGGCCATGCATGCCAGCGTGATCGTCGGTGTGCTGCCACTGGCCACTGCGGCCGTGGGCGCGCTGCTGCACCGCCAGCGCCCCTCGCTCGGCTTCTGGGCCTGCGCGGCCTTGGGCTCTGCGCTGGTGGTGGTGTTTGCGGTGCTGCGCTCCGGCCAGGGCGCCGCAGGCCTGTCGATCAGTCTGGCCGACACCCTGCTGCTGGCCGCCATGGCTTGCGCGGCCGTGGGCTACGGCTACGGCGCGCAGCTGTCGCAACGCATGCAGGCCGAGCACGTGATCTGCTGGGCGCTGGTGATCGCACTGCCCCTGACGCTGCCGCTGGCACTCATCACCTGGCCGGCCACGCCCGTCTCGGCGGCGGCGTGGGGCGGTTTTGCCTATCTGGCGGTGTTCTCGATGTGGCTGGGGTTCTTTGCCTGGTACCGCGGCCTGGCGCTCGGTGGCACGGTGCGCGTGAGCCAGGTGCAGCTGGTGCAACCGTTTTTGTCGATGCTGTTTGCGGTGCCGCTTCTGGGTGAGCGCATGGACGCCGTCACCGTGGGCTTCAGCCTGGCGGTGATCGCCACCGTCTTCATCGGCAAGAAAATGCCGGTTCACCCTGCTGCGCCTGCCCAGTCTCCTGTGTCCCCTCTCCTACCCGATTCAAGACCATGACCACTTCCGCCTGGCTGCTTTTCATCACCATCTCGCTGGTCACCGCGCTCAGCCCCGGGCCGGGCATTCTGCTAGCGGTATCCAACGCGGTTGCCTGGGGGCCGCGCAAGACGCTGTGGAGCTCGTCGGGCAATGTGCTGGGCGTGTTTTCCGTCTCCGCTGCGGCCATGGCCGGCCTCGGCACCCTGCTGCACACCTCGGCGTGGCTGTTCGCGGTGCTCAAGATGCTCGGCGCCATCTATCTGGTGTATCTGGGCTGGCGCCAGTGGACCAGCAAGACCTCGATGTTCGACACGCCTTTGACCAACGATGCGCCGTCTGGCAAAAGCAATGCCGCACTGTTCAGGCAAGGCCTGCTGGTGGCGCTGACCAACCCGAAGAGTATTTTGTTCTTCACCGCCCTCTTCCCGCAGTTCATCCAGCCGGAGGCAGCCATGCTGCCGCAGTTTCTCGCGTTGACGAGCGCTTTCGCGGCCTGCGTGCTGACCTCGCATCTGTTTTACGTGCTGCTGGCACGCCACACCCGGCGCTGGTTTGGCACACCCGGTCGCGTCCGCATCTTCAACCGCCTCTGCGGCGGCGCTTTCGGACTGCTGGGTCTGAGCCTGCTCCGGCTCAAGAGCCCGACTGCCCCCTGATCCCCACCCAAGCCTGTCATGAACATCGCCGACATTCCCTTTGGCACCACCGACTGGTCCAGCGTGCCGCGCACCGAGCATTCCGCGCTGCAGGGCAAGGCGTTCTGGCGCACCCGGCAGTTTGGTGATGTGCGGGTACGGGTGGTGGAATACACCCCAGGCTATGTGTCTGACCACTGGTGCCGCAAGGGCCATATCCTGCTGTGCCTCGAAGGCGAGCTGCACACCGAGCTGGAGGACGGCCGGGTGCATGTGCTGCTGCCCGGCATGAGCTATCAGGTGGCCGATGGCGCCGAAGCGCACCGCTCCAGCGCACCGGGTGGCGCCAAACTGTTCATCGTCGACTGAGCCTGTCAACCCATGAAAGTCTCCCTCCAGCAAGCGCTGCGGCAACTGCCCGGCGCCCCCACCCCCGAATACCCAGAGGGTGTGCCGTTTGCCACGCTGATGGCAGGCGGCAGCATGAGCGTGGAAGTGTTTGCGCCAGGAAGCAATGCCGACGGCAAGGACCGGCAGCAGCCGCACACGCAGGACGAACTTTATTTTGTGCAGGCCGGGCAGGGTGAGATCATCATCCATGACCAGCGTTTCGACGCCCGCCCCGGCGACGCGTTTTTTGTCGTAGCGGGTACCGAACACCGCTTCGAGAATTTCAGTACCGATTTTGTGACCTGGGTCGTGTTTTACGGCCCGCAAGGAGGAGAGTGACATGAACGAGAAAACCACCATGCAATGGACGCAGGCGCAACGCGCCCACAAGATGAACCCGTCGGTGATCCGCGAGATCCTGAAGGTGACAGAAAAGCCCGGCATCATCAGCTTTGCGGGTGGCCTGCCCTCGCCCAAGACCTTTCCGGTCAGCGCCTTCCGCGAGGCCTGCGACAAGGTGCTACGCGAAGACGGCAACGCCGCTCTGCAGTACGCCGCCAGCGAAGGCTATGCACCGCTGCGCGAAGCCGTGGCGGCGATGCTGCCCTGGAAGGTGGACCCGGCCCAGGTGCTGATCACCACCGGTTCGCAGCAGGGCCTGGACCTGATCGCCAAAATCCTGATCGACGCGGGCAGCCGCATTCTGGTGGAAACACCCACTTACCTCGGCGCCCTGCAGGCCTTCACGCCGATGGAGCCCGAAGTGGTGGGCGTGGCGAATGACGCGGAAGGCGTGGACCTTGACGATCTGGCCAGCAAAGCAACCGGCGCCCGCTTTCTGTATGTGCTGCCCAACTTCCAGAACCCCACCGGCCGCACCATGACCGAGGCGCGCCGTGCAGCACTGAGCGCCGAAGCGGCACGGCTGGGCCTGCCGATGGTGGAAGACAACCCTTACGGCGATCTTTGGTTTGACACCCCGCCACCACTGCCGCTGACCGCACGCAACCCCGAAGGCTGTGTGTACCTCGGCTCGTTTTCCAAGGTGCTGGCACCGGGCCTGCGGCTGGGCTTCATGGTTGCGCCCAAGGCGCTCTACCCCAAGCTGCTGCAGGCCAAGCAGGCGGCCGATCTGCACAGCCCCGGCTTCAATCAGCGCATGGTGGCCGAGGTGATGAAGGGCGGCTTTCTGGACCGCCACGTACCGACCATACGCGCGCTGTACAAGTCGCAGCGCGACGCCATGCTGGCCGCCATGCAGCGCGAGATGCCCGAGGGCGTGAGCTGGAACACGCCCGACGGCGGCATGTTCCTGTGGGCGCGCCTGCCGGAAGGCATGAACGCGATTGACCTGCTGCCCAAGGCCGTCGAGCGCAATGTGGCCTTTGTGCCGGGCTGGGCGTTTTATGCGGCCACGCCCGACCCGCGCTCGCTTCGCTTGTCGTTTGTGACCTCGAGCGTGGAGCAGATCAACATCGGCATTGCCGCACTGGCTGCCGCCATCAGGGACATGCAGGGCCAATCTGTCCCGGCGGCACAGCTCGCAGAAGCCGGCGCCTGAACGCGCTACACGGAGAACACACATGCTGCATATCTGGGGACGCCTCAGTTCCATCAATGTGCGTAAAGTCGTCTGGGCCGCGCAAGAACTGGGGCTGGACTTCCAGCGCACAGAAGCGGGCGGCCTGTTCGGCCTGGTCAAGGAGCCGGCGTACATTGCCCTGAACCCCAACTCGCTGGTGCCCGTCATTCAGGACGAGGACTTCGTGCTTTGGGAGTCCAACGTGATCGTGCGCTACCTGTGCGCAAAACACTCGCCCGGACAGATGTATCCGGCTGATCTTCGCGAACGCTTCGATGCCGAGCGTTGGATGGACTGGCAGCAAACCACGCTGAACCCGGCCAGTCGCCCCGGCTTCATCCAGCTGGTGCGTACGCCTGCCGGTCAGCGCGATGACGCCGTGCTGAGCGAATCCAACGCGGCAGTCGAGAAGCTGATGGAAAGGCTTGATTCGCACCTGGCCCACCGCAGCTTCATGGTCGGCGAACGCTTTTCCATGGCCGACATTCCCGTGGCCTGCGAAGTCCACCGCTGGTTTGGGTTGCCGCAGACACGGACCGCACGCCCCCATGTGGAGCGCTGGTACCAGACCCTGCTGGCCCGCCCCGCCTCACGCGGTGTGCTGGACCAAGCCCTGTCATGACATGTGAAATGAATCTTTGAAACCAATGATGAAGCAACGCAATTTCAAACAGGTGGACGTGTTCACGCCCACCCCTTATCTGGGCAACCCGCTGGCCGTGGTGCTGGACGGCAGTGGTCTGGACGACGAGGCCATGCAGCGCTTTGCCCGCTGGACCAACCTGTCAGAAACCACTTTCGTGCTGCCACCCACCCAGCCGGGTGCCGACTACCGCGTGCGTATCTTCACGCCGGGCGGTGAACTGCCGTTTGCCGGCCACCCCACGCTGGGCACCTGCCACAGCTGGCTGCAGGCCGGCGGGCAGCCGAAAGACAACGAATTCATCGTGCAGGAGTGCAAGGTCGGTCTGGTGAAAATCCGGCGCGAGCCGGGCACGCAGCGGCTGGCTTTTGCAGCACCGGCATTGAAGCGCTCCGCCCCCAGCCCGGTGATGCTGGCGCAGGTGGTCGCCGCGATGGGGCTGGCACCGCAGCAGATTCGCGCGGCGCAGTTGCTCGACAACGGCCCCGTCTGGCTGGGCCTGCTGCTCGACGCGCCCGAGACCGTGCTGCAGCTCACACCCGACCACAAAACGCTGGCGCGGCTGGACGCCAAGGTGGGTGTGGCTGCGCTCTACCCGAGCGAACCCGCACCGGCATTGATTGCCCGCGCCAACCGGGAAGCGCGTGCCTTCGGCACCAGCCACACCGCCGCCGCTGGCGAGTTCGCGCCCGACATGGAAGTCCGAGGCTTTGTGGCCCCGGTCGGCATTGACGAGGACCCGGTCACCGGCAGCCTGAACGCCAGCCTTGCCCAGTGGCTGATTGCTGAGGGCCACGCGCCAGCGAAGTATGTGGCGTCGCAAGGCGTGTGCCTGGGCCGTGCGGGGCAGATTCACATCGAGCAGGATGCGGCAGGCCAGGTGTGGGTGGGCGGTGAGTCCGTCACCTGCGTGGATGGGCAGGTCACACTGTGATGTGAGCCCCACGATGAACGCATTGCACTCACAGCTCGATCATCTGGTGGTGCTGGCCGCCACGCTGGACGAAGGCGTGGCCTGGTGCGAACGCACGCTGGGCGTCACGCCCGGGCCGGGTGGCGAGCATCCGCTGATGGGCACGCACAACCGGTTGCTGTCCATCGCCTGCGAGGCCTGGCCGCTGGCCTATCTCGAAATCATCGCCATCCACGCCGGCGCGCCCTGTGCCCGACCCGCAGGCTACCGCCGCTGGTTTGATCTGGATGACGCGGCCTTGCAGCAGCAACTGAAAGCGACCGGCCCGCAACTCGCGCACTTCGTCGCCCGCACCTCAGACGCACAGGCCGCAGTGCATGCGCTGGCCCAGCACGGGCTGGATCGCGGCGAAGTACTGCAGGCTTCGCGCATGACGCCGCAAGGCCTGCTGAGCTGGAAGATCACCGTTCGCGCTGACGGCCAGCGGCTGCTGAACGGCACGCTGCCCACGCTCATCGAGTGGGGCGATGTGCACCCGGCACGGGGCATGGCCCCCTCGGGCATCACGCTGCAATCGGTGCAATCGGTGCAGGCTAGCCACACGCAAGCCGGCCTGCTGCGTGCGAGTTACGCAGCCATTGGATTGCAGGGCATTGCCGCAGAGCAAGGTCCACCAGGTCTCACCGCCGCGCTGCACACGCCGCGCGGTCTTGTCACACTGTCATCAAGGAACCCGTGAATGCTCACTGCCACTGAACTCGTCTGGTTTGCCCTTGCGGCTCTGGTGTTGGTACTGACGCCAGGCCCGAACATGATTTACTGCATCTCGCGCACGCTGTGTCAGGGACGCACCGCTGGCTTGATTTCGCTCGGTGGTGTGGCGATGGGCTTCCTCGTGCATCTGCTGGCGGCGGCTTTCGGGCTCACGGCGTTGCTGCTGGCAGTGCCGCTGGCCTTTGACGCCATCAAGGTGGCCGGTGCCACCTATCTGCTCTGGATGGCCTGGCAGGCGGTCAAACCAGGTGGCCTGGCGCCTTTCGAAACGCGTACCCTGCCCAGCGACCCGCCGCGCAACCTGTTCCTGATGGGCTTCATGACCAACCTGCTCAACCCCAAGGTGGCCATGTTTTACCTGTCGTTCTTCCCGCAGTTCCTGCACCCTGAGCGCGGTGACCTGCTGCTGCAAATCCTGACGCTTGGCGCTGTTCAGATCAGTGTCAGCACCGGCGTGAACACCGTGCTGATCTGTTTTGCTGCAGCCATCGCCGGGCTACTGAACCGCAACATGCGCTGGATGCGCGTCCAGCGCTATGTGATGGGCACAGTGCTGGGCCTTCTGGCGCTGCGCCTGCTGGCCGAAAAACGCACAGCCGCCTGAGCGCCCCGTCACCCACGGGACAAAAATCCACGGCCGGGTTCGCCACAATCGCGGCATGGGAACGCTTTATCTGGTGCGCCACGGCCAGGCCTCTTTTGGTGCCGAGAACTACGACGAGCTGAGTGAACTGGGTCGCCGGCAGAGCGTGCGGCTGGGCGAATACTTCCGGCACAAGGGCATCAGCTTTGAAGCCGCCTTCACTGGAACACTGCAGCGGCAGCAGCAAACCCTGCAAAGCATCTGCACCGGCCTCGGCACCGCGCTGCCGGGCACCCAGCGGGCGGGGCTCAATGAGTACGACAGCCATGCCGTGATTGCCACGGTGCACCCACAGCCGCTGGCAAAGCCCGATTCGCCGGAGCAATACCGCAACCACTTTCGCCTGCTCAAGGACGGCCTCGCGCAGTGGATGGCCGGTGTGGTCAGCCCACGCGGCATGCCTAGCTACCCCGAGTTTGTGGCGGGTGTGACCACCGCGCTCGACCATGTGCGCGCCTCGCACAGCGGCAACGTGCTCATGGTCTCTAGCGGCGGGCCGATTGCCACCGCCGTGGGTCATGTGCTGGGCACCAGCGCCGAAACCACCATCGAGCTGAACCTGCGCATCCGTAATTCGTCAATCACCGAATTTGCCTTCACGCCCAAACGCCACATGCTGGTGACGTACAACACGCTGCCCCACCTCGATTCACCCGAGCACGCGGACTGGATCACCTACGCCTGACCGCTTCGCGCGGGTGTGCCCTACGGCCGCGCTGTCAGGGAGCAGTCAGAAGGCGCGTGTCGGGTGTTTTTGCTATTGCCGAACCCGCGTGGAGCCCACATACTGTCGCGCACCATGACCGAGGCCACTACACCACGCCTTCGCACTGCAGGCGTGCACTTCATCACCGGCTCACCCACCGCACGCGCCACTGCAGAGACCGCCTTTCAGACCCTGCTGGCACGCCTGGGCCTCGGCGATGCCGTGTGCCATTCGTCTGCGCCAGATGATGAGCTCGCCGCCGGCTTCTGCCTGCGCCCCGAGCTGGCCACCACCTGGCTACCCGACCACGACACCACCGGACTTGCCGAGCGCCTGAAGCTGGACACCACCGCCAGCACCGACGACCTGGAGCGCGAAATCCTGATCGCCATGCTGGCCAGCCCGGTGGCCTTTGCCTTCCCCGGCTTCGATGAGCTGGTCGCCCATGTGCACATCCGCCGCAACATCGTGCAGGCCGGCCGCAAGACAGCGCTGGCCTTTCACACCACCGAGGTGGACCGGCCCGAGGACTGCTGGACTTACTCAGAAGACGACGGCTTCACCGTGCGTCCCGGCCACGCGCTGATTCCGGCGCTGCAGAAAGCCACGCAGCCCGATGCCTCGGGGCGGCTGTATTCCTTCTCCTGCTACCGCGCCACCGAGTACGTGATCCTGCTGGCGATTGCCGAAGAGCTGCAACAGTGCAACCCGCCACTGCTGGCCGCGCTGCAGCAGCGCTGGGAGCGCAGCGCCATCATGTCGGGCAAGTTCCACGACGTGTTCCTGCGCGAGTACGGCACCATGGAAGACCCGCTGCCACCGCGCTACTACGTGCCTGGCGACCGGCTGTGGTTCCGCAACCCGGACGAGCATTCGTCTGATGTCTCGGGCTACGAGGGCTCGTGGGTGTTCTATCTGGGCGGTGGCCTGTTCACCAACTTCTGGAAGCGCGAAAAGCCATTCACGCTGACCGCCAAGTGCGTCGAGATTTACCACTGGCGCGATGCCACCTACACCGACGCGCAGGGCCATCTTCGGATTGACGAAAACATTGTTGAGGCGGGCGTCAAGGCATCGCTTGCCGACCCGCAGGAGACCGCGCGCATCCTCTCGCTGATGATGCGCATGCGTGACCCCAAGGGGGTGTACGTGGCGGGTGGCTGCATCGACACCTCGCGCGAATGCCCACGCTGGGTGTGCACCGGCACCAGCGACATGGTGCTGCCCGCGACCTGACGATGCGGGCCACACGTTGGCCCCACGCGGGCCATCAACCTGGCAGCAGTGGCAGGTCAGCCTTCTTGAGGGTGCGCAGCACAAAGCTGGACTTGCTGTGCCGAATGCCCTTGATCTTGTAGAGCCGCTCGCGCAGCAGCCGCTCGTAGTCCTTGGTGTCTTTCACGGCGATGCGCAGCAGGTAGTCATATTCGCCAGACACCAGCCAGGCCTCAATCACCTCAGGAATCGCGGCCAGGGTTTCGCCAAACTTCTCCAGCGTGTTGTCAGAGTGGCTGTCGAGCGTGACCTGCACCAGCACCGTGTCGCCCAGGCCCAGCGCCTGCGCATTGAGGCGCACGGTGTAGCCCTCGATCACACCGGCCTCTTCCATCTTTTTGATGCGCCCCCAGCAGGGTGAAGGGCTCAGGCCCACGGCGTGGCCGATCTCCTGCAGGCTGGTGCGCGCATCGGCCTGCAAAACCTGAAGGATTTTCCGGTCCAGATTGTCCATGCAGACAATTTATCTGAATTAACCAATTCAGTGGAATATTTATCTGAAATACGTCTGAAAAACAGGAAATCAGGCAAATTATTCGGCCCAAGCTGGGCGATACTTTGGTCATGACAGCGGACTTACCGGCCCGACTGACAAGACAAAGCCCCCAACAGGTTACCGCTTGTTGGGGGCTTGGTTTTTTACGCCTGGGGGGCGTCACACCATTAACCTATGGGACCGCGCAAGAGTTCGGCCAGCCCTAGATTGGCAAGCGGCTACTTTGCGCCAATCCTGACTGACAGTGATAGGGCGAATCACTGTACTTAGGCAAGAATTTTGAGCGCTTCTTCATTTTTAATGCATCGAGCCTTCTAAGTCACCTAATATGGACTGGTATTGACAGAAGCTTCATTGGCAAAGTCAGAACGTAAGTCGTTAAGGTATGCATCGCGCAAATCACTATCAAGATCAGCTCAATGGCCATCCTCTCAGAACCTGCACTCGACTTCGCAAAAGAACATATCGAGCGCTTCTACGACTCGGACTTCTTCCCTAAGCCGGCTGAGTTTGAAGCACTGTGGCACCAGTGGGATGAGGTAAAGAAGGAGCTGATGTCGAAAAACGTGTCGAAATTATGGGTAACGCCACCGAGAGCGATGACGATTGGGAAACCGAAAGGTGGGTTTAGAGTGGTTCATCAACTTGAGCCGCTTGACGCAGTAATTTACACAGCTTTGGCATATGAAGCCGCGCCATCCATTGAGAACGCGAGAATAGACGCGAGCGAGAAGGTAGCCTGTTCTTATCGCTTCAATGTAGCTAACGGCAGCTTTTTCTCTGAGGGCTCAGGTTGGGCTGACTATGAGTCAAGAACGGAAGAGCTACTCGCAGAGTTCTCTCATGTCTTGGTTACGGACATAACGGACTTTTATAACCAAATCTACTTGCACCGCCTAAATAACGCAATCGAATCATCGAACCCGGCTTTGAAGCCATTCGCCGTTGAAATCGAAAACTTCCTATTGACTCTAAATAGTAAGTCGTCACAGGGTGTTCCTGTAGGTCCTGCCGCCAGTATTGTTATGGCGGAAGCAGTACTAATTGACGTAGATAATTTTCTCCGGGCACAAGGTGTTGCACACACCAGATATGTTGACGACATCCGCTTGTTCGCCAACTCACCGCGGGAATTGCTAAAAGTCCTTGAGAAACTGACGCTTTATCTATATGAAAACCACCGTCTAACGGTTTCTTCTGAAAAGACAGAGCTTCTTGATTCCAAGGCTTTTACCGAGAAGCATTTTCACAATCATTATGCTGACGAGAAAGCTGATCTTATAGAGAGCCTTGAGGAGTTCAACCCCTATTCAGATGATTTCGATGAAGATGAGTTTGACGATCCTGACGATGAATTAATCGAAGCTATCCAGAAGGTCATCAAATACGATCATTTGGATCTAGGACTGGCGCGTAGCGTAATTCGGACCGCACGTCGCAATTCAATTGATGTGATAGCCGAACATCTTCTTGAACATTTTGATTTTTTCGCACCTGTAGTTAACGACGTAGTTCTCTATTTACACGAAGTCACTGATGCAGCCATGCCAGCTAAGCTACGCCCGCACTTGGAGGCGATTGTTGAATCTCCAGCATTGGACGCCCAACTGGTACGTTACTGGGTGGAGTCTTACATCGCTCAGTATAAGGAGTACATGGCAAGCCCAATTTTGAGAGGTCTTATCTATTCGGGAACGAATATTGAGAACCAAGCGATCGCAGCTATAACTACAAGAAACGTTGCATGGGTGCGCCACCATAAAGCCTCAATCTACAACTTGGGCGGATGGGGCAGAAGAGCTGTGTTGAATGCATCACGGGTACTTCCAAGTGACGAAAGAGTTCATTGGTTAAAGCTTTTTTCCGCCAATACACCCTTGTTGCTTGATCGCTGGGTTGCCAAATGGGTTCAAGAAACTGCGTAACGCATGGCTCGGTTCCTCAAACGCCACGAAAGAGGGCGATCACCAAACCGATAACTAAGGCGCGCTAATAACTCGCGACAACAGCTAGTGATAACGCAACGAGAATGCGCGGCCATCGCCTTATCGTTCCTTGCGTCGTTCAATCAGTGTGCCTGCAGGCAACTGATCCATCTCAACCAATAAGCGCGCCAAACTGCGACCTACAGCCGACAGCACCGTACGGCCCTTATCTGCCGTCGCGGCAGCGGCATTTCCCACAGCGCCCTGCGGGTTGTAGTCCTGCATCTGCCAGCCCAGCTTGGCGCTGCGGCCATCGCCGAGGATGCTGAATTTTTTGGAGCGGTCTTCAGACGACGAATGAAAGTTCTGCGCCTGGGCCATGTCCACTTGTTCGGGTTTCAGCGCCAGCATCATTGAGGTTTCAATCTCACCGGCATGGATACCGAAGCGGTGCTCGTGGTCGCCGAACAGGCCGCTCAGTGACTTGCCGTCTTCGCCGAGCAGCGGCAGATTGAACGAGCTGGCGCTGTAGACCAGCATGCCGAGCCGGGCGCGCAGATCGCGCGCCACCACATCGAGCAGGCCCACCTGACCGCCATGCGAATTGAGCAGCAGCAGCTTTTTCACACCACTGGCCGCGACTGACTCGGCAAGTTCTGTCCACAGGCGGATCACGGTTTCAGCTTTCAGCGTGAGCGTGCCGGCAAAGCGCGTGTGCTCAGGGCTCAGGCCGACCGACTGGGTGGGCAGGAACAGCACCGGCTGATCGGCAGGCAGATGCGGCAGCGCGGCGGCGATGACGCCGTCAACCAGCGTGGCATCGACATTGAGCGGCAAGTGCGGACCGTGCTGTTCGATCGCCGCCACCGGGAGCACAGCGATGCAGCGGGCCAGGTCGAGTTGGGCGAAGTCGGTGGTTTTGAGGTCGGACCAGAAGCGAGGTTGGGTCATGGGCGTATTTTGAGGCTGTTTTCCGATTTTGAGCGTTGGTGTTGGGCTGAGTCTTGAGGCCGGGACTCGCCCCGGCGGGCGACTCACTTTCTCTTGCTTCGCAAAGAGAAAGTAAGCAAAGAGAAGGCGACCCGAAGTCTGGGTCCCTTCGCTTGCGCTACGGGCAACCTGCGCTGCTCGATTACGGCGGCAGTCCGCACAACTCGCCTTCGGCTCAAACAAGTGCGGCCTGACCCTCCGCCTCCATCTGCGCTGCTCGGCCCAGCCACACGGGTAAATCGGGAGCGGGAACCAAGACAACAAGGACACGCAGCGGCGTGTCCTTGTCGGGTTCGGTATTTGTATTCTGTTTTCCTGCCCCACCCCTTGTGAATGCGCCGAGGAGCGCAGGGCCAGGCGGATCAGGGCTGGCGTTGTCTGAGCCGAAGGCGAGTTTAGCCAGACCCCGCCTGGACCGAGCACCGCAGGTTGCCCCGTAGCGCAGCGAAGGGGACGCAGGCACCAGGGTCGCCTTTTCTTTTGCTTACTTTTCTTTTGGCGACGCAAAAGAAAAGTGAGTTGCTGCCGGGCAACCCCCGGCCTCAACCCTCAGCAAACAACCCAAATACCGAAGAATCAAATCTCAATCTTGCTACCCAACTCCACCACAGAGTTATTAGGCAAATTCAAAAAGTCCGCCGCCCCACTTGCGTTGTGGTGCATCTGCGCAAACAGCTTCTCACGCCAGGCCGCCATGCCGCTGCCGATGGTAGGAATCACAGTGTCGCGTGACAGGAAGTAGCTGGTGGTCATCGGCTCCAGTTCGCAGCCGCGTCCGCGCAGCTCGCGCAGCGCCTTGGGCAGGTCGGGGTCGTTCTTGAAGCCGTAGTGCACGATCACCTGCCAGCAGTCGTGGCCCAGTGATTCGATTTCAAGGCGCTTGGTCAGGCCGATCCACGGCACCTCGTGGTTGCGCACCGTCACAAACAGGTTCTGCTCGTGCAGCACCTTGTTGTGCTTCAGGTTGTGCAGCATCGCGTTCGGTACTGTGCCGGGCTCGGCCGTCAGGAACACTGCGGTGCCCTCCACACGGGCGGGTGGACTGACGAACACCGCGTCCAGAAAACCGGGCAGGTCAATCGAGTCGGCGCGTAGCTTCTGGGTGAGGATGTGCCGGCCTTCTTTCCAGGTCATCATCAGCGTGAAGACCACGCCACCAATCACCAGCGGGAACCAGCCGCCAGCGAACAGCTTCATCATGTTGGAGGCGAAGAAGGCGAAGTCGACCACGAAGAACACGCCGGTGGCGGCGATGCAGAGGCTGAGCGGGTATTTCCAGCCGTAGCGGATCACGAAGAAGGTGAGGATCGTGGTGATCAGCATGTCGGCGCACACCGCGATGCCGTAAGCCGCCGCCAGATTGCTGGACGAGCGGAACAGCACGACCGCCAGCACGATGGTGATGAACAGGCCCCAGTTGACGAAAGGCATGTAGATCTGCCCGGTGTCGCGCACGCTGGTGTGCTGGATGTTCAGGCGCGGCAGGTAGCCCATCTGGATGGCCTGCTTGGTGACGCTGAAGGCGCCGGTGATCAGTGCCTGCGATGCGATCACCGTGGCAGCTGTGGCCAAGCCGACCAGCGGCAGCAGGGCCCAGTCGGGTGCCATCAGGTAGAAGGGGTTCTTCACGGCCTCGGGGTTGCCAAGCAGCAGCGCGCCCTGGCCAAAGTAGTTCAGCACCAGCGCGGGCATGACCACGGCGAACCACGCCACGCGGATCGGCTTCTTGCCGAAATGCCCGAGGTCGGCGTACAGCGCTTCGGCGCCGGTCACGCACAGCACGATGGCACCCAGGATGATGAAGGTGGTGCCGGGGTTGGCCCACATGAACATCACCGCGTAGTGGGGGCTCACAGCCGCGAGGATTTCGGGGTGGTGAATGATCTGCGAGACGCCCAGCAAGGCCAGCACCAAAAACCAGACCAGCGTGATCGGGCCGAAAAACTTGCCGATGCCGGCGGTGCCTTTTTTCTGCACTGCGAACAGGCAGAACAGGATGACCAGCGTGATGGGAATCACGCCCTGCTTGAAGGTGGGAGACACAATCTCCAGCCCCTCGACCGCTGACAGCACCGAGATGGCCGGGGTGATGACGCCGTCGCCATAAAAGAGCGAGGTGCCAAAGATACCGATGATCAGCAGGATGCGCCGCAGGCGGGGCTTGTCCTTGACGGCTGTGGAGGCCAGCGCCAGCATGGCGATCAAACCGCCCTCGCCGTTGTTGTCGGCCCGCAGCACCAGCGCCACGTACTTGATCGAGACGATGACGGTCAGCGTCCAGAAGAAGATGGACAGGATGCCGTAGATGTTGTCGGGGGTGAACGGGACGTGCCCGGAGCCGAAAACTTCCTTGACGGCATACAGGACACTGGTGCCGATGTCGCCGTAAACGACACCGATGGCGCCCAGGGTGAGCGCCGCAAGAGATGATTTTTGGTTTGACACAGAAACTTCCCGATACCAGTGCCACGGGCATCCGGTCAGACCAGACACCCCGGGCGGAACCAGGAATGGTTGCCTTTGGGACCGCTATTTTGCGCCCTCAGACGGCGCATGCAAGCGGGCAGGCACCCCTAAAGCGCACAAATCTGGCGATTGTTGCAGCGCAGCAACTTGTGCGCACCAAAGGCCGAGGGGCTGTATTCCCCCGGTTTTGACGGTCCGCCCGACTTCCCAAGCGGCTGCGGGCAGTCCGGCTTTGCCGGATGCCTCGCAGCGTCCCCTGCAAGGGGAAAAGGCACCAGGGCCTGTTAACGCTATTTTTGCAAGATGCGTTGCGAGTCAAAAAGGCATTGGGCAAGGCGCAAAACGCCGTCGGGGTAGGCCCCCGACAAGGCTTTGCAACGCCGCCCAGGGTCTTTTTGATCGCAACCCGGAGGGAACGGTATGAAAACAGCGCCACTCGGCGTTGCACGGCTTGCCCAGACACCCGGTCTGGGCTGCGCCCTGCGCCTTGATTGGCACTGTTTTCATACCGTTCGCATTTGCAAAAATAGCGTTAACAGGCCCTAGACGCCGCGAAGCGGAGTGAGAACGATAGGGGTGTTCAATCGTAGACTTCGGCCTCAGGGTCCGTGGCCTCGAGTTCGTAGCTGGCCGACAGCATGGCCAGGCGGGCGATCACGCCATACATATAGAAGCGGTTCGGGCTGCTGGAGCCCGGCTTCTCGCCTGGCTGAGGTAAGCGCCCGCTATCAGCAAAGGCCAATGGCACAAAGCTGGCACCCGGTGCATTGAGGTTTTCATCGACGCCGCGCTCGGCATGGACGCGGTAAAAGCCGCCGACCACATAACGGTCCATCATGTAGACCACCGGCTCGGCCACCGCTTCGTTGACGCGTTCGTTGGTCAGCACGCCTTCTTGGATGATGACCTCGGACAGCGCCTGGCCGTCCTTGGTGGTGCTCATCTTGTTCTTGGTCTTGCGGTTGAGCTGCTCCAGGTCCTTCACGTCGCGCACCGTCATGATGCCCATGCCGTAAGTGCCGTTGTCGGCCTTGACCACGACGAACGGCTTTTCATTGATGCCGTATTCCTTGTACTTGCGCTTGATCTTGGTCAGCAGTGCGTCGACGTTGGTGGTCAGGCAATCCATGCCGGTTTCTTCGGCAAAGTTGACTTCACCGCACTGCGCGAACATCGGGTTGATAAGCCACGGGTCCACGCCCAGCAACTTGCCGAAGCGCTTGGAGACTTCTTCATAGGCCTTGAAGTGGCGCGACTTGCGGCGCACCGACCAGCCGGCATGCAGCGGCGGCAGCAGGTACTGCTCGTGCAGGTCTTCCAGAATGCCGGGTACACCGGCCGACAGGTCGTTGTTCAGCAGGATGGTGCAGGGGTCGAAGTCCTTCAGGCCCAGGCGCCGGTCGGTGCGGATCAGCGGCTCCAGCGTGATGCTCTCGCCGGTAGGCAAGTTCACGGCAGTGGGCTGCTTGATTTCGCTGCTGAGCGAGCCGAAGCGCACATTCAGGCCGGCCTGATGAAAGATGCGGCGCAGCTGCAGCAGGTTGGACAGATAGAAAGTGTTGCGCGTGTGGCTCTCGGGCACCACCAGCAGGTTGCGCGCTTCGGGGCAGATCTTCTCGATGGCGGCCATCGCGGCCTGCACCGCCAGCGGCAGCATCTCGGGCGTGAGGTTGTTCCAGCCACCGGGGTAGAGGTTGGTGTCGACCGGCGCCAGCTTGAAGCCAGCATTGCGGATATCGACCGAGCAATAGAACGGCGGCGTGTGCTCCATCCATTCCAGCCGGAACCAGCGTTCGATGGCGGGGGTGGAGTCGAGGACGCGCTGCTCCAGTTCGTTGATGGGGCCGTTCAGGGCGGTGATGAGGTGCGGAACCATGGCGTCCTAACAAGAAAACCGGAAGTAAGAAAACCGGGGAAAAGAAAAGAGTAGAGGTGTCGCTGCAGCGGCCGGCCAGAGGCCCGCCACCGGCTCACGTGATTTTGATGAGCGCATTGCAGGGGTCACTGGAATGAATGGCGACAAGATTGATGCCGATCTGGTGATGGCGGTAGCCCTGCTGCTCCAGCAGGCGCCGCACAGCTGCGGCATCGGTCTTGATGGTTTCAATCAGCATCAGCGGCTTGTGGGCCTCGATGGCCTGGGCCGCGCCGGCCAGCGCCTCAAGCTCCATGCCTTCGATGTCGAGCTTGAGGAAATCCAGCCGGGGCAGCTTCAGGTCATCGACCGCGATCATTTTCACGGCCTGCCCGCCCGCCTCGGAGTAATCAATCGCCTGGCCAATGAACTCGTTGCGCTGGCTCTGGCGCAGCTCCAGCGAACCAAAGCTGGCCGGCTTGAGGTAGTTGGGTCGCGGAATGGTGATGCTGCCAGCCTGCGCGCCGAGCGCCGCATGGTGGGCCGAGGCATTGAAGCAGTTGTTGAGCGCGATGTTGCCGGCCAGCGCGTAAAACACCCGCTCCTGCGCCTCAACCGCAATCACCTCGCCCCAGCCGTGCATGTGGCGCGCCCACTCGATGCTGTGCACGCCGATGTTGGCACCACCGTCAATGGCCACCACGCCATCGCCAGCCGTCTGCCGGCGCAGCGTGAGCAGGCCCAGCACCAGCTCGACCTCCTGCGGGTCGAAATACGAGCTCTCGAAGATCTGGTGCCCGACGCCATAGCCGCGCGTGGCATCGACCATGTGGAAGTCGTTGCGATTGACGATGAGCGAGCCGTGGCCAGACGACACCAGAACAAAGGGCAAGGGGCGGGGAATGACCTTCATCGCAAACTCTGTGTTGTAGCCGAGACGGGGGCCGCAGTACGGTTCAAACCCGCACCTCGCCCTGGCCCAGCACGACGTACTTGAGCGAGGTCAGGCCCTCGATGCCCACCGGGCCGCGGGCGTGAAACTTGTCGGTGCTGATGCCGATTTCAGCGCCCAGACCGAACTCAAAGCCGTCTGCGAAGCGGGTGCTCGCATTCACCATCACGCTGGCGGAATCCACCTCGCGCAGAAAGCGCTGTGCGTGCATGTGGTCGCGCGTGAGGATGGCGTCGGTGTGGTGGCTGGAGTAGTGGTTGATGTGGGCGATGGCTTCGTCCACACCAGCCACCAACTTGATGCTGATGATGGGCGCGAGGTATTCCTCGAACCAGTCCTGCTCGGTTGCGGCACGCAGCGTGGCACCAGCCAGGCCCGAGAGCAGTGCCAGCGACTCTGCATCGCAGCGCATCTCGACACCCTTGGCCGCGTAGATGGCGCCGATCTTCGGCAGAAAGTCAGCGGCCACACCGCGTGCCACCAACAGGCCTTCGCTGGCGTTGCAGGGGCTGTACTTCTGCGTCTTGGCGTTGTCGGCCACCTTGACGGCCATGTCGATGTCGCAGGGATCATCGACATACACATGGCAGTTGCCATCGAGGTGCTTGATGACGGGCACCTTGGCGTCGCGGCTGATGCGCTCGATCAGGCCCTTGCCGCCGCGCGGAATGATGACATCGACAAACTGCGGCATGGCGATCAGGTGGCCCACGGCCTCGCGGTCGGTTGTCGGCACCAGCTGCACCGCATCGGCCGGCAACCCGGCCTGCATCAGCGCCTGCTGCACCAGCGTGGCCAGCGCCTTGTTGGAATCAATCGACTCGGAGCCGCCGCGCAGGATGCAGGCGTTGCCGCTCTTGATGGCCAGCGACGCGGCTTCAATCGTCACGTTGGGCCGGCTTTCGTAAATCATGCCGAACACGCCAATCGGCACGCGCATCTGCCCCACGCGGATGCCGCTGGGCTGCTCCTTCATGCCGATGATGTCACCGATCACATCGGGCATCGCGGCCAGCTGCTCGCAGCCCACGGCCACGGTGTCGATGATTTTGGGGGTCAGCTTCAGCCGGTCCAGCATCGGGCCGGCAAGACCCGCCGCCTGCGCGCGCTGCAGGTCGCGTTGATTAGCCGCTCCGAGTGCGTCGGCGCTTTGCCGCAACAGGGCCGCCAGCCCAACCAGCGCCCGGCTTTTGACGGCGGCCGGTGCGCGTGCCATCTGGGTGGAAGCGGCTTTGGCCTGCGCGCCCAGCGTGGCCATGAGGGGCGCCACGCCCGCATTGGCGTCTGGGCCCGGGGCCAGGGTGTGAAGGGAGTCGGGCGCGTTCATCACGCTATTTTCGCCGATTCGCGGCCGGATCGGCTTTTCTGCCCAACCAGAGGCGTGCGCCGGTCAACGTGCCCGGGCGCCTCCGGTGCACTGCTCGCATACCATGCCCGCCAGCCGGTGCAGCGCCTGCCAGCCATCGGCGGGCCAGTCGGGTTGCTTCAGGCCCTTCACAATGCCATCGACCTTGTGCGCCGCATGCAGCAGGTTGGCCAGCGTGGTGTCGCCCATTTGCGGCAGCACGCGCTCGAAGAGCTTTTCCTTCACGCCCCAGACGCGGTTCTCGCGCAGCGCCATCGGCATGGGTCGGCCCGCCTGGATGGCGTCTTTCACCCGCTTCATGCTGCGGATGTCTTCGCTCAGCGCCCAGTGCACCAGCACCTCGGATTCGCCTTCGGACTGCAGGCCGTCAAGCATGCGGGCCACGCGCAACGTCTGGCCGCCCAACACCGCTTCCGACAGCTTGAACACGTCGTAGCGCGCCACATTCAGCACCGCGTTCTCAACCTGGTCGAAGCTCAGCACGCCATCGCCCTGCCCCGGCGGGTACAGCAGGCCCAGCTTCTGGATTTCCTGGTGGGCGGCCAGCAGGTTGCCTTCCACCCGGTCGGCAAAAAACTGCAGCGTGCGCTGGCCCTCCTCACCGGCGGCTACGCGCTGGCCCTGCTGCTGCAGGCGCTGCGCGATCCACTGCGGCAGGTTGCGGCGCTCGATCGGGTCGAACTTGACGGTGACGCCATAGCTTTCGAGTGCGCCGAACCACGCGCCCTTGGTCGTCATGCTGTCCAGACGGGGCAGCAGCACCAGCGTTAGCGTGGAGTCGTCGCCCTGCGACCGCTCGGCCAGTTGCTGCAGCGCCACCGAGCCGTCCTTGCCGGGCTTGCCACTGGGGATGCGGATTTCAATGATCTGCTTGTCGGCAAACAGACTGAGCGAGCCGCCGCTGGCCAGCACCTCGCTCCAGTCGAAGTGGGCGCCGGCGACGGTGTGCACGGTGCGTTCGGTGTAGCCCTGCTCGCGGGCAGCGGCGCGCAGCGCGTCAGCAAACTCCTGCACCAGCAGCGGCTCGTCGCCGTGCAGGGTGTACAGGCTGCGCAAACCCCGCTTGAGGTGTTCCTGCAGTTGGGTCGGCGCCAAATTCATGGAAAGAGTTTAGCTTTGGAGAGTTTGTCGGAATCTTGTTGTTGATCGTACGGTACTGATTTTGTGGAGGACTGGTGCCGGGGGTTGCCCGGCTGCCAGTCACTTTCTTTTGCTTCGCCAAAAGAAAGTAACCCAAGAAAAGGCGACCCTGGTGCCTGCGTCCCTGCGCTGCGCTACGGGCAACCTGCGGTGCTCGGTCCAGGCGGGGTCTGGCTAAACTCGCCTTCGGCTCAGACAACGCCAGCCCTGATCCGCCTGAACCTCCGCTCCTCGGCGCATTCACAAGGGGTAGGGAAAGAGGAATACAAAAGACAAATACCGAAGTCCACAAGGACACGCCGTGGCGTGTCCTTGTTTGTATTGGCTTTCCGGTATCCGCTCCCGCTTGCCCCGTGTGGCTGGGCCGAGCAGCGTAGATGGAGGCGGAGGGTCAGGCCGCACTTGTTTGAGCCGAAGGCGAGTTGTGCGGACTGCCGCCGTAATCGAGCAGCGCAGGTTGCCCGTAGCGAAGCGGAGGGACCCAGACTTCGGGTCGCCTTCTCTTTGCTTACTTTCTCTTGGCGAAGCAAGAGAAAGTGAGTCGCCCGCCGGGGCGAGTCCCGGCCTCAGAACTTAGCCAATAAAAAATCAAAGCTTGCTGGTCGACAACAGCAGGCTGGTTTCGGTGTTGGCAATGCCTTCGAGCAGGCGAATGCGGCTGAGCACGCGGTCAAACGCCTCCAGGCTTTCGGCGCGCAGCTCGGCCACGATGTCCCAGCGGCCGTTGGTGGTGTGCAGCGCGGTCACCGCCGGGTCGCCGCGCAGCGCGACCAGCACGCGGTCGATGCGGTTGCCCTCGACGGCCACCGTCATCAGCGCGCGGATCTGATGGCCCTCGACCTGCGGCTTGAGTCGGGTGGTATAGCCGACGATGGTGCCGTCGGCCTCCAGCCGGTTGAGCCGGTTCTGCACCGTGCCGCGCGACACCCGCAGCACCTTGGCCAGCGAGGCCACCGACGCCCGGGCGTTGTCGCGCAGCAGCGAGATGAGTTGGCGGTCGGTGTCATCCATGGGCCAATTTTATGAACAAAACGTCAATTACATCTGACTTTTCGCTAGGCTTATCTGATGAATTGATCAGTTTTCTGGCTTTTATTTGACTGAGAGGCTTTGGACAATCACTTTCAAGGCGGCATTTGCCTGTCGGCATCGCCCGTACGTCAGAGACAAACCACCAAAGAACTCAGGGAACAACACCATGGTCGACTACATCGGCATTGAAGGTATCCAGCGCATCGTGGCGCGCACCGGGCCCGCTGCCTTCATGGCAGGGCTGGCCACCGAAATCGAGGCCGATTACCGCCGCTGGGGCGACTTCGACAAGTCGGCCCGCCACGCCATCCATTCGCCAGTGGGCGTGATCGAGCTGATGCCCACCAGCGACGGGCAGATGTATTCCTTCAAGTACGTCAATGGCCACCCCAAAAACACCGCGCGCGGGCTGCTGACCGTCACCGCCTTTGGCGTGCTGGCCGATGTGGAGACGGGTTACCCCCTGCTGCTGTCGGAGCTGACAGTGACCACCGCGCTGCGCACCGCCGCGATGTCGGCGCTGGCCGCCCGCTGGATGGCCAGGCCCGAGAGCCGGGTGATGGCGCTGATCGGCAATGGCGCGCAGAGCGAGTTCCAGGCGATGGCCTTCCAGCACATGCTGGGCATCCGCGCGTTCCGCCTGTACGACGTGGACCTGGCCGCCACCGACAAGCTGCTGCGCAACCTGCGCGCCCAAGGCTGGCAGGGCGTGAGCTTCACTGTGTGCAATTCGGCGGCCGAGGCGGTCACTGGCGCCGACATCGTGACCACCGTCACGGCCGACAAACGCAACGCCACCATCCTCACGCCGGAAATGATTGCACCCGGCATGCACCTGAACGCGGTGGGCGGCGACTGTCCGGGCAAGACCGAGCTGCATGCCGACATCCTGCGCCGCGCCGATGCCCGCGTGGTCGTCGAGTACGAGCCGCAATCGCGCATCGAGGGCGAAATCCAGCAGATGCCTGCCGACTTCGCAGTGACCGAGTTCGCCGCCATCCTGAGCGGCACCGCCACCGGCCGCGCCTCGCCTGCGGAAGTCACTGTGTTCGACTCGGTCGGCTTTGCGCTGGAAGACTACTCCGCGCTGCGCTATTTGTATAAACTGCAGCGGCAACACCACCAGCCCGAGGAGATTGATTTGATCCCGCACCTGGACAATCCCAAGAATCTCTTCTCGCTGCTGGCCAGCGGCACGACCACCGCCGCACATCGCCCACAGCAGCCACTGGCCCAGCGCGTGCCCGCCGAGCTGGCCGCCCCATGACGCAGCGCATCCGCCTGATCGGCGCACCCACCGACATCGGCGCCGGCGCGCGCGGCTCATCGATGGGCCCGGAAGCGATGCGCGTGGCCGGTCTGCAGGCCACACTGGAAGGCCACGGCCTGGCGGTCACCGACCACGGTAATGTGAGCGGCCCGGCCAACCCCTGGCTACCGCCGGTCAACGGCTACCGCCATCTCGCCGAAGTCGCCGCCTGGAACCGCGGCGTGCACGACGCGGTATACAGCGCGCTCAGCGAGGACGAAATGCCGCTCCTGATGGGCGGCGACCATTGCCTGGCCATCGGCTCCATCAGCGCAGTGGCGCGCCACTGCCGGCAGGTCGGCAAAAAGCTGCGCGTCCTGTGGCTCGATGCCCACGCCGACTTCAATACCAACGCGCTCACCCCCACCGGCAACACCCACGGCATGCCGGTGGCAGTGCTGTGCGGCCACGGACCGGTGGAGCTGACCGGCATCGGCGGCGTGTTCCCGGCCATCCAGCCTTCGGTGCTGCGGCAGATCGGCATCCGCAGCGTGGACGAAGGTGAGAAGCGCTTTGTGCGCCAGTCGGGCTTGGAGGTGTTCGACATGCGCTACATCGACGAGATGGGCATGCGCCACACCATGGCCACCGCGCTCGAAGGCCTTGACGCCGACACCCATCTGCATGTGAGCTTTGACGTGGATTTTCTTGACGCCAGCATTGCGCCCGGTGTGGGCACCGCCGTCAAGGGCGGCCCCACCTACCGCGAAGCGCAGCTCTGCATGGAGATGATTGCCGACACCGGCCGCCTGGGCTCACTCGATCTGATGGAGCTCAACCCCGCGCTTGACGTGCGCAACGGCACGGCCGAGCTGGCGCTGGATCTGATCGAAAGCCTGTTCGGCAAAAGCACGCTGATGCGGGCGTGACCGTATCAGGATTCAGACACATGGGCGCTGCGGCGCTTCAGCACGCGCCCCGGCGGCTCACTTCAACCAGCCGCGCTTCCGGAAGTACCACATCGGCACCACCGCACTGGCCACCATCAACGCGATCGCATAGGGGTAGCCCAGCGCCCAGTTCAGCTCGGGCATCAGCGTGAAGTTCATGCCGTACACGCTGGCGATCAGCGTCGGCGGTAGCAGGGCCACACTGGCCACCGAGAAGATCTTGATGATCTTGTTCTGATTGATGTTGATGAAACCGACCGTGGCATCCATCAAAAAGTTGATCTTGTCGAACAGGAAGGCAGTGTGCGAGTCGAGCGAGTCGATGTCGCGCAGGATCTGCCGCGCTTCCTCGAACTGCTCGGCATTGAGCATCTTGCTGCGCATCATGAAGCTGACTGCGCGGCGGGTGTCCATCATGTTGCGGCGGATGCGGCCGTTCAGGTCTTCGTGGCGGGCAATCGCACCCAGCACCTCGCCGGCGAGTGCGTCGGTCACATCGCCTGACAGCACCTGGGCGCTGACTTTCTCCAGCTCGACATAAATGCCTTCGAGTGTGTCGGCCGAGTATTCGGCGTCGGCATCGAACAGCTTGAGCAGCACTTCCTTGGCGTCTTCAATCAGGCCAGGGGCGCGGCGGGCACGCATGCGCAGCAGCCGGAATACCGGCACGTCTTCGTCGTGGATGGAGAACAGCACGCCCTTGCTGCGCAGGTCGTCGTTGACGAGGTTCAGGATGAAGGCCACCCGCACCGTGCGGGGCTCGGCGTCGTCGGCGATCAGGAAGTCGGAGCGGATGTGCAGCTCGCCGTTGTCTTCTTCGTAGAAGCGCGCGGATTCCTCGATGTCCTCGTCCATCGCGTCTTCCGGGATGGACAGGCCGTAGTACTGTTTGATCCAGCGCTTTTCCTCGACCGTGGGCGACTCAAGATCGACCCAGATCGGCTGGAATTTGGAGAGTTCTTCCAGGGACTCGATTTCCTCCTGGAAGAGGCGCCCGTTGGCGAGCGTGAAGATGTTCAGCATGAGGGGCTGCCTGTGAATTCAAGCTCCGGCACAAGGCAGCCAGAGCTGCCGCGCACAGGAATAAAGGGGGAAGGATGGTGGCATCGCTTTCAACCCCTTCTGGCAGCTGCTGGTGGTCAGCCTGCGTCGGTGCACGGGATTGAAAGCGGCCGACTGGGGCTGCTTTCCAAGGATTTCTCCGTCGTTGAGTTGGCTGCGATTATGGCACCGCAGGCGCATTCCATCCACCCTCGCGCAGCTTCAAATGCGCGCCGGACCTTCGTTGAAAAAAGCCAGCAGCTCGTCCTTGCGGGCATAGGCGTCCTGCTCGCCCAAAGCCATCAGGGCCTTCACAAAACCAGGCTCGAATAGCAGGTAGCTGGCCAGCGCCGCACCGCCCGGGCTGCCCTTGGCGCCCAACGCACCGAGGCCAGCCAGCGCGTTGTGGATGCCGGGTGGCAGCTCGCCCGCGTGCGCCTGCGCCAGCGCGTCGAGCGACTGCGAGGGCGCCATCGCCAGCACATCGACCGGGCGGTAGGGCATGATCGCGGCGATCTCGCGCGGCATTTGCCGCACCGTGCGGCTCACGCGCTGGGCCTGCTCCACGTCGGCCTGCAGGGTGTCCTGGAACACGCTGGCCATGGCGTGCCCTGCAATCGCGCCCAGCGTGGGCTGGCCGCTGATGCTGGCATCGGCCGGATTGACCAGGCCGGCGCGCTCGGGCTGGCCGACACCGATCACCAGCACCTTGCTGGCGCCCAGGTGCAGCGCCGGCGACAGCGGCGAGCTCTGGCGCATCGAGCCATCGCCGAAAAACTCGCGGTGCCCGTCCACCCACAGCGGCGTGGCCGGGAACAGAAAGGGAATGGCGGCGGACGCCATCAGGTGCTCGATGGTGATAGGCTGGAACTCGGCGCGCCGCCCCGGGCGGCTCCACAGGTCGGACGGCTTTTGCCTGGCCATCTGGCAGAAGGTCCAGTGCACGCCGCTGGTGTAGCTCGAGCCCGTGACCGCCAGCGCCCGCAGCGTGCAATCCTGCAGGGCGCGCTCGATGCGCTCCAGCGAAATGGCGCGGTGCAGGGTGTCGACCAGCGGCGTGCTGTCAAGCAGCGACTGCTGCGCCCGCACCTGCTGCGACAGAAACAGCGCGGCGGCAATGCGGCTGGAACGTATCCACGCAGGCACCTTCAGGCGGTACACCTGTGAGGAGCGCAGGCCGGACCAGAAGCTGGCCAGTTCGGCGAAGGCCTGCAGCCCCTCGCTGGAGCGGCTGGCCAGAAAACTGGCGTTCAGCGCGCCCGCCGAGGTGCCCACCAGAATCCTGAACGGAAAGCCGCGGGTGCCCGCCAGACTGAGCATGCTGGCCAGCGCATGCAGCACGCCGGCCTGGTAAGCGGTGCGGGCGCCGCCGCCCATCAGTACCAGTGCCGGGTTCTCGTCGTCCGGGCGGGTGAGGGCAGAAGAAATGATGGTTTCCAGGGACATGGATCGGTGCGTGGGTGTGGATGGCCGGGTTGATGGTGTGGATTTGGGTGCGGATTTGAATGGATTGCATGAATCTGTCGGCCAACGGCGCGTGTTCTGACAAGCCGCCACCAACCCGCATCAATTTGCATTCATTCACAGCAATCCGCCCGCCACCTTGCCGAAAAATCGCTGAAAAATCAATGGCTTGGATGAGACGGTCAACCATCAAGCCGCAGCCCCTGGCGGCGAGCGCGTTCACAGCGGGCCTGTCAGGCCACCGGTTTTTTCAGAAGGTTTCATTTTTATTGCGCTGCAAGGTTGCATTCAACAGGCTTCGGGCGCATAGTGAATCCAAGAGAGTGTCCCGCCTGCCGTACCGCCTTGCACCGGGGTGCGGCATTTTCAACCCCCTTCCAACCCATGGAAAAGGAGTCTCTTTATGAACTTGACGATCAGCGGCCACCACCTTGAAGTCACCCCCGCACTGCGCGGCTACGTGACCACGAAGCTGGACCGGATTACCCGGCATTTTGATCAGGTGGTGGATGTGAAAGTCCTTCTGACAGTGGACAACATGAAGGAAAAAGAGCGACGTCAGCGAGCCGAGTGCAATGTGCATGTCAAGGGTTGTGACCTGTTTGCCGAAAGCTCCCATGCTGACCTGTATGCCGCCGTCG
The DNA here is from genome assembly GCF_943372955.1 of Polaromonas sp. YR568. Taxonomy (GTDB): domain Bacteria; phylum Pseudomonadota; class Gammaproteobacteria; order Burkholderiales; family Burkholderiaceae_C; genus Polaromonas. The sequence goes on from NZ_CALSAL010000007.1 coordinate 36,668, forward strand.
ATGAACTGACCGACAAGCTGGACCGCCAGGTGGGCCGCTACAAGACCAAGAAGCAGGACCACCACCACGCGACGGCCAAGCGCGAACTCTGAGTCACCCGCGCCGTGCACTGAACCGCACACTGAGCGCACCAAAAGCCGCTTGTCCTGTCAAGCGGCTTTTTTGCGCTCTTTTTTTGTCATCTTCCCGGCAAAGTGCATAATCCGGCGACCAAAGTCATGAACCGTCTTTCGCAAATTTTGCCCCCCTCCCAGGTGCTGGTCAGCGTGGAAGCGACCAGCAAGAAGCGCGCTTTTGAAGAGGCCGGCCTGCTGTTCGAGAACCAGCACGGCCTGAACCGTGCGCTGATCACCGACAGCCTGTTCGCCCGCGAGCGCCTGGGCTCCACCGGTCTGGGGCATGGCGTGGCGATCCCGCACGGGCGCATCAAGGGTCTGAAGGCGCCAATGGCAGCCGTGTTCCTGCTGCAGGCGCCGATCGGATTTGACGCCCCCGACGAGCAGGCCGTTGCACTGCTGATTTTTCTGCTGGTGCCCGAAGCGGCCACGCAAAAACACCTGGAAATCCTGTCGGAGATCGCTGAGCTGCTGAGCGACAGCGCCTTGCGCGAGCAGCTGAAAAGCAGCATCGACGCAGCCGCGTTGCACGGGCTGATTGCGGGCTGGCAGTCCGCCCACGCCGTTCACCCCTAGGCCTTCAGGGCCTTCCCACCCCACAGGTCGGCATGAAACCCACCGTTGTCAGTGCTGATGTCCTGTTTGAAGACCACCGCGGCTCGCTGAAATGGCAGTGGGTGGCTGGCCTTGGGGCCTCGGAACGCCGGTTTGACGAGGTCGCCGTGCGTGCAGCCCGCTCCGGCGCCGACCTTGTGGGCTACCTCAATTACATCCACCCCTACCGGGTGCAGATTCTGGGCGAGCGCGAGGTCGCCTACCTCACCAACGCCAGCCCCGAGGACTGCGCCCGCCGCATCTCCCGCATCATCACGCTGGAGCCGCCAGTGCTGGTCGTGGCCGACGGACAGACCGCGCCCGACACGCTCATCTCGCTGTGCGAGCGGGCCCAGCTGCCGATGTTCTCGACGCCGGAATCAGCCGCGTTCGTGATCGACGTGCTACGGGCCTACCTGTCGAAGCACTTTGCCGACCGCACCTCGATGCACGGCGTGTTCATGGACATTCTCGGTCTGGGCGTGATGATCACCGGCGAGTCGGGCCTCGGCAAGAGCGAGCTGGGGCTGGAGCTGATTTCACGCGGGCACGGTCTGGTGGCCGACGATGCGGTGGACCTGTACCGCATCAACCAGACGACCATTGAGGGGCGCTGCCCCGAGCTGCTGCAGAACCTGCTGGAGGTGCGCGGCATCGGCCTGCTGGACATCAAGGCCATCTTTGGCGAGACCGCCGTGCGCCGCAAAATGCGGCTCAAAATGATCGTGCACCTGGTGCGGCGCGAAACGCTGGAGCGCGATTACGAGCGCATCCCCTACGAACCGCTGACCCAGGACGTGCTGGGCGTGGCGGTGCGCAAGGTCATCATCCAGGTGGAAGCCGGCCGCAACATCGCCGTGCTGGTGGAAGCCGCCGTGCGCAACGCCATCCTGCAGCTGCGCGGCATCAACACCTATCAGGAGTTTGTGGAGCGGCACAAGAGGGCGATGGAAAATGATGATTGAGCCCCCACGCTTTTCACTTCGTGTAATGCGCTGCCCCCCGAGGGGGCCGTCCGCCTGTGGCCCGGCTAAGCCGGTTCCACGGCTCCGCTGGTCTGAATACCTCCGTATCTCTTGACCGTCTCAATAATTTCCGTTCGCCCTGACCCTTCGATACCTCAGGGCAGGGTACGCTCCGCGTATCGAAGGGCTCAGCCCACCTGACGGTCAGGCGTGGTGATGCCGCACCGGGGTGCCGTTGCGGTTGGGGCACTTGTCCTTGGTGCAGTTGGCGTAGATCGACAGGGAGTGGTCGGTGATGGCGAAGCCTTTGGACTTGGCCACTGCATGTTGGCGCTTTTCGATTTCGGCGTCGTAGAACTCCTCGACCTTGCCGCAATCGAGGCACACCAGGTGGTCGTGGTGCTGCCCTTCGTTGATTTCGTACACCGCCTTGCCGGACTCGAAATTGCTGCGGTTCAGCAGACCCGCCTGTTCGAACTGGGTGAGCACGCGGTAAACGGTGGCCAGGCCAATGTCGGAGCGCTCTTCCAGCAACACGCGGAACACATCCTCGGCGGTCATGTGGCGCTGCTTGCCGGTCTGGAAGATCTCCAGAATCTTGAGCCGCGGCAAAGTCGCCTTGAGGCCGGTGTTTTTCAGTTCGTCGATGTTGTTCATGGAAAACTCTCTGCGGTAAAACCAGCCATGAAGGGGCTCGCCAACAGCCGTCAGCCCGAGGCGCCCGGATACCGGCGGGAAACCCTCAACCGCTACAATGATTGATCATATCGCCACACCTTCCACTATGTCAGCCATGTCTGAAAATCATCGTTACAGCGTCAAAACCGCACTTGTCGTCCTGACCTGTACCGCGCTGTCTGCCTGCAGCAGCCTGCGCGACATGACCAGCGGCATGAGCGCCAGTTCCCTCAACCCGATCAACTGGGTCAGCCCTTACAAGGTCGATGTGATTCAGGGCAACTTCGTGTCCAGCGAGCAAGTGGAGCTGCTTCGCCCTGGCATGACGCGTGAGCAGGTCAAGGCCATTCTCGGCACGCCGCTGGTCAGCAGCCTCTTCCATGCCGACCGCTGGGATTACGTCTTCACGCTCAAGCGCCAGGGCGTGGAACCGCAGTCGTACAAGTACACCGTGTTCTTCAAGGGCAACCAGCTGGAGCGCTTCGCCGGCGACACCATGCCGAATGAGTCGGAGTTCATCTCCAGACTGGCAAGCAAACGCACCCTGGGCGAAGTGCCAGTGCTCGAAGCCACCGAAGACCAGCTGGCCAAAGCCGCCAGCAAGCCGTCAGCAGCGCAACCGGCTGCCACTGCCACACCTCCGGCAGGGGCTTCAGCACCTGCCACCGCCTACCCACCGCTCGAGAGCCCGAAGCAGTGAGCGGGGCCGGCCTGGAGACACGCCCGCACCGCATCGCCATTGCAGGCGCTAGCGGCCGAATGGGCCAGATGCTGATGGAAGCCGTCAGCGCCAGCGATGACTGCGTGCTCACCGGCGCGCTCGACATTCCTTCCAGCCCCGCCATCGGGCTCGATGCGACCGCCTTTGCCGGCCGCACCAGCGGCGTGCTGATCCAGTCGGACATCAACAGCGGCCTGAAGCATTCAGGCGTACTGATCGACTTCACCCGCCCCGAAGGCACGCTGGCCCACCTGGCCGCCTGCCGCGCGTTGGGCGTCAAGCTCGTCATCGGCACCACCGGTTTTTCCGATGCGCAGAAGGCCGAGATTGCGGCCGCTGCGAAAGACATCGCCATCGTGATGGCGCCCAACATGAGCGTGGGCGTCAACGTCACACTCAAGCTGCTGGACATGGCGGCACGCGCACTGGCCACCGGCTACGACATCGAAGTCATTGAAGCCCATCACCGCCACAAGGTGGATGCACCATCCGGCACCGCCTTGAAGATGGGCGAGGTCATAGCCAGCGCACTGGGCCGCGACCTGAAAGACTGCGCCGTCTATGCCCGTGAAGGCGTGACCGGCGAGCGTGATCCGTCCAGCATCGGCTTTGCCACCATCCGTGGCGGCGACATCGTGGGCGACCACACCGTGCTGTTTGCCGGCACCGGCGAGCGCATCGAGATCACGCACAAATCGTCCAGCCGCGCCACCTACGCGCAGGGCAGCCTGCGGGCGGCGCGCTTTCTGGCAACGCAGCCCACCGGACTGTTCGACATGTTCGATGTGCTGGGGCTGAAATGAGCGTCTGGCCCCTGCCTGCCTGGCACCGGGCGCCAGCGGTTGATCGATGAACTTCATGGCCCTCATCGCCCAGGGCGGCCCGGTCAGCCAGGGCGTGGCACTGCTGCTGCTCGGCATGTCGGTCGCCAGCTGGGTGGTGATTGTCTGGAAGGCGTGGCTGCTGCACCGCGCCTCTGGCGATGTGACCCGCAGCATTGCGGCCTTCTGGCAATCCAGCTCGATCACGCAGGCCAGCGAGAAGCTGGCCGCGTTTGACCGCGAAGCGCTGGTGCTGCCGCTGGTCGCCGCGACGCAACTGCAAACGGGCAACACACTGGCCTCGGCGGGAGACCTCTCGCAACAACTGACGCGCGTGCTGCGTGACGCACTGCATGCCGTGCTTCACAAACTGCAGTATGGTCAGGTCCTGCTGGCCACGGTGGGCTCCACCGCGCCCTTTGTGGGACTGCTGGGTACCGTTTGGGGTATTTACCATGCGCTGATCGGCATCGCGACGGCCGGGCAGATCACCATCGACAAGGTTTCCGGCCCGGTCGGTGAAGCCCTCATCATGACCGCCGCCGGCCTGGCCGTGGCGATTCCGGCCGTGCTGGCCTACAACGTCTTCGGTCGCCAGATCGGCCGCATCGAAGCAGACCTTGAAGGCTTTGCCCGCGATTTAAGAGAACTGGTGGCTTCGGCCAGCACCTCCAAGTGAGCAAGCCAGCCGTGATTACGGTAGCCATGCATTTTTCCGACGGGCCGCCCCTAGGAAGAATAGCCCCCTCGGGGGGCAGCGAAGTACGCGCAGCGACAAGCGTGGGGGCACCATGAGTTTCGGGAGGCTTGAACGCACGCAGGGCCCGCAGCCCATGAGCGAGATCAATGTCACGCCACTGGTCGATGTGATGCTGGTTTTGCTGGTGATCTTCATCCTGACGGCGCCCCTGCTGGCCAGTGCCATCCGGCTGGACCTGCCCAAGACCGACGCCGCGAAATCCGCCGAAGTCCCCGAGTTCATTGCGCTGGTGATTGACAAGTCCGGCGCAGTTTTCCTCGACGACAAACCCGCCACCCTGGAAGCGCTGACCCTGCGCCTGACAGAAGCGGCCCGCGCCAACCCCGACACCGAAGTGCAGTTGCGCGCCGATGAGGCCGTGCCTTATGGCCGCGTGGTGCAGATGATGGGCATGGCGCAACAGGCCGGGCTGAGCCGGATCGGCTTCGTGGCAGATCGAGCGGATCGGCTCACTGCACCCGCCCCCGGCCGCTAGCTCAATCGCGCACCGCGCCAGACTTGACACCGCCGCCCCGCCATCTGGCGGCGAGCCTCTAAAATCAATGTTTCGCCGCGCTGGCGCCACGTGGGGCCGGCAAGCGGCATCGCCTTGCCGGGACATCTTCTGAATGTCCCCGCGCACACCAGATTTCGCAGGTTTCCAGGCTTTTCATGCAAGACAAATACAACCATCTCGACGTCGAGCGCCACGCGCAAACCCACTGGACGGCGGCTGACGCCTACCGGGTGACAGAAGACCCGACGCGCAAGAAGTACTACGCCTGCTCGATGCTGCCCTACCCCAGCGGCAAGCTGCACATGGGCCATGTGCGCAACTACACCATTAACGACATGCTCACGCGCCAGCTGCGCATGAAGGGCTACAACGTGCTGATGCCGATGGGCTGGGACGCCTTCGGCCTGCCGGCCGAAAACGCCGCACTGAAGAACAAGGTGCCGCCCGCCCAGTGGACTTACGACAACATCGCCTACATGAAGAAGCAGATGCAGGCGATGGGACTGGCCATCGACTGGAGCCGCGAGGTCGCCACCTGCGATGCGAGCTACTACAAGTGGAACCAGTGGCTGTTTTTGAAGATGCTGGAAAAAGGCATCGCCTACCGCAAGACCCAGGTCGTGAACTGGGACCCGGTGGACCAGACCGTGCTGGCCAATGAACAGGTGATTGACGGCAAGGGCTGGCGCACCGGCGCGGTGGTCGAGAAACGCGAGATTCCCGGCTACTACCTGAAGATCACCGACTACGCCGAAGAGCTGCTCGACTGCGTGAGCCACAAGCTGCCCGGCTGGCCCGAGCGCGTCAAGCTGATGCAGGAAAACTGGATCGGCAAAAGCGAAGGCGTGCGCTTTGCGTTCACCCACAGCATCCAGGACGCATCGGGCACACTGATTGGCGACGGGAAGATGTATGTCTTCACCACACGCGCCGACACCATCATGGGCGTGACCTTCTGCGCCGTGGCGCCAGAGCATCCGCTGGCGCTGCATGCGGCCGCATCAAACCCCCAGGTCGCTGCATTCATCGAAGAGTGCAAAGCCGGCGGCACCACCGAAGCCGAGATGGCGACCCAGGAGAAAAAGGGCATCGCCACCGGTCTCTTCGTCACACACCCGCTGACCGGCGAGCAGGTCGAGGTGTGGGTGGGCAACTATGTGCTGATGAGCTATGGCGACGGCGCTGTGATGGGCGTGCCCGCGCATGACGAACGCGACTTCGAGTTCGCAAAGAAGTACGGTCTGCGCATTCAGCAGGTCACCGACGTGAAGGGCCAGACCTACAGCGCCGACGCGTGGGCTGACTGGTACGGCGACAAGCAGCAGGGTGTGGCCATCAACTCCGGCAAGTACGACGGCCTGGCCTACAAGGCTGCCGTAGATGCCGTGGCCAGCGACCTCGCGGCCAAAGGCCTGGGCGAGAAGAAAACCACCTGGCGCCTGCGCGACTGGGGCGTGAGCCGCCAGCGCTACTGGGGCACACCGATTCCCATCATCCATTGCGACGAGCACGGCGCGGTGCCGGTGCCCGAGAAAGACCTGCCCGTGGTCCTGCCGCAGGACTGCGTGCCCGACGGCTCGGGCAACCCGCTGGTGAAGCACGAAGGTTTTCATGCGGGCGTCATCTGCCCGGTATGCGGCAAGCCCGCGCGCCGCGAAACCGACACCATGGACACCTTTGTCGATTCGTCCTGGTACTACATGCGCTACTGCGATCCCACCAACGACAAGGCCATGGTCGCGGAAGGCGCGGCCTACTGGATGCCGATGGACCAGTACATCGGCGGTATCGAGCACGCCATCCTGCACCTGCTGTATGCCCGCTTCTGGACCAAGGTGATGCGTGATCTGGGTCTGGTGAAGGTCGACGAGCCCTTCACCAAGCTGCTGACGCAGGGCATGGTGCTCAACCACATTTACTCGCGCAAGGGCGACAAGGGCGGCATCGAATACTTCTGGCCGCATGAGGTGGAAGACGTCCACGACGCCTCGGGCAAGGTGACGGGTGCCAAGCGCAAGAGCGACGGCCTGCTGGTGAACTACGAAGGCGTGGGCACCATGAGCAAGAGCAAGAACAACGGCGTGGACCCGCAGGACCTGATCGAGCGCTACGGCGCCGACACCGCGCGCCTGTACACCATGTTCACCGCGCCGCCTGAGGCCACACTGGAGTGGAACGATGCGGCGGTCGAGGGCAGCTACCGCTTCCTGCGCCGGGTGTGGAACTTCGGCTTCAAGCTCAAGGCGCTGGATTCATCGGGGAACGCCGGACCCATGGACAAGGACACCAAAGCCCTGCGCCTGGAAATCCACACCGTGCTCAAGCAGGTGGACTACGACTACCAGCGCATGCAGTACAACACCGTGGTGTCGGGCTGCATGAAGCTGCTCAACGCGCTTGAAGACTTCAAGGGCGCCGCCAGCCCCGCATCCGCAGCCGCGCTGCGCGAAGGCTTCGGCATCCTGCTGCGCTGCCTGTACCCCGCGACACCGCATATCACCCACGCCCTCTGGACGGAACTCGGCTATGCCGCGACTGCTGGCGACCTGCTCGATGCCCCCTGGCCCGAGGTCGATGCCAGCGCCTTGCAGCAGGACGAGATCGAGCTGGTGCTGCAGATCAACGGCAAGCTGCGCGGTGCGGTCACTGTCCCGGCAGGCGCCGACAAGGCGGCCATCGAAGCCGCCGCGCTGGCGTCTGAAGCCTTCATCAAACAGGCCGCTGGTGCAGCTGCGAAGAAAGTCATCGTCGTGCCGGGCCGGCTGGTCAACATCGTCATCTGACCCACAGCGACCGCACCACACCCACCAAGGTACCACCCATGCAAACCCCGCAACGCCGCAACCTGCTGATCCTGATGGCCTCGACTGCCGGTGTGGCTGCGGCCAGTCTGTCGGGCTGCGGCTTTGCGCTGCGCAAGGCGCCCAACTTTGCTTTCACCACGCTCTACAGCGGCATCGCAGAGTCGTCACCGCTGGGCGTGGAGCTCCGGCGCTCGCTGCAGTCCACCGGCAAGGTGCGCGTCATCACCGATGCGCGACTGATCAGCCAGGCGCAGGTGGTGCTCGATGTGCTGCAGGACCAGCGCGAGAAGGTGGTGCTCAGCACCAACGCGTCTGGCCAAGTACGTGAGTTCCAGCTCAAGCTACGCTTTCGCTTCCGGCTGCGCACGCTGGCCGGCAAGATGCTGATTCCCGATGCAGAAATCCTGCAGCAGCGCGACATCAGCTTCAACGAGTCGGCCGTGCTGGCCAAAGAGGCGGAGGAAGGCCTGCTCTACCGCGACATGCAGTCCGATGTGGTGCAGCAGGTGCTGCGCCGGCTGGCGGCTGTGACGGAGCTGTAGTCCCCGATTCAGGACGCGTCGAACGCGCCCTGTACCCACTCGATGCGCGCCGGGTCACCTGCCTGCAGTGCCCCTTCCACCAGCACCACATCAAAGCGGCACGGCGGCAGGCTGGCAAAGCGCATCAGGTAGTGGCGTGCGGCAAAGATGATGCGCTGCTGCTTTACCGCACCGATGCTGGCCGCAGCCCCGCCATGGGACTGGCTGGCGCGCTGCCGCACCTCGACAAACACCAGTGTGCCGTCGCGCGCGCGCAGGATGAGATCAATCTCGCCACCGCCCCGGCCGGGCGTCCGATAATTGGCTTCGACCAGCGTCAGTCCGGCCTGCTGCAGATGGTGCAGAGCAGCTGCTTCGGCCGCATCGCCGCGTGACTTGGTGGTAACCTGCCCGGTCACGGATTTCCCCGACGCCGCCTCAGCAGCAGTCGCTGACCGGACCCCCTGTTTTCTGGAAAACCACATTGAACGCTTCTTTCGATCTCGCACGGGACGCAGCACATGCCGCAGCCGGCATGCAGCATTATCCGGAAGCGGCGCTCTATGTGGTCGCCACGCCGATTGGTAATCTGGCCGACATCAGCCTGCGTGCGCTGCAGGTGCTGCAGATCGTCAACGCGATTGCCTGCGAAGACAAACGCCACTCCCAGCCGCTGCTGCGCCAGTACGGCGTGGAGACCAGCGCCGACAAGGCGCTGCTCGCCATCCACCAGCACAACGAAGCCGAAGCCGCCGCAGGGGTGATCGAGCGCCTTCAGCGCGGTGAACGCGTGGCCTATGTCAGCGATGCGGGCACACCGGCTGTGAGCGACCCGGGTGCGCGGCTGGTGGCAGCAGTCAGGGCGGCCGGCTTTCGCGTGGTGCCGCTGCCCGGCGCCAGCAGCGTGACCACCCTGCTCAGCGCCGCTGGCGTGACGCGCGCCGAGGGCAGCGCCGACAGCCACAGCGGTTTTGTCTTTGCGGGCTTTCTGTCCAGCAAGGCCGGTGAGCGAGATCACGCGATTGAGCAGCTGCGGACCGACCCGCGTGCCACCGTGCTGCTGGAGGCACCCCACCGCATAGAGGCGCTGGCCAAGGCGCTGGCCGCGCTGCAGGAACGCCCCCTCACCGTGGGGCGCGAGCTGACCAAGCAGTTTGAAGAAATCGCCACGATGCCGGCGGAGGACTTTGCCGCCTGGCTGGCTACCAGCCCGCAACGCACCCGCGGCGAATTCGCACTGGTTGTGCACGGTGCAGCGCCTCTGGCATCGCTGGACGACGGCCTGCGGGTGCTGCGCCTGCTGCTGGCCGAGCTGCCGCTGAAAACCGCCGTCCGCATCGCCGCCGAGATCACTGGCGCAGCGCGCAACGAGCTGTACGAAGCCGCATTGAAGTTGAAGCAGGAATGAACCCGAACGCCGATCAGCTCTGGCGCGCACCCCGCTGGACACTGGCCGCCCTGCTGGCCGTGCTGGGCATGCTGGGGCCGTTTTCCATCGATACCTACATCCCTGCGTTCGCTGGCATCGCTACGTCCTTAGGCGCCACGCCGGTGGAAATGCAGCAGACGCTGTCGGCCTACCTGTTCGGCTTTGCCTTCATGAACCTGTTCCACGGCGCGCTGGCCGACAGCTTCGGGCGCAGGCCGGTGGTGCTGTGTGGCGTCGCCATGTTCACCATCGCTTCGGCAGGTTGTGCGCTATCGGAAAGCATTGGCCAGTTGGTGTTCTTCCGTGCGCTGCAGGGCCTTTCAACTGGCGCTGGTATTGTGGTGTCGCGCGCGGTGATCCGCGACATGTATCCGCCCTCGCAAGCCCAGAAAGTGATGAGCCAGGTCACCATTTACTTTGGTGTGGCGCCCGTCATTGCACCCCTGTTTGGCGGCTGGCTGTTTGTGCATCTGGGCTGGCAAAGTGTGTTCTGGTTCCTCACCGGGATTGGTGCAGTGCTGTGGCTGGTGAATCTCCGTTTTCTTCCGGAAACGCTGCCCGCCAGCGACCGCCAGTCTTTCCGCGTGCCCAACCTGATGCGGGGCTACTGGCAACTCGGTGCCAGTCCGCGCTTTCTCCTGCTGGCGCTGGCCAGTGGCGTGCCCTTCAACGGCATGTTTCTTTATGTTCTGTCAGCCCCGGTGTTTCTGGGGGAGCATCTGGCGCTGGCACCGACCCAGTATTTCTGGCTGTTCATTCTCATCATCACCGGCATCATGTCGGGCGCGTGGCTGAGCGGACGGCTCGCTGGCAAGATCGCGCCCAAGCAGCAAATACGACACGGCTTTGTGATCATGCTGCTGACATCACTGCTGAACGTGGTGGCCAACTTCGTCTTTGTGCCGAACGCCTGGTGGGCCATGGTGCCTATTGCGGTGTTCTCGTTCGGCTGGGCCCTGATGGTGCCAGTGGTCACACTGCTCGTGCTTGATTTGCATCCGGATCGCCGCGGTATGGCCTCGTCGCTACAGACCTTTGTGGGCTCGACAGCCAATGGCCTGGTGGCTGGTGTGGTGGCGCCACTGGTGATGCATTCCACGCAGGCACTGGCGCTGGTTTCGCTCGGCATGATGTGCATCGGGCTGGTCGCCTGGATTTACCTGCACCAGCGCTGGCCGGAGATCGGCCGCGCGCCCACATCACCGAACTGAATGGCCCGGTGGGCTCGCTAGTTGGGATCGGGCGCTTCCATCGAGTAATCCTGCCCCTGACCGGTTCGTTGCACCACGTTGTTCGAATCGAGGTAGACCCAGAACAGCATGTTCTCGCTGCCATCGCGCCAGCGGTAGGTCATGATGTCGCCCGGCCACGAACGCACGCGGTCCACCAGTGCGGGTGGACCGAAGGCCAACTCAACATCCGGTCGCGTCCACTTGCCGATGCCAATCTTGTAGAACTCGGATGACTTGAGCGCTTCCTGTGCAGCCACCACTTTGCCGGTGTTGTCCAGGTCCACCATGACGGCGTTTTGCCCTGCAGGCTGCGTTGAGTACTGCAGCCGTGTGCCGCCGTTGAAGGGCACAACGCGGGTGGGCTTGCCGTAACTGGCCAGCACCTCTTCACGCGACATGCCCGGAACAACCGCTTTGAAGGCGCAGCCCGCGAGGAGCACCAGAACCGACAAAGCGAGCGTTACGGTCTTGAATGCATGCATAGGAATCTCCGTTGCGCAATAAATGTGATTAAAGGACGTTAACCAATTCTGCACATGCTTGCCGGCAGCGTAGCCTTATTCCCGTGATCGACACCACGGTTTCCCGCAAAGACCGGGTGGGCATCAGAGAGAATCACGGTGGCAGGAGCCACCCCTGGGCAAGCAGCGTCGATCGCTTGCCGCATGCATGACTCCTTCGCGAATCATCAGCAATCGATTGCGCGCATCCATCCATAGCCATCACAGGAAAGTATCCATGACCACGTTTTCAGTGTTGTTTGTGTGCATGGGCAACATCTGCCGCAGCCCCACCGCGCACGGCGTATTCCGCCACAAGCTGGTTGCAGCCGGTCTGGCCGACCGCATTCGCGTCGATTCCGCTGGCACCCACAACTACCACCCAGGCAGTCCACCCGATGAACGCTCGGCCCACCACGCTGCCCGGCGCGGCTATGACCTCTCCGATCTGCGGGCGCGCCAGATCACCGAGGACGACCTTGCCCGACACGACCTGATTCTGGTGATGGACTGGGACAACCTGGCGCTGGTGCAGGACATCTGCCCCGAAGCGCATCAGCGCAAGGTTCGCCGCCTGACCGAGTTCTGCCTGCAACACGACAGCCCGGTGGTACCCGACCCCTACTACGGCGGCGCGGGCGGGTTTGATCAGGTGCTTGATCTGGTGGAGGACGCTTGCGAAGGTTTGCTGCGTCATGTGCAGCGCGTGGCTTGAGTTCGAGCCCGACATCCAGCAAATCGAAGCTGGCGTATTCCAGATGCACCGACTGATCGGATGACGGCTTCGGAGTGCCAAAAGAATTGCTGAGCTGGTGCATCAATTTGGATTGCAAGTCTTAACCCCGAAACGCTAAGTCGTTGATTTTATTGAAGCGAGCAGGTTCTAGCCACCGTCAGAAATCAACCGCGTCGGCAAAGGAAATGCAATCTAACCACGATTAACTACTTCAAAAATCGTCACTGCGGTCGTACCAGCCCTTCCAGACAGAACCGCGTTTTCCGACCACAAGCCCGCTTTTTTCTACCACCTCATCCGGTCGCCGACGCTACGCCACCCTTCAAATCAAACGAGTGACAAAGACTCTCCGTAGAAATAATTGATGTGAAGGCCTTGCAAAATATTGGCAAGCGTCAAATTCTGTGCTTCAATAAATCAATCGCTGAAAAACCCATCCTTGGGTCAGGCAGTGGGTGGCAGCTGGCCAATAACCCAGCCTAGATTTTCCGACTGGTCACAGCCACGAAGAAAATCCCAGTCAGCGGAGAGCATTTCTCCGCCCTGACCGACGGCATAGTCGCGTCATGGGTCTGACAGACCCTTTCATCCTTACGAGACCGATTTTGCGTCTCGTCACATAGCTCAAAACCCAAATTGCCTCGCGATGCGCGCTGCTGCGCGTCGCATGCAATGGTTTTCAGCACATGCGGTCGGGCGCATTTCAAGCCCCAATTTCCTTCGCGATCCCTGGATCGGCCCCACTCAATCTACTTTGGAGCTGTGTGATGGAAAACACCCTTGATACGACGATTTCCCCTTCTTCATCGGGCATAAATGCGCCCGCTCAATACGACATTTTGCTTCTGACTTATCGGATCAATAAAGCACTCAATGCACCTGCGAGTCAGCCCGCCCGAGCCTTCGTGCGGCGGAATCTCATCAGGTGTATGGACACTCTCTTTGTCTCTGAACCTGTCGTGGCAGTCGAGTGGCTAGACCTGAAGATCAACCTGATCAAGCTGATACACGCGGGTGCTGCGGAGGACAGCCTTCAGCTCTACGCCGTGGGGGGGATCGCCACAAAACATCCCGCATGGAGCCTGCTTGCCCTGATGCCGGCAGACGCTAGCCAGTCAACCGCCATGCTCATCGCAGCCGAGTTCCTCTTAGCCGTTCGTCTCGATCGCCAGATGCGTCCTGGGCCCCTTGAGCTGGCGCGGGTCGCCTGCATGCAGACACTCGACAAAGACGCCTTCTTACGCCATGAGCAGAAGATCAAAAACTACGCCAACCGTCTGGTTGGCGACTTACGCTCCTACTGCAGTATTGAAAAAAGGGGCCTCAAGAGCGCCGAGTTGCTGTTCGAAGCGCGGCTAACCGCCTGCTTAGTCGCTCGCTCGCGCAGCCTGCAACATGAAGATCGGGAAGGATCAGGATTGGCACGGCTGACCTCAATAGAGCTTCAGGCAACCATCCAGTCTTTGCACTCCGGCTGCCTTCACCACGAGCTCAAGCCCGCCATCCAGCTAGCTGCCTTTCGTGTGGGTCTGCCTTGGCCCTTATTTCTCAATATTCCTTTTGCGACTGCTCGAAAACCAGAAGTTATGGTTCAGTTTGATGTGCAGGCAATGGAATTCCTGATTGACCTTGCTCAAGTCTTCCATGACCGGGACAAGCAGGAGGGGCAATCATTTGTGCCCACAAGTTCTGTCCATCGCTTGCGGATTCCCAAAGAGGCTGGCGTCGTCATTCAACAGGCTTACTACAACAACCCGAATGCCGAGCGCCTTAGCGACCTGATGGACGGTTCCACTGAAGAAACTGCGATACCCGGGATCCATGAGGGAGCGATCCGAGTGACGGTCGCTCGTCTCATTGCCACCGCAGGCGCAAGTGCTGTCAGCGCTGGGGTCGACTCCGCAGTGGCTGCTTATTTGACCCTGCAGTTTGGTCTGATCGGCCACTCCGCACACGCCTACTTCAATGCCACGTCTAAGGAAATGTTGGTCGCAGAACAGAAGTGGTTTACCTCACTCGGCCTGAGTCATCCAGTCAGCGTTTGTCCAGATCACCATGTGGCGGTTGGGGCGTCTTCGACGCCCACACAAGAGGCCATTCAATCACTGTATACGTGGCGCGTTGAGCAGGTTCATTTGGCGGCACCAGGACGTCGATGCGGGCTGCCTCGCCTCCTGCATTTTCATGACTGCTTTACCAGGGCAGTTACCTTGATGGTGGCGCTATGTCTTGGCAGCCGTAATGAGTCGCCGATGACGATTCAAGCGGACGACCCAACATCCCATCTGAGCACGATCAACTACCAACACAAGCTCAACGGCCCCAGTATGGGTTTGAGCGTCCTCCCATGCCCCGAACTGCTCAAGTGTCAGATTGAACTCTGGTTCTGCCACCTTGAGCGACTGATGCGCCGAATGGAACACATTGACCCGCATAACCAACTCATCGGGCATATTCAGCGTGTACTGGATCGGCAGTCTGTCCCGCTTCTGTTTTTGGCATCAGATGGCTACAAGCCAGCTTCGTCGGCTGATATTTTCAGTGATCTCACGGACGCGAAGCTTCGCCTTTCGCTCGATTTCTCGAGACACTTCTTCATGAACGACCCCCGACGTTTCGGGGTGACGCACGAAGAGACTGAGGCGTGGCTGCGTCACCATAGCCGTAGCCGCTCTAGCTATCTGATGACCAGTATGGGGATTGATTCAGACTGGATGTCGACCATGTCGGCCGCGATCGACGCCACACTTGGAGACATGAAAATTCGCCCCATCGTTGGGCTGGGGAGGAAGAAATGATCCTCCGCCGGAAAGCAGTTATGCCAATGCAACCGCCGAGGATGTTCAACATCGTTCGGGACGCAAACGGAGCCAGTTACTTGACGCCCACTAGGGCCACTGGAGTCGCTGTCGAGCGCTATGACGAGTTTCTGACGCGCGCCGCCGCTGGGATCCCCGGGTTGAACGACCCTATCAGTGCATTGATCTGCTCACTCACTGTTTTTGACACGCCACATGCAGTAGAAGATATTCTGCAAATGACTGTGGCGGCGCTGAAATCGGATCGCGCTGACCCGACCATCTACATCCATTGGGCTCGAAATCGCAGGCTTTTTTGCAAAGAGCTTTCTGTCCACACACACAAGGTTCTCCAAAGAATCCCTTGCAGTGATGAGATTGATACCAGCACAGCCCTTGCAGAAGCCACAACGATTCTCAGCAACTGGTATCCGCTCCCGAAATGCGCGACGCCAGAATCGTTACTCAAGTGGCTCATCAACGATGCCACGGCGTGGAATTACTTCAATTTGCCGCGCCCGTTGTTTGCTGACCTGTGTCATGAGCAACCCATCACGCCGCTCTCGTCCGACGTGCTTGCCAGGCGACTTCAGGCATCGAGGAATCCCGCTGAGTTTTCGCCGTCGCCGCGCCGCACCGATCAGAACGAGGAAACACTGTGCGATGCAATTTGTTCTTCGCTCTTTGAAGCTAAGGTGTCCTCATCCTCTGCGTGGCTCATCACAGCACTTCTGGACGCATTGAAGTCAAAAGAAAATCGGGATGCAGGACCACGAAAATCCTCAGACCGCTCACGAGAGGCGGCCATTCGAAGCCTGTCCAAGCTCTCTGGAAGCCTCGAGACCGCCGACCCTACTGCAGCTTTGATTTTCGATTTCACCCTCTTTATGCTGAATCGCGGTACGGCGCGAACAGCTAAGGGGAATGTAGATTTGATCAGGAGCTATTTGAAAGATCTGGCCAAGGATCTGCACGCAGCGATTACCAAGACCGGTTGCCACCCACTCAGTCTCACTGATGAGGCGTGGCATAACCAGCTAATTGCACTGCGCAACGTCGTACCCACAGCAACTCGCAGCAAATCAATCGCCGCTCTCAACAAATACCTGCAATCCCAGCTAGGCATCGAAGCCTACTTGCCCGATCACGGAACCGTCGAGCAGCGGGCAGTTCACGCCAACGTCGTGTGGCCAAACGAGTTGTGCGCTTCCTTCGAGTTCATTAAAACGCATGAGCCTGATGAACGCCTGCAAGAACAACTGGCAGTAATCCTTTGGATCGGTGATCGTGCCCCGATTCGAATTGGCGAAATCAGCCTGCTGCAAATACTAAACATACGGTTCATGGATGTACACGGTACAAGACACGTCCAGTTGGAAATTGCTCCACGCCGTGGACTTCATGAGGGCAAATCTACAGCTGCCCGCCGGATCATACCGTTGGGGACTGAGGAGAGCTGCGGGATACTTTTGAACTGGTTAAAGCGGCGCGAAAAAACGGAGTATGCCCACCGTGAGCACTTCCTCTTCGGTGACCCTCATGATGAACAAAGGCTGTACCGGTTCGGCAGGAGTATTCGTTCTTTGAATCAAACCTTGAAATGGGCCACAGGAGACACGTCGGTCAGTTTTCATACCTTGCGACACAGCGTGGTCACACGGATGATCAATCAAGCCTTTGAGATCACTGATTCGAACCAAGCCACCGCACGTCTACAAGAAATTGCATTCATCGCAGGCCACAAAAGCGTCGCAACGACCTTGATTTGTTACTTTCATACCCCTCACACCGCGCTCCGCAAAGCGGTTGACCGGAAATTGGCTGCAAAGTTTCCGTGTCTGATCGGTCCTCCCCAGATCGCAGTCGCCCCAGTAGCAACAGGACCGGAGCCTCGCAATATTGATACCTCGGAGCAGTCACACGGCCAATCCCCAAATGTTCTCAAATCAACGACTGCCAGGCAGCGCCATGAAGTGACGCTCATCCGGAAAGTGTTAATGGATATCTGCAGCGACCTTCCGCCGACTGCCATAACCAGCCGTTGCGGGATCAGCATGTCCACGTTGACTGCCCATGTGGAGTGCGCGCTGGACATTACCGGAGGCTTGCTCGGCACGAAAAAGGCTAGCGTGTGGGATTCTCAGTACGATTCCCTGGAGGTGAAGGTGAAGTTGACCCAGCAGCGACTAGTCGAGCTGGGATTTAATTTCAACCAACCGAAGCTTTCCGTTCACCAGTCGATCTGGTCTGGCCTGAAGAAACTGAATGCGGACTCCCTAAAGGAAGTTGGGCTAAGCTGGCTGCGCTCGTTCAAGGGCGGAGCGATCTCGCTGGATAAGCCTTCAGATTGCGATCCGATCATCAAATTCATGAGGCAGGCAGGCGTTCCTGCTGAACATTTTCTTGTTCGTGGCGCTTCGACCCCCGCCGAGCATGCACAGGAAGGCGGTACGCACCTTCAGATTCAGAACCTTACGCACACACTCTTTGATCACGAGCGATCGCTTGAAAGTGTGGGGAAGCGGGGTGGCAGGGCGTCTCGGTATCTGATCGTTTGTCGTCGACCAGTTTTTCACGGGCAGAAGACACCATCGGCTGCTTGTCGGATGACCGAAGTGCATTCGGCTTTTCTGGTCGGCGCGATGTCAGCATTTCTTCAAAAGAAACAGGGCTAAATCCATGCCTATCAAGCTCTTTGATCTGTTTGTCCGAAATCATGATCAGTCTTATCTTGTCGATCGCCATCAAAGCCTCGTGAACCGCTTGATAGAGGCGATCAAGAACCTCCTCGCGGCGCCAGAGATTATTTCAAGTTTGACAGTGAGGACGAGTATTCAGGACGGCGGTGAATTATTGGAATTCAGCCTCAACGCCAAAGCACAGATGGATTTCTTCAGGATGGATACTGAGGACGCCAGCCAACTCGAGCAAGAGGCCAAAGAAGTGAGGGACACTCTTCGCCCGAAGTTCGAAGCACTGAATGAGTTGGCCAGGGAATTGCGCCTGACGCCAGCCCGCTTTTGGGAGATTCTTGAATCCCGGGGCTTTAAGTCCGACATGATGGAATTGATCAGGGTGGCGAGCAAGCTGAACCTCAAGGCCATTCGCCTTCGCACCGCTCAAAATGATCAATGCTATGTCGATCTTGATCACCTTTTGAAAACAGCTACACGTCAAACGCCTGTTGAGTTACGTCTGATCGTCAAGTTGGTCGCATCCAATCACGCCTTCTGCAAGATCATGAGGTCTGATGAGCTCAGGCATCTGGGAACAAGACGCCAGATCAAACTGGTTTGGCCAAGACACAAGAGCGAACTCGACATAGCCCAACGCCTTCTGGCAGGTAGCGAGAGGCGCCGCCCAGTTGTCGTCAACGCATTTCCAGTACTTGACCTTGCAGGCGATGTCTGTGGCCTTGAGCTGGAGCGGTTTGCCGAGGCCCGACCTCGCAAGTGTGCGAAGACTAAGAATCGCCATTCTGCTGACTGGTTTTCTGGCGCTGACTGGCCAATGCCCAAGTAATTTCTATGGTCTTGGCGACTATCTTGTTATGAGCTGCTTTCACCATCCCTCATCCGACCTCTGAGGAACTTGCCAGAGCCACCCAATAAGGCGCTCCTGTTAAATAGCTTGCCTTGGAACTGGAAGTCGCGATCGATACGAACAATAAGCAACTGCTCGAAATCACCTTGACTCTTGACTTGGACGTGGTCGCCACTTTTCTCAGGGGAGATGGTTTTAACCTCGACTAACTTCCCGTCAATCGTGCCATCTGAACCCGCCCGGTGCGTCTCGTGCCGACGCAGCCCAAAGTGAAGCTCCGCATAAATTTCCCCCAACTCACCCCAAACCTGCAAGTACCTGCCGGTGTTTTGAAAGTGCCGAGATGCGCAGGAGACCAGCTCCTGGAAAATATGGGCTTGCTCTGAGACGCTGAAAGGAAAGCCCTCTCTGCTACGGAAGGTCTCGCTCGGTTTAACGGGGAGGACATCTTTTCTTGGCTCGCCATTCAGCTCCGATTCAATCCACTCTTTGCTCAGGTAATCCCACTCCCAAGGCGCTGCGCCAGAGCTTGCAGCATCAGCTATTTCCTCTGGGCTGTAGCCACGTGCGTTCATTTCGTACAGAAAATCCCAGTCACTCATGATGTGCCCTCCGCCAAAATATCGTGGACCAAGAATAATGCGCGGTTCACCAGTCTTCAAGAACCAAATCAATGCCTCGTAAGGCATCTAATGATCCTTCGGCTATACCGATGTCCCTGGAGCTTGGCACCTGCCACTCTCGCGGGTTGATGCGAATGATGCATCCATCAAGCTCATGACTGATTCGATGGCTGAAATGTCGTACTGACGGGATAGAAGTCCCGGCCCCCGTTTCAACGACAACGATGCGCGCCTGACTTTCTGCAATCGTCGCTAGCCACTTCGCTTCGATACCAGCCTGCGTCTGAGAACGATCCTCCGCCCAATGCCAGTCGTTGAACATCAGGACGTTCGGCCTCGCGAGTTCTCCGCAATTTGGACAGCGTGGCGGTGAGTTCATCAGTCGACAGTTGTCGGCGTCCACCAGAGGCTCGTATTCGTCCGAGCTCCAGACACTTGGTGTGCATAGGTTGATGCACTGCAGGTGATGGATGGACCCGTGGCACTCATGAATATGCCCCTCAGAAAACCCAGCCGTCTGAAACTGCCCATCTACATTGCTCGTGAACACCCTTGCACCGAGTGGCATTCGTTCAGCCCAGCGCTGCAGGATATGGAATCCAGCGTGTGGCACGGTCTTGCGATAAAGATCAAGCCGGTGGCCGTAAAACCCCCAGGCAAGGCTTGGATCCTGCTCAAAGGTGCGAGGGCTGGCGACCTCGGCAAAATTGAGATTAGCTTTCGCCAACGCTGGATAGGCCCGCCAAAAGCCTTGATTGCCCCGGAAGTCTGGCAAGCCGGAGTCCACCCCCATACCTGCACCGGCCGCGATGACCAATGCATCTGCGCCAGCTATAACCTGTGCGGCTTGTTGAAATTTAGACTGGGAGTTACTTGTATTCACGGTCGATTTGATGAAGCGTCATCAATACTCAGTCTAGTCTGCCGCGATTCTCCATTAGTACGTTTTGACTGCTTCCGAGACTAACCGGAAGTTGTGACTCATACATTCAAGTCCTGAAAGCAGACGTTCGCATCCCGATTGACTTAGATTGCTATTGAGCTCAAGCCACCTATATTAGCCCTATTGTTCGTAATATCAGTCCCAGACAGACGAGCTTGAACTCGTCGTCTGATTTGTCTCTTCCCTGCATGCTCATTTGAATGAAACCCAGTACCTTCTTGATCTGTCTGTTGGGCGTTATAAGGCACAGGGTGACCCTGAATTCCTTGATTTGGTGCCCACTAAAGTATCCCTGGTCTGCAAGGGCACGCAGTCTCTTTTTGCCCATGGCTTCACGCGCGGCTTGCGCCATGGGGCCAAGTTGCGCTCGGTCGCTACCAGCATTAGGCACCTCGTGCATAACGATCTCAAATGGTGTTTGGCATCCACAGCTACTTGCGCGTTATAAGCCACCATGCCAGATCCTCTGGGAATGGTCGCCATGAATCGTGCATCGAGATCGGTCCTGGATATTTGGCCGTCAGGTTGTGTTTTGAGCCGTTCTTTGGTGCTACCGAGTTCACGCATTTGCTGGCGCAGCCGTGCAATCCTGTCTGTCAGCCCCACTGTCTTGGCCTCAAGCTCAACAGGCTGCGTGCGGTCAGCGGTCTCAAGTGCATTCAGGTAACGATGGATGCTCTCTTCAATCTGCTCTGATCGCTTGTCAATCTTGACATTTGTGAAGTTGCAATCCCGTTAATTCTCAGCCTTGAAATTGCTGCTGTCGATTGCCACCAGGGCCTGGCTGAAGAGCTTGAGATCGCGACACAGTACGACGAACCGGCGACACACATTACGAATGCCTACACTCTTGTCACGTCGGATGTCTGCTGTTCTGAACCGACGGCTGGTTACTGATAGCCTAGGATGTTTTGAAAAGGTGATTTTGGGCGTATCGGTGCGCGATATTGCACGGCCTCAGGCTGCAGCAATACCTTCCTAGAGCCTATCTGGCAGGTCAGAGCTGTCAGGCGCTGGACTCCCCAACAAAAGCTTTAAGTCGTCAAACGGCAAGTGATGGATGAAAGACCCATATGGGATCCAATTAAGCACGACTTCAAACTAGCGCTTTCAATGCATAGAAACGTTCACATTTTTGATTTGCGTGAACTCAAACAGTTCTTCTTTTGATTCTTCACGCCCGAGACCTGATTGCTTGTATCCACCAAAGGGGGCGCCAATAAAATGTGCGGAGCAATCATTGATCCAAACATAACCTGCCTCTACGCGTTCAGCTGCTTGATGGGCTGTGCGCACATTGTTTGTCCAAACTGAGGCTGTTAATCCCAAGTCCAAACCGTTGACGGCAGAAAAGAGTTCGTCTTCATGGCTCCACCGCATGATGCTCAGCACAGGTCCAAAAATTTCCTCACGCGCAATGCGCATAGATGGTTTTACGCCAGTGAAGACGGTAGGTTCGATAAAGAAACCATGGGCCAAGGCTGGGTCTGATGGAGGGTGTCCGCCAGTCACCAGCAATGCGCCTTCAGCTTGCGCACTCGCAATGAATTCCATGGTGCGCTCGTACTGAGCACGGTTGATCAGGGCGCCCATGGTGGTGTCCATGTGCGTGGCCATACCCGGTTTGTGGCGCTTGGACAGCAGGTCCAAAAGCTGTTCTACAAAACGATCATGCAAACTGTCATGGATGAACAGCCGACTGGTCGAACCACATGACTGTCCGCACCAGGTAAAGTTCATGCCCCGCACAGCACCATCGACTGCTTTTTCAAGATTTGCATCGGGGAAAATCATCATGGCATTCTTACCGCCGAGTTCCAGCAGTGTGCGCTTGAAAGTGTCAACCGCCGCGTGCAATACGGCCTTGCCAGCTTGCACGCTGCCAATCAAACCCACTGCGGCAACTTGCGGATGAGAAGTCAGCGCAGCGCCGACTTCCCGGCCACCGATCACGCAGTTAAGCACACCAGGCGGAAAAACATCTGCCAGCAATTCCATCAAACGCATGGTTGATAGGGGCGCTTGCTCCGGGGGTTTGATGACAACGGTATTCCCTGCGGCCAAGGGGGCCGCAATTTTTCCTGCTGCGAACATGAAGGGATGATTGAAGGGAAAGATACGGGCAACGACGCCAAGCGGTTCGCGGCGGGTGTAGTTCAGTGAACCATTGCCCGTTGGAATGGTCTCGCCCTTGATCTCTAGGACTAATCCTGCAAAGTATTCCAACTGTGTGGCTGCGATTTCCGCATCAAAAAGCATGGCCTTGACGGGGTTGCCACAATCGGCCGCATCCAGCAAGGCAAGATCGGCTGCGTTGGCTCGAATGCGAGCAGCAGCCTCGCGCAAACAGCGAGCACGGACCAAGGGCGGTGTTGAGGCCCAAGCCTTGAAGGCAGCTTTTGCACTGTTTACAGCCGCGTCCACATCAGCGTCATTGGCTGTCTCAACTTCAGCCAACACCGCTCCTGTACAGGGGTTGATGCTGATGAGGCGTTGGGCTTTAGGGTTTTGGTGCCACGTTCCCCCATAAAACTGGCCTTGTTCAACGGGCAAAACTGATGAAACGAGGGTGGATAAATCTTTAGAAAGGTCAGTCAATGGAAAACCTTAAAGTAGGGATGGGAGTTTTTCGATGTATGCACACGTTTCGTCCAACCCAACCACGTCGGCATACTTGGCATGCAGGTCAAATAAGCTTTGGTCGTGCGCATTTCTTGAGCGGTCACCAACGCATTCGCGGATGACCATTGCTCGAAACCCCGTCTGTAAAGCGTCAACTGCAGTAGCACGCACGCAGCCGCTCGTGGTGCAACCAGCTATCAGCAAAGTGTCTACCCCTTGGGACACCAGTCGCGAGCTTAAATCTGTGCCAAAAAAACAAGAGGCATATTTTTTGACAAGCCATCCTTCAGACGGTTTGCGTTGCAAACGGGGGTCTAGTTCAACTTCTGCTGTGCCAGTGCGCAAATTCATCACACCTCGTTGTTTCAACGCCCAAATGCCCGCATCCTTGAGGTCAACATCGTCATAGCTGACTGTTGAAAAGATGACGGGTAGACCCCGTGCGCGCGCACTCTTCAGTAAATTCTGAGTGGCTTCGATTTGCGCGTCCAGATTGGCACCCAACATCGCATCCGGGTTGGTGAAAGCTCGGATCATGTCAATCACCAACACCGCAGGGCGAAGGCCGTACCCAATAGTCAGTCCAAAACCACGTTGAGTAAAAAAATCAAATTCGGTTTTCATCGTGATTACGCTTATCCCATCAAACTTGGCAACCAAGTGGCGATGGGTTTGAAATAAAAGACCAAGACAAGCATCAAAATGCTGATCATCACAAAAGGATAGGCCGCTTCAAAGACCTCACGCATGGTGATATGCGGGGGGGCAACGCTTTTCATGGTGAAAAGTAACAAACCAAATGGAGGCGTCATCAGTCCCAGTTGCATGGCGATTAAGAAGAGCACGCCAAACCAAATCGGATCAATTCCTGCGCTCATGACCAGCGGCATAAAAAACGGTAGCGTCAAAAGCATCATGCTGACTTGGTCAACAAAACAGCCGAGAACTAACAAAATAAGGATCATGGCCAAGATCAGCATATTGGGACTCAAATCAAGTGCACCTACCGCACCCAAAAAACCATTGGTAGCGCCCGAAAAGCCCAATATCTGAGAAAAAGCTGTGGCCCCAACGATGATGAAAAGCACCATGCATGACACTTGCACCGTACCCTTCAACGACTGCACCAAGCTTTGCCAGGTCAAGACTCGGTAACATGCTGCCAACAAAATCGTGGCGGCTGCCCCCAATGCCGCAGCCTCACTCGGAGTGGAGACACCAGATGACATGGCACCGATCACCACACCAAAAACCGATAACAGTGGCAGTACATAGAGGGCAAAAAGGCGCCAACGCTGCCAGCCGACGTAACGCGTACCTTCATCATCTGAAGGTACGCTTTCTGGCTTTAAAACTGCCTTTGCAATGATGTAGACCACGAAAGATACAGCCAAAAAAATGCCGGGAACAATTCCTGCGAACAAGAGCTTGGTGATGGATATATTGGACAAACTCCCAAACAACACGATGAGCGCTGATGGCGGAATCAGCATGTCAACGCCGCCAATAGCAATGATGGGCCCCATTGCCAAAGAGGGGTGATATTTCTTCTCCAGCATGATCGGAGTCATGGAGCGGCCCAACATGGCAGTCGTCGCAATGGTGGATCCAGAGATGGCTGAAAAAGCTGTGCCTGCCACCACAGAAACGACTGGAAGACGAGCCGGTATGCGGTAGATTAACCGATCAAACGCATCAATCACCTTCATCGCTAGACCGGTCTGGAACAACACTTCACCCATCAAAATGAACAAGGGTATCGGTGTGAGCGAGAAAGTGATGACCGATGCAATCGAGTTGCGTGCCAGCTGATCAATGCCAGCCATACCGCCCATAAACACAAAGGCAGCCACTACGTTGGTAGCTAAAAAAGCCAGCGCCACAGGTAAACCAATGAACATCAAAAAAATCACGCCTGCAAGCAACGCGATCAGGCTTAGCGTCCAGTCCACTTTGAACCTCTTGTTTCAATAAAAAGACATCAAACCGATGAAGTGGCTTCAGAACGAATGGTCTTGGGACTGTTGATCTGACGCAAAAGCCTGAGCACGCACTCAACAGTCAAAACACCAAAAAGCACGCTTGCCGGCGTGATGAGCCACCATTCAGGGAAAATGAAAATCTTGAAGACCAAAGAGCCTTGTTCGGCACTCGCTAAAGCTGCCTTGCAGCTTGCAAAAGTTAAAGCACTACATGCCAAAATTGCGAAAATGTCGGCCAACACCTCCAAAGCCCAAGCCACATTGGTTGGTAGCATTTTGAGCACAACGTCCATGCGCACATGGGCTCCTTGGCGCAGCAGCCAAGGGGCTGCCAAGAAGGTAGACAAGTAAAGGGTGTACTCGGCCACCTCATTGGCCCAAGCCATATTGCCGAGCCTCAGGTTGCGCACCAAAACATCAGCGCATATGACCACCACCATCAAAGCCACCAACGCACAAGCGAGCAGCGCCAACACAGAAAGCAGACGTTCCCAATGGGCGTCGAAGCGAACGAAGAATTTCATGTGCAAGGGCTTTGATGAATTTTCAAATCTTAGCGTGTGAGAAGCTGGCGCAGTTTGGGACCGTGCTCAGGGCTGCGTTTGTTAATGCTCTCCCAAATGGCGTCGGTTCCACGCTTGGCGTAAGCAGCCGTTTCAGCAGGCGGAAACACAATGGCTTGGATACCAGCAGCGGCTTGACGTTTCTTCTCTTCTTCCCACTTTTTGGGGTTTTCCAAGTTGAGGTTTTCCATCCAGATCGCGGCATCCGTGAGTACAGCGCGTTGCTTTTCATTCAAGCGTTTCCACGTGTTCAGATTCATCAAAACGCCAACCTCCGTGTTGTAAAAACCAGGCTCTACGCGGTATTTGGTGTGCTCTTGCAGGTTCAGATCAAAAATCCCCGAAACTGGCCAGCCGTAACCGTCAATGACCCCTCTCTCCAGCGCTGTGTAAACCTCACCAGGAGAAATGGTCAGTACATTACCACCCATGTTTTGAAAAAATTCTCGGTAAATGGGAATACCGCGAAGTCGCATTCCGGTAAGGTCAGGTTTAGTAATTGGCTTTTTCAAGAAGAGGTGGTACGGCATGTTGTCAATCGACCGCCCCAAGTAGTATGCGTTGAGCTTTTCACCCCAGAGTTTGTTGACATAGTCGTAAGCGCCATTTTTACGCCATTCCTGAACGGGAATAGTGCTCACCGACAAAGCGTCAGACTCGGGTAGCAAGTTGGTGTAAAAGTTTCCTGTGACATTGGCTATGTCGACCACGCCACTTTTGACGGCATTGCCCACCTCAAAGGGAGGCATCACCTTTGCGCCACCTCCCACATAGTTGATCTGAATGTAGCCTTTTCCATCCGCATTGACTTTTTGGACAAATTTTTCAAAATTTTGCGAGAAAAAATTACCTTCAGGCCAAGCGCTCACAGCCTTGATGGTGACTTCTTGCGCAAGCGCGGGGGCTGAACTCAGTGCAAATGCGCAAGCAGCCGTTAAAAGGCTCAGTTTTTTAATCAATTTCATTTTGTCTCCTAGTGGTTGGGGATGAATCACAGCTGAAATGACATGGAGTGAAAGTTACAGAAAGTAGTAGCCGCCATCAACGACCAGCGACTGGCCTGTGATGAAAGCACTGTCGTCAGAGGCAAGAAAGCTGACCACGCCCTCCAGATCGCGTGGACCTTCTTCTCTCTGGATGCAACGCATGGCGATTTGTTGGCGCTTTTGTTCCGGTGTCACCGTGCCACGGGGCACTTCGGTGTCAGTGGCCCCGGGAAGAAGTGCATTCACCGTGATTCCGTCCGGCCCAAGCTCGCGTGCAAGTGAGCGGGTCATTCCCACCACTGCAGCTTTGGAAGTGGTGTAGTGGAGGTAATTGGGGCGACCCATCAAAAATGCAGCGGAGGATACGTTGATCACCCGTCCCCATTTGTTACGCCGCATGAGCGGAACCAACGCCCGGGTCATCAAAAAAGTGCCTGTGATGTTGACATTGAGGACTCGAACCCATTCGTCTACCGGAATTTCTTCGAATGGTCGCATGGTGATTGTCGAAAAAATCGCAGCGTTATTGACCAGTACATCGCAAGATCCAAATTCGCGCTCGACGGACATGGCAGCTTGCTCAACGCTGCCGACATCCGACACATCAACGGTCAATGGAAGACATGTGGCCCCCAGAGCTCTGACCTCTAAAGCCACACGATTAAGCGCATCTGTTTGCAAGTCAATGGCCACCACTCGGTGGCCCTCTTTGGCAAAGCGCAATGCATAGGCCCGTCCTAGCCCTTGTGCTGCGCCAGTTATCACAATGACCCGGGCTTTCGGGTTTTGCGCTGATAGTTCTGTCAAAGGAATATCTCCTTGTAAGTCTTGCGTTGAAGAATCTGGATTATTCTTAGTTAACTAATGATTTAGATTGGTGCTAGTCTGTGTATAGGTCGATCAAATGTCAATCTCGATTCGATCATCGATTAACGAAAACCCTTAGACGCATCCATCGCTGCTGATTGCTTTTCAAGATGGAGACACGGAGGGGTTTGCTGGTTTACCCAACATGCCCCAATCGATCACTGAAGGAATTTGATGAAACCAGAACCTTGCCTAGACGCAGGTCAATTGCTGACTGCCCAAGAGGCCAGTGCCATGTTAGGGATCAAACCTGCCACGCTCTACACCTATGTCAGCCGGGGGCTCTTGCACCCTTTGCGGCAAGCTGATCGCAAAGTCAACCGCTATCTCTTAGAAGAACTTCAGAGCTTGAAGGTCCGAAGCAGCGTCAGACAAGGCAGCGGCCCAGTGGCTGCCGCCGCAATGCGCTGGGGCCAACCGGTCATCGAGACCTCCATCACAGAGATAGAGGCAGATGGCCCACGCTATCGCGGATTTCTGGCAACGGAACTCGTCAGACACCCGGCTCGATTTGAAAATACCGCTGAACTGCTTTGGAATGGATTGCAAACCGATAGTCCTCAAACATGGCCCGTCGAGACGATGAAAGTCGATGTGGCTCGTGCTTTGGAAGCCGTGCTGCAGCAAGGCTGTAACAGGCTGCGCATGATGCGTGTTTTTTCAATTGTTGCGACGGTCTTAGGTGGTGGAACATTGGAACAAGAGCTTCGCATGGGGTCGACAGAGCGTTTGTCGCGACAGATGCTTTTTGCTTTTGCCGGGGCTTGTGGTTTGCTCAGCAAAATAGGGGTATACCAACCGCCCCAAGTTGAGCAGTCTCTTGCGCTGCATGTGATGGAAGCCATGGGCGTAACGAAGACGCTAGCTTTGGAGCATGCTATCAATACGGCCCTGATACTCAGCGCAGACCACGAACTCTCATCAAGTACGTTTTCAGCCCGAATTGCTGCCTCTACGGGCGCCACCTTGCATGCGTGCGTGGTTGCCGCTTTAGCCACCCACCAAGGAGCGGCTCTGGCAGGTGGCGCCGATTCGGCCGAAGACTTGATTGAAAGCTTGCATTCAGATGCTGATTTGAGACGCCGACTTGCTGAGGCCGAACTTAAAGGGCAGCGACTCCCAGGTTTCGGATTACCTATTTACCCGAATGGCGATCCACGAGCAGCGCTGATGATCAAATTAGCCCAGCAAACGGCTCCAGGGTATGCGAAAGCAGACTTGGCACTGCGTTTCGTGGAGGGTGTCAACAAACGACTTGGTTTGCATCCCAATATCGAAATGGGCTTGGTGGTGCTGTGCAATGCATGGCGGCTACCACCAAGAAGCGCCTGTGCGCTGTGGGGCATCGGCAGAACCGCTGGTTGGATCGCTCACACGATGGAGCAGCGGCTGGCCGGCTTCACCATACGACCAAGGGGCTTGTACCAGGTGAATCGTTGAAGGATGAGCTTTACCCGCGAGTCAAACGGATTGACCTACCCAGTTTTTCCGAGTCATTCATTCCTGTAAGACGGCTACGTTGAGGATTGAATGAAATTCCTGCATGAATTCGTGGCGTGTTAGATAGTCCAGGCTGCTGTGAGGTCGCACGGCGTTGTAGTGGCGTCGCCAACCTTTCGGTCAAGGGGGCGCCAATGGCGCGTCCTTTCCTCAAACTACAAGGGCTTCCCCATAAGTCAAGAAAAACCATCCCATGACGACTCGCGCAGCGAGTCGTCATGGACTGCAAGACAGATCAGGCACTAACAGCCTGGCGGTTGCAGTTCAGGGAGGAACACAAGGTGCGGACTGGCGAAACTACAAACGGTCATTTATGCAGCGCAGTTGCTGCGGACCCTGATGAAAGACGCACGCGGGGGCCTCATTCGTTAGCCGAGGAAAGCAGATGCCGCCTCCTTGAGTTAAACAGGCACACCCCGCGCAGGTCCAACCTTGCTCCATCACTGCAAGCCGTCACGCGGCGGAAAAAATCAGTAGACCCGCACTCCTGGTATTCACGGTGGATGGGTGATGAGTCATGCTCATACCGGCATCGCAAAGTTCTCGCCCCGGTGCAGCATCGCCCAGCACAGCCTGGCATTCTTGGCTGCGATGGCCACGATGGCACGCCAGTAACCACGTCGCTCGGCCAGCGCCACGGCCCAGCGGCTGATGCTGTCACTCTTTCCCTTGGCGCTGTTTAGGACTGCCCTGGCACCCAGCACCAGCAGCGAACGCAGATAAGGATCACCCGCCTTGGTGATACGTCCCAGCCGATTCTTGCCTCCCGAGCTGTACTGCCCCGGCACCAGACCCAACCAGGCCGCGAACTGTCGCCCGCTCTTGAAATCGTGCCCGCTGCCCACCATGGCCAGCAAGGCCGTTGCCGTGGTCTCTCCCACGCCGCACAGGCGTTTGAACTGCCGCGCCCGGGTAGCGCCGGGCTCGACTCACGAACAGACCTAACTGAGAAAATAAGCAATCGCTCGAAAGACTACGACGCGCAACCAATTTGCTGGCGGGAGGAAATTCTGAGTGCGTACACACGCGCTGAGTGCTAACAGGTCGGCCCACACGGAAACGAACCGGCGCCAGTAGGCTGAAATTCGGTCCAACCGAAATCGGGTTACCTGACACCGGTCACTCGCCAACGTCCGCTTGTGGCCCGAACGACGAAACAATAGTGTGTGACGCGCCAAAAGACATCGACCCGTTCGATTGAGTTAACTTAAGCATCACAGGGAAATCTACTAGAGTTACGACCTGTAACTTTGCGTATGCTAAAGACTTGATCGTCTAATCCATCAGCGGGAGCCGACGTAACAAAAAAGGCTGTATGAAGTTTGGCCACACATTGATTTACCAAGGTAGCTTGCGAGCGCGCCTTGGTTGGCTGGTGGTCGTCTCGCTCTTGCCAGTTTTTTGCTTTGCGATTTACGCCTCGATTCAAAACCAACGAGAACGAATGGCCCGCGCCGATGCGGACCTCCTGGCGATCGTTCGCATCGCATCTCTTGTTGCCGAGCGCCATGTCGAGGGCGCGCGCCAGTTGCTCAATGCCGTTGCCAGCGGTCCCAGCTTGAAGGGCGATGCCGCCTCAGCCTTCTGCCCCGCCTTTCTTTCCAACATCCGCAATGCGACCAAGTTTTTGAATATAGGTTTCATTGACAAGCAAGGGAACCTGCGGTGTGCTGCAGTCTGGGATGACAGAGCCATCAATTTGTCAGATAGAGCCTACTTTAAAGAAGCGCTGACGACCCGAGCGTTTTCTGTCGGTGAATATCAGATCGGACACATTTTCAAACGGCCAACTTTGAATTTTGGCGTTCCGGTGTATGACGACGCTGGGAATATTAAAGGCGTAGCATTCGCTGCGCTCGATATTGCGCTGCTGGATATGACGAAAATTCCCCTACCTTCAGGGGTAGAGCTCGCGATTACCGATCGAAACGGCGTCATCCTCGCGACGAACGCGAACCAGGTACATGATGTTGGTGAGCGGCTTGGCGATCAGACTCTTATCGTGGCTTTGCAGAAGGCAAAAGATAAGACTGTTGAGATTGTCGACGCCAGGGGCGTCCCGAAGATTTATGCCACCACAGCAGTGGCCGAGAGTGAGTCGGGAAAGGGCGTCTATGCAGTGGCTAACATCGCAAAGAGCGCAATCATCGTGCCGGCGCAGATCGAACTGGCGTGGATACTGGCAGCGATTTCTGCGCTTGCACTTGTCAGTTTGGCCCTCGCACGGTGGATTGGCAACAGGTCTATTCTTGTTCCCACGCAAAAACTGCTCCGCAAAGTCAATGAACTGGCTGGCGAAGATGTCTCGCATCCGGCTACAGAGTCCAAACCCGCTGGAAATGAAATCACGGCACTGACGGATGCCTTTGAGCGTATGACGAATGTGCTCAGGGACCATCAAGACAAGCGAGCGCAGGGCGAAGCCGCCTTATTCGCCACTCAAACCAGACTGCTGACGGCCCAGCGCATCGGGCACATTGGTAACTGGGAATATGACGTCAGGGACGATAAAGTCTGGTGGTCTGATCAAACCTATGAGATCTACGGGCTCGACAAGATGTCGGAGCCGCTTAGTTACGAAGGCATACTCGTCAAGGTGCATCCGGAAGACCGGTCCGCTTTTGAGTCAGCCCAGAAAATACTTCGGGGTGGTGGCCGCCTGGATCTGGTGCACCGCATTGTGATGCCCGATGGTCAGGTGCGTTGGGTCCACGGTTTAGGCGAGGCTTCATTCGATAACGACGGTCAGCTGCGGGCGCTGTCTGGAACGGTCCAGGACATCAGTCTCCAGCGCGAGACCGAGGTCGCACTGATCGAGGAAACCCGGATGTTGGAACTGCTCAACGATGCCGAGCGCGGCCTGGCTTCCCTGATGGATCTGAGCTCCGCTGTCCAGGCAGTGACCGACGCAGGCACCCAGATCATCGGCGCGCGGTTCGGCGCATTTTTCTACAACGTGACAGATGACAAAGGTGAGGGCTTGATGCTCTACAGCCTGTCGGGGGCACCGCGCTGCGCTTTCGATCGATTCGGCCACCCCAGGGCCACTTCACTGTTTGGCCCCATGTTCAGGGGCGAACCTGCAATGCTCAGCGACGATGTGATGAATCACCCAAGCTACGGGCAACTGGGCCCTCACTACGGTATGCCGCCTGGCCATTTGGCTGTGCGAAGCTACTTATCTGTGCCTGTGGTTTCCCGCTCCGGTGAAGTACTTGGGGGTTTGTTTTTCGGGCATCCGGAGCCAGGCAAGTTTACCGAGCGCAGCAAGAGAATGATAGAAGGGATGGCGGCGCAGGCCGCTATCACTATCGATAACACGCGCCTTTACGAGGCTGTCACCAAACTCAATACCCAACTGGAAGACCGGGTACGTGTGCGGACACAGCAGTTGCAGACTGTCAACGATGAGTTAGAGGCATTTTCCTACTCCGTGTCCCACGATCTGCGCTCCCCGCTTAACACCATCAACGGATTCGGTCAGTTGCTGCTCAAGTCTGATGGGGAGCAACTCAGCGAAAAGGGAAAACACTATCTCGCACGTATCCGGGCAAGTTCGATCAAGATGGGCGCGTTGATCGACGGTCTTTTGTCTTTGTCCAAGCTTTCAAGGGAAGCTCTGACTCGTGGCGACATCGATTTGACTGCGATGGCGTACAAGCTCGTGGAAGAACTGAGTGATCCCGAACCAGATCGCGTAGTGGACATTGATATCCAGGCGGGCTTGATGATCAACGGAGATCCCCACATGGTGACTGTGATTATGCAGAATCTCATCGGTAATGCCTGGAAATATTCTAGTAAAACGCCTCATGCGCGCATAGCGATCGGCAGCGAAACTACTGCAGAGGGTCTGACCTGCATTTTTGTGCGAGATAACGGCGTAGGTTTTGATATGGCCCACGCCGAGAAACTTTTCGAGGTCTACCAGCGGTTGCACCAAGACACCGAGTTCGCTGGTATGGGAATTGGTCTTGCAAACGTCAAACGCGTGATAGAGCGACATGGAGGACGGATTTGGGCTCACTCGGCACCCGGTGAAGGCGCAACATTCCGGTTCACCCTTGATGCTGTGCAATAGCGCAACTGAGGTAATTTCATGTTCCGAATTTAGTGGGTTCACTGTCCCTCGTTCATCTTTGACGCTTCTGGCCCGATTGCTGCTGTCGAGTCAGCCTACTGCTAGCGTGGATAGGATTACGAGGCAACTACTTCAAATGCCCTGGGTTTCCCGCGGAAATTAGGCATCCGAAATGTTCCGAATAGCTTGAATCACTGCGGCAAGTCCGTCCAGCTGTGCTTGATGCTGAGCTGCCAGACGGTCCACGATTTTCCGGCCTTTCGGCGTAAGGTGGACCTCGACCAGACGCCCGTCTGTCTTGCTGCCTTGCCTGCTAACTAGCCCAGCCTCCTCGCAACGCGAGACGAGGGAGACAACGCCATGCGGCGAGGTCTGTAGCCGCTCCGCGAGCTCGCCAACGCTAGCCCAATCGCGATCTTGGAACCCCTGCGTGTGCAGCATGAGGTGATAGTGCACCGGCGTTACGCCGGCAGCGCGGGACGCCAGTTCGCCAAAGCGCAAGAAGCGCCTCAGCTCATAGCGAAATTGCGACTGCCGCTCCAGACCCACCTTGTCGAGGGGCGGCAAGCTCTTCGTCTTCATCTCCATCGTCTCCGTCCTGTTGGGAAAGCCTATGGGCCATAACTGTACACACGCAGGCGCGATCCAAATACATCACATCACGATGTAGTTATGTCGTGTTGTGATATAAATAAAACTTTCAAATCCACCATCTCTTTCCATGAAAATCTTCGTTCGCAACCAGAAGGACGTCGCAGCGGGTCTTTTGTACGTCGTTTTCGGGGCCGCTTTTAGCATTGGTGCCCTCAACTACACCATGGGATATCCAGCCCGAATGGGGCCGGGATGGTTTCCCTTCTGGATCGGCATCTTGCTGGTCATTGTGGGGATGCTCACAGTGTCGACTGGCTTGCGGACAACAGCCGTGAAAGACGACATCAAGAGGCTGCAGCTTGGTTCGCTGGCCTGGATCATCAGTGCCGTAGTTCTGTTCGGACTGCTCCTGCGGCCACTCGGCCTCGTGGGTGCCCTGGGCGTGCTCGTGCTGGTGTCAAGCCAGGCTAGCCACGAGTTCACTTGGAAGAGCGCGATTGTGCTGGCAGTTGCCCTGATTCTTTTTAGCAGTGCGGTGTTTATTTGGGGGATCAATCTGCAGCTTGCGCTGTGGCCCTCCTTCATCGAGTGAGGTGATGCCATGGAACAATTGATCTCCAATCTAGCCCTCGGGTTCGAGACGGCCCTCAGCCTGCAGAACCTTTTCTACGCATTCGTCGGCTGCCTGCTCGGTACCCTGATCGGCGTGTTGCCGGGCCTCGGCCCGTCAACGACCATCGCGATGTTGCTTCCGATTACCTACACGCTACCGCCCGTGTCAGCCCTGATCATGTTGGCGGGCATCTATTACGGCTCCCAGTATGGCGGATCGACAACCGCCATCCTTGTCAATCTTCCTGGCGAGTCGTCTTCGGTAG
The DNA here is from genome assembly GCF_943372955.1 of Polaromonas sp. YR568. Classification (GTDB taxonomy): domain Bacteria; phylum Pseudomonadota; class Gammaproteobacteria; order Burkholderiales; family Burkholderiaceae_C; genus Polaromonas. The sequence continues at coordinate 71,021 of NZ_CALSAL010000007.1, forward strand.
TAACGGCGATTGACGGGTACCAAATGGCCCGCAAAGGCCGCGCGGGCGTGGCTCTAGCGACCGCCGGTATCAGCTCATTTCTCGCCGGGTGCTTCGCTACGCTGGTACTTGCGGCGTTCGCGGTGCCGATGGCAGAACTCGCCTTCAATTTTGGCCCTGCCGAGTATTTCTCACTCATGGTGCTGGGCCTCGTCGGCGCGGTTGTGCTCGCATCTGGATCTCTGGTCAAGGCAATTGGCATGATTTTGGTCGGACTGGCGCTTGGGTTGGTCGGAACCGATGTCAATTCCGGCGTGGCTCGTTATTCTTTCGGTATTCCTGAGCTCACCGACGGCATTAATTTCGTCGCCGTCGCGATGGGCGTGTTCGGGTTTGCGGAGATCGTCAACAACGTAGAGCAGCGGGAGCACCGCGAGACCTTCACGAACAAGGTAACAAACCTGTTCCCAACCAAAGAAGACTTTCGGCGCATGCTGCCGTCTGCGGTGCGCGGCACCGCCTTGGGCACCGTGCTCGGCATGCTGCCGGGCGGCGGAGCGACGCTGTCAGCCTTTGCGGCCTATACCCTTGAGAAAAAATTGTCGAAGCGCAGCGCCGAATTCGGACATGGGGCCATCGAAGGCGTGGCAGGTCCCGAGGCGGCGAACAACGCAGGCTCGCAGACCTCTTTCGTGCCGCTGCTCACTCTGGGGATCCCCTCTAACGTGGTGATGGCGCTGATGGTGGGCGCGATGACGATCCACAATATCCAGCCTGGACCCCAGGTCATGACAAGTAACCCCGAGCTCTTCTGGGGCCTGATCGTCAGCATGTGGATTGGCAACGCCATGCTGATCGTCCTCAACCTTCCACTGATCGGGATCTGGGTGCGGCTGCTAAAAGTGCCTTACCGCTTTCTTTTCCCCGCGATCCTGGTGTTTTGCTGTATCGGCGTCTACTCCATCAACAACAATGTTTTCGACGTTTTTATGACTGCGGGCTTTGGCGTCATCGGATACATTTTTTCGCGTTTCGGAATGGAGCCTGCCCCACTGCTGCTCGGATTCGTGCTTGGACCGATGATGGAAGAGAACCTTCGCCGAGCGCTACTGCTGTCGCGCGGTGACTTTTCGACCTTTGTGACGCGACCGCTTTCCCTGTCGCTGCTGATTGTCACGCTGGTACTGCTGGTGATCGTTGCGCTTCCAGCCATCAGGAAGACACGTGAGGACGCATTCCAAGAGGCGTAGTTGCTGCCATATCCAGGGACTAATCCTATGCCCGAGAAAAGTCAACGTGTTCGCTTCTGGCCCGAAAGTGGCGTGAGCCGCAAACCTTGCGAGGCTCTACCCATTGCAGCTATTTCTTGCCGAGTATGGCGGCCCTCAACTGCTGGAGGTCGTCTTGAAAAACACCGAGCGCCGCTGTTCCTGCATGAGATCGTTTTTTACCCTGAAGATCAACGCTCCGTTTGCGTCTCAAGATGGATTTTCGCCAGGCCGCGGGTAATCGCCTCCACGATCTGGTCTTGCCTCAGGCCAATGTGCTCACGCAGCAGCCGCTCGCTTTCGCGGGTGTCACGCGCCTTCAGCGCCTTGAGAATCGAGCGGTGTTCTTTCTGGGTATGGTCGCGACCTACATTTTCCATGTCGATCCAGCGGATGAAGCGAATACGTGCGTTCAAGTTCACCAGGACGCGGTGCAATTCGGCGTTGCGCGCCATACCCGCAATGCGCAGATGGAAGCCCTCGTCAAGCTCGACCAGCTGCTCGATCGGCGTGTCCGAGGGCACCAGCCGGCTGCGAACCAGAAAGGCGGCAGCCTCGGCAATTTCGGAATCGGTGGCACGTTCGATCGCCAGCTTGAGGCAGGCGCACTCGATCGCCACCCGGGCCTCGTAGAGCGCGAGCGTCTCCTGCACATCCAGCTGCCGACAGACGAAACCGCGGTTGGCTGGCAGCAGAAAGCCGTCGTTGACCAGCCGTGTGAGCGCCTCCCTCACCGGTGTGCGGCTTACACCGAGGCGTTGAGCCAGCTCAATCTCACTGACCTTCTCCCCCGGCTTGAGCTGGTAGGAGATCGCCATGTCGCGCAAAGTGTGGAATACGCCGGAACCCCGTTCGCGGCGGATGTTGGAGATGGGTGTACGCATGTTCGCCAAAGCTATCGTGTCATCGAGTCCGGTTAAGTATACTGAGTGCTGGCAAAACGAGAAAAGAACATGACCAAAATGAACGGCGCCGATGGACTGGTGCGCATGCTGCAACTCAATGGCGTCAAGCATATCTTCGGCCTGTGCGGCGACACGAGCCTGCCCTTCTACGATGCTCTGGCACGCCTTGACCACGGGATAGACCACATTCTCACGCGCGATGAACGCAGCGCTGGCTACATGGCAGACGCCTACGCGCGCGTCACGGGTAAGCCCGGTGTGTGCGAAGGCCCCAGCGGCGGCGGCGCAACCTACTTGCTGCCGGGTTTGGTGGAAGCCAATGAATCCTCTATTCCCGTACTGGGTATCACCTCCGACGTATCGGTTGGTTCGCGCGGCAAATTCCCACTGACCGAGCTGGATCAGCAGGCCTTGTATGCGCCTCTGACCAAGTGGAACACCCGCATCGACCGCGTCGACCAGATCCCACACGCGGTGCGTACCGCCTTTCGCGCGATGACCACCGGCCGCCCTGGCGCGACCCACATCGCACTGCCTTACGACGTGCAAAAGTATGAGCTTGATCCCGCCGAGGTGTGGGCACAGCCTGGCCACGATACCTACCCCGCCTACCGCTCCTCTCCAGACCCTTCCGAGGTTGAGCGCGCGGCACAGTTGCTGGTCGCAGCCCGCGCACCGGTCTTCGTCTGCGGCGGTGGCGTGGTGATCGCGAATGCAATGGGCGAACTCGACGCGCTGGCGACACTGCTGAACGCGCCGGTGTGCACCTCGGTCAGCGGCAACGGGAGCCTACCCACGTCACACCCTTTGTTGGCTGGCACCATCGGAACCAATGGTGGCGTGGAGGCGACCCGCGAGGTCATCGCGCAGGCGGACCTCGTTCTCTTCGTCGGCGCACGGGCAGGGTCCACGACCACCGAGCACTGGAAGATGCCGGCTCGCGACGTGACCATACTTCACCTCGACGTCGATCCGATGACGATCGCCACGAATTACCGCACGGACGTCGCACTCGTCGGCGACGCGAAGCTGGGCCTGGCGGCCATCGGCGCAGCGGTTAGAGAACGCATGGCCCATCGCCCATCGAACGCAATCGATGGCCGCGTGGCCGTGGCAAAGGCACGCCGCGCCAAGCACGAGTTCTTTTCGGGGCTGGCGGAATCCACCGCCCGCCCCATCAAGCCTGAGCGCGTGGTCAACGCACTGAACAAGCTGCTGCCCGCTAAATCAATCGTGGTAGCCGACCCTGGCACCCCATGTCCGTATTTCTCCGCGTACTTCGATGCGCCGCAGGCGGGCCGTCACTTCATCACCAATCGAGCACATGGTGCCTTGGGGTTCTCCATGTCCGCAGGCGTGGGCGCGTCCTTTGGGCGGCCCGATGCGACAGTGGTAGCGGTGATGGGCGATGGGAGCTTCGGCTTCACATGCGGCGAGCTGGAAACCATCGTGCGCCGCGGCGTGCCGCTGAAGATGATAGTGTTCTCTAATTCGGTTTATGGATGGATCAAGGCCAGCCAGAAAACGGGCTATGGTGGGCGCTACTTCTCCGTCGATTTCGATCGCACGGACCACGCGCGTGTCGCCGAGGCATTCGGGGTCAAGGCTTGGCGCGTCGAGGATCCAGCGGACGTGTACGGCGCCATCAAAGCCGCACTCGCTCACGACGGGCCAGCGCTGGTCGACGTGATTTCGCAACAGCTGCAGGATACCGCTGTACCTGTCAGCCAGTGGATGGGTTGATACAACGAAAGGAAAAGTGATGATTGACAGTAATTTCACACGCCGGCAAGTCCTTGCCGCTGGCGTCGCAATGAGCGTGGCTACCCCGGCTCTGGCGCAGTCCGATGCGCCGATCCGGCTGGTAGTGACCTTCCCTCCTGGCGGTAGCACCGACATCACGGCCCGCATCATCCAGCCGGAACTCGCCAAGCGCACCGGGCGCAACGTCATCGTCGAGAACAAGCCCGGCGCGGCCAGCCAACTCGCGACCGATTACGTCGCGAAGTCCCGCCCGGACGGCAACACACTGCTGGTGAGCTTCGACTCTCACGCCATCAACCCTATCGCCAAACCGAAGCTGCCGTACGACACCTTCAAGGACTTCGCCGGCGTTACTCTGGCCGTTCGCTTTCCACTGGTGATCGGCGCGTCCGCCTCGGTCGAGGCGAACGACTTGCGCGGCTTCATCGAGGCGGCGCGCAAGCAGCCCAGTAGATTCAGCTACGCATCGACAGGCGTCGGCTCGATGAACCAACTGGTAATGGAAGACATCAAGCGCCGGGCAGGAGCGTTCGTGCTGCACGTGCCTTACGGGGGCGGCGGCCCGGCCGTGCAGGCCGTGCTGGGCGACGTATCGCAGATCACGCTCCTGAGCTATGCCGCACTGAAGGGACAGATCGCCGCGGGCAAGGTCAAGCCACTGGCGGTGACGGGCGCCAAACGCTTGGTCGACTTGCCAAACGTACCCACCGTGGCTGAGTCGGGCTTCCCCGGCTTCGAGGCCTACTCGTGGATCGGTATCTTCGCGCCTTCGGGGACTCCGCAGGAAACCCTCAGCAAACTGACTGACGCCTTCCGCGAAACCCTGCAATCTCCCGAGGTGAATGGCAAGCTGACCGCTGGCGGTTTCGAGGTGATGGCCACAGACGGTCCAGGAGCTGACCGCCACGCGCGGCAGGAATACGACCGCTGGAACGCTTTCGTGCGAAACACCAAGCTAAAGATCGACGAATGAGCCTACTACGACTGGACCATCTGGTCATCGCAGTCAGTGATCTGGAGCGTGCGGTCGCACGCTACGTGGATGCTGGGTTCACGGTCACGCCAGGCGGTCGCCACCCAGGGCGGAACACCAGTAACGCGCTGGTCGTGTTCGAGGATGGTGTGTACCTGGAATTGATCACCTACAGCAGTCCTTCGCCGGACGAGCGGTGGTGGCGCGAGCTCGATGCGCACGGTGACGGTTTAGTCGACTTCGCCCTGCTGCCGCAGAACCTGCCTGATGTCGTCGCGCGAGCCCGGGCACGCGGTCTCACCGATATCACCGGTCCGCTGCCAGGTGGGCGGGTGCGCCCCGACGGAACGAGCGTGGAGTGGCAAACGGCGCGCCAGGCGCACCATGACTTGCCCTTCCTGTGCGCTGACATCACGCCGCGTTCTCTACGCGTCCCTGAGGGCGACCTGCGCCAGCACCCCAATGGGGCGAAAGGAGTCGAGGATGTGACGGTTGCCGTCGCCGATAGGACAGCGTCGCTAGCCCGCTACCGCGCTTTCCTGGGCGACGAAGCCGTCCGCGACGCTGAGGTGACCCTGGCGGGCGCGCGCATCCAACTGGTTCGGGATGACGCACGGACGCGCGAACAGGGACCTTGCGGCGTGCGCCTGCGCTGGTCAGGCAGCGCCGCGCCGATTGGCTTGCCGTTTCTCTCCTGCTGACCCACTGTCATCACTTTCGTTCCTGCTTCTGGAGCAGCGGCAGCTTCTGGCCCGAAAGCTGTTGTCGAGACCAAGCCAGCACAAAGCCATAACTAGCCAAGCCCTAGTGTGGTGATTGCAGCTGAATCTGGTTCAGCTTGTGTGTGGAATCTACAGCCTGGCTCTCCAGCCAGCGCACGGTCTGCGCGAGTGCTTTGTCCAACGGTACTGCACGCCGCTGCACACGGCAAAGCAACGTCGCGCCCAGCCACTGCTGGTACAGCTGCTGGGCCACCTCGGCCGGTTCGGGGCAGGCGGCCAGCTCGCCTGTTGCAATGCCTTCCGCCAGACATGACGCCAGCCGGTCAATCACTCTGGCAGTGCCACGTTCGAGCACGACCCTCATCGCCTCGGACAGATCGCAGACCTCGGCGCTGAGCTTAACAACCAGGCACCGAGCTTGCGGATGGTCGCCAGATTGGCTGGCGTGCCACTGACTGAAAAACGCCAGCAAACGCTGTGGCGCCGTCTGTCCTGCTGCGAACAGGCTGGCGTCGACCTCCACCAGGTAGCTATCGAAATGGTGCTCGAGCAAAGCCTCACCAAACTGTTCCTTGGATCGGAACCAGTGATAGAACGAACCCTTGGGTACCGCCGCGGCGCTCAATATCTCGCTCAGCCCCACGGCTGAGAACCCGCGGCCAGCGATCAGAACCTTGGCGCTGTCCAGTATCTTCAGACGCGTGTCGGTGGCAGGCTTCGTACTCATCGCTTGCGTTTTGGTTAGACAGTCGCGCCAGCCGTGGTCAGCGCCGGGTAGTCGTCGTAGCCTTCGGGGCCACCAGCGTAGAAAGATTCTGGCCGGGGTGCGTTGTACGGTCCGTTGCGGCGCAGACGTTCCGGCAGATCCGGGTTGGAGATGAACAGCTTGCCGAATGCGATGAAGTCGGCCTGATCGGCGTCTACCGCTGCAATTGCACTGTCGCGGTCGTAGCCGCCGTTGGCAATATAGGCTCCATTGAAGATCTGGCGCAGGCGCTGGAAGTCAAAACCGCTGGCCTGGTCTTCCACCACATGCAGATAAGCCAGCTGGTACGCGTTGAGCTGTTCGGTCACCGCTTCAAACGTCGCCTGCGGCACGCTGTCGGCGATATCGTTGAACGGGTTAACCGGCGACAGTCGCACGCCGACCTGCCCAGGATTCCAAACGGTAAGTACTGCCTCAGTTACTTCGCGCAGCAACCGGCTCCGGTTGGAAACCGATCCCCCATAGCTGTCATTTCGCTGGTTGGTTCCGTCGCGCAAGAACTGATCGATCAGGTAACCGTTGGCAGCGTGGATTTCGACCCCGTCGAACCCGGCGGACTTGGCATTCGCGGCCGCGCGCCTAAAGTCTTCTACGAGTGCCGGGATTTCTGCGGTCTCGAGAGCACGTGGGGTCACGAACGGCTTCATGCCCTGGTCCGTGTAAATCTCCCCGGCGGGCATGATCGCCGATGGCGCCACGGGCAACCCGCCGTCCGCCAGCGTGAAAGGATGTGAGATCCGGCCCACGTGCCACAGCTGCAGGAAAATCTTGCCACCACGCTGGTGCACAGCCTGCGTGACTTCTTTCCAGCCGTCAATCTGCTCCTGGCTGTGGATACCAGGCGTCTTCGGGTAACCCTGTCCCTGCGGAGTGATCTGGGTGGCCTCAGAAATGATCAGGCCGGCACTGGCACGCTGGGCGTAATAGCGCGCGTTAAGTGCGTGCGGAATATTGCCTGCAGCGGCGCGACTGCGTGTCAAGGGCGCCATGATGATACGGTTGGCCAGCTGAACGTCGCCAAGGGTTGAGGGTGCGAACAGGGCGCTCGAAGTTGGAGAAGTTTGGCTCATGGATTGAATCGGATTGGGTTAGTGAATATCCGCTGAATTATATTAGACCGGTCGTCTAGTAAGCTTATCCAAGGCTTTATTCACGGCCCTCGAGTGGGGCTTTACTGCGTGCTGGGTCGCGACTTGATAGCACTATCAGAGCAGGCAGAAATTTGCCAGTACCAATCTGGCTAGTGGCGAGGTAAGGATTGACCTCCAGTTATCGGTCGTTGACGAATGACAGCTTCTGGCCCGAAAGCCGTCAACATCGCCTCCATTCATGCTGAATCGCGCTATACCGAGGAGGGCTGGTTCCCAGTGCGACGCCCGATCCACCATACCGAACCGATTCCCGACAATGCAATCAGCAGGATGCCAAACGACGTTATCGCGTCCGGCCACTGATCAAAGAATATTCTCCCGATCAGCGCTGCAAAAACGATCTGTAGATAGGCAAAGGGCGCAACGATCGCAAGCGATGCCTTCTTCAATGCGTTCGCAAGGCTGATCTGCCCCACCGTAGCAACAAGGCACATCAAGGCCAACTGAGACCACCAGATAAGGTCGCGATGTTTACTCGCATCAAGTCCGCCACCGGGCATCATCCATAAAACGACGCCCAGCGTCAGCACGATGAAAACAGCGGACAGGAAGTTGGAGGTGACTACGTCGGCATCCATCATCACCCTGCGGGAGATCATCTGAAAAGCTGCGTACAGGCAGGCACTGAGAATAGGCAGTAGCGTGTAGACGCTCCAGTCAGAAAACCCGGGTCTGGCGACCACCAACATTCCGGCGAGGCCAACACCTACCAGCACCCACTGCAAGGGGGTGACTTGCTCAGTCATAAAAAGCCGACCCAGTAAAACAGCCAGCACGGGCGACAGCATCATCAGTGCCGTGTACTCTGCCAGCGGCACTTTGCCCAGTGCCAGATAGCCAGTGACGGAACTGCCAGTCAACAACGCGCACCTCGCAGCCTGAGCGCGCCAGCGACCGATGCGCAGGGTTTTGAGATTACGTGTCCCGATCAGCCACGCTGCTAGCAGGATCGCCTGGAAGGCATATCGCAGCCAGAGCAAAAGAGCGAATGGGGTTACCGCTACCAGCTGCTTGATCAACGCGTCACTGCCAGAGAACATCAGTGCGGTCACGACTGACAGCACAGCCCCTTCGCGCTGGCTCACATGCTCAGACACTCTGGCTCTCCCTTTAAAGGAGGTCACGCCACTGCCCTGAGCTTCCCCCGATGATGTCGCAACGGCCATATCTCACCCAGCTTATGCGCATATTCAATGACTACCGAACCCAGGCGCTTGAGCCTTTCATCTGTCATACGGATGCTGGGCCCCGCAATGCTGAGCGTGCCTACGGCTGGCCCATCGGACTGCAACCGAATAGGAGCGGCAACTGCACAGACGCCAGATTCCGCTTCGCTTATGGCGGTGCCGTAGCCGCGCATGGCAGTCTCGCGCACAGCAGCAGTAAAGTCCTCGATTGTCTTGATGAGGTTGGGGCCTGGGTTTGACGCGACTGCCATGCCTTGGGCCATCACACAGGCCAGCATGGCCTGCTCGTCCAGTGTCGACAACCACGCCTTGCCCGACGCCGTCGCATGCAGCGGCACTGTTCCAGACACCTGAGGCGGGTGATAAATCAACCCACCTCTTGCGCCTTGCGCGTCAGCCAGCCAATTGAGGCTACCGCCCGCCACCACTGCCAGACGAACGTACTCTTGCTCCTTGCTCGCCAGTTCGTCCAGTAGCGGCTGACACAGGTCGGGAATTCCGGTGTCGGCATACACCCGCTGCCCCAGCAACGTTAACCGCATGGTGAGGCGATAAAAACCGGTGTGGGGATCCTGCTCGGCCCAACCCAGATTGACCAGTGTCGTCAACAGCCGATGAATACCACTCTTCGGCTCACCTAGAGTCTCAGCAATTTCGCCAAGCGCCATCGACCTGGCCCCGACGGCCAGCAGTTCGATGATATTCAAGCACCGCTCAGCGGGGATATGCGACACAATTCACCTTTTGCTGGCGGATTCAAAAAAGAAGTTGTAGAGGCTGTCGATCTGGCCAGCATGCATATGAGCGCCATCCACCCACGGAGCCCGTGCCGCCTTGGCAAGCTGAATCAGATCAGTGCCCAGCTCAGTGACATTGACCTCACCAACCGCAATAGACTCAGACAAAGGCGGAATCGAGCCAGGCAGGCCGCGGGATCCACCCACGCCTACCGTGGACGCGTTGACCACCATGTCCACGTTACCCACCTCGGTGCCGCTGGCAGTAATGTTAAACCCTGGACGGGCCGATCGAATGGCGGCCGCCAAGCGCAGGACCTTCCCCAAGTCCGGGTCAGACACCCGGATGGAGGCAACCCCTCCAACAGCCAGCTCGTACGCAATAGCGCTGCCTGCGCCACCAGCGCCAAACATGAGCACTTTGCGGCCAGCCAGTTCGATGCCCCGACTGCGGGCACCGACCACGAATCCAGCCCCATCGAACAGATCACCGTGCCAGCTGCCATCAGATTTTCGGCGCAACGCGTTGACAGCACCGACACACTGCGCTGCAGGACCCAACGAGGATGCCATGCCCATCAAGCTGTTCTTGTAAGGCGCCGTCACCAGGATGCCATCCAGATTCTGGATGGCACCCAGAACAGGGGCCAATGCTGCCATATCGGCAGGCAGGACATGTATTGGCACCATCACCGCATTGATCCCACGCTCAGCGAACAGGCGCGTGTAGACCGTAGGCGACTTCACCTGAACAATCGGGTCGCCCACGATGACAAAAAGACGGGTCGCACCGTCGGGATATGGAATTGATGACATCACTCAGGCCTGTTGAGACATCCACTGCGCCAAGCGTTCGGTCCGATACCGCGGTGGTTGCTTGCGCAACTCATCGCTCAGGCCGATCAAGCCAGGCTGGAAGATACGCGCGTCCATTTCGCGCAACTGCTGGGAAATGACGGGCGCAAATCCCATGCGGTCCAGGATGTCCTTTTGAAGATCGACGCCAGGCGCGACCTCGACCAGTGTCAGCCCGCCCTCTCCTGACACGAACACGGCGCGCTCGGTGACGTAGAGGACCTTCAGGCCTCTAAGGCGCGCCAGCTCCGCGTTGTAGCAAATCTGCTCGACTTTTGGTACGAACTTCTTGTGACGCCCTTCAGCGACGATCTTGATACGGCCATCTACCCACTGCACGTCGAGCTCACCCGCAGTTAACGTCCCGCTGAAAATCACATACTTGGCGTTCTGGCTGATATTGATGAAGCCGCCGACGCCCACGATCTTGTCACCGAAGCGGCTGACGTTCACATTGCCGAGCGGGTCCACCTCGGCAAAGGAGAGAAAAGCGAGATCGAGACCACCACCGTCGTAGAAGTCGAACTGGTAAGGCTGATCGATCATGGCCGCGAAGTTCTGGGCGCCACCCGAATCCCTCCCTGTGATGGGCGCGCCGCCGATCAGTCCCTGCTCATTGGTCAGGATCACCTGGTCTAGCACACCTTCTTCCGCAGCAACAGTGGACAGGCCGGTCGAAATACCAGCTCCGAGGTTACAGATTGCACCTGGGAACAGCTCTTGCGCGGCACGCCGCACAATCACCTTGCGAGGGCCGAACGGCAGTGGCTTGATCTGCGACAGCGGCACCTTCAGCTCGCCGGAGTAGCTTGGGTCGTAATGAGTTTGATAAGTCTGGCGCTGTGCTGGATCAACCACGACAAAATCTACCAGGATGCCCGGAATCTTTACCTGCTTAGCCGCGAGCGTGCCACGTTTGGCCATCCGCTTGACTTGCACGACGACGAGTCCCCCAGCGCGCCGCGTGGCTTGCGCCATCGCTAGCATCTCGCCGTAGACGGCCTCTTCCTCCATGGTGATGTTGCCCTCCTCATCAGAAGTCGTTCCACGGAGGAAAGCCACGCTCAGTGGGATCGGCTTGAAGTGCAGCCATTCCTCTTCGCCGATCTTCAACACATCCACAAAGGCTGGAGGAGTGCGCTCGCTCTGTCGCGCCCCTTGTTGCCGCGGATCCACAAAGGTGTGCAGGCCGGTCTTGGTGATCAGGCCAGGACGGCCTCCTGCCATTTCGCGCATCAACTGGGACAGCACACCTTGCGGAAAGGTGTACGACTCGATCTGATTGGCGGCGGCCATTTTCATGAGCGACGGCGAATCCACCAGAGCGCTGGTGATAGAGCGCCGCGTCAGCCCCTCTTGACCAAGATGATCTGCACCCAGCGATACTCGGTCACCCACACCCACCACACTCACTGCTGTCAGATCGCGCGGCGCCCCGGTCTGGCGAAACCGATCTCCAAGAGCCGCAAGCAGACACTCGGGAACTGAATGTCCACCACCTGACCCGCTAATCAGGACCGCATCTCCATCCTGTACCAGCTGCGCCGCCTGGCTTGCATCAATGACTTTCATTTCCTAGACTCCTTCGTTTGCATCCATACCCGGTTGGTCATACCGCCACCTCTGCCGCGTACTGGCGAATCAGATCCAGGACATTGGAGTCAGCCACCATGCCCAGACCAAGAGCTCGCGTGGTATTCCATCCACGCGGCCAGGTACCCACGATTTTCTGGATCCGATCTTCGAATATCCATTCGACCTTGTCCGCAACGGCAGCGCCGTAGGCTGAACGCAGGGCATCCACCATCTCATCTGCAGTCACGGAAATTCCCGGCAGGTTGACAGTACGCGACAAACTCAGCTCTGCAGCACCAACATCGTGGAGCGTGATGAGGTTATCGATGACTGTGTCGGGTGAAGATAGCCACAAAGGTGTTTGTGCATGCACGGGACAGACTGCACGTTCACCGTTCAGGGGCTCCCGAACGATGGAGCTCACGAACGACGATGCGGCCTGGTTAGGACGTCCAGGTCGTACGGCAATGGTGGGCAAGCGCCCCACACGGCCATCGACATACCCCTTGCTGTTGATTTCCAGATGAAATTGACCCCTTTGAGCTGAGTTTTTTCATCGAAATTTGACCCCTTGAGTAAAGTTTCCTGCTTACTTTTTAAGCAGGAGGGACCAAGGAGTGATCAAAGTGGGAACACTGGCAAAGATCCGGCGGCTGCA
>NZ_CALSAL010000008.1:0-81454 GCF_943372955.1 Polaromonas sp. YR568
CGCCATGACCCAGCCCGGTCGAGCCCAGACGCTCACGCGCGAAGAGGCTGTCGGTGATCAGCGCCCGGTTCAGGCCATGCAGGTTTTCAAACAGCAGGCCGGCTTCTTCAAAAGCACGCTTCTTGCTGGTGGCCTCGACACTGACCAGAACCTGGGTAGGGGGCAATATTTGCGAAAGACGGTTCATAACAAGGTTGGGTCGCCGAATTATGCACTTTCACACACATGGCGGCCATCCGGGCCATAAAAAAGCCGCCTGACGGCACAGGCGGCTTTCCGGGAGGACTCTGCAGGCAGCACGGGGTGGCGCTTTTCGCCAGTTGCTGCCTGCGGCGTCGCTTACATCTCCCGCTTGGCGGTCACGTGATGGTGATCCTGGCTTTTGGTCTTGTAGCGGCCGACCTGGCGGTCCAGCTTGTCAGCGAGTTCGTCCACCGCTGCATACAGGTCTGCATGCGAACTTTCGGCGAACAGGTCACGTCCCTTGACATGCACATTGCACTCGGCTCTCTGGCGCAACTCCTTTTCCTTCATGTTATCCACCGTTAACAGAACCTTGACATCCACCACCTGATCAAAATGCCGCGTAATCCGATCCAGCTTGCTGGTTACGTAACCGCGCAAGGCGGGGGTAACTTCAAGGTGGTGACCGCTGATCGTCAAATTCATAAAGAGACTCCTTTTCCATGGCTGGAGGGGGGTTAAAAACACCGCTTTGGCAGGCCTGCCGGGCGGCGGACGGACAACTCTCTCGTTTTCACTATGCGCCGGAATCCGGGTAAACGCAACCGTGCATCGCAACAAAAAATGAAACGGTCTGAAAAGGCACTTGACGCTGCCGCCGCAAACCCAAGGCGCCGCCCTAGAATCAATCATCCATCGCGGCGATCCAGACGTCGTCCCGCCTTACCGAGATCAGGAACACCACCATGGCCGATGCCGTTTGTTTGCAGGTCACCAGGGCGGCATTGGCCCAGCTTCATGTCGCTTGAAACGATTATTTCCAACGCCCTGACCCGGCCCGAGGAAGACCTCAAGGCGCTGGTATTGATGGGCGGCGGCGCCCGCACGGCTTACCAGGCCGGTGTGCTGCAGGCGCTGGCCCGCATTCTCACGCTGCAGGGCGACCCCGCCAGCCAGCGCTTCCCGTTCAAGATTCTGGCTGGCACGTCGGCCGGCGCGCTCAACGCCTGTTTCCTGGCCAGCCGGGCCAACGAGGGCCTGGCCGCGTTCGGGCAACTGGCCAGCTTCTGGGCCACGCTTCGTTCGGCGCAGGTCTATCAGCTCAAGGTGCCCGCCTGGATCCGTTCCAGTCGCATCGCCGCTGCCCTGTTTTTGTCCCAGCAAGTGCGCAGGCAGCAGGCCTTTCTTGACAATACGCCGCTGGTAGACACCCTGCACCGCGTCATCTCGCTGGCCAACATCGACGAAGCCCTGCACGAGAAAACCCTGCTGGCGCTGGCCGTGACCGCCTCAAGCTACACCAGCGGCGTGCACTGGACTTTCTGTCAGACAGCACGCGGTGTCGGGGCCGGTTTATGGAGCCGGCCGGGCCGGCGTGCCGAACTCCAGCCCATCACCATCGAGCATCTCGTGGCGTCCAGCGCCATTCCATTTCTGTTTCCGGCCACCCCTCTGTGGGTTGACGGGCACCGGGAGTTTTTTGGTGACGGCTCCATGCGCCAGAGCTCCCCGCTGTCACCTGCTCTGCATCTGGGCGCCGGAAAAATCCTGGTCATCGGCGTCGGGCAGCCCGAGCGCGCCGGCCTGACGGGCAATGCCGACCCCACCTTCAATGGCCGCCCCACCCTGGGCGCGATTGCAGGTCACGCCCTGGCCAGCGTTTTTCAGGACACGCTGCAGGCCGATGTCGAGCAAGCCCAGCGCGTCAGCAAGACCTTGCGGCAAATGCCGCGCGAGATCGCTGCCGCCATGCCCTACAGGCCCGTCGATGTGCTGGCGATCGCCCCGTCCCAGTCACTCGACGCCCTGGCCCAGGCCCACGCCGCAGAGCTGCCCAGCGCAACCTACAACGCGCTGGCGGGTCTGGGCGCGCTGGGGGCCAAGGGCAGCCCGGGCGGGGCAGCGCTGGCAAGCTACATCTTGTTTGAATCAGGCTTTATCAAGGCGCTGATGGCCCTGGGCGAGCAGGACGCCTATGCCAAGAAAAGCGAACTGATCGACTTTTTCATGTAGGTCCGGCGATGGCCCGTTCGGGGTTGAAGTGTCATAATCGCCGCGTAGTCATCACGGAGAAATCCTTGGAAAGCAGCCCCAGTCGCTAGCTTTCAGCACCGCAGACTGACGCCAGCGTCATCCCGGGGTTGAAAGCGATGCCACCATCCACAACCCCGCCAACGCCGGGCAGACGCCTGCCCGGTGCCGGCGCCCCCAAACCGATTGGGAGCCAGTCATGCTCAATATTTTCACGCTCGCCAACGGGCGCCTGTTCCAGGAAGAGATCGAATCGCTGGAGGAGCTGTCCCGGTTTCAGCCGATCTGGGTGGACCTGGAATCACCGACGCTGGAAGAAAAACGCTGGATCAAGCAGTATTACGGCCTGTCGATTCCCGAAGACGTGATGGACGAGGACATCGAGGAGTCCGCGCGCTTTTACGAAGAAGACAACGGCGAACTGCACATCCGCTCGGACTTCCTGATTGCCGATGACGAGGAGCCCCGCACGGTGCGGGTGGCCTTCATCCTGAACCTGGTCAACGACGACCTCAAGAGCAAGGGCGTGCTGTTTTCGATCCACGACGAGGATGTGCCGGTGTTCCGCCTGTTGCGCATGCGCGCGCGCCGCGCCCCGGGGCTGATTGAGGACGCCAAGGAAGTGCTGCTCAAGCTGTTCGACGCCGATGCCGAATACTCGGCCGATACCCTGGAAGGCATTTACATCGACCTGGAAAAAGTCAGCACCAAGGTGCTGTCCGGCGATGTGACCGACGTGATGGCCGGCGAGGTGCTGGGCGCCATTGCCCGCCACGAGGACCTGAGTGGACGCATCCGCCGCAATGTGATGGACACGCGCCGCGCCGTCAGCTTCATGATGCGCAGCAAGATGCTCAACGCCGAACAGTTCGAGGAGGCGCGCCAGATTCTTCGCGACATCGACTCGCTGGACTCGCACACCGCCTTTCTTTTCGACAAGATCAACTTCCTGATGGACGCCACGGTCGGTTTCATCAACATCAACCAGAACAAGATCATCAAGATCTTCTCGGTGGCCAGCGTCGCGCTGCTGCCGCCCACACTGATCGCCAGCGTGTACGGCATGAACTTCAAGCTGATGCCCGAACTCGACTGGGCGCTGGGCTACCCGTATGCGCTGGTCCTGATGGCGGCGAGCGCGGTGGTGCCGATGTGGTACTTCCGGCGGCGCGGCTGGTTGAAGTAGCCCCCACGGTCGTTCGCTTCGCGTAACTCCCTGCCCTGGCGGAACGGGCGCCGGAAGCTACTTTATTGATAGCGAACGTAAAAACCGCTCAATGATGGCTTGCGCATAATGGCTGGCCACCTGCTCGACAAAGCTTGTGAAATCAACATGCGCGCTGTCATCGGCGCGGTCTGAAATCGTGCGCATGGCGGCAAACGGCACGCCGTAATCCAGGCAGACCTGGGCCACGGCGGCGCCCTCCATCTCGACGGCCAGCACCGCGTGCCCGGCGCCGGCCAGTGCCGCCTGCAGGGCCTGCGATTCACCGGAACCCGAGACAAACCGGTCGCCGCTGGCCAGCAGGCCCCGGTGAACGCGGGCCCGCGGACAGCGCAGCGCGGAGGACCGGCCCGCGTCCACCGGGGCCAGCGCGGCACAGGCTGCCGCGTAGAGCAGCGCGGTCAGGTCCGCGTCGCCGGGAAAGCGGGCCCTGCCGTAAAACGGCACCTCGTAGCGGGGAAACAGCGGCGAGACATCCAGGTCGTGCTGCAGGAAATCAGCCGCCACCACCACATCCCCGACCTGCACGCCCTCGCCCAGCCCGCCGGCCACCCCGGTGAACACCATACGCGCCACCCCGAAACGCTCGATCAGCGCCGTCGCCGTGGTGGCAGCGGCCACCTTGCCAATCTTTGACAGCGCCAGCACCACGGGCTGGCCATGCAGCTCACCCTGCCAGAAGTCGCGGCCGGCATGGCGGGTTATCTGCGGGCGCTGCAGCAGCTCCAGCAGGCCCTGCTGCTCTTCGGCAAGGGCGCTCAGGATGGCGGTAGGGTTCATGGCCGCAAGTTTGCCCGAACTGGCGCCCGTCCATACGGCCGCACCAGGCAAAAAGGCAGCCGAAGCCGCCTTTATCTCTTTATCTATCACCTGCCGGGCCTGCGCCTACTTTTTGTCGCGCAATTCCCGGCGCAGAATTTTGCCGACCGGTGTTTTCGGCAGCTCGGTGCGGAACTCAACAACCTTGGGCTGCTTGTAGCCGGTCAGGTTGGCCTTGCAGAACTCGCGCACCTGCGCTTCGGTCAGGTCCGGATTTTTCTTGACGATGACCAGCTTGACGGCTTCACCCGACTTGTCGTCCGCCACCCCGACGCAGGCGCACTCCATCACGCCTTCCATGCCGGAGACCACGTCCTCGACCTCGTTCGGATAGACGTTGAAGCCGCTGACCAGAATCATGTCCTTCTTGCGGTCCACGATCTTGAAGAAGCCGCGCTCGTCGACGGTACCGATGTCGCCGGATTTGAAATAACCGTCCGGCGTCATCACCTTGGCGGTTTCATCGGGTCGCTGCCAGTAACCGGCCATCACCTGCGGCCCCTTGATGGCGATCTCGCCAGGCTGGCCGGGCGGCACTTCGTTGCCGTCGTCGTCGAGCAGCTTGAACCAGGTGCTGGGGATCGGCACGCCGATGGTGCCGGTGAAAGTTTTGCTGTTGGTCGGGTTGCAGCTGGCCGACGGCGAGGTTTCCGAGAGGCCGTAACCTTCACAGCTCGGGCAGCCGGTTTTTTCCAGCCAGAGTTTGGCAACCGCGCTTTGCACCGCCATGCCGCCGCCCAGCGAGACCTTCAGGTGCGACCAGTCCACGGTGTTGAAGTCGGGGTGGTTGGCCAGGCCGTTGAACAGGGTGTTGACCGCCGGGAAGCTGTGTACCTTGTGTCTGGACAGCTCCTTGAGCACGGCCGGCAGGTCGCGCGGGTTCGGGATCAGGATGTTTTTGCCGCCGGTGCGCATGCCCAGCATCATGTTCACCGTGAATGCGAAGATGTGGTACAGCGGCAGCGCGCAGACATAGGTCGGCTGCACGCCGGCTTCCATGCCGGCCATGGCCGGACCGTTCCAGGCTTCGGACTGCAGCACGTTGGCAATCACATTGCGGTGCAACAGCACGGCGCCCTTGGAAACACCGGTGGTGCCGCCGGTGTACTGCAGCACCGCCACGTCGTCAGGCGTGATGTCGGGCCGCTTGAGGCTGCCGCGCGTCCCCTGGGCCACCGCGTCATTGAAACGCACTGCCCCTGGCAGATTGAAGGCCGGCACCATTTTCTTGACGTTGCGAACCACGTAGTTGACCAGCGCCCCCTTGAGCACGCCGAGCTGGTCGCCCATGGCCGCAAGCACCACATGCTTGACCGGCGTATTCGCAATGCATTGTTCCAGCGTGTTGGCGAAGTTTTCGATGATGACGATCGCCTTGGAGCCCGAGTCCTTGAGCTGGTGCTCGAGTTCGCGCGGGGTGTAAAGCGGATTGACATTGACCACGACAAAACCGGCCCGCAAGATGGCGGCCACCGTCACCGGGTATTGCGGCACATTGGGCATCATGATGGCCACACGGTCGCCCTTGACCAGCCCCAGCCCCTGCAGGTAAGCCGCGAACGCCTGCGACAGGCTGTCGGTCTGGCCGAAGGTGACCTCCCGGCCCATGAAGCTGTAGGCGACGGCGCTGGCGTTTTTCGCAAAACTCTCCTCCATCAGGGCCACCAGCGATGCGTATTGGGACGCATCGATATCGGTCGGCACACCCGGCGGATAGGCGCTCAGCCAGGGACGGGCTAGGGTGGCTGCATTCATGCTTGTCTACTCCAGATGACGGTTGAACAACTGCCACGGATTGTCGTGGCGCGACCCTCTGCGGGGCTATTGCGTTTTCCCTAGGAAACGGCCGAAGTGGAGGGGCGCCCCCTCTGATTCATGTCTTTGGCGCGAAAAAACTTCGCTCGAAGCGCCAATTACTCAATCGCCTTGCCCATGTCCTCGATCACTTTTTTCGCATCGCCAAACACCATCATGGTCTTGTCCATGTAGAACAACTCGTTGTCCAGGCCGGCGTAACCAGCGGCCATTGAGCGTTTGTTGACGATGACGGTTTTGGCCTTGTAGGCCTCGAGGATGGGCATGCCGTAGATCGCGCTGCCCTTGACATGGGCCGCCGGGTTGACCACATCGTTGGCCCCCAGGATGATGGCCACGTCGGCCTGACCGAACTCGGCGTTGATGTCTTCCATCTCGAAGACCTGGTCATAAGGCACCTCGGCCTCTGCCAGCAGCACGTTCATGTGGCCGGGCATGCGGCCCGCCACCGGGTGAATCGCATATTTCACGGTCACGCCTTTTTCAGTCAGCTTGGCGGCGAGTTCCTTCACCGAGTGCTGCGCACGCGCGACGGCCAGACCATAGCCTGGCACGATGATGACGGTTTCGGCATTGCCCAGAATGAAGGCGGCATCGTCTGCAGAGCCGGACTTGACATTGCGCTGCACAGCGGCGCCTGCAGCGGCGGCACCGGCCTCGCCACCGAAACCACCCAAAATCACATTGAAGAACGAGCGGTTCATCGCCTTGCACATGATGTACGAGAGGATGGCACCCGAAGAGCCCACCAGCGAGCCCGCGATGATGAGCATGGAGTTGTTCAGCGAGAAGCCGATGCCTGCTGCCGCCCAGCCCGAGTAGCTGTTGAGCATGGACACCACCACTGGCATATCGGCACCGCCGATGGGAATGATGATCAGCACGCCCATCACGAAGGCCAGCGCCAGCATGACGAAGAAGGCTGTCCAGTTGCCGGTGAACATAAACACCAGACCCAGACCCAGCATCAGCAGGCCAAGCACCAGGTTCAGCATGTGCTGGCCGGAGAAGGTCACCGGGGCGCCCTGGAACAGGCGGAACTTGTATTTGCCGCTGAGCTTGCCGAAGGCAATCACAGAGCCGCTGAACGTGATGGCGCCAATGGCCGCACCCAGGAACAGCTCCAGCCGGTTGCCGGCAGGAATCGGCTCACCCTTCAGTGCGATGCCGAAGGCATGCGGTTCGGCCACGGCGGCCACCGCGATGAACACCGCAGCCAGACCGATCATGCTGTGCATGAAAGCGACCAGCTCGGGCATCTTGGTCATCTCGACCCGCTTGGCCATCAGGGTGCCGGCAGCACCACCGACCAGCAGGGCGGTGAGCACATAAACCATGCCGCTGGCCTTGCCGCCGGCGGTCTCGACAATCAGCGCGCCGGTGGTGAGCACGGCAATCGCCATGCCGACCATGCCGAACAGGTTGCCACGGATGGAGGTGGTGGGGTGCGACAGGCCCTTGAGCGCCTGGATGAAGCAGACGGAAGCCACCAGATACAGCAGCGTGACGAGATTCATGCTCATTTCGAAACTCCTTCAGCGGGAGCTGCTGCTTTCTTCTCTTTCTTGCGGAACATCTCAAGCATGCGGCGCGTGACGAGGAAGCCGCCGAACACATTCACCGCCGCCAGCGCCACGGCCAGCCAGCCCATGGTTTTTCCGAGCGGCGTTTCAGTCAGCGCCGCTGCCAGCATGGCACCGACGATGACGATGGCCGAGATCGCGTTGGTCACCGCCATCAGCGGCGTGTGCAGCGCGGGTGTGACGGTCCACACCACGTGGTAACCCACGTAGATGGCCAGCACGAAAATGATCAGGTTGATGATGGTGGGGGAGACTGCATCCATGGTCTTGTTCCTGGTATTCAGTGGGGGCAATCGGGACTCTCGCGGCCCCGGACTGTTTATTTGCGCTTGACCTCGCCGCCCTGCGTCATCAGGCAGGCTGCCACGATGTCGTCGGCCATGTCGAGCGTGAGCGCGCCTTCCTTGCTGATGATCAGCTTGAGGAAGTCCAGCAGGTTGCGGGCATACAGCGCGCTGGCATCGGCTGCCACCAGCGCCGGCACATTGGTCTGGCCAATCAGCGTGACGCCATGCTTGACGACATTCTTGCCGGGCTCGGTGAGCGGGCAGTTGCCGCCTTGCGGTGCGGCCAGGTCCACAATCACGCTGCCGGGCTTCATGGCCTTGACCATGTCTTCGGTGACCAGCACCGGGGCCGGGCGGCCGGGGATCAGTGCGGTGGTGATGACCACATCGGCCTGCGCCACGCGCTTGGCCACTTCGGCCTTCTGGCGATCCAGCCAGCTCTGCGGCATGGGCTTGGCATAACCACCCACGCCCACGGCGGCTTCGCGCTCTTCGTCGGTTTCATAGGGCACATCGATGAACTTGGCGCCCAGCGACTCGACCTGCTCTTTCACGCTCGGTCGCACGTCCGACGCCTCAATCACGGCACCCAGCCGCTTGGCCGTGGCAATCGCCTGCAGGCCAGCGACACCGACGCCGAGGATCACAACGCGCGCCGCCTTCACGGTGCCGGCGGCCGTCATCAGCATCGGGAAGAAACGCTGGTACTGCTCGGCGGCCATCATCACGGCCTTGTAGCCGGCGATGTTGGCTTGTGACGAGAGCACGTCCATACTTTGCGCGCGGCTCGTGCGGGGCGCGGCTTCCAGTGCGAAAGAGGTGACCTGCGCACCCGCCAGACGCTGCAGGCCAGTGGCATCGAAGGGGTTGAGCATGCCGACCAGCACACTGCCGGCCTTCAGGTGCGGCACTTCCGCGTCGAGCGGGCAGCGCACCTTGAGCACGATGTCGGTGGCGTAGGCGCCGGCGGCGTCGGTGATCTCGGCACCGACAGCCACATAGGCCTCGTCAGTCACGCTGGCAGCGACACCTGCGCCGGCCTGCACACGGACCGTGTGGCCCTGGCTTTTCAGCTTTTTGGCCGTCTCCGGTGTGACGGCGACGCGCGTTTCTCCGGCCGTGATTTCGGCGGGTACCCCAATCAGCATGGGTCTCTCCTCAATGCAATTGTTGTGTATCAGCCCGGCATGGCACCGGGACGGTTTTCAGCTGTCGTGGAGCTTACATGACTTTTTTAAGTCCCATGACGGGGTACGCCATCCTTTTCCGTCAAATAGGCACCCAACCCTAGGGCAGGTGAAACGGAGCCCCGCGCCAGGAAGGTCCTTCGACAGGCTCAGGACGAACGGAGAGAAGTCTGCCACCGTGGAGGCATGTCTTCACCAGCGGAGCCGCGGAACCGGCTTAGCCGGGCCGCAGGCGGACGGCCCCCGAGGGGCTGACGACTGCGGCTCCAAACCTGCCTGCGCAGGTTTGGACGGGAGCAAGGGCCTACGCCTCTGGCGTGGGCACGTCCGGGGAGCTACACGCAGTGAGCGACCGTGGGGGCCATGGTTTTTCCGCAGGGCCGCCCCAAGGAAAAATGCGCCCCCTCGGGGGGCAGCGCAGTACGCGAAGCGACAAGCGTGGGGGCCGTTATTTTGCTGTTGGCATCACGAATTCAGCCCCCTTGCCAATGCTCTCCGGCCAGCGCTGCATGATGGACTTCTGTTTGGTATAGAAACGCACGCCCTCTTCGCCATAGGCATGCATGTCGCCAAACAGGCTGCGCTTCCAGCCGCCGAAGCCATGCCAGGCCATGGGCACGGGGATCGGCACGTTGATGCCCACCATGCCGACCTGCACCCGGCGGCCGAACTCGCGCGCCACGTTGCCGTCGCGGGTGAAGCACGACACGCCGTTGCCGAACTCGTGGTCGTTGATGATCTTCAGCGCCGTGGCGAAATCAGGCACGCGCACGCAGGCCAGCACCGGGCCGAATATTTCTTCCTTGTAGATGCGCATGTCAGTGGTCACGTGGTCAAACAGCGTGCCACCCATCCAGAAGCCGGCCTCGCAGCCCGCACCGGCGGCCGCACCGTTGAACTGACGACCATCGGCCAGCAGCGTGGCACCTTCTTTGATGCCGATGTCGATGTAATTGGTGATGCGGTCGTGCGCGGCGCGGGTCACGATGGGGCCCATTTCAGCGGCCAGGTTGGTGCCGTTGAGCACCTTCAGCGTCTTGGTGCGCTCCAGCAGCTTGGGCATGACCTTGTCGGCCGCGTCACCGACCAGCACCGCCACCGAGATCGCCATGCAACGCTCGCCGGCCGAGCCATAGGCGGCACCGATCAGCGCATCCACCGATTGGTCGATGTCGGCGTCGGGCATGACCACCATATGGTTCTTCGCGCCGCCCAGGGCTTGCACGCGCTTGCCGTGGTGGGCGCCAGTCTCGTAGATGTAGTTGGCAATCGGCGTGGAGCCGACGAAGCTCACCGCACGCACGTCAGGGTGGACCAGCAGCGCATCCACCGCCTCCTTGTCGCCCTGCACCACGTTGAACACGCCGTCGGGCAGGCCGGCTTTTTTCAGCAGGTCGGCCATGAACAGCGACGGCGACGGATCGATCGGGCTGGGCTTGAGCACAAAGGTGTTGCCGGCCGCAATCGCCACCGGGAACATCCACATCGGCACCATCACCGGGAAGTTGAACGGCGTGATGCCGGCCACCACGCCCAGCGGCTGGCGCAGCGTCCAGTTGTCCATGCCGGTGGAGACCTGGTCGGTGAAGTCACCCTTGAGCAGTTGCGGAATGCCGCAGGCGAATTCAACGATGTCGATGCCGCGCGAGACCTCGCCCTGCGCATCAGTGAACACCTTGCCGTGCTCGGCGGTGATCATGCGGGCCAGGTCGTCCTTGTGGGCGTTGAGCAGTTCGAGGAACTTGAACATCACGCGGGCACGGCGCAGCGGCGGCGTGTCCGACCAGGCCGGGAAAGCCGCCTGGGCCGAGGCCACGGCCGCATCGACCTCGGCCGCGCTGGCCAGTGCCACATGGCCGGTGACGGCGCCGGTGGCCGGGTTGAACACGTCCTGCTGCCGGCCGGAAGTGGGCTGGGTGACCTTGCCGTGGACGTAATGGGCGATGACGGGAATGGATGACATGGAGTTTCCTTTGATTCTTTTGCAGATGGCTGCAGTCTAGGCCTGCCCACCCGATTTGATAATGGGGCTAAATCTGATTACATTGTTCATATATTTGAACAATAGCGTGGATTTATCGCGGGCTTACCCTTACCTGCCCTGCGACAAACCACCCGCAAAAGACCACTCCATGTCCTCTGACCAACTCTCCCCGCTGGTGGCCGATCTGCACCTGCTGACCATCCTGGCCACCACCCGCAGCTTCACCGAAACCGCGCGGCGGCTGGGCGTCTCCAAGGCCTCGGCCAGCATGCGCATCAGCGAGCTGGAGCGCGCCGCTGGCGTGACCCTCGTGCGCCGCACCACCCGTTCGGTGGGGCTCACCGAAGCCGGGCAGCAGCTGGTCAACGAAATGCAGCCGGCCTTCAACCGCATCAGCGACAGCTACACCGCGGTGCGCGACCTGGTGGGTACACCGCGTGGCCTGGTGCGGGTGACAGCACCGGTGGCGCTGGGCCGGCAGCATCTGGCGCCCTGCATCGCGGCGTTTCTCAAGCGCTACCCAGACATCCATGTCGAGCTGGAGCTGACGGACCGCTTCGTGAACCTGACCCAGGAGGGTTTCGACCTCGCCATCCGGCACACCAACACGCCGCCCGAAACCCATGTGGCCTGGGTACTGTGCGAAACCGCCTCGGCACTGGTCGCCAGCCCGCAGTACCTGGCCGAGCGCGGCGCGCCGCAGCACCCCTCTGAGCTGA
This sequence comes from Polaromonas sp. YR568, assembly GCF_943372955.1. Taxonomy (GTDB): domain Bacteria; phylum Pseudomonadota; class Gammaproteobacteria; order Burkholderiales; family Burkholderiaceae_C; genus Polaromonas. Next base: position 11,834 of record NZ_CALSAL010000008.1, read on the forward strand.
CCGCGCACGACTGCCTGCTGTATCTGGGCGGCAGCCATTCAGCGAACTGGACCTTTGTGAAGAAAAGCCGGCGCAAGGCCGGCGAGCGCGTGGGCGTGACGATTGACGGCAAGCTCAAGGCCAACAACAGCGAGGTGCTGCGCGATGCGCTGCTGGCCGGGCTGGGTATCGGCCTGCTGCCTGACTTCAGCCTGCCTGCAACTGCGACAGGCAAGACCCCGGCTCTGGTCCCGGTGCTGCCCGACTGGCAGGTGCAGGGCTTCTTCGGCGAGCGCATTTACGCGCTGCGGCCCTGGTCGCCGCAGGTGCCCAAGGCGGTGGAGTGCCTGGTCAGCCACCTGCGGGAGCACTTCTCGACCGGATTTCACGCCGCCCACGCATAATCGCCCGCATGATGAACCGATGGAAACCCAGCGTCACCGTGGCAGCCGTGATTGCCAAAGACTTTGACGGCGTGCAGAAATTCCTGCTGGTGGAAGAAGAAACCCGCGACGGCCTCAAGCTGAACAACCCGGCCGGCCACCTCGACCCCGGCGAAAGCCCGGTCCAGGGCTGCGCTCGCGAAACGCTGGAAGAAACCGCCTGGCATTTCACCCCGACCGCGCTGGTCGGCGTCTACATGTCGCGCTTTGAGCGGGCTGTGCCGGGGCAGGACGAGCCGCTCGACATCACCTACCTGCGCTTTGCCTTCTGCGGCGAGCTGGGCGCACATGTGGCGGGCCAGGCGCTGGACGAAGGCATCGTCCGCGCGGTGTGGCTGACAGCCGACGAGATCCGCGCCAGCACCGCCATGCACCGCAGCCCCCTGCTGCTGACCTGCATGGAAGACTATCTCGCCGGCAAACGCTATCCGGTGGAATTGCTGACCACCGACCCCAGCGTCTACGCCCGCAAAAACTGAAGGCCAGCCCGGCCTGATCGCCCGCTTGTCCCTGCTGCGCAGGGGACAGGCCCTCAAAACTAAAATAGGCCCATGCAAAAGCAACAGGGGCAACAGGGAAGGCAGCGGGTCGTGGTGGGCCTGAGCGGCGGGGTCGACTCGGCGGTGACGGCGTGGCTGCTCAAACAGCAGGGCCATGAGGTCATCGGCATCTTCATGAAGAACTGGGAAGATGACGACGACAGCGAGTACTGCTCGTCCAACATCGACTTTGTGGACGCCGCGGCCGTGGCCGACGTGATCGGTATCGAGATCGAGCACGTCAACTTTGCGGCCAACTACAAGGACCGCGTGTTCGCCGAGTTCCTGCGCGAATACCAGGCAGGCCGCACGCCCAACCCCGACATCCTGTGCAACGCCGAGATCAAGTTCAAGGCCTTTCTTGACCACGCGATGCGCCTGGGCGCCGAGAAAATCGCCACCGGTCACTATGCGCGTGTGCGGCACAACGAAAGCACCGGCCTGCACGAGCTGCTCAAGGGCCTGGACCCGGCCAAGGACCAGAGCTACTTCCTGCACCGCCTGAACCAGGCGCAGCTGTCGAAAACACTGTTCCCGGTCGGTGAGCTGAAAAAGACCGAGGTGCGCCGCATTGCCGACGAGATCGGCCTGCCGAACGCGAAAAAGAAGGACTCCACCGGCATCTGCTTCATCGGCGAGCGACCGTTCCGCGAGTTCCTGAACCGCTACATCGCCAAGGAGCCGGGCCCCATCAAGAACGACAAGGGCCGGGTGCTGGGCGAGCATGTGGGCCTGTCTTTCTACACCCTGGGCCAGCGCCAGGGCCTGGGCATCGGTGGCGTGAAGGCGCGCGGCGCGGAACTGAAAGCCGTGCAGGCCCTTGGCCAGCGCGGCGTGGGCGAGCACGAGCCCTGGTTTGTAGCGCGCAAGGACATGGCCAGCAACACGCTGTGGGTGGTGCAGGGCCATGACCACCCGTGGCTGCTCTCCACCGAACTCACGGCGCAGGACTGCAGCTGGGTCGCTGGCACACCGCCTGCTGCCGGGCCACTCGCCGCCAAGACGCGCTACCGCCAGGCCGATGCGCCCTGCACCGTGCGCCGCCCCACTGCCGATGGCTGCGAGCTGGTATTTGACGACGCGCAGTGGGCAGTCACACCCGGACAATCGGCAGTGCTGTATCAGGGTGATGTGTGTCTGGGGGGCGGAGTGATTGCCAGCAGCAACGTGGCCAACCGCGAGCCCGTGACAGCGTCGGCCCAGCAGCAGGCGGGCATTAGCCCCTGAGCGTCTCGGTCTTGTACGAAGCGCTATCCAGATGCTCTCTTGCACTGAAATCAGTGGGCTGCGAATCATTCTCTGAACTACCGGACGGCCTGGGCGATTTACCGCAGACGCCCTGACGTGATGCACGGTGCGCGCCGCGCCATGTCCTCATACACGTTAGCGTGCCGAAGGAGACTTCGAGTCGCATCGAGAGACAGCTCGCGGCTCAATACCAGACAGGAACACGGCCAATTGACTGGGTTATTACCTCTGTTAATGCCTCTGTCAATGACCCAGTTAACCGTCAGAACGACCTAAGTGATCGTCATGCGTTGCTTGCACGCATCACGCACCCACCCCGTCCGTACTACACCCCGACCACCTTCGCATCACGGAGCGTAGTACGCCTGTACTAATCTCGGATCACAGCACCGAAATAGTCAAATTCAGAAGGAAAAGTTGCCACTGTTTGCTCGCACCCGATGCAAGAATGAATACACATTGTTACGTGAATAGCACGTATCAATTTGTCAAACAAACAAGCCAAGGTGCCATCATGAATCACGCTTACCGGCTTATTTGGGACACACGTTGCGACGCTTGGGTCGCGGTGGCAGAGACGGTTTGCGGAAGGGGCAAGGGAGGCAACACCCTGAAGCGGGCAACCCTGTCAGCCGTTCTGTTGATGTCACTCCAGGCATGGGCCCTGGACCCGGGAGCCATACCGACCGGTGGGCAGATCACCGCTGGTCAGGCCAGCATTCAGACAGCCGGCGCCAACGTCACCATCCAGCAAGGCAGCACCAAAGCTGCCATCGACTGGCAGAGTTTCAACATTGGCAGCCAGGCAACCGTGCTGTTCATCCAACCCAGTGTGGGGTCAGTGGTTCTGAATCGGGTGGTTGGGCAGGATGCCTCGCAGATCATGGGCAACCTCAGCGCCAACGGACAGGTTTTCCTGATCAATCCGAACGGCATGCTGTTTGGTGCCACGGCCCAGGTTAATGTGGGCGGTCTCGTGGCATCCACGCTCGGGCTGTCTAACGACGACTTCATGGCCGGCAACTATCGGCTTGCTGGCAGCAGTTCGGCAACGGTCGCCAATCAGGGCCGGCTGACCGCCGCAGATGGCGGCTATGTCGCGCTGCTCGGAGCGCAAGCCAGTAACGAAGGCATTGTTCAGGCACGCCTGGGCAATGTGTCGCTGGCGGCGGGCAGCGACGTCACGCTCAACCTGAGCAACGGCAGCCTGCTGGGCCTGACAGTGAACCAGGGCGCGATTGGTGCGTTGGCGCAAAACCGCCAACTCATTCAGGCCGAGGGCGGCAAGGTGCTGATGACTGCCAAGGCGGCCGATGCACTGGTGAGTGCTGTGGTCAACAACAGCGGCGTCATTGAAGCGCGAGGCGTGCAGACGCGGGACGGTGTCATCAGTCTGCTGGGCGACACCCTCGCCGGCATCGTCACGCAAACCGGCACCTTGAGCGGCGGCACTGTCGAGTCATCCGCGCGCACTGTGCTGCAAGCGGGCCAGATCAACGCGGCTTCTGTCGACTTGTCCGCCAGCCATGCACTGATTCAGACGCAAGATGCAGCCATACGCGCCGAGGGCGGCAACATTCGCCTCGACGGTGGTCAGCACACCTTCCTGTCAGGCAGCGTCAATGCAAGCGGGTCAACCCAGCACGCCGCCGGTGGTCACATCACGGTGGCCGGTGATGCCATCACATTGGCGGCAGCGACTCTTGATGTCTCTGGCGCTGCAACTGGGGACACCGCTGGCAGCATCCGCGCAGGTGGCGGTGCATACGGCCTTGCCACGGATATTCGTCACGCCAGCACGGTGGCAGTCAACGGCGCCACCACCCTGAAGGCCAATGGCAAAGACGGAAGTATCGTGGTCTGGTCAGACGACACCACCCACTATTCAGGCAGGGCCGAGGCCGGCGAGCGTGGCTTTGTTGAGATCTCGTCCAAGGGCACATTGAACCTGGGCGGAACCACCGTGGTGGGCGCGGGCGGTCAGATTTTGTATGACCCCACCAATATCGTCATCGATGCAACGGCACCCGCGTCCTTTTATCTTGACCTGGCCGACCCCACTCCGACTGCCGGTGACAGCCATGGAACCGGTGCCACCGTGCTGACGAACGGTCACATCGTGGTGAGATCCCCCAGCGACAGCTCAGGCGCGAGCGCTGCGGGCGCCGTCTATCTGTACAACGGCAGCACTGGCGCCATGATTTCGGCGCTTTACGGCAGCACGACCAACGACCAGGTGGGCAGCTCCGGTATCACGGCGCTGAGCAACGGTAACTATGTGGTGCCCAGCCCGAACTGGGACAACGGCACAAGCACCAATGCCGGCGCGGTGACCTGGGGCAATGGAACGACTGGCGTCAGCGGCGTGGTCTCGGCATCCAACTCCCTGGTCGGCAGCACCGCCAGTGACCAGGTCGGCAGCGGAGGCATCACGGCACTGACCAATGGCAACTACGTGGTGCGCAGCCACAACTGGGACAACGGCACAGCCGCAGACGCGGGGGCGGTGACCTGGGGCAGCGGCACGGCCGGCGTCAGCGGCGTGATCTCCCAGACCAACTCGCTGGTCGGTAGCGCCACCAATCATCAGGTGGGTATCGGCGGCGTCACGGCGCTAACCAACGGCAACTATGTGGCGGTCAGTACCAATTGGGACAGCGGTTCGACCCTCAACGTCGGCGCGGTAACCTGGGGCAATGGCACGACTGGCGTCAGCGGCGCAGTGTCCCAGGCCAATTCGCTGATCGGCAGCACCACCAATGATCAGGTGGGGCTAGGCGGCATCACGACGCTGAACAACGGTAACTATGTGGTGACCAGCTACAACTGGGACAACAGCACGGCCACAGAAGCGGGGGCGGTGACCTGGGGCAGCGGCACGGCAGGCGTCAGCGGTGTGATCTCCCAGGCCAACTCGCTGGTCGGTAGCGGCACCAATCATCAGGTCGGGGTCAGCGGCGTCACGGCGTTGAACAACGGCAATTATGTGGTGAACAGTGCCTACTGGGACAGCAGCACAGCCATCAACGTAGGGGCGGTGACCTGGGGCAACGGGACGACTGGCGTCAGCGGCCTGATCTCGGCATCCAACTCCCTGGTCGGTACTGTGGCCAATGATTGGGTTGGCCTCTACGGCGTGACGGCGCTGAGCAACGGCAACTATGTGGTGCGCAGCAACACCTGGGACAACGGCACAGCCGCAGACGCAGGAGCGGTGACCTGGGGCAGCGGCACGGCCGGCGTCAGCGGCGTGGTCTCGGCATCCAACTCCCTGGTCGGCAGCACCGCCAGTGACCAGGTCGGCAGCGGAGGCGTCACGGCGCTGAGCAACGGCAGCTATGTGGTGAGCAGCCACAGCTGGGACAGCAGCACAGCCATCAACGTAGGGGCGGTGACCTGGGGCAACGGGACGACTGGCGTCAGCGGCCTGGTCTCGGCATCCAACTCCCTGGTCGGCAGCACGGCCAATAACCAGGTGGGTCTCGGCGGCGTCACGGCGCTGACCAACGGCAACTATGCCGTGAGCAGTTACAACTGGGACAACGGCACGGCCACCAATGTGGGGGCGGTGACCTGGGGCAACGGGACGACTGGCGTCAGCGGCTTGGTCTCGGCATCCAACTCACTGATCGGTAGCACGGCCCTTGACCAGGTCGGCAGCGCAGGTATCACGGCATTGACCAACGGCAACTATGTAGTGAGCAGCAACAATTGGGACAGCAGTACCGCCATCAACGTGGGGGCGGTGACCTGGGGCAACGGGACGACTGGCGTCAGCGGCGTGGTCTCGGCATCCAACTCCCTGGTCGGCAGCACCGCCAGTGATTTTGTGGGTAACTCCGGCATCACGGCGCTGAGTAACGGCAACTATGTGGTGAGCAGCCAAAGCTGGGACAACGGCACAACCACCAATGCGGGGGCGGTGACCTGGGGCAACGGGACGACTGGCGTCAGCGGCGTGGTCTCGGCATCCAACTCCCTGGTCGGCAGCACCGCCAACGATTCTGTGGGTAACTCCGGCATCACAGCGCTGAGCAACGGCAACTATGTGGTGCGCAGCACCAACTGGGACAGCAGCACGGCCATCAATGTGGGGGCGGTAACTTGGGGCAACGGGACGACTGGCGTCAGCGGTGCGGTCTCGGCATCCAACTCCCTGGTCGGCAGCACCGCCAACGATTCTGTGGGTAACTCCGGCATCACAGCGCTGAGCAACGGCAACTATGTGGTGCGCAGCACCAACTGGGACAACGGCATAACCACCAATGCAGGCGCGGTGACCTGGGGCAGCGGCACGGCCGGCGTCAGCGACGTGGTCTCGGCATCCAACTCTCTGGTCGGCAGCACCGCCAGTGACCAGGTCGGCAGCGGAGGCATCACGGCGCTGAGCAACGGCAATTACATCGCGCTGAGTCCTGCCTTCAACAGCCAGCGCGGCAGCGCGTGGGTGGTCGTTGATCCATCAAATGCTGCAGCAACCATCAACGCAAGCGCTGGGACCAGCGCACTCGTCAACCCGCTGATACTGGCCAGTGCTGCGGGAAGCGGTGCCTCGGTCACTCTGCAGGCGACGAACAACATCACTGTCAACTCTGCCGTCAACATTGCTGGCAAGCTGAACCTGCTGGCCGGCAATGCCATGACGCTCAATTCCGGCGGTACCATCACCTCGACAGCGACAGGTGACGCCATCGTGCTGTCGGGCAACACCTTCATCAATAACGCGGGCAGCACCGCACTGACCGCAACCAATGGTCGCTGGCTGGTTTATTCCAATGCGCCAGCAGGCAACACTTTTGGCGGCCTGGCATCGGGCAACCATGCCGTATGGAACGCCACACATGCCGGCAATGCCCCTGCGACGATTGCCAGTGGCAACCGCTATGTGTTTGCGCAGCAACCCACCGTGACTGTCACGGCCACCGCGCAAAGCAAGGAATACGACGGCACCGGTTTTGGTACAGCCAGCTATACAACAACTGGGCTGATCAACGCGGCCACTTACGGCACGGTATTCACTCAAGACACGCTGTCGGGTGCGCTGGCTACAGCTTCCGGCAGCAACCCGGGAAGCTATGCCATCACGCAAGGCACACTGATGGGCCCAACGGGATACGCGCCGCTGACCTACGCCGGCGCGGATGCAGTCATCACCGCTGCGCCCACCTCAACAACCAGCACGTCGACATCATCCGGTTCCTCTGGAATTTCTGCATCTCCCTCGTCAAGCAGCCCCGGCTATGCGAGCGCGATCAGCAGCTTCTCGGGTGCAATCCAGTTCCGGCAGTTCGCACTGAGTAACGATCTGATCCCGGGCAATACATGGCTGGGTACTGGCAGCAGTCGTTCTGCGTCAACAAGCGGCGGTCCCGACTTCACGCAGGAGGGCAATACCCTGGGTCTGGTTTTTGGCGCCGATAGCCCTCGCGCGAATTCCACCGACGCCGCTGACAAGGACGAATGATGTTGATGACTGAATTCAACGCCACACCATGCCCCCTAGAAAAATGAATTCAGAGGCGGTAGCCCTCATCTTGCTGGGCTGCTGTATTGCACTGACGACGCAAGCCCAAACTGCACCGGATGCCGGACAGGTTCTCAGGGAGAACAGGCCAGCACCTGCAGCAGGTACCCCCACTGCCTCGCCTGCGCTACGAGCCGAAGAAGCGGTCGAGCGCGCGTCATCATCCTCGGCCCGCTTTGATGTCACTTCCATAAGGGTCACCGGAAATGTGGCATTCAGTGCAGATGCGCTTGCTACGCTGGTAGCAAGCACCACGGGCAAACAGAGGAGTCTGGCTGACCTCGAGGCTGCAGCCCGCACCATCAGCGCCTACTACCGGAGCCATGGCTATGCCGTCGCCCGCGCCATGATTCCAGCCCAGGACATCAGGGATGGTGTGGTGCAGATCGTGGTGGTAGAAGGTGTACTCGGCGCCCGCCTGATCACCAATCAGAACGAGTCTCTCACATCCACAAAACAGGTGCAGGCCATCTTGGGCAGCATCGCCACCGGCGAGCCAGTGAAAACAGACAGCACGAACCGCGCCCTGCTGTTGCTGGGCGATCTGCCAGGCGCTGGCAAGGTCGATGGCAGACTGCGCCCGGGAGACCGGGTGGGCAGCTCGGACTTGCTGATCACCATGACGCCCGGTAAAACCATCGAGGGTGGCGTGAGTCTGGACAACTTCGGCAACCGGTTCACAGGCGCCAATCGACTCACCGCCCAACTCAACATCAACAACCCCGCAGGGCTGGCCGACCGGCTGAGCCTGCGCGGAACCGTGAGCGAAGCGCACTTGCTGTACGGGCGAGCCGCCTGGGATACGGCCTTGGGCGCCCAAGGCCTGCGCCTGGGTGTCGCGGCCAGTGCCTCGCGCTATGAATTAGGGAAGGATTTTGCAGCGCTGCAAGCCAACGGCAGCGTTCGCACTGCCGGTCTCTACGCCACCTATCCACTGTTACTGACTCCGGAGTTTCGCGTGCGTACAGGCGCCACACTGGAGCGACGCGAGATCACGGACAACATCGACTCCACCAACTCCTCGGTAAAAAAGACCGCCAACGTATTGGTGGCCGAACTGTCGGGAGACGCCGCTGACGCTATAGCGGGCGGTGGTGTAACTACCTGGCGCATCAACCCCACCTTGGGTCAGCTGTCGATTGCATCGCCAGCAGCCAGAGCCACTGATCAGTCATCTGCACGTACCGAGGGCCGCTATCTGAAGTGGGTGGCGAGTCTGTCACGCGAGCAGCGCATGACAAACCAGCTGAGCTTCTACGCATCAGTTTCCCGTCAGTGGGCCTCCCGCAACCTCGACTCCTCCGAAAAATTTGTCCTGGGTGGCAGCTATGGCATTCGCGCGTACCCGCAGGGCGAAGCCGCTGGCGACGAAGGCTGGCTGGCGAATATTGAATTGCGCTATGCCGCAATCCCTGGCCTGACGGGTTCCGTGTTTTATGACGCGGGCAGCGTCCGCGTGAACCGGAATCCCTTCAACACCGCACGCAATCATCGCCACCTTTCGGGTTACGGTTTGGGCTTGGCAACCACCATCGACAACCTCAGTCTGAGCGCCACGCTGGCCTGGCGGGGTCCAAGCGAGAGCCCCACTTCAGACGTCGATAAGTCCCCACGTTTCTGGGCACAGGCCGTTTGGCGGTTCTGACCCTACGCCGCACCAATACCGCAAAGCGTCACGTGACGATGGGGCGCTGAGGCGCTGGTTCAGACAGGTCCAGTCCACCAGTTCTCTGCAAACTGTTCCTGCAGCCAGCCGACAAACTGGTTGACCTTGGCCGGCACCATGTGCGGCGACGGGTACACCGCGTTGATTTCCTGGCCGGGCAGGTTCCAGCCGGCCAGCAGCGGCTGCAGCACGCCGCTCTTGATGGACTCCTGCGCCACATAGCGTGGCAGCGCGGCCAGCCCCATGCCGCTGCGCGCCGCCACCAGCAGTGCCGACAGATTATTGGACCGCAATGGCCCTTTGACCACCGCCGACCGTGATTGCCCATCGGCGCCGGTGAACTGCCAGCGCGCATCGCCCTGCACCGAGCTGTAGACCAGCGCCGCGTGACCGGACAGATCGTCGGGGCTCTGCGGCACACCGCAGCGCTTGAGGTAGTCGGCCGAGGCCACCACCACCCAGGGATTGACGCCGAGGTAACGCGCACCCAGGGTGGAATCAGCCAGCCGGCCCATGCGCACCGCCACATCAATGCCCTGCTCCACCAGATCGACATAGCGATCTTCAAAGTTGAGCTCGACCTGCAGTTGCGGATGCAGCGCCATGAAGCGCATCACCAGCGGCGCCAGCACGCGCCGGCCAAACGCCACCGAGGTGCTGATGCGCAAACTGCCGTGCACCTGCGACTGCAACAGGGCCGCGACGGACTGGGCCTCGTCGATGTGGTGGGTGATGACCTTGCATTTCTCGTAGTACAGCAGGCCGATCTCGGTCGGCGTCACGCCGTGGGTGGAGCGGTGCAGCAGGCGCGAGCCGAGCTGTTTCTCCAGCGCCGCCACCAGCTTGGTCGCCGACGGTTGGCCAATGCCGATATCGGCCGCCGCCTTGCTGAAGGAGCCGAGATCGACCACGCGGACGAACAGGCGGATGGCTTGAAGGCGGTCCATGGCTGCAGTGAAGCACGAAACCGCCATTTATTCCATGCGGGAATAACCGTAATGCACTGACAGCGGATTCCAGATTCCGCCGCCTGCCGCCACCATTCGCGGCAGCTAACCACAACCTCAAGGAGACACTCAATGGCAAAGATGAAAGCCGCCATGGCGGCCGTGCTGGTGATGGAGAAAGAAGGCATCACCCAGGCTTTTGGTGTGCCGGGCGCCGCGATCAACCCGCTTTATGCCGCGCTGCGGGATCGCCAGTCGATCACCCACATCCTGGCGCGCCATGTGGAAGCCGCCTCGCACATGGCCGAGGGCTACACACGGGCGAAGGCCGGCAACATTGGCGTCTGCATTGGCACCAGCGGCCCGGCCGGCACCGACATGATCACCGGCATGTACTCGGCCAGCGCCGACAGCATTCCGATTCTTTGCATCACCGGACAGGCGCCACGCGCCCGTCTGTACAAGGAAGACTTTCAGGCGGTGGATATCGAGAGCATCGCCAAGCCAGTGACAAAAATGAGCGTCACCGTGCGCGAGCCGGGCCTGGTCCCGCGTGTGTTCCAGCAGGCCTTCCACGAGATGCGCAGCGGCCGCCCGGGCCCCGTGCTGATTGACCTGCCATTCGACGTGCAGATGGCCGAGATTGAATTCGACATCGACACCTACGAGCCGCTGCCGGTTTACCGCCCGGCCGCCACGCGCAAGCAGATCGAGAAGGCACTCGACATGCTGCAGACATCAGAAAAACCGCTGATCGTTGCCGGTGGCGGCATCATCAACGCCGACGCATCCAGACTGCTGGTTGAACTGGCCGAACTGACGGGCGTGCCGGTGATCCCGACCCTGATGGGCTGGGGCGCCATCCCCGACGACCACCCGCTGATGGCCGGCATGTGCGGGCTTCAGACCAGCCACCGCTACGGCAATGCCACGATGCTCGCCAGCGACTTTGTGCTCGGCATCGGCAACCGCTGGGCCAACCGCCACACCGGCTCCACCGAGGTCTACTGCAAGGGCCGCACCTTTGTGCACGTCGACATCGAGCCGACGCAGATTGGCCGCGTCTTCACGCCCGACCTGGGCATCGTCTCCGACGCCCGGGTCGCGCTGGAGCTCTTCGTCGAAGTGGCGCGCGAGCGCAAGGCAGCCGGCGCGCTGAAAGACCGTTCCCACTGGGCCTTCCGCTGCCAGGAGCGCAAGCGCCTGATGCACCGCAAGACCCACTTCGAGCAGACGCCAATCAAGCCGCAGCGCGTCTATGAAGAAATGAACCGGGCCTTCGGCCGCGACACGGTCTATGTGACCACCATCGGCCTGTCGCAGATCGCCGGCGCGCAATTCCTGCACGTCTATGAGCCGCGCCAGTGGATCAACTGCGGCCAGGCGGGCCCGCTCGGCTGGACATTGCCGGCCGCGCTCGGCGTCGCAGCGAGCGACACCACCAAGACCGTCGTCGGCCTGTGCGGCGACTACGACTTCCAGTTCCTGATCGAGGAGCTGTCGGTCGGCGCACAGTTCAACCTGCCACTCGTCGTGGTGCTGGTCAACAACAGCTACCTCGGCCTGATTCGCCAGGCACAGCGGGGCTTTGAGATGGACTACTGCGTGCAACTGGCCTTTGACAACATCAACGTCAATGACCCGGCGCTGAAGGGCTACGGCATGGACCACGCCAAGGTGGTCGAAGGCATGGGCTGCAAAGCGCTGCGCGTGACCGACCCCGACAAGATCGAGTCCGCACTGGTGCAGGCCAAGGCCATGACGCACGCGCTGCGCGTGCCGGTGGTGGTGGAGGTGATCCTTGAGAAGGTGACCAACATCGCGATGGGCACCGAGATAGACAAGATCAACGAGTTCGAGGACATCGACTGCCGCCACCCCGAAGGATTGAAAGGCCTGGAGCTGGCGGGCCTGCTGGAGTAAGCCCGCCCCCGAATCACAGGGCCGATTACAAGGCCGATTCGATATAGGTGTAGATGTAGTTCGAGCCGCCATTGACGTTGCCGAGCACGCGCGAGGCACCAAAAATGCCGGAGCGGTGCGAAACACCGAAGCCGATATAGGTGTCCTTCAACGGCCGGTAACCAATCAGGTCGCCCAGACTGACGTCCAGCGTCGGGTCGAGGTAGTTGAGCACCTTGGAGCCGGTCTTGCCGCTGGCTGCTGCGCTGGTCGCCTCGATGTAGGGCACGCGCTGCGCCATCGACACGCCGACGCCCAAGCCCAGCCGGGTCTTGACGCGGTGGCTCCACGGGAAGCCCGAGTACACCGCCTTCATGAACAGGTCGAGCTGCGCGCCGTTGCGCTGCAGGCCGCGCTCGTTGTGGTGGAGCAGGCCCACATAGCCGATGAAGTCCAGCGGCCAGCCGTTGACGTTCTGCAGGAAGGGTTTGCCGATCTGCACGCCAGCGATGCTGGTGCCGTTGACCTTGGCGGTCGACAGGCACTGCGCGGTGACGATCTTCAGCAGGTGGCAGCCGTCGTCGGTCGACTTGCCGTACATCAGCTTGAAGTAAGTGGGCGTGTCGTTCTCGGCCCACTCGCGCTTGTGGCCGCCAAAGTCATAGGCCGCGCCCACATACACGGCAGGCAGCACCCGCTTGCCGACGATGGGGCTGTCGGCCACGCTCTTGGGCAGCATGGTGACCGATACGCCACCCAGCAGGCGCCAGCGCTCGGTGAGGTCGTACGAGCCATACAGACCCACCGAGGTGTTGATGCCCGAGCCCGGTGAATACGCAGGCCGACCAGCCCTTGCCTCGCCTGCCGACACACCGTAGTAGTAATTGTTCAGCTGTGCACTGCGCATGCCCAGCGTGATGCTGGGCCGCAGCAGCCACGGGCCGGAGCGCCAGTCGTAGGTGTAGCCCAGGCGAAACTCACTGCCCTTGGAGGCGCCGCCCACGTCCTGCACCAGCTCGGCCTGCACCGTGCCCCACGGCTGACGGTAGCGGTAGGCCACACCCAGATCGATGCCCGAATCGCGCTGCGCCATGCCCGACAGGCTGGCCGGCAGGCGGTCGGCCGGATAGCCCTCGAGGCGCTGCTCGATGAAGAGGTCAAAGCGGTTCTCGTTGCCGTTGAGCAGCTTCACGCCGCCCCGGTTGGCATGCAGAAACAGCCGCTCGCCTTCATACAGATAGAGCGGCAGCAGGTCGTAGCGCGTGCCGGCGTCGCGGTAGGGCGAGGCTTCAATCCGCGTGACCAGACCCAGTCCGGCACTGCCGGGCGTTGAAAGGATGTCGGTCAGCGGCTCGGTGTTGCCCGCCGCCTGTGCGCCGGCGCCGGCCAGCAGACCGAGCGCTGCCACCACCGCCCGCCAGGTCGCAGGCCGCACCGGGCCGGAATTGCGGAAGCCGGGAGCGGCAACAGGGATGTTGGATGAGGCGGAAGGTGGCATGGTGTGGTGATGTGGCGATAAAACCTTTTGATCCTAACCATCTGCGCGCTTTTCACGGGGCCAAACCTGTAAGTAAAAACTTACATCTGTTGCCAGACGAAGGCGCGACTTTGTCGCCGGACACAAAAAAGCCCGCACAAGGCGGGCTGGTGGGGCGGACGTGCGTCAGTTCAAAAAGGAATATCGTCGTCCATGTCGTCAAACCCGCTGGCGGCCTTGGCGGCTGGCGCCGGGCGGGGTGCCGCCGCAGGGGCGCGGGCGGCCGGTGCCGCGCGCGGTGCGTCGTAACCACCGCCGTCGTCGGACGGGCCGCCCATGCCCTGACGACTGCCCAGCATCTGCATCTGATCGGCGCGGATTTCGGTGGTGTACTTTTCAGCGCCGTCCTTGTCGGTCCACTTGCGGGTGCGCAGGCTGCCTTCGACATACACCTGGGAACCCTTGCGCAAGTACTGGCCGACGATCTCGGCCAGGCGGCCGTTGAACACCACGCGGTGCCACTCTGTTGCTTCCTTCATCTCGCCAGACTGCTTGTCTTTCCACTTGTCGGTGGTGGCGATGGTGACGTTGGCGATCTGGTCGCCGCTGGGGAAGCTGCGCATTTCAGGGTCGCGGCCCAGGTTGCCGACGATGATGACTTTGTTCACTGATGCCATGGGGTACCGCCTCTTGCTCTGATGGGGTGGGGACTGATGGGTGGGGACTTGCGGGGCTGTCGCCGACCGGTGGGGTCGCCAGACCCGGCCCGGACACCGCCCAAAACGACGATTGTGCCGCATTCGCCAGCACGCCGGCAGGGCGCTGGCACAGCTATTGCACACCCCCGGTGAAAATAACAGGCTGCCATGAACCGCGAACCGGATTTCCTGCAAAACCTCCAGACCGAGCTGTCCAACGGGCGCCTGTGGTTCGACCGCGCCGTGGTGCTGATGTACGCAGTGGCCGCCGGTCTGCTGGTGGTGGCCTTCACGCTGCTCAGCGACTGGAGCTTCAGCCTGTTCGAGGCGCTCTACGGCTACAACCCATGGCTGGTCCTGCTCTGGACACCTGCGCTGACCGCAGCCATCGTCTGGCTGACACGACGCGACTTTCCGGGCGCGGCGGGCTCGGGCATTCCGCAGGTGATGGCGGCACTGGACCCGGCCACGCCACCAGAATCGCGCAGCCGTTTTGTGTCCTTGCGGCTGGCGCTGGCCAAGATGGGGCTGGCGGCCGGTGGCATGCTGGCCGGACTCTCGATTGGCCGCGAAGGGCCATCGGTGCAGGTGGCAGCCGGCGTGATGCACCATGCACGCCGCTGGATACGGCCCGAGTCGGGCATGAACGCCCACGCACTGCTGGTGGCGGGTGGTGCGGCTGGCATTGCGGCGGCCTTCAACGCGCCGCTGGCCGGGGTGGTGTTTGCCATCGAGGAGCTGTCGCGCAAGCTGGCGATGCGCGGCAGCGGCCTGATCATCGTGGCCATCGTGCTGGCCGGTCTGATCGGGGTGTCGGTGTTCGGCAACGTGAGCTATTTCGGCGTCATCAAGGTGCCGCCACTGGGCTGGGCGGCGGTGCTGCCCGGTCTGGCGGTGGCGCTGCTGTGCGGGCTGCTGGGCGGTGTGTTTTCGCGGCTGCTTGCGGCCTCGCTCACCGGCTCGCCCGACCGCATCAGCCAGTGGCGCCAGCGCCACCCGGTGCGCTTTGCGGCGGCGGGCGGGCTGGTGATTGCCGTCATTGGCCTGGCGAGCCAGGGGGCCACCTTTGGCGCCGGCTCTGGCGCGGTGATGCAGATGCTGGCCGGCGAGACAGAAGTGCCTTCGCTCTACGTGCTGCTCAAGTTCATCGCCACCTGGCTCGCTGCGTGGTGCGGTGTGCCGGGCGGT
Organism: Polaromonas sp. YR568; assembly: GCF_943372955.1. Lineage (GTDB taxonomy): Bacteria > Pseudomonadota > Gammaproteobacteria > Burkholderiales > Burkholderiaceae_C > Polaromonas. The sequence continues at coordinate 27,445 of NZ_CALSAL010000008.1, forward strand.
ATTTTTGCGCCCTCGCTGTCGATTGGCGCCGGCGTGGGCCACAACGTCGCAGAACTGGTCAGCCCTGAATTGGGCGCTGCGTTGATTGCCATGGGCATGACGGCTTTTCTGGCTGCGGTGACGCAGGCGCCGTTGACGGCCTTCATCATCGTGATGGAAATGGTCGACGGCCGCGCCATGGTCTTCAGCCTGATGCTGGCGGCCATGTTGGCCAGCCTGGTATCGCGGCTGCTGAGCCGGCCGCTGTATGAAACGCTGGCGCAGCATCTGGTGAACAGCCTTCCCACAAGCGCCGCAGCACCTGAGCCGCAGCCTGCGGCAGAACGGCCTGCGCCCAATTGACTGGCGCTCAGCGCAAGTTCAGTGCGAGGCTTGCTTGCGCTTCAGGGCTGGCAGCAACCACCAGGCCAGCAACAACCACAGCAGCGAGAGCCCGGCCATGGCACCGAACAGCACGCCGGTGCCGCCGCTCTTGAGCAGCAGGCCGCCCAGCGCGCCACCGGCGAAAAGGCCCAGCGATTGCGCTGTGTTGAAGACGCCCAGTGCCGAGCCGCGGCTCGAAGCAGGAATCAGGCGCGACACCAGACTGGGCAGGCTGGCTTCGAGAATGTTGAAACTGCAGAAAAACAGCAGGATCAGCGTGGCCAGCCCCCACAGCGTTGGCGCACCGGCGATTTCCAGAAAGCCCAGTTGAACCAGCGCCAGCAGGGCAATAGCCGCCAGCAAGACGGCGCGCAAGTGGCCACGGCGCTCCATCGGAAACAGCGTGCCGCCCATCACCACAAACGACGCCAGCACCGCCGGCAGGTACACATGCCAGTGCAGGGATTTGTCCAGCCCGGCCTGCACCAGCATCGCCGGCACCGCAACCCACATCGCGAGCTGCACGGCATTGAGCGCAAACACGCCGAAATTCAGGCCCAGCAGTTCGCGGTTGCGCAGCACGTCCCAGAAGCGGCCTCCCTGCAGGTCCTTGTGCTGGGGCGGCTCGGCCGGCACCAGCCGCAGCGTGATGAAGATGCCCGCCAGCGCCATCAGCCCGGTGGTGGCAAACAGGCCCGACAGCCCGATGTGGGTGTTGAGCAGCGGCGCCAGCACCAATGACAGCGCAAACATCAGGCCGATGCTGCCGCCCAGCAGCGCCAGACCCTTGGTGCGCACCTCGTCGCGGGTCAGGTCAGCCAGCAGGGCCGTGACCGCCGCCGACATGGCACCAGCGCCCTGCAAGGCGCGGCCAATCATCAGCCCGTGGATGTCCTGTGCCGCTGCGGCTACAAAGCTGCCCGCAGCAAACACCAGCAAGCCAACCACGATGACCCGCTTGCGACCCCAGGCATCGGACGCCATGCCGAAGGGAATCTGCAGCAGGGCCTGTGTGAGGCCAAACAGGCCCATGGTCAGGCCCACCAGCGCCGGGTCCTGCCCGCCGGGGTAACGCGCCGCTTCCAGCACGAACACCGGTAGCACCAGAAACAGGCCCAGCATGCGCAGCGCAAAAATCGACGACAGCCAGACGCTCGCACGGCGCTCGGTGGCGGTCATGGCGGACGCTGGAACAGGCGGAACGGGAATGGCAGCCAAGGCGGTGGATCGACGCGATGAGAAAAACAGGGTGGGCAAGCACCCCCAGGAAGGCGAGGCCCAATGCCCCGGCTCCCCGACGGGCCCCAGCGGCTATTGTGCTTGAAACACCGCAACGCTCTATGATGGAAGGTTTTGCGGCGCACCCTTTCCAGTGAACTCTCCCAACGACAGCAAATACCTTGAGGCCCGCGAGGCAGCTCGCGCTGCCGGCGCGGCGAAAGACCGTCCTGCACCCCCCGCAGGAGCGGGCGTATTCCCCATGCAGAGAATCAGCATCAGAGGGGCACGCACGCACAACCTCAAGAACATCGACCTCGACATTCCGCGCAACCAGCTGGTGGTCATCACCGGCCTGAGCGGTTCGGGCAAATCGTCCCTCGCCTTTGACACGCTGTATGCCGAGGGGCAGCGGCGCTATGTCGAGAGCCTGTCGACCTATGCGCGGCAGTTTCTGCAGCTGATGGACAAGCCCGACGTCGACATGATCGAAGGCCTGTCGCCCGCGATTTCGATTGAGCAGAAAGCCACCTCGCACAACCCGCGGTCCACCGTGGGCACGGTCACCGAAATCCACGATTACCTGCGCCTGCTGTTCGCCCGCGCTGGCACGCCCTATTGCCCGGACCACGATCTGCCGCTGCAGGCGCAAAGCGTCAGTGAGATGGTGGACCATGTGCTGGCACTGCCCGAAGACACCAAGCTGATGATCCTCGCGCCGGTGGCGCGCGACCGCAAGGGCGAGTTTGCCGATGTGTTTACCGAAATGCAGGCCCATGGCTATGTGCGCTTTCGCATCAATGGCACGGCGTACGAGTTTGACGAGCTGCCCAAGCTCAAGAAGAACGAGAAGCACGACATCGACGTGGTGATTGACCGCATCAAGGTGCGTGCCGACATGCAGCAGCGCCTGGCCGAGAGCTTCGAGGCTGCCCTGCGGCTGGCCGACGGCAAAGCGATTGCGCTGGAGATGGACACCGGCAAGGAACACCTGTTCAGCGCCAAGTTTTCGTGCCCGGTCTGCAGCTACAGCCTGAGCGAGATGGAGCCACGGCTCTTTTCCTTCAACTCGCCAGTCGGCGCCTGCCCGAGCTGCGACGGCCTCGGCCACCGGGAGTTTTTTGACCCGTCACGCGTGGTGGCGTTTCCGTCGCTGAGTCTGGCGAGCGGCGCCGTGAAGGGCTGGGACCGGCGCAACGGCTACTACTTCTCGATGCTGGAGAGCCTGGCCAAGCACTACCAGTTCGACATTGAAGGCGCGTTTGAAGACCTGCCTGACAGCGTGCGGCAGGTGGTGCTGTACGGCTCCGGCGATGAGGAAATCAAGTTCAGCTACGTGATGGATTCGGGTAACTCGGCCGGCAAGCGGGTCACCAAGAAACATGCGTTTGAGGGCGTGATCACCAACTTCGAGCGCCGCTACCGCGAGACTGACTCGTCCGCCGTACGCGAAGAACTGGCCCGCTACCGCGGCGTGCAGCCTTGCCCTGACTGCCAGGGCACAAGGCTGCGGCGCGAGGCACGCCATGTGTACCTGGTCGGCGCCCCGTCACCGAACAGCGACGGAACGGCGACTCCACACCGCAAGGCGATTTTTGAAATCAGCCGCATCACCCTGCGCGAGTGCTTTGACTACTTCAACACCCTGACCATGCAGGGTGCCAAGGCCGAGATTGCCGCCAAGGTGGTGCGCGAGATTGGCCTGCGCCTGAAGTTCCTGAACGACGTAGGCCTGAATTACCTGAGCCTGGACCGCAGCGCCGAAACGCTTTCGGGTGGCGAGTCACAGCGCATCCGGCTGGCGTCGCAGATCGGCTCGGGCCTGACCGGCGTGATGTATGTGCTGGACGAGCCCAGCATCGGCCTGCACCAGCGCGACAACGACCGCCTGATCGGTACGCTCAAACACCTGCGCGATATCGGCAACAGCGTGCTGGTGGTGGAACACGACGAGGACATGATCCGCGCCGCTGACCATGTGATCGACATGGGGCCGGGCGCCGGCATCCACGGCGGACGTGTGATGGCACAGGGCACCTTTGAAGAAGTGCAGGCCCACCCCGACTCGCTGACCGGCAAGTACCTGGCCCAGGTGCTGAAGATTGCGGTGCCCAGTCGTCGCACACCCTGGCTGCCCACCGTGAAGGCCCAGCAGGCGGCCGAGAAGAAAAAGGCTTCGCGCTTTCCGCAAAGCCCAGCTGCCGAGCGGCGTGCCGCGCGCGAGGCGGTGCACCAGGCCACGCTGGGCGACATGCAGGCGCTACGCGTCATCAACGCCACCGGCCACAACCTCAAAGGCGTGAGCGTGGAGTTCCCGGTCGGCCTGCTGACCTGTGTGACCGGTGTTTCGGGCTCCGGCAAGTCCACGCTGGTCAACGACACGCTGTACACCGCCGTCGCCCGCACGTTGTACCGCGCACATGAAGAACCCGCCGCGCACGACAGCATTGAGGGCATCGAGCACTTCGACAAGGTCATCAACGTCGACCAGAGCCCGATTGGCCGCACGCCGCGCAGCAACCCGGCCACCTACACCGGCCTCTTCACGCCGATCCGCGAGCTGATGGCCGAGATGAACACCGCACGCGAACGCGGTTACGGCGCCGGGCGCTTTTCCTTCAACGTCGCCGGTGGCCGCTGCGAGGCCTGCCAGGGCGATGGCGTGGTGAAGGTCGAAATGCACTTCCTGCCTGACGTGTACGTGCCCTGCGACGTCTGCAAGGGCATGCGCTACAACCGCGAAACGCTGGAAGTGCAGTACAAGGGCAAGAACATCGCGCAGATTCTCGACCTCACGGTGGAAGCGGCGGCCGAGTTCTTCAAGGCGGTGCCGACGATTGCGCGCAAGCTGCACACGCTGCTGGATGTGGGCCTGTCTTACATCAAGCTGGGCCAGGCCGCGACGACGCTCTCGGGCGGCGAGGCGCAGCGCGTCAAGTTGGCGCTGGAACTGAGCAAGCGCGACACCGGCCGCACGCTCTACATCCTCGATGAGCCCACCACCGGGCTGCACTTTGCCGACATCGACCTGCTGCTCAAGGTGCTGCACCAGCTGCGCGATGCGGGCAACACCATCGTCGTCATCGAGCACAACCTGGACGTCATCAAGACCGCCGACTGGCTGATCGACATGGGTCCGGAAGGCGGCGCTGGCGGCGGCACCGTGGTCGGCGTGGGAACGCCCGAAGACATCGCCGCCAACCCGGCCAGCCACACCGGGCGCTACCTGCGCCGGATGCTCGACCTCTGATCCGCCGACCCGGCTCGCGACCGGGCACGCGAATTGCGTCGCAGTCGTCGTCCGGCCCGGCGGTCATTCAATCCCCTTCCATCCAGGTCCCTGCACAAGGCAGGCGCCGGGGCAGGCCGTGACCGATGCCTGTGCACCTTTACCGGTCACCTATGCGGATTAGGTTGGTTTCGCGTTGGTTTGATGCATATCAGTTGATAGTTTTGTTGTCCGGCGGTAATGTAGTAACCAATCGTGACAAACGTAAACCAATCCAACACCCAGGGGGCCGAAAAGGCCCGAGCAAGCTCAGCGCGGTCACGCCGCGCCGGAGTGCTGTGGCACTGGCTGCTCGCGCTCGCGCTGGGGCTGTTCTTTCAGACGGCCCAGGCACGCCAGATTCTTGACCTCGACGAGCTTCGCCAGCCTGTGACCATGCTCGACTGGGGCGACGCGCTGATCGACGAAACGGGTAAAAAAACCATCGCTGACATCGTTGGCATGCCGCTGACCCAGTTCACCCCGACCGGGCCCTGGCGCCAGTACGACCTGCCGCCGGGCGCGGTGCTGTGGGTGCGGTTCAGCATTCCAGCCGCGCCAGATGCAGAGCGCTGGTACCTCAAGCTCACCACCCCCGGGCTCGACAGCGTGACGCTCTACACGCGTGGAAACGACGACAACTGGGGCGTGCAGAAGGCCGGCGACCTGATGCCGGTGGCCGACTGGCCGCTGCCCAACATCTACCCGGTGTTTCCACTCAGTGTGTCGGCAGAAGACCTGTCGGTGTATGCGCTGCGCATCGAGAACCGGCAGCGCTTTTATGTACCAATTGCCTTTGAAAACGAAAGCGGCCTGAGCACCAGCCTGCAGGGCCGCTCGATGGTGTATGGCTTCTATTTCGGCCTGCTGATGATGGTGGCCGGCTTCGCGCTGTTCACCTCGCTGGCGCTGCGCGATCTGGCCCATGCGGCCTTTGGCCTCTGGACGGTGATGCTGACCGTGGCGATTGCCAGTGACCAGGGGGTGGGCGGCATGCATCTGTGGCCGCAGCTGGCGCAGTGGAACGATGCATCGCGCTACGTGATGCCGGTACTCAGTCTGGCGCCGCTGCTGGTCTTCACCGCGCAGTCGATCTCGCTGCGGGCCCGCAAGCCGTGGCTGTACGCTGCCTTCTGGTCGCTGGCGCTGGTGGCGCTGGGCATTGGCGCCAGCGTGTATGCCGCAGACAATCCGGCCCGCATGCTGATTGCCGCGTCGGCCTGTGTGGTGGCGGCCCTGCTGTGCACCGCGGCCACGGTGTGGGCGCTGGCCAGCGGCGACCGGTTTGCCGGCTGGCTGCTGGTCGGCTTTGCGCCGCTGCTGGCCGCACTGACGGTGAGCATGGTCCACGCCGCCGGCTGGGTGGGCGCCAGCCTGGTGACCGAGTACGCCGCGCCGCTCTCGGCTGGCATCGCGATTCCTTTCGTCTTCTTTGTGCTGATGCTGCGGGGCCAGGAACGGCGCGACTACCAGCGGCGCATTTCGCAGATTGACCGGGTCGACCCGGCCACCGGCCTGATCAACGATCTGGTGTTCATGCACCGCATGCGCAGCATGATCGAGCGCTCGATCCGCCTCAACCAGCAAAGCGCCGTGGTGGTGATGGATGTGGCTAACCGCGCCGAAATCTTCGACGACTTCGGCCGGCGCAACACACTGAAAGTGATCCTGCGTCTGGCCGGCCGCCTGACCAACATCATGCGTGACGTGGACACCGTCGCGCGGCTGGGCGACGCCCGCTTTGGCCTGCTGGTGGAGGGGCCGGTGCCTGCAGACCGCATCACCGGCATGGCCACCAAGATTCTGGCCCGCTGCATTGCGCCTTTTCCCGGCATGCCGGTTGGTCTGGTGCTCAAACCCAAGATCGCCGTGATCGTGGTGCCACTGCAGGCCCAGACCCCGGAAGACGCGATGGCGCAGCTCAACCGGCTGCTGATGGAAGCGGCACCCGACTACCGCAAAAACATCTTCACGCTCGATTTGCAGAGCGTGCCGCCGTCGTCCCAGTGACCGGCAGCGCGCCATCTGGGTGAAAATAGCCCTCCCTGACTGATTCACCCCCTCCTGCCATGTCCTCCATCACCCTGCGCTTTCTGGCCGAACCCAACACCGTCAACTTTGGTGGCAAGGTGCACGGCGGCACCGTGATGAAGTGGATTGATGAGGCCGGCTATGCCTGCGCCACCCGCTGGGCCAAGCGCTATTGCGTCACCGTCTCGGTGGGCACCATCCGCTTTCAGCGCCCCATCATGATCGGCGACCTGGTCGAGGTCGAGGCACGGCTCGCCTACACCGGCCGCACCAGCATGAACATCGCAGTGGAAGTGCGCGCCGGCGACATGAAGACCGGCCAGATGCAGGTCATCACCGAATGCGTGGTGGTGTTTGTCGCGGTGGACCCGGCCGGCAACACCATTGCTGTCGAGCCGTGGCTGCCTGAAACACCGGGCGACATGGCGCTGGCCCAGCAGGTCAAGGCGCATCTGGACCTGGCCCGGGCCCAGCAGCCCGCAGCCTGACCCAGCCCCATTTCCGCAGTTCCCCCTGCCACCCGATCGCTTGTCCATGCCACCTGCCGCCTTGACCGGGCGCGACTTCGCGGCCGCCCTGACTGTGGTGGTGCTGTGGGGCGTGAATTTCGTCGTGATGAAGTACGCCCTGCGCGACTTCACGCCCTTCCAGCTCGGCGCCGCGCGCTATGTGTTTGCGGTGCTGCCGCTGGTGCTGATCATCCGGCCGCCCAAGGTTCCGGTGAAGTGGCTGCTGCTTTATGGCCTGTTGCAGGGTGTGGGGCAATTCGGCATCCTGTTCATCGCACTGCAGGTCGGCATGACGGCGGCGCTGGCCTCGGTGCTCCTGCAAACCCAGGTGTTTTTCACGGCACTGTTCGGCTTTGTGCTGCTGCGTGAGCGCGCCAGTCGCCCGCTGCAGGCCGGACTGGTGCTGGCTGCGCTGGGGCTCGCCTGCTTTGCCGCCAACTACCTCGGCGCTGGCCACGCGGGGGGCACCACTGCGCTGGGTTTTGTGCTGACGCTGGGCGCTGCTGCCATGTGGGCAATGTCCAACATCGTCGCGCGTCGCGCACAGCAGGAGGCGGTGACCTACTCGCCGATCTCATTTGTGGTGTGGAGCAGCTCGGTTGCGGTGCTGCCTTTTGTGGCGCTGTCGTACGCGTTTGATCCAGAGGCCACACGCTGGCAATGGCTGGAGGCGCGCACCTCCAGCTGGCTGGCCGTGGCTTACCTCGGCTGGGTCGCCACCATCATCGGCTACAGCCTGTGGACCGGCCTGCTCAAGCGGCATCCGGCCAATCGCGTGGCCCCGTTCAGCCTCGGCGTGCCGGTGGTGGGGCTGGCCACCGGCATGCTGGTGCTGGGCGAGGTGATCACCCCCTGGCAATGGGCCGGCATCGCGCTGGTGGTCGCGGCGCTGGTGTGTGTGATGCTGGGCGGGCGACTCGGACGCACCTGAACAGTCTGTCTGCCGAGGATTTGCCAGAAACTTGCCGCATGCCAAGCGGCAGCACCGTACGCTGGCGCACAGTAACTGCACCCACAAACGCACACGATCTGCTCTAGGCGCATCGGACTACAGCCGTACCCTCGCCGCGCTGGCGCGCGCAGGCACTGCAGGCACCTACATTGCGGGATGCTCTTTTTTTCCATCCCTCCAAAGCCTCCGGCATGATGATTCCAGCGACCTGGCGCACGGCCTGCTGCAGCCTGTTTCTGGTGATCGGTCTGAGCGCTTGCCAGGACCCGCCCGCAAGAGTGGCCGACACCGCGGCAGCGCCCAAGCCGTCGGGTATCGCCTCGGCGCCGCACGACCCCGGCGTGCTGCTGCTGCTCGTGCCGGACGGCCAGCTGCTCGATGCGCCCAGTGTCACCGCATGGCTGGATGCCGCCTCGGAAACCGGTGTGCGCATGCTGCCCGTGACCGATGCCGACTTCCTCGCACTCGGCCCCGCCGCACTCCAGTACGCCGGGCTGGTGCTGCCCGACCAGATGCACACCGTGGCGACCGACGCGCTGCTGCAAGCCGTGCGCCGCTACACCCAGGCAGGCGGCCACACGCTGCTCACCTATGACTTCGGCATTTTCAAACTCGATGGCAACCAGAAACCCACCTACTCGATCCCCCGGTCACGCCTGAGCGACCTAGCCGGCGTCGATTACGGCCTCTACGATGCCCTGCGCGAAAAAAGCACCGCCATCGGCAAGGTGGTGGCCATGCGCAGCACGCTGCGCGCCCTGCAGGTGCCGCCTGGCAAATCCATGGCCGACGTCAACCCGGCGGATACATCACCGGCATCAGCAGTGAACGCGGGCACTGACAGCATGGGCTTGCTCGCAACCTACCCGCCCCGCAGCAGCGCACCGCAGAGTGCGTCTGATGCCCTGGAGGTCTACAGCGGCTACCTGACTGGCGGGCTGGTGTACTCCAGCTTTGTCACGCAGGGCGCATTCAATGGCACCACGCTGGCGGCCTCGCGTGAAGCCGGGCTGGTGGCTGGCCTTCACACGCTGGGGCGCGGCAAGGTGCTGTTCGTGAACCTGCCGCTGACTTACCTGAAAGTGGCACGCACCGATGCGCTGCCGATGCACGGCTTTCTGCACTATTTCGCCACCCGGGTGCTGAACATGGCCCAGCTTTCGGCGGTGCCCAATGGCGTGGCTGGCCTGACGCTGAACTGGCACCTCGACTCTTTCGCCGCGCAGCAGCCCTCGCTGCAGCTGGAGAAGCTGGGCATCTTCGACGATGGCCCTTTCTCCATCGACATGACCGCCGGCCCCGACGCGGTGACCACTGGCGACGGCAAAGGCTGGAACCTGCCGCAGAACCCGATTGCACAGAACATGCTGCGGCGCTTTTCTGCGCGTGGTCATGCCATCGGCAGCCACGGCGGCTGGAACCACGACGACTACGGACTGAACGCCACCGAAGCCAACAGCGCGCTGTATCTGCCCTATCTGCAGGCCAATATGCAGGTCATCCAGCAGACTGTGGGCAACCCGCTGCGCGAATGGCTGGGCCTCAGAAGCCCGACCCCCGACGGCACGCCGGCTTTCTTCCTGCCGGTGGTGCGCTCACTCAAAACCGCCGCCGACAAGCTGCTGGGCCCGCTGGTTCGCCAGTACTCGCCACCGGTCGGCAACAACCCGACCTGGGCCATGGACTGGCTGGAGCAGCAAGGCGTGGTGGCGGCCTACTTCGCCGGGCACACCGGCCTCGGCCCCACCCGGCAATACCGCGACGGCCGGCTGCGCAATCCAGCGCTGTGGGTGTTCCCGGTCACGCCGGCCGGCTACTACGCGACCTTTGAGGAGTTCCAGGTCAACAAGGTGCCCCAGCAGGCGGTGGAAGACTGGTACCGCGATCTGGTGGATTTCGCCGTGAGCCACCACACCACGCGCATGGTGTACGTGCACCCCAACGGCGCCAATGTGTGGCCCACGGTTCTGCAGGATCTGCTGACACATGCCAGGGCGCAGGGACCGAGCCGCTTCCAGTGGTACACCATGCCGCGACTGGCCGACTTCATGACCACGCGCATGGCGGTGCAGTGGCGGGAGCAGCGTGTGGCCGGTGGTTTGTCGCAGTTTGAGGCCAGCCACCCGGGCAGCCTCAGCGAGATGGTCTGGCGACTCCCGAAGGCGCGCTATGCGGACTTGCCCCGCACCGACGATGGCAGCGTCACCATCGCCGACGGCGGCGACCACTGGATCATTCGTGCAGGCAACACCCACCGCGCACGCTTTTCAGCCTACGCGCGCTGATGCGGCGGAAAGTTACGCGGTGGGGCGAGCCGCCTGCAGCATGTCGCGCGTCTTGACCGCTTCGCGCCGCGCTGCCGCCGCAAAATCGTCGCCAGACGATGCATACAACACGGCACGCGAGGAATTGACGATGATGGGCGCGCCAGGCTTCCAGCCCGCGCGCACCGTCGCCACCGCGTCGCCGCCTTGCGCACCCACGCCGGGAATCAGCAGCGGCAGCGTGGGCGCCACTGCGCGCACCCGCTCGATTTCGGCGGGGTAGGTGGCGCCCACCACCAGACCGAGCTGGCCATTGAGGTTCCACGGCCCCTGCGCGAGGCGGGCCACATGCTCATACAACAGGGGCTGACCTTCCACCGAAGCGAAGCGCTGGTTCTGCAGGTCGTCACCGCCGGGGTTGGAGGTGCGGCACAGCAGGAACGCGCCTTTGCCTTCGTACTTCAAATATGGCGCCACCGAATCAAAGCCCATGAAGGGCGACAGCGTGACCGCGTCAGCGCCATAGCGCTCAAACGCTTCCTTCGCGTACTGCTCGGCCGTGCTGCCGATGTCGCCGCGCTTGGCGTCAAGAATGATGGGCACCTGTGGCGCCACGCGGCGCATGTGTTCCATCAGGCGCTCCAGCTGGCCTTCGGCGCGGTGGGCGGCGAAGTAGGCAATCTGCGGCTTGAACGCAATCACGAGGTCAGCCGTGGCATCGACAATGGCCGCGCAGAAGTCGTAAATCTTGTTGGCGTCGCCCTTGAACGCACCGGGAAACTTCGTGGGCTCCGGGTCCAGGCCCACGCACAGCATCGATTGGTTCTGGCGCTCCGCCGCTGCCAGCATGTCAAGAAAAGTCATTCCTCATTGTAGTAAGTCAGGGCTCCCCCTTAACCCAGCGGAGCCGTGGAACCGGCTTAGCCGGGACACAGGCGGACGGCCCCCTCGGCGGGGCAGCGACCCACACGAAGTGGGGGAGCGTGGGGGCACAATAACTTCATGCAACTCACACGCCGCCAACTGACCCTGCTGATTCTTCTCACGCTGGTGTGGGGTTTCAACTGGCCGGTGATGAAGCTCGGCATCACCGACTACCCGCCACTGACCTTCCGCGCCATCTCGATCTGGATCGGCTTGCCGGTGCTCGGTGTGGCGCTGGTGCTGATGAAGGTGCCGTTTACTGTTCCGCGTGAACGCTACCGCGAGCTGTTCTGGCTGGCGGCGGCCAATATGCTGGTGTGGCATGCGCTGATCATCATTGCCATCAAGCAGCTCAGCAGCGGACGCGCGGCCATCCTCGGTTACACCATGCCGATTTTCTCGGCGCTGCTGGGCGCGTGGGTGTTCGGTACGCAGCTGCAGCGCCGCAGCTGGCTCGGCGTGCTGGCAGCTGCAGTCGGCGTGACGCTGCTGCTGTGGTTCGAGTTGACCGACCTGTCGGGCAAGCCGGTTGCCGTACTGCTGGCGCTGGTGGCTGCAGCGACCTGGGCGCTGGGCACCCAGCTGCTGCGGCGCACCACCATTCCAGCGGCCACCCTCACGCTGTCGTTCTGGATGACCGCCATGACGGCGGTGATGCTCACGGTGCTCGGCGCCGTATTTGAATCGTCGCAATGGAAAGCGCCGTCTGCCGCCACCTGGGGCGCCATCGTCTACAACGCCGTGCTGATCTTCGGCTTTGCCCACGCTGCATGGTTCTCGCTGGCGCGTGACCTGCCACCGGTGGCTTCGACGTTGAGCGTGATGATGATTCCGGTACTCGGTGTGTTTTCGGGCGCGCTCTGGCTCGGCGAAGTGCTGCACTGGCAGGACTGGGCAGCCGTGGCGCTGATGGTGGTGGCTATCGCCTCGGTGCTGGCGCCCAGCCGCAGCGGAAAGAATTGACCATCAAACCCGTAAAGCCCGTCAACGCCCCGCGGCGACGGTGAGCACCAGACACAAATCGTCCCACGCACGGGCCTTGTCAGCCGGACTGCGCAGCAGGTAGGTGGCGTCGTAGGTGAGCACGGTACGCACGCCCTGCACCGTGTGCACCTGCCCACGCAGCCTGCCAAAGGGCTCGCCCGAACCGACCACCGCCTGACCGGCCAGCCGGCCCATCACGAGCAGCACATCGGGCTGAAATGACGCCATCAATTCCGGCAAGGCGGAGCCCAATGCAGCTGACGGTTCAGCCGCCGAACCAAGACGCGCCAGCGGCGCCAGATGCACCGTGGCACCCTGATGCAGACGCGCGGCGCGCAGCATGTTGTCGAGCAGCTTGCCGGCATCGCCCTCAAAGGGCTGGAAGGGTTTGCGCGCCAGCACCGCCTGCGGCGCCTCCACCAGCACCAGCCAGCGCGGGCCGGTGGAGGGTGCGGCTGCGGCATACAGCGCGGTGGGCGCGCCCAGGGCCCACGCTGCGGTAGCGCTGGCGGTGTCGGTGCTTGAACTGGGGAGCGGCGCGCTTGCCGATGCGGGCACGGCTGCCGGTGCGGCCACCACGGGTCGCACCGGTGCTGTCGGCGCAGAACGAACCGGCGTGGCCACTGTCTCGGGCGCCGTCGCAATGGAGGGCTCCGCTGGCAAGTCAGCCGCCGGGGGTGCCATGGGCAACCACACGCGCACGCCCATCTCGCGCAGCATGGCGCGGTGGCGTTTGTCGAGTTGCAGGCTCATGGAGTGGTGCTTTTCGATGGAGGGCTGGTGTCGTTCACAGCGCCAAGCTCATGACGATGGCGTCTTCGCGCTGCCCGCCCTGGGCAGGGTAGTAATGGCGGCGCGTGCCAACATGGCGAAAACCGTACTGCTCATACACGGCCTTGGCGCGGGCGTTGCTCACGCGCACTTCCAGCCACAGCCACTGCGCGCCCTGCCCGCGCGACCACAGGGCCAGCGCGTCCAGCATCACGCGGGCCCAGCCCTGGCGCTGGTGTGCCGGCGCCACGGTGATGTTGAGCAAATGCACCTCGTCCACGCCCTTCATGGCGACAAAGTAACCGAGCAGTTCGCCTTCGGGCATGGCGCCGCCGCACAGCAGCTGCGCGTGGTAGCCCGCATTCAGCGAGTCGGTGAAATTGCCGTGCGACCATGGATGCGCGTAGGCGCTGTTCTCCACCCGCAGCACCGCCTCCAGCGACGCGGGCGTCATGGGTTCGAACTGCGCTTCAAGCGGTTGGAGGACGGCGTTCATGGGCATGGTGAGGTCAGGAAACGCTGGCAAGCTTCGCAGCTTTGAGCTGCTCGCGCTCTTCGGTCGTCTGGGCCACTTTATCCCGAACATACAACGGCAGGGCAAGCGCTGCATCGACGCACTGGCCCGCCGCCATCAGCGCCGGCGCCAGGCGCAGCAGCGCAGTGGCCGTCGGCAGTGCCTCGCGCTGCCGCGCGGCCGCCAATGCAGAGGGCAGGCGGTCTGCATATACCGTGAACACATTGCCGGCCCAGCAGTCGCTGGCGGGGTCAGGCTGCAGCGATTCCGGGCAGACCAGTTCGCCATTGCCCAGCGAGCGGCACACGTCACCCACAAATTCAAAGCCTTGCATATACATCTCGTCCATGCGGGCGTCGAGCAGGGCGGTCACGCGCCACGGCAGCTTCAAGGAATTGGCATCAGAAGCGCTTTCAAGCCAGCGGGCTTCTTCGGCCACCGCCATCAGCGTGTCGACCGGCAGCACTGGCACACCGGCCCCTTGCCGGGCACCAAAGGCCAGGCCCTGCGCCACCGCACACGCCGTGCGCAACCCGGTGAAGGAACCCGGCCCGCGGCCGAACACAATGGCATCAAGCCCGTCGATGGACAGCCCCGCCTCGGCCAGCAGCGACAGGATGGCCGGAATCAGCGAGGTCGAGGCCTGAGCTCCGCCCGGGCCGCTGTGCGACCACGTGCGCACGCCATCGCTCACGGCAATCGACAGGCGGTCGGTGCTGGTGTCAAAGGCGAGCAGTTTCGGAGCGGCGGGCATTCGCACGATTATCCCGTGTCGGAACTTCCCGGCTGGCGCTGCACGGATAATCCGCCCATGACGATTCCCCTGAGCCGCACACGGCCCTCTGCTGGCCTGTTCATCCCGCTGGCCCTGTGGCTGGCGAGCGGTTGGGCGACAGCGCAGGCCCTGCCGCCGGAAGTCGAGGCCCAACTGGCCCGCGCCAAGGTGCCGCGTGAGGCGCTCGCCGCCATCGTGGTCGACGCCGCGCCCGCACTGGCCGGCAAATCAACTCCCCTGCTGAGCCACCGCGCCAGCGTTGCGGTGAATCCCGCATCGGTGATGAAGCTGGTGACCACTTACGCCGGGCTGGAGCTGCTGGGCCCGGCCTACACCTGGAACACCCCGGTGTATGTGGACGGGCCGATCAGCAACGGCGTGCTGCAGGGCAACCTCATCATCCAGGGCCGGGGCGACCCGAAGCTGGTGCAGGAGCGCCTGTGGCTGCTGCTGCGCCGGGTGCAGGGGCTGGGCATCAAGACCATCACTGGCGACATCCTGCTGGACCGCAGTGCCTTTGCCGTCAGCGCGCCGAATCCGGGTGACTTTGACGGCGAACCGCTGCGGCCCTACAACGCCTCGCCCGACGCGCTGCTGCTGAACTACAAGTCGGTGGTGATGACCTTTGTGCCCAACCCCGGCAACGGCACCGCCAGCGTGAACTTCGAGCCGCCACTGGCCAATGTGCAAACGCCCTCCAGCGTGCCATTGACTGCCAGTCAGAACGGCGCTGCCAGCGACTGCGGCGACTACCGGGGAATGCTCAAGGCCGATTTTTCGGACCCGTTCCGCATCGTCTTTAACGGCAGCTACCCGGTCGGCTGTGGCGAGAAAGTCTGGCCCTTGGCCTATGCCGATCCGGCCAGCTACGCCGAGCGCGCCATCGCCGGCATGTGGGCCGAAATGGGCGGCAAACTCGGCGGCCGTGCCCGCGAAGGACGCGCTGCGCCTGGCCTGAAGCCGGCGTTTGAAGTCGTCTCGCCCACGCTGACCGAGGTGATCCGCGACATCAACAAGTTCAGCAACAACGTGATGGCGCAGCAGCTGTTCCTCACGCTCAGCCTGCGCCCGCGTAACGGCAGCCCGGACACGGCCGCAAGTTACGCCGCCTCGCGCGAGGTGGTTCGCGTCTGGTGGCGCGAGCGTTTTGGTGACGCGGAGCCGCCGCTGCTCGACAACGGATCGGGCCTGTCGCGCAGCGAGCGGGCCACGCCGCAAAGCCTGGCGCGCATGCTGCAGACGGCCTATCTGTCCGGCGCCATGCCGGAGTTGATGGCTTCTCTGCCCATCGTCGGCGTGGACGGCACCTTGAGGCGCAGCAGATCACGCACCGCGCAGGGCTGGGCCCACCTGAAAAGCGGCACGCTGCGCGACAGCACCGCGCTGGCCGGTTATGTGCACACCCCCAGCGGCAGGCGCCTGGTGGTGGTGGCCATCATCAACCACCCGAACGCACCGGCGGCGCGCCCGGCGCTGGAAGCCCTGGTCGACTGGGCCGTGAAAGAAGGCAACCCATGAACTGGACCGACACGGTTGGCTACATCGCCGCCACGCTGACCACGCTGAGCTTTGCCCCGCAGGCCTGGCTGACCTTTCGCACCCGCGATGTGAGCGGTATCTCGCTGGGCATGTACAGCGCCTTCACGCTGGGTGTGGCCCTGTGGCTGGCCTATGGCTGGATGGTGGGCGCCTGGCCCATCGTGGTGGCCAACGGCATCACGCTGCTGCTGGCGATGGCAATCCTCGGCATGAAGCTGGTGTACGGCAGCCGGCGCTGAGCCGCAACCGGTTCAGCGTTCGCGGCAATCCCGCAGCAGCACTTTCTCTTCACCCGAGCCACCAGACATGCGCTGATACAGGTGGCCCTCCGCGCTCTTGGTACGCCACAGGTAACCCAGCGCCTCGTCAACCGAGCCATAGGTGGCACCGGAACCGGTGGGCAGGGTCTTCATCAGCACCATGCGCCCGCGGTACTGCAAGGTCGCAAACGAGGGTCCGTCGTTGATGTTGAGATAGACCACCTGCAGGCGCTTGCCGCCGGCACAAAGGTAACTGACTGACGATGAGTTGAAGCCCGCAGCGGCGAGCGCCTGGGACCACGAGACCACAGGCCAGCCCAGAAGCAGGGACAGCGCTGCAGTGGCGGCTGTACGGCAGACGGTTGTTGACATGGACGCCCTCCTTTGCGGGAAAAATCAGCTCGCGGCCGCCCGGGCGAGCCGGTCACGGACGCCGTCCCATGCCACATCAGGCGGTGGCGGCTCGATCCAGATCAGCTTGACGCCTTTGGCATCGAACTCGCGCAGCACCGCAAACAATTGCTGCGCGGTGGCCAGCGCGTCGTCGGGCATGCGGCGGTACAGCACCTTGTCGGATTGGATGCGCACCACGCTGCGGGCATACACGGCCAGGTGCGCTGCATCGGGGCCCAGCAAATCCAGCGCGGTCTGGATGCCGGCGGCATTCATCAGACGCACCTTGGCGTCCGGTGCGTAGTGCGCCTCCAGGGTGCCCGATGCCCTCGGTGCAGCACGCGGTGTGGCGCCCGCCTCTGCCACCAGTTCGTCCTTGTCCAGCACCGCCTCGCCGCAGGCCGCCGCGAGTTGGTTGCGGGTCAATACACCGGGGCGTAGCAGTACTGGTCGGCCACGGGTGCAATCAACAATACTCGATTCGATGCCGACATCGCACGGGCCACCGTCCAGCACCAGCAGGCCGTCACCGAACTCCTGCTGCACATGCTGCGCGGTGGTCGGGCTGACGCGGCCAAATCGGTTGGCGCTGGGGCCGGCCACACCCGTCACGCCGCGTTCGAGGCAGGCCCACAGAAACGCCAGCGCCACCGGATGGTTCGGGCAACGCAGGCCAATCGAGTCCTGCCCGCCGGCGGTGGCTGTCGCGACGCCAGCGCGACGCGGCAGGATCACGGTGAGCGGGCCGGGCCAGAAAGCCTGCATCAGGCGCGCCGCAAAGGGCGGAATGGCACTGGCGTAAGCCGCCACCTGCTCTGCGCTGGCGACATGCACGATCAGCGGGTGATCGGCCGGCCGCCCCTTGGCGGCAAAGATGCCGGCCACCGCCGCATCGCTGGCGGCGTCTGCGCCCAGGCCGTAGACGGTTTCGGTCGGAAAGCCGACCAGGCCGCCGGACTGGATGCAGCGCGCGGCCTCTGCAATGGCGCTCGGGTCGCTGCCGGGGAGAACCATGGTGGGCCTACAGCGCCTCGAGTCCGGGCAGGCCCAGAATCTGCGCCGCGCGACGGGCGGTGGCTTTCACCGTGGCCACGTCCGCCGCCGTGATGTTGAGGTGGCCCATCTTGCGGCCACGCCGCGCCTCGGTCTTGCCGTAGAGGTGCAGATGGGCGCCGGGCAAGGCCAGGACGGCCTGCCAGTCTGGCGTGCGGGCACGACCCTGCGCGTCGAACCAGACATCGCCCAGCAGGTTGAGCATGATGGCCGGTGAATGCTGGCGCGGCTGGGGCAGAGGCAGACCGGCCATCGCATGCACCTGCAGATCGAACTGCGACACATCGCAGGCGTCGATGGTGTAGTGGCCACTGTTGTGCGGGCGCGGCGCCATTTCGTTGACGACCAGCGCACCGTCGGCGCTGCCGTCGTCGATGAGGAAGAACTCCACGCACAGCACGCCGACATAGCCGACATGCTCGGCAATCGCCCGGGTCGCGGCGCTTGCGCGCTCGGCCAGGGCTGGCGGCATGTTGCCGGCGTACGCGGCCGTCACCGCCAGGATGCCATCGACATGCACATTGAACTGCGGCGCGAAGCTCACCATCTGCCCGTCCCAGCCGCGCGCCACGATCACCGAGCACTCGGCTTTGAGTGGCAGCATTTTTTCGAGCACGCAGGGCACCTGCTTCAGGTCGGCCCAGGCCGCTGCCAGCGCGGCGGCGTCTTTCACCCGCACCTGGCCCTTGCCGTCGTAACCCATGCGGGCGGTTTTCAGGATGCCGGGCAACAACTGCGCTGGCACGGCCTGCAACTGGGCCGTGGTTTCAATCACCGCATAGGGCGCACAGGTCACACCGGCCAGCGCGCCGGGCTGGCTGCCCGCTTCATCGGCAGTAGCGGTGAAATGCGATTTCTCCTGCACGCGGTCCTGCGCAATCGCCACGGCAGCCGCACCCGGCGCCACCGGAATGCGTGCGGCCAGGGCCTTCAGCGCATCGGCAGGCACGTTCTCAAATTCAGTGGTCACTGCCCCGCACAGCGTGGCCAGCTGCGCCAGCCCTGCCGCGTCGCTGTAGCCGGTCTGGATGTGGTGGTGGCTGACCTGGCCGGCCGGGCTTTGCGGGTCCGGGTCCAGCACCGCCGTGAAGTAGCCGAGCCGCTGCGCCGCATGCACAAACATGCGGCCGAGCTGGCCGCCGCCCATGACACCCAAGGTGGCGCCCTGGCCTGTGGCCGACGCGGTGCCGGGGAACATCGGCAAGCCCTCGGGAAGACTCATGCCGGCGGCAGCGTCATGGCGCTGGCTGCGGCGGTCTGTTCGGCGCGATAGGCGTCGAGCTTGGCGGCCAGCGCCTTGTCGTGCAGGGCCAGCTGGGCCACCGCGAACAGCGCCGCGTTGGCCGCACCGGCATTGCCGATGGCGAAGGTGGCCACCGGAATGCCTTTGGGCATCTGGACAATGCTGTGCAGTGAATCGACGCCCTGCAGATGCTTGCTGGCCACCGGCACACCCAGCACCGGCACGGCGGTTTTGGCGGCCAGCATGCCGGGCAGATGAGCTGCGCCGCCCGCACCGGCAATGATGACCTGCAGACCACGGCCAGAGGCTTCCTCGGCATAGGCGAACAGCGCGTCGGGCATGCGGTGCGCCGAGACCACGCGGGCCTCGTGCGCCACACCGAAGTGGGTGAGGATCTGAACCGCGTGCTGCATGGTGTCCCAGTCGCTGCTGGAGCCCATCACCACACCCACGAGAGGTGCAGCCGGATTGTTGTTTGTGGTCATAAATGCCTTGTGCCCGATGAAGCCCGAACCAGAGATAAGGTCGATAAGGCCGATAAGGCCGGGGTGGCGCGCCATGCGGCGAGACGCCTGATTTTAAGGGCTGGGCCCATGCTATCGTCTGCCCCGCAGGCTGCGGCACCGCGCCGCGCTTGAAAATACCCTGAACAGCCTCAGCTCTGACCCACCATGATCGACGTTACCCTCGCCAATTTTGAACAGGAAGTGGTTGCCGCTTCCATGACCACCCCCGTGCTGATCGACTTCTGGGCGCCCTGGTGCGGGCCCTGCAAGTCGCTCGGGCCGATTCTGGAGAAGGTCGAGGTGGCGTATGGCGGTCGCTTCAAGCTGGTGAAGATCGACTCCGACCAGGAGCAGCAGCTGGGCGCGGCCTTCGGCATCCGCAGCATTCCGACCTGCATCCTGATGATGAACGGCCAGCCGGTCGACGGCTTTGCTGGCGCGCTGCCCGAAGGCAAGGTCAAGGAGTTTCTCGACAAGCACCTGCCCCCCGCGCCAGAGGCACCACCCGAAGCCGAAGAAGCGCTGCCCGACCCTGCCGCCGACCCGGAAGCCGCGCTGGAAAAACTGCAGCACACCGTCGCCACCAACCCGGCCGACGACAACGCCCGTTTCGATTACATCAAGCTGTTGATCCAGCTGGGCAGGCTGGACGATGCCAAGGTGGCATTTGCGCCAGTGATTGCGCAGACCGGCGTGGTGCGTCGCTTTGATTCACTGCAGCGCTGGATGAACGCCATCGACTTCGCGGCCGCCAGCCCCGACGCGGCAGCGGCCGTTGCCGCACTAGACGCGCGGATTGCCGGCAACAAGCGCGACTTTGAGGCCCGCTTTGACAAGGCGAAATACCTGACCGCCGCAGGACGATGGACCGACGCGCTGGACGAGTTGCTCGACATCCTGATGCGCGACAAGACCTGGTCCGAAGACCTGGCCCGGAAAACCTACATCGCCGTGCTCGACGTCATGGAAGCCCCGAAACCCAAAGTCGCCGACGGCCAGATTCCGCCGGAAGACCCGACGGTAGCGACCTACCGCCGGCGCCTCAGTAGCGTCATCCTGAGCTAAGAGAAGAAGTTCCCGTGCCAAAACATCGCGGAACCGGCTCAGCCGGGCCGCAGATGTTGCCCCCTTGAGGGGGTTCCGGCTACACGAAGTGAGCCGAGACAGGGGTATTCAACTAATCAATCGGGTCAAGGCTTCCTGGTACTTGGCAGCCGTCTTGGTGACCACGTCGCTCGGCAGATGCGGCGCCGGTGGTGTCTTGTCCCAGGGCTTGCCGTTGATGCGAACCGACTCCAGCCAGTCGCGCACAAACTGCTTGTCGTAGCTGGGCGGGTTTTCGCCTGCAGCGTAGGCGGCTTCGTAGCCCTCGACTGGCCAGTAGCGTGACGAGTCGGGCGTCAGCACCTCGTCCATCAGCGTGAGCGTGCCGTTCTCATCCAGGCCGAACTCGAACTTGGTGTCGGCAATGATGATGCCCTTGGTCAGCGCAAAGGCGGCTGCCGCCTTGTAGATGGCGATGCTGATGTCCCGGATCTTCGCGGCCATTTCGGGGCCGACCACCTTGACCACCTGTTCGTAGCTGATGTTCTCGTCGTGCTCGCCCACTTCCGCCTTGGCGGCCGGCGTGAAGATCGGCTCGGGCAGCCTGCCGGCATTCTTCAGGCCGGGTGGCAGCGGGACGCCGCACACTGCCTGGCTCTCTTGGTATTCCTTCCAGCCGCTGCCGGCCAGATAACCCCGCACCACTGCCTCGACCGGAATCGGCTTGAGCCGCTTGACCAGCATGGAGCGGCCCACCACCTGCGGCAGCTCTGCAGGCGTCACCGCGCTCTCGGGCGATTCGCCAGTGAGGTGGTTGGGACAGAGGTGGCCGAGCTTGTCGAACCAGAACAGCGCCATCTGCGTCAGCAGCGCGCCCTTGCCGGGAATCGGCTCACCCAGAATCACATCGAACGCACTCAGCCGGTCACTGGCCACCATCAGCAAGCGGTCTTTGCCCACCGCGTAGTTGTCGCGAACCTTGCCGCGGGCCAGCAGGGGCAGGGAAGTGAGGGCGGAGGTGTGAAGCGCTTGGGTCATGGTGAGGTCATCAAAGTAAAAAGCCCGTGGGACTCGGTGGGAGTCCACGGGCTTTCAATTATCGCAAGGTTCCTTGCCAGCCGGGCGGCGGCAGGCTCCCGGGAGCCTGTCAGTGAACGACCTGCGCCAGCTCGCCCTTGGCGTATTTGGCGGCAACCACCTGCAGGGTGTCGCCCTTGATCTTGGCGCCCTGGCCCTCGCAACCGAACTGGATGTAGCGCTGCTTGCAGATCTGCTTGGCCGCCTCGCGTGCGGGCTTGAGCCATTCGCGGGCATCGAACTTCTCGGGGTTCTCGGCCAGGAACTTGCGCACCGCGGCCGTCATGGCGAGGCGGATGTCGGTGTCGATGTTGATCTTGCGCACGCCGTGCTTGATGGCTTCCTGGATTTCCTCGACCGGCACGCCGTAGGTTTCCTTCATGTTGCCGCCGTACTGGCGGATGATGGCCAGCAGGTCCTGCGGCACCGACGAGGAGCCGTGCATCACCAGGTGGGTGCTGGGAATGCGTTTGTGGATTTCCTTGATGCGGTCAATCGCCAGGATGTCGCCGGTGGGCTTGCGCGTGAACTTGTAGGCGCCGTGGCTGGTGCCAATGGCAATCGCCAGCGCGTCGATCTGGGTCTGCTTGACGAAGTCGGCGGCCTGCTCGGGGTCGGTCAACAGCTGCTCGCGCGTCATCGTGGCATCGGTGCCGTGGCCGTCTTCCTTGTCGCCCTTCATGGTTTCGAGCGAACCCAGGCAGCCGAGCTCGCCTTCAACCGTGACGCCGTATTTGTGCGCCAGCTGGGAGACCTTTTTGGTCACCTCGACGTTGTATTCGTAGCTGGCAATGGTCTTGCCGTCGGCTTCAAGGGAGCCATCCATCATCACCGAGGAAAAGCCGAGGTCGATGGCGCCCTGGCACACGTCCGGGTTCTGGCCATGGTCCTGGTGCATCACCAACGGGATCTGCGGGTACATCTCGATGGCGGCCTGGATCAGGTGCTTGATGAAGGGCTCACCGGCGTACTTGCGCGCACCGGCGCTGGCCTGCAGGATGACCGGCGCACCGGTTTCTTTGGCGGCTTCCATGACGGCCTGCACCTGCTCGAGGTTGTTGACGTTGAACGCCGGAATGCCGTAGCCGTTGACTGCTGCATGGTCCAGCAGTTCGCGCATGGATACGAGTGCCATGGTGAAAGTCCCCAGAAAGTTGAAACGTGAATCGCCGCTGAAAGGTGTGCCAGCAGCCTTGCGCCCCGACATTGCGAGGGGCTGGCAGCGCCCGGACACGGGTTCCGGATGGTTGCCTGTAACTGCCGGGTAACCGACCCCCGGATTCTACCGGCTGCACCTAGAGACTCTGTGCGGTAGCGGGTCGGGCCTGCAGGGAATCAGGTTTTCGATTTGACGAAAGCCGTTACCCGTTCCAGCACCGGAGCTTTCTCCCGCATCACGGCCGCCATGGAAGCGACCAGGGTGACATGGTTGACGGTGGAGAACAGGTCTGACTCGACCTTGACGCCCGCACTTTTGAGGCGTTGCGCCAGCGTCACCGTGCTGCGCTGGGTGTTGACCAGGTGATCCACCGCGGGGGCCAGCAGCAAGGTGTCGGGCGCGCCCGGTGAGACGTGCACCATGGGCTGGCTGTCGGTGGGCGTGTCGGGCCAGTTGAAGGCCACGCGCGTCTGGCGGTCGCCAATCGGCAAGAAGTCGTAGGGGCCGGCCAGCCCGATCCAGCCCGCCAGCCGCGACGGCGCCAGGCCCTCGGCCCGCAACCAGCGCGGATCCAGCGCGACCATGGCGGCGTTGTAGGCACCCGCGCTGTGGCCCATCACAAACACCCGGCCGGGGTCAGCCCCATACGCCGGCGCTTTCTCCAGTGCCCAGCGCACCGCGCGGGCACTGTCTTCCACGAACGCCGGGTAGCGGAATTCGGGGCTCAGGCGGTAATCAGCCACCACCGTGACGATGCCTTCCGAGGCCAGCGCCTCCCCCACAAAACGGTAATCGGCTCGGTTGCCGGAGGACCAGGTGCCACCATAGAAAAACACCACCAAGGGGGCGCCCTTGGTGTCACCGGGCGGCTGGTACACATCCAGCCGCTGCCGGCCATGGGGTCCGTAGGGCACCCCGTCCACCAGCCGGTAGGTGTCTTTCGGCACGGTCGCGTTGAGCAGGTCCACCGCCGAGCAGGCCGTCAGCAGCGCGGGCAGCATGGCGAAGAGGGAGCGTCTTGGCAATTGGGTCGAGATGTTCATGGCACTTGTTTGTATACGCAATCCATGACCAACCGGATTCAGCGAGGGGCGTGACATCCTATCGGACCCCACGTCTTCCCAAGCCAGTGGGCGCAAGGGTCCGGCTTTGCCGGCCCGACGCACCCGTCCCCTGCAAGGGGAAAAGGGGCTACACGAAGTGAGCCCCGATAGGGGTGTTCAAGCGACTCTACAGATCTTGAGCATGTTGGTCCCCCCCGGCGCCCCCATCGGCTCACCGCAGGTGATGGCATAAACATCCCCGCTTTGCACGATATTCCGGCGCAGCAGGTGGCCCTCGGCCTGTTCCAGTGCGGTGTCACGGTCGGCGCTGGTGTCCATCAGCAACGGACGCACGTTGCGGTAAATCGCCATCTTGCGCTGCGTGGCCAGGCGGGGCGTCAGCGCGTAAATCGGCACACGGATGTCATGGCGGCTCATCCACAAGGGGGTGGAGCCGCTGTCCGTCAGCGCCACGATGGCCTTGGCGCCCAGGTGGTTGGCCGTGAACAAGGCACCCATGGCAATGGATTGGTCAATGCGGGCGAAGGTCTTGCCGGTGAAGTCGGCGTCCAGTTCCTTGTATTCGGCTTTCTCGGCTTCCTCGCAGATCTTGGCCATTTCCTCGACCGTCTCCAGCGGGTACTTGCCGGCAGCGGTTTCGGCGCTGAGCATCACTGCGTCGGTGCCGTCCAGCACCGCATTGGCCACGTCGCTCACTTCGGCGCGGGTGGGCACCGGCGCGAGGATCATGCTCTCCATCATCTGTGTGGCGGTGATCACCACCTTGTCGTGGGCCCGGGCCAGCTTGATCATGCGTTTTTGCAGGGCGGGCACGGCCGCGTTGCCCACCTCGACGGCGAGGTCCCCACGCGCGACCATGATGCCGTCGCTCACGCGCAGGATTTCCTCCAGCTTGGGGATGGCTTCCGCGCGCTCGATTTTGGCGATCAGGCCGGGTTTGTGCTTGTAAGGGGCCGCAGCCACGTTGCAGAGCTGGCGCGCCATTTCCATGTCGGTCGCGTTCTTGGGAAAGCTCACCGCCACATAGTCGGCCTGAAAGCTCATCGCGGTCTTGATGTCTTCCATGTCCTTGGCGGTCAGGGCCGGAGCAGTCAGACCCCCACCCTGCTTGTTGATGCCCTTGTTGTTGGACAGCTCACCGCCGAGCTTGACGGTGGTGTGCACCTCCTCGCCGCGCACCGAATCCACCGTGAGCACGATCAGACCGTCGTTGAGCAGCAGCAGGTCGCCCGACTTCACGTCGCGCGGTAGTTCCTTGTAGTCCAGCCCCACGCCCTTGATGTCACCCGGCTCAGTGCGGGACGCATCCAGTACAAACTTCTGGCCCGGCTCCAGCTGGATCTTGCCTTCGGCGAACTTGCCGACGCGGATTTTCGGGCCCTGCAGGTCGGCCATGATCGCCACTTCGCGACCGGCGCGCTGGGCCGCTTCACGCACCAGCTGGGCGCGGTCCACATGGTCCTGCGCCGTACCGTGGCTGAAATTCAGACGCACCACGTTGACGCCTGCGCGGATCATTTTCTCCAGCAGAACGGGGTCGCTGGACGCGGGTCCGAGGGTGGCAACAATTTTGGTAGCGCGACTAGCCATGAATCAGTCTCCGTGTAATTTAGTTTCCATTTTCACACGGAACCAGTTACCAACCCGTTACGAATTTCCGCGTGGTGCCTCATGGTGTCTGTTGCCGGTGCGACAGGGATCAGCCGGCCGCCCTCTTCTGCAAAATTTCAAAAGCCGGCAGCGTCTTGCCTTCAAGCACTTCCAGGAAAGCGCCGCCGCCGGTGGAGATGTAGTCCACCTGTTTCTCGATGCCGTACTTGGCAATCGCGGCCAGCGTGTCGCCGCCGCCTGCGAGCGAGAAAGCACTGCTGTCAGCAATCGCATGGGCGATGCCTTCGGTGCCTTTGGAGAACGCGTCAAACTCAAACACGCCGACCGGCCCGTTCCAGACGATGGTGCCAGCCGCCTTGAGTTGTGCGGCCAGGCGCGCCGTGGTCTCGGGGCCGATGTCCAGGATCAGGTCATCGTCTGCCACCTGGTCGGCCGCCTTGATGGTGGCCGGCGCGTCAGCGGCAAAGGTTTTGGCGGTGACCACATCGGTCGGGATCGGCACTTCGGCGCCGCGCGCCTTCATGGCGTCAATCACGGCCTTGGCTTCGGCCAGCAAATCCGGCTCGGCCAGGCTCTTGCCAATCTTCAGGCCCATGGCCAGCATGAAGGTGTTGGCGATGCCGCCGCCGACGATCAACTGGTCCACCTTGCCGGCCAGCGCCTTCAGGATGGTGAGCTTGGTCGACACCTTGCTGCCCGCGACAATCGCCACCAGCGGACGGCGCGGGTTGGAAAGCGCCTTGGAGATCGCATCCATCTCGGCGGCCAGCAAAGGGCCGGCGCTGGCCGTGGGTGCGTATTGCGCGATGCCGTAGGTCGAGGCTTCCGCCCGGTGCGCGGTACCGAAAGCGTCGTGCACAAAGATGTCGCAGAGGGCAGCCATCTGCCGCGCCAGCGCTTCGTTGTTCTTCTTCTCACCCTTGTTCAGGCGGCAGTTTTCCAGCATGACGAGCTGGCCGGGCTTCACATCCACGCCACCGACCCAGTCAGCGATCACCGGCACCTCACGTTTCATCAATTCACCCATGCGCGCGGCCACCGGTGCCAGCGAATCTTCGGGCTTGAATTCGCCTTCCACCGGCCGGCCAAGGTGCGAAGTGACCATCACCGCCGCGCCCGCATCCAGGGCCATCTGCAGGCAAGGAATCGACGCGCGGATGCGCGTGTCTTCCGTGATATGGCCCTGGTCGTCCTGCGGCACATTCAGGTCGGCACGGATGAACACCCGCTTGCCAGCAACTTGGCCACTGGCACACAGGTCGGAAAAACGGATGAAGTTCATGGAGGGCTCACAAGAAGATGAATGGCTCGGGGCAACGCGCCCAAAGCCTTAAATTGTAGGTGGGTGCATAGACCCGCCCCCGTCCAGCCTCACTTCGTGTAGCCTGTTCCCCCCTCAGGGGGCGGCGCCTGCGGTCTGGCAAAGCCAGTCCCGCGGCCCCCGCTGGCGCGTGATCGGGCGATGGCTCAAGTGAGGACTTCTTCAACCGAACATTAGCGGTAGAACCGGTTTAGCCGGTCCTGAGCTTGTTGAAGCGCTGGGCCGCAGGCGTGGGCATGTCCAAGGAGCTACACGCAGTGAGGGACCGTGGGGGCCACGTTCACCACCCCAGCCCCACATGCAGCGGCAAATACACCGCCATGCCCGCCACGATGGTGCCCAGTACCCCCTGGCGCCATTGGTGCCACGCTACGCCCGCGGCAACAGCAAACAGGCGCGCGTCTTTCCAGGTGTCGATCAGGTGGCCCTGCGTCATCACCATCTCCGGAATGATCACCGCCGCCAGCGCGGCAATCGGCGCGTAGTGCAGCCCGCGCTGGGCCCAGTCCGGCAGCGACCAGGGCTTGCTGGAGAGAAAAAAGAAGGAACGCGTGATCACCGTCACCACCGCCATCCCGACGATGGTGCCCACAGTCCAGAGATCCGTGCTGCTCATGCGGCGTCTCCTTTCGGCGCGGCAGCCGCAGGCGGCGGGGCGGGCGGCTTTTCGAGCAGCAGGCAGACGGCCACCGCCGCCGCAATCGCCACCAGGATGTTCAGCTTGAGCGGCAAGGCAAAGGCCGCCACGGCGGCGGCCCCCGCCACGCCCGCAGACACCACGCGCAAGCGGGTGGTGGCCAGCGAGCACATGATGCCCAGCAACGCCAGAATGCCTGCAAAACCAAGCCCCCACGACAGCGGAATGGCATTGGACAGCGCAATGCCCAGCAGGCCGGCGCCAACCCAACTGAGCCAGTTCAGCGCGCAATTGCCAGCCAGATAGGCCTCCTGCGCGCGCCGCACCTCAGGGTCCTCAGATGGGTGTGGAAAGCGCCGCGTGAACAGCACATAGCTGAGGTCCGCCGTCAGGTAGCCACTGAGCATGCGGCGCCAGAAGCTCTGGTGCATCACATAAGGCCTCAGGTGCGCGCTGAACACCACAAAGCGCAGGTTCACGCAAAACGAGGTGGCCAGAATCACCCACATCGGCGCACCCGCCGCAATCAGCGGCACGGCCGCCAGCTGCGAGCTGCCGGCAAAAACAATGACGCCCATCAGGATGGCCTCGAACAGGCTCATGCCCGACTTGACCATGGCCACGCCGGTCATCAGGCCCCAGGCGGCAATGCCCGGCGCCACCGGAATCATGTCCTGGATACCGATGCGAAACTCGGGGTGCTTGTGCAATGCCGTCACAGATCGCTCACCTTTCAGACACCGCATGGCCAAACACCATGCCCGGCGCGATGGCAAATCCGCGCAGGAATTCGGCCACCTCCAGCGGCTTTCCGCCGGGCTTTTGTAGACGGCCGAGGCGCAGCACGGCATCTGCCGCGCAGACATCCACACCGGCATCGCCCACGGCCAGCACCTCGCCGGCCTTTGCAGTTGGTGGCCGTCCGGGCAACACCTCGGCGCGCCAGCATTTGATGACGACCCCGTTCAATTCAGACGACGCACCGGGGAAGGGGTTGAACGCGCGGATGCGCCGCTCCAGCACTGCCGCGGGCAGGGACCAGTCGAGCACCGACTCGGCCTTCTCGATCTTGTGGGCGTAGGTGATGCCGCTGGCAGGCCCCTCGGGCGGTTGAGGCACGGGATGAAACCCGCCGCAGGCCGCCAGTTCCAGCGCCTCGACGACCAGCCGCCCGCCGAGCACCGCCAGCCTGTCGTGCAGCGAGGCGGTGGTGTCTTGCGAGCTGATCGCGATTTTTTCCACCAGCAGCATGTCGCCGGTGTCCAGCCCTGCATCCATCTGCATGATGGTGACGCCAGTCTCTGGATCGCCGGCCTCGATGGCCCGGTGAATCGGTGCCGCGCCGCGCCAGCGCGGCAGCAGGGACGCATGAATGTTGACACACCCCTTCGCGGGCGCATCCAGCACCCATTGCGGAAGGATCAGGCCGTAGGCTGCGACCACCATGACATCGGCGCACGCCGCCTCGATCGCCGCTCGCGCGGCGGCCGCATCGTCGGGGTATTTGCCGTCCAGCCGCAGGCTGCGCGGCTGGGCCACCGGCACACCATGCGCGATGGCCCACTGTTTGACTGGGGAAGCCTGCAGGTGCATGCCGCGGCCAGCGGGCCGGTCGGGCTGGGTCAGAACAAGGGGGATTTCAAAGCCGGCTGCATGGAGTTTTTCCAGCGCGACTCGGGCAAATTCAGGGGTTCCGGCAAAGACAACGCGCATTCACGGGATTGTAAGGACGCGTGCGGCAAGGTCTGCGGCCGACCCGGTAAATGCTCAACGCACGGCGTCGCGCTCGTCTTCCTTTTTCTGCTTGATCATCTTGGTCTTGATGCGGTTGCGCTTGAGTGGCGACAGGTACTCGACAAACACCTTGCCCATCAGGTGGTCCATCTCGTGCTGGATGCACACCGCCAACAAGCCTTCGGCTGCATGCTCCTGCAGCTTGCCGTCGCGGTCGAGGGCGCGCACGCGGATCGAGGTGGAGCGCTCCACACCGTCATAAATGCCGGGCACCGAGAGGCAGCCCTCATCGCCCACGCGCTTTTCGTCGCTCGCCCAGGTGATCTCAGGGTTGATCAGCACCAGTGGCTGGTCATGCCCTTCACTGACGTCGATGACGATCACTCGCTCATGCACGTCCACCTGCGTGGCGGCCAGACCGATGCCCTCGGCTGCGTACATGGTGTCAAGCATGTCGCCCACCAGCTGGCGCAGGCGTGCATCAACCGCCACCACAGGCTTGGCGACAGTATGCAGGCGGGGGTCGGGGTATCGGAGGATGGTCAGGGTGGTCATGCTGCAAGTTCGGAGGTTGTCGCTATTTTCGCCACTTTTCATGACTTTTTGTGTGCCCGGGTTCTCACGAAACCCACTAATCGTTGCCTAATCAAGGGCTTAGGTACAGAATTGCCAGTAAATTATGAAGAAGAAGCGCGGTCTTTTCCCCAGCCTTGCGGGGTTCTCTTCGCCTTCTTCTGTCCTTTTTCCTGACCGCGCCAGCCCCGCTGTCGCGCCCAAGGCTTTTTCTATGCACACTATTTCTGGTCGTCTGAGTCACATTTCAATAGCGGCATCGCTGCTGGGCCTTGCACTCGCGGCAGCAGTGCCCGGCCTGCACGCCCAGAACTTTCCGATCACCGCGGACCAGAAGGCCACGGCCACGCAGGTGGCGGAAACCGGCGTTCCGCTGTCGGATCTCGCGCCCAATGCACCGGACAACTACACCGTCAGGCGTGGCGATACGCTGTGGGCCATCTCCGGCATGTTCCTCAAGAGCCCCTGGCGCTGGCCGGAACTGTGGGGCATGAACCTGCAGGACGTCCGCAACCCGCACCGGATTTACCCGGGCCAGCAGCTGTATCTGGAGAAATCCAACGGTCGCGCAACGCTGCGCACGCGCCGGGCCAGCACCGAGGGCCCACCGACTGACACCGTGCGGGTATCGCCACGCACTCGCTATGAAGGTCTGGCCGATGTGGCGATTCCAACCCTGCCACCGAATGTGATCGAGCCGTTTCTGACCGAAACACTGATCGTGGATGAAACCACCTTGGCCAGTGCGCCGCGCATCGTCGCCGCACAGGAAGGTCGCGTCCTGCTCAGCCGCGGTGACCGCGCTTATGCACGGGGACTGAACGGCAGCGGCGCAGGCACCGGCGTGGCGCTCAGCGATGCCAAGGGTCAGCCGCGTGATTTCCGCGTGTTCCGCAACGCAACCCCCCTGAAAGACCCGACCACCCAGAAAATCCTGGGCTACGAGGCCCGTTACCTCGGCAAAGCAGAGCTGGTGCGCGGGGAGTCTGTCGCGCAGGTGGAAGGCAAGGACGGGAAAATCCAGCCTGAAATCATTCCGGCAACCATCGATATTGTTTCCGGCAAGGAAGAAATGCGCGCTGGCGACCGGCTGGTAGCAGAGCCGCCCCGCGAGCTGCTGACGTACACGCCGCGCGCACCGTCCACCCCGGTCACGGGCCAGGTGGTGTCGGTGCATGGCAACGCAGTGGCCATGGCGTCGGAGAACCAGGTGGTGGTGATCAATCGCGGCGCGCTCGACGGCATGGAGCGCGGTCACGTGCTGGCCATCATCAAAGACGGCGCGCGCCTCATTGACAAGACCGACAGCGGTCGTACCGCGATCAAGCTGCCGAACGAACGCAACGGCCTGCTGATGGTGTTCCGCACCTACGACCACCTGTCCTACGCACTGGTGCTCAGCATCACCGACGGCGTGAAGGTCGGCGACCGCGTCATCAACCCCAACTGAGCGTGACGCTCGCCGTGTGCCGCCGGACCATCGGTGGCTGACCACTCCATGGAAGCGCTGGAACTTTCCGCATGGCTGCGCCTTGGCCTGACACCGGGCATCGGCAACGAAGCCGCACGTCGCCTGCTGGCGGCGTTTGGCTCACCCCAGGCGATTTTTCACCAGGAGATGGCGGCGTTAAGCCAGCTCGGCAACGAGAAGCTTGCACGCGCCCTGCTGCGTGAACCCACAACGCTGGCAGCCCAGCTGGACACCACACTGCAATGGCTGGAAAGCGGCACCCATCGCCGCGTGGTCACGCTGGGCGACAGCGCTTACCCGCCCAGCCTGCTGCAGATCGAAGACCCGCCGCTGATGCTGTACATGACGGGCAGCTTGGCCGCCGCCATAGTGGACCCGGCCCGCGCCGAAGCGGCGCGCATCGCCATGGTGGGCAGCCGCAACCCGACACCGCAGGGCGAGGGCAACGCCCGCGAGTTTGCACGCGCCTTCGGACGCGCCGGCCTGTGCGTGGTGTCTGGCCTGGCGCGCGGCATTGATGGTGCCGCACACGACGGCGCGATGCTGGGTGGTGGCGACACCATTGCAGTCGTCGGCACGGGTCTGGACCGGGTGTATCCGAAAAAGCACCTCGCACTGGCCCACCGCATCGTGGAGCAGGGCATGATCGTCAGCGAATTCCACCTTGGTACACCCCCACTGGCCGCGAATTTTCCGAGGCGTAACCGCATCATCTCCGGGCTCTCACGCGGCACGCTGGTGGTTGAGGCGGCGCTGCAGTCGGGCTCGCTGATCACGGCGCGGCTTGCCGCAGAGCAGGGCAAGGACGTTTTCGCGATTCCGGGCTCCATCCACTCGCCCCAGTCGCGGGGCTGCCATGCGCTGATCAAGCAGGGCGCCAAGCTGGTCGAGCTGGCGCAGGATGTGCTCGAAGAGTTGCAGTTGGCGCCCGCCACAGGGGCTGTGCCCGCTGGCCGTGAAGATGGCTTTGAAGAAGCAGAGACCTCAGGCGATCCGCTGATTCAGGCGCTTGGCTTTGACGTCACCAGTCTCGACGCACTGCAGGCCCGCACCGGCATGGACACGCCGCAGTTGCAGGCGCGGCTTCTTGAACTGGAACTCGAAGGGCTGGTGGCGCGATTGCCCGGCGGTCTTTTCCAGCGTCTCGCCGCCGGTTGACAGGGCGTCCATCTGCGATATATTGGGTACATGTTCGAAGTACTGGTGTACGTCTACGAAAACTACTGGCAAGGTGACGCTTGCCCCGCCGCCAGCCAGCTCAGCCGCAAGCTCACTGCGGCGGGCTTCGAACCCGAAGAGATACAGGCCGCACTCATCTGGCTGGAAGGCCTGAACGTTGCCGCCCAGGGCACGCAGATCAGTCTGCCCGCTTCCGGCACCACCACCGACACGATCAACCCATCGGCCAGCATCCGTGCGCAGGCCCCTGACAGCCTGCGCATTTACTCGGTGGCCGAACAAACCCATCTGGGTGCGCAAAGCCTGGGCTTCGTCAGCTTTCTTGAATCTTCCGGCGTATTGCCCCCTCACATGCGCGAGATCGTGATTGACCGTGCCATGGCCGCACCGGGTGACCCGGTCACACTCGACGACCTGAAAATCATCGTGCTGATGGTGTACTGGAGCTTCGGGGAGGAGCCCGATGCGCTGGTGCTCGACGAGCTGTGTGACGACACCGAATTTCGGCTCGCGCATTAATTCGTTATTTAGCCACCCTGAATCTGCTGCGATGAAGGCAGTGGCGCGCGCCCAGATCCGTGGTCACCAAACCTTGTCTGCAGATGCCGAGGATGTTCAGCCGAGCAGACGCTCGGGATTGGCGTCCAGCTTGGCCAGTGCGTCGCGAGTGGCACGCACGGTGAGCGTTTCTTCCTCGATCGGCACCAAAAGGCCCGCCTGCAGGTAAGCCGCCAGGCGGCGCCCCTGGATCAGGAAATTGCGTCCGTTGGCCGACGCGAACAAATGCAACTGCTTGCGCTCGCTGCACCAGGCGAACTGGACTTCGCTGACCTTGGCGTTGTGGTCCAAACTGAACCATGAGCCGAGCTGGAGCTCCTTGGCCCAGGCGCGCATGGCTTCTGTCGGCTGGCTGCCACCGTCGGTGATGATCTCGATCTCTGCGGCATCGATGCCGATCATCGTGACCAGGGTGTCGGTGTCCAGCGGCAAATCGCCCAGGTCTTCGTCGGACAGGTAGTCTTCCAGATTGCTCAGGCGCTTGGCCATGGCATCCACCCGCTCGGGCGGGATGGCATCGGTCTTGGACATGAAGGCATCGGCCAGCGTGTCACTGATGATGCGCAAATGCGCGTCCTGCGCAGGAATGTCCAGACCCAGCAATGACATGCCCAGCCGCAGCAATTGCAGCAGCTTGGGCAGGTCGGCGATCACGCGGGCGCGGTCGTTGCGGTTGGGCTTGGCGCTCGCAGCCCAGACCAGATCGGTGGCGGCGCGCTTGAGCTGCAGGGTTTCCTCATGCTGCGCCCCGTTTTTCATTGAGGCGATGGCCAGTGCCTCAGCCCACACCTTGAAGAGAAACTCGCGGATCTCCTCGCGGACCGGCATGTCATTGAGCATCTTGCGCATCTCAATGGTGTACTGGATGGCCATGGTCTCTTTCTGCTCGACCTGCTGGGCCACACTGACGACCCGCGCTGCGCTGCCGCTCTGGGAGAGGAACTTGGAGAGGAATTTCTCGAATTCGTCGTAGACCAGCTGGAACACCCGGCGCCCGGTCTCAGGGTACTGCTCGATGACCTGCACGACCCGCTTGATCTCGGCTTCCATCGCGCCGCCCGAGACCGTCACATCAAAGCCGAGCACACAGGACCCCATGCGGTCAATCAGCCGCCGGGCCGGGTGCTGGAGCGAGCCGAAAAACTCCGGCTCGGCAATCGCCACGCGCAGCACCGGCATCTGCAGTCGAGCGAACCAGACGCGCACCACGGCCGGAATCCGCTCCTCGGCCAGAATGCTCTGGAACATCAGCGCCACGATCTCGATAGTGGCTTTCTCGGCAGAGGTCGATGCCGCCTTCTTGAGTGTGCTGGTACGCTCGCGCAATGCACCGACCGCCTGCTCGACATGGTTCTGGCCGTACACCACATCGTCCAGACCACCTGACGACTCGGCCGCCACTGTCTTGTCAGTGCGGGTGTCTTCCACCTGCATCATGCTGGCCATGGCCTCGGCCAGCTGGGGTGATGCCCGGTTCGGACGGGTGTCGTCAAAACCAGCCACCTGCTGGGTCAGGAGGCGCTTGAGATGCCCCATGACGCCCTGCGCCCGCATCCGCGCGCGGGACAGCGGCGTGGTCGCAGTCTGCATGCGGGTTTCATCAAAAACCGCATTGCCGCCGGAAGGGCTGCGGCCACTGCGCGCGATCTGGCCGGTATCGGACCCGGCAAAAGACGAGCCCTGCCCAGCGCCTTGACCGTAGTCGCTGGCTGGGCCCCCGGCGCTGCCGCCGCCGGTTCGGCCGCCACCGCCGCCGCCAACATTGTTGCCTCCGGAATACCCCTGGCTGGCCGTATCACCGCCCGACACAGAGGGCTTGGATGACACGGGGGGCACGGCTTTTCGCGGCGCCTCTGCGCCCGAGGGCGTGCGCTTGACCAGCGGCCGCAGGTCGATGTCGGCCATCACGCCCTGCTGAATGAGAAACTCGTTGGCCGCGTGATAGGTTTCCAGCAGATGCTCGCTCAGCCGCTTCTGGATCAGGTCCTGCACCGAGAGCCAGACCTCGCGCGACAGTCCGGCCTTGTTCCACTGCTCAATCAGGTGGTGGGCCAGGGTTTCGGGCCGCAGGATATCCTGCTTGTGCAGGTCGGAGACGCCCTCGATGTTCTGGATGCGCAGACGCAGGTCGTTGAGCTCCCAGCTGATGACGTCGAGCAGGCGAAGGGCTAGTCGCGAGGCGAGGATCTTGCCCTCCATGACCTCGTCGCCCATCAACTCGAACTTGCCGCTGTCGAGGAATTTCGGTGTGGCGGTGGCCACTGGCAGGGTCTGCGCCTGTGTCCACGCGGTCATGGTGCCGCGTATCCACCCCTCGCCCAGACTCTCGAAGGCCATCCACGCGTCGCGGCGCTCCTGCATCTCGCGAGCGCTGCCCAACTGGTCCCCCAGCGTCCGCAGGAGCTCCTGGATCTCGCCCGACATCTCGGGGAGCAGCCGGACCGCCCGCTCGACAAACAGCGCACGGGCTTGATCGGCAAGACGACGGTTATTGTTTGTTCTGGGCGCCACGACCGTGAGGATTGGTTTGCCTCAAGCTTACACCGTTGCCCCTGCGTTCGGGTCGTTGGGGTCTTCGTCTTTTTTGGCAGGGCTCTTGATCAGGTCTTCGCGGCGGATGCCCAGCCACATGGCGATAGCGGCAGCCACGAAAACCGAGGAATAAATGCCGAACAAAATGCCAATCGTCAGCGCCAGGGCGAAGTAGAACAGCGTGGGACCACCGAACAGCAGCATCGACAGCACCATGATCTGGGTCGAGCCATGGGTGATGATGGTGCGGCTGATGGTGGACGTGATCGCGTTGTCGATGATCTCCGTGGTGTCCATCTTCCGGTAGCGGCGGAAATTTTCACGTATCCGGTCAAAAATCACGACCGACTCGTTCACCGAGTAACCCAGTACCGCCAGCACCGCGGCAAGCACGGCCAGCGAGAACTCCCACTGGAAGAAGGCGAAGAAGCCCAGAATGATCACCACGTCATGCAAGTTGGCGATGATGGCGGCCACCGCATATTTCCATTCGAAGCGGAACGCGAGATACACCATGATGCCCACGACCACCATCGCCAATGCCTTCAGGCCGTCCTGCGCCAGTTCCTCACCCACCTGCGGCCCGACAAACTCGGTGCGTCGCAACGTGACCGCCGGATCCACCGCTTTCAGCGCGGCCAGCACCCGGTCGCTCTGCTGTGCTGTGGTGACCCCTTTCTGCACAGGCAGGCGGATCATGACATCGCGGGACGTTCCGAAGTTCTGCACCTGCACATCGGTCAGCCCCAGTCCGGCCACCGTGGTACGGATTTTTTCGACGTCGGCGGCCTGCGTGTAGTTGACCTCCATCAGCGTGCCGCCGGTGAACTCCACCGACAGGTGCAGGCCGCGCGAGAACAGGAAGAACACCGCCAGGGCGAAGGTCGCAAAGCTGACCACGTTGAAGATCAGCGCATGCCGCATGAACGGGATGTCGCGGCGGATCTTGAAAAATTCCATGTGAAGTCCTTGAGGAGGCTCGGGAAACTCGAAATAAACCGGTCAGGCGCCTGCGCGCCTACTTGCTGACAGCGCCAGAAGTGGCGGGCCGCCAGATGGTCCCGATGGACACGCTCTTGAGTTTTTTCTGTCGGCCATACCAGAGGTTGACCAGGCCGCGCGAGAAAAACACGGCCGAGAACATGCTGGTCAGGATGCCGATGCAATGCACCACGGCAAAGCCGCGCACCGGACCAGAACCGAAGGCCAGCAAGGCCAGACCGGCAATCAGGGTGGAAATATTCGAGTCCAGGATGGTCGCCCAGGCACGGTCGTAGCCAGCGTTGATGGCCGCCTGCGGCGAGGCCCCGTTGCGCAACTCCTCGCGCACGCGCTCGTTGATCAGCACGTTGGAATCAATCGCCATGCCCAGCGCCAGCGCCATGGCGGCCATGCCGGGCAGCGTCAGCGTGGCCTGCAACATCGACAGCGCAGCCACCAGCAGCAGCAGGTTCACCCCGAGCGCCAGACCGGAGAACAAACCGAACAGCATGTAATAGGCAGCCATGAATGCGACGATCACGAGAAAGCCCCAGGTCACGCTGTTAAAGCCTTTGGCAATGTTCTCGGCGCCGAGCGTCGGGCCAATGGTGCGCTCTTCAATGATTTCCATGGGTGCGGCGAGCGAGCCGGCGCGCAGCAGCAGGGCGAGGTCATTGGCCTCCACCACGCTCATCGAGCCGGAAATCTGGAAGCGGTTGCCGAGCTCGCTCTGGATCACCGGCGCGGTCAGCACCTCACCCTTGCCCTTTTCAAAGAGCAGGATGGCCATGCGCTTTTTGATGTTCTCGCGGCTGGTGTCGCGCATGATGCGCCCGCCCTTGGCGTCCACCGTCAGGTCAACCTTGGGCTGCTGGTTCTGGGAGTCAAAGCCGGGCTGCGCATCGGTCAGGTTTTCACCGGTCAGGATCACCTGTTTCTTGACGATGACGGCCTGGCCATTGCGCTCAAAGTAGCGCTCGGTACCAAAGGGCACCGGGCCGGTGTTGGTGATGGCGGCACGCGCTTCGGCGCCGTCGTCCACCAGACGCATCTCCAGCGTGGCGGTGCGCCCCAGGATGTCCTTGGCCTTGGCGGTGTCCTGCACGCCGGGCAACTGCACCACGATGCGGTCCAGGCCCTGCTGCTGGATCACCGGCTCGGCCACGCCGAGCTCGTTGATCCGGTTGTTCAGCGTCACCATGTTCTGCTTGAGCGCCTGGTCCTGCACGCGGCGTGCCGCTTCGGGCTTGATGGTGGCGGTCAGTTTGTACTCGGTGCCTTCGGCGGCTTCGGCCGCCTGCAGGTCGGCAAACTGGTCCTGGATCACCGCCTTGGCGGCGGCCAGTGTTTCGGAATCGCGCACCCGGATTTCAATCGCCTGACCGTTGCGGGTGATGCCGCCGTGGCGGACATTTTTCTCGCGCAGCGCCAGCCGCAGATCGCCCGCTTGGGACTCGGCCCGCTTGGTCAGCGCGGCCTGCATGTCCACCTGCAGCATGAAGTGCACACCGCCACGCAGATCCAGCCCCAGGTACATCGGGAAGGCATTGAGCGAGGTCAGCCACGCCGGTGAACGCGACAGCAGGTTGAGCGCCACCACGTAGTTGGGGTCCGCCGGGTCTGGAGACAGCGCCTTTTGAACCGCGTCTTTGGCCTTGAGCTGCGTATCGGTGTTGTCAAAGCGGGCCTTGACCGAGGCGCCGTCCAAAGTGATGGCCTCGGCCGTCAGACCCGCCTCCTTGAGCGCCTGCTCCACCCGCGCCATGGTGGTGGTGTCAATCTTGACCGTGGATTTGCCGCTGGAGACCTGCACCGCAGGCGCTTCACCGAAAAAGTTGGGCAAGGTGTAGAGCGCGGCGACAAGCAGCGCCACCACGATGACGATGTACTTCCAGACCGGATAGCGATTCATGGGGGACAGTTCCTGGTGGCAGGTGGCGGGGAAGGACCGACGCGGACACCGCGCACCGGCGGTATCCGCATCGGGCGGGCGTCCTGATTACTTGATGGAGCCGATGGCGCCTTTGGGCAGCACCTGGATGACGGCGCTGCGCTGCAGCTGGACTTCCACGCCGGGGGACAGCTCGATTGACAGGTAGGCGTCGCTGAGCTTGGTGACCTTGCCGAGCAGGCCGCCGGCCGTGGCGACTTCATCGCCCTTGGCGAGTGCATCGATCATGGCGCGGTGCTCTTTCTGTTTCTTCATCTGGGGACGAATCATCACGAAGTACAGCACCACAAACATCAGCACCAGGGGCAGCATGCCTGTCAGCGAGGACATCATGTCGCCGCCACCGGCTGCAGCAGGGGCGGTTTGGGCAAAAGCAGAAGAAATGAACACGGCAAAGCTCCACAACAATTGGAAACGGTCACAAGCGCCCCGGCGGATGCAGGGGCAGGGCAACCCGCGATTGTAAGCGTCGGGTTACTTGCAAGAACTTGTAACCCCGAGGCTTCGCGGGCCATCGGCCGGTGCCGGACTGCGGGGCCTCCCGGGCCGGGTCAGGCTGCGCGGTAATGGCAAGCCGCGCGCCGATGGCTCACCGCGGGGTCACAGCGGCGCCCTGGCGCCAGCCGTCCATCAGCGCCGCCCATTGCGGGCGCGCCAGCGCCAGATGCCGTGCCTTGACATGACCATAGCCCTTGATGATCTCCGGAATCCGGGCAATGTCCAGCGCCACCGCGTGGTTGTCGGCGTTCAGGCCCGCCATCACTTCCTCCACGCTGGCCCGGTACTCGTCAATCAACGCGCGCTCCATGCGGCGCTCTTCGGTGCGGCCGAAGACGTCCAGCGCCGTGCCGCGCAAGCCCTTGAGGCGGGCCAACGCGCGGAATGCGGTCAGCATCCACGGACCGAATTGCTGTTTCTGCAGCTCGCCCCTGTCGTTTTTGGCGGCGATCAGCGGCGGCGCGAGGTGGTAGTTGAGCTTGAAGTCGCCCTCAAACAGGGCGCCCACTTTGTTCAGGAAGCTGGCATCGGTGTGCAGGCGGGCGACTTCGTACTCGTCCTTGTAGGCCATCAGTTTGAAGAGGTAGCGGGCCACCGCCTCGGTCAGCGCGGTTTTGCCCAGCGGGGCTTCGGCCAGCCGCACCTTCTCGACGAAGACCTGATAGATCTGGGCGTATGCGGCATTCTGGTAGGCCGTGAGGAACTCCACTCGCTTGGCCAGCATGTCGGCGAGCGCCGGGCGTTTGACGAACTCGATCACCTGGGCCGCCTTGAAGAGCGCCTGCACCGCAGCGAGGTCATGGGCGCAACGCCGGCCCCACTCGAACGCGGCCTTGTTGTTCTCGACCTGTACCGCATTGAGCTCGATGGCGCGCATCAACGCCGCGTGCGACAGCGGCACCCGGCCCTTCTGCCAGGCGTAGCCCAGCATCAGCGGGTTGGTGTAAATCGAGTCACCGATCAGCTGCACCGCCACCTGCTCGGCATCGAAGCTGCCCAGCAAGTCAGCGCCCACTGTTGCAGAGACTGCCGTATCGCAGTTGCCGCCCGGAAACTGCCAGCCCGGGTTGGTCACAAAAGCGGCCGTCGGCGTGCCATGCGAATTCATTGCCACATAGGTGCGGCCCGGCTGCATCACAGTCAGTGTGTACTTGCTGGCGGTGACGATGGGGTCGCAGCCGATCACCAGATCGGCCTTGGCGGTGTCGACCTTGGTGGTGTAAATCGCCTCGGGGCGGTTGGCGATCTGGATATGGCTCCAGGTCGCGCCGCCTTTCTGGGCCAGCCCACCAGCATCCTGCGTGACCACACCCTTGCCTTCAATGTGCGCCGCCATGCCCAGCAACTGGCCGATGGTGATGACGCCGGTGCCACCGACACCACCGACGACGATGCCCCAGGCGCTTTCGGCTACTGGCAGCGCCGGCTCGGGCACCGGCGGCATCAGCGCGCCGCCTTTGGCTTCTTTCTTCGGTTTCTTCAGCTGGCCACCCTCGACGGTGACGAAGCTGGGGCAGAAGCCTTTGACGCAGGAATAGTCCTTGTTGCAGCTGTTCTGGTTGATGCGGCGCTTGCGGCCGAATTCAGTTTCCAGGGGCTCCACCGACAGGCAGTTGGACTGCACGGAGCAATCCCCGCAGCCCTCGCACACCAGCTCATTGATGACGACCCGCTTTTCCGGGTCCACCATCGTGCCGCGCTTGCGGCGCCGGCGCTTTTCGGTCGCGCACGTCTGGTCGTAAATGATGGCGCTGGTGCCCTTGATCTCGCGGAACTCGCGCTGGATGCGGTCCAATTCGTCGCGGTGGTGCACCGTCACGCCTGGGAGCAGCGCCACCCCGTCGTACTTGCCCGGCTCGTCGGTCACGATCACCAACCTGACCGCGCCTTCGGCCAGCACGCTTTGCATGATCTGCAGCACCGAATGGCCTTCAGGCCGCTCGCCCACCTGCTGGCCACCCGTCATGGCCACCGCGTCGTTGTAGAGAATCTTGTAGGTGATGTTCACGCCGGAGGCAATCGCCTGGCGGATCGCCAGCAGGCCGCTGTGGAAGTAGGTGCCATCACCCAGATTGGCAAACACATGGAAGTCGGTGGTAAACGGCGCCTGCCCGACCCAGCTCACGCCCTCGCCGCCCATCTGGCTGAAGGTCGAGGTGCTGCGGTCCATCCAGGTGGCCATGTAGTGGCAGCCGATGCCGGCCACGGCGCGCGAGCCTTCGGGCACGCGGGTGCTGGTGTTGTGCGGGCAGCCACTGCAGAACCACGGCGCGCGCTCGCCGGTGTCGGCCTTGGCTTCAGCCAGCGCGCGTTCGCGGCCTTCAATGATGGCCAGGCGCTCGTCCATGCGCGCCACCACATCGGCCGGCACGCCCAGTTTTTTCAGCCGCTTGGCAATCGCTTTGGCGATGATGGCCGGCGTGAGGTCGGCCTTGGCGCGCAGCAGCCAGTGGTCGCTCGGGTTGGAGCGGCCCCACTCACCGCCGGACTGATCGCCCTCGGGCTCGTCGAACTTGCCCAGCACATTGGGCCGCACATCGGCGCGCCAGTTGTAGAGCTCTTCCTTGATCTGGTATTCAATGACCTGGCGCTTTTCCTCGACCACCAGAATTTCCTGCAGGCCTTCGGCGAATTCGCGGGTGATGGTGGCCTCCAGCGGCCACACCACATTGACCTTGTGCAGGCGGATGCCGAGCTGATGGCAGGTGTCTTCGTCGAGCCCGAGATCGGCCAGCGCCTGGCGCGTGTCGTTGAAGGCCTTGCCGCTGGCGATCAGACCAAAGCGGTCTTTCGGCCCGGCGATGACGTTGTAGTTGAGCTTGTTGGCGCGGATGTAGGCCAGAGCCGCGTACCACTTGAAATCCATCAGGCGCGCCTCCTGCTCCAGTGGCGGGTCGGGCCAGCGGATGTGCAGACCGCCGGGCGGCATCTGGAAATCTTCGGGGATGACGATCTTCACGCGGTCCGGGTCCACCAGCACCGAGCTGGACGACTCCACCACCTCCTGAATCGTTTTCATGCCCGACCAGACGCCGGAAAAGCGGCTCATCGCAAAGGCGTGCAGCCCCATGTCGAGGATGTCCTGCACATTCGACGGAAAGAACACCGGCAGGCCGCAGGCCTTGAAGATGTGGTCACTCTGGTGCGCCGCCGTCGAGCTTTTGGAGACATGGTCATCACCGGCAATCGCGATCACGCCGCCATGTTTGGCCGTGCCCGCCATGTTGGCGTGCTTGAACACATCGGAACAGCGGTCCACGCCTGGGCCCTTGCCGTACCAGATGCCGAAGACACCATCGAACTTCTTGGTCTGTGGGTACAAATCGAGCTGCTGCGTACCCCACACGGCTGTGGCGCCAAGTTCTTCATTGACGCCGGGCTGGAACACGATGTTCTGCGCAGCAAGGTGTTTTTTGGCGGCCCACAACGCCTGGTCATACCCACCGAGGGGCGAACCGCGGTAGCCGCTGATGAAGCCGCCGGTGTTCAACCCGGCCATCGCATCGCGCGTGCGCTGCAGCATCGGCAAGCGCACGAGGGCCTGCACACCGCTCATGAAAGCACGGCCATGCTCAAGGCTGTATTTGTCATCAAGCGTGACGGTTTCGAGTGCCTTGCGAATGTGCTCGGGAAGTGGCGCGTTCATGGTCTGTGTCTCCTGCGTGGGTAAAGCTGCCTTGTGGGCAGCGCAAATCGAGACTGTCGCCGGGTAGGGGACAGCCTCTAGAACTATGCAAAGTGTATGCCGCCGCGCCAGATATGTCTTTGCTTTCCATGCCCGTTTCCAGCTGTACAAAGAAAGAATCTTGCTGGAAAATTGACTTAATGGAAACATTAGACAAGTTTGACATCGCCATCCTGAATGAGCTGCAAACCGAAGCCCGGCTCACCAACACCGAGCTGGCCTCGCGTGTGGGGCTGTCGGCCGCGCCGTGCTGGCGCCGCGTGCGGGCGCTGGAGGAGGCCGGCTTCATCACCGGCTACCGCGCGGAAATCAACCGCCACAAGATCGGCCTGGGCGTGCTGGCCTTTGTGCGGCTGGACGCCGACCGCAACAGCGGCGACGCCACGCGCCAGCTGGAAGAGGCCATCAAGAAACTGCCGGAAATCGTCTCCTGTCACTACATCAGCGGCACCGGCACCTTTGAGCTGCAGGTGGTCGCGCAGGACCTCGAGGCCTTCAGCAAGTTTGCGCTGCAGAACCTGATCAACCTGCCGAATGTGAAAGACCTGCACACCAGCTTTTCGCTGGGCGA
Source organism: Polaromonas sp. YR568 (assembly GCF_943372955.1). GTDB lineage: Bacteria > Pseudomonadota > Gammaproteobacteria > Burkholderiales > Burkholderiaceae_C > Polaromonas. The sequence goes on from NZ_CALSAL010000008.1 coordinate 70,658, forward strand.
GGTCAAGGCCAGCAGCGCCTTGCCGCTGGGGCATCTGGCCCGCACCATCCTCTGACCACTGGAGAACACGCCATGACACACCGCCCGCTGGCCCTGCCTTCGGTGGCTCTCGCCGCGCTAGCCACCCTGATGCTGATGGCCAGTGCAGCCAGTGCACAGGGCTACGCCACCGCCCCGCCTGGCGCCGAGTCACTGCCGCTGCGCAACCTGCAGATCGAGGTGCGGCAGGTGCGGGGAAGCAGCCAGAGCGGCAGTCAGTTGCAGGCGCAGGGCGGTGTCACCCTGAGCCCCGGCCAGTCTGGCGCCAATGTGCAGATCAACGCGCAGGACAGCCAGCGCGACACCAACCGCGACCTCGTCCAACGGGTGCTGGTGCTCAACGGCCGCCAGGCGGCGATTCGCCTGGGCAATTCCGTCCCGCTGCGGCTGGTGCAAACAATTGTGCAGGGCGGGGTGCTGCGCGTCATTTCCGGCAGTGTGCTGGTCGATGCAAACAGCGGCTTTTCGGCACGCCCAGTCTGGCGTGGTGGCAACAGTGCCGAGCTGGAACTCGCGGCCGGGCAAAGCGCGCGGGGCGGCCCCGGCGCTTACCCACCGGGCGCAATCAGTTCCTCATCGACCGACACCGTGCTCTCGTTGCCGCTGGGCGAATGGGTGACGGTGGCCCAGTCTGACGATGCGCTCAGTGGCAGCAGCAACCAGCTGGGCGGCTCGGCGCAAAGCAGCGCACGCGAGGCCCTGCGGGTGGAAGTGCGGTTGTCGGTCCGCTAACGGACTTCCTCCAACTGCTGTCACTCACGAACACAGCGCGCCACCAGCGGCAGCGACGGGTACCTGAGCACCGCCTCACGGCCGCTCGCACCAAGACCGAATTCGGCACGCATGCGTGGATTGCTGTAGACCGATTGCTGCGGCCCCTGACCACCAGCATCGCGGTACAGCACGTCGTAGCCGCGTGTGCCTTCGAGCACCGCCGAGTCGTCGATGAAACGCGCCGTGAATTCAATGCCATGCTCACAGCGGTAGAGCGGCCCGGCCGAAGACTGGCTGGTACCCGCACATCCAGCCACAGCAGCCACACCCGCCACCATGGCCGCCGCCACCCAAGGCCGGGTTCGCGAGGGATTTGAGTGGCAGATGCGCAGTGTCGTCATCACGGGCTCCTCGGGTAAAGGCAGGCGGGGCCTATTTGGGCCACAGCACCCAGAGGCGCAGCGGCTGGTTCATGCGTGACGCAAACAGCCCTGCCTCGGCACCAGTGCCGGCAAAATAATCGGCACGCACCGCACCAACGATGGCGCTGCCAGTGTCCTGCGCAAACACCAGTTTCTGCAGAGTGCCCGCCGGGCCACGCGAGGCCAGCCACACCGGCGTGCCGTAGGGAATGCTGCCCGGGTCCACGGCAATCGAGCGACCCGGGGTCAGCGCCACACCCTGCGCGCCCCGGGGGCCAAACGTCGCGTCCAGGTCGCTGAGCGGCTGCTCCTGAAAGAAGGTGTAGCGCGGATTGCTCCACAGCATCTGCTGCACGCGCTGCGGGTTTCGTGCCGCCCACGCGCGGGTCGACTCGACCCACGGGGTGGCCATGCGCCCCTCACCCTGCTCCTGCAGCCACTGCACGACGCTGCGAAACGGCTGGTCGTTGGTGCCAGCGTAGGCCACGCGGATCAGCCGCTGCGAGCCATCCGGCTCGGTCACCGACAAGCGCCCTGAGCCCTGGATGTGCAGCGACATGACCTCCACCGGGTCGGCCAGCCAGGCGATCTCGCGACCCTTCAACGCAGCGCGCGCTTCGGCCGAGGTGTCGATCTCCTGGCGCGTGTACCAGGGCTTGCGGCTGCCCAGCGACGCGGGGGGCTGGTACAGCGGCACCTCAAAGCCGGGTGCCTGCTGGCGGCTGGCCTTGAGCAGCGGTTCGTAATAGCTGGTGAGCAGGCCGTCGGCCCCACCCGCCAGCGCTTCAACGCGGTAGGGCTGCAGGCGCGACAGCATCCAGCGGCGCTGTTCCTCGCCGCTCGCAATGCTCAGGCGCCGCACTTCGGCACACAGCGAGGCGAAGGTGACGCCCGGTCGCTCGCAGCTTTTCAGCCACGCGTTCCACGCTTCAAACAGCGCGTCTTCCTCGAAGCCCGGCAACTCGGCCCAGCGCACTGGCACCCAGCGGCTTTTGCTGCGCACCAGCGGCGCCGGCAGCGCTGCGCCATCGTCGGGCCGGACGGTGCTGAGGCCCGGATCGGACGTGGGGGCGCTGGTCGGCGGGGCGGGCGGCATCGCACACGAGGCCAGCAGCACGCCGGTGGCGATAATCAAGGCAGTCCGGAGCGATGCTGCGCGCATCACCGGCTGTCTGTTGTGGTTTGCTATCGGGAACAATGTCATGGTCTTGCTTTTGCTCGAAGCCCTGGGGGCGTTGCTGCTGCTGGTGTTCATTGTCTGGTGGACCATGTTCTCCGGTCGAAAAAATGGCGAGCTGAAAAACATTGATGCGCCGAACGACCCTGCCGCCAGCAACTCGCGGGATGAAGGGACCGACCGCAAGCCGTGAGACATCGCGCGGCCGCAGCACGGCGCCAGCGCTTCAAAGATTGCGTAACAGGTTGGCCAGCTCGACGGCAGACCGCACACCCATTTTCTCAAACACCCGGGCGCGGTGGACTTCCACCGTCCGCACGCTGATGTCGAGCTGGTCGGCCACCAGCTTGTTGGGCAGGCCTTCGACCACCAGCCGCATCACGTCGCGCTCCCGGTCAGTCAGCCCGGCCAGCCGCGTCTGTAGGCTGGTTGATTCGGTGTGCTGCGCCAGCGCGGATGCCGATTGGGCCAGTGCCTGCTCGATGCGGTCCACCAGCGCGTTGTCAGAGAACGGCTTCTCACAAAAATCAAATGCGCCGCGTTTGACTGCATCGACCGCCGTCGGCACATCGGCGTGGCCGGTCAGGAAGATCACCGGCAGCGTCGGCAGCAGGCCATAGCCGATGAGCTTTTCAAACATGGCCAAACCACTCAGCCCTGCCATGCGGACGTCGAGCAACACGCAGGACGGCGCCCGCACCTGGAATTGCCGCGAGACCACCGCATCGAAGGCCTCGGCGCTGTCAAAGCTCTCGCTCAGCAGCCGCCGTGAGCGCAACAGCCATGCGAGGGCGTCGCGCACGCTGGCGTCGTCATCAACGATATAAACCGTGGCGTTGTGGATCGGTTCCATGGTGCTGTCCTGCTTTCCCAATCGCGATGGTGTCTCAGTGATGCTCGATCTGCTCCGCCTCGGCGTGGATGGCCACCGGCAGCGTGAAACTGAACACCGTGCCCTGCGGCTGCGCCGGCTCGAAACCGAGGAAGCCGCCATGCTGCTCAATGACCGTGCGGCAGAGGCTCAGGCCCAGGCCCATGCCCTCTTCCTTGGTGGTGAAGAAGGGCGTGAACAACTGGTCAGCCACCGCCTCCGGAATGCCCTGACCGCTGTCGATCACCGCAAAATCAACCCAGCGGCTCTGTGCATTGGACGCCGCAGGCCGGATGCGCAGCGTCAGGATTTTCTCGCACCCGCTGCCCACGCCCGGGCCGGTGTCGGCAAAGTCGTCCATGCCCTGCATCGCCTGCATGCCGTTGCGTGACAGGTTGAGCAGCACCTGCTCGACCATGGTGCGATCACACAGCACCGGCTCGCAGGCATTGTCGATCTCGGTGACCACGCGCACGCCGAGCTTGCGCGCCTGCAGCGTCACCAGCGGCATGATGGCGTCGATCAGCGCCGCTGGCTCCACCGCCTCGCGCACCTGCTCGCGGCGGCGTACAAAGTCATGCACGCTCTTGATGACCTTGCCGGCACGCTCGGCCTGCTCGGCAATGCGCCGCATGGCGAGCTGCAGGTCCTCGGACAGCGGCGACAACTGGGTGCCCGCCGCCGTGCCGCCCTGTCCGTGGTTGGCGCTGTTTGCGAACCCGCTGCCCTCTTTGCCTTCCTTACCCTCTTCCATCTCGCCCTTCAGCAGATTGAGCGAGCCGGTGGCATAGCTTGAAATCGCGGCCAGGGGCTGGTTGAGTTCATGGCTGAGCAGCGAGGCCATCTCGCCGACCATGGCCAGACGCGCCGTGGCCTGCAGCCGGTCCTGACTGGCACGCGACAACTCCTCAATGCGCCGCTGCTCACTCACATCGAGGATGGCGCTCATCCAGCCGGTGTGCTTGCCCACCGCGTTGATCAGTGGCGCTTCCATGATGAGCACCGGAAAGCGTGTGCCGTCGCGCCGCATGAACACCGACTCATGGCCCTGCATGGGCGTCGGGTTCGGCGGACCAATACCCGACAGACGAATCTCCTGCCGCTGCTGGTACACCGCCGCCAGCTCGGGGGGCCAGTAGGGGGCCGGAAAGCGCTGGTTGAGCAGTTCCCTAGCTTCCACGCCGACCATCTTGCAGAAGGCCGGGTTGACATAGGTGATGCGCCCCTGCAGGTCGCGCGCCCGCAAGCCGGTAAGCACAGAATCCTCCATCGCCTTGCGGAAGGCCAGCGCCTCACCAAGGTCGTGCTCCACCTTTTGGCGCCGCCGCATGTCGCGGGCCAGCAGGAACAGCACGGCCAGCAGCGCCAGCGACATGGCCATGACCAGCGCCGTCAGCACATTGGGAAACAGCGCCGGCCGCGTGCGCCGGCTTTCCATGCGCAGGATCAGCGTGTTGCCAGGCAGGTCCAGCAGTTGCTGGGCCAGATAGATTTCGCTGCCGCGCAGCGGGACACCGTGCAGCGCCAGGCGTGTGCCGTCAGCCTCGGTGAACGACAGCGCGACACCGCGCGCCAGCTGCCGCCCGACCAGCTCGCTCAGCATGTCCTGCAGCGAATAGGTCGCCACCGTGAAGCCAGCCAGCCGCCCGGCCGCCATGACCGGTAGGCACATGTCCAGCACCTCCAGACCCAGACCATCGGCCTGCGGCAGAAAGTAACTGCTGGAGTAGGCCGCGCCGCTGAGCCGGCGCGCCGTGGTGCAGGTCAGGCCGATGTCGGCCAGCACACTCCGGCGACCCAGCCGCTCGAACACCGGCGCGCGGTAGGGGGTGCCGGCGGCGGCAACTTCCTGCAGCAGCTCGTCGCGCCATTCCACGCGCATGATCTCGCGGCGCTCCCGCAGCAGCTCTGCAGCGGCCATGCGCCAGGTCTCCGGTGTGCGCTCGATCGCCTGCAGCGCCTGCAGCGACTGGATGTTGCGGGTCAGGCCTGACCGGATGTCGGTCACCGTGTCGGCCGCATCGCGCTCCAGCCGGGTCTGCACCATGCTCGACTCGTAACGGCCCGACAGCCACACCAGAATCCCCAGCAGGGCCACCACCAGCGCGACCAGCAAGGCCCACAGCGTCCAGCGCCGGCTGGTCCAGTTGATGCCGCGAATCCAGGCCAATCCCATGCCAGGCCTCAGAGCACCCGGTGGCTCAGCGCCGGCAGGCGCCGGCGCGTGTCCTGCAGGCGAGCCGGTGACACCTCGGCCAGCACCACGCCAGCGCCTGTCGGCTGCTGCGCCAGCACCTCGCCCCATGGGTCGACCACCATGCTGTGGCCCCAGGTGGTGCGGCCGTTCTCGTGGGTACCACCCTGCGCGGCGGCCAACACATAGGCCATGTTCTCGATGGCGCGGGCCCGCAGCAGCACCTCCCAGTGCGCCTGGCCGGTGGTGTGGGTGAAAGCGCTGGGCACCAGCAGCAGGTCGCTGGCCAGCGCACGGTAGAGCTCCGGAAAACGCAGGTCGTAGCAGATGCTCATGCCGACCCGGTACACATGGCCGTCACGCGAGGGCAGATTGAAGCAAACCGGGCTGGCGCCTGCGTCCAGCACGCGCGTCTCGTCGTAGTCTTCGCGGCCCTGCGCAAAACGGAACAGGTGAATCTTGTCGTAGTGTGCGACGCACTCGCCAGCCGGATTGAAGGCCAGCGAGGTGTTGCGTGCGCGCTGCGGGTCGGCAGTGGCCGTGGGCAAGGTACCGCCCACAATCCACAGGCCCAGACGCCGCGCCGATTCGCTGAGGAACTCCTGGATCGGCCGCTTGCCCGCCCCCGCCTCGCGACCCTCCTGCCACTGGAGCTTGTCGGTGTCTTTCATGCCCATGATGCAGAAGTACTCGGGCAGCACCGCCAGTTCGGCGCCGGCTGCAACGGCCTGCTCAAGCAGCCCCTGGGCTGCGGCCAGATTGCGCGCAACGTCGGTGCCGGAAACCATCTGGATGGCGGCGACTTTCATGGTCAGCGTGTCTCCCCGGAAGGCGAGTCGGTCTTGTCGCTGGCCGCGGTGCGCTCCACCTTGGTCACCCGCGGGTCCGACCAGGTGCCATCGACCTGGAACTCCTGCGTTGCCGCCTGCATCAACGGGCGGCGCAGGAACATCTGCGCCAGAAAGCTGCCCAGGCCGATCGCCGGGTTGATGGCGGTGGCAATCAGCGAGGCGGTGCCGGCGTTGATCTCGGGCACCACCACCACCTTGAGGCTCTGCGTTTCCTTGGCGATGTCGGCGCTGCCCTCCATCAGCACGGCGGCGTTCACGCCGCGCATCTGCAGGTTGTTGGTGTAGGCGAGTCCCTGCTGGATGGAGACATCGCCGCGGACGAAGTCAAAGGCGAAGCCTTCGGAGAACACATCACGGAAATCAAGCGTCAGCCGCCTGGGCAGCGATTGCAGGCTGAGCACGCCCAACAGCTTGGCGATGCCCGGTTCGGCCTTGACGAACTGGCCGGACTCCATGTTCACATTGAACTGCCCGTTCAGCGTGGGGTAGTCGAGGTTCAGCGGCGAGCCAATCCACGCGATCTGGCCTTCAAGCTGCCCCTTGCCCCGGCGAATCACGTCGGCCATGCCGAAGCGCTTGAGCAGTTCGCCCGAGTCAGCGACTTCGAGCCGGAAACTCATCACCGTGCGGCGGCGATCTGCCGGCGACCGGGCACCGCGCACGGCAGTCGTCGGTATCTGTGCATTGATCGCCACCCAGTTGCCGGTGGCCGTGAGCACCGCTTCCGGCAGGATGATGTTGAACTTGTTGAGCCGCCATTCACGCACACCGTCGCGCGCAGCAGACGAGGCGCCACGGTTGACCGCATCGATCTCCACGCGGCCGAGTTTCTTGCCACGCAGTTCCAGGTCTTCCACCACGATGTCCAGTGCCGGGATGCTGGTGGGTTGCTCGTTGAGCAGGGCCTCCACGTCGCTCGCCGTGGTCGGCGCGAGGCTGAGGCGCGACAGGCGCGCATAAAGCCGACCAGCCCCGATGCCGCCAGGCTGGCGGTATTCGAGGTAGCCGTTGAGCTCGCTGGCATCGACGTTGGCGCGCCAGGTCAGACCCTCGCGCGAACCGCCGACCACCACGTTGTTCAGTGTGCGGCCCTCGACGACCAGCTCCTTCGCGCGGATGGCCATGGTGGTGGGCAGATAACCCAGCGCAGGACCGGCAGCGACACGGTTCACCGCCGCCGTGGTGGCTGCTGTGGAGCCCGTTGTAGTGCCTGTTGTCGGGGTCGCGGCAACGGGCTCTGCCAGCAGCTTCTGCCACACATCCAGATCAACCCGCGCCAGATTGACGCTGGCCGCCACGCCCGCCTCGGGCATCGGCACTGATTCGCCCGCCTCCAGGCCCACGCCAATGCTGCCGCGCGCCACCCGTGGCTCGTCGGTGCCCAGCGTACGGATGTAGTTGACGGCCGCCACACGCCCGAGCGTGACGGACACTTGATCCTGCAAGGCTTGTCCCGCAGCCATCGAGGCCGGCACCAGCGCGCTTTCAAACCGCAGCGGCAGCGCGGCCTCCGCCGTCTTGCCCAGCGGCGCGGGCAGGTCCAGCGCCAGGCCCTGCAAGGTGGACGACACCATCACCTCCGGCCGCCCGCGGCGGAAGGCCAGCGTGGCCGTGTACGGGGTGCTGCCCGTCGCACTGCGGGCCATGCGTGACAGCGCGCCCAGATCGGGCGCCTGCCGCAGGCCGTCGGCGGTGGCAGTGCCCTGCGCCCTGAAGCTCAGGGTCGGCGTGGCCGCCACACCCGGCCTGAGCGGCAGCGGCGGCGCCCGCATGCCACCGTCGATGCGCACATCACCGCCCAGCAGCCGGGCCTGAGCGCCAGCCACCGAGAACCCTTTTTCGGTGATCGCGATGCTGGCTTTGAGCCGCTGCAGCGGCGGGAAAGCGTCGGAGAACTGCACATCGTTGCCAGGCAGTTTGACGGTGCCTTCCACCTGCGTGCTGTCGATGTTGTTGATGGGCAGCGTGAGCTTGAAGCGGTAGTCCCCGGTGCCGGTGCCGGTAGCCTGGGCCAGCACCTCGCCGGTCAGTCCCGCCAGCGGGGAGGTGTTGACGAACCCGAAGGCTTCCGCGAGCGGGCCCTTGATGTCGGCATTCACCTCGACCGTGGCGTTGCGCATCAGGTCGGGAATGCGCGCATCGGCCTTGACCAGCTGCAGGCCCGGCAAGCCCACCACCTTGCCCGTCACGCCATTGATGTTGAGCGCCGCGCGCTGGAACACCAGTTCCCCCTGCAGGTCGCTCAGCGCGGGCCACGGTGCGGCGCCAGCCGGCTGGATGGCGCGAGGCACATACGCCAGCTGGCCATTGCGGATTTTTGCGCTGACCTTGAATTCGCCCTGCTGCGGGTTACTGAAGGGAATCTGGTCCACCGGCCCCTTGACCCGGAACTTCACATCGCTGAGGTCGCCCTGGCTGACCGCGTCGCGCACATAGTGGCGCACCGTGTCGGCCATCACCAGCGGCAGGTAGCGGTGCACCCGGTCACCCGCGCCGCGGCTGAGCGAGCCCTGCAGGTCCAGCACGCCCATCGCGTCCGGTCCGGCTGCCGCGCCGCTCGACGACCAGCTCACCTGCGCCTCGCCTTGCGCATCGGCGTTGGCGAACTTCAGGTCGCGCAATTGCACTTCGGTTTTTCCGTTGGCGCGCTTCCATTGCGCATTCACCGAGAGACGCTCCATGGCAATCACCGGGTCTTCAAAAATGCCCGGAAGCTCCAGCTTGCCGCTGGCCATGCTGATGCGCGCCTGGCCGCCTTGCTGCGTCACATCAAAATCCATGCTGGCACCGCTGAGGCCGGGCCGGCCCGTCACCGGGCTTGCGACTGTCGCTGGTCCGGCCGGCGCCGGCAGGGCCGCGAGGCTCAGGCCGGAAACGCGCCCCTTGGCGGTATAGGAAATGGGCGCCTGAAGCGCGCCCTGCCAGCGGGCATCAATGCTCTCCACCAGCCCGGCCGGTGCGAACGAGGCAATCCAGGTACGCGTCTGCGCGTCCAGCGGCAGGCGGTCGGCGATCTGCGCCAGTGCGGCCAAGTCCAGTCGGTCGGCTTTCAGCTCGGTGCGCGCCGCCACACTGCCCTGTGCCTCGGTGTGGCTGAGCTGCACATTGCCGCCGGGCCACTGCAGGCCGTCCCGGGTGCGGAAACTGAGCGCCTCGGTGTTGAAGTCAAAGCCGTCCGCGCGCTGGCCCCCGCCCACGCGCCCGGCCACGAAATCAAAAGCCAGTGGCTGCAGGCGCACACCCATCAGGGCGTCCACATCGCGCAGGGCCACGTCGGCGGTGCCGCCCACCCATTGGCCGTGCGCCACATCGATCCACGCACGCAGGGCGCCGGTGCCGCGGGACAGGTCCACGCCCAGCGTTTCCATGTTGGCGTAGGGCCGGGCCTGTGAGAAATCCAGCCGCTGAAAGTCACCGAAGATCTGGCCGCTCCAGCCGGAGAAGTCGCTGGCACGGGTATTGAGCAGGGACTGCCGGAAGATGCCGCGCACCGAAAACCGGTCACCCCATTCGGCCGGTGGCGTGGCATCAAGGCGCAGCAAATGGCGCTTGCGGCCATTGCGTGCGACGCCGTCCACGCCGGTCAACGCCAGCGTCGGCGCCTTCTTGAGCTCGTCGGTCCAGCGCACGGTGCCGCCGCGAATGACCAGCTCGTTCTGGGACAGCAGCCAGTCGGCTGCGGCGCTGCGGCCGCTGTCTGCATCCTCGGACACGTCCAACCCGCCGACATGGATTTTCCCGTCCGCACCGCGGCGGATGTCCAGCTCCGGCCGGTCCAGATGAATCTGCTCAAACCCCAGACCCAGCAATGAGGCGGGTGACACCGCCCCCAGCAGGCGCGGCAGCCGCAGAGCCTCGCGGCCCTGTGCATCCAGAAAGGTCACATCGCTCAGCTCAAAGGTGGGGATCATGCCCACCGATTCGGCGCGGATGGCGCCGATACGCACCGGCACACCCACCGCCTTGCTGGCCTCGAGTTCCAGCCTCGGACGGAATTCCTCGATTCGCGGCACAATCCAGCCATGCAGCACCCCCAAGCCGATGCCGAACAGCACCCAGGCAGCAACCACCAGCCACAGCGCCAGGCGCATGAGTCCGCCCAGCCATCGGAGACGGCTCGCGGACACGGCGGACGGACGGGTGGGTGCGGACTGCATTGACACTGGAATTATGACTGCCGGCCTCAATCGCGCCCTGCATGCCCCGATGAAGTTTTGTGAATCATTGTGATGACCGCCGCTTCCGCCGACAGCCTTCTGAACCCGCCCGCGCCTGACACCGCAGGCTCCTCTGTGGCCCCCGCTGCCATGGCACCCGCAGCGCTGGCCTCCGACTACTCCCGCTTCATCCAGCGCATCCGCCGCCGCTACACCGCCGAAACGCCGCTGCTGGCAGACGGCGCACCCGTGCGCGCCTCCATGCAGGCCATGCTCGACGCCTTGCTGGCCCGGGGCCTGGAAGCCGGTGCCGCGATGCGCGTGCTGCGCCAGGTGGTGATGGAGCGGCTGGTGGCCATGGACTGTGATGGG
>NZ_CALSAL010000009.1:0-72107 GCF_943372955.1 Polaromonas sp. YR568
ACCAACAGCAAAATTGCGACGGTTGCAAACATCTTGCTGACCGAGCCGATGTTGAAACGCGTCCCGCGGTCAACCAAGCGGTTCTGTCCGCGGTCAGCAACGCCCATCGCTTCGGACATCACAAACTGGCTGCGCTCCATGATCGCCACTGACGCTCCGCTGCCCTGACCAGAATTAATCGCCTTCCAGGCCGACTCGCGCGCACCTGAGATCGTCGCAGTATTTCTGGAGGATGACAGTACCTGCGTCTCTGATTCAAAGGCTTTAGGCCCTTGACTCCCGCAAGCGGATATCAAGGTTGCAGCAGCAGATGCAGAGGCAGCAGCTAAGACGCTCCGGCGGTTGAGATGAATGCCAAGCTGACTCATAAAAATCTTTCTTTTGAAGCTGCAAGCTACTGTGCAGCGTAAAACAGCCGAATTAAAAATTCAGTGGCGTTGCGGGAGTCACGTACTTGATGACTTCACGCAGGATATGGATCGCCGCAGGATCGATGGCAGGGCGACGGCGTTTGGTGGCCGCGACGACGATCGTCACGCCCGTGGCTAGGTTGTACGCGAATCCGCCGCTGTAGCCGTTGATGTCTGGATTCTGGACGAGCCAGCCATTGGCGTAGACAAAGCCGTAAGCAAAATAAAGATCAGCCCGGTTCTGACCCTTGCCCACAGAAGATGAAATCATTTCGCGGAAAGATGCTGCCGTGAGCAGTTGGCCAGACCCAAAAACGTGGCCCCATTTCCCAAGATCGTGCAGGCTGGATGTCAAGGCACCTCCACCAGCCCACGAAGGGTCGTGATAGGTCGCGTCTTCATAAACACCCCGGTCTTCGATGTAAGAGTGCAACACCGGAGCCTGGATTTCCTGGTCAAGCGGAAACTGTGTATCCTGCAAGCCGACAGGGCCGAGGATGTGGGTTTCGTACAGCGATTTCAGCGACTGACCCATAGCCTTTTCGATGACCCGGCCGAGGAGAACGCATTCGGTGTGTGAATACCTCTGGCTTGTGCCAGGTGGGTAGCCCATGAGGCCACCCTGCACACTGTAGGCAATCAGCTCGTCAGGCGTAAAGCGGCGAAAGGGATTCGCCAGAACGTCCTGTAGGAAGGTCTTGTCATTCACATAGTCTAGGTAGCCAGCCGTGTTGGCAACCAACATTCTGATGGTGACCTTGTCCGCCGACAGCAGGTTAGGGTACCAGCGCGCTATGGCGTCGTCTAGGCGAATGCGTCCTTGCTCTGCCAGCATCAGCAGAAGTGTTGACTGGAAAGTCCAGGTGATCCCGCCAATGCGGTAGTGCATGTTCGTGGTGGCAGGCACCGTGGTCATGGAGTTGCCTAGCGCCATGGTGAGGACTTCCTGGCGGTCAACCCACATGCCGAACTGCACTGCCTGAGTGCCGGCTCTGGTGCTCTCGGCCTCCACAATCGCACGAATTTTTTCCACATTACGGCCAGGCACCGAGGCAGGTGCCAAAGCACTGCCAGTTGCCCTAGTGCCGCAGCCAGAAATAGTCGCGCAGCCTGCAGTTAGCAGTAAGGCCAGACTTTGGCGCCTCGAAACAAGGTTGTCTACTATCATGTAAAAAGTGTATCAGTCATTGCTCATTTGCATCCCAAATTTGCGGAGTTGTGCGGTTGCACAAGCTGCTTGCAGACGGAATCAGCGCGGGAAGACCCGAAACGCATGAACGTACTTTAAACATCAATCTGGGGATTCTTAAGTCAACTACCCCCATATCGCGGAATTCCAATGAAAAAATTCAGGTCTTTGACTGTTATCAGCGCCGCAATCACCCTACTTGCCAGTGCCTGCGCAGGCACGAGCGGCGGGTTGAGCCAGTATTCAGCTGATCTTGTCGATATTGGTGGGGGGCGCAAAATGCAAATCGAATGCGCTGGAGTTGGCGCCCCCTTGGTGGTGCTGGTGTCAGGCAAGGGGAACCGTGCTGACACCTGGAGTACGAATATTGTTGACCCGCGCGACCCTGAAGCTACGGTGTTTCACCAGACTGCCCGATTCACCCGCGTATGTGCTTACGACCGGCCAGCGACTCTTGGCTATGACAATCAGCCCACCCCCAGCGACCCGGTACACCATCCGGTGACCGCCAGGGATGGGGTTGCTGACCTGCGCGCACTTTTAAGCATCCACACACAGGGCCCCTACGTGATCGTCGGCCACTCGTACGGCGGCTTGATCGCACGGCTCTATTCAAGCACCTATCCGGACTCGGTTGCTGGTTTGGTTTTGGAAGATGCCTTGTCTGAAGGGTTGTACAACGGACTCACGGCAGAACAAAGGGAGATTATTGAGGCGCTTAATTTGCTGCCGGAGCCTGTCTACACGGTAAGGTCTTTTGAGCAGGTGATTTCAGCGCCCTCAGTTCGCCCCATGCCAACAGTCATTCTGACTGCAGACAAACCGCCTATCAGCGCGAATGATGTCGCCAGCGGCGTGCTTCCTAAATCTGTCACCGTGGAATTCGTCAACGCACTCTGGTCAGCGCAAGTCGCAGCGCAGGCCGCTCTCGCCAGTATCTTTCCTGGTGCCAGACATACCACCAATACCAACAGTGGCCACTATATTCATCTTGAGCAGCCGCAATTGGTTGTCGATGCTATCCGCGAGGTGGTGGGCACGATTCGCGCTGGCAAGTGAGCGGAGATCGGTTCAAACCCTGGGTGATTCAAATACTTCGAATCAGGAGAGGGTAAGCATGACGGATGCCACGGCATGAATAGCCTACTGAGCTGAAATTAATTCGGTGAAATCGCATTGCGTAGCTTTAATTTAAGCCTAAGTGTCAATTAGCGAGGCGAACGCAGCAATCTGACTACAGACTCAGAGTGGCTGCTTTCGTTTCCGCTCAGAACGACCTAGGTACTTTCGAGAGCTGATGGTCAATGTCGGCTTTCGGGCAGTCGGTTTGGCGTAATGGAGTTCCGCTTTGTCTCGGTAGCAGTCACAGCGTATTCAGCCTTATTACTGTTATTCCCAACCTCACTGCCGTAAATCGATCATCGTTATATGTAAAAATTATCAGATGAACATTGCCGTTGCACTAAAAACTGAAATTTCCCGCGTTGCCCGAAAGGAAGTACGCGTAGAAGTTGAGTCGCTAAAGAAGTCTTCATCCCAATACAGGTCGGACCTCGCTGCTCTAAAGCGTCGTGCCGCAGACCTTGAGCGTCTGGTAAAGAAGTTGGGCAAGGGTTCCGCCAAGAGGAATGCAGAGGAAGCCTCAGGGGAAACTGGAGCAGTGGTCAGGTTCAGTGCCAAAGGTTTGGCCACTCAACGAAAGCGGCTAGGATTGTCAGCTGCCGAAATGGGCACACTTCTGGGGTGCTCTGGGCAGTCGGTCTATAAGTGGGAGCAGGGTACGAATCGCCCGAGAGCCAGCCAGCTGCTAGCCATTGCTGCGCTTAGAAAGATCGGCAAGAAAGAGGCTGCGGCAAAGTTAGCAGCCTCTGAGACCTGAGGTAGGTCATTTGCCCCCTTCTGCTATTTTTTTGAAATGCTCACCAATGTGTTGATCGGATTACCACGCTGATCGATTGTGCGATCGACTTGGAAAACCAGGATGTCGGCTTTTTGCCCAAGGCTCAAGTTGCCAACCACCTGATCGTCTTTTTCCCAGTGAACAATGAGCGGGCCCTCGTTGGTATCCACAAAGATCTCACGTCTTTTCGCGCGGTAACCGTCTACGCGACCTTCAAATTCAAGCGGTACGGACTCCAGGTTGCTGAGATCTGGCTTGTTAGCAAACATCCCTTGGAACTCCGCGCTGAGGACACCGCCCCCAACATAGATTCTTGATGGCGTGCTGATAGGACTGTCGCCATACCTAGTCAGAATTTCAGTCGCTCCAGCTTTAATTTCCGCTTCAGCCTGGTGACCCAGTCCCGCAATTTCACCAGGAAAAAGTCCAAGCGTCTTTTGATCGCGACGCTGCACTTGTTCGAGAAGCCTGGCTATCACTGATTGAATCAATTCAACGGCAATAGGTATTTCGCACTTCAGGTCCACCACGGGGTAGCAGAAACGGTCAAGGCTTACGAAGACGAAGCTGTTTAAGCTGAATTGATCGAGGTGAAGACCGGCGGCGACCGCTACAGACGGGCGTAGGGCCTCTGCGAGTGCCTCAAGCGGTGAAAACTTTAGGGCATGTGTTGGTATCGCTACTCCGGGATTGCCATCAAGGTCTTTTGCGTCCTTAGCCCTGAATTTTGTAGTCCCAACAATGTGAAAGATGCTGTGCATCGCTTCGCCTTGTGTTTTGAAATCTGTTGTGCCGATTTTTGGCATTTCATTGTTCCATTTGTTTTTGAGCTGTGTTCTGCCCGGTGGTTGGTACTCCTGTTGGTTTGTGCTGTTGTATGTGGGCCGCACGGTCACCCTCACTAACCGCCCGTGGAGATCGAGCGGTTAGAAATAAATACGCGTGACCGCGCCGCTACCACCGAACACGTTGGTAGCAGAAAAAGGAAATGCTTTTCAGAAGTGCCAAGACTGGCACTGACAAGGTTTCAAGCCGCAACGAGTACGTGACTTGAGGAACAGAGTACGCCGAACTCGAAATATCGGGAGATCAATGCAGCGTGCGAGCCGCTATGAATAATTTAATGAAGGCTGTTGCCCAAAAAACTATTCATACACGCTTCCGGTTTTGTATTTAGGTCCGCGGGTAGCTGCGTGGACAGAATTTCAATTTAGCAGGATTGGACGTAGCGTGCAAGAGTTTGCAAACGTTTTTTTTCTTGTCACTCGAAACCAGTCTATCCAGATTACTGCCCGCTCCAGCGAGCTGCCGCTGTGAAGTTGATTTACTGTATTAAAACGTCCCTGAGGCAGCGATCAGAAAGACCACCCAAAGCAGAACGAGGCCATACCCTGTTCTAAGAGCCCCTTGGGTAGAAGGATTGATGACAACTGCACAGCGATGTTTGATCTGTTGGGGCGGAATTCCCTCTTCGATGGGGTCGATGCGGGTTTCGGAAGTGGCCGCGCTGGATAGCTCTGCGGGTAGATTCTTCGTCCATTCAGCTACGGCTGGATGCAGAGAGGGCGTCTGAAGCACCCTGAGATCACCGTCCAGTTTGAAATGACGAATGAAGGCACCCGCCTGCTCAAAATGAAACTCCTTCCACATGACCAACTGGCGGTTCTCGGACACTATCCCAATCGCCTGGTGCAAGTCCAACTGCTTCAGGCCAGCTACAGCACTTTTCGATGCGCGCTCGCAGCAGGCGGTGATGCTCTGCCACTCTGTGTACGAGATCAGATTCAACAGTGATGGCATTGGCTCGCGACCTGCGCGTTCGGTCCGTGATCTGATCTGGGTTTCAACTTCGAGTAAGAGCTGCTGGATATGGCCTGCCAGCCCTTCTGAAATGCCGATTGATCGAGTTGCAGCTTTGGGTGATGCACCACGCCGTAATAGCCGCAGATAGCTCATCACGACACTGGCGGTCACTGTGACCTGCTTGTTTTCAACAGGCAGTACGTCTTGTCTGGGCTGCCAGGCTTGACTGGCTGTCACGTCCAGGGTCACAGCATGGGCGAGCGCCTTGTGCTGAAGTCTTCCATCCAGCCTGCTGATTTCAGGCTCAGACCAGCTATCCGCCCAAGTCGGAACCAAATGCACATAGGATTTGAATGAGGTCCTGGGCCGTGCGTGTCCCATCAGTCGCGCCAAGGCCCAAGGTGCTCTCCGCGTGGGACCAGTTGTCCCTAGAAGAAGTTTGACAACATGCGCTGAAAACTCCCCTCTGGCGGATCCGTTGGTTAGGGTGCCGAAGCGGACCTCTGGACCCATCATTGCTTGCGCCATTCGATTGGCGAATGCATGTCGGGCCTTGTACAGTGAAAGAGTGGGATCGCCACAGACACGCTTGAGCACTTGGTTAATGCGTGCGCTGAGGACGTGCATGTCGAATCGCTGTCCCTTGCTGTTGATGGTAAAAAGGGCAAAGCTACCTTTGTCGGGCCGGCACAGACTAGTTTGCTCCAGGAATTGGTGAATGACGCGCCATTCAAACGCTGAAAGCTCTTCTATCAGTGGGACGACTCGACG
This sequence comes from Polaromonas sp. YR568, assembly GCF_943372955.1. GTDB lineage: Bacteria > Pseudomonadota > Gammaproteobacteria > Burkholderiales > Burkholderiaceae_C > Polaromonas. The sequence continues at coordinate 6,074 of NZ_CALSAL010000009.1, forward strand.
GCTTGCTGGCCGTTTGAGTTTGCGAAGTTCATTGCTCTGGACATGGCACACGATCGTTTTCTCATGCAACCAGAAATCGTTGAATTTGAGTCCTTTCGAATCGGCCGCACGCAGGCCAAAACGAAAAGTCAGTAGTAGCAAAAACGCGGCTGCTAACTGTTCGTGTGTGACTGACTCGGGGTCTGGTGCCAGCAATTCCAGTGCGTTGGCGTATTGTTCTAGGCCTAGGGTTCCGGGAGAACCATGCGGCACTGCGGTCCCGCAGTCGAGCTCATCCCAATCGGCATCTTCAATCTTGAATGCAGACTGCATATACCGGTGAAAGGCTTCTAGCCTTTCCACCACATAGCGCAGGTCCAGATCACGATCAATCTCCAGGACTTCATCGTAGAAATCAGTAATTTCCTCTGAGTCGGCCGCGACCAGATTGAAATCACTGCCCATTTCGATGAAGCGACGGGACAGCGCTGACAAATAGCGCATCACCGTACTGATTGCATACGGGGTATCTTTCTTACGGGGGATTTTGGTGAGATGAATCACCCAATAGCCCAAGCCCCAAATCGCCGAACTGACGGTCTGCTGGTTGGATTTCACGTGCTTGGACAGTGCAGTCACCAGCTCGCGCCGGGCTTGCCTTTTCCCTTCGGTGGATTCAGCATCGCCTTTAGGTGCACTTTCCTGATCATTGGATTTTTTTAAAAAACCCGTCAGCAAGTCATTGAGGCCGCCGACATAGGCTCGAGCTGCTTTCTGGGTCTGACTGTCGTCGGTATCTCGGCCAGGCGATGCCTTTGCTTTGGATGAAAAAAGTGCCACGGGTGATTTGTCTTGGCCATCCTGAGCATCCTGGCTCTCGGTTTCAGAATCGGTGTTTTGGGCAATTGCTGGCGGCGATTCCAAAACCAATTGATGCTCTTGAAGCACCCATGCTGCGTGGGGTAGGGCGCTGGTGGGGACTGTGCCCGCGAGGTACCCCGCGACCAGTCCCGGGCGCTGCAGATAGTTGGCCTGCTGGACGATTTCGGCCAGCCGTCGGACCAGTGCAGTTGCCGTGACCGGCTTTCGGGCGCTCAAGGCCGGCATGCCGGCCAACCAGGTTTCTGGTATTTCCCAGTTGGTCATCTCCAACTCTGACTTAGAGTCCATCGCTTTGTCCAGCCACTGCGCGCAGCGCCTTGGAATGCGGTAGCGAGTGACAGGTGCTGAAGCGTGCTCGGCAAGCAACGGGTGATACTCGAGGTAGGTTTTATCTGTCAGAAGCACCAGCCGAAAGTTCTTTTTCTTGAGAACATCCAACAGCAATTGTGGTGATGCCAGTTGACAGGTGATGGCCAGATCCAGTGTGGCCAGTGCCAGACAGCTTCGTACCCCGGACTTTGACAATGGCTGCTTATCTGCGACGCCAGCGAACCAGGTCTTCAAATCAGCTAGCAACGCGTCACATCCGATGGATTTGATGGTGAAAACCGAATCAAAGCTTCGATCGAGAACAATCAGCCGCTTGAGGCGTATTTGGGTGCGTAGGGATACCGCTGCTTGCCAACGCTGGAGCAGTTCATACCGTGCTGCAGCGTTGGGGTGTGGGCGCTTACCGTCAATAGTCAGCAGATCTATAGAGAGCCTGTCCCAGAATTCAGGATTGAGGCTTTCCAATGGAGTCGTGCCTACAGACGTCTTGATGAGCTGTTTCGCTTCTGCCCGTGCCCGCTGGCGGTATCGCTTTCTTGCCTCGGTTCTCGCTTCTGAGCCGAAAGCTTTGGTGAGTGCGAATAACTGATCAGACTCGATCACCATTGAATGTGTTGGCGCCGTTCGCTGTAAGGCCAGTTTTTCAGCGAAGCCAAGCTCTCGATAGGTGTCCTCCAGAAAAGGCATGGCAACAGCCATATCCTTGGCCCATGTTCGGGTGGACTCGGGCCCGTGGCACATCACGCCTTGTTCAGAGTGACCCAGGATTGCGTCGATGATCTCGGCGTCCAAGAGTTGGCCCCTCAGTCGGATGGATAGCCGATGGCGCATCAGGTTGGCCGGCAACGGCCAATTGAAATAGGTGGAATGCTCCAGTGCCCGCTCAGTGACCGAGTCCCAACTGAGGCAGGGCAACTCCCTCAGGAAGAAGAAGAAAGGCAGCTTTTTGCTTTCCTGCCGGTTCGCCAAGAGAGCGATTTGCCTAGCCAGTACTTCTGCGGCGGCTGGAATGCGCGTGGCCAGGGTCTTCAGGTGTTCAAAGTAGGTCTCCTCGATCAACTTGAAAACAGAGTCGACCAAAGGCACAAGGCGCCCGTGCCTGCCGTTCGAAACCTTATCCGCGAGGAAAACTCGCACGGCCTTCCAATCGAATAGCTCGGGCGACTGGAATGGGTCGTTCACCGGGCGGGCGCCGGTAGCGGCCAGTAAGGCCACAACCGTATAAGAAACCACTGCGTTATGGTGATCAATCCACTGGTTTGGGTCGCCAGCCAGGCGCCTGATCGTTTCCTCACAGGTTTTGATTGTGCTTCGCAGCGCATCATCGAGTGGGTCCAGCTCACTACCGGCGGCGTTTTTGTCGTTGCCGGATGGCGGTGACGTAGTTCCTTTTCGCGCCACGTTCTGGACAACAGCTTGAACACGACTGCCCGGCCAACTTCCGTAGGCACTGCTTCCGCCTAACCCTGCCCGAGGACCCATGGCCAGAATTTGTGCAAGGACGGCATCTTCTGATTGCAGGTAAATCTGTCCTGCGAAGACACTGGATGCCATACCTGACATCACGCGATGCAGGCCCGGAGTACTGCTGCAGAGGCTATTGAAGGCTGTTTCTGCGGATTCGTCCGGAGAAACTTTTACCCATAAGTCGTTCAGTTTGGTGATTTTGAGCGTCGACTGTCCATCGCCAGGTTGCCACTGAATAGGCGCTAACTCCAGCTCCAATACGTCCTCCAGCGGACGGATCCACGGCATTTGAGCGCTACCAGCTGTCCAGCGGACATTACGACGAGGCGGTTTTCGGTGCAGCTTGCGCAAGTCGGGGGTGACTTGCCAGTCGTCTGCAGGGGTCGGGCTGGCCGTGATGTCTACGACCAGCCGGATGGAGCGGGACGAAAGGATGGCCACTTGGACAAACCAGGCCAAGACCTGGTTCTTCGCGTCCGCCGACTTTTGCAGCTCAGCCAGCTTTGAATTGAGAATCTTGCGCTCAATGGGATTGAGTGTGTGCCAAGACCAGGGAAGAAACTGCAGTTGCTCTGCGCTTCTCAACTGGATACCTCGGCCTGTCAGCTTGCATTTGCCAGATGAAGTGTTTTCTTCTATCGGTGCGACTGTTCCGCCGAAGTTCTGGCGACGGGGGATGTCTGCGTCATCGTTTATGAAGGTACTCAGCAGGTCTTGATCAGACGGGCTCTGACCTGCACCCGCGGCCTGTTCAGGTTCGTCGTACTCAAAAGATCCGAAAATACTCGGCTGCCCACTATTCCGAATTGGCTTCGAATCGCCGTCGGCGATACGAGCCAAAGTGCGCAGGAGCAACCGGTGGCTGTCAGTCAAATCGGACTGTCTTGCAACTCGGACTGGAGACTTTGCCTCTCGAGAGACGGTGTCAAAAGAGTCAATGCGCCCACGCATCTTGATCACAAGATCAAGCCAGTCATCATTTCCGTCTGCCGCCAACCTGAGTTTTTCTGCAACCCGGTCGATCAGTTCATCCTGAATTGGTGCGTTTCTGGTTCGTCGGATGCCTTGAATTAGGGTCCAAAGGCGAAGCGCGTCAAACCAGTTCTGAGTGTCTTGATCATGGGCGGGACGGCGAACCGCCAACATCAATAAGACCTGGTGCTGCTCTACTTCGCCTCGAAACTGGTCGACCAACGGTTTTGCTGCCGTTGTTGGGGGATGACGTTTCAGAAGATGGGGCGCCGACCTCAAGTCGGCTGCCAGATTCTTCAATCTGGCGGCGTCTGTGTCGTGCTCACCCCAAGCCGTAAGTAGATTGGTAATCGATGGTTTCGCCAGAAAGTGTAGGCAAATCCCAAAGTGATTTTCACGAGAGACACGTGCTGTTTTAAATAGCAGGCTAAGGAATTTTGCATTTCCAGTCTCTTCTGCCCATTGAAAAATAGGCAGATTTGATCCTGCCTGGTCTGACCCAATGGTCCCTTTATCAGGTGGGGGAGTTGTTGTAGTGGATACGGTGGGGTGGTCCAACTGGTGCTAGGTGGCGCTGAGTGGCGCGCCACCATGAGTTGATTCTCGCTCAGTTTTCCTTTTAGTTCCACATTTAATGCCTTACTATGCAATTTGTGCACACTTGATGAGCGCACTAAGTGATTACCCTCATAACCTTCTCTCGGGCGTTGCCTCGAACCTTGCTGCCAAGGCAAGCGCAAGGCAGCCCCGATGCGAGTGTCAGCGCTTGGTCAGATCCCTTTTTTCAACCACCAGCCGCGTGAACTCTGTCATGAACTCCAGAAACACGCTGGTGCGCGTCGGAATGAACTTGCGGCTGGGAAGCGCCGCGTACAGGGTGTGTGTGCCAGTCACCCAAGGTGAGAGCACACGCTGCAACTCACCACTTTGCAGGTGACCCGACACCAAGGCAATCGATTGGCTGATGATGCCCGCGCCGTCCACGCCAGCTCGTATCAGCGTGTCAGAGTGGTTGACCAGCAACGCTGGCTCTATGGGTATTTCAACTTCTCGCATGCCATCCTCGGGATTGACGAGGCGCAAGCTGCGGGTCCTGCCGCCTTGTGATTTGAAACGCAGGCAGCGATGGGCTGTCAGGTCCTCAGGCGTTTGAAGGCTGCCGTGGCGCCGCAGGTAGTCAGGTGAGGCGCAAAGAATGCCGTCAGACGACACGATAGGACGCGCAATGATGTTGGCGTCGAATGTGTCGGTCGCGCCCAGCAGGGTCAGGTCGTAGTCTTCCACCGGCGGCGCGGTGGGGGAGTCCACATGGATGTCGAGCACCACGTTCGGGTAGCGCCGCCCGAACTCGGCCACCAGCGGGCCGAGCACATGCACGCCGAAGATGGGCGGGGTGAGGATGCGGATCACGCCCGACATCTCCTGCGCATGGGCTTGCGCGGCGGCGTGGGCGTCTTCGATGTCGTTGAGGATGTGGCGCACCCGCGAGAGGTAGGCCTCGCCAGCATCGGTGAGCGCCAGGCGCCGTGTGGTGCGCTGGAGCAGGCGCACGCCCAGGTGCTCCTCCAGGTCGCCCACCAGGCGTGTCACCACGGCCGCCGACATGTCGAGGCGGCGCGCGGCAGCGGCAAAGCTGCCATCGTCCACCACCTGCTGAAACACCCGCATTGATTGGAGCCGGTCCATGCTGTTCTTTCGAAGTAACGGCCGATTATTGCTGATTCAACAGCAATGAATTGCTGTGTCCGCTATTTTTTGATTGATTTCGAAGGAATAAAGTACATCCATCGATGAGCCGAAACCGCCGGAGACCCCGGCAACAGGCGACTCACCGAGGCTGGACAGACGGAGCCATGAGTCCGCCATGCCCGGAATATCCATTCAACCCTGAGAGAGGAAATCCATCATGAAATCCAACCTGATCGCCGCCGCTGTTCTCGCTGTTTCCGCATTGACCTCTGTGGCTGCCAACGCCCAGGTCTTCAACTCCTACCTGTTTGACCAGATGCAGGCGCCTTCCACCAAGACCCGCGCCGAAGTCAAGGCCGATGTGCTGCAGGCCCAGCGCGAAGGCGCAACCCCCTCGTCGGCCTACAACGGTGCAACGGCCCAGCAAACGCTGGCTGCGCCGCGTGCTGACAAGCCAGGCACCGCGCCGCAGGCGGCCGCCGAGGCGGTGAAAACCGCCCAGTGAGCCACTGGCCTGCCGCCCGTCTTCGCCGTGACGTGTCGTCAAAGCGATGACCAACAACAGACCCCAGCCCTTCAAACCGGCTGGGGTTTTGTTTTGTCGGGCTGCTTCTGATTCAACGCTGCAGCGGGGTGCTCAGCGGGCTGACTTTTTGCGCTGTTCGTAGCGGCTCATCAGCGGCGTCACGGAAATGCCGTGGACCACGATGGAGGCAACGATGACCGCCAGCGTGATCGACAGCAGCCGCTGTGCCAGCGCGGGTTCCATGCCATGGTTGATGACATACAACAGGTAATACAGCGAGCCGATGCCGCGAATGCCGAACCAGGCCATCAGGCGGCGCTGGGCACCCGCCACCGGTGTGCCTAGCAGACCGGCATACACCGCCAGCGGGCGCACCACCAGAAACAGCAGCGGAATGAGCCACAGCACTTCGCTGCGGAAACTGACGGTGGCGACCAGTACGCCGACGGCCATCACCATGGCCACTTCCACAAAGCTTTCAAGCTGGCTGTTGAAGCGCTGCACCGCCTCCATCATGTGCGCCGGTGCCTGCGCGCCAGACGCAGCTTTGTCCTCGGCGCTCAGGCCTTCATGCAACCTGCCGGGTGTGCGACCACGGCGGGGCTCGACGATACGCCGGAGCGCCAGCCCGGCGGCGAACACCGCGAGGAAGCCATAGGTGTGGCTCCACAGTGCCAGACCGTAGGTGAGGGCAATCAGGCCCAGCGCGATGAATTCGTCGGAGCGCAGCGCCTCCAGGTGGCGCATGCGCAGGTACACAATGGTGCGGCCGACGAGGTGGCCCAGTAGGTAGCCAAGGGCCAACCCGCCGACCACGCCCCACAGCACATCAACCGCCCACCAGCGCCAGCCGCCCGCGCCTAGATCGTGCAGTCCCAGCAGGCCCAGGCCTAGCATCACCAGTGGGAACGCAGTGCCATCGTTGAGCCCGCCTTCGCCGGTCAGACCAAAGCGCAGCTGATCGCGGTCGCCGGGGTTGGTCACCTGCACATCAGACGCCAGCACCGGGTCGGTCGGTGCCAGGATCGCGCCCAGCAGCACGGCAGCACCCAGAGGCAGATTCAGCGCCCAGAGGCCGATAGCGGTGATGGTGACCACCGTGACCAGCATCGACACCGTGGCCAGCTGCACCGGAATGCGCCAGCGCAGGTGGGTGAACGGAAGCTCCAGCTTCATGCCGACGGTGAACAGCGAGATCAGCACCGCGATCTCCGTCAGGCGTTCCAGCAGCAGGGTGTTCTTCAGGGCATCGAGCTTGACCAGGCCCAAGCCCCATGGCCCCATCGCGATGCCGGCGAGCAGGTACAGCATGGCCGAGCTCAGCGGCAGGCGGGCAATGAAGGAGCTGCCGGCCGTCATGCCGATCAGCAGCAAGCCGGCCAGAATGCAGCCCAGCGTGAAGGGGTCCGGGTCAAACATGTGACTCGGGCTTCACGACGAGGTGTGCCAGGGCGTCAGGCGCTACTTTGGCATGAGGATCAACAAAGACATCAAAAGGCATGTCTTTGAGCCTAGGCCCGGCCGCGCTGAAAATCTGTAGGCGCAAACCACCGGTGTGTCTGTGCGCACGCCGGCCCTCACCAACGAGCGGCAAGGCTACTGGAGGCGGTTCAGTGTGAAAGGAATGTCCGGTGCGTTGTCTGGCGCACTGCGGCTGGTGTCTTTCCAGGTGCCCTTGAAGGCCTTGCCGCAGGAGCCCTCCACCATCTCGCCATTCCAGGTGCCAGTGATGCTCACGTTGTCAGAAGACTCGTCGAGCAACAGCATGCCGCCTTCCAGATCGCCCGCAATCATGGCCTTGGGCGCATGACCCGCAATCGCCTTGGAGCCAATGGCTTGGCCCAGGTCGCGGCTCACCAACCCGCCCAGGCTTTCTGAAAACTCGGCATGCCGTTCAAGCAACAGGGTCGCCTGATTCGGCAGGCCTGCGGGTGGATTGGTGAAGCGAACAGTCCACAAGCCGTGCAGTTGCTCTGCCTTCATGGCTGAAGCCGCAGGGCATGGGACAGTGAGCGGCTGCGCGTGAGCCACCGCGGCGACACCGATGGACAGGCTGCACAGTGCGATTCGAAAAATGGGTGACGACATAACTCTGAACAGGGCGCTGACGGTGGGCTGCCACGGCGGCACGGATGCCATAACCGCTGCAAAGGCAGCCTCAAGTGACGGGAAAAGCTTGGGCGGCGAAGATGCCGGAGCCACGAACTATCTCACGGACCAGCCGCCCGGCATGTGAACCGAACGTAAACATGGGTAACGACAAGGGACAAGACAAGGGCCAGGACAATCGACAAGGTTTGGCACACCGGCTGACTGACACCCCGGTGCCCGTCAGCGTGCTTCAGACGCAGCAGCTGCCGCCAGCCCTTCGGCTGATTTGCGGGCAAACTCGGCGCGCAGGGCCTTGAGTTTTTCACGCGGGTCTTCGCGCACCGTGGCCTTGTCGAGTGCCATTTCGGCAATGAAGCGGCTGGGCGCGCCAGGAATCATGTCACGGCCCTTCTTGCGCTTGCGCAGCCAGTTCACGGCCAGCGTGCGCTGGGCGCGGGTGATGCCCACATACATCAGCCGCCGCTCTTCCTGCAGGCGCAGCGCGATGCTGTCGGTGTTCATGCCGTCGTCATCTTCCAGCTTGAAGGGCAGCAGGCCTTCGTTGACACCCGCCAGCACCACATGCGGCCACTCCAGCCCCTTGGCGGCGTGCAGGGTGGAGAGCGTCACCACGTTCTGGTCGCCCTCGCGCTCGCTGATGGTGGAGAGCAGCGCGATGGTCTGCACCACTTCCAGCATGGTCTTGGTTTCGGCGGCAATGACCGCGCCCGAGGTGTCGTCGATCTGGCCACCGCAGCGCTGCGCCATCCAGTCGCAGAAATCCATCACGTTGGTCCATCGGGCAGCGGCGAGCTTTTCGTTGTCTTCGCCTTCGTACAGATGCTTTTCGTAATCGATTTCCTTGAGCCAGTCGTTCAGGAAAGCGCGTGCATCCTCGGCGCCTACGGTGCGCTTGGCGCGGTACTCCAGGTCGTTCAGGTAGCGCCCGAATTCCTGCAGGGAGCCCACGGCCTTGGCGGGCAGCATGGAGCCCAGCGAGTTGCTGAAGAGCGACTCGAACAGGCTGAGCTTGTACTGGCTGGCAAAGCTGCCGAGTGCGCCCAGCGTGGTGTGGCCGATGCCGCGCTTGGGCGTGGTCACCGCGCGCAGAAACGCCGGGTCGTCGTCGTTGTTGACCAAGAGGCGCATCCAGCTGCAGAGGTCCTTGATCTCGGCGCGGTCAAAAAAGCTTTGCCCGCCAGACACCTTGTACGGAATGTTGGCCTTGCGCAGCGCCTTTTCGAACGGCTTGGCCTGGTGGTTGGCGCGGTACAGCACGCAAAAGTCTTTCCACTCGCGGTGCTGCTGGCCTTCTGCCTGCAGTGTGCCTTCGGCGCGCAGGCTCTGGATGCGTGCCACCACGCGCTCGGCCTCGTGCTCTTCGCTGTCGCAATCGACCACCCGCACCGGCTCGCCTTCGCCCAGTTCGCTGAACAGCGTCTTCGGAAACAGCTTGGGGTTGGGTCCAATCACATTATTGGCTGCCCGCAGGATCGCGCTGGTGGAGCGGTAGTTCTGCTCCAGTTTCACCACCTTCAGGTTCGGGTAGTCCTGCGGCAGCTTCTTGAGGTTGTCCAGCGTGGCGCCGCGCCAGCCGTAAATCGACTGGTCGTCGTCGCCCACCGCGGTGAAACGGCCGCGCGCGCCCACCAGCAGCTTGAGCACCTCGTACTGGGTGGCGTTGGTGTCCTGGTATTCATCGACCAGCACATGGCCAAGCGACTGCTGCCACTTCTCGCGCACCTCGGCATGCTCCTGCAGCAGCTTGAGCGGCAGGCCAATCAGGTCGTCGAAGTCCACGCTTTGGTAGGCCGAGAGGCGCTCTTCGTAGCGGGCCATGATGCGGGCGATCAGGGTTTCCTCATCGCCGCTGGCCTGCGCTTCGGCCTGGGCAGCGTTGAGCCCCATGTTCTTCCAGAGGCTGATGGTCCACTGCCACTGGCGCGCGGTGGCCGCGTCGGTGGTGCCGCCGGCGTCTTTCAGGATGCTGGTGACATCGTCGCTGTCGAGAATAGAGAACTGGGGCTTGAGGCCCAGCGCAGCGCCGTCCTGCCGCAGCATGCGCACGCCCAGCGCATGAAAGGTGCAGATCACCACGCCCTTGGCCGGTTTGCCGATCAGGCCCTTGGCGCGTTCGCGCATCTCGGCGGCGGCCTTGTTGGTGAAGGTGATGGCGGCAATCTGCTCGGGCTTCATGCCCGCCTGGATCAGCCGGCCAATCTTGTGCGTGATGACACGCGTCTTGCCCGAACCTGCACCGGCCAGCACCAGGCAGGGGCCGTGCAGGTAATTGACGGCTTCTTGTTGGGCGAGGTTCAGGCCTGCGGACATAGGGGATGGATTCGCGGGTATGCAGTGGGAGAGGAAGCTGGAGAAGCAGGCCGCGAGCCATGTCGGGCGCGTCAAGCAAGGCTGGGAGAGAAAAGGTAGTAAATATGAATATTTGACTTTATAACATCAAATATGCATAATTTTCGCCATGCCTGAGATTACATCCAGTCTTTTTGCCAAGCATGCCATCCTACAGGCATACAACCTGTGGTGGGGTGATCTCGGGCAGGCGTTTGTCGGGCTTCCAGAGTTTCGGCGCGACGTATTTGACGAGCTTTACGCTGACGTCAAACAGCTGCCACAAATGGTTTCGGTCACCGGTCCGCGCCGTGTGGGCAAAAGCACCTTGCTCCAGCAGTGCATCCAGCAGCTGATCAAGGACGCGCCGGACCCCCAGGCGCAGGCCAGTCGAATCGTTTATTTTTCGATGCAAGACCCAGGCCTCGAAATTCCCGGTTTCAACCAGGACAAATTCTTCAATGAACTGGTGGCGACGGCAGTGGAGGCTTCGAGGAACGGGGTGACCTATCTCTTTCTTGATGAGATTCAGCGCTTTCCGCGTTGGGAGCTGTATCTCAAAAAGTTCTATGACCTGAAGACCCCTGTGCGTTTTGTGGTGTCGGGTTCAGCGAGTGCGCCTATCTTCAAGAAGTCACGAGAGAGCTTGCTGGGTCGGGTGAAAGATTTTCATGTGTTGCCGTTTAGTTTTCGGGAATGGGCTTCTTTGAGCCCCACACGAATAGTCGGCGCCGCTATGGAGAGATTCCGAAGCGATTCAAATTTCAATAAAGCACAAACTAACCTCATCGAACTTACTCAGGTCCTTCGAAGAATCGGATATCGACTGCGGGGCGAAGGTGTCTCGCCGGCTGACATGGTTCACTTTTTGAGTGATAACACGGTAATTTCCGGTTCGTCGGGGATTTATGCGTCCACCGATAGGGTGATGAAGCTAGAAGACTATTTTTTCGAAGGTGGTTTTCCTGAGGTTTGGAACCTGCCGACACTTCTCGCGAAACAGGAATATCTTTACCAAAACCAGGTCGAACGCGTCATCTTCGAAGACTTGCTGGTAGCTGCTGAATTCCGCAAACCCGAGATGCTGCGCCGCTTCTATCTGGGCTTGCTCAAAGACCCGGGTCGCGAAACCAACCTGTCTCAGCTCAGCAGTGAAATTGCACTGGCACGCAGCACAATTGAGAATTATTTTCCCCTCCTCGAAGCAACCGATCTGGTTTGGCGACTGCACAAGCACACCAGCACCAAGTCAACGCCCAAAGCGGGCAACTTTAAAACCTATCTGGTGGACTTGGCAGTACGCAATGCGGTGATGAAGTTGAGCCAAGAGCAGATGGTCGCCGACCCGACGCTCATGGGCGCTTATGCAGAGAATGTGGTTGCCAATCACCTCAGGCGCTGGCCTGGTCTGGTCGAGCTCGGTTACTGGCGGCGCAACAACGACGAACTCGACTTCATCGTGGATTTAGGTTCCACCCGCATTGGCGTTGAGGTGAAATACCGGAATGAGGTACTGGACAAGGATGTCCTCAAAGCCGCCAGGCTGGCTGACGAGCACGGCTGCGAGGCGTGCATCATGGTGACCAAAGAGCCCATGACGCCCGACAATGTCGGGAAACTGAAAACCCAGTCGCCGCTGCCGTTGGCGGTTGTGCCGCTGGCTGCGTGCCTCATGCTCTTTTAATTTCAGGCGATCCTGTGCTGTCCATTCTTCTGGTGACCTTCCCATTCTTCGCGCTGGTGCTGTGCGGCTATGTCGCGGCGCGCCGGGCGTGGCTGCCACAGGTCGCGATTCCGGGGCTCAACACCTTTGTGCTGTATTTCGCGCTGCCCTGCATGCTGTACCGCTTTGGTTCAAGTACGCCGATTGCGCAGTTGCTGGATTTCAGTCTGGCTGCCGTCTACCTGCTGTGCGCGCTGGTGATGGTGGCGCTCACCATCGCCGTCACGCGCAAGGGCCGCATCGGCTGGAACGATGCGTCATTTGGTGCGCTGGTGGCTTCGTTTCCCAACACCGGCTTCATGGGTGTGCCGCTGCTGGTGGCGCTGCTGGGCGCGCAAGCGGCGGGGCCGGCCATCGTCACCATCGTGGTGGACCTGCTGATCACCAGCTCGCTGTGCATTGCGCTTTCGCGCCTCGATTCGGCCGATGTGCATGGCGCCGAGACAGCGGCCGCGAATGCGCTCAAGGGCGTGGCCATGAACCCTATGCCCTGGGCGATTGTGCTGGGCGGTCTGTCGTCCGGCTTCGGGGTGGTGCTGCCCGGCCCGGTGATGCAGACCGTGGGCTTGCTGGCCGATGCAGCGTCGCCGGTGGCGCTCTTCACCATCGGCGCGGTGCTGGCGCGCTCGCAGATGAACAACCAGCAGCCGACACCGCTGAAAGACTATGTGCCCGTGGCGCTGATCAAGCTGGTGCTGCACCCCTTGCTGGTGGGCGGCGTCGGTCTGGCGGCAATGGCTGTTGGCGTGCCCATCCAGCCTTTTGCACTGACGGTGATCGTGCTGGTCGCTGCGCTGCCCAGTGCCAGCAACGTGGCCCTGCTGGCCGAGCGCTTTGGTGCCGACAACGGTCGCATCGCACGCATCATCCTGCTGTCGACCGTGCTGGCCTTCTTCAGCTTCTCGGCGGCTGTGGCGGTGTTGACCTGAGCCGCGCAGCCGTGCCAGTAAGTTTCGGCGCTGACATCCGACTATGAAGACATGAAAAAACTTTTTCTCACGCTGTCCCACCTGCTCGCGCTGGCCATCGGTTTTGGTCTTGGCATCTATGCCTTGCCCATCCTCGTTGCGCCCACAGGCCCCTCGACGGCCGATGTGTCGGCCGAGGCCCGCAGTGCCATGTACAAGGGGGAGTTCCGCCGCGACCTCAAGGACAGCGACCCGCTGCACTGGGGCGAAGGTGTGGTGTCGGTGAGCGCGCGCAGCATCGGGTTTGTGGGCAAGCTGGCCCCGGGGCCCGACTACAAGCTCTATCTGTCCACCGAGTTTGTCGAGACTGAAGACGACTTCAAGCGCCTCAAGCCCGGCATGGTGCGCGTTGGTGACATCAAGACCTTCGAGAATTTCCTGCTGCCGGTGGCCGAGTCGGTGGATGTCTCGCGCTACACCACGGTGATCGTCTGGTGCGAAACCTTCAACCAGTTCATCTCGGCCGCCAAATACCGGTGAGACCACTGAGACAACACCCTCGGCAACAGCGCGTGGGTTGACTGGCTAGGGCAATCAGCGGCTTGCGCCCACGCCTGCCGCCTTCAGGAACGCGTCGTTGTCTGCCCGCGTTCCGATGCTGACCCGGATGCATCCCTCCAGCCCGGGGTGGCTGTCCTGCCGGCGAACCAGCACGCCGCGCGCCAGCAGCGCGTTGAAGGCCGCTGCGGCATCGGGCGTGCGAATCAGCAGAAAGTTGCCGTGCGACGGAATCACCTGCCACGACGGATAGTCGGCGAGCGCGGCGCTCACCCGCTCGCGTTCGGCCAGGGTGGCCGCCACGCGATCGTGCATGTAGCCCGGGTGCGCCAGCGCCACTTCGGCGCAGATGGTCTGCATCACCGACACCGCGAAGGGCGGCACCAGCTTCTGCAACTGCGCGGCAATATGGTCTGACGCCAGCGCATAGCCCAGACGGACACCGGCCAGCCCCCACGCCTTGGAGAAGGTTCTGAGCAGGACCACGTGCGGGTAGCGCCGGGCCAGCGCTGTGGCATCTGTTCCGCAGAATTGGTGGTAGGCCTCGTCAATCACCAGCAGCCAGCCGGTGGATGCGTCAGCCAGACGCTCCAGATCCTGCAGCGCCACCAGCGAGCCGGTGGGTGCGTGAGGGCGGGGAACATAAATCACGCCGGCCGGGGCGCTGCGGGTGGGCCCATCGCTTGGCAACGTGCTGGTGAGTGCGTCGATAACGGCGTCCACGTCGATGGTGTAGTCGACCTTCAAGGGCACCTCGGTCAGCGCTGCCCCCAGCAGCCGCGCGTCCAGTCCATAAAGGGCGAAGTTGGGCTTGACGGTGATCACCCGGCCTTCGAGTGCACTCATCTGGATCAGAAGCGAAATCAGCACATTGCTGCCGGTGGTGACCACCACGCCAGGGGCGGGCCAGCTGTCGTGCGACGCGATGGCTGCGCGCAGGCGGTCCGAGTTCAGATCCGGGTAGCGGTGCCAGTCCTGCTGTGCCAGACGCTCCAGCACGAGCGCCTTCAGTGGGGCCGGAAAGTCCTCAGCCGATTCGTTCTGGTCCAGCTTGATGGCGGCATCCACTGGCGAGAACGGGTAGTCGGGGCTGGCGAGGACGGCGGGTCGGACGGGTGGCTTCATGGGCACCAGTTTAAGGACAGGATACTTGCAAGACGCGGACAGGATGCGAGCAAGAGCGGTTGGATGGCGTGCGCCTATTCATGGCACGCGAGGGGACGGTTTCCCTAGATGGCAATCGGGTCCACATCAATCGCCCAGCGGATCAGGCTTTTGTGTTCAGGCTGGGCGCGGGTCTCGAACAGCAGCGGCTGCCATGCCGCCAGAAAGTGCTGCAGCGCTTTGCGCGACGCGCTCTCCACCAGCATCTGTGCGCGCTCGATGTTGGCCACGCGCTGGATTGTCATCGGCACCGCCGGGTAGGCGCTGACCTGGTCATGGGCGGTGATCTGCTGTGCGCTGGCCGCGGCAGCAGCGGCATTGAGAAAGCCTTGGGCCACATCCTGCGACTTCGCCTCGGCGCGTATCAGGGCTGAAAAGCCGAAGGGCGACATGCCGGCGGCCTGCCGTTCCTCCAGTTGCTGTGCAGCAAAGGCCGGGTAGTCGTGCTTTTTCAGGCACTCGAACAGCGGGTGCGTCGGGTGAAAGGTCTGCACCCACATCTCGCTGGCGGCGCTGTGGCGTGCGTCACGACCGGCCCGCCCGCCTGCCTGCATCAGCAGGCTGAACAGTCGCTCCGGCGCGCGAAAGTCGCTGGAAAAAAGGGCACCGTCGGGGTTGATGGCGGCCACCAGCGTGATGTGGCGAAAGTCGTGGCCCTTGGCAATCATCTGCGTGCCGACCAGAACCTCGACTTCACCGGCATGGACGCTGGCCAGCTGCGATTCGAGCGCGCCTTTGAGGCGCGTGCTGTCGGCGTCGATCCGCGCTATCCGCACGGGGCCGCCGCCCGGCCGCTCCACACCGGCCAGCAACTCGGCCAGGTGTTCCTCCAGCCGCTCGGTACCGCGCCCGACCGGCGCGATGTCAATATTGCCGCAGCCGGGGCAAGCGCGCGGCACCCGCTCGGTGTAGCCGCAGTGGTGGCAGCGCAGCGTGCGGTCGATCTTGTGGAACACCCGGAACGCGCTGCAGTGCGGGCACTCGCTTTTCCAGCCGCAGTCGTGGCAGGCCAGCACCGGTGCATAGCCGCGCCGGTTCAGAAAGATCAGCGACTGTTCGCCACGCGCCACGCGCTGCGTGATGGCGTCGAGCAGCGGTGGCGCGACGGTGCAGTGCTTGGGCTGGTGGTTCATGTCCACTCTGCGAACGACAGGCAGACCCCCCTTCACAGGCAGCGCATCAGGCGAAGGGACAAGCGTGGAGGAGGGTATTCCATCAGCATGAGCCGTGGAACCGGCTTTGCCGGGCCACAGGCGGGCGGCCCCCTCGGGGGGCAGCGCAGTACGCGAAGCGACAAGCGTGGGGGCTCCATCTATCCGGTCATTCAGGGTCAAGCGCTGGTAGCGGCCCGTGAGTGTGGCCTGCCAGCTTTCCAGCGACGGCGTGGCGGAGCCCAACAGCACGCGACAGGGCACCCCGGCGTCTTCCGTTTCCAGCTTGGCGCGGTACACCGCGAGGTCGCGCGCCGAGTAGCGGGCGCCTTCCTGCTGCTTGTAACTCGGGTCATGTTCCTCGTCGACCACGATGAGCCGCAGACGCGGCAGCGGCGCCAGCACCGCCATGCGGGTTCCCAGCACCAGCCGGGCATGGCCGGTGTGCGCCGACAGCCAGCTCTTGAGCCGCTGCGCCGGCGTGAGCCCGCTGTGCAGGGCCACCACCCGCTCCCTGCCGAGGTGGGCAAAGCGGGTCTCAAAGCGCTGCTGCAGCTGCGGCGTGAGGTTGATCTCCGGCACCATCACCAGCACCTGGGCCTGCGGGTCGCTCTCCAGCACCTGCGCGGCGGCGCGCAGATACACCTCGGTCTTGCCGCTGCCGGTGGCGCCGAACAGCAGCGCCGGACGGGTGTCGGCGGCAAATTCGGCCAGCGCAGCCGCCTGCTCGGTGCTCAGCGTCACGGCGCTGAGGGCGTTCGCTGCGGCGTCGGGGGTGTAGCTGGTGTCGGCCACGGGCCGTTTCAGGCGCCGGGCCAGCTGCTCGCTGCTCAGGTCGCGCAATTGCGGCGGCAAGGCGGCCAGGGCCACCTCGCCCAGCGAGCGCTGGTAATAGCTGGCGGTAAACCCGATCAGCTGGCGCCAGGTGGCCGGCAGTGGGGGCAGGCCCTCGAGCACGCCGGCGATGGCGCGGGCCTGACTTTCCGGCAGGTCGCCGCTCCCTTGCAGGCTGCCCCAGACCACGCCCAGCACCTCGCGCTTGCCCAGCGGGACCCGTACCAGTGCGCCCGGCGCAAGTGCTTGCCCACTTTTGTAGGTCAGCGGCCCGGCCACCGCGCTGTGCGCCGGTGTGGCCACCACAATCTGGTACCAGAAGGTCATCCGAAGTAACTAGTTGTGTTTAATTCTTAAACATCACATACAAACAACGCGCTAAGTCGTTGATTTTTCAACGCTTTAGAGATGTCCAGATTTTCTGTGGATAACTTTGTTGATAGTTTGACCCCGGGGCGCCCGGAGGCCTTGTAAATCAAGGATTTGTCTAAACTGCCCGCAAAAAAAGCAGCGCAGGGAAGCTATATAAATCAAGCACTTAGGTGCGCTATGGCTTTCATAGCATAGGGTGTTCCGGGTTTTCTCCCCTAGTGCACCGCAGCACAAATTTTGTGCATAAGTCCGCCCGCCGAAGGCCTGATTTGTGCTAATCGCGGGGCAAAACCGGCGCAGAACCAATGTCAATGCGCCAGCCTGCTCTTGTCACAACTTGCGGTCAGCCCGCTGCAGCGCGCATCTTGCGAGAGTGAGTGTGTACTGCGCGCACCAGGGTTTCAACGCTCTCTGGCGGGGTGAACTGGCTGATGCCATGACCGAGGTTGAAAATGTGCGTGGCACCGCCGCGTGACTTGTTGGTGTGGGGCGTGCCGAAGCTTTCCAGCAATTGCACCGCTTCAGCTTCAATCTGCTCGGGCCCTGCGAACAGCACGTTGGGGTCCAGGTTGCCCTGCAGGGCCTTGCCGGGCTTGCCGTCGGGGCTGTCTTCGCCCACCCGGGCACGGGCCTGCGCGAGGTTGACGGTCCAGTCCAGACCCAGCACCTCGCAGTCCAGCGGGGCCATGCTTTCGAGCCATTGGCCGCCGCCTTTGGTGAAGACCAGCCGGGGGATCTTCACGCCGTCGTGCTCGCGCTTGAGCTGAGCCAGTACGCGTTTTGTGTAGGTGAGGCTGAAGGTGTGGAAAGCCGCGTCGGCCATCACGCCGCCCCAGCTGTCAAAAATCATCACCGCCTGCGCACCAGCGTCGATCTGGGCGTTGAGGTACGTGGCCACGGCGTCTGCGTTGACAGCCAGCATGCGGTGCATCAGGTCAGGCCGCTGGTACATCATGGTCTTGACGAGGCGATAGTCGTCAGAGCCAGCGCCCTCCACCATGTAGCAGGCCAGCGTCCACGGGCTGCCCGAAAAACCGATCAGGGGCACCCGGCCATTGAGCGCCTTGCGGATCGAGGTGACCGCATCGAACACATAGCGCAGCTTGTTCATGTCGGGTACTTCGAGCTTGGCCACGGCGGCTTCGTCACGCACGGCGGTGGCGAACTTCGGGCCTTCGCCGAGGGCGAACGACAAGCCCAGACCCATGGCGTCGGGCACCGTGAGGATGTCGCTGAACAGGATGGCGGCATCGAGCGGGTAGCGGTCCAGCGGCTGCAGCGTGACTTCGGTGGCGTAGTCGGTGTTGGTCGCGAGGCCCATGAAGCTGCCGGCCTTGGCCCGGGTGGCGCGGTATTCGGGGAGGTAGCGGCCGGCCTGGCGCATTAGCCAGACGGGGGTGTGATCGGTGGCCTGGCGCAGGCAGGCGCGAAGAAAGGTGTCGTTTTGAAGGGGTGCGAACATGTTGAATCAGGGTTTCGGGTTCAGGGTGACGGATGCAGCATAGCAGCGAGTAGGCGGTTTTCGGGGTCGGGTTTTCAGCGCGATGCGTCGGGATGCCGCAGCAGCAGCCGCTCCAGCGCGTTGAGGGTTTCGTAGCATTCGGCGAAGTCGGCAAACAGCGCGGCGTTGTCGGGCGCAGCGGCTTTGCCCTGCCAGGCCGCGCGGAAGGCATCAAAAATTTCACCAAAACTCTTCTGACCGTCAATCAACCGCAGCAGTTGCGGCCCATAGCGACCCGGGTTCACGGTCAGCGATACGCCGGAGTGCTGGTGGCGCAGCACAAAAGGCTGGCCACGGTTGCTGCCGAACACCTGCGCGGCCAGCTCCCCAGTCAGTGGCTCGTGATAGAAAAAGGGGATGTACTGCGCATCGCCATAGGGCGCGGTGCAGGCCGCGTTCTGGGTGAGGTAAAGCGAGTGGGTGATCAGGTTGCCGATCATCAGCTCGGCCATCTCGTGCTGCTGGCGCGGCGGCAGCTTGCGCAGGGCCGGTGCCATGGCCGGTGGCTTGTGGCCCAGCACCATGTGCGGCAGGTAGGGCGCGCGGCCGCGCTGCACATCGCTGAAGTTCAGGAACAGACCGTGGCCGCCGAGCCAGTCATACAGCTCGCCCACGGTGTAGGCGCGGTCCTGTGAATGCAGCAGCAGGTCGTAAATGCCGGCGTCGCCCAGCTTGTGGTCGTGGTGCAGGTCCTCGCCCCGCATGAACCAGTTGGTCGGCGGCAGGCTGGCCAGCAGGTCGCGGGTGTTGGCGATCTTGCGCGGGATGTCCAGCGGCGCCTCGCCAGGTCGGTCGTTGACCATGCGCATCAGTGTCTGCATCTGGTACACGCCGAGGCGGCCCAGCGAGGCGTAGACCATCAGGCCAATCGCACCATGTTGTTGGCCGGGTTTTGCACCACCCGTCTTCAGCACGCTCAGCAGCGCCTTCAGGCCGAGGTCCGGGTCGGCCAGGTGGTGCAGCACGCCGCTGCAGTTGATGTAGTCGAAACGGCCCAGCTCGGCAGCCCGTGCGGGCAGGTTGAGCAGCGAGTCGTGCACCCAGCTGATGTTGGTGAGGCCGCGAATCTCGGCGCGGCGCCGGGCAATCGCCATGCTGGCTTCGCTCATGTCGAGGTGCACCACCTGCGCGTCGTCGGCTTTCAGTGCACGCAATTGCTCGGCCAGAAAAATCGTGGCATCACCCGTTCCCCCGCCTGCCACCAGCGCCCGAAAGCCGTTGCGGAACGACTGCTTTCCGGCGAAGCAGTAGTGGTTGATCATCGGCAGGTCTTCCAGCCAGGTGAGCACGAGCCTCTTGTGGTCGTCTTCCGGATCGCGGGCCGGGTAAGGCAGGGCTTCGTACTGGTTTCTGACTTCGGGCAGATAGTTGTCGGGCATGAGGGATTCCGGAACTCGGGGCAGAAGACACATATTGTGTCTGGTCCATGAGCCTTTTTACCGCAGCGTATCTGCCCGGACCAGTGACAGCGCGGAACCGGCTATGCCGGGCCGCAGCTGTCGCCCCCCTGGAAGGGGGGACCGGCTACACGAAGTGAGCCGAGAAGGGGGTGAACTTATCTCACCGGAAGGAACTGAAGGAAGGCGCCACCGAGCAGATTTTGAACATAGGTGATGACGGCACGCCGGTACTTTTCGGTCAACACCACCGACAGCAGGTCCAGCCGGCCAATGATCTTGCCGAACTCGCGCTCGAAGCTGAGGTTGCGCTCCCGCTCATTGATCTCGTCGGCCAGCAGCAGCGGCTGGTTGGCGGCGTTGCGCCGGTTGGACAGCATCCACACCGCGATCTCGATGTTGCGGGCGGCGTTGTAGATGTACTGCGCGTCGAGTGCGTCGGTCAGGTAGAAGCTGGTCTTGCCACCGTGCGCGGTGACCAGCATGTCGGCGCTGGCGTAGATGAAGGCGGCCACGCGGTCACCGCGGAAGTCCGGCCCCAGCGCCAGCGACAGCGCGGCGATGTCGCGCCTGCCCTGCAGGTCGGCCCACGGTGTGCGCTGCTCAACGGAAGCGCGCAGCTGGGCCAGTGCGGCATCGCGGCTGGTGGGGTGGGTCTTGCGCCATTCCGCCGGATTGCGCCGGTACAGCTTGTCGGCCAGCCGGATCAGGCTGTCGAGGTTGTCGCGCATGCCCAGTGTGGCCATGCGGTTCACGTCGGACTGGGCCAGCTCGCTGGACGTCATCGGTGCCGCATTGGCCTCGCCCCTGGGTGTGGGTGCCGGGCCGGCGCAGGCGGCGAGCAGTGCGCAGAAGGTGGCGATCAGAAGCCGCTGGTGCCATGCGCGGCGCCGGTGGACTTCAGGGGGGGCGGGGGAAGGGGCTACCGTCGGTCTCGGGCGCAGGGGCATGCCGCATTTTCAGCGGCCTGCGCAGGCCGCGCAAGCATGGCTTTCCCGTGGGACGTGGCCCCTGGTCATCAGCCCGTCAGAGCAGTTCTTTTCAGATCAGGCCTTGCGAGCGCATCACGCGATGGTCAATTTTCAGGCAATGGTCCTGTACCACCTTCAAGCCGGCGGCCTCGGCCTTCGCGGCTGCTCCGGCATGCGCCACACCCAGCTGCATCCATACCGCCTGCGCGCCGATGGCAATCGCTTCGTCGACGATGGGCGGAATGTCCTCGCTGTTGCGAAAGCAGTTCACCAGGTCGATGCGTTCGTGCGCGGCCGCATCACTCAGGCTGGCGTAGGCCTTCTCGCCCAGCACTTCGGATTCGTTCGGGTTGACCGGAATGATGCGGTAGCCTCTGGCCTGCATGTAGCGGGACACGTCAAAACTGGCGCGATCAGGCTTGCTGGACAAACCCACGACCGCGATGGTGCGGCAGTGCTGCAGGATGTGGGCAATGCGCTGCGCTGCCGGCAGCGTGCTCATGCCTGATCGCTGTATTTCACGGTGCAACCGTAGGGGCGGGTGCTGGCCATGCTGATCGGCTTGCCTGCCAGCGCTTCGTGCAGACTCTGGCGGACATAGTTGGTGGCGGTCTTGATGTCGTCGACCCGTGCCGAGGGAATGCTGTCGATGGCACCGGCGTAGATCAGCTGGCCCTGTGGATTGATGATGTACATGTGCGGCGTGGTCTTGGCGGCGTAACGCTGGCCGATCTTGCCCGGCTCGTCCATCAGCATGGCGGTGGGCTGGGCCTGCATCTCGCGCACCCAGGCACCCAGCTTGGCCGGTGCCATGTGGTCGCCGCTGTTCGTGCCGGTCGAGTTGATGGCCAGCCAGACCACACCCTTGGCAGTGAATTCCTTCTGCAGCCCCTGCATGTTGCCGCTGTAGTGCTTGCGCACAAACGGGCAACCGGGGTTGGTCCATTCGAGGACCACCAATTTGCCCTTGAAATCGCTGAGGCGGTGGACTTTGCCGGCGGTGTCGGTCGCAGAAAAATCAGGTGCCGGCTGACCCACAACGGCCGTGGCGTTTTGCGCCTGTGCGGCCGTCAAGCCGACCAGCGGGGACAGCGCCAGCGCGGCGGAGAAATGGCGACGGTTGATGTTTGGGTTGGTGTTCGATGTGTTCATGAATGAATCTCCGGGTTGAATCAACAGAGGACAAAGAAAACAGCTTGCTCGAAGGGGTCATGTCAGGGGGTGCGACTACAGCTTGGCCAGCTCGGCCCGCACGTCATCCACCGACAGCACTTCCGACAGCACCACCGGCGCACGGCCCGACCTGTAAAGCACATAGACCGGCACGCCGTTACGGCCCAGTTGCGACAGCGCCGCCGTCACCGCCGGGTCGCGCCGCGTCCAGTCAGCACGCAGAAGGGTCACGTTCTTGGCGTCCATGTCGGCCAGCACTGCGGGGTCTGACAAGGTGGTGCTCTTGTTGTACTGGCAGGTCACACACCAGGCGGCGGTGAAGTCCACAAACACGTTCTTGCCTTCGGCGGTGAGCTGGTCCACACGGCCAGGTTCCCAGGCCTGCCAGCGCTGGCCGGGCTGCCGTGCGCTGGTGGAGCTGCTCTCCAGTTCCTGTATGACGTAGGGGCCGAGGGACCACAGCGAAAACGCCAGCGCCGCCACCGACAGCGTGGCCAGCAGCGTGCGGGCTGTGCCGCGCAGGCTGAAGGCCCAGATCGCCAGCGACATCACCACCAGCAGGGCCAGCAGCGCGCCGGCGCCATTGATGCCGCTTTGCTGACCCAGCACCCAGACCAGCCACACCACGGTGGCAAACATCGGAAAGGCCATCAGTTGCTTGAAGGTGACCATCCACGCGCCGGGCCTCGGCAGCAGGCGGGCCACGGCGGGCACGGCACTGGCCACTAGGTAGGGCAGGGCCATGCCGACGCCGATGGCGCCAAACACCAGCAGTGCCTGCGTGGCGGGTAGGCCCACCGCGTAACCCAGCGAAGCCCCCATGAAAGGCGCGGTGCAGGGCGAGGCAACTGCCGTGGCCAGCACACCAGACAGGAAAGAATTGGTGGTGGGGTTACGCGACTGCAAACCCGCCAGACGCTGCGGCAGCAGGTTGCCGAACTCAAACACCCCGGCCAGATTCAGACCAATCAGCGTGAAGAGCGCGGCCAGCGCCGCGACCACCGCAGGGCTTTGCAGCTGAAAGCCCCAGCCGAACTGTTCGCCCGCCGCGCGCAGACCCAGCAGCAGCGCGCCCAGCGCCAGAAACGACGCGACCACACCCACTGTGTAGGCCAGGCCGTTGGCGACGCGTGCGCGCTGGTCCTTCACGTGCACAAAGCTCACCACCTTGAGCGCCAGCACCGGAAACACGCAGGGCATCAGGTTCAGGATCATGCCGCCCACCAGTGCGCCCAGCAGTGCCGCCAGCAAGCCCAATGGGGGCGAGTTCGACTGCACCGGCGCCGCGCCGGCCGCCGCGTTGGCACGCAGGGCCTGCTCCAGCGCGGGCGATAGGGTAGCCACCGGCGCGGCGGCTGGCCAGGTGCCCTGCACTGGCACTTCCAGACGCCAGGCGGCCTTGTCGGCCACCACCACCAGCGGCATGGTCGAAGGACTTTCGCTGCGCTGCGGCGACAGCGGCAACTGCGCCGTCCACACAGCGCCCTTCCAGGCCTGTTGCCAGGCGCCAGCAGGCTCGATCACGCCATTGGTCTCGGGAAAAATTTCAAGCGATTTGC
The DNA here is from genome assembly GCF_943372955.1 of Polaromonas sp. YR568. Taxonomy (GTDB): domain Bacteria; phylum Pseudomonadota; class Gammaproteobacteria; order Burkholderiales; family Burkholderiaceae_C; genus Polaromonas. The sequence continues at coordinate 29,670 of NZ_CALSAL010000009.1, forward strand.
CCTGTGCCGCCGCAGGCAGGCCTGCCAGCGAGACCTGCAGGGTCTGGCCTTTCACCTCGATCTGGCTGGCGCCAGCGGCCAGAGATTTCGGCGTGGCATCAAAGGTGGCCTGAAACAGCCCGCCATTGCTTGCGGTCGAGCCCTTGACCGGCAGGCTGAGCGCGAACTCGCCTTCCTGCGGAATGCACTCCTTGAGGCAGACCAGCCACGCCGCCTTGAGCTTCAGATCCAGCTGGTTGCCGGAAAAACCGGGCGCCACCGTGAGCGGAACCGGCAGCAGCACGGTGTCTTCGTAGCCGTAGTTGGCCAGCGTGCCGAGCGGAATTTTCTTCGGTGTGGGCCAGGCGATGTCGCCCGCCGTGATGCCGGCCGGCAGCGTCCATTCCAGCTGGGTGGGAAGGCCCGAATCGCCGGAATTCTTCCAGTAGGTGTGCCACTGCGGCTTGTGAACGAGCTGCAGGCCCACCCACACCGGCTTGCCCGGCGTCACGCCTTCCGGCGCCCAAGCCAGCAATTCGGCCTTCACCTGGTCGGTGGTGACCACCGCACTCACCGGTGCGCTACCCTTGCCAAACAGATTCAGGGGGGCGGTGCTTTGTGCAATGGCGGAGCCACCGGCCAGTGCGGCAGCACAGGTGAGAAGGACGGCAAACAGGGGGCGCTTGAAAAACATCTGGGTGTGAGCGGGTGAGAAGGGCATTAGTTCCAGAGCAGAGCGAGGGGTGGTACGGCGGACGGGTGGTCAACAACGGCGTGTAAGTAACCCTTCACTCCTGATGGGTCGCTGCTGCCGTCACTTTATTACACCCTGCTCCGATAATGGAGCCATGTCCCGCATTGTCCTTGCCACCCTGAATGCCAAATACATTCACGCCTCCCTCGGGCTGCGTTGTCTGGCGGCGAACATGGACCTGCATGGCGGACCGGGCCTGCGCGCGCAGACGACGCTGCGCGAATTCGTGATCCAGCAGCGCCCGGCGCAGATTGTGGAAGAGCTGCTGTCGCTGTCGCCAGAGGTCATCGGTTTCGGCGTTTACATCTGGAATGTGGTCGAAACCACGCAGGTGGTGCGGCTGCTCAAGGCATTGCGACCCGACATCAAGCTGGTGCTGGGCGGCCCCGAAGTCAGCCACGAAACCAACGAGCAGGATATCTGCCGCCTGGCCGACCATGTGATCACCGGCTGGGGCGACGTGAGCTTTCCCAAACTCTGCCGCGCTTTGCTGGATGGCCCGCAGCCGCTGATGAAGGTGATTGCCGGCGAGCAGCCCCCGCTGGAGGCGCTGGCCCTGCCGTACCGCGAGTACACCGATAAAGACCTCGCCCGGCGCCTGCTGTACGTGGAAGCCTCGCGTGGTTGCCCCTTCAAATGCGAGTTCTGCCTGAGCGCGCTCGACAAGACCGCCTGGGCCTTCGAGCTGGACCGCTTTATGGCCGAGATGGCGCTGCTCTATGAGCGCGGCGCACGCAACTTCAAGTTTGTGGACCGTACCTTCAATTTGAAGGTCGATTTCTCGGTGCGCATCCTGCAGTTTTTCTTGGGCAAACTGCAGGCAGGTGGCGAGCGCACCGGTGCGCCCCCAGAACTGTTTGTGCATTTCGAGGTGGTGCCCGACAGTCTGCCGGACCGGCTCAAGGCGCTGATCGCGCAGTTCCCGGCGGGCTCGCTGCAGTTTGAAGTCGGCATCCAGAGCTTCAACCCTGAGGTGCAGCAGCGCATCTCGCGGCGCCAGGACAACCTCAAGACCGCTGACAACCTGCGCTGGCTGGTGAGCGAAAGCCAGGCCCATGTGCATGCCGACCTGATCTTCGGCTTGCCGGGTGAAACGCTGGCGAGCTTTGCCGAGGGCTTTGATCAGCTGCATGCGCTGGCGCCGCACGAGATCCAGTTCGGCATCCTGAAACGCCTGCGAGGCACGCCGATTGCGCGCCACACCGACGAGTTCGCGATGGTGTATGACCCGCAGACGCCTTACACCATCCTGCAGAACTCCACCGTGGATTTCGCCACGATGCAGCGCATTCAGCGCTTTGCGCGCTACTGGGATCTGGTGGCCAATTCAGGCCGCTTTGCCGCTGCCTTGCATTTGCTGCTGGCGCCGGGCTCGGCCTTTCAGAACTTTCTTGGCTTCAGCGACTGGCTGTGGCGCAGCACCGGCAAAACCCACGAGTTCGCACTGGAAAAGCTGGTGGACCTGTTGTTCGAGCACCTGACTGCTGTGCGCGGCTTGCCAGCCGAAGACGTGCGTGCGGCCCTGCTCGCCGACTACGTGGCCAGTGGCGCGCGGGCCCGGCCGGCGTGTCTGGCGGCGTTGCTGGATGCGAATCGGGCAACGGCTCCACTGGTCGCCGGCGACACACGCACCGAGCGGCAGGCGCGGCACCTAAAGCAATCCGGCGCGTCATCATCGTCGCTGCAGCGCAGCGAGATTCAAAAGGCCGCAGCGGCGGCCTGACAGGCTGTCGGGCCGATCCGGCTTAGGGCAGGTCGCGGTTCGGCTCAGGCTGCGAGCCATCGCGCGGCCCCACCGTGCCCAGACGTGCTTTCAGAGACTGCGGCTGACCGGTCAGCAGGGCGGCATAACTGGTGGTGTTGGCCAGCACCTTCTTCACGTAATCGCGGGTCTCGTGGAAGGGCACGTTCTCGGCCCAGATCGCGGCGTCCACCACCGGCCCGTTGCGCCACAGGCGCGGACGGCCCGGTCCGGCGTTGTAGGCGGCCGCAGCCATCGGCATGGAGCCGCCCAGGTCGTCGAGCGCAAGCTTGAGGTAGGCGGTGCCGATGGCGATGTTGGTGTCGCGGTCATTGAGCTGGTCAATCGTGAAGCCATCGAGGCCAATCTTCTTCGCGGTCCAGCGCGCCGTCGCGGGCATGACCTGCATCAACCCTGACGCGCCCACCACCGAGCGGGCGTCCATGATGAAGCGGCTCTCCTGCCGGATCAGTCCGTACACATAGGCTGGGTCCAGATTGATGCTTTGCGTGCGCTTGACCACGGCATCGCGGAAAGGCATCGGGAAACGCTGCTCCAGATCAATCTCGGTGCGGGTGCGTTCGCTGGTGTTGATGCAGCGATCCCAGATCTGGCGGTCGCAGGCGAACTGTGCGGCAGCGAGCAGCTCGCGGTCGCCCATGCCGCCGCGCTGGTGCAGGTTGGTGGTGTAGTTCCATTCGCGCACGCCTTCGCTGCGCATGCCCAGCGCCATGGCATAAGCCGCGCGGTTCAGGCCAGGGTTCAGGCGTGCGGCTTCCTTTTCTTCGTTGCTCAGCGGTGCAGGGCGTGTGGGCACAGTGATTTTCTGGCCCAGTTCTTCCAGCGCCAGCTGTTCATAGAAGCCGCGCACCGAGGCGAACGACTGCAGCAGTGCCAGCCCTTCGGCGCGCTGCGGCGCGATCGTGATGGTTGGTGCCGGTGCGGCAGTCGGAGCGCCGGGGCCTGCTGCAGCTGCCGCCGGAGGTCGCACCACCGTGTCAGGCGGCGCAGTGGCGATCAGTGCGCGCGCCTTCCAGTAAGCCCATGTCGGGTCTTTGCGCGCGTCGTCGCTCATGGCATTGATGGCCGACAGCACCAGCGGCCACTGTGGCTGGCTGCCGGCGCGCAGCGCGGCGCGGGTCTTCCACGCCAGCATCTCGTCGGTGAGGTCGCTGTCTCTGGTGACGCGGGCAAAGTAGCGCAGGGCATCGCCCACCGGCACCGTGCCAAGTCGGCTGGCGGCGCGCTGGCCAATCAGTCCCCAGACCCAGTTGCGCTCCTCGGCAGTCAGCTGGACACCCCATTTGGACTCCATCTGGAAGGCCGCGCTGTCCAGATCCATGGTCGCCAGCCGGACCAGTGCAAGCGTGATGATTTCCTTGCGCACCTGGCGGATGGCCAGCTGTTTTTCATTGAGGAATTTCGCCGGGCTGTTGTGCAGCTCGGCCACCAGTGCGACCGACTCGGGCGAGACGATTTGCACCGCATCGCGCGCAGCGCGCGGGCGGTTGGCTTCGGTGGCCAGGCGCGCCTTGTGCCAGGCGTCCTGCCCGGTCAGTGTTTTGGTGCCCACCAGACGATCAGCGGCGGCGGTGCAACCGTCGTCGGCGTCGCGCTGGGCGAACCAGTTCTTCTTCACCTCGGCGGCCAGTTGGGCATCCTGCGCGGGGTTCTTCAGGTGCTCGACCAGCAGGGCGTAGCAACGCACTTCGCGGTCGTCGTTCATGCGGAAATTGGGGTATTCGGCGGCAAAGCCGGCCCAGTCGCGGCGCTGGCCCAGCAGCAGCAGCCAGTCGTTGCGCAGCCGGTCTTCCTGGTAGGTGCCGGCGTAGCGGCTCAGAAAGCTCTGCACCTCCTGCGCGCTGGCCTCGCCCAAGCGTGTGCGCATCTCCCAGTAGGCCGCCCAGGGCTCCAGCGCATGGCCGCGCGCCTGCGGCAGCAGCTGCGACAGCCGCGCACGGTCACCGCGCTTGAAGGCGCGGTTCATCTCGACGATCACGTTGTCGCCCGCGCTGGCGGTCTGGACGGGAGTGGTTTGCGCGAGCGCGGTCGGCAGGAAGGGCGAACAGAGGAGGCACGCGGCCAGTGTGGCCGCAGGGCTGAAACGGAATTTGGATAGCATCGGGACATTATGGACAAATTAAGTACCCGCAAAGCACTGGTGGAACAACGCCTGAACATGCCCGACCGCCTGGAGCGTGCAGATTTGTTACAGCGCGTGATGCGCATCTGGCTGGTGGGCAGCACCCACGAGGTGATCGGGGCCTACTGGCCGATCAAGGGCGAATTTGATCCGCTGCCCGCGCTGTACCGCTGGCAGGAAGACGCGATCCTGGGTCAGGATGTCTCGTCCAGCCCGGCGCTGGCAGAGGTTCAGAAGGCGCAACTGGCGACTGAAAGCATCGCGGCCCGCTCGCCGCGCAAGATTGGTTTACCGGTGGTCAACAAGCTGCACAAGACACTGACCTTTCATGCGTGGTACCCCGGCTGCCCGATGGAAGAAGACGCCTACGGCATTCCCAAACCCAAGGACACCGAAGTCATCGTGCCCACGCTGCTGTTTGTGCCCTGCGTGGGCTATGGCCCCGGCGGCTACCGGCTCGGTTACGGCGGCGGCTTTTACGACCGCACACTGGCCACCCTGCAGCCGCGCCCGTACACCGTGGGCCTGGGTTTCAGCCAGGGCTGGCTGCCCGACATGGACCCGGAGCCGCATGACATACCGCTGGATGCGATCCTGAATGACAAAGGGGTGGTCTGGCCGGTCTGATGGCCCCCACGGTCGTTCGCTGCGCGTAACTCCCTGGACATGCCCATGCCTGAGGCATGGGCCCTTCCTCCCGTCCAAACCTGCGTAGGCAGGTTTGGAGCCGCGGTCGTCAGCCCCTCGGGGGCAGTCCGCCTGCGGCCTGGCAAAGCCAGTTCCGCGGCTCCGCTGGCTTAAATACCCGCCTGCGTTTGCCGCTCGCGCAATTCCGTTCGGCTTAGCTTGTCGAAGTCGAGGCGTGGCGTTAGTCCAGCGACCCCAGCGTATCCGGATCAGGCACATCGCCAATCGCTTCGCGGGTCTTGGCGGCCTGGTCTTGCAGCCAGCTGCAGAAGGCCTGCAGTTCGGGTCGGGCGGCGCTGCGGGGGCCGACGATGAGCCAGTAGGCCATCGGTGATTCCATGCGCAGGTCGGGCAGCGGTTCCATCAGGTCGCCTGAGGCCAGGCTCTCGGCGATCAGGGGCAGACGGGCCAGCACCACGCCCTGGCCGGTGAGGGCAGCCTGCACCATCTGGTAGGCGTAGTTGAAGTAGAGCCAGCGCTTGGCCTCCAGCTTGGGGCTGGCGTGCTGGTTCAGCCAGCGCCGCCAGGTCAGCCATTCCAGATGGGTGTGATGGGCGTCGCCCGCTTCAATCAGGGTGAACTGGGCCAGGTCGTCGGGCTTTTTCAGGCGCGGGCTGCTCTTGAGCAGCCAGGGGCTGATGACTGGCGTGATCTGCTCCCCGAAGAGCCGGATCGCGTGCGGCGGCATGTGGTTGGCGGGGGCGTAGCGCAGCGCCAGGTCGAGGTCCGACACATCGAGGTCCACCGCGGCGTCCGAGGCATCAATGCGGATGTCGATGTCGGGGTTGTCGCGCTGAAAGCCCTCCAGCCGCGGAATCAGCCACATCGACGCGAACGAGGCAAAGGTGGTGAGCGCCACGCTCTTGCGCCCCGCGCTCTGGCGAATCTGCCGCACCGCGCCGTCGATGCGCTCCAGCGAAGGCGTGACCGCGCGCAGCAAAATGCCGCCGGCCGTGGTCAGCTCCACCGCCCGGGTGTGGCGGTGAAACAGGCTCACGCCCACGTCTTCTTCCAGCCCCTGGATTTGCCGGCTCACAGCCGACTGGGTGAGCGCCAGTTCTTCGGAAGCCGCCCTGAAATTGAGATGCCGGGCCACCGCCTCGAAGGCACGCAGTTGGCCGGCAGAGATGGGGCGGGTACGCAGGTGGGTTTGTGAATGCAGCATGGCAAATCCGTCCGGATCGACAAGTTGATTGATGCGATTAGCGAATGAATAGCTTACCGCGATTTCATTGGACCGCCAAGCGCTGCAGCGAGATGATGAACGCCTCACCACCACCGACCCCTGACCTTTTTTTGCCGGGCATCAACGAAAAACCGGAGAACACCATGAACGCAACAGACCACCTCCAAGCCTCTTCGCCACTTGGGAACCCCCTGCAAACCCTGCATGCCCCCACCCTGACAGTCACCCGCCAAGTCGTCAACGACGCGCTGGCTGGCTGCTGGAAGCTGGCCCCGGGCCAGGCGCTGACGCTGCAGGCGTCAGAGCCTGGGGTGTTGCGAATTGCGCATGGCCGGGTGTGGGTCACCTTTGACCATGCCGACGACCGCGCCAGCCTGCGGGCCGGTGACTATTTCCTTAGCCGGGGCCAGAGTCTGCTGTTGCAGGCGGGTGAGTCGCTGGTGATGGAGTCCTTCGGCGCTGGTCACGCCGCCTCTGCGTATTTCAGCTGGGAACCGGTGCCAGCGCTTCAGCCTGCGGCGACTGCCGGGAGCTGGCGCGCCGGCATGGTGGCGCCCTTGGCCGATCTGCGTCTGGCGGCCGGTCTGGCCGGGCGTGCGCTGGGTGCGCTGGCCCGTGGCCTGCTGGTCGGCGCCAGCAAGAGCCTGGGTGCATCGGCCTCGGGCTTGCCCACCCGCCTTGCCATGGCCCTTGTCGCGCAGCGCCATCCGTCGCCGGCGGTGCAGTCCGACTTCGACCGGTTTCGGCGCGGTCGCCGCGGTGAGGTCAATGTGCTCGCGCTGTCGAATCTGACGTAGCGCCGGGGACTTGAGCCGCGCGGGCGGGGCTCGCAACGCCCGATAATCGGGCATGGCCCCCGCTTCCCACATCGCTTCCGACAGCGCTTCCGTCCTGACGCAGCCGTCCCCGGCGGCGGCAAGTGCTGGCGTGCACGTGGTTGTGATGGGCGTGGCCGGCTGCGGCAAATCGGCCGTGGGCCGGCAACTCGCCGGGCGCCTGCAACTGCCCTTGATTGAAGGCGACGATTTCCATCCCGAAAGCAACATCCGCAAGATGCGTCTCGGCATGCCGCTGGAAGACGCCGACCGCACCGGCTGGCTGCAGGAACTGGGCCGGCAACTGGCTTTGCAGCCCGACGGTGCGGTGCTGACCTGCTCGGCGCTGAAAAAGACCTACCGCGACACCTTGCGCGAAGCAGTGCCTGCATTGCGCTTTGTGCATCTGGCCATCAGCCCTTCCGAATCGCTGCGGCGGGTGTCGTCGCGGCCGGGGCACTTTTACCCGCCCAGTCTGGTCACCAGCCAGTTCGATGCGCTGGAAGACCCGCAGCATGACGACGCAGGCCGTGCGGATGGCCGACGCTCCGTGCTGTCGCTGGCGGCGGATGCGGCCGGCGTCGAGGGGCTGGCCGATTCGGCCCTGCAGTGGCTGGTGCCAGCGCCCCGGTAAGATGACTCGTGTCGCACGCAGCACGTGGCGGCCCCTCATCGCGACCGGTTCCGCACCTCACCGGAGAACAGGAAACACCATGTCCCACCATGCACCCGCCAAAGCCTTCGCCTCCCAAGCCGACCTGACCGACAAGAAGATCACCTTCGAGCAGCTCAGCCCGCACTGCTGGGCCTACACCGCCGAGGGCGACCCGAACTCCGGCGTCATCATTGGTGACCGCTTCATCATGGTCAGCGACGCCACCGCCACGCCGGCCATGGCGCGCGACCTGATCGCCCGCATCCGCACCGTGAGCGACAAGCCGATCAAGTACGTGCTGCTGACCCATTACCACGCGGTGCGTGTGCTCGGCGCCTATGCCTATGCCGACGAGGGCGCCACCGAGATCATCGCCAGCCAGGGCACGCTGGACCTGATTGCCGAGCGCGGCGCGCAAGACATGAAGAGCGAGATGGAGCGCTTCCCGCGCCTTTTTCGCGGAGCCGACACGGTGCCCGGCCTGACCTGGCCGACCATGGTGGTCGGTGGTGGCGACCCGACGAAGTGCGAGGTGCCGGGCAAGCTCAGCATCAATTTGGGCGGTGTGGTGGTGGATATCTGGCACCCCGGTCCCGGGCACACGCGCGGCGACACCATCGCCTGGGTGGCCGCAGAGAAAGTGCTGTTTTCCGGTGACCTGGTGGAATACGAGGCGGGCGTGTACACCGGTGATGCGCAACTGGCCGAGTGGCCTGCCACGCTGGAAGCGCTGCGCGCGCTCGGCGCGGAAGCCATCGTGCCCGGCCGCGGTGAAGCCATGAAGGGCGCGGCCAATGTGAACAAGGCGCTTGACTACACCAAACGCTGGGTCGAGTCGCTGTTCCAGGCGGGCAAAGAGGCTGCCGCAGCCGGCATGGACCTGAAAGCGGCGATGGCGCACACCCGAAAGCTGATGGACCCGGTCTTCGGCCATGTGTTCATCTACGAACACTGTCTGCCGTTTGATGTGAGCCGCGCCTACGACGAAGCCAGCGGCATCAAGCACCCGCGCATCTGGACGGCCGAGCGCGACAAGGAGATGTGGGCGGCGCTGCAGGGATGAACCAGGGCCTGCATGACCCGCCTCAGGATTTTTGCGCCATCAGCACGCGCAAGTCCTGCTCGTAGGTGGTCAGGGTTTCAATCGCCTTTGCGCGCTGCGCGGGGGTGGTGCTGTTGTGCAGCTCGGCCACCGTACGGCAGTTGTCCTGCGTCAGCCTAGTGACGTACTCGCGGTAGGCGAGATCGGGCGAATTCAGCGAGCGGTCAAACAGGCTGCGCAAGGCCACGCGCACCCGGTCTGTGGAAACGGGCGAGGCCTGCGGTGCCGTGAGGGCGCGCAGGGTTTGCAGCGTGTCCTGCTGGCGCCGCAAGCGCTCGGCGTAGTTCAAGGCCGGGTTGAACAGCGACTGGTCAATGCGCTGACCCAGCACCGCGATCTGTTTCTCGTCGAGCGTGCCGTAAAGCATTTCGGCCCGGCTGATGGCCTGCTTGAGTCGGGTGGCCCGTTTTTGCGCGGGCGTGCCGTCGATGAATTTTTCGCGGAACTCGGTGTTGCCTTTGGCAAAGCGCCCTTCCATGTGGGTCAGTTGCGCGGGCTGCAGCGTGGGTGCCAGGGCCACCACCGTCGGCTCGACGCGGTCAGACACTGCCATCAGTTTGCGGCGCACGTCGTCGTAAATCGAGCAGGCAGCGGCGGTGCTGAGATCGCCGCGCATTTGCTGCTGGAGCTTTTGCAGCGTCTCCACATAGGCCGGCAATTGTGACTGGCGGTGCCAGGCCTGCAGCTGGCCGAGGTCTGCCTTGACGCGCAGGCTCTGCGTGCTGTCGAAATCGAAATAGCCGTCCATGAACCAGTAGCCGAGTTCTGGCGCCTGGTTGTAGGCGATCTTCGCGGCACTGCAGGCCTGCAGTACAGCGAACAGAGGAACCAGCACCAGCAGGCTGATAATCCGGAAGCAATTGCGACTGGCTGGAGCAAGTCTCCAGCCGGGCATCTTGAAGAACAGCAAAGGAAACGTCATGGCAACCCCGATCGATGTCGTCATCATGGCCGCAGGCAAAGGCACGCGGATGAAAAGCGCGCTGCCCAAAGTGTTGCACCGATTGGGCGGCCGTGCGCTGCTGGGTCATGTGATTGACTGCGCCGCGCGGTTATCGGCCCGCGAGGCAGTGGTGATCACCGGCCACGGCGCGGAGGTGGTTGAAGCCGCCTGCAAAAACATGCAGTCCGGCATGCAGGCCGCCGTGGAATCCACCGGTAAGGCGGCGCTGGCCCTGAAGTTTGCCCGTCAGGAGCCGCAACTGGGCACCGGCCACGCCGTGCAGCAGGCGGTGCCTTTGCTGGCCGATGACGGTGTCACGCTGGTGCTGTCGGGCGATGTGCCTTTGACACAAGCTGATACATTGCAGGCCCTGCTGGACCAGTGCGACGGCCAGCGGCTGGCGCTGCTCACGCTCAGCATGGCCGACCCCACCGGGTACGGCCGCATCGTGCGCGCGGGGCCGGAGGCATCGGCGCAGGTGCGCGCCATCGTCGAGCACAAGGACGCCACACCCGCGCAGCGCGAGATCCGCGAAATCTACAGCGGCATCATGGCTGTGCCCACCGCGCTGCTGCGCCGCTGGCTGGCCCGGCTGGACAACAAGAATGCCCAGAACGAGTACTACCTGACCGACATCGTGAAGTTCGCGGTGGCCGACGGCGTGGCCGTGGTCGCGCACCAGATCACCGACGCAGCGCAGGTCGCCGGCGTCAATAGCCCGGTGCAGCTGGCCGAACTGGAGCGCGTGCACCAGCTGCGCGGCGCCACCGCGCTGATGGAGCAGGGCGTGCGGCTGGCCGACCCGGGGCGGCTCGACGTGCGCGGCCAGCTGACCTGCGGCCGCGATGTGGAAATCGACGTGAACTGCGTCTTTGAGGGCACAGTGAGCCTGGGCGACGGCGTGCGCATAGGCGCCAACTGCGTGATCGCCAACGCCACGATTGCCGCCCACGCCGTGATCCACCCTTTCACGCACATCGATGGCGAAAAGCTCGGCGTGCAGGTCGGTGAGGGCGCGCTCATCGGCCCCTTCGCCCGCCTGCGCCCCGGCGCGCAGCTTGGCGCGGAGGTGCACATCGGCAACTTCGTCGAGGTGAAGAACTCCACGCTGGCCAAAGGTGCCAAAGCCAACCACCTGGCCTATCTGGGCGACGCCACTGTGGGCGAGCGGGTGAACTACGGCGCCGGCAGCATCACCGCCAACTACGACGGCGCCAACAAGCACCGCACCGTGATCGAAGCCGATGTGCACATTGGCAGCAACTGCGTGCTGGTCGCGCCCGTCACCATAGGCGCAGGTGGCACGGTGGGTGGTGGCTCGACCATCACCAAGAGCACGCCGGCCGATTCACTCAGCGTGGCGCGCGGCAAGCAGGTCAGCCTGCCGAACTGGAAGCGGCCTGTGAAGCAACCCAAGGCCTGACAGACCTGACAGGCCAGACCTGTGCCGGCTCAGGCCGAGAGCGGCACCCGCGGCTCAAACTTGGCGCGGTGGGTGCTGAAAAACGCCTTCACATTGCGCACATTCGCATCGCTGGTGAAGAGCCGCTGCGCCAGCACCAGATAGCTCGGCATGTCCGCCACGTGCACCACCAGCACAAAGTCTGGCCCTGGTGACACGCGGTAGCACTGCTGCACGGCGGCGTCCTGAATCACGCGCGCTTCAAACGCTTGCTGGTGGTCGGTGCCTTGCCGGTCCAGCGTGATCTCGACCAGCGCCGTCAGGCCATGGCCGGTAGCGGCGGCCAGCCGGTCGGTGCTGAGCAGGGCCACCACGCGCTCGATCAGCCCCGCGTCGCGCAGCCGCTTGACGCGGCGCAGGCAGGTCGGTGGGGAGATGTGCACCCGCTCGGCCAGTGCCTGGTTGCTGATCGAGGCATCGGTCTGTAGTGCTTCGAGCAGGCGCATATCGGTCGCGTCGATTTCAATTTGTTCCATAAAATCAATATTAATGAAATTAAATGTCAGAAATGTATTCTGGAGAAATTTAATTACAAAAACTGTGCGATATCGAACACATCAAAAATCCACTCGCACGTAGCATTCGCACACAGTTGTTCGACAGTCCCTTTTTCAGGAGTGGTTTATGTGCGGTATCGTCGCCTCGGTTTCTACCCGGAACATCGTTCCCATCCTTGTGCAGGGCCTGCAGCGGCTGGAATACCGGGGCTATGACTCCTGCGGCGTGGCGGTGTATTCCGACGGTCTCAAGCGGGCGCGCAGCACATCGCGCGTGGCCGAATTGCAGGAGCAGGTGACCGAAGACCACCTGAGCGGCGGCACCGGCATCGCCCACACCCGCTGGGCCACCCACGGCGCGCCGGCAGTGCACAACGCCCACCCGCATTTCAGCCACGGCAGTGGTGCTGACAGCGCAGCCCGCCCCGGCAAGGTGGCCCTGGTGCACAACGGCATCATCGAAAACCACGAAGAGCTGCGCGCGGCCCTGCAGGCCAAGGGCTATGTGTTCGACAGCCAGACCGACACCGAAGTCATCGTGCACCTGATGGAAAGCCACTACAACGGCGACCTGTTCGAAGCCCTGAAGACCACTGTGGCCCAGCTCAAGGGTGCGTATGCGATTGCCGCCTTCTGCAAGGACGAGCCGCACCGCGTGGTCGGTGCGCGGGCTGGCTCGCCGCTGATCCTCGGCGTGGGCAAGGGCGATGCCGAGAACTTCCTCGCCAGCGACGCGATGGCGCTGGCCGGCGTGACCGACCAGATCGTCTACCTCGAAGAGGGCGACCTGATCGACATGCAACTGGGCAAGTACTGGGTGATCGACAAGGACCACAAGGCGGTGCAACGCGAAGTCAAAACCGTGCAGGCCCACAGCGGCGCCGCCGAACTGGGCCCGTATCGCCATTACATGCAAAAGGAAATCTTCGAGCAGCCACGCGCCATTGCCGACACGCTGGAAGGCGTGGCCGGCATCGTGCCTGAACTGTTCGGTGACGGCGCGCACCGCGTCTTCCAGGACATCGACTCTGTGCTGATCCTCGCCTGCGGCACCAGCTACTACAGCGGCTGTACTGCCAAGTACTGGCTGGAGTCGATTGCCGGTGTGCCGACGCAGGTCGAAGTGGCCAGCGAATACCGCTACCGCACCTCAGTGCCCAACCCCAGGACACTGGTCGTCACCATCACCCAGAGCGGCGAAACCGCCGACACGTTGGCGGCCCTGCGCCACGCGCAAAGCCTGGGCATGACGCAAACGCTGACCATCTGCAACGTGGCCACCTCTGCCATGGTGCGCGAATGCAAGCTCGCTTACATCACCCGCGCCGGTGTGGAAATCGGCGTGGCATCCACCAAGGCCTTCACCGCCCAGCTGGCGGGCCTGTTCCTGCTGACGCTGGCACTGGCGCAAAGCAAGGGGCGACTCAGCGACGAAGACGAAGCCGCCCACCTCAAGGCCATGCGCCACCTGCCTGCCGCGCTGCAGGCCGTGCTGGCACTGGAGCCGCAGGTCATCAGCTGGGCTGAAGACTTCGCGAAGATGGAGAACGCCCTGTTCCTGGGCCGCGGCCTGCACTACCCGATTGCGATGGAAGGCGCGCTCAAGCTCAAAGAGATCAGCTACATCCACGCCGAGGCTTACCCGGCAGGCGAGCTCAAGCACGGCCCCCTCGCATTGGTGACCAGCGCCATGCCCATCGTCACGGTGGCCCCTAACGACAGCCTGATTGAAAAGCTCAAGAGCAACATGCAGGAAGTGCGTGCCCGTGGTGGTGTGCTCTATGTGCTGGCCGATGCCGACAGCCACATCGACAACAGCGAAGGCGTGCACGTCATCCGCATGCCCGAACACTACGGCGCGCTCAGCCCCATGTTGCACGTGGTGCCGCTGCAGATGCTCGCGTATCACACCGCCTGCGCGCGTGGGACGGATGTTGATAAACCTCGCAATCTTGCAAAGAGCGTGACTGTCGAATGACGGGCAGGCACTTGCATCGCGATGATTGCGAGGAATAAAGTCCGTCGGGTTAAATAAAAGTCCGTCGGATAATTTTCATATTGTGGATGTCGGGTGGGCTGGCCCTTACCTTTTCAAGGGAGAAGTCCTTGGAGTATCTTTGTTGCCTAGGCGAAAACAGTGGTGCACTTTGAGGCAGATCCACCCAAACACGAACGTACAGAGCAAACTCAACCAGCAGGAAGGGTCAGGAGAAGAGCTACTCCATCAGGCCGATTTTCTGCCCAAATTCGCCCATTCATTGCAGACACGTGTAGCCTTGCCGCATAAAGGCCGAGTCCCATGTTCGTGGATTCCATTCTGTCCGTAACACCAAAATCAAAAATACTTTCGAGGTCACCTATTGTCGGACCCTGGTTGAAGATCTCGATCGCTACAGAAGATGGGGCGGTTGACAACCGAATAACTATATCGGTGCCTGCAACTGCATAGCGAGCTGCGTTCTCGACCAACTGATCTATTACGTCCTGCAGGACGATGTCATCAAAGCTGGCACTAACTCCATGCACGGCACCTTCATATCGGATATGCCCCAAAAGTGATTGCACCGCTCGAATGTTCCTAGCGCAGCGATCAATCAACGCTGCTTTTGTGCGGCGAATCGTGTGGATTCCATGGCCCGTTTGATTTAGTAACGACGCTCTGAGGGACGTCGGTTTGCAGCAGAGTCGTCGAGCGGCGGCTTGCAGAACGGAGAGTTACTACTAATTCGCAATTTGGATGGATAGGTCTATCATTTGCAGTCTTCTTATCGCCCAGGCACGTTTCATCTCAGGCAAACATGTCGACAGCCATCAAAATCTTCCAGGGGCGCTTCGGCCGTGTCGCTCTGTTGGACATGGATGCCTCACTAGTGGCTCATGCGCACCACCACTGCCACATTCTGATCAAGGCTGGCGGGGCTGATAGCGCATTTCTGGTGCGCGGTGAACGTCAGCCGCTGACCAACGAAACGGCAGTGCTGGTCAACGCCTGGGAGCCACACGCCTATACGCACGCAGCCCCCCCGGGTGAGCAAACGCTGATCCTAGCCCTGTACATCGAACCGTCGTGGCTTTCAGAAATCCAGCGCTCGCTGACCTTGTCGTCGCATCCCCGTTTCTTCCCGCAGTCCTGCGTACAAATCCGGTCCGAAACGCGGAAGTTCGTCGAGGAATTCGTGCTGGAGTTGTGGTGGGCCGATGAGGTGGCGGCAAGCCGCCTGGAAGACCTGCTGTTCAACCTGGTGACTTCGGTGATCGACAGTTATTCTGGTTGGCGCGACATGGCTGGATTGCTCCGCACCCGCCCACCCTCGGCCATCGATCCGCGCACCCGCAAGGTGATTGCCCATATGCGAGAGAACTTGACGCGGGACTTTGACATGGACGACCTCGCCAGCTTTGCCGGGCTGTCGCGGGCGCATTTTTTCTCTCTGTTTCATCGCGACACCCATGTCACCCCGCTGGTGTATGCCAACGTTCTGCGCTTTGAGGCTGCTGTGGACCGTCTATCGCATTCGAGCGAACTGGTGGGCGATGTCGGCCACAGCCTCGGGTTTTCGGCATCCAGTCATTTCGCACGTTTTTTCCGGCAGCACTTGGGCATCACGCCCACTGACTACCGCCGCGCCGTGAACCTTTACGAGCCGCCAGCCGGTTCAGCACCCGCGTCCGATTTACTTTAGCCGCATCGCGCGGCCCGTTGCTGCGCCGCAGCACGAAAGTAGCTGGACTTTTTGGGCCAGCATCAGACGAATTGGTCCTTCGCTGGACTCCCCTGTTCACGCTGTCCTGTGAGCCTGCCTACGCTAGGCACAGAGACAAACAAGCAGGAGACTTTCAGTGCACAGCCATACGGAGGCAACGCAGTTCATGCGACGGTCCTCCCATTCAGCCCATCTCGGCCAATCGGTACCGCGCGTTGAAGACGACGCGTTACTGAGCGGTCGCGGCCGCTATGGTGACGATGTGGGGGAGCCCTCCGGTACTTTGTATGCGGCGGTGCTACGGTCGCCGCACGCACACGCAGATCTGTTGGGACTGGATGCGTCTGCCGCATTAGCCTTTCCTGGCGTGCATGCAGTACTCACCGGTGAAGATGTGCAGCGCTGGTCGCAACCCTTTGTGGTGGGCGTGAAGCAGTCCATGCAGCATTGGGCACTGGCAGTAGAGCGTGTGCGCTACGTTGGTGAGCCGGTGGCGGTGGTCATAGCTGAAAGCCGCTACCTGGCTGAAGACGCGCTTGACGCCATTCGCGTGAACTACCGCAGTCTGCCGGCCTTGGTCGACATGGAGCGCGCCATTGGCGCCGATGCGCCGGTGCTGCACCCGGCAGTCGGCAGCAATGTGGTGTCAGACCGGAGTTTCGCGTACGGTGACGCCCCCGCTGCGTTTGCGCAGGCGGCCCACCGGGTGTCACTGACCGTCCACTACCCCCGCAACTCCTGCACGCCCATCGAATGCGGTGTCGTGCTGGCAGAGTATCTGCCGGGCGATGAAGGCTACGAAGTCCTGTCGAACTTCATGGGGCCGTTTTCGCTGCATGCGGTGATGGCTCTGGCCTTACAGGTCCCGGGTAACAAGTTGCGCCACCGGATTCCGCGTGATTCAGGGGGCAGCTTTGGCGTCAAGCAGGCGGTGTTTCCTTATGTGGTGCTGATGTGTCTGGCCTCCCGTAAGGCAGGCGCGCCGGTCAAATGGGTGGAAGACCGGCTTGAGCATCTGACGGCTGCAACCTCTGCCACGGCGCGCATGACGACGATTGAAGCGGCCGTGAATGCGGACGGCCGTATCCAGGCGCTGCGCTATGACCAGATGGACGAGGTGGGTGGCTATCTGCGTGCACCCGAACCGGCAACCTTCTATCGCATGCACGGCGCAATGACCGGGGCTTACGACGTGGCTCATCTGCAGGTACGCAACCGGGTGGTGCTGACCAACAAGGTGCCGACCGGTCTGGTACGCGGCTTCGGCGGACCGCAGGTGTACTACGCGCTGGAGCGGCTGATGGACCGTATCGCCAGCGAACTGGGCATCGACCCGTTCGATCTGCGCCGCCGCAACTTTGTTCAGGCCCACCAGTTTCCGTACTACGCCGCTGCGGGGGCAGTGCTGGACTCGGGCGACTACCTGCGGGCACTGGAACTCGCGCAGCAGCACGCCAATATGCCGGCACTCTATGCACGGCGCGACGCGGCACGGGCGGCGGGCAAGCTCTACGGTATTGGCTGTGCGGCAATCGTCGAGCCTTCGGTTTCCAACATGGGCTACATCAGCACGGTGCTCACTGCCGAGCAGCGTGCCAAGGCTGGGCCCAAGAACGGCGCCATCGCCAGTGCCACGGTGGCCATTGACCTGCTGGGCGGTGTCAACGTCACTATCGCCTCTGCACCGGCCGGTCAGGGCCACATGACCGTCTGCGCGCAGGTGGTGGCCGACGTGCTGGGCCTGGAGCCCGGGCAAATTGCTGTGAATGTCGAGTTTGATACTGCCAAGGATGCGTGGTCCGTCGCGGCAGGCAACTACTCAAGCCGCTTCGCCGGTGCTGTGGCGGGCACCGTGCATCTTGCAACCGTCAAAATGCGCAACAAACTCGCGCACATTGCCGCCGCTTCGCTCGGCTGCTCACCCGATCAGGTGCGCTTCGAAGGCGGCAGGGTCTTCAATGCGCTGCAGCCCGAGCGCTCGCAAGCCTTTACCCGGCTGGCTGCCAGCCCGCACTGGGCGCCAGGCCTGCTGCCAGAGGGAATCGAGCCCGGCTTGCGCGAAACCGCATTCTGGACTGCCCCCACGCTGGCAGCGCCCGACGCGCAGGACCGGGTCAACACCTCGGCCGCCTATGGTTTTGTGTTCGACATCTGCGGCCTGGAGGTTGATCCTGAAACGGGCCGTGTGCGGGTGGACCGTTACATCACAGCCCATGATGCGGGTCGCATTTTGCACCCCGGCATGGCCGATGGACAGATTCGCGGTGCATTCGCTCAGGGTCTGGGGGCTGCGCTGCTGGAAGAATTCCGCTATGCCGCAGACGGTGGTTTCCAGTCTGGAACCCTGGCCGATTATCTGATGCCCACAGCCTGCGAGGTGCCTGATCCGCAGATCGTTCACATGGAAACACCCTCGCCGTTCACGCCGCTGGGCGCCAAGGGTCTGGGAGAGGGTAACAACATGAGCACGCCAGTGTGCATTGCCAATGCTTTTGCCGATGCACTCAAGCCGCTTCAGGCCCGGATCGGCGACGTCAGCGATATACGCCTGCCGCTGACACCGTCCAGAGTGCTTGCGTTGATTGATGCGGCCGAGCCTGCACCACCGGCCGCAATGGCCCGAGCGATGGCTGCGCGACCGGTATCGGCAGCGCAAGACGGTCTGTCACTGCATGCCGCCGGGGTGATCGAGATTGCCGCACCGCCTGAAAAAGTGTTTGCCGTGTTGCTGGACCCCGCTGCGTTGGCGCAAGTCATCCCCGGCTGTCATGAACTGGTCTTGACTGGCGAAAACCGCTATCGCGCCGATGTGACAGTGGGTGTCGGTCTGGTGAAAGCACGCTATGCCGCCGAGATCGCCTTGTCGGAAATTGACATGCCACACAGTCTTCGCCTGGCAGGGCAGGGGTCCTCGTCCCTCGGTACCGGGGCCGGCAGCGGCACGGTACGGCTGGAAGCCACAGCCGAAGGCACGCGCCTGCATTACGACTACGCCGCACAGGTGGGGGGCAAGGTCGCTGCGGTAGGCAGCCGGATGCTTGAAGGCGCAGCCCGCATTGTGCTTGCACAGCTGTTTGAATCGCTGGGCCGGCAAGCCACGGGCGCCAAACCATTGACATGGTGGCAGCGCTTACTCAAGCGCCTGAGAGTGGCCACATGAAGCCCGCTGCTTTTGATTACCTGCGTGCCGACCACGCAGATGTGGCTGTTGCAGCTTTGACACAGTACGGCGAAGACGCACGCATCCTCGCCGGCGGACAGTCGCTGATGGCGGTTCTGAACATGCGGCTGGCCCAGCCGTCGCTGCTCGTTGACATCTCGCGCAGTGAGTCGATGGCACAAATCCGCATTGCACAGGGTCAGCTGTGCATCGGTGCCGCCGCCACCCAGGCCAGCGTTGAATGGCGGCAAGGGCTTGCGAACGAGCTGCCGTTGCTGACACTGGCATTCCCCCACATCTCGCATTTCCAGGTACGTAACCGCGGCACGGTGGTCGGCTCCATTGCTCATGCCGATCCATCGGCCGAGTTGCCGCTGTGCCTGCTGGCACTGGAGGGGGAAGTCGTCTTGCGACGTGACCGCAGTCGCCGTGTGGTCAAGGCGGTGGATTTCTTTACCGGCATGCTGCTAACGGCACGACAGCCCGATGAACTGCTGGAAGAAGTTCGCTTCCCCCTTGCCCACAGCGGTACCGGCTACGGATTTGAAGAATTTTCGATGCGCCATGGTGACTTTGCTGTCTGCGCGGTGGCCGTGGTGGCCGATACCAGGCGTCTGCGCATCGCGGTCGGCGGCGTGGCCGATCGTCCCACTGCCCGTGACTTCCCTGTGTTGCAAGGCAGCGCGCTGGACGACGCCCTCAATGAACTGGCCTGGTCGCTGGAAGCCCGTGACGAGCCGCAAGCCAGTGCCCTGTTGCGGCGCCAACTGGTGCGAACGCTGGGACGCCGCGCCGTGTATCAAGCCCTGGCCAACCGCATTCCCGAACGGAGTACCGCATGACCGCTTCCCTTCCTCTTTCGCGCCATGTTCTTCACCCGGTGGAACTCACCCTTAACGGGCGACAGCGCACCGGCCATGTTCAACCACGCATGCTACTGACCGATTTTTTACGTGACGGGTTGGGTGCGACCGGAACGCATGTGGGCTGCGAGCACGGCGTGTGCGGCGCATGCACCGTGCGCATTGACGGCGTGGCTTGCCGCGCCTGTCTGACCCTGGCGGTGCAGGTCGACGGCAGGCAGGTCGATACGGTCGAGGGTCTGGCGCAGGCCGACGGCACTCTGGGCGACCTGCAGCAGGCCTTCAAGCGGCATCACGCACTGCAATGTGGGTTCTGCACCGCCGGCATCCTGATGTCCTGTGCTGACTGGCTTGAGCGCCTGTGCGCACCTGGTTCCGAGGCTCGCGAGCCCGGCGAGGCAGAGGTGCGCGAGATGTTGTCAGGCCATATCTGCCGCTGTACCGGCTACACCCCTATCGTTGCCGCGGTGCTGGAAGTGGCCCGCGTGCGGCTTACCGCCCGAAAGGTCTCCCATGCTTGATCTCGGCCGAACTTTTCTGCAAAGTGTGGAGCGCAGCCCGCACGCCGTGGCACTGGTCGACCGCGAACTGCGGCTGAGTTATGCGCAATGGGCGCTGCGGGTAGGCGCTGTGCAGTGCGCCCTGACCGGGCTGGGGCTGAAGCGCGGCGACCACCTGCTGGCGGTACTGCAAAACCGCTGGGAAATGGCGACGCTGCACTGGGCCTGCCAGTTCGCCGGGATTGTCATTACCCCGCTAAATTGGCGTGCGAAGGCCGACGAAATCGACTACTGCCTTGGCGATTCGGGTGCGCGTGTCCTGGTGTTCGAACCGGTGGCGCATGAGGCTGTTGACGGCTCTGCCGAAGCGCGGCGCGTCCAACGCATTGGCGTGGGTGCGGTTCAGGACGCCACCGCGCACTTTGACGACTGGCTGACTGCGCCGTCGGAGCCTGTGCCTCAGGCCAGTGCCGAAGACCTGTCACTGATGCTCTACACCTCGGGTACGACCGGCAAGCCCAAAGGTGTGCCACGTCGCCAGCGCGCCGAGCGCATCGCGGCGCTGGCCCATGTGGCGCAGAACCGCTATGCGCAGGGTGAGCGCACGCTGGGCGTGATGCCGCTGTACCACACGATGGGGGTGCGCTCGCTGCTGGCACTGGCCCTTCTGGACGGACGTTTTGTTTGCATGCCGAAGTTCGATGCAGGGCGTGCACTCCTTGCTATTCAGGGTGAGCAGTTGACGCACCTTTACCTGGTGCCGACGCTTTACCACGAGCTGCTCTCGCATCCGGAATTCTCACGTACCGACATCTCCAGGGTGCGCAAGCTCGGCTTCGCAGGCGCACCCATGCACGACGCCTTGCTGTTGCGGCTCACCGAGGCATTCCAGCCCGAGCTGTTCGTCAACCACTACGGCAGCTCCGAGATATATACCTTTGCGGTCAACCAGAACGCAGTCGCCAAGCCCGGGTCGGCGGGACGCGCCGGCATCAATGCCCGACTGCGCGTGGTGAAGCTAGACAGCACCAATCCTGAGGCCCTCGCAGCGCAAGGTGAAGAGGGGCAGATTCTGGCGGAGCTCGCCGGAGACGAGGCATTTGAGAGTTATCACAACCGGCCCGACGCCAACGCGAAGAGTCTGCGCGAAGGCTGGTACTTCACGGGCGACACCGGCTACTTTGATGTCGATGGCGACTTGTATGTCACCGGCCGTGTCGACGACATGATTATCAGCGGTGGTGAAAACATCTCGCCAGTCGATATCGAATCCGTGCTGTCGCTGCACCCAGCTGTCGATGAAGTAGCCGTCGCAGGTCTGCGGGACGAGCGATGGGGTCAGCGAGTGGTGGCCTTCGTGAAAACCCGGGAGCCAGTCGCAGCAGACGCGCTGGATGCCCACTGCCGCCTTTCAGATCTCGTTAATTTCAAGCGGCCGCGCGAATACGTCTTCGTGCAGGAAATTCCCAAATCTCCAGTAGGTAAAGTCCTGCGCCGCAAGTTGGTCGCCGGCGAGTTCGAGACCGCCCGGGCGGTACCCCCCACACCCGAATCCCCATCCAAACAGGAGAGTACCCATGAGACTTGATGAACTTGGCCATCCCGCGACCACCTTGCCGGTCGAATTTGATGGCTTTACGCTGCACATTGATCCCCAGCGCGAGCGTGCCGATATCGTACTGTCGCGTCCGCCGTTCAATGTCATCAGCATGGGGCAGCGGGACCAGCTCCGCATTGCTTTCGAGGCGCTGGATTCCGATGACCGGGTGCGCGTCATTGTGCTGCGATCCGAAGGGGAGCATTTCTCCAGCGGAGGAGATATTCGAGGCTTCCTCGAGGCATCGCCCGAGCATGTGTCAAAGCTCGCCTGGAACATCGCGGCGCCCGCCCGCTGCGGCAAGCCGGTGATCGCTGCCGCACGAGGCTACTGCTTCGGCGTGGGTTTCGAAGTCTCTCTGGCTTGTGATTTCCGTCTTGTGACGCCAACGACGCTCTATGCACTGCCCGAACAGAAGCTGGGCCAGATCCCGGGTTCAGGTGGTTCAGCCCGATTGCAGAAGATGGTGGGCATCACACGGACCAAGGACATTGTGATGCGCTCGCGCCGCATCACTGGCCCACAGGCGGCCGACTGGGGCGTAGCGACCGAATGCGTTCCTGACAGCGAGCTCGAGGCCGCTACCGACGCGCTGGTTGATGAGCTGCGCTCATTTTCGCCGCTCGCCCAGCGCACCGCCAAGAAGCTGCTCAACGACACCGAAGACTCGCCGCTGTCGATTGCCATCGAGCTGGAAGGCCATTGCTACTCGCGCCTGCGCAGCTCGGAAGATTTTCGTGAAGGTGTTGAGGCGTTTCATGCCAAGCGACGTCCGAACTTCACGGGAAAGTGACCAAGAGTAGACCGTACGTTTTTTTAACCACAACTGGAGACAGAGATGAAGACTTTCATTCGCACCGTCATCGCTGCAGCATCGGCAGCCCCCTTGCTCGCCATTGCGCAGGTCGGTCCCATCAAGATCGGCGTGGTGACACCACTGTCCGGTACCTATGCCGGTATTGGCCAGCAGGTGAAATGGGGCCTCGACCTTGCAGCTGCGCAGATCAACGCTGCCGGCGGTATCGCAGGGCGCAAGCTGGAGCTGTTGTATGAGGACGAAGAAGCCAACCCGGCCGTAGCCACCCAGAAGGCCGAGAAGCTGTTCCAGGTCAACAAGGTTGACTTCCTGACCGGGACAGTGAACTCAGGTTCGACGCTCGCAGTCGGCCAGGTCGCCGAGCGCAACGGAAAACTGATCGCCACCACGGTGTCTTTTTCCGACGCCATCACCGCTGAGAAATGCTCGCCGAACGTATTCCGGGTGAATGCACGGGCTGGCATGCAGTCGGCTGCGCTGGCCGAGTGGATGTCCAAGGAAAAGCCGCAAGCCAGTGTGTTTTATCTCGGCCCGGACTACGAGATGGGCCGTAGCACCGTGGCCGCATTCAAGTCGGCGGCCGAAGCCAAAGGGTCCAAGACGGTGGGGGAGGTCTACGCGCCCCTGGATAACAAGGATTACTCCCCGTTCTTCGGCCAGATACGTTCAGCCAGACCTGTCGTGATCTATACCTCTGTGGCTGGCAATGACACCGTGCGGCTTTTCAATCAGATGGCTGAGTTCGGCATGGCTCGTAACGTGCAGGTGGTGGGTGCCTCGGGTACGGTGACCTCTCAGAACCTCGCAGCCATCGGCAAGGCGGCCGACGGCTTTGTCACCGGTGTGGGCTATTCGCCCAATATTGACGGCCCGGAGAACAAGAAGTTTGTCGCTGAATTCATGGCTGCAAACAAGGCTATGCCTGACCTGTATGGTGCAGACTCCTACGGCGTGCTGTTCTTCTACAAAGCAGCTGTCGAGAAGGCCAAGAGCACTGAGACCGACAAGGTTCGCGACGCCATGCGAGGCCTGCAATGGAACACACCACAGGGCGTGAAGACGCTGCGCGCGGGCGACCACCAGGCCATGCAGGACATGTACGCGGTACGTGTCAAGGGCGGCGAGTTCGAGATCGTCGGCAAAGTGGCAGCAGCCCAGGCCATCGGTCCTGACACCTGCACCAAGTTCTAAATGTTGATGCGACCCGGTCCAGGTGTGACTTGGGCAAGGTCGCCATTCAGGAGGCAACGATGGCTGAAATGATGGAGTGGCTGCAGTTTGTGCTGGCGCCGCAGGTGATTAATGGGGCGTCGATCGGCGTGGCAGTGGTGTTGATGGCACTGGGCCTGACCATCATATTCGGCCTTCTCGATGTGATCAACATGGCGCATGGCGAGTTCTATGCCGTTGGCGCCTATGCGGCAGTGGCTCTGCTGGGAGTAGGTATGCCCTTCTGGTGGGCGCTGGCCCTGACGCCGTTGTTGATGGCCGTGGTGGGCTATGCCACAGAACGCACACTGATTCAGCGCGTCTTTCATTCCAAGGAACGACACACGCTGACACTGCTGCTGACCTTTGGTTTGGCGATCATCATGGAAGATGCGCTGAAGATCGTGTTCGGTGCCAACCCCCTTCGTCTTGAACCACCAATCACCGGGGCGAGCGAGGTATCTGGCCTGTTCTTCCCGAACTACCGCCTGTTCGTCATGGTGCTGGGCAGCGTGGTGATTGGTACGGTCTGGCTCGTGGTGTTTCGCACGCGCCTGGGTGCAATGGTGCGGGCTGCTGCCTATGACCGTCATATGGCTGCATCGTTGGGCGTACCGGTGTCCGTGGTTTATGCAGGAACGTTTGCCTTTGGTGTGGCACTCGCCGGCCTGGCGGGTGTACTGCTGGCACCGATCTATTCTGTTTTTCCGACCATGGGGCGCGACTTCGTACTGATTGCGTTTTCGGTGGTCATCATCGGTGGAATGGGGTCGATCAAGGGTGCAGTCATTGCCGGCCTGGTGCTGACCCAGATCCAGTCGATATCCAGTCTTTATATTTCCCCGGTCTGGAGCGACCCCTTGCTGTTCGGGATCATGGTGTTGGTGCTGATGTGGCGTCCACAGGGCTTGTTCGGGAGGTTGGGTCATGCATGACATGATTGCTGAGTCGCCTGTGGCTTCTCCCCCGCTGGCCCATCGGCTGTTGCGGCACCCGATCCGTTTGCTGGCATGGCTGTTCTTTGGCCTTGCGCTGTCGTTCGCAGTTGTGGCCGGAATCAAAGGCGATGTGTTTTTCTTCCGACTGGCCACGGAAGCACTGATCTTCGGCGGGCTTGCGCTTTCGGTCGATCTACTGCTCGGGCGTACCGGCCTGCTGCCGTTGGGGCAGGCTCTGTTCTTCGGGTTTGGTGCCTATGTCTCAGCTTTGGTGCTGAAACAGGGACTGCCTTCGTTCTGGCTGGCGATGGCTGTGGTATTGGTGACAACAACACTGGTAGGGCTGGTGGCCGGGGTGATTGCGATTCGTGCCAAGGGTGTTTACTTCGCGTTGATCAGCTTCGGACTGGCGCAGGTCGTCTCCAAGGTGGTTTTCAACACCCGCGAGCTGGGCGCATCGGATGGCATCATCGGCGTGCCGGTTCCCCAGATTTCATTCGGCTTTTTCAGCGTTGATGCAGCCAGTCCGGCCGGCTTCTTCCTGCTTGTGCTGGTATTCACGGCCGCTCTGTATGGCCTGCTCGCCTACCTGATGAAAACGCCTTTCGGGCACCAGCTTGCGGCGATCCGTGCCAATGAAAACCGCGTGCCGTTCCTGGGGGTCGACCCCTGGCGCTACAAGCTTGCCGCATTTGTACTGGCAGCCAATGTGGCAGGGCTCTCGGGTGCGCTGTACCCCATGCTGCGCGGCTTTGTCTCTCCCGAGCTGATGTTCTTTCAGGTGTCGGGAAACGCGATCATCAATGTCATTGTCGGCGGTACGGGGACGCTGATCGGTGCGCTTTATGGCTCGGCGATCCTCACGCTTCTCAAGTCGGTGATCGGAACATTCACAGCCCATCACCAGATCGTGATTGGTGTCATCTTCATGATCTCCGTGATCTTCTTCCCGAGGGGGCTGATCGGCTATGTGGTCGCAGCCCTGGAGCGAAGAAATTCGCGCACGGAGGCTTCGTCATGAGTGAGTTTATGGAAGCTGCGGCCTCTGCCCGCGTGGATGCCATTCTCTCGGTGAGTGATCTCACAGTGCGTTTTGGTTCGCTGGTGGCCGTCAATGGAGTGAGTTTTGATGCGCGACGCGGTCAGATCACCTCCGTGATCGGGCCGAACGGTGCAGGCAAAAGTACGGTGTTCAACCTGATCAGCGGCGCCATCCGGCCCAGCGCCGGTCGCGTGGTGTTCGACGGACAGGACCTGACTGGTGCGTCACCCAACCATATGCTGGCTGCTGGGCTCGCACGCTCGTTTCAGATCACCAACCTGTTCTTCGAGTTGTCGGTGCGCGAGAACCTGCGCCTGGCGGCGCAATTCCTTGAGCAAGGCCGTGGCTTGCTGAGGCCTATCAGTTCTGGCCGGGTAGCGCTGCAGCGGGTGGACGAGCTGGTCGAACGCTTTCGGCTGGAGCACAAGCTTGACGAGTTGGCCGGCTTTCTGTCGCACGGGGAGCAACGCCGGCTTGAGATTGCCGTAGCCCTCGCCGCGCGTCCTCGCATGCTGCTGTTGGACGAACCCACGCAGGGCATGAGCCATGCTGATACGCAGGAGACCGGCGCCATGATTCGCAGTTTGGCCAGCGAGTCGTTGAGTATTCTGCTGGTCGAGCACGATGTGGATCTGGTGATGAGCCTGTCGGACCATGTGGTCGTGATGCATCAGGGCCAGAAGCTGGCCGAGGGCTCCCCTCAGCAGGTGCGCAGTAACCCGGCTGTGCAATCGGCCTACTTTGGAGATGCTGGCCATGCTTGAACTCACGAATGTGCATACCCACTACGGCCTGAGCCATGTGCTTCAGGGCGTTTCAATCCGCGTGGACGCAGGCGAGGTCGTCGGCCTGTTCGGTCGCAACGGCGTAGGCAAGACGACGGTGATGAAGACCATCGCTGGATGGCTGACGCCGACGCAAGGACGAATCGTCTTCGATGGTGAGGATATCTGCGGAGTTACATCGGATCAGATTTGTCGCAGGGGTATCGGCTTTGTTCCCGAAGATCGGCGCATCTTCCCCGGTCTCACGGTGGAGGAAAACCTGGTTCTGGGCTTCATGCAGTGCCCGCGCCGTTCCGGCGCCGAATCGAAACGTCGGCTGGAAGAGATTTACCAACAATTTCCTCGCCTCGGCGAACGCCGCGGGCAGATGGGCACGACCCTGTCAGGCGGGGAGCAGCAGATGCTGGCAATGGCGCGCGTACTGGTGGGAGCGCCGAAGTTGCTACTGATTGATGAGCCCACAGAAGGACTGGCGCCCAAGATTGTCGACGAGATATTCCGCATCATGGAGGGTTTGCGCCACGACGGTATCCCTATCGTTCTGGTGGAGCAGAACGTGCGCCGCGCCATTGACCTGTCGACGCGTTTCTATGCCCTGGAGCGTGGTCAAGTCCTGCTGGAAGGAGACGCTACCAATGCCGCGCATCGCCAAGCGCTGTTTGAGCGTATTGCGGTCTAGAAGCGAGTCGATTGATTCTGGACGTTGCGTGCGCTCAGCTTCAGCCCCACTGAAAAGACTGAGTTCCACAACCAGATCGCTGGATTATTCAGCTGACTGACAAGTTGACCGACGGCTCTCGCTTCTAGGTACGCCGAAGGCAATGAATTCCAGCCAGCGTGGGCGTATGACCGTTTACCGGCGGAGGGTTCAATACATTGGAGTTTTCCGGTTTGTCTCGAAAGCAGACCGTCATCATCAGGTTCTGAGGTATTGAATCGCGGCCAGCCAGTAGCATGAGGTTACAGGGCGTATCTGTGCAATACCCATGTACTTTTCTGCCTCATGTGTGAGGATGCTGAAGCTGTCAGGCTATTCGTAGAGCTTTAAACTGTCTCGTTATCAATCCTCGACGGACTTTACGGTACGGTTGTGACGGAGCAAAAAACCTGTCTGTTCTCGACGGACTTTAGGCACGAAAAAATGGTCCGAAATGTACCTGAAAAGTATTCATTGCGATGAATTCCCTCGACGGACTTTATTCCTCGCAATCAGCGAAGTCTTTGAGTACTGAAGATATGGATGTTCATGGCCAGTGAACTCCGGGTCGATCCTGCCTCCTCGCTCCACTTCGTGATCAACGCTGCCGCAGGCAGCAGCGAGGCGAATACGAGGCGCGAGGTCATCGAGACCGTGTTGCAGGCCGAGGGGCGGCGCGGTGAATTGCACTTTTGCTCCCCTGGTGAACTGGAGCGCGTCGCGCGAGAGTTGGCACAACAGGCCTTGTTGACCCGCACGGCCGTGATTGCCGTCGGCGGCGACGGTACGCTTAACACCGTAGCGCAGGCCGCACACGCCACAGGCTGTGCCATGGGTGTGGTGCCACAGGGCACGTTCAACTACTTTGCCCGCACGCACGGCATCCCTGCAGACCCTGCCGATGCGGTCCGTCTGCTGCTGCATTCGGTGCCGACGCCGGTTCAGGTGGCCGGCATCAACGAACACGTGTTCCTCGTCAATGCCAGCGTCGGTCTCTATCCCGACCTGCTGGAAGACCGGGAAGCCTACAAGGCTCGCTTCGGTCGCAGCCGGTGGGTGGCGTTTGTGGCAGCCGGTGCGACCTTGCTGCGTGCGCAGCGCCGTTTGCGATTGCGTATCGAGGTGGGTGGCAAGGTGCGCGACATGCGGACTTTGACGCTCTTCGTGGGTAACAACCGCCTGCAGTTGCAACAGCTCGGAGCCGAGCCCAACGACACCATGGCCGGCACGCCCGGTGACGGCAGCATGGCCGCGTTGGTGCTGCGGCCGATTGGAACGCTGTCGATGATCGGGCTGATGCTGCAGGGGGCCATGGGCATGCTGGGTGATGCCGCAGGCGTAGAGAGTTTTGAGTTCGAGCACCTGGTGGTGCGACCCACACTGCCGCAGGGCCGCAACGGAATGAAGGTGGCCTTCGATGGCGAAGTGACGATGATGCGTGCGCCACTTGAGATCCGGGTGCTTGCCAAACCGCTGTACCTGCTGAGGGCACCGCGCAACACTGCCGCCGTGGACGCCCCGCCCCTGGCTGAAGGGGCAAGCTCATGAGCATACTACTGCAGATTTCCGACACGCACTTCGGTACTGAGCAAGTGATGGTTACAGAAGCCTTGGTCACGCTGGCGCACCAGCAGCGTCCTGATCTGGTTGTGCTTTCAGGCGACATCACGCAGCGTGCCCGCCCGGCCCAGTTCCGGGCGGCGCGCGCGTTCGTGGATCGCCTCGGTGCGCCCGTGCTGGCCGTTCCAGGCAACCACGACATTCCGCTGCTGGATCTTTGGACGCGCCTGCGCAGCCCTTATGAGCGGTACAGCGCCGCCTTCGGCAAGGATCTTGAGCCCGTGCACTGCTCGCACGACCTTCTGGTGGCGGGCGTTAACACGACGCGGCCCATGCGGCACAAGGACGGTGAGATTTCTGCGCTGCAGGTTGATCGCGTGGCCCGACTCTTTGAGCGTTCGGAGCCTGCGCAGCTGCGTGTTGTGGTGGTGCACCAGCCCGTGGCGGTCGCGCGTGCCGAAGACGTGACCAACCGGTTGTACGGGCACGAGGCGGCGTTGCAATCCTGGGCTGAAGCCGGCGTCGACCTCGTCATGGGCGGACACATCCACCTTCCCTACGTCATCCCGCTGCAAGGTCTGGCGCGTCCGATATGGGCTGTGCAGGCAGGCACGGCCATCTCGTCGCGCGTGCGTGAAGGCGTGCCCAACTCGGTCAACCTGCTCCGCTGGGGCGCAGATGCGGCGCCGGGAGCCTGCCAAATCGAGCAGTGGGACTACATGGCCGAGAACCGAATCTTCTTGCTGGCCAAGGTCAGCGATATCCGGCTGGCCAGGACTTGATGCATCTTCCGGGCCAGCAGCAGAAGTTCACGCACGACGGGTACCAGGTCGTCTGCGAGGATCGTGACGCGGGCTACCACCGCGTCGGCGAACTGTTGCATCGCTTGAAGCCGGCAGGCTGATCTGCTCGCGTGTAGCGTCAGCAGAGCGCCACTTACACCGCTGTGCGTGATCCTCACCGGTACCACTCGCCGGCACCACTCAGTGAGACAAGCCCAGCAGTTGCGCCAGGCTTCGCTCCGGCGCATCGCGCTGCAGTGAGATGTGGTGTTCGAGCGAACAAAGGTGCTCCTCCATGAGCGCCATCGCGCCGGCTGCGTCACCGTGTTCGATGCAGTCGACGATGCGGCCGTGTTCATCGTGCTCGCAGGCTGCATTGCCGGGGGGTTCATGCAGCGCCACGATCAACGAGCAGCGGGAGATGGTCTCCACCAGATAGCGCTCGAGGATCGGGTTGCGGCACAGTGCGGCCAGGCGCACGTGGAAGCCGCTGGCCAGGCGTGCCCAGTCCGGTTGCCCGAAGCGGTGCATGGCCTGGTGCTCTTGCGCCAGCTGCTGCCTCAATGCCTTCAGGTCTGCGGCGGTGGCGTGCTGCGCAACGAGTTGAACGATGGCGGCTTCGAGCGCCCGCCGTGCCTCGAAGATCTGCCGGGTTTCCTCTGGCGTCGGTACCGCGACGATGGCGCCGCGGTTTGGTCGCAACTGCACGATGTGGTCATGGGCCAGCCGTTGCAGCACCTTTCGCACCACCGAACGGCTCACACCGAACAGGCTGCACAGCGACGCTTCGGTCAGCTTGGTGCCGGGGGTCAGGCGTTGGCTCATGACGCTGTCGAACACCGCCCGGTAGATGCGTGTCTCCACATCGTCGCTGTCATCCACCTGGGTCAACGCGCCGCTGGGCCGCATGGACGGATCCTCACTGCTTGAATGGCGACGTTGAGGTGCCGGCGTTGACATCGAGCTGCTCAAAGGCAACCGGCGTGCAGCCGCACAGCCAGGCGTATCAACGCCAAATCGCTGCCGACCGGACCGAGAAGCGAGACGCCCAGGGGTTCGCTGTCTGCCGACGTGAGCGGAAGGCTCACCTGCGGCAGTCCGGCCAGACCAGCAATGCAGGTGATCGCCATGGTGCGCAGACGCACGGCATCCACCGCCCCTGGGTCAGCGTCGCGCCGCGGCGCCAGGCTGGCCGCCGAGGGCAGCACCGCCACGCCGTCATCGCCCAACAGCTCGCGAATACGCCGGCGTGCGGAAGCCATCACCTCGCGGGCTGCTGCGGCCGCGTCGTCACTGACCTCCGACGCTGCCTTCCAACGCGCCTGGATGGCCGGGCTGAATGTGGGTTGGTGGCGTTTGATCCATTCGCCGTGCACTTGCCAGCCTTCATGCGCACCGACGGTGACATAGGTCTTCCGTAAGGTCTCCAGCGCCACATCAGGGCTGGCGTGCAGACGCTGCGGACTCACCGCCAGCTCTTTGGCCAGCGCATCGAGGACGCGCTGCAACGGCCTCTCGAACACCGGGTCGGCCATCGCCCAGGCGTCGCCCAGCTGCAGCAGCCGGCGCGGTGTGTATGTCGTGACCGGCGGCAGCAGTTGCTCGCCCACCCGTTCGAACGTCGATCCTTCGTGGGCCAGCCATGTTGGGGTGTCGAAGCTCGGATGCAGTGGCACTAGCCCCTCGGCGGATAACAGGCCATGGCTGGTGCGCAGCCCCCACAGGCCGCAGTAGCTGGCGGGCACACGGGTGGAGCCGCCGGTGTCAGTGCCAAGTGCAAAGTCCACCAGACCGGCCGCGACTGCAGCGGCCGATCCGCTGGACGATCCGCCGGTCACGCATTGTGGTGCGCGCCGGTTGATCGGCGTTCCGTAGTGAAGGTTGTCGCCATGCAGGCTGTAGGCCAGTTCGTCAGTCAGTGTCTTGCCCATCAGGCGCGCACCAGCCGCCAGCAGCTGATCGACCAGCGGGCTGCTGCGGTCGGGCAGCGCGTGCGTGGCAAGCCAGGTGGGATTGCCGGCACCGGTGGCATGCGCTGCCACGTCGAAGACATCCTTGACCGCAAAGGTCAACGGCGTCAGTGGCCCGGCCGATGATGGCTCGATGACGAAGCGGCCGTGCGGCACCCAGGCGCCCACGGTATCGTCAATCGGAAAGCCCGCGCTCATTGGGTAACCGCCGCCCTGCGGGCTGCGGTGCGACGAGCCTTCGGAGCAGCCGGGCGGCTCATGCGAAGTCCTCCGGATGGTGCTGACGCAATTCCTCGACGTGGCTGCAGATGGCCCCTGGCGTGGTGAACCACACGCTGCCCCGGTCACGCTCGGCTGCAATGTGCTGCAGCGCGCGGCGCAGATGGCGCAAGCGGTACGGCTGGCCCACCAGGTAAGGGTGCAACGCGATGCCCATCACCAGCGGTTGGCTGCGTGATTGCTCGAGCATTTCGTCGAACTGGTCGATGATCATCTGCGCAAAGTCTTTTGCATCGAGCTGGCGTGCCACGATCATCGGAATGTCGTTGAGCTCCTGCGGATACGGGACTGACCATAGCGTTTGCCCGCTGCTGGTGCGCATGCACCCGGGCTGGTCGTCATGGCACCAATTGAGGGTGTAGCGGTAGCCGGTGTCGGCCAACAGGTCGGGCGTCTGCAGGCTTTCCGAGATCCACGGTGACAGCCAGCCTTGCGCCTGTTGCCCGCTCTCTTTGAGTATGCGCTGGCGGCAGCTGGCCAGCAGTTCGCGTTCTTCGGCCGCGGGCATGCTGCCTTGCCGCTCGGCATTGGTGTGGCCATGGCCGATCAGCTCGTCGCCGCGCGCCACCATGGCCGCCACCAATTCCGGACAGTGATCGTAGAGCGCAGTATTAATCAGTGCGCCGCAGGGCATGCCCAGCTGGTCGAAGAGCTCCAGGCAGCGCCACGCGCCAACCCGGTTGCCGTATTCGCGCCAGCTGTAATTCAGCACGTCGGGTTGCGGCGATGCCGGGCCGATGCCCGCGCCCATGCCTTCGCCGAATGCGAAGTGTTCGACGTTGAAGCCCAGATAGACGGCCAGACGCGCGCCGCCAGGCCATTGATAGGGAAGTCGGCGAGTGATGGGGCGATAGCCGAACCGCCCGTGCGATGGCAACTCTCCCAGGTATCGGTGTGGGGCATTGGTCATCGCGCGACCTCGTGGTCTGCGCAGCGCAGGCCGCAGCGGTCGATCGACGATTCGGCGCGGTCGTTCCATACGTCCATCTGCGATTCATCGACGTTCCTCGCAGCGGCATTGGGGTGAGCTTCAGGGGGCATGGTGTCTTCCAGTCTTCTAGTCTTCCAGCTAGCAGCACAACAGCGGCTGCCGCAAGCCTGGATGCAAGACACGTGCCGACTTGTGTGCAATTCACGTGGTGCAGTGTGAACAAGAAATGTCGTGCTTTGTGGACATTGGCACGACGCTTGCATAACCGGTTGCATGGCTGCAAGCAGCCGACTCACGCAATCAACCGCACATGCATCGGAGAACGCCCATGACTCGACCAGGATCTCGCGCCAGCGAAGCAAGCTGCAATAAGGCCTGCTATGTGGGTTCCCACAAGGGTTGCATTCCTCGTGTCTGACACCCGCCTACCCTTCACAGATGTCGCCATGGGGCATGCCGCGCTCGCAAGCGGCGGCAGCCCGGTGATGGTCTCCCGCGCCATCGCCGGGGGTCTGGAGCAAGCTGAGTCTGCAGATACGCCGGTGTCTCCGGTGCCCGCGCTGGCAATTGAGCTCTCGGAAGCCGCAGTGACCTTTGGCAGAGGTGACAAGGCGGTGCCTGCCTTGTCACCGACTTCAATACGCATCGACGATGGTGACTTTGTCGCCCTGGTGGGCCCCTCCGGCTGCGGCAAATCGACCATCCTCAAGCTTGTTGGCGGGCTAGTCGCTCCGACGTCCGGCCTCGTGGTGGTCGGCGGGCGCGAGGTCGCGGCCAAGGCACTGCGGATTGGCATGGCGTTCCAGAACCCGACCATGCTGCCCTGGATGACGATCGAGAAGAACATCATGCTTCCGCTCAAGATCGTCGAGCCCTTCCGGTCACAGTACCGCGCGAAACAAAAAACGGAGTTCCGCGACAGGGCGCATGCCCTGCTGGAACAGGTGGGCCTGCGCGGTTTTGCCAACCATTTCCCCTGGCAGCTGTCAGGCGGCATGCTCCAGCGTGCCAATCTCTGCCGTGCACTGATTCACGAGCCGCGCTTGCTGCTGCTCGACGAGCCTTTCGGTGCCCTCGACCAGTTCACGCGCGAGGAGCTCTGGGGCGTGCTGCAGGACCTGTGGTTGGCCCGCAAGCCGACGGTGCTGCTGGTCACACATGACCTGAAGGAAGCCGGCTTCCTCGCCAGTCGTATCTGCGTGATGAGCGCGCGGCCGGGCCGCATCCTGGCCGACAGTCCGGTCGAATTTGCCCGCCCGCGCACCATCGCCATGACCTTTGAACCGGAGTTCGTCACGCTCAACCAGGAGCTGCGCGATCTGATCGTGGCCGCGCGTGCACCTTCCACCACCGAGAGTGCCACCCAATGACCAGCGAAACATGGCGCCGCCGCGGCTCATCAGTCGCCCTCATCGTCCTCTTCTTTGCGGCATGGGAGATTTTTTGCCTCGCCTCGGGTATGTCGGATTTGGTACTGCCGCGCCCAAGCCAGATCTTCCAGACACTGTGGGTCCGCATGCCGGTCTTGTGGCCGCACGTCGTCCAGACCATCTCCACCACCATGGTCGGCTTCGCACTGGGCGTGATGCTTGGTGTGCTGCTCGGCGCGCTGATCGGCTCCTCGCGCATTGCCTATGACACGGCCTATCCGCTGCTGATCGGCTTTTCGTCGATCCCCAAGGTCGCCGTTGTGCCGATCTTCGTTTTGTGGTTCGGCTCGGGCACGGTGCCGGCGGTGTTGACATCTCTGGCGATCTGCTTCTTCCCGATTGTGGTGAATATCGCCACCGGCCTGGCCACGACCGAGCCGGAGCTGGAGGATGTGTTGAAGGCGCTGGGAGCGAAGAAGCTTGACATCCTCTGGAACGTCGGGCTGCCGCGCACCATGCCGTTTTTCTTCGCGTCGCTGAAGGTGTCGGTGACCTACGCTTTCGTCGGCACGGTGCTGGCTGAGACCGTGGCCTCCAACCGCGGCATCGGCAACGTGATGATGTCCGCCTCTTCCAACTTCAACACCCCGCTGGTCTTCGCAGGCCTGTTCATTCTTGCGGGGCTTGGCGTTGCGCTTTATGCGATTTTTTCTCTGGTCGAGATGCGTGTCACTGGCTGGGCCAACCGCAAGAACGACCTGATCGCCGCCTGATTCCCACAGATGTCCCCCTTTCAACCCACCACCAAGGAAACCACCATGCTCAACTTCTTGTTCAGAACCATTGCCGGGGCGGGCGCGGCCCTCCTGCTATTCGCTAACGTCGCGCAGGCACAGGAAACGACGGTCCGGTTTACATTGGGCTGGAAGACGCAGGGCTCGGATGCGGCCTTCTTCGTGGCACGCGACAAGGGCTACTTCAAGGCCGAGGGGCTCAATGTCGTCATCGACCAGGGCGAAGGCTCCGGTGCCACGGTCACTCGCATCATGGGCGGCGCCTATGACGCTGGTTTCGGCGACGTCAACGCGATCATTCAGAACGCTTCGCTGAAGCCCGGTGAGGCGCCGGTCATGGTGTATCAGATGTGGAACCGCCCACCGTTTGCCATCGTCACCAAGAAGTCGGCCAACATCACGAAGCCGAAGGATCTGGAGGGCAAGAACCTTGGCGGCGCACAGGGTACGCCAACCACGCGCCTGCTGCCGGTGTTCATCCAGAAAAACGGGCTCGACGCCAGCAAGATCAAGGTGTCGAACATGGCGCCGAATCTCCAGGAGCCGCTGCTGATCAAAGGCGACATCGATGGCGCTCTGGTGTTCAACATCACCAGCTATTTCAATCTGGTGCTCAACCGCCAGGACCCGGAGAAAGACTTCAACTGGATGCCCTTTGGTGAGCACGGCATGGATCTCTACTCGAACGGCCTGATGGTGTCGCAGAAGATGATCCGGGAAAATCCCAAGGCTGTGGCCGGTCTCGTACGTGCCACCAACAAAGCGATGATGGAGATCGCGAAAGACCAGAACCTCGGCATGAAGTCCACGATGGCCTATGACAACCTCATCAACGAGGCGGTCGAAAAGCGCCGGATGCAGTACTCCTTCACCGAACTGATCGTCTCGCCTGAAATGAAAGAGATCGGTATCGGCGATGTCAAGGACGCCCGCATGGCGCGTGCCATCGGCATCGTCGTCGAAGGCTACCAACTCACTCGCGTGCCAGCACCCTCCGAGATCTTCAATCGCCAGTTCCTGCCGCCCCGGGCTGAGCGGTCCTTGGTTTACACGGCGAACTGAGCCATGGCATCCAGCGCTCTCAGTGGCGATCACGTCGTCGAGGCGGCTGGCTGCTTTGCAGGAGAAGGCGCGGGCGTTCTTTCAAACGTCCGCCTGACGCTCAAGGATGGGCTGATCGAGCGCATCGAGCAGATGTCCGAGCCCGCTGCCGGCCCGCGCAGACTGTTGCTGCCGGCGCTTGTCAACGCGCATGACCACGCCAGGCCAACCGGGTCTTCATTCGGCGCACTGAACATGCCGCTGGAGACGTGGATCTTGCGCTCGGCCTTGGGCACCCCGCCCGATCCCTATCTGCAAGCCGCGGCTTCGATGGCGCGGTCCGTGCGCGGCGGCTGCGCGGCCATGATGGTTCACTACACACGGCCCAGCGGGTTGATGTCGATTCCGGACGAGGCCGCTGAAATTGCCAGGGCCGCTGGCGACGTCGGCATCCGCCTTGCCTTTGCCCTGGCCGTGCGCGACCAGAATCCGCTGGTGTACGGGGATGCCGATCCGGTGCTGGCCGCCTTGCCGGAAAGCGACCGGCAGACGATGGAGGCGCTGTTCGTCCGCCCGCCGCCGCGACCACAGGATTACCTCGCGCTGGTCGAGGACATCGCGTCGCGCATCGCCGGGCCGATGGTGGACGTGCAGTTGGGACCAGCCGGTGTGCAATGGTGCTCGCGCCCAATGCTGGAGGCGATTGCAGCGCATTCGCTCGCCACGGGTCGGCGCATTCACATGCACCTCCTCGAAACACCCTATCAGCGTGTCTGGGCGGACCGGGCCTTTCCCGAGGGCATCGTGCGTTATCTCGCCGACATTGGCTTTCTTTCATCGCGCACGACGCTTGCCCACTGCACCCACGCCCGGCCCGACGAGCTTGATCTCATTGCGCAGCACGGCGCGCGCATCGTCACGAACTTCTCGTCGAACCTGCATCTTCATTCCGGCCTGGCGCCAATTGCCGATGCCCGGCGACGGGGCTGCGCGGTGGCGGTTGGCGTCGACGGGCTTGCGCTGGACGAGGACGACGACGCCCTGCGCGAAATGCGGCTGGTACAGATGGCCCATGACGGAACCGGGTTCGACCGCACTTGGAGCCATGCGGCGTTTCTGGACCAGGCGATTGCTGCCGGTCGGGGTGCGACCGGCGCGCCCGGACCTGGTGTGCTCGCCGAAGGTGCGCCGGCAGATCTGATTGCCATTGATCTTGACCGTCTGGACCGCGATGCCATTTTGCCGGTGGACCCGCTCGGCCTGCTGTTTGCACGCGGCAACATGAGCCATGTCCGCGAGGTGGTCTGCGCAGGCCGTGTGCTCATGCGGGACGGCGTGGTGTTGGGTGTCGATCTGCCCGCCATTGAGGCGGAACTGCGCAAGCTCTACCGCGTAGCAATGCCCGGCTTTTCCGGACTCATCGAAGGCTGGCGGCGTATCGAGCCACAGGTACAGGGCTGGTATCGCGCGCACTGCGGCTGCGGATGAGTGCATCAAGACCCATCTGATCGGAATCAACCGGTTCTTGTATCTTGCAGAAAAACCTGCGATTTCAAGT
Organism: Polaromonas sp. YR568; assembly: GCF_943372955.1. Classification (GTDB taxonomy): domain Bacteria; phylum Pseudomonadota; class Gammaproteobacteria; order Burkholderiales; family Burkholderiaceae_C; genus Polaromonas. The sequence goes on from NZ_CALSAL010000009.1 coordinate 67,231, forward strand.
GCCTCCCCCAGCCCCAAGATACCGCTTGAACGGTCTGTCGCTGCGTCGAGAGCAGCGCTGCATACGCCAGCGAATGGCTGCTTGGAGTAGTCAAATTTAAACCTGTAGCGTTCCGCTGTATCTCAACGGCGGCTCTCGGGCCAGAAGCAGTTATTGGCGAGTGACCGGTATCAGGCGACGAATATGGCGGCTGCATGCCAATTCAAAAAGTTATAAATTTCCGTTCTTAGATAGCTCAAGTAGCCCTGCTGGGCCGGTTGGCGCTCGACCAGATTCGCACTGGATGCTGAGATATGTCTACGAAAACAGGTCAAGTCCAGGCAGCGATCAATTGCTGAATTCAAACCAAATAAAAACCGCTGTCAATAAAAGGAAGAAAGTCAACACTGAGGCCACGACAGTCGCCGCGATTCGGGTAGATCTTTCGACTAGCCGTGACGATCTTGTCAGTGAGACGTTTTCCCGATTGGGTCGAAGCGCGAATTTCCAGGCCCGCCAAGCCGTATAGATGACGAGGCACCAGACGGCGGACACAAGGACGAATCTAACGATAGCCATATCTCTATAGTACAGTGATCATCAGTAGAGAAGCGGGAGGAGCGCAATGGCGGAGCATGTGAGAGTCTTGGTTTTTGGAGGCACTGGTGTCGGTAAGACCAGTGTTTGCAATGAGCTTGCAGGGCGCAGCAGGCCCACCGCCAACGACGCTCAGGGAGTCACGTCGAAGACCCATATTTACGGCGCGTTCGACTATCACGGTTTGGCAATCGAGCTCATCGATACTGTGGGGCTACACGAGGCTGATTCAGGCACTGTTCCTGCAGAGAATGCTGTTCTCCAGCTCGCCGAGTTGCTCAAGCACTCTAGGGAGGGCTTCAATCTCCTGATACACGTTGCCAAAGCAGGGCGGTTGACTAAGCAGCACCAAGAGGACTACGACTTCTTCGTCAATCGAATGACAGAGCGGAAAATACCGACGCTTCTAGTACTAACGGGCTGTGAAAATGAGCGCCCAATGTCCGCTTGGGTTGACCGAAATAGGGACCACTACCGGCAGTTCCAATACCGGGAAATGCTCGGGACGTGTTTTGCCTCAGGGGGGAGCCTTGAAAATCACTTCGCTTCACTGCGAGAAGAATCGCGAGATGTCGTGTTGAAGCAGATTCGGAACACGGCATTACCCAAATCTGTTCGGCTCTACGGCGAGGGCACGGGGATAACAGCGTCAGAGTTTCTCGCCAAACTTTGGAACAATTTCGCAGAACTTGCGGGGCTTCCGGCGAAACTCCGAGTGAAGACGAATGAGTCCGTCTACAGCTTTATGAAAAGAATTGGGGTTCCTAAAAAGATTGCTGACTTGGCCATTCAGCACTTACCAGACCTGATTGACTATATTCCCCTACCAGGCCCTAAAGGTCTCATCAAACGGGGTATCAAAATACTACTTGGGAAGATTCTCGTGGGCCGAGATGCTTAGCTTGGCAGGCTTGTAAAAGATCAGAAATGATGACTGGACGTCACCCGCTTCAATAGACATAAATCTACGTCCACTTTTGAGCGCCCAGTTCGAACTCCTGTAATTTTGCTTTGTCTCGTTAAAGGGAGCTGGCCAACGGCTGGTTTCGGACCAGAAGCAGACATTGGCGAACGACAGGTGTACGGTACCCAATCTGGCACCCTTGATCCTGTCTCATGCGCATCAAATTCTTGGCCCGCGCTGAAGATCCGCGCGACGATCAGTGGGCCTGCGCCGCGAAACGACCCGGAAGTTCTTGTGAATGAATTTCGCGGTCAGGGCCCCACGGAAAATTCAGGTCTTCTCCCGCGTCAACCGCTCTGCAAATGAGATACCGATGGCCGACAGCACGAAGGTGAAGTGAATAACTGCCACCATCGTCACGATCTGAATATTTTCAAGTGTCAGGTCGCCACTCAGGTAAGTCTTCAATGCATGAACGCCCGATATAGAGATGATGGCAAACGCGAGTTTCAACTTGAGGTTGTAGGTATTGACGTGGTCCAGCCAATCGGGCTTTTTCATCTCACTTTTGTCAAAGTGCCCGGTGGTCACGAAGAGCGAAACTCCTGCCAGGGCAACAACCCAGACAAGCTGCGCGACCATCGTCATGTCCACCAGCTCAAGCACTTTGATGATCAGGTCGATCTTTTCGAGATCGCCGAAGAGCAGGGTGTTCATCAACTTGTAGGTTTCCAGCAGAAACTTTCCCAAGATGCCAAAAATGATCGCGACGAGACCCACATAAAAAAACAGCATGGTGAATCTCATGCCGTAGAGCAATGACCCCACTCCCGAAAGCAACTTTTCCATAATTTTCAACCCGTAACTTTTCTGAAATTGGTATCAACATGCGGCCCACGCGGCATGCGCCGTCGCCAGAGATCGACGCGATCGCAGTGCTGGCGGAGCCGGTAGTTGATACAGAGAGTTTCGAGTTTGCGGCAAAAACTCCACTCGATCTTCAGATTTATTCGATGTCCGTGTCCTTCAAATGCTGCTGTTTCGATGGGCGAATCCTGGACTGCGGATCGGACAAAACCGCCTTCGTGGTGAAGATTCAGAAATCGTGGTGACGGCGGACATTCAGCGCTGGTCCTCCAGTTCGGAAAAAGCGAACCGTATGTAAGAAATACTATGGTTTATCCGAAGCTCAAAAGTCGACACACTTCCGACCTTCGTCTGCCCTACAAGACACATCATGGCGTTTGTCCTTATCTGGTTTGTTTTTATCGCGCTGCTTGCGCTCTGGTCTCTTGCTGCGTGGGCGCTGCACGCTGTGGCGGTCTGGTCCTTCTCGAATGTTGGTGGGCTTTCTGGCGTTGCATCAAGTGGCGTGTCCATTCGACTGCCGGACTGGCTGGCGCCTTGGGTGCCCGCGGAAGTCGCGCAGCTTTGGGGCGCGCTCGTGGCGGGCCTGGGGCCTCTCAGCGACGCTCTGCTTCAGGCTGCACCCGCGCTCGCTGGTGGCGTGACGGTGGCAACCTGGGTGGTCTGGGGCATTGGCAGTGGACTGCTCCTGTTGCTGGGTGCCGGGACACATGTGCTTGTCGCGCTGTGGCGCCGCCGCGGCGGGAGAGTCCGCATCAACCACCGCCGAGTGACGGCTGGTTAAGCGCGCGCCACCTGTAGCTACCCGTACCAAGTTCATATGACGCCACCCATCGTGCACCGGCTACGCGACGCAGCTGCCGGAATTCGTGATGAGCCGGTTTCGATGCGGGCGATGATGCAAGCCCACGGCCCCGAAGCCCAGGGAACGCTGCTCCTGTTGTTGGCCATGCCCTGCCTGCTGCCGGTGCCTGGGGTGGGCACGGTACTGGGATTGGGTATGGCGAGCCTGGCAGTTGCCATGTGGCGGGGTCAGTGCGCGCTCTGCCTTCCACGGCGAGTAGCGGAGCTTGAACTACCGCCTTACTGGGCCCAGCGGGTGCTGGTCGGATTGGCTTCTGCCTACGCCCTGGCCGGTCGCCATGCCAGAGCTCGAATGAGCCATCTCGCAGTCTCTGGTCGGCGGTCGCGCATTGCCATCGCCGTCGGGCTGATGGCTGCCATCATCGTGATGCCGATTCCCTTTGGTAACGTGCTTCCTGCAGTGGCGCTGGTGTTGATTGGGCTGGGGCTGGTGTTCAGTGACGGACGCGCAGTGATCGGCGGGCTGCTGATGTCGGGTGTGGCATTGGTTGCGACGGCCGGCTTCTTGCTGGCGCTGTGGTTTTTGGGCAGCTCGTGGATTCTGAGCTTGCTATGAGATGAAAGTGACTGACTGATGATTTACGCAACCCTCAAGACCATTCATGTGTTGTCCATCGTCGTGTGGATCGGTGGAATGGTGTTTGCGCACTTGTTCCTGAAACCGGCGGTTGCCCAGCTCGAAGCGCCAGTCCGCTTGAAGCTGATGCACGACATACTCGGCCGCTTTTTCCGTGCAGTACTTGTGGCTTCGCTGCTGACTTTGGCCAGCGGCATCTGGATGCTGGGTCGCGTTGCCAAGCAAGTGGTGCAGTCGGGTGGTAGTTTTGAGATGCCGCTGGCCTGGACGGTCATGGCGGTGCTCGGTGTGGCCATGGTGGCGATCTTCATGCACATCCGCTTCGTTCTTTTCAAGAGGCTAAGCCGAGCAGTGGCAACATCCGAGTGGACCGCCGGTGGTGCTGCCCTGATGCAGATTCGCAGGTGGGTCTCAGTCAACCTCGGCATGGGTGTATTGGTTCTGGTCGCTGCGTTGATGCGCTGGACAACCTGAGCCCGCCCTGTTCGAGCTGGTGCCCGCCTGCTGGCTCTGTACCCTGACTGCAGGCGGGCCGGGCGAAGGGCGTGGTTTGTGCGGCAACGTAGTAAGGCGTACCGTCGGGTTTCACCAGGAACATTCCAGTCTCTGTCGCGTCCGTCAGGGCGCGAGCATCACGCGCAGCGAGCGGCCGTCGTCCAGTGATGCACAGGCGCCGCCGGGCACGGGCGACAGGCGCTCGATACGCCCGGGCAGCGGCATCACATCGCCCAGCTCGGTCCAGCGCCCTGGCGCGTCCCAGCGCAGCGCATGCAATGCCCGAAGCGTCATATCGGGCACCAGCACAGTAGGGCGGTGTTCCTTCAATTCAACGACAACGGCAAGGCTCTGCTCAACCGCGCCCATGCGGTGATTGGACACATCGAGCGCGCGCGCATACGGCACCAGCAGCGGCGGACGGTAGTGCAAAAGCTGCAATTCCCCGCCGATGTGCGGCGTGAGGACCATGGCCAGGTCCAGACGCCCGTCGGCGTCGAAATCGGCCACCCCTACCGGGTTGAGCCAACGAAACGTGGTGCCGGTAAAGGCACTGCGAGCGCGCTCCACCAGCACCGGACCGTCGGCCCTGTG
>NZ_CALSAL010000010.1:0-45866 GCF_943372955.1 Polaromonas sp. YR568
TGAGCAGTTCATTCAGGTACTAGACTCATACATCCGCTGGTACAACGAGAAGCGGATCAAGATATCTCTTGGCTCTCTCAGCCCCATCGAATACCGGGAGAGCCTTGGATTTACAACATAAACCAGTCCAAGTTAATATCCGCATCCCCTGGCGCAGTAACTCAGGGAACGAGGGCGCGACGGTGTGAAGACCACCGTGATAGGGACAGTCACCCGAAGGGCTGAGACTTTAGGCTCAGTCGGAACGCAGTGGAGATATGGCCCGGGCCGAAGGCATCACCCTATTGGCGGAAGTACCCACGCACCGGAAATTCATCGAAAAACCGACTTTCGACGCTTAAAAACGGCATCGTTTGCTGCCCAAAAACAAAAAAGCCCGGTCGTTCCGGGCCTGCATGTGTTGTTCTTGAGCCGCGGCATTCAGACGCCCCCATCAGAACCTGTAGCGAATGTTTTCAGATGGCCTGCTGCTAGGCAGGTACTTATCAGCCATCACCATAGTAGCGTCTGGCAATGGCATCAAGGTCAGCGGCAGCCTACATCTGGTGCGCTTACCCAAAAATCTGAGGGTCTACCAGACCCCATGCTGGCTGGCTCACCACGAGGCGATTCATGGAACCTTTTCTGCCCCCGCGTTGCAAAGTGGATGTGGCTGCAGTGAATATGGTCTTCAGCCATTCTGTGCAATTCGTACCCGTGATACCAAGGACTCTCCATGACGCTCAAACAAGAAACCATCACCCAAATCCAGGCGCTGCTTCAGGCCGACCCGGCATTGCTTGCACAAATCCAGTCGCTCGCCGAACCAGCTGAAGCCGCTGCGATTCTGGTGAAGGCGGCTGCCGCCAAGGGAATTGATGTGAACGCTCCCGATGTGGTGGCATTTGCCGAATCAGCCCGGGCTTCACAGGGGGCTATGTCAGATTCGGAGCTTGAGCAGGTTGCAGGTGGTTCGATAGAGTTTGTCATGATGTCGCTCAAGTCGCTCGGATTTGGCTGCGCCATTCACTCCATCGTGAACGCAAGCAAAGGGAACGATTGCGACAAGTCACTCTGGTGATTATTCAACTGCATCCAGCGGGTTAGGCTGCCGGCACAAGCACTATCTGATGAATCGGTTAGCCAATAAATGGTGCTTGAGGTTCTGGATCGCATTGAGCAGTTCTGCTTCGACGTCCTTGAAGGTCTTAGTCATCAGCGGCTGGGCATCGGATCCCCACCGGGATTCGTCAGCATGACGAAGGAGTGACGGCGCCACGTGAATTTGATTGGCAGTATCTACAAAGATGCAAGCTTTGATGGAACTTTTGCCGCCTGAATGTTGCTTACCCTGCAGAGACTGAAATTCCTGACCCTACCATCTAAGGTATAAATCAAATCCAACCAAGGAACGTCAATGACCACCGCACCAGACATCATCACGCAGATCCAGACCGTGCTTCACGCGGATCCGGCGTTGCAGGCTCAACTCAAGTCTTGTACCGATGCCAACAGTGCAGCTACGCTGATTGTCAAGGCGGGTGCGAACCAGGGTATCGAGCTCAGCGAGGCTGACGTTGTTGCCTGCGGCATAGCATCACCGTCATTGCAGTCGGCTGCTATTTCTGACGACGAACTCGATCTCGTCGCAGGTGGTGGTTCATTTGATCCAAATGAAAAGTATTCGAGCCGTGAAGTATATGAATTGTTTAAGTGGAAATACGGAGGCGGTAAGTTTCCAGGCTCACCCTGAGGGGGACTCTGCGGGCTTGGCTGTGGGCGCTCGACCATCCATGCGCTGAGGGTGGGCTCGGTCAGCCTCATGTCGTGTCGGTTGGCGCTATCCACCACAACGGCCAGCGGTAGGCCATTGGCCCCGGTCAGCACGCTGCGCTTGAAGCCGCTTTTGCCGCGGTCCGTCGGGTTGGCTCCGTTTTTTTCCCCGCCTAGCGGAGCTTTGGTCATGGCGCCATCGAGTGCCAGCCACGACCAGCCGCTGGCGTTCAAGGCCGTACCGATACCAGCACTATCTGATGAAGCGGTTCGGATCAGATCGTGCTTCAGGTCCCGGCGATTGCCTTGAGCAGTTCCGCCTCCAGACCCTTGAAAGTCCTTTCAGTCAGTGGCTGGGCATCCGCCATCCCGATATCGGGATCGATTGGAAAGCTGTTGTAGATCACAGCCCAGGTCACGCCGTCGCTGCGGCGGTTGAGAAACGAATGGGTTCCGGCGATGAGGGAGCCACTGTGGTTCCACGAGCCGGGAGCCAGCGCCCAGGACAGTCCGGCCGCTGGTGCGGTGATACGGGGATCAGGGCTTTGCATCAGTGCGACGGTCGAAGGTTTGAGCAACCGGGCAACGCCAGAGCGCCCGTCGATGGCGTCAACAAAACGAACGAGATCGGTGCTGGTCATCACCCAGCCACCATGGGCATCCATTGATCGCAAGTGAAAGGCAGCATAGGCCAGTTTGCCCGATCCGATGCCGGTCTGGGAAGGTACGTCCTGTGGCCAGCGGGGATCGTCGTAGTACACCGCCTCTCCCTCGAACCGCTCTGCCAGCTTGTCCATTCCGATGCGCGCGGCGGTGATGCCCGCCGGTGCGAGCACCAGCTGTCGGGTCGCCGTCTCATAGTCCATACCCGTGCGCCGCTCGATGATTCGCCCGAGAATGTTGTATCCGAAGTTGCTATAGGAGTATCGGGTGCCCGGTGCGAAATCCAGCATCCGCTCGCGAAGCATGAACTCGATCACGTCGGCACCGCTGGCCGGGGCGGGAATGCCCATCGCCTTGGCAATGGTGACCAGGTCGTACTGCGGCTCGTAGACATTGCTGTCCCAGCCACTGCTATGCTGCAGCAGATTCCTGAGCGTGATGTCAAGTACCCGACGGTCACGCACGGCTGCGTATCGGGCGTCGGGCAGCAAGCCACCGGGACCAAAGACCTTGCGTTCGAGCGCACCGGGCAACTCGTCTTCAAACAGCTTGAGTACCACCATACCAGTGATGGGCTTACTGATGCTTGCGATGCGCATCAATGTGCGACGAGTCAACGGAACCCGCGCATCGCGATCCGCCCAACCGAATCCCTGACTGAACACGATACGCCCTTCATGCGCCACACAGAGGCTGGCCCCGGGAATCTGCAGTTCGCCGATCGTCCTGACCATGTAGCGATTGAGCGCAGCAAACTGCGGCGCAGACTCTGCTGTGCCGGGTGAAAAAGTCCCACGCCCGGCACAGCCAAGAAGAAAGCTTGGAATGGACAGAGTGAAACAGCGACGGCTGATGTCTTGCATGGGATCTTTCTGGTGATTTGTTATCCGGGCAAGCCCGCCGGGAAACAGCACGGGGACGGCGCCACAGCTTCACTCATGACCTAATGACAGGACCTGGAATGCCTGGCATGCCAGACATCACGGCGTCAAAGCTTGCAGCCGACGCAGACAGGTCTGCGGCCAGTGACTGCCAAGCCGCACCGGCAGAAAGCAGGGGGGCTGAACCGGCCCCGGTAAACATGCGGAGGGAATTGATCTCCGGGGGCAGGACGCTGAACTTGCCGCCCGAGATTTTCTCCAGTGCAGTATCTGGAATGACCTGATCGGCTGCATGTTCCCCAGTAGACGCCCCCAAGGGTGGTACACCGACACCGTGGGCCGAGGCCGCCCTGGCAAGCATGGCTGCCGCATCGACCGGGCTGGCGCAGGAACGGATGGCTGACACCAGCGCCGGAGAAGTCTCCAGCATGTCTCTGATCTGTGCAATGGTTTCTAGCGTGAGTATCATGAGGACTCCTTATTTAGGTCGGAGACATCAAACTCATACTGAAAATGTAGGGGCAAAATAGAAGCGTCCCCTTTTGACGTTTCTATTTTTCTCCTGCATTTACTACTACTGAAAGTAAGGTAAGTAATCTGAAATTCTTATCCTTTCTCAGGCGGAAACTTTTTAACCCAAACTGTCTGCCCCCTTCTTGGACCGTTAGGTACAACTTGCCATGAGCCCAAGTAGCCGCCATCACCTATTTGGTAATCAATTTGGCCACCCGCTACTTTATCTAAATCTTCCATTGATAACGCTTCAATATTTTTATTAAGACGCATTAATGGGAACACGTTTGCAGGCAAAGCAATTGCTTCCGCTTCAGTTTCTACAAATTTCAAAGTAGCCCCTTTTTTTAAATTTACCCCTGCATCGATCAATGCTTGTGAAGGATTTTCCATAAACACGTTCATATCTACTCGTTTAAGGCATTCTTGCAACGTTTCTTCGGTCATATCGGTACAAGACTTGAGTTGTACCTGCAACGCCGGGTCGGCCTGAAGCATGATCTGGATTCCGGTGATGATTTCTGGTTTTAGGGTCATGAGGATTCCTTATTCAGGTCGAAGACATCAAACTCAATCACGCTAGCCCTTTGGATAGTCCAAGTCCGGATCGCCACCAGGCCCCCCCCCGGCAGGGGCCGACCCGGCAGCAGACAGCCACTCGAGTTCGTCATCGCTCAGGGCCCGGGTAAAGGGCTTTAGGGTCTCGCGTGTTTTCTGCTCGGCCTCGGGCCGCGCAGGAAGTCTGGCATAGCGCTGCGCGAGCAGGTCGAGGGCAGCATCAAGCTGCGCCAGCTGCGCATCTCCCGCGGCAGTCAAGTCGCCGGCTTCACCATCAGACGGGGGGGGCTTCAAAGGCTGGTTTTCTTTCATGACACGATCCGCTTCCAAACAGTGAGTAACGCATGAAGGGAAAAGGTTCCATCGATCAAGCGAGATATTCCTTCAATTCCAGTGCCAGCTGCGCCCGGGCACGGGACAGGCGGCTCTTGACCGTCCCCATGGGGACATCCAGCAGTTTGGCGACATCCTGCAAGGCCATGCCCTCCAGCCGCACCAGCACGGTCACTTCGCGCATGTCGGCAGGCAGACGGGCCAGTGCTTTGTCGAGCGCAGTCAGCATTTGCCGCTGACCCAATTGCTCCTCAGGGGCTTCATCGGCCCCGAGCAGCACTTCAAGGTGATCGTCATCGGGCAGTTCGACCTCATGTCTGGCTGGTCCCCGGTTGCGATGGTTGCGGGCCAGGTTCAAGGCAATACCCAGCAGCCAGGTGGAAAACTTCGATTCCTTGCGGAACCCCGGAATTTTCTTCCATGCCGCAAAAAATGTCTCCTGCGCCAACTCCTCGGCCACAGCTTGGTGACGCACCCATTTCATCTGGAAGCGAAACACTAGCTGGTAATGCTCCTTCACCAGCACGTCAAAAGCTGCCGAATCGCCCGCCGCTGCCAGAGTGACAAGATGCATCGCACGGGCCAGTGCGACATCGTCCGCACCGCCGACAGGAACTGCCACATTGACTGAGACCAGAGAAATCATAGTCGGTGCTTTCATCCTTGAAACTGACATCAGGCGATCTGCCGGCGGGCAAGCTCGGCAAATGCCCCATTTCGTTGCATCAACTCGTCGTAGGTGCCCGTTTCGACCACCCGGCCTGCGTCGATCACGAATATCCGGTCGGCATGGACCACTGTTGACAGCCGGTGCGCAATCACCACCCGGGTCGCCTTGAGGGTGCTGACACTGTTGGCCACAATCGCCTGCGTGCGGTTGTCGAGCGCGCTGGTGGCTTCATCAAACAGGAGGATGCGGGGCTTGCGGACAATGGCGCGCGCCACCATCAAGCGCTGCTTCTGCCCGCCCGAGATGGTGCCTGCGCCTTCGGAAATCACCGTATGCAGGCCCATGGGCATCGCCTTAATGTCGTCTTCCATGCCGGCCATCACAACAGCCTGCATGGCGTCCTCATGGGTGAGGGGAGCAGAGCCAACGATGTTGGTGAAAATATCGCCGGGCATCAGCTTGCCGTTCTGGAGCACGACGCCCAGTTGGCGGCGCACGGCCTGCACGTTCAGGCCAGCAAGGTCCTGACCGTCGTAATAAACGCCACCGGACAGAGGGGTCTCGAAACCGAGCAGCAACCTGAACAGGGTCGATTTGCCGGATCCGGAGGGCCCGACAAAGGCCACAAACTCTCCCTGCTCGATGCGAATGCTGACATCGGTCAGCGTCATCGGGCCATCTGCCGCATAGCGAAAGTTCAAGCCACTGAGTTCGATGGCACCCGTCAGCTGGCCGGGGGCAGCGCGCTGTTCACTGACCTCGGGCAGCGTGGTCAGTATGGGCTTGGCACGCTCGTACAGGGGCACGATGTTCAGGGCTGCCGTCAGGGCGCTGGTCATGCCTAGCGTGGCCGCCATGAACTGGCCAAAGGCGCTGTTGAATGCCATGAAGCTGCCGGTCGACATGTCGCTCGTGTAGAAGGCGACCACCATGAACAGCAACAGCGAGCACAGGACGATGTAGCCCGAGTCAAACACCGCCATGCCGTTGGCCAGGCTGCGGATTCTGAAATCCAGCGTCTTCTGCCTGGAAAAGGCCTCTGCCCAACGCACAAACGCGCGCTTTTCCGCACCACCACCGCGCAGCTTGGCCATGCCATTGAGGAGCTGAAACACCAGGCTGGCAATGTCGCCCTGGACCTGGTAGGTCTGACGCTCCAGCCGGAGGCGGTAGAAGTTGACCGCCGTGGTGACCAGCAGCGAAACCAGCACCAGCGCGGTGGCCAGAAATGCGAGCTTGATGTCGATGAAAAACAGGTACCCGAAACTGAACAGACCAAACAGCCAGCCGAACACGGCCGTTTGAACTGTGCTGGTGAGGATGCGTAAAATCGAGTCAATGCCGAAAGCGCGTTGGGCCAGATCGCCCGCGGCATAGTCCCGGAAAAACGGCACGGGCAACCGGAGCAGGCGGTCGATCACAGCCGGCTGATTGGCGTTGTCAATGCCACTTTCCACCCGTAGGATAGCCAGCCCGCGCGTAAGTTCAAACGCGGCAATCGAAATCGAAGCTGTCGTCAGCAACAGCACCATCTGCAACAGCTGGCTGATGTTGGCCGAGGGGATGACCGAGTCGATCAGGATGCCGGTTGCAGTTGGCGTCAGCAGGCCCAGCAGACCACCCAGCACGCCGAAGACGAGTACCCGGTACATGTCTGCGGTCGTGCCCTGCAGGCCAAAACGGACCAGCCCCATGATGGTGATAGCCGCGTTGTTGAACGCCCGGTAGAACATCACCGCAGTACGGCCGAGGTCCTGTGCTGTGGCTGAAGTCAATAGTGTTTCCTGACCCGTCACAGGGTCATGAATCACGAATCGGCCGCGTCCTCCTGGCAGCAGGGCGACCGGCGCAGAATTGCTTTCCCTGAAGGCCAGGAGTGGCGTGGTGATGTCCTTCCACCACTGGGCACCATCGAGCTGGACACGACGTTGTGAGACTTTCGCCTGCCGGCACAGGTCTTCGATCCGGCCGGTTGAATCGGCGTCAGCCCCAAGAGCTGAAAGACTATTGCTGGAAAGCGGCGTCTTGCAGCCGATAGCGTCAAGTACCTTGCGGCAGGCGTCTATCAAGGCATCGCCAGTGATGCCTCCGGCTGACGCCGTCTGTTGGCCCGAAACCACCCTCGCCAGCTCCCCGATGGCATGGCCGAATGTCCGCTTCTCGTTGAGATCACGGGTGCCGACCAGCGTTGCCTCGGATTCATCCAGCGCGCTGCGCTGTTGCTGAATCCGCTGCAAGACGACCGCATGGAAGTCCGCGAGCTGTGACAGTACCGCGTCTGCAGTCATTCGCCCGGGCTGACCGGCGGCTTGCATCTCCGCCCCGAAAGCCTGTACCCACCCGTCAGCCAGGCAGCGCAGTGCAAAACCTTCGTTCGATACCGCGTTCAGTAGCGCATGCGCTGCTTCAAGCCGTATCCAGCGTGTAGAGGGCGTGGCGACTGCCAGCAGCCCGTGGCCAGCCGCTTCTTCTTCGCCGCCACCAGCAGAGCTCGCACCACCCGGGCGACGCAGACCCAACACAGCCTGACCCGCATCGATCCGGCACACGTGCACGCGCGCACCCGAGGGCTGCCCATCGCTGACAGGCACGGCGAAAATATCCACGCTGCCGCTGCCGACAATCCACGCAGCGCTTTCGTGGTTGAGCAAGGTGGGTGCGGTGGCAAAGACTTCCAGCGGTTCGGCGGAGCGCAACAGCGCGCTGAAGCCTGCATCAAAAACAGTTTGCTCCTCTGCGTTCAGCCGGTAGGGGACGCGCGGTGTCATGCCGACATCCTCCCGACCAGTTTGGCGTAGGCGCCACCCAGCTCGCTCAGCGTCTCGTGGGTGCCGCGCTCGACCACCTTGCCGCGGTCCATCACGATGATCTCATCGCAGTCGCGCACACTGGACAGACGGTGCGCTACCACCAGGCAGGTGCAGCCGCGCTTACGGAGATGATCAAGAATCTGCTTTTCCGTGATCGGATCCAGCGCGGAGGTGGCCTCATCCAGCACCAGGATCCGGGGGTTGCCTGTCAGCGCCCTCGCCAGCTCCAGTCGCTGTGCCTGGCCGCCGGAAAAATTAACGCCACCTTCACCCACTGCCGAGTCGTAGCCACCCTGGCGCGACGCAATCACGTCGTGGATCAGCGCATCGTGCGCAGCCCGCACCATGTCGGATTCGGGTACAGCCGCATCCCACAGCGTCAGGTTGTCACGCACGGTGCCCTGGAACAGGTAAACCTCCTGGTCCACACCCGCCAGGGTGGCATTGAGCGTGATGGGGGCAATCGATTCACGCGCCACACCATCGATGCGGACCTCGCCCGACCAGGGCTTGTTCAGGCCCATTACAAGACGGGCAATGGTTGACTTGCCACTGCCCGATTCACCGACCAGCGCCACACGCTGACCGGGCGCCAGCTTCAGGCTGAAATCCTCGATCAGCGGAGGGTCGAGGCGGCTGTAGCCAAAACTGAGGCGATCAATCTCAAGAAAACCTTCGAGCTTTCCAGGGGGGCTGTCTCCCACCACCGTTGACCTGAATCGCTCGTCTACGGGGTACCGGAGCACATCGTCCAGCCGCGTCAGGTCACCCGAGGCCTCCTGGAACTTGGTGGCCAGCCCCATCAGGTTATTGACTGGCCCGGCGAACGAGCCCATCAGGCTTTGAAACGCCACCAGCATGCCAACGGTCATGCCGCCCTCCATCACAAGCCAGCCCCCCAGCCCCAGAACGGAAGCGCTCGTCAGCGCGCTGAGCAACACCGGCACGCAGGACAACATCCGCGAGTAAAGCTCCAGCTGCTGGCCACTGTTACCCGCCTTGGCCCGCAGCCCTGCCCAACGAGCAAAGAAATCGATTTCCCCGCCAGTGGCCTTGATGGTTTCTATGGTCTGAATGCCCCCCATGGTGGCAGCCATGAGCTTGCCGCGCTCCTGCTGTACGCGCATGTTGCCATCAATGCGCCTGCGTGCCACGTATCTCAACGCAGCCATGTTGAGCCCTGTGAGCAGGACGCCGATCAACGTCAGCAACCAGTCGTAGGTGAGCATGATCAGCACATAGAAAACGGCAGTGACGACCCCCACTGCGTTGGTCGCCAGCTCGCCTGAAAGCAGATGAGCCACTCGGTCGTTTGAGCCCACCCGCTGCGAGATGTCGCCCGCATGGCGCTGGTTGAAAAACTCAATGGGTAATCGCAGTACGTGCCAGAAAAACGTGGCGGAGCCCGTCAGGGCCAGCCGCAGTTCGAGCCGCAGCAGGTAGTGCTGCTGAAGCCAGGTCAGCCCCATTCGCAGCAGCGCCGTAATCCCCATGCCCAGAAGCAGCGGCTTGACCCACCCTTCCAGCTGGCCGATCAGGTAGCTGTCCACGAACACCTGCGTGAACACGGGTATCACGAGGCCGGGGATCACCAGTGCCAGACTGGCCAGCGTGACGAACAGCAGCACGCTGCGAGAGCCATCGAGACGGGGTTTGAGGGTCTGGAAGGTGCTTCGGCGCTGCCCCCCCTTCTTGAAGTCCGGCCCTGGGGCAATGAGCAGCGTGACACCGGTGTAGGCTCGGTCGAATTCGTCAAACGTCGCCTTGCGCGGACCGGACGCAGGGTCGTTGAGCCACACGCCATCGTCAGCGAAGCCTTCAACCACCAGGAAGTGGTTGAAGTTCCAGAAGACGATTACCGGAAAAGCCTGCGTCCGCAGCGCCTCCACTTCAAGCCGCGCGCCGGATGCGGTCATGCCGAAGGTACGTGCTGCTCTCACCACATTGCTGGCCTTGCTGCCGTCGCGGGAGACACCGCAGGCCACCCGCAACTGTTCAAGCGGCAGGTGCAGGCCGTGATAGCCCAGTACGATGGCCAGTGCCGCTGCCCCACACTCGACCGCCTCCATCTGCAGCACCGTCGGTGTCCGGGCGCGGACACCGGCCTTCCGTGTGATTCCGGGGCTTGGCATGTTCAGGCCTGTGCGGTTATCCACACTACAGGCCAATGGTTTCGCGGATCAGCGGGATCACGAGACTGATGGGGCGCTTTTCCTCCACCACAAAGCCACCGGTGGCGATCATTCCGCTGGACACCTCCACATCAGAGCCAGCGCTGGAAGACCAGCGATAGCCGCTGCGTGTTCTTTCATCCTTGACCAGCTGGACCGTCACCGCGATGGGTGGACCACTTTTGGACAATTGCCGAACCAGAACCGGGTTGTCAATCAGTGCCAGCATCCCCGCCTCGGTAGACGGAAACTGCGATACCTGCGTCACCTTGCTGACCAGGAATCCGAAGCGCTCCTTCTTGGCCGTCGCTGGCGATATCTGTCCAGTCATGCCTGGCCTGACCAGCTGGGCACTGGTGTTGGGCGGCAAGTAGATCACCGCCTCGAGTTCCTGGTCGTTAATTTCCACGCTGAACAATGTCTGACCAGCCTTGATCATGTCGCCGCGCATGGCCAGTACCTCGACAACAACACCGTCGTGGGTGCTTGTAACCTCGGAAGCAATCGTGTTCTTGAGTACGAGGTCAGCGAGCACATCCTGTGCATTCTTCAGCCGGCTGGCTACGTCTCGCTGCCTGTCTTCATTCTGTGTGGTCGTCTGCAGCCGTTCCACCGTCAGCTTCTGGAGAGTGTTGCGGGCCGAATTGATGTCGTTTTGAGCAGCGAAGATCTGCTGCTTGACTTCCTCGTGCCGCTGCCTGGTAATCAGGCCATCGCGAACCAGTTCAATCTGCGACTGTTCGATCGCCCGAAGTGATTTAAGCTGCGCTTCCCGCCCTTCAATCAACTTTTGTTGCGCTTCCTGTTGCTGCCGCAACGCAACGCTCTGCGCCGGAGCCAACGAAGCCAAGCCCGCGTTGGCGTCATTCTGCTCGGCCTTCAGCCGGGCCACCACGGCTTGCTGGGCCGCCAGCTGCTGTACCAGTGTCGGCTGAGCCAATTGGGCCAACACCTGCCCCCTCTGAATTCTCTGACCGATCTTCAGGTCGGCAATGTCGGTCACCACGCCGCTGCCTTCGGAGACGATGTTGAACGTACCGCCTTTGCGGATCAATATGCCTTCGCCAGTGACCATGGTTGGCAGCCGACCAAACACACTCCACACCAGGGCCACCGCAATCGCAAGGCCCGCTGCCCCCAGCGCTATCCACGAGTAGGGCTGCGTCACCTTGACGAGCTGGTTGAGCTGCTCCGGCGACGACAGCGTCTGCATCGCCGCCTCGCGAAACATCGGATTCGGCGTTTTGAGCTCGTTGCCAGCGCTGTGTTTGGTTTCTGGAGTCATGGTGCCTGCAATTCCCTTGCGGTAGGCAGTGTGGTCAGCCTGCCAAGGGCAAGTATCTGTTCATCGGCGTAGGCATCAAGTAGCAAACCGGCCTCAAGGCGAAAGTTCACGATTGCTTGCGCGAGTCGCTTGCTCGCGGCCACCGCAGCCAGTCGCTCCTGCGTGAGCTGCTCTTCCGCTGCCAGCAACTCGAAAGCCGTGACCAGCCCGGCGCTGTAGCGTCGGCGCTCGTTTTCGCTCACGCGCTGCTGGATGTCGACCTGGTTCAGTGCCAGGTTGCGCTGCGCCACCAGCTCACCAAGTCGCCCGAGCTGCAGCAACACGTTCCGCTGCATAGAACTCTGCAGCGCTGAATACTCGACATTGGCCAGTTCCAGGGCTGCTAGCCGCTGTGCCACTTCGCCCTGCTTGACCAACCCGGAAACTGGAAACGCATAGTTCAGACTGATGGACGCATTGGGCCCCGGACTGGCACGAAGTGCGGACAGTGGCGATGCTGCGGATCTGTTCTCACCCAAACCCGAATAGCCCAGACTCAGCTTAAGGTCAAGCTGTGCGGAGTGATCGCTTTCCGCGGCATCGAGCAGTGTTTGGGCGGACAGCTGACGCCGCTGCGAGGCCAGCACATCAGCCCGCCGCGCACTGGCGGTGGCCAATGCGCTGTCGGCTGCACCCAGGCCCAGAAGCTGGTTGACAGAGGCTTGTGGAACATCTGGAAAGTCATCAAGGGGCGGTGCGAGTGCCGCATCCGCTCGACGCAAGCCCATGGCCTGGAGCAGGTCGGTCGAAGCCTGGTTGAGGGCCTGCTCTTGATTGATGACACCCAGCCTGTCGCGCGACACCCGCGCTTCGTACTTCAGAACATCAGCCGCCGGAATTTCATCAGCCCGTGCCAGCCGGCGAGCGTTCACCAGCAATTGCTGAGATCGTTCAAGTGACTCACGCTGCACGGCCAGTGACCGCTGTGTGGACACATACTCCCAATAGCTGGAGACGGTACGGGCGACTGATGCGGCGATGTCATGGCGGTACGACAGTTGCGCCGCCTCCAGCAGCAGCTGCGCCGATCTTTCAGGCGCTGTCGTGATGGCCGTACCCGAACCGCGCAGCAACGGAAACAGGACATTGAGCGTTGCGTCGCTACGCATCGGTGCCGTCGGGTTGGTCGCGTTATCGATGCTCCTGGAAATGGATAAGGTGGGATTGAACGACACCCCAGAACGCAATTTGCGCGTAGCGCCGACCACGTAATTATTGCTCAGTGTGCTGATCCCCGGACCCACTGAAGACTGTTGGGCAGCGAGGACTGGCGTGTTCTGAAGCGTCCGACCGAGACCTGCATTGAGTGTGGTGTCAAAGGCGGCTGCCGCGGAAGTCACTGCCCCGACACTTGCCGCCACACGCTGTTTGCCAGCCGCGATGGTCGGCTCATTCACGATGGTGATACGAACGGCGTCGATCAAATTGCCGGTAAAGGGCTGCGCGTGGCTAGCCTTGGTCAGACCCACACAGGCTAGCACGCAGAGTGCGGTCGATAACGAGATCCGGGAGGTCAGATTGGCACCCTCTGAAGGTGAACCATCAGCCCCCCGTAGCCCTTGGCGATCAAAGGCAAGCGGGCTATGAACCGGGAAGGCGCAGTGTTTCCCTGGTTCCGCAAGCAAATCAATAACATTCGACGCCCCGGTTCGAAACTGTTGAACACTCGCTGCCTTGAGGTAAAAACTGAACTCCGACCCGCCTGCGCGTTTGCCAACAATTCAAACTTCGCCCCTGAAACTGCCGTGTGATTGTATAGACCTTTGCCCCTGCTGCAAGGCCCCTATGGATCAAATCAGCCAGGGGCTGGTCGCCCCGCCGTTGATGCTGCCTGAGAGAGTCAAGGGCGCCACATGCCATGACATTGCACCACATCCACGGGTACGTCCATGCGGGTTCAACCGAAACCACGTGGCGCTGGTTAGCGGCTGGAGTCCGAAGGCAACAAGCCGCGCGTTGCCCGCCTGGGGCCCCGGTCTGCCAGCGCCGTCGCCTTCTTCACCACCTGTACCGCAGCTCATCCTACCGTCACTGGATCGCGATGCGAACCATGGGTGCCGGAGCGGCGTTTGGCTTCGTGCGACCAAACAAGGATCTTGAGATTGTCACCACTTCAGACGAGAACCACGACGACAGCGTTGTCGACGGCGGCTTGGCTAACGCACCGGCGGGCAGCCATGTCCTCTTTGCCAGCGATGCGGGAGACGTCTTCCGGGTCGACGCCCAGTAGTGGCGCGACGCTATGGGCACATGGTCGGCGGAACCGTAACCCCCGGCAGCAGCACCATCACGACGTTGGCGCCGGCCGAGTGTCGGCCGACACTATGGTGACGGACCAAGCCAAAAAATGTATTTCATGGAACCTTTGCCGCTCAGTGGTTGCTAAGTCAGTGTGGACCTAATACAAGCAGTTGTCAGCTACCTGACAACCCAGACTCAACACAACACAAGGAGTTTCCGCGATGTCGAAATCCTCAATAGGGATCACCCAGGAACAATTACAGGAGTGTCTTGAACGGGTGGACATGAAAATGTTCATAGAAGACCCCACTCAGGCAATTATCAACGCAGGAGCAACTTTGAAAGAAGGCACCTGCTTCCAATTTGTAGACACTGCAGAAGAAGCAAACAAGTTGCCAGAGAACGTATTTCCGTTGCTGCGCACCCAGCGGCTGGTGGATGGGTTATCCGACGATGATCTGGATCAGGTTTCAGGGGGACATCAGGGACAGGGAGAACACATCAAGCGAAATGGTCGGTGGTACTGCACCTTCCTTGAACGGTATTTCTGATTCTCACCAAAGTAGCAAAAATCGAAAGATGGAGATCAAATTAACAAGTGGACCGGCCCAATACCGGTCTCACTCCGATGTCGACTTCTGGCCCATGGCCTGATATTTCTGAATAATGGAATCCTTCATATCTACTTGTTGCAAAGCTAATACAGGCTAAATACACTAAGCTCACAACCCCCATAAAGGATTCTCCATGTGCCCTCAAACAGAGACTATTGCCCGAATCCAGACCGTTCTCTTGGCGGACGCAGCTCTGCTCGGGCGAGTTCTGTCCTGTGCTGAGCCTGCCAGCGCAGCGGCGTTAATCTCCGAGGCGGCTGCTAATAAGGGAATTGAACTGACCGCAGCTGACGTGCAGCAATACATGGAAGAAGCGGCTTCCAGGAAAACGCCGTTTTCTAACGCAACCGCATTATCGGATAGAGAACTGGAGAGTATTTCGGCGGGGTACGATGGTGCGCCGCAGGACAAAGGTTTTGATCCTGTTGCGGAGGGTTTGACGTATGACGAGGGTCATGGATGGATCAATCTTGGCCCGCCTATGTCGGACGAAACGTATGCCCGATATATGCAATGGAGAAGAGCCGGTCTTGAAAAATTGCTAAGCGGTGGCTATCGCCTTGGGCAAAATTGGTTCACCGGCCGTGGCAGCAGGCTCTGAACTTGGTCTTTTTAAGGTATGGCGGGTTGGCCTTAAGTCGCAGCCCGGGTCTCAGAGCCCGACACCGTTCCTTGTGTGCTGCTGCCAATGCTGGGGCTGGCCTGATATCTCCAGACAATGGAATCTTTCATATCGACTTGTTGCAAAGCCAATACTGGACTTGCCCCGCTTTCGTAGACATATTGCAGCTTCCAGTGCGAAGCTGCCTTAATGCCAGCGGGCTCAGCGGGTCTAGATGAGCAATCCGAGAACGGAAATTTATAACTTTTGGAATCGGTATCAAGCCGCAATGTTGGTTGCTTGATAGCGGTCACTCGCCGACGACCGCTTCTGGCTACGAGACCAGACAGGATCAGACCAGGATTCAATAACTGTCATGCAGCGGCTTCAGGCCGTCATTTCTAAGGCTTAGGCGGCAGGTATCGGGCCAGAAGCGGTCATTGATGAGTAACCGGTATCAGGGAGTCAATTTGATAATCGAACTGAGAGTCCCTTGCGCTACCTTGGCTTAGCAGTCTAGCCGCGCCCGACAAAAGGCATGCCGGTTGCCATGACGGTAGTGAACAGCACATTGGCCGACAGTGGTAGGCGCGCCATGCCCATGAAGGTATCGACTACGGCCGAGATGTCCATGCAGGGCTCGGGCTTGATGCTGCCATCGGCCTGCGGCACGCCGTGGGTCATTTTGGCGGTCATGTCGGATGTGACGTTGCCAATGTCGATCTGCCCCACCGCAATGCCGAAGGCGCGTCCATCGAGCGAAGCAGCGCGCGTGAGGCCACTCACGGCGTGCTTGGTGGCGGCGTAAGCAATCGAGCCGGGGCGGGGCACATGCGCCGAGATCGATCCGTTGTTGATGATGCGCCCGCCTTGAGGTGACTGTGTTTGCATTAGCTTGAAGGCTGCTGACAGGCAATAAAATGCGCCGCTCAAATTGATGTCGACCATTCGTCGCCAGTCGTCGCCCGCCAGATCGCCCGGCAAGGTGTAGGGCAGGGAAATCCCGGCGTTGTTGAACAGCAGGTCCAGCCGTCCGAACTTCGCCTTGACGGCGTCGAACAGTGCCTTGACCTCGGCCTCATTGGACAGATCGGCCGGCATGGCGATCCCGTTCGCCGCGTCGGGGCTCGCTGCAATGGCAGCTTGGAGAACGTCAGCGCGGCGACCGACGAAGATGACTTGCCAGCCGTCCTTGAGCAAGGCATGTGCGCAAGCTTTGCCAATGCCGGAACCGGCGCCCGTAACCAATGCGATTTTTTTCAAGATGTGTTCCTATGTGGGTTTCAGGCGGAAGCGTCTGCAAAGGCGATCTGCACTTTGAGCGATTGCGACTTGTCGGCTGCAAGCGTGAAGGCCTCGACTGCGCGCTCGAACGGCACCACTGCCGTGATGACCGGCTTACCGTCCACCAGGCCCTCATTGAGGAACTGCACTGCGGTGGCAAATTCGGCGTGAAAGCGAAAGGTGCCGCGCAAGTCGACTTCCTTGGCGACGATCTGATTCATGGGCAACGCAATCTCGCCGCCCAGGCCCACGGTGATCAGGGTGCCGCGCGGCGCAATGACATCCAGCGCCACGCGCAGCGCCGGCTCGCTGCCCGACGCTTCGAACACGGCGTCGAACTGGCCTTTGTCAGCCTTGTACTTGTCCATGGCCTCGGACTGGGTGCGCAGGTTGATGGTTTCGTCTGCACCCATCTGCCGCGCGCAGGTCAGCGGCAAATCGGCAATATCGGCAGCCACGATACGTGCGGCGCCAGCGCGGCGTAGGCCGCCAATCAGCAGCGAGCCAATCGGCCCGCAGCCTGTGACGAGCACCTGCTTGCCCAGCACGCCCCCTGCACGCTGAATGGCGTGCAAGCCCACTGACAGCGGCTCGGCCAATGCGGCTTCCGAGAGGCTCAGGTGATCGGCCAAGGGATACGCCTGGCTCGCATCGATCACCAGCTTTTCGCTGAAGGCGCCCTGGATGTGCGGAAAGGGCATGGCGCTGCCGTAAAAGCGCATGCCCAGGCACTGGTTCTGCATGCCCGACTGGCAAAAACGGCAGTTGCCGCAGGGGCGCGACGGCGAAATAGCGATGCGTTGGCCTGGTTTGATTCCGCGCACCTGTACACCGGCCGCTTCGACCACCCCCGATACCTCGTGTCCCAGCGCCATGGGGTGCTTGATGCGCACGGTGCCAAAGCCGCCATGCTGAAAATAGTGCAGATCCGAACCGCAGATGCCACCGAAGGCGACGCGCACCAGCAACTGGTCTTCGCCCAGTTCAGGGACCTCCGTGGTTTCCAGCCGCAAGTCCTGAGCGGCGTGGCATATCAAAGCGCGCATAGTAAGCCTTTAAGCAATCAGAGTTAAGACAGATGTCAGAGCGTCGCTGTTACGCCGCCATCGACATACAAAATATGGCCGTTGACAAAGCACGATGCGTCGCTTGCAAGGAAGACGGCAGCACCGCCGAGATTTTCGACGTCGCCCCAGCGCCGACTGGGTGTGCGTCCGACCAGCCATGCTGTGAACGTCGGGTCGGACACGAGTTTTTCGGTCAGTTCGGTCTTGAAGTAACCAGGGCCGAGGCCATTGACGTTAATCCCGTGCGGACCCCAGTCGATCGCCATGCCCTTGGTCAGCATCTTGACCGCGCCCTTGCTCGCCGTGTAGGGCGCAATGCCCGGTCGGCCAAGCTCGCTTTGCACCGAGCAGATGTTAATGATCTTGCCGCATCCGCGCGGGATCATCTTTTGGGCCACGGCCTTGCCCACGAAGAATGCGCTGTCGAGGTTGGTGCGCATCAGCGTGTGCCAGTCGGCATCTGCAAAATCGTGCAGCGGGTTGCGGATCTGCATGCCGGCATTGTTGACCAGGATGTCGATGGGCCCAGCCGCCTCCACCTCGTCAATGGCAGCGCGTACGGCGGCCGAGTCGGTCACGTCGAACAGGGACGTGCGCACAACCAGACCTTCGCTTGCAAGTTGCTGAGCTGCAGCTTCCAGCTTACCTGCGCTGCGTCCATTGAGCACGAGAGCCGCACCGGCCTGGCCCAGGGCCCGCGCCAATGCCAAGCCGATGCCGCTGGAAGAACCCGTGATGAGGGCGCGACGGCCGTCGAGTCGGAAGGAGTCGATGATGTTCGCAGTGGTCATGTCAAGCCCGGAAAAGTCAGGTGGTCAGCCAGCGAAGCGGCGCCAGCACGATTTGCGGGAAGATGATCAAGAGACCCATCACCACCACTTGAGAAAGCAGGAAAGGCCAGACCCCCTTGATCACGTCATGCATGGGAATTTTGCCCACGCCGCAGACCACGTTGAGCACCGTGCCGACCGGCGGCGTCAGCAGGCCGATGGCGTTGTTGATGATGAACAGCACACCGAAGTACACCGGATCGATGCCGGCCTCGCGCACCAACGGCATCAGCACCGGCGTGAGGATCAGCACGGTAGGCGCGAAGTCGAGTGCGGTGCCAACGATCATGACCAGCAGCATCAGCATGGCCATGAGCAGCATCTTGTTGTCCATGAAGGGCTGCATCAGCGTCACGATCTGCGCCGGGATATTGGCCACGGTAATCAGCCACGCCGACACCAGCGCTGCGGCCACCAGGAACATCACAATCGACGAAGTTTTCGCTGCGCTCAGCGTAATGCCATAGAGGTCCTTGAACTTGATCTCGCGGTAGATGAAAAGACCCACAAAGAGTGAATACACCACTGCCACGACCGCCGCTTCGGTTGGGGTGAAGATGCCCATCTTCATGCCGCCGATGATGGTGATGGCCAGCAGGTAAGACCAGAACGCATTGGCCGTGACCTTAAGCCGCTCGGCCATGCTCACCTTTGGCGCGACTTCGACCTTGTCGTTGCGGGCCACGATCCACCAGGTCACGATCAGCGCCAGTCCCATCATGAGCCCGGGCACGATACCGGCCATGAAAAGCTTGGAGATGGAAACGCCGCCGATCACGCCGAACAAGATGAAGCCGATCGAAGGCGGAATCACTGGGGCAATGATGCCACCGGCGGCGATCAGTCCGGCGGAGCGGTCCATGCGGTAGCCGGCCTTGCGCATCATGGGCAACAGCACGGCAGCGAGGGCGGCGGTGTCCGCCACGGCGGAACCCGAGAGGCTGGCCATGATGATGGCGGCGAAGACCGCCACGTAACCCAGTCCACCGCGAAAGTGGCCGACCCAGACCATGGCTGAATTGACGATGCGGCGGCTCATGCCGCCTGCATTCATCAACTCACCAGCCAGCATGAAAAACGGGACCGCCATCAATGGAAAGTTATCCGCGCCGTTGATGAGGTTTTGCGACACGATTTGCGTGTCGAACATATCCAGGTGCAGCATCAGCGCTACGCCCGAGACAAGCAGGGAAAAAGCCAGAGGCATACCGAGCGCCATGGCGCCCAGCAGCGAAAAGACAAAAATCGCGATGGTCACCGGGTCTCTCCTGCCAAACGCGCTTCTGCAGCATCTTCGGAGTCCTGCACTTGAATGAGTTCACCCTCTTGGTACTGGCCGAGCGCCAGGCGCACCAGCTTGCCGAGGATGAGAAGGCCCATGGCGACGCTAGCGACATAGCCCACGCCATAAACCCAGCTCATTGGAATTCCGGTCACGGGCGACAGCGTCGTGGCGTTGATGCCGTGTTGCTTGTAGGTGCCGTAGAACATCAGTACGCAGCAACCGAACATGAGCAGGTTAGAGATCGCGAACATGATCTTCTTGCCCATCCGGGGCACCAGGCGAACGATTGAATCCAGGCCCAGGTGCGCGTTCTCGCGCATCGCCACGATGGCGCCCAGGAAGGTGATCCAGATGAACAAAAAGCGCGACAGCTCTTCGGAGCTGATGATGCCGTCGTTAAACCCGTAGCGCAGCACCACATTGCCAAACACCATGATGACCATGGCCGTCAGCATGGTCACCAGCAGTATTTCGGCCAGCCGAAAAAAGAGATCGTTGAGCTTTTTCATGGGGTCTCTCGGAAGAGTCCCCCGCCCCGCAGGAGGCGAGGGGACATTCAGGGTCAATGACGAAAGAGCGCCTTGCTCGTTGCCTTACTTCGTGTCTTCAATGGCCTTGAGCAGGGTCATGCCGTTCTTTTCGCCAAAAGACTTGGCAATCGGCTCCGAGACGATTTTCTGGAACGGTGCCATGTCAACGTTCTCGACGATCTGCATGCCCGACTTTTTCAGCTCGGCCACGACCTTGCTGGCGTTTTGCAGGTTCAGATCGCGTTGGTACTTGGCGGCCTCACGTGCGGCATCGACCATGATGGTCTGGTAATTCGCAGGCAGGCTATCGAACTTGGCCTTGTTCATCGCGAGGATCAGCGGCGAGTACACGTGGTTGCTGACCGTCAGGTGCTTTTGCACTTCGTAGAACTTGGAGGACCACGTCACGTTGATCGGGTGCTCCTGCGCATCGAAGGTGCCGGTTTCAAGCGCAGTGTACAGCTCGGCAATCGCCATCGGTGAGGGGTTCATGCCCAGCAGCTTGAAGGCCTGGATGTGATACGGGTTGCCGGTGGAGCGGATCTTCAGGCCCTTGGCGTCTTCGGGCGTGCGGATAGGACGCTTGTTGTTGGTGAAGGCGCGCCAGCCGTTTTCCCAGTAGGCTAAGCCCTTGAGGTTGTGCGGCGCGAGTTCGGCCAGGATGCCGGTACCGATCGGACCGTCAAGCACAGTGTAGGCGTGCTTTGCGTTGCGAAACACAAACGGCAGCTCGAGTGCC
Source organism: Polaromonas sp. YR568 (assembly GCF_943372955.1). Taxonomy (GTDB): domain Bacteria; phylum Pseudomonadota; class Gammaproteobacteria; order Burkholderiales; family Burkholderiaceae_C; genus Polaromonas. Next base: position 20,867 of record NZ_CALSAL010000010.1, read on the forward strand.
GCAGTGCTGGCCACGATGCCGTTGAAATTCGAGGCACCGCTAGAGACGATGTCAATCGTACCGCCTCGTGTGCCGTTGATCATGGCGGCGTCGTTGCCCAGCTGGTTGGACGGGTAGATCGTAATTTCGACATCGCCGTTGGTGCGCTGCTTGACCAACTCGGCCATTTTTACAGCCGCTGCGTGCTGGCCGTCAGTCGCGTTGACCGCATGACCAAGCTTGAGGTTGAACTTCGCAGCAAATGCTGTCGATCCCATGCCGGCGATCAGGCAGGCAAGCAATAAGCGGGAAAGTTTCATGGGGTTGTCTCCTGTTTTCAATTGGACCTTCGGCGGTTTCAATGCGCTTGCCTTGATTTCGCCACACTTGCAAAAATCGCCGGCGTCCCTGACGCCTTGCGCACTCTCAGGCACCACGCCACCAGCCGCACAGGCCGGCCCGGTACCTTTCAAACTCAATCCGTAGGCATGCCGAATTCGTCGGCACTGAAGATGGTGTGGAACACGGTCCCATCGAACATGTCGATGAGGGCCTTGGACACTTCCTTGCTCTGCATGCGCACTTCTGACGCCAGCGCTGTCTCAATGGACGCTCGGCTCGGGTAGCGAACCGACAGCACCATTTCCAGCCGCGGATCGTTCACGTCACTTTCCACTTGCCGCAGCACACGCACTTCCTGCGCGCCTGGGAAGCGGGTCCACAGCGGCACCAGTTCCTTGCGGATGTAATTGTTAAAGGTGTCTTCCAGGCCTGGTTTGACCTGGCCACGAAAGAATGCGCATCGGATAAACATGAAGAGCCTTTTTTATGAGCGTGTTCGCTGGGGTTGCGGGTGATGCTGTGGTTACAGCGCTTTTAACATTGGCGGGTTGGCTGAAGCTCGAGCGCCATGAGCGCCTTCACGGCGTCGGCGACCACCTGCTCGACGGGTCGATCAATGTCGAGTGTGGTCACATCGGTCTCATCGGTCGTTGGCTTTTCCAGTGCGGTGAACTGGCTGGCCAGCAGATCGGACCGCATGTAGTGGCCTGTGCGCAAGGCCAGGCGCTCACGAATGAGGTCAACCCCGCCATCGAGAAAAACAAAGTGAGCGCGGGGTACGAGGACGCGGATGCGGTCCCGGTAAGCACGCTTGAGCGCAGAGCAGGCCACAACGCGACCGTGCGCCGTTGCTTCAGGTTCGGCAAGAAAGCGACCAATCCGGTCCAGCCAGGGCCAGCGGTCAGAGTCGTCCAGCGCCACGCCGGCGCGCATCTTGGCAATGCTGCCAGGCAGGTGAAAGTCATCTCCGTCGGCCATGTCGAGCGCGAGCGCCTGCGCGATGGCACCGGTCATCGTGGATTTGCCGCAGCCCGAAACGCCCATGACGACGATTTTCAGCATGTCAGTTGTGTAGGCGTCTTGCCAGCATGGCTCAGATTGACCAAGCGGCCCGGCATTCGGGAACCGGCGTCAACAGCGGCTGCCCGCTGGTGCCGGCCTGCATGTTGGCAAAGGCGAGGTCGGCCATTGCCTGACGGGTTTGATGGGTGGCGCTGGCCATGTGCGGCGTGAGGACCACGTTCGGCATGTGCCAGAGCGCCTCGGGCACATGCGGCTCGTTGGCGAACACGTCGAGCGCGGCACCTGCGATCACGCCGGATTCCAGTGCCTCGATCAGGGCCGATTCATCGACCACGCTGCCGCGCGCCACATTAATCAGGTAGCCCTTGCTGCCAAGCGCGCCGAGCACTTCGGCATTGATCAAATGCCTGGTTGCCTGACCGCCCGGCGTGATCACCACCAGGAAATCCACGTTGGCCGCCAGCTGAGCTGCGGTGGGGTAGTAAGCGAAACCAGATTCGGGTTTTTCGCTGCGAGCGGTGTACGCAATTGACATGTCGAAGGCCGCAGCCCGACGAGCAATGGCCTTGCCGATGCGGCCGAAGCCAACGATACCCATGCGCGCCCCGGAGACTTTGCGTCCCAGCGGTAGCGCCCCGGCTGGCCAGCGGCCGTTTCGCACATGCTGGTCCGCCTGCGGCAGCGTGCGCGCCACGGACAGAACCAGAGCAATGGCCAGGTCGGCTACGTCGTCGGTGAGCACGTCGGGCGTGTGGGTCACGGGCACCTGGCGATCGATGGCGGCTTGGACTTCGATGCCGTCGTAGCCCACGCCAAAAACCGACACCACCTTAAGCGCCGGCAGCTTCGCCAGCAGGGCGCCGGGCACGACCGATTCGCCGCCCGCGGCCAGGCCGATCACGCGGGGCGCAAGCGCCGAGAAGGCGAGGACATCGCCATCGGGGTTGTAGGAGTGAACGGTGTAGGCAGCTTGCAGCGCTTGCAGGTACAGCGGGTGAACCTTGGGCATGGCCAGAATGTCGGGTTTCGTCAAAGCGTTCAGCTCCTGGTTTCGGTCTCTTCGTGCATTGGCCGTTAAAAGGTATGGCCGTGCCGTCTCGTTTGTTGGATAGCGCTATCCTGTGTAGCCCCAAAAAAAGCGTTCGAATTCTGAGGCGTACCCGCTGGCGCTTGCAATCATGTTTACGCGATTCGCCAAATGAAAAATTCTCCAAGCAGTTTAAAAATGTCCACTTGACAGCTCGTGGAATCACTACAATTCAAGTCTGCGCCAGGCACCTCGGATAGCGCTAGCCTAAAGCAGCTCGTCTACTTCGAGCTTGGTACTTACCCTCGGCAACCACTCATCCGCCATGCCTTTGCCTTCCAAACGCCATCGTTCCACCGGCCGCGTCACGCTCAATGACGTGGCCCATGCCGCGGGCGTAAGTCCCATGACCGTGTCGCGGGCCCTGCGCGGCGAGCGCGCGGTGGATCCGCTGCTGGTCGAGCGCGTGCTCTCGGCCTCCGCCCGGCTCGGCTATGTGCCCGACCCGCACGCGCGGGCGCTGGCATCGCAGCGCAGCAACCATGTGGCCATCCTGATTCCCAAGCTCTCGAACGCGCTGTTTGTCGACCTGCTTGATGCCGCGCAGCAAACCCTGCGTGCTGCCGGATTTCAGACCCTGATCGGCGTCACGCATTACGACGAAGGCCAGGAGGAGCAGTTGCTGCGCGAGCAGCTGCTGCACCGACCGGCGGGACTGCTCATCACCGGACTCGACCACAACGCGGCCACGCGCGGCCTGATCGAGCGCAGCCAGGTGCCCTGCGTTCATTTGATGGATTTGCCAGGCGCAGACGCGCCTGACCAGCCCCACTGTGTGGGATTTCGTCAGAACGAAGCCGGCGCCGCACTCACGCGGCTTTTACTCGGACGTGGCCGCAAACGTATTGCGTTTGCAGGCGCACAGCTCGATCCGCGCGTGATGCAGCGGCTGTATGGCTGGCGCTCGGCCCTTCAGGAGGCTGGTCTTTATGAGCCGACGCTGGAGTGGCTCAACCCGGCTTCGTCATCGCTTGCGCTGGGCGGCGTGATGTTCGAGCAAATCATGCGCCAGACGCCACCGATCGACGCCATCTTCTTTTGCAACGACGACCTGGCCCAGGGCGCGCTGCTCGCGGCGTTGCGTCTGGGCATTCCAGTGCCTAAGCGTGTCGCCATCGCCGGTTTCAACGATCTCACCGGCAGCGACCAGATGCTGCCGCCGCTGACCACCGTGCGCACTCCGCGCGCCCAGATCGGACGGGCCGGCGCGCAGATGCTGCTGGGCCTGATGCGCGGGGACAGCCAGCCGGAGACGTTTGTCGATCTGGGGTTCGAGCTGGTCGAGCGCGGCAGCTCGTGAGGGCTTGAGGCCGTCGCCCCTCTGCTCAGGCCCACGGCGCCTTGAGCATGTTCAGCAGTGGTTGGCCAGCAACCAGCCGTGCGATGTTGTCGGCGATATTCTGCTGGCGGCGCTGCACGGTGCCGCGGGTCCAGCCTGACATATGCGGCGTCATGACGACGTTAGCCAGCGCAGCAAAATCAAAGCGCGAAGGCGCGCAGTCAGGCTGCTGCGGCGTGGGGTACTGGTACCAGGTGTCGATGATCGCGCCGCCGATCTGCCGGGCGCTTAAGGCCTTGTAGAGCGCTTCTTCATCGACCACCGGACCGCGTCCGACGTTGATCAACACTGCCTCCGGCCGCATGGCGGCCAGCGCCGCCTGACCAACCAGCCCCTGCGTGCTGGGTGCGAGCGGCAGCGTGACCACAATCGCGTCTGCCGAAGCCATGAAGGCGCTCAAGTCGTCAAGCATGAAAGCCAGGTCAACGTCGGGGCTGGCAACAGGGCTGCGGTTGGCCACGTGAACGCGCATGCCGAAGGCCTTGGCGCGCATCGCCACGGTTTTGGCAATGTGCCCGTAGCCAAGCAGGCCGATGGTCTGAGTGCCGAGTTCCGCGCGCAAAGCCGTGGGGCGGCCAGCGTAATAGGTCCAGTGCTGTTGGCGCAGATCGGCATCGGCCTGCATCAGGGGCACATGGCGCAGCAGCAGCGCGGCCATCACGTATTCGGCAATCGCCGCCTCGTGGCCAAAGCAGTTGCACAGCGCGCTCGCCGAGGGCAGCAACGCCACATCTATCGCGTCGGTCCCGGCCGCAGGCGCGTGGTAAAGGCGCAGCTTTTTGGGGGTTGGCATGGCCGCAGTGAGCTTGACTCCAACGATGACCTCGGCCGACTCAAACGCCGCTTGCTCTCCGGGCTGGTCGAGCGAATCGCTCAGGTTGACGATGCGATGTGAAGGTGCGATCAGCGCCTCGAAGCCTTCTCGAAAGTTGGCTGCGTTCTGGCCGTGAAAAGCGATCGTGAGACCGTTCTGGAGGGGGGTGTTCATGTTGAGCCTTGTGGTGGGTGGGGCGCGGTCAACCCCACACTATGTCAGACGCCGAGCAACACCGCCGGTTTGAACTCGGCGCGGCGTATATTGAAGAGCGCCTTGACGTTTCGAACGTTTGCATTGGCGCAGGCTAACTGGCGAGCCGCCGCCTTCAAAAAGCATTGAGTTCAAATTGCGGTTTTCCATTCCCTGACACGGCAGTGGCCGGGCCAGAAGCTGACATTGGCGAATGACCGGTATCAGGTAACCAAATTTGGCGTAGAGCCTGGACAAGCGATCCTCAATCCTAAGCTTGTGCTGCAGAAGATCGTTTCATGCCCCGAGCATGTACCACCCCAAACCAGACGGGAAGACCGAATAGGAAAGCCGTACCCCAGCCGAACATGACTGAGGATATGAGAGCAACTGTTGTCGTGACGCCAACAAGTACAAGCACGGTAAAGTACCTAAGGCGGGACACCGAAAATAACAGTGCTGCCAGCACAAACCAAACAATCGGCATCGCGTACCAAACCGCCATGAGAGTTCGACTAGGGCCATCCAGCGAGAAATCAAACGCGATTTGATCTATCGCCGCGCCCCAAGCGGTTGCGTGGATCGGCACGGAAGTGAAGAGATACACGTAGAGGAACGGTAGCCAGACCGCGCCCGCAAGGATCGCGAAGGAACCAGCAAGGGTTGACGAACTCAAGTTCAGCTTCATGCGATCTAACGTGAGTGTGACCGGCTTCCTAGGCCAGGTGCGACTGCAGGGATCGTACGCACTTTGATGTCCGTGTCGTCTAGCTGGTTAGCTCGCATTGCCACTACCTGCCACAATGAACAAGAGGCATGCACACGCACCCGCAACAAACGCCGCTGCATAGAAAAACATTGTTCGCGCTCTCGATTTCTTTGTCATACCAATGGGATCGAAGGCTCCGACTAGGACGGTAGGCCCCTTTCGCATCGCACCACTTTGCGCCACCACGACCCACGATGCAACGATGCACACGACAAACGCCCACAGGATGAAATCACCACGCCAATCAACAGGCACCAAGGCCAGCGTGCCCGCTCCGGCCAGCGCAGCGACGAAAACGGTGATGGAACTTCGCATACTCATTAGTGCAAACTAACGTAAAAATGACCGAACCATCAACATGAGCGGCGAAGCCGTCTCCTGCCGTTGTGGGTCCGCGTAGATTGACAAGTTAGGGCTCATAGCGCACCTGCGGCCGCAAGAACGGTGAGACACAAAGCCGCACCGATCGTTGGCACCGAGAGTGCCCACTTCTCAGCCGCACCAGCGGAGGTTGAACGCCAAGCGATTATCGGTAGGAAAACCCATGCAAGGCTGCCAGCCAACAGTGCAAGCGATACACCCGAAAGGAGTTCGTGCCGCAAAGGATTCGCGGTCTCCGATACCCAGCGCGACGAGTAGTACATCAGCGCCAGCAAGGTAGCGATACTCCAGGCCATAATGATCCAGCGCACAGCTTTCATGAGCTCTAACGTGAAGGTAATCGGCGCCCTGCGGCCACGATCCGCGCAGCGGGCATCCGCTGCAATACGTCCGGGTTGAATGACATGTTAGCCAGCATTGAACCTGCGCTTGACGAATACAGCAAGCATGGCACTCGCTATGGACGTTGGGACTCCATACAGAAAAACTACCACGTAGGCCATTGCGGCGCCTCCACCTTCATACGGCCGGCACTCAACTGCATTCGCCCAAAGAATGAAAGGCAGCAAAGCAGCGCACATGGCGATGGCCGCAGTTGACCCCGAAAGGGTAAGACCGATGGCGATAGGAACCATGAGGATGAGCGTGACCCAAAGGAACCCTGCGAGTCGGCCGTCGCAGAAGAATTGACCGTATATGGCCTGCAGCATAAAAAGCGCCGAAATAGCAGCGAGGCCAGGAATCCTTTCTTCGATGAGCTTGGGAATTTGCATGCTGGCTAACGTTTGACATGAGAGGCTGCCGAAGGCAGTCCTCTGGATGGAAGGGTTAGGCGCTTCATAGCGAAGGAACGAGCAACAACCACCAAGTGGCCACCGAAAAGGCGCAAGCGAAAAAGAACTAGCTTGTCTAGGCCAGAGAGTTTCTTGGGCGTTGGGTCAAGGCTCCGAGCGTAGGACACGTTCCAGAATTCCCTGTGTCTTTGAACTAGCTTCTCAATCTCTTTGGAGTCGACTGACGCTTCAACTGAGCAAGTGTTGTTTGGCGCGTTGTCTTTCAGGATGTCAGCGTCTAGCGCTACCGCATAGTTCGCGCATCCTGTGAAAGTGACTAGGCGACGCGTGCCAGCCCAGTGGCGGAAGAGTACGACTTCTACCTTTGGCGAGGTGCGATGTGTTGCCGGTGGCACAAAGTTAAACCCTTCGACTGTGTCGTCGTGTACATCGAGTGATTGAAACTTGGTCTCGATCTCTAAGGGAGTTGGCATCAAAGGGCCTAACGTAAAAACAACTGGCGACCACTTACGATAGGCCGCGCAGCGACCAAACGGGCCAGACGGATTTGGGCGTCCGCGTTGACTGACAAGTTAAGACGGCTTTCCGTGAGTTGTAGGCTCCTTTTTCTTTTCGGGTACCAGCCAAGACACCGCAATAACAAGCAGGAGGCACACTGCAAACGTGGCGCTCAACAACACGATAGGTGTGTCGTACGTGCAGACTCGGCCCAATAGTGGCGTAGGCCCGTCGCAGCCCATGAACACCGACCAGAACGCAATGGGCGGTCCCGCAACTAAACCAACAAGAAACTGTAGTGCTCCCCGCACTATTCGTCCTGAGTCTTATGTCGGAGTTGACCGGCGCATAAGCCAGGTGCAACCAGAGGGAGCAGGCGCACCTGTGCATCCGTGTCGAACGATCTGTTAAGGCTCATTGTCACTGCGATTCTCCACATACTGCACACCTCTTGAGTTTGCGCGGTGGAAAGATGATCGACGCCTTAAGCAGTAGAAAAACTGCGATCACAGTCATCACCCAGTCGCGTCTTTCCGAAAGTCCGGTAGAGCCACACGCGCGGCAGTTGGGAACGTCCGGTGGGTACTCCTTCTCCAACGCGGCCTGAAGGTCACCCCGATCGCGTAGCGCAAAGGCAGCTCGCGCCGCATCAATAAATTCGAAGGGCACCATCAATCTAACCCCTCCGAGCATTCGGGACATGGGCCAGTTGGCGGTAACGTGATGCTCATTCTCCAAGAACGCCGGGACTCCTTCGGATTCAAGCAAAGCTCGGCTCACGTGAGCGTCCAACGGACTCACATGCCACTCGGCGACCGCGAATCGAACCTTTGCGCTCATGGGCACTAATGTAAAAATGACCGAACCACCATCACTTGCGGCGGAGCCGCCTTCTTCTGATGGGAATCCGTATAGTTTGGCATGTTATAGCTCAAAGTCTCTCCGCTCCTACAGCTCCGAACTTACCGGGAAGCGCTTCTACAAACAAGCCAAGAAATGGGAAATATTCACCAGTGCACATGAAGCGGATAGCTAACATGCGATTTGACATGCCGAGTGTCGACCAATGCAGTTCAGCTATCGTAGCCAGAAGCGGTCGCACGCCAATGACTGGTAACAGGTAACCGACATTGCGGCCTGTACTCATCCCAAAAGTTATAAATTTCCGCTCTTGGACTGCTTGTGTGGACCTGCTGAACCCGCTGGCATTCGGGCAGCTTCATGCTGGAAGCCGAAATGCGTCTACGAAAGCGGGTGATGTTCACTATGCGTTGAAACGGCTTTGCTTACTCAGTCTTGCCTTGGTTGGCCTGCCACCAGGCCACACAGGCCCGCGCCAATGCGGCAGTGCTGTCCACACACTTCGCGCGCAGAGGGGACTGCACTGCGTCCAGTGCCAGGGGCGTTTCAGTGCAGGCCAGAACCACCGCGCCAGCGCCCTGATTCAACAGGGCCTGAACAGCTTGCTCAATCAGTTGCCCACCTTCCGCGGCCCGACCTGCCTTGACGAGGTCGATGCCGGGCAGGACCAGCGCGTCCATCACATCGGCGTCAGGCAGCAACGGGGTGTAGCCCGCCTGCGTCAATGGTGCATCAAAAATTCTGGCGGCCAGCGTGGCCCGCGTTGCGATGATGCCAATGGGCGCGCCGGCATAGGCCAGTGGCACCAGTTCCGCAACCGACACATCCACAATGCTGATGAAGGGCACCGGGCAACCGGTGAGCAGATCGGCATACCAGAAATGCGCGGTGTTGCAGGGCATGGCCAGTGCGGTCGCACCGGCAGCGATCAGGCGGTCACGCCCGGCCAGCAGCTCTGGCAACGGGGAGCGCCCATGGCCCACGATGGCGGGGGGGCGCGGCGGAATGCGGGGATCGGACTGGATCAGCAGCGGCACATGGTCAGCGTCGCCCTGAACAGGCGTGGCCGCCAGCACCTTGCTGAAGAAATCAAGCGTGGCCAACGGCCCCATGCCGCCCAGAACACCAATCATTTTCACCGCCCTGTGGTTGACATCAACTCGTGGCCATCAGGTAGCCACCCGACAGGAACGCCAGGCCGAGCGTGACCAGAAAGATCATCGCCACAGGTCGCCACCCGAGCTGGCTGACGTCCTGCAGCGACGTTTTCAGGCCCACGCCTGCAATCGCCAGCACCAGAAACGCCTGCGACACATCCGACGCGCCCGACTGGACTGTGCTCGGAAGCCAGCCCGTGCTGTTGAGGAGCATCAGCGCAACAAAGGCGACTGTAAACCACGGCAGCAGCGGCGCCTTGACGGCGCCCCCTTCGCCCGACGAGCGACGACGCACCACAAGCGAGACCAGCACCAGCACGGGCATCAGCAACGCCACCCGCATCAGCTTGGTGATGGTCGCCGCGTCGCCGGCTTCTGGCGAGAGGCTGTAGCCGGCACCGACCACCTGCGCCACATCGTGAATCGTCGCGCCGATGAACTTGCCCGCCATGACCGCATCAAAACCCAGCCACTGCGTGACGAGTGGGTACACCACCATCGCCGCCGTGGAGAGCGTGGTCACGCCGACCACCGTCAAGGTGGTGTCGCGCTCCAGACTGGGGCTTTTGGGCAGCACGCTGGAGATGGCCAGCGCCGCCGATGCGCCGCAGATGGCGGTGGCACCGCCGACCAGCACGCCCAGACTGCTCTCGACCTTGAACAGCCGTGCCAGCAGCAAGCCGAATGCAATCGTCAGGGCGACCGCCACCATCAGCGCGGCCGCCGTTCGCCAGCCGACCGCGACCACGTGGTCAATCGTCAGTCGCAGGCCCAGCAGCGCGACGCCAAGGCGCAACACCGTGCTGGACGCGAACTGAATACCCGCTGCGCAGCGCCTGTCGTCACTGATGAAGTGCAGGGCCAGTCCGAGCAGCAGTGCAAACAGCAGCATGGAGCCCTTGTAGTGGCTGCCGAGAAAGGCTGCGGCCATGGCCACCAGTGCTGTCACCAGCAGGCCAGGGATCAGCGTTTTGGCGTGCTCGAAAGCCGCCACACGCGCCAGCGTTGTCATCGCAACGGGATCAGACCGGCTTCAAGCCACTGAAGGCGTCCATGTAGCCATACAGCGCCACAGAGCCACCGGTGTGCAGGAACACAACGTTCTCGCCCTTCTTGAAATGCCCTTTGCGGCACAAGTCAATCAGGCCGGCCATGCCTTTGCCCGAATACACCGGGTCAAGCAGAATACCTTCGAGGCGCGCCATCATGGTGACCGCCTCCAACATGCCGGGTGTCGGCACACCATATCCGCCGCCCACGTAGTCGCAGTTGGCCATGACGCTCTCGCGCTTGACGCTGCCGGGAACACCCAGCAGCTCAGCGGTTTTGACGGCCAGGTTGTAAACGTTGGTTTCCTGCGCCTCCTTGGGCGCGCGGACACCGATACCCAGAACCGGAATCTGGCTGCGCGTGCCCTCCAGACCCACCACCAGACCCGCCTGCGTGCCAGCGCTGCCGGTGGCGTGGACGACGCAGTCGATGCGCAGATCCTGCGTGTTGAACTGGTTGACCATTTCCAGCGCACAGGTGACATAGCCCAACGCACCAATGGGGTTGGAGCCGCCACCGGGGATGACGTACGGCTTCTGGCCCTTGACACGCAGCTCGTCGGCCAGCTTGGCCATTGCCGCGTTCATGTCGGTACCGCCGGGTACCTCCTGCACTCTTGCGCCGTACAGATGGTCAAGAAAGACGTTGCCCGACTTCTTGTAGTTCTCTACGGTCGAGCCGGTTCGGTCTTCCAGCAGGATCTCGCACTTCATCCCCATCTTGACGGCAATCGCCACTGTCTGGCGTGCGTGGTTCGACTGGGTGGCACCCTGGGTGATGATGGTGTCTGCGCCATGTTTGACGGCATCTGCCATCAGGAACTCCAGTTTGCGGGTTTTGTTGCCGCCTGAGCCCAGACCCGTGCAGTCGTCTCGCTTGATGTACAAGTTGGGGCCGCCCAGCGCTTCTGTGAGACGCGGCAGGAATTCAAGCGGTGTGGGGCCGTGGGTGATGCGGACGCGGGGGAAGTTGGTGAGTTTCATGGTTGCCTTCTTTTTGTGGTTGAAAGTTGGTGGGTGGAGGGGTTCAGTTGGCTGCGGCCAGTGCGCAGGCCACCGCGACGATGCGGCCAATCAGCACGCAGTCGTCGTCAGTCAGTGAAAGAGGGGTGCGCAGATCGAACAGCTGGTTCAGCACGGCCTTGGAGTTCGGAATGTCCGGCTTGCCCTTCATGTAATGCCAGTGCTCGTAATTGCTGGTGAACGCCACGGGCGCAGGGGTGCCGAACCATTTGACGTACAGGCCACGCGCGTTGCACTCCTTCAGAAAGCGCTCGATCTGCGCTGGCGTCAGATCAAGCGTGAACTGGATGGAGCTGGCCACAAACTCTTCCTGGGGCGGGCGCGCCGGCACCGACAGGTGCTCGACCTTGCCCAGCTCGCGCGCGAGCGTCGCATAGATGTGGTTCCAGCGCCGTCCCCGGTCTGCCAGCTGGCTGATCTGCGGGCGCAACAGGCTGGCCGCTAGATTGGACATGCGCATGCTGAAGTTGGGGGTCACGTACTTCCAGCGTTCAAACACTTCGGCTGAAGGCTTCAGGATGTGCTGGTCGTACATCATGTAGCAGCCAGACATCAGGATGGCCTGTGCGGCCACATCGTCGTCGTCCGTCACCAGCAAACCGCCTTCACCGGCGTTGATGTGTTTGTAGGTCTGCGCGCTGTAGCAGCCCACCATCCCCCAGGTGCCGGTGTGCTTTCCGTCCCACTTGGCGCCCATGGTGTGGGCACAGTCCTCAACAACAGCGATGCCGTAGCGGTCGCAAATGGCACGCACGGCCTGCAGGTCTGCGATGTGTCCGCGCATGTGTGAGAGCAGGAACACCTTGGCGCCGCTGGTGGCGGCCTTGCGCTCAAGGTCGGCCAGGTCGGTCAGGTAGTCGGCCGTGGTTTCGACCAGGACGGCTTCAGCGCCGGCATGGGCAATCGCGCCGGGAACTGGCGACAGGGTGAAGGTACAGGTCAACACCTTGTCACCTGGCTTGACACCCAGTGCCCTGAGCGCAATGAACATGGCCGCGCCGCATGAGCTGACCGCCACGCAGTACTTGCTGCCCACGTAGGCGGCATAGTCCTGCTCCAGCAGGGAAGGCTCCGGGTAGCCCGAGCCTTGCTCGCCATAACGGTGGAGCCGGCCGGAGCGCATGAGCGCAACAGCACGTTCAATCGCGTCTTCCGGAATCGGCTCGGGGGTGCTCAGGTCCTTGCCAAACCACAAGCCATCTGGCGTGGCGGGTCTGGCGGATACAGGCAGCGATACAGGCGTCGATACAGCCATGGTTACGTCAGTGTTGATGGCCAGCCAGCGTGCCCAGTTCAAACGAGTCCTGCGGGAAGTACTTTCGCAGCCGGATGTCACCTGTGCGTGCATGGCCTTCCATGCCTTCCAGCCGGGAGATTCTGGCGGCCACCTGCCCGACTTCGCGACTTGCACCGCGGGTCAGCCGCTGGTAGGTGACGGTCTTGATGAACTTGCCCACACTCAAACCGCCGGAGTAACGCGCAGCGCCCCGGGTCGGCAGGATGTGGTTGGGGCCCGAGCACTTGTCACCGTAGGCCACCGTGGTTTCCTCACCCAGAAACAGCGATCCGTAGTTGGTCAGCCTGGCCAGCCACCAGTCGAGGTCTTCGGCAAACACCTGCAGGTGCTCGGGCGCGTACTGGTCGCTGACCTCGACCATCTCTTCGCGGCTGCCCACCAGAACCACCTCGCCATAGTCACGCCAGGCGGCGGTGGCTGCATTGCACGCCAGCTCAGGCAAGGCGGCGATGACCGAGGGCATGATCTCGATGACCTTCATGCCGAGCTCGCGGGATGAGGTGAACAGCCACACCGGGGAGTCGGGGCCATGCTCGGCTTGGCCGGCCAGGTCGGCCGCCACGATGTCCGCGTCCGCCGTCTCATCCGCGATGATCGCGGACTCGGTCGGGCCAGCCACCACATCAATGCCGATGCGGCCAAACAGCGTCCGCTTGGCCTCGGCCACGAAACGGTTACCCGGGCCCACGATCACATCAGCGGGCTTGGGGGAATACAAACCGAAGGCCATGGCCGCAATGCCCTGTACGCCACCGAGGGCCAGAACAGTGTCTGCGCCGCACAGCCTCATGGTGTGCAGGATGGCAGGGTTGACGCCTGCTTCCTTGTGGCCGGGCGATGTCGCCACAATGTTCGGCACACCCGCCACCTTGGCGGTGCACACGCTCATGATGGCCGATGCCGCATGGGCATAGCGCCCCCCGGGCACATAGCAGCCGGCGGTATTGACGGGAATCAGCTTTTGCCCAGCAACCAGTCCGTCGATCAGTTCAACTTCAAACTCGTGCAGCGACTCGCGCTGACGCACCGCGAAGTCCTTGATGCGGGAATACGCAAACGCAATATCGTCCTTGACGCCCTGGGACAATGATCTAGTGGCTTTTGAGAAGTCATCATCGCTCACCACGATCGGGCCATGCCAGCCATCGAAGTCACGCGCGTATTTCTCCACCGCGTCGCGCCCGTTCTTCTGGATGTCCGCGAGCAGGCGCTCAACGGTCTCGGAAGTGACGTTGTCAATCGCCTCCTGCCGCGGCGGCGCTTTCTTCAGATATTCAATCGTCATGGAATGATTTCTTTCAGGGGTTGAACTTAACCGCGACCCTTCCAGGGCACAACGCGTCGCTCCACAAAGCGGACCAGGTGGTCAAAGGCGTAGGCAATCGCAGCAATTACCACAATGCCCATGATGACGACCGGTGTCTGCAAAAACCGTGATGCAGACAACACCATGTAGCCGAGGCCAGAGGTGGCGGCAACCATTTCAGCGGCCACCAGCGTGGTCCACCCAAAGCCGATGCCAACACGCATGGCCGTGAAAATCTCGGGCATGGCCGATGGCAGCACGACCATGCGAATCACCTGCCAACGGGTGGCGCCAAACGAATAGGCTGCGTGAATCTGCTCAATCGCTGCCGACTTCACGCCTGCCCGGGCACCCAGCACCATCGGCGCGAGCACCGACGAGAAGATCAGCAAGACCTTGGACAACTCGTCAATACCAAACCAGATGATCATCAGCGGCAGATAGGCCAGTGGCGGGATCGGACGATAGAACTCGATGGGGGGATCAAAAATGCCGCGTGCGACCGGACTCATCCCCATCGCAATGCCCAGTGGAATGCCGATCACGCAAGCAAGCAGGAACGCCCCGAAGACGCGCAAGGTGCTCACCCAGATGTGCTCCCAGAAACTGGCACCGGTGAAGCCTTCTCTGATAACTTCAAATAAGGCGTCAATCACCCCCATGGGCGAGGGCAGGAACAGCGGCTTGATGTAGCCCGCATACGTGACAAAGGCCCAGAAGGAAATCAGCAGCACGATCACCACCGCGCTGATCCTGAAGCTCTCCCCCTGACCCGGGACGCCGTAGATTTCACCGGGCTTGGCGGGCTTGGCCTTCATCAGGCCACCCAGCATGCCGCTGCCGCTGGTCGGACGGTTGTCATTCATTGTGGGCCTCTGCTTCGTCGGTAAAGATGATCCGCAAGATGGTTTCCCGCAGGGCAATGAACTCTGCGGAGGCCTTGATCTCGCGGGCGTTGCCGGTTTCGAAATAGCGCCGGCTGAATGGCAAGTCGAACACATGCGAAATGCGGCCAGGGCGAGGTGACATGACGATCAACTTAGTGCCCATGAACAGCGCCTCTTCAACGCTGTGCGTGATGAAGAACACCATCTTTCCGGTGTCGCGCCAGACCTTCAGGATCAGCTCCTGCGCACGCTCGCGCGTCAGCGCATCAAGAGCGCCCAGCGGTTCGTCCATCAACAAAATATCGGGGTCGCTGGTCAGCGCGCGCGCAATGCCCACGCGTTGCTGCATGCCACCCGACAGCTCGTAGGTGGCCGATTGTTCAAACTGCTCGAGCCCGAGCAGCCGGATGAAATCCCTGGCGATTTTTTCGCGCTTGTCTTTGTCGTGCCCCTGAATCTTCAGTCCGAACGCCACGTTGTCCAGCACATTCAGCCAGGGCAGCAGCGCGTGCTTCTGGAAAACGACGGAGCGGTCCGCACCAGGGCCGACCACGCCTCTACCCTTGAGGGAAATTTCACCCTCACTGGGCGCCATGAACCCGGCGATCAGATTGAGCAGCGTGGATTTGCCGCAACCCGATGCGCCCAGCGCCACCACGAAGTCCTTCTCATGAATCTCGAGGTTGATGTTCTGGAGCGCGTGTACCGGCGGTTTACCGGCGACCGGATAGAAAACCGACACATTTCGGATGGCAAGTGCAGTCATGGGAAGCCTCAAGGTGGAGGTGTGCAGTGCTGACCTGACCGATGCAGGTCAGCACGTGCGGGACAGCCGTGGGCTTATTTGCCCGCAGCAGCCTTGGCGAACTCAGGGTTGACGAACTGGCCGTAGTCGTCTGCAGTTTTGTTGACCCGACCTGCGCTCTTGAGGAATTCAGCGGTGCCCTTGATGGTTTTGGCTGCGCCGCCACCCATCCAGTTGGCGGACATGGTCAGATCAGCATCGGGGTAAATCGTGCCTTCAAGCATCGGCACGACTGCAGCCGGTGACACACCCACGCTCGCGGCAACGGCTTTGACTTTTGGCGAATCTGCGTTCCATGCGGCCTTGTTCTTGTGGTAGTCCGCATTGATCTCGAACATGGCCTTCAAGAACTTGACCAGGCCGTCGCGGTTTTCAGCGGCGAACTTGTTGTTCGCAACCCATGCGTTGAAAGTATGAAAGCCAGCCGCTTTCGCCACGTCGCCCGCGGTGTACATCACCTTGCCGTTCTCACGCAACTTCGTCTGAACGGGAACCCATACAAAAGCAGCATCAATGGCGTTCTGTGCCCAGGCGGCAGCGATCTCGGCGGGCGACATGCCCAGCACGGTGACGTCTTTTTCAGTAAGTCCATTCATCTTCAGTGCGCCCATGAGCGAGTAGTGGGCTGTGGAGCCGATCGGCACCGCAATACGCTTGCCTTTGAGGTCGGCAGGCTTCTCGATACCCGATCCGTTTCGTGTGACCAGGGCCTCGGAGCTGTCAATGACCTTGCCTGCAGAGACCATCTGATACGGCAATCCAGAGCTCAAGCCGGCGGACAGAGGAGAAGACCCAATTTCAGAAATCTGAATGCCGCCGGAAGCCATGGCCGCGTTGACTTCAGCGCCAGAAGCAAACTGCCGCCATTCAATTTTCCAGCCGGTTGCTTTGTCAAGGCTTCCATCAGCGATGAGTGCCTTGTAGGGAAGCGGATCACCAAAGTGTCCGATCACCACCTTGGTTTGCGCCATGGTTTGCGAAACCATGGTGAGGGTGAAGGCCGTGCCGATGAGCAGTGTTTTAAGCAGGTGTTTCATGTTGTCCATCCATTAAAAGAGGGTGCAGGCGTTATTCGGTTTGAACGAGGCTCACTTGCAAACAAGCATGTGACCTGTGCGGATACTAGGCAAAAGTAGTTTTTCAAAATAGTGCCAGACTGATTTTGTTTTAGTGCCAAAATGAAAACCCCTAGGAAGTTTCGTCGTGCCATTCAAGAATGCACCTGTGAGCTGCCCAAGCGCCTCTGGTCATTCCCTTTGTTGGTGCAGCACGGTCAAAAAGTGCACGGAACGGATGCGTTGACAGGATCAAAGCATGAGACAGAAGCAGGAGATCACGGGAATATGGGCCAAGCTGTTTCCCCAGTTCTCGGGGAGCAGCACCACCCTGCAAGGCCGGGTCAAGGAAATGATGGTGCATTCCATCTTGATGGGTCTGGTGCCTGCGGGCGCAAAGGTGCCCACCAGCCGTGCGCTGGCCAGTGCCCTTGGGTTGTCGCGCAACACGGTGTCACTGGCACTGCAGGTACTGGTGGACAAAGGATTCCTGATCGCGGCCCCCCGAAGTGGTCTGGTGGTCAATGGCGACATCCTGCTGGGGCAGGCGGTCCAGTCGTCGCCCCAGGAGCCCACGCCCAGCGGCCTGCAGTGGAATGCACGACTGGTTTCCCGTGTGGGCCATCAGCGCAACATCGTCAAGCCCGCCAACTGGCAGGAGTTCACTTACCCATTTGTCTATGGGCAGTTTGATCCCGGGCTGGTTCCACTGAGGGACTGGCGCGCCTGCGCGCACCAGGCCCTGTTTGTTCCTGCCGTCAGAAAGTGGGCACAAGACCACATCAACCGCGACTCCGAGGCCTTGCTGGACCAGATTCAGCATCGGCTCCTGCCCGCGCGCGGCATCATGGCCAAGCGTGATGAGATATTGGTGACGGCGGGCGCGCAAATGGCCTGCTACCTGCTGGCCAATGTGCTGCTGGACCGCAACACGGTGGTAGGCATCGAAGACCCTGGTTACCCGGATGCCCGCAACAATTTTTTACTGCGCACTGATCACGTCAAGGCGCTGCCGATTGACGCGGATGGCCTGCTCCCGTCGCGCGCCATGGGCCAATGCGCCTATGTCTACGTCACGCCCAGCCACCAGTGCCCGACCACAGTCACCATGCCGCTGGCACGCCGGCAGGAAATCCTGGCGCTGGCCAAGAAGCGTGACGTGGTGCTGTTTGAAGATGACCATGAGAGCGAGCTGAACTTTTCTGGCCGGCCGCTGCCCGCACTGAAAAGCCTGGACACGGACGGGCGCGTGATTTACCTCGGCAGCCTGTCGAAAACCCTGGCACATGGTCTGCGTATCGGCTACATCGTGGCTCCGGCTGAACTGATACGCGAGCTGCGTGCCTTGCGGCGCCTCATCATCCGGCACACGCCGGCCAACAACTCCCATACGGCCAGCCTGTTCATCGCGCAAGGTCATCACGATGCGTTTATCCGCAAACTGAACGTGACCTACCGGGAGCGGCGTGAGTTGCTGAACAATGCATTTGCCAAACACCTTCCCGAATTTCAAATCATGCCGTCACAAGGCGGCTCAGGTGCGTGGATCAAGGGGCCCGACGGATTGAATGCACAGACACTGGCCGAGAAGTGTGCTACGCGCGGTGTTCTGATAGAGCCCGGCGACATCTTCTTCAGAAAATCGTCACCGGCAAGTCAGGCGCATCTGCGTCTGGGCTATGCCGCCATTCCCGGCAACCTGATTGAAGCAGGGGTGCAAGAGCTGGCAAAGGCATACCACTCGACTTAGCTTCAAGCGACCTGGCTTCAAGTGGCTTTCATAATCGACTGCGCCAACCTCACCAAACCCATGTCACTGCCCGCCGGGCCCAGCAACGACAGACCCAGCGGCGCGCCGAGGCGTTGACCCAGCGGCAGCGATATCTGCGGAAAGCCCGACAGGCCGGCCAGGCACAACATTTGAATCGAGCGGTTGCGATAGCTTTCCAGCCTGTCGCCGCTATCACTGATCAACGGCGCAATGTCAGCGACGGTGGGCATGACCAGCACGCCATCGCTTCCCAGCAAGTCGGTCAGATGCTTTTTGAACCGCTCCCGGTAAGAAGTCGCTGCAGCAAGTTGTGCGTCGGTCACCGTTTTTGACCACGCAAAGCGCTCTGCAATGCCGGGGCCCAGCGGCGGGCAATAGCGCTCGATGAACGGGCCGTTGACCACCCACGCCTCATGTCCCTGTATGTAGCGAAAGCTCCAATAGGCGGTGTCGGGGTCGTCGAGGAAGACCCGTGTTTCTGCCGCCTTTCCGAGCGCCGCCTCGACACGAGCCAAGGGGGCGGCTTGCGCTGTGAGCACTTCGTCGTCCAGCATGGCCCAGATGTCGAGCGGCTTGAGCAACCGGAAGCTGGTTGGCAGGGGGGCTGTGTCTTCGCCCAGCAAAACAGCCGAGACGCGGGTGAACGTGTCGACATCACGCGCAAAGTAACCGCAGGTGTCCAGGCTGGGCGACAAGTCCAGCACACCGTCCAGGCTGATGCGCCCATGCGTGGGGCGAATCCCGTACAAGCCGCAGTGGTTGGCCGGGGCGCGGACGGAGCCCCCCGTATCGCTGCCCAAGGCAAAGTCACACAAGTTGTTTGATACCGCCGAGGCCGAGCCCGACGACGACCCGCCCGCTATGCGGCCAGCCGCTGCGCCGTTGATCGGTGCGCCAAAGTGCGCGTTGTTGCCGTTCATCGAGAACGCAAGCTCGTCAGTCACGGTTTTACCGACAAACCTTGCGCCGGCATACAGCAATTTCTGGACAGCGGGTGCGGTTTTGGTCTTGATACCCGACATGGCTAGGACCAGCGGCTGACCGCCACCGGTGGGGTAACCGGCGACGTCGAAAAGATCTTTCACGCCAAAGCTGAGCCCAGCCAGAGTTCCAGCCGGTGCGTGGGGTACAGGCACATCGGGGTAAGGTAAAAAGGCGTGAGCAGTATCGTCAATAAACGGCATGGTTTCTTTCTGAAGATGTCGGAACAGTCTAAGAGTTTTAGGAAAGACAGGCATTGAGGATCACAAGCGCTAGTACCGCGCTTACTCAGTCCGAGTAGTGGTCTGCCGAGTGTCTACCGTCGGCTTCGCTGCATAGACGACCTCAGTCTGCGCACCTCATTTTTAACAGAACAGACTCCCGCTTCGCGGTAAGAAATGCAGAGGTAGCAATGACCGCCTTGTGTCGTTGAAGGGAGCTGGCCAACGGCTGGTTTCGGGCCAGAAGCGGACATTGGCGAGTGACCGTTATCAGGTAGCCAAATTTCACGGGACTGATTTCTGCTGCTCTACCGCTGAAGGTAACCGGACTGCAACCTCTGCGGCGAAGCCTCCTCCCGCAGTTGTAGTTCAGTGTTGGCCGGCTTGCGGGCGACGATGAAGACACGGAAGTCGTTCCCACGTGTTCCATGTCGTTCGACCGCCACGATCTCCATGCCCTGCCGGGTGATGGCCGACTGCAGTGCACTCCCGTTGAAGCAAAGAACATGGGGTGCCTTGCCGATGAGGCGCATCAGCGGCAACGCCAGGTAAGGGATGAGTGGATTCATCTCGGCAATGCACGGAGTCTTGGAGATGAATAATCCTCCCGGCCGCAAAGCCTGCATCGCCAATGCTAGCGAGTGGTCAAGATCGCTCACCAAGTGCAGCAGGTTAAAGGCAAGAGCGGCGTCGTAGGCACCGTCTCCAAATGCTGGCGTGTCCGCGTCAGCCAAACTAAAGCTTAGCTCGGGCACGCTCTGACCTGCCAGCTTTTCTCGAGCGATGGCGATCATATTGGGTGAGACGTCGGTCGCTAGCAGGCTGCGAGTCGAGGGTGCCAAGCGCAGTGCGGTGGTGCCAGTGCCGCAGCCAATTTCCAACACATCCTGATCGTCAGACAGGAAGCTACGCACTCGTTGCAGTGTTGCCTCGTACCCCGCCATGTCCGCAATCGGATCTGCCGCGTATTTGTGCGCGATGCGGTCCCAGAAAATAGCATTGCGGTTGGCTGGCGCATTTGCTTCTGAAGGGAGGGCAGCGGTGGCAACGGGATCGTTCGGTCGGCTAGGCATGTCGGGAAGAGTAGTTGTTATCCAATGAAGCAGCCCGAGATACTATCCATGCACAGGATCGCAGGCAATGGCGATCAACTGCAGTGAACATATACATTTACGCATGCATCAGCTCGACTGAAATCAACTTGGGGCGTGCTTAGAGACTGTCGAAGCCGACACTCTTTCGGTAACTGCTCGCAAGCTGGGCTTGACTCAAGCCACGGGTCAGACTTCAGCACAATTCAACAGCTGAGCCTTTCCGATTTATCTACTACGCAGGCACTCACCCAGTGCCTTGCGGGCTGTGATGCCATCTTTCCAGCTCATCCGAAAGACTTCCTTGCCTTCTGAGGCAATTGCAAAGTCTTGCTTGTCCTCCATGCCAGCCAACGCTGCTTTCATGCTTGTGACAGCAAAGATAAGCGTGCCGTAGTCGCGCATTTCCTGACTTGCGGGTGGGTTGAAGACTTTAATGACGGCAGGTTGTTCGCCGGACTGTGTGAGCGTCACTGTCAATTCGGTGAGAGCTTTCGGCTTGGGAATATTCTTCCCCATGAAGACGAGCAGACCACCTTCCCAACTTTTATCGAAACCGCTCAAAGTAATGACGCCGTCAAGATTTACGTGACTCGCCGCACAAAACTCCCCGGGGCCGGCTGATTGTCGTGCCTGATAGTTGTCCCAGTACCCGTTAGCGAGCCGGGCGAGAACCGGGTCGCGACGAAGTTTTTCCATGATTTCGTAGTCTCTATTTCGAGCTTCAAGCTGCTTTTTCTGTTCTGGTGTGAGCTTGGCTGCATAGTCCGTTGTGAAATAGTGGGTAGGGCCGTCGCGAGTGCCACTGCTTATGCGCCGCTGAACATCACGCTGGAACTCTTCGGTCACTCTGGCGCTTAGTACTGCGTTCATGTCCCTTTGGGACTGGGCGGCCACATTTGCCGACCATAAGCCTGCCAAGAGGATGACTGCGAGCCCATAAGACCTACAGGCTCCAAGATTCGCCGAACCCGCAATATTGCTCAACATGTCAGTCAACCCTCTGAGAGGTAGAAATCAATCAATTTGATACTCGAACATCACCCCAAGAGCCGCAGCGCCTTGGTTGTAAACAGCAAGATCGATTTTGCAGGCCACCCTACGGGGCTGGGCTTGGCGCTGAGACAACGCTTGTTGCTCGGCACCACTGCGTAAATTTTTCCCAGTGGAGACTCCGATTGCACCCTCAGCTGTCACGATGGTGACCCATCGTGTTTCCCACTTGGGCGCCGGCTTCGAGGCACGATCTACTCGTACGCGGATTTGACGCCCCTCCAGTACGATCAACAAGAACAACACCCTTCTATCGAAGTATTGACTTGGCTGATATCCAGTCGAGGATACTAGCCATGCGCGGCATCGCTCGCAATGGCGATAAATTGCAGTGAACATATACATCTACGCATGAATCAACTCGATTGGAATCAGCTAAAGGCGTTCCTTGAGACAGCCGAAGCCGGGACGCTGTCGGCAGCTGCTCGCAAGTTGGGCCTGACTCAGCCTACGCTGAGTCGCCAGGTCGCGGCGATCGAAGAGAGCATGGGCGTGACGCTGTTCGAGCGGGTTGGCAAGACCATGGCGCTTACGCCCACTGGACTGGAACTCCTGGAGCATGCGCGCGCTATGGGTGCAGCAGCCGAAGCACTGGGACTGGCAGCAACAGGCCGATCGCAGGCGGTTGGTGGCGTGGTTTCGGTCTCGGCCACCGACCCCGTTGCCGCATATCTGTTGCCGCCCCTGGTGCGGCGCCTACGAGAGCAGGAGCCGAACATTGCGATTGAAGTGATCTCGTCTAACGCATTCAGCGACCTGCTGCGTCGCGAGGCCGATATCGCCATTCGCCACGTCAAGCCGGAGCAGCCAGAACTGATCGCACGATTGATTCGCGAGGCTTCCGCCAGCTTCTATGCCTCTAAAGATTGGGTGCGAGTTCACGGCCATCCGCGCAGTCCTGAAGATGCGGCACACCTTCCTTTTGTGGGCTCTGATCGCTCAGGGCAGTTTCTGGGCTACCTGCGCCAGCACGGCCTCCTATTGAGCGAGGCAAACTTTAGCTGCTACGCGGACCACTCGGTCGCCCACTGGCCTCTGGTTTGCGAAGGCATGGGTATTGGCGTCATGATGGACGAGATTGGGCTCCGCACGCCTGGCGTTGTCCGGGTACTCGACGAGGTACCGACCTTGCGCTTCCCAATCTGGCTGGTCAGCCACCGCGAACTGCGCACCTCGCCACGAATCCGAGTCGTGTTTGATGCGCTGGCGCAGGGTTTGGCTTGAGTTGGTGCCATCAAGCATGTTGCGCGATGGCGAGCAAACAAACGCCTAGTTCGCGGAAGGCACCGACACAACAACCGCTTTCGGGCCAATTGCGGACGGTCAGGAACGTCCGGTAGGCGGAAGTTGAAATATGTCTAAGAAAGCGGGTCAAGTCCAGAGCCAATCTTGCGTTCGTTGCTGTTGATCAAATCAGGAGCCAAATTCTGATAAGGTCATTTTTAAAGTAACAACACTGCTGTGACTGCTCGAAGGCTGACGTTCCCTGTTTCTCACCATAATGCCAAGTGAAGTGAAAGTTTTGGTTGCTTCGCCCGACCAACTAGCATTTACCGCACTGCAAAGGCACACCATGAACCGACGATTCACTCTCTCCCTGTTGGGCCTGCTTGGCCTTGGGCAGCATGTATCCGCGCAAGGCCCAAGCGCCCCGGGCGGCATTGTTCCTCTCAAGCTGTCTGATGCCGAATGGCAAAAACGTCTGATGCCGACGCAGTACCAAGTGTTGCGCCAGGAGGGTACCGAACGCGCCCACACCAGCCCTTTGAACGCCGAGAAACGCAAAGGAACTTACCACTGCGCTGGCTGTGACTTGGCCCTGTTTGAATCCGCCACGAAATACGACAGCGGCACCGGGTGGCCCAGTTTCTTCGATTTCATCCCCGGAACATTGCAAACGAAGACCGATTTCAAATTGATCTATCCCCGCAAGGAGTACCACTGCGCCCGCTGTGGCGGACACCACAGCCATGTGTTTACCGACGGACCCAAGCCAACCGGATTGCGTTACTGCAACAACGGGGTTGCACTGAAGTTTGTGGTGGCTACATGAACAATCTCATACAAACCATACGTTCATTGGCGGCACTGCTCACCGTGTCCGTCGCTGTCACGGTGCTGGCTCAAACACCACCAGCCGGCGGCACTGCTGTGCCCGCCACGGCAAAGGCTGTCTTTGCAGGTGGATGTTTCTGGTGTGTCGAGTCCGACTTTGACAAGGTGCCTGGCGTGCTTTCAACCACATCCGGTTATACGGGCGGGCGCACCTTGAACCCCACGTACCAACAGGTCTCGTCGAACAAAACCGGGCATACCGAAGTGGTAGAGATCGTGTTCGATCCTGCCAAAGTGAGCTATGAACAATTGGTAGAGCGCTTCTGGCGCACCATAGACCCCACCACCAAAGACCAGCAGTTCTGCGACCGGGGAAGCCCTTACCGCAGCGCGATTTTCGCCGTCAATGCCGAGCAACTCAAAGTTGCACAGGCATCTAAAGCGGCATTAGAGAAATCCAAACCATTCAAAGAACCTGTCGTGACCGAGGTGCTGATGGCAAGCACTTTTTATCCGGCAGAAGACTACCACCAGGACTATTACAAGAAAAACCCCGTGCGCTACAAGTACTACCGCACCAGTTGCGGCCGCGATGCCCGTCTGCAGCAGCTCTGGGGCGACAAGGCTGCACGTTAGTTCATCCAAAAGTCAAAAGTGTTGGCATGAAGACCAAACATCTTGTCATGCCTGCTTACCAACGACAGCTTTGCAGCGATAAGGGCTCCAATCCCTAGGGCCGAAGTTGCGGCAAAGCAGCGCTCTGCCAAGTTCACTCATCACCGCAAACGGATGACTGCTTTATGGCAATGCGTTAGATAGTCTGTAATTCCGCTTTGTCTCGATAGCAGCCTTAAGGTAACAAGTCGAATAAGCTCGCCAATAAATCTGGACAAGAGGCTCAGGGGCCAGATCAATTTCCGTCACTTATAGGACTTTTCGATCAGCTGCTCCACCTTGAAATCAGACAAAGTCTTCCCGTCCATGCTCACGATCCCCCCAGACGAGGCCACGGCATCACTGTCTGTTGATTTCCAGATGAAATTGACCCCTTTGAGCTGAGTTTTTTCATCGAAATTTGACCCCTTGAGTAAAGTTTCCTGCTTACTTTTTAAGCAGGAGGGACCAAGGAGTGATCAAAGTGGGAACACTGGCAAAGATCCGGCGGCTGCA
>NZ_CALSAL010000011.1:0-45351 GCF_943372955.1 Polaromonas sp. YR568
ATAGCTAGAGTACGGTAGAGGGGGATGGAATTCCGCGTGTAGCAGTGAAATGCGTAGATATGCGGAGGAACACCGATGGCGAAGGCAATCCCCTGGACCTGTACTGACGCTCATGCACGAAAGCGTGGGGAGCAAACAGGATTAGATACCCTGGTAGTCCACGCCCTAAACGATGTCAACTGGTTGTTGGGTGCATTAGTACTCAGTAACGAAGCTAACGCGTGAAGTTGACCGCCTGGGGAGTACGGCCGCAAGGTTGAAACTCAAAGGAATTGACGGGGACCCGCACAAGCGGTGGATGATGTGGTTTAATTCGATGCAACGCGAAAAACCTTACCTACCTTTGACATGTACGGAATTCGCCAGAGATGGCTTAGTGCTCGAAAGAGAACCGTAACACAGGTGCTGCATGGCTGTCGTCAGCTCGTGTCGTGAGATGTTGGGTTAAGTCCCGCAACGAGCGCAACCCTTGTCATTAGTTGCTACATTTAGTTGGGCACTCTAATGAGACTGCCGGTGACAAACCGGAGGAAGGTGGGGATGACGTCAAGTCCTCATGGCCCTTATAGGTAGGGCTACACACGTCATACAATGGCTGGTACAGAGGGTTGCCAACCCGCGAGGGGGAGCTAATCCCATAAAACCAGTCGTAGTCCGGATCGTAGTCTGCAACTCGACTACGTGAAGTCGGAATCGCTAGTAATCGCGGATCAGAATGTCGCGGTGAATACGTTCCCGGGTCTTGTACACACCGCCCGTCACACCATGGGAGCGGGTTCTGCCAGAAGTAGTTAGCCTAACCGCAAGGAGGGCGATTACCACGGCAGGGTTCGTGACTGGGGTGAAGTCGTAACAAGGTAGCCGTATCGGAAGGTGCGGCTGGATCACCTCCTTTCTGGAAATATGCAATCAAATTCTTACGCCCATTCTTATCGGCTGTTGTCTTCACAACAGCATTGGCTTTCAGTTTGATTTTTTAATCTAATTGGTGCCACCTTCAGAGTTCAACGCTGAATCGAGAGGGTCTGTAGCTCAGCTGGTTAGAGCACCGTCTTGATAAGGCGGGGGTCGTTGGTTCGAGCCCAACCAGACCCACCAAATCAGGTTTGAAGTCGTTTGAATCCTGGGGGATTAGCTCAGCTGGGAGAGCACCTGCTTTGCAAGCAGGGGGTCGTCGGTTCGATCCCGTCATCCTCCACCACTTATCTTGATGTCCTGACGGAAATCGTTAGTGCAAAGCATCTTCTTTGAGGATGCTTTGTGTTAATTGATTCATTTCAATTATTGGCTGTTCTTTAAAAATTCATAGAGTTAAATCAGCGTTGCTGGTGGAAACTGCACATTCGTAAAGGTTTAGTGCAGACCGTGCCGCCAGCAACATTTAGAGATTTTTGATTGCGTCAAAATAAACTTTTGATTTCGGCTTAATGCAAATTAAATCGAATTGAAAGATACGGCATAACGCGTCTGGTGAAAGACCAGACATCATTCCTTGAAGATAACTTGAGAAATCAAAGTTATAGGGTCAAGTGAATAAGAGCACATGGTGGATGCCTTGGCAATGATAGGCGACGAAAGACGTGATAGCCTGCGATAAGCTTCGGGGAGCTGGCAAATTAGCTTTGATCCGGAGATTTCTGAATGGGGAAACCCACCCTTCGGGGTATCGCATACTGAATACATAGGTATGCGAGGCGAACCGGGTGAACTGAAACATCTCAGTAGCTCGAGGAAAATACATCAACCGAGATTCCGAAAGTAGTGGCGAGCGAAATCGGAGAAGCCTGTTAGTGATAGCAAGACTCTTAGCAGAACAGCCTGGAAAGGCTGGCCATAGCGGGTGATAGCCCCGTATGCAAAAAGAGACTTGTGGTACTGAGCTAACGAAAAGTAGGGCGGGACACGAGAAATCCTGTCTGAATATGGGGGGACCATCCTCCAAGGCTAAATACTCATCATTGACCGATAGTGAACTAGTACCGTGAGGGAAAGGCGAAAAGAACCCCGGGAGGGGAGTGAAATAGATCCTGAAACCGTGTGCTTACAAAAAGTAGGAGCCTCGCAAGGGGTGACTGCGTACCTTTTGTATAATGGGTCAGCGACTTACATTCAGTGGCAAGGTTAACCGAATAGGGTAGCCGTAGAGAAATCGAGTCCGAATAGGGCGATCAGTCGCTGGGTGTAGACCCGAAACCAAGTGAGCTATCCATGGCCAGGATGAAGGTGCGGTAACACGCACTGGAGGTCCGAACCGACTAGTGTTGCAAAACTAGCGGATGAGCTGTGGATAGGGGTGAAAGGCTAAACAAACTTGGAAATAGCTGGTTCTCTCCGAAAACTATTTAGGTAGTGCCTCAAGTATTACCATCGGGGGTAGAGCACTGTTTTGGCTAGGGGGTCATGGCGACTTACCAAACCAATGCAAACTCCGAATACCGATGAGTACAGCTTGGGAGACAGAGCACCGGGTGCTAACGTCCGGACTCAAGAGGGAAACAACCCAGACCGCCAGCTAAGGTCCCTAAAATTGGCTAAGTGGGAAACGAAGTGGGAAGGCTATAACAGTCAGGATGTTGGCTTAGAAGCAGCCATCATTTAAAGAAAGCGTAATAGCTCACTGATCGAGTCGTCCTGCGCGGAAGATGTAACGGGGCTAAGCCAGTTACCGAAGCTGCGGATTTGCAATTTATTGCAAGTGGTAGGAGAGCGTTCTGTAAGCCTGTGAAGGTGGTGGTGTAAACCCTGCTGGAGGTATCAGAAGTGCGAATGCTGACATGAGTAGCGTTAAAGGGGGTGAAAAGCCCCCTCGCCGTAAGCGCAAGGTTTTCTACGCAACGTTCATCGGCGTAGAGTGAGTCGGCCCCTAAGGCGAGGCAGAGATGCGTAGCTGATGGGAAACAGGTCAATATTCCTGTACCGATGTGTAGTGCGATGTGGGGACGGAGAAGGTTAACTCAGCCAACTGTTGGATATGTTGGTTCAAGCTTGTAGTCGTGCCTGGTAGGTAAATCCGCCGGGCTTAGATGAGGAGTGATAACGAGTCTGCTTGCAGACGAAGTGAGTGATACCCTGCTTCCAGGAAAAGCCACTAAGCTTCAGCTACACACGACCGTACCGCAAACCGACACTGGTGCGCGAGATGAGTATTCTAAGGCGCTTGAGAGAACTCAGGAGAAGGAACTCGGCAAATTGACACCGTAACTTCGGAAGAAGGTGTGCCTTTAGTAGGTGAACCATTTACTTGGGGAGCCCAATGAGGCTGCAAAAAATCGGTGGCTGCAACTGTTTATTAAAAACACAGCACTCTGCTAAGACGAAAGTCGACGTATAGGGTGTGACGCCTGCCCGGTGCTGGAAGATTAAATGATGGGGTGCAAGCTCTTGATTGAAGTCCCAGTAAACGGCGGCCGTAACTATAACGGTCCTAAGGTAGCGAAATTCCTTGTCGGGTAAGTTCCGACCTGCACGAATGGCGTAATGATGGCCACACTGTCTCCTCCTGAGACTCAGCGAAGTTGAAATGTTTGTGATGATGCAATCTCCCCGCGGAAAGACGGAAAGACCCCATGAACCTTTACTGTAGCTTTGTATTGGACTTTGAACAGATCTGTGTAGGATAGGTGGGAGGCTTTGAAGCCGGGACGCTAGTTCTGGTGGAGCCAACGTTGAAATACCACCCTGGTGTGTTTGAGGTTCTAACCTAGGTCCATTATCTGGATCGGGGACAGTGCATGGTAGGCAGTTTGACTGGGGCGGTCTCCTCCCAAAGTGTAACGGAGGAGTTCGAAGGTACGCTAGGTACGGTCGGACATCGTGCTAATAGTGCAATGGCATAAGCGTGCTTAACTGCGAGACTGACAAGTCGAGCAGATGCGAAAGCAGGACATAGTGATCCGGTGGTTCTGTATGGAAGGGCCATCGCTCAACGGATAAAAGGTACTCTGGGGATAACAGGCTGATACCGCCCAAGAGTTCATATCGACGGCGGTGTTTGGCACCTCGATGTCGGCTCATCTCATCCTGGGGCTGTAGCCGGTCCCAAGGGTATGGCTGTTCGCCATTTAAAGAGGTACGTGAGCTGGGTTTAAAACGTCGTGAGACAGTTTGGTCCCTATCTTCCGTGGGCGCTGCAGATTTGAGGAAGCCTGCTCCTAGTACGAGAGGACCGGAGTGGACGAACCTCTGGTGTATCGGTTGTCACGCCAGTGGCATTGCCGAGTAGCTAAGTTCGGAAGAGATAACCGCTGAAAGCATCTAAGCGGGAAACTCGTTTCAAGATTAGATCTGCCGGGGCCTTGAGCCCCCTAAAGAGTCGTTCAAGACCAGGACGTTGATAGGTCAGGTGTGGAAGCGCAGTAATGCGTTAAGCTAACTGATACTAATTGCTCGTGCGGCTTGACCCTATAACTTTGATTAATTCGAAGTTGTTATGCCAAGTTGACGCATTCAAAATGCACAGCCTAGCCGCTGTGTGAATCTAAATAAAAGCTGATTTGCTCTATGAATTCGATGGATTGTTGTTTCAACAATCTGTCAACAAGTTATGCCTGATGACCATAGCAAGTTGGTACCACTCCTTCCCATCCCGAACAGGACAGTGAAACGACTTAGCGCCGATGATAGTGCGGATTCCCGTGTGAAAGTAGGACATCGTCAGGCTCTTACAGCAAGGAACGCCCCGTTGATTTTTGATCAGCGGGGCGTTTTCTTTTGTGCGCCCGATTTTGAAGTAAGTACTTCGCCGGCGGATGAACGGTGAGGGATGAATGACGAGTTGCGCTGGTCAATGTGCTCGATGCATCATGGTCCCGTGCAGTGCGATGCGCGAGCTCAGGGCCTGCAATCAGGCGTTCAACACCAGATCACCGCTCCGGCTGGCGGCACCAGATTTCACCAACTCGCTGATGAGCTGTTCAATCCACGATGCCATCGGCTTGTCCGGAAAAAACAAGCTGTTGATCTGTGCAAAGTAAGGCGTGGCCACAGCCCACCGCACAAAATCTGCAACAGGTAACTGCTGCAACTCCAGCAGCTTGAACTTCAGCAACACTTTCACGGCATGGTTCGCGTGCCGTGGCGGGTTAGCGATGAACGCATCGAGTCGTTGCCGGGCGCGATCAAGAATCTCCTGGCGAAAAGGAAACACCCTGCCGTGACCTGGAATCACGATCTTCGGATCCAACTGGCCGATCAAATCCAGCGTAGCGCCCACCGCGGCAAACGCGTCAATGCCTTCCAGCTCCGGAAACACCACGCCAAAACCGTTCTCCCATAAAGCATCGGCCGAAATGAGTAGGCGATTCCGGCGCTCAAACAGAATGACCGAATGAGGATCATGGCCTGCAGCTGCGTGAACCTCCCAGACAGCAGCGCCAAACGCAATTTCTGTCCCCGGCTGAAGTGTCTGATCAAACCGAAACTGCGGACAGGTCTGACCTGTTGGTGTGTAAGTCAGGGCGACCGGGTCCCAGTCCCTCACTTCCGCCGCGTGACCGGGCGGAATCAGAGTCCGCATCTGGGGATACTGTCGCTGCAGGGCCGCGTTCCCACCGCAATGATCACTGTGAAGATGGGTATTCACCAAAAAGTCGAGCTGTCTTGCGCCCACGGCAGACTTGACCAATGCAAGCGTTTGCTCTGAGTGACTGAAGTAACCACTGTCGACCAGCGTCGTCTGCTCGTCACTTGTCAGCAGGATGTTGTTGGATGACAACCACCCTCTCTCGAAGACCTGGATTCCGAGAGGCAGTCGAACAGCTGGATTCACCGGAGCGACAGGCACGTCGGTACCCATCTACACCGCCCTCATATCGTAAGCGTTGTCCATCAAGCCGCTGACCGCAACTCGCGTCGCAAAATCTTGCCCACATTGGTTTTGGGCAGATCGTCGCGGAATTCGATGTACTTGGGCCGCTTATAACCCGTCAGATTGTCCCGGCAGTAGCGGGCCACCTGCTCTTCGGTGAGCGTCGGATCATTCTTCACAACAAACACCTTGATGGCCTCGCCCTGCTTGTCGTCTGCAATGCCAATGGCTGCGCATTCCACAACGCCGGGGCACAGGGAGATCACATTTTCAAGCTCATTCGGAAAGACATTGAAGCCTGAAACAATGATCATGTCCTTTTTGCGGTCGATGATGCGGGTGTAGCCACGCTCGTCCATGATGCCGATGTCGCCGGTCCGCAAGAAACCATCTGCAGTGAACGCCTTTTCGCTTTCTGCCGGCTGACGGTAGTACCCGGTCATCACCTGTGGACCGCGGATACAGATCTCACCCGATTCGCCGGCTCGCAGTGAATTGCCGTCATCGTCCTTCATCACCAGCTCAATTCCCGGCAAAGGCAAGCCGATGGTACCCGTGAAGTCGCGGTTCGTGACCGGGTTGTTGGTGCCGATGGCGCAGGTCTCGCTCATGCCCCAGCCTTCGACCATCGCGCAACCCGTCACCTGCAGCCATTGCCGCGCCGTCCCCGCCGATGCCGCCATGCCCCCCGCCTGGGACACGCAAAGATGTGAGAAGTCAACCCCCTTGATTTGCGGATGCTGAAGAAGCGCATTAAACAAGGTGTTCACGCCCGGCAGCAGATGAAATGGCCGGCGCTTGAGCACCTCGATAAACTTGCCCACATCGCGTGGGTTGGGAATCAGCGTGAGATGTGCGCCCCAACGAATGGTGAGCAGGCTGAGTGTCAGCGCGAAGATGTGATACAGCGGAAGCGCCGCAATGTTGTTGGTCTTGCTCACATCGCCGATACGTTTGAGCGCCGGCGTAAACCATGCTTCCGCCTGCAGGATGGCGGCCACGATGTTGCGATGGGTGAGCACCGCTCCCTTGGACAGCCCTGTCGTTCCGCCGGTGTATTGAAGAAATGCAACGGAGTCGAGCGTGCTCGAAGACGGCTTGAGTGCGCACTGCTCGCCCTCCGCAATCGCACGATTGAAGGGTGTCACCGTTCGTCCGTCGCCCAGCGGCAGCTTGTACGCCGGCACCAGTTTCGCGAGGTGCCGCACCGCAAAAGTGATCCAGCGACCAAACCAGAAACCCAGCAGATCGCCCATCGAAGCCATCACAACATGCCGCACTGGCGTGCGTTCAATGACCTCGCTCAAGGTTGCTGCAAAGTTCTCGAGAATGATGATCGCAGTGGCACCCGAGTCCTTGAGCTGGTGCTCCAGCTCGCGCGGTGTGTAGAGCGGATTCACATTCACACAGGTGTAACCCGCCCGCAGAATGCCTGCCATGGCGACTGCAAACTGCGGCACGTTGGGCAACATGATCGCTACGCGTGCCCCGGGTTCGAGCCCCCGGCTCTGCAGCCATGCTCCCATGGCGGCTGACAATGCATCCAGCTGCGCGTACGACATCCAGCGGTCCATGCAAACCGAAAAAGGCTTTGCGGCATTCTTGCGGAATGAGTCTTCAAGCAGCTGATTGAGCGAGTGGAACTGCTCCGGATCCACGGTCTGCGGAACGCCTTCGGGATAGCTTTTGAGCCAATACTTGTCCATACGATCTCCTGTCCGTATTCTGTGAGCCGCCCCGTCAAATCCGCATGGGGCTTGTCCTAGTGCGGGCCCGCAGCAGCCAGCAAATGGGCCAGTCGCGTCTCACAGGCGACAGTGTCTTCGGTGAAAAGCGCGCGAATCCACGCCCGCTCGCGTTCATCAATGGTTTTGAGAAATTTGCTGGCGCCACGCATGGCCACAAACGCATCAAAGCCTGACTCCAGAAAGCGCTGAAGCGAAGACAGCCCTGCCGCATCGGCCGGCCTGCGCATCATTTTGAGAAGCGTGCGCAGACCTGGCTTGCGCGTCAGCCGGTCCAGTTCCCTACCCAACTGCAGAACGACTTCCAGTTGCTCAAGCCGTGACGGCTCATCGCCGACTGCGCGCCAACAGCGAAGATAACGGGCGCAATCCATGCCGTTGATGGCGTGTGTCGTTGATGATGACTGCACAAGCCACGCTCGCGCCATCTGGTCGTCCAGCGCCTCGGTCAGCGCGTGAACCCGTGCCAGTGCAGCCGCCGTTTCCGCCACGGCTTTGGGGAAGATGCGCGCGATTGCATTGGCAATGCGCGCAAACTGCTGATCGCGCTCGGCGTAGTCAGCTTCGCTGTAAAGCTCCTGGAGGAAGAACTGCGCAGCCTGCTGGTATCGCACATGGCTCAGCAGGTCGCTGTAAGTGGCCTTGAAGCGCAAGGCCTGGAACCGCTTGACGGCCACGCTGGCCTGCACCAGGGCGGGATTGTGTGCGCGCAACTGCCGCAATTTGAACACGCGCTCCAGTGCCTCGTGAATCTGCTGTGCTGCGGGCTTTGACGAGTCGTCCATGGAAACCCCGAGTTTATCTAGGTGCCATTCTCTAGTGCCTGCAACAGCCCCATGCGAAACTGCCTGCATGCAGCGCAGAACCCTTCTCACGCTTGGTATCGCTTCCGCTGCGGTGTTGGCTGTCGCGGGCGGTACCGCGGCATTGCTTCGCCCGGGCCTCCACACGGGCGTGCTGACCGATGCAGGCCGCGAGGTTTTCTCTGCGATGGGGCGCGGGATTCTCGACAAGAGCCTGCCTGATCAGGAAGGACCGCGCCAGATCGCGCTGCAGGGCTTGCTCGCGCGCATTGATGTGTTGGCGCAGGGTCTGGCACCGCATGCACAAACCGAACTGTCACAACTGCTGTCGCTGCTGGCCAGTGCGCCCGGCCGATTGGTGATGACTGGCCTTGCCACGCCGTGGGCGACCGCCAGCGTGGCGGACATCCAGCAGGCGCTGCAGGGCATGCGTGTTTCCGGTCTGGCGATCAGGCAGCAGGCCTATGCCGCGCTGCACGACATCACCGCAGGCGCCTATTTTTCCGACAGCGCGACGTGGGCACTGCTCGGCTATCCAGGGCCATTGAATGTGTGAGCCTGTGCTGAGCCTCGCGACCAGGCCCTTGAGGTCATGAGTCGTCATCCGGATCCGATTCAGGAGGGGCTGGCACGCGGCTGGAAAGTGCATGGCGGTGCGCGTGCGCCGGCACCCGAGAAGTTATCGTGCGACGTTGCGATTGTGGGCAGCGGCGCCGGTGCCGGCATCACGGCCGAGGTTTTGGCGAGGGCAGGCTTGCGCGTGATGATTGTTGAAGAGGGGCCGCTCAAAAGCAGCTCCGACTTCAACCAGAAAGAGTCGGAAGCCTATCCCTCGCTCTACCAGGAAAGCGCGGCCCGAAAAACCGAAGACAAGGCCATCAACATCCTGCAGGGCCGGTGTGTTGGCGGCTCGACCACCGTGAACTGGACCAGCTCGTTCCGTACCCCGCCGACCACGCTGAAGTTCTGGCAGGAACACCAGGGCCTGGGCGATTACACGCCGGAGCGTCTGGCGCCATTCTTTGCCCAGGCCGAAAAGCGCCTCAACATCACGCCCTGGCTCACGGCACCCAACGAGAATAACGACCTGCTGCGGCGTGGTGCGATGGCGCTCGGCATTCCCGCTGCGGCGATCTCCCGCAACGTCAAAGGCTGCTGGAATCTCGGCTCCTGCGGCCTCGGTTGCCCGACCAATGCCAAGCAGTCGATGCTGGTGACAACCATTCCGGCGGCGCTGAATCTGGGTGCCGAGTTACTGATTGAAACGCGTGCCGAGCGCTTCGAGATGGCCAATGGTCGCGTCACTGCGTTGGTCTGCCGGCCTGTGACAGCGAACGGCGCTGAAGCACCGGCTGGCATGACGCGTATCGTTGCAAAGCACTACGTGCTGGCTGCCGGTGCGATCAATTCCCCCGGGGTGTTGTTGCGCTCCGGCGCGCCCGACCCGCATGGCGTGCTGGGTACGCACACCACGCTGCATCCGGTCGTCATGTCATCGAGTGTGTTCACGCAAAAGGTGGAGGCATGGACGGGCGCTCCCCAAACCATCTACACCGATCACTTTCTTGACACCCTCCCAATTGACGGGCCCATGGGCTACAAGCTGGAAGCGCCGCCGCTGCATCCGGTGATCTTCGCCTCGACGGTGCCCGGCTATGGTCAGTCTCAGCATGATCTGCTGACATCGTTTCCCCACAGCCACACCCTGCTGGCACTTCTTCGTGACGGCTTCCATGAACAGTCTGCGGGTGGCAATGTCAAGCTGCGTGGTGACGGATCGCCTGTACTCGACTATCCGCTCACCGACTATGTGATGGATGGCGCCCGCCGCGCGTTGCTGTCGATGATGGAAATCCAGTTCGCGGCTGGTGCGCGGCAGGTGCTGCCGCTGCATGAAATGGCCACGCCCTACACCACCTGGGCGCAGGCCCGCGATGCCGTGAATGCCCTGCCGATGAAACCGGGCCTGACCAAGGTGGTCAGTGCCCACGTGATGGGTGGATGCAGCATGGCCGATCGCGAACGCACGGGTGTCACCCGGCCCGATGGCGTGCACTGGCAGCTCGACAACCTGTCGGTTCACGATGGCTCGCTGTTCCCCACCAGCATTGGCGCCAACCCGCAGCTGTCGATTTATGGCGTGGTGAACCGGCTCGCGCAGCAGCTGGCCCGGCGGCTGTCGGGGCGCGATGTCATACTCGCCTGAAGTCGGTCCCACATCGGCGGGTACTGGCTCTCCATCTCCGCTTGATTGAGTGATGCTGGCCCGTCTTCAACGCTTCATTACGGTTCTGTTGCTGGTTCTGGCGCTGGGCTGGCTGGGGTATTTCTACCCACGCTCGCCCGGGCTGGCGCTGGCCGGTTTTCTGGTGGTGGTGTTCGGGCACGCTGCGGTTCTCGCGCTGGAGTTCGCTTTCGCCTGGCGCCTGAACCACCGCGATCCGGCGCCGCCGCCGACGCTGTGGTCGATGCTGCAGGCCTGGGTGGGTGAGTCGACGGTGGCGCCGCAGGTGTTCTGCTGGCGCCAGCCCTTTCGTGCTGCCGAAGTTCCTGACCAGGCCAGTGGCCCGACCTGCGAAGGACGCCGCGGTGTGGTGCTGGTGCACGGGTTTTTCTGCAACCGCGGCTTCTGGAACCCGTGGCTGAAACGCCTTCGTACGGAAGGCCATCCCTTTATCGCGCTGACACTGGAGCCGGTCTTCGGGTCGATTGACGCCTACGTGCCCGCCATAGACGCCGCCGTGACCCGCATCACCGAAGCCACCGGGCTGGCCCCGCTGCTGGTCTGCCACAGCATGGGTGGCCTCGCCGCACGCGCCTGGCTCAAACACATGAAGGCTGAGCCGCGCGTGCATCGCATCGTCACGATTGGCACACCGCACGGCGGTACGTGGCTGGCGCGTTTTGGACATGGGCACAACACCCGCCAGATGCGGCTGCAGTCGGACTGGCAGCAGCAACTCGATCAGGGCATGCCCGAAGGCCGCCATGCCCTCTTCACCTGCTGGTATTCGAACTGCGACAACATCGTGTTTCCCACCTCCACGGCGATTCTGGCCGGAGCTGACAACCGCCGGGTGCCTGCCGCAGCACACGTGCAGATGGCGTTCCTGCCGGAGGTGATGGACGGCACACTGGCATTGCTGGCACCGCCGACGCCCTGACCCTGAAGGCTGCACACGGGCTGCGGCGAACAGCCTTATCTGGTGAATTTGTCACGTGAATCGCTCCGCAGATTCACTATCTGTTTGGCCACTTCATTTTTATGCTTGTCCATTTCAAGGAATGGATGCCTCAGTGACCCTTCAAGCCGCGCCACTCGATGACCTTTCTGATCCTGCCGCAGCGCTGTTGATGCCTGAGGCGCCTCATTTGCCTGATGTACCCGACGTGGCAAGCGAATCCACCGAACCCGATGCGTGGCTGCCCCTGCTGCTCGATGAGCTGGCGCATGGCGTCATCGTCATCGACAGGCAAGGCCAGGTCCAGCATGTCAATCAGTCGGCCCGGCGGGTGCTGGCCTGTGCCGAAGTGCTGCGTATCGACGCCGGAAAACTGGACTGGGTTCGCCCTGAAGATGCGCTGACCTTCCAGCAGGCCCTGGGGCGGGCGCTGGCCGGCAGGTGCCAGCTGATACGCCTGCTTGCCGCAGCCACGGGTTCGGCTTTTTCGCTGGCGCTGCTGCCGCTCAGGCATCCCTCCGGTCGACCGCCCGAGCACCTGGCGCTGCTGTTTTCACGCGCTGGCGTATCTGATTCGGGCCTGTTCGCCGCGTTTTCACGCAGCCACCAGCTGACCCGCACCGAAGAGCAGGTGCTGATTCACCTGTGTGGCTCGCTGGGCGCGCCGGAGATCGCACGGCAGATGAATGTGGCTGTTTCCACCGTACGCAGCCATGTGCGCAGCCTTTGCGCCAAGACCGCTTCCAGCGGCGTGCGCGAACTGGTCAATCGGCTGGCGGTCTTGCCGCCGGTCGCCCCTGAGCACTCGGTGCCGATGCACTGACAGGCATTTTCAAGCAACTATTTACCGGTTTCCCGGCCGTGCTAGATTACGGGGCACTATGCCCTCCAGCACATTGCCAGACGCCTTCGAGCCTTCCAGCCCCTCTGATGAAGGTCTCTACGCCCACCTGACGCCCGAGTTGCGCGCCTTTGCGCTGCGCGGGGTGGTTCGCAGCTATCCCAAAAAGACCATCGTGATCAACGAAGGCGACATTGGCGATACGGTTTTTGTGGTGCTCAAAGGCAGCGTCAAGGTCTACGCGATGGACAACAACGGGCGCGAAATCACCTACGGGCACATCCACGCCGGTGATTACTTCGGCGAGATGTCGCTGGACGGCGGGCCGCGGTCGGCTTCGGTCATCACGCTGGAGGCCTGCACCTTCGCTGTGCTGGCCCGCTCCGACGTGAGCGAGCACCTGGTGGAAGACCCGGGCTTTGCCATCAACCTGGTGGTGCAGGTGATTCGCCGGGCACGAGATGCGACCGAGGCGGCGCGCAGCATGGCGCTGCTCGATGTGTACAGCCGACTGGTCGGCGTTCTTGAAGACCCGAAAGACCTGTCTGCCACGCGCAGCGGCGACAGCGTGACACTCGAATCCATCACCCACCAGGACATTGCCAGCCGGGTCGGCGCCTCGCGCGAGATGGTCAGCCGCCTGCTGAAGGACCTGGAAAAGGGTGGCTACATTGAAATGGGCGTCAAACGCATTACGCTGCGCAAGAAGCTGCCCACCCGCTGGTAAGCCGCACGACTACAGGCTGTTGATCACACGGCGCGCCTCTTGAGGCGCAGCGTCGCTCGTCCCCTTGAGGCGCACCACAGCACCGCTGCGAGTGCCTGCCGCCAGCACGCCTTGCAAAACCGGGTTCTCATCGCTGGCGGCTTTTGTTTCCGGCATTTTCACCACGCTTGGGCGCTGAGGCCGCGCATGGTCCGGGTCTGGTTTTCGGGGCGAGTAGCGGGCCCAGCTGCCATCGGACAGCCGTGTCCCGCCAACCGCCACGGTGTGGCGTCCGGTGGCGATGCTGTTGAAGTTCCCGCTGCGGCGTATCGGTGTGGGGTTGTCCGGATGGTCGACAAACGACCCCGGGTTGCCGCTGGTGTCGTAGTGGCTGTCATTGAAGTACGACTGCCGGGCCCCGGTGTTCAGCCTCGCAATGTCATCGTCGCGTTCGACGTAGGCGTCGAAGGTCACGGCGTCACGGGCGCGATTGGTCAGCTTGACCTGCCAAGCGCCGGCCGGGGCGGTGGGTTCGGTGGCGTCAAAGCTGAATGTCGGTGCAGTGGCCAGTAGCGCGCAGGTGCCGTGTTCGCCGGTCGCAACGCGTTCCGGGTAGATTAATGCCGCCAGGGGTTCACCTTCCGGGTTGACCCACATGCCGGCCTGCCCGATTTGCAGCGGCGCCATCGGCTCCCAGCCGGCGGGCGTCACCTCGATCTCCAGACCGTTGGCGCCAGGCGCCACCCACAACTCAAGAAAATTCTGTGTCAGATCACCTGGCTGGCAATGCCAGTGCAGCGTCACGCTCTCCCCTTTTTTCAGGGTGCTGTCGGCGTGCGTTCGGCTCTGATAGCTGTTGCCGGCTGGCACGACGATCTGCAGGCGGCCGCTGCGCAAGGCAATCAGCTGGTCCATCGCGGCTTCCAGCACCGAACTGCCGTCGTGCGGGCCCCCTAGGGTGCCCCAGCTGATATTGACGGTCACCTGGGCCCTGGCATCGCAGCGCGACAGGATGTACATCAGGCCATCGAGCACCTGTGCATTCACGGAGCCACCCGAAGGATCCTTGACCGTGTCGAAGTCCAGCTGCACGGCAACCAGCGTGGCGCGGCTGGCGTCGTCGTCGGCCCAGGCCCAGCTCGGCGGCGCATCGGGCCCACCCGTTTGCGCAACAAGCGTTCGGGGCCCGCAGGCCAAGTCCATCACGTGCGTGCCGTGGTTGGCCTGTTTCTCGAAAGGCATGCCCATCTGGAAGTGCTGATAGACCGCGGCTTCGTCGACCAGGCCGTTGAACGTCAGGCGCTTCATGACGAGATTCATCTCGGCGGCAGTGATTTCGCGCCCATAGCCCATGGCGGCTGGCGTGCGGCCCACACCTTTGCGGCCGGTACCTTTGTGGTCCTGTCGCCAGTAGTACGCCGTGCGCGCCTTCCCCGGCGTGCCATGGCGCGTGAGGAAATTCGTGTTGGCGAAGGCCAGGCCGTTGTCGATCAGGCCCAGCACCTTTCCCTTGAGCAGTGGCCCGTCTGCAGGGGCCGAGCCTCGGGTCTGATGCTCGTCGCTGTCGCCATCTGTATCCGTGCCCAGCGGCATGCCCAGCTCGAATCGTTTGATGAGTGGGTGCAGCACGCCCCCGGGCGCGATGTGCCTGAAAAAGTCCGGCTTGACGCGCGCCGTGCAGAAGCTCAGACCGGCCGGTGCGGCGCGTGACGTGTACACCGGCGGAATCCGCAGCCAGGCAGGCGAGGCCGCGGCCTCCAGTTGGGCCACCGAATGGCCCGGACGGAGTTCAATCGCAAGTGTCAGCCAGCGCGGCGGGCGGTGCCGCGCGTAGCCCTCGAAACCGGTGGCCTCAGCCCAGACCAGATAGGGGTCAAAGCCTGTGGTCGCATCGGGTCGGGCCCAGTCGATGCCGGTGAAGCGCCCCTTGGGAAGCGGTGTCCATTTCATGATGCGTGCTCCGTGTGCCGTGGGGCTTTACTTGGAGGGCTTCCACTCATCGACCGCCTTGTGCCACATGAACGCCATCAACGGCGATGCCGCCACGGTGCCAGCCGAAGCCAGCCACTGGTAGTAGCCGCTCTTGTTATCGTCCATGGAAACGCGCAGGTCAAAGTCCACCGCATGGCCTTTAGCGTTCTGGAATTTCGGCCCGGCAAAGCCGCGCTGATGGAGCTTCCCCCCGGTGCATCGCGCCACAAAAAACTCGCCCAGCGCCGTGCCAAGCAGCCGGCCCACGGCGCTGTCCACCGGGTAGTGCAAACCTGCGACGGTTCGGTTGACGGCAATGCGGGCAGCCAGTCGCTGCAATTGCTCTTCGTAGGGCTTGCCGGTCGAGCTGGCCGCCTGCATCAGCGCCTGCAATACTACCGCCGTCATGAAGGCCTCGGTCGCGTGTCCGCTGGGCCAGCTGGCGTGGCCGGGTGTGGGGATCATGGGCTGAATCTGCGGCGACAGCAACACCGGCCGTGGGCAGGCGAATGCGTGCTTGAAGCGCATCTCGACATGCAGGGCCGCCGACATCGCCAGCGAGATCAGCTCCAGTGTGTACTTGTGGCGATGCGCCTGCAGTCCAATGACCGAGGCAAAAAAATCAAGGCCACCGGTCATCTGCGAAAGAATCTCGGCCCCCCGGTCTTCACGCAGTGCCGCGTAATCGGCCACCAGCGGCAGCTGTTGTTTGAAGATCTTTTCGGTGGGCCGGGTGAGCGTGACCAGCGTTTGCGACTTGAGCGATTTCCTGTCCAGGTCCACAAAGCCGAGAGAAACGCTTTCCCTGGACTGCTGGTCGCTGAAGTGCAGCCCCGACAGCAGCTCCAGTTCGCAGACCAGAAGACGCGGCGCAGCAGCCCAATCCGCCAGCCGCGCGGGTTTGTCCAGCGGTGTCGGCAGGTCGATGGGCAAGGTGGCGCCTTGGAACGGGCCGGCCAATGCGGCGCGATTGAGGTTCAGTGCGCCTGCGACGAGCGGCGACTCGCTGGCACTCACGCCCCCTCCAACCCCACCGCCTACGCCACCCCCCACACCACCTCCGACGCCACCTCCGACGCCACCTCCGACGCCACCCCCGACGCCACCCCCGACGCCACCCCCCACACCGCCGCCAACACCGCCACCCATCACGCTCAATAAAGACATGGTTACTCCCTGTTTTCAGAATTCAGACACACCCAGTGCTCGGAGTGCATTGGCAAAACGTTGCCGCGCCGCACTGGTGGCGCTGCCCATTCCGAGGTAGCTCGAAACGGTCAGGTTGGGCATCTCCTGCTTGAGCAGGATCAGCGTTTCCAGCGCGTCAGTGGTCGCCCCGCTTTCGGTCTGCGCCATCAATAAAGTTCTCAAAGCCGGTTGATGGCGCCTGTTCATGGTCAATGACCGCCTGGCGAGCATGATGGCTTTGTCGTAGTCCCGGTGAATCAGATAGCCAGTGGCCAGAATCAAATCGTAGAAATACTTCAGGGGATCAATCGGCGACAGCTTTGCAGCCACGACGGCCTCGTCGATGGAGGACTCGGACGATCCCCACATGGACGACCACACACTTCGGTAAAGCCAGGCCATGGACTCATTCGGATTGAGCGCGATGGCTTCGGCAATCCGCGCCTCGGCGAGCGCCGAGTCACCCAGCAGCTGGCAACGGGCGTACCCTTCAATTGCCAGCGACAGGGCGTTGTTGGGTGTCAGGTCCAGCGCGCGCCGCGTCTGCTCCAGCGCCAGGGCGGTGTCTTTTTTGGGGGAGTCGCTGAAGCCGCGAATGACCCGCATGGTGTACCACTTGGCCAGCCATGCCCGTGGCGTGGCGGACCGGCCATGCCGATCCTGCAGCGCTTCAAGCACCTGCCTGCTCCGGTCAAAGTCCCGCACCGACGAGCGGTGCATGAGCGCTATTCCGCCCAGCAACAAAGAACCGCTGTCGAGGCGCGGCATGGGCTGCACCAGTGACTGCTGCACTTCGGTATCGACCAGCGCCCGGTTGGCGGCCGATGCAATGGTGTTGATCAGTGCGCTCTCGGCCTCGAGCAGGTCCCCGGTGTCTCCTGACACCCGTTCCGCCCAGATGACGTCCCCCCTGCGGGCATCGCACAATTCGGTGGTGATCAGGATGCGGTTGCCGCTGACGACATAGCTGCCCGAAAGGACGTATGACGCCGCCAGTCGGCTGCTTGCTTGCGAAACGAGGTTGGTCCGACCCCGGAAGGCGGAGGTGGACAGTCGTGAGATCACCCGCAAGTCGGCACTGCGCGAGAGCTGCGCAATGACGCCGTCCGCGATCAGTTCGCCGA
Source organism: Polaromonas sp. YR568 (assembly GCF_943372955.1). GTDB lineage: Bacteria > Pseudomonadota > Gammaproteobacteria > Burkholderiales > Burkholderiaceae_C > Polaromonas. Next base: position 17,367 of record NZ_CALSAL010000011.1, read on the forward strand.
CGACAAAATGCTCTGGTTCGTTGGATCGGGCTTCGAACGGGATGACCGCGATGGTGGGCCGGAAATCACCCGCTTCTGTCTCTTCAGCCAGCGGCTTGATTCTGTCGCCCACCGGCCAGGCCCGAAACAGCTGGACAGGCTCAGGAACATGCTTGAGATGACACTCACCCATGTCCTCAATGTCGGCATCCAGTCCGGTCGGGATCAGGTCGCGCAGCTCGGCGCTGATCACCAGCCCGCCCGGTTCTGCCAGCGAGGCAAATCGCGCAGTCAGATTGACATCCGTGCCGTAGATGTCGTGCTTGTCGGCGACAAACTCCGCCACGTGCCCGCCCATGCGCAGGTGCATGCGCCTGTCGGCAGGCTGCCCGGCGTTGGCCTGCTGGCTGAACTGCTGCAGCATGAACGCCGCCTTGGTGCAGCTCTGGGCGCTGGCAAATTCCAGCATCAGCCCGTCCCCCAGGCTTTTGACAATACGCCCGCCATGCAGCGGCAGCACCTGCGTTTCCGCATGGGCCACCAGTTGTTGCCATCGCCGTACAAAGTCATCTTCATCCAGCTCCATCAGCCGGACGGACTCGACCACGTCCATCACCATCAGCACCTTGGTGCTTCGGTGGGTGATCAGGGGGAGTTCCGTCAGCGTGGGCATCGTAAGCGAGGTAACAAACTTTTACCTCCTCATTCTGGAGGATAAATCGCCGTAATTCTTCCGATGGACGGCCTGGTGTTGTATCAGCGCTAAACAGGCAGGGGCCGCCGCCGGGCGCCATCAGGCGATGGCGGGTGCGGGTGTTGTGACGTTGGATGACTTTGGAGGCAGCAAGCGGCGGATACCATCCAGTTGCCAGCCGGTTGTGCTTGTTGTGGTGGTTACTAATCGTGACAATGGACGTGACAATGAACCCGTGTGCCCGGCGCCTGGCGGCTGGCCATTCAACAACAAGAGCGTGAAAGTTCGGTATGTCCCTGATTGTGGTGATAGATGACGACGCCGGCACCCGGATTCTGGTGAGTCAGGTGCTGAAAAAAGAGGGTCACGAGGTGATGACCGCCGAAGACGGCGCCAAGGGCCTGGCGCTGATTCGCGAACTCAAGCCGCAGCTGGTGGTGAGCGATGTGCAGATGCCGCTGCTCGACGGCTTTGAGGTGCTGGACCGCGTGCGCAACGACGTGGAGCTGGCCGGCACGGCGGTGATCCTGCTGACCTCGCTGCAGGACAGGAGCCACATGCGCCAGGGCATGACCACTGGCGCCGACGATTACCTCACCAAACCCTTTGCGCCGCAGGAGTTGCGCGAGGCGGTCAGTGCGCAGCTCAACAAGCTCTCGCGGGCCGAGGCCATGCGTGCCGAAGGCCTGGGCAAGGCCTTGCAGGAGGCGCTGGAAACCCAGGCGCAGATGATCGGCGAGCTCTATGAAAAGCGGCTGGCCCAGATGCTGGCCGAGCAGTGGCCCGATGGCGGCCCGGTCAAGGACAGCGAGAAATACGACAGCGCCACGGTGCTCTTTGCCGACATGCGCGATTACAGCCTGTGGACCGAGCGCCTGTCGGCGGGCGAACTGGGCGATCTGGTGCAAAAGCTCTATGCCAGTGTCGGCGACACGGTGTACCTGTTTGGCGCGCATTACATGCAGTTCGTCGGCAACGGCATGCTGAGCGTGTTTGTGCAGTCGCACGACACCGACTCGGTTAACCACGGCCTGCGCGCCACCCGCGCGGCGATGGGGCTGGCTGACGCTTCCAAGCGCATCGACGTCCACGTGAAGCAGCACTTTGCCGACCGGGGCCTGCCGCCGTTTTCGCTGGGGGTGGCGCTGCACAGCGGCCCGGTGGCGTTTGCGGCGCTCGACGGCCTGACCAGCCGCACCGGGCAGACCACGCCGGTCGGTGACACGGTCGCCACGGCACTACAGCTCTTCAAGGGCGAGCCGCGACTGGACTGGACCATTGCCGCCAGCGCGCAGGCCGTGCGGCTGGTGACCGGCGCGGTGCGCACCGGCCGGCGCGCCATGGTCACCTTGCCGGGACGCAGCAAGCCCACCGACGCGGTGGAAATCCTGGGCCTTGCATGAACAGTGAGGCGACAGCGGGCACCGCACAGGACAGCGGCCGCACCTGGTCGCTGCGCACCGTGCTGGTCGGCAGCCTGCTGGTGTTTTCTCTGGTGCCAGCGGCCAGCGTGGGCTGGATGCTGTACCGGAGCAATGTGCAAACCGTGCAGACACTGGCCGAGAAGGTGGTCGAAAACCTGGCCCAGCGGGTCCAGAAAGGCACCGAAGAACATCTGGCCCAGGCCCATGTGGTGCTCAATGGCTTGCTGCATGAGCAGCCGACAGGTTCCGACCTTTCACGTGCGCGGCAACTGGTGCAGCGGCCCGACCTGTTCGAGCAAACCGCCTTTGCCATGACCCGCATGACCGCCGGGGTGTCGCGCCTCTATCTGGCGGGCTACCGGGGCGAGTACCGCAGCGTCGAGGCGGTGCCGCAGGGCGGCAGCACACTGATGCGGGTGGCTGCGCGCGCCGAGGCGGGTACCAGCCGGCAGTTTTTCAATGCCGAGTTTCCGGGCGACCGCAGCAAGGCGCTGCCGGCAGAGGCCGACAACTACGAGCCGCGCACCCGGCCCTGGTACCAGACGGCGATGGAGAACAAGGGGCGTGTATTCACCCCGGTTCACGCAGCGACTGGCGAAGCGCAACTTTTACTGACGCTGGCGCAGCCGGTGTATGGCGGCGACGGCGGGGTACTCGGCGTGTTTGCTGCAGACCTCAAGCTCAAGCCGCTCAGCGAACTGTTGCAAACCATGGTGATCAGCGCACACGGAAGCGCCTTCATCGTCGATGAGAAGGGTTTTCTGGTGGCCAGCTCCACCATCGACCCGCTGCTCACCGGTGCAGGCGCCAGGGCCGAGCGTGTGACGCCGGCGCAGGTGCGCAACGAAATCACCCGCAGCGCTTACCAGGAGGTGGTTGGCAGTCTGGGCAAGACCTTGCCGGACAGCGTGCAGCGCGTCGCCTTCCTCAAGCGCGTGCCCAAGGGCGACGACGCGCTCATCGTGGTGCTGCGCCCCTTTGGCGAAGCCGTGGGGCTGCGCTGGAGTCTGGTGGTGGTGGCGCCCGAGAGCGATTTCGCGGCCGCCACACAGGCCGCATTGCGCCAGACCCTGTGGGTGATGGCACTGACGCTGGTGGTTGGTGCGCTGCTGGCCACCTGGCTGGCCTGGCGGCTGAGCCGCCGCTTCCGGGGGCTGGGCGCTGCCGCCGCGCAACTGGCCCGTGCCGAGGTGCCGCCGGTGCAATCGCGCGCCCGCATCACCGAAGTGCGCCAGCTTTCGCAGGCCATGCACGACAGCGCCGAAGAGCTGGTGCGCAACCGCGCCGAGATCGAGGCGCAGACCGTGGCCTTGCGTGAAGCCAATGAGACGCTGGAGGCGCGCGTCGCCAGCCGCACCGCAGAGCTGGCCGCATCGCGTGAAGATGCGCTGGCGGCGGCGCGTGCCAAGGCGGCCTTTCTGGCCACCATGAGCCACGAAATCCGCACGCCGCTTAATGGTGTGGTCGGCATGACGACCCTGCTGGCCGACACCCCGCTGGATGACGAGCAGCGCGACTACCTGCACACCATGCGGGTGTCCAGCGACCAGCTGCTGAGCGTCATCAACGACGTGCTGGATTTCTCCAAGATCGAGTCGGGCCGGCTGGAGCTGGAAGACGAGCCGCTCAACCTGATGGCCACTATCGAGGAGGCCTGCGACATCAGCGCACCGCGAGCCCGCGAAAAGGGGCTGGAGCTGCTGGTGGATATGGGCGACGAACTGCCCGCCTGGGTGCGTGGCGACGTCACGCGCTTGCGGCAGGTGTTGCTGAATTTTGTGAACAACGCGGTCAAGTTCACCGACAAGGGTCAGGTCATCGTGTCGGCGCATGTGCGCGACGAAGGTATGGCGCCAGCGGGCACCGCGTTGGTGGAGTTCCGCGTCAGAGATACCGGCATCGGCATTCCGGCAGACCGGCAATCGGCGCTGTTCCAGTCCTTCACCCAGGTGGACACCAGCACCACCCGCAAATACGGTGGTACGGGGCTGGGGCTGGCCATCTGCAAACGGCTGGCCGAGCTGATGGGCGGCGAGGTCGGGCTGGAGTCCGCCCCGGGCAAGGGGTCCACCTTCTGGTTCACCGCCCGGGTCGGTCAGGCCGACGCGCCGGAGGTGTCAACGCTGTCGCAGCTGAGCATGGTGAGTCTGGCCGGCAAGCGTGCGCTGGTGGTGGACGACACCGAAGTCAACCTCCGCATTCTCGACAAGCAGCTGCGGCGCTGGGGCATGGAGCCCATGCTGTTCGAGCACGCTGCCGACGCGCTGCAGTGGATCCGCACCGCCACGGTGGACGTGGTCATCACTGACATGCACATGCCCGGCATGGACGGCCAGACGCTGGCACAGACGCTGCGGCAGACGCAACCGGCCACGCCCATCATCCTGCTGACCTCCGGCACCATGCCGACTGGCGAGCAGGCCAAGGTGTTCGATGCGCGCCTGCTCAAGCCCTACCGACAGTCGCAGCTGTTCGAGGCAATTGCCCGCGTGGCCACGGCTCAGGTGGCGGCCAAAGCGGCGGCGACCCCGGTGAAGGCCGTGGTGCGGGATCAATTGGTGCTGGTGGCTGATGACAACGCCGTGAATCTGAAGGTGGCCGTGGCCATGCTGGCCAAGCTGGGCTTTGAGGCGGCCACTGCCCTTCACGGCCGGGAGGCGGTCGAGCGTGTGGCAGAGGCCATGCGGGCGGTGCCCGGCGTGCGCCCCTTTGCCGCAATTCTGATGGACGCCAACATGCCAGTGATGGATGGTTTTGCCGCGTCGCGGCAGATCATCAACGCCTGGGGAACAGCTGCGCCGCCCATCATCGCGCTCACCGCCTCGGTGCTGGAAGAAGACCGCCAGCGTTGTCTGGCCGCCGGCATGGTCGGCTTTCTGCCGAAGCCCTTGCGCATCGACGAGCTCTCCGAAGCGCTGGCGCGCTACGCCCGCAAGCCCGGCGATGAGGCGCGCATCCTCGCGCCGGCCGCCGAAGCTGCGCCGGTGGCGCCTGCAGATAAAGATAAAGGTGCAGATGTTGAGGCGGTGGCCGTACAGGTAGCTGGTGCACTGGTGCTGATGGACTGGAGCCGGCTGGAGCAGTTCCGCGAGTTTGACGACGAGGCGCTGACGATGACACGCGAGGTGATTGCGCTGTTCGCCAGCGATGCGCCCACCCGCATGGACGACATCCGCGAGGCCCTGGTGGCGCATGACAGTATGGCCCTCTCGCGAGCCGCGCATGCGCTCAAGGGGGCGGCGTCGAACGTCGGTGCCGAGGCGCTCAGCGACGCCTGTTTTGCGCTGGAGCAATCCTGCCTGCAGGGGCTGTGGCCGGCCGATGCGGCGCAGCAGGTGGCCCTGCTGGGCGATCTGACCGAGCAGACCCGCGCGGCGCTGAGGGACTGGGCGGCTCAGCCCTGAGGGGATGCTGCAGCCACCGCGCTGCTCAGCGAGCGGTAATAGGGCGTGAAGTCGGGCGCCGTCAGGTTCAGCAGTGCCTCAAAACTGTCGACCACAAAGTACTGCTGCTGGTAGCTGTCGATCTTGTAGGTGGATGCCATGCAGCGCAGCAGATCGGCTTCTGCGCTGAGCGGCAGGCGTTGCGGCCCGCCCGCACTTTCCAGTGCTTCCACGCTGAACACCAGTTCGCCCGGGCTGCTCAGGATGCCGGCGCCATAGGCTCGCACCGCGCCTTGCGGCCCCTCCCGCACCAGGCCGAACTCAATCGTGTACCAGTAAAGCCGCGAGAGCATTTCCACTGCGCCTGTGATCTGCTGCGGCCCGTGTTCCAGCGCATGTGCCTTCAGCGCGCCTTGCCCGTAGGCCTGAATGTGATCGGCATAGGCCGTGTCAAACAGCAGCGGCACATGGCCGAACAGGTCGTGGAAGATGTCGGGCTCGACGATGTAGTCGAACTCGGCGGGCGTGCGGATCCAGTCTGTCACCGGAAACTTGCGGTTGGCCAGCAGCGTGAAAAACGGCACTTCCGGAATCAACCCCGGCACGCCCACCAGTTGCCAGCCGGTGGCCTTGAAAAGGCGGTCGTTGATGTCTTCAAAGCGCGGAATCGCGTCGCTGGCACCCAGGCGGGGCAGGGCGTTGATGAAGGCCTGGCAGGCACGTCCTTCAATCAACGCTGACTGGCGCGCGTACAGGCGCCGGTAGGTGTCGTGGTCTTCGGCGGTGTAGGCCGCGTAATTCTGTGGGCAGGTGTAGTCGGCATGCACCTGCCCGCCCCGCGCATAGTCACCCCGGGGTGGGCGGTCCGACTGGCCGTACACCGCGGGCTTGGGGCCGGCCGTGTTGGCGCTGTCGGGCAGGGTGGTGGAAGGCATGGCTTTCAGTCTACGCCCTCAGGCGGCGGGGGCCAGCACACCGCGGCGCATCTGGTCCAGTTCGATGCTTTCAAACAGCGCCTTGAAGTTGCCTTCACCAAAGCCATCGTCGCCCTTGCGCTGGATGAACTCGAAGAAGATCGGCCCCAGCTGGTTTTCGCTGAAGATCTGCAGCAGCAGGGCGCCCTGCTTGCCGTCGACCAGAATCTTGCGCTTTTGTAGCTCGGCCACGTTCTCGCCGTGGCCGGGGATGCGCTTGTCGATCAGCTCGTAATAGGTGTCGATGGTGTCCAGCAGCTTGATGCCACTGGCGCGCATCGCGTCCACCGTGGCCAGCAGGTTGTTGCTGCCCATCGCGATGTGCTGAATGCCTTCGCCGTGGTAGCGGTCCAGGTACTCCTGGATCTGGCCGGCCTTTTCGTTGCCTTCCTCGTTGATGGGGATGCGGATCTTGCCGCAGGGGCTGGTCATGGCCTTGCTTTTCACGCCGGTGACCTGGCCTTCGATGTCGAAATAGCGGATCTCGCGGAAGTTGAACAGGCGCTCGTAAAACCCCGCCCACTCGTCCATGCGGCCCCGGTGCACGTTGTGCGTCAGGTGGTCGATGTAGGTGAGGCCATGGCCGAGGGGGTTGAGCGCATCGGCGCGCACGCCCGGTAAGGGCTCGAAGTCGACGTCATAAAAACCGATGTTGCCGATGTCACCGGGCTGCGCGCCATTCTTGCCGCGCCATTTGTCGATGAAATAAATGATGGAGTCGCCAATGCCCTTGATGGCCGGAATGTTCAGCTCGCCCGGGCCCGAGGTGTGCGCATAGCCCCAGGCACCGAGGGAAATGGCACGCTCGTAGGCGGCCTTGGCGTCCTGCACGCGAAACGCAATGGCGCAGACGCTGGGGCCATGCTGGCGCGCAAAGCGCTGCGCGAACGAATCCGGCTCGGCGTTGAGGATGAAGTTGATGCCGCCCTGGCGATACAGTGTCACATCCTTGTGGCGATGCCGCGCAATCGGCGTGAAGCCCATGCGCTCGAACAGCGCGCCCATCGCGGCCGGGTCGGGGGCGGCGTACTCAATGAACTCAAAGCCGTCGGTGCCCATGGGGTTCTCCCAGGCGAAGTTGTTCGCCCCCACGCTTTTCACTGCGTGTAATGCGCTGCCCCCCGAGGGGGCTGTGCTTGCTTGGGGCGGCCCGGCGCGGCGCACGGAGGTGTCCATATCGGTCGACGGTGTCATCAGTGTCTCCAGTAAACAGGTCTCCAATATAGATGCGCAGTGAGTCATGTTTACTGCGAATCAAGGCGTTCGAATTGCCTTTGACGCACGAAAGCTGCAAAATTCAAGTGATGGAAACACTCGACAAGCTGGATCGTCAGATTTTGCGCAGCCTGCAGGCGGATGGTCGGGCGACCTTTGATGCCCTGGCCGAGCAGGTCGGGCTGTCTCCCAGCGCAGTGCTCAGGCGCGTGAAGCGTCTGGAGGAGGCGGGCGTGATCGACCGCTATGTGGCGCTGGTCAAACCCGAAGTGGTGGGCCTGGGGCTGACGGCCTACATCAACGTGCGGCTGGAAAAGCACACCGAGAGCCACAAACGCAACCCGATGGACCTGTTCCGCGCCAGCGTGCAGACCTGGCCCGAAGTGGTTGAGTGTGCGGCGCTCACCGGCGAGATGGATTACCTGCTGCGCGTGCTGGTGCAGGACATGGCGCACTACAGCCGCTTCATCATGGACACGCTGCTCAAGCACCCCAGCGTGCAGGATTGCAAGACCAGCTTTGTGCTGGACCGCGTGAAAACCACCACGGCCGTGCCGCTCTGAGCGGGGGAATGGCTGTTGTTAGATGCCATTGCACCGGCTGACAAATGCGCCATTCGGACGTTTAATGCTTCAGGCGCGCCCGTTACAAAGTTGTTGCGCCGCAACATAATGGTTTGTTGGTGATAAATTGCTATTGAATAGATAGCAATTAAGCATTGTTTGCATGGGTCTTTGAGGTGTTTCGTGTTTCAACAGACTAGTGCTGGCCGCGGAAAGTCCGATCCCGCCTAGACTGGCAATTCTAGGGATAACCCTTATATTTCGTGCATGGTCAATCCCAGTGCATTCCTTAAAGCGTCCTACCACGCGGGCAAAGAGTTTTTTCGCCCGCTGGCGTCTGAACGCGCGGAGGACGGCTCGTCCGTCAAGCAGGCCCCGCCCGTGATGGTCCCGATCCGTTCGCTCGGTCCCAGCCACGGTGAGCGCATCGCCACGCACCTGCTGGCGCTGGACGACAGCGACCGCTACCTGCGCTTTGGCTATGCCGCCAACGACGAGCAGATCCGCCGCTACGTGAGCAGCCTGAACTTCGAGCGCGACGAAATCTTTGGCATCTACAACCGCAAGCTCGAACTGATCGCGATGGCGCACCTGGCGCACTCGACCGATCCCGAGCTGAAAAGCTGCGCCGAGTTCGGCGTGTCCGTGCTGTCGCAGGCCCGCGGCCGGGGCTACGGCTCCCGCCTGTTTGACCGCGCCGTCATGCACGCGCGCAACGATGGCGTGGACATGATGTTCATTCACGCATTGAGCGAAAACACCGCCATGCTCAACATCGCCCGCAAGGCCGGTGCCACCATCGAGCGGGACGGCTCCGAAAGCGAGGCCTACCTCAAGCTGCCACCTGCCGACCTGGATTCGCGTGTGACGGAGATGGTGGAAGAGCAGTTTGCGCAGACTGACTACCGGCTCAAGGTGCAGGCCAAACAGTTTTGGGACTTGCTGGCCACCATTCAGGAGGTGAGGCGGGGGGTTCGGGATGGGCGGGATCGGATGCCGATGTAACGGGTTCTGGTTTTTTGCTGAGGGTTGAGGCCGGGGGTTGCCCGGCAGCAACTCACTTTTCTTTGCTTCGCCAAAGAAAAGTAAGCAAAAGAAAGGCGACCCTGGTGCCTGCGTCCCTGCGCTGCGCTACGGGCAACCTGCGGTGCTCGGTCCAGGCGGGGTCTGGCTAAACTCGCCTTCGGCTCAGACAACGCCAGCCCTGATCCGCCTGAACCTGTGCTCCTCGGCGCATTCACAAGGGTTTGAAAGTCATAAAACCGGAATCGGGTTCCACAAGGACACGCTGCGGCGTGTCCTTGTGGTATTGGTTTCCGTTCCCGCTTGTCCCGTGTGGCTGGGCCGAGCAGCGCAGATGGAGGCGGGATCAGGGCCGCAGTTGTTTGAGCGCAGCGAGTTCTGCGGACCCCCGCCGGAGTCGAGCAGCACAGGTTGCCCGTAGCGCAGCGAAGGGACCCAGACTTCGGGTCGCCTTCTCTTTGCTTACTTTCTCTTGGCGAAGCAAGAGAAAGTAAGTCGCCCGCCGGGGCGAGTCCCGGCCTCAGGCTTCAACAAAGCCGGCGCCCCAAACACCACACAAAAGCCGCACAATCACCCCATGACGCTGACCGAACTCAAATACATCGTCGCCGTGGCCCGTGAAAGGCATTTTGGCAAGGGCGCCGATGCCTGCCACGTGTCGCAGCCAACGCTCAGCGTGGCGATCAAGAAGCTTGAAGAGGAGTTGCAGGTCAAGCTGTTTGAGCGCAATGCCAACGAAATCACGGTCACGCCGCTGGGTGAAGAGATCGTGCGGCAGGCGCAAAGCGTGCTGGAGCAGGCCGAGAACATCCGCGAAATTGCCAAGCGCGGCAAGGACCCGCTGGCCGGCGCGTTGCGGCTGGGTGTGATCTACACCATTGGCCCCTACCTGCTGCCGGACCTGGTGCGCCACGCCATCGCCATGACGCCGCAGATGCCCTTGATGCTGCAGGAGAACTTCACGGTCAAGCTGATCGAGGAGCTGCGCATGGGCGAGATCGATTGCGCCATTCTGGCCGAGCCGTTTCCGGACGCCAACCTTGCGATTGCGCCGCTCTACGACGAGCCTTTCATGGCCGCCGTGCCCAGCTCGCACCCGCTGGCGCAGCGCAGCAGCATCACCGCCGAAGAGCTGAAAAAAGAAACCATGCTGCTGCTGGGTAACGGGCACTGCTTCCGTGACCACGTGCTGGAGGTGTGCCCGGAGTTCGCCCGCTTTTCCAGCAACTCGGATGGTATTCGCAAGAGCTTTGAGGGCTCGTCACTTGAGACCATCAAGCACATGGTGGCCGCCGGCATGGGCATCACGCTGGTGCCGCGTCTGGGCGTTCCCAAAGAGGCGATGGCGCAGACGCGCACTGCAAAGAAGGCCAGCAAGGCCAGGGCGGGGGCGGATGCCGACATGCCCTCCTTTGTGAAGTACCTGCCGTTTGAAGGGCATGTGCCGTCGCGCCGTGTGGTGCTGGCCTGGCGCCGCAGCTTCACGCGCTATGAAGCGATTGCCGCGCTGCGCAATGCCATTTACGCCTGCGAACTGCCCGGGGTGATCCGGCTGTCCTGATCGCCATGCGCCGTCACGGCAGCCGCGCCGGTTGCCTGTGCCCAGCAGGTTTTGTAAAGTGGCAGATTCATCATTGACTGGAACACCATGGCCAAATCTTCTGTCAAGGCGTCTGCCAAGCCCGCGCCTTCCATCAACATCGGTATCAGCGAAAAAGACCGGGCCGCCATCGCCAAGGGCCTGAGCCGTGTGCTGGCAGACACTTACACGCTGTACCTCACCACCCACAACTTCCACTGGAACGTCACCGGCCCGATGTTCAACACGCTGCACCAGATGTTCATGGTGCAGTACACCGAGTTGTGGGCGGCTGTGGACCCGGTGGCCGAGCGCATCCGCTCTCTGGGCCATCCGGCGCCGGGCTCGTACGCGCAGTTCAGCAAGCTGGCCTCGGTGCCGGATGCGCCCACGGTGCCGCCTAAGGCGCTGGAGATGGTGCGCATTCTGGTGCAGGGCCATGAAGCCGTCGCCCGTACCGCGCGCGAGCTGTTCCCGCTGGCTGACAAGGCCGGTGACGAGCCGACCGCCGACCTGCTGACGCAGCGCCTGACGGTGCACGAGCAGACCGCGTGGATGCTTCGCTCGCTGCTGGAAGAATGAGCGGCCGCGAATCGATGCCTTCGGTGATGCCAGAATCGGCAGCGTGAAAAGCACGCTTCAAACCAAACTCGGCCTCTACCTTGACCTGATCCGCTGGAACCGCCCCGCCGGCTGGTTGCTGCTGCTGTGGCCCACGCTGTCGGCATTGTGGATTGCCTCGCATGGCTTTCCGGGCTGGCATCTGGTGCTGGTGTTCACGCTGGGAACCATCCTGATGCGCAGCGCCGGCTGCTGTGTCAACGATGTGGCCGACCGCGACTTTGACCGCCATGTCACACGCACGGCGCAGCGCCCGGTGACCAGCGGAGCAGTGTCGGTGCGCGAAGCGCTGGGTCTGGGCGCGGTGCTGGCCTTGCTGGCTTTCGGCCTGGTGCTGACCACCAACACGGTGACGGTGCTGTGGTCGGTAGCCGCATTGGCGGTGACGCTGGCCTATCCGTTCGCCAAGCGTTTTGTGTCCATGCCGCAGGCGGTCCTGGGGGTGGCGTTCAGCTTTGGCATTCCGATGGCGTTTGCGGCGGTGCAGTCGCGGGTGCCGCCGCTGGCCTGGCTGCTGCTTTTGGGCAACCTGTTCTGGGTGATTGCCTACGATACCGAATACGCCATGGTCGACCGCGATGACGACCTGAAGATCGGCATGAAGACCTCAGCCATCACACTGGGCCGCTTTGATGTGGCGGGCGTGATGGCCAGCTACCTGCTGTTTTTGGGCCTGTGGGCCTGGTTGCTGCGCGAGCAGCCCGGTTTTGGCGTGATCGCCCTGGGGCTGGGCGCAGCCCTTGCGCAGGCGCTGTGGCACTGGCAGTTGATTCGCCAGCGCGCGCGGGACGGCTGTTTCAAGGCCTTTCGTTTGAACCACTGGCTGGGTTTTGCAGTGTTCGCTGGCGTGGCCTTGTCTTACGTGGGCCGTTAGATAGGCGAGGACGGTGGTGCCGCAGCGTCAGGCGCTACCGAACTCGTCGCCCAGCTCCACCGCGCGTTGCCGTGCCGCTTCCAGCGCTTGCATGAAGTGCTGTTTGACGCCATCCTGCTCCATCGATGTGAGTGCGGCGTAGGTGGTGCCGCCTTTGGAGGTGACGCGGGCGCGCAGCACTTCCGGCGGGTCGCTGGAGGCCTGCGCCAGTGCCGACGCGCCGACAAAAGTGCCGACGGCCAGTTGATGGGCCTTCTCGCGCGACAGCCCCATGTCCATGCCGGCATCGATCATCGCTTCCAGGAAATAGAACACATAGGCAGGCCCCGAGCCTGAAAGTGCGGTGACCGCATCGAGCTGGGTCTCGCCATCCAGCCACAGGAAGTCGCCGGTCGGCTGGATCACGCCTTCCACTGCAAGCCGGTCGTCTGCCGAAACAGCAAGGCGCGCGAACAGCGCCGTCATGCCCTTGCCGACCAGCGCCGGCGTGTTGGGCATGGCGCGCACGATGCGTTCGGTGCCCAGCCACTGCGCCATGCTGTCAGAGCGGATGCCCGCGGCCACGCTCAGGTGCAAAGCATTCGCCGTGTGCGCGCGGCTTTGCCCGGCCGCCTCGCGAAAGGTCTGCGGCTTGACGGCCCACACCACCAGACCGGCCTGCTCCAGCGCCGCACCCGGTGCTTCATGGACCGCCACGCCGAACTGCTGAGTCAGTTTGGCGCGTTGTTCGGCAAACGGCTCCACCACCTGGATCTGGCTGGCGGATGTGCCTTGTTTGAGCAGGCCGCCAATGATGGCGCTGGCCATGTTGCCGCCGCCTATGAAAGCCACGGAAACAGGGGCTAAAGAAGAAGATGTCATGTGGGTTCAATCCTGAAACTCAAAAACCAGCCACTGGGTGATTTGTTGTTCGCTGAAATTGTCGTCGCTGATGAGGTGCAGCGTGCGGTTGCCGTTCGGAAGCCTCGCGCCCCAACTCATGCCTTCGGTATTGTCCAGCTGTCGCAGGCGGTGGCCGGCACCAGCGCCGGTGAAGATCGCGAGGTCGGCCAGCAGCCGTTTGCCGACCGGCTGGTAGCGGGCCGTGCTCAATGCGGGCATGTCCTGCGTGTCGGTGCCCTCACGCGTGTCGACCAGGTAGATCCGCAGCGAGTTGCGCTGGTCAGCGCCGTGGCCGGCCATGTAGGCCCGCTCCAGCACCAGCAGGTGGTGTTCATCGAGCAGCAGGATTTCGGTGACGCCATTGTCGGCCTGGGTGGCTGGTGAAACCGGTGCACGCGGAATGGCATCGGGCACATATGCGACCTGCCGCAGCACCTTGCCAGTACCCAGATCCAGCAGCGTGAAGCGGCAGGGGCCTCCCGGGCTCTGCACGGTGGGCAAGGGGCCATCCTGCCGCAGAGGTGCTTCCATGGCGACCCATGCGCGCTGGCCGTCGGGTGTCAGCGCCAGTCCTTCGAGGGTTCGGTTCGGGCGTGAACCCTCAGTCAGCTGAAAGTCGAACAGGGCGGGCAGGTTGATTTCGCGCACCAGCGTGCCGTCGGTGCGGCTTTCGCGCAGCATGGGCGCCGCGCCGCTCAGCGCATGGCCCTCGGTGGTCCACCACAGCGTCTGGCTGCTGGCGCGCCAGCGAATGGCTTCCGGGTCAGGCACCTGCAGGCCGCGCAGCGCAGCGGGGTAGGGCATGCCGTCGGCTTGGCGCAGTGTGGTCACGCCCAGCCATTCGACTTCACCGATCCGGTCGGCCTGCACAGCGATGCGCGCGGTGTAAAACCGTGCCGGGCTTTCGCGCGATCCGTCGTCGCTGATGAGATGGAACAGGTCGCGCTGGCTGTCGTAGTCCATGCCGGACAAGCCGCCGACCACCGTGCCCTGAAACGCCGCGCGGTGCGAAACCCTGGCCTCGCCGATCAGGCGCAGGCGTGGCAGCGACGCCGCGTCGAACGGCCTGGCTTGGGCCCAGCCCTGCGGCAGGAAGGCTGGTAGCGCGAGCGAGGTGGCACCCCCTAGAAGGCGGCGCCGCGTCAGCGGGAAGGGCGTGGATGAGACGGGCATGGCAGGGAGTCTGATGCCGCTTCGCGTCGCTGGCGTGACGCTTTCAGGGCGCGATGGCCTGGCGTACCGCGTGCTCCCAGCGGGCCATTGCCTCGCTGGCTGTGGCGCGGTCCATGGCGGGCATGAAGCAGCGCTCGGCTTGCCACAGCGCCGAGAGCTCGGCCGTGCTGGCGTAGACGCCCGTGCTTAGCCCCGCCAGATACGCCGCCCCCAGCGCGGTGGTTTCGGTGACGGCGGGGCGGATCACCGGAATGCCCAGCAGGTCGGCCTGGAACTGCATCAGCAGGTCGTTCACGCAGGCGCCGCCGTCCACACGCAGCTCGGTCACCGGCGCGGCACCTCCCGCCACCGCATCGCGGCTCATGGCCAGCAGCAGCGCGGCACTCTGGTAGGCGATGCTCTCCAGCGACGCACGTGCGATGTGGGCCAGCGTGGTGCCGCGCGTCAGGCCCGTGAGCGTGCCGCGGGCATGGGGCTTCCAGTAGGGCGCGCCCAGGCCGGTGAAGGCCGGCACCATCATCACGCCGCCTGAATCGGGAACGCTCTGCGCCAGTGCTTCGACCTGTGCGCTGCCTTCGATGGCCTGCAGACCGTCGCGCAGCCACTGCACCACAGCCCCACCAACAAACACGCTGCCCTCCAGCGCGAATTCCGGCGTCGGGCTGATCTGCGCTGCGCTGGTCGTCAGCAGGCCGTTGTGCGAGGTTTCGAACGCGCCGCCGGTGTGCATCAGCATGAAGCAGCCGGTGCCATAGGTGTTCTTGGCCATACCGGCGGAAAAACAGGCTTGGCCGAACAGCGCGGCCTGCTGGTCGCCTGCCACACCGCCGATGGGGATGGCGTGACCCAGCAGGTCGGGGCGAACCTCGCCATAGTGCGCGCTTGACGGCAGCACACGCGGCATCAGCGAAGGTGGAATGCCAAGCAGCGCCAGCAACTCGGCGTCCCACTGGTTGGTGTGCACGTTGAAGAGCATGGTGCGCGACGCATTGCTCACATCTGTGGCGTGCAGGCTGCCGCCGGTGAGTTGCCAGAGCAGCCAGCTGTCCACCGTGCCAAAGGCGAGTTCACCGCGCTCGGCCTGCGCGCGTGCGCCGTCGACGTGGTCGAGCAGCCATTTCAGTTTGGTGCCCGAGAAATAGGCATCGACCAGCAGTCCGGTTCTGGACTGGATCAGGGCCTCGTGGCCTTCTTCGCGCAGCCGGGCGCAGGTGCTTTCGGCACGCCGGTCCTGCCAGACCAGTGCGTGGTGGATGGGCACGCCGGTGCGCCGGTTCCACACCACCGTGGTCTCGCGCTGGTTGGTGATGCCCAGCGCGCGGATCTTGCTGGCGGCGATCCCGGCCTTGTGCAGGGCCTCGCGGGCGGTCGCCAGCTGGGTCTGCCAGATGATCATGGGATCGTGCTCCACCCAGCCTGGTTGCGGGTACATCTGCGGCAGCTCTTGCTGGGCCATGGCCACGACGCGGCCCTGTCCGTCAAACACGATGCTGCGCGAGCTGGAGGTGCCCTGGTCCAGGGCAAGCAGGTAGGTCATGGTCGTCAGGCTTTGCGGGGGTGGTTGTGCGGTCCGGTCGATGGGACTGTACTGGAAGGGGCATCATTGCCCGGCAGGGAAAACGCCGGGTGGCCCTGTACCGAAGTCTGCGTTCACGTGTGCGTCAATGCGATAGCTGCGTTCACCGCTACAGTAGCGGGACTGTGCAGCGCCGCCCGCCTGGCACGTCATTCTTTTCAAGTCCGACCAACACCCCAGCCGATTGCCCATGGACGCGTCCCGCAACATCGCTGCCGATGCCCCCGTACTGACCGACCGTGCCGCCTTGATGCGCCGCCTGGCCGCGCCGCGCCAGTACGACATGGCGGTCATCGGCGGCGGCGCCACGGGCCTGGGGGTGGCGCTGGACGCTGCCGCGCGAGGTCTTTCGGTGGTGCTGGTGGAGTCGCATGACTTTGCCAAGGGCACCTCGTCGCGTGCCACCAAGCTGGTCCACGGCGGCGTGCGTTACCTGGCGCAGGGCAACATCGCGCTGGTGCGCGAAGCCCTGCACGAGCGATCCATGTTGCTGGCCAACGCGCCGCATCTGGCGCAGCCGCTGGCGTTTGTGATGCCCTCCTATCGCTTCTGGGAGAAGCCGTTTTACGGCATCGGCCTGAAGATGTACGACGCCCTGGCCGGAAAAGCCGCGCTGGGTGCAACCGAATTCCTCAACCGGCAGGAGACGCTGGGGCTGCTGCCGACGGTGCAGCCCGACGGTCTTCAGGGCGGCGTCAAGTACTGGGATGGCCAGTTCGACGATGCGCGGCTGGCACTCGCCCTGGCCCGCACAGCCGCCGCACGGGGTGCGTTGCTGGTGAATTACTGTGCGGCTACGGGTCTGGTGCACGAGTGCGGCAAGGTGGTGGGCCTCCAGGCCCGGGACGAGGAGTCGGGCCAGGTCTTCGAGCTGCGTGCGCGCTGCGTGGTGAATGCGGCCGGCGTGTGGGTGGACCAGTTCCGGATGCAGGACGGCGAGGCCATCAGCCGGCCAACCCGGCCCATGGTGGCGCCCAGCCAGGGCGTGCACATGGTGGTGGACCGCGAGTTCCTGCCGACTGACCATGCCATGCTGATCCCCAAGACCATCGATGGCCGGGTGTTGTTTGCTGTGCCCTGGCTGGGCAAGGTCATCCTGGGCACCACCGACACACCGAGGCATGACCTGGCCCGCGAACCGCTGGCCTTTGCAGAGGAGGTCGATTTCATCCTGCGCGAATCGGGCCGCTACCTGCGGCGTGCGCCGGGGCTGGCCGACATCAAGAGCATCTGGGTTGGCCTGCGCCCGCTGGTCAAGCCGCCCGATGAGGACGCTGGCAGCACGCAGGCGCTGTCGCGGGAACACACGGTGCTGGTCAGCAAGAGCGGACTGGTCACCGTGACGGGCGGCAAGTGGACCACGTACCGGGCGATGGCGGTGGATGTGCTGGATCGCAGCATGGAGGCTGGTTTGCTGCAGAGGGATGCCGGCGCAGTGACCGCTCACCTCCCACTGGTCGGCGCCAGAATGTCCAGCGTGAAAATCAGTGCCCCGCCGGGCTTGCACTTGTACGGCAGCGAGTCTGGTGCCGTGGAGGCACTGCCCGGCGCCGACCGATTGCTGGGCGGGGGGCTGAGCGAAGCCATGGTCCGGTTTGCGGCGCGGTTTGAGTACGCCCGCTGCGTTGAGGATGTTTTGGCCCGGCGTTCGCGGCTGCTGTTTCTGGACGCCGCCCTGGCGCGCGAACTGGCGCCTGCGGTGGCGGCCATCCTGCGCGAGGAAACCGGCGTAGACCCCCAGCTCGACGCCTTTTTGGCCCTGTGCGGCCAGTATCTGCACCTCCCGGGACGGCTCTGACGACTTTTGGCATCTTCGCGCAAGTTGTGCATTTGGCCGCTTGGGCTTGTTGACGACCCGCCAGAGTTCGGTTATAGTCGAGGGCTTCGCTTGAGAAAAGCGGAGAAATCTGACTCTAAACAGCCTAATTGGAAGCATTGCAAGTGGTTTGCAGTGTGGACGACGGGCCCAAGACTGACTGGATGGCAGCTCGCAGTTTCTGCGGGTGGCGCCCGGTGCAAGTTGGGACTAAATACATGATTCAAACGCAATCCAAACTCGATGTTGCTGACAACACGGGTGCCAAATCCGTGATGTGCATCAAGGTGCTGGGCGGATCCAAGCGCCGGTACGCCAGCGTTGGTGATGTCATCAAGGTGAGCATCAAAGAAGCCGCTCCGCGTGGCCGCGTCAAAAAAGGCGAGGTTTACAGCGCTGTGGTCGTTCGCACCGCCAAGGGCATCCGCCGCGGCGATGGTTCGCTCGTCAAATTCGATGGCAACGCAGCCGTGTTGCTTAATGCCAAGCTGGAGCCCATCGGCACCCGCATCTTCGGACCGGTCACGCGCGAGTTGCGCACCGAGAAGTTCATGAAGATCGTGTCTCTGGCTCCTGAAGTTCTGTAAGGACGCGCCATGAACAAGATTCGCAAAGGCGACGAGATCATCGTGATCGCAGGTCGCGACAAAGGCAAGCGCGGCAAGATTTCGCTGCGCAAGGACGACAGCCACGTGCTGGTGGACGGGATCAACTTGGTGAAGAAACACACCAAGCCCAACCCCCTCAAAGGTACCACTGGCGGCATCGTCGAGAAAAGCATGCCGATTCACCAGTCCAATGTGGCCATTTTCAATGCGTCCACCGGCAAGGCGGATCGGGTGGGCATCAAGCTCCTGGCAGACGGCACCAAAGTGCGCGTCTTCAAGTCCAGCGGCGAAGAAATTAAGGCTGCATAACATGGCACGCTTGCAACAGCAATACCGCGAAAAAATCGCCCCGAGCCTGATGGAAAAGTTCGGGTACACCTCGCCGATGCAGGTTCCCCGCATCACCAAGATCACGCTCAACATGGGTGTGAGCGAGGCCGTCGCCGACAAGAAGGTCATGGACAACGCCGTGGGCGACATGGCCAAGATCGCCGGCCAGAAGCCAGTTGTTACCAAAGCCAAGAAGGCCATCGCCGGTTTCAAGATCCGCGAAGACCTGCCGATTGGCTGCATGGTCACCCTGCGCGGCGTTCAGATGTATGAGTTCCTGGACCGTTTCGTCACCGTAGCCCTGCCGCGCGTGCGTGACTTCCGTGGTATTTCCGGTCGGGCCTTTGATGGCCGCGGCAACTACAACATCGGCGTCAAGGAACAGATCATTTTCCCCGAGATTGAGTACGACAAGGTGGATGCCCTGCGCGGTCTCAATATCAGTATCACCACGACGGCCAAGACCGATGAAGAGTGCAAGGCGCTCCTCACCGCCTTCCGTTTTCCGTTCAAGAACTGAAGGCGCAAGATGGCAAAACAAGCTCTGCTGCAACGTGAACTCAAGCGCGAGAAACTCGCCGCCAAGTTCGCCAAGAAATACGCTGAACTCAAGGCAACGTCCAACGACGCCAAGCGCTCCGACGAAGAGCGTCAACTGGCCCGCCTCGAGCTCCAGAAGTTGCCCCGCAACGCGAACCCGACCCGTCAGCGCAACCGCTGCTCGATCACCGGTCGCCCGCGTGGTACGTTCCGTCAGTTCGGTCTGGCCCGCGCCAAGATCCGTGAACTCGCATTTGCTGGTGATATCCCTGGTATCACCAAGGCAAGCTGGTAAGCATAGGAGAACCACAAAATGAGTATGAGTGATCCTATCGCCGACATGCTGACGCGCATCCGCAATGCACAGATGGTTGAAAAAGCCGTCGTGCAGGTGCCGTCGTCAAAAGTCAAGGTTGCCATTGCGCAGGTCCTGAAAGACGAGGGCTACATCGATGGCTTCTCCGTCAAGACCGACGAAGGCAAGTCCCAGCTGGAAATTGCCCTGAAGTATTACGCTGGCCGTCCCGTGATTGAGCGCATTGAGCGCGTCAGCCGCCCCGGCCTGCGTGTGTACAAGGGCCATGGCGCCATTCCCCAGGTCATGAATGGCCTCGGTGTGGCAATTGTCACCACCCCCCAGGGTGTGATGACTGATCGCAAGGCGCGCGCTACCGGCATCGGTGGCGAAGTGCTCTGCTACGTGGCCTAAACGGCGGCATTGAGGAGAAACTGAAATGTCTCGTGTAGGAAAAATGCCGGTCGCCGTCCCACAGGGTGTGGACGTCGCCATCAAGGAAGACCAGATCAACGTCAAGGGCACCCTGGGTGCGCTGGCGCTGGCGCAGAACGCGCTGGTCACCGTCAAGATCGACGCTGGCAAGCTCACCTTTGTGCCTGCTAACGACTCCCGTGAAGCCAACGCCATGAGTGGCACGATGCGTCAGCTCGTGAACAACATGGTGACTGGTGTGACCAAGGGTTTCGAGAAAAAGCTCAGCCTGATCGGCGTGGGTTACAAGGCCCAGGCGCAAGGCGCCAAGCTGAACCTCACCGTGGGTTATTCGCACCCTGTGATCATGGACATGCCCGCTGGCATCACCGTCGCCACCCCGACCCCCACCGAGGTGGTGATCAAGGGTTCCGACCGCCAGCGCGTCGGTCAGATAGCTGCTGAAGTGCGGGCCGTGCGTCCTCCCGAGCCTTACAAGGGCAAGGGCATCCGTTATGCGGATGAGAAGATCACGATCAAAGAAACTAAGAAGAAATAAGGAGCTGCATCATGTTGACCAAAAAAGAGCAGCGCCTTCGTCGTTCACGCCAGACCCGTATCCGCATTGCCACGCAAGGCGTTGCCCGTCTGACGGTGAACCGTACCAATCTGCATATTTACGCCAGCGTGATTTCTGGCGACGGCACCAAGATCCTGGCTGCCGCCT
Organism: Polaromonas sp. YR568; assembly: GCF_943372955.1. Lineage (GTDB taxonomy): Bacteria > Pseudomonadota > Gammaproteobacteria > Burkholderiales > Burkholderiaceae_C > Polaromonas. Next base: position 38,057 of record NZ_CALSAL010000011.1, read on the forward strand.
CCACCGCAGAAGCCGAAGTCCGCAAGGAAATCGGGGCCTCTGGCAAGGGTGGAAACGTTGCTGCTGCGCAGGCCATTGGCAAGCGCATTGCCATCAAGGCAAAAGCAGCAGGTGTTGAAAAAGTGGCGTTTGATCGCGCCGGTTTTGCGTACCACGGCCGCGTCAAGGCGCTGGCTGATGCGGCACGCGAAGCTGGTTTGCAGTTCTAAGCAGACTGGAATTAAGTATGGCTAAGTTTCAAGCTAAATCGCAAAACGACGCTCCAGACGATGGTCTGAAGGAAAAGATGATCGCGGTCAACCGCGTGACCAAAGTGGTGAAGGGTGGCCGTATTCTCGGTTTCGCCGCACTCACGGTGGTCGGTGATGGCGACGGCCGCGTCGGCATGGGCAAGGGCAAATCGAAAGAAGTGCCAGCTGCCGTGCAGAAGGCGATGGAAGAAGCGCGTCGCAACATGACCAAGGTCTCGTTGAAGAACGGCACGATCCACCACAACGTGTTCGGTCACTGGGGTGCTGCCAGCGTCATGATGGCGCCGGCTCCCAAAGGTACCGGCATCATCGCCGGCGGCCCGATGCGCGCTGTTTTCGAAGTCATGGGTATCACTGACATCGTGGCAAAAAGCCATGGTTCGAGCAACCCGTACAACATGGTGCGCGCCACCATGGACGCCCTGAACAACTCCACCACTGCCTCTGAAATTGCAGCCAAGCGTGGCAAATCAGTCGAAGAGATCTTCGGCTAAACGCTGAGCTTTGAGGAGCATTGAAATGACCAAAGAAACCAAAGTCAAAGTCCAGCTGGTTCGCAGCCCGATTGGCACCAAGGAATCGCACCGCGCCACCGTTCGTGGCCTCGGTCTGCGCGGTGTCAACAGCGTCAGCGAACTGCAGGATACGCCTGCCGTGCGCGGCATGATCAACAAGATCAGCTATCTGGTCAAGATTGTCTGAGCGGAGCCCCATCATGGAATTGAACACAATCAAGCCTGGTCAAGGCGCCAAGCACGCCAAGCGTCGCGTCGGTCGCGGCATCGGCTCTGGCCTGGGCAAAACGGCTGGTCGTGGCCACAAGGGTCAGAAGTCCCGCGCTGGCGGCTACCACAAGGTCGGCTTCGAGGGCGGTCAAATGCCCATGCAGCGCCGTCTGCCCAAGCGCGGCTTCAAGTCGCATCTGCTCAAGTTCAACGCTGAAGTCACCCTGGCCGCTCTCGAGCAGCTCGGTCTGGCTGAAGTTGATCTGCTGGCCCTGAAGCAATCGGGTCTGGTGGGTCAACTGGCCAAGAACGTGAAAGTCATCAAGTCCGGCGAGTTGTCCAAGGCTGTGAAGCTGAACGGCATCGGCGCGACTGCGGGCGCCAAAGCAGCCATCGAGGCCGCTGGCGGCTCCGTGGCCTGAGTCCTGAACAACTGACGGAACCTATCAGTGGCAACCACTCCTGCTCAACTCGCGAAAACCGGCAAGTACGGCGATCTGCGGAACAGGCTCGTGTTTCTGTTGCTGGCGCTGGTCGTCTACCGCATCGGTGCGCACATTCCGGTTCCGGGGATTGACCCGAACCAGTTGAAGGAACTGTTCAACGGACAGCAGGGCGGCATATTGAACCTGTTCAATATGTTCTCTGGTGGCGCGCTGTCACGGTTTACCGTGTTTGCGCTGGGCATCATGCCGTACATCTCGGCCTCCATCATCATGCAGTTGCTCACCTACGTGGTGCCAACCTTCGAGCAGATGAAGAAAGAGGGCGAAGCCGGCCGCCGCAAGATCACGCAGTACACCCGCTACGGCACATTGGGCTTGGCCCTGTTCCAGTCGATGGGTATTGCTGTGGCGCTGGAGAGCTCGCCTGGTCTGGTGCTGGCGCCTGGCTTCGGTTTCCGGATGACGGCTGTGTTCAGCCTGACTGCAGGTACCATGTTCCTGATGTGGCTGGGTGAGCAGATCACCGAGCGCGGTCTGGGCAACGGTATCTCGATCCTGATTTTCGCAGGTATCGCTGCGGGTCTGCCCAGCGCGATGGGCGGCTTGCTGGAACTGGTGCGAACCGGCGCCATGAGCATTCTCGTAGCGATCGTGATTGTGGCGGTTGTCGCTCTGGTCACCTATTTCGTGGTGTTCGTCGAGCGAGGTCAGCGCAAGATTCTGGTGAACTATGCGCGTCGGCAGGTGGGCAACAAGGTGTACGGCGGACAGTCGTCGCACCTGCCACTGAAGCTGAACATGGCTGGTGTGATTCCGCCCATCTTTGCCTCGTCGATCATCCTGCTGCCCGCGACAGTGGTGGGTTGGTTCAGCACTGGTGAAAGCATGCGCTGGCTGAAGGACATTGCCGGCACACTCACACCGGGCCAGCCGATTTATGTGATGCTCTACGCGGGCGCCATTGTATTTTTCTGCTTTTTCTACACGGCGCTGGTGTTCAACAGCCGTGAAACGGCAGACAACCTGAAAAAGAGCGGTGCCTTCATCCCCGGGATCCGTCCTGGTGATCAAACGGCTAAATACATTGACAAGATTCTCGTGCGACTGACGCTGGCCGGGGCGGTGTACATCACCTTCGTCTGCCTGCTGCCCGAGTTCCTGATCCTGAAATACAACGTGCCGTTCTACTTCGGTGGGACGTCTCTTCTGATTATTGTGGTGGTGACCATGGATTTCATGGCCCAGGTGCAGAACTACATGATGTCGCAACAGTACGAGTCGCTCCTCAAAAAGGCGAACTTCAAGACATCACTGGGCGGTTAACTGGGTAGTTGACGGGATATGTCGAAGGACGATGTGATCCAGATGCAGGGAGAGGTGGTTGAAAACCTCCCCAACGCAACCTTCAGGGTGAAACTGGAAAACGGACATGTCGTACTTGGACATATCTCAGGAAAGATGCGGATGCACTACATCCGGATTCTTCCTGGCGACAAGGTCACCGTTGAATTGACGCCGTACGACTTGTCGCGTGCGCGAATTGTTTTCCGTGCCAAGTAGGCACTGAGTGAAAGTTTAGGAGAAAGAAATGAGAGTTTCAGCTTCGGTCAAGAAGATTTGCCGCAACTGTAAAATCATCCGCCGCAAGGGCGTGGTCCGTGTGATCTGCACCGACCCGCGCCACAAGCAGCGCCAGGGCTGATTTTCAAGAGATTTAGAGGACGCACATGGCTCGTATCGCTGGTATCAACATTCCGCCGCAGCAGCACGCCGAAATCGGCTTGACTGCAATTTTTGGCATTGGTCGCACCCGTGCTCGCAAGATTTGCGAGGCATGCGACATCGCCTATGCAAAGAAGATCAAGGATCTGTCTGACTCCGAACTCGAAAAGATTCGCGAGCAGATCGGCTTGTTCACCATTGAGGGTGATCTGCGTCGTGAAACCACGATGAATATCAAGCGCCTCATGGACATCGGCTGCTACCGCGGCTTCCGCCATCGTCGCGGTCTGCCCATGCGCGGCCAGCGCACCCGCACCAATGCCCGCACCCGCAAGGGTCCGCGCAAGGCAGCGGCTGCTTTGAAGAAATAATTGAGAGGTCCTCATGGCAAAATCACCCAATAACAGCGCCGCACAACGCGTACGCAAAAAAGTTCGCAAGAACGTGGCCGACGGCATTGCGCACGTCCACGCGTCCTTCAACAACACCATCATCACCATCACCGACCGCCAGGGCAATGCACTGTCTTGGGCATCGTCGGGTGGTCAGGGTTTCAAGGGTTCGCGCAAATCCACGCCTTTCGCAGCACAGGTTGCTTCGGAAGTCGCCGGCCGCGCCGCCATTGAACAGGGCATCAAGAACCTTGACGTGGAAATCAAGGGACCTGGTCCGGGACGTGAGTCTTCTGTGCGCGCCCTGGGCGCACTCGGCATTCGCATCAACTCGATCGCTGACGTGACTCCTGTTCCCCACAACGGCTGCCGCCCCCAGAAGCGCCGCCGTATTTAATCGCGTTGCCCGGCACCGGTCGCTTGCGCTGCAAGTGGCCGCACCGGGCGTTTTCAATCAAGCCCACCGCCGGCAGGTCACGACCTCCGGCTCCTGCATGACCTGCAGCAGATGACACAAGGAAACTCAAGTGGCACGCTATCTCGGCCCCAAGGCCAAACTCTCCCGCCGTGAAGGCACCGACCTGTTCCTGAAGAGCGCACGCCGCGCCATCAGCGACAAGGCCAAGTTCGATTCCAAGCCAGGCCAGCATGGCCGTACCTCTGGCACCCGCACCTCGGACTTCGGTCTGCAGCTGCGCGAGAAGCAGAAGGTCAAGCGCATGTACGGCGTGCTGGAAAAGCAGTTCCGCCGCTATTTCGAAGAAGCGGACCGCCGCAAGGGCAACACCGGTGCCAACCTGCTGTTCCTGCTGGAGTGCCGCCTCGACAACGTCGTCTACCGCATGGGCTTCGGCTCCACCCGCGCTGAGGCGCGCCAGCTGGTGTCGCATAAAGCCATCACGGTGAACGGCCAGTCGGTCAACATTCCGTCTTACCTCGTGAAGACGGGTGACGTGATCGCCGTGCGTGAAAAGTCCAAGAAGCAGACCCGCGTGACGGAAGCGCTGCAACTGGCACAACAAGTCGGCCTGCCTGCATGGGTTGACGTGAACGCCGACAAGGGCGAAGGCACCTTCAAGAAGGTGCCTGACCGCGACGAGTTTGCCGCCGACGTCAACGAATCGTTGATCGTCGAGTTGTACTCACGCTGATTTTTCGTTCCTGCGGTACGGGGCACCGTACTGCCAGGGTGTGCTTCGCCAGCCTTATCGGTGTAACGAACCGAGGGTATTGAGAGGAAGACTGCATGCAGACCAATTTGTTGAAACCCAAAACCATCAATGTCGAGCAGCTTGGCGTCAATCGCGCCAAGGTGACTCTGGAGCCTTTTGAGCGTGGCTACGGCCACACGCTGGGCAACGCCCTGCGTCGCGTGCTGCTGTCGTCCATGGTCGGTCATGCCGCCACGGAAGTGACGATTGCCGGCGTGTTGCACGAGTACTCGTCGATCGACGGTGTACAGGAAGACGTCGTCAACATCCTGTTGAACCTCAAGGGCGTGGTGTTCAAGCTCCACAACCGCGATGAAGTCACGCTGAGCCTGCGCAAGGACGGCGAAGGTCCTGTGACCGCCGCTGACATCCAGACCCCGCACGACGTGGAAATCATCAACCCTGAGCACGTGATCGTGAACCTGTCGCACGGCGGCAAGATCGACATGCAGATCAAGGTGGAAAACGGCCGTGGCTATGTGCCTGGCACGATGCGCCGCTACGGCGACGAGTCACCAAAATCCATCGGCCGCATCGTGCTGGACGCGTCGTTCTCTCCTGTCAAGCGCGTGAGCTACACCGTCGAAAGCGCCCGTGTCGAGCAGCGTACCGACCTCGACAAGCTGGTGCTGGAAATCGAAACCAACGGCGCCGTCACTGCAGAAGATGCCGTGCGCGCTTCGGCCAAGATTCTGGTGGAGCAGCTGGCCGTGTTCGCACAGCTCGAAGGCAATGAACTGGCCGCATTCGATGCGCCTGTGCAGCGTAGTTCGCAGCAGTTCGATCCGATCCTGCTCCGTCCTGTCGATGAGCTCGAACTCACCGTGCGTTCGGCCAACTGCCTGAAGGCCGAAAACATCTATTACATTGGCGACCTGATCCAGCGCACCGAAAACGAGCTGCTCAAGACGCCGAACTTGGGGCGCAAGTCCCTGAACGAAATCAAGGAAGTGTTGGCTTCCCGCGGGCTCACCCTCGGAATGCGCCTTGAGAGCTGGCCGCCGGCTGGTCTCGACAAACGCTGATATTCAACCCCAGAAGATCCGCCCCGAAGGGATCTCGCACGGGCAGTACCTGATACGGCTGCCCGGATTTTAAAAAAGGAAACACCATGCGACACGGACACGGATTACGCAAACTCAACCGCACCAGCGAGCACCGCCTTGCCATGCTGCGCAACATGATGAACTCGCTGCTGCAGCACGAAGTCATCAAGACCACCCTGCCCAAGGCCAAGGAATTGCGCCGCGTGGTCGAGCCCATGATTACGCTCGGCAAAGAGCCAACGCTGGCCAACAAGCGCCTTGCGTTTGATCGCCTGCGCGACCGCGACATGGTGGTGAAGCTGTTCGCTGAAATTGGCCCACGCTACAAGGCCCGTCCCGGCGGCTACACACGCATTCTGAAAATGGGCTTCCGCGTTGGTGACAACGCACCCATGGCTCTGGTCGAACTGGTGGATCGTCCCGAAGTGTCGGAAGACACTTCTGCTGACGCAGCCAAGGCAGAGTAAGCTATAATTCAACTCTTAACGCGCGGTGGAGCAGCCTGGTAGCTCGTTGGGCTCATAACCCAAAGGTCGTAAGTTCAAATCTTGCCCGCGCAACCAACATCCAAGCCGTATAGGCTGGTAGCAAACGCCCACTTTATGTGGGCGTTTCGCTTTTGTGCCCAATTTGTGCCCGTTTTGTGCCAAATCTGTGCCTGCAGAAATCATCTTAATCGCGTTGCGACCATTGGGGCACTCTATCTGCTTGAAGCCCAAGTTGGGCCGATGAGTTGCTTAATCTCAATAAGTTGAAATCTAATCACCGCGACAAGAAAAAGTGTTCGGAGTTCGCTTTTTGGACAGGCATAAACTGTCTATACCTCGTCAGCCAACGGCACCTCCCAAGACGGAAACAGTCTCTGCTCCTAAATGCCCAAGCGTCCTGTTGCACAGCGCGACATCTGGTATCGGCTTTCCTAGCTTAGATGGGTGCAACAGGTCCCGCGGCTTCTGATTTCCCGTTAGACCCGCTGAAACAACGAAGTAAGCCTCTGAGAATCAGTGCCACAGCCTCGTCAACATGGACCGTTCGAGCAAGAGTTGCGTTTTCAGCGCTGTCCAGACGATTGTTTAGGGCGCTTTCCGTAAGGCCAGTAAAGTGAGATCGTTCAGCCCAGGCGGTAGTTTGAGCCTGACGTGGCGTTGACAGGCCCAACTCTTCAGCGATCTCTCGGGCACACCCTCCAAATCCTCCGAGAATAAATAGCGGCTGATTAGCAGCTATGGAGCAAAGTGCCTCCTCAGCAATACCGGGCATCCGCCCCTTGAATTCGGTAACTCTCCCACCAAGAATAATCCTCGCATCACATGCGCCGGTCAGTACGTTGCGCATCGCGGTCAGCCCTGCTGACTGTTGAATTCCATCCAATCTTGACCCCGGTTTTTCATCTCAATTTGACCCCACCCGTATTGCAGTAGCCGAGCTACTCGGTTGTGGATAAGTCTAACTTTGAGTCTGTTGTTTCTCCTTTGGGTTTGGCCTCTTGCCTGGATTTGCTC
>NZ_CALSAL010000012.1:0-37570 GCF_943372955.1 Polaromonas sp. YR568
CAACGAAACGTGGTGCCGGTAAAGGCACTGCGAGCGCGCTCCACCAGCACCGGACCGTCGGCCCTGTGCTCGATGCCCAGTACCACGAGCGATGCGCCACGCAACGCATCGGCCTCGACCAGCACGATCTCCTCGCTGCCATCGCGGTCGATGTCGACAATGCGCGGAGCGCGGTCCTCGTACACCCTGTGCAGTGGCAGGCGTGATTCGACCACTTGCCATGAACCCGACCGCGAGCGAACCAGCGCATGCACGCTGGCGGCGTGCGTGGGCGAGCCCAGTGCTCGGTGCGGGTAGCGTAGCGTCGGGGATCCGAGCCATGCCCAGGCCACGTCGACCCCACCCGCCGCGGCGATGCTGTCGGGTATTCGTTGTGTGGCCTGTTCGGGCAAAGGCTGCAGGGCGGTCACTGCGACGGTCGCCCCGACGCAGGCCTGCCCCTGGAGCGTTGTGGACAGGCCCATGGCGCTGACGATCTTGGGCAGGCCGATCGCAATGAAGAATACCCAGACCCATACCCTCCGGATGAGCGAGGCGAGTTCGGGGATGCTCCGGCGTAGAGATAGATGCTGTTCAAGGCGCATGAGGGTTAGTCGTCTTCAGCCGACCAACCTTACGCGAGGCGTTGCGCTCTGGTCCGGGCAGACGGCAGGTCGCTGGTGCGAGTGCAGCCACAGCCTGGCCTGCCTCGCACTGCGCGAGTTCAATCAGCACAAACTGCACAATTAACCAATTCCCAACCGTGCCGTCCTACAGGAATGAATGGTCCGGAAAAACCGGGCAGGTCACTTGCACCACCGCTCGGTGGTTGGTCGTGTTACCCCCCCCTTATGAAGAGCGCAACACCCACCATGCCCTGACCGTTGAATTTTCATGGCAACCTCACTCAGAACGGCATCAGGCACCCCAAGTGAAGCGTTACACCGATAACGGTCTATGTAGACCAATATCTTGCCAACGTATGTATGGTGACGAGCGCAATCACTGCATGTTGTCTCGAGTATCGCTAATGCCGGCGCAAATCGGGTTTGCCTGATCGACCTTCTAGCCTGGACGCAAAAAATGACAAATTTATGTTCGGTTCCGCACAGACCAATTACTCTCTATGGTGTGTTTGGTTTTGGGCGTATCCTCTGTCAGATGGAAAACCAAATCAGCTCTGACGAACAGAACCGGATCACTCAGCAGCGCGTTGACTTTTTGAGGCGACTGGCAGAAATGCAGCGGTTGACCAATGCAATGATGGATTTTCTAAATGGCATAGGACCTGCGCCAAGTGTTCTGGAATATCAGGAATGGCAAGATTCAGTTACGAATGCAATCAAACCGCACCCCCCGATCGTTTAGGCGTATTTACACCCCGAGTAGGCGTTTTGTTACGGGTACCTTGGCATCGAAGTCGAGCATGTGCCTGAGCTGTCTGAGCAGCCTGAAATTTGCACTTCTAACACCGGCATGAGACATCCAATTGGCAGTCTCATACTGGTTATTCGCGGTAGTCCGCTTTTGCCTACGAGAGCCGCCGTCGCGACATAGCGGACGGATACTTCTCCAAACTGGCAGACCTAAAGCTGACTTTTGTTTTCGGTATCAGATCTGAAGTGCAACCGACTCCGTATCAGCGAAAGGCGTCAGTGACAAGAACCAAGACCTTAGGGTTGGGGGAGATTCGATCAGAGCTAAAACAACAGTGCCGTTTAGCCAGCGCGGAAACACCAACTGGGAAGTAGCTCTAAGAGTGCTCAGCCAGGAATCGCTTGCGCCTTCTGACCTTCTCTCTGCAAATGGGCCACGGCATGCCTTGGCACGCATTCAGACCACAAGGAGCGAGCACACCCTTCACACTGCCCGCACTGCGTGGCCACGCCCAGCTCCAGCTGGATGTCGTCAAACCCCATGCCAGAGCGGGCACAGTGTGCAATGGTCTTGTCGCTGACGCGGTGGCAAACGCAGATGATCATGGCGGACAGTTGAGCTGAAACAATGCGCAAATGATAATGAATCTCATTCGCAGCGTCAACCTCTTCCGACGAGCGGTCTGCCATGCCAATCGGCCGGTTCAGCTCACTGATCCCATCTGGCTCTGCAAGTAATTTTGCAGCCCCACTTTGCCCACAAGTTCGATTTGGGTTTCAAGGAAGTCGATGTGCTCCTCCGTGTCGTCCAGAATTTCCTGCAGCAAATCGCGCGAGATGTAGTCACGTACCGATTCGCAATGTGCAATGCCATCTTTGATGGTCGCCTGTGCGCCCAGCTCAAGTGCGAGGTCGCTGCTCAGAATTTCAGGCACGTCCTCACCAATACTTAACTTGCCCAGGTCTTGCAAATTAGGTAGGCCGTCGAGGGTGAAGATGCGGTCCATCAGCTTGTCGGCGTGCTTCATTTCACCGATCGACTCGTCGTATTCCTTTTTCGCCAACTTATCCAGGCCCCAGTGCTTGAGCATGCGGTAGTGCACGAAGTATTGGTTGATGGCGGTGAGCTCGTTTTTCAGCTGGGCCTGCAGGTGTTTGATGGCTTGTGGGTCGCCCTTCATTTGCTTTCCTTTCGTGCGTTGTTGGATGACTGGCGATTTTGCGCCCTACCCCTGAATTGTGGGAGTTTTTTCTGGCACGAACTGGCCTGCTTGGCGTGCAACCGCTACCGCGCCTGGGCACCATTTGAGCTTTGTCAGGTTCGTTGGTCAATCCGCACTGGCATCACAAGCTCGGCCGCTCCTGCGGCACTGTCCATCGTCTGAAAGCCAGTGATGGGCATGCCCAGTACAACCTGTCTGACAGATCGCTTTCCGAGCAGCTTCCAGGTCAAGTGACTCATCAATCAACGGCTGGACCGAGGTTGACACCCGAACTTTGCGGTTCATTGATTGCATGTCCATGCCCCACAGAACAAACGTTCGGGCAATCACCAACTGTGCTCGCAACTGCACGATTTCACAGGTCAGGGCCTCCAGCGCCAGATCCTTTTCCTTGATCAGGCTTGAGATTCGGCCCTGAATCTTCCCCAAGTGACGTGACAGCACGGCGTGCTCGTGCGCCACGTCCATTGGCGGTTCGCTCATTGCACCGTAGATGCGGTGGGGTGCCAGAGCCTTCGCTCGGGCAAAAGATCGTCGACGTTGAGTAATGTCGGCGCCTCAGCCTGCTCCTGCGCATTAATGAGCACGTCCCAGTGCTGATGCATGCGCTGAACTACAACACGAAAATTCGGCGAGAGTCTCGGGTGTTGACCCAGAGAAAACAGGTTGGATAACACCTTGCGGCCCATGAGAGTGCGCTGGTTCACGCAACGGCTCTGAGCGTGTCCCGTCATCAACGCCAAGGTGCCCGCCAGCATGGCTTCTGCACACGGCATGACAAATTCGTCGGTCTCAGGAAGCTCGGTTTCGTTCATCACAGAAGTCTCCAGACAAAAGTGGGGAATTCGCGCCTCGGCGCGGGTGGTGCTGGCTGAAAGCCCTGCTTGGGACTGAGGGTTGCGAAGCCGTCAGTCCCGGGTACAGCGGCTTATTTAAAACCGACGCGGTCCAGCATCTGCTGAACTTTGGTCTGATTCGAGCCGATCACGCTGACAGGAATGGTTTCACTCTTGAACGAACCGCCACTCATGGCCTGTAGCGCCGGGTTGGCCACCTTCACGCTAGGTACCGTGGGCCACTCGTTGTTGCCGTTGGCAAAGTACTCCTGTGCAAGTGGGCTGGCAAGGTATTCCAGGAATTTCACGGCATTGGCGGAATTCTTGGCATTTTTAGCCACGCCACCGCCGGAGATGTTCAGGTGCGTACCCCACGAGGCCTGATTGGGAAACACCACGCTCACCTTGTCTGTGATGGCCTTGTCGTCGGCGCTGTTTGAACGCAGGAGGCGCGCCATGTAGTAGGTGTTGGTTACCGCAATCTGGCACTCGCCGGAGGCCACACCCTTGATCTGGTCGGTGTCGCCGCCTTTGGGCGCACGTGCCAGGTTAGCCACAACGCCCTTGAGCCATTCTTCAGCTTTGGCAGCGCCCAGATGCTCGCTCACGGCACCGAACAGGCTCAGGTTGTAGGGATGGGAGCCGGAACGGATGCACAACTTGCCCTTGTTTTTTGCATCGGCCAGTTCTTCATAGGTGTCGACGTCTTCGCGCTTCACACGCAACTTGTCATAGACCACCACTCGGCCGCGGGTGGAATAACCAAACCACGATGTGCCTGCGGCCGTAGCCGGGGCGCGGTACTGCGCAGGAATACTGCTCTCGAGTACTTTGGATTTGACGGGCATAAACAGGCCGTCGACATCAGCCTTGTAAAGGCGTGCCGCATCCACCAGCAGGATGACGTCAGCCGGAGACGCACTGCCCTCGGCTTTCAGCCGCGCCAGGATACCGGCGTCATCGGCTTCCACACGGTTGATTTTGATGCCGGTGATTCGGGTGAAATTGCTGTACAGGGTTTCATCGGTGGAGTAATGACGAGCCGAATACAGATTGAGAACTTGCTCCTGAGCCACAGCACCACTCGCAGCGATAAGGGCCAGCGAAGCGGAAAGCACGAGTTTTTTCAGCATGATAGGGTGCAACTGAATGCAATGAAGTTGACGGAAACCAGATCCTAGCATGCAAATGCGAATCAATCTCAATTGCATTGAATTCATACGGGTATGTACCTTATTGCTGGGAATGTCCGTTTGGCTGTGCCCGAGTAGTAGGTGACTGAGGTCGGCAAGTGCTGTGCGTCGCTTCAGTCCTGTCGAGCGTTTCTGAGCTTCTGAGCGTCCGAAGTTCTGGTGTTGGATGCCAGGTGAGCAGTCGGATCTCAGCGACTCAGCGATGACCGCTTTTGGCCCGATAGCTGCTGTCGACACACAGCAGCCTTAGAAAGCGGGGGAGTAACTACTGCATGCCAGATCGATGACATATGCCGTTACGGCTTGCATTTCTCAGCCCGCCATTAATAAAAAACGCTCATCAAAACCCTCGGGAGATTGGATTGATGTACTTTGCCCGGGGCCTGAGCATATGGCCATGGGTGCGTTGTTCGACCACATGGGCAACCCAGCCTGCCGTGCGCGAGAGCACGAACAGTGCGGAAGACGAATGTCGGGGCAGACCGAGCGCTCTGCACAGCGCCACCAGCATCAATTCATATCGGGCTTTCAAACCGTGGGTTTTATCCATGATTTCAACATAGTCACAGATCGCCTCCACTGCTGCTGGCAGACTCTTTCGCTTTTTTAGGAGCGCTCTCATACAGTGGGCGCGCGGGTCACCACCGGGGTAGAGCGGATGTTCGAACCCGGGGACTTCTTCACTGTCCTCAACCAAGCGCGTTGCCCGAGTCACTAATTGATCAGCACTAGGCTTTGTGCCGACAAAAGCATCAATCCGGTTAAAAAGTCGCGCTACCTGACTGCCTGAGCTTGTCGCGATTGCTGCTGCGATGCAACTGTGCAGCGCACTTCCGCTGGAAGCTGCCATACGCGCCGCCATCGTTCCTGGTGGCAACTCATGATCTGCGAGTAACACCAGAACTGAATTGAGTAAGCCAACGTTATCTGGGTGATCTCTTGCGCCAAGAGCTTTGATGAGCCCCGCTGCTAGGCTTTCACCGGGCCGCATGGCGACAAACTTGGAAGCGGGTGACAACAGTCCGAAGCAACCAGCAAGCGTCTGGATCACCTGCCGGGCCGCTTCAAATGTGCGACCGCCCAGTACACGCTCTTCGGTGGGCCCTCGCCCCATAGCCAGATGAAGCGTAACGAGGGCAAAAACTTCTATCAACTGCGTTTGAGCCACCCGCTTGGGAAACCCCTCGATGAGTGCCAGCATTGAGGAACTAGGCTCAGTGGTAATCCACGGTCGCATGGGCTCATGCATCTCGCCATTCCACAGCAGTTCAGCAACTGCCTCAAAGGACACCTCGCATTGGGCGAGCTCAACAGCGCAATACCCACGATAGTGCGGCCCATCCGAGCAGATCTCAGTAATTGACGTCGCAATGATCGGCTCGCCCCAGTTCATCGCCGATGCAGCAGCCGATTCGTGCCCCGCTCTGACCTGCGCTCGCGTACGCAGACGCTCAAGGTCTCCGAGAAGGTAAAGCCGTTCCTTGCGCTGATCCTGCGCCACGCTTCGCACCCACCCACGGCTGACATAGGCGTAAAGCGTCTGCTTGCGAATTCCCAGGAGAGCTGTGGCTTCGTTGGCGCTGAGGTAGTTTTTGACGCTTGGCGGCATAGGTTGATCAATCAATCAAGGTTGCTCGAATTTTATTTGAGCCCTAAGATTTCCGTAAATATTATTTAAGGAGACAAACCCGTGATTCCTTCCTATCTCGGCAATCCATCGCGCCCTAACCGTCGCAAAACACTCCTGCTAGCTGGCGCTGCAGCCCTGATCCCGCTGCAAGCCTGGTCGCAGACCGGCAATGCTTTCTCCCCCATCAAGCCGGTGCGCTTGGTGGTGCCCTACCCGCCTGGCGGCAGCAACGATGTGATCGCGCGGCTGCTGGCACAAAAGCTTCAAGACACTTGGGGGCAGCCGGTGGTTGTTGAAAACAAACCTGGTGCAGCAGGCAACGTCGGCGCGGGCGAGGTGGTCCGTGCGCCCGCAGATGGCTACACGCTGCTGCTGACCAACACCAACATCAATTCAATGAATCCAGCGCTGATCGCAAAAATGCCTTTTGACCCGAACAAGGATCTCGCGCCAGTGTCACTGCTTGGAAGTTCGTCGTTGGTACTTGTAGTCAATCCCAACGTGAAAGCCCAGAACGTCAAAGAGCTGATTGCGTTGGCGCGTTCAAGCCCTGGAAAGCTAACCTATGCCTCCGGTGGAAATGGAAGCCCGCAGCATATGTCGGCTGAAATGTTCAAGAACATGACCAAGACCAGCCTGCTTCATATTCCATACCGGGGCGCTGCGCCAGCGATCGTGGATCTGCTGGGCGGGCAGATTGACGTGTTCGTTGGCGTGATCAACCAGTTGCTACCTCACATTAAGAGTGGGCGTGTGCGCGCACTGGGGGTAACAGGCACTAAACGGGTGGCGAGCCTGCCCGATGTGCCGACCTTGGCGGAAGCCGGCGTGGCCAATTACGAGAGCGACATCTGGCTTGGTCTGGCAGCGCCTGGCGGAACGCCTGTCGCCGTCGTTGAAAGCATTCAGCGCGATGTGCACAAGGTCATGGCACTGCCCGATGTGAAAACCAAATTGGGCGAGCAGGGTATTGACGTGCTGCTCAGTACGCCCGAGCAGATGAGCAAGAGAGCCACCGACGACCTGCAACGGTGGACTCAAATCATTCAATCTGCCGGCATCAAGATCGAATAACCACGATCAAGTCGAATTAACTAACAGGAAAAAAGCATTCGTGACGCTTAACTCATCCGTCGCACGTCGGGACGTGCCCATCGCCGGTGATCCCGATGAAGCCATGTGGGGCAGCGATGCAATCGCCGACATGATTCGGGCGCTGAACATCCCCTATGTGCTGGTGAACCCAGGCGCGAGCTTTCGCGGCCTTCATGACAGCATCGTGAACCACCTGGGCAATGTGACGCCGCAGATGATCGTGGTGCTTCATGAGGAGCATGCTGTCGCCATTGCACACGGCTACGCTAAGGTCACCGGGGTCCCGCTCGCAGCAATCTTGCACAGCAACGTCGGGCTGATGCATGGTTCGATGGCCATCTTCAATGCGTGGGCGGACCGCGTTCCTGTCCTGGTTTTTGGAGCAACCGGGCCGGTTGACGCGGCAAAGCGCCGGCCATGGATTGATTGGCTTCACACCGCGCAAGATCAGGCCGCGCTGGTAAGACACTTCATTAAGTGGGATGCGCAACCGGCATCCGTCGGTGCAGCGCAAGAGGCTATATTGCGCGCCCACCAGATCTCCACCACCGCTCCGCAGGGGCCGGTTTACGTGTGCTTCGACGCTTCGCTTCAGGAAGCCAAGCTCGCAACTAAGCCTGCTCGGCCTGACGTAAAGCGCTTTCTGCCGCCCTCCTTGCCAGCGCCTGCAGCCGATGACGTGAATACTGCAGCGCGATGGCTTCAGGACGCACGGCGTCCAATCATTCTCATGGGTCGCGTATCAAGATCCGACAGCGACTGGCAGGCGCGCGTTGCACTGGCCGAGAAGCTGGGCGCGCAGGTACTGACAGACCTTAAACTGGGGGCTGCTTTCCCGACGAAACATGCGCTACATGCCTCTCCTGCAGGAATGTTCCTGGCACCCGAGGCAATCACAGCTCTACGCGAGGCCGATGTGGTTTTGAGCCTTGACTGGCTTGACCTTGCGGGCACCCTTAAACAGGCTTGGGAAGACTCGCCGGTTGCGAGCCGCATCATCCAGGTGTCGATGGACCAGTATCTTCACAACGGATGGAGCATGGATCATCAGGGACTGCCTCCAGCCGACCTGTTTCTTGCTTGCGAACCCTCTGCCGCAGTGTCGGCGTTGAATCTTCAACTTGTGGGGGTCCCTCAGAAATCCGCTACGGCAACACCGCTGGTACGCCAAGTGCCGCCCGAGCCCAGCCATGACGCGGCCCTGACAGTGGCAGTGACGGCCAAGGCCTTGCGTGAAGCTACCCAGGGCCTGCCGACGTGCCTGCTGCGCCTGCCCCTGAGCTGGAGTGGCGAGATGTGGGACTTCGAGCATCCGATGGACTTCCTCGGCTACGACGGTGGGGGCGGCATTGGCTCGGGCCCCGGAATGGCTGTAGGCGGCGCCCTGGCACTCAAGGGCACCGACCGCCTGCCCGTGGCAGTAATCGGTGACGGTGATTTCCTGATGGGCGTATCAGCCTTCTGGACCGCTGCCAATGCGCGCCTGCCGCTGCTCACCGTCGTAGTCAACAACCGATCCTTTTTCAATGACGAACTGCACCAGGAACGCGTAGCGAGGCAGCGCAGCCGGCCAGTTGAAAATCGTTGGATCGGTCAGCGCATCGCCGATCCCGAGCCGGATCTAGCAATGCTCGCACGCGCACAAGGCCTGACTGGTATCGGTCCGGTCAAAACGCTCAGCCAATTGCAGAGCGCGCTGTCAGAAGCAGTAAAGGCTGTGCAAGGCGGTGAATGCGTCGTCATCGATGTTCACGTGGACCCAGGCTACAGCGTAGCGATGGCGAGCGGCATGACACGTTCCAAAGAAGACTGAACCATGAATTTCGAGACCCATTTCAAGGAAGTCCGCGAGCACGACTGGAGTAAAAGCGACTTATCGGATCTGGTCAAGCACGCCCTGCCAGACGAGCGCGGGCACTACTGGGGTGGGCAATGGCACGCCACCACGGGGGGCGAGCGGCGCATGAGTGCTAACCCATCGACCAATGAAAATCTGGCGGATTTCGCTTGGGGGGGGCCAGCGGAAGCGGACGCGGCCGTCAAGTCGGCCTATTCAGCGTTTCCTGCATGGGCCGCTACGCCTCCGCTCGAACGCGGCCGCTTGCTGCGCAGGGCAGCTGACATTGTGCGCGCGCATGCTGTCGAATTGGCGCTGATCGATTCGGCCGACTGCGGTAACCCGATCAAGGCCATGCTCATGGATGCCGAGATTGCTGCCACCCAACTGGAATATTTTGCAGGCTTGGTGCTGGAGTCCAAGGGCGAAACTATCCCTACCGCCAATTGCTCCCTTAACTACACGCTGCGTCAGCCGCTGGGCGTCGTGGCACGAATTTTTCCATTCAACCACCCATTCATGTTCGCTGCCGGAAAGATGGCAGCGCCCTTGGCTGCCGGTTGTACCGTAGTGCTTAAACCACCTGAGCAGGCTTGCTTGTCGACTTTGCGCCTGATGGCCTTGCTCGATGGGGTCTTCCCACCAGGCGTGCTCAATTGCGTCACGGGTGGGCGAGATGTAGGTGCCGCTCTGGCGTCCCATCCGCTCGTGGCTGCGGTCGGGCTGATCGGGAGTGTGCCAGCCGGTAAGTCTGTACTTCACGCGGCCGCAGACACCATGAAGCACACCCTGCTCGAGCTGGGGGGCAAGAACGCAATGGTCATTTTTCCAGATGCTGACTTCGACAAGGCAGTGGTCGGCGCTGTTCAGGGCATGAACTTCACTTGGTGCGGCCAGTCCTGCGGCTCGACGAGCCGACTCTTCGTGCACGAGAGCCTGCACAACCGTTTTGTGGAAGCGATAGTGGCCGAACTGGAGCGACGTCATTCGCCGGGCCTGGCAACCGACATGAAAACAACCATGGGGGCCATGATCAGCGAAGCCCAAATGAACAAAACCCTCAGCTACATTGACAGTGGGCTTAAAGATGGTGCCAAGCTAGTAAGCGGAGGGCGGCGCGTGACAGGACTAAATCCAGGTTTTTTTGTAGAACCCACCATTTTTTCGGGAGTGAAGGTCAACCATCGGATCGCCAGGGAAGAGATTTTTGGACCTGTGCTTTCCGTCCTGTCGTGGAACGACTCTGACGAATTATTCGACGATGTCAACGGTACAGAATTTGGGCTCACAGCCTCGATTTGGACCAAGGATCTCTCCACCGCTCATCGCGCAGCAGCACGAGTCGAGGCCGGCTATGTATGGGTTAACGGCTCCTCGGCACATATCGTGGGCGCTTCTTTCGGCGGATTTAAGCAATCGGGAATAGGCCGCGAAGAAAGTCTTCAGGAACTGCACGAGTTCACGCAGGTCAAGAACGTCAACGTTAACCTTCAGTAGAGACAAGGTGCTATGCGCTAATCGAGCTGAAGTGTCTGAGATGATGCGCAGCTTAGAGCGTAAAAGCTGCCGCGACTCTAACCGTTCTGCACTTTTCACTTATGTCTGCTGCTGGCCCGAAAGCCGCTATCGAGACGCCGCAGAAATTTACGTCCATGGAGGCCACCATCACGGCGGTTCCCTCGCTGGTGACGAAGACCTGCTAGGACTTGTTATTGACTTGCGCGTACTGGCCTGCGATCAGCCGCAGCAGCCTTTGGACCCTGTGGCCTGCACTGGCGGACACGGGACAGTCGCATAGGAGCAATAGACGCAGCAGTCGCCAGCCTTGGGTCTGAGCACCGCGCCGCAGCCCTCGCAGTCGTAGAACCACTGGCAGGCGTCTGTGGGCATCGTTTCATCCTTCGAGTGCCCACACTCGGGGCAGGTGATAGTGGAGGCGAGTTCGGGTTCAGCAATCACTTCGAGGCCTTCAAGGCCGAAGAAGGGAAGCCTGCGTCGGCTGTGGCCTTCGACAGCGCCGCAAGGTCCGTCTTCGCGTCGTCGTAGACGACTGTGGTCTGCCGCTTGGCCAAGTCGCTTTTGATTGACGTTACACCGGGCACCTTCGTGAGCGCGGCCTTGATGGTTACGGGGCAGGACGCGCAGCTCATCGTCGGTACAGACAAAGTCGCAGTCTGTGGCGCGGCAAAAGCTTGGCTGCTCACTAGCGCGAGGATCAGAAGGGCAGATTTCATTATTTGGTCCTTAGTAAAACAACGGAGCAGCAATCGGGAAGCCGAGAACGAGGACGAGTATCGCGGTGACGGTCAGGAAGATAGCTTTTTGCGCGCTTTTCGCTGCGGGCGCGGCGCAAGCGCGGCCGTCAGCGCAGTCAGGGGCGCGCCAGATTTTTCGCCAAGCGAGGAACAGAGCGCCCGCAGCCGAAGCGAGGAAGAATGGCTGGTAAGGCTCAAAGGCAGCAAGCTGGCCGATCCAGGCGCCGGAGATGCCGAGCAAGACGAGGGCCAGCGGCGCGACGCAGCAGGCGGAGGCCAGCAAAGCCGCTGCGGCCGCCGCGCCCAGCGCGAACGAACTCGCGTGCGGGGAGGTTTCAGGTGGGGGCGTTTCGATATTCATAACCTCAGCGTAAGGCCGTAGTTGACTACGGAGTCAAGCCTATTTTGTAAAAAGGTCTACTACGCCTTAAAACTCAGCCAGCGGCGTGAAACGCGGCGATGAGGGGGCAGGACACCTTTCCGCGCCCGACATGGCAGGCCTTAACCAGGCCGGACAGGACTGCCTCCATGCGGGAGAGCTCCGCGAGCTTGCGGCGAATATCGGCGAGCTTCGACTCAGCCAAGGAGCTGGCCGCCTTGCAGTGCGCGCCGTCTTCAAGTCGCAAGAGCTCAGCGACTTCGTCGAGACTGAACCCGAGACTCTGCGCGGACTTCACGAAACGGAGGCGCTCGACGTCCGCAGCCCCGTAGCGACGAATTGCTCCGGCGGGCCTGAGCGGTTCGGGCGTCAAACCCTTTCGCTGGTAGAACCGGACGGTCTCCACGCCCACCCCCGCCAGGGTTGCAAGCTCCCCGATGGTCAGATCGTCGCGTTTTCGGTCCATGGGAATCTCCGTAGTTGACTACGGAGATATTATCTCTTGACGACTGTCACCTCAATACTGAAAAACGGGTTCAGAGGCATCCCTAAATAAATAGACAGTTTCAAGACTGCCGTGCACCTTGCCCAGTACACGTAGCGGCATGGCTCAGAGCAGTGACCGTCGTTCGTGAAGGACTGCTATTGGCCCGATTGCGGCGCAGAAGCACTCCGCTTGTCGCTTGTGATTGGCTTCCCAATAGCGGTCATTCGCCAAGGACCGCTATTGGCCCGAGAACTGCCGTCCAGACAAAGAGCACCTCTAGGACATTAAGCCGACCTGACGAATGCCGACATCTACGATCACTAATCGACGGCGTCGACGGTTAACTGAAATGTGGAGTAGGCGAAATATTGCCACTTACCCACGACACGGTATACATCCCGCCTTGGGGCACAGTCGGTGGACGTTTTAATGGCGAATGTTCACGCCTCAACTGGAGCCAGCTTCGCCGCAGCCTCTTTCTTACCCATCCTCCGAAGGGCTGCAATTGCAGGCATCTGGCTGGCTCTCGGACGAGTTGTGCCCTGCTCCCACTTATAGACAGACTGCCCAGAACAGCCCAGAAGTGTGCCCATCTCAGCCGCCGACAGTCCCAGCCGTTTACGTTGAGTGGCCAAGCCTTTGGCACTGAATCTGACCACGACTCCAGTTTCACCAGGAGCTTCCACTGCTTTTTCGTTGGTGGAACCCTTACCCAACTTCTTCACCAGACGCTCAAGGTCTGCAGTACGCCGCTTTAACGCAGCCAAGTCTGACCGGTACTGTGACGAGGCTTTTTTCAGAGACTCGACTTCGGCGCGTACTTCTTTGCGAGCTACGCGGGATATTTCGGCTTTGAGGACTGAGGCGATGTTCATTGGGTAATTTTCACATATAAAAAAGAGACCTCATCGAGAGCTAACTAGATGCAGTGCACCCGCTTAGGCCTGTTTCTGACCCGCAAGCGGTCGTTGCGTTGGCGCCCCCCGCGAACTAGGCGTTTGTTTGCTCGCCATCGTGCCACTTGCTTGCTGGCGGCAACTCAAGCCAAACCCTGCGCCAGCGCATCAAACACGACTCGGATTCGTGGCGAGGTGCGCAGTTCGCGGTGACTGACCAGCCAGATCGGGAAGCGCAAGGGCGGCACCTCGTCGAGTACCCGGACAACGCCAGGCGTGCGGAGCCCAATCTCGTCCATCATGACGCCAATACCCATGCCTTCGCAAACCAGAGGCCAGTGGGCGACCGAGTGGTCCGCGTAGCAGCTGAAGTTTGCCTCGCTCAATTGGAGGCCATGCTGGCGCATGTAGCCTAGAAACTGGCCTGAGCGATCAGAGCCCACAAAAGGAAGGTGTGCTGCATCTTCAGGGCTGCGCGGATGGCCGTGAACTCGCACCCATTCTTCAGAGGCATAGAAGCTGGCGGAAGCCTCGCGGATCAATCGTGCGATCAGTTCTGGCTGCTCCGGCTTGACGTGGCGAATGGCGATATCAGCCTCGCGACGCAGCAGGTCGCTGAATGCGTTGGACGAGATCACTTCAATCGCAATGTCCGGCTCCTGCTCTCGCAGGCGCCGCACCAGAGGCGGCAACAAATAAGCGGCAACTGGGTCGGTGGCCGAGACCGAAACCACGCCACCAACCGCCTGCGATCGGCCTGTTGCTGCCAATCCCAGTGCTTCGGCCGCTGCACCCATAGCGCGCGCATGCTCCAGGAGTTCCACTCCAGTGGGCGTAAGCGCCATGGCCTTGCCAACCCGCTCGAACAGTGTTACGCCCATACTCTCTTCGATCGCCGCGACCTGGCGACTCAGCGTAGGCTGAGTCAAGCCCAGCTTGCGAGCAGCTGCCGACAGCGTCCCGGCTTCGGCTGTTTCTAGGAACGCCCTTAGTTGATTCCAATCGAGTTGATTCATGCGTAGATGTATATGTTCACTGCAATTTATCGCCATTGCCAGCGATGCCGCGCATGGCTAGTATCTTCGACTGGATATCAGCCAGGTCAATACTTCGATAGAAGATTGTTGTTCTTATTGGTTGTACGGGAGGGACGTCAAATCCGCGCACGAGTAGATCGTGCTTCGAAACCGGCGCCCAAGTGGGAAACACGATGGGGCGCCATCGCGACAGCTAACGGTGCACTCGGAGTCTCCACTGGGAAGAATTTCCTCAGTGGTGCTGAGCAACAAGCGCTGTCTCAGTACCAAGCCCAGCCCCGTAGGGTGGCCTAAAAAATCGATCTTGCTGTTTACAACCAAGGCGCTGCGGCTGTTGGGGTGATGTTCGAGTATCAAATTGATTGATTTCTATCTCTCGGAGGGTTGACTGACATGTTGAGCAATATTGCGGGTTCGGCGAATCTTGGAGCCTGTAGGTCTTATGGGCTCGCACTCATCCTCTTGGCAGGCTTATGGTCGGCAAATGTGGCCGCCCAGTCCCAAAGGGACATGAACGCAGTACTAAGCGCCAGAGTGACCGAAGAGTTTCAGCGCGATGTTCAGCGGCGCATCAGCAGTGGCACTCGCGACGGCCCTACCCACTATTTCACAACGGACTATGCAGCCAAGCTCACACCGGAACAGAAAAGGCAGCTTGAAGCTCGAAATAGAGACTACGAAATCATGGAAAAACTCCGCCGCGACCCGGTGCTCGCCCGGCTCGCTAATGGGTACTGGGACAACTATCAGGCACGACAATCAGCCGGGCCTGGGGAGTTTTGTGCGGCGAGTCATGTGAATCTTGACGGCGTCATTACTTTGAGCGGTTTCGATAAAAGTTGGGAAGGTGGTCTGCTCGTATTCATGGGAAAGAGTATTCCCAAGCCGAAAGCTTTCACCGAATTGGCAGTAACGCTCACACAGTCCGGCGAACAACCTGCCACCATCAAAGTCTTCAACCCACCCGCAACTCAGGAAATGCGTGACTACGGCACGCTTATCTTTGCTGTCACAAGCATGAAAGCAGCGTTGGCTGGCATGGAAGACAAGCAAGACTTTGCAATCGCCTCAGAAGGCAAGGAAGTCTTTCGGATGAGCTGGAAAGATGGCATCAAAGCCCGCAAGGCACTGGGTGAGTGCCTGCGTAATAGATAAATCGGAAAGGTTCAGCCGTTAAATTGCGCTGAGGTGTGACACGTGTTTTCCACTGAATTTTGACCCACACCCTTTGTGAGCAGAAGGTGCTCATGATGTAGATAAGTTCTTGGTTTTCTCAGGCGTGCGTTCTCCGGGAGTTTCAGCCCGGAGGGGTGAGCGCCATGGCTTTGCGAACACGCTCAAGCAGCGTTACACCCATGCCCTGTTCAATGGCTGCCACCTGGTGGCTCAGTTTGGGTTGAGGCAAGCCCAGCTTGCGAGCAGTTGCCGACAGGGTGCCGGCTTCGGCAGTTTCCAAGAACGCCTTAAGTTGATTTCAGTCGAATTGATGCATACGTAAATGTATATGTTCACTGCAGTTAATCGCCATTGCCTGCGATTCTGTACATGGATAGTATCTCGGGCTGCTTCATTGGATAACAACAACTCTTTCCAACATGCCTAGCCGACCGAACGATCCCGTTGCCACCGCTGCCCTCCCTCCAGAAGCAAATGTGCCAGCCAACCGCAATGCCATTTTCTGGGACCGCATCGCGCACAAATACGCGGCAGATCCGATTGCGGACATGGCGGGGTACGAGGCAACGCTACAACGCGTGCGCAGCTTCTTGTCTGACGATCAGGATGTGTTGGAAATTGGCTGCGGCACTGGCACCACCGCACTACGCTTGGCACCCTCGACTCGCAGCCTGCTAGCGACCGACGTCTCACCCAATATGATCGCCATCGCCCGAGAAAAGCTGGCAGGTCAGAGTGTTCCCGAGCTGAGCTTTAACTTGGCTGACGCGGACACGCCGGCATTTGGATACGGTGCCTACGACGCAGTTCTTGCCTTTAACCTACTGCACCTCGTGAGCGATCTTGACCACTCGCTAGCATTGGCGATGCAGGCTTTGCGGCCGGGAGGATTATTCATCTCCAAGACTCCGTGCATCGCCGAGATGAATCCCCTCATCCCTTACCTGGCGTTGCCGCTGATGCGCCTCATCGGCAAGGCACCCCATGTTCTTTGCTTCAACGGGAGTGCACTGCAGTCGGCCATCACCCGACAGGGCATGGAGATCGTGGCGGTCGAACGACATGGAACACGTGGGAACGACTTCCGTATCTTCATCGTCGCCCGCAAGCCGGCCAACACTGAACTACAACTGCGGGAAAAGGCTTCGTCGCAGAAGTTACAGTCCGGTTACCTTCAACGGTAGAGCAGCAGAAATCAGTCCCGTGAAATTTAGCGACCTGATAACGGTCACTCGCCAATGTCCGCTTCTGGCTACGACAGCGGCCATCGAGACATTGCGGTAGTAACGACTCATCAACTGATCGCCTGACAGCGGTCATTCAAAAGCATCCGACGGAAGCCCCACAAAAGTCCGCTTTGGAGAAGTCCAATCTGCCTGTTGGACTTCGCTTGACGACCAGGTACGGACATGCGATTTGCTCGACCGTGAGACAGCATCAGGCCAACACGCCGACATTGGTCGGCGTCCCCAGAAAACTACCGAGGTGTTGAAAGCGGGCCTTCTAGTTCGTCGGGAGCAGACCTCCGCTTTTGACGCCCGAATCTAGTACATAGAACTTACGCGATGGCACCCAGGAGTTACAGCCAACGATTCAAACCAGCAAAAAGGGCCTGGCACCAGACTTTCGAGCGCTCTCGACGGGCGCGGACGCAGAGGCTTCAGTGGTCATTGTCATATCGTGTGTTCCTTGGCTGAAGTGGCCTGATCACAAAGTGGTTTTGAGGGTTGGCCCCAGGCGTCTTCAAACAGCAGTTCATCCAGCTGGGAGCGCTTAGCCCCGCTCCTGCTCCGCCAGCGCCTGCAATTGGGCACGCAAAACGCTGGACACCACCCGCACAAAGCGCCAAGGCTGCATAAAACCCACGCTGGGGGTATGGTGTGCAGCGGTGAGCTGACGGCGCATCACCTCAGGCGCCACGTTGCCCCGGGAAAAGTGACGCATGTCGCGCCGCTCGACAATGGCGCGGTACACCGCGTCCCGTTCTACCTGTGTGAAGGACAGGGCCGACGCGTCAATCGGCATAGTAATGGGGACTCATACGTACGGTCTCTCCAATAATCAACAAACCGGGTTGGGGGCCGTAGGCTGGGGCCTTGTCCACCAAACGCCGCAGACTGCATGCAATCACTGTTTGCGTAGGGCGTGTGCCGTCGCGCACGATAGCGGCCGGCGTATCCAGTGCCAAGCCATAGCTGAACAACCGCTCCGCAATATGCGCAAGCCGCTGCACGCCCATGTAGAAAACCCGGGTCTGCCCTGGCCTGGCTAGAGCCCGCCAGTCGTGGGTGGCGTCGTCTTGCGCCAAATGGCCTGGCAAAAATACACAGCTGCCCGCAAGGTTGCGGTGCGTCAGTGGAATGCCCACAGCTGCCGAACAACCGCTGGCAGCCGTCACACCCGGCACCACCTCAAAAGCAATACCTTCTGCCTGCAAGGCCTGCACCTCTTCCCCCCCACGGCCAAACACATAGGGGTCACCACCCTTGAGGCGCACGACGCGACGACCGTTGCGGGCATGTGCGACCAGCAATGCGTGAATACCCTCTTGCGGTACTGCGTGGTCGCCCAAGGCCTTGCCCACATAGACACGATGGGCTTGGGGTGGTATCTGATCCAGGACTTCTGTACTTACCAGGCGGTCGTGCACCACCACATCAGCGCTGCGCAGCCGATTCAACGCACGCAGAGTCATGAGATCCAACGGACCCGGACCCGCCCCTACGATGCAAACAAAACCAAGGGCAGTAGAAGAAAAACGTTCAGTCATGGAAAAATGGGGCGATAACGAGAAAAGTCATCATACGTGCGCAAAGCGGCGTTCAACTTGCGGGCTCATTGCATAGGCCTTTAACCGACCGATGGATGCGATACTTGGATCCTTTACTGGTCTTTGGTTTTCTCCCTGTAAATCCTTAAACTAGGACTGCAACTCTCTTACTAAACATGTCCGCCCAGCCCAACGCTCCACACGTTACGCGTATCCAAGGCTGGTGCCCCGGTGCACTGCGTCCCATGCCGTCTGGAGATGGATTAGTGCTGCGCATCCGCCCGCAACTTGGACGTTTGACTCAGGCGCAGGTTCAAGGCATAGCCGAGTTGGCTGAATGCTACGCACAGCCTCTGTTGGACCTGACCAGCCGCGCCAACTTGCAGTTGCGCGGCATTGCCACGCAAGACTATCCCGTCCTGCTGGCCGGGCTACAGGCCCTGGACTTGATTGACACCGATGTGCAATCCGAATCGCGCCGCAACATCCTTGTATCTCCCTTGTGGCAGCCTGCCGACGGCACGCCCGCGCTGGCGCAAGCACTCTCAAAAGCTCTAGGACAGCCCGGCGCACCCACACTCCCGGCCAAGTTCGGCTTTGCGCTGGACTGTGGCGCCGTGCCTTTGCTGCGCGGCTGTGCGGCTGACATCCGTTTAGAGCGCCATGATCGGGGGGTTTTGGTCTATGCCAACGGCAGCACCCGCGGCGTTGTCGCTTCTGCAGAGCGAGCTATCGCGCGGGCCATGGAGCTGGCGCACTGGTTTATCGCTGCCGGGGGCGCACCCGACGGTCGTGGACGCATGGATGCCTTGGTCGCCAAAACTACCATTCCAACTGAATTAGCATCTACCGCGGTTCCCGTCAATACTGGTGCACGCCTGCCTTTGGGCTTCATTCCCCAGGGATGCGTGGTGGGCTTTGAATTTGGCCAGTTGCCGGTAGACACACTGCGCACACTTTCCACGCTTGGCCCATTGCGCATCACACCGTGGCGCAGTCTGCTTGTGGAAGATGTCCAAACCATGCCAGCACTGTCCGAACTCATCACACATGCCGACGATGTGCGTCTGCGCATCAGCGCCTGCACAGGCGCGCCTGGCTGCAATCAGGCTGCTGCGCCCACACGTGAACTGGCCCATGCGCTGGCCCCACTGGTTCCGCTCGACCATGTGCTGCATGTGTCGGGCTGCAGCAAAGGCTGCGCGCACCCGAATCCGACCCTGACGCTGGTGGCCACTTCCGCGGGTTTTGATCTGGTACAACACGGCACCGCCGCTTCCCCCCCGGATGCGCGCCAACTGAGTCCAGCGGCCGTCGCCGCTCATCTAAAACAGCTAGCGCATGCGCCACACCTATGAGACCGATGGCGATGCCATTTACCGACAGTCCTTTGCCATCATCCGGGCAGAAGCCGATCTCACCCGCTTCAGCGCTGTTGAAGAGCTGACCGTGGTCCGCATGGTCCACGCCACCGGGATGGTCGGGCTGGAAGCCCACGTGCGCTTTACCGATGGCATGGCTGACGCAACCCGCGCTGCGCTGGAGGCCGGTGCCCCCATTTTGTGCGACGTACGCATGGTGAGCGAAGGTATCACCCGCAGCCGCCTGCCGGCACATAACGACGTCATTTGCACCTTGCAAGACCCCACCGTGCGTGATCTGGCCCAACGCCTGGGCACCACCCGTAGTGCGGCGGCGCTGGAACTCTGGCGCCCGTATTTGGCCGGTGCCGTAGTCGCCATTGGCAATGCGCCCACCGCTCTGTTTCACCTGCTCAACATGCTGCAAGACCCCGTCTGCCCGCGCCCTGCTGCCATCATCGGCTGCCCTGTGGGCTTTGTGGGTGCCGCCGAATCCAAAGCGGCCCTCCTAGCTGCGCCGCCCTCCCCTGCCATGGTGGTGCAGGGCCGCTTGGGTGGAAGTGCCATCACCGTGGCTGCGGTGAACGCACTTGCCAGCCAAAGGGAAATCTGATGGGCCGCATCCTTTGCGCCGGTTTAGGCCCGGGCGACCCTGATTTGATGAGCGTGCGCTCAGACCGGGCCATCCGCGGAGCCAGCCACGTAGCCTACTTCCGCAAAAAAGGTCGCCCCGGCCAAGCCCGCCGGATTGTGGAAGGCATGCTGCCCCCCGACGCGGTCGAGTACCCCATGGAATACCCGGTCACGACCGAGTTACCCTTTGACAGCCCTGAATACATTTACTGCTTGGCCACGTTTTATGACCACTGGGCCAGCCAGCTGGCCGCGTTGGCCCAAACCCAAGACGTGTTGGTGCTGTGCGAGGGTGACCCGTTTTTCTACGGCTCTTTCATGCACCTTTACACCCGCCTGCAAGGCCGCGCCACGGTGGAAGTGATACCCGGCATCCCCGGCATGGTGGGTTGCTGGTCCGCAACCGGGGTGCCTATCACCTGGGGCGATGACGTGATGACCGTGCTCATGGGCACCCTGTGTGAAGACGATCTGGTGCGCCATATGCAAACGGCGGATGCTCTCGTCATAATGAAAACTGGCCGCAACCTGCCCCGCGTACGCCGCGCGCTCGCCACAGCTGGGCGACTGGAACAAGCCTGGCTGGTCGAGCGCGGCACGATGCCTGGGGAGCGAGTGCTCAAACTGACCGAGGTCAACGATACCGACTGTCCCTACTTCGCCATAGTGCTTGTGCATGGCAGCGGCCGCCGACCGGAGGTGCAGGAGTGAACCTTGATCGCGGCAAGGGCTGGCTCTGTATTGTGGGCCTGGGGCCTGGCGACCCGAAATGGGTCACCCCCGAAGTGACGGCCACCCTGGAAGCCGCCACCGACATCGTGGGCTACATCCCCTACGTGGCACGCATCGCACCGCGCACTGGCCTCAACCTGCATGCGTCTGACAACCGGGTCGAGATGGACCGCGCCCGCGCGGCGCTGCAAATGGCATCTAGGGGCAAACAAGTGGTCATCGTGTCCTCTGGCGACCCCGGTGTGTTTGCCATGGCCGCCGCCGTGTTTGAAGCACTGGAAGGCCGCCCGGACTGGCAGGCACTGGACATTCGCGTACTACCCGGCATCACCGCCATGCTGGCGGCGGCTGCTAAAGCCGGTGCGCCCTTGGGCCACGATTTCTGCGCCATCAACCTGAGCGACAACCTCAAGCCCGTAGCGCTGATCGAAGCCCGCGTGCGCGCCGCCGCCGAGGCCGACTTTGCCATGGCGTTCTACAACCCTCGCTCAACCAGGCGCCCCCACACATTTGGCCGCGTCCTGGACCTATTGCGCACAATTTGCACAGCAGACCGCCTCATGACTTTTGCTCGCGCCGTGGGCACGCCTGAAGAAAACGTGTTAACCGTCAGCTTGGCACAGGCTACCCCTGAAATGGCCGATATGCGCACCGTGGTCATCGTCGGCAACTCTGCCACCCGCCGGGTGGGCCGCTTCGTCTACACCCCACGCTCGGCGCTATGAATTTAATAGCTTTGCACCACCCCCATCCAGCGCAAAACACCATTTACGGTGCTAACCGTCGGGCGCGCGGGGATTACCGGGCGGCCAATCAAAACAACCGGCAGCCCCCGTTCTCGTGCCGCCGTCAGCTTGGCCTGGGCGCCCACGCCTCCGGCGTTTTTGGACACGACATGGGTGATACGGTGCGTTTGCAGCAAGGCCCGGTCGCCCTCCAAGGTGAACGGCCCCCGGTCCAGCACCACATGGCCGCGCGCAGGGGGCAAATCCAAAACCGAATCGACCACCGGGTCCAGCAACCGCAACAGAAACCAATGCTGCGCGCAAGCCAAAAACGGCATCAGATGCTGGCGGCCAATGGCCAGAAACACCCGGGCAGGCTCGGCGGGCAGGGCCTGCACTGCGGCGGCGATATCGGGCACGTGTTGCCACGCATCACCGCTTTGGGCCTGCCACGCGGGCCGCTCCAGGGCCAGCAGGGGCACGCCCGTACTGGCACAGGCCTTCACCGCGTGGCTGCTCATCTGCGCGGCAAAGGGGTGGGTGGCGTCCACCACATGGGTGATTTTCTCAGCCAGCAAAAAGGCCTGCAAGCCAGCCACGCCGCCAAATCCTCCCACGCGGGTGGGCAGCGGCTGGACTATGGGCGCATGGGTTCGACCAGCGTAAGAAAAAATACCATCCACCCCCGCCTGTGCCAAGGCTTGCGCCAGGTGACTGCCATCCAGGGTGCCCCCCAGCACAAGAACACGCAACACGGTGCGCGCCATGTCTGAACATTGGCTATCAATCATTGGAATAGGTGAAGATGGTTTGCATGGTCTGGGCGATGGTAGCCGCTCGGCCCTAGCCCAAGCACAGCATGTGTTTGGCGGTGCACGGCATCTGACTCTGGCCGGTGTGGGCAGCCGTGGCCGTGAGTGGCCGTTGCCGTTTGATGTTGCCCCGGTGCTGGCCCTGCGCGGCCAGCCAGTGGTGGTGCTGGCCTCGGGCGACCCGTTTTGGTTCGGGGCAGGCGGCAGCTTGGCAAACCATTTGGTGCCCGGCGAATGGCAGGCT
Source organism: Polaromonas sp. YR568 (assembly GCF_943372955.1). GTDB lineage: Bacteria > Pseudomonadota > Gammaproteobacteria > Burkholderiales > Burkholderiaceae_C > Polaromonas. The sequence continues at coordinate 22,677 of NZ_CALSAL010000012.1, forward strand.
ATTCCGGCTCCCTCCACCTTTTCTCTGGCTGCATCCCGCTTGGGCTGGCGCCTTGAGCATGTGCACTGCTTTGGTCTGCACGCCGCCCCCTTTGCACGCACCCGCCCTGCCCTGCATGTGGGCGCGCAACTGCTGTGCCTGCTGCGCGATGGCAAAGCGGTGCAGGACTTTGCACAGTGGCTTACCCAGCAAGACGGTGGTGCATCTGCAGTGTGGGTGTTGGAAGCCCTGGGCGGCCCGCGTGAACGTATACGCCAAAGTACAGCCCACGCCCTTGACTTTGCAGACATGCAAAGCCCGGTGGCAATGGCTGTGGAGGTGGTCGGCCCGCTGGGGCTTGCAAATGCCCCCGGCCTGCCGGACAGCTACTTTGCCCACGACGGACAAATCACCAAGTCGCCCATCCGGGCGCTCACTCTCAGCGCCCTGGCACCACGCCCCAGCGAACACTTGTGGGACCTGGGCGCAGGCTCGGGTTCGGTATCGGTGGAGTGGTGTTTGGCGGGCGGCACAGCCAGCGCGGTAGAGCAAAACGCCGAGCGAGTGGCGAACATCCGTACCAACGCCGCATCCTTTGGCATCGACCACCGCCTGAGCGTGCACCACGGTGACACCCACCACAACACGCACACACTGCTTGCTGGCTTGCCCACGCCCCACGCTATTTTTGTAGGCGGCGGCTTTGACATGGCTTTGTTCACCGCATTGCAATCCATAGCGCCCACAGGCTGCCGCTTGGTGGTGAATGCGGTGACGCTGGAAACTGAATCGGCCCTGCTGCATTTGCATGCCCAACACTGTGGTGAATTGCTGCGCATAGAACTGGCACAGGCCGCACCGTTGGGCCGCATGCGCGGGTGGCAGCCCAGCCGCGCGGTGGTGCAGTGGAGCGTGACGCTGTGAAGGCGCCATGTTGATGGTGGCGGGCTTGGGTTTTCGCGCCCAGTGCAGTGTGGCGTCTTTGCGCGCCGCCCTGAATGCCGCGCTCAGCGCCGCCCAGGCTGCGGCACAGCAAACCAAGGGCACATACAGCACGTCCGGCAGCAGTCCCATCACCCTTACCGCCCTGGCCACGGCCGCCGACAAAGCCAGCCACCCCGCCCTGCTGCAACTGGCCGCAGAACTGCAACTATCCATCACCCCTATCAACTTGCCACAGTTAGCCCGCCAAGCTGCTACGCCCAGCACCCATGTGCCCACCCGCTATGGCGCACACAGCGTGGCAGAGGCCGCAGCGCTGGCCGCAGCAGCAATGACCGTTCAGGCCGAGACTGTCAAAGCCCAACTGCTTACCCCCCGCTGCACCAGCCCCGACCGCCTGGCGACCGCAGCCATAGCTTTCTCTGGAAAGATCCAACCATGACCGTTCACTTTATTGGTGCAGGCCCTGGCGCCCCCGATTTGCTCACCCTGCGCGGCCGCGACTACATTGCCGCCAGCCCGGTGTGCTTGTACGCAGGCTCGCTGGTCCCCGAAGGCGTGCTGGCTCACTGCCCGCCCGGTGCGCGCATCGTCAACACGGCATCCCTGTCGCTGGAGCAGATATTGGCCGAAATCAGCGCTGCGCACGCGGCCGGCCATGACGTAGCCCGCCTGCATTCGGGCGACTTGTCGGTGTGGTCGGCGATGGGCGAACAACTGCGCGGCCTGCGCGCGCTGGGCATTGCGTACACCGTCACGCCCGGCGTGCCGTCGTTTGCGGCAGCGGCGGCCACGCTGGAGGCCGAACTGACGCTGCCGGGCCTGAGCCAGTCGGTGGTGCTCACGCGCACATCAGGCCGCGCATCGGCCATGCCCAGCACCGAATCCTTGGCCAACTTTGCCGCCACCCAAGCCGTGCTGGCCATCCACCTCTCCATCCACGTACTGCCGCGCGTGGTGACTGAGCTGAGTCCGCACTACGGCGCAGACTGCCCGGTGGCTGTGGTCTGGCGTGCCAGTTGGCCAGACGAGCGTGTGGTACGCGCCACCCTGTCCACCATTGAAGCCGCCGTGGGCGAAGGCATGGAGCGCACGGCCTTGATTGTGGTGGGCCACACCTTGGGCCAAAACTTAGGCGAGCAAGACTTTGCCCACAGCCGCCTCTACGCAGGTGACTACGACCGGCGTTACCGCCCGCTAGGCACCACGCCCCGCTTTCCGGCTGGCACCGAATGAAGATCTATCTTTGCCTGGTCGGCATCGGGACCGGCAACCCGGACCATGTGACCCGTCAGGGCGTCAAGGCGCTCAATGGCGCCGACTTGATCCTGGTGCCCCACAAAGGCGCAGGCAAAGCGGACCTGGCTGAGCTGCGCCTGCAACTCTGCAAGGAATTGGTGACCAACCCCGCCACCCGGGTGGTGGGGTTTGACATGCCGGTGCGCGACGGCGATGACCCGGACTACCCCGCTGCCGTCAACCGCTGGCATGACGCTATTGCCGAGGTGTGGCTGACCACCATCAGCAGCCATTTGCCTGCGGGTGGGCGCGTGGCCCTGCTGGTCTGGGGCGACCCGTCCCTGTACGACAGTACCCTGCGCATTGCCGAGCGACTGGCGGTACAACTGCCAGTGAAGGTAACGGTTGTACCCGGCATCACAGCGCTGCAGGCACTCACCGCCGCGCACGCGATTGCGCTGAACGATATCAACGCCCCCGTCACCATCACCACCGGCCGCCAACTGCGCGACCATGGCTGGCCACAAAACGCCGATACCGTGGCGGTGATGCTGGACGGGCACTGCGCTTTTCAGCACCTGCTGCCGCAGGACATCACGATCTGGTGGGGAGCGTATCTGGGCATGCCGCAGCAGATTTGCATTGCGGGGCCATTGGCGAAAGTTATCGCGCGGATTCTGGTGGAACGGCAAGCGGCGCGGGCGGCGCATGGGTGGGTGATGGATACGTATTTGATGCGGCGGGGCGGGCGGGCCTAGTCAATCACAACCTCTGCATAAGCGGCATTAGCCGTTGGTGGTGACAGGGTTTGGTGTATGGGTGACCGCCTCATAATGTCAACGACAGATCGGAACTAGCGACTTGCGCTTTGGGTCGTTGTATGAATTCACGAAACAGCCGCGGGCGACCGACATGGGCCTAAAGTGTCCCCACAATTTGGGTTCGTTCAGTCCAAGTTATGAGCCTTCACGCTGAACGCCAAGACCGGGTCAGTAATTCATTCAGCGCTTCCGCAATAGCTTGCCAGTGCTCCGCCAAGGATGTAGGGTGTTCGCCAAGCTGCCCCAGCGTTACCCAAACCATGTAAGCGGGTGCAGTAACACCAGCACACCCTATACGTCAAATACAGGGTTCATCTTGGAGCCTGCTGTAGCGGCATTTACAAAATGCAATGCTCATCCCTAAATGCGCCCACGACGGCGTGTACCGTATTCCCATCCAAGACCGCCACATCCGCCTGTTGCTGGCGCGCAAGGCGAACCTTCTGGTCGGCAACGCAGGCTGCCTGCAGTTCATCCTCGGTAGCAGTAGGTGCTGAGGCGATAGCGAAACTGCTTTTTTTATATAGCTGCTTGCTCAGGTCTAGCTTGGATTGGAGACCGCTTTTACTCAAATATCCAATATGGGTACGCTCAAATCCAATTTGAGTACGACACGCGCACCCCTTACCGAACAGCGTTCACCGTCCCCGCATCGGCCACACCGGCACCCGTCAAAACAGCCAGCAAGCCAGGCCGCACCCAGCGCTGGAACACCACCCCCCCCACCACGCCCATGCTGGCCCAGAACGACAACGCGACCCAGGTGGTGGCCCAGATGAACTGACCGCCCAGCTGCGCTAGCGCGACTCGGGCTTCGGGACCGAAGCCTGCCAGTGCATCACCTTTCAGTTGCGGTGCACCCACTAAAAAGGGCAGCCCCAGCAAGGCCGCCGCGACCAACCAGCGCCAGGAGGCACGCGCAAACCCGGCCACAGCGCAAGCGCCCGCAGCACTGCATACAGCTAGCACCCACCAGACCTGGCGGGCGTGCAATGGGGCGGCTTCCATGCCCGGCACTTTGGCGTGCAGGCCCAGCGAAGGCCAGAGGTGAAGGCTGACAAAACCCGCTACAGCCACCCAAGCAGCCAAAGTAAAAGAGCCCACGGACGCACCACGCCGGTAGAGCCACACGCCCATCACCGCAAACACAAGCAGCGCTATGCTGAAGGCGTGCAGGCTATTGGCCACCCAAGTCCAGCCTATGCGCTCGAAGCCGTTTTCAGGCTCCCAAGCGTTGGCAAGATCGTGTGCATTCCCATGCGGGGCAGCCGCATGGGAATGCACATGTGCGGCGGGAGCTACCGGTTCGGGAGTCTCGGCTTTTTGCTCCTCATAGGCCTCGGCTGCCAGAATCAGCGGTTCGGCTTGCCAACGTTGCACACCGGTTTGCACACTGCCCACCACCACAGCAGTCACCAGAGCCGCCCAAATCAATCGTTGAAAAACCATAGGTAATTCGCGACAAAAATCAGCTCAATGGCAAGGCTTGACGGTGATGTGGCGCACGTCATGCGCGGCGTTGTGGGCCAGTGGGCTTTCTGAAAACGCCACGCCGTAGAGCACGACCAGACCCAAGGCTGCGCCGGCGGCAAGTTGCAACAAGAGACTGTGTACCGTGCTGGAAGCGCGGGGCAGTTCGGTGGTGGTTGATGAGTGCATAAAGGACTTCTATAAAAAAACAAATCAGTTGCACCCATGGGACTACCGATGCACTGAAGAAAAAACTATTCAAGGCCCAGCGGGCTCAATGGTAGCAAGCGGGGGCAATCGGGCCAATATACCGCTACGCAGGCGCTCGGGCCGCTCTTTGCGCAGGAGCATACCAGCCGTACTGTACGCGTGTAACTGCGCACAGGCCAGTACCTGGGTTGCAGTTACCTCATCGGCAACCAAATCGCCAAAAAAATAGGTGTATTTACCGGGTGCCTGAAACGCCACAGTACAGGCACGCTCACAGCCGCTCAAGCAGGCCATTCCGCGCACGCGGACGCGGGCCTGCAGGGCCGCATCCAGGTCCAAGGTGGCGACCTGAACCGCTTCCAGCAGCGCCTCGCCCGCAGCAGGCAGATCGCGCAATGCAGCGGCGGGTCGGCACGTCGTGCAAATGATGATTTCGGTGGCAAGGACAAGCCCTGTATCGGTTTGGACAACAGCTTCGGTCATGCGGATGGTGTGTCGGTGCGTCGTTATTAAAAAAATCAGGTTCACTCGGCTGTGCTGGCCAAACGGTACTCCGCGCCCCAACGTGCGGCCCAGCCGGCACAGCGGCCAATAGCGCGTGATCCAGGCGACCGGTCGTCAAAATCCAGCACCACCGCGTGGTCCGCCCCCTTGGGCGCAGCGGGCTGCTCCAGCGTGCGTCCATCGGTCAGCAGCCACAACCAGGCTGGGCCCGTACTGTTGCACCGCCGGGCATACGCCAGCAAGGTATTCGCCACCGCCAAGGCCTGGCGCAGCGGTGTGCCGCCGCCGCCGCCGCATTGGCGCACCCGTGCGGCACCGGCGGCCCGCGCCGGACCGGGCGGCAGCACCAGCTGCACACCGCTACCCCCAAAACACAGCAGGCCCACATGATCTCCAGCGCGCGCCGCCTGCTCGATCAGGCGGGCAGCATGACCTTTGGCCAGCGCCAGGCGACCACCTTGGCGCATCGACCCCGAGGTGTCCATAACGATCAGATGCAGGCGCGGGGCGGCTAACGCCTGCGGTTGGTAGCGCAGGTGCTCGCGCTGCAACGCGCGCGGGCCTTTGGTCAGCAGGGTGCGCAGCCAGGCAATGGTGGGGCTCTTGCCCCCCGTTTTCACGGCGGGTTTGAGAGGGGGTAGTGTCTGCATGGAGGGGTTACGCCACCGCACACTGCCAGCCGATACCGACGGCTGACTGATGCGGTGGCTCAGGCTTTTTTTGCGGGCCAGGCCCCAGTGGACAGCACCCGGGTGGTAGGTGTCGGATTAGGCGGCAACGCACCCCAATCGCCTTGTGGGATAGGGGTTGAAGCGGGTGGCGGATCTTTGTGCGCTCCAGCGTTGTTATCGCTGTTGTTGTTATTAGCTCTGCCGTTGGGCTTATCGCTGGTTCTGTCGTTAGCGGATGGCTCCAGCGTGCGACGATGCGCCAGCGCCAGTTCAGCCACAGCGTCCACGTCTTGCGGGGTCACGGCATTGCGGCCTTCAAGGGCGGCCAGGGCGCGAGCGGCGCGCAACATCACTAGGTCGGCACGCATGCCGTCCACACCGGCGGCCAATGCTAGTGCAGCGGCGTGTCGCAGCACGGCATCCGGCCACGCCAGACTGGGCAGCGCAGCACGAGCTGCCACCACGGTTGCCGCCAACGGAGCTAGCTGCGCAGCGTGCAATGCCGTCAACGCCTGCGGGTCTTCGTCGAAGGCGAGTCGGGCGCGCAAGATATCTAGCCGCTGCTGCGGGTCGAGCGGGTTACCCATCGCCACCGACAGGCCAAAACGGTCCAGCAATTGGGGACGCAATTCGCCTTCTTCGGGGTTCATAGTGCCAACCAACGCGAACCGCGCGGCGTGCTGCTGCGAGATGCCGTCGCGCTCAACAGTATTGGTGCCGCTGGCGGCCACATCCAGCAGCGCGTCTACCAGCGCATCGGGCAGCAAATTAACCTCATCCACGTATAGCACGCCATTGTGGGCGCGCGCCACGAGGCCCGGCGCCAAGTGCAGTTGGCCCTGAGCCAGTACGGCTTCCACGTTCAACGTACCCACCAGTTGTTCCAGGCTGGCCGCCAGCGGCAGGGTCACAAACGGCGCATCCGGCAGCAGGGCCGCCAACGCTCGTGCTGCCGTGGATTTGGCCGTGCCGCGCGGGCCGCTAACCAGCACGCCACCGATGCGAGGGTCGATTGCCACCAGCAGCAAGGCGCGCTGCAGCAGCGGCTGGCCAACCAATGCGGTGAACGGGAATGCCGCACGGGTGGCGGCTTGCACAAGCGTCATGGCTAGGCCTTTTCTAATGCGTCATCAGATGTTTCAAGTCGCTGCTCCAGTGCCAGCAGATGGTCTTCAATGCGCTCGCGCTGGTCGCCCGGTTCGGCCCACAGGCCACGGTCCATGGCCTCCAGCAGTCGCTCGCCAATACTGCGCAGGGCCAGCGGGTTGTGCTGTTGCAAAAAGGCACGGGTGGCATCGTCGTGCAAATAGGCATCGGCCACCAGCGCGTATTGATGGTCGTACACCACGCCGGTCGTGGCGTCAAACGCGAACAAAAAGTCCACCGTGGCAGCCATTTCAAACGCACCCTTGTAACCGTGGCGCTTGATGCCGTCCAGCCATTTGGGGTTGACGGCACGGGAGCGCACCACGCGGGCCACTTCTTCACCCAGCGTGCGGATACGCGGTGCCCCGGGCACGCTGAAGTCGCCATGGTAGAGCGCGGCGGGCGCGCCGCTGAGGTGCTCTACCGCCGCGGCCATGCCGCCCATGAACTGGTAATAGTCGCCAGAATCCAGAATGTCGTGCTCGCGGTTATCCTGGTTGTGCAGTACCGCGTCCAGAGCGGCGATGCGCTGAGCAAATGTCTCGGGCGCAGCGACGCCGTGTGCGTCTTGCCCATAGGCGAATGCCCCGGCACGCAAATAGGCCTCGGCCAGCTCGGCGCGTTCGGTCCAGTTGCCGCTGGCAATGGATGCCTGCAAGCCCGCACCGTAGCCACCGGGCCGGGGGCCGAACACGCGCCAGGTAGAGGCCCGCTCTGCCAGTGCTTCCGATTGCCCTGCGGCTTGCGCCTGCGCAGCATCACGCTGCACGCGTACGCGTATGGGATTGACATCGTCTGGCTCGTCCTCAGGCGTAATGGCAGCTACTGCACGCACAGCGGTGTCAAACAGGTCAATCACATTCGGAAACGCATCACGGAAGAAGCCGGACACACGCAGCGTCACGTCCACGCGCGGACGACCCAGCACGCTCATGGGCATGACTTCGATGTCCACCACGCGGTTGCTGCCCGGCGCCCACTTGGGCCGCACGCCCAAGAGTGAGAAAGCCTGAGCCACATCTTCGCCCCCGGTGCGCATAGTGCTGGTGCCCCAGACCGACAGGCCCATGGCCGTGGGGTACGCACCATGGTCTTGCAAGTGCCGCTCCATCACGCGGGCTGCACCCTTAGCGCCCATGGCGTAGGCGGTCCCGGTGGGGATGGCGCGCGTGTCCACTGAGTAAAAGTTGCGCCCAGTCGGAAGTACATCGGGCCTACCGCGCGACGGTGCGCCGCTGGGGCCAGGGGGGATAAAGCGCCCATCCAGCCCGCGCAGCAGTTGACAGATCTCATTAGGGCCGCAGGCATCCAGACGCAGGGCGAGTGTGGTGTGCAGGCGCTGTAGCACCTGTGCGGTGTGGGGCCACAGGTCTGGAGCAGCGCTGGGGCCGCCGGACACCGCACTGCCCTGCCCTTCGCCATACTCTTCGCACAGGTCTTGCACCACACGGACGGCCAGCAACTCCAGCCGCTCGCGGGTGTGGCCCGCGTGGCGCCAGGGCTCAAAGCTCAGGGCTTGCAAGACCTGCGGGCGCTCGCCATTCCATGGTGTGGCCCAGTCGGGGCTCAGGGCATCAAAGTCTTTTAACCCCAAGTCGTGCGCCAAGGCCACGGTCAGGCTGCCTTGCGCCGCACCTGCGCCGCCAGGGTAGCGGGCCAGGGCCACCAGTGTGTCCACCCGCTGGCGACCGGCGGGAGACTGGCCGAAAATATGCAGACCGTCGCGAATTTGCGACTCTTTGATTTCACACAGGTAGGCATCCAGGCGCTGCAATAAGGCCTGCTGCTCGCCGTCGTTGGTGGGCTTGGTAAAACCCAGCTCGGCGTGCAGGCCGTCTGCGAGGACCTGCTCCAAAATGCTGGCGCGCAGCAGTTTGGCACGGCGCGGGTCCAACGACAGGGCCTCGTAGTACTCGTCCATGCGGCCCTCCAACTGCTGCAAGGGCCCGTAAGTTTCCGCCCGTGTCATGGCGGGCATCAGATGGTCGATGATGACGGCCTGTGTGCGGCGCTTGGCCTGCGCGCCCTCGCCGGGGTCATTGACGATGAATGGGTACAGGTGTGGCAGCGGACCCAAAATCGCATCGGGCCAGCAGGCTGCCCCCAGCGCCACGCTTTTGCCGGGCAGCCACTCCAGGTTGCCGTGCTTGCCCACGTGTACCACGGCGTCCACCGCGTAGGCGCGGCGCAGCCAGAAGTAAAAGGCTAGGTAGTTGTGGGTGGGCACTAGATCGGCGTCATGATAGGTGGCCACCAGGTCCAGGTCGCGCCCGCGCGCGGGCTGGTTGCCCACAAACACATTACCGTAGCGCTGGCCCGACACCATGAAGCGGCCTGCGCGCACCAGCGGGTCTTGCTCCGGCAAGCCCCAGAGGGCATTTATGGCAGCTTGGCTCTCAAGCGGCAAGGCGGCAAAATCTTGCATGTAGTCGGCCATCGTCAGGCTTTGGCCTGCAGGGCGATCGTCGTTGGCGTTTAGGTTATTGGTGATGCCACGCACTAGGTCGGCCATGAGCGCGTCGCCGTGTTTCGGCACATCGCCGGTGGCATAGCCTGCGGCCTGCAGGGCTTGCAGGATGACAACGGTGGATGCGGGCGTATCCAAACCCACGCCGTTGGCCAGTCGCGCGTCGTTGTTGGGATAGTTGGCAAGCACCAGCGCCACACGCTTGTCGCTATTCTTTTTATAGCGCAAACTGCACCAGCGACGTGCGAGAGCAGCCACATAGGCAATGCGCTCGGGCTCGCTGTGGTAGCGCACCACGTCGATCTCGGCGCGCTCGCAGCGCCAGGCCAGGCCCTTGAAGCTAATGGGCCGAGTGCTAATACGGCCATCCACCTCGGGCAGCACGATCTGCATAGCCAGGTCGCGCGGGGTGAGGCCGTGCGGGTCGTCTTGCCACTGCGCTTGTGAGCAGCCCGCGGTGATGAGCTGCAACACCGGTGCATCACCTGCCAGCAGCACAGGCAGAACCTCTGTACCCGCATCGTTGCCACCCATCGCGCCCACGGCAAAGCTGGTAGCGTTGAGCACTACGTCTACCTTGTGCTCTTTGGCCAGCAATTGCAGCAACGCCATGCTCTCGGGGTTCTTGAGCGAGTCCAGCGCCACGGCCACGGTATTGAGGCCCTGCTCTGCCAGGGCGGCCAGCATGGCATCAAACGCCGCCGTATTGCCCGCCTGCAAATGCACTTTGTAAAACACCAGCAGAGCCACAGGCGCGCCAGCGCCCCATGGTGCCAATGGCTGAGCGGGTGCGTAGCGCATGGCGGCGGGTAACACTTGCGCGGGTAAAGGGCGCTCGCCCTGGCCAAAGGCCGCATGGGCGATGAGCTGGAAAAAGTTTGAGGCGTTGTCACGCCCACCTTCGCGCAGGCAGCGCCACAGGTGGGTGCAGTCGTCTTTGTTAGCGGTGCTGCGCATGAGCAACTGCGCGTCTTCAAAACACTCGCCCGACACCATCACCAGCCACTGGCCACGCGCCCGGGCGGACTCACAGACCTGGTCCACGATATAGGCCCACTCGCTGGGGCTGCCCAGGTGTTCGATGACGATGGCCTTGGCGTGACGTAGCACGTCGTCCATGTACAGATCGGTAGACGCGGGCTGGCGCAGCCACATCAGGTTGGCGAGGCGCACACGGGGAAAGTCATCGGGCAAGCCATTGGCGACCTCGGCCAGTAAAGACAGCGTGGTGTCTGACACGGTGAGCACAACAATGTCGCCCGGCGTTTGCGCCACGCGCACCACACCAAGGCCATCGTCTTCAACATGGCCGCCGGGGCGGGTAGCGAGCAAATGCATGGAATGCCTTTAACGTGAGTTCCTAAACCAGCGCGGACTGCAGTTCGCCTTGCAGCAGAACAGCATCCAGATGGTCGCCAATACACACCAAGCTGGTCACGCGCGGCTCGTCTGCGCGCCAGGCACGGTCGAAATAGCTGTCAAAACGCTGGCCCACGCCCTGCACCACCAGGCGCATCGTAGCGCCGGGCACAGCGACAAAGCCTTTGACACGGTAAATCTCATGGCGCTGGACCAAAGCGGCCAGCGCGGTGAGCAGCTTGGCGCGGTCGGTAACATTCAGCGCAATCGACACCGAATCAAAGGCGTCGTGGTCGTGGTCTTCTTCGGCGTCGTGGTGGGTTTTGCGGGCGTCGATCACGTCTTCCACCGCGCGCTCCAGGCCCAGCAGCACATCCATGGAAACTTGGCCGTGCGATGCGCGAACTAGCTTCACACCGGCAGGCGCTTCTGCGCGGATGGTGGCCTCGACGGCTTTGAGTGCGGCAGCATCCATGCCGTCCACCTTGTGCACGATCACCAGGTCGGCAGTGGCCAACTGGTCTTCAAACAACTCCGCCAAAGGGGAGTCGTGGTCTAGGTTGTCGTCGGCGCGGCGCAGTGCGTCCACGGCCACCGGGTCATCGGCAAAGGTGCCTGCGGCCACGGCGGGCGCATCCACTACGGTGATCACCGCATCCACGGTAAACGCGTTGCGCAGCCTGGGCCACTGGAAGGCCTGCACTAGCGGCTTGGGTAGGGCCAAACCAGAGGTTTCGATCACCAAATAGTCGATCTGGTCGCGCCGGGCGGCTAGTTGCTCCATTACCGGGGCAAATTCTTCTTGCACGGTGCAGCACAGGCAGCCGTTGGCCAGCTCGAACAATTGGCCGTTTTCGACTCCGTTTTCGTCGCAGCCAATGCCGCAGCCGCGCAGCAGCTCGCCGTCGATGCCCAATTCGCCAAACTCGTTGACGATGACCGCGATGCGGCGGCCTTGAGCGTTGGTGAGCAGGTTGCGCAACAAAGTTGTTTTGCCGCTTCCGAGGAAACCGGTGACGATAGTGGCGGGTATTTTTCGGGTTTGCATGCAGATTATGTTTCTAAAAATAGTCAGTCTTCGATACCACGCTGTGCGGGTACACCAGCGAAGGCAAAGCAGCGGACAAGGAACACCAAAGCACCGCTAAGTGTGTTTGATCAATGCCGGTTTACATGAAATAAACTTCCACAAAAACCTCCCATGGCTTCCCCGCCTGGGCATGGGCCTCAAGACTTCGCGCGCACGTGTAGCCACCGTGTTAGCCGGTATCCGGGCTGGTGGAGCGACTTGCCAAGCCTTTACATGCGCGTATTCAAACGCCCAGTAGCTGGGTTGACATTTGAATCGGGAGATTCGTCCACTTACCGATGCGGGGGCAGCGCAGGTTAGGTGCGGCGTTGACCGCCTGCCGCTCCTGGTTTCCGCTGAACTGTGGCACGGGAACCAAGTCGCTAGCACCCGATGAACACTATTCTAGCAATTGGTTGCGGCTTTTGTTTAACGAGACGGTGCGGGATTTTCCGCTGTTGAGCTACCCGCCGGATTTGTGCCAGTGAATGCTTCTTAGGCGGCAGTCGGTGTACTCAAGTTGGTTGATTTGGTCAGAAACGAACGTGCGAATTTTGGGCACCATCCTAAGTGCTGCTTGTAAGAATCTGGCAAATACCAACTTCCCGGAATGCGATCCCCCCGAAGGTCGTCGTGGGATGATCAGTGCTACTGAAAACGGGGGGGGAACGTCGGAGGTCGAAGATGATTTGGAGCTATCGGAGCAGACAGAAATTTGAACTCGATCGAGGCAGTATATGGAGTCAAATTGGATGCCAGTTACCGGTCATTGGCATCTGTCTACTTCTGGCCCGAGAGCGGACACGCTCAGATTGGCTTTTAATGACCGTTGTGCAGCAGTAGCGGCCACCTGGCGAGTCGGGTCGCTTCTGTAGGAACTCAGCGCCGGTTTATCTGCCGGTTTAATTCATCCAAACTACCAAGTCCCAGCTTCGCCATCGCATCGTCACCGCTTATCTCACCTGCCTCATACAAATCCAGTATCTCCAGGCGTTCATAGTCCGGGCTGCCAAATTCTCTTCCTACAGGTGCTACGTCGAGCCATGCTTGCTCTTCAGCGGACCACGGCCAGACTTTTCGGTTGAACTGGCCATTACGCAGCTGGCTAATCCGTCGCTTATTTTTCCGGATGCTCATCGGGCGCTCTCCTCGCTAGGGGACATCTTCGCAGTCAGTTGAGATTTTCACTGACCCCCCCCGGGCCTTGACCAGCTTGACTGCCTCAGCCTTGAACTCCCGACTGAATTTCCCTCTCGTCACCATGAACCACCTCCGGGTTCATCGACCACCTCAACAAAGTGTCTATGAAACCGGCAGCAGCCCAGATCGCTGGAATTTAATCCAAGTCAAAGCATCCTTACTCTATCGGCGACCGTAGGAATACTTTCGTATGGCAAGGTGTTGTCTTCCAGCAGTGCGCGCGCAGCTTCGCGTGGGACCAGCATCACCACCTGCTCGTTTGCGTCAGCGAGGGCCAGTAATGTAACGACAGTGAAATTTTGGTGCCCACTGAGCGCTCGGCTCACACTTTGGCGTGTCAGACCGGTTCGCGAAGCAAGATCCACATCGCTAGCGATCTTCCGACCGCGGCGAAGACTCTCGGCCAAGCTTTTTAGAGTATTCATTTGTGAATGCAAGTAATGACTCTACTTCGGTGAAAAATAATGTTAATTATATTTAACATTTTTGCGATTTGTTAAATATATTTGACAAGCCAGATGGGCGAAAAACGTTCCGACCAGCAAAAGGATCGCCGCCGAGGAGCCGATACCGGTCACTCACCAATGCCCAGTTCTGGCCCGAAAGCCGCCCACGGACCGAACAAGGCGAGAGATGCCTGCAGATGAAAGACATCGATACCGGACTGACACATGGCCGAGCGCGCGCAATCCAGGCGTTGGCCTTGTGGATCGAGGTGAGGATTACTTGATGGTCGAGTCCTTGGCTGACCATTCCGAAAACGAACGGTGAATGTGGCTGTGAGCCTCCCATATCCGCTGCCTTGCGGGGGTACGGATCACATCGTTGCCTTCCATCTTGTTCAGCCATTCCCTTTCTCCCCAATTGCACCAGACGAGGACTTGGCGCGTCTCAGTGAGGTAACGGCGAAGAAGATCCGCGCGGACATACAGGAGGCTGTGTCGATTTCCCTTCCACCCGTCGCCCGCCTCGCGATAGAGGCTTCCAGGATTGCCAGCCGCATCGTAGAAGTCGATCTCGCGATTCTTGCTCTCCAGACCAAGGCGCTGGATCAATTTCGGCGCGGGAAGGTCAAAGCCCGAGAACTCGTTCTGCGTCGAGTGGTACGACTCCCAGCCAAACTGAATGGATGGAACCTCGATGAGGATGCCCGGCACACGCCGCATTTCATACGTTGGTTCGACCAACCGCACAACCGAACGCTCTGACTCCACTGCATCTCTGGAGACCAACTTGATCGAGAGGGTTTGTGCTGGTGTTTTGCGCTTTGTTTTGACCCGCTCGTAGCTGTCAAAGGCCTCCACAGTCTGCCGACGGTACGTTCCGTCCCGCTGGCATAGTCGTCGCACATAGTTCAGGCGGCGCCCAGCCTCACCAGCGTAGAGGTAAGTTTCGGTCGCCCCCTTGGGAATAGTGTGGTTACCCGGGTACTCAATCGCAAGAAACTTCGACCGGAGGGCCTGCACGTCTTTGCGCGCGACGAACACGCCCCGCAGAAATGCAAAGAGATCGCGATCGGTACTCGCGTCAATGCCGCGGACGAAGCCTTCAATAAGAACCCACTCACCCGGGTGCCCATTGATTTCTGGGACAACGAGCAGTGAATTCCAGCTCGGTATGAAACCACCACCGACCCACGCGTCGGTGTCTCCTCCCCAGTCACCAAATAGGTCGGGGATCGGCGGCGACCATTGGGGTGGGCGCTTGGGGAAACTTGGATCCACGCCGCAGTCGGACGTCCTCTCGCCGAGGCGCCAATCTGGCAGTTTCCTCGCAGCCTCGCGCTCACCCCACATTTCGAAGTATGCGATCCACGA
>NZ_CALSAL010000013.1:0-30257 GCF_943372955.1 Polaromonas sp. YR568
AAGGCAAAGAGATGGTGATGCCAGGCGATAACGTGTCGATCACGGTGAAGCTGATCAACCCGATCGCCATGGAAGAAGGCCTGCGCTTTGCCATCCGCGAAGGCGGCAAGACCGTCGGCGCCGG
Source organism: Polaromonas sp. YR568 (assembly GCF_943372955.1). Classification (GTDB taxonomy): domain Bacteria; phylum Pseudomonadota; class Gammaproteobacteria; order Burkholderiales; family Burkholderiaceae_C; genus Polaromonas. The sequence continues at coordinate 125 of NZ_CALSAL010000013.1, forward strand.
TGTCGTGGCCAAGATCATTGCGTAAAAAAGATTTGTAAGGGTTTGATGGAGGGGTATAGCTCAATTGGCAGAGCGTCGGTCTCCAAAACCGAAGGTTGTAGGTTCGATTCCTACTGCCCCTGCCACCCGGTGAAAAAGCGCTGATCACGCTTTGCAGTCAGGGTGGTTTGACAAGTAACAAGCAAGCCCGCCGGGAGTGAAAACCTCTGGTGGGCTTAAGCGTCTGGGGTATCCGGGAGTGATGCAGTGACATGCGTACTTCGGGATACATGAAGATTGAACAGGAAATCCGGCAGCATGGCCTCTTCTCAAGTTGAAACTGTCAGCACCAATGCAGACAAGGCGAAGCTGGCCTTGGCCATCGCTTTGGTGGTGGGCTCGCTGGTCGGGTTCTACCTCCTTGGCAAGCAGGGCCAGATCGCCCAGTGGGGCGCGCTGATTGCCGGTCTGGTGGCGGCTGTCGTGGTGTTCGTGACGTCGGAGACGGGGCGCCAGTTTGTGGCTTTCGGTCGTGATTCCGTGCGCGAAGTGCGCAAGGTGGTCTGGCCGGCCCGCAAAGAGGCCATCCAGATGACGGTCTATGTGTTCGGGTTTGTGGTGGTCATGGCGCTGTTCTTGTGGCTGACCGACAAAACACTCGAGTGGGTGTTTTATGACCTGATCCTGGGATGGAAAAAATAATGAGCGATCTGAACGGTGCGGTAATCAGCGAAGTGGCAGCAGGGGCGTCCCTGACGCCCATGCCCGGCATGCAGTGGTATGTCGTTCATGCCTATTCGGGCATGGAAAAAGCCGTGGAGCGCAACATTGTCGAGCGCATCAACCGCGCCGGCATGCAGTCCAAATTCGGCCGGTTCCTGGTGCCCACCGAAGAGGTGGTCGAGATCAAGAACGGCCAGAAGAAAACGACCGAGCGCCGCTTTTTCCCCGGCTACGTGCTGGTGGAAATGGTCATGGACGACGAAACCTGGCACCTGGTGAAGCACACCAACAAGGTGACGGGTTTTGTGGGTGGTGCCAAGAACCGCCCAGCCCCGATTTCCGAGGAAGACGTGCAGAAGATCGTCAGCCAGATGCAGGTCGGCACCGAGAAGCCCCGCCACAAGGTGGAGTTCGAGACCGGCGAATATGTGCGCGTCAAGGATGGCCCGTTCACCGACTTCAACGGCACGGTCGAGGAAGTCAATTACGACAAGAACAAGGTCCGTGTGTCGGTCACGATTTTCGGTCGTGCCACGCCGGTCGAGCTGGAATTCAGCCAGATCGAAAAGACCTGACCGGTTTCGCCGGTGCGTCCCCGTGGGGCGCGTTGGTACAGTTCCGCGCTTTGCAACTCGGCGCGGCAGGTTCGCAAGAACCGATTGAGTTGTGTAACCCCCGGGGAGCCCGGACCTGTCTTTTGACAGCGTTCAGGCGTTATGACCCGCAAGGAGAAAAGTATGGCGAAAAAAATCGTCGGCTTCGTCAAGCTGCAAGTACCAGCTGGCAAGGCCAACCCGTCCCCCCCGATTGGCCCGGCACTGGGTCAGCGCGGCCTGAACATCATGGAGTTCTGCAAGGCATTCAATGCGCAGACCCAGGGTGTTGAGCCCGGTCTGCCACTGCCTGTGGTGATCACGGCCTATGCCGACAAGAGCTTCACCTTCATCATCAAGACGCCTCCGGCCGTCACGCTGATCAAGAAAGCCATCAAGCTCGACAAGGGCTCTTCCACGCCGCACACGGTCAAGGTCGGCAAGATCACCCGTGCCCAGCTGGAAGAAATCGCAAAAACCAAAATGAAGGACATGACGGCCGCCGATCTCGACGCCGCAGTCCGTACGATTGCCGGTTCCGCCCGTTCCATGGGTGTGACGGTGGAGGGTGTTGTATGAGCAAGCTGACCAAACGCCAGAAAACCATTGGCGACAAGATCGACAGCAACAAGCTGTACGCTCTGCCTGAGGCTCTGGGCCTCGTCAAGGAATTCGCTGTGGCCAAGTTTGATGAGTCCATCGACGTGGCTGTCCAGCTCGGCATCGATGCCAAGAAATCCGACCAGGTCGTTCGCGGCGCTGTCGTGTTGCCCAACGGCACCGGCAAGACCAAGCGCGTGGCTGTGTTCGCCCAAGGCGCCAAGGCTGAAGAAGCCAAGGCCGCCGGTGCAGACATCGTCGGCATGGACGATCTGGCCGCCGAAATCAAGGCTGGCAAGATGGACTTCGACGTCGTGATCGCCTCCCCCGATGCGATGCGCATCGTGGGTACGCTCGGTCAGGTGCTCGGCCCCCGTGGCCTGATGCCCAACCCGAAGGTCGGTACCGTCACGCCGGACGTGGCACAGGCTGTGCGCAACGCCAAGGCTGGCCAGGTTCAGTTCCGCGTCGACAAGGCCGGTATCGTGCACGGCACCATTGGCCGCCGCTCGTTTGACACCGACAAGCTGCAGGGCAACCTGGCAGCGCTGATCGACGCCCTGCAGAAAGCCAAGCCGGCTTCCAGCAAAGGCGTGTACCTGAAGAAAGTCGCGGTTTCGTCGACGATGGGTGTGGGCGTTCGCGTCGACACGCAAACCATCGCAGCGTAATCGCAAAAATTCGGGCCACCCGCAAGGGCGGCCTGATGTGGTGGGCTGCTGGCACCTTAGTGCGCCGGCAGGTCATCCAAGACCGTTGGCGTACCGGCAGAAAACCTCGGTTTTCCACTGGTACTTAATCGAAAGACAGCCAACGCAGATGGCGGTCCCGCTGCAGATGGTTTGAAAAGAATCTGAAACAGTTGGTCGCTGAACATGAGCGTGTTGAAGGGGCCCGGTGCAAGCCGGATCACCCCGACAGCACATTTTTAAGGAGTAGACCTTGAGTCTCAACCGCAGTGAGAAACAAGCCGTCATTGATGAAGTGACTGGCCTCGCCGCTAAAGCTCAAACGCTCGTGATGGCGGAATACCGTGGCATCACGGTCGCTGACATGACCCGTCTGCGCAGCCAGGCCCGCGACAAAGGCGTGAACCTGAGTGTTCTGAAGAACACTCTGGCTCGCCGTGCCGTGGCCGGCAGTGCATTCGAAGTCGTCGCCGACCAGATGACCGGTCCGCTGATCTATGGCTTTTCCACAGATGCCGTCGCCGCCGCCAAGGTGGTGTCCGACTTCGCCAAAACCAACGACAAGCTGGTGATTCGCGGTGGTGCATTTGCAGGCAAATCCCTGGACGTGAACGGCGTGAAGCAATTGGCCAACATTCCTTCCAAGGAAGTGTTGCTGGCCCAGTTGTGTGGCTTGCTGATGTCGCCCATGTCGCGTACGGCCGTTGTGCTGGGCGCGCTGGCCGCGAAAAAGGGTGGCGGCGCAGCCGATGCCCCCGCAGCAGCTGAAGCTGTAGCAGCGTAATTAGTACCCAACTTTTTTAGGAAATTCAAAATGGCATTCGATAAAGACGCATTTTTGACCGCGCTGGATAGCATGACGGTCCTCGAACTCAACGACCTGGTGAAAGCCATCGAAGAGAAATTTGGTGTGAGCGCAGCCGCCATGGCCGCTCCCGCTGCTGGCGGTGGTGGTGGCGGTGCCGCTGCAGCTGCTGAAGAGAAGACCGACTTCAACGTCGTGCTGCTCGAAGCTGGCGCCAACAAGGTGTCGGTCATCAAGGCCGTGCGCGAAATCACCGGTCTGGGCCTGAAAGAAGCCAAGGACCTGGTGGACGGCGCTCCGAAGAACGTCAAGGAAGCCGCTCCAAAGGCCGACGCCGAAGCTGCCAAGAAAAAGCTCGAAGAAGCTGGCGCGAAAGTCGAACTCAAGTAATCCTCGGGTTTCAAAAAGGCTGGAAGACCCGATTCGGGCTTCCAGCCTTTCGTGCTTCAAGGCAGGCACTGAAAAGAGGGCGCAAACCGCCTTTTTCACAGTGCTCCGACGAAACACCGGAAAGCGGATTGACTTTTCATTAGTCTGCTTTCCAGTGTTTTCTGCCCCCGACTGCAGAGAACGCCTTGGTTCGGGTGACGTGCAACGCGTCACCGTCCGCCATGGTTGGTAGTGGCCAACCACCAAGTCTGCCTGGATACGCGGTGTATCCGGGCACGAGAGTCGCCAGAGCCCATAAAGCGGAGAACTCATGGCCCAAACTTCCAGTTACAGCTACACCGAACGCAAACGCATTCGCAAAAGCTTCGGCAACCGCGAAAGCGTGTTGACGGTTCCTTATTTGTTGCAGATGCAGAAAGACGCGTACACCGCGTTCCTGCAAGCCGACCGTGCGCCACAGAAGCGCACCAATGAAGGTCTGCAGGCTGCCTTCGAGAACGCCTTCCCCATCGTCTCGCACAACGGTTTTGTCGAGATGAAGTTCATCGAGTACAACCTGGCCAAGCCCGCTTTTGACGTGCGCGAGTGCCAGACCCGTGGCCTGACCTTTGCATCGGCCGTGCGTGCCAAAGTCCAGCTGATCATCTATGACCGTGAATCGTCGACGCCGCAGTCGAAGGTGGTCAAGGAAGTGAAAGAGCAGGAAGTCTACATGGGCGAAGTGCCGCTCATGACCGACAAGGGCTCGTTCGTCATCAACGGGACCGAGCGCGTGATCGTGTCCCAGCTGCACCGCTCGCCCGGTGTGTTCTTCGAGCACGACAAGGGCAAGACCCACAGCTCCGGCAAACTGCTGTTCTCGGCCCGCATCATCCCTTACCGCGGTTCGTGGCTGGACTTCGAGTTCGACCCGAAAGACATCCTGTACTTCCGCGTCGACCGCCGCCGCAAGATGCCGGTGACGATTCTGCTGAAGGCCATCGGCCTGAACCCGGAATCCATCCTTGCCAACTTCTTCGTGTTCGACCACTTCCGTCTGATGGACAGTGGCGCGCAGATGGAATTCGTTGCCGAGCGCATGCGTGGTGAAGTGGCCCGTTTCGACATCACCGACAAGTCCGGCAAGGTCGTCGTGGCCAAGGACAAGCGCATCACCGTGCGCCACACCCGCGAGCTGGAGCAAAGCGGCACCACCACCATTTCCGTGCCGGAAGACTTCCTGATCGGCCGCGTGGTCGCCAAGAACATCGTCGATGCCGACACCGGCGAGATCATCGCCAAGGCCAACGACGAGCTGACCGACGTGCTGCTCAAGAAGCTGCGCCTGGCTGGCGTGCAGGACCTGCAGGTGCTGTACACCAACGAACTCGACCAGGGCTCGTACATTTCGCAGACCCTGCGCTCCGATGAAACCGCCGACGAGTTCGCCGCGCGCGTGGCCATCTACCGCATGATGCGCCCCGGCGAGCCGCCGACGGAAGACGCGGTGCAGGCCCTGTTCCAGCGCTTGTTCTACAACCCGGACACCTATGACCTGTCGCGCGTCGGCCGGATGAAGTTCAACGCCCGTGTGGGCCGCGACTCCTCCACCGGCCCCATGGTCATGACCAACGAGGACATCCTCGCCGTGGTCAAGATCCTGGTGGACCTGCGCAACGGCAACGGTGAAGTCGATGACATCGACCACCTCGGCAACCGCCGTGTGCGTTGCGTCGGTGAGCTGGCCGAGAACCAGTACCGCACCGGTCTGGCGCGTATCGAAAAGGCCGTGAAAGAGCGTCTGGGTCAGGCCGAGCAAGAGCCGCTGATGCCGCACGACCTGATCAACAGCAAGCCGATTTCAGCCGCCCTGAAGGAATTCTTCGGCGCCTCGCAGCTGTCGCAGTTCATGGACCAGACCAACCCGCTGGCCGAGATCACCCACAAGCGCCGTGTATCGGCCCTTGGCCCCGGTGGTCTGACCCGCGAGCGTGCCGGCTTTGAAGTGCGTGACGTGCACGTGACCCACTACGGTCGCGTCTGCCCGATTGAAACGCCTGAAGGTCCGAACATTGGTCTGATCAACTCGCTGGCCTTGTACGCCCGCCTCAACGAGTACGGCTTCATCGAGACGCCATACCGCCGCGTCGTGGACGGCAAGATCACCGACCAGATCGACTACCTCTCTGCCATCGAAGAAGGCAAGTACGTGATCGCCCAGGCCAATGCGGCCCTGGACGCCGCGGGCAAGCTGACCGGTGACCTCGTCTCCGCCCGTGAAAACGGCGAGTCGGTGCTGGTCGGTGCCGAGCGCGTTCAGTACATGGATGTGTCGCCTGCGCAGATCGTCTCTGTGGCAGCTTCGCTGGTTCCGTTCCTGGAGCACGACGACGCCAACCGCGCGCTGATGGGCGCCAACATGTCCCGTCAGGCCGTGCCTGTGCTGCGGCCCGAGAAGCCGCTGGTCGGCACTGGCATCGAGCGCGTGGCAGCGGTGGACTCCGGCACGGTGGTCACCGCCAACCGCGGCGGCGTGGTCGACTATGTCGATGCCACCCGCATCGTGGTGCGTGTGAACGACGCGGAAGCACTGGCCGGCGAAGTGGGTGTGGACATCTACAACCTCATCAAGTACCAGCGTTCCAACCAGAACACCAACATCCACCAGCGCCCGATCGTCAAGATCGGTGACAAGCTGGCCAAGGGTGACGTGATTGCCGACGGCGCATCGACTGACCTGGGCGAGATCGCCATCGGCCAGAACATGCTGATCGCCTTCATGCCATGGAACGGCTACAACTTCGAAGACTCGATTTTGATCTCCGAGCGTGTGGTGGCTGAAGACCGCTACACCTCGATTCACATCGAGGAACTCGTGGTCATGGCGCGGGACACCAAGCTGGGTGCTGAAGAGATCACTCGTGACATTCCCAACCTGTCCGAGCAGCAGCTCAACCGTCTGGACGAGTCCGGCATCATCTATGTCGGCGCTGAAGTCCAGCCGGGCGACACGCTGGTGGGCAAGGTCACGCCGAAGGGCGAGACCACGCTGACGCCGGAAGAAAAACTGCTGCGCGCCATCTTCGGCGAAAAAGCCAGCGACGTGAAAGACACTTCGCTGCGCGTGAGCCAGGGCTCGCAGGGCACTGTGATCGACGTGCAGGTCTTTACCCGTGAAGGCATCACGCGCGACAAGCGTGCCCAGCAGATCATCGACGACGAACTCAAGCGCTTCCGCCTCGACCTGAACGACCAGCTCCGCATCGTCGAAGCCGACGCGTTCGACCGCATCGAGAAGCTGCTGATCGGCAAGGTCGCCAATGGCGGCCCGAAGAAGCTGGCCAAAGGTACCAAGATCGACAAGGCCTATCTGGCCGATGTCGAGAAGTACCACTGGTTTGACATCCGCCCGGCGGATGACGAAGTGGCTTCGCAGCTGGAAAGCATCAAGAACGCCATGGAGCAGACGCGCCACAGCTTCGACCTCGCGTTCGAAGAAAAGCGCAAGAAGCTCACGCAGGGCGACGAGCTGCCAGCCGGCGTGCTGAAAATGGTCAAGGTCTACCTGGCCGTCAAGCGCCGCCTGCAGCCTGGCGACAAGATGGCTGGCCGTCACGGTAACAAGGGTGTGGTGTCCAAGATCGTTCCGGTCGAAGACATGCCTTACATGGCCGACGGCACACCGTGTGACATCGTGCTGAACCCGCTGGGCGTGCCATCGCGCATGAACGTCGGTCAGGTGCTGGAAGTTCACCTCGGCTGGGCTGCCAAAGGTCTGGGCCAGCGCATCGGCGACATGCTGCAGGCTGAAACCAAGGTGGCCGAGCTGCGCAAGTTCATGGACACGCTGTACAACAAATCGGGCCGCACCGAAGAGCTGAACAAGCTGTCGGATGCAGACGTGCTGGAGATGGCACAGAACCTGACCACTGGTGTGCCATTCGCCACCCCGGTGTTCGATGGTGCTTCGGAAGAAGACATCATGACCATGCTCAAGCTCGCTTACCCGGACGACATCGCCAAGACCAAGGGCCTGACGGCGACGCGCACCCAGGCCCAGCTGTACGACGGCCGCACTGGCGACCAGTTCGAGCGCACCACCACGGTGGGCTACATGCACTTCCTGAAACTCCATCACCTGGTGGACGACAAGATGCACGCCCGCTCGACCGGCCCTTACTCCCTCGTCACGCAGCAGCCGCTGGGCGGCAAGGCGCAGTTCGGTGGCCAGCGTTTCGGCGAGATGGAGGTCTGGGCACTGGAAGCCTATGGCGCTTCCTACACGCTGCAGGAAATGCTCACCGTCAAGTCCGACGACGTGCAGGGCCGTACCAAGGTGTACGAGAGCATCGTCAAGGGCGAGCACGCCATCACGGCCGGCATGCCGGAGTCGTTCAACGTGCTGGTCAAAGAGATTCGTTCGCTCGGTATCGACATCGAGCTGGAACGCAGCTAATCAACAGGAAAGAAAAGGATTTAACACATGAAATCATTACTCGACCTGTTCAAGCAATTCACGCCGGATGAGCATTTCGATGCCATCAAGATCGGCATGGCCTCGCCCGAGAAGATCCGTTCCTGGTCTTTCGGTGAAGTCAAGAAGCCTGAAACCATCAACTACCGCACCTTCAAGCCCGAGCGTGACGGCCTGTTCTGCGCCAAGATCTTCGGCCCGATCAAGGACTACGAATGCCTGTGTGGCAAGTACAAGCGCCTGAAGCACCGCGGTGTGATCTGCGAGAAGTGCGGCGTTGAAGTCACGCAGACCAAGGTCCGCCGCGAGCGCATGGGTCACATCGACCTGGCCGCCCCGTGCGCGCACATCTGGTTCCTGAAGTCGCTGCCGTCGCGTCTGGGCCTGGTGCTCGACATGACGCTGCGCGACATCGAGCGCGTGCTGTACTTTGAAGCATACGTCGTCACCGACCCCGGCATGACCCCGCTGAAGAAGTTCAGCATCATGTCGGAAGACGACTTTGACGCCAAGCGCAAGGAATACGGCGACGAGTTCGTGGCCAAGATGGGCGCTGAAGGCATCAAGGACCTGCTCGAAGGGCTGGACCTCGACGTTGAAATCGAGAAGCTGCGCAACGACCTGACCGGTTCCGAGATCAAGATCAAGAAGAACGCCAAGCGTCTGAAATTGATGGAAGCGTTCAAGAAGTCCGGCATCAAGCCCGAGTGGATGGTGCTCGACGTGCTGCCCGTGCTGCCGCCGGACCTGCGTCCGCTGGTGCCGCTGGATGGCGGCCGCTTTGCGACCTCTGACCTGAACGACCTGTACCGCCGCGTCATCAACCGCAACAGCCGTCTGCGCCGCCTGCTGGAACTGAAAGCGCCTGAAATCATTGCCCGCAACGAAAAGCGCATGCTGCAGGAAGCCGTGGATTCGCTGCTGGACAACGGCCGCCGTGGCAAGGCCATGACGGGCGCCAACAAGCGCGCGCTCAAGTCGCTGGCCGACATGATCAAAGGCAAGTCAGGCCGTTTCCGCCAGAACTTGCTGGGCAAGCGCGTCGACTACTCGGGTCGCTCGGTCATTACCGTGGGCCCGACCCTCAAGCTGCACCAGTGCGGTCTGCCCAAGCTGATGGCTTTGGAGCTGTTCAAGCCCTTCATCTTCGCGCAACTCGAATCGCGCGGCATCGCCACCACCATCAAGGCGGCCAAGAAGGAAGTCGAATCCGGCACGCCAGTGGTGTGGGACATCCTGGAAGAGGTCATCAAAGAGCACCCCGTGATGCTGAACCGTGCGCCCACGCTGCACCGTCTCGGCATTCAGGCCTTTGAGCCCATCCTGATCGAAGGCAAGGCCATCCAGCTGCACCCGCTCGTCTGCTCGGCCTTCAACGCCGACTTCGACGGTGACCAGATGGCTGTCCACGTGCCGCTGTCGGTCGAGGCGCAGATGGAAGCCCGCACGCTGATGCTGGCTTCGAACAACATCCTGTTCCCCGCCAACGGCGAGCCCTCCATCGTTCCTTCGCAGGACGTGGTGCTGGGCCTGTACTACACGACGCGCGACCGTACCAACGGCAAGGGCGAAGGTCTTGTATTTGCCGACACCGGCGAAGTCCGCCGCGCGTTTGACGCGGGCGAGCTTGACCTCAACGCCCGCATCAGCGTGCGCCTGACCGAGTACACCAAGGACAAGGCCACCGGCGAGTTCGTGCCATCGACCAAGCTGTGGGAAACCACCGGCGGCCGTGCACTGCTGTCGGAAATCCTGCCCAAGGGCCTGCCTTTCTCCAACATCAACAAGGCGTTGAAGAAGAAGGAAATCTCCAAGCTCATCAACGTGTCGTTCCGCAAGTGCGGTCTGAAAGAGACCGTGGTGTTTGCCGACAAGCTGCTGCAGTCGGGCTTCCGCCTGGCGACCAAGGCCGGCATCTCCATCTGTATCGATGACATGCTGATCCCGAAAGAGAAGCCGGCCATCATTTCGCGCGCCCAGAAGGAAGTCAAGGAGATCGAGCAGCAGTATGTCTCGGGTCTCGTGACCTCCGGCGAGCGTTACAACAAGGTGGTGGACATCTGGGGCAAGTCTGGCGACGAAGTCTCCAAGGTGATGATGGCCCAGCTCTCGAAAGAGAAGGTGCTGGACCGCCATGGCAAGGAAGTCGAGCAGGAATCCTTCAACTCCATCTACATGATGGCCGACTCCGGTGCCCGCGGTTCTGCCGCGCAGATCCGTCAGGTGGCCGGCATGCGGGGTCTGATGGCCAAGCCGGACGGCTCCATCATCGAGACGCCGATCACCGCGAACTTCCGCGAAGGCCTGAACGTGCTGGAGTACTTCATCTCCACGCACGGCGCCCGTAAGGGTCTGGCCGACACGGCACTGAAAACCGCCAACTCCGGTTACCTGACCCGTCGCCTCTGCGACGTGGTGCAGGATCTGGTGATCACGCAGGAAGACTGCGGCACCACCGAAGGCTCCGTGATGCGCGCCATCGTCGAAGGTGGTGAGGTCATCGAGTCGCTGCGCGACCGTGTCCTCGGCCGTACCACGGTTGAAGACGTGCTGCACCCCGAGAACCGTGCGGTGCTGGCGAAAGCCGGCGTCATGCTGGACGAAGACCTGATCGAAGACCTCGAAGCAGCCGGCGTGGACGAAGTGAAGGTGCGCACTGCCCTGAACTGCGAAACCCGTTTCGGCCTGTGCGCCAAGTGCTACGGCCGCGATCTGGGCCGTGGTGGCCTGATCAACGTCGGCGAGGCGGTCGGTATCATCGCCGCCCAGTCGATTGGTGAGCCCGGCACGCAGCTGACGATGCGGACCTTCCACATCGGTGGCGCGGCATCGCGTGCAGCGATTGCCTCCAGCGTGGAAGCCAAGTCCAACGGCGTGATCGGTTTCAACGCACCGATGCGTTATGTGACCAACAGCAAGGGTGACCTGGTGGTGATTGCACGTTCCGGCGAGATCATCATTCACGATGAGCATGGCCGCGAGCGCGAGCGCCACAAGGTGCCTTACGGCGCCACCCTGGCCGTCAAGGCCGACCAGACCATCAAGGCCGGCACCGTGCTGGCCAATTGGGATCCGCTGACCCGACCCATCATCACCGAATTCGCCGGCAAGGTGCTGTTCGAGAATGTGGAAGAGGGCGTCACCGTGGCCAAGCAGGTCGACGAGGTGACTGGTCTGTCCACCCTGGTGGTGATCGATCCGAAGCGCCGCGGCGCGACCAAGGTCATCCGTCCGCAGGTCAAGCTGATCGATGCGTCCGGCAATGAAGTCAAGATCCCTGGCACCGATCACTCGGTGACCATCGGCTTCCAGATCGGCGCGCTGGTCCAGGTGCGTGACGGTCAGGACGTGGGCCCCGGCGAAGTGCTGGCCCGTATCCCGATTGAAGGCCAGAAGACCCGCGACATCACCGGCGGTCTGCCGCGTGTGGCCGAGTTGTTCGAAGCCCGTACGCCGAAAGACAAGGGTACGCTGGCCGAGATGACCGGTACCGTGTCCTTCGGCAAAGAGACCAAGGGCAAGGTTCGCCTGCAGATCACTGATCCCGAAGGCAAGGTCTGGGAAGACCTCGTGCCGAAGGAAAAGAACATCCTGGTGCACGAAGGCCAGGTGGTCAACAAGGGCGAGAGCATTGTGGACGGCCCGGCCGATCCGCAGGACATCCTGCGCCTCTTGGGCATGGAAGAGCTGGCCCGCTACATCGTCGACGAAGTGCAGGACGTCTACCGCCTGCAGGGCGTGAAGATCAACGACAAGCACATCGAGGTGATTGTTCGCCAGATGCTGCGCCGTGTGGTCGTCGAGAACGTGGGCGACTCCAGCTACATCGCGGGTGAGCAGGTCGAGCGTTCCGCCATGCTGGATGCCAACGACGCCCTGCGCGCCGAAGGCAAGATTCCTGCGACCTTCAGCAATCTGCTCCTGGGTATCACCAAGGCATCGCTGTCGACCGACTCGTTCATCTCTGCGGCTTCCTTCCAGGAAACCACCCGCGTACTCACCGAGGCTGCCATCATGGGCAAGCGCGACGAGCTGCGTGGCCTGAAAGAGAACGTGATCGTCGGCCGCCTGATCCCTGCCGGTACCGGCATGGCTTACCACGAGGCACGCAAGGCCAAGGACCAAATGGACGACGCCGAGCGCCGTGCCATCGCCGAAGCCGAAGCTGCGGAACTTGAAGCCATGCCTGCGTCTGCCGATGCAGGCGGTGAAGGCGCAACCGCCGAGTAAGCGGCCAACGCCTTCGTGCCCTGAACGGCACCCTAACCCCACACCTTCACCGGGTGTGGGGTTTTTTCTTGTCCGCTTTTTTGCCCGCATTCAGCGCTGACTCCGGATCAGCGCCAGCAGTCAGGCGGTAGTTGGCGGCGAACAAAACGGGTAACCTCGGCACCTTGTGTTCAACCTTGGGAGAGGAAATCCGCATGTCATTCAACTCCATCGCGTGGATTGTGTTTGGTGCGCTGCTGGTGTTCTGGGCGGTCGGCGCCTATAACCGGCTGGTGCGTCTGAAAAACACGATTGCCAACGCCTTCGGGCAGATCGATGTGCAGCTCAAGCGACGCTACGACCTGATTCCCAATCTGGTCGAGGCCGCCAAGAAATACCTGCAACACGAGCAAACCACACTGGAGGCGGTGACGACCGCGCGCAACCAGGCACGGACGGCCAGCGAGGCGGTTCGCAGCCGGCCCGCCAATGCGGCTGCCGTCACAGCCTTGTCGGTGGCCGAACAGGCCCTGGATGGCAGCCTGGGGCATTTCTTCGCGGTGGCCGAAGCCTATCCCGAGCTCAAGGCCGACCAGACCATCCGTGACCTGAGCGAGGAACTCACCAGCACCGAGAACAAGGTCGGCTTTGCGCGCCAGGCCTACAACGACGCGGTGCTCGACTACAACAATGCGCAGGGCCAGTTCCCGGCGGTGCTGATTGCCCGCCTGTTTGGCTTTGCGCCGTCGGCCATGCTGCGTGTCACGGAGAGCGCGGCGGAGCGCGAGGCGGTTCGCATCCAGCTGTGAAGGTGGCAAGGGCGTTTTTCGCGTGATGGTCTATGCGCTTTTTTGAACACCAGCAAGAGGCCCGGTCGCAAACGCTGCGGCTGTTGCTGCTGTTCGCGGTGACCATCGTGGCGCTGGTGTTGGCCATGAATGCCGCGCTGGCCCTGGTCTGGCAGATGGCCTCTGGTGCGCTCACCGGCTTCAGTGCCTGGCGCGGCTACCCGCAGCACTTTTTTGCCGTCAACACCGGCGTGATCCTGCTGTTCGTATTGGGTGGCTGGTGGCTGGAAACTTCGAATCTGCGCGGTGGTGGTGAAAAACTCGCGCGCCGGGTCGGTGCCCGCGAGGCTTGGCCAGCCAGCCGTGACGACGAGCAGCGCCTGTGCAACATCATCGATGAACTGGCCATTGCCGCCAGCCTGAAGCCGCCGCTGGCGATGGTCTTGCCCCGTGTCGACAGCATCAACGCCTTTGCGGCCGGCTGGGACGAAGGGGATGCTGTGGTGGCCGTCACGCAGGGTGCGCTGGACCGGCTCACGCGCGACGAACTGATGGGCCTGGTGGCGCATGAATTCAGTCACATCCGCGAGGGCGACATTCGTCTGAACATGCGCCTGGCTGGCATGGTCTTTGGGCTGGAGATGCTGTTCAACCTCGGTCGAACCCTCTGCGAGCCGAACGATGCAGGGCGCCGCACGGTAGTGGCCATTCCCGGTTTTGCCATCGAGATCGTTGGCTCGCTCGGATGGCTGGCCGGGCGCGTCCTCAAGGCGGCGGTGTCGCGGCAGCGTGAGTTTCTCGCCGATGCCCGCGCGGTGCAGTTCACCCGCAGCAGGCAGGGTCTGGCGGGTGTGCTGCGGAAAATTGCACAGGAACTTGATGCGGCGGGCGGGGCCGCGCGTGCTGGCAGATCGACGGCAATTGTGGATCCGGCGGTTCAGCACATGCTGCTGGTCGGCACGGCCGCAGACCATCGCTGGTTCGCCAGTCACCCGCCGCTGGCGGAACGCATACGCCGCATCGAGGGTCTGTCGGCCAGACCGCACACGCTGCCCGCCGACACGCCCACTCTTTAGCCGCCAGGGCGCCACGCCTCATTCGCGTGGGTTATCAGCACATTGCGAATGATTGGAAGGAAACCCGCTCGCGAGGGGCTGAACTACTGGATACTCCCTAGCGGGCACCCAGAGCCCCAAGTTAAATTACGGCTTGAGGTGGCATACACACCGGCGACGCACATTCCGGCGAGCCCAATCCCACGGAGCCGACTGGCCCTTGACTGAACACTGCAGGAGAACCCATGAGAATCCCGACCCTTCCCTCCTCGATGACTTCGCTGGCATCGCTGCTGTTGATGGCGTGCCTTTCCACCGCTCACGCCCAGAGCGATGGGACGAAGGAGGCGCTGTATGTCAGAAGCCTTGCCGCCACCTGCGCCAACTGCCACGGAACCAACGGCAACGCTGTGGCCGGCTCCAGCGTGACCTCTCTGGCGGGTCTGCAGCCGGCGTATTTTGTTGCGCAGATGAATGCCTTCAAGAACGGCACCCGCCCCGCGACGGTGATGCACCAGATCAGCAAGGGCTACAACGACGCGCAAATCGCTACGCTGGCCACTTACTTTGCAGCGCAAAAGAAGTGAAGAGAAGTGACGAAGTGACCACACCGAACGCAAGGAATCCATCATGACCCATCACTCCACTCTCAAAGCCGGCCTTCAGCGCCGCTCCGTCCTGCAATCTGCCGCCGCGCTCAGCCTGCTCGGTCTGGCGGGCTGCGCCAGCACGCGTGTGCCTGCCAAAGCGCAGGTGGTGGTGATCGGCGGCGGCTACGGCGGTGCCACCGCAGCCAAGTATGTGCGCATGCTGTCCAACTACCGCATGGACGTGGTGCTCATCGAGCCACAGGAGGCGTTTGTTTCCTGCCCGATTTCCAACCTGGTGCTCAGCGGCGTCAAGCAGGTCGGCGACCTCACCACCTCGTATGCGGGCCTCTCGAAGAACCACGGCGTGACCGTGGTCAAGGATTACGCCAGCGCCATTGATACCGCGAAGAAAACCGTCACCCTCGGCCGTGGCGGCACCATCGCTTACGACAAGCTGGTGGTGAGCCCCGGCGTTGAATTGATGCTGGGCAGCATCGAGGGACTGAAAGAGGCCAATGCCTCGGGCCAGATCCTGCAGGCCTGGAAAGCCGGGCCGGAAACCGTGGCCCTGCGCCGTCAGCTCGAAGCCATGCCCGACGGCGGCGTCTACGCCATCACGATTCCTGAGGCGCCTTATCGCTGCCCACCTGGCCCTTACGAGCGGGCTTCGGTGATTGCCGGTTACTTCAAGGCGAACAAGCCCCGCAGCAAGGTGCTGATTCTTGACGCCAACCCCGACGTGACGTCCAAGGGCCCGTTGTTCAAGAAGGTGTGGGCCGAGCAGTACAAAGGCATCATCGAGTACCGCGGTGACCACAAGGTCATGGCAGTGGACGCGAAGGCTGGCACCATCAAGTTCGACGTGCAGGACAACGTGAAGGCCAATGTGCTCAACGTGCTGCCCGCCATGCGAGCCGGGACCATCGCCGTGCAAACGGGGCTCAACAACCAGGCCAACAACCGCTGGTGCGGCGTCAATTACCTGACCTTTGAGTCGACGGTCGCCAAGGACGTGCATGTGCTGGGCGATTCGATTCAGGCCGCGCCGGCCATGCCCAAGAGCGGCCACATGGCCAACAACCAGGGCAAGGTGGCGGCGGCTGCCATCGTCGCGCAGCTGTCGGGCTGGGATGTGAACCCGGCGCCCATGCTGGCCAACACCTGCTACAGCTTCATCGATCCCAAGAATGTCATTCACGTTGCCAGCGTGCATGAGTATGTGGCGGCTGAAAGAACCTTCAAGACCGTCGCCGGTTCGGGTGGCGTGAGCGCCGCCCCGAGCGAGCTCGAAGGTGTCTATGCGATGAACTGGGCCAGCAATATCTGGGCTGATACTCTGATCTAGTCTCTACGGCTGGATTGAACCCCACGGGCGACCGTGGCGGCTGGTCTAATACGGGGGCTGTCTTTCGGGGCAGCCCCATCCATGTCAGACCACTCTTCCCCAACTCCCCTCTGGCGCCAGCTTCAAGGCGCTGCTTCGCTTCTGCTGGCGGTGCGTGCCGGCCGGTCCATGACGGCTGCGCTGGAGACGGTCGATGCCACGCTTCGCCCCGGCGTTCAGGCGCTGGGCTTTCACACCTTGCGCTGGCTGGGGCGGGCCGAGGCGGTGCGGCAGCAACTCGCCAAACGCCCGCCGCCCGAAGATGCCGATGCCTTGTTGTGTGTCGCACTGGGTTTGCTGGTGCACACGGCGGGTGAGCACGAAACACCGCTCTACACCGACTTCACGCTGGTCGATCAGGCGGTGGAAGCTGCCAAACGCAGCGAGGCGACGCGGCATCAAGCGAGCTTCATCAATGGCTGCTTGCGGGCTTTTCTGCGCGACAGGGATGCCGTGATGGCGCGGGCGCACAAGCACCCGCAGGCGGTCTGGAACCATCCGCAGTGGTGGATTGACCGCCTGCGCAAGGACCACCCGAACCAATGGCAGGACATCCTGCGTGCCAACAACGCCCAGGCGCCCTTGATCCTGCGGGTGAATACGCGCAAGACCACGCAGGTGGCCTACCTGCAAGCGCTGGCAGGGCAGGGCATTGAGGCCACAGCCACCGGGCCGTACGGCGTGGTGCTGCCGGTCGCGCATGCGGTCACCACGCTGCCCGGGTTCGCTGAGGGGCATTTCTCCGTGCAGGACGCCGCCGCGCAACAAGCTGCGCCCTTGTTGCTCGATGGCTTGAAGGCGCCCGCAGGTCGCCCCTTGAGGATTCTCGACGCCTGCGCTGCCCCCGGCGGCAAAACGGCACACCTGCTGGAGCTGGCTGACGCCGAGGTGACCGCCCTGGATATCGACGGCCGCCGTTGTGAACGGATTCGGCAGAACCTTGCCCGGCTGGGCCTGCAGGCCCGCATCACGGTGGCTGACGCCGCCCAGCCCGAGGATTGGTGGGATGGTGAGCTGTACGACGGCATTCTGCTGGATGCGCCCTGCACCGCGTCGGGCATCGTGCGCCGCCACCCTGATGTGCGATGGCTGCGTCGCCCCACAGACATTGCGCAGCTCGCGGCCATTCAGGCCCGGCTGCTGGCCACGCTGTGGCCGCTGGTCCGGCCGGGCGGGCGTTTGCTCTACTGCACCTGCTCTGTTTTTCGCCAGGAAGGCGACCAGCAGACGCAAACGTTTGTTGCGCACCACACCGATGCCGTATTCATGCCATCGCCCGGGCATTTGCTGCCCCAAAGTGGCGTGGATGCGACGGTATTCCCGGACAATTTGAGTCGTGATCACGACGGTTTCTATTACGCGCTGCTTGAAAAACAAGGTTCCTGAACGGATCCGGCACGCCTCGGGCCGCTGGTGGCAGGCCTGTCGTGGCGCAGTGCTGGCGCTGATGGTGGCGTGGAGTGCCGGTGGTGCACACGCGACCGACATCTCGCAATTGCGGGTGGAGCGCAGCGACGACGGTGTATATCTGTCGGCGCAGGCCCGGTTTGAGCTGCCCCCGGTGGTCGAAGATGCCCTGCTCCGGGGCATTCCGCTGTTTTTTGTGGTCGAGGCCGACATTTACCGCGACCGCTGGTACTGGACGGACCCGCGCGTGGCGAGCGCCGCCCGCACGCTGCGGCTGGCCTACCAGCCACTGACCCGGCGCTGGCGCCTGAACATCGCGGCGGGGGTCATCAGCAATTCGGCCGGCCTGCGCGCCACGCTGAACCAGAACTACGAATCGCTGCCCGAAGCACTGGCTGCCATCCAGCGGATTGCGCGCTGGCGGATCGCCGAGCCGGCTGATGTGAACCCGAACGCGACCCATCGGCTGGAGTTCAGTTTCCGGCTCGATTTGTCGCAGCTTCCACGCCCCTTCCAGATTGGCGTGGCCGGTCAGCGTGACTGGAACATCTCGGCGCAGGTCAAGGAACGCTTGAAGCTCGAACCGCTGTCGCCGCCCACCAATCTGGGCACCGAGGTCTCGCAGTGAGTCTGCCGGCCCAACTGGTCAGCCTCAAAAGCAGTCGGGCGTTTCGCTGGACGGTGGGTGTGGGCGTGGCCACCATGGTCGCGCTCGGGCTGGTGCTGCTGTTCCTGCTGACCCAGGCCACTGGCAACCGCGAGCTGTATGAGCGCAATTATGCGCTGCTGCTGGGGCTCAATGTGGCCGTGGCGGGTTTGCTGCTGCTGGTGATCGGCTGGATCGTCGTTCGCCTTGGGCTGCGGCTGCGGCGCGGCCGTTTTGGCAGCCGACTGCTGGTCAAGTTGGCGGCGATTTTTGCGCTCGTCGGCCTGATGCCCGGCTTGATGATTTATGTGGTGTCTTACCAGTTTGTGTCGCGCTCCATCGAGAGCTGGTTTGATGTCGAGGTCGAAGGTGCACTGGCCGCCGGCCTGAACCTCGGCAGGGCGACGCTGGACACCCTGGCGGTGGACCTCGGCAACAAGACGCGCCAGGCCGCCGCGCAGGTGGCCGAAACACCAGACGCCATCGCTGGTTTGACGCTTGAGCGGCTGCGGGAACAACTGGCCGCCAGTGACGTGGTGCTGTGGAGTGCATCGGGCCAGGTGATCGCCAGCGCCGGTGAATCGCGCTTTCTCTTCAAGCCCGAGCGGCCATCGTCATCGCAACTGCGCAACGCCCGCGCGCAGCGGGTGGTCACGCAGGTCGAAGGGCTGGACGAGGTGGTCACCGCCGGCAACGGCGAGCTGGCCGCCGGCGGGGCGCCGCCAGGGACCGGGCAGGTGGCCAGCACGTCAGCACCGCGCATCAAGGCGATTGCGGTGGTCAACAACTCCAACGTCAGTGTGCTGGGCGATGCCCGCTTCCTGCAAGTCACGCAGTTGCTACCCAGCGGGCTGGTGGAAAACGCCATTGCTGTCCAGGAGGCCAACCGCGAGTACCAGGAGCGGGCGCTGGCCCGTGGCGGCCTGCGGCGCATGTACATCGGCACGCTCACGCTGAGTCTTTTTCTGGCGGTGTTCGGCGCGGTGCTGCTCGCGGTGGTGCTGGGCAACCAGCTGGCCAAACCGCTGCTGGTACTGGCCGAAGGCGTGAAGCAGGTGGCGCAGGGCGACCTCACGCCCAAGGCAGCTTTGGGTGGCAACGACGAACTGGGTGGCCTCACGCGCTCGTTTGCCGACATGACGCAGCAGCTCTCGGATGCGCGCACCGCCGTGCAGCAGAGCATGAGTCAGGTCGATGCCGCGCGCGCCAACCTGCAGACCATTCTGGACAACCTTACCGCCGGCGTGATCGTGCTCGACGTGCGCGGGCAGATCCAGTCCAGCAACCCCGGCGCCACCCGCATCCTGCGCGCACCGCTGGCGGCCTACCACGGCCGGTCGCTGGCCGAGGTGCCGGGGCTGGAGGCCTTCGCCCGCGACGTGCAGGCTCAGTTTGCCGATTACCTGAGCACCAACCTGGGCGACGGTGCGCCCCACGGCATGGAGCACTGGCAGCAATCGTTCGAGCTCAACCCCAGCGTGCCCGGTGCGCCAGACAACGCCACCACCATCATTGCGCGCGGCGCCAAGATGCCCGGCACTGAAGAGTTTTTGCTGGTGTTTGACGATGTATCTGAAATGGTCTCTGCCCAGCGCGCGCAGGCCTGGGGCGAGGTGGCCCGCCGGCTGGCGCATGAGATCAAGAACCCGCTCACGCCTATCCAGCTGTCAGCCGAGCGGCTGGAGATGAAGCTGAACGGAAAAATCGGCGAGACCGAGCAACTGCTGCTCACCAAGTCGGTGAAGACCATCGTCGATCAGGTCGATGCGATGAAACGGCTGGTCAATGAGTTCCGCGACTACGCACGCCTGCCGGCGGCAGAGCTCAAGCCGGTGGACCTCAATGCGCTGGTGACCGACGTGATGCAGCTCTACGCCAGCGAAAACGCCGTGGTGCCGGTCTTCACAGAACTCGACCCGAAGGCGCCGCGCATTCAGGGCGATGACCAGCAACTGCGGCAGGTGATCCACAACCTGCTGCAGAACGCACAGGATGCGCAGGAGGGGCGGCCCGGCGGGCGCGTGGTGCTGAAAACCGAGTTCTCTGAAACCTCAAAGCGCGTTCGCCTGAGCGTGCGCGACAACGGTACCGGCTTTCCGGAACACATCCTCAAGCGGGCGTTCGAGCCCTACGTCACCACCAAGGTCAAGGGCACCGGCCTGGGTCTCGCAGTGGTGAAAAAAATCGCCGACGAGCACGGCGCGCGCATCGATATTTCCAACCGCGTTACCGACGGCGTGGTGCAGGGCGCGCAAGTGTCGTTATCATTTGCAGTTGTGGCATAACAACACATTCAGTAACACATCGGTGCGGTGGCCTGGCAGGTCTCTTCTCCGGCGGACGGCTGGAAAGACATACATAAAACATTGGGCATAACAGGCAGGGCAACATTCAATCATGGCAAATATTCTGGTCGTTGACGATGAACTGGGCATACGCGACCTGCTCTCCGAAATTCTCAATGACGAAGGTCATCAGGTCGAGCTTGCCGAGAATGCCGCCCAGGCCCGCGCCGCCCGTGGCCGTGTACGCCCCGATCTGGTGTTGCTTGACATCTGGATGCCCGACACCGATGGCGTGACGCTGCTCAAGGAGTGGTCGTCCAGCGGCCTGCTCACCATGCCAGTCATCATGATGAGCGGCCACGCGACCATCGACACCGCCGTCGAGGCGACCAAGATCGGCGCCATGGCCTTCCTCGAAAAACCCATCACCCTGCAAAAGCTGCTGAAAGCGGTGGAGCAGGGGCTGACCAAAAGCATGTCGCGCAAGCCGGTGGTCACCGGGCCCGGTGCGGTCCAGAGCACCACCGACTTTGCCGTTGACGTCGTCATGACCGGCGTACTCGCAGTGCCCGTCGACGCGGGCCCGCAGGCACTGCAGAGCTTCCAGCTTGAAAAACCCCTGCGCGACGCGCGCGACGAGTTCGAGAAAGCCTATTTCGAATTCCACCTCGCCAAGGAAGGCGGCTCGATGACGCGCGTGGCTGAAAAGACCGGCCTGGAGCGAACCCACCTCTATCGCAAGCTCAAGCAACTGGGCGTGGACCTGACCCGCGGCAAGCGCGGAAATTGAGGCCCACATCCCCGGCTTGGCCGGCCGGTGCCGGCGGCTGATATATAATCAGAGGCTCTGGCCCGGTAGCTCAGTCGGTAGAGCAGAGGATTGAAAATCCTTGTGTCGGTGGTTCGATTCCGCCCCAGGCCACCAGTGTTTATGCGCCCCAGCGCCCTTTTCGGGTTCTGGGGCGTTTCTACTATCCTGTGGCGTTTTCTGCAATTCTTGGTTCAGCCACGTATTGGAGTGCCAGAGCATATGCATAACATCGGTGAATTTCTGATCTGGCTGCTCTCCACGAGTGGGCCTACTCTCGCAGTGTTGACGCTTCTTGGGTTTGTTTTTCGCGAGAAGTGGAAGCAGTTGCTGACACGGTCACTGACTGTCGAGCTTGAGCGGCTAAAACATCAGTTACAGCTTGAGCAAGCGGTACATGCCGCCGGCTTAACGCCAATGCTTGAATCCGTTAAGCATGACTTCCAACGGCAATTGGAAGCCTATAAGGTGACGCTCATCGCTCAGGCAGAGGAGGTCAAGATCCGCGGCGACTTGAAAAAGACCATTGCAACGCGATATGTCGAGGTGCAGTTCGAGCGCTTTCTTAAGGTAGAAGCGGCACTTGCAAAAACTAGTGGTCTGATCCTGAACGAAGTTCTTTACCCGCCGCACTTACGCCGTGTTGAGCAGCTCACCGGGATTTTGGAATCACTTGCTGAGGTTAACGTTCGCTTTAACGAGTGCGAAATGTTTCTGTCGACGGAGGAGCGTTTACTCAGCGTCAACTATTTGAAAACGCTTGCTGATTTTTTGGACCACTGTGGGCCTGGAAAGGATCCGATTGCAAGAGAAAGTGCGGTATGGAGAGAGGCAGTAAGAGAACGAATTAGTGTTGAAAACATGATTCGGAATCGAATTCATGTGATGGCTGAAATTGCAAATGCCAACCCTGCTGTAACGCCCAAAATTACCGAAGCGGTTTAACCCTTTCGCCAATCCTTGCTTTAACGTAGTGCTATGTCATGTCTCGATTCTTGTGGCCCAGCAAGGATTGAGAATGCGCGAGGTCGCCTGTGTCGGTGGCTGACTTGGCTCGAATAACTCGGAACTGAAAATCCACCCTGCAGCCGTACGTGCCTTGTCAAAGCGTGAGCGCAGCGCAAACTGGCTCAGTGGCTGGCCGCTCCCATCCTGTACCAGATAAGGCCCTATGGCCCGCCGCGGGCGTTCGTTGATCCGGTTGATGACCGAGGCCAACTCCCCGGTAAATTCAACGCCTAGGCGGGTTCCTGTCTTGTTCTGGACGATCCAGAGGGCACCGTCTCGAATGTCTGTCCGCTTGAGCTTGAGCACATCGGCAGGGCGTCGGCCGGTCAGTAGCGCCAAGTCCATGGCGTCGATCACCCGAAGTGGGCGTTAGCCTTCACCTTGTCGAATTCGGCATCTGTGATGTACCGACAGCAGCCCAATACACGGGAATCGCGTCAGTGTGCCGGTGTGCTCCTGGCAGCCGGGTAAACTCCGCAATGGGTGGCATGCCATGTCGGGCGTTCCAGGAGTTGCGAAGGTCGGGCCGCCTCGCGGCACTTTCACGACCGGGAATTCCATGTCCGACACCCTGATCCAGTGGATCGCTGCAGCCATCTTTGCCGTCGCCCTGCTTCACACCTTCACGGCCAAGCAATTCGAGCGCTTGTCTCATCGTTATCCGCGCCACGCCGGCCTGTTTCACCTTCTCGGTGAAGTGGAGGTGGTCTTTGGCTTCTGGGCCATTGTCCTGGTGGTGGTGATGGCGGTGGTGGGCAGCGGCAGTGCCGCACTCGGCTACGCCGAGTCGCGCAACTACACCGAGCCGCTGTTTGTCTTCGTTGTCATGGTGATTGCGGCCTCGCGCCCGGTGTTGCGCACGGTCATGTCGCTGGTGGATGTGGTGGCTCGCATCGCACCGGTTCGCACCCCGCTGGCCACTGCGTGGCTGGGTTTGGCCGCGGTGCCCTTGCTGGGTTCTCTCATCACCGAGCCCGCAGCCATGACGATAGCGGCGCTGATGCTTGCTCCCCAGATATTCAGACCGCAAGTACCCGAAGGCATGAAATATCTCGCGCTGGGCGTGTTGT
Organism: Polaromonas sp. YR568; assembly: GCF_943372955.1. GTDB lineage: Bacteria > Pseudomonadota > Gammaproteobacteria > Burkholderiales > Burkholderiaceae_C > Polaromonas. Next base: position 23,607 of record NZ_CALSAL010000013.1, read on the forward strand.
TCGTCAATGTTTCCATTGGCGGAACGATGACGTCTTATGCCGCACCGCCTGTGCTGATGGTGGCGAGCACCTGGCAATGGGACAGCGTCTTCATGTTTGCGAACTTTGGCTGGAAGGCAGCCGTGGCAGTCATCCTGAATGCCACCGTCGCGACGTACGTTCTGCGAAACCAGCTGCGGCCCGATCCGGCCATCGGCAGCGAGCAACCCGCCGAGCCTGCCGTGCCAGTGTCGGTGGTGATGGTGCACATGGGTTTACTGGCTGGTGTGGTGCTGTCCGCCCACCATCCCGTGGTGTTCTTGAGCCTGTTTTTGATGTTTCTCGGCTTTGCGCAGGCTTACGAGCGTCACCAGAGTCCCCTCATCCTCAAGGAGGCGCTGCTGGTCGGATTCTTTCTGGCGGGCCTGGTGGTTCTGGGCGGAATGCAGCAGTGGTGGCTCCAGCCGGTTGTTTCCGGGCTTACGCCTGTTGCGCTGTTTTTCGGGGCTTTGGGGCTCACGGCCGTCACCGACAACGCCGCCTTGACCTATCTCGGCTCCTTGATCGTCGGTATTTCTGACGAGTCCAAGTACATGCTGGTGGCCGGTGCTGTGGCCGGAGGCGGGCTGACCGTGATTGCCAATGCGCCCAATCCGGCTGGTGTGGCGTTGCTCAAACGGGGATTTGCCGATGAAACAGTCGGTGCCGGGGGCTTGCTGCTCGGCGCCCTGGGTCCCACGGTGGTTGCGGCGGCGGCGTTCATGTTCCTCTGACGGTGAACGGTGAACGGGCCTCAAACTTGCGTATTCCGCGAATCCACAGGGGGTTTTCTTGCGTATCACCGTAGGTGACGATGGTTTCGGGGCACGGGTGCTGCCACGCTTGGGTGTCAAGGTGTGGCAGGGGTGCGTCTATGACGGTTTTCCCTCTGGGCTCGCGCGCTGGTGTGTCGGATAATTAGGTATGTAGCAAAAATGCGGCGGGGAAGGCCGCGTTAACAGAGTAGACGTAATTCTTTGGTAGTAATGCCTTACATTACGTCTCGGCGCGCGGCTTGAAGCCTGCGGGCCATCCCTCTCTTTTATGCAACGTTGCTGTGTCAAGTAGTTCACGGCCACTGACGCAATTCCGGCGAAGGCCCGTCAGGCCATTGGGATGAATATTACCATTACAAATTATTACAATCCGTCGGAGAAGAATGTCGTGGGAGACGACGCGAACACATGAGCGATAACAACTTGCCGTCGCAGGCAGGCCGTGTTGTCCCCAAGCATCTGGGGCAAGGCCTGCGCGAGGATTTGCTGCACCATGATCCCTTGCTCGACTGCCTCGTCGAGCTGACCCGGATCCATGGGCGCCCGAGCACGCGCGCAGCGCTCTCGGCAGGCTTGCCTTTGCCCAAGGAAGGCCTGACGCCTTCGCTGTTCGCGCGCGCGGCTGCGCGCGCCGGTTTGTCCTGCAAGGTGGTGCGGCGCCCGCTCCGGGGCATCGATACCGCGCTGTTGCCGGTGATCCTGCTGCTTGAGGGCGAGTCGGCCTGTTTGCTTCTCGGCTGGGATGAGACGGGCGAAGAGGCCAACGTGCTGTTTCCCGAGACAGGCCAGGGGGCGGTGGTGCTTCCCCGTGCCGAACTGGAAAAGCGTTACGTCGGCATTTCCATTTTTTCCCGCCCGCATTTCCGGTTTGACCAGCGCACGCCGCTGGTCACCGGGACCTCGCAAAAGCATTGGTTCTGGGGCGCTTTCAGCGACCAGTTTCCGCTGTACCGGGACATCCTGACGTCCGCGCTGCTGATCAACCTGTTTGCCCTGGCGGTGCCGCTGTTCTCGATGAATGTGTACGACCGCGTGGTGCCCAACTTCGCGATCGAGACGCTCTGGATACTGGCCATCGGCATGGCGCTGGTGCTGGGCTTCGACTATTTCCTGCGGCTCATGCGTGGTTACTTTGTCGATCTGGCCGGCTCGCGCATCGACCTCAAGTTGTCTACGCTCATCATGGAGCGCGTGCTGGGCATGAAGCTGTCCGAGCGCCCGGCCTCTGTGGGCTCCTACGCGGCCACGCTGCGCTCTTTTGAATCGGTCCGGGACTTCATCGCCTCTGCGACGGTAACGGCCATCATCGACCTGCCGTTCGCCATCCTGTTCTTCATCGTGCTGGCGTGGATTTCTTGGCCGCTGGTCTTCGCGCCCATCGTGGGCGTTTTTGTGGTGATCATCTACAGCTATGTGGTGCAGCACAAGATGCATGAGTTGTCAGAGACCACTTTCCGCGCTGCAGCCATGCGCAATGCGACGCTGGTCGAGACGCTGACCGCCATGGAGGCGATCAAGTCTCACGGTGCCGAGAGCCAGATGCAGTCCAAGCTGGAAGACACCGCGGCTTTCCTCGCGCGGGTCAGTGCCCAGTTGCGTCTGCTGTCCTCTTCTGTGGTCAATGGTGTGACCACGCTGCAGCAACTGATCAACATGGCCATGATCGTCGGCGGCGTGTACCTGATCAACGCGGGCATGCTCACCATGGGCGGCCTGATCGCCTGCACCATGCTGGCCACCCGCGCCATGGCACCGCTGGGCCAGATCGTCGCCTTGCTGATGCAGTACCACAATGCGCGCACGGCCCTTGCATCGCTGGAAGTGACGATGAACAAGCCCGGCGAACGCACCGCCGAAGCCAATTTTGTCCATCGCCCCGACCTGCAGGGCGAGATCGTTTTTGACAACGTTCATTTCAGCTACCCGGGCCGCACGCAGGAAGCACTGCGCGGAATTTCCTTCCGCATCAAGCCGGGCGAGAACGTGGTGGTGATTGGCCGCGTGGGTTCGGGCAAGACCACCATCCAGCGGATGATTCTTGGCCTTTACGTGCCGACCCAGGGCAGTGTTTCCATTGACGGTATTGACCTGCGCCAGCTGGACCCGGCCGATCTGCGGCGCAACATCGGCTACGTGGAACAGGACGCCATGCTGTTTTACGGCACGCTGCGTGACAACATTGCCATCGCGGCACCGTACGCTGACGACGGCGCCATTCTCGCGGCGGCCGAAGTCGGCGGGCTGATCGAGTTTGCGAATGCCCACCCCCAAGGGTTTGACATGATCATCGGCGAGCGCGGCGAGTCGCTGTCTGGCGGTCAGCGTCAGGGGGTGGCGATTGCCCGTGCGGCACTGCTGGAGCCGCCCATCCTGCTGCTGGACGAGCCCACCGGCTCGATGGACTTCTCGTCCGAAGCCCAGTTCAAGGAGCGTCTGCGGGTGTTCGGCAGACACAAGACCACGATTGTGGTGACACACCGTAACACCCTTCTTGACCTCGCAGACCGCATCATCGTGATCGACGAGGGCCGGGTGGTGGCGGATGGTCCGCACGATCAGGTCATGGAAGCACTCAAGGCAGGAAGAGTAGGTAAAGCGTCATGAAGCCACGTTGGATCGGTTGGGCCCGTCCGGTGGTCAGGTTGCTGGAAGCCATCAGGGGCAAGGTGCAACCCACAGTGGATCGCACACTGGTGTCGTGGGATCAGGACCCGGGCAAGCTCGATGCGGGCTTCAGCAGCGATGCCGACCGCGTCATGCTGGACCAGGAGCCGCTGCGCGCGCGCATGCTGCTGAATGCCTTCGGCATCATCCTGGTGCTGGCCGTCGCGTGGGCTTCACTGGCTGAAATCGATGAAATCACCAAAGGCGAGGGCAAGGTCATCCCGTCCAAGCAGCTTCAGGTGCTGCAGAGCCTGGACGGCGGCGCCGTGTCTGAAATTCTGGTCAACGAAGGCCAGGTGGTGGAAGCCGGACAGGTGTTGCTGAACATCGACACCACACGTTTTGACTCGTCTCTCAAAGAGAACCGCGTCGGTTACCTCGCGCTGCTGGGCAAGACAGCCCGCCTGCGCGCACTGGCTGAGGGCGTGCCCTTTGTTCCCCCGCCAGAAGCCGTGACCGAAGCACCCAAAGTGGTGGAAGAGGAGCGACGCGCTTACGAGGCGAGCGTGTCAACGCTCAACGCACAGCTGGCCATTGCCCAGCAGCAGCTGGCCCAACGCCAGCAAGAGCTGCTGGAGGTCAAGGCCAGGCGCGAGCAGGCGGCCCAGGCCTATCAGCTGACCACGCGTGAACTGGGTTACACCCGCCCGCTCCTCAAGGATGGCGCGGTGTCTGAAGTGGAACTGTTGCGACTGGAGCGCGATGCAGGGCGTTATCTGGGCGACCGGGAGATGGCGTCTGCGCAGATCGCCCGGACGCAGTCGGCGATTGCCGAGGCCTCGCGCAAAGTCCAGGAACTGGAGCTCAACTTCAGGAGCGAGGCGCGCAAGGAGCTTTCTGAAACGCTGGCCAAGCTCAATGTCAGCTCGGCAGGTGGCGTGGGCTTGGCAGACAAGGTTGAAAAGTCTTCGCTGAAATCCCCGGTCCGCGGAACGGTCAAGCGCCTGCTGGTCAACACGGTGGGTGGTGTGGTGCAGCCTGGCCGCGACATCATCGAGATCGTTCCACTGGAAGAGAACCTGCTGGTGGAAGCCAAGGTCATGCCCAAGGACATCGCCTTCCTGCGCCCGGGTGATCGTGCCATCGTGAAGTTCACCGCGTACGACTTTTCGATCTACGGTGGCCTGGAAGCGCGGCTGGAAGTGATCGGCGCCGACTCGGTCACGGACGAACGCGGCAACACCTTCTACAACGTGCGGGTGCGCACCGAGAAATCCAAACTGGGCGAAGGTCTGCCCATCATCCCGGGCATGGTGGCAGAAGTCGACATCGTGACGGGCAAAAAGAGCATCCTCTCCTATCTCCTGAAACCCGTGCTCAGAGCCAAGCAGGCCGCGTTCACCGAGCGCTAGGGAACGGCCTCATGGTGAGTGAAGGGTCGTCGCACCTGTTCCTGTGCCGTGATGGTCAGATGCTGCCCCGCTGGAGCGAGGCGTTTGAAGGCGCCAAGGCGTCGAAACCGGGGACCTTGCGCTCCAAAAAAGGAAAAAGCACGGTCGGGCTGCTCTGGTTGCGTCTGGAGCAGGATGTGTCAGCGGCCGAGCAGGTGGCCGGTGTGGCGCTTCGGTTCGGGGTGCTGCCCTGCATCGTCATGAGCGACATCCCGCAGGACGAGGAGGCGATGGCGGTGTTTTCCGCCGGCGCGCGCGGCTATTGCAACACCCATGCAGATCCGAAGCTGCTCAGGCAGATTGCCGGCGTGGTGCTGCAAGGCGGGCTCTGGATCGGCGAATCGCTGATGCAACGGCTGATTGGCGCAACCGCCCGCCTGGCCCGTGCCGCGCCGTTGACGGAAGCCAGTCTTTCGACGGGACTTTCTGGCGACCTTTCCCCCCCAGCCACTGCCCCGCCTGCTGCTCCTGCGTGGCAGGAGAAACTGACCGACCGCGAACGGGAGGTGGCCCAGACGCTCGCATCCGGGGCCAGCAACAAGGAAATCGCCCGTCTGTTGGGCATCACGGACCGGACGGTCAAGGCGCATGTGGGCGCCATCCTGGAAAAGCTCCAGGTTCGCGACCGGCTGCAGCTGTCATTGGTCATCAACGGCGGCGCCAGAGTGACCGACCGGTCCGACGGCTGAGTCTCGGGGATTTGAGGGTTTACCCTGATTCATTCATGGCTTGTCTGCGGCGTTTTCAGGGTGGTTGAGCCGGCTCAGGCGGGGCCGTTCTAGTACCTCGGTACAGTGTCGCGATAGGCCCCAAGGGGGTAGGATGTTTCCATATGTAATCGTTACGTCTGGAAGTTGTCATGGCCACGTCCGTCCCTGTTGTTGGTAGCGTCACCCGGGTAGAGGGTTTTGTTTTTGCGTTGGGCAGTGACGGGCAGCGGCGTCAACTCAAGAGCGGAGATCCGGTTCTTGAAGGCGAGGTCATCGTCACCGGCCCCGGCGGGCGTGCCGGACTGACCTTCGAGCAGGGGGGCAACGTCGTTCTCGGCCCTGGCGAGACAGTTACCCTGGATGCGTCCGTGACGGGCAGCGTTCTTGCCGACACGACAGATGCCGCCCTGGCCCCTGAAGCTGGTGAGTTCGCAGCACTGCTGCAGGCCCTTGCCCGAGGCAGCAGCCTTGACAGCCTGTTCGCCGCACCCGCTGCGGGTACCAGTGCAGACGGTGGCATCCTGGCGTCGTCGCCGGTTGTTGCCCTTGATGGCAACACCCTGGTTGAAATCATCCGCACCCTGGAGACCGTAGCACCGCTGAGTTACCAGTACCGGGATCCGTTCACGTCAGTCGACACGCTGTTCAATGCCGCCACAGCTGGACCCACGACCCAGAGCGGACTGGTGGCCGCTGACTCGGAGGAGTTCGGTCAGCTGCAGGATGACTTTTCCCGACTCACCAACCTCGCTTCTACCAGTACGGTAACTGTCACAGCGGCACCGGCACCTGCGCCTGCGCCTGCGCCTGCGCCTGCGCCTGCGCCAGATACGACCGCTCCGACGATCACCAGTTCTGGTACTGCCGCCGCCATCAGCGAGAACGCTGGGGCTGGTTTGGCTGTGTACACCGTTACTTCTACAGATGCAGTGGGTTACGTCTCCGGCACGACCAGCTACAGCCTGACGGGCACCGACGCCGGCCTGTTCAGCATCAACGCCTCGACCGGCGTGGTGACGCTGACCGCCGCCGCGAACTACGAAGGCAAGAGCGCCTACAGCTTCAGCGTGGTGGCCACCGATGCGGCCAGCA
>NZ_CALSAL010000014.1:0-29991 GCF_943372955.1 Polaromonas sp. YR568
TGGAGGCGCTCATTCGATCACCTTGGGCACAAGGAACAGGCCGCGTTCGACCGCCGGTGCACTCACCTGGCTGATGTCGCGCTGGTTTGGTTCGCTGGCGATGTCTTCACGCAGGCGCAGGGCCACGTCACCCAGCACAGCGGCAGGGTGGGCCAGCGGCTCCACGCCGTCGGTGTTCACTGCATTCATCTGCTCGACCAGGGCGAAAAAGCCGTTGAGCTGCGAGAGGGTGCGCTCGGTCTCGTCCGGACGCAGTTCCAGCCGCGCCAGGCTGGCGACGCGGGCAATGTCTTGGGAGGTCAGTGACATGGGTGTGAGGGTGAAAAACAGGCTAAGAACGGGCAATGAACGGGCAACACCCGGAAGCCCGAAAGCCGACTGAATCCAGGCCTCGCGCGAGGGTGCGAGCGAGGGTGTAAAGGTCTGAAATCGGGCGGCCGGGCGGGCCGGGTACAGGGGGGATGCGTTATTATCCCGCCTTTGGTGTCAAATCCGGGAGGGTTGCACTTTTTGGGCGCTTTTCAGGGCCTCAAACAGTCGCTCATGCCGTGACGGCGCCGGCGCGACAGAATTGACTCACCATGACAAGGCGACAGGGCACCGAAGTGTGTCCAGGCCCCAACCGGATTCCTGCATATGTTTGAAGCATTCCGTCGGTACTTTTCCACCGACCTGGCCATTGACCTCGGCACCGCCAACACCCTGATTTTTGTCCGCGACCGCGGCATCGTGCTGGACGAGCCTTCGGTGGTCGCCATCCGCCACGAAGGCGGCCCGCAAGGCAAGAAGACCATTCAGGCCGTCGGCCACGAAGCCAAGGCCATGCTGGGCAAGGTGCCTGGCAACATCGAGGCCATCCGCCCGATGAAAGACGGCGTGATTGCCGACTTCACCGTCACCGAGCAGATGCTCAAGCAGTTCATCAAGATGGTGCACCCGCGCAGCTTCTTCAAGCCGAGCCCGCGCATCATCATCTGCGTGCCCTGCGGCTCCACCCAGGTCGAGCGCCGCGCCATCCGCGAAAGCGCGCTCGGTGCCGGTGCCAGCGATGTATACCTGATTGAAGAACCCATGGCAGCGGCCATTGGTGCCGGTCTGCCGGTGTCTGAAGCCAGCGGCTCCATGGTGGTGGATATCGGCGGCGGCACCACCGAGGTCGGCGTGATCTCGCTCGGCGGCATGGTCTACAAGGGTAGCGTGCGGGTTGGTGGTGACCGTTTCGACGAGGCCATCATCAACTACATCCGCCGCAACTACGGCATGCTGATCGGCGAGCCCACTGCCGAGGCGATCAAGAAAAGCATTGGCTCGGCCTTCCCCGGTTCCGAAGTCAAGGAAATGGAAGTCAAGGGTCGCAACCTCTCCGAAGGCGTGCCGCGCAGCTTCACGATTTCGAGCAACGAGATTCTCGAAGCTCTGACCGACCCGCTGAACAATATCGTCAGCGCCGTGAAGAACGCGCTGGAGCAGACGCCGCCCGAACTGGGCGCCGACATCGCCGAGCGCGGCATGATGCTGACGGGCGGCGGCGCCCTTCTGCGTGATCTGGACCGCCTGCTGGCCGAAGAAACCGGTCTGCCGGTGCTGGTGGCCGAAGACCCGCTGACCTGCGTGGTGCGCGGCTGCGGCATTGCGCTGGAGCGCATGGACCGCCTCGGTTCCATCTTCACTTCGGAATAACACCGGCAAAGCCTTACGGACCGGCCATGCTGCAGTCAACGGCGCATCTCGCAGGCCCGGTCTGACAGCACACCATGCCTTTAGGAACACTCGACAGGTCCCCGCCGCCCTTTTTCAAGCAGGGGCCGTCGGCGCTGTCCAAGCTGATGTTTTTCAGCGCGTTTTCGCTGTTCCTGATGGTCGCCGATGCGCGCTTTCGCATCACCCAGCCGCTGCGCGCCACGGTGGCCACCGTGCTGTACCCGGTGCAGTGGCTGGCAATGCAGCCCGTTGATGCCGCCCTTTATGCGGGCAAGTACTTCACCGGCCTGACCGAAGCCCAATCGGCCAGCGAAGGCGCTGCCCGCAAGCTCGCGCTGCAGTCGCTGCGGGCTGGGCAGGTCGAGCAACTCACCCAGGAAAACAACCGGCTGCGCAAATTGCTGGATCTGCGCGAGCAACTCGCCACCTCGGTGATGGCGGCCGAGGTGCTGTACGACGCAGCCGATCCGTATACCCGCAAGGTCATCATCGACAAGGGCCTCACGCAGGGCGTGGAGCTGGGCTCGCCAGTGCTTGATGAGTCGGGCGTGCTGGGTCAGGTCACCCGGGTGCATCCGCTGGTGAGTGAAGTGACCCTGCTGATTGACCGCGAGCTGGCGATTCCGGTGCTCAATGTCCGCACGGGCGCCCGCAGCGTGGCCTATGGCGACCCGTCCTCGGGCGGCGATGGTCTGGAGCTGCGCTTCATGGGCAGCAATTCCGATGTGAAGCAGGACGACCTGCTGACCACCAGCGGTGTGGACGGGGTCTATCCCGCCGGCCTGCCGGTGGCCCGCATCAGCCGCATCGAGCGGCGTGCCGAATCGGCATTTGCCAAGATCTTCTGCGTGCCGCAGGCGATGGTGACGGGCGCCCGCCACGTGATTGTGGTCAAGCCCGTGGGTAACCAGATTCCGGTCCGGCCCGAGCCGCCCGCCCCTGAGCTGCCCGCGAAAAAGGGCGCCACCAAATGATCATGCAAGGACTGACACCATGATCATGCGATCAGGCCAGCAGCTGCTGTTGCCTGCCAACCCGTTCTTCATCTGGGCCAGCCTGATTGCGGCCCTGCTGCTGAACATGCTGCCGCTGGGGCGCGTTCCGTGGATGCCGGATTTCCTCGCGCTGGTGCTGGTGTTCTGGAATGTGCACCAGCCGCTGCGCATCGGCATCGGTGTGGCCTTCATGTTCGGGCTGGGCATGGATGTGCACCAGTCCTCGCTGCTGGGTCAGCACGCGCTGTCGTACACCGCGCTGAGTTTCTTTGCCACCATGATCCACCGCCGCCTGCTGTGGTTCACGGTGCCGTCGCAGGCGCTGCAGGTGCTGCCCTTGTTTGCGGTAGCCCACGGGGTGGAACTGCTGATCCGCATGGTGGGTGGCGGTATTTTTCCGGGCTGGATCATGGCGCTGGCCCCGATGGGCGAAGCGCTGCTCTGGCCGGTGGTCAGTGTGCTGCTGCTGGCGCCGCAGCGGCGGGCTCCTGACCGTGATGAAAACCGACCACTCTGATGGTGCCCCCACGGTCGCTCACTGCGTGTAGCTCCCTGCCCCCCGAGGGGGCCGTTCGCCTGCGGTCCGGCAAAGCCGGTTCCGCGGCTCTGCTGGCCTTTGTTCGGCTCGCTTCGCATCGCCACGTTTGGAGAGGGCTGGCTTGCAGGCACTTTCTTGCGGCTGTAGAGTCGGAATACCATGACTGAGCTACGGAATGTTGAAGCGGACCTGTCGCGCTTTCGTGCGCGGGTGCTGGTGGCGAGTCTGGTGGTGTTGCTGGCGTTTGGCTTGCTGGCGGCGCGGCTGGTTTATCTGCAGGTGTTTCGCCATGGCGACCTGAGCGAGCAGGCGGAGAGCAATCGCACGGCGGTGGTGCCCATCGTGCCGAACCGGGGCCTGATTCTTGATCGCAATGGCGTGGTGCTGGCCACCAACTACTCGGCCTACACGCTGGAAATCACCCCATCCAAGGTGGCCAATCTGGATGAGACCATCGCAGCGCTGGAGAAGGTGGTGGACATCCAGCCGCGTGACAAGCGGCGCTTCAAGCGGCTGCGTGAAGAGGCCAAGAACTTCGAATCCCTGCCCATCCGCACCCGCCTGACCGACGAGGAAGTGGCGCGCTTCACCGCGCAGCGTTTCCGTTTCCCCGGGGTGGACATCAAGGCGCGGCTGTTCCGCAATTACCCCTTCGGCGAGCTGGCCAGCCATGTGGTGGGCTACATCGGCCGCATCAACCAGAAGGAAAAGGAAGCCATCGAGGAAAGCGACGACAGTGGCAACTACCGCGGCACCGACTACATCGGCAAGCTGGGTGTGGAGCAAAGCTTCGAGCAGCAGCTCCACGGCACCACCGGTGTCGAGCAGGTCGAGACCTCCGCCGGTGGCCGCGCGGTGCGCAAGCTGGCCACCAACCCGGCCACGCCCGGTGACACCGTCATGCTGTCCATCGACATCGGCCTGCAGAAGCTGGTGGAAGACATGTTTGGCGAGCGGCGCGGCGCGCTGGTCGCCATCGACCCGAAAACCGGCGATGTGCTGGCCTTCGTCAGCAAGCCGACGTTTGACCCGAACCTGTTCGTCGACGGCATCGACACCGAGAGCTGGGACGCGCTCAACACCTCGATTGACAAGCCCCTGCTCAACCGCGCGCTGCGCGGCACCTACCCGCCCGGCTCGACTTACAAGACCTTCATGGCCCTGGCGGCGCTGGAGCGGGGTGCACGGTCGGCCACCACGCTGATCAACGATCCTGGCTTCTTCATGTTCGGCGGACGGCGCTTCGGCAGCCCCGAGAACGAGAAGGGCGGCATCATGGACATGAACCGCGCCATCGTCGAGTCCAGCAATGTGTATTTCTATTCGCTGGCCAACGAGATGGGCGTCGACGCCATCCATGACTTCATGAAACCGATGGGTTTCGGCCAGATCACCGGCATCGACATCCACGGCGAGGTGCGCGGTGTGCTGCCCAGCCAGGACTGGAAGCGCGGCTACTTCAAGCGCGCCGAGCAGCAGAAATGGTTTGCCGGCGAAACCATCTCGCTGGGCATCGGCCAGGGCTACAACAGCTTCACCATGCTGCAGCTGGCGCAGGCTACCGCCATCATTGCCAACAACGGCGTCAAGCACAAGCCGCGTCTGGTGATCGGCACCCAGGACCCGGTCAACCGTGTGATGCGGCCCTTGCCGCTCGCGCCGGGTGAGAACCTCGGCTACAAGCCCGAGAACGTGGCAGTGATCCGCAAGGCGCTGGTGGGCGTGACGCAGGCCGGTACCTCGGCCCGGGTGTTCGCCGGGGCCGGTTATGTCAGCGGCGGTAAGACCGGCACCGCGCAGGCCGTCGGCATGGCGGCCAACAGCAAGTACAACAGCGCCAAGCTCGAAGAGCACCAGCGCGACCACGCGCTCTACATGGCGCTGGCCCCCGCCGATGACCCGAAGATCGCTCTGGCGGTGATTGTGGAGAACGCGGGCTGGGGTGCTGGGTCTGCCGCACCGATTGCCCGGCGCGCGTTTGACTACATGCTGCTGGGTCAGTACCCCAGTGAAGAAGACATGGCTGCTGTGCAGAAGGGCCAGGCCGGCGCGCCGATTGGCAAACCGCGCCGGGTGGCCGACATGCTGGCCCAGTTGCCGCCGGGTGTGCCCCCGGTGCCAGGGCTGTCGCCCGGTGCCTTGCCGGCGACCCGGACCCAGCTGGTGGAGAGTCGGCCCTTGCCCGTGACGGTGCCTGTCAAGGCGGTGCAGCCGGTGGCTGCGGTGGGCGGCGTTGCAGCGGTGCCTGCAGTTGTGCCTGTGGCGGCAGCCCCGCGCTGATCTGCCGCCGGGCGCGAGCGCCCATAAAAAAAGCGCCAGGATGACTGGCGCCTTCTTGTCAGACCGACATCTTTTGGAATGTCTGCCTGTATTGTTGGAATCTCTTTCGTGTCTCCTCGGCTCCTCGCTTGATGAGCATTGCTGCTCTCAGGCAAGACAGCCAGTGTATTTTGTGCACTGCACTAGTGCATTGGGGGTTTCCCGCACCCTGCCAGTGCTTCGTTCCGCCGCCAGCTTCGCTGTGCTCCGGCCGACACCAGCCCCGTCCCCCTCAGTCTGATCCGGTAACACCTGGAAACGTCTCGCCTGAGGAAAAACCGGTCGGCTGACATGCCATCAGGCCACTATTTTGCTGCATTGCAGCAGGTTATGCGTGAGATGGCACGAGTTATGCCTGTTGGTTATCACTGGACAGTCCGAAACTGACAGTACTGATAGCAGTGACAACACTGACAGAACCAAGCAGAGGTGGGCATCGTATGGCAATGGGTATCCAGAGCAAGGTGACAGGCATAGTGGTGTTGTGGCTCGGGCTGGCTGGCCAGGCGGTTCTGGCTCAAAATCCGCCGCCACCTCAAGGGGCGGCGCCCGCTTCCACGCCGGCGCTGATCGCAAGCGACCCGGCTGCCGCGTCGCTGCCCGCTGTGCCGGCGCCACCGCCTGTATTGGTGCCTGCACCTGCACCAGCAGCCGCTGTTGCTCCTGAACCGGCCCCCTTACCCGCCGCTGCAGCCGCGCCCGCAGCCCCTGTGGCCCCCCTCACCCAGCCGGGGCTGGTCGGCACCGACACCATCAACGCCGCCGATACCGCATGGATGATGACCTCCACCGCGCTGGTGTTGCTGATGACGCTGCCTGGCATTGCGCTGTTCTATGGCGGCATGGTGCGCCGCAAGAGCGTGCTCAATGTGATGGCCTGTGTGGTGGCCATCTGCGCAGTGGTCAGCGTGCTGTGGTTCGTGATCGGCTACTCGATTGCCTTTACGCCAGGCGATGGTGCACTGGGGCCCTACATCGGCGGCACCGAGCGCGTCCTGTTTGAGGGCCTTGATTATCTGAAGGAAACGCAAAAGGTGGCCGTCAGCCACATTGCGCCCAACATTCCAGAGTCGGTCTATGCGATGTACCAGCTCACCTTTGCCATCATCACGGCCGCACTGGTGGTGGGTTCCTTTGTCGAGCGCATGCGCTTCTCGGCGATGCTGATTTTCATCGCGCTGTGGACGGTCGTTGTGTACGCACCGATTGCCCACTGGGTCTGGGAGCCCGGTGGCTGGCTGGCGCGAATGGGGGCGCTCGACTTCGCGGGCGGCTCGGTGGTGCACATCAATGCCGGTGTGGCCGGACTGGTGTGTGCCTATGTGCTCGGCCCGCGCCACGGCTACGGGCGTGAGCCTTTCACGCCGTTCAACCTGGGCCTGACCATGGCGGGTGCCGGCCTGCTGTGGGTCGGCTGGTTTGGCTTCAATGCCGGCTCTGCCGTGGCGGCCGATGGGCGTGCCGGCCTCGCGATGGCGGTGACGCACATCGCGGCGGCAGCGGGCGCGCTGGGCTGGATGGCGGCTGAGTGGGCGGTGCGCGGCCGGCCCTCGCTGCTGGGCCTGTGCTCGGGCGTGGTGGCCGGTCTGGTGGCCGTCACGCCAGCAGCCGGATTCGTCTCGCCGCGCTCTGCCTTGCTGATTGGCGCGGTGGCCGGTGTGGTCTGCTACTGGGGCGCAACCGGGTTGAAGCGGCTGCTCAATGCCGACGACTCGCTTGACGTGTTTGGCGTGCACGGCGTCGGCGGCATCGTCGGCTCGCTGCTCACCGGCCTGCTGGCGAGCAAGGCGATCTCCGGCGTTGAAGGCAATCTCGTCACCCAGCTCATAGGCGTTGGCGCGGTGATCGCGTACAGCCTCTTCATGACCGCGCTGGCGCTGTGGATCACCTCGCTGTTTGTGAGCCTGAGGGTCAGCGAAGCGTCCGAGAGTGACGGCCTCGACATCACCCAGCACGCCGAGCGACTGGGCACCTGAGGCCAGCGCTTGAAGTCACGACTCCGCCGCAAAGGACTGACGCATGCCATCGAATGAAAAGATTGCCATCGCCGCCCACCTGCATGTGCTGTTGCGTCGCAAGACCGGGCGCATCACCGACACCGAGTGGCTCGCGAGCAACGTGGACTACGCGGCAGAAATCGTCCGTTTTGCTCGCGAAAAGGCCCGTGAAGACAACCTGCCCGACCTCGCCGTCTGGGCCGACAGGCTGCAGGAGGTGATGGCCACGCCCGACCCGAGGCCGCACACGCCGCTGGTGAAGAAGGTGGCCGATGCGATGCGCGAACGCACGCCGCTGTCCGAGACGCCACCGCCTGACCGGCAGACGCCGGCCCGCACCATCGACACGCGGCAAGAGGTTTACCCGGAGTCGGGGTTCATCGAGTCCACTTTCGGCGCGATCTTCGGCGACAGCGAGTCGGGCCGCGAGCGCAAGCCGCGTGACCCGGACGCACCACGCTACGTCAAGAGCCTGCGCTGAAAAGCAGCGGATAAAAAAGCCGGCTCACCGGCTCACCGGCTCTTCGTGCGCAGGCGCTCAGACGCCCGCGCGAATCCATTCAGCGGCTTTCTCGGCAATCATCAGCGTGGGCGAGTTGGTGTTGCCGCTGGTGATCAGCGGCATCACGCCAGCGTCCACCACCCGCAGACCCTTGATGCCACGCACCCGCAGGTGCGAGTCCACCACGGCCATCAGGTCATGGGCATCGCCCATTTTGGTGGTGCCCACCGGGTGGAAGATGGTGGTGGCGATGTCGCCGGCCAGTCGCGCCAGATCTTCGTCGGTCTGGAACTGCACGCCGGGTTTGAACTCCTCCGGCTGGTAGCGCGCCATGGCGCTCTGGCTGACGATGCGGCGTGTCACGCGCAGCGATTCGGCGGCCACCTGCCGGTCTTCCGGCGTGCTGAGGTAGTTGGGCGAAATCGCCGGCGCGTCTTCAAAGCGCCCGCTCTTGATCTGCACACTGCCGCGGCTGGTCGGGTTCAGGTTGCACACGCTGGCCGTGAAGGCGTTGAAGCTGTGCAGAGGTTCGCCAAACGCGTCAAGCGAGAGCGGCTGCACGTGGTACTCGATGTTGGGCCAGACCTGATCGGGCGATGAGCGCGTGAAGGCGCCCAGCTGCGACGGCGCCATGCTCATCGGGCCGGTGCGGTGCAGTGCGTACTCCAGTCCGATGCGGGCCTTGCCCCACAGCGAGTTGGCCATGGTGTTGAGCGTCAGGCCCCAGCCCTTGCTGCCGGCAGGGGGCTTGATCTTGTAGACCGAGCGAATCTGCAAATGGTCCTGCAGGTTCGCGCCGACGCCTGGCAGATCCTGCACCACCGGAATACCGTGTTTCTGCAGCAGTGCCGACGGGCCGATGCCCGAGAGCTGCAGGATCTGCGGCGAGCCGATGCTGCCAGCGCACAGCAGCACCTCACCCATCGGCCCCGAGTCGCGGGTGGCCCGTGCGGTGATGTATTTCTGTCCGGTCCAGACCTGCACGCCGGTGCAGCGCTGGCTGCCATCGGCCTGCGGCTCAATCACCAGCTTCGCAACTTGCGCGCTGCTCCACAACGTGAAGTTCGGGCGCGCCACACACGCCGGCCGCAAGAAGGCCTTGGCGGTGTTCCAGCGCCAGCCGGCTTTCTGGTTCACCTCGAAGTAACCCACGCCTTCGTTGCTGCCGCGGTTGAAGTCGGCGGTGGCCGGAATGCCTGCTTGCACAGCTGCCTCGGCAAATGAGTCGAGCACGTCCCAGCGCAGTCGCTGCTTTTCAATCCGCCATTCGCCGCCTGCGCCATGCAAGGCGTTGGCGCCGCCGTGGTGGTCTTCGTGCAGCTTGAAGTGGGGCAGGGTGTTGTCCCAGCGCCAGTCGCTGTCGCCGGTGAGCTCGGCCCAGCGGTCGTAGTCGCGTGCCTGGCCACGCATGTAGATCATGCCGTTGATGCTGGAGCAGCCGCCCAGCGTCTTGCCACGCGGATAGCGCAGCGAGCGGCCATTGAGGCCTGTATCGGGCTCGGTGGTGTAGAGCCAGTCGGTGCGCGGGTTGCCAATGCAGTAAAGGTAGCCCACGGGAATGTGGATCCAGTGGTAGTCGTCCTTTCGGCCAGCCTCGATCAGCAGCACCCGCTTGGAGGCGTCGGCACTGAGCCGGTTGGCCAGCAGGCAGCCCGCCGTGCCCGCGCCCACGATGATGTAGTCAAAAGGCTGGTTGTCTTCTTGCATGGCGCGTCGGGTTTCTTTACTGGCTGATCAGGCTGGTCGGGATCGGGCTGCACCGATTGTGGCAAAACCGGCGCGGTGCCGACGCGGGGATTACCCGTTCGCACCGCCCCTGCCGACGCGACAGGCTGGCCTGAACCCTGCTTGTAGGACGGGAGCGCCAACCTGCGCAGCGCCCTTGTCGCCCGGTTTTCAGCAGGTACCATGGCCGTTTCGCATTGCACCGGTCTGTGTCCGGCTTCACTGAAAGCTCATGGAAAACGCCACACCACGCATCGAACTGCAGGACACACCGGATGGCCGTGTGTTGACGGTGCGCGGGGCGTGGACGGCGGCCGACCTGACCGGTGAGCTGGTGTGGACATCGCTGACGACGCAGCTGCACGAGTTGCGCCGCACCCCGCTGCGCACGCAAGACCAGTGGCGACTGACCGAAGTGGACCAGCTCGACTACCTCGGCGCCCAGGTGCTGTGGAACCACTGGGGCCGCGAACTGCCGGCGCGGCTGGAGACCACGCCAGAGCAGCAAACGCTGCTCGATACCGTGGCCCGTTTCACCTGCACCCCGCCGCCCACGCCGCCTGCAGACTGGCGCGAGCCCCTGGTCACGCTGGGTGGCCGCGCACTCAGTCTGCTGGAGCACTTGAGGGGCCTGGTGCGGCTGGTCGGGCAGCTCATGCTGGATGTGCTGCGGCTGCTGCGGCTGCTGCGCCATCCGCGGCAAGGCCCGTGGCGCGACATCTCCGGCCACCTGTTTCACATTGGCGCCACCGCGCTGCCGATCACCGCGCTGGTCGGCTTCCTGATCGGCGTGGTGCTGGCCTACCTGATCTCGCAGCAACTGCGGCAGTTCGGTGCCGACGCGTTCATCGTCAACATCCTCGGCATCTCGCTGATCCGCGAACTGGGCCCGGTGCTGGCCGCCATCCTGATTGCCGGACGCAGCGGCTCGGCCATCACCGCGCAGATCGGCGTGATGCGTGTCACTGAAGAGCTCGATGCGATGCGGGTCATGGGCATTGCGCGCGGCTTTCGCTTGGTGATGCCCCGTGCGTTGGCGCTGGCGGTGGTGATGCCGCTGATCAGCGGCTGGACCACGCTGGCCGCGCTGCTGGGCGGCATGCTGGCGGCCGACGTGGCGATGGGCGTCACGCCTTCTTACTTCATCAACTCATTGCCCGCCGCGGTGGATGTGGCCAACCTAACGCTGGCGACCGCCAAGTCGGTGGTGTTCGGTTTGCTGATTGCGCTGATCGGTTGCCATTTCGGTCTGCGCGTGAAGCCCAACACCGAAAGCCTGGGGCAGGGAACCACCGCGTCGGTGGTGACATCGATCACGGTGGTGATTCTGGTGGATGCGTTGTTTGCGGTGCTGTTCAAGAACGTCGGTATATGAACAGCCCCCACGTTCGCCCACTGCGTATGGCTCTCTGCCCCCTCAGGGGGCCGTCCGCCTGCGGCCCGGCAAAGCCGGTTCCGCGGCTCCGCTGGCTTTTCGTTGGTTCTTCACGGGCTGTTGTGGCGAGCGAGCCGTCGTCACTTCTCGGAGGTGGGTGTGGGGATGACTGAGGCTGTTGTTGAAATCAAAAAGCTGTGGACGGTGTTCCAGAATGGCGACCGGGAATCGGTGGTGCACAAGGACCTGGACCTGACCGTTGCGCGGGGTGAGGTGCTGTCATTGGTGGGCGGCTCGGGCACCGGCAAGACGGTGTTGCTGCGGCAGATGCTGGGGCTGGAGAAGCCCGCCCGTGGCGAGATCACGGTGCTGGGCAAGCCGGCGGCGGAGCTGGGCAAGCGGGGGGCGGCCAGCCGCGTGGGCATGCTGTTCCAGCAGGGCGCGCTGTTCTCGGCGTTCACGGTGCTGGAGAACATTGCCTTTGCGCTGCGCGAGCTCAGAACCCTGCCGGACGCGCTGATCCGCGAGGCGGCCATGGTCAAGCTGCAGATGGTGGGCCTGCCACCCGATGCTGCCGACAAGATGCCGAGTGACCTGTCGGGCGGCATGATCACGCGGGTGGCGCTGGCCCGCGCGCTCATCATGGACCCGCCTCTGCTGCTGCTCGACGAGCCCACGGCCGGGCTGGACCCGGAAAGCTCCGACAGCTTCTGCGCCCTGCTGCGCTCACTGCACCAGAGCATGGAGCTCACCGTGATCATGGTCACGCACGATCTCGACACGCTGTTTGAACTGAGCACCCGCATTGCGGTGCTGGCTGACCAGAAGGTCATCATCAATGACGAGCCACGCCAGGTGGTGGCCTTCCAGCATCCCTTCATTGAAAACTTTTTCCTCGGCGAGCGGGGCCAGCGTGCCATGGCCTTGCTGCGCCAGTCCCCTGCATCGTCTGAACAGACAACGAAAGGTTGAACCATGGAAAACAAAGCCCATGCCATGGCCGCCGGCATCTTTGTGCTGGTGGTGACAGTGATGGTCGCGCTGCTGGCCGTCTGGCTGATGCGCGACGACACCCAGCGCGACCTCTACGACATGAGCACCGACGAAACCGTTTCGGGCCTGCAGCCGCAGGCGGCGGTGCGCTTTCGCGGTGTGCCGGTGGGCAAGGTGGAGCTGATCGGCTTTGACACCAAGGTCAAGGGCAATGTGCTGATCCGCGTGTCGATTGACCGCAGCACGCCGATGACCCAATCCACCTTCGCCACCGTGGCCTCGCAGGGCGTGACGGGCCTCGGTTTCATCCAGCTGGACGACAACGGGGGCTCGTCGGAGCGCATGGTGCCGAACGACGACGACCCGCCACGCATTCCGCTCAAGCCCGGCGGCCTGAGCAAGCTGCTGACGCAGGGCGAGGCCATCCTGAATCAGGCCGAGGAGGCTGGCAAGCGCATGAACCGGCTGCTCTCGGACGAGAACCAGGCGGCTCTGACTGCGGCGGTGACACAGCTCGGTGAAGCGGCCAGCAGCATCAATCGGGTGGCCAAGGGCCTGGAGCCCACGGTGGCCACGCTGCCGGCGCTGTCGCGCGAGGCCAATGCCACGTTGGCCTCGGTGCGTTCCGCCACCGACGAGGTGGCCATTACCGCGCGGCGCCTGAATGAAAAAGGCGGACCCATCGACAAGCTGGCCGAAGGCGGCGCTGCGCTGGCCTCGGGCGTGGAAACCTTCAGCGCCGCGACGCTGCCCAAGCTGGGCGAGGTGGCAGAGGAAACCGCCCGCGCGATGCGCCAGCTGCGGCGCACCGTGAACGCGGTGGACGACAACCCGCAGTCACTGATTTTTGGCAACGGCGCGCCGTTACCGGGCCCGGGTGAGCCCGGATTTTCCGCAGAGGGAGTGAAGAAATGACAGCTGTCCTGACAACCCGCCGCCCTGCATTTGCATGGCTCGCCACCACCTTTGTGTCGCTGGGCCTGCTGGCCGGCTGCGGCAGCCTGCCCGACAAGCCGATGCGCGCTGCCATGTACGACTTTGGTCCCGGGCCGCTGGCGCCCGTACCCACCACCCGCATCGCGCCGCTGCCCCCGGTGGCGATTGACGATGTCACCACCTCCGGCGGCGCGCTGGACAACACCGCCGTGCTGTACCGACTGGCCTACACCGATGCGCAGCAGCTCAAGCCCTACGCGCAGGCCCGGTGGACGGCGCCGCCCGCACAGCTGGTGCGCCAGCGCGTGCGCGACCAGTTGGGTCAGCGCCGTGCGGTGTTCACGGCGGGGTCTGGCCTCGCGTTGAACCGCAGCCAGAATGCGGTGCTGCCCCTGCTGCTGCGGCTGGAGCTGGATGAGTTCAGCCACTTTTTCACAGCGCCAGATGCCAGCGTGGGCCTGATCCGTTTGCGTGCCACGCTGGTCGAAGTCACGCCAGCCGGTGAAAAGCTGCTGGGCCAGCGCAGCGTGGTGGTGCAGCGCCCCGCGCCAACGGCCGACGCGCCAGGCGGTGTTCGCGCGCTCACGGCCGCCACCGATGCCGCGATTGCGGAAATCGATCAGTGGTTGCAGCAGACCACATCGCGTTGATGCGTTGATGCGCTGAAGCCCAGCGCGCGGGCCGGACTCAGCAATGAGGTTCAGGCGTCAGGTTCAGGCGAAGCGAAGACGCGCCTCACCGACCCCCTCAAACACCGCCGTCACGGCGTCGCCGGGCTGGGCCATCAGGATGCCGCACCAAGTGCCTGTGGTCACCACGGTGCCTGCGGGCATCACGTCACCGTGGCGGGTGGCGTGGCGCAGCCAGGTGGGCAGCAGCCACGCCGGGTCGCCGAGCGAGTGGGTGCCCTTGAAGGTCTGTGCCAGCGCGTTACCGATCTGCACTTGGCAGGTCTGGCCGGCCCAGTCGCGGGAAGCGTCGTAAGCCACCCACTCACCCAGCACCAGCGCGCCATGCACCTGCAGGTCGGCGAGCTTGGCCAGCGCCGAAGCCTGTCTGCCCTGCAACCAGCGAGAGTCGACGACTTCGATGGACACCGTCATGGCGTCCACCAGGGCGCCAGCGGTTTCCGGGGTCAGCGCGGCTGCCTTTGCGGCATCGACAGGCACGGCCAGGCGCAGCGCAATTTCTGCTTCAATGCCGCGCATCGAGAACGGCAACGCGGTGGTGGCCGGGCTGGGCCAGACGCCGGCCGGTGGAAGGGGCGCATGGGTGAGCACTGCATCGCGTGAAGGCCCGCCCGATTTCCAGTGGCGTGCCGGGCCCGAGGGAAACCAGCCCAGCGCCTCGGCCACCGCCTGCTGCACGGCGTAGGCGTCGTCGGCGTGGGTGAGGGCGCCGGCCAGTGCGGTGGCGTCTGCCAGCTGCGTTGGTTGGTGGCGCGCTTTGCACAAGGCATCGACAAGCGATTGAAGCGAAGGAGACAGTGCGGTGGTGCTCATGGTGGTCAGCTTATCCGTGCAAGGCGGGAAACAGTTTGCTCAGTCCGTCGGCCATCACCTCAACGGCCAGTGCGGCGAGGATCAGGCCCATCAAACGCGTCATCACATTGATGCCGGTCTTACCCAGCACCCGGGCAATCGGGTCGGCCAGCGAAAAGCACAGCGCGGTAGCCAGACCAATCACCACGCCGTAGCCGACCAGCGTGCCGAGCTGCAGAAAGGTCTTGGCCTTTTCGGCGTAAATCACCACAGTGGACATGGTGGCCGGGCCGGTCAGCAGCGGAATGGTCAGCGGCACCACGGCGATGCTGGCCCCGCGTGCGGCCTTGGCGGCGCCGTCCTCCATTTCATTGGTCATTGGCTTGGCTTCGGCCGGCTGGGCGTTGAGCATGTTCATCGAGCTGATCAGCAGCAGCATGCCGCCACCGACCTGGAAGCTGGCCAGAGAGATGCTGAAAAATTCCAGAATCTTCAAACCCAGCAGCGCACTAGTGGCAATCACCACAAACGCACTGAACGAAGCGGTGATGACGGTTCGGCGCCGTTGTGCAGGCGAGAAATCGTGCGTGTAATGAATGAAGAAGGGCACGATCGCCAGCGGGTTGACGATGGCCAGCAGCGTGACAAGCGGTTTGAAGTCCATGGCTACCTTCCCCCTGTCACATCTAGCAGCGCACCGGTGGTGTAACTGGCCTGTTCCGACAGCAGCCAGACAATGGACTGCGCCACTTCGTCTGCCGTACCGGCCCGCTGCATCGGCACTTGCGGCGCCAGGTCGCGCGCCCGGTTGGGCAGTCCGCCCGAGGCGTGGATGTCGGTTTCGATGATGCCCGGCCGCACCGCGTTGACGCGAATGCCCTCTGCAGCCACCTCCTTGGCCAGTCCGACGGTGAAGGTGTCGATGGCGCCCTTGGCCGAGGCGTAGTCCACATACTGGCCCGGCGCGCCCAGCCGGGCGGCGGCGCTCGACACATTGACGATGCTGCCACCCGAGCCGCCGTGCCGCGTGCTCATGCGCCTGACGGCTTCGCGCGCGCACAGCAGGGAGCCGAACACATTGATCTCGAACATGCGGCGAATGCGGGCGTAGCTCATCGCGTCAACCCGGCTGGTCTGGTCGACCACGCCAGCGTTGTTGACCAGTGCCGTGAGCGGGCCGAACTTCGCGTCGATCTTGTCGAACATGGCCATCACCTCGGCTTCCACGGCCACATCGGCCTGCACCGCCATGGCCTGGCCGCCGCCGCTGCGAATCTGGCGCACCACCTCGTCGGCCGCCAGCGAGTTGGCGGTGTAGTTGACGGCCACCGCGTAGCCATCGCGGGCGGCGAGCAGGGCGGTCGCCGCACCGATGCCCCGGGAACCCCCTGTGATCAAAACAAGCCTGGACATACCGGACCTCCTGCAAAAAAAGCCAATCCCGGTTAAAAACGGGGATCGGGCGAGTCCATGTACTGTACCCACACTCGGCCCCCATTCGGGATCACCGGCAGGCCCTTCGGGCCAGGTACCGGCCCCTCAACCACTCCAGGAGACAACACACCATGCCCAGCACTGTGGACTATTACTTCACGCCCCAAAGCCCGTGGACTTACCTCGGCCACCAGCGGTTCGCTGCCATGGTCAAAGCCTCCGGCGCCACGGTGCGGGTGCTGCCGGTCGACCTGGGTGGCAAGGTGTTTCCCGTCTCCGGCGGTCTGCCGCTGGGCCAGCGCGCGCCGCAGCGGCAGGCCTATCGCCTGCTGGAGCTGCAGCGCTATTCCGATCACCTGAAGGCGCCGCTGAACCTCAAACCCAAATACTTTCCGGTACCCGGCGATGACGCCGCCCGCCTGATCATTGCAGTGGACATGCATGACGGCGCTGACGCGGCCATGACCATCAGTGGCGCCATCTTCAGCGCGGTGTGGGCCGAGGAGCGGCAGATTTCCGACGCCGCCGTGCTGGCGCAGTTGCTGGCCGAGTGCAAGCTGCCGGCCGAACGCCTGGCGCAGTCGGCCGATGCGGCCGTGCAGGCCCGCTATGAAGCCAACACCCAGCAGGCGATTGATGCGAACGTGTTCGGTGCGCCCAGCTATGTGGTCGATGGCGAGCTGTTCTGGGGCCAGGACCGGTTGGACTTTGTTGCGCGCAAGATCGGCGTGCCGGCGCTGGCCTGACGCCTCTTCTCATTTCTTCTCATTCCATCCAAGAAGCTGCCGCTTTATTTCTCACAGGAGTTTTTCACCATGGGTCAATTCACCAACCTCACCTCGGCCGACGGCACCACAGTCCCTGCCTACGTCGCGATGCCCGAAGGCAAGCCGCGCGGCGGCATTGTGGTGCTGCAGGAAATCTTCGGCGTGAACTCGCACATCCGCGCGGTGACCGACCGCTTCGCCGCCCAGGGCTATGCAGCCGTGGCGCCGGCTACCTTCCAGCGCGTGAAGGCGGGCGTTGAACTGGGCTACACCGAAGCCGACATGAATGCCGGCTTCGCGCTCAAGACGGCAGTGACCGAACTGCCCGGTGCCGGCGTGCTGCCCGACATCCAGGCCGCGATTGACCACGCTGCCAAGCTGAGCGGTGGCAAGGTCGGCCTCATCGGGTTTTGCTGGGGCGGGCTGCTGACCTGGCAATCCGCCTGCACGCTCAAGGGCCTGAGCGCCGCCGCGCCGTACTACGGCGGTGGCGTGACGGCACCTGAAGAGATCGCACGCAAGCCGCTGTGCCCGGTGATGGCCCATTTTGGCGACCAGGACCACTGGATTCCGCTGGAAGGCGTCGAGGCTTTCTCCAAGGCCCACCCTGAAGTCACGGTGCATGTCTATGCCGCCAACCACGGCTTCAACTGCGACCAGCGCGGCTCGTACAACGAAGCCGCAGCCAACCTGGCGCGCGAGCGCACGCTGGCGTTCTTTGCTGCCAACGTCGGCTGAGTTCAGGAGCCTGCCGTGCCTGCATTCACCTCGTTCAGTCTGAAGCCATTCAGCCCATGGCAGCGGGCCCGGCGTGCGCTGGTGTGCTTGTCGGTGATGACCCTTTGCGCGCCAGCGCTGGCGGCAGACTACACCGGCCCCTTGTTCGATGCGCATCTGCATTACAACGACGAGGCGTGGTCGGGCAGTCCTGGCCTGGGGGCACATCCGCCAGCGGATGTGTTGGCCCGCATGCAGCGCAACGGGGTGAAGGCCATCATCGCGAACTCCCGGCCGAACGACGGCACCAAATCGCTGGCTGCGCTGCCGCAGACCCGTGCGGCAGGCGTCACGGTGGTGCCCTTCATTCGCCTCTATCGCAACCGCGCGGACTACGACAACTGGTTTCGCGACGAATCCATCTTCGAGTTGGTGAAAACCGAGTTTGCACGCGGCGTCACAGGTGACCAGGCCGGGCCCTACCGGGGTATCGGCGAGTTCCATCTGTACGACAGCGCCAATGCCAATGGTCCGATTGCCAAGAAGCTGATGGCCTTTGCCGAAGAGAACAACCTGGCCATCCTCGCGCATGTAGACGATGTGGCGATTGACCTCCTGATGGCCAACGCACCGAGCAAGGGCCAGAAGACGCGGCTGATCTGGGCGCATACCGGCATCGGCGGCGTTCCGTCTGCGCGCGTGGACCAGTTGCTGGGCAAATACCCGCTGCTGATGGGCGAGCTGTCGTACCGGCCAGGCCTGACCTGCGAGGGCGGCAAGCTGTGTCCCGAGTGGCGCGCCTTGATGCTCAAGTACCCCGACCGCTTCATGATCGGCTCCGACACCTGGGTCAACCAGCGCTGGCAGTACTACGACGACACCATGAAGGGCTACCGGACCTGGCTGGGCGACCTGCCGGCCGATGTGGCCTCTCGCATCGGCTGGAGCAACGGTGCGCGTCTTTTCGGCGTGAAGTGACTCTGGCCTCTAGAGGAGGCGTTGCAAGAATTCCGCCAGTGGTATCGGTGGTACGGGTGCGCGGCGTTACCATGAGCTAGCTTCACCACTGACGTACCCGCCATGCTTCAGCTCTATTTTTCGCCCAGCAGCGCTGCCATGGCGCCCCACATCCTGCTTCAGGAGCTGGGCATGCCCTTCGAAAAAATCCTGACCGATACCGCCACCGGTGCGCATCGCAGCGAGGCCTACCGCCGGATCAATCCGAACGGGCTGATCCCGGCGCTGGTCGATGGGGATCTGGTGCTGTACGAGGCGGCCGCGATCTGCCTGCATCTGTGCGACACCCACCCGAAGGCGGGCCTGGCGCCGGCAGTGGGCAGTGCCGAACGGGCGCATTTCTACAAGTGGCTGATCTGGCTGACCAACACGCTGCAATCCACACTGATCGTGTACTTCTACACCGAGCGCTGGATGGACGACGGCAACGCAGCAGGGGTGGCAGAACTCAAGGCCCATGCCGAGGCGCGCATCGGTCCGATGCTGGACCAGCTTGATGCCGAGATCGCGCGGCAGCAAGCGATTCACCCGCAACCCTGGCTGCTGGGTAAACACTACTCGGCGGTCGATATCTACGCCATGGTGCTGTGCCGCTGGACGCGCAACTTCAAGTCTTCGCCCGCCCGCGAGCGTCCGCACCTGGGCCCCTACCTGCAGCGCGTACTGGCGCGGCCTGCGGTCATCCGTGCCTTCGAGGCGGAAGGTCTGGCGCAGCCCTGGGTTTAAGGCAAAGCAGGGAGGCTGGGCCTTCAGCGCCCGGCGCGCGACAGATAGCGCTTGCGCCAGAACACCACCAGCACCACGGTGACCAGCAGGACCATCAGGCCGAAGACCCACCAGAAGCCAGTGGCCGTGTGGATGACAGGCATGAACTCGAAGTTCATGCCGAAGAAGCCGGTGATCAGGTTGAGCGGCAGGAACACCGCTGTGAGTGCCGTGAGCGTGCGCATGGTGTCGTTGGTGCGGTTGCTCTGTGCGGAGAAATGCATCTGTACGGCGGTCTCTGCGCTTTGCTCCATGCGCCGCACGTGGTGGACCACGCGTTCGATGTGCTCCAGCACATCGCGTGAACGCACCTTGAGCAGCTCGCGCTCGCGTTGCTGCGCCGGCGTCTGGCCGTCAGGCCAGGTTTCCACCGAATCAATCCAGTCCTGAATGGCGGACCGCTGGTCTTCGCAGATCTCGTCGAGCTGGTGCATGGCCAGTCGGGCGTCCATCAGGGTGCTCCAGTTGTTGAAGCGGGTCGAGGGGTTGAGCAGCTCCACCTGCCAGTGGTCAAGCTGGCGCGTCAGCTCACGCCGCAGCGCCAGATAACCATCCACCATGTGATTGACGATGCGCAGCATCAGGTCGGCTGGGCTGGCGGGCAGCTTCACGCCGCTGGCGCGGGATTCGGCCGAGGTGCTGTTGAGCAGCTTGGCGGCGTAGGCATCGCGCACCGCGCAGTCGGCCGGATGGACGGTGAGCAGCACGTTGTCGAACACCGCGAACCCGACCGGGCTGGTGTCGATGCGGCGCAGCACCGGCGGGCCGCTACGTTTGACGGGCTGGTGCAGGGGCTGGCCGGGCTTGGACAGGTCGGTTTCGGTCTGCCCGCTGGCCAGACGCCGGAACACCAGCACGTCGTACTGCGAGGTGTAGTCGTAGTGCGATGGCAGCTGGTTGTTCAGCAGGTCCAGCAGGTGCAGGTCAACCAGCTGGGTGCCGCACAGGCTCTGCAGCGTGGCCTGCACCTGTGCTTGCTGCACCTCGAACTCACGGCGGCCGCAGGCGATCCAGATGAAGCCCTGTTCCGGCAACTGCGTGGGCAGGCTGTCGGTCTCCGTGATGCCCTGCGCGTTCGTGTTGATGTGGAAGATGCGCATGGTGAAGGTGTGTGCAGGGCGTGGGGTGTTGCGGGAGCGGTCTTCAGCCTTGCCGCATTTTCTTCGCGGCGTCGATGGCGAAATAGGTCAGTACACCATCGGCGCCAGCGCGCTTGAAGGCCAGCAGGCTTTCAAGCATCACGGCGTCGTGGTCTAGCCAGCCGTTCTGCGCGGCGGCTTTCAGCATGGCGTACTCGCCGCTGACCTGGTAGGCGAAGGTGGGCACCTTGAACTCGTCCTTGACGCGGCGCACCACGTCCAGGTACGGCATGCCGGGCTTGACCATCACCATGTCAGCGCCTTCGGCAATGTCCATCGCGACTTCGCGCAGCGCCTCGTCGGTGTTGCCCGGGTCCATCTGGTAGACCTTTTTGTCGGCCTTGCCCAGGTTGCCGGCGGAGCCGACTGCATCGCGGAACGGGCCGTAAAACGCGCTGGCGTACTTGGCGCTGTAGGCCATGATGCGGGTGTGGATCAGCTTGCGCGATTCCAGCGCTGAGCGGATCGCGCCGATGCGGCCGTCCATCATGTCGCTGGGTGCCACGATATCCACGCCGGCTTCGGCCTGTGTGAGCGCCTGCTGCACCAGCATCTCAATGGTTTCGTCGTTCAGGATGTAGCCGTTGGCATCGGGCAGGCCGTCCTGGCCGTGGGTGGTGAAGGGGTCGAGCGCCACGTCGGTCATCACGCCCAGATCGGGGAAGTTCTTCTTCAGCTCACGCACCACACGCGGCACCAGCCCGTCGGGGTTCAGCGCCTCTTTACCGTCCACCGTCTTGAGGCTGCCGTCGATCACCGGGAACAGCGCCATCACCGGGATGCCCAGCTTCACGCATTCTTCAGCCACCGGCAGCAGCAGGTCGAGGCTCAGGCGCTCCACGCCGGGCATTGATGCAATCGCCTGGCGCTGCTGCTTGCCGTCGGTCACAAAGACCGGGTAGATCAGGTCGTGCGCAGTGAGCGAGTTTTCACGCACCAGATTGCGCGTGAAGCTGTCTCGGCGCAAGCGGCGTGGGCGGCCTGCGGGATAGGGTGCGAAGTTGGAGGCGTGGATGGTCATCGACAAATTGTGCCAAAGGTTGGAAGGAAACCCCATTATTGGGGAGCGCGCCCGTTGCGGCCTCTTTTCATGGCGTTGGTTGAACCTTTTGAATTACTCGCCCGGAGTGCCCGTTGTACGGGGTAACGCGTATGAATGAGTTCAATTTGGTTCATTCTGAATTGATTGCAATGATTTCGGGGGGCTGGTTAAAATTTATATGTGCAGTTATCAATTTGATGACTGCATCCCGCTTTTCCTCCCTGAGCGGGGCCTTTGCGTGTGACAGCAAAAAGGCTTGTGAGCCCGGTTGGCCCTGTGCCATCCGGGCATTTTTTTGAGGCCTACAGGGCCCCCACGGTCGCTCACTGTGTGTAGCTCCCTGGACGTGTTCACGCCAGAGGCGTTGGCCCTTCCTCACGTCCAAACCTGCGCAGGCAGGTTTGGAGCCGCGGTCGTCAGCCCCTTAGGGGCCGCTACGCCTGCGGCCCGGCGAAGCCGGTTCCGCGGCGCCGGCTTGCAAAGACTTGCGCTGATCGGCTCTTGTTGAAACAAGCCCTGTTCTTCGGCGATTAGACTTGACAGATGCTTTGGGTCAAATCCTTCCACATTGTCTTTGTCGCCAGCTGGTTCGCGGGCCTGTTCTACCTGCCGCGGATTTTCGTCAACCTGGCGATGGTGCCACCCGAGAGCGTGGCTGAACGCGAGCGTCTGCTGCTGATGGCGCGCAAGCTGCTGCGATTCACCACCTTGCTGGCTGTGCCGGCCCTGGCCCTGGGTCTGTGGCTGTACGTCGGTTACGGCATCGGTCTGGGCCCCGGCAACGGCTGGATGCACGCCAAGCTCGTCGTGGTGCTGCTGGCTGTCGTGTATCACCACCTCTGCGCCCGCATGCTCAAGCAGTTCGTGGCCAACCACAACACCCGCAGCCACATCTGGTTCCGCTGGTTCAATGAAGCCCCGGTGCTGCTGTTGGTCGCTGCCGTCATCCTCGTCGTCGTCAAGCCCTTCTAGCCACTAAGGCTGACTGTGAATCCCCCCAAGCATTCACAAGCAGACGCGGGCGAACCGGCTTCGCCGGACGCCACACGTCGTCCCCTGCAAGGGGAAACGGAACTACATGGAGCGAAGCGCAGTGAGGACGATAGGGGTGTACGAACAGCCTCTTGGCCTCTGGCCCTCGCCGCGATGTGCCTCATCGTTTACGCGAGCCTTTATCCCTTCGCCGACTGGCGCGACCAGGGCATCTCACCGCTGCGCTTTTTGACTGCGCCACTGCCGCAGTACTGGACCGGCTTTGACGCGGGTGCCAACCTGCTGGGTTATGCGCCGCTTGGTTTTCTGCTCACGCTGGCCGCTCTGCGCAGCCGGCGCATTGTGCGGGCTGTCGGCGCCGCGGTGCTGACCTGTGCAGCGCTGTCGCTGGCCATGGAGACGGCGCAGAGCTACTTGCCTTCCCGCATTCCATCGAACGTGGATTTTTTCCTCAACACGCTGGGCGGTGCGCTGGGTGCGTGCTCGGCCTGGGCACTGGAAAAGCTGGGCGTGGTGGACCGCTGGAGCCAGTTCCGCGCGCGCTGGTTTGCGCACGATGCGCGCGGCGCGCTGGTGCTGCTGTTGCTGTGGCCGGTTGCGCTGCTGTTCCCCGCCTCTGTACCCATGGGGCTGGGTCAGGTGTTCGAGCGCCTTGAAGCCGCCCTAGCTGAAGCCCTGCTCGACACGCCCTTTCTCGAATGGCTGCCCATGCGCGACATGGAGCTGCAGCCGCTGGTGCCCGCGGCCGAGTTGCTGTGTGTGGCGCTCGGCCTGCTGATTCCGTGCCTGCTCGGCTACGGGGTGATCCGGCGCGTGTGGCAGCGCGCGGTGTGCGCTGTTGCTGTCATCGCAGCTGGCATCGGCGCGTCGGCCCTTTCGGCCGCGCTCAGCTATGGCCCGGACCATGCGTGGGCCTGGATGGATTTGCCGGTGCAAGTGGGCGTTGGATTGGCTGCCCTGCTGGCCGTGGGCCTGCTGGCGGTGCCACGACGCGCCGCTGCTGCATTGGGCCTGCTGGCCCTGGCGATTCATCTGACCTTGCTGAACCAGGCGCCGGCTGACCCGTACTTTGCGCAGACCTTGCAGACCTGGGAGCAGGGTCGGTTCATCCGTTTTCATGGGCTGGTGCAGTGGCTGGGCTGGCTGTGGCCATACGCAGCACTGATTCATGTGCTGGTGCGGGTGTCCGGGCGGGAGCGTCCAGAGGCGGCGACGGGTAAAACGTAAAATCGGGCGATGACTCAAGCTCGCTCTCCCGTCATGGCTTCGGCCACATCCACGGCCGACATATCGGCCAGTGCACCGACCAGTTATTACGAGCGCCACATCTTCTTTTGCCTCAACGAGCGCAAAGGCGGTGAGGAGTGCTGTGCCAACCACCGTGCCCAGCAGGCGTTTGACCGCTGCAAGTCGCAGGTCAAGGCAGCGGGGCTGTCGGGTGCCGGCAAGGTCCGCGTGAACAAGGCCGGTTGCCTGGATCGCTGTGCTGCGGGCCCGGTGGCGGTGGTGTATCCCGAAGCGGTCTGGTACACCTATGTGGACGAGTCCGACATTGACGAGATCGTCGAGTCGCACCTGAAGAACGGCCGTGTCGTTGAGCGGCTGCTGACGCCGCCGCACCTCGGGCGCTGAGCTTCCGTCACACAGATCCGTACCGTGAACGCCTACACCGTCAAATCGCTCATCGCCGGCCCAGCCGGTCCGCTGGAGATTGCCGTGGATCAACCGGCCGGTGTCTCGCGCGGCGTGGCAGTGATTGCGCATCCTCACCCGCTGTTCGGCGGCACCATGGACAACAAGGTGGTGCAGACGCTGGCCCGCGCGTTCATCCAGTGCGGCTGGACGGCGGTGCGCTTCAATTTCCGGGGCGTCGGCGGCAGTGCCGGCAGCCACGACGAGGGTCGGGGTGAGCTGCAGGACTTCATGGCGGTGGTTGCCCACGCGTCGCCCGCCGGGCCGCAGGCGGGTGCGCTGGCGCTGGCGGGGTTTTCTTTCGGTGCGTTCGTCACCACCCATGCCTTCGCGCAATTGCATCCTCTCAGGCCCATCGACAAGCTGGTTCTGGTCGGCACCAGCGTCAGCCGCGCACCGGCCGCGCCCATCGATGCGGCGGCCCACGACAAAACCCTGGTGGTGCACGGTGAGCACGACGACACCGTGTTGTTGTCCGCCGTGATGGACTGGGCGCGGCCCCAATCACTTCCTGTTACGGTGATTCCCGGAGGCGGCCATTTCTTTCATGGACAATTGCCGCTTTTGAAAAACTTGGTGGTGCGCCACCTGTCTTCGGCAACGGCTTGAGCGATTCGCGGATCGCTCTTCCTTGAGGAAGGCGGTGCGCCCCAGTCGCCCTGCTGGTGCGTGTGCACCGGTTTCCCATCACTTTCCAGCGGTCTCTTCTCATGTCATGTTTCTCCCGGCCTTTTCAGGCCCTGTCTGTCTGGCGTGCATTCGGCACCGCCGCTTGCCTGTTTGTTTCCGCAGCCGCACCGGTGGCCCATGCGCAGGCGCCCCAGCCGCCCGAGATTGCAGCGCGGTCCTACCTTCTGCTCGACGTCACCACCAACCAGATCCTCGCCGCCAAAGACATCGACTCGCCGGTGGAGCAGGCCTCGCTCACCAAGCTGATGACCGAGTACCTGGTGTTCGACGCGCTTCGGGCCAAAAAGATCGATTTGAAGCAGACCTTCCCGGTCAGCGAGCGCGCCTGGAAGATGCCCGGCTCCCGCATGTTCATCGACCCCAAGATGCAGGTGCCGGTGGAAGACCTGATCAAGGGCATGGTGGTGCAGTCGGGCAACGACGCGACGATGGCGCTGGCCGAAGGCGTGGGCGGCACGGCCGAGAACTTCGTCAAGCTGATGAACGAGCAGGCCAAGGCGCTGGGCATGGCCTCGACCGCCTACAAGAACCCGGAGGGTCTCACCGAGCCGGGCCACACCACCACCGCGCGCGACCTGGCGACGCTGTCGGTGCGCCTGATGCAGGACTTCCCCGAGTACGTGGGTTACGCGGCCATCAAAAAATACCGCTACCCCGGCACGCCCGCTGCCAATGACACCAACCGCAACACGCTGCTGTTCCGCGATCCCAGCGTCGACGGCCTGAAAACCGGCCACACCGACGCCGCCGGCTATTGCCTGATTGCCACGGCCAAACGCGACTTCCCGAATCTCGGCCCGGCCGGTGCCCCTGGCGGTCGTCGTCTGCTGTCCATCGTGCTGGGCGCCGCCAGCGACAACGCCCGGGCGACCGAGTCGCAAAAGCTGCTCAACTGGGGTTACACGGCGTTCGAGGCGGTCAAGCTGTTTGACGGCGGCCAGGCGGTGGTCAGCCCCTCGGTCTGGAAAGGCAAATCGGCCACCGTCAACCTCGGCCGGCCTCAGGCCATCGTCGTGGCACTGCCAGCCGGCAGTGCCGCAAAGGTCAAGACCCAAGTGGCGCGTCCTGATCCGCTGGTGGCACCCTTCATCAAGGGCCAGGCGGTGGGCACGCTCAAGGTGCTGGTGGGCGACAACCCGACGCCGGTGGCTGAAGTGCCTTTGGTCGCCCTGGAGGCTGTCGAGCAGGCCGGGATTCTGGGTCGCGCCTGGGATGCGATCCGCCTCTGGATAAAGTGATCCAGAGAGTGAGCGCTGACTTATAGGTCAAATGCCCGGCAAGGGACGCCCAAACGGCCTGTTGCTTGAGCCTTTTGCCTATCCGGTTTATACTAGAAGGCTTTTCCGCGCACGTCGCGGGAAATATTTGTGTCCGCGCATCAACCGCGGTGATCAGTTTCCAGACGTTTAGGGACGTTTTTAATGCCAACCATCAATCAGTTAGTCCGTCAGGGGCGCGAGGTCGAAAAGATCAAGTCCAAGAGCCCTGCGATGGAGAATTCTCCGCAGCGCCGCGGTGTGTGCACCCGTGTGTACACCACGACCCCCAAGAAGCCCAACTCCGCTCTGCGTAAAGTCGCCAAAGTGCGTTTGACCAACGGATTTGAAATCATTTCCTACATCGGCGGCGAAGGCCACAACCTGCAGGAACACAGCGTGGTGCTGGTTCGCGGCGGTCGTGTCAAGGACTTGCCTGGTGTGCGTTACCACATCGTGCGTGGCTCGCTCGACCTGCAGGGCGTGAAAGACCGCAAGCAGTCGCGTTCCAAGTACGGTGCGAAGCGCCCGAAAAAGGCGTAATAGAAGGCTTAATTGTCTTCACCGGCCCGGCCCTTGTGGTCCGAGCCAGAAGAAGTTGTCATGACTTTTTCAAAACAAGGTGTTTCACTCGCTCTGGCAGGTGATTGAAACGAAGTGACCCAAGTGCAAATGGTTTGCACCGGTCGAGTAAGTGAGGGTTTTGATAACCCTCGCGGCATGGCCCCCAAGGCGATGCCAACTGAAGCAAAGAGGTGAAAAAATGCCACGTCGTCGCGAAGTCCCTAAACGTGAAATTCTTCCTGATCCGAAATTTGGCGATGTTGATCTCGCCAAGTTCATGAACGTGATCATGCAAGGCGGCAAGAAGGCCGTCGCCGAGCGCATCATTTATGGCGCGCTCGACTTCATCGAGAAAAAGAACCCTGGCAAAGACCCGCTCGAGGCTTTCCACATGGCCATCGGCAACATCAAGCCCATGGTCGAGGTGAAGTCCCGCCGCGTCGGCGGTGCCAACTACCAGGTGCCGGTCGAGGTTCGTCCTGTCCGCCGCATGGCTCTGGCCATGCGCTGGCTGAAAGAAGCCGCCAAGAAGCGCGGCGAGAAGTCGATGTCCCTGCGTCTGGCCAATGAGCTGATGGAAGCGACCGAAGGTCGTGGCGGCGCCATGAAAAAGCGTGACGAAGTTCACCGCATGGCCGAAGCCAACAAGGCGTTCAGCCACTTCCGCTTCTGATTGGTCCGGGTTGCCGTTTTTTGGGCAACCCCGCTGCGCTGAGTGGAGGATGGCCGGGCGGTTGTCCGGGTGCCGGTCACCTTGACAACCACGGGTTCGGTCCCACGTTCTGGCGTCAGGATGCGCTCCCGTACCACGGGCCATCCTGCCGGCAGACACGCAGCGAAAACGAGGAAGGCCCTACCGGGCGGTTCTTCAACGAGTCTTTGTTCGCAACCCCGAACTGAAAGTAATTTATGTCCCGCGCTACCCCCATTCAAAACTACCGCAACATCGGTATCTCCGCGCACATTGATGCCGGCAAGACCACGACCACCGAGCGGATCCTTTTCTACACCGGCGTGAACCACAAGATTGGTGAAGTACACGACGGCGCCGCCACCATGGACTGGATGGAGCAGGAGCAGGAGCGTGGCATCACGATCACTTCCGCTGCCACCACCTGCTTCTGGCGCGGCATGGACACGTCCCTGCCCGAGCACCGCATCAACATCATTGACACCCCCGGCCACGTGGACTTCACCATCGAGGTGGAGCGTTCCATGCGCGTGCTGGACGGTGCCTGCATGGTGTACTGCGCTGTGGGCGGCGTGCAGCCCCAGTCCGAGACCGTGTGGCGTCAGGCCAACAAGTACAAGGTGCCCCGTCTGGCCTTCGTCAACAAGATGGACCGCACTGGTGCGAACTTCTTCAAGGTCGTGGAGCAGATGAAACTGCGCCTGAAGGCCAACCCCGTGCCGATGGTGATCCCCATTGGCGCCGAAGAAAACTTCACCGGCGTAGTCGACCTGATCAAGATGAAAGCCATCATCTGGGACGAGGCCTCGCAGGGCATGAAGTTCGACTACCGTGAAATCCCCGCCGAGCTGGTTGAGCTGGCCAAAGAATGGCGCGAGAAGATGGTCGAAGCCGCGGCTGAGGCGTCTGAAGAGTTCATGAACAAGTACCTTGAAGAAGGTGACTTGACTGAAGATGAAATCAAGCTGGGCATCCGCACGCGGACCATCGCCAGCGAGATCCAGCCGATGTACTGCGGTTCGGCCTTCAAGAACAAGGGTGTGCAGCGCATGCTGGACGCCGTGATCGAGTTCATGCCGTCGCCGATCGACATTCCACCCGTCAAGGGCACGGACGAAGCCGAGGCGCCTGTCACCCGCAAGGCGGATGACGAAGAGAAATTCTCTGCCCTGGCATTCAAGCTGATGACTGACCCGTTCGTGGGCCAGCTGACGTTCGTGCGCGTTTATTCCGGCGTGCTGAAGAAGGGTGACAGCGTTTACAACCCGATCCGCGGCAAGAAAGAGCGTATCGGCCGTATCGTTCAGATGCACGCCAACAACCGCGAAGAGGTCAGCGAGATCCGCGCCGGTGACATCGCCGCTTGTGTGGGCCTGAAAGACGTGACCACTGGCGAGACGCTGTGTGATCCGGATGCCGTGGTGCTGCTCGAGCGCATGGTGTTCCCTGAGCCGGTGATTCGCCAGGCCGTGGAACCCAAGACCAAGGCTGACCAGGAAAAGATGGGCATCGCCCTGTCGCGCCTGGCCAACGAAGACCCTTCTTTCCGCGTCAACACCGACGAAGAATCCGGCCAGACCATCATCGGCGGCATGGGCGAATTGCACCTCGAGATCATCGTGGACCGCATGAAGCGCGAATTCGGTGTGGAAGCCAACGTCGGCAAGCCGCAGGTGGCTTACCGCGAAACCATCCGCAAGACGGTGGAAGACGCTGAAGGCAAGTTTGTGCGTCAGTCCGGCGGTAAGGGCCAGTACGGCCACGTCGTGCTGAAGATCGAACCCAACGAAGCCGGCAAGGGCATCGAGTTCGTCGACGCCATCAAGGGCGGCGTGGTTCCCCGTGAATACATCCCTGCAGTGGAAAAAGGCATCAACGAAGCGGTGACCTCAGGCGTGCTCGCCGGTTACCCGGTGGTGGACGTCAAGGTCACGCTGCACTTCGGTTCGTACCACGACGTGGACTCGAACGAACTGGCGTTCAAGATGGCTGCCATTTTCGGCTTCAAGGAAGGCTGCAAGAAAGCCGGTCCGGTGATTCTGGAGCCGATGATGGCTGTGGAAGTCGAGACGCCTGAAGACTACGCCGGTAACGTGATGGGCGATCTGTCCTCACGCCGCGGCATGGTGCAGGGCATGGAAGACATGGTCGGCGGTGGCAAGGCCATCAAGGCCGAAGTGCCGCTGTCCGAGATGTTCGGTTACTCGACCACGCTGCGTTCGATGTCGCAAGGCCGTGCAACGTACTCGATGGAGTTCAAGCACTACGCCGAGGCACCGCGCAATGTGTCCGAAGCCATCATGGCGGCTCGGGCAAAGTAAAGGTACACCCCCGAGGCGGCTCTGCCGCCTCCCCCTCAAGGGGGCGACATCTGCGGCCCGGCAAAGCCGGTTCCGCGATGTCACTTGAATGATTCTTGTCTTCGGCGCCACGTTTGTGGTTGGCCCGCTGCCCGTGGCGAGGCCTCAGCTGGAGACGTTAAACAGACACGGGCATGTTCTTTGGAGAAAAGAAAATGGCAAAAGGCAAATTTGAGCGGACCAAACCGCACGTCAACGTCGGCACGATTGGCCACGTGGACCACGGCAAGACCACGCTGACGGCGGCGATCACCACGGTGCTGGCAGCCAAGTTCGGCGGCGAAGCCAAGGGTTACGACCAG
>NZ_CALSAL010000015.1:0-28766 GCF_943372955.1 Polaromonas sp. YR568
AAGGCAAAGAGATGGTGATGCCAGGCGATAACGTGTCGATCACGGTGAAGCTGATCAACCCGATCGCCATGGAAGAAGGCCTGCGCTTTGCCATCCGCGAAGGCGGCAAGACCGTCGGCGCCGGTGTCGTGGCCAAGATCATTGCGTAATTTCTGAACACAGCGAAGGAATTAGCATGGCCACCAAGCAAAAAATCCGCATCCGCCTCAAAGCGTTCGACTACAAGCTGATCGACCAGTCGGCCGCCGAGATCGTGGACACCGCCAAGCGTACCGGCGCGATTGTCAAGGGCCCCGTGCCCCTGCCAACCCGCATGAAGCGTTTTGACATCCTGCGTTCGCCGCACGTCAACAAGACCAGCCGCGACCAGCTGGAAATCCGCACGCACCAGCGTCTGATGGACATCGTGGACCCGACGGACAAAACCGTTGACGCCCTGATGAAGCTCGACCTGCCGGCCGGCGTGGACGTCGAAATCAAGCTGCAGTAAACAGGTAAGCCCCTAAACGGGATGAATTTCCGGTTTCAGGGGCTGCCAATTGTTGAGTCCTGGCGCAGACTTGCCATTTTTGGCAGTCTGCGCTATACTTTTGGGCTGTCCCGGATTTGCAATGCAGGTCCGGGTCAGTTTTATTAACTCTCTTTCACATCAAAACGTCTGTGGCCAATTGAAGTCGCAGCGGTGGAAGTAACGGAGAAAACAATGAGTCTGAGCAACTCCCTCGGGTTGCTGGGCCGCAAGGTGGGCATGATGCGTCTGTTCACTGATGATGGGGACACTGTTCCTGTCACGGTGGTGGATGTGTCCAACAACCGCGTGACCCAGGTTAAAACCGAAGCAAATGACGGCTACGATGCCCTTCAAGTGGCATTTGGCGCACGCAAAGCATCGCGTGTCACCAAGCCGGCTGCCGGCCACCTTGCGAAAGCAGGCGTTGAAGCTGGTGAAATCCTGAAAGAATTCCGCGTGACGCCTGACGTCGCAGGCAAGTATGCCGCTGGCGCAGTGGTGCCCGCAGCCGACGTGTTTGCAGTGGGCCAGCTGGTGGACGTGCAGGGCACCTCCATCGGTAAAGGCTACGCCGGCACCATCAAGCGTCACAACATGAGCTCGCAGCGCGCGTCGCACGGTAACAGCCGTTCGCACAACGTGCCCGGCTCCATCGGTATGGCGCAAGACCCCGGACGCGTGTTCCCGGGCAAACGCATGACCGGCCACATGGGCGACGTCACTGTCACCACGCAAAACCTCGACATCGTGCGCATTGACGAAGCCCGTCAGCTGCTGATGATCCGCGGCGCTGTGCCTGGTTCCAAGGGCGGTTTTGTCACGGTTCGCGCCGCGATCAAGGCCAAGTCCACCAACGCTGCCAAAGGAGCGAACTGATGCAGGTCGAACTCCTGAATGACCAAGGCCTGGCTTCGTCCAAAGTGGACGTGCCCGATACCGTGTTTGGTCGCGAATACAACGAGAGCCTGATTCACCAGGTGGTCGTGGCCTTCCAGGCCAACGCCCGCCAGGGTACCCGTGCCCAGAAAGACCGTGAGCAGGTCCGTCACTCGACCAAAAAGCCTTTCAAACAGAAAGGTACTGGCCGTGCGCGTGCCGGTATGACCTCTTCCCCGCTGTGGCGCGGAGGCGGACGTATCTTCCCGAACATGCCCGATGAGAACTTCACCCAGAAGATCAACAAGAAGATGTACCGCGCCGGCATGGCCTCCATCTTCTCCCAGCTGGCCCGTGAAGGTCGTCTGGCTGTGGTGGATTCGCTGACGGTCGACTCGCCCAAGACGAAAGTCCTGGCCGACAAGTTCAAGGCCATGAACCTCAACTCCGTGCTGGTGATTGCCGATCAGGTTGATGAAAACCTGTACCTGGCATCCCGCAATCTGGTGAACATTCTGGTGGTGGAGCCTCGCTACGCCGACCCGCTGTCGCTGGTGCACTACAAGAAGGTTCTGGTGACCAAGGCCGCCATGGACCAACTCAAGGAGATGTTCGCATGAGCGCCGTGAACGCCAAAACCAAATTCGACGAAGGTCGTCTGATGCAGGTGCTGGTCGCTCCCATCGTGTCTGAAAAAGCCACGATGATTGCCGACAAGACCAATGCCGTGACCTTCAAGGTGCTGCAGGACGCTACCAAATATGAAATCAAGGCTGCCGTGCAGCTGATGTTCAAGGTAGACGTGCAGTCAGTTGCCGTTCTCAATATCAAAGGCAAAACCAAGCGCTTTGGCAAATCCATCGGCCGTCGGGATAACATCCGCAAGGCCTATGTGACGCTCAAGCCTGGTCAAGAGCTGAACCTCGGCGGGGAGACTGCGTAAT
Source organism: Polaromonas sp. YR568 (assembly GCF_943372955.1). Taxonomy (GTDB): domain Bacteria; phylum Pseudomonadota; class Gammaproteobacteria; order Burkholderiales; family Burkholderiaceae_C; genus Polaromonas. The sequence goes on from NZ_CALSAL010000015.1 coordinate 2,332, forward strand.
GGCTGTCATCAAAATGAAACCCACCTCTCCCGGCATGCGCGGGATGGTGAAGATTTCCCGTGACCACCTGCACAAGGGTGAGCCTTACGCGCCGCTGCTGGAGCCGCAATTCCAGAAGGCCGGCCGTAACAACAACGGTCACATCACGACGCGCCACAAGGGCGGTGGTCACAAGCACCACTACCGCGTGGTGGACTTCAAGCGCAACAAGGACGCCATTCCGGCCAAGGTCGAACGCATCGAGTACGACCCCAACCGCACGGCCCACATTGCCCTGCTGTGCTACGCCGACGGCGAGCGCGCCTACATCATCGCCCCCCGCGGCCTTGAAGTCGGCGCCACGCTGATCAGCGGCTCGGAAGCGCCGATTCGCGTCGGCAACGCCCTGCCCATCCGCAACATTCCGGTGGGTTCCACCATCCACTGCATCGAGATGCAAATCGGCAAGGGCGCGCAAATCGCCCGTTCCGCAGGCACCTCGGCGACGCTGCTGGCCCGTGAAGGCACCTACGCCCAGGTTCGCATGCGCTCCGGTGAGGTTCGCAAGATCCACATCGAGTGCCGTGCCACCATCGGTGAAGTTGCCAACGAAGAGCACAGCCTTCGCCGCCTCGGCAAAGCCGGTGTGAAGCGCTGGATGGGTATTCGCCCGACCGTTCGCGGTGTGGTGATGAACCCGGTTGACCACCCGCACGGTGGCGGCGAAGGCAAGACCGGTGAAGGTCGCCATCCTGTCGACCCATGGGGCAATCTGACCAAAGGTTACCGTACCCGTAACAACAAGCGCACGCAGGTCATGATCGTGTCGCGTCGCAAGAAGTAAGGGATAGGCAATGACCCGTTCACTCAAAAAAGGTCCGTTTGTCGACCATCATCTGGTAGCCAAGGCCGACAAGGCCGTGACCACCAAGGACAAAAAGCCGATCAAGACCTGGTCGCGTCGCTCCATGATCCTGCCCGAGTTCATCGGCCTGACCATCGCCGTGCACAACGGCAAGCAGCACGTGCCTGTCTACATCACCGATCAGATGGTGGGCCACAAGTTGGGCGAGTTCGCACTCACCCGGACTTTCAAAGGTCATCCAGCTGACAAAAAAGTTGTGAAGAAATAAGGAAAGACCATGGAAACACGTGCAACCCTCCGGGGCGTTCGTCTGTCGGTCGACAAGGGCCGCCTGGTCGCTGACCTGATCCGCGGCAAGAAAGTGGATCAAGCACTCAATATCCTGAATTTCACGCAGAAAAAAGCTGCTGGAATCATCAAGAAGGTGGTTGAGTCCGCCATCGCCAACGCCGAACACAACGACGGTGCCGACATCGACGAGCTGAAGGTGAAAACCATTTACGTCGAGCAGGGCGCCACGCTCAAGCGTTTCTCCGCGCGCGCCAAAGGCCGCGGCAACAGCATCAGCAAACCCACGTGCCATGTGTACGTGGTGGTTGGCAACTAAAGGCAGGACCATGGGACAGAAAATCAACCCAACAGGCTTTCGCCTTTCCGTCAGCCGCAACTGGTCGAGCCGCTGGTATGCGAGCAACCGTGACTTCGCCGGCATGCTGGCTGAAGACATCAAGGTTCGCGAGTACCTGAAGGCCAAGCTCAAGAACGCCGCGGTTTCGCGCGTCCTGATCGAGCGCCCCGCCAAGAACGCCCGCATCACGATTTTCTCGGCACGTCCGGGCGTGGTGATTGGCAAGAAGGGCGAGGACATCGAGAACCTCAAGAAAGAACTGAGCCGCCAGCTGGGCGTGCCGGTCGCCGTGAACATCGAAGAAGTTCGCAAGCCTGAAATTGATGCAAAGCTGATCGCGGACAGCATCACCCAGCAGCTTGAGAAGCGCATCACGTTCCGCCGTGCGATGAAGCGCGCCATGCAAAACGCCATGCGTCTGGGTGCCCTGGGCATCAAGATCATGTCGTCCGGCCGCCTGAACGGCATCGAGATCGCCCGCTGCGAGTGGTACCGCGAAGGTCGCGTGCCCCTCCATACCCTGCGCGCCGACATCGACTACGGCACCTCTGAAGCCAAGACCACCTACGGTGTGATCGGCGTCAAGGTCTGGGTCTACAAAGGCGACACGCTCGGCCGTGGTGACTCTCCTGGCGCCAAGCTGGATGCCGCTCCTTCCGAAGAAGAGCGCAAGCCACGCGGCCCGCGTCGTGACGCACGTCCCGGTACCGACCGTCCAGCTCCCCGTGGTGCCCGTGCACCCCGTGGCGCTGCCGGTGGCACCAACACTGCGCCCGCCGATGGCAGCGACAAGCCGGCCGAAGCTACCCCTGGTAGCGAAGCCCCGAAAACCACCGTTAAGCGCGTCCGCAAAGCCGCGCCAGCTGCAGCAGCTGACGGTGCCAAGACCGAGTAATCGGTCTATTAACGGAGAATAAAAATGCTGCAACCCGCTCGCAGAAAATACCGCAAAGAGCAAAAAGGCCGTAACACGGGTGTCGCCACCCGTGGAAGTTCGGTTGCGTTTGGTGACTTCGGTCTCAAATGCACCGACCGTGGTCGCCTGACTGCTCGTCAAATTGAAGCCGCACGTCGTGCGATTTCCCGTCACGTCAAACGTGGCGGCCGCATCTGGATCCGTGTCTTCCCGGACAAGCCGATTTCCCAAAAGCCTGCTGAAGTGCGTATGGGTAACGGTAAAGGAAACCCAGAGTACTACGTGGCTGAGATCCAGCCCGGCAAGATTGTTTTTGAAATCGTCGGCGTTCCTGAAGAACTGGCCCGCGAAGCGTTCCGCCTGGCGTCTGCCAAGCTGCCGCTGCGCACCACCTTCGTCAGCCGCATGATTGGCCAGTAAGGGGAAATGAACATGACCAAATCCGCTGAACTCCGCCAGAAAGACGTTGCCGGCCTGAAAACCGAAGTCAAAGAGCTGCAAAAAGCCCACTTTGGCCTTCGCATGCAGAAAGCCACGCAACAACTGACCAACACCGCCACGCTGCGCTCCACGCGTCGCAGCATCGCTCGTGCCAAGACCATCCTGGCCGAAACCATCGTCAAGCAAGGAGCCAAAAAATGACGGAAGCTAAAAAATCCCTCAAGCGCACCTTGATCGGCAAGGTGGTGAGCGACAAGCGCGCCAAGACCGTGACCGTGCTGGTTGAGCGTCGTGTGAAGCACGAGCTTTACGGCAAGATCGTGTCGCTGTCCAGCAAGTACCACGCCCATGACGAAAAGGGCGAGTACAAGATGGGCGACATGATCGAGATCACCGAGAGCCGTCCGATCTCCAAGACCAAGAACTGGGTTGTGACCCGCCTGGTCGAGAAGGCCGCCGCGGTCTGATCCTGATCCAGCCGCAAGGCTCATCAGTCCAAAAGGCTCACTTCGGTGGGCCTTTTTCGTTTCTGCCTGAACCCGAATTCAGTGGCTGCTTGTTGAGGCATTCATCCTGCCAGAGCGTCTGGTACTCATGCAGTGAGCGCACGCTCGCAGTCTTCGCACTACACTGCAGGGCTGCATTTTCAACCCCTGACCTTTCAAGAATGAGGAGCACCCCATGATCAAAGTAGGCGACACCCTTCCGGCCACCACCCTGATGGAGTATTCGGAAGTCGAAGGCAATGGCTGCAGCATTGGCCCCAACCCGGTCGATGTGGCCAAGGCCACCGCCGGCAAGACCATTGCCCTGTTCGCCTTGCCTGGTGCGTTCACCCCGACCTGCTCGGCCAAACATGTGCCCGGTTATGTCGAGAAGGCCGCCGAGTTCAAGGCGGCTGGCGTGGACGAGATCTGGTGCCTGAGCGTGAACGACGCTTTTGTGATGGGCGCGTGGGCGCGTGACCAGAAGACCGACGGCAAGGTTCGCATGCTGGGCGACGGCAGTGCCGACTTTGCCAAGGCCACCGGCCTTACGCTGGACCTTGCCGCTCGCGGCATGGGCCTGCGCAGCAACCGCTACTCCATGCTGGTGAAGGATGGCAAGGTCGCCGCACTGAATGTGGAAGCGCCCGGCAAGTTCGAAGTCAGCGACGCCGCCACGCTGCTGGCCCAAGCCAAAGCGTAAACAGACCATACTGTCGTGATGTGTGCACTCACCGCTTGAGTGCACCGAATGAAGTCAAAGTGAAAGCCACAGCGTTTCGCGCTGTGGCTTTTCTTTTTGCCGGAGGTGCGGGGCGATGCTGGCCACCGCCAGACCTGCGCCATCAAGCTCCGCCCTACAGCTCCGCTTTGAGGTAGTGCGCCCCGGCAATCGGGTTGTGATAGTAGGGTGGGATCGACTCAAAGCCCAGATCGGCATAGAGCGCGCGGGCGGCTTCCATGTCGTCCAGTGTGTCCAGCAGCACGCTGGAGTAACCGGCTTGTCGAGCGGCATTCAACGCCGCTTCGGCCAGTTGCCTGCCAAGTCCCATGCCCCGAAAGCGCTCCCGAACATACAGCCGCTTCATTTCCGCCGCGTTGGGATAGTCTGCCTCGTCTATCGGCCGCAGGGCGCAGCACCCAGCAGCTTCACTGTCCACAGTGGCCAGCAACAGTGCGCCTCGGGGTGATGCATAGTCGCCTGGCAGCCCCGCTAACTCTTCGTCGAAGTGCTGGAAGCACAGATCGACATTCAGACTGACTGCGTACTCCTGAAAGAGCTGTCGCAGCGCGTCCAATGCCTCAGGCGACGCCGGTGTAGACACCTGCACAAGGGACATGGGTGCGGCGGGTATTGAGGCAGGCAGCAACAGGGCTGCCTGAACGTGAATTACTGCTTGATGGCCTCGACCTGGATCGTGACCTTGATGTCGTCAGCAGTCGCGCGGTTGGCCAAGCCCCAGTTGATGTCGAATTGACTGCGCTTGACGACGGTTTCAAAGTCGCCGCCGCAGACCTCTCGCTTGAGGCTGGGGTGGTCGAAACAGTTGAAAGCCGTGGCCTTGAGCACTGCCGGCTGAGTTTTCCCGCGAATGGTCAAGTTGCCCGCCACCTCGGTCACCTTGTCGCCTTCGAACTTGAACTTGTCACCCACGAACCGGGCGGTTGGATGGTTGGCAGTGTCGAAGAAGTCAGGGCTCTTCATGTGGTTGTTGAACGGTGCGACTCCGGTGTGAATCGAGTTCATGTCGAGAACGATGTCCGCCTTGCCGGTCTTTGCAGCCTTGTCCAGCGTGATCTCACCATCGGTCTTTTCCCACTGGCCACGACTTGTCGATGTGCCGAAATGCTTGGCTTCCCAGATCGTGCGGGTGTGATTGGGGTCGATCTTGTAGGTCGCGGATTGCGCCCATGCGCTGCCAGCAAAAATCCCCATAAAGGCGGTTGCCACAACTAAGTGCTGATTCATCGATTTCTCCTTGCTAGAAATGGTGCTGAAAACAAAAGTCGCCTGCAGCCAGTCCGGGCTACAGGCCTGTCACTGCCAGCTTGAACTTCACCTGAACATCGCCGGCGACGATGGATGTGTCAGCCCAGTCACCCTCGCCAATCTTGAAATCTCCGCGCTTGATCGTGAAGCCGCCTTGGGCCACGGACACAGCGCCTGTCTTTGCAAGCGTCACTGGAATGGACAACGGTTTCGAGATACCTTTGATGCTGAGGTTCCCTGCCACATCGAATTTGCCGGCCCCAACTGCCTTGATGCTGGTTGAGGTGAAGGATGCGGTCGGGAATTTGGCTATCCCGAACCACTCGGGCTTCCTCAATTCCTTGACGGTGTCAGCGTCCCCGACCACCGCTGTGGAGAGATCGATCGACAGATTGATCTTTCCGGCTTCGGGCTTGGCGGGATCAAACGCAATTTGGCCGTCGAACTTGCCGAACTTGCCATCCAGAGGCACACCCATTTGCTTGACGATAAAACTGATCTCGCTTTGCGCGGGCACCAACTTTTGCTGGGCGTGCGTGACTGAGCAGGCAAGGGCTGCAAGAGCAAGGATGGACAGGGTTTTCATTCGCATCTGATTATGCATGGCCTGAACGAAAAGGATTCATCCGGTGCAACAGACCGTCCTTGTCGAGAAGATGGTGCTTCAAAGCCGCCGCAAAATGCACCGCGATCAGCGCTGCCAATCCATAAGCCAGAATCCGGTGAAGCAGCTTGAGTTGGCCGGCCAGGTCGGTATCACGGCCAACCAGGTCGGGAAGTGGGAGTACACCAAAGTAGACCACCGGAAATCCCGCAGCCGAGCTGTAAGCCCAGCCTGCCAGTGGAATCGCAAAGAACAGCACATACATCGCCACGTGGCTGGCGTGCGCCGAATGCGCTTGCCAAGACGGCATGGGCAACGCTGCAGGCGGGCGATGGCGCAGCCGCCACAACAGGCGCAGGGCCGACAGGACCAAAATGGAGATGCCAGCCCATTTGTGCCAATTGAACTGTTTGATGCGACCCGGCGAGAACGGCAGCTCGACCATGTAGACACCGAAGGACAGTTGCGCCAGGATCAGCAGTGCCAGCAGCCAGTGCAGAACGATCGCCGTAGAGGTGTAACGCGGGGGTGTTGGCATAAAAGGTGACGTGTCAGCTTGGACTTGATGAGATTCGGTTGCGAATCAGGCTTTTTGTTCGAGCAATTGCGCGATCAGCCGGTCCAGCTCGGCGAAATCGGGTTGCCCGACATAGCGCTTCACGATTCGGCCACGCTTGTCGACGATGAAGGTGGTGGGCGTCAGCTGCACGTCGCCCCACGCTTTGGCGATGGCGCCGGTGTTGTCGATGGCAACCTTGAAGGGCAGCTGGCGGGTTTGCGAGAAGTTGACGACGTAGCTGGGTGGGTCGTAGCGCATGGCGACTGCGACCGTCTCATAGCCCTTGCTCTGGTACTTGTTGTAGGTCGAGATGATCTGCGGCATCTCGGCCACGCAGGTCACGCAGCTGGTGGCCCAGAAATTGACCAGCGTCACTTTGCCCTTGAGGTCGGCCGTGGTCTGCTTGCTGCCATCGAGCAGCACAAAAGTGGACTCCGGCGCAGCCTGCGTGCCGGTGCAGCCCGGCAGGCTCGCCAGCGCCGCCGTGGCCAGTGCGGTGGCCAGTGCCATGCGGCATACTGCCAGCCGGGAAGTGAATTTCATCGAAAGGACCTCATCATGCAACGTCGTCATTTTAATCGGGCAGGTGTGGGCACCTTGGGTGCGCTGATAGGAACCACTTACTTGCAGGCCTGGGCCGTGTCCTTCGGCAGCCTGACCAACCAGGAAGCCAGCAGCGGCCTGAAAACCGCCCTGGAAAAAGGCGCGCTGGCAGCCGTCGCTCTGCTTGGCAAGACGGATGGATTCCTTGGCAACCCGAAAGTTCGCATTCCGCTGCCGGGATATCTGGAAGATGCGTCCCAGCTGTTGAAAAACTTCGGCCAGGGCAAGCGCATCGATGAGCTGGTCACCTCCATCAACCGCGCTGCCGAAGCCGCAGTGCCCATGGGCAAGGATTTGCTGGTGGGCGCCGTGCGTTCCATGACGGTGACCGACGCCAAGAACATCCTGCAGGGCGGCGAAACCTCGGTCACCAACTTCTTTGCTGAAAAAACCCGCTCGCCGCTGGGCGTGAAATTTCTGCCAGTGGTGACCCGGGCCACCGAGAGGGTGGGTCTGGCCAACAAATACAACGAATTCGCCGGCAAAGCCGCCGGTTTCGGGCTAGTCAAGAAGGAAGACGCCAACATTCAGCAGTACGTCACCGGCAAATCACTCGACGGGCTTTACCTCATCATCGGCGAGGAAGAAAAGAAAATCCGCCAGGATCCGGTCGGCACCGGCAGCGCCATCCTGCAGAAGGTGTTTGGCGCGATGAAGTGACCGGCCCGGGCGCAGTGCTGACCTGCGCCACGAGCCTGTCACTTGCCGCACTCCGTCACATTGGGATCATGCGCTGGCCAGGGCTCGCGCCGGGCTCACAGCGCTGCCCGTTGGCAAGCCCGTGAACGCAAAGTCAACCTCGGGTTGACGTCCGCCGACGATGTCGGCAATTGCTGCGGCCGAGCCGCAGGCGTGGGTCCAGCCCAGCGTGCCGTGGCCGGTGTTGAGAAAAACATTCGATGCCTTGCTGCGGCCGATGTAGGGCACGTTGCTGGGCGTGGCGGGCCGCAAGCCTGTCCAGTATTGCGCGCCCTGGCCGTCGGTCATGCCGGGGAAGAGCTGCTTCACCCGCCGCACGATGGCCTCGCAGCGCACCAGGTTCAGGTCGGTGTTGTAGCCGTTGAGCTCGGCGGTGCCGGCAATCCGCAGGCGGTTGCCCAGGCGCGAGAACACAAGCTTGTACTCGTCGTCGGTCAGGCTCGCGGTGTACGACGCGGCCTCGTCGATGACTGGCAGCGTGACCGAGTAGCCTTTGGCCGGGTAGATGCGCAGCGACTGGCCCAGCAGCCGTGACCACTGCGCGCTGAAGGACCCCATGCACATCACATAGGCGTCGGCAGTGAGTCGCTCCACGCGCCCGCCGGCTTCACCGGTGCCGGTGACGGCTTGCACGCCGTGGAGCGTGCCGCCGCTGTGGTCCAGACCCACCACCGTGGTGTGGTACTTGAACTGGACGCCAGCCGCCGCGCAGCGTGCAGCAAGGGCCTGCGTGAAGGTGTGGGCATCACCCGATTCGTCGCTGGGCGTGAAGCTGCCGCCTACGATGCTGCTGCGGCATTGCGCCAGCGCGGGCTCGATGGCCACGCACTCGTCGGCGGTTTTCATGTCGAGCTCGCAGCCCTGCTCGCGCATGATGCGTGCCGGCTCCTGCGCCGCGTCGTATTCGGCTTGGCTGGTGTAGAAGTGCAGGATGCCGCGTGTTTGTGCGTCGTACTGCAGGCCGAGTTCGGCGCGCAGCTTTTGCAGGGTGCTGCGGCTGTACATGCCGAGGTTAACGATCTGGCGGATGTTCCACGCCGTGCGTGCGGGCGTGCAGTTGCGCAGAAACTCCAGGCCCCACAGCCACTGGTGTACATCGGCACGCAGGCGGAACAGCAGTGGCGCGTCTTCGCGGGCCAGCCACTTCAGCACCTTCAGTGGAGCGCCCGGGTTGGCCCAGGGCTCGGCATGGCTGACGGAGATCTGGCCGCCATTGGCAAAACTGGTTTCCATGGCCGCGCCGGGGCGGCGGTCGATGACGGTGACTTCGTGACCTTGCTGAGACAAATACCAGGCGGTGGTGATGCCAGTGACGCCGGCACCCAGAACCATGACTTTCATGGTGAATCCTTTTCAAACAGGGAACATGACGCAAGCGCAGGCATGCGAAGCGGCAGGTGCTGAGTGAATCGTGAGAATCATGGCAACCGCCAAGCCATCGAGTGCTTGCGGCCGCTTCCACTGTCCCTGTTACCTGAGAGATTCAGCCCGTCATGCACGGCGGCATGTGGCGGGCTTTGCTCCTTCGGTGCACCGCACATTGCGTGCGGCGTCTCTCCAGACGGCTGTGTGTTCCGGGCAGTACGGGACCTGAGCGATTATGGAAGTTTGCGCCTTCGGTGGCTGCCTTGTGCTTGGGGGCTGGGGCAGCGCTCTCCTGCTTGAACGCCTCCAGTTTAACACTTGCCTAGCGTCGCAGGACGAGTGCCTTGCGCGCCGTGGTCAGTCGCTCATCCAGGTAAGCGCCATAAAAGTCCGGCACCGAAATGCCGACCAGCCGTTCGGCCACCTCCTGTCCGCGCGAGCCAAAGAACAGCACGGTGGGTGTGAACTTGGCGCGCCAAGCGTCGGTTTGCAGTGCCGCGGTGGTGGGTCGTTCGTCAAACCCGATCAAGCGGGCGCTGCGGTCGTTCACGTTGAGCTGCCAGGTGTGCCAGCCCGCGTCGCGCTGACCAGGCAGCAGGTAATTGCGCCGCACCAGTTCGCAATAGGGGCAACCGGGCAGGCTGATCAGAAGGATCAAGGGTTCGCCTTTGACCGCAGCAGCGCGCGCGGCCTCGGGCAGCGACGTGGGTACGGGCAGGGCCGTCTCACGCGCCCACGCTGCGCTGTGCAGGCCGATCAGCGGCAGCGCCAGCCCGGTGGCCACAGCCGCGCAGAGGCGGCGACGGTCTGGTGATCTCACCGTGCGCTGTCCAGCAGGATCTGCGACAGCGCGGGCGCGTCACTCACCATCGGGTCGTGCCCGGTCGCCAGTTCCACAAAGCGCGAGCCTGGCAGCCAGGCACCACCCCAGCAGGCCGCATCGCGGGCGCGCAGGCGGCTCGGGTCGATGCTAGCCAGCGCCGGCCGTGTGCAGCTCACATAGGTGCGCGCGATGGCGGCGACCCGCTGCACATCAAACTGGATCGGTGCCTGGTAGGTGTTGCCCGGGTGTGGCGTCTGGCGACGCATGACCCAGTCGCGGTCGGCGCCTTGCAGGCCGAACTTCGCAGGGTCGGGCGGCGGCAGGCTGAAGTGGGGCGAGGCCTGTGCAGCGGCCATGCGTTCCTGCTGGGTGGCAGCCGACTGCGTGCTGCTCCAGCTTTCGCCCGGCTCGGGCAGGATGGCATCGACATAGACAATGTGCTTAATTCGTTGCGCTACACGATCAGCGACGGCGGTGCCCAGCAAGCCGCCATACGAATGCAGGGCCAGCACCACGTCCTGCAGTTCCTCGGCTTCGATCAGGTTGACGACATCGCAGATGTGCGTGTCCACCGTGATGCTGGGCGACAGCAAATGCGCCCGTTCGCCCACGCCCGTCAGCGTGACGGCATGCACGCGGTGGCCTGCCCGCTGCAGGGTGGCGGTGACGCGCTGCCAGCACCACGCGCCATGCCACGCGCCGTGCACGAGGACAAAGTTGGCCATCAGATCACCGCCTTCTGTTTGAGGTCGGCCAGTTGCGCTTCGGTGTAACGGAGCACGTTGCGCAGCACCTCGTCGGTGTGCTGGCCGAGCAGGGGCGGCGGCAGGTCGGTGCGTACCGGTGTCGCGCTGAGCTTGATGGGGCTGGACACCAGCCGCAAATCCGATTTCACGGGGTGCTGCCATTCGGTGACCATCTGCCGCGCATGCACCTGCGGGTCGGCAAACACCTCGGCCAGGTTGTTGATGGCGCCGCATGGCACCTTGGCCGCTTCGAGCGCAGCCAGCCAGTCGCCCTTGGTGCGTGTCTTCATCACCGCCTCAAGAATCGGCACCAGCTGCGCCCGGTTGAGCACGCGGTCGCGGTTCTTAGCGAACAGCGGGTTCACGCCCAGCTCCGGAATGTTGGCCACCTGGCAGAACTTGAGGTACTGCGAGTCGTTGCCCACCGCGAGGATGAGGTGGTCCTTGCTGCCATCTGGCGCGGGTGCGACTTCGAACACCTGATACGGCACGATGTTCTGGTGCGCATTGCCGGCGCGCCCCGGTGCCTTGCCGCTCACAAGATAGTTGGCCCCCAGATTGGCCAGCATCGCCACCTGGGTGTCGAGCAGGGCCATGTCGACCTGCTGGCCTTCACCGGTTTTCTCGGCGTGGCGCAGCGCGGCCAGAATGCCGACGGTGGCGTACATGCCGGTCATCAGGTCGGCCACTGCGACGCCCACCTTCTGCGGTCCGCCACCCAGGTCATCGCGCTCGCCAGTCACGCTCATCAGACCACCCATGCCCTGAATGGCGTAGTCGTACCCGGCGCGCTCGGCGTAGGGGCCGTTCTGGCCGAAGCCCGTCACCGAGCAGTACACCAGGCGCGGGTTGATGACTTTGAGCGACGCATAGTCGAGGCCGTAGCGCGCCATGTCGCCGACTTTGAAGTTCTCGACAAACACATCGCAGTGCTTCACCAGCTCGCGCATCAGCGCCTGGCCAGCGGGCTGGGCAATGTCGCAGGTGAGCGAGCGCTTGTTGCGGTTGGTACCGAGGTAGTAGGCCGCCTCGGTGTCAGCGCCCGCGGCGTCTTTCAGGAAGGGCGGGCCCCAGGTGCGGGTGTCGTCACCGCTGCCGGGCCGCTCGACCTTGATCACATCGGCGCCGAGGTCCGCCAGGGTCTGGGTGCACCAGGGCCCCGCGAGAACGCGGGACAGGTCGAGAACGCGAATGCCGGCTAGAGAGTTCATCCCGCCATTTTGCACCGCAGCCCCGTTGCCGGTGCCGCAAGGGGCTGCTGCCAGTGCCAGCGGGATGAAGCGCCGCGCAGCGGATCAGTAAGTCTTGTACGGCAGAAACTTGCCGGACAGCACCACGTTCACGCGGTCGCCTTTCGGGTCGGGCTGGCGAACGATGTCCATGCTGAAATCGATGGCGCTCATGATGCCGTCGCCGAACTCTTCGTGGATCAGTTCCTTGATAGTGGTGCCGTACACGCTGACGATTTCGTACCAGCGGTAGATCAGCGGATCGGTCGGCACCTGCGTCGGCAGCGAGCCCTTGTACGGCACGACCTGCAGCCACTTCTGCTCTTCGGCGGTGAGGCCAAAAATCTTGCCGATGATTTTGGCCTGCTTGTCGTCGAACGTCATCTGGCCGAGGCAGCCGGCGGTGACCCACTCCTTGCTCAGGCCCACTTTCTTGGCCACAGAGTCCCAGGTCAGGCCTTTGGAAACTTTGACAGTGATGATTTTTTCGGTGACGTCGTTGCGGTTCATGGCGTGGGTGCTCCTGTATAGGTATGGGAAAAACGGAAAAGGAAAAAGGGAAACGGAGAGGAAAGTGACTTCAGTGCGCGCGGGCGCGTGTCACAAGGAAATCGACGATGTGGTTGCGCAGGTCGTAGTAGCCGGGCAGGTGATGCAGCGCGGCGCGGGTGCGTTCGCGCGGCAGCGGGTTGACCACTTCTTCGGCAATGCCGCCAGGCGCGTAGCCGTTGGCGTTCTCGGTGCCATTGCTCATCAGCAGAATGCGGTCGGCCAGCAGGATGGCTTCGTCCACGTCGTGCGTGATCATGAAGACGGTCTGGTGCGTCTCGCGCACGATGCTCATCAGCTCGTCCTGGATGGTGCCGCGGGTGAGGGCGTCGAGTGCACCGAAGGGCTCGTCCAGCAACAGCATCTTGGGCTGGATGGCAAACGCACGGGCAATGCCCACGCGCTGCTTCATGCCGCCGGAGAGCTGCGATGGTTTCTTGTCGATGGCCGCGCTCAGGCCGACCATCGCCACAAACTTCTCGACATGCGCGTTGACTTCGGGCGCCTTCCAGTCGGGCCAGCGCGAGTTGACGGCAAAGGCGATGTTTTTGCGTACGGTTAGCCAGGGCATCAGCGCGTGGCTCTGGAACACCACGCCGCGCTCCAGGCTGGGGCCGGCGATCTCGCGGTTGTCCATGAAGACGTGGCCGCTGGTTGCCGTGTCCAGCCCGGCCAGCACATTCAGGATGGTGGTCTTGCCGCAGCCCGAGTGGCCGATGATGCAGACAAACTCGCCCTTGTCGATGGTGAACGACACATTGGCAAACACCGGCTTGTCGGCGACAAAGGCCTTGCTCAGCGCTTCGATCTTGAGGAATCCCTGCATGCTTCGTTCTTTCGTGGGGGAGGGGGTTTCAAGCAGTGGGCCCAGCGGCGTCACCGGCTGTTCGCTGCGGACAGAAGAGTCACTCCACATAGGTCACCCATTTCTGGAACTGGGCGAACGCGAGGTCAAGCAGCATGCCGACGATGCCGATCACCAGGATGGCGAAGATCACGTTGGTGAGCGAGAGGTTGTTCCACTCGTTCCAGACAAAGTAGCCGATGCCCGTGCCGCCCACCAGCATCTCGGCGGCCACGATCACCAGCCAGGCGATGCCCATGGAGATGCGCATGCCCGTCAGGATGGTCGGTGCGGCTGCCGGCAGGATCACCAGAAACGCGCGGCGCAGCGGGTTCACTTCCAGCGTGCTGGCCACATTGAGCCATTCGCGCTTGACCGAGGCCACGCCGAAGGCGGTGTTGATCAGCATCGGCCAGACCGAGCAGATGAAGATCACGAAGATGCCGGAGATCGACGAGTCCTTGATGGTGTAAAGCGCCAGCGGCATCCACGCCAGCGGCGAGATCGGCTTGAGCACCTGGATGAAAGGGTCGAATGCGCGCCGTAGCAGCGGCGACATGCCGATCACAAAGCCCAGCGGAATCGCCACCAGCGCAGCCAGCAGGAAACCCAGACCCACTCGCGCCAGTGAATGGCTCAACTGGATCAGGATGCCCTTGTCGTTCGGGCCGTTGTCATAGACCGGGTTGGAGACCTGTTTCCAGATCGCCTCGCCCATCTGCCCCAGGGTCGGGAAGCCCGTGGTCTTGGTGCTGCCGGGGTCTTTGCCCATCATCTTCTGGTATTCGATCTGCTCGGCGGTCATGCCGGCCACAGACGCTGCAGGGGTGCCCGCAGGCGTCACCGTGGCGGCGTACCAGATGCCCAGAAAGGTGAAGAAGATCAGCAGCGAGACCAGGCCCGCCTTGAGGTTCAGTGACTTCAGCATGTCAATACGTTTCCGACCGCTCAGGCGATCTTGTTGATGGGGAAACTCTTGGCGTACTGATCGGCTTTCGCGGGGTCGAACTCCTTGCCCATGATGAAGTACTTCTTGTAGGCGCCCTCGGGTGCCTTGAAGCCGGCGATGGTCATCTGCTTCTTGGCGTCGGTCAGCAGGAACACCTTCTCGGCGATCTGCCGGTAGTTGACGTCGCCCTTGATGTAGCCCCAGCGCTTCATCTGCGTCAGCATCCACACCGCCATGCTCTGCCATGGCACCGGGTCGAAGTTGGCGCGGTCTGGCACGTTCTTGATGTTGCCCAGGCCGTCGGCAAACTTGCCGGTCAGCACCTGCTGCAGCACCGCTTCGGGCTGGTTCAGGTACTGCGTCGGTGCAATCAGCTTGGCGATCAGCTCGCGGTCTTTCGGTTGGCTGGCGATGAAGGAGGCACTCAACACCGCGCGGTACAGCGCAGCGAAGCTGTTCGGGTTCTGCTTGATGAAATCGTCGCTCACACCGAAAGCGCAGCAGGGATGGCCGTCCCAGATTTCCTTGGACAGGATGTGGATGAAGCCTACCTCGTCGTACACCGCGCGCTGGTTGAAGGGATCGGGGCCAAGGAAGCCGTCGATGTTGCCGGCACGCAGGTTGGCCACCATCTCTGGCGGCGGCACCACGCGCAGCTGCACATCGGTGTCGGGGTTGATGCCGTTCTCGGCCAGGTAGTAGCGCAACAGGAAGTTGTGCATGCTGTACTCGAACGGAATCGCGAACTTGAAGCCTTTCCAGTTCTTCGGGTCGCGGTTGTTCTTGTGCTTCACATGCAGCGTGATGGCCTGGCCGTTGGTGTTCTGGATGCTGGCCACATTCATGTTGACCTGGTTGCTGCCCAGGCCCATGCTCATGGCCAGCGGCATCGGCGACAGGAAGTGCGACGCGTCATGCTCCTTGTTGATCATCTTGTCGCGGATCAGGGCCCAGCCGGCGGTCTTGTTGAGTTGGACGTTCAGGCCTTCTTTCTTGTAGAGGCCCAGCGGGTCGGCCATGATCAGCGGGCTGGCGCAGGTGATGGCGATGAAGCCGAGCTTGAGGTCCTTCTTCTCCAGCGGGCCCTTGTCCTGGGCCATGGCCTGCAGTGCGCCGAGCGGCAGCACCGAGGCAATCGCCGCGCGGGCGGTGTTGGCGCCCACCGCCTTCAGGAAACCGCGGCGCACCGCGTCGACCGGGAACAGCGCCTTGATCATCGCCGCTTCCATGAAGTTGTCTGACATGTCCTGTGCGCTGGACATGGCGGCATCGTGCTGGTCTGGCGCGTGGTCTTCACCGCAGGCGCAGCGCAGCATCAATGGACGGTCGGCATCGTAGGCATCAAAACGGTTGGACATCGCGGTTCCCCTTTTCAGGCAAATTGACAAACGGATGCTTGCCTCTATGCAAGGGGCGGGCCTGAATGCCGGGTTCAGCTGCGCTTTTTCAAGAACGCGGTGCGGTTTTTGAGCGCGTGTAGTGCTGGCCCTACAAATCGGCGCCGGGAAGTGGCTCAGTTGCTGGTTAGCCGCCCGTCTGGCCGTGGCGTTCGGCATACAGCGCCAGTTCCACGTCGTTGCGCGTGCCGGTTTTTTCCAGGATGCGGGCGCGGTAGGTGCTGACGGTGTTGGCCGCCAGATGGAGTTGTGCACCAATTTCGCCCACTGACTTGCCGGCTGTCAGCAAACGGAAGACCTGGTGCTCGCGGTGCGACAGCGCCTCGGTGCCGCTGCGGGCGGCGCTGTTGCCAACAGCGCTGGCCAGCGCCTCGGCGGCTACTGCCGACACATAGCGCCCGCCAGAAGCCACCTTGCGCACGGCAGCAATCATGTCGTCCGGGTTGGCGCTTTTGTTCAGGTAACCGGCGGCGCCCAGCTTGATGCAGCGCACCGCGTACTGTTTTTCCGGGTAGGTGCTGAGCATCAGCACCGGCAGGTCAGGCCAGCGCGCCTTCAGCGCCTGCAGCACATCGAGTCCATCGCGGTCGGGCAGGGCGATGTCGAGCAGCACGGCGTTCAGTGCGGTGGGGCCGGTGCTGCCGCCCAGCGCCTCGACTTTCTCCAGAATCTCGGGGCCGGTTTCAGCCTCGGCCACAACGTCGATTTCCGGCGCGTCGGCCAGCACCTGCTTCAGGCCCTCGCGCACGATGCGGTGGTCGTCGCCAATCAGGATGCGGACCGTGCTCATGGTGTGTTCGTGGCCCGTGTGACTGGATCAGCTGGCAGCTCAATGCGCAGGTGAAAGGTCGCGCCGCGACCCACCTCGCTGGAAATCGCCAGGCTGCCGCCGAGGTGGCGCGCCCGCTCGCGCATGCCCATGACGCCGTAGGCATTGGCGGCTTCAAAGGCGCTGGGCTCGGCGCCCTTGCCGTTGTCCTTCACCGTGATGCTGATAGCGTCTGCCGTGGCGCGGATCGCAATCGCCACCGCGCTGGCTTCGGCGTGGCGGCCGATGTTGCTGAGCATCTCCTGAAAGATGCGGAAGATGGCAATCGCCGAGGCCTCGGGCAGCGGTGCGGCATGCGCCACATCCATCTGCCAGTCGAGCGCCAGTTCGGCCGACTGCACAAACTCATGGGCCTGCCACTCCAGCGCCGCCCACAGACCCTGGTGGTCCAGGATGCTGGGGCGCAGATCGGTGATGATGCGGCCCACGTTGTCGACCGCCGCTTCAATCAGGCGGCCCATGTTCTGGCACTTGCCGCGCATGCGGTCTCGCATGGCCTGTGCATCGTCGGGCTCGCGCTGCGGCTGCTCGCTGAGGCGTTTGTCGAGCCAGCCGACGTCCATCTTCAGCGCCACCAGCAGGCTGCCGAGTTCGTCGTGCACCTCGCGGGCGATGCGGGTGCGCTCTTCCTCGCGCACCGTGTGGGTGTAGGCCGAGAGTTCGCGCAACTGCTGCAGCGCTTCCGACAGCGCCTGGGTGCGTTCGCTGACGCGCTGCTCCAGCACCGCATGCGCCTGGCGCAGGGCCTCTTCGGCGCGGCGGCGGGCGGAGATGTCCACAAAGGTGACCACCGCCCCCTGCACGATGCCGTCTTCCACGATGGGGTAGGACGAATACTCCACCGCGAACGAGGTGCCGTCGCGGCGCCAGAACAGCTCGGTGTCAATGCGGCAGGGCAGGGCCATGCGGAAGGCATTGAAGATCGGGCACAGGTGTTCGGGGTAATGCGCGCCGTCGGCATGGCTGTGGTGCGCCAGCTCGTGCATGTTGCGGCCCAGCACTTCGTCGGGTGCGAAGCCCAGTTGCTCGGCGCCTGCGCGGTTGATGAAGGTGCAGCAGCCATCCATGTCGATACCGAAAATCCCCTCGCCAGTGGATTCCAGCAGCTGCGACAGCCGGTCGCGCCAGATGATTTGCCCGGCGCCCGGCAGGTGGACCGGATTCCCGCGCATCGCCGGCGACGCACGCTTGGGGTGCGGGGCAGGGGGGTCGGGCAGGGCGATGTCCTCAAACATGCTCTGGTTTAGCAAGCATCGTGCCCAGATTGGTGCGGACCCGACGAATTCGAGCGCATTAAAACGGTGCGTTGATGCAGCGGCAGGCGCTGGCGCAGCCCCAAAGCAGCGCACGATTGCCTGTAAAGTCACAGCCATGCTGATGAGTTCCCGCGTTACGGCCATGCCGGCCCTGCCAGCCGTCCTTTGCCTGCTGCTCGCGGTGGGCGGCTGCAGTCCGGCTTTCAATTGGCGCGAGGTGCGGCCCGACGCCACCCGGCTCGCGCTGCTGCTGCCCTGCAAACCTGACAAGGCGCAGAAACAGGTGCCGCTGGGCGGACAGGCCACCACGCTGTCGATGCAGGGCTGCGATGCCGGCGACGCCACATTTGCCGTCGCCGTGGCCACGCTGCCCAACGCCGCAGGTGCCGCCGAGGTGCTGACGCAGTGGCAGGCGGCCACACTGGCCAACATGAAGGCAGCGCCCGGCTCCAGTCGCACGACCGTCTTGCGCGTGTCCGGCGTCAATGCGCCGGCGCAGGCCGTGCTGGTCAGCGCGCAGGGCAAGCGCCCCGACGGTGCGACGGTACAAGGCCAGGCGGCGTACTTTGCCGATGGCGCCCAGGTGTTTCAGGTGGTGATGTACGCCGACAAGGTCAATGCAGAGGCTGCCGAAACCTTCTTCTCCAGTCTTCGCTTTGAATAGGGGTCTGGCCTTGAGCGGTGACGCAACCCCCATGACCGAGCCCGGCCGGCTCGATACCCGCGCGGCAGTGGCGGTGTTTGCCGCGTTTGCGGCGGCTTACTTCTGTTCGGCGCTGGTGCGCGCCATCACCGCCACACTGTCGCCGGTCCTGACGCAGGAGTTTTCGCTGCAGGCGCGCGACCTGGGCTTGCTGGCCGGGGGTTACTTCCTCGGCTTTGCGGCCATGCAGTTGCCGCTGGGCACCTGGCTGGACCGCTATGGACCGAAGCGGGTGATCCTGTGCTTTCTGTCGGTGTCGGTGATTGGCTGTTTGGCTTTTTCAGTGTCCACCGGGTTCAGCGGCTTGCTGGCGTCGCGTGTGCTGGTCGGCATGGGTGTCAGCGCTTGCCTGATGGCGCCGCTGACCGGATTTCGCCGCTGGTATGAGCCCGGCGCGGTGCTGCGTGCCAATTCGTGGATGCTGATGACCGGCTCGCTGGGCATGCTGGCCTCGACACTGCCGGTGCAGTGGCTGATGCCGTTGACCGGCTGGCGGCCCCTGTTCTGGATTCTCGCGGCCATGATTTTGCTGGCCATGGTGGCGCTGGCCGTGTGGGTGCCGACCTGGCGGGCCGATGCGGTGGCGGCCGAGGCAGCTGTCGGTCAGCAGCCTGCCGAGCCCGCGGGCTATGCGGCCATCTGGCGCAGCCCTTACTTTCGCCGTATGTCGCCGCTGGCCTTCTTCAACTATGGCGGTCTGGTTGCCATCCAGACGCTCTGGGCCGGCCCGTGGATGGTGAAGGTGAGCGGCTACACCCCGCTCGAAGCCGCCACCGGCCTGTTCTATATCAACGCCTTCATGCTGGTGACCTTCTGGGCCTGGGGCATGGCCAACCCCTCGCTCGCCGCCCGGGGCTGGACGGCCAACCGGTTGATGACCTGGGGTGTGCCCCTCAGTCTGGTGGCGCTGGCGATCAACATTGCCGGCGGCGCGTCCACCGGCTGGCTGGGTTGGGCGTTGTTCTGCGTGGCGTGCAGTGTGCTCGGGTTGGCGCAACCGGCGGTGGGCATGGCCTTTCCGCCGGCACTGGCCGGTCGGGCCCTGTCGGGCTACAACCTGATGATCTTCGGCGGCATCTTCGTCGTGCAATGGGGCATTGGCCTGCTGATCGATGCCTTCGCCGCAGCAGGCTTGGGGACCGTGGCGTCGTTTCAGGCCGCCATGGGGGTGTTTTTGTGTTGTTGTCTCGCCTCATACGGGTACTTCCTGTACGGCGACAAGGATAATCAGTCGCAATGAACGGCATTTTCATCATCGCCCATGCGCCTCTGGCATCGGCGCTTCGCCAGTGCGTGCTGCATGTGTTCCCGGACAATGCGCCCGGCATCGCCGCGCTGGACGTGCAGCCCAACATGCCGCCAGAAGAAACCCTGGCGCAGGCCCGCATCATCATGTCGCAGCTGGGCACCTCCAAGGTGCTGGTGCTGGTGGACGTGTTTGGCGCCACACCCTGCAATGTGGCGCAGAAGCTGGTCGATGGCGTCAATTCCAAACTGATCACCGGGATCAACCTGCCCATGCTGCTGCGCACTGTGTCTTACCGGCATGAGTCCCTCGACGCGCTGGTGGCGCGCGCGCTGATCGGCGCGACCCAGGGCGTGATCCAGGTGGCCATCACGGCACCCCAGAACCAGATACGTCGAACCCATGATCAAGACCACCACCAACATCAGCAATAAGCTGGGCCTGCACGCACGGGCCTCGGCCAAACTCACCAAACTCGCCGGCAGCTTTCAGTGCGAGGTGTGGATGAGCAAGGGCGAGCGCCGCGTCAATGCCAAGAGCATCATGGGCGTGATGATGCTGGCCGCCGGCATGGGCAGCGTGGTTGAAGTGGAAACCAACGGCGTGGACGAGCAGGTGGCGATGGATGCCATCCTGGCCCTCATTGCCGACAAGTTCGGAGAAGGTGAATAAGTGACCTCCACGCTTTTCACTTCGCCTCCGTGTAATGCGCTGCCCCCCGAGGGGACCGCATGACCTTTTCAGTGCATGGCCTGGCGGTCTCGCGGGGGATTGCGATTGGCCGGGCGGTGCTGGTGGCGTCGAGTCGGGCCGATGTGGCGCACTACTTTGTCGAGGCAGACAAGACCGATGAAGAAATCGCCCGGGTGCGTGCGGCGCGCAATGCGGTGTTCGATGAAATCACGCGGGTCCAGCAGGACCTGCCCAAGGATGCGCCGCACGAGCTGGCCGCGCTGCTTGATGTGCACCTGATGCTGCTGCAGGACGAGCAGCTCATCAGCGGCGTGAAGCACTGGATCACCGAGCGGCACTACAACGCCGAATGGGCGCTTACCACCCAGTATGAGGTCATCGCCCGGCAGTTCGACGACATGGAGGACGAGTACCTGCGCGAACGCAAGGCGGATCTGGAGCAGGTGGTCGAGCGCATTCTTCGCCACATGAAGGGCATGGCCTCGCCAGTGCAGCCGGTGGAACAGGCAGGCGCGGGCCGGAAGGCCTCGCAGCAGGATTTGCTGCTCGACGACACCACCGACGTGCCGCTGGTGCTGATCGCCCACGACATCTCGCCTGCCGACATGATGCAGTTCAAGCAGAGCCTGTTTGCCGGCTTTGCCACCGATGTGGGCGGGCGCACCTCCCACACCGCCATCGTGGCGCGCAGCATGGACATTCCGGCGGTCGTTGGCGCGCGCAGCGCGAGCCAGCTGATCCAGCAGGACGACTGGGTCATCATCGACGGCGATGCCGGTGTGCTGATCGTCGACCCGTCGCCCATCATCCTGGCCGAATACGGCTTCAAGCAGCGCCAGGGCGAACTGGAACGCCAGCGACTGAACCGGCTCAGGAACACGCCGGCCATCACGCTCGACGGCGCACGTGTGGAGCTGCTGGCCAACATCGAGATGCCCGACGACACGGCCGGTGCCGTCCGCGCCGGGGCGGTCGGTGTCGGTCTGTTCCGCAGCGAGTTCCTGTTCATGGGCCGCAGCGGCAAACTGCCCGACGAGGAAGAGCAGTACCACGCCTACCGCCAGGCCATCGAAGGCATGCAGGGGCTGCCGGTCACTATCCGCACGGTGGACATCGGGGCCGACAAGCCGCTGGACCGCCACGCCAGCAAGACGCAGGAAACCCACCTCAACCCGGCACTGGGCCTGCGCGCCATCCGCTGGAGCCTGGCCGACCCGCCGATGTTTCTCACGCAGCTGCGCGCCATCCTGCGCGCGGCGGTGCACGGGCCGGTGAACCTGCTGGTGCCGATGCTGGCGCACGGCACCGAGATTCGCCAGACCATGGCACTGATCGACCGTGCCCGCGCGCTGCTCGACAACAAGGGCATTGCGTACGGGCCGGTGAAACTGGGCGCGATGATCGAGATTCCGGCCGCGGCGCTCACGCTCAAGCTGTTCCTGCGGTATTTCGATTTCCTGTCCATCGGCACCAATGACCTGATCCAGTACACGCTGGCGATTGACCGTGCCGACGAGTCGGTTTCGCACCTCTACAACCCGTGCCACCCGGCGGTGCTGCGGCTGATTGCCGACACCATCGCCGAGTGCAATGCGCAGGGCAAGGGTGTCAGCGTGTGCGGCGAGATGGCGGGTGACGTCACCATGACGCGCCTGCTGCTGGGGCTGGGTCTGCGCAGCTTCTCCATGCACCCCTCGCAGATATTGACGGTGAAGCAGCAGATCCTGCGGGCCGATGCGTCCAAGCTCGCGCCGTGGGCTGCCGAGGTGCTGGCCAGCGAAGACCCGGCTGCGCTGCTGCAGCAGCACTGAGCGAGGGGGCTGACCTGCCCTCAGTCAGGCGATTTCGAGAGGGTACCCAACACGGCGGCACCCACAATCATCAACGCGGCCAGTCCGATGCTCCAGCTGAAGCTGCGGCCGCTGACCACCATCAGCAAGGCCGTGGAGCCCAGCGGTGTGAGATAACTCAGGATGCCGATCTGCCGCGCATCACCGAGCTTGAGCGCCTTGTCCCACAGGAAGAACGCCGCGCCGAGCGGGCCCAGGCCCATCACTGCGAGAAGCCCCATGTCCTGGGCTGACAGTGCGGTGGCGGGCTCCATCAGCGCGTGGCACAGCAGCGAAAGCAGGCCCGACACCAGCCCGAACAAGCCGATGGCGGTGGTGGGAAATGCGGCGACGCGCCGGGTCATCAGCGAGTAGCTGGACCAGATGAAGGCCGAGGCCATCGCGGGCAGGTAGCCCCAGTACCAGCCGCCGGCTGCGCTGTCACCGCTGCGCGAACCCAGAATGGCGACGGCTGCGCCGCCAAACCCCAGCAGCGCGGCCAGCACATGTACTGCGCGCAGGCGAAGGCCTGGCAGGAACAGCGGCGCCATCACCACGATCAGCAGGGGCCACAGATAGTTGACCAGATTGGCCTCCACCGCTGGTGCATGCCGCAGCGCAATGAAGAGCAGAAAGTGAAAGCCAAACAGGCCGTACACGCCCATCAGCAGGGTGCTGGCGGGAATCCTCCACACCTGTGGGTTGCGCAGCACGGCGGGCAGCGCCAGCAGGCTACCGATCAGCAGCGCAACACCCGTTAGCAGAAACGGCGGCACATGCTGCAGCGCCACGCCAAGCGCCGCCAGGCTGGCCCACAGGAAGATGGCCCCAAGGGCATGAAGATTGGCTGAAAAATTGGCGGAGGGCTTGGCAGACATGAGCGCAGAGCATACGCGCCGCCGCGTAGCCCCGTCGTCGGCCACGCACGGCGAATCGTCGCGTAACGACGGTGTGTCGGAAAAGGGCTGGCGTTAATTACAGAAACAGAGGCAGAAACAGAGGCAGAAATACAACTTGCGACCAGCTTCACCGTCTGGCTACATGGCCGACACGGGAGCGCGACGCGCACAGAGCCCAATCCACTTCAAGCAGCCAGTGATGCGTCTGGGTGCGAAGGCCTGTCGGCCTGTTCTGCCAACACGCGGTATTGGAGACTCTGATGATCAAGATAAACAAACGTCCCCTTCTGTTGATCGCGCTTGTCGGCGTGATTGGTCTGTCGGGCTGCGCGGTGTACCCCGTAGGCCATGTGGCCGGGCATGTGCAGTATCAGGGGCAGGGTCACGGCTACGGCGACAACCAGGCGGTGTATCCGACCCATCGCCGCGACCGGGATGGCGATGGCGTGCGTAACCGCTACGACCGCCAGCCCAACAACCCGTACCGCTATTGAACTTGCTTATTGAACGTTCTTATGGAGCGTTCTTGGAGGGCGTGACGGCGTTCCGCTGCTTCCGCATCGCCGCCGTCAGTGCAGAAGGCGACAGGTAGCCGCATTGCAAGGCGGTGTCGGCGACGCTGTGGCCGCGCTGGCGCAGATGCGTGGCCAGTGACAGCCGCTGCGCGCGAACCCACTGCATCACGCTGAGCCCGGTTTCACTGCGGCAGCGGCTGGCGAACTGCGTGGGGCTGAGATACACCTGCTGCGCCAGTTGCGCCACCGTGAGCGGCTCATGCAGATGCTGCCGGGCCCAGGCGGTCAGCTGCCGCCAGTCGATGGGCCGCTGAGGGCGCTTGGGTGGGTGCGGCAAGCGCTGATTCCCTTCAGCACCCCAGGCCTCCAGCAACAGGGGCGCACCCCACTGCTGAGCGGCGGGGCTGCCGCGTTGCAGCGCCAGATCAAGGTAGCGCGCCAGGGATGACGCGTGTGCGTTGTGCATGGGCCGATGGGCATGGTACTGCCACCCTGCATCGGCGGTGTCGAGCACCAGGCAACGACTGCCGGAACGGGATTCAAAATCGTGTCGCTCGCCGGGGGGAATCACGCAGCCGTCGCCAGCGGCAATCCGTTGGCCCCGGCCTTCAATCTCCAGATCCAGCAGGCCTTCCAGCCCCAGCAGCACCTGAAAGTGGCTGTGCGCATGGCTGCCGTGCGAGGCGCCGTAGTGGCGCAGCGACAGCAGGCCCGGCGCCATGTTCATGTCAGAGCGCGGCGGCGTCTGCCTTGTCGGCAACACCGGCGGCATGTGCCTGCTGGTCCGCGTGATAGCTGGAGCGCACCATGGCGCCCACAGCGGCGTGGGTGAAGCCCATCTTGTAGGCTTCCGCTTCAAACATCTTGAAGGTGTCGGGGTGCACATAGCGCCGCACCGGCAGGTGGCTGGTGGAAGGCGCAAGGTACTGGCCGATGGTCAGCATGTCGATGTTGTGCGCGCGCATGTCGCGCATCACCTGCAGGATTTCCTCGTCGGTTTCACCCAGGCCCACCATGATGCCGCTCTTGGTTGGCACGTCGGGATGCAGCGCCTTGAATTTCTTCAGCAGGTTGAGGCTGAAAGCGTAGTCGCTGCCCGGGCGCGCCTCCTTGTACAGGCGCGGCGCAGTTTCCAGGTTGTGGTTCATCACATCGGGTGGTGCAGCCTTCAGGATTTCGAGCGCGCGGTCATCGCGGCCACGGAAGTCGGGCACCAGAATCTCGATGGTGGTGGCGGGCGAGAGCTCGCGGATTTTCTGGATGCATTCCACAAAATGCCCACTGCCGCCATCGCGCAGATCGTCGCGGTCCACGCTGGTGATCACCACGTACTTGAGCTTGAGTGCAGCAATGGTTTTGGCCAGGTTCAGCGGCTCGTTCACATCCAGCGGGTCTGGGCGACCATGACCGACGTCGCAGAAGGGGCAGCGGCGCGTGCACTTGTCGCCCATGATCATGAAGGTGGCCGTGCCCTTGCCAAAGCATTCGCCGATGTTGGGGCAGCTGGCTTCCTCGCACACCGTGTTGAGCTTTTTCTCGCGCAGGATCTGCTTGATCTCGTAGAAGCGCGTGGTCGGGCTGCCAGCCTTCACGCGGATCCAGTCGGGCTTTTTCAGCACCTCGGCCTGCTCGACCTTGACCGGAATGCGCGACAGCTTGGCCGCCGCCTTCTGCTTGGCCAGCGGGTTGTAGGTTTCCTGACTTTGCGCTTCGCGGACGACGTCTTGGGTGCTCATGCTTGGGTCCATACCGTTCGTCCTGAGCCTGTCTAAGGACTGGGTGAGCCGTTCTGGTCCGTGGGTCACTGGTGACACGGGGGCTTCGACAGACTCAGCCCGAACGGAAAAAATCAGGGTGCGAGATAGCGTGTGAGCTTCTGCCCCAGCAGGTCGGCGGCCTCGGGCCACGCGACAGATACGCCGATTGTACGAAGGTCGATGGTTTTCAGGCCCGCATAGCCACACGGGTTGATGCGCGCAAATGGCTCCAGGTCC
Organism: Polaromonas sp. YR568; assembly: GCF_943372955.1. Lineage (GTDB taxonomy): Bacteria > Pseudomonadota > Gammaproteobacteria > Burkholderiales > Burkholderiaceae_C > Polaromonas. The sequence continues at coordinate 27,967 of NZ_CALSAL010000015.1, forward strand.
ATCGCCACATTCAGCGCCACGCCGTGATAAGTGCAATGCCGGCTCACCTTGATGCCCAGGGCGGCGATCTTGCCGAGGCCCCGGAACGGGTCGGCCGGATGGGCCGGGCCCGTCAGCGCCGCATGCGAATACGGGTCGTCCAGCCGCACATAAATGCCGGGTGAGCCGGCCACGCGGTGCCCGGTCACGCCGAAGTGCGCCAGCGTCCGGATCACGGCTTCCTCGATACGGTAGACGTATTCCTTGACGTAGTAGCCAGCCCGCTTCAGGTCCATCAGCGGGTAGCCCACCACCTGACCGGGGCCGTGGTAAGTGACCTGCCCGCCGCGGTTGGTCTGCACCACCGGGATGCTGCCCGGGTTCAGCACATGGTCGGCCTTGCCCGCCAGCCCCTGCGTGTAAACCGGCGGGTGTTCGCACAGCCACAGCTCGTCCGGAGTGTCGGCGGTGCGGGAGGCGGTGAAGTCCTGCATCGCCGCGTAGGTGGGCAGGTAGTCCACCCTGCCGAGTGCCTTGAGCGGCATCAGCCGGGCCACAATTCCAGGGCCACCGCGGAACCGGCTCTGCCGGGCCGCTGGTGGCGCCCCCTTGAGGGGGAGGCGCCGAAGGCGCTTCGGGGGGGAGCCATCATCTAGAACACCTTGAGCCGCTCGGGCAGCAGGCGCAGTTTGAGCGTGGAGCCCACCACCATCGACTGCTCGGACAGGAAATTCAGCGACAGGTACACCGTGAGCTTGTGCGGCTGCAGCGCGGGCGAGGCCACATGCACGTGGCAGTACGAGCCCAGGAATTCAATCTTT
>NZ_CALSAL010000016.1:0-28745 GCF_943372955.1 Polaromonas sp. YR568
TGAGCAGTTCATTCAGGTACTAGACTCATACATCCGCTGGTACAACGAGAAGCGGATCAAGATATCTCTTGGCTCTCTCAGCCCCATCGAATACCGGGAGAGCCTTGGATTTACAACATAAACCAGTCCAAGTTAATATCCGCATCCCCCCGGGGTCAAGATTGGATGGAATTCAACAGGGGAAGTTATTCCTTTGCGAACCGCGGCAGTTCACCCGCTTGGCTGCGGGACTGAATTTTCGTGCGAGCCATCCCGACTGCCTTACTCCGATTTGATGCCGGTCGCGGCGGCTATGCTCTTCCAGCGACTGATTTCCGCCACGATGAAGTCTTCGAATTCGGCCGGCTTCATCGGCGCCGGCTCGGCCCCTTGCTTGAGCAGGAACGCTTTCATCTCGGCCGAAAGAACGATCTTGTTGATCTCGGCGTTCAGGCGATCCACCACCGCCGGCGGTGTCCCTGCTGGTGCCAGCACACCCCACCAGAGTTCGCTGGCGCTGCCTTTGTAGCCGGCTTGCTCGAGTGATGGCAGATCGGGCACAAGTGGTGAGCGCTCCGCTGTGGTGACCGCCAGCGCCCGTACCCTGCCGCTCGTCACATGGGGCAGCATTGAAGCCGCGCTGGCAACCACCATCTGGATCTGGCCGCCGATCATGTCAGTAATGGCTAGGCTGATCCCCTTGTAGGGCACCTGCGTCATCTTGATGTCCGCGGAGCCCAACAACAGCTCGGCGGCAAAGTGATTGATGCCGCCCACGCCGGATGTTCCGTAGTTCAGCTTTCCTGGATGCGCCTTGGCAGCGCTCACGAGGTCTCCGATGGTCTTGTAGGGGGAGTCGGCTGAAACAGTCACGAGCAGAGGGCCACTCGCGAGACGCGCTACCGGCTTGAAACTCTTGAGAGCGTCGTAGGGGAGATTGGCCCGGGTTGCCGCGACGGTGGTGAAGGTGGTTGACAGCAACACCAGGCTATAGCCATCGGGCGCGGCCCTGGCTACCAGTGCGTTGGCGATCACCCCCCCGGCTGACGGTTTGTTGTCGACAACGACTGGCTGTCCCAAGGCTTCGTGGAGGCGCTTGCCGATGGCGCGCGCAAATGCGTCGTTTGAACTACCCGGCGCACTGTCGACGATGAGCGTGATGGGCTTGGCGGGCCAGAGTGGGGCCGAAGCCTGGGCGATTGCAGTGGCGGGAGGCAGCAACACCGCAAAGATGCTGATGAGGCACGAAGCCGTAAGTTTTTTCATGGGATTTTTCCGTTATCAAGTAAATGGGTCGCCGATCTTGATCGGTGCGCACTGCTTCAGCACCCTTGCGCATCGCCAGGCCTCATTGCATTCCGCCCCGGGCTGTGATGGGCCAAACACTCTCGACCCGGCCGGCTCTGACGCAGACATACCAATCGAAACGGTCGACCGTGGGATCGCAGTGTCGTGGGACAAGGCGAAACCTCTCACCAAGTTCTGGCGCCGCAAGCGCCGGGGGATATTCCATTCGCGCATGCTCGTCCGCTGCCGAAACGATGCGAAGCTCCGGTTGCTGCCACACGGTTGGCAGGCCTCGTTCTATGGCGACAGCCTTGTGTCCTGCATCCAGCACAGCCAGCCCCGGCTTTGTGGTGCTCATGACTGAAGCCAGGACGAACAGGGAGTGCTGGAACAGGCCAAACGGCTGGCCGTCTTCTTCGAGGTTCGCCGCATAGTCGCCATCCATGAAGCAATAGCTGCCAACTTGCAGTTCGGTGTAGACGCCGGAAGCTGCTTCCAGCTCAAACGTGCCCGTTCCGCCGCCGGAGACAATCCCGCATGGAATGCGGGATCGAGACAGAGCTTCGACCGTTTGTTCGCAAGCCAGAATGGCCTTGCCGATGGCCTGGCGCCGATCTGCGGCACTGCGCAAGTGCTGTGCCGTGCCGTGGTATGCCTGTAGTCCTGCAAAGGCGAGATGACGTGAGTTCGCGATATGCCTGGCGAGTTCGACGGCCTCGGCGCCCGGCGCCACTCCGCAACGCCCCGCGCCGACGTCGATCTCGATCAAAGCGGACATCCTGATGCCGGCGGCTTGAGCCGCAGCCTCGATGAGTGTGATGTGTTTCAGACTGTCGACGCTCACAGCCACCTGGGCGATGGAAGACAGTGCGGCTAGCCTCGCAAGCTTGCGTGGGTCGACGATTTCATTGGTCACGAGGATGTCGTTCACGCCTCCCCAAGCCATGGCCTCTGCCTCTGCGATCTTCTGCACGCACTGCCCGATAGCGCCACGGCGCATTTGCAGTTGCGCGACGACGGGGCACTTATGCGTCTTGGCGTGGGGGCGAAGTTTGACACGGGTTCCCGCAACCGTGCGTGCCATTGTGTCGAGATTGAACTCGAATGCGTCGAGATCGAGGATCAACGCCGGCGTTTCGACGTCCGTTTCTCTCATACCGGGCTGGGCGGGTGGAAGTTGATGCATGCGGCATCTTAGGAAGCCGCGAACGTTGAAGTCAAACGAGACTTTGTCTGGCGAAAGTTGAGGTTCTCTCACAATACCGGCGTCTTCAGCGTGGTGGCCGGGAACACCATCGCCTGCGCTGACTGGCATGCCTTATATTTCACATGTTCCGCGCAGCAGGGCGTCGTTCAGCCCGCAAGCGCTGACTGCTGCAAGCAGCACACACCCTCGACGGATTGAGCATGGAAGCGCCCCGATGTGCGCGTGAAGGACGCCGTTTTGTTGAAGATTTCCTATCTAGCCACCCTGTTAGCCATTCTCGACAAGGGAAGCTTCACTGCGGCAGCTGAAGTGGTCGGCTGCACCCCCGGCGCCGTCAGCCTGCAGGTCAAGCAACTCGAGATCTACTTCGGCAAGCCCCTGTTTGACCGTTCCTCGCGTCTGAGCCGCCCGACTTCTTTCGCCCTGGAACTCGGCCAGCTTGCACGGGAAACTACGTCGCGCATCCAGGCGCTGCGGACGCGCCCGACGCTCACCGTGGCTGGAAGGTTGCAACTCGGCGCCATCAATAGCATTCAGTCAGATCTGCTGCCATGCGTGCTGCGCGCTCTGAAGGACGAGCACCTGGCGCTCGAGGTGTCCGTCTCCTCGTTGGTTGACAGCGAAGATCTGCTCGATGCTGTCAACGCCGGCAAGCTCGATGCAGCTGCACTGGTACGGCCCAAAGCGGGCGCCTCTTCCAGGCTCATCTGGGAAGACCTGGCAAAGCAGCCATTTGTCATGCTGGCTCCGGCCGGCGTGAAAGACGCGAGGCCGCAGGATCTACTGCGCAAGTCGGCCTGGATCGGCTATGACCGGCAGCTCACCGGCGGCCGCATCGCAGCGGAATATGTCAGGCGTGTTGCCCCGGGTTCACGAGCCTTCATGGAACTGGGATCAATCGACGCCATCGTCGCAATGGTATCTCAGGGGCTGGGAATTTCTGTCGTGCCGCTTCCCCGGGAGCAGCTCATCAGTTCGTACGACCTGCGTGTCGTTCCGCTAGGCCGCAACGGTCCATCGAGGCAGCTATCGTTTGTTCGCCGCAAGGCCGATGAAGACAGCCGCAATGTGAATGCCGCGCGAGACGCGTTCTTGTCGGTCCTTGCGAATCGAAGGGCCAGTTTGGATGCGCGCAGCGCCTAGGCGCCGGATCCACGGACCTATATCGGAGCGCCTGTGGCGGTTTACGCTGCATCCGCTTCGTTGCTGTTGACGGACGTGAATGCCTGTACCGCTGCCTCCACATCGCCGTCGCTTAGATGTCGGTGCGTGACGCAGCGCAGAAGTGATCTTGACCATGGACGGACAAGAACTCCCATCCGCCCTAAGCTTGCCGCCCAATGCGTGGCATCAGAACCGGTCGCACTCACATCGACCTGAACGATGTTTGTCTGGGGATGGCTCGCAGTGAGGCCGTCGATCGCATTAAGACCTTGAGACAGAAGCGCCGCTCGCCTGTGGTCATCATCCAGCCGGGCAACCATGCTGTTGATGGCCACCAGACCGGCAGCAGCCGCGATTCCCACTTGACGTTGCGTGCCACCTAACATCTTGCGGATCGCACGAGCTTTCCCGATGATGGAGTTTGCGCCAGCGAGCACACCGCCCATGGGAGCTGAAAGTCCCTTCGACAGGCAGATCGTTACTGTGTCGGTGCAAGCCGCGATCGCATCAGGCGTGACACGCAAAGCCACGGCAGCGTTGAACAGGCGGGCACCGTCCAGATGGACGCTGGCGCCATGCCGTTTGGACATGTCAAAGACTTCCCGCATATGGGCCAGCGACAGGGCTGTCCCGCCCGCGTTGTTGTGGGATGTCTCCATGCAGACAAGACCCGTCTTGAGCCTGCCCCGGTGCTCCGTCAGAACATACTCAAGTCTGTCGAGACTCATGGCCCCTGCGGTTCCAGCAATCGGCTCATAGAACGCGCCGGTCAGTGTCGCGGCGGCACGTTCTGCGATGTAGATGTGGGACGACGCTTCCATTGCGACGACATCTTGACGAGTGGTCTGCGCCAGGATGGCCACCAGATTCCCCATGGTCGCACTGGGGACGAAGAGAGCGGCCTCCTTACCCAACAACGCGGCAACTGAGCACTCCAGTTCCACTGCTGTCGGATCACCGTCCAGCCCGTCGTCGCCGAGCGGTGCCTTCAAGATGCTCTCGTACATCGCCTCTGTCGGCTGCGTCACCGTGTCGCTTCGCAGGTCAATCGGCGACGCCCTGGAGCCCGCACAAGGCATGGAACGATCAGGCACCGCCATCGAACGCCTTCTTCCCCAGATATTTACCGCGCAAGCCACACCGCCGGTCAGTCAACGGTCGCCCCCGTTGTCTTGACCACAGCTGCCCACTTGGCCCGCTCTGCTGCCAGGAATGACGCGAACTGACCGCGCGAGATCAGCTGGGGTGTAATTCCCTGTTTGGCGAAAACGGCACGCACTTCGTCGGTATCCAGTGCGCTGTTGATTTCCTTGTTCAGCAAGTTCAACACGGCTTCCGGGATGCCGGCTGGAGCCACGACCCCGTAGAACACCGTGTAGGACAGCCCTGGGAAGCCCTTCTCGCCGAAGGTGGCCACATTGGGCAGCGCGTTGTGCCGCTTCTCCGACGTCACGGCTAGAGGTCTCAGCTTGCCTGCCGCGATCTGTGGCAGAGCGGCGGTCAGAGAGGCGAAATACAGGTCCACCTGGCCACCGAGGAGGTCGGCCATCGCCTGACCCGCGCCTTTGTACGGAACGTGCTGAAGTTTGATGCCTGCAGTGTTCCGGAGGCTCTCGGCCACCAGATGACCGACGGTTCCGTTCCCTGACGACGCGTAGAACAGCTCGTTTTTCTTCCCCGCCTCGAGGACCGCGGCGACGCTGTCAAAGCGGCTTTCTGTACGAACCACCAGGACAAGCGGCCCCGTGCCCATCAGGGCGACTGGGACCAGATCATCGACAGCACTGAAATCGAGCTTCTTGAACAGAAACGGATTCACCGCGAGATTGCTGGTCTCGCCCATCACCAACGTGTATCCATCAGGCGCTGCCCTGGCGCCTGCTCTCAGCCCGATATTGTTGCCGGCCCCCGGCATGTTCTCCACGACCAACCGCCATTTGGCGGCCTCGGTCAGCCTGGCCGCGACCAGCCGCGACATTGCATCGGTCCCGCCACCCGGCGGGCTCGGTGAAATCATTCTGATGTGCCTGGAAGGGAAGCTGTCGGCGCCGCTTGGTCCGGCGAACGACGCGAACGCGAGAGCGCACATGATTGAAAAGGCTCTTCTGCTCGTGCTTGTCTTGAAAGACTTCATGTTTTGTCTCGAGGTAGTGAAGGGGTGGTGATGGGTTTCCGCAATTCTCTGCCGCGTTGTTTGATCAGACAAGCGAATCTCTCACACGTCTAATGTGAGAAACACTCAACTTCCGTGGCTTGCAGAAGCGGCTCCGCTTGTCTGAATAGCCTTCCCCGATGGGCCTGCGAGCTGATTTCCAGGCATCATCCTGGCGGCTGGCGCGGTCGGCGAACCGCAGCTGATATTTCGATCTACAGCCGTTGGCTGCAAGCCCAAGCGCGAATGGCAAGCCCGTGAAAGCTACCTGCGCGGAGCGGGGCCCCCGCTGCCGCTACAATCCACCGAACTTAAGCCGCAGTCATCCCTTGTAAGCCATATTTGGATGCGGTTTTACACGCCTTTTCGGTCTGGGCTGAGATCTATCCGGAACACGCCGGTGAGAATTGGCCGCGAGCAATCCCATCACTTTGTCAAGCAAGGCACTCAGGCAACCCCAGCCCATGACCATGCGAGGCAGCAGTCGTTGAAGGCAAGGTGCGGCATAGGCGCGATTGCAGGTGCGCTGACGCGATGGCAATGCGGCGTCCTCGCTGGCCGCCTGACACAACAAGGAGCCTAGGTTGTCGGCTAGCACCTTGGCAAACACATCGACCAGCAGCGCATGCTGGCTCAGGCCCGAGACACTTTCGATGCAGCGCCACTCTACCCAACGAATTTTTCTGAACACCAGTCACTCACTCTGCGCAATGGACTTCGGACTTACGCGCTAAGTCCGGACACTATGCCGGGGTGGGTTGCAACAAGCAGTAGGCCGCTCCTAGGACACACGTAGTATCAAGCGCGCCGACACGACACGTTATTGATGGGCCAGTGATCCAATGGTCATACAGCAAGATATGAAGGTGTCACCGGAGAATCAGTGGGCTAAGGACGGGCCACCGGTGGGCCATGACAAAGAAGCGGTCTTCGCGATGACCATCAGCCCGAGTAAGTCATTTTTTAGAAAATGACCCTTGGTCTAATTGGATTTCCGGCGGCAATAACCGGCAAATCTATAGCGAGATCGTTGTCTGGTGCGGCTGGCGGGGATCGAACCCACGACCCTTGGCTTCGGAGGCCAATACTCTATCCACTGAGCTACAGCCGCAACTCTTCAACAAGACCGTTACTCAGATTTTCGCACAGGGCCGGCCTGACCATAAGCTTCGGAGGCCAATACTCTATCCACTGAGCTACAGCCGCAACGCTGGGAACATGACGCACCTGGCAGGGCGCCGTGGTGGCGTTGCAGGATGCTGTCAGGGTACGCAGGCAGAGCTGCTGCGCACCCAACGATTCTATCAGCCGACCGGGCGAGAGCCGGTTTTTTCCGGGGCCAAGTTATAATGTGAGGCTGTTGACAGGCTGCCTCGCGGCGCGGCGAATGCACTCGCCGCCGCTGACAACGAGCACTGCATCGCCCCTGATTCCAGTTTTTTGAGGACGCCATGAGCGCAAACGACCACACCACGGCCCACGAAGAAGCCCATACCGGCCCCATCAAGACCCCCAAGCAACTGCTGGCTGCGGTGTTTTTCTCTTTTGTGGTGCCGGTTTTCGGAATCATTGGTCTGGTGTACTACGTGGCCTCGGCCAACAAGACCGCTCCCGGCGCCGTGGACACCGAGAAATCCGTGGCCCAACGCCTGCAGAAGGTCGGCAGCGTGGAAATTCGCGATGCGAATCGCCCCCTCAAATCGGGTGAAGAGGTGTACAAGGCCCAGTGTCTGGCCTGTCACAGCATCGGCGCTGCCGGCGCACCCAAATTCGGCGACGTGGCTGCATGGGCTCCGCGCCTGAAAACCGGTTTTGATGCCCTGTGGAACTCGGCCCTCAAGGGCAAGGGTGCCATGGCAGCGCAGGCGGGTGGTGATTTCAACGACATCGAGATTGGCCGCGCCGTTGCCTACATGACGACAGCCGTCGGTGCCAAGTTTCCCGAGCCTGCTGCGCCTGCCGCTTCAGCGGCACCTGCGGCGGCAGCCCCGGCCGCAGCCGCCCCCTCCGCTGATGTGGTCGCAGCACTCGCCAGCGCCAACAAGCCTGCAGCGGCCGTTCCCGCTGCTGCCGGTGGCGCTGCGCCTGCGGTCTATGGCCAAGTGTGCTCGGCCTGTCACGCTGCTGGCGTGGCCGGTGCGCCGAAGTTTGGCGACAAGGCCGCATGGGCACCTCGCCTGAGCGCAGGTGTGGACGCACTGACGGCCAGCACCATCAAGGGCAAGAACGCAATGCCCGCACGCGGTGGCTCAACCGCCTCGGATGCAGAAATCAAGGCCGCCGTGCAGTACATGGTGAATGCGGTCAAGTAAGCCGCAAGCCAGGCCACGCGATCAGCAACAACTGCTGCCAACCCCAATAAAAAGCCGGTCACTGACCGGCTTTTTGCATGGCGCTCATGCCTGCAGCTTGAGGCGGCGCGGCGGTCATCTGCAAAGCCTGCGGACTTCGTACATAACCGAAGCGCGCAGGCAAATCGGACGCCTGCACCACCTGGGGAACCCACAGGCCCTGCTCCACCGCTTCGGCGGCGCTGGCCACATCCAGCGTGTGGACCAGGCCGAACCCGAGGTCGGTGTCGAGATACACCCGGCCCAGTTCGTCAACCACGCAGCGCTGTGCGCGCGCGGCTTCGCCCGTGTGCGCCGTGACTGCAAAGTCAGGCGCCGGGCCGACACGCAGCACCAGTGGCGTGGCCTGCAGTTCCACATACACGCGCTGTGGCCCGTTCTGGAAAAACCAGCGGCCCTGCGCGTCGCTTTCATAGTTGCGCTGGATGAAGTCGATCAGCTTGTCGTGCTGCAGACGGGAGCCCTTGCTGGCGCGCTGTCGGGCTTCGTCGGGCGGGTCGCCGCTGGTCGCATCGCCCGCGAAGGGGCCGGCAGCCTGCGCGCGGTCGTCACGCATGTACCAGTTGCCGCGCGCGTCGAGCCCCAGCCAGCCGTAGCAGTCGGGTACGTTAGGCCATTTGGCAATCGCTTGCCGAACAATGTCATCCATGGGTGTATTTTGCGCCGCTGCCGCCGCAGGCGCGGCCCCGGTCGACAGAGCCCGTCAAGGCGGCAGGTGTTGCGCGAGAAACTCGGCCACCGCTTCAGGCATGGCACGCACATGCCCCGGGAAAGGCGCCGAAGGAAACCCGACATGCCCGCCTTGCGCCGGTTGCCACAGGCTGACATGGGCGCTCACATCGGCCGCTGTAGGCAGGCTGAAGGCAGGCACGAACGGATCATTCACCGCATTGAGCGCCAGCGCCGGCAACTGCACGCGATGCAGGTGGGGCTTGGCCGATGCACGGGCCCAGTAGTCGTCAGTGTCCTTGAAGCCGTGCAGCGGCGCGGTGAAGATGTTGTCAAACGCATAGAGGTCTTTGGCGGCCAGCAGGCGGTCGCGGTCGAAGAGACCCGGGTGCTGCGCGAGTTTCTTCAACGCCTTGGGCACCATGCTGGCCAGAAACATGCGGGTGTACACCAGCCGGTTGAAGCCTCGCCCGATGGCCCAGCCACTGGCCGCCAGATCCAGTGGAGAACACACCGACGCCACAGCAGCGACACGCTGGCGTGCGGAGCCTTCCATTTCAGCCGCCCATCGCATCAGCGCATTGCCGCCCAGTGAAATACCCACCGCCACGATGGGACCCTGATGGCACTGCGCGAAGGTGGACAGCATCCAGTCGATCTCGGCAAAGTCGCCCGAATGGTAGGCACGCGGCGCCAGATTCAGCTCGCCCGAACAGCCCCGGAAATGCGGAATCGCGCAGGCCCAGCCCCGCGAGCGCGCGGCGTCGGCAAAGGCCTCGGCGTAATGGCTCTCCGATGAACCCTCCAGACCGTGGAACACGACCAGCAGGGGCTGTACCCCAGCGCTTTTCGTTTCGTGTAGTGCGCTGTTCCCCAAGAGGCCTGATTTTCCTTGGGACGGCCCGGCGGAAATTTGCCACTGGACGTCCACCAGAAAATCAACGTCCACAAAGTCACTGTCAGGCGTGGTCCACCGTTCACGCCTGAACTGTGGCGCAGGCCCCAGGTAGCGACGCGAACGCAGTGCCGCCCAGATGGTCTGCAGATTGCCGCCTGGAAGCCACCAGGGCGCCGAATAGTCCATCGTGCGAAGCACCCGGTGTCAGTGCAGAACGGGCGGCGTCTCTGACACCTCCTGCATCTCGCTCGGGGTGCCGGGGCTCGCGTGGTGGGCTACCAGCCGCCAGCCTTGTGCGGTCTTGTGGTACACGTTGGTGGCGATCACATAGGCGTGGCGCGGGCCTTCCTCGGTGAGCACGTCCACGCGTTCGAGCACGCTGTGCACGCTGGCCCCCATCACTTCCACGCGCCGGACTTTCTCCGGCCGCGCCTGGATCGTGCCGTTGGCAAACATGCCATCGAAGCTGGCACGAATAGCGCCCAACCCGATCAGACGCCCGCCACCCGGGTGCACGCAGACCACGTCGTCCTCGTCGGCCCAGCAGGCCATGAGTTTTTCAATGTCGCCGCTTTGCAGGGCCTCGTAAAACGCCGCCTCGATGTCATCCGCATTGCCGGTGCTGGCTGGAGAGACTTTGGGTTTTCGCATCGGTCGATCCATCGGTCTGGTCACGGGGAGCCGGCAGGGTTGCCGACGGTGCCACGGGAAACCCGTGCGGGCACCCGGCTGTATTGTTTCATGGACAGCGCCGGCCGTGCACAGGGCTTCTGGCGCGATTTCTGGCGCGATGTCTGACACCGGCGCGCCGATTGACTATGTTAGTGTTGCGGCCTGCCTTGAAGGAGGACTCCTGATGAATTCCAGTTCGATGATTTCCGGTGCCGTGACTTCCCGTGGCGTCGCCTCCCAGACGTCCCGTACTTCTCATTTTTCCCGCTGGACCGCACTGCTCGCAGCATCCACCCTGGCCCTGCTACTCACCGGCTGCGGTTACAACGACTTCCAGCGCCTAGACGAGCAGACCAAGTCGGCCTGGTCCGAGGTGCTGAACCAGTACCAGCGCCGTGCCGACCTGGTACCCAACATCGTCGCCACCGTCAAGGGCGAGGCAGCCTTTGAGCAGGACACGCTGACCAAGGTGATAGAAGCGCGCGCCAAAGCCACCTCGATCCAGGTCACGCCGGAAACCCTCAATGACCCGGCCGCCTTCAGCAAATTCCAGGCGGCGCAGGGCGATCTGGGCAGCGCACTGAGCCGGCTGATGGTGGTCAGCGAGCGCTACCCCGACCTGAAAGCCAACCAGGGCTTCCGCGACCTCCGCGTGCAGCTTGAAGGCACCGAGAACCGCATCACCGTCGCGCGCAACCGCTACATCCAGACGGTGCAGGAGTACAACGTGCTGGCGCGCAGCTTCCCGAGCAACCTGACGGCGATGGTCTTCAGCTACAGCGTCAAGCCCAACTTCGCAGTGCAGAACGAGGCGCAGATTTCGGCGCCACCGGTGGTCGACTTCAACAAGAAATAAGCAGCGCCTGCTCGTCGCACGGTTGCGCAATCTGTCCATGGCACACCTGACCGACTGCTGGCGTCGCCCGTGGAGCGGTGCGGTCGCGGCCTGGGCACTGGCGCTTGCCGTGGCGCTGCCCGGCACTGCCGCCGTGGCGCAGGACGTGCTGCCCGTGCCGGCCCTCACCGCCCGGGTGATGGACAGCACCGGCACCCTCGATGCTGCCCGTGTTCAGGCGCTGGAAGCCAAGCTCGCAGCCTTCGAGCAAAGCCGTGGCGCGCAGGTGGTGGTGCTGATGGTGCCCACCACGCAGCCGGAGGACATCGCCGCCTACGCCCAGCGAGTCGGCGACAGCTGGAAGATCGGCCGCCAGAGTGTGGGCGATGGCTTGCTGCTGCTGGTGGCCAAGAATGACCGCAAGGTGCGCATCGAAACCACCAAGGCGCTGGAAGGCGCCATTCCCGACCTGGCAGCGAAACAGATCATTGACGAGGCCATCACGCCGCGTTTCAGGCAGGGCGACTTCGCTGGCGGACTGGATGCCGCCACCGACCAGATCATCGCGCGCATCAGCGGGGAGAACCTGCCTGCGCCAACGGCGCCTACCGGCAATGCACTCGTCAATGGCTTCGACTGGACCGATCTGGCGGTGTTCCTGTTTTTTGCGGTGCCCATCGGCGGCCGGCTTCTGGCCAGCGTGTTGGGACGCAAGCTGGGCTCGGTCGCCACCGGTGGCGCTGTCGGCGTGCTGGCCTGGGTCTTCACCAGCAGCCTGCTGGTGGCTGGTGCGGCTGCAGTGGCGGGCATGGTGTTTGCGCTGGTGACCAGTCTGGGTTCGCTGGCGCGCGGCGTCTCGTCCAGCCGCAGTCATGGCGGAGGGTTCTATGGCGGATCGAGCAGCGGTGGCTGGAGCAGCGGCTCCGGTGGTGGCGGATTCAGTTCGGGCGGTGGTGGCGACTTCGGTGGCGGTGGCGCCTCCGGGGACTGGTAGCCGGGGACACGACATGGGCATCATCAAGCTGATCAAGACGTGGCTGAAACATGTGTGGCTGGACACCTCAGACACCCGCAACGCCATTCCCGCCGACATGCTGGAACGGCTGGCGCGTCGCGTGAAAGCCAGTGAACACCGGCACAGCGGCGAAATCCGCATCTGCGTGGAAGCCTCATTGCCCGTCAGCTACCTGTGGCGGCTGGGCCAGCAAACGCCGATGAGCACCGTCATACGGCAGCGTGCGGTGACGATGTTCGGCAAGCTGCGCGTGTGGGACACCGAGCAAAACAACGGCGTGCTGATTTACCTGCTGCTGGCCGAGCACGCGATTGAAATCGTCGCCGACCGCGGGCTGTCGCGGCATGTGAGCACAGCGCAGTGGCAAGCCATGGTGGCACGCATGTCGGCCGCCTTCCGCGAAGGGCGCTACGAAGACGGGCTGACGCAGGCGCTGGAGGAAACCTCTGCCGTGCTGATGGCTCACTTCGAGACAACATCCGGGGGCTCGCCGGATGGCAACCCCAACGATCTGCCAGACGCACCGGTGCTGCAGTAGATCACCTAAATCGATGGCGTTCAGCGCAAACCGGTCGGCGCTACGTCAGTGCCCGACAAGGACCACACCGCCCCACCACCCGCAGGGTACAGCTGCCGCCCCGGCGCCGCATCGACGCGCCAGCCACCAGTGAATTCGCCGAAGGCGGGCAGCACGATCTGGCCCTGCTCCACACTGAAGCACGGCAGCCGCAAGCGGTCACGGCCGAGTCCGCGCAGGCTCAGTACCGGGTGCAGATGCCCCGCCAGCACCGTGTGCCCGGGTTGCGACTGCGGGTGGTGGCACGCGAGGAAGGTCTTCGCACCCGGCACGGGCCAGGGCTCGTTCACCACCGCAATGCCCAACGCCACTGGCGGATCACCCGCGCGGCTGTCGTGATTGCCACGCACCAGGGTGCAGTTCACCCCCGCATGGGTCTCGCGCCACAGGGTCAAGGCCTGCAGCACCGACGATGTGCGCGCCTGCGCGGCATGCAGGAAGTCGCCCAGAAACACCAGTTGTGTCGTCGGATAAGCGGTAAGCAAACCGGTGAGGCGAGCGAGATTTTCGTCTGTGGTCCCTGCCGGAACCGGTTGGCCCAGGGCGCGGTAAGTGGCAGCTTTCCCCAGATGCAGGTCGGCCACGAACAGCGTGCGCAGGCGCGGCCACCACAGCGCGCGCTCGGGGAGCAGCCACAGCGTCTCGCCAGCCTGCGTGATGGCCAGCGGCTGGCCGACAGCTCTCGGATTTGCTGAAGACATCACAAGGGCGGTAAAGGCCGTGAGGACCTTGAGGGCCGTGAAGGCTTGCGGCGCGAAGCACGCGGGGGCTTGTCCGGGCTGGCCAGCGTGTCCTGACCGAAGGCCAGCGACTGCCGGACCTTCTGCACAGCCTGTTCACCATCGTTCAGAGGGGCATCAGCGTTTGCCCCGTCACCCGCTGCCGTTTCGAGCTGCTGCACCATGCGGGCAATCCGGTCGGCCAGGCTTTCGCTGGAGAGCTGCTCGCGCAGCCGCTCAATCATCAGCGGAAACGACAACGGCGTGGGCCGTGCCAACGCCTTGACCACCAGCCGCTGCGCGTGGATGCGCTGCAGACTGGCCTGAAGACGGCCAATCTCCAGCTCCTGCGCGAGAAGTTCTTCATCGGCCTGTAGCAACAAGCGGTTGGCCGGGTCGTACTTGCGAAACACCTCGTAGAACAATGACGACGAGGCCTGCAACTGCTTGTTGCTGCGTTTCTCGCCCGGAAAGCCCTGAAACACCAGCCCCGACACCCGCGCAATCTCACGAAAGCGCCGCTGCGCCAGCTCGCCTGCATTCAGGCTGTCCAGCACCTCCTGCAGCAGCGCTGGCTCGCCGCCTGCAGGCACCGCCAGCACCTGTGGCAACAGCACGGGCCAATCGACCGGGCTGGCACTGAGCAGCTCAAAGCCGTAGTCGTTGACCGCGATGGAAAACGTGAGCGGCGCCAGCCGCGCCGCGCGCCATGCAATCAGGTTGGCAAGGCCCAGATGCACATGGCGGCCGGCAAACGGATACAGAAAAAGGTGATGGCCCTCACGGCTGCTGAGCAACTCGGCCAGCAATGTCTGCCGCGTTGGCAGGGCCGACCAGCGCTGCTGCAGATCAAGCAAGGGCTGCAGGCTGACCAGCTCCGGCGAATCGAATCGGCCCCCACCAGCGCTTTCCAGCTGCTGCACCACCGCGTCAGCCAGCGTGGTGGACAGCGGCATGCGGCCCCCGCTCCAGCGCGGCACCGCCGGGCGCTTGCCACTGGCCCGCTTGACCCACGCCGTCATCTCACGGATACGCACCAGCTCCAGCAAGCGTCCACCGAACAGGAAGCAGTCACCCGGCTTGATGCGCGCCGCAAAGCTCTCTTCGACCGTGCCAATCTTGCCGCCGCCCAGGTACTGCACCACCATGCTGGCATCGCTGACGATGGTGCCGATGTTCATACGGTGCCGGCGCGCCAGCCGTGCATCGGGCACGTGCCAGACGCCCTGCGCGTCGGGCACCGCGCGGCGGTAGTCGGGATAGGCCGCAAGCGAGGGTCCGCCCTGCTGCACAAACGACAGGCACCAACCCCAGCTTTCAGGCGTGAGCTCACGGTAAGCGGCCGTGCTGCGCACTTCGGCATACAGCTCGTCGGCCACAAAACCACCGCCGAGCGCCACCGTGACCAGATGCTGCACCAGCACGTCGAGCGGCTGGCGTGGCGATTCACGCGCCTCGATCTGCCCGGCAGACACGGCAGCGCGCGCTGCAGCACCTTCGATGATTTCAATGCTATGCGTCGGCACCAGCGTGATGCGTGAAGGCCGCCCCGGCGCATGGCCCGAACGGCCAGCGCGCTGCAGCAGCCGCGCCACGCCCTTGGGCGATCCAATTTGCAGCACCCGCTCAACCGGCAGAAAGTCCACCCCGAGATCGAGGCTGGAGGTGCACACCACTGCGCGCAGCTCACCTTTCTTCAAGCCCAGTTCCACCCACTCACGCACCTCCCGGTCCAGAGAGCCATGGTGCAGCGCGATCAGCCCCGCCCATTCGGGCCGTGCATCGAGCAGGGCGTGGTACCAGATCTCGGCCTGCGAGCGGGTGTTGGTGAACACCAGCGTGGCCGGGCTGCGCGCCAGCTCGTCCACCACCTGCGGCAGCATGCTCAGGCCCAGATGACCACCCCACGGAAAACGTTCGGCCTGTGCAGGCAGCAAGGTGTCGACGACGAGCTTCTTCGGCACCGCACCCTCGACAAGCGTGCCGCCATCGTGGCCAAGCAGCGTGCGCATGGCGTCACCCAGATTACCAAGCGTGGCGGACATGCCCCAAATCACGGGACCGGTCATCGCGTCTCCAAAAGTGCCGCTCGACGTGGAGCTCCACATCCTGAGTCTTGCCAAGGCGAGTTGAACCTGTACACCGCGCTTGTTGCCCAGCAACTCATGCCACTCATCGACCACCACCATCTTCACAGTGCCTAGCGTTTGCTGTGCATCTGCACGAGCGAGTAGTAACGACAGGCTTTCGGGCGTGGTCACCAGCACGGTGGGCAGGCGCTGGTTCTGCGCGCTGCGTTCGCCGGATGTCGTGTCGCCGCTGCGCGCGCCGATGCTCCACGGGCTGAATACAGGCGAGCTGTCGTCATGTTGCACCGCGTTGAGAACATCCAGCGCTTGTTGCAGGGCGCGCAAGGTGTCTGCGGCGAGCGCACGCATCGGTGTGATCCACAACACCGTGAGTGGCGCAACGACGGGCTTTCGGGTGGACGCCACCGCCTTCTTCGGCAGACTCTTCGGCAGACTCTTCGGCAGACTCGCAGGAGTCATGAACGCCATCAAGGCGCCCAGCCACACCGCATAGGTCTTGCCAGCACCCGTGGTGGCATGCAGCAGGCCGGACTGCCCTGCGGCCACGGCCGTCCAGACCTCGCGCTGGAATTTGAAAGGCTTCCAGCCCTGCGCGGCGAACCAGGCGTCCAGCGCGCGCTTGACTACCGCTTGCGGCGTCCTGCTCATGGGGATGCCCCTGGCAACAAGGCTGCAAGCGTCTGCAGTGTGTCGGCTTCCTCCACCGGCTTGTCTTCACGCCATCGCAGCATGCGCGGAAAGCGCACGGCAATGCCGCTCTTGTGGCGGCTGCTGCGCGCAATGCCTTCAAAGCCGAGTTCGAATACCAGCGTGGGCTGCACGCTGCGCACCGGGCCAAAGCTTTCGATCGTGGTCTTGCGGATCACCGCATCGACCTTGGCCATCTCGGCATCGGTCAGCCCTGAATAGGCCTTGGCAAAAGGCACCAGCTTGCGCCCATCCTGCCCGGGCGGACTGTCCCACACGGCAAAGGTGTAGTCGCTGTAGAGGCTGGCACGCCGGCCGTGACCGCGTTGCGCGTAGATCAGCACGGCATCGATGCTGAGCGGATCGATCTTCCACTTCCACCAAGTGCCGACGTCCTTGGTGCGGCCCACGCCGTAATGCGACTGTCGCTGCTTGAGCATCATGCCCTCGACACCCAGGCTGCGCGCCGCCTCCCGCTGGCGTGCAAGGTCAGTCCAGCTGTCGCCCTGCAGCTGCGCACTGGCCACCAGCTGCGGGTGCTGCAGTTGCGTCACCAGTGCGTCGAGCACGGCACGCCGCTCGGCGAGAGGCTGCGAGCGCAGGTCACGGCCCTCCCACTCCAGCAGGTCGTAGGCCAGCAACACCACCGGAATGTCGCGCAGCAATTTCGCACTGAGGGTCTTGCGCCCGATGCGCTTTTGCAATTCGGCAAAGGGCTGCGCCCGCCCCTCACGCCAGACCACGACCTCGCCGTCCAGCACCGTGCCGTCGGGCAGCGCATCGCCCAGCGTCGCCAACTCCGGGAAGCGCTCGGTCACCAACTCTTCACCACGCGACCACAGCCAGACCTGACCGGCGCGCCGCACCAGCTGCGCGCGAATGCCGTCCCACTTCCATTCCACCACCCAGTGGTCGGGTGGGCCGAGTGCCTCGTCGAACTGCGCCAGCGGCTGGTTGAACGGATGCGCCAGAAAAAAGGGATAGGGCTGCCCGCTGGTCTGCTGGTTCAGCTCGCCACTGTTTTCCGGCGCGATCAGCGCCGCGTAGGCGGTGGCCGTGGGCAGGGCACTGATGTGCGTGTAGCCCATCAATCGTTGGGCGATACGCTTGGCGTCGACGCCCGCCACGGCCGCAAGCGCCTGCGTGACCTGCAGCCGCGAGACACCCACGCGAAAACCACCGGTGATGAGCTTGAAGTAGACCAAACGCTCCTCGGCAGCGAGCAGCTGCCACTGCGCGCGCAGCGCAGCGGCCAGTGCATCGGGCGCGCTTTTGGCAAGCGGGCGCAGCGGCAGCAGGTGCTGGTCCATCCAGTCGGCGAGGCCCAGCGCCTGCGTGTTCGAAGGCGGCGGGATCAGCAGCGAAATGGTTTCGGCGAGATCGCCCACCGCGTCGTAGCTTTCATCGAACAGCCACTCGGGCAGGCCGGACGCCTCGCGGGCCAGCTCGCGCAGCAGGCGGGTGGGCACCAGCTGGCGTGGCTTACCGCCAGCCAGAAAATACACCGCCCAGGCGGCGTCTGCGGGCGGTACCGCTTGCAGGTAACGCTGCAGCACGGCCTGCTTGACAAGGCTGGAGGTGGTCAAATCGAGCTCGCGGTAGAGGGCGGCAAAGGCCTTCATGCGCCGTCCTCGGGAGCGGCTTCAAAAACGGGCACCGGTGTGGCGACATCGGCTGCATCGTCGCCGCCGTACTCCGTCTTGAATCCTTGCGCCTGCAGACCCTGCTCGGTCAGCCAGCGCACCAGCACGGCAACGCTGCCGTGTGTGACCATCACCCGCTCGGCGCCGGTGCCGCCAATCGCCCGTTGCAGACCCGGCCAGTCGGCGTGGTCAGACATGACGAAACCACGATCGACCCCGCGGCGGCGGCGCGTGCCACGCAGCTGCATCCATCCACTGGCAAAGGCGTCAGCGTAGGCGCCAAAGCGCTTCATCCACGGCGTGCCTTGTGCGGAAGGCGGCGCCAGCACCAGCGCGCGCCGCAGCAGCGCGGCATCGAGCGCCGGATCACTGACGCGCAGTGTGGTTGGCAACGCGACGCCAGCTTCGCGATACACCGCGTTGAGCGGCTCCACCGCGCGGTGAACCACGATGGGGCCGATGCTCGCATCGACACCGTGCAGGATGCGTTGCGCCTTGCCAAAGGCATAGCAGAACAGCACCGAGCTGCGACCTTCGTCTGCATTGCGTCGCCACCAGGCGTTGATGTCTGCGAACAGTTCAACTTGCGCAGGCCAGCGGTACACCGGCAAGCCGAACGTGGACTCGGTGATGAACGTATGGCAAGGCACTGCCTCAAAAGGCACGCAGGTACCATCAGCCTCGGTCTTGTAGTCACCTGAGGCGACCCAGACCTCGCCGCGGTGCTCGACACGCACCTGCGCCGACCCCAGCACATGGCCTGCGGGATGCAGCGACACACGCACGCCGTGGTGCTCGATCACCTCGCCATAGGTCACGGTTTGCAGCATGATGCGACCCAGCCGGGCGCGCAGGATACCGGCGCTGTCGGTGTGGGCGAGATAGTGCTGATGACCCGTACGGGCATGGTCAGAGTGCGCATGAGTGATCACGGCGCGGTCCACCGGCCGCCACGGGTCGATGTAGAAATCGCCCGCAGGACAGTAAAGGCCTTCGGGCCGGGCGACGATCAGGTCCATGCGTGGTGTGTGCAGAGCGGCGTCGGGCAGCAAAGAGCCGACAACGCTCCATCGTACTGGCAGCGGCGGCCTTTCGCAGGTCCGCCATGGCGGCGCCCACGCTGCGCAGGGACTCTGGTGCACGGCCAAAGAAAAAGCCCTTGGCTTGCGCTCAAGGGCTTTGTCGTGAAGACCGGAAAGGTCTTATTTTTTCTGGCGGTATTTGCGCAAAGCGGCAATCTGTGCGGCCATGACAGCCAGCTCGGACTGGGCCATGGCGATGTCGATATCGCTCTTGGCGTTCTTCAGGGCTTCTTCGGCCTGGGCCTTGGCAGCGGTTGCCTTGGCTTCGTCGAGGTCCTTGCCACGGATGGCGGTGTCGCTCAACACGGTCACGCAATCGGGCTGCACTTCCAGCAGGCCACCGGCCACGAAGACGAATTCCTCAGAGCCGTCCGCCTTCTCGATGCGCACAGCGCCCGGCCGGATGCGGGTGATCAGCGGCGTGTGGCGCGGGTAGATACCCAGCTCGCCCGCCTCGCCCGGCAAGGCCACGAATTTGGCTTCGCCCGAGAAGATGGACTCTTCCGCGGATACGACGTCGACGTGAATGGTGCTCATACGTACTCCAATGTAAAAGGTGAGTGGAAAGCAAGCAGTTGGGATGAGCCGCTAGGCGCTGCGCGGAAATGTGCAGATGCACATTGAGCACAGCAACAACGCGGATCGCCCAAATGCGCCGCTTTACGCCACCTTTTTCGCTTTTTCGAAGGCCTCGTCGATCGTGCCGACCATGTAGAACGCCTGCTCCGGCAGGTGATCGCACTCACCGGACACAATCATCTTGAAGCCGCGAATGGTTTCGGCGAGGCTCACGTACTTGCCGGGGGAACCGGTGAACACCTCGGCCACATGGAAAGGCTGCGACAGGAAACGCTGGATCTTCCGGGCGCGAGCCACGGCCAGCTTGTCTTCCGGGGCCAGCTCGTCCATACCCAGAATCGCAATGATGTCGCGCAGTTCCTTGTAGCGCTGCAGCGTACCCTGCACCGCACGGGCGGTAGCGTAGTGGTCTTCGCCCACAACGTTCGGGTCCAGCTGGCGGCTGGTGGAATCCAGCGGGTCCACAGCGGGGTAGATACCCAGCGAGGCGATGTCACGCGACAACACCACGGTGGAATCCAGGTGGGCAAAGGTGGTGGCAGGCGACGGGTCGGTCAAGTCGTCGGCAGGCACGTACACGGCCTGGATGGAAGTGATCGAGCCGACCTTGGTGGAGGTAATACGCTCTTGCAGGCGGCCCATTTCCTCGGCCAGCGTCGGCTGGTAACCCACGGCGGAAGGCATACGGCCCAGCAGTGCGGACACTTCGGTGCCGGCCAGCGTGTAGCGGTAGATGTTGTCCACGAAGAACAGCACGTCACGGCCTTCGTCACGGAAGGATTCGGCAATCGTCAGGCCGGTCAGGGCCACGCGCAGACGGTTTCCTGGGGGCTCGTTCATCTGGCCGTAGACCATGGCCACTTTGGATTCGCCGAGGTTCTCGAGGTTCACGACGCCGGAGTCGGCCATCTCGTGATAGAAGTCATTGCCTTCACGGGTACGCTCACCCACACCAGCGAACACGGACAGACCCGAGTGCGCCTTGGCGATGTTGTTAATCAGTTCCATCATGTTCACGGTCTTGCCCACACCGGCACCGCCGAACAGACCGACCTTGCCGCCCTTGGCGAACGGGCACACCAAGTCAATCACCTTGATGCCGGTTTCCAGCAGTTCCTGCGATGGCGACAGTTCGTCGTACGCGGGAGCCTTGCGGTGGATCGGGGCGGTCAGGGTCTGGTCGACCGGGCCGCGCTCGTCAATCGGCGCGCCCAGTACGTCCATGATACGGCCCAGCGTGGCCTTGCCCACAGGCACCGTGATGTTGGCGCCGGTGTTGTAGACCATGTTGCCGCGGCGCAGGCCGTCCGACGTGCCCAGCGCGATGGTGCGCACCACGCCGTCGCCCAGCTGTTGCTGGACTTCCAGCGTCAGTGCCGAGCCTTCCATCTTGAGGGCGTCATAAATTTTCGGCATCTGGTCGCGCGCAAATTCCACGTCCACCACCGCACCAATACACTGAACAATCTTGCCTTGAGCTTGAGCCATGATTGAATCCTCTTTCGTTTCTAACGTTTCTTTAAATCTGGAATCGGGTGTGGCGGTTTAACCCGCTATCAAACCGCTGCCGCACCGGCGACGATTTCCGACAGTTCTTTCGTGATCGCGGCCTGACGGGTCTTGTTGTAGACCAGTTTCAGCTCGCCGATCACGCTGCCTGCGTTGTCGGTGGCGGCCTTCATGGCCACCATGCGCGCCGACTGCTCGGACGCCATGTTTTCAGCCACAGCCTGGTACACCAGCGCTTCCACGTAACGGACCAGCAGGTCGTCAATCACGGTCGGTGCGTCCGGCTCATAGATGTAGTCCCAGCCATGCTGGTCCTTGTCGGCCGTCAAACGGTCGGCCGTGAGGGGCAGCAACTGCTCGACCACCGGCTCCTGGCGCATCGTGTTGATGAACCTGGTGTAGCACAGGTAAACCGCGTTGATCTTGCCTGCGCTGTAGGCGTCGAGCAGAACCTTCACCGGTCCAATCAGTTTGTCCAGATGCGGTTTGTCGCCCAGCTGCGTCGCGTGCGACACCACTTTGGCACCAATGCGGTTCAGGAATCCGAAACCCTTGTTGCCGATGGCAACCGCCTGCGTGTCATGGCCGGCCGCCTGGCTTTCCTTCAGCTTGGTGGTCACCACGCGCAGCAGGTTGGTGTTCAAGCCGCCGCACAGACCCTTGTCGGTCGTCACCACAATCATGCCCACGCTCTTGGCGTCGTTGGACTCCATGAACACATGCGTGTACTCGGGGTTGGCCTGACTCAGGTTGGCCGTGATGTTGCGGATCTTGTCGCTGTAAGGGCGGGCAGCGCGCATCCGGTCCTGCGCCTTGCGCATCTTGGAGGCGGCCACCATTTCCATGGCCTTGGTGATCTTCTTGGTGTTTTCCACCGATTTGATCTTGCCTCTAATTTCTTTACCTGCTGCCATGCTCAGCTCCTACATCTGTTCACGCGGCCGCAACGGACCCGGCATTGCCGGGCCGCTAGCGGCGCCCCCTTGAGGGGGAGGCAGCCGCAGGCCGCTTCGGGGGTGTGCGTCATTTTTAGGCAAACGACTTCTTGAACTCGGCCACAGCCGCGTTCAGTTCCGCCTCGGCGTCCTTGTCCATGGCCTTGTTGGCTTCGAGCTTGGCCATCAGCGCTGCATTCTTGTCCTTGAGGAAAGCATGCAGGCCGTGTTCAAACGCCAGAACCTTCTTGACTTCGACGTCGTCCATGAAGCCCTTGTTCACGGCATACAGCGTGGCAGCCATGTTGGAGATGGACAGCGGCGAGTACTGGGCCTGCTTCAGCAGTTCGGTCACGCGGGCACCGCGGTCGAGCTGCTTGCGGGTGGCCTCGTCCAGATCAGAAGCAAACTGCGCGAATGCAGCCAGTTCACGGTACTGGGCCAGGTCGGTACGGATACCGCCAGAGAGGTTCTTGATCAGCTTGGTCTGGGCAGCACCACCGACGCGCGACACCGAGATACCGGCGTTGATGGCGGGGCGGATGCCGGCGTTGAACAGGCTGGTTTCCAGGAAGATCTGGCCGTCGGTGATCGAGATCACGTTGGTCGGCACGAAGGCGGACACGTCGCCGGCCTGCGTTTCGATGATCGGCAGCGCGGTCAGCGAGCCAGTCTTGCCTTTGACAGCACCCTTGGTGAAGTCTTCGACGTACTTTTCGCTCACGCGGGCAGCGCGCTCCAGCAGACGGCTGTGCAGGTAGAACACGTCGCCAGGGTAGGCTTCGCGTCCGGGCGGACGACGCAGCAGCAGCGACACCTGACGGTAGGCCACGGCCTGCTTGGACAGATCGTCATACACAATCAGCGCGTCTTCACCGCGGTCGCGGAAGTACTCGCCCATGGTGCAGCCAGAGTAGGCACTGACGTACTGCATGGCGGCCGATTCGGAAGCGGATGCAGCCACAACGATGGTGTACTCCATCGCGCCGGCCTGCTCCAGGGAGCGCACCACGTTCTTGATCGACGAGGCTTTCTGGCCAATCGCGACGTAAACGCACGACACGCCTTTGCCCTTCTGGTTGATGATGGCGTCGATGGCCACGGCCGTCTTGCCGGTCTGGCGGTCGCCAATGATCAGTTCGCGCTGGCCACGGCCCACGGGCACCATGGAGTCGATGGACTTCAGGCCGGTCTGCAGTGGCTGGTCGACCGATTTACGGGCGATCACACCGGGTGCGACCTTCTCGATCACGTCGGTCATCTTGGCGTTGATCGGGCCTTTGCCGTCGATCGGCTGACCCAGGGCGTTGACCACGCGGCCAAGCAGTTCGGGACCCACAGGCACTTCCAGAATACGGCCCGTGCACTTGACGGTGTCGCCCTCGGCGATGTGCTCGTACTCACCCAGAATCACGGAACCCACGGAGTCGCGCTCGAGGTTCAGCGCCAGACCATAGGTGGGCGTGCCGTCGGCGGTCGCGGGGAATTCCAGCATCTCGCCCTGCATCACGTCGGACAGGCCGTGGATGCGGACAATACCGTCGGTCACGGACACCACGGTGCCCTGGTTGCGAACGTCGCTGCTGGCTGTCAGGCCTTCGATGCGGCTCTTGATCAGTTCAGAAATTTCTGCGGGATTGAGTTGCATGACTCTTTCCTTCTTTCTATGTTGTTGGCTAAAAACCTGAGGGCACGCCGGGCGTTGCCGCTCAGGCGATCAGCGCCACTTTCATTTGCTCTAAACGGGCCTTGACCGAGGTGTCCAGCACCTCGTCGCCCACCACGACACGAACGCCACCGATCAGCGCCGGCTCCAGCTCCACCGTCAGGTTGAGCTTGCGGCCAAACCGCTTTTCCAGAGTCGACGCCAGATCAGCCAGCGCCGCGCCGTCCAGCGCAAAGGCGCTGTACACGGTGGCATCGGAAGAGCCGCTCTTCTCATTTTTCAGCGTGCGGAACTGCGCTGCGATTTCGGGCAGCACGCTGATGCGGCCGTTGTCAATCACCGCGCGCAGAAAGTTCTTTGCTGCCTCGGGCAGGGCCGTTTTGGCCACACCTGTGATCACGTCAAACGTCTGGCTTGCCGTCACGCTCGGGTTGCCCGCGAAGCTCTGAAGCTGCTCATTGGCCGCGATGGCGGCCAGCTCGTCGAGCCAGACAGCAGTAGCGCCCAGGTCTGCCAAAGACGCCTTGAAAAGCGCCTCGGCATACGGACGGGCAATGGTGGCTAATTCGGCCATGTTAGTGCTCGCTCAATGACGTTCAAAGTTCTGTCTTCAGGCGACCCAGCAAGTCGGCATGCACGGAGGCATTGACTTCCTTGCGCAGGATCTGCTCAGCACCCTTGACGGCCAGTGCAGCCACCTGCTCGCGCAGGGTCTCGCGGGCCTTAACGGTCTGCTGTTCGGCTTCCACCTTGGCGGCAGCGATTATCTTGTTGCCTTCTTCGGTGGCGCGGGCCTTGGCTTCTTCGATCAGGGTCTGGCCGCGGCGCTCGGCCTCGGCCAGGCGCACGGCGGCTTCGTTGCGGGACTTGGCCAGTTCGTCCTCGACACGCTTGTTGGCGATGGAGAGTTCAGACTTGGCCTTGTCGGCAGCAGCGAGGCCATCCGCTATTTTTTGTGCCCGCTCGTCCAGTGCTTTTGTGATGGGTGGCCACACGAACTTCATCGTGAACCACACCAGGATCGCAAAAACAACGGCCTGCAGGAACAGGGTTGCGTTGATGTTCACAGCTTATTACCTTTCAAGCGTGAAAGCGTTGCGAAAATCAGATGGCGAAAGGCTTGGCAAACGCGAACAGCAGGGCAATGGCCACACCGATCAGGAACGCGGCGTCGATCAGACCGGCCAGAATGAACATCTTGGTCTGCAGTTCATTCATGAGTTCCGGCTGGCGAGCCGAAGCCTCAAGGAACTTGCCGCCCATCAGCGCGATGCCGATCGATGCGCCGAGTGCGCCCAAACCAACGATCAAACCGCAAGCCAGTGCGACGAGGCCGAGAATATTTTCCATGATTGCTCCTAAGTAATGGCGGAAAAGAAAAAACGAAAGAAAAGATCAGTGCAAAAGATCAGTGAGAGTCGTGGGCCTGCCCCACGTAAATCAACGTCAACATCATGAAGATGAAGGCTTGCAGCGTGATCACCAGAATGTGGAAAATGCTCCACGCAGCTCCGGCGATCACATGCCCGATACCCAGCCAGAACCCGCCAGCCAGCGGGTTGAATTGCCAGGCCCATGCGCCACCCATCAGGGCGATCAGCATGAAAATAAGTTCGCCGGCAAACATGTTGCCGAACAACCGCATGCCGTGTGAAACGGTCTTGGCGGCGAATTCGATCATCTGCATCAGGAAGTTGACGGGGTAGAGGAATACCTTGTCACCGAAGGGCGCGGCCACCAGTTCGTGCGTCCAGCCGCCCAGACCCTTGATCTTGACGCTGTAGAACAGGCACACCAGCAGCACGCTGCTTGAAAGGCCCAGGGTGGTCGACAGGTCGGCGGTAGGCACCACGCGCATGTAGTCGGGCTGGCCAATGGCCGGACCGGCCACGTGCCACAGCGCGGGCAGCGCATCGACGGGCAGCATGTCCATGGCGTTCATCGCAAAAATCCAGACGAACACCGTCAGGGCCAGAGGAGCGACGAGCTTGCGGCTGGTGGCGTTGTGAATCACGCCCTTGGCCTGGTTCTCCACCATTTCGGACAGGATTTCCACGGCCGCCTGGAAACGGCCGGGCACACCCGAAGTTGCCTGACGCGCCGCACGCCACAGCACGTAGCAGCCGATGACGCCCAGCAGGACCGAATACACCAGCGAATCGACGTTGAAGATGCTGAAGTCGACCAAGCTCTTTTGCTTGGCGCTCTCAAAAGAGAAATTCATCTGCAGGTGCTGCAGGTGGTGCTGGATGTACTCACCAGCAGACGGTGCGGCAGACGGTACGCTTGTTCCTGTTTGTTCAGCAGTAGCCATAAATCACCAGTTCATTCCATTTTTTTGAGCCGACTCGCGCGTCCGAGGTTCAGCCACATGGCCACCCAGTACACCTTCATCGTCACGACAAAACCCGCCAGCAACGCCAGCCAGTCCAACTGCACAATCATTCGCGGCGCCGCAAACAGCATCGCCACCGTCAAGGCCACCTTGACCATTTCCCACACGAAGAACCCGGCCACCGCAGTGCCCGCATTCAGGGACCACACCTTGCTGGCGAGCCCGCGCACAAAGAGCGCCGCCGGAACCACCACAGCCAGAGCGCCATAGAGCGCCGACCATCCTGCACCGGGCCTGCCGGTCAGACCCCAGACGACACATGCCGTGAGGACCCCGACCACCAGCTGACCTGCCAACACTGCCCACGGGGAAACGGGGGGATTCGCGTCGCGCAGCTTTTGCGCTTCTTCCCGCGTCAGGACCTTGAAGTCCTGATCTTCCGCCTCAACTCCGTCTTCTGTAGCGCCTGTCGCTCCCGAAGCAACTCTGACAGCTCCGACGGTCGAACCATTGATTTTCGACATTCCAAATTACCGCAGAGTTACAGGGCGCTCTTGAGCAAAGCCCCTGATTATACGTAGAAACCCGGCCCATCCGATAGATTCCCCGGCGAGTTTTTGGTTACTTGATACACACCCCGAAATCCGGGGTCTTCGGAGGCCCTGCCGTCGGAACAATGCGCGTTTCTTGCCACAATGGAGGACACCCAAGGCGCGGGGTCCGAGGAGTTTCACCTTTTTCGGGCGTAGTCTGCTGATCGACCCAGCCCCTGCCCACAGCCCCCTCTTGCCACCACCACAGACAGCCCCCCCTACCCCATGACGCCTTCTGCGCATATTCCCCCTCCGCTGCCCGACACCCTGTGCTACCTGAACGGCGAGTTCACGCCCCTGAAAGACGCCAGGATCAGCGTGCTCGACCGCGGATTCATCTTCGGGGACGGTATTTACGAGGTGGTGCCGGTCTATGGCGGGCGCCCGTTTCGCTTTGAGCAGCACATGGCGCGGCTGGACCGCAGCCTGCGCGAGCTGCGGATCGCCAACCCCATGACTCACGCCGAGTGGCGCGCCTTGGTCGACCGGCTGGTCACGGAGCATGCGCGCAGCAACGGCACAGCCCCCGCAGATGGCAACCAGCTCATCTACATCCAGCTCAGCCGCGGCGTCGCCATGCGCGACCATCCCATGCTGCCCGGTCTGGTGCCGACTGTTTTCGCCATGTGCAATGCCATGAAGCTGCCGAGCGAGCAGCAGCGCAGAGAAGGCGTGGCCTGCGTGACAGCGGACGACTTCCGCTGGGAAAAAGCCCACATCAAGAGCACCAGCCTGCTGGGCGCCGTGATTTCACGCCAGATCAGCGTGGACGCAGGCGCGGTGGAGACCGTCATGTTCAGGGGCGATGACCTCAGCGAGGCGGCGTCGAGCAACGTCTGGGTCGTCAGGGGGGGCAAGGTATTGGGCCCGCCAAAGGATCATCTGGTGCTCGAAGGCATTCGCTACGGGCTGATCGAGGAGATCTGCCATGCGGCCGGCATCCCTTTCGAGCTGCGCCGCATCAGCCGCGCCGAAGTGCAGTCGGCCAATGAGCTGCTGCTGTCGTCAGCCACCAAGGAGGTGCTGCCCATCACCCGGCTGGACGGCCAACCGGTGGGCCATGGCGCAGCAGCAGGCCGGCCAGGGCCAGTGTATGCACGCCTTTACGCCGCCTACCAGGACGCCAAGGCCACCATGGAGACCGCTGCATGAAACCCAAACCACCCCCACCCGCCAGCGGCGGACCGATTGCCGACGTTCCAGCGGCGCGGCAGGAGTCGCTGATTGAATACCCCTCACTCTTCCCGATCAAGGTCATGGGTGAGAAGGTCGATGGACTCGTTCACGTCATCACCCTGATCGCGCACCAGTTCGACCCGGCCTTCGACGCCAGCACCATCGAGCTGCGCGAAAGCAAGGGCGGCAAATACCTGGGCGTGACCATCACCGTCACCGCCACCAGCCGGGAGCAGCTCGATGAGCTGTACCGCACGCTGTCCACGCATCCGATGGTCAAGGTGGTTTTGTGACTCCCCCCCGAAGCGCCTTCGGCGCCTCCCCCTCAAGGGGGCGCCACCAGTGGCCCGGCAAAGCCGGTTCCACGGTGGCCGCTTGGAACTGACATGTCGGCAGTGCTTAAACCATCCAGCGCTGAGATCAAGCCATTGGCCCACTGGACCGACCGCGTGGCGCACGCTGCGCTGGCCGTCGTGGCGCTGGCGCTCATCGCGTTCCTGGCGTTCCCGCTGCTGGCCATCCTGCAGCAGGCGGTGGAAGGCAAGGAGGGCGAATTCGTCGGTGTTGCCAACTTCATTGCCTACGCGCAAACGCCGGCCTTGCTGGAAAGTTTGTGGAACAGCATCTGGGTGTCGGCGCTGGTCACGGCCATCACCATTCCACTGGCGTTTGGCTTTGCGTATGCGCTCACGCGCTCGTGCATGGCGTACAAGCCGCTGTTTCGCGGCATCACGCTGGTGCCGTTGCTGGCGCCGTCGCTGCTGGCCGCCATCTCGCTGATCTACTGGTTTGGCAACCAGGGTGTGCTCAAGGCCTGGCTCACCAGCATTGGCATCTCTGAAATTTACGGCGCGCCGGGCATTGTGGTGGCCGAAGGTTTTGCGGTTTTTCCCCACGCACTGATGATCCTGGTCACCGCGCTCAG
>NZ_CALSAL010000017.1:0-7150 GCF_943372955.1 Polaromonas sp. YR568
GTGCAGCCGCCGGATCTTTGCCAGTGTTCCCACTTTGATCACTCCTTGGTCCCTCCTGCTTAAAAAGTAAGCAGGAAACTTTACTCAAGGGGTCAAATTTCGATGAAAAAACTCAGCTCAAAGGGGTCAATTTCATCTGGAAATCAACAACCCGTCCTTGATGCGTTGTTGGACGGCCAGCGGTCGTGGACAGGACAGAGCGCCAACGCCTCCATGCGTGCGTGGGCTATTGCGCAGTCGACAGGGCTCGACGTAAAGCAAGCGCTCAAGCATGTTGCTTCTGGTGCGGTTGATACCTTACTGGCACAGGATGTCCAAGACTTGAAGGCGATCGGAGTCAAAGCCACCCCAACCTTCTTTGTCAACGGCAAGCCTCTGGCATCTACTGATCCAACTCTGCTTGAAGAAACAGTCAGGAGCGAGGTGGCGCGCATTCGGTCGCTGCATTAGCTGCAGCGGACGTTCATCTCCCATACCTCTTTAGGTGTCTTGAGGAGAAAGTGATCGGCCAAAGCAACCGATCCTCATGCCATCACCCCAGGCAAGGTGTAGTCCTTCAGTTCATTTCATTGGTTGAATATCGGTGACAGTCATCTTGCCTGCGTCCTGAACTACTACGAACTGAATTTTCTCGCCGACTTTCACCTTGTCGAGCATCGCTTTGTCCTTTGCGGTGAAGACCATTGTCATCGGAGGCATGTCCATATGTTTGATCTCGCCATGCTTGATGGTGATCTTGTTGTTCTCTTTGTCGATCTTGCGAATTTCGCCGTCAGTCATGCTGGGTGCAGTTGCTGCGGCCGTTGTAGCGGTCGCAACCGGTGCAGCCGCCTTTCCGTGATTCATCCCCATTTTTCCGTGGTCCCCGCTCGCGTACGCTGCCAAAGGCACAGTGAGTGAGATGGCGGCAGCAGCGACAATTTTTGCCAACGTCCGGATGTGTGTTTTCATAAGTTCTTTCTTGGATTAGATTTTTGAATCAGTTTTTTTACTTGGCAACGACCTTGATTTTTCCCACCATACCCGCGTCATAGTGACCAGGTAGCAAACATGCAAAGTCGAAGTCACCTACTTTGTTGAAGTTCCAAATAATTTCACCTTTTTTCCCAGCTCCTACATGGGCCATGTACGGTTCGTCATGTTCCATGTTGGGGAATTTTTTCATCATTGCAGAATGCTCATCCAACTCCTTTTTAGTTCCTAGGACGAATTCGTGCATCACTTTTCCACGATTCAAGTGCACAAATTTGATGGTTTCTCCTTGTTTTACCTCAATGAGGTCCGGAGTGAATCGCATGTTGTCGGTCATACGAATTTCTACAGTGCGCTTGACATCCTTTGAATGGCCGCCGATACCCCATTCCTTCTGTTCCATTTTCATTGGAGCGGCTCCTTTCGCGTGCTCTTTGGCGCCATGAGCAAAGGAGGCAGTTGAAAGTGCAACAGCACCGGCCACCATCAGAATTTTTGTAAATTGCATTTGAAGTTTCCTTTAAGTAGTTAAATTTTTTCTCGGGAAATCACGAAACAGATCAGTGCTTCATGGTTCCTCCACTAGGTTTGACCGCAGAAGCTACTGCAGGGGAAGAATCGGCACTGGCTTTTGGTCTGACCGCTGGGAGTGGCGCACCTGTCCATTCGTGAGCCACAGTACCCGCTGGGAATCTGTAAGGTCCAGGATCCTTGTAGTCGCCCGGCTTTTGGTCTTTGCGCACCTTGAAAACGGTGAACATACCGCCCATTTCCAACGGACCAAACTGGCCTGTACCAGTCATCATCGGTGCAGTATTGTCTGGAATGGGCATCTGCATCTCGCCCATGTCAGCCATGCCGCGTTCGCCCATCATCATGTAATCTGGCACCACTTTCTGAATCTTGTTCACCAAACCGCGATGGTCGACGCCAATCATGGTTGGTACATCGTGACCCATCGCGTTCATGGTGTGATGGCTCTTGTGGCAGTGCAAAGCCCAGTCACCTTCTTCGTCGGCGATCAATTCGATTTGGCGCATCTGTCCCACTGCCACGTCAGTAGTAACCTCGTACCAGCGCGTGCTTGGCGGAGTTGGACCTCCATCAGTTCCAGTCACTAAGAACTCATGCCCGTGCAGGTGAATGGGATGGTTGGTCATCGTCAGATTACCCACGCGGATACGCACTCGATCATTCAGGCGAACGTTGAGCGTATCAATCGCTGGGAAAACCCGGCTGTTCCAGCACCAGATGTTGAAGTCCAACATTGTGTTGATTTTTGGTGTTTTGCTGCCTGGTTCGATGTCAAACGCGTTAAGCAGAAAACAGAAATCACGATCCACATCGCTGATGTTGGGGTGCTTGGCCTTCGGATGCGTAACCCACATGCCCATCATGCCCATTGCCATTTGGACCATTTCGTCTGCGTGGGGGTGGTACATGAACGTGCCTGGGCGTCGCGCTTCAAATTCATACACGAAGGTCTTGCCCACAGGAATAGCCGGCTGATTGAGACCACCCACACCGTCCATACCGCTCGGCAAGCGCTGACCATGCCAGTGAATGGTGGTGTGCTCAGGCAGCTTGTTGGTAACGAAAATCCGAACGCGATCACCCTCGACAACCTCAATGGTTGGTCCTGGACTTTGACCGTTATAACCCCACATATTGACCTTGAATCCTGGAGACACCTCGCGCACCACTGGTTCTGCGACGAGGTGAAACTCCTTGACGCCGTTGTTCATCTTCCAAGGCAAAGTCCAGCCATTGAGGGTCACCACGGGGTTATACGGCCGGCCTGTGGTTGGTACCAACGGCGGAGCTGTATCCACAGAGGTTTGATAAACAGGTTCCGGCAAAGCAGCCATGGCAGAACGAGCTACTGCCAGCCCAGCTACCGAAGCAGCGGCGCCTGCGAAGAACTGACGACGTGAATTAATTAGGCTCATATAAATTCTCTTTCAAAGCTTTTGATACGGTCAGTGGCCAGCGGCGGCTGCGGGCTCGCCGCCACCGCCGCCGAGGGAGACAAAGCTTCCGGGCGAACCGCCTTGAAGAACCCACTGCAAGTCTGTCTCTGCCATCAAATAGTCACGCTGCGCGTCAATGGTGCTTGCGACGGCCTGTGACTGATTTGAAACTTCACCCAACAAGTCCCAGACGCTCTTGAGCATGCCGTTGTAGCGAAGCACGGTTTCTTCAGTGACAAACTCACGAACCTTCAATACTTCGTCGCGCGCACTCACCGCCAGCGCGTGGCTTGACAGGTAAGCTTGGCGCGCCATTCGGACATTGGCCCCATTGCGCATGCCATCTGCACGCGGCAACTCTGCCGCTATGGCTGCAGCCCTTGCGTCGATGATTTCTGCAGAGAGGGGCTGCGCCGGCATGTCGGGTAGGCGGTCGGGCAGGTTCACTGCCGTATGCATGCCTGTCAGCTGCAAGGTTTTGATGAGGGTCGCCTCTGCTTGCATTGCGGCGTACTGTGCCCGCCGCACGTTCATCTTGGCAGCTGATTGCGCCAGCTCAACCTGGGTCTGCTGGAGCTTGCTCCAGTTACCAATGCTCACCATCCGGCGACCCAATTCGTTCCCTGCCTCTGCTGCCACCAGCGCGTTCTGGTGTTGCTGCAGAACCTGCTTTGCGGCGACTGCCTGCAGCCACGCCTTTCGTCCCTGCGCAGCAACTTCTAGCACCTCATCCAGATCATCGACCTTACGCTGGAGGACAGGATCAAGTGCTGTCCACTGACCCTTCGCAATCAGATCCACATTTGCCGCGCCAATTCGACCCAAAGGCTTCACCAGCTCACGGTGAGCCAACCAGGCTTGACGCACCGCATCTTCCGATGTCATCAAGCTGAGACTGCCGACTGTTTGATCCGCGCTTTTCTCAGCTGAAACGTTGTCTTTTTCCCATTTAAGAATATCTGCGTGGCCACGCTTGTATTGACCAACGGCATCGTTGGCTTCACGCCAACTCTTCTCGGCGGGGGCAGGCGCAATCTGTGCAGATACCACCAAAGGAAATGTCAGTACACCGAAGGCAATGACCCGCAGGGCCTGTAAAGGAAAATATTGCTGTGTCACTGGTTTACTCCTAGGCTACTTGTTTGGGCTGAAAGTAGTGTCGAGAGAGACGGCCGTCATAAACCTGTCGGCAACATTACAAAATTGTCAGTTTCGGATGAGGCGGTAACTAACAGCGAGAATCCGGAGAAGGAATCACATGTGAAGATCTTGATCGTTGAAGACGAACCCAAAACGGGTGACTACCTACGCTTAGGGCTGCGGGAGGCTGGCTACTCCGTCGAATGGCTTTCAAATGGAGTCGATGG
Organism: Polaromonas sp. YR568; assembly: GCF_943372955.1. Taxonomy (GTDB): domain Bacteria; phylum Pseudomonadota; class Gammaproteobacteria; order Burkholderiales; family Burkholderiaceae_C; genus Polaromonas. Next base: position 4,310 of record NZ_CALSAL010000017.1, read on the forward strand.
GCTTCATCAGGCGTTGGAGGGAGATCATGACTTGGCCATTTTGGATGTAATGCTCCCAGGCATGGATGGGTGGCAGATCCTGAGAGGCCTGCGGGCCCAGGGACGCCAGATGCCAGTGTTGTTTTTGACAGCTAAAGACCATGTAGAAGACCGGGTGAAAGGTCTAGAACTGGGTGCAGATGACTACCTCGTCAAACCGTTCTCGTTTTCCGAACTTCTAGCAAGGGTACGCACCATCCTCCGCCGAGGACGCGCAGGGTTAGAGCCAACCACGCTCCAGGTTGCCGACCTTGAACTGGATTTGCTACGTCGTAGGGTGACGCGCGCAGGCAAACGCATTGACCTAACCGCTAAAGAGTTCGGACTGCTCGAATTGCTTATGCGCCGCAAGGGCGAGGTTCTGCCGCGCTCGCTGATTGCATCTCAGGTTTGGGATGTCAATTTCGACAGCGACACCAATGTGATCGAGGTGGCAATACGCCGACTGCGCGCCAAGGTGGACGACGGGTTCGAGAGTCGTCTTTTGCAGACCGTACGAGGCATGGGTTACGTACTGGAAGTGCCGGAGTCCTAATGATCAGGCGTTTGACCCTCACCGCTCGCCTGACCGTCCTGTACACGCTGGTGTCAGCAACTGTTCTACTCGGTTTAGGGGCGCTAGTCGCCTGGTCCACCAGCGCCCATTTTGTCGAATTAGACCGGGATTACCTGCAAGACAAAGCGCAGCTGATCCAGAGAACCGTTGATGAAACGCCGGACCCTGTCGAGCTATCTGCCAAGCTAAATGATCTGCTGAACAGCCACCACGGTTTGTTTATTGCGATCAGTCGTGGTGACGAGTTGTTGTTCGGTTCAAAAACTATCATTTTCCCGAACGACTTTGATACATCGGGTGCAATGAATCAGCCAAAAGATTGGGTCGACGGCGAGCTGCAACTGAGAGGTATCAGCACAGAAATTTCAAAAGTGGCGGGCTCTCGCGACACAGCGAGTAGTACGAAACCCACTCGCCTGAAAGTTGCTTTGGATACTCAGCATCATGCCCACTTCATGCAGGTCTTGCGTGATCAATTGATCGTGTATGTGCTTGCGGCTACGCTGCTAAGCGGCTTTCTGGGTTGGTGGGCTGCCCGCAGTGGCCTGGCTCCTCTGCGGATCATGAAAGAGCGAGCACTCAAGGTGACTGCCCACAAGCTTGATCAGCGCATGCCAATCGAGGCGGTACCCGTGGAAATGGCAGATCTGGCCAGCAGTCTCAACACAATGCTCGAACGACTGGAGCTGGATTTTTCAAAGCTGACAGATTTTTCAAGCGATATCGCCCATGAACTTCGAACACCCATCAGTAACTTGTTGACCCAGACCCAGGTATCGCTTTCGCAGGGCCGTGATCCAGATACTTACCGCGAGATCCTCGCATCCAATGCTGAGGAGTTTCAACGCCTGGCGCGCATGGTGTCCGACATGCTGTTTTTGGCGAAAACGGATCACGGCATTCAACTGCCGAATCGAGAGAACGTCGCTTTGGAGGATGAGGTGGTGAGCCTGCTGGATTTTTACGATGCGGTCGCTGAAGAAAAGCAGGTCCGTATGCAACTGGTGGGTTCAGCCACTGTGGCGGGTGACCGTTTGATGATTCGGAGGGCTGTCAGTAACTTGTTGTCCAATGCGCTGCGCCACGCACATCACGGCACAGATGTCGAACTGATTATTGATTCCCAGCACGACGGTATCTCCTTGTGTGTGATGAACACAGGGGATCAGATCAATGCTTCTGACCTGCCTCGGTTGTTTGACCGGTTTTACCGCGTAGACAAGGCTCGCTCCCACACGTCACCAGATGGCACTGGCCTGGGTCTGGCCATCACAAAATCCATCATGCTTGCTCATGGAGGAAGCGCTTTGGCTTCTTCGACGTCGGGATCAGTGCGTTTTTGTTTGAAGTTCCCATATCGCCCCGCGGTTCTTTAATCGCGCGTATCGGATGAGTAGTCACGGAAAAAGGTAGGAACCTATCAATGCCGCTGCCTGAATATCTCTTCTGAATGGTTCCATGCACACACTTAGCAACATACCGAAGGCTTCGCATGAAACTCTGACTACAGTACTTGTGGTCAGTGCCCTGATGGCTCTGGTGATCTTTTCATTGCTAGGCTATTTACTTTGGCGAGATAGAAAGAAAGTCAAGACAGGAAAAGCAGCACGCGGCCACCAGCGTCGTAATCGAAAGAGGCCGAAGTAGCTTGTAGGCAGCAAGAACACCAAAGCTTCTTGCGAAGGTGAGTCGACGGCTCCCGCTCTGCTAACTTAATGACGTCAAGCCGAGGTGCCCCGTTTCAACGGGAATAGAGAGCTATTACTTCGCTGTTCGCGAGACCGTCGCATCAACAAATAGACAGCTGGAATCACAAACATGGACAGCAACGGGGCGGTAATCATGCCGCCCACCATGGGCGCTGCAATCCGCTGCATGACCTCAGAGCCAGTACCGCTTCCCCACATGATCGGGAGCAGCCCCCCCAAAATCACAGCGACAGTCATGGCTTTCGGGCGTACTCGCAACACAGCGCCTTCACGGATGGCTTCGAGCAGATCTGCGGTGTCAGCTTTTCCTTGCTTGAGTTTCTCGTCCCATGCTGACTTCAGGTACAACAACATGATCACGCCGAACTCGGCCGACACGCCAGCCAGAGCAATAAACCCAACCGCACCAGCCACAGACAAGTTGTAGCTGAGCAAGTACAGCAACCAAATACCTCCCACGAGAGCGAACGGCAGAGTTGCCATGATCAGCAAGGCCTCGTCAAAGCGCTTGAAGGTCAGATACAGCAGGACAAAGAT
>NZ_CALSAL010000018.1:0-5895 GCF_943372955.1 Polaromonas sp. YR568
ATCTTTGTCCTGCTGTATCTGACCTTCAAGCGCTTTGACGAGGCCTTGCTGATCATGGCAACTCTGCCGTTCGCTCTCGTGGGAGGTATTTGGTTGCTGTACTTGCTCAGCTACAACTTGTCTGTGGCTGGTGCGGTTGGGTTTATTGCCTTGGCTGGCGTATCCGCTGAGTTCGGAGTGATCATGCTGTTGTACCTGAAGTCAGCATGGGACGAGAAACTTAAGCAAGGAAAATCTGACACCGCAGATCTGCTCGAAGCCATCCGTGAAGGCGCTGTGTTGCGTGTGCGCCCGAAGGCCATGACCGTCGCGGTTATTTTGGGGGGGTTGTTCCCGATCATGTGGGGAAGCGGAACAGGCTCTGAAGTGATGCAGCGGATCGCGGCGCCCATGGTCGGCGGGATGATCACTGCTCCACTGCTGTCCATGTTTGTGATTCCAGCTGTCTATCTTCTTATGCGACAGTCTCGTGAACACCGTAGAGTCAGTGCTCTTTTCTCATTAAGTCGGAACTCTACAGCTTCGCGTTAGGGAAGGTCTGAAAACGTTTTTGAGTGTCGAGTTGACGGTCATTGGGAGACAATATCGCCGTAGTCAGCTACGGAGATTTACGTGAATCGGAATACAAACAAGTTCACCATCGGCGAGCTTGCAGCCTTCGCCGGCGTCGGCGTAGAGACGATCAGGTTCTACCAGCGCAGGGGAATGGTGCAAGAGCCACCCAAGCCATCTGGATCCATACGGCGATATGGCGCATCAGACGTCCAGCGGCTTCGGTTCGTGAAGTCCGCCCAAAGTCTTGGGTTTAGCTTGGACGAGGTCGCTGAACTGCTGCGGCTGGAAGACGGCGCGCATTGCAAGGAGGCCAGCTCCTTGGCGGAATCAAAGCTTGCCGACATTCGCCGCAAACTTGCGGAACTTTCCCGCATGGAGACGGCCCTGTCCGGCCTGGTCGAGGCTTGCCACGTCGGTCGCGGGAAGGTGTCATGCCCCCTGATCGCCGCGTTTCACGCCGCTGGCTGAACTTGGTGAACCGGCAAAGCCATTTTCGTCTAAGGGCTTGACTCCGTAGTCCACTACGGTCTTACGCTAGGCGCATGGATATTGAAACTCCCCCTCCTGACCACGCCCGGCGCGCGAGTTCGCTAGCGCTGAGTGCTGCCGCGGCGGCGGCTTTGCTGGCTTCCGCCTGCTGCGTCGCGCCACTGGCGCTCGTCCTGCTCGGTATCTCCGGTGCGTGGATCGGCCAGCTCGCCGCCTTCGAGCCCTATCAGCCGATCTTCCTCGCCGCAGCCGCAGGTGCTCTGTTTCTGGCTTGGCGAAGGATCTGGCGTGCTCCGGACTGCGCCGACGACCGCGCTTGTGCGGCGCCCACGGCAAAACGCGTGCAAAAAGCGATCTTTCTGACCGTCGCCGCGCTGCTTGTCCTCGTTCTCGGCTTCCCAATGGCCGCCCCCTTGTTTTACTAAGGACAACCCAATGAAATCTGCCTTCCTGATCCTCGCGTTTCTAACCGGTCAAGCCTTCGCCGCGCCCCAGACGGCGACGTTGTCTGTTCCAACCATGAGCTGCGCATCCTGCCCTGTGACCATCAAGGCTGCGCTCACGAAGGTACCGGGTGTCACGTCGATCAAAAGCGACTTGGCCAAGCGGCAGACCACGGTCGTCTACGACGACGCGAAGACGGACCTTGCAGCGTTGTCGAAGGCCACTGCCGACGCGGGTTTTCCCTCTTCGCCGCTAAAGGCCGCGAAGTGATCGCCGAGCCCGAGCTCGCCTCCACGATTACCTGCCCCGAGTGCGGCCACTCAAAGGACGAGACGATGCCCACCGACACCTGCCAGTGGTTTTACGACTGCAAGGGTTGCGGCACGGTGCTCAAACCCAAGGCTGGCGACTGCTGCGTCTATTGCTCCTACGCGACTGTCCCGTGCCCTCCAGTGCAGGCGACAGGATCCAAAAGCTGCTGCGGCTGATCACAGACCATCACGCGCAAATCCATCAACAAGTCCCATGACTTCTTCGTCACCAGCGCGAGAACAGCCGCGGCGGTGGCCTCCATGTGCATAAATGTCTGCAGCGTCGCGATAGCGGCTTGCGGCCCAATTCCAAGCGTGAGCGCAAATCACTCAAACCAGATTGAGCTCCCTAAGCCCGTCTCTGTTCGTGGTTATTGCGCATGCGTCATCGCAGCAGACTGACAAGGTTGGCTGCGGCGGCGCCGCCGTATTGCTTCAGCTCGCCCCATGTCTGCGTAACCAGTGGGTGTCCGCGATGCACGCCCAAGTCCGATAGGGGGTTGAGCCGTGTGCCTTTGGCCCAAGCGTTAACTTCAGGATATGCCGCACGTGCACGCTCGTGGGCCAGCAGCGCGAGGTAGGACGATAGGTAGTCGCGTGGCTCGTCCCAGTAACGGATCGGCGGGCACAAGCGGTTCTTTTCGTCGGTGTCGGCGATAGTGGCCTCGACCACGCCAAGCAGCGCAGCCGGGTAGCAGGCAAAGCTCCAAAACAGGGGCTGGAGCGTCACACGATCGGCTTCAAAAATCGGCCGTGGCACTGGGCGTGCCAGTCCCACGGCAGCACAGTGGACATGCAGTGTTCTCGGGCTGGTGGGGATCGAGTGACCGTCAAACACGATCCGATCACGTTCAATGCGGCGTACATGTCCGTGTCGTACGACGTCACCGATCTGGCGCAGCAGAGCCAGCTCAGCCTCGCTGACCATGGCACCGCGGCTCATGGTGGGCACCACCGTAGTGTCGACCCGCAGAAAAAAGCCGTCGGCTTCGAGCCGGGCGAATACATCGTCCACAGACGTGGCCTGCGCCATGGCCTTGAACTGCAGGCCGATGCCAGCAAAGAATTCGGGAAGTCCTTCTCCCGGCTGATTGAACCGCCGGTTCAGCCACCAGCCTTCGCGCGGCCTGATCCATTGAATAGCGCTAGCGGACACGCCTTGCGATAGCAGCCAGACACAGGTGTCGAGCGCTGTCTTGCCGGTACCGATGATGACGTATCGATCGGGCCGCTCTGCCACGCGCACGATGTCGCCCGCAGGCACGCAGCGAACGCCCTCGGCTACCTCAAAGGGCGGCGGGCTGGTGGCGGGTATGCGTCCTTCAAGATATCCAGTATCGACAAGCTTGCGCTGCACACGCACCTCTTGCACGTCGCCTGTCAAGCGCGAGGTGATGAGGTGGCGTCCGTCTGACCCGACGGAGTAATCACTGCAGGGATGGTGGCGCACGCGCCCGGTAGGCAGGAAGTGCTGATTCATCACTTGCGCGTAGTAGGCGCACAGCTCGTCCGCCCCCGCGGCCTCATGAAAACCGGCGTTTATGCCGGTCTGGTTCACAGCACCACGCCCCAGAGGCACAGACGACACGCCGTAAAACGCAGACGGCTGATGCAGGTGTACGAACGGGTAAGCGTCGATCCAGTGACCACCGGGTGTGTGACGTCGATCAACCAGGGTGACGGTTGCATCGGAGTGGCTGAGCAAGGTGTCAGTGAAGGCCATGCCGGCTGCGCCGGTACCGATCACCAGGTAGTCTGTCTCGAGGGATTCGCGCATCTTCGCTCCTGAGAAATTTGGCCCGGTGCAGGGTTGCATTCGCGCCCTTGATGATTGGATACATGTTTGCAAAGTTTGACAAGGTACGGCGTAAAGCGTCTCTTGGGCATATCGTCGGCCGCTTGCTTGCTTGCTTGAGTGATGTGCTGTCCAACTCATCTTGGTAATATGTGGAAAGCGGCAATCGGGCCAGAAGCGGTCTTCATCCACTCGAGTGAGCCGTCGTTCAACAGGAGCCCCAAGGGGCGACGCAAGCAGCCCACCATGCGGACGCTTAGCCGCTGCTGCCTCCGAAGAGCGCCCTTCCCCTAGGCTGTGCCCGCACAGCACCTTTGTGCGTTCAGGGGTTCAGACCGGACCCACGTAATCACCGCGTGCCGGGTAGTCCATTGCGATGGCAAAGTCAATGGCCCCAAGCAGGTCCTGGAAGGCGGGCCTGGCGAAGGGCATGGTCTGTACTGCACCGTAGTAAAGGGTGCCGTCGGGTTTCACCAGAAACACTCCGGGCTCACTGAACAGCGCTGGCTCCTCGATGCCGATAGAGGTGGTGCCGCGCGATGTGCTGAGGTACAGGCCCCACTGGCGCGCGTTGGCCAGGCCCAGCCCGTAGCCAAAACGCACTTTCGCTGCGTTCACCTTGGTGGCCATGGCCTGCGCACGCTCGGCGTCGTCGCTGCTGGCGGCAAGAACACTCACGCCGCGTTGGGCGAACTCAGGCGCGAGGCGCTCGAGTTCGATCAGGTATTTGGCACAGATCGGGCAGTGCAGCCCGCGGTAAAACACGATCAGGTCGAAGCGCTGGGGCAGCTCGGCACCCAGGACGAATCGCCCGCCGCCAACCAGGGGCAGGGCAAGGGCGGGAACGGGCTGGCGGGGCATGAGAGCGTGGGTAGACATAGTGGGTTCCTAGGACTGGGGGACGGGTGTAACTCGGTGGGCGGCGTTGTGTAAAGCTAGACTATCGAGTATTTTCTGCAATCGTTTATCCACTTTCAATTGCATTTCGTGCAAATGACCACTATGTCGCACGCCGCAGTGCCAGTTCCCCGCCTCGATCGCCTGTCTGCATTGCTGGAGGGCCTGGCGCCCGAGGTCACCGTGCGCCACCTCAGCGCGGCCCCGGCTCTCCCCCCTTCAACAGGGCCCATGCCCACCTTGCGGCCCTCCTTGCGGCTTTACCTGCTGATGAGTGGTCGCGCGAGCTTGCAGCAGGATGGCCGGCACGAGGGCCTCGCATCGCCATCCCTGGTGATCTGCCGATCAGATACGCACCATTGCCTGACGCCGGAGGACGGCACCGTCCCGGTGAGCATCGTGCTCGTCGAGGCCTGCTTGCGCGGGCCTGCGGCACGCCTTTTGCTGGACGCCTTCGACGAGCCCTTCGTCATCCCGCTGGTTGACGCCGAGACGTCGCTGTTGCATACCGTCGGCCTCATCGCGGCCGAGCTGGAGCAGCCGCGCTGTGGGCAACCGGCGCTGTTGCACCGCGCGGGCGACATCCTGTTCATTGGGGTGCTGCGCCAGTTGGTGGCCCGCCCCACCAGCACGGTGGGTGGGGTCCTGAGCGGTCTGGCCGATCCACGGCTGGCGCGGGCGTTGGTGGCCATCCATGTAAGGCCGCAGGCGCACTGGACGCTGGAGCGACTGGCCGTGGAAGCGGGCATGTCGCGCACCGCCTTCGCCAAGCACTTCCATGCCGTCATGCGTCTGCCGCCCGGTCGCTACCTGCAGGTGGTGCGCCTGGCCATTGCGCGCAGTGAGGTCATCGCTGGGAGGGGTTTGAAGCAGGCAGCGCAGGCCTCGGGCTACCAGAGCGCGGCAGCGCTCTCTCGCGCGCTGTCGCGTCCGTCAGTGCGTGAGCATCACGCGCAGCAAGCGGCCGTCGTCCAGTAATGCGCAGGCGCCGCCGGGCACAGGCGACATGCGCTCGATACGCCCAGGCAGCGGCATCACATCGCCCAGCTCGGTCCAGCGCCCCGGCGCGTCCCAGCGCAACGCATGCAATGCCCGAAGCGTCATGTCGGGCACCAGCACAGTGGGGCGGTGTTCCTTCGATTGAACGACAACGGCAAGGCTCTGCTCAACCGCGCCCATGCGGTGATTGGACACATCGAGCGCGCGCGCATACGGCACCAGCAGCGGAGGACGGTAGTGCAAAAGCTGCAATTCGCCGCCGATGTGCGGCGTGAGGACCATGGCCAGGTCCAGACGCCCGTCGGCGTCGAAATCGGCCACCCCTACCGGGTTGAGCCAACGAAACGTGGTGCCGGTAAAGGCACTGCGAGCGCGCTCCACCAGCACCGGACCGTCGGCCCTGTG
>NZ_CALSAL010000019.1:0-3019 GCF_943372955.1 Polaromonas sp. YR568
ACGCTGACCCATGGTCCGATCCCATCCATCAAGTGGGGGGCGATGACCATGGATTTCAAAGCGCCGCCACCCAATGCCCTTCCACGCCGACTTGAGCCCGGAGACAGCGTTAACTTTGAGTTCTACATGGACGCAGATGGGTTACCCCAACTCACGCGCATCTCTCCAGACGCTACCCCAGCGACTGCCACACCCGTCGCACCTGCCGCACCAGGGAGCAAAAAGTGATCGCGCAGTTAATCCGTTGGTCTATCGTCAACCGTTTTTTGGTACTGCTTGCCACCTTGATGATTGGGGCCTGGGGTGTTTATTCAGTACTCAAAACACCGCTGGACGCCTTGCCGGACCTGTCCGACGTTCAAGTCATCATCCGGACTACTTATCCAGGGCAAGCGCCGCGGATTGTTGAAAACCAGGTCACTTACCCTTTGACCACGACCATGCTCTCAGTGCCGGGGGCAAAGACGGTACGCGGCTACTCCTTCTTTGGCGACTCCTTTGTCTATGTGCTGTTCGAAGACGGCACGGACATGTACTGGGCGCGTTCAAGGGTGCTGGAGTACCTCAACCAGGTGCAATCGCGCCTGCCTGCCGCCGCGAAGGCGTCACTCGGGCCAGATGCCACCGGCGTCGGCTGGATTTACCAATACGCCCTGATTGACCGCAGCGGGACCCAGGACGCCGGGCAACTCCGCGCGCTTCAGGACTGGTTCCTGAAGTACGAACTCAAAACCGTCCCCAACGTCGCTGAGGTAGCGTCAGTGGGAGGCATGGTTCGGCAGTACCAGGTGGTGCTCAACCCCGACAAGCTGGCAGCCTATGCCATCCCCCACTCCAAAGTGGTCGAGGCCATCCAGAAGTCCAACCAGGAAGCCGGCGGGTCGGTTCTTGAATTGGGAGAGGCTGAATACATGGTGCGGGCGTCAGGCTACCTTCAGAGTCTGGACGATTTTCGGGCGATCCCCCTGATGACGACGCCGGCGGGCGTGTCTGTGAGGCTGGGAGATGTCGCACGAATACAGATCGGGCCGGAAATGCGCCGAGGTATTGGTGAGCTTGACGGAGAAGGAGAAGCCACCGGCGGTGTGATTGTGATGCGCTCAGGAAAAAATGCACTGGAAACCATTGCAGCGGTCAAGGCCAAGCTGGCCTCGTTGCAGTCCAGCCTGCCGCAAGGCGTGGAAATTGTGCCGGTATACGACCGATCCGGCCTCATCAACCGCGCTGTGGATAACCTGAGCTTCAAGCTGCTGGAGGAGTTCTTGGTGGTCGCCGTGGTGTGCTTCATCTTCCTGTTCCACCTCCGTTCGGCTTTCGTGGCGATCATCTCCCTGCCTTTGGGCATCCTGGCGGCCTTCATCGTCATGCATTACCAAGGCGTCAATGCCAACATCATGTCGCTGGGCGGCATCGCGATCGCCATCGGCGCCATGGTGGATGCCGCAGTCGTCATGATCGAGAACGCCCACAAGCATCTGGAGCATTGGGCCCACGACCATCCAACCGAAAAGCTGGAGGGCGAAGCGCGGTGGCGCGTCATCGGTGAGGCTGCGGCTGAAGTCGGACCCGCCTTGTTCTTCTCACTGCTCATCATCACTTTGTCGTTTATCCCGGTCTTCACGCTGGAGGCACAGGAAGGACGTCTGTTCTCCCCGCTGGCATTCACGAAAACCTATGCCATGGCCGCAGCCGCTGGGCTGTCGGTCACTCTGATTCCAGTCCTGATGGGTTACCTGATCCGGGGTCGGATACCAGACGAAAAGTCCAATCCCTTGAACCGGCTGCTGATCGCGATCTATCGGCCCATGCTGGAAGTGGTACTGCGTGCGCCCAAACTGACTTTGGTGGCCGCTGGTGCCGTTTTGGTCATCAGCCTCTGGCCGTTACAGCATATCGGTGGTGAATTCATGCCGCGACTGGACGAAGGGGACTTGCTCTACATGCCCTCTGCACTGCCAGGTCTGTCGGCTGGCAAAGCCAGTGAACTGTTGCAACAAACCGACCGACTGATCAAGACAGTGCCCGAGGTGGCCACTGTCTATGGCAAGGCCGGCCGCGCAGAAACCGCCACCGATCCCGCCCCCATGGAGATGTTCGAAACCACCATTCAGTTCAAGCCACGCGATCAATGGCGAGCAGGGATGACGCAGGACAAGCTGGTCGAAGAGCTTGACCGGATCGTCAAGGTTCCTGGCTTGGCCAACATTTGGGTACCACCCATCCGAAACCGCATTGATATGCTGGCCACCGGCATTAAAAGCCCCGTCGGCGTCAAGGTGGCAGGCACTGATCTGGTCACCATTGACCGGCTCACTGGCGAGATTGAAAAGGCACTGAAAGACGTGCCAGGCGTCAGCAGCGCCTTGGCCGAGCGTTTGACGGGAGGCCGTTACGTCGACGTCAACATCCGCCGGGATGCGGCAGCCAGCTTTGGGCTGAACATTGCCGATGTGCAGTCGATCATCAGCACGGCAGTCGGTGGCGAGAACATCGGCGAGACTGTGGAAGGCCTGCAGCGCTTTCCCATCAACATGCGCTATCCCCGTGAACTACGGGACTCCATCGATAAGTTGCGCAACCTTCCGTTTGTCACCGAGCGTGGGCAGCGGCTGGTGTTGTCTGACGTGGCTGATGTGCGCATCACTGATGGCCCGCCAATGCTGCGCAGCGAAAACGCTCGCCTGTCCGGCTGGGTGTATGTTGACATCCGTGGACGCGATTTACGATCAGCAGTACAAGACATGCAAAAAGCTGTCAATGTTCAGGTGAAACTTCCGCCCGGTTACTCTGTTTCCTGGTCTGGACAGTTTGAGTTTTTGGAGCGTGCGACCGCCAAGCTCAAGGTGGTGGTTCCTTTTACGCTACTCATCATCTTTGTCCTGCTGTATCTGACCTTCAAGCGCTTTGACGAGGCCTTGCTGATCATGGCAACTCTGCCGTTCGCTCTCGTGGGAGGTATTTGGTTGCTGTACTTGCTCAGCTACAACTTGTCTGTGGCTGGTGCGGTTGGGTTTATTGC